>NZ_NFUR01000001.1:0-1581 GCF_002127225.1 Sphingomonas sp. IBVSS2
CGCATCGACGTGCTGAAGGACGGCGCCTCGTCGACCTATGGCGCCGACGCGGTGGCCGGCGTGATCAACGTCATCACCAAGAAGGAGATCAAGGGCCTGCACGCCAATGTCTCGGCCGGCATCTCGCAGCGCGGCGATGCGGGCGAGCGGCGCGCCGACCTGACCTGGGGCTATGGCGACCTGAACGACCAGGGCTTCAATTTCTACGTCAGCGGCGAATATATGAAGCAGGACCCGCTCTGGGCGCGGGACCGTGGCTATCCGTTCAACACGACGGACTGGAGCCGCATCTGCAACGCCGGCGGCGCCTGCATGCACAATCTGAACTGGAACGGCATCAGCCCCGATGGCACGATCAACGGCCTTTCCTCGCTTCCTGGCATCCCCATGATCCGTCCGGTGACGACGCCGGGCAACGCCAGCGGTTCGGGGCGGTTCTCCTATATCAACCCCTCTCTCGGCTGCGGGCGCTGGACGCCGTTCCAGCTCTCGGCGGCGCAGATCGCGGCATTGGGTTCCGCGCCCGCGAGCGGCCAGGTCTGCCAGGGCAACCAGGCGGAATATCTGATGCTGCTGCCGGATGTGGAGCGCTTCGGCGTGTCCAGCCGCTTCACCGCCAATATCGGTGATTCGCATCAATTCTACGCGCAGGCCAACTATTACAAGACGTCCACCGTCGGGACCGCCACGCCGCACGCCTTCAGCGGCACGATGCCGGATCCGACCACGGTGGGCACCTATAGCGTCATCATGCCGGTCTATGTCTGCGCGAGCGGCGTGGGCACGCCCAACGGGCTGAACACCGGCTGCAACGCCACCAACGGCGTGCTCAACCCGCAGAATCCCTATGCCGCGGCCGGCCAGACCGCGCAGGTCCTGTTCCGCTCCGAGCGGCCCCGCAGGGACGAGGCGATTTCGCGCACGCTGCGCGGCACGATCGGCCTGTCGGGCCAGATCGCGGGCTTCGACTATTCGGCGAACTTCGTCGCCGCCAATTCGAAGCTCACCCGCACCCAGTATAATTATGTGATGGCACAGCGGGTGATGGACGTGCTCGCGCGCGGCACGTTCAACTTCACCAATCCGTCCGCGAACCCGCAGAGCGTCTGGGACTATATCATGCCAGACAACACCGCCGTGTCGAACTCGGACCTTTGGCAGGCGACCGCGAACCTGTCGCGGCACGTGCTCGATCTGCCGGGCGGCGGCGTGGATGCGGCGGGCGGCATTTCCTATCGCTATGAATCGATCGAAGCGCCGAGCGCCAATCCGGGCAACGACGCGCATCCCTGGGAGCGCTATTACAATATCAACGCGGTCGGCACCTCGGGCAGCCGCAAGGTCTTCTCGGCCTTTGGCGAAGTCCAGGCGACCGCGCTGGAGAAGATCGAGCTGAACCTCTCGGGCCGCTACGACAGCTATTCGACCGGGCAGAAGAACTTCTCGCCCAAGGTCGGCGCCAAGTTCACGCCGATCCGCGCCCTGGCGATACGCGGCACCTGGTCGAAGGGCTTCCGCATCCCCAGCTTCAACGAGGCCTTCGGCCTGCCGACCACCGGCTTCGTGACCCGTGGCGGCGGC
>NZ_NFUR01000001.1:1591-1222374 GCF_002127225.1 Sphingomonas sp. IBVSS2
GGCCTGATCTTCGAGCCGATCCGCGGCCTGAGCTTCACGGTCGATTTCTGGCGGATCAAGGTGAAGGACCAGATCGTCGGCGTGAACAACACGGCGCCGGTGCTCGATGCCTATTATCGCAACAACGGCGTGGTGAACATTCCGGGCTTCATCGTTCGCCCCGGCGCCGTGGATACGGCCAATCCCAATGCGCTGCCGCATATCGGCACCATCCAGGCGTCCTATGCCAACGCCAACCGGCAGGTCGTCCAGGGCATCGACGCCGGGGTCAACGCGAACCTGAAGCTGGCCGAGGGCCTGCGCTGGATCAGCTCGCTCGAAGTCTCGTACCTCGACAAGAACCATCTGACGCTGGTCGACTCGATCACAGGCGAGGCACAGCCCCCGCAGCGCTACGAGGACACGCTCAGCCCGTGCAACAACACTTCATGCTCGGGTTCGCCGCGCTGGCGCGCCAGCTGGCAGAACACGCTCCAGCTCGGCGGCACCAGCGTGACGGCCACGGCCTATTACACCGCCGGCTATCACGTGTCGCAGGTCGATTTCGGCGCGACGCCGTTCGACTGCCAGAGTGCGGTCGAACATGGCGCCGCCGCCTATGACGACGATTCGCCGGTGCAGTGCCGCTCGAAGGACATCTGGAACGTCGACCTGACGGTCCAGCACAGGATCAACGACAATTTCTCGCTGTCGCTGAACGTCCTCAACCTGCTCGACACCAAGCCGCCCTTCGATCCGAACGCCGCCTATGGCGGCTTCGGCTACAACCCGGCCTGGGCCGGCCCCAACATCATGGGCCGCTATTTCCGCGTCGGGGCGAAGATCGATTTCTAGACCCGCCGTAAGAGGGCAACTTCGGGGAGCGGCTTTGCCGCTCCCTCTTTTTTTGCCCGGTACGGACAGCTGTCGCGCCGCTTTCCGCTAATGCGATTGACTCGCAATATGCCATTCCCTAACGAGCCCGCCACACGGGTGTTTCAAAAGGGATCCGCGATGAAGTCCTTCCTCCGCAGCGCGCTGTCCGCCCGCGTCATGGCCGCGCAAGCCGCGGAGCCGGGCGGGCAAGCGGATCAGGGCAAGCACCGCGAGATGATCGCCCCCCTCGCCTCGCTCCGCCCCGCATATTGAACCGGGAGGAGCGCGTGGCGGGGACAGCACGAGCGCGTACGGGCTGGCGCTACCGCGCCAACGTCACGGCACGCGTGGTGGCCGGGACGATCGGCGCCTATGCGGTCGCCGCCCTGTTCGCCGCGGCGATGGCGCGCGTGCTGCCGATGCCCAGAGTGGAAGCGATCATGCCGGCGACTCTGCTCGCCTTCCTGGTCGGGCCGGCGGTCACGCTGTGGGCGTTCCTTGCCCGCGGCCCCTGGCGCGCCTGGGCAGGGGTGGTCCTGCTCGCCGCGCTCTTCGCCGCGATCGGCTGGTCCGCGGGGGCGCCGGCATGAGCGCGCTCCGCGAAGGCGCGCGCCAGGTCATGGCCTGGCTGCACGGCTGGACCGGGCTGCTGCTCGGCTGGGTGCTGTTCGTCATGTGCCTTGCCGGCACGCTCAGCGTGTTCAAGCCCGAGATCGGCCAATGGATGCGCCCGGAGACCCGCGCCACCGCCGACCCCGCCGATGCCGTGCAGGCCGCGACCGACTGGCTGGCCAGCAACACCAGGGGCTCGACCGGCTGGTATCTCACGGCCCCGAGCGCCCGGACCAACACGGTCGAGGCAGCCTATGACAGCGACGGCAGCTTCGTCTATCGCGCGCTCGATCCGGTGCGCGGCACGCCCGCCCCGCGCGAGACGCTGGGCGGCGAATTCTTCTACCGCCTCCATTTCGAACTGGAGCTGCCCTATCCTTGGGGCCGGCTGCTCGCGTCGATCGCGGCGATGGCGATGCTGGTCGCCCTGATCACCGGGATCATCGCGCATCGCCGCATCTTCAAGGACTATTTCACGTTCCGCCCGGCCAAGGGCCAGCGCTCCTGGCTCGATGGGCACAACGCGCTGGGCGTGCTCGCCACGCCCTTCCACGTGATGATCACCTTTACCGGGCTGGTCACGCTCGCCTCGCTCAACATGCCCTGGGCCATCTCCGCCACCTATGGCAAGGACCTGGCCGCAGTGTACCACGATCTCGCGCCAGGCGTGGCGGAGCGCGCCCGGGCGAACGTGCCCGCGCCGCTGGCTCCGATCGCCCCGATGCTGCGCGAGGCGCAGCGCCGGCTCGGCGGCACGATCGGCCGTGTCTATGTGATCAACCCGGGCGACCGGGCCGCGGTGGTCACCATATTCCGCTCGGATGCCGACCAGCTCGGCTTCACGCCGGCCGAGATCAGCTTCGACGGCGCCACCGGCAGGCCGCTGCGCGCCTGGCGGGAGAATCGCGGCGCGATCCAGACCTATAATGTCGTCTACGGCCTCCACATGGCCCGCTTCGCCTCGATCGCGACGCGCTGGCTCTATTTCCTGGGCGGCACGATGCTGACGCTGGCGATCGCGACCGGCCTGGTCCTGTGGATCGTCAAGCGCCGCGAGCGGGCGCCGCTCTCGCTCGGCAATCGCATGCTCGAGCGGCTGAACGCGGGCGTGCTGCCCGGCGTGCCGCTGGGCTGCGCCGCCTATCTCCTCGCCAACCGCCTGTTGCCGCTCGGCCTCGCCGGCCGTGCCGAACTGGAGGTCTCCGCCGCCTTGTGGACCGCCGCCGCGGCAGTGGCGATGGGCGCCGCGCTGCCACCGCGCTGGTCCTGGCCGCTGCTCACCGGCGCGACCGCGCTGGCCTGCGCGCTCGCGGCACTCATCGGCCTGTCGATCAGCGCCATGTCGGCGGTGCTGCTGGCGGTCGCCGCGGCGCTCGCCCTGCTTGCCGCGAAGCAGCTGCGCGGCCCGAAGCGGCGCCCCGAGCGCAGGCGGCGCGCGGCATGACGATGGCAGTCGCCGGCCTGCTCTATCTCGGCATGTTCGCGCTCGCCGCCGGCATGTCGCGCCACGCCGATCCCCTGCTCGGGGCCCAGGCAGGGCATGCCGTGCTCCGGCATCCGGCCCGCTATGGCTGGGCACTGGTCGCGCTCTCCTTCCTCGCCGCCTGCCTCGCGGGCGACGGCGGCCGGGCGCTGGTGCTTTGGTTCGGGCTGATCCCCTTCGCCAGCGCGATCATCCTGCTGGGGCTCAGCTATCGCCCGGCCGTGCCGCGCGCCATGGTGCCGGTCGCCGCGCTGATGGTGCTGCTCGCGCCCTTTATCTAGGCAAGGACCGCCTTGCCGCGCAGCAAGGCTCCGGCAATCTCCACGATCTCGACGGGATCGAACGGCTTGCCGATCGCCGGCACTCCCGCGAACCCCGCGGGAAGATGGTCGCGCCCATAGCCGCTGACAAAGGCGAAGGGCACGCCGCGTGCATCGAGCGCGGCCGCGATCGCCTCGACGCTGGCGCCTTGCAAATTGCCGTCGAGCAGCGCCCCGTCGATCCGCCCGCCCTCGACGATCGCCCGGGCATGCTCGGCGGTAGCGGCCGGGCCGACCACCTCCACGCCGGCATCGGCGAGGATCGCGGCGAGTTCGAGCGCGACCAGCGGCTCGTCCTCGATGATCGCGAAGCGCTTGCCGGCGATGGACGCCCTCGCGGCCCCGGCGCCCCTGGCCCAGCCGCCGTCATCCGCCGGGCGATCCGCCGGCAGTTCGGCCGCGCCGCCGGAATGCGGCACGGTCAGGATCCAGCGCAATCCTTCGGGCGCGAAGGTCGCCACGGCCGATCCGCCCTCGGCCTTCAGGCTCCGCTCGATCAATGCCGTGCCGAAGCCGCGCCGGCCCGGCGCCGCAACCGCCGGGCCGCCGGTCTCCGCCCATTCGAGCTCGAGCATCGCGCCCCGCAGCCGCCATTCCAGCCGCACCCGCCCGGCCTCGTTCGAAAGCGCGCCATATTTGTTGGCGTTGGTACCGAGTTCGTGGAGCACCAGGGCGAGGTGCAGGGCCGGCTCGGGCGACAGCTCGATCTCGGGCCCGGCGAAGCTCAGGCGCTGCGGGTCGATCGTACCGAGCTGCAGCTGCCCCTCGATCAGCTCGCGCAGCCGGGCGCCCTGCCAGGTGGTAGCGCTGAGCAGCGAATGGGCGCGGGCCAGCGCATGGATGCGCCCGATGAAGGTCGGCGCGAAATCGGAGGGGCCGGCCGAATGGCGCAGCGTCTGCGTCGCGATCGCCTGGACCGAGGCGAGCGTGTTCTTCACGCGGTGATTGAGCTCGCCGATCAACAGCCGCTGCGTCGCCTCGGCACGCTTGCGCTCGGTCACGTCGAGGATCTGGACGCTGACCGAGACCAGCCGGTCGCCCTCGAACAGCGCCGAGCAATAGCATTCGCAGTCGAGCAGGGCCCCGCTCTTGTCGTTGGCGCGCAGCGTCTCGACCCGGCGCAGCTCGTGCCCCTCGACCATCTGCCCCAGCACCGCCTCCACCGCCGCGCCATTGGCGGGATCGAGCCAGTCGAGCTTCGCGGCGCGCCGGCCCAGCACGTCCCCCGCGCTCCAGCCGAACAGCCGCTCGGCGCCGTTCGACCAGCCGATCACCCGGAGATCGGCGTCGAACTCGACGATGGCGAGCGGGCTGTTGTCGCTATGCGCCTGGATCCGGCCGAGCGCCGCGGCCAGCTGGTCGCGCTGGCGGGCGATCTCGAGCCGCTGGCGCGCCAGCTCGACGAAGATGTCGACCTTGCTGCGCACGATTTGCGGGTCGACCGGCTTGAACAGATAGTCGACGGCGCCCGCCTCATATCCCCGGAACCGCCGGCGCTCGTCGGTCGCCACCGCCGTCACGAAGATGATCGGAACGCGCCGCGTCCGCTCCGTCCCGCGCATCAGCTCGGCGAGTTCATATCCGTCCATCCCCGGCATCTGCACGTCGAGCAGGGCGAGCGCGACTTCGTGCCGGAGCAGCAGTTCCAGCGCGGCCGGGCCCGACGGCGCCTTGAGGATCTCCACGCCGTCGCGGCGCAGCAGCGCGTCCATCGCGATCAGGTTCTTCTCGACATCGTCGACGACGAGGATCTTCACGGTTTCAGGCTGCGGCATGGTCGACCTCCGCGGCTATCGGCCGGATGTTGCGCCGGTATATCTTCTCTTCGGACACGAAGTCGGCAAATGCGTCGGCATGCGAGGAGAAGCGCAGATTCTCCTTGGCGCCCAGCCCCAGGAAGCCGCCGCGCACCAGGCTCTGCCCGAACAGGCCGAGCGCGCGATCCTGCAGCGCCCGATCGAAATAGATCAGCACGTTGCGGCTCGAGACCAGATGCGCCTCGGCGAAGACCTGGTCGCTTGCGAGATTATGCTCGGCGAACACCGCCCGGGCCCGCAGGCTCTTGTCGAACACCGCCCGGCCATAGCCCGCGGTATAATGGTCGGAGAGCGATCCCCTGCCGCCCGAGGCGCGGTGATTCTCCGTGAACAGCGCGATGCGGTCCAGTTCGTAGACGCCGGCCTCCGCCCGCGCCAGCGCGGCGGGGCTGATGTCGGTGCAATAGAAGATGGTCCGCGCCTCCAGCCCCTCCTCGCGGAACAGGATGGCAAGCGAATAGAATTCCTCGCCGTTCGCGCAACCGGCGATCCACACCTTGAGCGAAGGGAAGGTGCGCAGATGCGGCACCACCTGCTCGCGGATCGCGCGGAAATAGGCCGGGTCGCGGAACATCTCGCTCACCTGGATGGTGAGGAAGCCCATCAGCTCGGCGAACAGCACCGGCTCGCGCAGCACCCGCCCTTGCAGCTGCGACAGGGTATCGCAGCCGAAGCGCGATTGCGCCCGTTCCAGCCGCCGCCGCAACGAGCCGCGCGAATAGCCGCGAAAGTCATGATGATAGCGCCGCCAGATCGCGTCGAGCAGCAGCTCGAGCTCCAGCGTGTCCACCGGATCCACGGCGTCGCTCATCGCGGCATCCAAACCCGGACGAGGCTGAGCAGCTTGTCGACGTCGAGCGGCTTGGCGAGATAGTCGTTCGCCCCCGCCGCGATGCAATCCTGCTGGTCGCGCGCCATTGCCTTGGCGGTGAGCGCGATCACCGGCAGCCCGCGCCATTCCGGCCGCCCGCGAATGGCGCGGGTGGCGGCGATCCCGTCCATCTCGGGCATCATCACGTCCATCAGCACCAGCTCGACCGGAGCGCCGCCGTCCCGCGCCGCGTCGAGCGCCGCCAGCGCCTCGATCCCGTTGCGCGCGATCTGCACCCTGGCGCCGTGCGGCTCGAAGATCGACGTGAGCGCATAGACGTTGCGGATATCGTCCTCGACGACGAGGATGTGCCGCCCGTCCAGCGCGGCGTCGCGCTTCAGCGCCTGGCTGAGGATCGCCTGCTGCTGCTCGGGCAGGTCCGACACCACCTGGTGGAGGAACAGCGTCACTTCGTCGAGCAGCCGCTCGGGCGACTTCGCGCCCTTGACGATGATCGACTTGGAATAGCGCCGCAGCCGCAGTTCCTCGTCGGCCGAAAGGTCGCGCCCGGTATAGACGATCACCGGCGGGAAGCCGAGATTCTCGTCCATGCTCAGCTGCTCGAGCAGGTCGAGCCCCGGCATGTCGGGCAGGTTGAGGTCGAGCACCATGCAGTCGAACGTCTCGCTGCCGAGCCGCTCCAGCGCCGCCGCGGCGCTGCGCGCGTCGATGGTCTCGACGTCGCGCGAGGCGAGCAGCAGCCGCACGCTCTCGGCCTGTTGCGCATCGTCCTCCACCACCAGCACCCGACGCAGGCGGCGCGTCATGTGCACCTCCAGCCCTTCGAGCACCCCGACCAGCTGGTCGCGCAACACGGGCTTGAGCATATAGCCGATCGCCCCGCCGGCGAGCGCGGCCTGGCTGTCGTCGTCGGCCGAGACGACATGCACCGGGATATGCCGCGTGCGCGGATCGCGCTTGATCCGGTCGAGCACCGACAGGCCGGTATGGTCGGGCAGTCCGATGTCGAGGATCACTGCGTTGGGCAGATATTGCCTGGCCATCAGCGCGCCTTCGTCGGCGGTGCCCGCGATCAGGCAGTCGAAGCCCAGTTCGTGCGCCAGCTCGTACAGGATGCGCGCGAAGGCGGGATCGTCTTCGACGACGAGCAGCACCCGGCTGTCCCCGCGCAGCTTCTCGCGATCGTCGGCCATTTCGGCGGCGCGCGGCGCACGCCTGGGCGCGGCCGGTGCGGGCATGGCGGCGATCAGCGGTGCCTCCGCCATGGGCGCCGCCTCGATCAGCCCCGGATCATAGGTCTCGGGCAGCAGCAGCGTGAAGACGCTGCCCTCGCCGGCGCTGCTCTCCAGCCGGATCTCGCCGCCCAGCAGCCGCGCCAGCTCGCGCGAGATGGAGAGGCCCAGGCCCGTGCCGCCATATCTGCGGCTGATCGTGCCGTCCGCCTGGCGGAACGCCTCGAAGACGATCTTCTGCTGATCGGGCGCGATCCCAACGCCGGTGTCGCGCACCGCAAAGCCCAGCCGTCCGTCGGCGGCCCGGCCGACGCTCAGCGCCACCTCGCCCCGGCCGGTGAACTTCACGGCATTGGAGAGGAAGTTGCGCAGCACCTGTTCCAGCCGCTGCGGGTCGGTCTCGAAGTCGTCGGGCGTGCCCGGCAGCGCCTCGCAGCGCAGCGCCAGCCCCTTGGCCTCGGCCGCCGGAGCGAAGCCCTGGCGAAGCTTCTCGAGCATCGGCGGGATCCGGATGCGGCGCGGCTGCAGTTCCAGCTTGCCCGCCTCGATCTTCGAAATGTCGAGCACGTCGTTGATCAGCGCGAGCAGATCGTTGCCCGACGTCTCGATCGTCTCCGCGTGCCGGATTTGCTCGGCGGTCATGTTGCCCGCGCGGTTCTCGGCGAGCAGCCGGGCCATGATCAGCAGCGAATTGAGCGGCGTGCGCAGCTCGTGGCTCATATTGGCGAGGAATTCCGACTTGTAGCGGCTCGCCTGCTCCAGTTCGCGCGCCTGGCCGGCGAGCGAGGATTGCGCGCGCGCCAGATCGTCGCGCTGCGCCTCCAGCGTCCGGGTCTGCTCCTCGAGCTGGGCGTTGCTTTCCTCCAGCTCGGCCTGCTGCACTTCCAGCCGCGCCTGCGATTCCTGCAGCGCGCGCGCCTGCGCCTCCAGTTCCTCGTTGCTCGATCGCAGTTCCTCGCCCTGCGCCTGCAATTCCTCCGCCTGTGCCTGGGTCTCCTCGAGCAGTTCCTGGAGCTGGGTACGATATTTGGCGGAGCGCACGGCGATGCCGAGCTGCTCGGCGATCCGTGCGAGCAGATCCTCCGCCGCCGCGGGCATCGCGGTGCCGGCGAAGCCGAGTTCCACCACCGTGTTGACCTGGCCGTCGATCCGGGCGGGCGCGATCAGCAGCTGCCCCGGCCGGGCCTGGCCGAGCGCCGAACCGAAATAGAGATAGCCGTCGGGCACCGGCGCCAGCGCGAAGCCCCGCCCGTCGGCGATCGCCTGGCCGAGCAGCCCGTCGCCCGGCGTCACGCGCTCGGGCACCGCCGCGCCGGCCGGCACGCCATAGCTGGCCCGGCGCAGGAAGCCGTCGCCGTTGCGGATGAAGATCGCCCCCGCGGTCGCGCCCAGATATTCGGCGAGGAAGCGGAGCGCGTTCGCGCCGAGCCGATCGATCGCCAGGTCTCCGGCGAGTGCCTGTCCCAGCCCGACCTGCCCCGCCTGCAGCCATTCCTCGCGGCGAACGGCCAGCCGGTTGCGGACGAACAGCACGCCGACGATGCCCAGCGTCCAGGCGGTGAGCACGCCCAGGGTGCGGTTGACGCGCGCGATGCTGGGGTCGACACCGCTGCGCGCCAGCATGAAGCCGGTGATCGTCAGCACGGTCGCGACCAGGGCGACCGCGGCGGGCACCACCGGCCGCGGCGCCAGATAGGCGAAGACGATCGGCAGCAGGTAGATCACCCATACCGAGGTGCCGAGCGGCAGCTGGAGATCGGCGAGAAACGGCGCCACGAGGAGAGCCGCGAGCGCGCCATAGAGCATCATTTCGTATTTCGCGCCGAACCGGTGGATCATCAAACCCCGTTCTCTAAGGCAAGCCCGAGAAATTGCCGCCTTATTCCAACAGCATCCGGGGATCGCAACCAAGATCGGCGCCGAACGACGCCGCCCGGCGCAACGTTCTGCACGCGGATAAGGTTCCGGGAAATGCGCAAATTACGGACAGCGGTCCGAATCGGGACGGCGATGGCCGGCGCGCGCAAGGCCCGGCCCGGCGGGACGCCAAGCCGGCTGCGTTCTAATATGTAGGAACTGTGGGCGGCTGGTGGAGCTGAGGGGAATCGAACCCCTGACCTCTGCAGTGCGATTGCAGCGCTCTCCCATCTGAGCTACAGCCCCGCCGCCTGTCCCCGGGTGGCCCCGGGAGGCGCTCCATTAGCGGCGCTTTTTCCCCAATGCAACCGGCTTGAAACAAGCGCGGCAAAACGCTTCGCCGGCGCGGCGAACTGCACTGAAAAGCGGGGATTTTTCCGGAACCATTGCCGGCTCTCGCCCGCTGAATCCACGCCGGCCAAGCCCCCCGAAGACCGGCAGTGGAGAAGATTCCCATGAGCGACCGTTACTCCGATCCCCGCTATTTCGGCCCCGAAGACCAATATCAGGTGAGCGGCGCCCGCCGCGCCGGCGGCGAACATTATTCGAGCGCCCGCGAATATGCCGCAGCCGGCGAGCTCGGCCGAACGCGCGGCTATCGCGGCGGCTATGGCCCCGGCGGATATGGCGGCGAATATCGCGGCGGCTGGGATCGCGGCGCCCGCGACCAGCGCGGCTGGGACGAGGCCCGCACCGCGTATCGCAGCCAGGATCCGGACCGCGGCTTCTTCGATCGCGCGGGCGACGAGGTCCGCTCCTGGTTCGGCGACCAGGAAGCGGAGCGCCGCCGCGAAGCCGACGCGCGCTACGACGCACGATGGCCCCACGGCCCCGACGATCACTATTCCGGCTGGCGCCGCCAGCGCATCGCCGAGCTCGACAGCGACTATGACGAATATCGCCGCGAGAACGCCCAGCGTTTCGAGAACGAGTTCAACAACTGGCGCACCGATCGCCAGGGCCAGCGCGACGGCCTGCGCCGGGTGGCCGAGCACATGGAGGTGGTCGGCTCGGACGGCAGCCATGTCGGCAAGGTCGACAAGGTGCGCGGCGATCGCATCGTCCTCACCAGGAACGACAGCGAGGCCGGTGGCCATCACCATTCGATCCCGTCGCGCTGGATCCAGTCGGTCGACGACAAGGTGACGCTGCGCAAGACCGCGGACGAAGCGCATGCGGCATGGAAGGACGAGGAGCGCGCGGGCGCGCTGTTCGGCGGACACGACGACCAGGACTGGAATCGCGACCGGAATCTCAACCGGAGCTTTTCCGGAACCTATTGATGCCCAGATACGGGAAGTGAGCAGAACTTGGGCCCGGGAACAGCTCCCGGGCCCCTTTTACTCGTCGCGGCGCGCCGGCTCAGCCGGCCAGGAAGGCGGCCAGCGCCGCGCGGAAGGCCTCGGGCTGGTCGAGCATGATGAAGTGCCCGCTGTCGGCCACGCCCTTCAGGTTCACCTTGGGCGCACCCGCATATTCGCGCTTGTAGAGCTCGAGCATCGGCGCCTCGCCGCCGCGCGCCGCCAGCCACGGCACCAGCACGGTGATCGGCGCGGCGATGCCCTTCAGGTCGGGGCGCAGATCGGTCTGGAGATCCTCGAACATGGTCTGGGCGGAAACCCGCATGTCCGCCTTGGCCATCCAGGCCGCGACCTGCGCCTGCGATTCGGGCTTGGCTGCGTTCTGCCGCGCGATCGCCTGGCCCACCGCCTCTGGAAGCGGCTTGCCGTAAAGGCTCGCCATCTGGGCGCGCATCGCCTCGGCCTGGGGCTTGACCGACTCGACCGTCGAGCCCGGGAAGAAGGCCGAGCCGACGAACGGCATCGCATCGACGATCAGCGCCTTGCCGACGTCGCCAGGATGCGCCTTGGCCAGCATCAGCGTCAGCAGCCCGCCCATCGAATGGCCGACAACCGCGGCGCCGGCGATCTTGCGCTCCGCGACCAGCTTGTGCAGCTCGGCGACCATGGCGGGGAGCAGCCCCTCGCCCAGATTGGCGCCCGGCGCGTCGCCGCCGAAGCCGTTGACCTGGACGAGATACACGGTGTGCGTCTTCGCCAGCTCGGGCGCCACGCCGTCCCACACCGCGCGAGGGCTCGACAGGCCGGGGATCAGGATCACCGGACTGCCCTTGCCGATCACCTGCACCGAGAGGTGATCCATCTGGATCATCTCGGCCGGTGCCGGCGCGGTCGCCGCATGTGCCGCGGGGGCATGGAGGATGGCGGGGATGCTGGCGGTGGCGAGCAGGGCGAAGGCGATGCGCTTGATCATGACGGTCAGTCCTTGCGGTTGGGATTGGTGAAGATTTCTTCGATGGTCAGGCCGAACACGTCGGCGATCCTGAAGGCGAGCGGGAGCGAGGGGTCGTAGCGGCCGGTCTCGATCGCGTTGACGCTCTGGCGCGAGACATCGAGCCGCTCGGCCAGGTCCTGCTGGCTCCAGGCCCGCTCGGCACGCAGCACGCGGAGGCGATTGTTCATTCGCCGCCTCCGCGCATCGCCGCCAGCTTGTTGAAGCAGCGGCCCACGCCCAGCCCCGCGAACCACAGGATCGCGGCGTAATAGGCATAGACGTGCGGCACGAGGCCGAAATTCTCGAGAAAGCCCCAGGCCGTCGCGATGCTCAGCGTGAAGCCGGTGGCGACCAGCGCCTGGCGCGTGACCTGCACCCGCAGATATTCGTCCTGCTCCTCGACGAGATAGCGACCGAGGACGAAGAACACGCCGATCACCGGCAGCGCGGGCAGCACGCCGGCGACATAGCCCAGCGGCCCGTGCAGCGGGCTGTTCCGCGCATGTATGACCACGCCGACCAGGATCAGCACATAGCTCATCATCAGCAGGATCACCGATTTCGTGTAGCGCTTCTGCGCCCGATTGCCGGCCATGATTGGCTTCCTTTGCAGTTTGTAAAGGGAGCTTTACCTGTGTCGGCACGATATGTCAACCAAGCTTTCCATATAGGAAAGCCTGCCAGACTAGATGCTAATGCTACTTTCCAGTCGGCGCTTCGGTATCGAGGCGCCAGCCATGGAAGGTGCGGATCATCGGCTTGCCGCATCCTTCGCACCAGGATCGGAAACTGGATCCGTCATTCCATGCGCGGCCATGGCTGCGATGGTGCTTACCGAACAGGCAATAGAATGGCTGCAGCAGGCGCATGCGTCGCCTCCCCGGAATCTCACGGGAATGGTGCCATCTCTGGCAAAAAAGTCCATATTTTTGCGCAGGTGCGTGAAAAGATTACCGGTTTTTAATCAGCGAGCTGCGCCAGCATCTCCGCCGCAAGGTGGCTGAGCGTGTCGTCGCGCGCGCCCATCACCACGATGCGATCGCCCGCGCGCGCATTGGCGACGAGATGCGCCGCCGCCGCCGCGCGATCGGGAATGTGGAGCGCATTGCGCCCGGTCGCGGCGACATCGGCCACGATGTCCGCGCTGGTCACCTCGCGGCTGGTGGTGCCGCCCTGATAGACGGGATCGGGCAGCACCAGCACATCCTCGCCGCCCAGCTTCTCGGCGAACATCGCGACGAGCTCGGCGCGCATCACCTTCAGAGGGCCATAGCCGTGCGGCTGGAACAGCAGGAGCAGCCTGCCGTCAAAGGCGTGCAGCGTGTCCAATGTCGCGGCGATCTTGTCCGGGTTGTGCCCGAAATCGTCGATCACGGCGATCCCGCCCGCCTCGCCGACCAGCTCGAAGCGGCGCTTCAGGCCCTGGAAGCCCTGGATCGCCTGGGCGGCCTCCTCCACCGCGATCCCCGCCGCCGCCGCCGCGCCGATCGCCGCCAGCGCATTGGAGACATTGTGCCGGCCCGGCACCTGCAGCGTCACCGGGATCGACGCCGCGCCCTCGCGCGCCAGCTCGAAGGCGATGCCGTAGCGCTGCTCGCGCAGGTTGATCGCCGTCAGATCCGCCGGCGCGCCGATCGCGAAGGTGCGCAGCCGCTCGCGCGGCATCGTCGCCGCCAGCAGCGCGCCCTCGCCATTGTCGAGGTTGATCACAGCCTTGCCCGCCCGCGCGATGAAGGCGCCGAACAATTCGATCAGCTTGTCCATCGGCAGATGATCGAGGCTGACATTGTTGAGCACCGCCACGCCCGGGCGATAGAGCGCGATCGAGCCGTCGCTCTCGTCGACTTCGCTCACATAGACCCGGCCGGCTCCCACCAGCGCGCTGGCAAAGGGCGCGTCTGGCGTGGCGAAGTTCTTCATCACCGCGCCGTTCATCACCGTGGGATCGCGGCCCAGCGCGTGGAGGATCCAGCCGATCATGCCGGTGACCGTGGACTTGCCGCTGGTCCCCGCCACGCCGATCGAGAGCGGCGCGGCATTGAACAGCCGGGCATTGAGCTCGGCCCGCGTCATCCGCGCATTGCCGAGTTCGGCGGCACGGCGCGCATCGGGCACGGTCTCCTCGATTGCGGCCGAAGCGACGACGATCTGCTCGGACGAACCGATTCCGCTGCCGTCCTGGGGGAACAGGGCGATGCCGCTGCGCGCCAGGAAATCGAATTTCGCGGGCAGCCGCGCCTGATCGAGGCTGCGGTCCGATCCGGCCACCCTGGCGCCCTGCCCGGCCAGGATCATCGCCAGGGGCATCATGCCCGACCCGCCAATGCCCACGAAGAAGTAAGGTTTGCGATGCTCCATGGCCTCGCGCTATCGGCAATTCGAAGCGAAGGGGCAAGGCATGCGCATCGGAGTCGTCGCACCAGCAAGACCGGTCAGCCGCGAGGGATCGCTGCGCATGGCCGCGTTCATGGCGCTGACCTATCCCGGGCACGAGATCGTGTTCCATCCGCAATGCTATCTGCAGACCGGCCATTTCGCCGGCACCGACGCGGAACGCGCGGCCGCCTTTCTCGAATTCGCCAATGATCCGGCGTTCGATGCGATCTGGTTCGCGCGCGGCGGCTATGGCTCGAACCGCATCCTGGAAGCAGTGATGCCGAAGCTCGGGCCGGCGGCAAACCACAAGACCTATGTCGGCTTCTCCGACATGGGGTTCCTGCTCGGCGCGCTATACGCCCGGCGGATCGGCCGGGTGGCGCATGGCGCGATGGCCTCCAGCCTGGGCATGAACGACACCGGCGAAGGCGCCGGCTGGGTGCTGGGCTGGCTGATCGACGGGGACAGGCGCGGCTTCGAGCCGGGCCTTGCCGACGGGCGCCCCGCCGCCGCGTTCAACCTCGCCATCCTGGCCGCGCTGATCGGCACCAAATATCTGCCCGACCTCACCGATCACGTACTCTATATCGAGGAAGTCGACGAGCCGCTCTACCGGATCGACCGGATGCTGTTCCAGATGGCGCATGCCACCCAGCTCAAGGGCATCGCCGGCGTGCGGCTGGGCGCCGTCACCGCGGTCAAGGACAATGGCGAGGCGGACGGCAATTACAGCTTCGGCGAGACGATCGATCAGATGATCGTGCGCTGGTGCGGGGAAATGGGCGTCCCCTATCTCGGCCGCGCCGAGATCGGCCATGTCGAGCTGAACCGCGTGGTGCCGTTCGGGCTGGTCTAGGGGCGTTTCGATATTCAGGCTAAGGATGTGGTCGGCGGGTGGGAGCGCTTCGAACCGACCTCCCGCGTCACCCTGAACTTGTTTCGGGGTCCAACGTGCCACCGGCGATATCGCTGGTGGAGAATTGGATGCTGAAACGCGTTCAGCATGACGGAAGAAAGGCTTCGATCTTCAATTTCCCTTTCGCCTCCGGGAATGAAAGGGGCGGAGCTGAATGTCGATCCGTCCTAGCCCTGCTTCCGGCACCACAGATGGAACATGCCCGCGAAGAGATGCGGGAAATCCACCTCCAGCCGGTCCCATAGCGCGAGGTCGTCCCGGTCCGCCGCCGTTCCGAAGCGCTCGGCGAAGCGCGCCCGCGCCTCGGGCGGGGCGTCGAGCATGAGCAGTTCGAAGCCCGCCGCCGCGAGCATCGCTCCGATCGCGGGCAGGCGATACCAATGCTCGCGAACATGGAAGCACAGGTCGCGGCAGCCGCTCAGCGTGTAGAAATCGTCGCTTTCCCGAAGCCGCGCGAGCGGCTGTTCCGGCGGCAAGGCGAGGACATGGGCACGGAAGGCGCGAATGCCCGCCGGGCTCGCATCCCAGCCATGTTCGGCGATCGCGCGATGCGCCTCGGCGATCCAGGCCCGGGCCCGCTCGCTGTAGAGCGCGACCCGCAGCACGCCGCCGGGCGCGAGCACCTCCGCCAGTGCGGCTAGCCCCAGCGCAGGCCGCTCCATATGATGGAGCACCCCGGTGCAGCTCACCAGGCCGAAGCGCCCGTCCAGCCGCGCCGCGTCGAGGATGTCGCCCTGCACGAAGCGAATCGTGTCGATCCCGAGCACCTCCGCCATGCGCCGGCCATGGGCCAGGCTGCCCGCGCTGAGATCGAGCGCGGTGATGGCGAGCGATGGATCCATCCGCGCCAGGTCGATCGGCTCGAACCCGGTGCCGCAACCGGCGACCAGCACCGCGACCGACCCGGCCTGCGGTGCGCCAAGGGCAGCCAGATGCGCCGCCACGGACACGCGCTCCCGCGTCGCCGCCGCACGCCAGCGCGGATAGGGACTGGCCTCATATTGCGCCCGCACCGCGCGGGAGACGCCATCTCCCGCATCGCCGAGCGAGGGCATCTCCGCCGCCAGCCGCCGCTCCTCGGCGATCTCGGCCGCCGCCGCCGCGGGGATACCCAGCGCTTCCCCGCCCCAGACATATTCGCTCGCAAAGGCCTGTGCCGCCAGGGCGTCGCGCAGCCCCGCCGGCAGCACCTGGCCGGCCAGCCATGCCAGCCGCGCCTCCATCGCCGGATGGACATTGATGCAGCGCGTGAGGAAGGTCGTCCACAACGGATCCTCCGCCACCACCGGCTCGGGATATTTCGCCAGCAGCATCCGCGCCGCGGCCCGGGCCAGCGATTGCGGGTCGACCGATCCGGCATGCAGGCAGGTCACCAGGTCCGCTTCGAGCTGCGGCGGCCATCCAGTGAGCGAGAGCCGGCCCAGCAGCTCGGCATAGGCCGGCGCCGCCCCCTCGGGGTCGAGCGCCAGTGCCCGGCTCAGCATCGGCAGCGCCTGGCCGAACCGGCCCTGGCGCGCGGCCTCCCCGGCCATGCCCAGCAACTGCGCGGCTTCAGGATGCAATGCGGCCGATCCGCACCAGCGTCCCGTCGGGATCGCTCACCGCGAACTCGTAGCAGCCCCAGGGCTTCAGGCTCGGCCCTTCCTTCTCGATGACAAGCTCGCGCACTCCCGCCGCCACGCCGTCGACATCGTCGGTGTAGAGATAGATGCCGAACGGATTGTGCCCCGGCACCAGCCAGCCGGTCACTGCCTGGTTGAGGTGCAGATGCCAGCCCTTGCCGTCCTCGAGGATGCGATAATCGCCATAGTCGCCGGTCAGGCGGAAGCCCAGTCTTTCGTAGAAGGCAGTGCTCGCGACCAGGTCGTTCACGGGAAGGATCGCGGTGGCACGATGTGAATCGGTCATACGGCTTGCCTATATTGCGTCCGCGAAGGCATAAGCCGCGCTCCTTAAACACTCCAGAGAAAGTCCCGACCCGTGTCCGAGATGTTCCGCATAACGCTGCCCGACGGTTCCGTCCGCGAGGTAGCCCCGGGGACTACCCCGGCGGACATCGCCGCCGCGATCGGCCCGGGCCTGGCCAAGGCCGCGCTCGCCGCGCGCGTCGACGGGGAGCTGCGCGACATCGGCCGCCCGTTCGAAGGCGACGCCCAGCTGGCGCTCGTCACGGCGAAGGACGAGAAGGACGCGCTCGAGCTCGCCCGCCACGATTATGCGCACATCCTTGCCGAAGCGGTGCAGAACCTCTTCCCCGGCACGCAGATCACCTTCGGCCCGGCAACGGACGACGGCTTCTATTACGACTTCGCCCCCAAGGACCGGCCCTTCACCGAGGAAGACCTGCCGGCGATCGAGGCCGAGATGCGCAAGATCATCGCCGCGGATGCGCCACTCATCCGCGAGGTCTGGTCGCGCCAGCAGCTGATCGAGCGCTGGACGAAGCAGGGCGAGAGCTTCAAGGCCGAATGGGCGCAGGAACTGCCCGAGGGCGAAGAGCTGACCGTGTACCGCGCCGGCAAGGGCGACGACGCCTGGCTCGACATGTGCCGCGGGCCACACCTCGCCTCCACCGGCAAGGTCGATCCCAACGCCTTCAAGCTGACCCGCGTCTCGGGCGCCTATTGGCGCGGCGACCAGAAGAACGCGATGCTCTCGCGCATCTACGGCACGGGCTGGCTCAACAAGAAGCAGCTCGACGAGCACATGATGCGTCTTGAGGAGGCCGCCAAGCGCGACCACCGCAAGCTCGGCCAGGAGATGGACCTGTTCCACCTCCAGCAGGAAGCACATGGCAGCGTGTTCTGGCACCCGAACGGCTATGTCATCTACCGCGCGCTCGAGGATTACATGCGCCGCGCGGTGAACGGCGCGGGCAGCAAGGAAGTAAAGACGCCGCAGGTGATGGACGCGCGCCAGTGGGAGCAGTCCGGCCACTGGGGCAAGTACCGCGAGAACATGTTCGTCATCCCCGACGAGACGCCGAACATCGAGGACGAAGGTCCGATGGTGTCGGAAGACGTGCAGTGGATGGCGCTCAAGCCGATGAACTGCCCCGCGCACATCCTGATCTTCAAGCAGGGCATCAAGTCGTATCGCGACCTGCCGCTCCGCCTCGTCGAGAATGGCTGCTGCCACCGCAACGAGCCGCATGGCGCGCTGCACGGGCTGATGCGCGTCCGCCAGTTCACCCAGGACGACGGCCATATCTTCTGCCGCGAGGACCAGATCGTCGATGAGGTGCAGGATTTCTGCCGCCTCGCCGACCGCGTCTACAAGGACTTCGGCTTCAACTATTCGATCAAGCTGGCGCTGCGCCCCGACAATCGCTTCGGCACCGAGGAGATGTGGGACCAGGCCGAGACCGAGTTGCGCGACGCCGTGGTCCGTGCCGGCATGGCTACGGAAGAATATGGCTGGGAAGAGCTGCCCGGCGAAGGCGCCTTCTATGCGCCGAAGCTGGAGTGGCACCTCACCGACGCGATCGGCCGCACCTGGCAGGTCGGCACGATCCAGTCGGACCGCGTGCTGCCCGAGCGCCTCGACGCGTCCTATGTCGGCGAGGATGGCGAGCGCCATCGCCCGGTGATGCTGCACCGCGCGATCTTCGGCTCGTACGAGCGCTTCATCGGCATCCTGATCGAGCATTTCGCCGGCAAGCTGCCGGCCTGGCTGGCCCCGACCCAGGCGGTGGTGGCAACGATCGTCTCGGACGCCGACGACTATGCGCACGAAGTGACCCGGAAGCTCCAGGCGGCAGGCATCCGCGTAGTGAGCGACCTTCGCAACGAGAAGATCAACTACAAGGTGCGCGAGCATTCGGTCGCCAAGGTCCCGAACCTGCTCGTCGTCGGCAAGCGCGAGGCCGAGGAAGGCACCGTGGCGCTGCGCGTGCTGGGCTCGCAGGGGCAACAGATGCTGAGCCTCGACGAGGCGGTGGCGAAGCTGGTGGCCGAGGCGACTCCGCCCGACCTCGGATGAACCCGGCCACGCTCGCGATCTACGCGGCCGCCGCGCTGGCGGAGATCGCGGGCTGCTTCGCCTTCTGGGGCGTGCTGCGGCTGGACAAGCCCGCCTGGTGGCTCGTTCCCGGCGGCGCCTCGCTCGCCCTGTTCGCCTGGCTGCTCACCCTGAGCAGCGCGGACGCCGCGGGGCGCGCCTATGCCGCCTATGGCGGGATCTACATCCTGGCCTCGCTCGGCTGGCTGGTGCTGGTCGAGCGGGTGCCGCCCACCCGCTGGGACCTGGCCGGCGCGGCGCTGGCGGTGCTCGGCTGTGTGGTCATCCTGTGGGGACGTCGCTGATGGCCCATATCCGCCCCGGCACCGCAGTGGACGTCCCGCGCGCGCTGGCGATCTGGCGCGCCGCGGTCGACGCGACGCACGGCTTCCTCTCGAGCGAACATCGCGCCGAGATCGACACGATCGTCGCCGAGCAGTTCCTGCCCGTCGCCCCCCTCTGGCTGGTGGAGGACGATGCCGGCAGGGTGCAGGGCTTCCTCGCCATGGACGGCGCGATGATCGACGCGCTGTTCGTCGACCCCGCCGCGCATGGCCGGGGTTTCGGCACCGCGCTGGTCGATCATGCGCTGGCGCTCTCGCCGGATGCGCTGGTCGATGCCAACGAACAGGCGGACAACGCCCTGCCCTTCTATCTCGCCCGTGGCTTCGAAGTGATCGGCCGCTCCGAAACCGATCCGCACGGCCGGCCCTATCCGATCATCCACCTGCGCCATGCGGGGGTGCCGGCCTGACCAGGCACAGGCGCACGGGGACCTGCGCCCCGAGCAGCAGGCCCCGCGCGCGCAGCCAGGCAAGCGGCGCCGGTTCGTGCCGCTCGAAGTTCGCCTCGCGCAGCACCTGCCTGCCCGCGCACGGCACCTTGCCGAGCGTGAGCAGGTCCCGGCGCGGCGCTTCCCCGCCCAGCGGCAGCGCGGCGGCGCCGGGGACGAGGGCGAAGGTCCGCCGCGTCCATTCGTCGGTCGCGAGGCTTCCAGGGCGTGCGGTGGCGATCCAGCCCGCGGCGGCGGCCCGCGCCGATGCGAGATCAGGCTGGTCATAGGCCATCAGCAGCGCGCGGCCGGCCAGCAGCGCGAAGAGCGCCGCGACGATCAGCCGGCCGCCGTCGCGCCAGGCCCGCGCCCCGAGCACGCCCAGCGTCGCCGCCGCCGCCGCATAGGCGAAGGGAAACATGCGCGGCTTGGGATCCACCGCCAGCACATAGGTGAGCAGCACGAAATGGAGCAGCGCCGCGATCGCGACCAGGCGCAGCCACCGGTCGCGGCGCCAGGCCCGCCACCGCGCCGCCGCGAGCGCCAGCGCGCCGCACAGCGTCAGCCCGCACAGCGGATCGGCGAGCAGGTTGAGCAGCGGGTCCACCGTCCAATGGACATGGATGCCCATGCTGCGCCGCCAGTTGCGGATGAAGTCGAGGTTGAGCAACGGGCTGCGGCTGGTGTCCACGCCCGCCGCCAGCTCGGTGGTGGGAATGCGGCCATGGTGGAGCGAGAGCTTCCAGCCATATAGCGGGTCGCCGGTCGCCATCGCATAGGCTAGCGCCTCGATGCCGAGCAGCGCCGCGGCCGCAGCGGCGAAGGGCAGTGCGAGCCGCCGCCGGTCCGGCGCCAGCATCAGCCAGCCCAGGCCGAGCAGCGGCAGCAGCGCCAGGCTGCTCATCCGCGTCATCACGGCCAGCGCCAGCATCGCCCCCGCCCCCGCCGCCCAGCGCGCATCGTTCCGCTCGAGCGCGATCTGGATGGCGAGCAGGCAGGCCATGGTCCAGGCGAATTCGGGCTGGTCGACCAGCGGCTGGAGCGCGTTGAGCGGGAACAGCGGAGTCAGCGCCAGCGCCGAGCCCGCCAGCATCGCCGCCGCGGCGCCGAAGCGGCGCTCGACATTGGCGACGAACAGCAGCAGCCCCGCCACGGTGTAGAGCAGCGGCACCAGCCCCACCGTCCAGGGGCCCTCGCCGGACAGGGCGAGCACGGCGCCCATCGGCGCCACCAGCGGAAACCGCGCCGCCCAATGCGTGTCGGGAAGACAGAGGCCGTGCCGGGCCACGCACCGCGCCGCTTCGAGATAATACCAGTCGTCGCCGCCGCCGCCGACATAGGGGCGCGGGAACAGCAGGACGAGCCCGAGCAGCAGCGCGAGCGGCACCGCCCAGGCGGGCATGCGCCACCCGGTCTCGCTCGATTCGATCGCGGCGATGCGCGCCATGCCCTGCCCTTTCGGACGCCTTCATGGCCCGGCCGGTCCTAAGCCATCGCTAAAACCGGGCTTGCAGGCAGTGCCTCTACACCCGATATCTGCGGTTGCCGGGCCACAGTGCACGGAATTTCGGCGGAAATGCAGGCATCGGACTACCCGAGTGCCGCATCCTGCGTTATTGAGCCGCCCAAACCCTGAGTCCGCAACAACAGGAGCAAGTCGTATACGTCCGCCCATGAATCGCCGCTCGATGGTGGCACCGCCGATGAACGGTCCGCGGTTTAACGAATTCATTCAGTCGCCCAAGGTCCGCGTGATCGACCATGAGGGTGAGAATCTCGGCGTGATGTACACGCGCGAGGCGATGGAACAGGCGCAGGAGCTTGGACTCGACCTGGTCGAGGTGTCCCCCAATGCGGACCCGCCCGTCGCCAAGTTCCTCGATGTCGGCAAGTTCAAGTACGAGGCGCAGAAAAAGGCGAACCTCGCCCGGAAGAGCCAGAAGACGCAGGAGATCAAGGAGATCAAGATGCGTCCGAACATCGACGATCACGATTACGACGTGAAGATGAAGGCGATCCACAAGTTCATCGGCGAAGGCGACAAGGTGAAGGTCACCCTGCGCTTCCGTGGCCGCGAGCTTTCGCACGGCCAGCTCGGCATGGCGCTGCTCCAGCGCGTCCAGCAGGACTGCGCCGAGGATGCCAAGGTCGAATCCTATCCGCGCATGGAAGGCCGCCAGATGCTGATGGTGCTGGCGCCCAAGTGATGCGATGCGGCGCTCTGGCGGCGGCACTGCTGCTGCCGGGCGCCGCTTCCGCCCAGACGATCCAGGCCCCGCTCTCCACTGCCCATGCCGACGCGCCGATGGCGGTGCCGCCGGGCTATGCACGGGTCTGGTCCGACGAGTTCGACGGCAAGCGCCTCGACCCCCGCAAATGGGCCTATGACACCAGCCGCAACAAGGAAGGCTGGTGGAACAACGAGCTGCAATATTACGCCGCGAACCGCCGCGAGAATGTCCGCCTCGAGCGCGGCAGGCTCGTCATCGAGGCGCGCAGGGAGCGGCTGAGCGGCCGCGCCGATCATGGCGGCCAGGACTATAGCTCGGGCAAGATCCAGACCCGCGGCCGCGCCGACTGGACGGGCGGCTTCATCGAGGTCCGGGCGAAGCTCGCCTGCGGCAAGGGGCTGTGGCCGGCGATCTGGATGCTCGGCAGCGACGAGAAGGCCGGCTGGCCCGGCCTGGGCGAGATCGACATCATGGAGCATGTCGGCTGGGATCCCGGCCGCGTCCATGGCTCGATCCACACCAAGGCCTATAATCACGTCATCAAGACGCAGAAGACCGCCCAGGCAATGGTGCCGGACGCCTGCACCGCCTTTCACGACTATCAGCTGGACTGGAACCAGGATCGCATGCTGATCGGCGTGGACGGCCGCGCCTTTCTGCGCTTCGACAACGACCACAAGGGCAATCCCGACACCTGGCCCTTTGCCGGCCCGCAATATCTGATCCTCAACGTCGCGGTCGGCGGCTGGGGCGGCGACAAGGGAATCGACGCCGATGCATTCCCTTCACGCATGGAAGTCGAATACGTCAGGGTCTGGCAGAAGAAGCGGGACTAGCGGCGCGCCGGGGGAAGGCACTGGCGCAGAGGTTACTTCCGCGATGGCCTCGGCTCCACTCCCATCCCCGCGAAAGCGAGGATCTCACGCGATGACGTCGCCTCTTCCACCGTCATGCTGAACTTGTTTCAGTATCCCACTCCCCTCAGGCGATATCGCTCGTGGAAGGTAGGGCCCTCAAGCAAGCCAAGGGCGGGGCGATGGTTTGGCACAAATCACTTGACATGATGAACCATATGGGTTAGCACTGCACCCGTCCCGCCTGCCAGGCCAGCATGCGGACACAGAAGGCCGGTGGATGCACGTTGCAGCCACCGGTGGACCGGCGCGGAGCCGTTCGGCACAAGTCGAAGCTTCGCCGCATTGCCCGCTGCAGAGCCCCTTGCCTCAAAAACTACCCCTGACCCTTTCCACGGCCGCAATACAGGGGAGGCACGCCGCAGCATCAAGTCTCGACGCGACACGCCACCAATGCCAACCAACCATCGTCGTCGAGCGCCGAGCGCCTGGAAAGAGAACGCGCCGGTCCTTCCTTCCGTCATCCCCCGGCTGCCCAATGGCAGACCGGGACAGACGCGCTTCCCAACTCTCCATCTCCCCGCCAGCGGGACCAGGGAAATGACGGTGGGAGGTGCTTTTCCTGTTCTTCGAACCGGCGTAAGGGCCGCGCATGACCAGCACCCAGCCCATCCTCGTGCTCACCACCGGCGGCACGATCGACAAGCAATATTTCGACGCCTCGAGCAAATACACGATCGTCGGCACCATGGTGACCCGGCTGCTCGAGCTGGGCCGCGTGCTGCATCCCTTCGAGGTCGAGGAAGTGATGCGCAAGGACAGCCTGGAGATGGACGATGCCGATCGCGCCCTGATCGCGTCGCGCGCCGCCGCATCGGATGCGAAGCGCATCGTCATCACGCACGGTACCGACACGATGACCGAGACCGCCAAGGCGCTGACCGGCATCGAGGGCAAGACGATCGTGCTGGTCGGCGCGCTCGCCCCGGCACGCTTCGCCGAGAGCGATGCCACCTTCAACCTCGGCATGGCCTTCGCCACCGTCCAGGTCGCGAGGCCGGGAGTCTATATCACCATGAACGGCACCGTGTTCGAAGCCGGCAAGGTGGTGAAGGACCGCGAGGCGGGCAGGTTCGTGGAGATTTGAAGGGCAACGTTGCAACGCCCCCAGACCGTCACCCTGAACTTGTTTCAGGGTCCAACTTTCCACGTGCCGTACCGCTTGAGGCAGGTTGGATGCTGAAACAAGTTCAGCATGACGAAGGGGAAAGGACGATGGAATCGCCCTACAATATCCCCGGCAGGTTCAGTCCCTTCTCCCGCGCGCAATCGATCGCGATGTCATAGCCCGCATCGGCGTGCCGCATCACGCCGGTCGCGGGATCGTTCCACAGCACCCGCTCGAGCCGCCTGGCTGCTTCCGGCGTGCCGTCGGCGACGATCACCATGCCGGCATGCTGCGAATAGCCCATGCCGACGCCGCCGCCATGATGCAGCGAGACCCAGGTCGCGCCGCTCGCGGTGTTGAGCAGCGCGTTGAGCAGCGGCCAGTCGGAAACCGCGTCCGATCCGTCGCGCATCGCCTCGGTCTCGCGATTGGGGCTGGCGACCGATCCGCTGTCGAGATGGTCGCGGCCGATGACGATCGGGGCCTTGAGCTCGCCCGACGCCACCATCTCGTTGAAGGCCAGACCCAGCCGGTGCCGGTCGCCCAGGCCCACCCAGCAGATGCGGGCGGGAAGCCCCTGGAAGCGGATGCGCTCGGCGGCCATGTCGAGCCAGTTGTGGAGATGCGCGTCGTCGGGCAGCAGCTCCTTCACCTTGGCGTCGGTCCTGGCGATGTCCTCGGGATCGCCCGAGAGCGCGGCCCAGCGGAACGGCCCGACCCCCCGGCAGAAGAGCGGGCGGATATAGGCGGGGACGAAGCCGGGGAAGTCGAACGCATTGGCCACGCCCTCGTCGAGCGCGACCTGGCGGATGTTGTTGCCGTAATCGACCGTCGGCACGCCCGCCGCATGGAAGTCGAGCATCGCGCGGACATGCCGTGCCATGGCGGCCTTGGCGGCCCTGGCCGTCCCTTCCGGATCGCGCTCGCGCCGCTCGATCCACTCGGCGACGGTCCAGCCGGCGGGCAGATAGCCGTTGACGGGGTCATGTGCCGAGGTCTGGTCGGTCAGCAGGTCGGGGCGGATGCCGCGGGCGAACATCTCGGGCAGGATCTCGGCCGCATTGCCGAGCAGGCCGACCGAGACCGGCTTGTCGGCGCCGTGGATGATCGCGAGCGCTTCGTCGATCGTCTCGGCAGCCCGGTCGAGATAGCCGGTGCGCAGGCGCATCTCGATCCGGCTGGGCTGGCACTCGATGGCCAGGCACGAGGCGCCCGCCATCACCGCCGCCAGCGGCTGTGCCCCACCCATGCCGCCCAGGCCCGCGGTGAGCAGCCAGCGCCCCTTCAGGTCGCCGCCATAATGCTGGCGGCCCATCTCGGCGAAGGTCTCGTAGGTGCCCTGCACGATGCCCTGGGTGCCGATATAGATCCACGAGCCGGCGGTCATCTGGCCATACATCGCCAGGCCCTTGCGATCGAGCGCGTTGAAATGCTCCCAGGTCGCCCAGTGCGGCACGAGGTTCGAATTGGCGAGCAGCACGCGCGGCGCGTTCTCGTGTGTGCGGAACACGCCGACGGGCTTGCCCGACTGGATCAGCAGCGTCTCGTCGGCTTCGAGATCGCGCAGCGCGGCGACGATCCTGTCATAGCTCTCCCAGTCGCGGGCGGCGCGGCCGATGCCGCCATAGACGACCAGCTCCTCGGGCCGCTCTGCGACATCGGGGTGCAGGTTGTTCATCAGCATGCGCAGCGGCGCTTCGGTGAGCCAGCTCTTTGCGGTGCGTTCCGTGCCAGTGGCGGGCTTGATGATGCGGCTGTTGTCGAGGCGAGTCATTCCGGGGCTCCGGCGAAAGTGAGACAGGCGGTGAGGATCTGGGCGAGCGCGTCGCGCATCGGCGCGGCGCGGGCTTCGTCATAGGGGGTGGGCCAACATGCTTCGTCGAAGCCGGCGGGCTCGTCGATATAGCCGCGGCAGGCCAGCTCCATCTGGATGGCGTGGACGCCCCGTTCGGGCCGCCCGTAATGGCGCGTGGTCCAGCCGCCGCGGAAGCGCCCGTCGGTCACCTGGCTCCAGGGCGTCGCGGCGCAGGCGGCTTCCACGGCCTGGCGCAGGGCCGGGGCGCAGGTCGTGCCGCCATTGGTGCCGATGTTGAACTGCGGCAACTCGCCCTCGAACAGCCGCGGCACATGGCTGCGGATCGAATGGGCGTCGTAGAGGACGAGCCTGGGGTGGATCGTCCGGAGGCGGGCGATCTCCGCCTCGATCGCGGCGTGATAGGGGTCGAAATAAGCGGTGCGCCGCCGGGCGATCTCGTCCGCATCGGGGTTCTGGAGCGGCTCGCCGTCGAAGGTGGTGGTGGGGCAGAGCTCGGTCGTCGCCTGACCGGGGTAGAGCGAGGCGCCCGAGGGATCGCGGTTCACGTCGATCACGCTGCGGGAAATGCCGGTGCGGATCGTGGTCGCGCCGAGGCCGGCGGCGAAGGCGTAGAGCCGGTCGATCCACCAATCGGCGTCCTTGCGGGCGAGCCAAGGTGAGGGGAACGCGACCTCCGCCGGAATGTCCGTCCCGGTATGCGGGAAGGCGACGATCAGCGGCGCTTCGCCACGATGGACCTCGAGCCAGTTCATGCGACCCCCGGCAACGCGATTCCCGCCGCCTCGGCCACCGCGCCGGCGCGGACCAGCGCAGTCGCGGCCTCGATGTCGGGATGGAAGTGCCGGTCATGGTCGAGCGTCGGCACGTCGCGCCGCAGCCGGGCGCGGACGCGTTCCAGCGCCGCGGAGGAGGCGAGCCCGGCATGGAAGTCGCAGCCCTGGGCAGCGGCGAGCAGCTCGATGCCGATCACCGCGCCGGCGTTCGCCGCCATCTCGAGCAGGCGGCGGGCGCCGTGCGCGGCCATCGAGACATGGTCCTCCTGGTTCGCCGAGGTCGGGATCGAATCGACGCTGGCCGGCGTGGCGCGCTGCTTGTTCTCGGAGACGAGCGCCGCGGCGGTCACCTGGGGGATCATGAAGCCCGAATTGAGCCCCGGCCGGGGCGTGAGGAAGGCCGGCAGGTTGGACAGGGCCGGATCGACCAGCATCGCGATCCGGCGCTCGGCGATCGAGCCGATCTCGCAGATCGCCAGCGCGATCATGTCCGCCGCGAAGGCCACCGGCTCGGCGTGGAAATTGCCGCCCGACAGCGCCTCGTCGGTCTCGGGGAAGATCAGGGGGTTGTCCGAGACGCCGTTCGCCTCGGTCTCCAGCGTCGTGCCTGCCTGGCGCAGCAGGTCGAGCACCGCGCCCATCACCTGGGGCTGGCAGCGCAGGCAATAGGGGTCCTGCACGCGCGGATCATTGTCGCGGTGCGAGGCGCGGATCGCGGAGCCGGCCATCAGCGTGCGCAGCGTCTCGCCCACCGCGATCTGGCCGGGATGGCGGCGCAGCCGGTGGATGCGCGGATCGAACGGCGCGTCGGTGCCCTTGGCCGCCTCGGTCGAGAGCGCGCCGGTCACCAGCGCCGCCTGGAACAGCGTCTCGGTCTCGAACAGCCCGGCCAGGGCGTTGGCAGTGGAGAATTGCGTGCCATTGAGCAGGGCGAGCCCTTCCTTGGGCCCGAGCGTCAGCGGGGTAAGGCCGGCCTCGGCCAGCGCCTGCTCGGCCGGCAGCACGCGGCCGCCTGTTTCGATCTGCCCGACGCCGATCATCGTCGCGGCCATGTGGGAAAGGGGGGCGAGGTCACCGCTCGCGCCGACCGACCCCTGGCTCGGCACCACCGGCGTGAGGCCCCCGGCCAGCATCGCTTCGAGCAGCGCCACCGTCGCCGGCCGCACGCCCGATGCGCCCTGGGCGAGGCTCGCGAGTTTCAGCGCCATCATCAGGCGGACCACGGGAGCAGGCGAGGGCGCGCCCACGCCCGCGGCATGGCTGAGCACGATATTGCGCTGGAGCGTGGCCAGGTCCTCGGCCTCGATCTTCACGCTGGCGAGCTTCCCGAAGCCGGTGTTGATCCCATAGACGGGTTCGCCATGCGCCAGGATGCGCGCCACCGCGGCAGCGCTTTCGGCGATCCGCGGGTTGGCGGCGGGATCGAGCTTCGGCACTGCGCCGCGCCAGATCGCGCGCCATTCGGCCAGCGGCACCGCGCCGGGGATCAGCAGGATTTCGGTCATTGGCCCTTCCAGATGCGGGCATGGAGCGGGTTGAGCCCCATGCGATAGACAAGCTCGGCCGGCCGCTCGACGTCCCAGATGGCGAGGTCGCAGGACTTGCCGGGTTCGATGGTGCCGATCTCGTGGTGAAGGCCCAGTGCCCGGGCCGCCTCGCGGGTCATGCCGGCCAGGCATTCCTCCACGGTGAGGCGGAACAGCGTCGCGGCCATGTTCATGACGAGCAGGGGGCTGGTGAGCGGGGAGGTGCCGGGATTGCAATCGGTGGCGAGGGCGATCGGCACCCCCGCGTCGCGCAGCGCCTGGATCGGCGGCAATCTGGTCTCGCGGACGAAATAGAAGGCGCCGGGCAGGAGCGTGGCCACCGTGCCCGCCTCGGCCATCGCCGCGATCCCGGCATCGTCGAGAAATTCGAGATGGTCCGCCGACAGCGCGCCATGGGAAGCGGCGAGCGCGGCGCCATGCTGGTTGGAAAGCTGCTCGGCATGGAGCTTCACGCGCAGCCCATGCGCCCCGGCCGCTTCGAAGACCCGCCGGATCTCGTCGGCAGTGAAACCGATATTCTCGCAAAAGGCATCCACCGCATCCGCCAGCCCGGCCTCGGCCACCGCCGGGATCATCGTCTCGCAGACGAGGTCGACATAGCCGGCGCGATCGTCCGCATATTCGGGCGGCAGCGCATGCGCGCCGAGAAAGGTCGTCGCGATCCGGACCTTGCGCGCCTGGCCCAATGCCCTGGCCGCGCGCAGCATCTTAAGCTCGCCGTCGAGCGAGAGGCCATAGCCCGACTTCACTTCGACGGTGGTCGCGCCCTCGGCGATCAGCGCGTCGAGCCGGGGCAGCGCGCCCGCCACCAGCTCGGCCGCGCTCGCCGCCCGGGTGGCGCGCATCGTCGAGACGATCCCGCCGCCGGCCCGCGCGATCTCCGCATAGCTCGCGCCCTGGAGGCGCAGCTCGAACTCGTGCGCGCGGTCGCCGCCATGGACCAGGTGCGTGTGGCAATCGATCAGCCCGGGGGTGATCCAGCGCCCCTTGCAATCGACTGTCTCGATGGCGTCGGGCGCCTCGCTGGCCGGGCCGACCCAGGCGATCCGGCCCGCCTTCGCCGCCACGGCGCCATGCTCGACGATGCCCATCCCGGGGCCCGCCATCGTCGCGATCCGTGCATTGGTCCAGAGTCGGTCCATGCGCGCATCCTTGCCTGTTGGATTGATTATGTCTAGACATAATGAAAGGCCTGTCGCACACTTTGTCCGTCATCCCGGCGAAAGCCGGGATCTCGCGCGGCCCTTGCCCCGCAATCGCCTGAGATCCCGGCTTCCGCCGGGATGACGGAAATGGGGCGGGAATGACGGGAATGGGAAGGCCTGGATGGATCTCTGGTTCGAAACCGCACTGCTCCCCACCGGCTGGGCCGGGCGCGTTACCGTGCGCATTGCCGAAGGGCGCATTTCGCACGTGCTGGCCGGCACCGATCCGGCGGCCGGTGCCGAGCGCCACCGCGTCGCGATCCCCGGCCTCGGCAATGTGCATAGCCACGGCTTCCAGCGCGGCATGGCCGGGCTCAGCGAGCGTCGCGGCCGGCCCGACGACGATTTCTGGAGCTGGCGCGAGATCATGTATCGGTTCCTCGACCGGCTCACGCCCGAGGACATCGCCGCGATCACTGCCCTGGCCTATGCCGAGATGCTCGAGACCGGCTATACCCGCGTCGGCGAGTTCCACTATCTCCATAACGACATAGACGGCGCACGCTATGCCGATCCCGCCGAGACCGCCGGCGCGATCGTCCATGCCGCGGAGCGGACCGGCATCGGGCTTACCCTGCTCCCCGTATTCTATGCCCATAGCGATTTCGGCGGACTGCCCGCCAAGCCCGGCCAGCGGCGCTTCCTCTCGGATATCGACGGCTTCGCGACGCTGGTCGAGGCGAGCAGAGCCAAGCTTCCCGCCGACGCAGTGCTGGGCGTGGCGCCGCACTCGCTGCGCGCGGTCACGCCGGAAGAGCTCCGGGCGGTCACGGCGCTGACCACCGGTCCGCTCCATATCCATGCCGCCGAGCAGACCAGGGAAGTAGAAGCCTGCCTCGCCTGGAGCGGCGCGCGGCCCGTGGAGTGGCTGCTCGACAATCTGGGCATAGGCCGGCGCTGGACGCTGATCCACGCCACCCATCTGACCGGGGCCGAGGCCGACCGCCTCGCCGCTTCGGGCGCGGTGGCGGGCCTTTGTCCGGTCACCGAGGCCAATCTCGGCGACGGCATCTTCCCGGCCGAACGCTATCTCGCGGCCGGGGGAGCGATCGCCACCGGGACGGACTCCAACATCCAGATCGACGCCGCCTGCGAGCTCCGCGCGATCGAATATTCGCAGCGCCTGTCGCTCCGGCGCCGCGCGATCCTGTCGCCCGAAGGTGCCTCGGTCGGCGAGACGCTGTTCCACGCGGCGCTCGCGGGCGGGGGGCAGGCGCTCGGTGTCGAAACGGGGATTGCGCCGGGCGCTCCCGCCGATATCGTGAGCCTGAACATGGACCATCCAGGCTTTGCCGGCGCTTCGGCCGACACGCTTCTCGATCGCTGGATCTTCGCGGGCCGCGCCGGCGCGATCGACTGTGTCTGGCGCGCGGGCACGCTGCAGGTCGTGGGCGGAAAGCACCGGGGGAGCGAGGCTATCGCTAGTCATTATCGCAAAACCCTGGAGCGCCTGCTCGGGTGACGCTGCAGGAACGCATCCGCTCGGACATCGAGGAGCGCATCCGCTCGGGCGCGCTGCGCCCCGGCGATCGCATCCCCTTCGAGCATGAACTGGTGGCGCATTATGGCTGCGCGCGCGCCACGGTCAGCAAGGCGCTGGAGCGGCTCGCGCATGCCGGGCTGATCGAGCGGCGCCGCAAGGCCGGTTCCTTCGTGGCGCATCCCCAGGTCCATGCCGCGGTGCTGGCGGTGCCCGATCTCGCACAGCTGATCGCGGCGCGGGGCGAGCGCTATGGCTGGGCGCTCGACACCTGCCGGGTGGTCAATCGCGATCCGGATATCGAAGTCTCCGGCATCCCGGCGCCCGCCTTGCTGATCGAGGGCGTGCATTTCGCCGGGGAACAACCCTTCGCGCTCGAGCGCCGGCTGATCGCGCTCGATACCGTGCCCGTCCCGCGGGCCGACACGTTCGAGACCGAGGCGCCCGGCTCCTGGCTGCTCCACCATGTCCCCTGGACCGATGCGCGCCACCGCATCCGCGCCGTCTCAGCCGGCGGCCCGCTGGCCAGGAAGTTGAAGCTCGACGCCCATGCGGCCTGCCTCCAGGTCGAGCGCTGGACCTGGCGCACCGGCCGGGCAGTCACCTTCGTCCGCCAGACTTTCCCGGGGGATCGCTACGATCTGGTCGCGGAGTTCACGCCGGGGGGATGATTCTCCCCTCCCTGGAAGGGAGGCGAGGAACGGGCCTTTCCCCTTTTCGCGCAGTTCGATAGGCTGGCTGGATGAACCTGCGGCACATCGAAATCTTCCACGCCGTCTATGTGAACGGCTCGGTCAGCGGCGCCGCGCGCGCGCTCAACGTGTCGCAGCCCTCGGTTTCCAAGATGCTGCGGCATGCCGAGAGCCTGCTCGGCTTCCAGCTCTTCCACCGCACCAATGGCCGCCTCGTTCCCACCGAGGACGCGCACACCCTGTTCACCGAGGTCTCGGAGATCCAGGACCGCGTCTATGCGCTGCGCGAGGCGGGCCGGAACCTCAAGCGCGGCGCGGGCGGGATGCTGCGCATCTCGGCGCTGCCGTCGCTGGCCCTCAATGCGCTGCCCACCGCCGTCTCGCGCTTCATGCGGGGGCATGAGGGAGTCCGCTTCGATCTCCAGACCGTCCATCACGACGACCTGCTGCGCAAGCTCTACGAGCGCGAGACCGATGTCGCGATCGCCTATGAAGTGCCCCATGCCGCGCCGATCGGCCATCGCTGGCTGGGCGAGGGCGAGCTGGTGGTGCTCTATCGCGAGGAGGACATGCCCGATGCGCCGCCGCGCATCGAGCTTGAGCGGCTGCGCGGGCGCCCGTTCATCAGCCTCGCCAACAGCGGCCCGATCGGCCAGCTGTTCAGCCAGGAATGCGCGCGCCTGGAGCTCGATCTCGACGAAGTCATCTCCGCGCGCACCTTCTACATCGCCACCGCACTTGTGGCCCAGGGCGTCGGGATGACGGTGGTCGACAGCTTCACCGCGCAGGCCTCGCTCGTTCCCGGGCTGGCGATGCGCCCGCTCAAGCCGCAGCTCACGTTCGACGTGCATGCGATGTTCCTGCTCAATCGGCCGCCCACTGCGCTGGCCACCGATTTCCTCAAGGCGCTCGCCAAGGTCATCGATACGCCATAACGGCTGGCTATGCCGAGGCGCGCACTCGCTATGCGCGGTGCCCGATGCGAGCGGGATAGCGTTATCACCCAATGATACCGGCACCTTACCTCCTCTACCTCGGTCACAGCACCGATTTCGTGGGCATCAAGACCTCGCGCGGCCTGGCCGAATTCCGGCGCGGCGATTGCGTGGGCGAGTTCCGCCATGACGACAGTCCGCTCACGCTCGGCCTGCCGCGCATGACCATCGCGGAAGGCGCGGCGGCGGGCGCGAAGACGCTCGTCCTCGGCATCGCCAATTCGGGCGGCACGCTGGGCGGCGACCTGGTGCGCGACGCGGCGGCGGCGCTCAATGCGGGGATGAACGTTGCCGCCGGCCTCCACCAGCGGCTGCGCGAGGTGCCCGAACTGGCGGCGCTCGCCATGGAGAAGGGCCTGCAGCTGTTCGACGTGCGGGATCCCCCGGCGGACATGCGGGTCGGCACCGGATACGCCCGGGCCGGGCGCCGCCTGCTGACGGTCGGCACCGATTGCTCGGTCGGCAAGATGTACACCACGATCGCGCTCGCGGATGCGCTCAAGGCGCGTGGCGAGAAGGCCGATTTCCGTGCGACCGGCCAGACCGGAATCCTGATCGCCGGCGCCGGCGTGCCGATCGACGCGGTCGTCGCCGATTTCATCTCGGGCGGCATCGAGATGCTTGCGCCCGAGCGGACCGATGGCGGCTGGGACCTGATCGAGGGCCAGGGCTCGCTCTTCCACCCGAGCTTTGCCGGCGTCTCGACGGGCCTGCTTCACGGCGCCCAGCCCGAAGCGATCGTGCTCTGCCACGATCCGAGCCGCAGTCATATGCGCGGCTTGCCGGGCCGGGCGCTGCCGGGCCTGCGGGAATGCCTGGAGGCCAATCTCCAGGTCGCGCGCCTCACCAGCCCGGAGGTTCGCGCGGTCGGAGTCTGCCTCAATACCTCCCGGATGGAGGTTGAAGCGGCGCGTGTGCTTTGCCGGCAGATCGAGGCCGATCTCGGTCTGCCCTATACCGATCCAATCGCCTTCGGGGTCGAGGCGATCATCGACGAGTTGCTATGCACCGAACCCTCACGGCCCGCCACGACCGCTTCGCGCTGAGCAAGCCCTTCCGCATTTCGCGCGGCGTGAAGACCGAGGCCGATACGGTCACGGTCTCCATCCGCGCAGGCGCGCTGGAAGGGAGAGGGGAAGGCGTGCCCTATTCCCGCTATGGCGAGAGCGTGGAGAAGGCGCTCGCGGCGATCGAGGGCATCCGCCCGGCGATCGAGGCGGGCGCGGGGCGCGAGGAGCTGCTGGCGCTCCTTCCCGCCGGCGCGGCCCGCAACGCGGTCGACTGCGCGCTCTGGGACCTGGAAGCGCGCGCGGCCGGGAAAAGCGTCGCCGCGCTGCTCGGGACGCCGGAGCCCGAGCCGATCGCCAGCGCGCGCACCATCGTGATCGATACGCCGATGATGATGGGCTGTGCCGCGCGCCGCGCCGCGCATGCGCCGCTGCTCAAGGTGAAGGTCGATGGCCGCCTGCCCGACGCGCAGATCCGCGCAGTCCGCGCCGCCGCGCCCGATGCCCGGCTGATCGTCGATCCCAATGAGAGCTGGGACGCGCGGCTGGTCGAGGCGATGCAGCCGGTGCTGGCGGCGCTGAAGGTCGACCTGCTCGAACAGCCCGTGCCGGCCGAGATCGACGCATGCCTCGAGACTTTCCGCCCGCTCGTGCCGATCGCCGCAGACGAGTCCCTCCACACCCGCGAGGATCTCGACCAGGTCGCGCGCCGCTACCAGGTGGTGAACGTGAAGCTCGACAAGGCCGGCGGCCTGACCGAGGGGCTGCGCCTCGCCCAGGCCGCGCGCGACCGCGGCCTGGGCCTGATGGCCGGCTGCATGGTCAGTTCCTCTCTGTCGATCGCTGCGGCGCTGCACATCGCCCGCATGTCGGATTTCGTCGACCTTGACGGTCCGATCTGGCTCGCCAAGGATCGCCCCGGTGGGGTCGAGGACCGGGGCGGGACGCTCTATCCGCCACTTCCGGGATTTTGGGGAACGCCATGAAGATCGCGCTGCTGCTGGGGACTGCCGCTCTTTCATTGGGTGCCGCCGCGCCGCTTCCGCCGCAGAAGGTCGATCTGCTGATCCGCGGCGGCACGATCTATACCGGCTCCGACGCGCCCTTTGTCGGCGACGTCGCGGTCAAGGGCGATCGCATCGTCGCGGTGGGGGCGCATGCGAACCTGATCGCCGCGCGCGTGATCGATGCGAAGGGGATGATCGTTGCCCCCGGCTTCATCGATCCGCACACGCATATGGGCGACGATCTCGCATCGACGGATCCGAAGAAGCGCCTGATCCCCGCCTTCCTGATGCAGGGCGTCACCACGGCGTTCATCGGCAATGACGGCGGCGGCAGCCCGGACCTGGCCAAGGTCCTGGGGAGCGCGGCAAGCAAGCCGGTGGGCATCAACTATGCCGCCTGGGTCGGCTTCGGCGCGGTGCGCGAGAGGGTGGTGGGCGAGGATGCGCGCGATCCCACGCCCGCCGAGCTGGAGCGGATGAAGGGCCTGGTCGCCGGCGCGATGTGCCAGGGTGCGCTCGGTCTCTCCACGGGCCTGTTCTATGCTCCCCAGAGCTTCGCCAAGACCGAGGAAGTGATCGCGCTCGCCAAGGAGGCGGGCAAGCGCGGCGGCAGCTATGACAGCCATATCCGCGACGAGAGCAGCTATACGGTGGGCCTGGCGGCCGCGATCGACGAGGCGATCCGCATCGGGCGCGAGGGCGGGCTGCCCGCGCATATCAGCCACATCAAGGCGCTGGGCGTCGACGTGCAGGGACAAGCGCCCGCGATCATCGCCAAGATCGACGCGGCCCGTGCCCGCGGCGAGAAGGTCACCGCCAATCAATATCCCTGGTCGGCCTCGGGCACGAGCCTGGTCGCCTCGCTCGTCCCGCTCTGGGCGCAGGATGGCGGCCGCCCGGCGCTGCTCAAGCGCTTCGACGATCCTGCGCTGACCGAGAAGATGCACGCCGGCATGGTCGAGAATCTCCGCAAGCGCGGCGGGGCGGGCAAGCTGCTGATCGTCGAGGGCAAGTACCGGAACCGCTATCTCGACGCCGTCGCGAAGGAGATGAAGCTCGACCCGGTCGATGCCGCGATCGCGGTGATCCGCATCGGCGATCCCGGCACCGTCTCGTTCAACCAGAGCGAGGCCGATATCGCCGCCTTCATGCGCCAGCCCTGGGTGATGACCGGATCGGACGCTTCGGGCGGCCATCCGCGCGTCTATGGCTCCTTCGCGCGCAAATACGACAAATACGTCAAGGCCGATCACGTGATCACCCTGCGCCAGTTCATCGAGCGAAGTTCGGCGCTGACCGCCGACACGTTCGGGCTGGAGGGCCGCGGCCATCTGCGCGCCGGCGCCTTCGCCGATGTCGTGGTGTTCGATCCGCGTACCTATGCCTCGCGCGCCACCTATGAGCAGCCGGCGCTGCTGGCGGCCGGGGTGCGGACCGTGCTGGTCAACGGCGTGCTCGCGGTCGACAGGGGCGCGATGACCGGCAAGGCCGCCGGCCGAGCGCTCGCGCACAAGCCCACCCCCGGGACCTGCAACTGATGGGCTGGTGGTTCGGCATCGCCCTGTGGAAGCGCGTGCTCGCCTTCCTCGTCCTCGGCGTCGTGTTCGCGCTGCTGGTGCCGCAGGGCGCGCCCTGGGTGCAGTTCGTCGGCGACCTGTTCGTCCGTGCGATCCGCATGCTGGTGGCGCCGATCGTGCTGGTCACCATTGCCTCGGGCATCACCACGCTCGCCGATCCCAAGCGGCTCGGCAGCCTGGGCGGGCGCACGGTCGGCATGTTCGCGCTGACGACCTTCATCGCCGTCTCGGTCGGCATGCTGGTCGCGGCGATCGTCCAGCCCGGCATCGGCGCGCCGCTCGGCACGGCCGAGGCGCATGTGCTCGGCAAGCCGGTCACGCCCTATGAGCAGCTGATCAATATCATCCCGACCAACATCTTCGATGCGCTGGCCAAGGGCGACATGCTGGCGCTGATCTTCACCTCGATCCTGATCGGCTGCGGCACGGTGGTGGCGGGGGAGGCGGGCAAGCCCTTCGCCAACCTGCTGCAATCGACTTCGGCCGTGCTGCTGCGCGTCGTCGGCCTGGTGATGGAGGCGACGCCCTTCGGCGTGTTCGCGCTGATCGCCAATGCCGTCGCGGCGAACGGCGCGGCGGTGTTCGTCCATGTCGGCTGGCTGGCGCTGGCGGTGGTGCTGGGCTCGCTGATCCAGATGCTGGTGGTGCACAGCCTTCTCCTGCGTTTCGTCGCGCGCCTGCCGCTGCTGCCCTTCTTCCGCGGCATCGTCGACGCGCTGGCGGTGGCCTTCTCCACCGCATCGAGCGGCGCGACGCTGCCGGTGGCGATGCGCGTCTCCGAACAGAATCTGGGCATCGGCCGCTCGGTCTTCTCCACCGTGCTGCCGCTCGGTGCCAGCATCGGCAAGGACGGCACGGCCATGTATGTCGGCCTGCTGTCGATGTTCGCGCTCCAGGCCTTTGGCGTGCACCTGACGCCCACCGTCTATGCGACGGTGCTGTTCACCGGCGCGCTCGCCGCGTTCGGCACGGCGCCGGTGCCGTCGGCCTCGCTGTTCATGCTGGCGGCGGTGCTGAGCGCAGTGGGCGTCTCGCCGGAGCAGACTGCCCTGGTGGTGGGCTTCGTGCTGCCCTTCGACCGGCTGCTCGACATGACGCGGACGGTGCCGAGCGCCTCGGCGAACCTCACCGTGGCGACGCTGGTGGCGCGCTGGGAAGGCGAGCTGGACGAGGAAGTCTATCGGGCGGCCGACAGGGCCTAGGGCAGTTCCCTTCCCTGGAAGGGAGGGGAGTCAGTCCAGCGAAACCTCTTTGCCGGCCACCCAAACCCGCTTGACCGAGTAGAGGTCCCGGAAGGTCAGGTCCGGCGTCCCGCCGGTCAGCACCAGGTCGGCGCGCATGCCCTTGTGGATCCTGCCTTCGGTCTTCCGGCGCCCCATGATGTCGGCGCTCACCCGCGAGCCGGCCTCGATCGCCTCGGCCGGAGTGAAGCCGAGCTCGGTCAGCAGCCGCATCTCGCGCAGCGCGCCGAAGCCGGGATAGACGCCTTCGATGCCCGTGTCCGTGCCCACGCCAATGCGGATTCCGGCCGCCTTCAGCCGGCGGATATTCTCCCGCATGATTTCCCAGCGCCTGCTGTCATAGGGCGCGATCGCCCCGCCCTTGGCCAGCCGCGCCGCCTCGCGGTCGCGCTGCTCGGGCGTGAGCAGCGCCAGCTCCTCGGGCGCCAGCGCACGCGTCTCGAGCGGCTCATAGGTCGCCAGCGTGGCGACATAGGCCATGCGGTGTTTCCGCATCAGGCCGATCAGCTCGTCGTCGACCAGTGCGTCGCCCACACCGTGCGCCACCGAGTCCACGCCCGCCCGCGCGGCGATCTTCGCCCCTTGCAGCGTCACGGTGTGCGTCATCACCCTGATGCCCGCTGCGTGCGCATCCGCCACGATCGCGGCCAGGGTCGCTTCGTCCATGCTCGGCCGGTCGGGACGGTCGGGGTCGCCATAGCGCCAGCCGTCGTTGAACACCTTCACCATGTCGGGCTTGTGGGCCAGGGCCCCGGCCATCGCCGCATGGGCTTCGGCCGGACTGGTCACCTGGAGCGTGATCGCATTGGTGAACTGGCTCTCGGTGCCATGCCCGTCCGGCACGCCCAGGCGCACCGCCAGGGTGAGGCGCGGCGTATCGGCCTGGAGCGCGCGGATCCCGGCCATCATCGCGGCCGAGACGGAGAATTCGTTCACGCTCGTCACGCCCGCGCGCAGATAGGGCAGGTAGAAGCGGTGGAGCGCGGCGGCGTCGGCAAAGGCTTCGCGCCGGGTGTGGATGTGCAGGTCGTGCAGCCCGGGGATCAGCGTCAGCCCCGTGGCGTCGATCACCGCGGTGCCCTCGGGCACGCGCAGCTTCCTGCCGATCCGGGTGATCCGGTCGCCCTCGATCAGCACGTCCCGCAGCCTTGCCGGCGTGCCGGTGCCGTCGAACACGCGCGCGCCGTGGATCAGCGTCGCGCGTTCCTGTTCCTGCGCTTGCGCCCCATTTGCCCCGGCCAGTGCCGCCGCCGCCATCAGCCACCTCATTTCAGATGCGCGTCGAAGAAGGAGATGGTGCGGCGATAGGCCGTGAGCCAGTCGGCATAGCGGAAGAATTCGTGGCGCTCATTGGGGAATACCAGTTCCTCGTGGGGCACGCGCCGCGCCGCCAGCTCGCGGGCGAGCAGCAGCGACTGGCCGAAATCGACGTTCCTGTCGTCATCGCCGTGCACGAGCAGCACCGGCGAGCGCCAGGTGCCGATCGCGCCCATCGGCGAACTGTCCCATTGCTTCTGCCGCGCGGCGGCCTGCTGCTCGGGCGACAGGTTGTTCTCGACATTGCGCAACAGGGTGTGGACGCCGTGGAAGTCCGCGCCCGCCTTGAACAGGTCGCTGTTCCGCGCCAGCGCCAGCGCCGTCAGATAGCCGCCCCAGCTGCCGCCCCAGATGCCGATCCGGTCCGGCGCCACGTCCGTTTGCGCCGCGAGCCAGCGCCCGCCGGCGAGCACGTCACGATATTCGGAAGCGCCGTCGCGGGCGATCCCCGGCGCATCCCGGAATGCCTGCCCATAGCCGGTGCCGCTGCGATAATTGACCGAGAGGACCGTATAGCCGCGCGCGGCCAGCGCCTGGTTCATCACATAGGCGTTCGAATAATATTGGGCGTGATGGAAGCCGAGCAGCATCTGGCGCCGCGGCCCGCCATGGACGAAGATCAGTGCCGGGCGCGGGCCCTTGCCCTGGCCGCGGAACAGCTGGCCGTGGACGGTCACTCCGTCCTCGGTCCGATAGGTCACCGCCTCGGGGGCGATCGCGCCCTTCATCTCGGCCGTTTCGCCCAGCGGCGCCAATCCCTTCGCCAGCACCGGATGGGCCGGATGGCGCGCATCGGCGGCGATCCCCGCGAGCAGCCCGCCCGCAAGGACCGGCAGGCTCTCGCTGCCCTTGCCGTCGGTCACGCGCTTCGCCGTCCCGCCGCTTGCCGGCACCTGCCAGAAATGCCGCCTGTCCGCCTCGTCGGCATTGGCGGCGAAGGTCACCATGTCGTCGGCGCCGAGCACGAAGGTCTCGACCTCGAAGCTGCCGGAAGTCAGCGCCCTAGGCTCGCCGCCCTTGGCCGCGTCGATCGCATAGACGTGCAGGAAGCCGCTCCGCTCCCAGGGGAAGAGCAGCCGGCCCCCCTTGCTCCACCAGAGATTGTGCTGGCGCGTGCCATAATAGCGGCCGCCCATGCCCTGGGGGGCGGTCCACAGCGTGCGGGCCTTGCCCGTCGCGGCATCGGCCACCCGGATCGACCAATAGGGGCCGCCGTCCCGCGCCGCGCCCGCGGGCGGATCGAGATACTGGATATAGGCGACCTGGTCCCCGCCGGGCGAAAGCGCCGGCTCCACCGAATAGCCGAGCGCCGGCTCCATATAGGTCAGCCGGCCGCCGTCCGCGTCGAGCAGCGCGACGAAGGCACGGTCGTTGCGATTGTCGACGAAGAGCAGTCGCTTGCCGTCGGGCGTCCATTTCAGGTCGCTGACCTCGCCCGGAACCGCGGCGATGCGCGCCGCCTTGCCGGCCCGCCACAGCCACAGCTCCCCGCGCCGGGTGAAGGCGATGCGCTGCCCGTCGGGCGAGAAAACGGGCAGGTGTCCGTCTCCGATCGGTGTGGGATCTCCACCGTCTTCAACGACGAACACCTGCTGCCCCGGCGTGAACGCGGCCGAGGCGGTATTGGGAATCTTGCCGTCGGGGAACTCGTCGTCCCCGCCGCGCACATATGCCAGGCGCCGGCCGTCGGGGCTGAGCGCCGGATCGTAGAGCATCATGCCATCGTCCTCGGCATGGCGCGTGACCTGCCGGGCTTGCCGACCCGCGTCCGCCACCCACAGGTTGCGCACGCCGGCGCGGTTCTCCACCCAGGCGAAGCGCGGCACGTCGCGTGCGCCGGCCATCTGGCTGGCGACCGGCAGGGCGAGCGCCGTGGCCAGGTCGTCGGTCTGGGCCAGCGCCGGCGGGGCGAACGCCACCACCGTCGCGGCCAGGGGTTTCAAGGTGGCCCGCATCAGGTTCATGCCGCGAAGGTGCCGGGCCGATGTCGCCCGTACAATGCCGGCATGCGCCATGGTTATGCCCGGGCGACTCCTCTGAATGATCGCGGGTTTGCAGGCCCGGTGGCGGGAGTTACGCTCGCGGCATGAAGCATTTCGTCCTCGGCATCGCCCTTACGCTCGCCACTCCCGCGCTCGCCCAGCAGACGCTGGAGCAGCGCGTCGCCGCCAAGCTCGCCGAGGCGCCGACCGGCACCCGCTTCGGCCTGGTCGTGGCCGACGACACGGGCAGGGAGATCGTCGCGATCAATCCCGACGGCCGCTTCATCCCCGCCTCGAACACCAAGGTCTACACCACCGCCGCCGCCTTCGCGAACCTGCCCGGCATCGACCAGCCCGATGCCATCGGCGGCGCCGCGGTGCGCCTGGAGGGCGAGGATGTGGTGCTGGAGGGGCGCGGCGATGCCCGCCTGTCGAGCGCGGACGACTGCACGGTCGACTGCCTCGCCACGCTCGCCGACGCGGTCGCCGCGAAGACGAAGCAGGTCCGCAACATCGTCGGCGACGACACCTTCTTCCCGGACCAGCGCTGGAGCCCGGGAATGAGCTGGAACAACATTCCCAGCGCGTCGGGCACCGGCATCTCGGCGCTGACGCTCGACGACAATGAGCTGAAGCTAACCGTCTCGCCGGCCCGGGCGGGGGAGGCGGCCAGGGTGGAGCTCTGGCCCTATTTCGCCGTGACCAACGCGGCGAGGACCGTGCCGGGCAGCGAGACCCGGCTCGGCTGGGACCGCGACCCCAACGGCAAGCAGCTTCGCATCACCGGCACGATCGGCGCGGATGCCCAGCCGAAGAGCTGGAAGCTCGGCATCGACGATCCCGCCGATTATGCCGCCTGGCGCCTCAAGGCGCTGCTGGAGGCGCGCGGGGTGAAGGTGAAGGGGCATGTCGAGGTGCGCCATCGCCCGGTGACGCCGCAGGACGATCCGGCCGATCCCGGCTATGCGGCGGCCCGCGCCGCCCTGTCCAGGCTTCCGGTGCCGCTCGCGGCGCTCACGCCGGCGCCGCTCGCCGAGGACCTGAAGCACATCAACAAGGTCAGCCAGAACCTGCACGCCGAGCTGGCGCTGCGCCGCATCGGGCAGTTCCAGGGCGGCAGCGGCTCGATTCCCGAAGGCGTTGCCCGGGTCGGGAAGATGCTCGCCGCGGCGGGCGTGCCGCGCACCGCCTGGGACTTTTCCGACGGCTCGGGCATGTCGAGCTACAACCGGGTGAGCCCCCGCGGCTCGGTGCTGCTGCTGCGCTGGGTCGCTGTCCAGCCCTGGGGGGCGCAGTTCCGCGATACGCTGCCGATCGGCGGGGTTGACGGCACGCTGGCCCGCCGCTTCAAGGGCACGCCGCTGGAGGGCAAGGTCTTCGCCAAGACCGGCACGCTCAACGCCACCAATGCGCTTGCCGGCTATTTCACCGCGGCCAGCGGCAAGACCTACACCTTCGCCTTCTACGCCAACGACGTGCCGCAGGATGCGAGCGCGACCAAATATATGGACGACGCCCTGAACATCGTGGCGGCGGGAAACTAGCCTTCTCCCTCTCCCCTCCAGGGGAGAGGGAGAAGCGGATCACTTTTTCGCGGCCCAGTCTTCCGCCTGCTTCAGCACGCGCAGCACGTTGCCGCTCCAGATCTTCTCGATGTCGGTATCGGAGAAGCCCTCGCGGCGCAGGCGGGCGGTGATCTTCGGCAGGGCGGTGATGTCCTCCATGCCGCGCACGCCGCCGCCGCCGTCCCAATCGGCGCCGATGCCGACATGGTCGACGCCCATCACCGCGATGCAATGGAGCAGGCTCTTCATGAACAGCTCGAAATCGGCGCCCTGATAGGGGTTGGTCGCGTCCGCCCTGGCCTTGTCCGCGATCAGCTGGCGCTGGTCGGCGGCGGAGAGCGCCCACCAGTCGTCCTGCCGGTCGGAGATCCTGTTGCGGGCCTCGTCATGGTCGCCCTCGACCAGGTAGACGCTGTTCACCTGCAGCACGCCGCCCGCCTTGGCGAGCTTGCGCATGCGCTCGTCGTCCAGGTTGCGCGGATGGTTGAAGATCGCCCTGGGCCCGGAGTGCGAGGCGATGATCGGCACCTTGGACAGGGCCAGCGCCTGGTCGAACACGTCGTCCGACGAATGGCTGACGTCGATCAGCATGCCCAGCCGGTTCATCTCGGCCACCCATTGCTTGCCGAGCGGGGAGAGGCCGTTCCACTGCTTCACCTTGTCGGTGGCGCTGTCGCCGAACTGGTTGTTCCGGAAATGGATCGGCCCGGCCATCCGCACGCCCTGGTCGTAATACCATTTGAGCAATGTCAGGTCGGTGCCGAGCGGATAGCTGTTCTCGATCGACTGGAAGACGATGCGCTTGCCCGCCTTGGCGATGCGATAGGCATCCTCGGGCGTGGTCGCGAATTCCATCTTGTCGGCGTTGGCCGCCACGACGCGCTGGATCCACATCTCGCGGGTCAGCGCCGCGTTGCGTGCCTTGGCATAGCCTTCGGGCGTGAGCGGTCCCTGGCCGGTATAGACCACGAAGAAGCCGCCATCGAGCCCGCCCTGCTCCATGCGCGGCAGGTCGACCTGGCTCTTGTCGAAGTCGCGGTCGTGCCAGCGATCGAACTTCCAGCCCGGATGCTCGAACAGTTCGGGCGTGTCGAGATGCGTGTCGAGCACCAGCATCTGGTCGTGCGCCAGCCGGTCGGCAGGGGTGGGCGTGTCGCTATCCGGCCCGGACAGGGCGATGGCGAGGGCGAGCAAAGAGATCATGGAGCCTCCCAGGCGTTGATGACGGCATCCCCCGTCGCGGGGCGCAGCACGAAGATGCCGCTGTCGAAATGGCGGGTCGGATGGACGCGGTTGGTGAGCAGCGTCCAGGCGAGCCCGCGTTCGAAATCGATCCACAGGCCGGTGCCGGTGAAGCCGGTGTGCCCGATCGTTTCGTCCGAACAGGCCTGCCCGCCCGACCAGCCGGCGAACTTGCGCTCCCAGCCGCAGGTACGGTGCGAATATTGGGGCGTGCGGATCGCCGCGAGCATCATGGGCGAGAAGCTGCCGCTCAGCACGCCCTGCGCGAAGTCGAGCACGCCGGCCACGGTGCCGAACAGCCCGGCATGGCCGGTCTGCCCGCCCATCGCCGCGCAATTCTCGTCATGCACCTCGCCCTTGAGCACGCGGTTGCGCCACATGCAGCGTTCGGTCGCCACGGCCGGGCCCGGCGGCGGGCCGTAGCTCAGGCCCGGGCCCAGCGGCCATTCGCCCAGCGCCTTGCCCGTCACGCGCTCGATCGCGATGCCGAGCAGCAGGAAGTTGATGTCCGAATAGACCGGCTCGGGAATGTGCTTCCATTCGCGCTGGAGCACGAAGGCGCGCAGCCGATCGGGATCGCCGCCATAGGTGTAGATCGGCTCGACCGCGGGGAAGAGCGTGCGGTGCGCCAGGCAATCCCGGAACGTGAGGGTGCGTTCATAGGCGCCCGCCACGTCATATTGCCGCAGGTCCGGGATGGCCGTGGTCAGCGGTGCGTCCAGGTCGATCCGCCCTTCTTCGGCCAGGCGCAGGATCATCGTCGTCGTCGCCACCACCTTGGAGACCGAGGCAAGGTCGAACCAATGGTCGAGCGTCAGCGGCTCGGGTGTGGGGACGAGCGCGGCCATGCCGGCATGCGTCACCCAGCGCCGCCCGTCCGCGGCCACCACGCCCAGCGTCGCGCCGGGGATGCGCCCGGCGGCCACCGCCGCGGCGGCGGGTGCGAAGGCCGTGTCGATCATGCCGCCACCGCATCGCCGTCGGGCCGGGGCTTCGCGCGGACGATGAACGGCACGAAGACCAGCGCGGCGACGCTCATCGTGCCCGCCATGATGAAGAAGCCGTCATAGCCGATCGCCTTCTGGAAGACGCCGGAAAGGCCCGCGAGCAGCCTGGGGATCAGGAAGGCGAGGCCGGAGAGCAGCGCATATTGCGTGCCCGGGAAGCGCGGGTTCACCAGCAGGGACAGGTAGACGACGAACACCGCCCCCTCGAAACCGTGCCCGAACTGGTCGAGCGCCATGGCGAGGTACAGGTCGAAATCGCCCGCCGTCACCTGCACGCCGAGCAACGAGAACCAGACCGGGCCGCCCGGCGCCTGATAGGCGAGCCAGGCGAAGATCCAGTTGCTGAGCGCGGACATGATCGCGCCGATCACCAGCGCCCAGCCCATCGGCGCCTTGGCCGCCAGCCAGCCGCCCAGCGCCACGCCGAGCATGGACGAGAGCAGCGCCACCGCGCCGTCGGCGACCGCGATCGCCTCCAGGCTGTAGCCCAGCGCGTTGAACAGCGGGTGCGAGAGGGTGAGCGCCATCACGTCGCCCATGCGATAGACCGAGACGAACAGCAGGATCGGGATCACCACCAGCCCATAGCGCCAGGCGACGTTGAGATAGGGAGCGAGGCCGGACGTGGTGAGCAGCCGGTGGCTCGGCGGGAGCTTCCGGATCCACGGCACCGCCGCGCCCAATGCCATGAACGGCAGCAGCGCGACGGCGAATACCCAGTATTTGACGATGTCCGGGTTATCGAGCCCGACCGATCCCATCGCGGCGAGCAGCGCCCAGCCGACCGCTGCGGTGACCACGAGGCTCCCGCCGAGCACCACCGCGCTGGCGAGGATGCCGGTGACGAGCGCCGTGCCGCGCCCGCCGCCATGCCCGGTATCGGGCCGCATGCAGGCGAGGATGGGGAAGGGGAGGAAGGCGGCCGCCGCGATCACCAGATAGGCGGTGGTCCAGTCGCTCTTCGCCGCGATGTAGATCGCGCCGCTGCCGGCCGCGACCATGGCGCTGCGATAGCCCCACAGGTTCGCCGCCACCATCGGGCCCTGCTCCTCCTGGGTCGGCGCCAGCTCGATGCGCCAGGCGTCGGCGGCGACTTCCAGCGTGGTGGTCCAGAAGGCGAGCAGCACCGCGAACAGCGCGGTGACTTGCAGATTGGCATCGGACGAAGTGAGCGCCATCGCCACGGTCGAGAGGAAGATGCCCAGCTGCGACAGCATGATCCAGCCGCGCCTTTTGCCCCAGAAGCGGCCGAAGCCCGGCACGTCATATTTGTCGAGCAGCGGCGCCCAGGCGAACTTGAAGGTCGGCAGCAGCGCCACCCAGGCAAAGAAGCCCACCGTCACGATGTCCACGCCGTGCTTGGCCAGCCGCAGCAGCAGCACGGCGTTGAACATGTAGAAGGGCAGGCCCGCGGCGAAACCGAGCAGCAGGTACAGCGCCAGCCGGCCGAAACCCGGGCGGATCGCCGCCGCCGCGGGAAGACTCGGCGCGTCAGTCACGCGGCACCGGACGGTCGAAATGCGGCATCAAGGGCTCCCCTGGGGCTGGTTTCCCTAACGCTCGGCCGGGGCGGGCACGCAGTCAATGGCCAGTCTGACAGGCTTGTGTTGCAGTCCTGTCACGTTTTCGTGGGCAATTGTCACATTTGATGCCCCGGGGTTATGGCGCGGGGAACAGAAACTATGGCGCGCCGCAACATTCTTGGTACCTAATGCCCTTTCACCGCGCGGGATATTGCGGGCTTCAGGGGGTTTTAGGAAATGATCGAAGCAACGGCGTTTAGGAAGGTTCTGGCCAGCAGCACGGCTTTCGCGGCCATGGCGATCGCGCTGCCGGCCTGGGCGCAGACCAGCGATCCGGAGACGCCCCAGGCGGCTGCCCAGGCGGCTCCTGCCGCCGAGGAGGGCGAGATCCTCGTCACCGGCACCCGCATCCGCCGCGACGGCTTCCAGGCCCCGACGCCGCTCACCGTGCTGACCCAGCAGGATATCCAGAACACGTCGCCGACGAACAACATCGCCGACTTCGTCAACCAGATGCCCCAGCTCGCCGGCTCGACCAAGCCGGCCAATTCGCGCCTCAACCTGTCGAACGGCTCGGCGGGCATCAACGCGCTCAACATGCGCAACCTGGGCGAAGGCCGGGTGCTGGTCCTGCTCGACGGCCGCCGCTCGGTCGGCTCCACCATCTATGGCTGGGTCGACATCAACACCATCCCGCAGGCGCTGGTCGACCGCGTCGAGGTCGTCACCGGCGGCGCTTCGTCGGCCTATGGTTCGGACGCTGTCTCGGGCGTGGTGAACTTCGTCCTCAACAAGAAGCTCGACGGCCTGAAGATCGAGGCCGATACCGGCATCACCACCTATGGCGATGGCGGCAATTACTCGGCCAGCATCGCGGGCGGCAAATCCTTTGCCGGCGGCCGCGGCCACATCCTGCTCAGCGCCAACATCGCGCACCAGGACGGCATCTTCGAGGTCGGCGACGACCGCGAGTGGAATCACACCGGCTATGTGCGCATCCAGGATCCCAACTGGACGAGCACCAGCACGACGCCGCAGTTCATCACCACCCGGCGCCAGATCGGCGCGGCGAACTCGACGCCCGGCGGCCTCATCACCGGCTCGGCCGGCGGCTCCGCGAATGCGCTGCGCGGCCTGTATTTCGGCTATGGCGGGGCAGTGAACACCTTCGACTATGGCAGCTTCGCCTATCCGGCGTTCACCCGGGCGTCCGGGTCGTCGGCGCCGAGCCTCGTCCAGGGCGGTTCCTGGCAGGTCAATGATTCCGGTACCCGCATCGGCCTGATGCCGAAGGACGATCGCTGGGGCGTCTTCGGCCGGCTGAGCTACGAGGTCGCGGACGGCGTCGAGCTCTTCGCCGAAGGCTCGTACAACCGGCAGAAGGTGTTCTTCAACGCGGGCCCGAACCTGTCGACCGGCATCGCGATCAACACCACCGGCTGCACCACCGTTCCGGTCCCCGTGACCTGCAACGCCTTTGCGCTCCAGTCGCTCGGCGCGGCGCGGCTTGCCGGCGTCACCGGCCTCACGCTGGCGACCACCGCCGCCGACCTGCCGTTCCGCGCGATCGCCAACGAGCGCAAGGTGCAGCGCTATGTCGTCGGTGCCGAGGGCAGCTTCGAGGCGTTCGGCAGGCCGGCGCACTGGGACGTCTATGCCCAATATGGCCGTTCCGACCTGCGCGAGCAGCTCCGCAACATCATGAACCTGACCCGCATGGCGAATGCGACCAACGCCGCCTTCGCCCCGGCCGGCAATGCGCGCGGCTATACGACCGGCTCGATCCAGTGCCTGATCAACGTCGATGCCATTACGACCAACGACGATCCGAACTGCGTGCCGCTGAACCGCATGGGCGTGGGCGTCGCCAGCCAGGATGCGATCAACTATGTGCTGGGCAACCCCTATCGCGACCAGGTGATGGAGCAGTTCGTCGCCGGCACCAACTGGTCGGTCACGCCGTTCGCCACCTGGGCGGGCGATGTGAGCGTCTCGGTCGGCGGCGAAGTCCGCAAGGAGAAGATCCGCGGCACCGTGCCCAAGGAATTCCAGCCGATCGTGACCACCACCGGCACGACCAACGCATGGTCGGTGGGCAACTATCTGCCCTTCACCGGCGAATATAGCGTGAAGGAAGCCTATCTCGAGACGGTGGTGCCGCTGGGCTTCGGCCTCGAATTCAACGGCGCCGTCCGGGCTACCGATTATTCCAACTCGGGCTATGTCACCACCTGGAAGCTCGGCGCGACCTGGGCGCCGATCCCGGACATCCGTTTCCGCGTGACCCGTTCGCGCGACATTCGCGCGCCCAATCTGAACGAGCTGTACCAGGCCGGCACCGCCAACAGCGATTCGGTGCGCAATCCCAAATACACCTCGGACGGCCTGAACGGCCCGGCGACCTGGGGCTATTCGGGCCTGACCACGGGCAATCCGAACCTGCTTCCGGAAATCGCCAATTCCTGGAACATCGGTGCGGTGGTCTCGCCGCGCTTCCTGCCGGGCTTCACGGCGTCGGCCGATTATTTCCGCATCAACCTGGCGGGGGCGATCGACTCGATCAGCGCGCAGGAAATCGTCAACCGCTGCTCCGACGGCAATACGGTCTATTGCGCGGCGATCACCAACGACCCGGTCCGTTCGCTGCCGGGTGCGCCGTACCTGCTCATCCGCAGCCAGCCGTTCAACTTCGTGCGCAAGCTGGTGCGCGGCATCGACTTCGATGCGGCCTATCGGATCCCGCTGGGTGCCGCGAGCACCTTCACGCTGAAGGGCGTGGCGACGCGCTATATCGAGAACCTCTCCGATACCGGCATCGCCGGCAGCGTGGCCGTGAACACCGTTGGTGCGAACGGCGGCCAGGCCAGCACGCCGACCTGGATCTTCCGCGGCAGCGCGACCTACGAGACCCAGACCTTTTCGGCCACCGTCACCGGCCGCGGCGTCAGCGCGGGCAAATATGTCGCCAACGGCATCGAGTGCACCAGCGGCTGCCCGGTCTCGACCACCAACTTCCCCACCTATGACAACAACCGCGTCTCGGGCCTGTTCTACGTCGACCTCAACCTGACGCAGACCGTGCCCTTCGGCGGCAACCAGGCGCAGTTCTTCATCAACGTCACCAACCTGTTCAATCGCTGGCCGCTGCTCGTGCCGGAAACCGGCATGGCGGCGAACACCACCTATTCGGACATGCTCGGCCGCCAGTTCCGCGCGGGCATCCGCATCAGCCTGAAGTGATCGTCGTGCCGGCTCCATCCGCCGTGATGGAGCCGGCATGATCGCCGCCGCGCTCCTGCTCGCGGCGGCATCGGACCCGGTTGCCGCGGTCCGGGTAACGTTCAATGCGGGGGGAGAGATGTCGGTCAGCGCGAAAGGGCTGGCCGACATTTCCGCATCCAGGCCGGTTACCGCCGACGATCCCGTGCGGATCGCTTCCATCTCCAAGCTGGTCGTCGCGATCGGCGTGATGCGGCTGGTCGAGCAGGGCAGGGTCGATCTCGATGCCGATGTCTCGCGCTGGCTCGGCTGGAAGCTGCGCAATCCGGCCTTTCCCGACGCGCCGATCAGCCTGCGCCTGCTGCTCTCGCATCGCTCCAGCCTCACCGACCGGGTCGATTATGTCCTGCCCCTCGATGCGGATATGCGCGCGGTGCTGGAGGACCCGAAGGCCTGGGACGCCAGCCATGCCCCCGGCAGCTGGTGGGCCTATACCAACTTCAACTTCCCCGTGATCGCCGCAGTGATGGAGCGCGCCACCGGCGAGCGGTTCGACCGGCTGATGGACCGCCTGGTCTTCGCGCCCATGAAGCTCGATGCCTGCTACAACTGGGCGAGCTGCCGGCCCGGAACCGCTGCCCGTGCCGTCGTCCAGTATCGCGGGCGCGTTGCCACCAAGGACGACAATCGCGGCTCGGCGCCGGCATGTCCGGTCACCCCGGCGCGGGACGGCGGCTGCAACCTGGCCGCCTGGCGCCCGGGCAGCAACGGCGCGATCTTCTCGCCCCAGGGCGGGCTGCGCATCTCGGCACGGGGACTGGCGCGGATCGGCCGCATGTTCCTCGGCGGCGGCCGGCTCGACGGGGCGCGCATCCTGCGCCCCGCCTCGGTCCGCATCCTGGAGACGCCGCTCTGGACCTGGGATGGCCATGACGGCGATGTCGGCGGCGATATCTCGGTCGCGGTGCCCAGCGCCGGCGCCACCTGCGGCTATGGACTGGCGATGATGTTCACCGCCACCGGCGCCCCGGGCTGCCGTGACGATCCGTTCGGCGACGGCCGCAGGCGCTTCGGCCATTCGGGCGATGCCTATGGCCTCAAATCCGGCCTGTGGATCGATCGCGCCGCCGGCACGGGCGTCGCCTATTTCGCCACCGATGTTCCGGATGTGCCGGGGAAACGATCGGCCTATACGCCGACGGAGGAATCGCTCGCCCATCCGGAGTAGCATCTTGCGCCACGACGCCAATCTGACGACCGACCGTCCCACCTTCGTCACCCATCTCGAATGTTCGATGACCGGCGAGCGCTACGAGGCGGACCGGCTGCACGGCCTTTCCCGCGCCGGCCGGCCGCTGCTGGTGCGTTACGACCTTGCGGGCGTGAAGGCCGCGCTGCCGAGGGAAGCGCTCGCCGGCCGTCCCGCCGACCTGTGGAAATATCGCGAGCTGCTTCCCGTCCGGCGGACGGAGAATCTGGTCAGCCTGGGCGAGATCGCCACGCCGATCATCCCGCTCGACGGGCTGGCGCGCGAGGCCGGGGCGAGCCATCTCTGGGTCAAGGACGAGGGGCGCCTGCCCACCGGCTCCTTCAAGGCGCGCGGGCTGGTCATGGCGATCGCCATGGCGAAGGAACTGGGCGTCGCCACCATCGCGATGCCGACCAACGGCAATGCCGGTGCGGCGGCGGCCGCCTATGCCAGCCGGGTGGGCATCGAGTCGGTGATCTTCTGCCCGGCGGACACGCCCGAAGTGAATGTGCGCGAGATCGCCGCCCAGGGAGCGCGCGTCTATCGGGTCAACGGGCTGATCGACGATTGCGGCAAGCTGGTGGGCCGGGGGGCGAAGGAGCGGGGGTGGTTCGATCTCTCCACGCTCAAGGAGCCGTATCGCATCGAAGGCAAGAAGACGATGGGCCTCGAGCTCGCGGAGCAGCTCGGCTGGGAGCTGCCCGATGCGATCTTCTATCCCACCGGCGGCGGCACCGGCCTGATCGGCATGTGGAAGGCCTTTGCCGAGATGGAGGCGCTGGGCTGGATCGGCGCGAAGCGTCCGCGGATGATCGCGGTGCAGGCCGAAGGTTGTGCGCCGATGGTCCGCGCCTTCGAGGTGGGGGAGCGCCATGCGACCCGGTGGGAGGATGCGCACACCATCGCGATGGGCATTCGCGTGCCGCAGGCGGTGGGCGATTTCCTGATCCTCGACGCCGTCCGGGAAAGCGGCGGCGTGGCGATGGCGGTGAGCGACGAGAGCATCGCCCGGGCAGTCGACGATGCGGCGCGCAAGGATGGGCTGCTGCTCTGCCCCGAAGGCGGCGCGACGCTGGCGGCGTGGCGCAAGGCCCTGGCCGAGGGGCTGGTCTCGCCGGAGGAGAAGGTGGTGCTGTTCAACTGCGCGACGGGACTGAAATACCCGCTCGCCGATCAATCGAAGATGCTCGACAAGGATGGGCCGATCGATTTCGGAGCGCTCTAGATCGGGGCCTCATATTCTCCCCCGTCATCCAGGGGAGGACGCTGCCCGGCCAGGCTCCGGAACGTTATCGACCAGCGCGGCGCGCCCATCGGCGCGATGCTGTGCTCCCAGCGATGCCGCGCCTCGCCATGGAGATGATAGGCCCCGCGCGGCGCCAGCGGCAGCTCGGCCCGATCGAACTTCCCGTCCGTGCGCCGCCGGCGCAACCGCAGCACCGCGGGCGCGCCGAGCGATATGCCGACGATATGTTCGAACACCGGCCGGTCGCGATGCCAGCCGATGCCGGCGCCCGGGTCATAGCGGATGGCCAGCGCCTGGACGAGCGCATCCGCCTCCAGCCCGGCCAGTGCGGCGGCGCGGGCGCGCAGCGGCAGCAGCCAGTCGGGGATCGCTTCGGTTTCGGCAAAGCTCGAATCGGTGAAGTCGTAGCGCCAGCCGAAACTGCGCGTCAGCCGCTTGCCCTGCCATTGCCGAAAGCGGAACGGTGCCAGCCCGGCTGCGTCGACAAACCGAATCAGATCGGCTTCTTCGCGCGGGCCAAGGATATTCTTCGCCTGTTCGATGCCGCGGGGCAGGGACTCTTCGAAAAGCGCGGGAAACAAAGGGGACACTGGCGGGATATGGGAACCCCGTCTAAGTTCTTCCAGCCGGGGATACCTTCATACTCGAATGGAATTCCTTTGTCTTTCCCGCAAGATAGCGGTTGCAACCGGCGTTGCGGCGCCCTAGCTGTTCGCCCCGTGAAGAACGAAATGATCGCCGTGGTCGATCGCGCCTCGTCGTTCCTGAAGGCGCTGTCGGGTCGAAGCCGTTTTCTGTTGCTGTGCCACCTTCTCGATGGCGAGAAGTCGGTGGGCGAACTCGCGCGCCTCACCGGCGCGCGCGACACCGCCGTGTCGCAGCAGCTCGCGCTCCTGCGTCGCGAGGGGATGGTCGCCGCGCGCCGCGACGGCCAGATGATCTTCTATTCGCTGGCCAGCGACGAGGCGCGGCACATGCTGGAAGCGATGCACAGCCTGTTCTGCCGCGCCGATGCGGCTCAGGAAACCGTCCCGGCATAGAGCCGTTCCACATCTTCCTTGCGGGCCAGCTCGGTCGCGGGAGTCATCAGCGTCGCCGCGCCTGCGGCGATGCCGTAGCGCAGCGCTTCCTCGATCCCCTTGCCTTTTGCCGAGGCGAGGATGATGGCCGCCACCATCGAATCCCCGGCGCCAACCGTACCCTTGGCTTCCACGGGGATCGCTGGCAGGCGCAGTTCCTGATCCTTGCCAACCAGGAGCGCCCCGCGTTCGGCAAGCGAGATCACCACCAGCTCCGCAAAGCCGCGATCGTGCAGCGCGCGCGCCGCCGCCATCTCGTCCGCCGCGCCGGCGATTTCGCGCCCGAGCAGGTCCGCCGCCTCGCGCAGGCTCGGCTTGATCAGCCATGCCCGGGCGCCTTCGCACGCAGCCAGCGCCGGCCCTGACGTGTCGATCGCCAGCTTCACGCCCGCCGCATGGCAGCGTTCCGCGATGCGCTTCAGGATCGCCGGGTCGCAGCCCGGCGGCAGGCTGCCGCTCACCACGATATGATCCGCGTCCGCCACGCCGAACAGCGCGTCGAGCAGCCTGGTCTGCTCGTCCGTGCCGAGTTCGGGGCCCGGCAGCACGAAGCGATACTGGTCGCCCGGCCGGCCCTCGTCGACGGTGAAGCTCTGGCGGGTCGTGCCGGCGATCGGCACCGGCAGGATCGGCACCCGTTGTTCCTCGAGCAACGAGACGATCGTTGCGCCGGTAGGCCCACCGCTGGGGAACACTGCCATCGCCCGGCCGCCGAGATGCGTCACCACCCGCGCCACGTTGATCCCGCCGCCACCCGGATCGAAGCGCGGCGCGGTGCATCGCAGCTTGTGCCCGGGGCGCACCTTCTCGGTGCAGGTGGTCACGTCGAGCGCCGGGTTGAGCGTCAACGTCGCAATCGTCATCCGCGCGTCCGGTCCAGCGCGGCGCGCGCGGCGGCGACGATCAGCTCCTGCGGGCGGTTCACGCGGATGCGATGCCAATGGATCTCGCCTACCGAGCGGCGCGACTGCTCGCGCACCACTGCCTCCGTCGCGTCCGAGGCGTCGTTCGTGCGCGCGTTGACCCGGGCGATCCGGTCGCGCTCGGGCGCTTCCAGCCAGATGCCGGTAAAGGCCGCCCGATAGCGATCGGCCAGCGCCTCGGCCACGTCGCGTTCGCTGCGGCTCATGAACACCGCGTCGAGGATCACGCTGTTGCCGCAGGCGAGGTGATCGTCGGCGGATTCGAACAGGGCTTCATATGTTTCGTCGTCATTGTGACGCGTATAATGCCTGGGCGGCAGCCTGGTTTCCGGGCTCACGCCGGCCAGGCGCTTGCGGAACACGTCGGAGCGCAGCACGCGGGCGCCGGGGAGGCGGCCGATGCGGCTGCCGAGCAACCGCGCCAGCGTCGACTTGCCGGTGCCCGAAAGCCCGCCGATCACCACCAGCCGCGGCCTGGCGGGCGCGAGCAGGCTGTCGGCCAGTTCGGCGTCGCCGTCCGCGCTCGCGCGCAGCGAGAGGTAGAGTGGGAGCAGCGACCAGCCGGCGGCGCCCTGCGGCGCGATGTCGAGATAGCGGTTGGCCAGCGTGTTCGCTTCGCCCGCCATGCCGCCGCGCATCACTTCCAGCACGGGCCTGGCGAAATCGTGGAGCAGGTCCGCCGGCTCGCCCATCACCGCGCGCACCCGGCCGGCGGCGATGCGGCGGGCGATCGAATCCTGGTGGCGGGCAAGCTCGTCGCGCTGGGCATCGCTGGCCGCAGCGAGCGCGAGCATTTTCCGAAAGGCCGCGCCGTCCCCCTTTGGCGATGCGGCGTGGCGCGCGGCAATATGGTCGGCAAGGGCGTGCAACTGGTCCGTGTCGAGATCGCCGGCCAGCAGCGCCTCGAAGCTTGGTTCCTGGCTCGCGGCCACCGCCGCCATCGTTCCACCCCTTGTTCCGGATCCTTCGAATCAGCCCTAGCATGAGTTTTCTGAACGATCTTGGACAAGATCGACCTAATTATCGTGCCGCGGCGCCCGCAAAGGCATCGCGGATCACGCCATGGAGCGCCTTGGGCCGATATTCCGCATCATAGGGCGTCGCGCGCTGCCGCGTCCCGTCCCTGCGCGGGGTGAAGCCGTTCAGCCAGGTGAAGCGGTCGCACATGCCCCAGGCCAGCACGTCCCTGAGCTGCGGATAGGAGAACAGGATCTCGAGATAGGCCGCGGCATAATTGGCGATGATCCCGTCGCGGATCTTCGCATCGGTCGGCAGCGCCTTGTCGTTCACGTCGAATTCGGTGATGGCCAGCTTGTAGCCCATCTGCACCGCGCCATCGAGGAAGCTGCGCCAGGGCTTTTCCTGCCGGCTCACCAGCGCGCCCACCGTGGCGCCCTCGGTCAGCCCAATATGCGATTGCACCCCCAGCGTGTCGCACGGGATGCCGCGCTTGCGGAACCCCTCGAGCAGCTTGAGCACGCCGGTGCGGTGCCCTTCGTTGCCGGGCTCCCAGCTCATGTAATCATTGTAGACCAGCTCCACTCCCGGCGCATGTTCGCGCGCGGTGTGATAGGCGAAGTCGAGCATCGCCTCGGTCCCGCCGAACGCCCTGGACAGCGACGAGGTGCGCAGCGCGCCCGTGCCTTCCTCCACCGTCTCGTTGACCACGTCGAAGCTGGTGACCCGGTTCGCATAGAGCTTGCAGAGCGTGCGGATGTGCGTGCCCAGGATGCGCTCGGCTTCCTTTGCCGGGGTGGCGCCGAAATCATGGTCGTTCAGCCATTTCGGGAAATATTGCGTCTTGTGCCACAGCAAGGTGTGGCCGCGCATCGCCATGCCGTTGGCCTCGGCATAGTCGAGCATGTCGGAGAAATGGTCGAGGTTGAAGGTCTTGGCATCCGGCCGGATCGCCTGCCACTTGAACTCGTTCTCGGGCACCAGGATGCCGCAGTCGCGCTTCAGCAGCTCGGCATATCTCGGATTGGCGAAGGAGCCACGATCCGCGCCCGGCGGGCTCCAGGAAAAGCAGGAGCCGAAGCGCATGCCCTTGGTCTTCGCCACCGCGTTCAGCCCCTCCACCGCCTGGGCGAAGGCAGGGCAGGGCAGCGCCAGCGCGGCGCCCGCGCCCAGCAACCCACGGCGTGTCAGTTCGATCATCGCAAGCCTCTCCCGCTCACCAGTTGAACAGCGTTCCGTCCTCGAGCCGCGCGACGGGGAGATAGGCGCGCTTATATTCGTATTTCGCCGCCAGTTCCTCGTCGATCTCCACGCCCAGCCCGGGCGCGTCGCCCGGATGCATCATCCCGTCCCTGAAGCCATAGGCATGGGGGAAGACCGCGTCGGTCCTTGCCGTGTGCGGCATCAGCTCCTGGATGCCGAAATTGGGCACCGACAGGCCGAAATGCAGCGCCGCCGCCATGCATACCGGCGACAGGTCGGTCGCGCCGTGGCAGCCGGTGCGCACCTGATGAAGGTCGGCGAACGACGCGATGCGCCGCATATGGGTGATCCCGCCCGCATGGACGATCGTCGCGCGGACATAGTCGATCAGCTGCTCCTCGATCAGCTGCTTGGCGTCCCAGATCGTGTTGAAGATCTCGCCCACCGCCAGCGGCGTGGTGGTCTTCTCGCGGATCAGGCGGAAGCCGGCCTGGTTCTCCGCGGGCGTCGGGTCCTCCAGCCAGAACAGGCGATAGGGCTCCAGCTCCACGCCCAGCCGCGCCGCCTCGATCGGAGTCAGCCGGTGGTGAACGTCGTGGAGCAGGTGCACGTCCCAGCCCAGCACTTCGCGCGCCTTTTCGAACAGGGGCGCGACGGAGCGGAGATATTTCTCCGTCGACCACAGGCTCTCGGTCGGCAGCGCGCCGTCCGCCGGCTCGTAGCGCTGGCCCGGCTTGGCGACGCCATAGGTGGATTTCAGGCCCGGCACGCCCGCCTGGAGGCGCACTGCCTTATAGCCCTGCTCCACATGCCGCACGGCCTCCGCGATCGTCTCCTCGATCGTCGCGCCATTGGCATGGCCATAGACCATGCAGCCGTCGCGGCTCGCTCCGCCGAGCAGCTGGTAGAGGGGCAGGCCCGCCACCTTCGCCTTGATGTCCCACAGCGCCACGTCCACCGCGGCGATCGCGCACATCGTCACCGGGCCGCGCCGCCAATAGGCACCCTTGTAGAGATACTGCCAGATGTCCTCGATCCGGTGCGCGTCGCGCCCGATCAGGCAGGGGATGACGTGGTCCTGCAGATAGCTGACCACCGCCAACTCGCGCCCGTTGAGCGTCGCGTCGCCGATGCCGGTGGTGCCGTCCGCCGTCTCGATCCTGAGCGTCACGAAATTGCGGTCGGGGCAAGTGACGATCACGCGCGCGGATATGATCTCGGCCATGACGTGCCCTGCTTCCCCTTCCTGTCCGGCGCGTCGTCCGGCGCGCGCCTTATGCTTGGTAGCGCTACCATTGTTGCCCTGTTACAAGCTTGTCAACGGCGGCGTATGACCGCGAACCGGTAGGAAGAGCGATGCTTCGGAAATTGCTGGCTATTTTGTCTGCGTTTTTGTGTTTCGGCCTTGCGAATCAAGGCCATGCCGAGGACGGATATGATCTCTGGCTGCGCTATCGGCCGCTCGAATCCAGCACGGTCGAGCGCTATGCGTCGCGGATCACCAATGTCGTCGGACCCACCGATCGCCCGACGATCGGCGCCGCGGTCGAAGAGCTCCAGCGCGGGGTCAAAGGGCTGTTCGGTCACGACCTCGTCCGGCGCGAGACGGTGATGCACGATGGTGCGGTGCTGGTCACCCGCGCGGACTCGCCGCTGCTGAAAAACCTCGACCTGCCGTTCGCCAGGCTGGGCGACGAAGGCTATCTGATCCGCACCGCCATGGTGCAGGGCAAGCGCACCACCATCATCGCCGGCAACGGCGATATCGGCGCGCTCTACGGCGTGTTCCGCTTCCTCCGCCTGCTCCAGGCCGGCCAGCCGATCGACAGGCTCGACATCGTCGACGCCCCCAAGCTGCAGGTCCGCGTCCTCAACCATTGGGACAATCTCGATCGCCATGTCGAGCGCGGCTATGCCGGCCAGTCGCTCTGGGACTGGCAGAAGCTGCCGCGCTTCAAGGATCCGCGCTACACCGATTATGCCCGTGCCAACGCCTCGATCGGCATCAACGGCACGGTGCTGACCAACGTCAACGCCAATGCCGATATCCTGCGCCCCGATTATCTTCAGAAGGTGAAGGCGCTGGCCGAGCTGTTCCGGCCCTATGGCATCAAGGTCTATCTCACCGCGCGCTTCTCCGCGCCGATCGAGCTGGGCGGGCTCGGGACGGCCGATCCGCTCGACCCGGCGGTGCGCGCCTGGTGGAAGGCGAAGATCGACGAGATCTATGCCGTCATCCCCGATTTCGGCGGCCTGCTGGTCAAGGCCAATTCCGAGGGCCAGCCCGGCCCGGCCGACTATCATCGGACCCATGCCGAAGGTGCGAACATGCTGGCGGACGCGCTTGCCCCGCATCACGGCATCCTGATGTGGCGCGCCTTCGTCTATGCCGCCGAGAATGCCGAGGATCGGCACAAACAGGCCTATACCGAGTTCCAGCCGCTCGACGGCAAGTTCCGCGACAATGTCCTGGTCCAGGTCAAGAACGGCGCGATCGACTTCCAGCCGCGCGAGCCCTTCCATCCGCTGTTCGGCGCCATGCCCAGGACGCCGCTGATGATGGAATTCCAGATCACCAAGGAATATCTCGGCTTCGCCACGCACCTCGCCTATCTCGGCACGATGTGGGAGGAAGTGCTCGAGGCCGATACCTTCCGCCCGGCCAGGGGCAGCACCGTGGCCAAGGTGATCGAGACGCCGGTCGATGCCGGCGCCGTCACCGGCATGGCGGGCGTCGCCAATATCGGCAGCGACCGCAACTGGTCGGGTTCGCAGTTCGACCAGGCCAATTGGTATGCCTTCGGGCGGTTCGCCTGGGATCCGGACGCGAAGGCCGAGGCGATCGCCCGCGACTGGGCGCGGATGACCTGGGGCAAGGATCCCGCGGTGACCGACACGATCGTCCGCATGATGATGGGCTCGCGCGAGGCGGTGGTCGATTACATGACGCCGCTCGGCCTCACGCATCAGATGGCGACCGGCCATCATTACGGCCCGGGGCCCTGGGTGTCGGACCTCAAGCGGCCCGAATGGAACCCGGTCTATTATGCGCAGGCCCGCCCCGACGGCATCGGCTTCGACCGTACTTCCAGGGGCAGCGATGCGCTTGCCCAATATGCGCCGCAGGTTGCGAGGAACTGGGGCAGCCTGGCGACGGTGCCGGACGAACTGCTGCTCTGGTTCCACCATCTTCCCTGGGACCATCGGATGAAGTCCGGGCGCACGCTGTGGGACGCGCTGGTGATCCGCTACGATGCCGGGGTGGACCATGTCCGCCGCATGCAGGCCGATTGGGTGGGGCTGCGCGGCAAGGTTGACGAGACCCGCTGGGCCGAGGTCCGCGACTTCCTGGAGATCCAGCTGGACGAAGCGATCTGGTGGCGCGACGCCTCGATCGCCTGGTTCCAGTCGATCTCGAAGCGCCCGCTGCCGGAGGGGCACAAGCCGCCCGCGCACGATCTGGACTATTACAAGGCGATCACCACGCCCTATGCGCCGGGGCAGGGGAAGTAGGTCTCCCTCTCCCCTTTGGGGGGAGAGGGAGAAGCGCTACGGCCTCGCCAATCCCCGCGCCAGATATTGCTTGATGTACTGGCGCAGCTGCGGGGTCGGCTCGCCCAGCACGCTGCGATGCTCGGGCGCCAGATGTGCCGCCGGATCGCCATGTTCCCGGAAGACGAAGGTGTCGAAATATTCGGACCAGGCCGCGCGCCGCTCGGGCGGCAAATGGCTGAGCGTCAGTACCGCATAGACCATTGCGTCGAACCGCGCGTCCTGGTCCGGCGAGTCCGGCCACCAGAAGTTGACCAGCACGTTGAACGGCGAGAGCGCCTCAACCTGGTGCCACCAGAGCGCGGGGATGTAGATCGCGTCCCCCGGTTCGAGTTCGGCCATCCGCGCCGCCGCCAGCGCGTCGCGGAAGCGCGGGAAACGCGCGAAATCGGGGGCGGCCATGTCGACCATGCTCAAGGGCTGCCCTGCCACTGTGTGGTCCAGCGGGCCGATATAGAGGTTCGCCGCCTGGTCGGGCGGGAACAGGGTGAAGCGGCGCCGCCCGGCCGCGACGCAGGCGATATTGTCCGATGCGTCGAAATGCGTGGCGATGCTCGCCCGGTTGCCGATCCAGATCCGCGGCTCCGCGCCCATGCCAAACAGGGCGGGCAGGGCATTGGCGCCGGCCAGGCCCGGCAGCGCCTGGGCCGTCTCTACTGCGCCGGCATAGACGGCGGGCGCGTCGTCGCGGTCCCGCAACTGCAGCACATAGCGCAGAAGGTCGGCGAAGCGGCCCTTGCGCCGCTCGAAATTATAGCCGCGCATGTCGTCCGAATAGAAGAAGCGGCCCCGGATCGCCGGCGGGCCGACGAACGCCTCCGCCGTCGCTCCGCGATCGAAGCCGAGCAGATAGTCGCATAGGGCCTGATCCGACTGCCGGCCGGCCGCCACGAGCGGCCAATCCCCGGCCACGCCGCGCAGCACGACGGGCGCATAGTCCCGGACGAGCACGGCCAGTCCGGCTGCGTCGAGCGGCCCTTCGATCTCGCGGATCCCTGCTTCCTCCTGCCTGGGCATTTTTCGCTATCCCGGAAATGCGCTGGTCATATCCGGGTGGTTCGTGTCCCCGGCATGTCCATGTTGTCGCACGATTTTTCGCTCAACCCGCGCCCCGCCGCCCGGCTCTCGCGCCTGGGGCGGGAAGGGGAACCGCTGCTCTGCCTCGACGGGCTGATGCGCGTGCCCGCGGCCCTGATCGACTATGCCGCGCGCGAGACCCGGTTCGCGCCCGTCCATGGCCCGCATGGCGGCTATCCCGGCATCCGCGCGCCGGCGCCGCTCGACTATGTCGAGGCGGTGGTCCGCGCGCTCGATCCGGCGGTGCGCGATGCGTTCGGGCTGGGCGCGGTCCGCCTCGGCCGGGCCGAATGCAATTTCTCGTTGGTCACGCTCGCGCCCGATGCGCTCGCGCCGTCGCAGCGCGTGCCGCACATCGATACCACGGATCCGCTGCAATTCGCCTTCCTGCACTATCTCTGTGGGCCGGAACAGGGCGGCACCGCCTTCTATCGCCACCGCGCCACCGGCTATGAGGCGATCACGCCCGAGCGCGCGCCGCGCTACGAAGCCGCGCGCGTCGCCGAGCCGGTGCCGGGGCCGGGCTATATCCAGGGCGATACCGGGGAATTCGAGCGCATCGCCGCAGTGGACGCCGAACTCGACCGGCTGCTCGTCTATCGCAGCCGCCAGCTGCATTCGGGGCTGGTCGCCGGCGCCGGCTCGGCGGATCCGCGCCGGGGCCGGCTCACCGCCAATATCTTCCTCACCTATCGTCCCGCCTGAAAAAATCGGCGCCGCCGGCTGGGAACCGGCAGCGCCAGGCTGGGTGTCTCCGTGGATCAGAAGTTGAAGCGCGCGATCGCGGCGAAACGGCGGTCGTTCATGTACCAGCCGCGCGGCACCTCCACATACCCCTTCGGGTCGCCGATCTTCGTGATCACCGCGGTGGTGCGGGTGATCTCGTTGGTCAGGTTCGAACCCTGGACGCCGATCTTGATCTGCGGCGTGATCGTGAAGAAGATCGACGCATCGAGCTGGCCGGTCGCCTTGTTGATGATCGGGTCGTTCGGCACGATCACGTCGCGAATGGTCAGCACGAAGTCCGAGCGCCACGAATAGCTCGCCCGCAGCGACACCGGGCCATAATCGAAGAACGGGGTGATGTTCACCTGGTGCTTCGAGAGCCCCTGTAGCGGCAGCAGCGACAGGTCGACCGTGGTGACGCGACCCGCGGCGACGTCCGGATCGGTTTCCGACAACGTCGACTGGGGCACGCCCGAACTGTCGATATAGGTGTAGTTCGCCTGCAGGCCCAGGCCCTTGAGCGGTCCGGGCAGGAAGTCGAAGGTCTGCTGATAGCCGACTTCGACGCCCTTGATCTTCCCCTTCTGCGTCGCGTTGATCGGCGTGGTGATCACCACCGGATAGGTCTGGCCGTTGTTGGTGAGGTCCACGCGGCGGGTGTTGTTGGTCACCACGCCGTCGAGCACCTTGTAGAAGGCCGAGACGGTGAGCGAGCCGACGCGTGAGAAATACCATTCCGCCGTCAGGTCGAAATTGTCGGCCTTTACCGGCATCAGATAGGGATTGCCGGCGGTGGTGACGCCCTGCAGGCGGAAGCTGCCGGGGATCAGCGTGCCGCTCGAGTCGACATTCTGCACCGCGCTCAGATTGGCCTGGAGATAGTTGCGGATATAGCCGGTCTGGGGCGGCGACACGCCCTTGAAATAGGCGGCGCGGAACTGCAGGCCGCCCCCCGCCTCGAGCTTGAAGTTCACGCTCGGCAGCCAATAGTCATAGTCGAACTTGACGTGCGACGGGATCAGCGCCCCGTTGACGAAGGCACGTGCCTGGTCGCGGGTCGGCTGGTCGAACGAGCAGAAGGGCGATGCCGTCTGCCCGGCCGGCGGCGGCGTGGCGCAGGTCGTGTCGGTCGGCAGCGCCGTGGTGTTGCTGAACGAGATATAGCCGTCGGTATTGCGCCTGGTCTTGGTGTAGCGCACGCCGACATTGCCGGTCAGGTGCAGCCCGCCCAGATGCGTGTCGATGCGCGCCATCAGATAGGCGGCATAGTTGCGCTCGCGGATCGGGTTGATCTCGTCGGGCAGGAACGGCGTGCCGGAGATCACGCCGCAACGATCGGCCAGCGCGTTCCAGCCGGCATTGACCACGCGGCCGCCGGCACAGGTGGTCGTGCCCTGCCATTCGCGCGCGATGGCATTGGCGTAGCGCACCATCGCGTCATAATCGCTGACGGTGTTGCCCGTATAATAGAGGCGCCCGTCGCCGCCGAGCGGATTGGTCACCTGGCCGCGGAAGAAGTTGTTGAAATAATAAGGAGAGTTGGCGTTGAACGGCTGTCCGTCGGCGCGGCTGGCGTTGTTGCCGTTCACCGGCATGTCCATCCATACCGGGCCGTTATTGCCCCATTGCTCGGAGAGCACGCCCCAATTGTAGCGCGAGAAGCGCGAGACCTGGTCGCGATCGGCATAGCGCACGCCGCCCTGGATCGACTTCAGGAAGCTGCCCTCCGGCAGCGCATAGTCGAGGTCGAGGCGGAAGGCGTCCGAATTGCCGTCGCTCTGCTCGATATGGTCCATCGCCGCGCGCGGGAAGCTGTTGAACGGATCGGTGAAGCTGGTGTGGCCGGCGCCGAAATAGTTCGGCGTGTACTGGTTGGGGTTGCCGCCGGCGCGGCAGTCATTGTCCGTGCCCTGGGCGTCCTGCATGTTGGCGGCCGGGCCGCTGCAGACCTGGGGCGGCAGGAAGGCCACGGTCGGGAAGTTCGAGCCGTTCAGCCGGATCGACGCGTTCTGATAGGTCGAGTTCCACACCGTGTTGTCGAGCAGGTTGGTGCTCGATTTCACATGCTGATAGTCGAAGACCACGCCCAGCCGCTCGCTGGCGTTCCACTTCAGGTTGAAGCCGTAATCGTCGGTGACGAGCTTTTCCTGGTGATCGCGGCGCTGGTTGTTCGATTGCAGGCCCAGCATCGGCACGCGCGGGATCAGGCCGCTGTTGTTCTGGCCGATATTCTGGTCGCCGCGCCAGCCGGTGGGGCCGGTGATGGTGCCGCTCACGAACATCCCGTCGCTGTCGAAGTCGAGCGTGGTGCCCGGCACGCGGCGGGAGTCGCCGTTGGACGAGACATTGTCGGTCGCGATCTCGATCGTGCGCTCGGTCCAGGCCTGGCGCGCGTCGGAGCGCAGGAACTGCGCGACCGCCTCGATCGCGCCGTCATTGCTGCGATACTGGAGCGCCGCGGCATAGCCATAGCGCTCGCGGTTGAACTCCTGGCGGCCCATCACTGCGCCGCGCGGGAAATAGACCTGGCGCTGGACGGTCGCGCCATTGCCGTTGTTGATGACGTCGCCATCCGAATAGAGGTTGCGGATGCGGAAGCTGGAGACCTGGAACCGGTCCGACTGGCTCTTCAGCTGCGAATAGGAGAAATTGCCGAGGATGCCGATCTCGCCGATGCCGGTCTCCCAGCGATCGCTGACCATCAGCGAGCCGGTCGGCGTCCATTCCTTCTTGTAGTCGCCGTAATTCGCCTCGAGCGAGCCGGCGATCACCAGGCCCTTCTTGTTGTCGAACGGCTTGCGGGTGCGCAGGTTGACCACGCCGGCGATGCCGCCCTCGATGCGGTCGGCCGAGGGCGACTTGAACACGTCGACGCCGCCCATCATTTCCGAAGGCACGTCGGCGAAGCTCAGCGAGCGGCCGTTATTGGCGGTGAACGCCTCGCGCCCGTTGAACTCCGAGCGGACATAGGTGAGGCCGCGCACCACCACGCCCGAGCCCTCGACCGAGAAATGGTCGGGGTCCACGCCGGCGGCGAAGCGGTTGATCGAGACGCCGGGAATGCGCTGCAGCGTCTCGGTCACCGAACGGTCGGGCAGGGCGCCGATGTCCTCGGCGGTCACCGAATCGACGATCACGTCGGCATTCTTCTTGAGCGCCTGGGCGCTCTGCAGCGACTGGCGATAGCCCTGGACGACGATGGTATCTTCCGGGGTCTGCGCATCGCCCGAAGCCGGCGCCGCCTGGGTGCCCTGCGCCCAGGCCGGCGCGGCGACCGACAGGCAGGCGAGCGCAGCGACGGAGACGCCGGCGCGTAGCGCCCCCGTGCGGAATCTGCCCGCCTGGCTCGCATGATGAATGGAATCGTGCTTTCGCATCGCGCTGTCCCCTCCCGTGTTAGCGCTACCATATATTGGCGCGTTTCTTGTTTGGGCCGAACCTAAAGTAGGAGTTATCGAAAGATCAAGCCGTCTTGTGACGCTTCGATGCAAGCCACGGATTTGTGGCGATTTCGCAACGGTTTCGTTGCGTTGCGGCACGGATCCCGCATCTGCGAAGGGCGGGTTTCGGCTTCGAATCGCCCGTGGACGCGATTGACGATTTTGCGACGGGAGCGCTAACATTCGCGGCGGAGAGGGGCATCGCAAGCATGCTGGCAGGGCGCATACTCGTGGTCGGCGGGGGCACCGCGGGGTGGATGACCGCCGCGGCGCTGGCGCACAAGCTCGCCGGCATGCCCGCGCGGATCACGCTGGTCGAATCCGCGGAGATCGGCACGGTCGGCGTCGGCGAGGCGACGATTCCGCACATCCGCCATTTCAACGCGACGCTCGGCATCGACGAGGCCGATTTCCTAGCCGCCACCAAGGGCACCTACAAGCTCGGCATCGAATTCGTGGACTGGGGCCGCAAGGGCGATTCCTATATCCATCCCTTCGCCGAGTTCGGTGCCCCCATCGGCGGCGTGCCCTTTCACCAGCAATGGTGCTCGGCGCGGGATGCCGGAGCGTTCGAGGCATATTCGCTGCCGATCCAGGCGGCCCGCCGCGGCCGTTTCCGCCGACCCGATGGCGATCCGTACAACTATGCCTATCAGTTCGATGCCGGCCTCTATGCGAAGTTCCTGCGCGGCTATTCGGAGGCGCGGGGAGTCACCCGGCGCGAAGGCAAGGTGATCGACGTCGCCCGCGACGGCGAGAGCGGCTTCGTTCGCTCGGTCGCGCTCGAAGGCGGCGAGACGCTGGAGGCGGATCTGTTCATCGATTGCTCGGGCTTTCGCGGCCTGCTGATCGAGCAGGCGCTCCATGCCGGATACGAGGAATGGACGCACTGGCTGCCCTGCGACCGGGCGATCGCGCTGCCCTGCGCCAATATCGGCCCCATCCCGCCGCTGACCCGCGCGACCGCGCAGGATGCCGGCTGGACCTGGCGCATCCCGCTCCAGCACCGCACCGGCAACGGGCATGTCTATGCGAGCGGCTTCACCAGCGACGAGGAGGCGCTGCGGGTCCTGCTCGGCGCGATCGCCGCGGAGCCGATGGCCGATCCCAATCGCCTCCGCTTCGTCGCCGGCAGGCGGCGCAGGCAATGGGTCGGCAATGTCGTGGCGATCGGCTTGTCCTCGGGCTTTCTCGAGCCGCTGGAATCGACCAGCATCCACCTGATCCAGCTGGCGATCGGCCGGCTGCTCGACCTGTTCCCCACCCGGGATTGGGACCCGCTCGACGCAGCCGAATTCAACCGGCTGATGGCGCTCGAATATGAGCGGGTCCGCGATTTCCTGATCCTGCACTATCATTGCACCGAGCGCGACGATTCCGAATTCTGGCGCCATTGCCGCGCCATGCGCCTGCCGGACTCGCTCGAATACAAGCTCGCCCTGTTCCGGGAGCGCGGCGTGGTGGTCCAGTATCGCGAAGGCACGTTCCTCGAACCGAGCTGGCTCGCAGTCTATCTCGGCCAGCACGTGACGCCGCGCCACTGCGATCCGCGCGCGGGCGGGGCGGCGGCCGTCGCCGCCATGGCCGCGATGCGGGCCGGTATCGCCGCGACGGCCGAGGCGATGCCGGCCCATGAAGCCGCGCTGGGGATATCGGCATGATCCGCAGCATCGGCATCGTCGGCGGCGGGGTCGCCGGCTGGATGGCGGCGCTGGCACTCGTCCGGGCGCTCCCCGGCATCCAGGTCTCGCTGATCGAGACCGAAGGCCCCGACTGGAGCCTGGGGCCCTTCGGCCCGGCCGAGGCCAGCCTGCCGGATTTCCCCGCCTGGCTCGGCGAGCACGGCATCGACGAAGGCGCGCTCCTGCGCGGCGCGCGCGGCGGCTTCTCGCTCGGCACCGCGGTTTCCGGCTGGGCGGCGCGCGACGCGGACTGGTTCCTGCCGTTCGGCACGATCGGGGCGCCGCTCGCCGGCATCGCCTTCCACCAGCTCGCCGCCCGCATTCGTGAGGGCGGCCGGGCGCTCCGCCTCGCCGATTTCTCGCTCGCCGCGGTTGCCGCCGCTGCGGGCCGCTTCGCCCGGCCGAGCCCCGATCCGCGCTCGATCCTGTCCAGCTATGGCTATGGCCTGCATCTGGATCGCGCCGGCCTGGCTGCCGCGCTGCGTGCCGCTTCCGGGCTGGAGCCGGTGGGCCAGTTCCGCCGTGCGATTGTCGAGGGCGCGGTCACCGCCGTCGCGCTGCGCGGCGGCAGCCGAATGAGCGCCGATCTCTGGCTCGACTGTTCCGGCCCGGCCGGGTTGCTCGCCAGCCGCATGGGCGGTCGCTGGGAGGACTGGTCCGCCTGGCTCCCCTGCGACCGCGTCATCGAAACCTGGGCCGAAGTGGAAGGGGTTCCGCCGCCCCATGCTCATGCCGGTGCCTTCGAGGCCGGCTGGCAGCGCACCGTGCCGCTGGTCGGCGGGCAGGGCGGGGCGCTGTTCCATTCCGCCGCGCTGCTGCCCGACCGGCCCGGCGCCATTCCCCTTGCCCAGGGGCGCCGCGTGGACGCTTGGACCGGCAATGTCGTCGCGCTCGGCGGTGCGGCCATTCTGGTCGAGCCGCTCCATGGCTGGAACCTCACACTGCTCGCGAACGCGCTCGTCCGGCTGATCGGCCTGCTCCCCGCCGCGCCCAATGGTCCCGAGCCCGCCGAATATAACCGCCTGACGGCGGCCGAGGCCGATGGCGTCCGCGACTTCGCGATCCTCCATTACAAGACCAATGGCCGCACCGGCGAGGCCCATTGGGATACCGCCCGCGCCATGCCCGTCCCGGAGGCGCTCCGGCGCAAGCTCGATCTCCATGCCAGCCGGGGCCGGGTGCCGCTGGAGGACGAGGAACTGTTCGGGGCGGACGACTGGATCGCCGCGCTCGACGGCCAGGGCCTGCGTCCGCGCCGCTACGATGCGCTGGCCGATACCATTTCCGAGGCGCGGCTGATCGACCATGCCGGGCGGGTTCGCGCGCTGATCCTCGACGCCGTCCGCGCGATGCCGCATCACGGCGCCACGCTGCGTGCCGAGGGATTGATCGCATGACCGCTCCCGCGCCGATCCGCCGGATCGTCATCGTGGGCGGCGGCACCGCCGGCTGGATGGCGGCCGCCGCGCTCGCCCGGCTGATCCCCGCCGGCGTCTCGGTGACGCTGGTGGAATCGGAGGAGATCGGCACCATCGGCGTGGGTGAGGCGACGATCCCGCCGATCCGCAACTTCAACGCGCTGCTCGGCCTCGACGAGCATGATTTCCTGAGCCGGACCCAGGGCACGATCAAGCTCGGCATCGAGTTCGTGGACTGGACGCGCGAGGGCCATCGCTATGTCCACCCGTTCGGCGAGTTCGGCTTCGACGTCGAGGGCGTGAAGTTCCACCAGATCTGGCGCAAGCTCCACGCCGAGGGCCGCGCCCGCGAGATCGACGCGTACAATGTCTGCGCGCTGGCGATGGCGGCGGGGCGCTACCAGCCGCCGGTCGCCGATCCCGGCTCGATCCTGTCGCGCATGGCCTATGCCTATCAGTTCGACGCTTCGCTCTATGCCCGGTACCTGCGCGACCATGCCGAGGCGCGGGGCGTCGTCCGGGTCGAGGGCAAGGTCGCGCGCATCCCGTTGCGTGCCGAGGACGGCTTCATCGAGGCCGTGGTGCTCGAAGGGGATCGCCGCGTCGAAGGCGAGCTGTTCGTCGACTGCACCGGCTTCCGCGCGCTGCTGATCGAGCGGGCGCTGGGGGCCGGTTGGGAAAGCTGGGCGCACTGGCTGCAATGCGATCGCGCCGTCGCGGTGCCCAGCGCCAGCCCGGGGCCGGAGATCACGCCCTTCACCCGCAGCACCGCGCACCGGGCCGGCTGGCAATGGCGCATCCCGCTCCAGCACCGCGTCGGCAACGGCCATGTCTATTGCAGCGCCGACATCTCGGACGACGCGGCGCGCGAGACGCTGCTGGCGAACCTCGACGGCGTGCCGTTGCGCGATCCCTTCATCCTCCGGTTCGAGGCCGGCCGCCGCAAGCGGGCCTGGCACCGCAACTGCGTCGCGCTCGGCCTGTCCTCCGGCTTCCTCGAGCCGCTGGAGTCCACGTCGATCCACCTGATCCAGTCGGGAATCCACAGGCTGATGGCCTTGCTTCCCGATACCGGCTTCTCGCCCGTGGAGCGCGACGAATATAACCGGCTCACCGACGTTCAGATGGAGCAGGTCCGCGACTTCGTCATCCTGCACTACCATGCCAACGCGCGGCGGGAGGGCGATCTGTGGCGCCGCGTCCGCGAGATGGCGATCCCGGAGACGCTGGCGCGCAAGCTCGCCTTGTTCCGCAATCGCGGCCGCTTCTTCCGCACCGAGGACGAGTTGTTCGCCGAATCGAGCTGGATCGCGGTGCTGCTGGGGCAGGGCGTGATCCCGGTGGGCTGGGATCCGCTGGCCGACGGGCTCGACGAGGGCAAGCTCGCGCTCAGCTTCGAGCGCTTCCACGAAATGTTCGCCCGCGCCGCCCGGGCGATGCCGCGCCACGAAGACTGGCTCGCCCGCAACGCGCCCGCAGGGATTCCCGCATGACCGAAAACCGCAACATCCGCTCCATCCTGATCGTCGGCGGGGGCACCGCCGGCTGGATGACCGCGGCCACCTTCGCCCGCATCCTCGGCCCCGATTACGCGAAGATCACGCTGGTCGAGTCGGACGAGATCGGCATCATCGGCGTGGGCGAGGCGACCATTCCCCAGATGGCCACCTTCAACCGCATGCTCGGGCTCGACGAGGACCAGTTCGTCCGCGAGACCAAGGGCAGCTTCAAGCTAGGCATCCAGTTCGTGAACTGGGGGCGGCTCGGCCATCGCTATTTCCATCCCTTCGGCCGCTACGGGCTCGACATGAAGGGGGTGTCCTTCCACGCCTATTATCTCCGCCTGCGCCAGCTGGGCGAGGCGCCGGACGTGGACGCATGGTCGCTCCAGGCGATGGCGGCGCGCGACGACAAGTTCATGCGCGGGATCGATGCGGGCAACTCGCCGCTCTCCGACATCGCCTATGCCTATCATTTCGATGCCGGCCTCTATGCCCGGTTCCTGCGCCGCTATGCCGAGGAACGCGGGGTGGTGCGGCGCGAGGGCAGGATCGTCGACGTGAAGCTGCGCGGCGAGGACGGCTTCGTCCGGTCAGTGACGATGCAGGACGGCAGCGAGATCGAGGCCGACCTGTTCGTCGATTGCTCGGGCTTTCGCGGCCTGATCATCGAGCAGGCGCTGAAGGTGGGCTATACCGACTGGTCGCACTATCTTCCCTGCGACCGCGCCGTTGCCGTGCCCTGCGCCAGCGTCGACGCCTGGACGCCCTATACCCGGTCGACCGCCCATGCGGCCGGCTGGCAGTGGCGCATCCCGCTCCAGCACCGGATCGGCAACGGCCATGTCTTCTCCTCGAGCCATATGTCCGACGACGAGGCGACCGCGATCCTGATGGCCAATCTCGATGGCGAGCCGCTCGCCGACCCGCGCACAATTCCCTTCACCACAGGCCATCGCAACCGGATGTGGGTGAAGAACTGCGTCGCCCTGGGCCTGGCGGGCGGCTTTCTCGAGCCGCTGGAGAGCACGTCGATCTGGCTGATCCAGTCGGGCCTGTCGCGCTTCCTGACGATGTTCCCGGACCGCGACTTCAACCAGGCCGACATCGATCGCTACAACCGCATCATGACCACGGATTACGAGGAGATCCGCGACTTCCTCGTCCTCCACTATCACGCGACCGAGCGCACCGATTCCCCCTTCTGGGACACTTGCCGCACCATGGCGATCCCCGAGCGGCTGGCCGAGAAGATGCGCGTGTTCCGCAGCCATGGCCGCGCGTTCCGCGAGAACGAAGAGCTGTTCAACGATACCAGCTGGTTCGCGGTGATGCTGGGCCAGCTGATCGAGCCGGCGTCGCACGACCCGGTGGCGGACGTGATGCCCCTCGACGAGACGCGCGCGCGTCTTGCCCATATCCGCGAGGCCGTCGCCAATTCGGCCGCCTATATGCCGAAACACCGCGCCTTCATCCGGGAGCATTGCGCCGTATGAGAAGCCTTCCCACCGTCTTCGCCGCGCTGCTCCTCGCCGCGCCCGCCACCGCCCAGCCGGTCGCGACCTTCTCCAGCTTCTCCACCGGCGGCAGTGACGCGGTGGACCGCATGACGGTCCGCCCCGGCGAATATGCCAACCCGATCCTGCGTGGTTTCTACCCCGATCCCAGCGTCACCCGGGTAGGGAAGGACTTCTACCTCGTCACCTCCACTTTCGGCTGGTTCCCGGGCATCCCGGTCTTCCACAGCACCGATCTCGTTCACTGGACCCAGATCGGCAACGCGATCGACCGGCCGGGCATGCTCGACTTCAAGCAGCTCGGCCTCTCGCGCGGCGTGTTCGCGCCCTCGATCCAGGCGCGGGACGGCATTTTCTACCTCCTCAACACCTGCGTCGATTGCGGCGGCAATTTCCTGCTCACCGCGCGGAACCCCGCCGGACCCTGGTCCGATCCGGTCTGGCTGCCCGATCTGGAGGGCGGCATCGACCCTTCGATGTTCTTCGACGAGGACGGCCGGACCTGGGTGGTCAACAACGGCCCGCCCGAGGGCACGCCGCTCTATCCCGGCCACCGCGCCATCTGGATCCAGGAATTCGACCGCAAGGCGCTGAAGACCTTCGGCCCGCGCAAGGTGCTGGTGAACGGCGGCATCGATCTGTCGAAGAAGCCGATCTGGATCGAGGGGCCGCACATTTTCCGGAAGGATGGCTGGTATTATCTCAGCTGCGCCGAGGGCGGCACCGCCGAGGGGCACAGCCAGGTGATCCTGCGCGCGAAGTCGGTCACCGGCCCTTATGCGGCCTGGAGCGGCAACCCGATCCTCACCCAGCGGGACCTGCCGCGCGATCGGCCGAACCCGATCACCTCCGCCGGCCATGCCCAACTCGTCACCACGCCCGACGGCAAATGGTGGGCGACCTTCCTTGCGGTGCGGCCATATGAGGGCGATTTCTACACCACCGGGCGCGAGACCTTCCTGCTGCCGGTGGAATGGAGGGACGGCTGGCCGGTGATCCTGCCGCCCGCCACGCCGATCCCCTGGGTCCATGCCCGTCCTCCGTTGCCCCGCGGCACGGGGGCGGAGCCGATCAACGGCATCTATGCCAGGCTCGACTCGTTCAATGGGCCGACGTTGCCGTTCGACTGGATGATGCTGCGCAACCCGCGCGAGCGCTGGTATGCGCTCGGCCAGGACGGCCTCCAGCTCACCGCTCGCCCGGTCGGGCTGGGCGACTACGGCAACCCGTCGTTCCTCGCCCGCCGCCAGCAGCACCAGAATGCCAATGCCGAGACCCTGGTGCGGTTCGCGCCGCAAAAGGACGGCGACCGTGCCGGCCTCGTCGCCTTCCAGAACGATGATTACTGGTTCTTCCTCGGAGTGAAGCAGGTCGGCGGCAAGGCGCTGCTCACCGTCGACCAGCGCGAAGGGCCGGGCAGCCCGAAGCGCGGCAGGACGCTGTTCGCCGCCGCGGCTCCCGCGGGCCAGCTTCGCCTGCGCGTTGACGTGCAGGGCCGCAGCTATGCCTTCAGCTATGCCGCGCCCGGCGCGCAGCCGACATGGCAGCGGCTCGGCACGGTCGAGACCGACAGCCTGACCACCAAGGTGGCGGGCGGTTTCGTCGGCTCGGTCTTCGGGGTGTTCGCGGGGCGGGAGGAATGAGGGATTTTCACCGCCTTCCTCTCCCTGAAAGGGAGGGGATCGAGGGGTAGGTAGGGGCCAGGCGATACTGCGCGCAATCGCCCAGCCTCACCGTATCGCGCGCAAGGACCCACCCCCAACCCCTCCCTTTCAGGGAGGGGAGATGGCTGGCCTTCCTCCTCATCCCCCTCCTCGCCGCTGCCTCGCCGCAGGAAGCGCCCGCTCAGGACATCCCGATCAGCCTCAACCAGCTCGGCTTCGAGCCCGGCGACCCCAAGACCGCGATCGTCGAGGCGGACGGCGCGCCCGCCGGGATGACGTCTAGCGCACCGTCAGCGTGGTGCTCTTCAGGGTCACCGAATTCGGCCCGGCCGAGATGGTGAACGTGCCCGGCTCCACCACGCGCTGCATCTGCACGTTCCACAGCGACAGGTCCTTGGGCGTCAGCTCGAAGGACACGGTCTTCCGCTCGCCGGGCTGCAGCGTCACGCGCTGGAAGCGCTTGAGCTCGATCAGCGGCCGGGTCACGCTCGCCTCGTCGTCGCGCACATAGAGCTGGACGACTTCGTCCCCGGCGCGCTTGCCGGTGTTGGCCACGTCCACCTTCACCGTCACCTTGTCCGAAACCCCGATCGTGCCCGCGCCCAGCACCGGCGCGCCCATTTCGAAGGTCGAATAGGAAAGGCCATAGCCGAACGGATAGAGCGGCGTCGTGTCGCCGAACAGATAGCCGCGCCGCGCGGTCGGCTTGCGGTTATAGTAGATCGGCAGCTGGCCCACGCCGCGCGCGATCGACACGGGCAGCTTGCCGCCCGGGTTGAAGCGGCCGAATACCACATCGGCCAGCGCGTTGCCGGTCTGCTCGCCCAGATACCAGCCTTCGATCAGCGCCGGGGCCTTCTCGGCCAGATAATTGACCGCATAGGGCCGGCCGTTGAGCAGGATCACCACCACCGGCTTGCCCAGCGCGAAGATCTCCCGGGCAAGCTGGTCCTGCGGCCCCGGCAGGTCGAGCGTGTCGCTGTCGCCCAGATGCTCGTCGGCCCAGGCCTCGCGGCTCAGCGCCTCGTTGCCGCCCAGCACCATCACGACGACATCGGCATCCTTCGCCGCCGCCACCGCATCGGCGCGCAGCTTGTCGTTGGTCGCGGCATCGGTGAGCGTCACCTTGTCCTGTGCCCAGACCCGCCCTTCGGTCAGCCGCACGCCTTCCGAATAATCGACCTGGAACTTGCCCTTGCCCTCGGCCTGCATGGCCTCCAGCACCGAGACGACATGGTTCGGCACGTCCGAATAGCCGCCGATCGGCGTGTCCCGCGCATGGGTGCCGATCACCGCCATCCGCTTGATGCCGGCGGCGTCGAGCGGGAGCAGTCCGTTCGCGTTCTTGAGGAGGACGACGGACTCCCGCGCCGCCTGGCGGGCCAGGGCGATCGCCTCGGGCGTGTTGGTGCGCCGGGCGGCCAGCTTCACGTCCGCATAGGGGTTCTCGAACAGCCCGCCCTCGAACTTCATCTCGAGCACGCGGCGCACCGCATTGTCGATCTGGCCCTGGCTCACCTTGCCCTCGCGGACCAGCTGGAGCAGCGCGTTGAAGCCTTCGCCGTCCGGCGTCTCGACGTCGACGCCCGCATCAATCGCGCGCGCGCCGGCGTCCTTCACGTCCTTGAACATCTTGTGCCGGGTCACGAGCTCGCGGATCGCGAAATAGTCGCTCACCACCGCGCCCTTGAAGCCCCATTCGCCGCGCAGCACGTCGTGCAGCAGCCATTTGTTGGCGTGGCTCGGGATGCCGTCGATCTCGTTGTAGCTCGCCATCACCGCGCGCACCGGCAGCTGCGTCACCGCGCTTTCGAAGGGCGGGAAGAAGTCCTCGCGCAGCGTGCGCTCGCCCAGCGAGGCGGGGCCGACATTGGTGCCGTTGTCCGGCTGGCCGTGCCCGGTCATGTGCTTCAGCGTGACGAACACCTTGTCCCTGGCCAGCGGCAGCGTGGTGCCCTGGAAGCCGCGGATCGCCGCCAGTCCCATTTCCGAGACGAGATAGGGGTCCTCGCCATAGGTCTCCTCGATGCGGCCCCAGCGCGGGTCGCGCGCCACATCGACCACGGGGGCCAGCACCAGATTGGCGCCGCGCGCCCGTGCCTCGGCCGCGGCGACCGAGAATATCTTCTCGAGCAGGCCCGGATTCCACGTGGAGGCGAGGGCGATCGACTGGGGGAAGCTGGTCGCGCCGGGGGCGACCAGCCCGTGCAGCGCCTCCTCGTGCATGATCATCGGAATGCCCAGCCGGGTGCGCTCCATCGACCATTTCTGCGCGGCGTTGATATAGGTGGCGGTATCCACCGGGCCGCGATTGGCCGCGACATCGGCACCGGCATTGGCAGTGCCGGCGGCCACGCCCTTGCGGTCCGACGGACGCGAGATCATGCCCAGGCCGTTGGGGAAGGCGGCGCTCGCCTTGGCCGGATCGAAATCGCCCGCCGGCGTCTGGATCGCGTCCTTCTTCAGCCAGATCGCGACCAGCTGGGCCACTTTCTCCTCCAGCGTCATCCGGCCGAGCAGGTCGTCGACGCGCGCATCGATCGGCTGGCCGGCGTCCTTGTAGAGCGGGCGCTCCGTCTTGCCGTCCGCCCTGGCGGCCTGGGCGTGCGCCGCAGGGGCAATGGCGGGAGTCAGCGCCGTGGCGGCGATGGCAAGCGCGGCGATGCGGCGGAAATTGCGCACGTTCCTCTCCTTTGGGTCGCGGCGCTCGGGCGCCGGCTGGTTCCGACTATGGTAGCGCTATCACTATCAGTCGGAATCCGTAACGGTCAACCGGGCCACGCCGATTGCATTTATGCTAATCGCGGCATATCCCCGAAACGATGAGCAGACCCAGCCGCAGAAGCCGAGGCACGGTCACCGTACAGGACGTCGCGCGCGCCGCCGGCGTTTCCGCGATGACGGTCTCGCGCGTGGTCAATGGCGGATCCAATGTCAGGGAAACCACCCGCCAGGCGGTTCTCGAGGCGATCGCGACGCTGAACTATTCGCCCAACAGCGCGGCGCGCAGCCTTGCGGCGGGCGAGGCGACCCAGATCGGCCTGCTCTATTCGAACCCGTCCGCAGCCTATCTCTCGCAATTCCTGATCGGCGCGCTCGCCGCCGCCAGGCGGGCCGGCTGCCACCTGGTGCTCGAGGCTTGTGAAGGCGAGCGGGCGGACGAGCAGGCCGAGGCGACGCGCCAGTTCGCTTCCACCAGCGTGGAAGGCGTGATCCTGCCGCCGCCGCTGTCCGAAGCCGCGCCGGTCCGCGCCGAGCTGGAGGCGGCGGGCATTCCCTGGGTCTCGGTCGCGATGGGCCTGCCGCCCGAGCGCAGCCTCAACGTGCGCATCGACGATGCCGCCGCCGCGGCCGCGATGACCCGGCACCTGATCGACCTCGGCCATCGCCGGATCGGCTTCATCCGCGGCAACCCCAACCAGACCAGCTCCGCCGAGCGCCATCGCGGCTTCGTGGAAGCGGTCGAGGCCGCCGGGCTCGACGTGAAGGCGATGCCGGTGGAGCAGGGCTATTTCACCTTCCGCTCGGGCATCGTCGCCGCCGAGCGGCTGCTCGACCGCAAGGACCCGCCCACCGCGATCTTCGCCTCGAACGACGACATGGCCGCGGCTGCGGTGGGCGTGGCGCACCGGCGCGGGCTGCACGTGCCGCAGGACATCAGCATCGTCGGCTTCGACGACACGTCGCTCGCCACCACCATGTGGCCCGAGCTCACCACCGTCCGCCAGCCGATCGCCGCCATGGCCGAGAGCGCGCTCACGCTGCTGCTCGCCCGGCTGCGGGCCCACCGCGCCGGCACCACCGGCAAGCTGGAGGAACAGGTGCTCGACCATGAGCTGATCCTGCGCGAATCCTCCGGCCCGCCGCCGGGCGCCGCGGCACCCCGGCCGACACCGGGCAAGAAGAGCTGGCGCTGATCTGAGCCCCTCCCTTCCGGGGAGGCGAGTGGAAGGGGCTTGGCCCCCGGCCCAAACCGGTCCAGCATGACAACGCGGGACAGAGTCGTCCGGCGGAAGCAACCCTACTTGCTTTTCCCCTCGGATCGCGTCACCGTTACCGCTAACAATTCGCCCGGACGGGGCGTGATGGAGGGGAAAGAGCGAATGAACGATGCGGCGCAAAGGGCCAATTTGGGCCTGATCGGCGCCATCGTCGCGGTGGCGACGATCGGCGGACTGCTTTTCGGCTATGACAGCGGCGCGGTGAACGGCACGCAGGAAGGGCTGCGCTCCGCCTTTGCGCTGGACGAGGCCGGGCTCGGCTTCACCGTCGGCTCGCTGCTGATCGGCTGCGTGTTCGGCGCCTTCTTCGCCGGCACGCTCGCCGATTCGATGGGCCGCCGCAACGTGATGCGGCTGGCCGCGCTGCTCTTCCTCGGCGGCGCGCTCGTCCAGGGCTTCGCGCACGATCACACGATCTTCGTCATCGCCCGCATCATCGGCGGCGTCGCGGTCGGCGCGGCGTCGGTGCTGTCGCCGGCCTATATCTCCGAAGTCGCCCCCGCCAGCATCCGCGGCCGGATGACGACGGTGCAGCAGATCATGATCATCACGGGCCTCACCGCCGCATTCGTGGTCAACTATTACCTTGCCCAGGCTGCCGGCAGCTCGCTCGGCCATCTCGGCGGGATCGAAGCATGGCGCTGGATGTACCTGATGCAGGCGATCCCGGCCGCGGTCTTCCTCGTCGCGCTGTTCTTCATTCCGGAAAGCCCGCGCTACCTCGTGGCCAAGCAGCGCAATCCCGAGGCGCTCAAGGTGTTGACCAGCCTGTTCGGCGCGACCGAGGGCGGGCTCAAGCTCGCCGAGATCCAGGCCAGCTTCTCGACCGATCACCGCCCGCGCCTGGCCGACATCTTCGCGCCCGGCGGCTTCCTGGGCATCCGCGCGATCGTCTGGGCCGGTCTGCTGTTGGCGGTGTTCCAGCAGCTCGTCGGCATCAACGTGATCTTCTATTATGGCGCTACCCTGTGGCAGCTCGCCGGCTTCACCGAGAATGACGCGCTGTTGATCAACATCGTCTCGGGCGCCGTCTCGATCGCCGCCTGCTTCCTCACCATCGCGCTGATCGACCGCATCGGCCGCAAGCCGCTGCTGCTGATCGGCTCGGCCGGCATGGCGGTGACCCTGTTCGTGATGGTCTATGCCTTCAGCCAGGGCACGCTCGATCCCGCCGGCAAGCTGGTGCTGACGCCGCAGATGGGCATGGTCGCGGTGATCGCGGCGAACCTCTACGTGATCTTCTTCAACGTCAGCTGGGGCCCGGTGATGTGGGTGATGCTCGGCGAGATGTTCCCCAACCAGATCCGCGGCTCGGCGCTGGCGGTCTGCGGCTTCGCGCAATGGGGCGCCAATTATCTCATCGCCCAGACCTTTCCGAGCATGGCCAAGTGGAGCCTCACCGGCGCCTATACCTTCTACGGCGTCTGTGCGGTGATCAGCTTCTTCCTCGTCCAGAAGTTCATCCACGAGACCAAGGGCAAGGAACTGGAGGCGATGGAGGGGTGACATCCCAATTCCTCCCCTAGGCAAGCTGGGGGAGGGGGCCGCGCCCGAAGGGCGTGGTGGAGGGGCCGCCGTCGAAGACGGCGGTGTTCCACCGCCGCCCCTCCACCATTCGCTTCGCGAATGGTCCCCCTCCCCGAGACAAGCTCGGGGGGGAATTTGATTGGAGTAGCTAGTGACCCGCACCCCCGTCCGCCCCTTCCGCTCGCGCGAATGGTTCGCGGCGCCAGGACGTGCCGACATGGCGGCGCTCTATCTCGAGCGCTTCATGAACTACGGCATCACGCCGGAGGAGCTGACGAGCGGCAAGCCGATCATCGGCATCGCCCAATCGGGCAGCGACATCGCTCCCTGCAACCGCATCCATCTGGAGACGGTCAAGCGCGCCCGCGCCGGCATCCTGGCGGCGGGCGGCGTGCCGATGGAGTTCCCGCTCCACCCGATCTTCGAGAATTGCCGCCGTCCCACCGCGGCGCTCGATCGCAACCTCGCCTATCTCGGCCTGGTCGAGATCCTCAACGGCTATCCGATCGACGCGGTGATCCTCACCACCGGCTGCGACAAGACCACGCCTTCGTCCCTCATGGCCGCCTCCACCGTCGACATCCCGGCGATCGTCCTGTCGGGCGGCCCGATGCTCGACGGCTGGCACGAAGGCGAGCTGGTGGGTTCCGGAACGGTGATCTGGCGCAGCCGCCGCAAGATGGCCGCGGGCGAGATCGACGAGGCCGAGTTCCTCCGCCGCGCGATGGAGAGCGCGCCTTCGTCGGGCCATTGCAATACCATGGGCACCGCCTCGACGATGAACAGCATCGCGGAGGGGCTCGGCATGTCGCTCCCCGGCTGCGCGATGATCCCGGCACCCTATCGCGAGCGCGGCCAGATGGCCTATGAGACCGGCAAGCGCATCGTCGAGATGGCCTATGAGGACCTGCGCCCCTCCCGGATCCTCACGCGTGAGAGCTTCCTCAACGCGATCCGGCTGCTCACCGCGATCGGCGGCTCCACCAACGCCCAGCCGCACCTGGGCGCCATGGCCCGCCATGCCGGCATCGAAATCACGCCGGACGACTGGCGCGCGGGCTATGACCTGCCGCTCGTCGTCAACATGCAGCCCGCCGGCCAATATCTCTCCGAGCGCTTCCACCGCGCCGGCGGAATCCCCGCCGTGCTCGCCGAAATGCTCGCCAATGGCGCGCTCGACGGCGGGGTGATGACCTGCACCGGCAGGACGCTCGCGCAGAACATCGCCGACAGCCATGTCAGCGACCGCGACGTCATCTTCGCTTGGGACAAGCCGCTCAAGGAGAAGGCCGGCTTCCTCGTCCTGTCGGGCAATCTGTTCGACATGGCGATCATGAAGACGAGCGTGATCTCCGAGGATTTCCGTGCCCGCTACCTCTCGCGCCCCGGCCGGGAAGGCGTGTTCGAGGGCCGGGCGATCGTGTTCGACGGCTCGGACGATTATCATCACAACATCAACGATCCGGCGCTGGGCATCGACGAGAACTGCATCCTCGTCATTCGCGGCTCGGGCCCGATCGGCTGGCCCGGCTCGGCCGAGGTGGTCAACATGCAGCCGCCCGACCACCTGATCCAGCGGGGCATCATGAGCCTGCCGACGCTGGGCGACGGCCGCCAGTCGGGCACGTCGGACAGCCCCTCGATCCTCAATGCCTCGCCCGAGAGCGCGGCGGGCGGCGGCCTGGCCTGGCTGCGCACCGGCGACACGATCCGCATCGATCTGAACGCCGGCATCTGCGATGCGCTGGTCGCGCCGGACGAGATTGCGCGCCGCAAGGCCGAGCCCGCCCCGCCGATCCCGGAAAGCAACACGCCCTGGGAGGAGCTCTATCGCGAGAAGGTCGGCCAGCTGGGCGAGGGCGGGGTGCTCGACTTCGCGCTGAAATATCGGCGGACCAGCGAGAAGGTGCCGCGGCACAATCACTAGCCTAAATTCCTCCCCCAGCTTGCTCGGGGAGGAATTGCTCCAGTCGCGCCGGCGGCGCAAAACACCGCAATGCACCCGCTCGACAATCCCGCCTGGTCCGCGCTCTGCTCCCGCCAGAAGCATCTTGCGCGCAGCACGGGGCTCGCCCAGCGCTATGACGGCGACTATGCGACCTTCGCCACTGTGGTGAACCACAGCTACGAGCCGCTGGCGGCACTTGGCGCGCTGGTCGCCCGCACCGGCCCGGCGATCGTGCTGGAGAAGGATCCGCTGCCCCCGGTCCCGGGCACGATCGTCCGGAAGCACCGCATGGGAGTCCAGATGGTCGCGGAGCATCCGCTGCCGGCCGATCCCGATTTCGCCTTTCTCGAGCTGGGCGATGCCGATGCGCCGGAGATGCTGGCGCTCGCCACGCTCACGGAGCCGGGGCCTTTCTTCGCCCGCACCCACCAGCTGGGCCGGTTCATCGGCATCCGGCGCGAAGGGCGGCTGATCGCGATGGCAGGCGAGCGGATGAAGCCGCTCGATTTCACGGAAGTCAGCGGCGTGTGCACCCATCCCGATTTCCGTGGGTTCGGCCTCGCCGGCAAGCTGATGCGCATCGTCGCCGCTCGCATCGCGGCGCGGGGTGAAGTGCCCTTCCTGCACGCCTATGCGGACAATGCATCCGCCATCGGCCTGTACGAGCGCCTCGGCTATCGCCGCCGGATCGATGTGAACGTGACGGTGCTGGCGCCCGCCTGACGCTCCGAGCGGCCGCTCCCGGCCCTCCCTTCCGGGGAGGGGAGCAACAGCTTATCCGGCATCGCCCTCGGCCCCGTGGCCGATGTCGATCAGCGCCGCGAGCACTTCGCGGGCATGGCGGACCTTCTCCGCGCCCACCCGTGCGGCCAGTTCGGCATCGATCGCCACGCGTGCGGCGATCTGGGTGTCGGCGGCGGCGCGGCCGCGCTCGGTCAGCGTCACGGTCAGCCGTCGCCGGTCGGCGGGATCGACCTGCCGGTCGAGATAGCCGCGCAGCACCAGCGCATCGACCAGCTGGCCCGCCGCCTGCTTGCTTACGCGCAACTCCCGGATGATCTGGGAAAGCGGCGCTTCGCCCAGCGCCAGCGCGCCGATCACATAAAGCCCATTGCCGGGGATGTCGTCATGGCCGTGCTCCGCCAGTGCCGCCCGCATCGCGGCGCCATAGGTGTGGCGCGCGTGGCGCAGCAGCGCGGGCAGGGGAATCGGGATGGAGGATTCATTCGGCATGCGGGATGTTTACAGTCCCGCTTCCTGATAGTCAATATTGTTTACTATATCTGCCTTGGCCTGCGCCATGGTGGCGCTGCGGCGGGCAATGACGTGGCGGCCTTTCGTGCCCGAGATATCCGGTTCACGCGCCTTCGCGGATCAGCGTCCCCGCCACCCCCGGCACCGAGACGCGAAAGGCGAACAGGTCCCCCGCATGCGGGTTCGCCGCCTTTTCCGCGGGGGAAAGGTGCTTGTTGGCGGTGGTCGCATAGACCGTCTGCAGATCGGGCCCGCCAAAGGCGATCTTGGTGATCGCGTCGACGGGAAATCGCACGGCCTCCAGCAATTCCCCGGAGGGGGCGTAGCGGCGCACCGCCGATCCCTTGTACAGCCCTACCCACAGGCAGCCCTCGGAATCCATGGTCGGACCGTCGGGATAGCCCTGGTCGTTGGGGATGCGGGCGAACTCCCGCCGGTTGGCCAGGCTGCCGTCCGCGGCCAGGTCGCAGGCATGGATCACGCCGCCCAGCGTATCGATATGGTAGAGCGTCCGCCCGTCGGGGCTCACCGCCGGGCCGTTGGTGATCGCGGTGAAGGGGCTCATGAGGATGCAGCGGCCGTCCGCCGCCAGCCGGTAGATCGCGCCCGTATCGGCTGCCTCGCTGTCGTCCATCGTGCCGAACCACAGCCGGCCGGCGGGATCGACGGTGGCGTCGTTCAGCCGGTTTCCCGGCTTTTCCGGCTCGGGATCGACCAGCGGGGCGAAGCTGCCGTCGGCCGGATCGAAGCGAGCGAGCCCGGCCTGCAGCCCGGCGACGAAGCCGCCGCTCGCCACGGGCAGCACGAAGCCCAGCTGGCCGGGGGCGGCCCAGCTCCGCTTGTCGCCCGTCGCGGGATCGTAGCGATGGACCCTATGGCCCTTGATGTCGACGAACCACAGCGCGGCATCGCGCGCCACCCAGACCGGCCCCTCGAGCAGCGGCGCGGCGAGCGACCAGACACTCGCCGGTGCCGAGGTCACCACGCCCATGGCTCAGCGCCAGCCCGCGTCGACGAAATACTCATGGCCGGTGATCAGCCGCGCATCGTCCGAGGCGAGGAACAGCGCCATCGCCGCGATGTCGTCGGGCACCAGCCGGCCCTTCAGGCACTGGGCCTTCACGATCTCGGCCTCGCCCTCGGGCGTGTACCATTTCATCTGGCGCGGGGTTTTCACATTGCCCGGCACGATGCAGACCGAGCGGATATTGTGAGGGCCCAGTTCGCGCGCGAAGCTGCGGGTCAGGCCCTCGATCGCGGCCTTGGCGGTCTGGTAGAGCGTCAGCTCCTCCAGCGCGAGGTGCCACGAGATCGAGCCCAGGTTGATGATCACGCCGGCGCCCTTGGCCTTCATCCCGGGGATCACGGCCTGGGCACAGAAGAACAAATGCCTCAGGTTCACGTTGAGCCGGTTTTCCCAATATTCTTCCGTGACTTGCTCGATCGTGTGGCGATCGTCGTTCGCGGCGTTGTTCACCAGGATGTCGAAGCTGCCGAAATCCTCGATCAGCCGGGCGATCCGGGCCTTGGCGCCGGCCACGTCGGTCAGGTCGACATGCGCATAGGCCGGCGGCTGCCCCAGGCCGGCAAGGCCGGCGATCAGCGCCTGCGATTCCGCATCGGCGATGTCGAAGAAAGTGACGTCGCAGCCCTGGCGGACAAAGCCCTCGACCATGCCGGCGCCGATGCCCGATCCGCCGCCGGTGATCAGCACGCGCTTGCCCTTCAGGCTCGGATAGAGGGCGCGCTGATCGCGAGTGAGCGGCACGTGCATGGGATCAGCTTCCGACATGAGAATAAGGTACCCTGGAATAGCGTTTAATTTGTCCGAGTAAATCGCTCACAGCAGGCCGCGGCCCGCCAGGTTGCGCATCAGCTCGCGGATGCCGAAGGTCCAGGGCGGGGCCGCCTTGGACGTGGTGACGCGGTTGGCGAGAACGCCGAGCTTCGGGCTCGAGATGCGCACCAGGTCGCCGTCCTTGTGGGTGAAGCCGCGGCCCGGATGGTCGCGATCCTGGATCGGGGCGAACAGCGTGCCGAGGAACAGCGCGAAGCCGTCCGGATATTGGTGCTCGCTCAGCGCCTGGCGGACCAGCTCGGTGGGATCGCGGCTGATCTGGCTCATCTTGTTGGTGCCCTGGAGGCGATAGCCCTCGGGCCCGTCGATGACCAGGTCGACCTCGGCGGTGCGGACATCGTCCATGGTAAAGCCGTCGTCGAACAGGCGGATGAACGGCCCGAGCGCGGTCGAGGCGTTGTTGTCCTTGGCCTTGCCCAGCAGCAGGGCGCTGCGCCCTTCGAAGTCGCGCAGGTTGACGTCGTTGCCCAGCGTCGCGCCGCGGGGCGTGCCGTGCCGGTCGACGACGAGCACCACTTCGGGCTCGGGGTTGTTCCAGTCGCTGTCCGAGCGCACGCCGATGTCCGCGCCCCAGCCCACTGCGGAGAGCACGGGCGCCTTGGTGAACACCTCGGCATCGGGGCCGATCGCGACTTCGAGATATTGCGACCACATGCCCGCGTCGATCAGCGCCGCCTTGAGGCTCGCCGCCTCGGGCGTGCCGGGAACGACCGCGCGGATGCCCGAGCCGATCCTGGCCTCCAGGTCGTCGCGGATCGCCACCGCCTTGTCGGCATCGCCGCGCGCGCGTTCCTCGATCACCCGCTCGATCGCCGAGAGCGCGAAGGTCACGCCACAGGCCTTCACGCACTGCAGGTCGATCGGAGCGAGCAGGACGGGGCCGTCGTCGCTGCCGATGTCGGACACCGCACCGATGTCGACGCCGGCCAGCTCCGCCGGCTCGGCATGGTCGAGCAAGTCGGATACCGTCGCCGCGCTGGCCGATACGTCAAGGATCCGGCCACCGCGCAGGATCACGGGGCTGGGCCCCGCTTCCGTCAGGATGCGGCCAACCAGAATCGCCTTGGCATGATCGACAGGCAGCACTTCCGCCGGAGACGCTTTCAAATCCTCTCGCCCCAATATCTGCTTTTGATAGCGCTACCATGCGGCGCCGCGGGGTAGGCTGTCAAGCCGGTCGCGCCGCTTTCAGCCTTGTTGCGGAACCGCTTCCAGAAGCGCGAGGATCTCGCCGACGATCTCGGCCGGGGCGCGCATCATGCCGTCGCTGCTGGCATGCACCATCCGCCAGGGGCCGAGCAGGCCGGCCGCCACGATCGACTCGTAATTGCCGCGCACGCGCTGCTGGAGCGCGACATCGGCCTCATATGCGTCGAAGCTCTTGCTCGTATAGCTGCGCTCCGCCTTTTGCAGGATCAGCGCGCGGGCCAGCTCCCAGGGCGTGTTGAGATAGATCGAGAGGGCGGGAATGGGCAGGGCGAACTGGCCGGTCTCGAGCGCCAGGATCCATTCCATCAGCGCGCGGCTCTCCTCCGCCGGCACGCGCGCGCCCTGATAGGCCATGTTCGAGGCGACGTAGCGATCGAAGATCAGCACGTCATGGGCCGCGGCCGAAGCCAGTATCCGCTCGCGCCACTCGAACCGGTCGAGCGCATAGAGCGTTGCGGCGGCATGGGGGCTCACCGGCACGGGCATGTCCCCGGCCAGGTAGCGGCCGATCGTCACTCCGGCGACGGTTTCGCCATAGCGCGGGAAGCCGATCACCGTGGCGGTCTTGCCGGCTGCCTGGAGCGTTTCGCAGAGCAGCTTTGAAATAGTGTTCTTGCCGACGCCGTCGGCGCCTTCGATCGCGACGATGATCCCCATGACGGGGCGCCCTAGCACGGGCGCCGGGATCAGAGGAAGACGGCAGAGACGATCGCGGCCAGGCGCGCCGGATCGCAATCGTCGAGCGATATCTCCATGTCGGGATTGATGCTGTAGCCGATCATCCGCCCGTCCCGGCCCGAAGCGACCGAGAGCAGCCGCCAGCCTTCCTCCTCGCGCAGCGCGGCGATGCCGCCGGGCACCGGCAGGCGATCGGGATCGGCGACCACTATCGCCTGGGCGGGCAGGCCGCCGCCCAGTGTCGCGCGGCACACCTTGAGGCCGAAGGCGCGGGGCCCCGCGATATGCGGCGCCTCCACGGTCTTGCCGGTCGGCTGGTCGCCGATCAGGCCATGGGGCAAGGGCGCGCCGAAGACGGGCAGCAAGCGGATCGCCGTCACGGGCGTGCCGGGAAGCGGCAACAGGGTCGCCGTCGCGGCGACGGCCGGCGCAGGGGCCTCTTCGCGCAGCGCCGCCAGGAGTTCGGCGACGCGCTCGCGCGTGCGGGCGATCCGGGTCTCGGGATTGGCGATGGTGGCCAGGAAGCTGTCGAGCACGCCGGCGGCGCGGCGCTTCTCCACTTCGGCGCGCAATCCAGGCTCGTCGGCGACGCCGAACAGCGCGAACAGCGCGCGTTGCACGGCGGCGTTCCAGCGGCCGAACGGCTTCTGGGCGTTCTCCACGCGCGAAAGATTGACCGGCGGCAGGCCGTAGTCGCGCTCGATCATGGCGATGGTCAGCGCGGGATCGAGCGTGCGGCGCGCGCGCAGCGCGGCACCGAGCAGCACGGCGAACCGCTCTTCCTTCAGGTCGATCTGGGCGCCGTCGCTGAACGGCTCGGCCCAGGCGGCGATGTCGAAATCGGCGGCATCGATGTCGAGCAGCAGTTCGGCGGGAGCAATGCCGAGCGCGGCGGCGACGCGGCGCAGTTCATCGGCGCGCGCGACGACTTCGCCGCGTTCGATCTTCGAAAGACGAATATAGGGGATTTCCGGAATCCTCGCCGAGAGGCGGAGCAGTTTGGCAAAGCCATGCCGCTGCCGCTGCTCGCGCACCCGGTTCGGAAAGACAATTGCACGATAGAAATCGATCATGGGTTCGCCTGCGGGTCCCGCCCGCATCTTACCCTTGCCGTTCGCGCTTGCCATGACCGATCCCCTCGATTCTGAGGGTATCTTGAAGCAATTCAAGGATAATACAAGGTAAACGGCATTCCGTTAGTGGAATGAACCCGCCGCCTGGCCCCCCGTCAGCAGCCCGCACGGGCCGGCCGGATCAAGGTCGAGGATCATCGCCAGCGTGCTTTCGCCGGTGGCATGGCGAAGCAGCCAGCCCTCGGCCGAAGGCGCGGGATGATCGGGGGCGAAGGCCACGCCGGTCCCGTCGGTGATCGCGCCCAGCGCGCCCGGCGGCGTCGGCCAGCGGCCGGCAAGATAGTCGAGCAGTGCCGCCGCGGCATCCTGCAGCGCGCCCTCGTCGCTATCCTCCGGGCAAAAGGCATCGGGCGCGGCCGAGATGATCGCCACGCGCCGGAAATCGCGCCGGCGCCACCAGAGCAGGTGGATCTGGCCGTCGGCGGTCGCTTCCAGGCCGAGGATCAGTTCGCTGCCGGCCGGCAGCAAGGGGCGCGCCAGTCGCGCCACGTCCTGCGCGAGCGCGGTCAGGCGGCGATTGGGGCGCGGCAGCGAGCCGGGGAAATCCTCGGTGCCATGCCAGTCGAAATTGCGATGCATCGGTTCCTCCAGCCCTCTCGGGAGCATTATAGGATATGGCGGGACGCGCTCGGCGTTCCGATGCGATCAGTGGAGCGAAGCGCTCGACGGAGCCGGGGCGGCGGCGAGCTGGACCGCTTCGACGCGCTCCGATTGCTCGGCGACGGCCGTCGTGGCGGCGGGCGAGAGCGTGCTCGGATCGACGGCACGGACGCTGGCCAGGCGATTGTGCGGCAGGCTGGCGTCGGGAAGGATCGGCGTGGTGCGCGCGGCCGGGGCGGGGCGGCGCTTGGGGGCGCCCGGTTGGCCATATTCCGCCATCACGGCGAAGCGCGGGTCGTTGGCCGCGATCTCGGCGATCGCCTTGGCGGCGCGCTTGGTGATCTGGCGGACGCGCTCCTTGGTCACGCCGGTCTCGAGCGACAGGTCGTCGAGCGTGGCGGTCTGGAAGACGCGGCGCTCGACGATCTCGCGATCGCGGCTCAGCTTGGCTTCGAGCTTCTCCAGCTCGGCGGGGTCGATGCCATGGGTGGCCGAGCGCAGGCGCGGCCCCTCGGTGCGGCGCAGCGCAGCCTCGGCGCGCTTCGGGCGCGGGCGGCGGCGGAGAGCCTCGACGCCGACCTTGCGGAGCTGGTCGACATAGGCATCGATGAGCTGGGAGACGGCGCCCTCGGCGAGATAGTCGGAAGCGGCGGCCTCGGTGCGGGCGACGGCGTCCTCGTCCTCGATCATCGCCTCGGGGGCGATTTCGTCGCCGTCGGTGGCGGCCAGCGCGCTGAGCGAGACGGTGGTGGCCTCGACCTTCCTGGCCGAGGGGCGCTGGTCGGTCATCAGGCGGAAGCGCAGGCTCTGGAGCTCGCCGCGGATCTGCCAGTTCACGAAGGTGGTGAACTGGGCCTTGGTGGGATCATAGGATTCGATCGCGCGGTGGACTGCGATGGCGCAGCACTGTTCGGCATCCTCCCAGTGCGCGGTCAGGCCGTACTGGCGGACGAAGTGGCGGATGCGCGGGGCGATCAGCTTGAGGATCTGGGCGAAGGCGCGGTCGACATAAACGCGCTGGCGGTTGGTGCGAGCGGCGCCATCCGCCGGCATATTCTCGATGACGGTGGCGACGGCCGCTTCCAGCGCGATCGTGATCTTCGACATTGCGTATCCCCTGCTGCCGCAGCGCCCCGGCTGCTGCTGTCGTGCGGGGAATATGACCAGGCGCAACGGGCCCGCCAATTTGGCGGGAACCCTTATGGTAGTCGCACCTTACGGATGAATCCGGGGCCGGCGTAGTGACGATTCGTTAACCATGGCCGCGACTCGCGCGCTCAGGCGAACACCTCTTCGAGGAAATTGGCCATCGCCTGCCAGCTGCGGCGGTCGGCCTTGGGCTCATAGGCCACGCCCGGAACCGTGGAGACCTTGCGGTCCTGGTCGGTGAAGGCGTGGCCGGCATGGCCATAGGCATGGATCTGCCAGTCGGCACCCGATTCGGTCAGTTCCCGGGCCAGCGCCACGGTCTTCTCGGGCGGTGCGATCGGATCTTCCCAGCCATGGCAGACGAGCAGCCTGGCCGTGATCGGCGATACGCTGGCATAATCGGGCGCATCATAGACGCCGTGGAACGAGACGCCGCCGAGGATCGGCAGGCCCGCCCGCGCCATGTCGAGCACGCACTTGCCGCCGAAGCAGAAGCCGATCGCGGCGAGCCTGGCGGGGTCGACCCGGTCGAAACCGGCCAGCGCGTCCAGCGAAGCCGCCAGCCGGGCGCGCAGCAGCGCCCGATCGGCGTTGAGGGCATCCATATATTCGCTGCGATTGGGGGAGGCGTGCGTCACGCGCTTGCCCTGGCCATAGATGTCGGCCGCCAGCGCGACATAGCCGAGCTTGGCGAGGTTCTCGGCATGGACGTTGTCGGCTTCCTTCTGGCCGAGCACATTGGGCAGCACCAGCACGCCCGGGCGCAGCGTCGTCACTTCGTCCTCATAGGCGACCACGCCTTCGAAGGGGCCGCCAGGGCCATGGTACACCAGAGTCTCCCGAACGATCGCCATCGCCTGTCTCCCTTGTCCCCGCCGCTCCTGCCGCTAAGGACGCTCGCAACCGGTTGCAAGGAGTTCGCATGCCCAAGCTCGTCCTGATCCGCCACGGCCAATCGGCCTGGAACCTCGAGAACCGCTTCACCGGCTGGTGGGACGTCGACCTGACCGAGCAGGGCGTGCAGGAAGCGACCGCCGCCGGCGCGCTGATGCAGGAGAAGGGGCTCGACTTCGACCTGTGCTTCACCAGCTTCCAGAGCCGCGCGATCAAGACGCTGCACCTGGCGCTGGAGGCGATGGGGCGCCTCTGGCTGCCCGAGGAGAAGAGCTGGAAGCTCAACGAGCGCCATTATGGCGGGCTGACCGGGCTCAACAAGGCCGAGACCGCGGCACTGCACGGCGACGAGCAGGTGAAGATCTGGCGCCGCAGCTTCGACGTGCCGCCGCCGCTCCCCGAAGCGGGGTCGCCCTGGGACCTGGCCAGGGACGCGCGCTATCGCGGCGTGGCGATCCCGCAGACCGAAAGCCTGAAGGACACGATCGCGCGCGTGCTGCCCTATTGGGAGGAACGGATCGCACCGGAACTCAAGGCCGGCAAGCGCGTGCTGATCGCCGCGCACGGCAATTCGCTGCGCGCGCTGGTGAAGCATCTCTCGGGCATTCCCGACGACGAGATCGTCAACCTGGAGATCCCGACCGGCCAGCCGATCGTCTATGAACTGGACGACCAGCTGAACGCGCTGGATCGCTATTATCTCAGCGAGCGGTGAGATCTCAGCCGGTGATCACGGTGCGGCGCGTGCGCAGAATGCGGACGCGCTGCATGTGGCCCGGGATATAGCGTGCCCGGGCGCAGACGTAGAACTCGCCCCATAGCCGCTGCTCGAATGGGCGACCGTCCCAGAAGCGCCGTATTGCCGGCGGCGCCTCTTTCTCGCTGTCGGCATCGTGCAGGTTCAACACATGCTTCGTGCCACGGACCCAGAGCCGGTTGATGCCGCTGCCATTGGCCACGTAGAAGCCGCCCCGCACCCATTGGCATTGCCCCGTCCGTGTCGGGAAGGGGGGTTGACCGGCGGCGAGCAGGGCGAGAGCGAGCAGCATCGGCCGATGCTATTACGGCAAGGCTGGTTCTTCCAGCGGGGATGGGTTGCCCTCCCCGCCCCTCCCCTCTAGGAACGCGCCTTCCACACGAGACGGGGCAAGACGTGGCACCTCTGGTCGGCATCATCATGGGCAGCACTTCCGACTGGGAGACGATGCACCACGCCGCCAAGGTGCTCGAGAAGCTCGGTGTGCCGCACGAGACCAAGGTCGTCTCGGCGCACCGCACCCCGCAGCGGCTCTACGACTATGCCACCGGCGCGGCCGGACGCGGCCTCAAGGTGATCATCGCCGGGGCCGGCGGCGCGGCCCATCTGCCCGGCATGGCCGCTTCGATGACGCACCTGCCGGTGCTCGGCGTGCCGGTCGAGTCCAAGGCGCTCAAGGGCATGGACAGCCTGCTCTCGATCGCCCAGATGCCCGGCGGCATCCCCGTGGGCACGCTGGCGATCGGCAAGGCCGGGGCGATCAATGCCGGGCTGCTCGCCGCCGCGATCCTGGCGACTTCGGACGAAGCGCTCAGCCAGCGCCTCCAGGCCTGGCGCGCGGCGCAGACCGAAGGCGTGGCGATCGATCCCGAATGAGCGATGCGCTGCCCCCCGGCTCGACGATCGGCATCCTGGGCGGGGGCCAGCTCGGCCGCATGCTCGCCGTCGCCGCCGCGCAGCTCGGCTATCGCACCCATGTGCTCGCGCCCGACGAAGAGAGCGTCGCCGCGCAGACCGCCTCCAGCTACACCCGCGCCGACTATCACAGCCGCATCGTGCTCGACGAGCTCGCTGCCCAGTGCGACGTGATCACCTATGAGTTCGAGAACATCGCGATCGGGCCGGTGGAGTTCCTCGCCGGCAAGGTGCCGGTGCGCCCCGGCGCGCAGAGCCTGTCGATCGCGCAGGACCGGGCGCGGGAGAAGGCGTTCGTCGCCGCGCTGGGCGGCCGGACCGCGCCCTGGGCGCTGGTCGAGACCCGCGCGCAGCTCGACGCCGCGATCGCGGAGATCGGTGCGCCCGCGATCCTGAAGACGTTGCGCCTGGGCTATGACGGCAAGGGCCAGGTGCGCATCCGCGACGCGGCCGAAGCGGCTTCGGCCTGGGAGGAGATCGGCGAGCGGCCGGCGATCCTCGAAGGCTTTGTGACGTTCAGCCACGAATTCTCGATCATCACGGTGCGCGGGGTGGACGGTTCGCTGGCCAGCTATCCGCCGCCCTGGAACGAGCACAAGGACGGCATCCTCGACAAGTCGACCGTGCCCGCGCCCGCCGAGATCGCACGCCACTGGACCGAGGCGGCGACGCTCGCCGGCCGGGTGGCCGAGGCGCTGGGCCATGTCGGCGTGCTGACGCTGGAATTCTTCGCGACCGACGACGGGCCGGTGTTCAACGAGATGGCGCCGCGCGTGCACAATTCGGGGCATTGGACCATCGAAGGCGCCGAATGCTCGCAGTTCGAGAACCATATCCGCGCGATCTGCGGGCTGCCGCTGGGCAGCACCGGGCTCACCGGCACCGGCATCGAGATGGAGAACCTGATCGGCGACCAGGCGAACCGCTGGGCCGAGCTGCTCGCCGAACCGGGCACGCATCTCCATCTCTACGGCAAGGGCGATGCCCGGCCGGGGCGGAAGATGGGGCATGTGACCCGGGTGCGGCGCTAGCCCGACTGCCCCTCCCTTGCAGGGAGGGGAGCGTTGGGGTCAGTGCCCCTTCTTCCCCGGCACCAGGTGGAGCACTCCGACGATCGCTGCGCCGACGATCATCCCGCAGATCCCCGCGCCGATCGCGCCGACCAGCCACGCCACGAAGCCGCCCGCGAACGGCACTGCGTGGCCCGCCGCCTCGGCGAGGTGGTGCACGAAATGCGGCACGACATTCAGGCCAAACACCTCCAGCCCGTGCAACAGGATGCCGCCGCCGACCCAGACCATCGCCGCCACGCCGATATGCGACAGCGCCTGGAGCAGGACCGGCATCGCCTGGACCAGCAGCCTGCCCGTGCGCTGCGCGATCGCCGAGGGGCGCTTGCTCAGGTGCAGCCCGATATCGTCCATCTTCACGATCAGCGCGACCACGCCATAGACGCCGACCGTGATCGCGATCGCCACCGCCGCCAGCGCCGCCGCGCGCATGCCGAGCGACGCATCGGGCAGCTCGGCCAGCGCGATCGCCATGATCTCCGCCGACAGGATGAAATCGGTGCGCACCGCGCCGGCGACCTGGCGCTTCTCCAGTTCGGCCGGCGTGTCGATCTCGGCGACTTCCGCCTCGGCATGATGCCCGGCCAGCGCCTCGACGATCTTCTCTACCGCCTCGAAGCACAGATAGGCGCCGCCGAGCATCAGCAGCGGCGTCACCGCCCAGGGTGCGAAGGCGCTGAGCGCGAGCGCGACCGGCAGGATGAAGAGCAGCTTGTTGCGGAGCGAGCCGAGCGTGATCTTCCAGATGATCGGCAGCTCGCGGTCCGGGGTGAGGCCGACGACATAGCGCGGCGTGACCGCGGCATCGTCGATCACCACCCCCGCCGCCTTGGTGCCGGCGCGCCCCGCGGCCCCCGCCACGTCGTCCAGCGAGGCCGCCGCCAGCTTGGCGAGCGCGGCAACGTCATCCAGCAATGCGACCAGACCGCCCGGCATGTATCCCCCTTTGTGAACTGGCGTTCAGCACATAGCGGCACCGCGCCGGCACGCAACGCTCCCGCCTGCACCATTTCTCCTTGCCGGCCGCATCAGCGTTGCGCGGCCGGCTGCGAGAGAACGGGCCCGGCCGGCGCCTGCGTCCTGCTCTGGTGCGCTCGACGGGCGCCGGTCCGGGAAGGCACGGGGCCCTGGCCCGGCGGCTCCGCGTCTTGCGGAAGCGGGGGGGGTGCGGTTCGCTCCCCGCTTCCGCGCTTTCTCCGAACAGCAAGGCGCCCGCCCCGCGCGGTGCGGGACGGGCGCCTGGTTACCCTGGCCGGGCGCGTGCGCTCAGGCGCGCGTGCCGGTGAGCGGGAAGGCGCCGAACGCACCCGCCGTGACGGTGCCGGTCATGTTGTCGCCGTCCACGGTCGCCTCGCCGGTGAGCGTCATCGGCATGGGAACCGAGACGTCCATCGTCCAGCTCAGCTTGTCGCCATCGGTCTTGCCGTCCTTGGCTTCGGCATTGCCCATCGCGCCGGCGAAGGTGCCGGTGAAGGTGTCGCCGTTGCTCGTCACGGTGAACACTGCCGCCTGGTCGCCCAGCGGCGACTTCACGACCGTGTTCCAGCTGCCGTCCACATTCGCCATGAGAACTCTCCTGATTAGTTGGCCGCCGGCTTGGTGCTTGCCAGCGACGCTGCGGGGACCACCTCGACGGGGAGACCGATGCTGTCAAGCTGCGGCCGGACCTTCGCGGCATCGCCGACGACCACGAAAACGAACTTGTTCGGGTCGAGAGCCGCGCGTGCCGCAGCGTCAAGCTGGGGTACGGTGAGCGTGCGATATTTTTGTGCGATGGTGCTGAAATAGTCGTCCGGACGGCGGCGCAGGTCGTTCTGCTGCATCGCGCTGAGCACGGCGTCCGACGTCTCGAAGCGGCCGGGCAGCTCGCGAGTCGAGCCATTGACTTCGCGCGTCAGCTCCTCGGGCGTCACGCCCTTGCTGGTCAGGAAGTCGCGCACCTGCTGCTGGATCGCCTTGATCGAATCGCCCGTCCTGTCCGCCTGGACCGGAGCGCTGATCGTATAGGGCACGGCGTGCTCCAGGAAGGAATAGCCGCCGCCCGCGCCATAGGACCAGTGCTTGGCCTCGCGCAGATCCATGTTGATGCGCGACAGGAAGCCCGAGCCGAGCGCCTGGTTCGCGGTCGCCACCGCCAGCGTGTCCGAGAAGGGATCGACGCCGGTCAGCTGCGCCGCGACGATCTGCGACTGGGGCGAATTGGGCCGGTCGATCAGGATGATCCTGGGCGTCATCGCCTGGGTCGAGGCCGTGAAGGCCTTGGTGCCGGCCGCCCCTTCGCTCTTCCAGCCGCCGAAGCGCGCCTCGAGCGCGGCCTTGATCTCGGCGAGCGGGCGGTCGCTGACGACGAAGATCTTGGCCTTGTCCGGGCGGATCCAGGCATTGTGCCACGCGACCAGATCGTCGCGCGTGATCGTCTTCACCACCGCCGGATCGCCCGAGCCGGCGCCCAGCTTGGCATAGGGGCTGCCCGCACCGTAGAGCACGCGCGGCACCATGCGGCCGGACAGGCCCGTCGGGCTGGTCAGCTCCTGCGCGATGCCGGCGAGCATCTGGCCGCGCACGCGCTCGATCTCGGCCGGCGCGAAGGCGGGCCGCTCCACCACATCGGCGAACAGATCGAGCGCACCGGCCAGGTTGGGGCTCGGCGCATCGACGCCCAGATAGGTGCGATCGGCCGAGCTGCCCGAGCCGATGGTCGCGCCCAGCCGCTCACGCGCCTCGGCGAGCGCAGTCGAATCGAGGCTGGTCGTGCCTTCGTCCATCATGTTGAGCGTCAGGCGCTGGGTGCCGAGCTTGCCCGCGGGATCGGCGGCGACGCCGGCATCGAAGCTCATCTCGATCTGGGTGACCGGCACGGCGTTGCGATACGCATAGGCCAGTTCGATGCCGTTCGAGAGCCGGGTGCGCTCCACCTTGGGGAAGACGAGGTCGCCGATCGGGGCGACGGCGGGCAATGCGCCGCGGGTGCCCTTCACCGGCTCGGCCTTGGGGCCCTCCGCCGGCTTGGCGGCGACGGCAGTCGCTTCCTGATAGGCCTCCCGCTGGCCGGGCACGACCATCACGGTAAGCGCGGGCCGGTTGAGCCACTTGTTCGCCGCCGCGGTCACTTCGGCCGGCGTGACCCGGGCCATCGCTTCCAGCTCCTTCCTGAAGTGGAGCGGGTCGCCCGAATAGAGTTCGCCCGACGCGAGCGCCACCGCCTTGCCGCCGAAGCCGCCGACCGATTCGAGCCCCGCGATGCGGCCGGAGACATTGGTGGTGGCGACGCGCTTCACTTCGTCCGCGGTCGGCCCGTTCTTGAGGAGATCGGCCAGCACCTCGTCGAGGCGCTTCGACACCACCGCCGGATCGACGCCGGGCTTCACCACCGCCTGGACCATGAAGATGCCGATCTGCGCCAGCGACTGGACGTTGCTCGACACCTGGACGGCGGTCTTGTCCTTGCGGACCAGTTCATTGTCGAGCCGCGAGCTGGCGAGGCCGCCCAGCACCGAGGCGAAGACGTTGAGCGCCGTCGCATCCTTGTCGTTCAGCCCGGGCACCGCCCAGCTGCGCAGGATCAGGGTGGCGGCGACGCTGTCCTTGATCGTCACCGTCTTGGGCGCGGCCAGCGTCGGCACGGTGACCTTCGGCAGCACGCTCTTCGGACCGGCCGGGATCGCGCCGAAATATTTCTCGACCAGCGGCCGGGCTTCCTTGACGTCGACATCGCCGGCGAGGACGAGGATCGCGTTGTTCGGGCCGTAATGCGCGCGGAACCAGTTCTTGACGTCGTCGAGGCTTGCGGCATCGAGATCGGCCATCGAGCCGATCACGTTGTGGCCATAGGGCGTGGTGCCCAGCAGCTCCTCGAGCACCTTGTAAAAGACCAGGCCATAGGGCTGGTTGTCGCCCTGGCGCTTCTCGTTCTGGACGACGCCGCGCTGCTCGTCGAGCACGTCCTGGGTGATCGCGCCGAGCAGATAGCCCATGCGGTCGCTCTCGAGGAACAGCGCGCGATCGAGCGCCGGGCGCGGCACGGTCTCGAAATAGTTGGTGCGATCGAAGCTGGTGGTGCCGTTGAAATCGGTGGCGCCGACCTGCTTGAGCGGCTCGAAGAAGTCGCCCGGGGCATTTTCCGAACCGTTGAACATCAGGTGCTCGAACAGGTGCGCGAAGCCGGTCTTGCCGGCGGGTTCGTGCTTCGAGCCGACATCGTACCAGGTCGAGACCGCGACGATCGGCGCCTTGCGATCGGTGTGGACCAGCACGCGCAGGCCGTTCGGGAGCGTGAAGCCCTCATAGGGGATGTCGATCTTCTTCACGAGCTCGGCCACCGGAACCGGCTTGGCCTGTGCCGGGGCGGCCGCGGCGGCGACAGGCGCCTGCTGGGCGAATACGGGCGCGGCGGCGCCAATCGCCAGCGCACAGATCGACGCGCCGCAAAGCATCCGGAAGGATTTCATGTAGTTGTTTCCCCGAGAGACAAGAGAGGGGGCGAGCATAGCGCCGGGCAGGCCCGCCGCAAGCCGGTTGCGCCTGCATTCATTTGCTCTAGCCTGCGGAAAACTGCGCCATTCCGGGGAGAAATCCGTGCACCGCAAATCGTTTCTCATCGCGCTGGCGCTCGCCCTGGCACCGGCGGCGGCCTGGGCGCAGGCGGGGACCGGGGAACCGGTGTTCAGCCCCGACGAGGTGCGCGCGCATGTCGAGTTCCTCGCCGACGATCTGCTCGGCGGGCGCGACAATGGGACCCAGGGGTTCGAGATCGCGGCACGCTATGTCTCCAGCCGTTTCGACGCGATGGGGTTCAAGCCCGGCGGGACGCAAGGCTGGTACCAGCCGGTCGACATCGCCGACTATGTGCTCGACGCCGGGAAGCCCGCCTCGATCGCGGTCGGCGCGAAGCGGTTCGCGAGCGGCCAGGACGTGCTGTTCGGCCCGAGCCCGCTCTATGGCAACGAGACCCAGACCCTAACCGCCGACGCGGTGTTCGTCGGCCATGGCAGGGAGGCCGACTATGCCGGGGTCGACGCCACCGGCAAGTTCGTCGTCGCGCTGCTCGGCAATCCGCCGGGCACCGAACCCGGCAAGATCGACAAGGCCGCCATCGCCGGCAGGCACGGCGCGCTCGGCCTGATCTACCTCGTCACGCCGGACAATCTGAAGGACGCCTTTCCCTGGGCCCAGGCCGTCACCTATTTCCAGGGCCCGCAGACCAACTGGCTGAGCCCGGACGGCTTCCCCAGGGGCGAGAACCCCGGGCTCAGGATCGGCGCCTATGTGAAGGGCGCCGCCGCCGATGCATTGTTCAAGGACGCGCCGATGCGCGCCGACCAGCTCTATGCCATGCTCGCCGCCCCGGGCGCCGCGCCGGGCAGCTTCGCGCTCAAGCCGCGGCTCACGCTGCAGCGGACCAGCATCGTCTCGGTGAAGAAGAGCGAGAACGTGATCGGCATCCTGCCGGGATCGGATCCGAAGCTCGCCAATGAATATGTCGTGCTCTCCGCGCATCTCGACCATGAGGGCACCGATCCGGGCCTGGAGGGCGAGGACAAGATCTACAACGGCGCGATGGACAATGCCGCGGGCGTGGCGACGATGCTGGAGGCCGCGCGCGCCTTTGTGCAGAGCGGCAAGCGTCCGCGCCGCTCGATCCTGTTCGTCGCGCTCACCGCCGAGGAGGACGGGCTGATCGGCTCCGAATTCCTCGCGCGCTATCCGGTCGTGGGCAGCGGCAAGGTGGTGGCCGACGTCAATCTCGACATGCCGATCCTGCTCTATGATTTCCAGGACGTGGTCGCCTTCGGCGCCGAGCATTCGACGCTCGGGCCGATCGTCGCGCGCGCGGCGGCGAAGATGGGCGTGGCGCTCTCGCCCGACCCGATGCCCGAAGAGCAGCTGTTCCTCCGTTCGGATCACTATAGTTTCGTCAAGGCCGGCGTGCCGTCGATCTTCCTCGTCACCGGCTTCAGGAATGGCGGCGAGAAGGCGTTCCGCGACTTCCTGAAGGCGCACTACCACAAGGTGAGCGACGATATCCGCCAGCCGTTCGACTGGCAGGCCGGCGCCAGGTTCGCGAAGATCAACTATCTGATCGCGCGCGAGATCGCCGATACCGATCAGGAGCCGCGCTGGTACCAGGGCAACAGCTTCGGCGAACGCTATGCCAGGGATGCGCCCAAGGCACCGCGACCGGCGAACGCGCCGGCGGCCACGGCACCGAAGGCGATCTCGATCACCCTGCCGGCACCGGCGAAGAACTGAGCGGCGCGGAAACGGGGCTTTCTTCGCTTTTCCGCCAGGCGGAAAGACGGCACGCTCCGGCACCCGCCGTGCGAGGACTCGACCCGCCGTGTACCAGTCCGCCAAGCGCAAGCCGATTGCCGATCGCCCGGCCGCGACCGGGCCCGCCGGGCCTGCCGGGCCTGCGCCGGTGCAACGCGCTGCGGCACCGGCGCCCTATCATGCGCTCCCCGCCTCGGTCGGCCTTACCGCGCCCAATCGCACCGGCCTGCCCAACGGGCTGAAGAGCGGCATCGAAACGCTGTCGGGCCTGTCGATGGACGATGTCCGCGTGCATCGCGGATCGAGCCGGCCCGCCACCGTCCAGGCCGAGGCCTATACCCAGGGCAGCGAGATCCATCTTGCCCCCGGGCAGGAACGCCACTTGCCGCACGAGGCCTGGCACGTGGTGCAGCAGAAGCAGGGCCGCGTGCGCCCCAGTTTCGATCTGAACGGCACATCGATCAACGACGATGCCGGGCTTGAGCACGAGGCCGACCGGATGGGCCAGCGCGCCGAGCGAACGGGCGGCGGGCCGGCCGGATCGACGGCCCCGGTGCAACGGGCCGGAATCGCGACCCCCGTCGTCCAGCGCTCGGTTCTCCACATCCAGAATGACGAGGGCGACTTCGTCTATTATTCCGATCTGGAAGTGGTACCAAGAGGCAAGCGGCTGACCACTTTCGCGTCGCGGAAAGAAGCCCAGAAATTCGACGAAAAGCTGGCGGGCAACTCCGGCGTGCTCGCCAAGGCGATCACGACGAGCCAGAACCGGGACCGCCGGGTTCCCACGCCCTATGGCCACGCCAACACCTTGCCTACCGCCAAGGTACGCCACCAGGATCAGGGGCCGCATTCGCTGTCGTTCATCGCCTTCGAAGAGAGGCTGCAGCATCGGCTGGCCAAGGGCCAGCATCTCGAGCTCCTCGATCAGGTCGAGACGCCCGAGCGGGCCATTTCCCTGATGCAGTCGGAATATGGCCTGGGTGACGACAGCGATGTGCTCAAGCGCTACGGGCTCGATTATCGCAGCCTCTACGACGAGTTCGTCCTGCTGCTGAAGAGCGATGTCGATCACGGCATCGGCTCGCGCTTCCACCTGGTCGCCCGCAAGCTGCTCCAGCTCAATCCGTACACGACCTATAACGGCCCCAAATCCACGAACCGCGGCGAGGACAGGCACGGCATATTGGGATCGAACACGCTCGATTCGAAGGCCAAGTACAAGAGCCAGCTCGAATATGAGACCTATCTGCAGACGCGCGGCGACCTGTTCCATTCATCGGATGAGGAAGACGAAGACCAGAAGCCGAAAGAGGGCGGCACGCCCTATACCTTCTCTTCCATTTCACCCCGCGAACGCCGCTACTCGCGCAAATCCAAGGCAGAATCGAAGAAACGGACCAGCAGCTCGTCAAAGTCGAAAATATCGATCGAGGACGACAGCAGCAGCAGTAGCAGTAGCAGCAGCAGCGACGAACGGCGGCCCACGAAAAAGCCGAGAGACCGGAAAGCGGTCGCGCAGGAAGATACGGTGAAGTATTTCGGCCACAGATTCAATCCGAACACGGTCGGCATTCGCGACGGTGGGGAGTGCTTCTGGGACACGATGCGGCACTATGGCTTCACCGAGAAGCAGCTCTCCGACGCCGCCAGCGAAGCGGGCCTGACCGTGGATGTGGCCGTCGATGCGCGCGACATCGCGGCGTTCGTCGACGCGCTCAACGAAGAGGTCGATGAGACGATCTGGGTGCGGCTCGTCACCTACGACCTGAAGACGCTCAAATTTCAAAGCTACATCGACATCGGCGACGGCGACAAGCAAGTCTATGTCGCCTTGTTCGCGGATGACGACCAGGGGCATTACGTGCCCGAGCTATAGGCGCGCGCGGCCCAGCCGCGCCGCGCCGCACGGAAAAGGCCGGAGCTTGCGCCCCGGCCCTTCCCGCTGCCCTCCCCCTTTGCTGTCCGTGGGGAGGAGAGGCTCAGAACCCCGCCTTCAGCGTCACGAAGAACTGCTGCGGCGCACCGACCATCAGCGTCTGGTTGTCGCCCGAATTGCCGTAGCCGTTCGTGCCGATCGTCGAGACATATTTCTTGTCGAACAGGTTGGTCGCGTTGGCCTGGATCTCCAGGCTGCGGCCGCCTAGGTCGAACTTGTAGCCGAGCGTGGCGTCGACCAGCACGCGGCCGGCGATCGACTGGTCGTTGGTGTAGGTGAAATAGCGCCGGCTCATATAGTTGGCGCCGATACGGGCGTTGAAGCCGGCAAGATCGTAGGTCAGTTCGCCCTTGAGCAGGTGCTTGGGGGCATCGACCACGGTCTTGCCTTTGGTCGCCGCGAGCAGCGTGCCGGCCGCATTGCGCACATCGTCGCGATAGGTCGAGTCATTATAGCTGTACGAGACGAATGCGCCGAAGCCGCTGCCCAGGCGGAGATCGCCGGTCGCTTCGAAGCCGATGGCGCGGACGTCGCCGACATTCTGCAGCGTCACCGGATTGCCGACGATGCCGGCGCCGGTGGTGACGCCGAGCAACCGGTTGCGGAAGTTGACATAATAGCCGGCGAGCGAGCCGGTGAACGGCCCCGAGCGCAGGCGGCCGCCCAGCTCCCAGGTGTCCGACTGCTCGGGCTTGAGCCTGGTCGAGCCCGAGAGCAGCGCGTTGAAGCCGGCCTGGGTGGTCGCGAACGGGCCACTGGTGGCCGAGGCGACGAAGGCACGGGTCACCTGGGTGAAGCCGCCGAACAGCTCGGCACCGGCGCCGAGGCGATAGTTGAAGCCCGCGGTCGGCTGGAACCAGTCGGTCACGTCGATCTTGCCGCGCGCCAGCGTGCCGGCAACGTTCGGATCGGCCGCGTTCTTCACCTTGAAGCCCTTCCAGCCCAGGTTCAGCGTCAGGTCGCCGAAGGTCAGCTTGTCCTGGACATAATATTGGAAGGTGTCCGTCGTGTAGTCATAGTCCCATTGGGTGAAGAACGGGTTCGACTGGAAATCGCGGCTGCGGCGCGACGGCGCGGTGCGGCTCGACAGGGCATAGAAGCGGCGGGCCTGCTGGAAATCGTTGCGCTCGTACCAGAAGCCGATGGTCACGTCGTTGTGCTCGCCCAGCTTTCCGCCGGTATGGCCGAACACGCCCTTGCGATTGATGTCGTACTCGGTGGTGCGGATCGAGATGGGCGAGGTGCCGCCCGGGCTGGGCACATAGGGCGTGAACCACAGGCCCTGGCCGTGATTATTGTGGTAATAGCCCTTGAGCGCGAAGCGCAGGCCGCCGCTCTCGCCCTCGACGCCAAGCGAGCCCAGCCAGTCGCGGCGCAGGCCCGCCGCGTCGAAATAGGCATCGTCCACCGTCGCGAAGGGCGCCGGATAGACCGTTCCCGCCGCCGCGTTCGACACCGGGGCACCGGTATCGCCGCGATTGTTCGCGATATCGGCGATGCGAACCGCGAGCGCATAGTCGTTCGAGATATTGTCCCACCGGTAGCCGAGACGCTTGATCATGCCGAGCGACAGGTCCTGATAGTCGTTCTCGCGGCGATCCGAATAGCTGAGGGTGCCGACCAGGCGCACGTCATCGGCCAGCGGAGCGACGATCTTGCCGTTCGCCTGGTTGGTGCGCTGCGCGCCCCAGCCCTTCCACTTGTCCATGTCCGAATAGACATAGGAGGCATAGGCCTTCACGCCGCCGCCGATATCGCCGCTCTCGATCCGGCCGAAGAGGCGCTTGGTGTTCGCGCTGCCATAGGTGCCCTCGGCATGGATGCCGAACTGGTCCGACGGATCGCGCGAGAAGAATTCCAGCGTGCCGCCCAGATTATTGGTCGCCTGGGTGCCGAGCGAGCCAGCGCCCTGCGACACCCGGACCACGCCGACATTCTCGCTGGTGATCGCACGGCTGATGTGGAGGCCGTTGACATTGCCGTAGCTGGCGTCGCCCAGGGGAATGCCGTCGAGCGTGAAGCCGAGCTGGTTCTGGTTGAAGCTGCGGATCGAGACGCGCGTCGCCCATTCATAGGCGCCGAAGGGATCGGCGGACTGGAAGTTGACGCTGGGCAGCTTCTCGATCGCCTTCAGCGGGCTGGTGCCGGCGGCGAGTTCGGCGATGTCGCTGCTGGAGAGCTGCTGGACCTGGCGGGTCTCGCCGCGGCCGATCACGACGATATGGTTCTGGTCCGCGCCGTCGTCGGCGGCGGGCACCGGCCCGGCCGGCGCGTCCTGCGCGAAGGCGGCACCGGAAAGCAGCATCGAAGTGCCGGCGAGCAGAATGGAAAGCTTGCGCATGGCGGGTTCCCCCCAAGGGTTTGTTTTCGGCGCGGGCACGGTGCCCGGCAGTCGGGGAGCTAGAATTTGTGCGTTGCAACATCGCGTAGCTGCGATGTCAGTTGCGCGACCGTGAAGTTACAGCTTCTGGACACATTACGGAAACCGTAGCGGCAACCGCCATAACGAAGCTAATCGCCGTTCCTCTTTGCGGCTGCCTGGGTCATAGTCGCGGCAAGACGGTGAAGAGGAAGGCGGATGCATGCTCGCCTGCAACCCAGGCCCGGCCGACCCGCGCAGGCCCCGCAGGCGCGCCCGCCCGCAACGGATGCCCAGCCCGTAGCGCAGCGCGCCGCACCCGCGCACCTGGCGCCCGGGCGCGAGACGATCGCCGATTATGCCCGCTCGCGCGCCTCCGGCCTGGCACGCGCCGCAGTGGCGGCCAACCGCACCGGCCTGCCCGATGGACTGAAGACGGGCATCGAGACGCTTTCCGGCATCGCGCTCGACGATGTCCGCGTGCATCGCAACTCCGCCCGGCCCGCGCAGCTTCAGGCGCATGCATTTGCGCAGGGGAGCGACATCCATCTGGCGCCGGGCAAGGAAGGCCATCTGCCGCACGAGGCATGGCACGTCGTCCAGCAGAAACAAGGCCGGGTACGCGCGACGCAGCGGGCCGGCGGCGTCCCGGTCAACGCGGACATCGCGCTGGAGGACGAAGCCGATGCTATGGGCGCCCGGGCGACGCGCGCACCGCTGCTGCATGGGGGCGCGGGGCCGGCCGCACCGGCCTTCGCGCCGGCATCGCCCGCGGCCCAGTGCATCAGAGTCGATGCCACCGATATCGGCCAGACCTTCGACGTGACGACCAATGCCGGCGTCCGGCAGAATGGCGTGCTCCTGGCGATCGGCGTCCATGGCTGGTTCACCTTCAGCTGCGGCACGGTGCGCGGTCAGGGCAACATCCATGCCCGGGTCGGCGCGCCGTCCTCGAGCACGACGGGTCCGGGGAGCACGCTCACTCCCGGCCTGCCCAGCGCCACGCCGCCCGGTTCCTCGCTTCCCGGTTCCACGCCTGTCGTGCCCGGCCACACCGGTGCGCCGCCGTCCAGCACCCCGAGCATCCCTTCCAGCAGCACGACCCAGGGCACGGCCCTTCCGACGACCCAGACCGAGTTCAACGTCCAGCAGATCGCGACGAGCCAGGGCATCAGCGGCCTGGGCGCGATCGGCCTGATCCGGGAAAGCTTCCAGAGCCAGCCGCGCACCGTGCGGGTCCATTATCCGTTCGGCAGCAAGACAATCTCGCGCGGCGGCGAAGCGTTCGACACGCCCCAGGAGACCACCAAGCGAGCGCAGGGCATGGTGGGCTATCGCGCCAAGGACTATGGCAAGGGCCACAAGAAGGTCGACAAGGACTATTCCGACTTCGTCGACGAGCTTTCCGACAATGAGACCGAAACGGTCAAACGGGCACGCGCCAAGAACGTCCTGACCTTCCTGGAGAGCGACCCGACCGTCAAATTCGGCGACCTGACCAGCGAAGGCCGGGCGGGCCTGGGCGGGCTCCTCTCGGTCGGGCTGATATCCGATCCGATGCGCACCGAGCATCATTCGCAGCGCACCCAGGACGACTTCCTGGAGGAGCTGCGCAAGCGCGAGCGCGGCGAGACCAGCTTCCACAAGTCGTTCGGCAGCAAGACCGGCTCCACCTTCCTGCCGGCACGCAAGGGCGGATCGAAGGAGCAGCGCAAGCGGCTGCGCGCGCTCGGCCCGATCGTGCCGAAAGCGCCGCCGTCCAGCGTTCCGCAATCGACCGTCCCGCAATCGAGCACGACGCAGTCCACCGGGCCGCTGCCCGTGACGACCACGGCACCGCCCACGCAGTTGCCGATCTTCGGCATACCGGTGCCGCAGCCGTCGCAGCATATGCTCAACCTGCAGGCGAACGTGGTCGGCGTGGCGGACGACCTGTTGCGCCTGCTGCAGCCGCAAGGCGACCAGGACGACGGCAATCGCGGCCTCTTTGCCGCCCAGGTGCAATATGCGCGCAATGTGGCGACGAACGCCAACCTGCTCTCCCCCGCGGCGCTACTGCATCTGAATCAGCTGCTCGGCGCGCTCAACCACACCTATCGCCAGGCTGCCCCGGTCCTTCGCCGCGACCTCATTTTCCACACCAATCCGGAGGACCCGCATGGCGCTGCCGGGCAAAGGCTGGCGGCACTCGAGCAAGTGTTCGCCGAATGCGGACAGATGGCCGCGCGCAATGCCCTGGCGATCGTCGGCCGGGACCCGACCGCCCAGGCCGTCCAGGCCGATGTGGCCAATCACGCCGGGCTCAACGCGCTCGGCAATTTCGCGAACAATATCGACGAGAACGCGATCCGGCAGATGCTGGCGACGGCGGGCGCGACCGACATCCCGGTCATGGGCAATATCGGCCAGGTGGGAGCGGTGGTCGACCATATCAACCAGAACGACCTGGCATGGCTGGCGCACATGCAGATCGGCCAGGGCGAAGTGGCCTCGCTGCAGCCGGTACGCGCCTTCATGCTGGGCACGATCCCTTCGCTGACGCTGATCCTGAACATACAGGGCCATGTGAACGCCGCGACCAAGCAGCTCCATTGGATCACGGTGCGGGTGACGCGCACCCAGCACGGGCTCGCCGTCCAGTATCTCGATTCCCTGCGCGCGCCCGCCGACTATACCGGCGTATTCACTGCGCTGCGCCAGCTCCTGTCGCGCGCGCCGGCGCAAGCCCAGCCGCAGGCGCAGCCCCAGGCGCCGCAGCATGGCGGAACGGGCGCCGGCTCGGGATCGCCCCCCGGTTCGAGCGGGTTCGGCGCCTCCTTCTTCGGCCCGGGGACCACCTCCAGCCCGCTCGTACCGTCGAAGCCGCCCGTCTCGCCGGGCTTCGGTACCGGCGGCTTCCCCACGTCGTCGCACGGCACGTCGCCCTTCAGCGGCTTCACCAGCAGCTGGACCAGTACCAGCAGCTGGACCAGTTCACCGCTGCCCAAACTGTTCCCCGAGCTCGATGATGACGATACCGACATGTCCTAGATCGCTCCCCCGCGGCGGAAGCCCGCGGCACCGGGGGCCGCCGAGGGAGGCCGATGCAAGCCCCATTCCAGCATAGGCCCATGGGCACGACGCGCGGGCAGGGCGGCCGGGCGGGCAGCACCAGCCCGGCCATAGGGCAGCGTGCCGCGATGCCGGGGCGTCCCGGCGCCGCCGCGAACATCGCGGCACCGCGGGAAACGATCGCCGACTATGCCGCATCGCGTGCCCTTGGCGTGGCGCGCACCGCCGCCGGGCCCAACCGCACCGGCCTGCCCGACCGGCTGAAGAGCGGCATGGAATCGCTCTCGGGCATCGCGCTCGACGATGTGCGCGTCCACCGCAACTCGGCCCGGCCGGCCCGGTTCCAGGCGCTCGCCCACACCCAGGGCAGCGAGATCCATCTCGGCCCCGGCCAGGAACGCCACCTGGCGCATGAGGCCTGGCACGTCGTCCAGCAGAAGCAGGGCCGTGTGCGCCCGACGATGCAGCTCGGCGGCACCGCGATCAACGACGATGCCGGGCTCGAGCGCGAAGCCGACACCATGGGCGCGCGGGCCGCACGGCCGGGACCGCCTGGATCCGGCCTGGCGCCGGGCGGCCTCGCGCCGGTCCAGCGCATCGCCGGGCCACCGGTCGTCCAGCGCGCGATCGGTTATGAGGTGGAGGTCGGCGATATCCGCGTCACCTCGACCACCGACGCTCCGCCCGTCAAGGGCCAGGTCCTGTGGACGGGGCCCGGCTGGGATGCCTCGGTCGACGAGGTCCCCTTGCCCCCCGACCATCATGCGGAGGAGGAGGACGGCGAAGCCAAGGAGGAACGTGCCCCGCGGGATCCGGGCAGCGTCTTCGACCTCGAATTCCGCACCAAGCCGATCGACGACGTCACGCCCGGCGGGCGCAAGGAGGCGCAGAAGATCCTGACGGCGATCGCCGCGCAGTGGAACGCGGTTCAGAACAGCTATCCGCGCCGCTATGCGGGCGCACCTCCGGGCATCGACATCAGGCCGACGGCGCCAAGCTGCGTGGCGCAGGTCCAGGCCAGCGTCGGACTGTCGCTGGACGGCCTACGCCGGATGCGCTCGGGCGAGGCACTCAGGCGAATCAATGCCCTGGTGCCGGAGAATGCCAATGTCACCGTGCGGGACGCGCTCGCCGAAGGCGGCACGGCCGATCGGGGCATCTCGGAAGCGGTGGAAGCGCACAAGGCCCGGATCCGTACGGCGCTGCACCTGGCGGGGCATGTCAATATCGACAATCTCTGCGCGGTGATCGGGATGATCGTCAACGTGCCCGTCGCGGCCGCCCAGGGCGGCCTCCTCTATCCGAAGAGCGCCGCCGGCCCCTTGATGGCGCGCAGCAACTTCACCACGATCCTCCGCCAACTGCCCCCCGATCAATTGCGGGCGATCCAGAACAATCGCATTGCCTGGACCAATGTCCTGCTCGCGATCACCCGCACGGTGATTGGCGAACAGGACGAAGAAGAGGGCGCGCCGGTATTTCCGGAACGCGCGTTCAGCAAGCCGAACGCCAAGACCCGCCACCTCTCGGAGCATCTCTCCCGGCGCGACTGGTTCTCCGGGCTCGCCAATGACGAGGATCGGCTCACCGGGGCGGACTATCAGGCCCGGCACGGCAACCAGGACGCCGCGGACGAGCTGGAATCGCTCGGCAGCTACGGGACCAAGCTGGATGCCAGCAGCTATTCGATCAGTGGCGGCGGCTATGCCGCGATCACGCTGGGGGTGGCCGGCATGGTAGCAGGCATCGCGGCCACGCTGGCCAGCGGCGGGCTCGCGGGCGGCCTGCTGGCGCTCGGCGGGCTCGGCACCGCCGCGCTCGGCTATTCGAAGGGGACCAAGCCAAACCGGACCCGGCCGATCTTCGAACTCCGTTCGCTCGGCAGGGTCTATGCGGACGACCTGGTCGAAGCCGGGCTCATAATCTGGGATTATGTCGCGCAGGCAAATACCGAAGAGCGCGAGGCGGACTAGCATCTGCACCCGGCGCGCCAGCCCTTGTGTTGCACAATGGCAACACTACATCCGGGCTGACCGAAACAAGGGGCCAGCATGAACCTCGAGAAATTCACCGACCGCGCCAAGGGCTTTCTCCAGTCGGCGCAGACCGTCGCGATCCGGATGAATCACCAACGGATCGCGCCGGAGCATATCCTGAAGGCGCTGCTCGAGGACGAGCAGGGCATGGCAAGCGGCCTGATCCAGGCGGCGGGCGGCGACGCCAGGCGCGCGCTGAGCGAGACCGACCTGGCGCTTTCGAAGATTCCCGCGGTCTCGGGCGGCGGTGCGCAACAGACGCCCGGGCTCGACAATGATGCCGTGCGGGTGCTCGACCAGGCCGAGCAGATCGCCCAGCGCGCCGGCGACAGCTTCGTCACCGTCGAGCGGCTGCTCGTGGCGCTCGCCCTGTCGCTCAACACCGCGGCGGGCAAGGCGCTCCAGGCCGCGGGCGTGAAGCCGGAGGCGCTCAACGCCGCGATCAACCAGCTGCGCGGCGGCCGCACCGCCGATACCGCGGGGGCGGAAGACCGCTATGACGCGCTCAAGAAGTTCGCGCGCGACCTCACCCAGGCGGCGAAGGACGGCAAGCTCGACCCGGTGATCGGCCGCGACGAAGAGATCCGCCGCACCATCCAGATCCTCGCCCGGCGCACCAAGAACAATCCGGTGCTGATCGGCGAACCCGGCGTCGGCAAGACCGCGATCGCCGAGGGACTGGCACTGCGCATCGCCAATGGCGACGTGCCCGACAATCTCAAGAACCGCACGCTCATGTCGCTCGACATGGGCAGCCTGATCGCGGGCGCGAAATATCGCGGCGAGTTCGAGGAACGCCTGAAGGGCGTGCTCGACGAAGTGAAGGCCGGCGAAGGCGACATCATCCTGTTCATCGACGAGATGCACCAGCTGATCGGCGCCGGGAAGACCGAGGGCGCGATGGACGCGGGCAACCTGCTCAAGCCCGCGCTCGCCCGCGGCGAGCTGCATTGCATCGGCGCCACCACGCTCGACGAGTATCGCAAATATGTCGAGAAGGACCCCGCGCTCCAGCGGCGCTTCCAGCCGGTGTTCGTCGGCGAGCCGACGGTCGAGGACACGATCTCGATCCTGCGCGGCCTCAAGGAGAAGTACGAGCTGCACCACGGCGTGCGCATCACCGATGCCGCGATCGTGAGCGCCGCGACGCTCTCCAACCGCTACATCACCGATCGCTTCCTGCCCGACAAGGCGATCGACCTGATGGACGAGGCCGCCAGCCGCATCCGCATGGAAGTGGAGTCCAAGCCCGAGGAGATCGAGACTCTCGATCGCCGCATCATCCAGCTCAAGATCGAGCGCGAGGCGCTGAAGAAGGAGACCGACGCAGCGTCGCGCGACCGGCTGGCCAATCTCGAGGCGGAGCTGGCCAATCTCGAGCAGCAATCGGCGGGCCTGACGTCGCGCTGGCAGGCCGAAAAGGACAAGATCGCCGGCGAATCGAAGCTGAAGGAACAGCTCGAGGCCGCCAAGATCGAGCTGGAGCAGGCGCAGCGCGCCGGCGATCTCGCCCGCATGAGCGAGCTCAGCTATGGCACGATCCCGTCGCTCGCCAAGCAGCTCGAAGAGGCGCAGGGCGCGAGCAAGGGCGCGATGCTGCGCGAGGAAGTGACCAGCGAGGATATCGCCGCCGTGGTCGCGCGCTGGACGGGCATACCGGTCGACAAGATGCTCGAGGGCGAACGCGAAAAGCTCCTCGCCATGGAGGACGTGCTCGGCAAGCGGGTGATCGGCCAGGCCGACGCGGTGAAGGCCGTGTCGACCGCGGTCCGCCGCTCGCGCGCCGGGCTGCAGGACCCGAACCGGCCGCTCGGCTCGTTCCTCTTCCTCGGGCCGACCGGCGTCGGCAAGACCGAGCTGACCAAGGCGCTCGCCGAGTTCCTGTTCGACGACCCGAACGCGATGGTGCGCATCGACATGAGCGAGTTCATGGAGAAGCACGCGGTCGCGCGGCTGATCGGCGCCCCTCCCGGCTATGTCGGCTATGAGGAAGGCGGCGTGCTGACCGAGGCGGTGCGGCGACGACCTTATCAGGTCGTGCTGTTCGACGAAGTCGAGAAGGCGCATGGCGACGTGTTCAACGTGCTCCTCCAGGTGCTCGACGACGGCCGCCTGACCGACGGCCAGGGCCGCACGGTCGACTTCTCGAACACGATCGTCATCCTCACGTCGAACCTGGGCAGCCAGTTCCTCACCAATCTGGGCGAGGGACAGCCGGTCGAGAGCGTCGAGCCGCAGGTGATGGAAGTCGTCCGGGCGCATTTCCGCCCCGAGTTCCTCAACCGGCTGGACGAGATCATCCTGTTCCACCGGCTGGGCGCGGAGCACATGGCACCGATCGTCGACATCCAGGTCGGCCGCGTCGCAAAGCTGCTCAGGGATCGCAAGATCCAGCTCGACCTGACGGACGCCGCGCGCGCCTGGCTGGGCCGGGTGGGCTATGATCCCGTCTATGGCGCGCGCCCCCTGAAGCGGGCGGTGCAGCGCTATCTGCAGGATCCGCTCGCCGACATGATCCTGCGCGGCGACGTGAAGGACGGAGCGACCGTTCGGATCGACGAGGGCGACGGGGCGCTCGCGCTCGCGGTCGCCTGATCCTCGCTGCGCCGACCGCTTCCCGCGCCCTCCGCGCGAAGCCGGAGCAGCATCGGCGAACGGACCGGACAAAAAGAAGGGGCGGCTCCCGAAGGAGCCGCCCCCGATTTTTAGTCGCTCGGAAGGACTTAGAAGTCGATCCGGGTGCCGACGCGGAAGTAGCGGCCGACCACATTGGCCTGCGCCCACGACGGGTTGTAGTTGAAGATCGAATACGCGGCCGACGGGTCGAACTTCGGCTTGATATCCAGGAAGTTCAGCGCGTTCACGTAGATCATGAAGTTGTCGTTCACGCGGTAGCTGGCCGTGAGATCGGCGTTCCACTGCGCGCCAACCTTGCAGAGCACGGGGCTGCCGTTCTGATAGGTGACGACGGAGTGACCGATATTGGCAGCGCAGTCCGCGGCGCTGGTGCCGCGGTTGCCGCCGTAATCGACCGAACCGAGGCTGTAGCCGCCGGTGTAGTAGACGGTGCCGGTGAGCGAAGCGCCGCCCACCGAGATCGTGTTCTGCCAGCTGCCGCGCCACTTCGGCGAACCCGAGCACGAAGTATAGTCGCACGGGCTGAGCGAGCCGTCATAACGCTCGACCGAGCCGTCCTGGCGCAGCACTTCATACTTGATCAGGTACGACGCGTCGAACGAGCTGTAGAGCTTCACGCCACCGAAGTCGTGACGGAAGTCGAAGCCCAGATCGATGCCCTGGACGCGCTCTTCATCCGCGTTCTGGAACGAGAACTGGATGAAGCCCGGCAGGGCACGCGCGGCCGGGAACTGCGGGTCGGCAGTGCCCGGGACCACCACGACGCCCGGAACGGCGGTGGTGTTGCCGCTGTTCAGATACGCCGCGAGCGCCGCATCCTGGTCCGCCGCCGAGATGTTCCCGATGACGTCCTTCACCTTGATGTTGAAATAGTCGACGGTGAAGCTGAGGTTGCGGATCGGCTCGAACACCGCGCCGGCAGTCCAGCTGGTGGACTTTTCAGGCGCCAGCGCCGGGTTGCCCACCGAAGTGCGGCCCAGCGAATACTGGCCGGTCACATAGGTGTTGTTGCCGTGCGAGGCGCAGAACGCCGCATAGGTGGTGCAGTTGACCGAGAGCGTCGTGTAGCCGGTCGTCGGCAGGCCATAGGCCTCGTTGAACGACGGAATACGGAAGCCCTTCGACCAGGTGCCGCGGAGCAGGATCTGCTCGATCGGCTTCAGCTTCGCGCCGAACTTCGGCGAGAAGTTGGTCTGGCCCGACGAATAATCGTCGTAGCGGCCCGAGGCGCTCAGCTCGAGTTCCTTCACGATCGGTGCGCTGACTTCGTAGAAAGCCGACTTGATGTTGCGCGAGCCGATCGCGCCCACCGCGTTGACCGTGTAGTAGCGGTCATACGGATGCGCGAGGTTCTCCGGATTGGCCGAGGCGTCGTTGATCGCCTCGTGGCGGTACGACGCACCGACGGCGGCCTGCAGCGGGCCACCCGGCAGCTCGAACAGGGCGCGACCGAGAGTCGCATTGACCTGCCAGAGATCCGAAGTCGAACGCTTGATGCTCGTCGGAGCGACATAGTCGCGCACCGCCTGGGTGTTCAGCCAGGGCTGCACGAAGTTGTAGGCACCGGTGGCGATCACGTCGGCCAGACGCTGCGGGATCAGATAGTTCTGGCTGATGCGGCTGAGCTCGACCTGCGAGGCCGTGAACTCGACATTGTAGTTCCAGTCGTTGTTCTCGCCGAACGAGCCGCGGATGCCGGCGGCGCCGCGGAGCGAACGGGCGTTCGTTTCCACGGTCTGCGGGCGATCGTAGCGGCCGCGCAGCAGCGCGACGGTGCCGGCGGCTGCGAACGGGTTGTTCGGGTTGAGCGTGCCGTTCGCGGCGGAGCAGCCCGTGCTGGTGTTCACGCCCGTCGCCGGGTTGATCGTGGCCACGCCACCGGCGCAGACATAGACCGGCAGCACGATCGGGTTCAGCAGGACGGGGCCCGGAGGCGGCGTCTGGTTGTTGAACGCGGCCGGCGTCAGCTGCGAATAGGTATTCACATGCATGTAGTTGCCGGTGATGTACGCCTCGGCGTTGTCGCCCACCTTGATAGTCGCGCGGGTCGCGAAGCCATAGCGCTCGGTCGACGGACGCACGGTGCCGTAGAGCTTGCGCAGGTCGCCCGTGCACTGGTTGGGCGCCCAGGAATAGAGCGTGCCCGCCGTGTTGAGCTGGCGCGCGCTGTTCGGCAGCGTGATCGGCGAGAGGCCGAAGGCGCCGCAATCGGTGTTCAGCAGCTGATATTCGCCGGTACGGCCGCCGGCCGCAGTGCCCGGCGCGACGAGCGGGTTGACCGGAGTGGTCGAGCCGCCGAGCGTGCCGTTGCGGTTGACGCCGAACTGATACCAGCGCGTGGCGATCGGCATACAGCCGGTGGTGAGGCCGGTGGCCGGGGTGCCCGGGGCGCAGATCTGGCTGTTGTCGCCGCTGCCGAACGGATATTCGCGGTCGCGCGCCCAGATCTCGTCGTTCTTGCGGTAGAAGCCGTTGATGTAGACGTTGAAGCCCTGCTCCTCGAGGTCACCATGACCCAGGGTCAGGTCGAAGCGCTGCTCGCCACCGTCGCCACGGCTCGAGATGCCGGCCGAGGCATTGGCGTGGATGCCCTTGACTTCCTTCTTGGTGATCACGTTGACCACGCCCGCGACGGCGTCGGCGCCGTAGGTCGACGAAGCGCCGTCCTTCAGGACTTCGATCCGGTCGATGATCGCGTCGGGAACGGTGCTCAGGTCAACGAAGTTGCGGTGGCCGTCGTCGGCGAGCGGATACGGCGCCATGCGCATGCCGTCGAAGATCGTCAGCGTCTTCTGCACGGTCAGGCCGCGCAGCGACACGGCGTTCGCGCCGGCCGCGAAGTTGTTGCCGTTGTTCCAGCCTTCCGAGATGGTGCCCGAGCCGTTGGCCGACAGGCGCTGCAGCGCTTCGGCGACGGTGTTGACGCCACGCTGTTCCAGCGTTTCCGCCGACAGCACGGTCACCGGCGACGGCGTCTCGGTGTCGGTACGGCGCAGGATCGAGCCGGTGACGACGATCTCGCCGCCGCTCTGGTCGTCCTGGGCAGTCGTGCTCTTGGTGGTGGAGCTGCTCGAGCTCTGCGCCATCGCCGGTGTGGCGACGAGCGCACCCGCGAGCACGAGCGCGCACAGCGCCGTGCTCCCGCGCAGGGTGATCTGCGTGTTCTTCATGGTGATCCCTCTTGTATCCGACTGTTCCGCGGATGCTCGACAGACGGGTTTGTCTCCCCGCTCCGCCATCCATTCGTGTGCAACTCACGTATCAGGATGGCAGAGCTTGGCGGGATCGTGGATCGCCACTCCGCGACTGTAAACCGCGCACGGCGATACTGCGCGCGCTTTCAACGAGACTGTAGCCAAAATGCCACATGACGGCTTGTAATATTGCGCTGTCGACACGATTCGTGTTTCTTTGTGTTGCAGCGCGACACATTCGCGCCTCAATCGGTAACAGGCATCGGCCCCGCAACGAGCAGCGGATCGATCCGCGCGTCGCGCCATTTGAGACTCCAGTGGAGATGCGGCCCATTGGCGCGTCCCGTCATTCCCACCGCACCGATCGGCTGGCCGCGCCGCACATGCTCGCCCAGCTTAACGTCGATGCGCGAGAGGTGCATGAAGGCGCTGTTCAGCCCCGCGCCGTGGTCGATCATCAGCAGGTTGCCTTCCAGCGTGAAGGGCCTGGCCGCCACGAGGATCACCACGCCGTCGGCCGGCGCCAGCACCACCGTGCCCGTCGGCCGGGCGACGTCGATTCCCGAATGATAGGATCCGGGCTCACCCCGATAGATGCGCTGCGATCCGAACAGCGTGGAGATGCGCCCGACCACCGGCCAGAAGAACGGCATCTGCCGCCAGCCCGCCGAATCGGTCTGCAGCTTCCGCGCGGCATTGATCTGGGCGAGTTCGCCGGGCCGAACCCGCTCGAACTCGGGGCGCGGCACCGGATATTTGGGCACGGTATCGAGCCGGGAAATGTCCCAGGCGCGCGGCGCGATCGCCAGCACCTGGCGCTGCTGCGTGCCGTCGCCCAGCGTCGCCACCAAGGTGGCGGAGGGGCCGTGATCGCGGTCGAAGGCGATCAGGAAGCGGCGATCGGGCGTGACCGGCACCGATTCGCCGTCGAGCGTCAGCAGGCTGGTGCCCTTGGGCGCGATGCCGATCGCCGCGCCGCCCTGGACCAGCTGCCCCTGAAAGGCGAAGGGCCCGGCGACGTCGGGGGCCGGCGGGATCGGCGCCGCGACCGCCACGGGAGCCGCAACGCCGGGCGCGACGGGCAATTGGGCGCTGCCGAGCAGAGTGAAGCCGAGGATCGCGGCGGGAAGCCGGGCGGCGAGTCCCATCAGCCGCGCATCGCCTGCATCGCCAGCGCCGCGGAGGCATAGGGCTCCTGGGCGGCGACGCTCCAGTAGCGCAGCCGATCGAGCGGCACCTTCTCGCCGCTGACCGCGCAGACGACATGGTCGCCCGGCGTCAGGACGCGAAAGCCGTTCGCCATGAAGTGCAGGCGTGCCGCGCGGGCGACGGGGTTCGACATCAGCATAAGCGCGGTATCCTCGTAACCGGCATCCTCACGACAGGCTCGCTCACAACAGGCTGGGCTGTTCGGGCCTGGCGGCATCATAGGATTTGCCGCCCGGCCGCTCAACCCGCGCGTCGACCGCGCCGTCGATGAAGTGGAGCGTCACGGCGCCGGCGGCGCGCGCGCCCTCGGCCGTGCCGATCACCTTGCGCGTGCCCCGCGCCTCGACCCAGGCATAGCCCTTCTCGAGCGGGCGATTGGGGTGCACCAGGTCGAGATGCCGGCCGATGCCCTCCAGCCGCTGCCTGGCCGCGGCGAGCCGCTGGTCGAGCATCGCCGGGCGCAGCGCCCCCGCCGAACGATCGAGCTGCCCGCGCGCCAGCGTGACGCGGCGCTCCAGCGCCCGGTCGAGCCGGCCGCCCAGATCGTCCATCTTCTGCCGCTGCGGCCCCAGCAGCGCGTCACGGCGCGGCAGCACCCGCACCAGCGCCGCCAGCCGCTCGCCGGCGCGCTCGTGATAGCGGCGCACGCAGCGCTCGGTGCGGTGCGCCAGCGTCGCGAGCGTGTGGCGCACATCGGCCAGCACGGGCACTGCGATCTCGGCGGCGGCCGTGGGCGTCGGCGCGCGCAGGTCCGCGGCGAAGTCGCACAGGCTGGTATCGGTCTCGTGGCCCACCGCCGAGATCACCGGGATGCGGCAGGCGGCGACGGCGCGCACCACCGCTTCCTCGTTGAACGCCCACAGATCCTCGATCGAGCCGCCGCCGCGCGCGACGATCAGCAGGTCGGGCCGCGGCACCGCCCCGCCTTCCGCCAGCGCATCGAAGCCCCGGATCGCGTTCGCCACTTCCTGCGCGGCGCCATCGCCCTGCACCTTCACCGGCCAGACCAGCACATGGCTGGGAAACCGGTCCGCCAGGCGATGCAGGATGTCGCGGATCACCGCGCCGGTGGGCGAGGTCACGACGCCGATCACCTTCGGCATATAGGGCAGCGGCTGCTTGCGCTCGCGGTCGAACAGCCCCTCGCCGGCCAGCCCGGCCTTCAGCTTCTCGAACAGCGCCATCAGCGCGCCTTCGCCGGCCAGCTCCATCCGGTCGATGACGATCTGGTATTTGCTGCGCCCCGGATAGGTGGTGAGCTTGCCGGTGACGATCACTTCGATGCCGTCCTGCGGCTGGAACGGGATCGCGCTGGCGGCGCCGCGCCAGATCACTCCGTCGATCACCGCATCCGCGTCCTTGAGCGCCAGATAGGCATGGCCCGAAGCCGCCCGCTTCCACCCCGAAATCTCGCCGCGCAACCGGACATGGCCGAACTCGCCCTCGACCATCCGCTTCAATGCCAAAGATAATTCGCTCACCGAGAGCGCAGGCGCGTTGTCGCCCGGCACCGGCTCGGCTACGAGCCGCCCAGGCGTATCGGGAAAGGGGTCGGCCATGAATGTCCTGTTGTTGGGGTCCGGTGGCCGCGAACATGCGCTCGCCTGGAAGCTCGCGCAATCGCCGCTGCTCGAGCGGCTCTACGCCGCGCCGGGCAATCCGGGAATAGCCGAGCACGCCGAAATCGTGGACATTGCGGTGAACGATCACCGCGCCGTGATCGACTTCTGCCTGCGCCACTCGATCGGCTTCGTGGTGATCGGGCCCGAGGCGCCGCTGGTCGCCGGCCTGGCCGACAATCTGCGCACCATGGGGCTGGCCGTGTTCGGGCCGAACAAGGTGCCGGCCCAGCTCGAGGGCTCCAAGGGCTTCACCAAGGACCTGTGCGCGCGCGAGCGGATCCCGACCGCCGGCTATGTCCGCTGCGAGAGCCGTGACGGCGCGCTGGCGAGCCTCGAGGATTTCGGCCTGCCCGTGGTGATCAAGGCCGATGGCCTGGCCGCGGGCAAGGGCGTGACGGTCGCCTTCACCCACGAGGAGGCGGAAGGCGCGGTGCAGGCGATCTTCGCCGAGCCGGGCGCCAGCGTGGTGATCGAGGAATTCCTGGAGGGCGAGGAAGCCAGCCTGTTCGTGCTCACCGATGGCGAGACGCTCGTCTCCTTCGGCTCGGCCCAGGACCACAAGCGGGTGGGCGACGGCGATACCGGCCCGAACACCGGCGGCATGGGCGCCTATAGCCCCGCCCCCGTGCTCACGCCCGCGCTGGAGACCCGGGCGATCGACGAGATCGTCCGCCCAACGATCGCGGCGCTGGCCCGGATGGGGGCGCCCTATTCGGGCGTACTCTATGCCGGGCTGATGCTCACCCCCACCGGCCCCAAGCTGATCGAATATAATGCCCGCTTCGGCGATCCCGAATGCCAGGTGCTGATGATGCGCTTCACCGGCGACCTGCTCCAGCTGATGCTGGCGGTGGCGAAGGGCGAGCTCGCCGGCCAGCCGGCGCCGACCTTCGCGGCCAGGACCGCGCTCACCGTGGTGATGGCGGCCAAGGGCTATCCCGGCACGCCCGAGGCGGGCGGCGCGATCGCGGGGATCGACCGGGCGGAGGCGACCGGCGCCAAGGTCTTCCACGCCGGTACCCGGATGGACGGCGACACGCTGGTCGCCAGCGGCGGCCGCGTGCTCAACGTCACTGCGCTGGGCGAGACGGCGAAGGCGGCGCAGGCCGCAGCCTATGCGGCGGTGGACGCGATCGACTTCCCCAGCGGCTTCAGCCGCCGCGACATCGGCTGGCGCGAAGTGGCGCGCGAGCGCTAGGGCGACGCGCTTCCACGGCAGCGGAGCGGGACAGGGAACGGCCGGCAAGGCTTGCCGTTTCGGGACACTCGGCGCCCGGCACGCGCGACCAGCTTGTCGCGCTGCGCCGCACCACGTTATGCAGTTGCCGGGAATCGCAATTTCGCAGGAACGGGACAGGCGCAGATGAACAGCACGGAACCGCTCTTTCAGGGAGCTCCGCTTTGGCTGACGCTCCCGTTCGCGGCGATCGCCATCGGCGTCGTCTTCGCGCTTCTCGTCCTGTGGTGGGGCGCCCGCCTCGCCGGCCGGCGCCGCAATGCGCGCGAGGAGATCGAGGAGTATAACGAGGAGTATCGGGAGGAAGCCGCACAGGCCCGGCCGATCACCCCGCCCGTCGCTCCGCCGCCTCCGCCTCTCGCCGAGCCGCCCGTGGCGCCGGCACCCGAGCCCGCGGCCGAGATCGTCCCCACGCCGCCACCGCCCGTCGTCGAGGAAGCGCCCGCTCCCCAGCTGGCGGAGCCGGTTGCCGAGGTCGCCGCATCTCCGGCGGAAGAAACGCCCACGCCCGAGCCCCTTGCCGACGAGCCCATCGCCGCCGCTGCGCCGCTCGACGCCACGCCCGCTTCGCTCGCCTCGGACATCGCCGAACCCGCGCACGCGCCGGCTCCCGCGCCGAGCGAGCCCGCCGCGCCGGAACCGGAGCCGGCGCCCGCCACCCCGACGGCGGATGACCTCACCCGGATGAAGGGCGTCGGGCCGCGCCTGGCCGAGCGGCTGGGCAGCGTCGGGATCACCAGCTTCGCCCAGCTCGCCGCGCTCACGCCCGAGGAAGCCGACGCGCTCGACGCCAGGCTTGGCGACTTCCAGGGCCGCATCCACCGCGACCGCTGGATCGAGCAGGCGAGCTTCCTGGCGAAGGAAGACATTGCCGGCTTCGAGGGAGTCTTTGGGAAGCTTTAGGGTCACGGCCCAATCGGCAAACCCGTCATTCCCGCGCGGGCGGGGATCCAGGGTGGTACGGGATGACCGAAGCAATCATGGCGCTGCTTCCGGAGGAGGCATGCGGGCCGCACGACCATCGCCCCTGGCCCCGGATCCCCGCCCGCGCGGGAATGACGGTTGGGCCCCTTGAGGAACTTCCTTGCGCGCCACGAAAGGCGCCGCGCTCATCCCGCCGCGCGCTGGACCAGCAGCTTGTCGATCTTGCGCCCGTCCATGTCGACGATCTCGAAGCGCCAGCCCTGCTCGACGAAATAATCGCCTTCGTTGGGCAGCCGCTTGAACACCGCCAGCGCCAGGCCGGCGACGGTGGCGTAATCGCGGTCCTCGTCGAGATCGAGGCCGAGTCGCTCGGCGAGCAGGTCCGCCGCCATCTGGCCCGAGACGAGCAGCGAGCCGTCCTCGCGCGTCACGATATTGGGGTTGTCGCCGGGTTCCACGTCCGAGGCGAGCTCGCCCGCGATCGCGGCCAGCAGGTTGGCCGGCGTGACGATGCCTTCGAAATGGCCATATTCGTCATGCACCAGCCCCATCGGGACCTCCGCGCGCCGAAGGGCGCCCAGCGCGTCCATCGCATCGACAGTGTCGGGCAGGATCGGTGCCTCGCGCATCAGCTTGCGCAGGTCGAGCGCCTCGCCGCGGAACAGCGCGGCGGCGATGTCGCGCGCCTGGACCACGCCGATCACCGTGTCGACCGAGCCTTCGGCCACCGGCAGGCGAGTGTGCGGGGTGAGCAGCAGCGCCTCGCGGATGCCGTCCGCATCCAGGTTGACGTCGACCCAGTCGACTTCGGTGCGCGGCGTCATCACTTCGCGCACCGGCCGGTCGGCGAGGCGGACCACGCTGGAGATGATCGAGCGCTCATGCTCCTCGATCACGCCCGACTTGCTCGCCTCGGCGACGAGCAGGTGCAGTTCCTCGGCGGTGACCCGGTTCTCCGATTCGCGGCTGAGGCCGATCAGGCGGAAGATGAGCCGGGTGGTCGAATCGAGCAGCCACACCAGCGGCGCGGTCGCCCGGCTCGTCCAGAGCAGCGGCACGGCGACCAGCACTGCGATCGGCTCGGGCGAGCGCAGCGCGAATTGCTTGGGCACCAGCTCGCCCGCGACCAGCGAAGCGAAGGTGGTGAGGCCGATCACGATCGCGATGCCGAGCGTATGGGCGAGCTCGTCGCCCACGCCGAGCAGTTCGATCCGCTGTGCCGTCGGCTCGCCCAGGCTGGCGCCCGAATAGGCGCCGGCGACGATGCCGATCAGCGTGATGCCGATCTGCACGGTGGAGAGGAACTTGCCCGGATCGGCGGCGAGCTGGATCGCGGTGCGCGCGCCGGTCCCGCTGCGCCCGGCACGCGCCATCGCCTCCAACCGTGCCGTGCGCGACGATACGATCGCGAGTTCGGACATCGAGAAAAGGCCGTTCAGAACGATCAGCGCGAAGATGATCGCTACGTCTATCCAGGGGAAAGGCGCCAACATGGTGTGGCGCCCTTCATATCCGCAGATGGTGCCATGCGGCAACCGGCGTTGCATCCGCGCAATGAAATGTAAGATCAGCCGCGCCGTTCGCGGAAGAAATCGCGCAATATCTCCCCCGCTTCGGCCTCGCCGATGCCGGGATAGATTTCGGGACGGTGATGGCAGGTCGGCTGGGCGAAGAAGCGCGGCCCATGCTCCACCGCGCCGCCCTTGGGATCGCCGGCACCGTAATAGACGCGCGCGATCCGGGCATGCGCGATCGCCCCCGCGCACATCGCGCAGGGCTCGAGCGTCACCCACAGGTCGCAATCCTCGAGCCGTTCGCGCCCCAGCGCCTCGGCCGCCGCGCGAATCACCCGCATCTCGGCATGGGCGGTGGGATCGCGGAGCGTGCGCGGGGCATTGGCGGCGGTGGCGATCACTCTGCCATCATGCACCAGCACCGCGCCCACCGGCACCTCGCCCGCTTCCGCGGCCGCGCGGGCCGCGTCGAGCGCCAGGCGCATCGGTTCGGGAAGCGGGAACATCGAGGGTGATTACCGTAGCCCCTCCAGTGCGTCACCCCCGCGAAAGCGGGGTGACGGTTCGGGAGGAGTGACGGGCCAGCCGATGGCAGGGATCGCGATTCACGCGCGGCCCGGGCACGTACGGCCGTTTACTTCTCGGTGGGCGTGGGCGTCGGCGTGGCGCCGGCCTGCTTCACTTCGATGGTGGGCAGGGTGACCGTGGTGTTCCGCATCTCGACCGTCGGCACCGCAACGGTGGTATTGGTCGATCCGATACCCACCGATCCCGTCTCGGCCTTGAACTTGGGCAGCTGGCCGCCCTTGGCATCGAAAGTGATCGTCGGCATCGACGCGCCCTGCTGCTGCTCGATGCGCAGCATGCCAACCGACATGAGCACCACCACGGCCAGCGCGATCAGACCTATGAGAACGAGAATTCCACGCATCGCTTCATCTCCCCAATTGAATCGGTTGCGTAATCAACGCCGCATCAACCATGGTGGTTGCGTCGGCACAAGGCGTTTCTTGGGGCGAATCGGTTGACGCACCGTCCCATTACGGCTATCGGCGCCACCTTTCCGGCCCCAGTTCGCTGAGGCTCAAACCAGGATATCAAGCGATGTCGCGCATTTGCGAGCTGACCGGCAAGGGCCGGCAGGTGGGTAACAACGTTTCCCACGCCAACAACAAGACCAAGCGTACGTTCCTGCCCAACCTGCAGAACGTCACGCTGATCAGCGATGCGCTGGGCCGTAGCGTGCGCCTGCGCGTGTCGACCCACGGCCTGCGCTCGGTCGAGCACAATGGCGGCCTCGACAACTGGCTGCTCAAGACCAGCGACGACGATCTGTCGCTGCGCGCCCGCCGCCTGAAGCGCGAAGTGCGCAAGGCGTCGGCCGAGAAGACCGCGGCCTAAGAGCCACGCCTTCGACGGCTCCATGCGAGCCCGTTCTCCACGCGGAGGGCGGGCTTTTCGCATGTCTGGAATCGACGCCTTCCGTTTCGATGTAGCGCAAGCTTGATCCGGACGACGTTGAAGGCGGCCCGAGTCCTTGCTAAGGAGTTCGGACCCTTGGGGAGTAGCCGCTCGCGAGGCAACGCGAGGAGCATGTCAACACAATCGGTTTCGGCCGTGGCATGTTCGATCTTCGGATTTGGCAAGACCTTGGTGCCGCCCGATCGTCCCCTTGGGGTCTGGATTCTCGGGCGGGCCAATGGTTTGACCCTCGGATGATCCGATGCCCTCCATAGCCGCTCCCGCAGTGTTGCTGCTGCTTTCAGCCGTCGTGATCTATTTCTCCTGCGAGTATTTCGTGAACGGCGTCGAATGGGCCGGCCGCAAGATGAGCATCGGCCAACAGGCAACCGGCACCGTACTCGCCGCCTTCGGCACCGCATTGCCGGAAAGCGTCGTGACCCTGGTCGCAGTGGCTTTTGCCCGCAACCAGGCCCAGAGTGACATCGGGGTGGGAGCCGCGCTGGGGGGACCACTCGCGCTCGCCACGCTCGCATATGCCGTCGTGGGCCTGACACTGCTGATGAAGCGTCGAACATTCGAGCAGACTGGTGCAAATCGTGCCTGGTTCCGAAGCCTCGCCGACGATCAGCGGTGGTTCCTCTCGATATTCGTGGTCAAGCTCGGTCTCGGCATAGTGGTATTCAGCTGGAAGCCGCTTCTGGGCATCGCCTTTCTTGCCGCCTACGCGCTTTATTGCTGGAACGAAATCCGCGGCGGCCGCGGCGCCATCGACGAGGAAGAGGGCGAGCTCGAACAGCTGAAATTCGCCCCACACGAGGCCAACCCTTCGACCGTGATGATAATATTTCAGACCGGCCTGTCGCTGATCGTGATCTTTCTCGCTTCCCATCTGTTCGTCGCGCAGCTCGACGCGATCGGCCCCCCGCTCGGCCTCAAGCCGCAAGTGCTGGCGCTATTGCTCGCTCCGATCGCGACGGAGTTGCCCGAAACATTGAATGCTGTGATCTGGGTGCGCCAGGGCAAGACTAGGCTGGCCTGGCCAATATTTCGGGCGCCATGATGATCCAGGCAACGGTGCCGACCGCCTTTGGGCTATTCTTCACATCATGGTACCTCCAGCCCGCTTTGCTGCTGGCGGGTGCGGTGACCACGGCGACCATCCTGACGATGTACATCGCCTTCTCGCGTGGATGGGTCTCTCGCATCTTCCTCAGCCTTGTCCCGTTGTTCTACATCGCGTTCATCGTGACGGTGCTGGCGTTGCAGTTGGAATGACCTCGAGCCTTTCAGAGCCTCACATCGGCCGCTCAGTGCTTCCCGAACTCGATCCGGAACTTGAGCAGCAGCGACCATTCCCAGAATTGCTGGTTGTCGTCCGATGCGATCCACAGGATCGTGTCGTCGCCTTCGCGCGTGATCGCCAGCGCCTCGTAATTGTCGTGGATCAGGGGCGCGGCCAGCGCCGCGATCTCCGTGCCGCGCACCACGGCGCCGGGGCGGAATTCCTTCGGATCCACCAGGGTCAGCCTGGCCGTGAACAGGCCCGGTACCGCGAAGCGCCGGTTGAGCACAATCAGCCGCCCGTCGGGCAGCTGGACCGCGTCGCTCGGATCGTAGCGCTCGTCGGGCGGCATGTAGACGAAGCGGATCGGCTCCATGCCCGGCGCCGTGGGGTCGCCCGGGAAGAGCAGGGCTTCGCGGCCGACCCGGCTGCCCTTTGGCCGCGAGGTCTCGCCGATCACCACGAATCGGCCATCGGCCAGGCGGACCATCGATTCGGGCCCGCCATTGACCGACCAGTCGCGCATCGCCGCCGGCTGCACGCTGCGCTCGGCGCGCGTCAGCCCGTCGTCATAGCGCCAGATCGCATTATATCGCTCGAAACCCACCCAGATCCGCCCGGTGGCGGGATCGCTCGTCATCGATTCCGAATCGCGGTCCGATTTCAGCCAGCCGGTGCCGGGGCCGGCGGGCAGGTCGCCGAACGCCAGCTCGCGCGGCGTCCAGTCGGCGCCCATGCGGAAACGGATGAAGGTGCCGCCGTCGCTGAGCAGGGTGAAGCGATCGCCCTTGATCTGCATCGAGGAGAAGCCGCCAAAGGCGCGATCCGGGCTCTTCAGCCGGATGCCGCCCAGATAGGTGAGCGCCCCCACCCGGGTCCGCCCGGGATCGCGCGCGTCGAGCGGCACGCGCTCCACGGTCATGCGCGGCACCTTGCCCAGCAGGTCGCGCCCGTCGCGCCCCGATGCGGAGAGCAGCAGGATGAAACCGAGGGAGAACAGGGCGATCGCGAGGCGGAGCAGCATCGCCTCCGCTCATAGCGACTGGCGACGGAAGGACCAGCGCCCGAAAGATGAACGCCAGGTGACCAGCCCGTTCAGAAGAAACTAAAGGGAACCCGGCTAAGGATGCGTTGGTTGTTCGAACAAGAGTTTCCCTCGCGTAGCGTATCGAGGGGTTGGGGGCCGCCCTGAAAGGGGCGGCCCTCATCGCATCAGTACATGTGCTGGCCGCCGTTGATCGACAGCGTCGATCCGGTGACGAAGCCCGCCTCGTCCGAGCACAGGAACGCCACGCCGCGCGCGATCTCGTGCGCCTGGCCGAGCCGGCCCACCGGGATCTTCGCGACGATCTTCTCGAGCACCTCGGGCGGCACCGCGGCGACCATGTCCGTGTCGATATAGCCGGGCGCGATCGCGTTCACCGTCACGCCGAAGCGCGCGCCCTCCTGCGACAGCGCCTTGGTGAAGCCGTGGATGCCGGACTTGGCGGCGGCATAGTTGACCTGGCCATATTGGCCGGCCTGGCCGTTGATCGAGCCGATATTGACGATCCGGCCCCATTTGCGGTCGCGCATGCCGGGGAACACCGCATGCGCCATGTTGAAGCAGCCGCCCAGGTTGATGCGGATCACATCCTCCCACATGTCGCGGCTCATCTTCAGGATGGTGCCGTCGCGGGTGATGCCGGCATTGTTGATCACCACGTCGACCGGGCCGAGCTCGGCCGCGACCTTCGCCACGCCTTCGTGGCAGGCGTCATAGTCGCCCACATCCCATTTATACGCCGCGATGCCGGTGCGATCGGTGAAGGCCCGGGCCTTCTCCTCATTGCCCGCATAGTTGGCGGCGACGATCATTCCCGCGTCCTGGAGCGCGAGGCTGATCGCCTCGCCGATGCCGCGGGTGCCGCCCGTCACGATCGCTACGCGTGCCATGCTTTTCCTCTCCTTCGTGGTGCACCGAAAGGCTAGGCAGGCTCGGTCCAGCCCGCAAGCTCCTCGCTTAAAATTGTGCGCAGCATCCCGATGCCATCCGGACTGTCGTTGAGACAGGGCAGATAGGCGAACCGGCTCCCGCCCGCGGCGAGGAACGTCTCGCGCCCGCGGATCGCCAGTTCCTCCAGCGTCTCGAGACAATCCGCCGAAAAGCCCGGCGCCACGACCGCGACCTTCGTCACGCCCTTGCCCGGCAGCGCGGCGAGCATGGCGTCGGTGGCCGGCTCGAGCCATTTCGCCCGGCCGAAGCGCGACTGGAAGGTGACGATCAGCTCCCGTCCCCCCAGCGTGTCCGCCAGCGCCGCGCCGAGCAGGCGCGCGGTCTTGCGGCAATGGCAGTGATAGGGATCGCCGAGATCGAGGGTCCGCTGCGGCATGCCGTGGAAGCTCGCCAGGATCGCGTCGGGCACAAAGTCGAGCCGGGCGAGGCTGGCTTCCACCGATGCCTTGAGCGCGGCGATATAGGCGGGGTGATCATGATAGGGCGGCAGGGTGCGGATCGCCGGCTGCCAGCGCATCTTCGCCAGCGCGGCGAAGGCCGCATCGTTGGCAGTGGCGGTGGTCGCCGCGCAATATTGGGGATAGAGCGGCGCGATCAGGATGCGCCGGGCGCCATGGGCCTGCATCGAGGCCAGGCGGTCCGCGATCTTCGGCTCGCCATAGCGCATCGCCCAGTCGACGAAATTCCCTTCCCCGAACGCGCCCTGCAATGCCCGGGACTGGGCGGCGGTGATCGCGGCGAGCGGCGATCCGTCCTCGCGCCACACCTGCCGATAGGCATGCGCCGACCTGCGCGGCCGGGTGCGCAGGATGATCCCGTGCAGGATCGGCTGCCAGGCGATCGGCGGAATCTCGACCACGCGCCGGTCCGACAGGAACTCGGCAAGGTAGCGCCGCACCGATGCGGCATCGGGGGCGCTCGGCGTACCGAGATTGACCAGCAGCACGCCGATCCTGTCCGGGGCGAAGAAGGGCGGATGCCCGGCCGGGACGCTCATTCGACGTCCGAGAGCAGGGGCAGCACGCGGAAGCGCACGCCGCTCGCCGATTGCAGCGCGTTGGCGATGGCGGGAGCGACCGGCGGCACGGCGAGCTCGCTCACGCCGCCCGGATCGGCGGCGTTGCGGATCAGTTCCACGGTAATGTCGGGCGCATCCGCCAGCGTCGGCAGGCCGAGCTCGGAAAGGTCGCGCACATCGGCGACGTTCTCGGTGAAGCCGGTCGACCCGGCGAGCGCCGCGGCCATGCCGAACAGCAGCCCGCCCTCGATCTGCTGCGTCACCAGGTCGGGGTTCACCACCCGCCCGCAATCGACCGCCGCGACCAGCCGCTCCACCTTCACCTTGCGCCCCTCGAGCCGCGCCTCGGCCATCACTGCGATATAGGAGCCGCGAAAGGCGTGGCAGGCGATGCCCTGGCCGCTGCCGGGCTGGCCACCCTGCCAGCCGCCCAGCTGGGCCGCCATCTGCACGCAGCGGGCAAGCCGCGTCTCGCCGCCGAGCATCGCCATGCGGAACGATACCGCGTCCTGCTCGGCGGCATGCGCCAGCTCGTCCATGAAGCTCTCGACGAAGAAGCAATTGTAGCTGTGTGCGCCCGAGCGCCAATAGCCGGTCGGCACCCCGATCGCGGCGACATGGTGATCGACCGCGTAATTGGGGATGGCATAGAAGGGCCGCGCCCCCGCCACCGCCGAGGGATCGCCCTTGCCGGGCAACGCGAGCGACGCCTGCACCACCGGATCGCTGCCCAGCAGTCGCGTCGCCAGTTCGCGGCCCGTCTCGGGCGCGGCGATCTTGGCGAGCAGGCCCGAGACCTGGCCCCGCGGGTTCAGCTTGCCGGTCATCCGGCCGATCGCGGGCGGGCGGTAGCGATCGTGCCGCATGTCCTCGCCGCGCGGCCAGGTGAGCTGCACCGGCCGGCCGATCCGCTCGGTGAGCAGCGCCGCCTGCTCCGCCACCGCATGTTCCAGCTTCGCCCCGAACGAGCCGCCCGCCATCGTCGCATGCACGGTCACCGAGCTCTCGGAGATGCCGATCGCCCGCGCCGCCGCCGCCCGCGCCAGCCCCGGCGCCTGGGTCGGCAGCCAGAGCGAGAGGTGCCCGTCATGATAATTGGCCGTGCAGGTCATCGGCTCGAGCGCGGCATGGAGCGCCACGTCGACACGATATTCGGCCGAGACCACTTTCGCCCCGCGGAAATCCGCCGCAAGGTCGCCGGCCTCGTGGATCCGCGTGCCGTCGGCGTTCAGCGCGTCGCTCAGCGCCGAGGCGATCGAATCATTGTTGATCACTTCCTCGGGCGTCTTGAAGCGCGGGCGCATCGCGTCGATCGCCCGCTCCGCCGCCCAGCCATTGTTGGCGATCGTCGCCACCCAGTCCCTGGTCGTCACGATCGAGAGCATGCCGGGGATCCGGTTCGCCGCCGCCCGGTCGAGCTTCACCAGCTCGGTCTCGCCGATCGGCCCCATCCGGATCGAGGCGAACACCATGTTCGGCAAGCGCACGTCCGCCGCGTAGAGAAGGCTGCCGTCCACCTTGGCCGGCGCGTCGAGCCGGGGCAGCTCCTGGCCGTAGAGCCGGTTCGCCTCGCCGGTGCGCAGCGGCACGTCGCCGGGCACGCGCTCGTCCGCCGCTTCCGCCGCCAGCGCGCCGAAGCCGAGCTTCGAATTGCCATGGATCACCTGGCCGCCGGCCGTGTCACAGCTCTGCCATTCCGCGCCCCAGCGCCGCGCCGCCGCCTTGCACAGCAGCACCCGCGCGGTGGCGCCGGCATGGCGCAGCTGATCCTCGAAGCTGCGAATCGAAGTCGAGCAGCCGGTGAGCACCAGCCCAGTGCGCGCGGCATGGCTGCGCCGCAGCTGCTCGGGCAGCCCGCCCAGCGCCAGCTCGAACAATTCCTCGGCGGCCAGCGGATTGGCGTAGAGCGGATTGAGCGGTGCCGGCTCCACGCCCACCAGCTTCCAGTCCGCGCCCAGCTCGTCGGCGATGATCTGCGGCATGGCGGTGAACACGCCCTGCCCCTCCTCGCATTGCGGAACGGCGACCGAGACGTGCCCGTCGGTGCCGATCTTGATCCAGGCGCCGAACAGGCTCTCGCCCGGCGCCGCGGTGAGATTGGGGAGATAGGTGCGCGGCCACACCGCCCAGGCGACCACCAGCCCCACGCCCACGCCGCCGCCGATCAGCAGCGTGCGCCGATCCAGCTTCTGGAGCTTGCCGAAATCGACCTTCATCGCATGCCGTCTATCCTGCCCGCCAAAGGCTGTCACCCCGGCTCCCCCATGCCGAACGCGAGTCATCCTTCAGTCGCGAGGCCCTTGGGTTTGCGGCGAGCCTGCTCTATCGGGGCCCGACACCCGGAGGGATCACCCGTGCTGCTTTCCACCCTGGCCGCCGCCGCGGCCGACCATATCCAGTTCAAGGATCTCGGCCTCGACAAGGTCGCGCTCAATCTCGGCTTCTTCGAGATCAAATGGTATTCGCTGGCCTATATCGCCGGAATCCTGGTCGGCTGGTGGTATCTCCTCCGCCTGCTCCGCCAGCCCGGCGCGCCGATGAGCAAGCGCCATGCCGACGATCTCGTCTTCTACGCCACGCTCGGCATCATCCTGGGCGGTCGCCTCGGCTATGTGATCTTCTATGCGCCCGGGATGTTCCTCGACCCGATCCGCATCTTCAAGCTCTGGGACGGCGGCATGTCGTTCCATGGCGGCGTGATCGGCACGACGCTGGCGATCATCCTGATGTGCCGGCGCCAGGGGCTCAACTGGCTGCGCGTGCACGATTACGTCGCCTGCTGCGCGCCCTTCGGCCTGTTCTTCGGCCGCCTCGCCAATTTCGTGAACGGCGAGCTGTGGGGCAAGCCGGCGGATCTGCCCTGGGCGATCGTCTTCCCGGGCGCCGGCCCGCTGGCCCGCCATCCGAGCCAGCTCTACGAGGCGGCGCTCGAGGGCGTGCTCCTCTTCGCCATCCTCGCCTATGCCTTCTGGCGCACCAAGGCGCGCTACGAGCCGGGCAGGCTCGTCGGCATCTTCCTGCTCGGCTATGGCTGCTTCCGCTTCTTCGTCGAATATTTCCGCGAGCCGGATTCGCAGTTCGCCGGCACGATCTTCGAGCATGTGATCCATATGGGCCAGGTGCTGTGCCTACCGATGATCCTTGGCGGCATCTATCTGATCGTCACCGCCAAGGGCCGCCGCCAGCGTGTGGAGCCCACGCTCGGCACGGAGAGCGTGGCCTGAGCGAGAATCCTCTCGACGCCCCGGCGGGGGAACGCGCGGCCAATGCCGCCGAGCCGCTGCTCGCCGAGCGGCTGGCCCGTGCCATCACCATGGCCGGGCCCATCCCGCTGTCGCAGTTCATGGGCGCCGCCAACGCGCATTATTATGCGACGCGCGATCCGCTCGGCGCGCGGGGCGACTTCACCACCGCGCCCGAAGTGAGCCAGATGTTCGGCGAGCTGATCGGCCTGTGGATGGCGGACCTGTGGCAGCGCGCCGGCGAGCCGCCCGTCCGCTATGTCGAGCTCGGCCCCGGCCGCGGCACGCTCGCCGCCGACGCGCTGCGCGCGATGGCCAAGGCGGGGCTGGCGCCGCCGGTCGACCTGGTCGAGACCAGCCCGACGCTGCGTGCCGCCCAGGCCGAGCGCGTGGCGCATGCCGAATTCCATCTCGACCTGGTCGGCCTGCCCGACGATGCGCCGCTGATCTTCGTCGCCAACGAATTCTTCGACGCGCTGCCGATCCGCCAGCTCATCGCCACCGGGGAAGGCTGGCGCGAGCGGCTCGTCGCCTGCCAGGACATGCTGTTCCTGCCGATCCAGGGCGATCGCAGCTTCGACATGATCATCCCGCGCGACTTCAGGGACGCCGCGCCCGGCTCGATCCTCGAGACCTCGCCCGCCGGCGTCGCGGTGCTGCGCCAGCTCGCCAAGCGGCTGAACGATCAGGGCGGCGCCGCGCTGATCGTCGACTATGGCTATATGGGCCCCGCGATCGGCGACACGCTCCAGGCAGTGAAGGGCCATGCCTATGCCAATCCCTTCGACATGCCGGGCGAGGCGGACCTTACCGCCCATGTCGATTTCGCCACGCTCGCCGAGGCCGCGCGGGCCGAGGGCCTGGTCGTCCATGGCCCGGTGACGCAGGGCGCCTTCCTGATGCGGCTCGGCATCGCCGAGCGCACCGCCAGCCTCTCGCTCGCCGCGCCGGACCGCGCCGGCCAGCTCGCCATCGATCGCGACCGGCTGACCGATCCGGAGCAGATGGGCGAGCTGTTCAAGGTGATCGCGCTGACGGCGCCCGGCTGGCCGGTGCCGGCGGGGTTCGAATGATCTACCGCGACGCCACCCAGGCCGACCTGCCCGCGATCGACGCGCTGTTCCGCACCAGCTTCGTCGCGACCTTCGGCCATCTCTACGCGCCGAAGGACCTTGCCGACTTCCTCGCCGGCTTCACGCCCGAGGCTTGGGCCGGGGAGTTCGCCGAGCCCGGGCTGCGCTTCCGGCTCGCCGAGGACGAACGGGGCCTGGCCGGCTTCGCCAAGACCAGCAACCTCACCCTCCCCGCCGAGACCAGCGCGCGCACCTATGAGCTGCGCCAGCTCTATCTCGACGAGCGGGCCAAGGGCAGCGGCGCGGCCCAGCTGCTGCTGGACTGGGCCCTGGAGCAGGGCCGGGCGCGAGGCGCGGAGGAGATGTGGCTCTCGGTCTATGTCGACAATCACCGCGCCAGGCGATTCTACGAGCGGAACGGGTTCGAGGATCGCGGCCGCTATGCCTTCATGGTCGGCGAGCACGCCGATGAGGATCGATTGATGAGGCGCATGCTGTGAGCGAGATCGAAATCTTCCGCGCGCGGGCGCTGGCCGGAGTCGCGCACGGCTTTCTCGGCCGCAAGGGCGGCGTCTCGACGGGCGACATGGCCAGCCTCAATGTCGGGCTGGGCTCGGGCGACGATCCCGCGCTGATCGCCGAGAATCGCTGCCGCGCCGTGGAGGCGGTACTCCCCGACGCCCGCCTCGTCTCGGTGCATCAGGTCCATTCCGCCGACTGCGTCACCGTGGCCGCGCCCTGGGAGGATCGACTGCGCCCGCATGCCGACGCGCTGGTCACCGATCGGCCGGGGATGGCGCTCGGCATCCTCACCGCCGATTGCGCGCCGGTGCTGTTCGCCGATACGCAGGCCGGCGTGGTCGGTGCCGCCCATGCGGGGTGGAAGGGCGCGATCGGCGGCGTCACCGATTCGACGATCGCTGCGATGGAGATGCTGGGCGCGAGCCGCGACCGGATGGTCGCCGCGGTCGGCCCCTGCATCGCCCGCGCCTCCTATGAAGTCGATGCCGGTTTCCTCGCCCGGTTCGCCGAGGCCGATCCGGCGAACGAGCGCTTCTTCACCGAGGGGCGGCGCGAGGATCACTGGCAGTTCGATCTCGAAGCCTATGTCGCGCACCGGCTGGCCGCGGCGGGCCTCCGCACCGTCGAGATGCTGGGGCAGGACACCTATGCCCAGCCCGGACATTTCTATTCCTATCGCCGCGCGACCCATCGGCGCGAGCCGGATTACGGGCGGCAGATCTCGATCATCGGACTGGCATGAACGCATCCGGCACCCCCGCGCGAGGCCAGGCGACGCCGGGATCGCGCGAGAAGGCGGAATCGGTCCCCAAAGCGCAGACTTCGCAAACTTTCGCCGCATCCGGGGGTGCGATCCCGCCCCCGGCTCGTTACAGATGATACGAAACAGGCGGCGCTCACGCCCCTGACCGGAGAGACCGCATGACCGACGAGACCGAAGCCGACCTGACCGGCGCCACCCCGCGCCGCCGCCCCAAGGCGGATGTCGACACGGTCGGCGGGCGCAAGCTCAAGCCCGCCACCCTGATGATGGGCCATGGCTTCGACCCCATGCTGTCGGAAGGCTCGCTCAAGCCGCCGATCTTCCTCACCTCCACCTTCGTCTTCCCCAATGCCGCCGCCGGCAAGCGCCATTTCGAGGGCGTCACCGGCAAGCGCCCGGGCGGAGCCGAGGGCCTGGTCTATTCGCGCTTCAACGGCCCGAACCAGGAGATCCTCGAGGATCGCCTGGGCGTGTGGGAAGGGGCGGAGGATGCGCTGGCCTTTTCCAGCGGCATGTCGGCGATCGCCACGCTGTTCCTGTCGATGGTCAAGCCGGGCGACACGATCGTCCATTCGGGCCCGCTCTATGCCGCCACCGAGACGCTGATCGCCCGGATCCTGGGTCGTTTCGGCGTGCACTGGCTCGATTTCCCGGCCGGCGCCACGCGCGAGGAGATCGATGCGGTGCTGGGCAAGGCCGCCAGCGGCAACGTCGCGCTGATCTATCTCGAATCGCCGGCCAACCCCACCAATGCGCTGGTCGATGTCGAAGCCGTCGCCGCCAGCCGCGACGCGATCTTCAAGGGGCCGAACAAGCCGCCGATCGCGATCGACAACACCTTTCTCGGCCCCCTATGGGCCCAGCCGCTCAAGCAGGGCGCCGACATCGTCGTCTATTCGCTGACCAAATATGCCGGCGGCCATTCGGACCTGGTGGCGGGCGGCGTGCTCGGCTCGAAGGAGCACATCAACACGATCCGGCTGATGCGCAACACGATCGGCACGATCTGCGATCCCAACACCGCCTGGATGCTGCTCCGCAGCCTCGAGACGCTGGAGCTGCGCATGTCGCGCGCCGGCGAGAATGCAGTGAAGGTCTGCGAGTTCCTGCGCGCGCACCCCAAGGTGGAGCATGTCGGCTATCTCGGTTTCCTCGAGGAGGGCTCGCGCCAGGCCGACATCTATCGGCGCCACTGCACGGGCGCGGGCTCGACCTTCTCGCTCTATCTCAAGGGCGGCGAGAAGGAGGCGTTCGCCTTTCTCGACAGCCTCAAGATCGCCAAGCTCGCCGTGTCGCTGGGCGGCACCGAGACGCTGGCCAGCCACCCGGCCGGCATGACGCACCTCTCGGTGCCCGACGCGCGCAAGCAGGCGCTGGGCATCACCGACAATCTCGTCCGCATCTCGATCGGCGTCGAGGATGCCGACGATCTGATCGCCGATTTCGAGGAGGCGCTGAAGGCCGTCTGAACCGATTGAGCTCGAGGGCCGGCGGGTATATCCTGCCGGCCCGAGGGGGAACTCGGCCATGATCGGACTTTCGCGCTTCCTGGTTCTGCTCGCGGCACCGCTGCTGGTCCTGCCCGCCACGGCACAGACGGGCGACATGGCCGGCATGCATGGCGGGCACGGCTTCCCGCAGACGCTCGCCGATTGGGCGCATGGCGCGCAGCTCTTCCCGGATCTCGGCGATTTCCACCGCGATGCCGGAACGAAGCTGCCCGCCGCCCAGGCCTATTTCGACCAGGGCATGCGCCTGCTCTGGGCGTTCAACCATGACGAGGCGGCGCGCAGCTTCGCCAGGGCGGCCGAGGCCGATCCCCGGTGCGGCATCTGCCATTGGGGCGTAGCGCTCGCCCTCGGCCCCAATTACAACATGCCGATGATGGCCGAGGCCCGGGCCCGCGTCGCCTGGGACGCGCTCAAAAAGGCCGAGGCGCTGGCGCCCGGCGCCACGCCGGCGAACCGCGCGCTGATCCTGGCGCTGGCCAGGCGCTATGCCGGTCCCCAGCCGGTCGACCCGAGCAACAGCGCGCCGCTGCTCGCCGCCTATGGCGATGCGATGCGGGACGCCGCCAGGGCATTTCCGCACGACGACGACATATTGACGATGTTCGCCGAGGCGCAGATGAACCGCACCCCGTGGAAGCTGTGGAATGCCGACGGCAGCCCGGCCAAGGACACGCCCGAGATCGTCGCCACGCTGGAGACGGTGCTGAAGCGCAACCCGCAGCATCCCGGCGCCAACCATTACTACATTCACGCCGTCGAAGCCTCGACCACGCCGGGCCGCGCCGTGGCCGCGGCCGAGCGGGTCGGCCCGATGATGCCGGGCGCGGGCCATCTCGTGCACATGCCCTCGCACATCTTCCAGCGCGTCGGCCGCTACGAGGAATCGGCGGTGGCCAATCGCGATGCCGATGCCGCCGACAAGGCCTATTACGCCAGGACCGCGGCGATCGACTATTATCCGATGTATTCGGCGCACAATCTCCAGTTCCTCGCCGCCTCGACGGCGATGGAGGGGCGCGCCGCCGAGACGATCAAGGCGCTGCGCGACGTGCGGCTGGTGTTCACCGACGATCAGGCCGCCGCCATGCCCGGCATGGATTGGGGGATCGGCTATCTCTACCAGGCGCTGGTCCGCTTCGGCCGCTGGGACGAGATGCTGGCCGAACCGCGACCCGATGCGCGGCTGCTCGACCTGACCGTCAACTGGCTGTCGGCCCGCACCATCGCGCTCGCCGCCACGGGCAGGATTGCCGAGGCCGAGACCGAGCTGGCCGGCCTGAAGGCGAGGATCGCGGCCGCCCCCGCCGATGCGCTGGCCGGCATGAACATGGCCGCGCCACTCTTCCGCATCGCCGCGCTGCGGGCCGAGGCCCGGATCGCGCTCGCCCGGAAGGGCGGGGCCCGCGCGGTCGCGCTGCTACGCGAAGCCGTCACCGTCGAGGACGCGCTGTCGTACAACGAGCCTTCGGACGAGTTCTTCCCGACCCGCCACCTGCTCGGCGCCGCGCTGCTTGGCGCGGGCAAGGCGGCGGAAGCCGAGGCGGTGTTCCGCGAAGACCTGGATCCCCGGCGCAATCCGCGCAACGGCTGGGCCCTGCTCGGCCTCGCCCAGGCGCTGAAGGCCCAGGGCAAGGATGCGGGCGCAGCGGAGAAGGATTTCGCCGCCGCCTGGGTCCGGGCGGACGTGAAGCTAGCCGCGCCGGCCTTTTAGCGTCGCGGCCAGAAGATCGGCCATAAGGCGATGGTCCGTGAGCGAGGGGTGCCAGTTGCACCCGGTCATCGCGAGCGCAGGCACCTGCACCATCGTCGCGCCGGTGGCCGCGGCCACGGCCGCGACATCGGCCTGGAAATTCCCGGCACCCATCAGCACCAGGCGCGCCTGGGGCTGGCGGCGCCGGAGCTCTTCGACAAAATCGATATAGCGGGCACGATAGGCGGCCCGCAGCGCCGCCGCGTCGGTCCAGGCCTCGCCCGCGTGGAGCGGCGTCGAGAAGTCGTTGGTGCCCAGGTTGACCACGATCGCCCGCGGCCTCCAGTCCGGATCGGGCGCGGCCGGCGCCGGATCGCCGGGAAGCGCGCGCGGATAGAGGAAGGGCAGGTTCTCGCTCGCGAACTTGCCGGCATAGTTGCGGACGATCCCATAGCCCGAATAGGCGATCACCCGGTAATCGGCGCCCAGCCGCCTGGCGACGATCGGCCCGAAGGCCTGGCTGGTATCGGTCGTGTCGTGCACCTGTTGTGCCGTGCAGGTGCGCGTCGCCGAAGTGTTGCCATAGCCCACGCTGTGCGAATCGCCGATGAACTCGATCCCGGCGCGCCGGGCCGGCGCGGGCAGCGGCGTGCCACGAGTGAAGAAGCCGAAAAAGCTACTGCTGCCCGACTGGCTCTCGGTCAGCTTGTCGATGCGGATGGCGTGGACACCGGGCTTCAGCCCCGCGATCCGCACCGTCGCGGGCCCCGGCGTCACCAGGGTCTGGAACGGCCTGCCGTCCACGCTCACCTGCAGGAAGTCGCCATGCGTCTCGACCCGGGCAGTGACGTCGGTGCCGCGAAAGCGCGCCTCGACATAGGTGCCCGGCCAGCCGAACCGCATCTCGCCGCCCTGGACGATCGCGCGGCCGCCGACATGGACGGCCAGGCGACTGCCCTCGGGCAGGGGCGCGGCGGAGAGGACAAGCGGTGCGAGCAGCACAAGAGCAATGGGCTTCATCGCCGCATCCTAGCCCGTCCCGCCGACGCGCGAAATCGTCGCATCGGATCCACGGAGCTCGGATCCGGGTTGGAGGCATGGCGCGGCTCTGCTCTAACGAGGCGCATGACCGCGCTCCTTCGCACCGGCCTCGCCGCGTTCGCCGCCCTGTCGCTCGCCACCGCGCCGCTCGCGGCCCAGACGTCCGGCGGATCCACCTATGACGCCGCCGATCCGATGATCGGCACCGGCGGCGAGGGGCACACCTTCCCGGGGGCGGTCGCGCCCTTCGGCATGATCCAGCTGAGCCCGGATACCGACACGACCTGCGAGATCCGCAAATGCTATAGCCACGCCGCCGGCTATCGCTACGAGGACCCGACCATCCAGGGCTTCTCGATGACGCATTTCTCGGGCGCCGGCCATTCGGACCTGGGCGACTTCCTGATCCAGCCGCTGGTGGGCGATGCGATTTCGCTCGAGCCCGGCGCCCATCGCGCGCGTTTCGACCATGCGACCGAACAGGCGCGGCCCGGCTATTATGCCGTCACCCTGGCCGATAGCGGGGTGCGCGCAGAGATGACCGCGGGCACCCGCGTCGGCGTGCAGCGCTACACCTTCCCCGCCGGCAAGGATGCCCGGCTGCTGCTCGATCTGCGCAGCTCGCTCTACAATTATCCGGGAAAGACGCTCTGGTCCTCGATCCGGGTCCGCGCGGACGGCACGATCACCGGCATGCGCGAGACGCGCGGCTGGGCGCCGGCCCGCAAGCTCTATTTCGCGATCCGCCCCTCCGCGCCGCTCACGCGCCACGCCTTCTCGAACACCGAGGAGAAAGTGGAGTATAAGGGCTTCCAGGGCCCCGGCCGCGGCGCCGCGGACCCGGCCCAGCTTCAGGGACGCGCGTTGGTTGCCCAGTTCGGCTTCGGCGTGCTCGACAGGCCGCTCGAAGTGAAGGTCGCCATCTCCGCGGTCGACGAGGACGGCGCCATCGCCAATCTCGACAGCGAGCCCGGCGATTTCGATGCCGTCCGCGCCGATACGGGCAGGGCTTGGGAAAAGGCGCTCGGCACGGTCGAGCTCGAAGGCCCCGCGCCGATGAAGCGCATGGTCGCCACTGCGCTGTATCACAGCCTGATCGCCCCCAGCGTCTTCTCCGACGCCGATGGCCGCTGGCGCGGCCCGGACGACCAGGTCCATGCCGCCACCGGCTTCACCTTCCACTCGACCTTCTCGCTGTGGGACACGTTCCGGGCCGAGCATCCGCTGCTGGTGCTGCTCCAGCCGGAAAAGCGGAACGCCGACTTCGTCAATTCGCTGATCGCCAGCCAGCAGGTGAGTCCGTTCGGCATCCTGCCGGTCTGGCAGTTCCATGGCCGCGAGACCTGGACGATGATCGGCTATCACGCCGTGCCGGTGATCGCCGACGCCTATCTCAAGGGCATTCGCGGCTTCGACGCACAGGCCGCGCTCGATGCGATGGTGAAGAGCGCCACCTATGGCCCCTATGGCGGCTTGGACCCGTATATGAAGCTCGGCTACGTCCCGATCGACAGGGAACCGGAGGCGGCATCCAAGACAGTCGAATACGCCTATGACGACTGGACCATCGCCCGCATGGCCGGGGCGATGGGCAAGGCGGACGTCGCCGCCGCCTTCGGCAAGCGCGCCGGCAACTGGCGCAACAGCTTCGATGCGAAGACCGGCTTCCTGCGCGCCCGCAAGGCCGATGGCAGCTATCGCACACCCTTCGATCCCACTGCGATCAATTATGGATCGGACTATACCGAGGGCAATGCCTGGCAATATTCCTGGTTCGTGCCGCAGGACCAGGCCGGCATGTTCGCGCTGCTCGGCGGCGACGCGGCGGCGGTGAAGAAGCTCGACGCGATGTTCGACTTCGACAATTCGAAGCTCGACTACAGCCATGCCGAGGACATTGCCGGCCTGATCGGCCAGTACATCCATGGCAACGAACCGAGCCACCATGTCGCCTATCTCTACGCCTATGCCGGCCAGCCCTGGCGTACGCAGGAGCGGCTGAAGCAGATCGTCGAGAGCCAGTACAAGCCGGCGCCGGACGGGCTTTCGGGCAATGACGATCTGGGCCAGATGTCCGCCTGGCTGGTCTTCACCGCGCTCGGCTTCTATCCGGTCGCCCCGGGCTCGAACGAATATGTGATCGGCCGGCCCTTCCTGAGCCGCACGACGCTCAACCTGCCGAACGGCAAGCGCTTCACCGTGATCGCCGACGGTCTGTCGGATGCGAACGCCTATGTCGGCACGGTCACGCTGAACGGCAGGCCGCTGGCGCGGGGATATCTGCGGCACGAGGAGATCGTCGCGGGCGGCGAGCTGCGCTTCACGATGCGCGCCACGCCGAACAAGGGCTGGGCTACGGCCAGGGCAGCGCGGCCCTATTCGATGAGCGCGGCGCGCTAGGGCGTCCCGATCGTCTCGCGCAGGAACCCGCCGATTCGCCGCGCCCATTCGGCGTCGTGCAAGTTGCTGACATCACCGTGCGACAGCCCCGGCACCAGCCATAGCGCCTTGCGGTTCGGCGCGGCCCGATAGAGGGCACGGGTCTCCGCCGGCGGCGTGTAGCGGTCTTCCGCGCCGCCGATCACGAAGACCGGCCCGGGATAGTCCCGGATCGCCGCGATCGGCGCGATCCGCCCGGGCCATACGCCGTAGCGCGGCAGCGCCTGGAAGCTCAGCAGCGGCTCGGCCAGCGTCCCGCCCGCCACCGTCAGCACCGCCGCCATCCGGTTGTAGATCGCATGGCGAATGTCGGGGAACACCGCGACCAGCACCAGCGCATCGGCCGGGACCGCGCCGTCGCGCCCGATCAGCGCCGCGGCGCCGCCCAGCGAGACGCCGATCACCGCCACCTTCGCATCATGCTGCCTCGCCTTGAGCCAGTCGAACGCCGCGCGTGCGTCCAGCCCTTCGTCGAGCCCATAGCTATGATCGGTGATCGTCGACGCGCCATGCCCGCGCAGGTCGATCGCCAGTGCCGCATAGCCTTGCGCCACCAGCGCCTCGGCCATCGGCACGGTCTGGTTCCGCGAGGCCCCGACGCCGTGGAGGAGCAGCACCGCCGGCGCATCGGGGCGCCGCCCGGGCCAATAGGTGCCGGCGAGCGAAACGCCGTCCCGCGCCTTCAGCCGCACCTGCTCGGCCGGCGGCGGCACCGGCGCCACTGCCGAGGCATGCCCGGCGGCAATCTTCGATGCGAGGAACCAGCTTGCCGCCAGCACCAGAAGCAGCAGCAGCGCCGCCGCCCCGATCGCCAGGCTGAAGCGCCGCCCGAGCACCCGCCCTAGCCGTCGCCGACCCGCTCGATATCCGCGCCGACCGCGGAAAGCTTCTCCTCCAGCCGCTCATAGCCGCGGTCGAGGTGATAGACGCGGTTGACCTGCGTCTCGCCCTCGGCCGCCAGACCGGCGAGGATCAGGCTCATCGAGGCGCGGAGGTCGGTCGCCATCACTTGCGCGCCGACCAGCCTGGTCGGCCCGTGCACCACCGCGGTGCGCCCGCGCACGTCGATATGGGCGCCCATCCGCGCCAGCTCGGGCACGTGCATGTAGCGGTTCTCGAAGATCGTCTCGGTGAAGACGCTGGCGCCCTCGGCCATGCATTGCATCGCCATGAACTGCGCCTGCATGTCGGTCGCGAAGCCCGGGAAGGGCGCGGTCGACAGCGTCAGCGGCTTGAGCGGGCCGTTGGCCGCCACGCGGATGCCGGCCTTGGTCTCCTCCACCGTCACTCCGGCCTGGACCAGCGCGTCCAGCGTCGCGCGCATGTCGTCCGCCGCCGCGCCGACCAGTTCGACATCGCCGCCGGTGATCGCCGCCGCGCAGGCATAGCTGCCCGCCTCGATCCGGTCGGGCATCACGGCATAGGTCGCGCCGTGCAGGCGGTCCCTGCCTTCGATCTCCAGCCGCTCGGTGCCGATGCCCTGGATATGCGCGCCCATCGCGACGAGCAGGTTGCACAGGTCGACGATCTCGGGCTCGCGCGCGGCATTGTCGAACACGGTGGTGCCCTTGGCGGTAACCGCGGCCATCAGCGCGTTCTCGGTCGCGCCGACCGAGACCACCGGGAAGCTGTAACGCCCGCCACGCAGCCGCCCGCCGGGCGCCGTCGCCTTCACATAACCCGCGGCGATCTCGATCTCGGCGCCCATCGCCTCGAGCGCCTTCAGGTGCAGGTCGATCGGACGGTTGCCGATCGCGCAGCCGCCGGGCAGCGACACCGTCGCCTCGCCCGCACGGCCGAGCAGCGGGCCGAGCACCAGGATCGAGGCGCGCATCTTGCGGACGATGTCATAGGGCGCGACGGTCGAGGTCAGCTTGCCTGCCCGCACCGTCATCACCCGGCCGAAATCGCTGGGCCGCGTGCCTTCGATCGCAGTCGAGGCGCCGAGCTCATTGAGCAGATGGCCGAAGCTGTCCACATCCGCCAGGCGCGGCAGGTTCCGCAAGGTCAGCGGCTCGTCGGTGAGCAGCGCGCAGGGCATCAGCGTGAGCGCCGCGTTCTTGGCGCCGGAGACGGGAATCTTGCCGGAAAGGCGTTTGCCGCCGCGAATGAGAATACGGTCCATGCCGGGCTTCTAATCTTTGTCCCGCCGCGCGCAAGGGCAGGCGTTTTTCGCACCCTTGATCGATTTTAATGCATTGATTCAGTTGCACTGCTTTGCATTGCGCGTGGGGAGAAGCCATCGCGTGTCCGGCAGTTGTTTCGCGGAGAGGCTGAGCGAGCTGATCGACTTATCAGAGGTCGAGCGGAAAGCGCTCGAAAGATTGGAAGAACGCCAGCGCCACTTGCGCCGCGGGGCGGTGCTCCAGCGCGAGAATGAGGGCGGCAACGAACTCTACATCCTGCGCAAGGGCCTGATGATGAGCTATGTGCTGCTCGACGATGGCAGCCGCCAGATCCTGCGCTTCCTCTTTCCGGGCGACATGCTGGGGATTTCCAGCGCGGTTTATCGGGAAGCGCCCGAGACGCTGGCCGCGCTTTCCGACTGCGTGGTCTGCCCGTTCGATCGCGGCGTGTTGTCGGATCTGATGCTCGATCATCCGCGCCTCGCCGCGATGGTGCTCGTCTATTCGCAGATCGAACGCGTCGCATTGACCGACCGGCTGGCCGCGCTCGGCCGCACCAGCGCCAAGGCCCGGGTCGCGGCGCTGCTGCTCGAATTGCGCAATCGCCTGCGCGCCACCGACAAGAGCCTCGCCAATGTCTTCCCGCTGGGACTGACGCAGGAGGAAGTGGGCGACGCGACCGGCCTCACTGCCGTGCACGTCAACCGCATGCTGCGCCAGCTCGAGGAGGAAGGGATGATCGCCCGGGAGAGCGGCCGCGTCACGCTGCTCGACGAGCGCGCGCTTGCCCGCGCGGCCAATTATGTCAACCGCTACGAGGGGCTCGACCTGGGCTGGCTGCCCCGCGCGCGCTGAGCCTTGCCGGAAATGCGAGGGGCCGGACGTCTGCGATGACAAGTCGCGCCGCCCGGCCCCCGTTCCCGCCCGAAACCCCCCGGTTCCCAGGAACGAAAGGTCTAATAGCTTGGGCCGAGGCCACTGGGTTTCCCGGAAAAATGCCTACACGGGTCGATACGGAGGCAGGCGCGAAACGATCTCCTACGCCTTTTCCAGCGTGCATTGCAGCGGGTGCTGGTTCTGGCGGGCGAAGTCGATCACCTGCGCCACCTTGGTCTCGGCGACTTCGTAGCTGAACACGCCGCAGACGCCCACGCCGCGCTGATGGACGTGGAGCATCACGCGCGTCGCCTCTTCCATGTTCATCCGGAAGAAGCGCTGCAGGACCAGCACGACGAACTCCATCGGCGTATAGTCGTCGTTGAGCATCAGCACGCGATAGGGCGTGGGCTTCTTCGTTCGGGTGCGCGTGCGCGTGGCAATGCCGACGGAGGGGTCATTGCCCCGGTCGTCGTCATTGCCGTCCTCGGCCATGCGCCATGGCATGCTGATGTCGAATTTCACGGGATCTGTCACGCCGCCGAAAATATGGGCTCGCGCTCCCAAGGGCAAGGCCGCCGGCCATGCGTGAACCCGGATGGGACACCGGAAAGGAAAAGGGCGGCCGTCCCGGGGGACGGCCGCCCTGATCTCGTCTTCCGGCAAGCCGGAAGCGCCGGCTTACGCGGCGGTCTTCACCTTCTCGGCGGCGACGGCAACGCGGTTCGACAGCGGCTGCGCGGCATCGCTGGCGAGCTTGATCAGCGCCTCGGTGTTCTTCGACGCCTCGGCGACGTACGAGTCGAACGCGCCGCGGAAATAGTCGCTCTGCAGCTTGAAGAACTCGGTCGGCGACTTGACGGCGGCGAGATTCTTCAGCGCGGCAGTCGCGCTCTCGAACGACTTGCGGCCATATTCGGCAGCGTCCTGGCCCAGGCCCTCGAAGCCCTTGGCGGCGATGCGGCCCGACTCGACCAGCGCCTCGACATTGCCCTTGGCGAAGTCATTGGCTTCCTCGACCAGCTTGGTCGACTTCTCGACGGCGGCCTTGGTGCGGTCGTTCCACTCGGCGAACAGAGCCTGGGCCTTGTCGGTGGCGTTCTCGATGGTGGTCATCTTCCAGCTTCCCTTCACTTCCGGCGCGACGACCGTCTCCTCGACGGCTTCGACGACGGTGATTGCGGTTTCCGCGGCAACCTCGGCGATCTGCTCGACGGGGGTCTCGGCCACGGCTTCGACGGTTTCGGTTTCGGTCACTTCCTGCGGTGCTGCCTCAACGACTGGGACCGGCTCGGCGACGACGGGAGCCTCGACGATCGTCTCGGCGGCCTTCACCGGCTCGGGCTTCTCAGCCTTGGGCGCAGCAACTTTCGGCGCGGGCTTGGCGCGCGCCGCAGGCTTCGGAGCGACGGGCTTGGGCGCGCCGGTCTTCGGTCCTTTGGTGGCCATGATGTGCCTTCCCCATAAAGCTATTGCTGCGATGCAGCATGTAGCTCTTCTTGCACTGCAATGCAAGTGACTTTTGTGCAGTGCACAAAAATAGGTAAAAGCTTGGGATAGCGCAGGAAATCAGCGCATCCGGACATAGCTTCCCGGCGCGTCCTCCAGGGGCTTGAGCTTGCCCTTGCCCGGAATCCGCGCGCCCTTGGCCGGAACCCTGGCGGCATCGAGCGCGTCGAGCCAGCCGATCCAGTCGGGCCACCAACTCCCCTTGGTCTCTTTTGCTCCCGCGAAAAACTCGGCGAGCGTCCCGACTTTCTCCGAATTGGTCCAATATTGATATTTCTGCGCGGAGGGCGGGTTCACCACGCCGGCGATATGCCCCGATCCGGCCAGCACGAACTTGAGCGGCCCCTTGAAATAATGGGTGATCTTCCAGACGCTCTGCGCCGGGGCGATATGATCCTCGCGCCCGGCCTGGACATAGGTGGGCGTCGCCACCTGCGCGAGGTCGAGCGGCGTGCCGCCGATCGCCAGCGCGCCGGGCTGGACCAGCTTGTTGTCGCGGTAGAGGTCGGTCAGGTAGCTCATGTGCCAGCGCGCCGGCAGGTTGGTGACGTCCGAATTCCAGTGGAGCAGGTCGAACGGGGCATAATCCTTGCCCATCAGATAGTTGTTGGTGACGTAGTTCCAGATCAGGTCGCGCCCGCGCAGCAGGTTGAACGTCGCCGCCATGTAGCGCCCGTCGAGGAACCCCTCGCCCCCCAGGCTGCGAATCATCGCCAGCTGGTCGTCGTCGACGAACATGCCCAGCTCGCCGGCCTCGGAGAAATCGACCTGCGCGGTGAAGAAGGTCGCACTCCGCACCTTCCCGGCCTGGCCCCTGGCGTGCAGCACCGCCAGCGTGGCGGCGAGCGTGGTGCCGGCGACGCAATAGCCGATCGCGTGCACGGCCTCCACGCCGAGCAGATCGCGCACCGTGTCGATCGCGTCGATCTGCCCGCCTTCGACGAAATCGTCCCAGACTATGTCCTTCATCGTGGCGTCGGCGGACTTCCACGAGACGACGAACACCGTGAGCCCCTGCTCCACCGCCCAGCGGATGAAGCTCTTCTCGGGATTGAGGTCGAGGATGTAGAAGCGGTTGATCCAGGGCGGGAAGATCAGCAGCGGCGTCGCATAGACCTGTTTCGCGCCGTCCGCCGGGGCATATTGGATCAACTCGTAGAGCGGCGTGCGCTTCACCACCTTGCCCGGCGTCATCGCCAGGTTGCGGCCCAGCTCATAAGCGCCCTCGGCGGTTTGGGTCATCTGCCCCTTGGCCAAGTCGCCCAGCATGTTGGACAGCCCCTTGAGCAGGCTCTCGCCCTTGGTCTCGACGATCTTCTCGAGCACTTCGGGGTTGGTCGCGGGGAAGTTGGTCGGGCTCATCGCGTCGAGGAAGCCCCTGGTTGCGAAGCGCACCTGGTCCTTCTGCCTGGGGTCCATCCCCTCCAGCACGTCGACGCCGCGCAGCATATGGTCTGCGATCACCAGATAGCTCTGGCGCAGAAAGTCGAACACCGGCTCCTCGCGCCATTGCGGCGCCTTGAAGCGCTTGTCGCGCGCCTGCTCGGGCGTCTCCTCGAACGGCTGGGCGTTCTGCGGATCGAGGAAACGCTGCCAGAGCCTCATCGTGTCCGACCAGAAATCGGTGGTCGCCTTCACCGCCGCGGCGGGATCGAGCAGCGCGCCGAAGGGCGGCGCGGCGGGCATGTGCTCCATCATGTCGAGGCCGTGCTCGAGCATCATCTGCTGCGCGCGGCCGAGCACCCAGGTCCAGTGCTGCAGGTCCTCGAGATCGGGAATCGGCGGTGTGGTCGTTTCGGCCATGCTCATCCTCTTCAAGCGCCGCTTTAGCGCACCACAGGCAACTCGTCATTCCCGCAGGCGCGAACATGGCGTAGGACGGGTACACGGCACAAGTTCGTGCCGCGCTCCAACCCCTGAGAGACGAGGAAATGTCCGAAGAATTCTACCGCATGAAGCGCCTGCCCCCCTATGTCATCGCCGAAGTGAATGCGATGCGGGCAGCGGCGCGTGCGGCAGGGGAGGACATCATCGACCTCGGCATGGGCAACCCCGACCTGCCGCCGCCCCAGCACGTGATCGACAAGCTGGTCGAAGTCGCCCGCAAGCCCGATGCACACGGCTATTCCCAGTCCAAGGGCATTCCCGGCCTGCGCCGCGCCCAGGCCAATTATTATGCCCGCCGCTTCGGCGTAGAGATCGATCCCGAGACCGAAGTCGTCGTGACCATGGGCTCGAAGGAGGGCCTGGCCAGCCTCGCCACCGCGATCACCGCGCCGGGCGACGTGGTGCTGGCGCCCAACCCCAGCTACCCGATCCACACCTTCGGCTTCATCATCGCGGGCGCGACGATCCGCGCGGTGCCGACCACGCCGGACGAACATTATTTCGAAAGCCTCGAGCGGGCGATGGCCTTCACCGTGCCGCGCCCCTCGATCCTGGTGGTCAACTATCCCTCGAACCCGACCGCCGAGACGGTGGACCTCGCCTTCTATGAACGCCTCGTCGCCTGGGCGCGCGAGAACAAGGTGTGGATCCTCTCCGACCTCGCCTATTCGGAGCTTTATTTCGACGGCAAGCCGACCGTGTCGATCCTGCAGGTCAAGGGCGCCAAGGACGTGGCGATCGAGTTCACCTCGCTCTCCAAGACCTATTCCATGGCCGGCTGGCGCATGGGCTTCGCGGTGGGCAACAAGCAGCTGATCGCGGCGATGACGCGCGTGAAGTCGTATCTCGATTACGGCGCCTTCACGCCGATCCAGGCCGCCGCCTGCGCCGCGCTCAACGGCCCGCAGGACATCGTCGAGGCCAATCGCCAACTCTACCACAAGCGCCGCGACGTGCTGGTCGAGAGCTTCGGCCGCGCCGGCTGGGAAATCCCCTCCCCGCCCGCAAGCATGTTCGCCTGGGCGCCGCTGCCCCCGGCACTGGCGCATCTGGGCAGCCTGGAATTCTCCAAGCAGCTGCTCACCCATGCCAAGGTCGCGGTCGCGCCGGGCGTCGGCTATGGCGAGAATGGCGAGGGCTTCGTCCGCATCGCCATGGTCGAGAACGAGCAGCGCCTGCGCCAGGCCGCGCGCAACGTGAAGCAGTATCTCAAGTCGATGGGCGTCAACACCGCGGCGAAGGCAGGCTGAGCCCGGGCCGGTGCTCCACGTCGATCCGCTCTATTCGCTTGCCGGCGTGCTCGTCGGCCTGCTCGTCGGGCTGACCGGCGTCGGCGGCGGATCGCTGATGACGCCCTTGCTGGTGCTCGTCTTCGGCTTCCACCCGGCCACTGCCGTCGGCACCGACCTGCTCTATGCCTCGGGCACCAAGGCGGTGGGCACCGCCGTCCATGGCTGGCGCGGATCGGTCGACTGGCGGGTGGTGCGGCGGCTGGCGACGGGCAGCGTCCCGGCGACGATCGCCACACTGCTGTTCCTCAACGCCGCCCATCGCGGCGCGCAGGATACCGGGCATCTGATCTCGGCGATCCTCGGCGTCACCCTGATCCTCACTGCGATCGCGCTGTTCTTCCGCACCCGCATCGTGCGTGCGGCGGGGCAGCGCTTCGCCAGGCTGGACGGGCGCATCATCGCCGGGCTCACGATATTGCTGGGCGCGGTGCTGGGCGTGCTCGTCTCGCTCACCTCGGTGGGCGCGGGCGCGCTGGGGATGACGGCGCTGCTCGTCCTCTATCCCGGCGCGCCGGTGGCGCGGCTGGTCGGCTCGGACATCGCGCATGCGGTGCCGCTCACCTTCATCGCCGGCATCGGCCATTGGACGATGGGATCGGTGGACCCGGGCCTGCTCGTCGCGCTGCTGCTCGGCTCGATCCCCGGCATCGTGATCGGCAGCCTGATCGCCACGCGCATCTCCGAGCGCGTGCTGGTGCCGATCCTGGCGACGGTGCTGGCGATCGTCGGCTTCAGGCTGTTGACATAGGCGACCTTGCCGGCGCCGGGCAGCGAAGGGACGGTTGACGCGCGCCTCCCGTCGCGCCACCCCGCCGCGATGCGTCCCGGCTTCCAATTCTCCACGCGCTTCCGCGTCCGCTATTCCGAGATCGACGGACAGAAGATCGTCTTCAACTCGCGCTATCTCGAATATGCCGACGTCACTCTCGGCGAGTTCTGGCGCTGGGCCGATCTGGGCGATATCGGTCCCGACTGGCTCGACGCCGAGTTCAACGTCGTCCGCGCCGCCATCGACTACAAGAAGCCGTTCGTGTTCGACGACATGGTCGAGGGCTTCGCCCGGGTCGAGCGAGTCGGCACGTCGAGCATGACCATGCGCATCGAACTCTGCCACGCCGAGACGGGCGAACTCCACACCGAAGTCGAAATGGTCAGCGTCCATGTCGACCTGGCGACGCGCAAGTCGAAGCCGATCCCGGAGAATGTGCGGGTGCGGCTGGCGGGGCTGGGAGGCTGATCGGCCATTGCCGCCATTAATGTAACAATGTATCATTCACGCATGCTCCGAGCCGGCTCGCCGTTGGTCGCTGCGTCCTTGGTCCTGCTGTCGGGGCCCGCGAACGCGCAGCGGCACCTGCCCCGGGCGATCCGGGTGCCAGACTTCAGGCTCATATGCCCGCCCGACGTCGATCGATATGCCGACTGGGTCCAGTCGCGCCCGGGAACGCCACAGCAGATCAGCCCGATCGCCAAGGCGGCGATCCATGAGGTCGGTGCGGCCCGGCGGGCCCAGGCGGTCGAAATGCTCGAAAAGGCCGAGATCGTCCCGCTTGGCCTGGACCAGGCGAAGGACCTGATCGGCGACATTCCCGAAGCCGCGGCAGGGGAAGGGCAACCCTATCTCATCCGCAACGTCGTGCCGTCGTTCGTCTCCGGCCTCGGCGGTCCGGTCAGCCTGCTTCGTGTCGGATCCGCGCTATGGATACGCGCCGCGCTGATCGGATGCGGCGGGTTCTTCAAGAATCCGCTCGTCGTGTTCCTGCCCTTCACGCCAACCCGAGTGGACATCCAGGCCGTCGCGACCTGGTAGCCTCGCCTACTCCGCCGCCTTCACCTCGACCGCGTCGTCCTCGGCCACCACGTCTTCCGGCAGCGCCCAGAGCAGGTCGCCCTTGCCCAGCGCGCGCCCGTCATGGCTCAGCACCTGCACGGCGCGGATCGGGCGGCTGTCGCGCGCGTCGACCAGCACCGGATAGGCCGGCACCCCCGTCTCCCAGCGCTCGCCCCATTGGCGCAGCGACACCATCACCGGCAGCAGCGCATAGCCCTTGTCGGTCAGCCGGTATTCGATCTTGCGGCGATCGTCGGCGCAGGGCTGGCGCTGCAGGATGCCCTTGTCGACCAGCCGCGCCAGCCGGTTCGCCAGGATATTGCGCGCAATGCCCAGCTCGGACTGGAATTCCTCGAAATGATGCAGCCCGTTGAACGAGCCGCGCAGGATCAGGAACGACCAGCGTTCGCCCATCGCTTCCAGCGCCGCCGGCAGGCTGCAGTCATTCGCCAGCTGGCGCAGCGACTCTCGAATGGCACCACCCATAACTTGTCATCCTACCGTAAAAGCCGACGCTACGGAATGCCGTAACTTCTTGCGCCGCAGCAAAAGTTTCTCGTTGCAACTTACTTCTATGTCAATTAAAAACCGGGTTGCAGCTTCGGCTGCAGGTTCTGACCCCAGGAGGATTTCCCATGACCCGCTTCTTCGCCGCAGCGGCCGCGGCCACGCTGGCCCTCGTCCCCGCCGCCGGCATCGCGCAGGGTGCCCCGAACGGCTATTATTCCGCGACTCCGGTGAGCGCACCCGCCAAGACCAGCCTCGTCACGCGCTCGACGCTGTGGAAGTGCGGCGCCGGCACCTGCACCGCCGCCAAGGCGAACGCGCGGGACGGCATCGTCTGCGAGCTCGTCGCCCGCGAAGTCGGCAAGCTTTCGGCCTTCCGCGCCAACGGCGCCGATTTCGACGCGGCCGCGCTGGAAAAGTGCAACGCCAAGGCGAACTGAGTTGACCGGAGCCGGCCGCTTCGCCGTCGAAGTGGCCGGCCCCGCACGAAAAGCGCCGCAAAGCGCTCAAATTTATTGCAAAGCAACAGCACCGGGCCCCATCTAGATCCCGTGCTGCGCCAATATGAACTTGTCGACCGGGTCCTGAGCTACGACCCCGATGCCGATGAAGCGATGCTCAACCGGGCATATGTCTTCTCGGTCAACGCGCACGGCACCCAGAAGCGCGCCAGCGGCGACCCCTATTTCAGCCACCCGATCGAAGTGGCCGGCATCCTCACCGACCTGCATCTCGACGACGAGACGATCGTCACCGCGATCCTGCACGACACGGTCGAGGACACGGTCGCCACGCCCGAGGACATCCAGCGCCTGTTCGGCGACAATGTCGCGCGCATGGTCGACGGCGTCACCAAGCTTTCCAAGATCGAGGCGCAGACCGAGAGCGAGCGGGCCGCCGAGAATCTCCGCAAGTTCCTGCTCGCGATGTCGGACGATGTCCGCGTGCTGCTCGTCAAGCTGGCCGACCGGCTGCACAACATGCGCACGCTCCATCACATCAAGAATCCCGACAAGCGCAAGCGCATCGCCCGCGAGACGATGGACATCTACGCCCCGCTCGCCGAGCGGATCGGCATGTACGAGTTCATGAAGGAGATGCAGACGCTCGCCTTCCGCGAGCTCGAGCCCGAAGCCTATGAATCGATCGAGAAGCGGCTCGACAGCCTGAAGATCGAGGGCGAGGACCGCATTGCCAAGATCGCCTCGGGCCTCAAGCTCCTCCTTTCGCGCGGCGGCATCGAAGCCGAGATCACCGGGCGCGAGAAGCATCCCTATTCGATCTGGAAGAAGATGTCCGAACGCCACGTGTCGCTCGAGCAATTGAGCGACATCATGGCCTTTCGCGCGATCGTCGATACCGAGGAGGAATGCTACCGGGCGCTCGGCGTGATCCACCGCCGCTGGCCGATGGTGCCGGGCCGGTTCAAGGACTATATCTCCACCCCCAAGCGCAACGGCTATCGCTCGCTCCACACCAGCATCATCCATGCCGGCGACACGCGCATCGAGATCCAGATCCGCACGCGCGACATGCACGCCCAGGCCGAATATGGCCTCGCCGCCCACTGGGCCTACAAGGCCAGCAACGTCCGGCCCGATACCCAGGTCAGCTGGATCAAGGACCTCATCGAGATCCTCGAACATGCCGAGAGCCCCGAGGAGCTGCTCGAGCATACCCGCATGGCGATGTACCAGGACCGGATCTTCGCCTTCACCCCCAAGGGCGAGCTGATCCAGCTGCCCAAGCGCGCGACTCCGATCGACTTCGCCTATGCGGTCCATTCGAACCTGGGCGACCAGGCGGTGGGCGCCAAGATCAACGGCCGCGTCGTGCCGCTGCGCACCGAGATCGAACAGGGCGACCAGGTCCAGATCCTGCGCTCCAAGGCGCAGGAGCCCCAGGCCAATTGGCTCAACTTCGCGATCACCGGCAAGGCGCGCGCGGCGATCCGCCGCCATATCCGCCACAAGGAGCGCGAGGAAACGATCGCGCTCGGCCACAAGCTCTATGACGAGATCGTGCTGCGCCTGCCGACGCCGCCGGGCGACGGCGCGATCCCCGACGCGCTCAAGCGCCTCAAGCTGCAGGACGAGGCCTCGCTGATGGAAGCGATCGCCCGCCGCCAGTTCACCGACTTCCAGGTGATGGAAGCACTGATGCCCGGCTCGACCGAAGGCGAGGACGAGCACGACCTGCCGCCCCAGCAGCACGCGATCGAGATCAAGGGCCTAACCCCCGGAGTCGCGTTCCACTTCTCGGTCGATTGCCGCCCGGTGCCGGGGGATCGCATCGTCGGCATCCGCCGGGCCGGCGAGCCGATCGAAGTGCACCGGATCGACTGTCCCAGCCTGGCCGACACCACCGAGGAGGACTGGGTCGATCTCACCTGGGGCAACAAGGCCGAGGGCGGCATCGCCCAGATCGAGATCACGCTGAAGAACGAGCCCGGCGCGCTGGGCGCGGTCGCCACGCTGATCGGCCAGCACAAGGCCAACATTCTCGGCCTGCGCATGGACAATCGCGACACCACTTTCCACACCAACACGATGGACCTGGAAGTGCGCAACGCCGCGCACCTGATGCGCCTGCTCGCGGCGCTGCGCGCGGCGGACGCGGTCAGCTCGGCGGAACGGGCCTGAGGGCCCTGCCGGCAAAGGCCCGGATCGCGCCGATCGGCCAGCCATAAGCCACCATTTCGCTGCCAACTTCGTTTCGCATCCGTGCCGCACGCAGCTAGACTGGCGATGAGCGGCGGGGGCCGATTTCACATGCCGGTGATGCCCGAACCCCGATGAATCTCGCGCGCCTTCCGCTCGCCCATCCGGACCGGCGCTCGCCGCGAGCGCCCGGCAACAGCGAGAGGAAGATCATGGCCACGCCTCCATCTCCACCCCCACCCCCTTTGCCGCCCCAGCAGCCCATCGGCTATTCCGGTCTCTATCCGGACGCCGATACCGCGTGGAGCATCGCGAACGGCCAGGTGATGGTCGCGCAGGTCGCGTCCGGCGTCGCAGGAACCCCGCAGCCCTTCGTCTTCAAGGGCGTGCGCTATCAGCCGACTCCGCTCGACATCAATGGCGGTGCCGCCGGATCGCCGATGGGCGACTTCTATTATATCGGCATGCAGAACGCCGGCCCCGACGCCACGACCATGATCATGTACCAGCCGATCTGGAACCGCGATGTCGGGCCGAACGGCCTGATCCGCCAGCTCGGCGCCAACAATATCGGCGTCTATGGCAGCTTCAACATGCCGCCCTCCACCATGTCGAAGCCGGATGGCAAGGGAACGGTGGTTCCCTCGGCCGACAACAGCATGATCGACTGGACCGTGCTGGGCCCGATCCGCTACGTCGCGGCCAACGGCACCGAATATCCGACCTATATGCCCCAGGGCGCCGACGTGAAGCAGGCCCCGCCCTATTGGTATCATTACTGTCACGACGTCTTTCTCGACATGTGCTGGAACGGCGGAGTCGATCCGATCTACGTGTTCCTGTCGGTCGGCGTGTCGACGGCCGCCTTCTATTCGGCGAACACGGCGCCGGCGCCGGGCTATCAATATACCCAGATCCAGCAATATTATCTCGATACGGCGACCTGGCTGGGCCAGAGCTATGGCCATCACCCGGCCCTGGCCGGCTTCTACGTCACCAACGAGACGAACCAGCCGGGCCCGAGCGGCACCTATGAGTATCGCGAATATTGGGACTTTCTGAACGCGGTGGGCGCGGCGCTGAAGCAGGGCGCGCCGAACAAGCTCACCATCGCGGCGATGCAGGACGACATCGCCACGCTGACGACCCAGCTGATCCAATATGATTCGCCGCCGGACCCCACCGGCACCGCCCCGGGCACCGAGCCGCTCTATGTCGACAGCAACGGCAACATCACGACGACCGCCGGTACCAACCGTCCCGCTTATGCCACCGATGTCTACGACCTGGATCTATGGGGCTGGAATCTCTACGCGGCCCCCATCGCGAGCACGCCGATCATCGCCTATCTGAGTGCGCGCAAGGCCGCCGGCCAGCCGATGGCGCCGGTGGTGCTGAGCGAGATCGGCATTCCGCAGGCGATGCGCTTCACCCAGGTCGCGAATACCGGCTTCGGCGCGCTGGGCGGGAACGATCCCTATGTGGCGAATCCCAACGGGGAAGTGGCGACCTGGGATGCGACCTCCAACCAGGCGGTCCTCTCGTCCTATATCCCGGGCACGGTGCTGGGCCAGGAGAGCCTGGCGGTCGTCACCACCACCAGCACGGCGCGGACGTCGTCGACCTTCTTCACCGACAATCCCACCTACAATGCCGGCGGGCTGGTCGCCTATGACAGCGACACCGGGAATTATTGGCTCTTCCAGGGCGTGCCCCAGAATCCCGCCAATCCCGGCCTGCCATCGCCCAGCTGGATGCAGCTGGACGCGACAATCTACGGCACGCTGCTCGACGGGCTGCGGACCGCGGCGAATCCCCCGGCGGCGGCGGGCCCCGCGGTCGCGCTCTACGCCTATCTCCAGGCGGCGGCCGGCTTCCAGGTCGGCAGTGCATCGGTCGCTCCCGCCAACCAGCTCCTCCAGGGCGTCCAGGTCTTCGAATTCTCCGACGAATGGTACAAATGGATGGACCCGGCGGTCACCAGCCCGGCGACGATCCAGACGGCGGCCGGCGTGCACGATTTCCGCGACACCGCCATCGCCCCCTGGGGCCCGGCGAACGCGCAATTCTACACCACCTGGGAAGAGGAATGGTTCGGCCTCTGCTCGGTCCTGCCCGTCGGCAGGAACTCGACCGATCCGGCGATCGCCAGCGACGGCTGGCTCACCGGCGGCGTCGCCGACCAGCTCACGCCGCGCGCCAGCTATACGGTGGTGCAGCAGTTCTTCGCGCAATAGCCGGGCGCGAGGATCAAAAAAGGGGGCGGGCACGGGCTTGGGAACCGTGCTCGCCCCCAGCCCGCTCCGACCAAGGAAAGCGGGCCTTTCCCGAGGGGGAATCTATCGCGCGGCCCTGGTCGCCTGGTCCATCAGCGCCCGGGCGGTCTTGACCCCGTCCGCCTCGCTGGTCTTGCCCTGCTGGATCTCGTCGGCGATCTCGAGCACGCGCCCGGCGATCACCGTGCCGTGATCGGCTTCCTCCGTGATGCGGATGCCGCCCTTGGCCGCGGCGATCCGGTCCCATTCGGCGCGGATCGCGGCCCAATAGCCCTTGGTCGCCGCCCAGTAATCGTCCGCCGCCTTCACGTCGAAGCCCGCGAATTTCGTATAGCTGTTGAGGACATATTCCTGGACGACCGGCATCGTCTTGCCGTCCATCTTCAGATTGTCCTGCCAGTGAATCCAGCCGGCCGGTGCGATGGCGTGACGGTTGACGCCCAGATAGCGGTCATAGACCGGCCCGCGCACCGCGTCGCGCCGGGCGAGTGGCCGCCAGCTGCGGTTCGATTCCCAGCGGCGCACGCCGCCGACCTCGGTCCACTTGCCCCAGCCGCCATAACGGGGGGAATCGTCGACCTGATAGACGGTCTGCGACCAGACGCCCTTGCGCTCGGCGGCGAGCACCTCGGCCCAGGTCCAGGCATCGCGGTCCGAATAGACCAGCACCCTGGCGGGCTCGTACTGCCAGTCCTGGCGCCAGTGCTTGATCACCATCTTCTTGCCGTCGCCCGTGTCGACGACGAGCAGATGCTGGAGCCGGATCGTCGTGCCCTTGTCCTCGATCACCCGGACGACCTCGTCGCCGCCCGAGACCTTGGCCGGGATCGGAGTGTAGTCGGCGCGCCAGGACGTGCTCTCCTGCATGTCGAACTTCACCTTGTACGTCCCCGCCATGGCGAGGATGTCGGCACGGTCGGCCTCGAAGGCCGATCTGGCCGCCGGCGCGGGCGCCTGCTGGGCGAGCGCGGGCAACGGCACCGGCAGCAGCAATGCAATCGGGAAAAGCAGCGTCTTCATGATCCTGGTCCTCAGAAGCGGTAGCTGATGGAGACCGAGCCGTTGCGGCCCGGCTGGGTGTAGGAATCGGCACTGATCGGCACCGTCTGCCCGTTGGTCGTCGATGTCAGGCCCAAGCCCCGCACATCGTTCCACCAGGCATATTTCTTGTCGAAGATGTTGAACACGCCGGCGCGCAGCGTCAGCCCGTCGGCGATGCGGAAAAAGGCCGTCGCGTCGAGGATGGTGAAGCCGTCGGGGCGGTAGCAGGGGGTGCCGTTGCACACGCCGGTGGTGGCGCTCAGCTCCTTCTGGGCGCTGTGCGTCGCGGTCAGGTCGGCGCCGAAGCGCCCGTCCGGCGCGCGATAGCCCAGGCCGATCACCAGCTTCAGCGGATCGACGGTGGAGAGCGAATTGCGCGCGCCGTTCGGCTCGATCTGCTCGCCCTGGGCATAGGCAAGAGCGAGCGTGCCGGAGAGGCCGTTGGTTGAGCGGGCCTGGAACCGCGCCTCGGCGCCCTTCACCCGGGCGCGGTCGATGTTGATGAACTGATAGATGGCGGGATTGGCCGGGGTGCCGGCACCGCCGGTCACTTCCTGCGAGATGAAGTCGTCATAATCGGCGATGAACCCGGTGACGTCGAGGCTGACCGGCCCGCTGTTCAGACGGAAGCCGGCTTCCCAGCTCTCGCTGCTCTCGGGCCGCAGGTTCGGATTGGGCCGCGAGGTATAGCCAAAGGCGAGGTTCGAGAAGAACTGGTTCACCTGGCTCGGCTCGGGCGCCTTGAAGCCCTGGGCATAGTTGGCGAACAGCCGGATCTCGTCGCTCAGCCGCACCACCGCACCCAGCTTGGGCGACACGCGCGAGCCGGACTGGGCGGCACCGCTGAAGCTCGGCAGCAGCGGGTCGCGCTTCGGCGACAGGTCATAGGCGTCGAAGCGCAGGGCGGGATAGAGCGATACCGGGCCCAGCACGATCTCGTCGGCGATGAAGGCGCCGGCCAGCACATAGTTGGTCTCGGGGAAGGCGCGGGTCGGAAAGGTCTCGCCGGCCGGCGGCACCTTGCCGTCGCGCAGCCCTTGCTGATGCGTCCTGCTGATGTCGCCGCCGATGAGCAGGCGGTGCGTCACCGCGCCGGTCTCGAAGCGGGCGCCGACTTCGACCGAGCCGCCGAACACGGTGTTCTCGAAGGTGTTGAGCCGCTCGCGATCCGCGGCGGGGGTGCGATCCTCGTCGGTGAACTGGCGGTTCTCGCCGTCCTGCCACCAGACGCTCAGGCGGGCATGGTCGAACAGGCCGTCGCCCTTCCAGAACCAGTCGCCCGCGATGCGGCCGCGCTTGGTGGTGTCGCGGGCCTGGAGCAGGTCGACCGTCGTGCTCAGCCCGGTCAGCACATTGGTGAAGACATGGCTGTCCTGATATTCGCCGGTGATGCGGAAGCGGTTCTGCGCGTCGGGCTCGAAGACGATGCGGCCGAGCACGGCGTTGGTGCGGCCGTCCTGCGGATTGGGTTCGGTGCGCGCCGAACCGGTGCCGCCCTTGCTGCCCTTGTTGTCGAGCTCGTGGAAGTCGCGGCGCGTATAGGAGAGCATCGCCGAGACGTCGCCGAAGCGGGCGGCGACGATGCCGGTCTCGGCAAATTCATTGTCCGCCGAGCTGTAGCCGGCGCGGACCAGGCCGCCGATCTTCTTGTCGCCGCCGAGGAAGTCCGCCGGATCGCTGGTGGTGAAGCTGATCGCACCGGCAAGCCCGTCGCTGCCGTAGAGCGCCGAAGCCGGGCCGCGCAGGATCTCGACCGACTTGACCAGGCCGATATCGACATAGTCGCGGCCCGCCGACTGGGCGCCGAAGGTGAAGCCGTCGGGCACGCGCACCCCGTCGACCTGGATCAGCACGCGGTTGCCGCCGATGCCGCGGACGATGAAGCCCTCATTGCCGGCACGACCGGTGACGCCCAGCGCCGCGCCGAAGCGAGTCGGCCCGCGCGGCACGCTGATGCCCGGTTCGTAACGGACCAGGTCCTTGATGTCGGTCACCAGCTGGTCGGCGATCTTCTTCTCGTCGATCACGCTGACGGTGGCGGGGACTTCCTTCACGTCGGTCGGGATGCGGGTGGCGGTGACGGTGATCGTCGAATTCTGCTGCTCGGCGTCCTTCTTCTCCTGCGCCTGGACCGGCAGCGCCGCCGCCAGCGCCCAAAGGCTGATCCCCATCCCGATCGTCCGCCGCATGCCCCGAAACCCTTTCTGCTAATGCAAGTGATTCTCAATCGCGATGTCCGTTAGCCGCCATGCGCATGGAGCGTCAACCCCATGACGAGGAGAAGCGCGGCCGAGCGCGGGCAGCGATACGGGGCGAGGCATCCATGCCGCTCGACGGCGGCGCATCGCGACGCTAGAGCGTCCGGTCATGCAAAAACGGCCCAAGCTCTCCGTCGTCATCCCCTGCTACAATGAAGAGGCGTGCCTCGAGATGCTGCACGGCCGCGTCTCCGGCGCGGCCCGTGCCGCGGTGGGCGACGATTATGAAATCGTGCTGATCAACGACGGCTCGCGCGACAGGAGCTGGGACGTGATGCAGCGCCTCTCCGCCGGCGATCCGCGCCTCGTCGCGATCAATCTCTCGCGCAACCATGGCCATCAGCTCGCGCTCACTGCCGGGCTCGACCTGTGCGCGGGCGAGGAGATCCTGATCATCGACGCGGACCTGCAGGACCCGCCCGAGCTGCTCGCCGACATGCGCGCCGCGATGCGCTCGCAGGGTGCGGACGTGGTCTATGCGGTGCGCCGCAAGCGCGACGGCGAGACGATCTTCAAGAAGATCACCGCCGCCTTCTTCTACCGCATGCTCGATCGGATCACCGACACGCCGATCCCGCTCGACACCGGCGATTTCCGCCTGATGACGCGGCGCGCGCTCGACGCCTTCCTGTCGCTGCCGGAACAGGCGCGCTTCATCCGCGGCATGGTCGCCTGGGTGGGCTTCAAGCAGGTGCCCTTCCCCTATGACCGGCACGAGCGCCATGCCGGCGAGAGCAAATATCCGCTCGGCAAGATGATCCGCTTCGCCCTGGACGCGATCACCGGTTTCTCGACCGCGCCCCTGCGCTTCGCCAGCCATGTCGGCCTGGTGCTCACCGGCCTGTCGGCGCTGCTGGTGCTCTACATCTTCGCCGGCTTCCTGATGGGCGCGGCGATCCCCGGCTGGACCTCGCTGATGCTCGTCGTCGTCGTGCTGGGCGCGGTGCAGATGTTCGTGCTCGGCATGATCGGCGAATATCTCGGCCGCCTCTATGTCGAATCGAAGCGCCGGCCGCTCTATATCGTGGCGGATGTCGCCGGGCCGGTGATGGGCCATGCGTCGCTCGGCTATCGCTATGCCGATTCGGGCGAGGTCAGCGTCTCTCCGGTGACGCCGCGCGGCGAGGGCTGATTCCTCAGCCCTTGGGCGAGGCCAGCACGATGATCGACAGGCCCGGCGGCATCGGCAGCCGGCCGAGCAGGTGGCGCTCCAGCCCGAACACCGTCTCGAACGCGGCGTTGAGCGGCCTGGGCGGCGGCGAATCGTCGCTGTCGTCCTTGCCGGTCAGCCTGCCGACCAGCCGCGCCGCCACCGCCACGGGGAAGAGCAGCGAATTGAACCAGTGCAGCTTCTGCCAGCCGAGCCCGGCCTTTTGCAGCGAGGCGGTCAACGTCGTCTTGGAATAGCGGCGCTTGTGATGGTTCACCACGTCGTGCGCGCTCCACATCCATTGGTGCGCCGGCACGGTGATCAGGATCTTGCCGCCAGGCTTGAGCACGCGCGCGATCGCCTGCAGCGCCGCGACATCGTCCTCGACATGCTCGATCACGTCGAGCACCGCGACCATGTCGTAGCTGCCGTCCTCGACTCCGGTCAGTTCCGGAAGCGGCGAGGCGCCCACCTTCTTGCCCAGCCGCTCGCTCGCCTTGGCGGCGGCGATCTCGTCGATCTCGATCGCATCGATCTCGCCGAACTGGGCCAGCATCGGCAGGTTATGGCCGGTGCCGCAGCCGATCTCGAGGATGCGCGCACCGCCGGGAATATGGGCGTAGCGCTTCAGATAGTCGGAAAGGATCTCGCGGCGTGCGCGATACCACCAGTGAGTGGTGTCGTGCGCTGCCATGCGCTCGTAGACGATGCGGTCCATCTTATTTGAACACCAGATAGCGGTTGAGCGCGAAGGTAACGAGCGGCGTCACGAAGACGACGGGAAGCAGCGGCACCCAGGTCTGCTGATGCAGCGGCCCGGTGATCACCCAGGTGAAGGCGGCGTTCATCGCCATGCCGACCGACTGGACCGCGACGAACTTGGACTGGGTGCCGACGCCGCCTTCGGCCTCATGCCCCTTGAAGCTCCAGCGGCTGTGGAAGACATAGCCGAAGACCACCGCGACCAGGAAGCCCGCGATCGAGGCGAGCACCGGCGGGATCGCATAGGTGGCGAGCGGCCAATAGACCACGGCATAGACGAAGGTCGACGCCAGCCCGACAATGCCGAAGCGCACGAGCTGCCCGAACACGCCATTCGCCCACATCTCTTCGAATCGCCTGATTACCGCCGTCACAATCGCTTGCCCAAGAACCGCCGGTCGCCCTAATGCGTGGCGCGGAGCGAGGGAAGCGATTTTGACGCCACAAGCCAAGGGCGGATTCCGCCTCGACCGAGAACTGGACCGCAACTGGCTGCGCTGGATGGCGCTCTTCTGGTTCTGCGTGGTCGCCTGGTTCCTCCACGACCGGCAGGGCAACATCTATTGGCTGCTGCTCGGCGACACCGACGACAATATGCGCCTGATGCAGGTCCGCGCCTGGCTGGCGGGCCAGGGCTGGTACGACCTGCGGCAATATCGCCTCGACCCGGCGCTGGGCGGGTTCGACATCCACTGGTCGCGCCTGGTCGACCTCCCGATTGCCGGGCTGATCCTCGCCTTCAAGCCGTTCGTCGGCACCGCCACCGCCGAGAAATGGGCGTGCGGCATCGCCCCGCTGCTGCCGTTGGCGCTCGCCATGGCCGGGCTCTCGCTCGCGGTGCGCCGGCTCGTGGCGCCTTGGGCCTGGCCGGTGGCGCTGATCGTCCTGATGGGCTGCGCGTCCACCATGTCGATGTTCGCGCCGATGCGGATCGACCATCATGGCTGGCAGCTGGCGTTCCTGGCGATGACCGTCGCCGGCCTCGCCGATCCGCGCCGCGCCCGCGGCGGCGCCGTTGTCGGCCTGTCCAGCGCGGCCTCGCTCACCATCGGGCTGGAGATGCTGCCCTATTGCGCCATGGCCGGCGCGATCATCGCGCTGCGCTGGATCTGGGACCACGACGATGTGCGCCGCATGCAGGTCTATGGCCTGACGCTCGGCGGCGGCTCCGCGCTCGGCTTCGCGCTCTTCGCCTCGAATGCCAATCAGGCGATGCGCTGCGACGCGCTCACGCCAGTGTGGCTGACCGTGATGGTCGCCGCCGGTGCCCTGCTCTTCGCGCTGTCGCTGTGCAACCCGGCCGATCGCCGGCTCCGCCTCGCGCTGGCCGCCCTGGCCGGCGGGGCGATCGTCGCCGGTTTCGCGCTGCTGTTCCCGCAATGCCTGGGCCGGCCCGAACAGGTCTCGGACGAGCTCGCCAATACCTGGCTCAACAATGTCCGCGAGGCGCGGCCGATCTACAAGCACGCCTTCAAGACCGCCTTCCCGATGGCGGTGCTGCCGGTGATCGGCATCCTGGGCGCGCTGTTCGCCACGTGGCGCGCGCGCCACGGCGAGGCGCTGGTCGGCTGGGCCGCGGTGGCGCTGTTCACGGCCTTTGCCGGCGCGATGCTGCTCTGGCAGGTGCGCGCCGCACCCGCCGCACAGCTGCTGGCCGTGCCGGGATCGGTGGCGCTGCTGGCAGTGGCGGTGCCCTGGTTCCTGAGCATCCGCGCGCCCTTCGCGCGCTGGATCGGCGAAGGCCCGGCACGGCTGCTCGGCATCCTCGTGCGCGTGCTGGGCACAGTATTCGCCTTCCTGCTGCTCTCGGGCCTCTGGGCCGGGCTGGTCGTGCCCTTATTCTCCGCCGGCGACGACGCCAGGCCAGGCAAGCCGGCGTCCCCCGACAAGGTCGCCGCCGCCAATGCCGCCTGCGCGCGGATGAGCAACCTGCGCGTGCTCGACGACGTGCCGGCCGGGATCGTCTTCACTCATGTCGATCTGGGCCCGCGGCTGATCACCGTCACGCATCACAGCGGCATCGCCGGCCCCTATCATCGCAACGGCCGCGCGATCCTCGACGTGCATCACGCCTTCACCTGGGCGACGCCGAACTTCCGGCCGATCGCCGCCGCGCACAAGGCGCAATATCTGCTGATCTGCCCGAACATGGCGGAGACGACGCTCTATCGCAGCCGCGGGCCGAACGGCTTCTATGCGGAGCTCGCCAAGGGCCAGGTGCCGAACTGGCTCGAGCCGGTGCCGCTGCGCGAGGCCCAGCCGGGCAAGCCGTTGCCGTTCAAGCTGTGGCGGATCCGCTACGACCTGCCGGGGCCAGCGAAACGCTGAGCCTCTTCCCGAGCTTCAGTGCCCTGTCGCCGCCCGCCCGGCGACCAGCGCTGCACTGATCCCGTCGATCACGAACTGCACCGCCAGCGCCCCCAGCAGCACGCCGAGCAGCCGCGACACCACGGCCTCGATCTTCGCGCCGACCACCCGCATCAGCGGACCGGCCGCGAGCAGCGCCAGCATGGTGAGCAGCAGGATCGCCGCCATCGCCGCGAGCACCACGGTCGTCCGCTCGAAGCCGTTGTTCTGCGACATCAGCAGCATCACCGAAGCGATCGAGCCGGGGCCCGCGATCATCGGCATCGCCATGGGGAAGATCGAGATGTCGGTCGGTTCGCTCGCCTTCACCTTCTCGGCCCGGTCCTCGCGCCGCTCGGTGCGCTTCTCGAACACCATTTCGAGCGCGATCAGGAACAGCATGATGCCGCCGGCGATCTTGAAGGCGTTGAGACTGATGCCGAGCGCCCGCAACAGCACTTCGCCGAACAGCGCGAAGCCGAACAGGATGGCCGCGGCAACCACCACCGCGCGCACCGCCATCGCCCGGCGATGCGCCGCGCTGGTGCCGGCGGTGAGCCCCGCGAAGATCGGCGCGCAGCCGGGCGGATCGATCACCACGAAGAAGGTGACGAAGGCGGAAATGAACAGCTCGATCATTTGCCGGGCGCCGCGATCTTGTCGTCGATCACCTGCACCAGGGCCTTGCCGTCCCAGATCCAGGCGAGGAACCGGCGCGCGCCGCCCGACGACACGTGCCAATGCCAGGCGAGCGTTCCGTCGGGAGAGGCACCGCTATCGCTTGGTCCTTCGCGATAGCCGAACCGCGGCGGCTCCACCGGTTTTCCCGCGCACGAAGCGCGGCGCAGCTTCGGTTCGGCAGGGCGATCCCGCGCAGTCTCGAGCAGTTCGCCGCCATCGACAGTCCATTTCCAGCCGCCCTCGGCCTCGCGCCGCCACACGGTGCTGAAGAAGCCGACCCTGCCCTCGGGCAGCTTCCACCCGCCGGTGTTCACCGCGAACTTGCCGTCGCAGGAAACCCAGCTCCCGGTCGGCCACCATTCGATCGGCCTGGGCGGGTCCTTGCGATCCCTGAGCCATGCCTGCGCCTTCACCGGCTGCGGTACGAACATCGTCGCATCCGCCGCCGCATATTCGCGGAACGCCGTCCACTGCCCCTTGGCCTGCGCCGCCGCGTTGAACGCGCGCTCGGCATCGAGGGCGCTCTGCGGCGCGGCGGCCTGGAGGATCAGCGCGGCAAGGATCATATCGCGCCCTTTGCCAGCGGCACGCCGGCATTGCGGTGCGCGGCGACCAGGGTGTTGCGCAGCAGGCACGCGATCGTCATCGGCCCCACCCCGCCAGGCACCGGCGTGATCGCACCCGCCACGCTCGCCGCACTGTCGAAATCGACATCGCCCACCAGGCCCTGGTCCGTCCGGTTGATGCCGACGTCGATCACCGTCGCACCCGGCTTCAGCCACTCGCCCTTGACGAAATGCGCCCGGCCCACCGCCGCGACGACGATGTCGGCATGCTTGAGGTAATGCGGCAGGTTGCGCGTCCTGGAATGGACGAGCGTCACCGTCGCGCTCGCTCGGGTGAGCAGCGCCGCCATCGGCTTGCCGACGATGTTGGAGCGGCCGATCACCACCGCGTCGAGCCCGCTCAAATCGCCCAGCCGGTCCTCGAGCAGCATCAGGCAGCCGAGCGGCGTGCAGGGCACGAAGCCGTGCAGCCCGGTCGCCAGCCGCCCGGCATTGACCGGGTGGAAGCCGTCGACGTCCTTGTCCGGATCGATCCGGGTGAGCACCGCCTGTTCGTCGATATGCCCGGGCAGCGGCAGCTGGACGAGGATGCCGTCCACCTCGGGATCGGCATTGAGCTTGTCGACCAGCGCGATCAGCGTCGCCTGGGTGGTATCGGCACCAAGCTTGTGCTCGAAGCTCTCCATGCCGCACTCGCGCGTCATCTTGCCCTTGGAGCGGACATAGACGGCGGACGCCGGATCCTCGCCGACCAGCACCACGGCCAGCCCGGGCGCTCGCCCCGCCGTCTCCCGGAATGCGGGAACCAGTTCCGCCACGCGGGCACGCAGGCCCGCGGCGAACGCCTTGCCGTCGATGATCTCAGCCGTCATGCGGCCCGCCATAGAGCCTGTGCGCGATATCTTCCAGCGCCGCGGGATCGCCTGCCACGCGAAGTCGCTTGAGCCGCGCCGTATCGCCCGCGATCAGCGTCACGGCGCGCTTCGGCACGCCGAAAGCGCCCGCCACCAGCGGCACCAGCGCCGCATTGGCCGCGCCTTCGACCGGCGGCGCGGCGAGCCGGGCGGCGAAATGCTCGCCGGTGCCTGCCGCAAAGGCATCGCGCGATGCGCGCGGCGTCACCCGGACGGCGATCTCGATCCCGTCCGCCATGCGCCGCCAGGCCGGCATCCCGGGATCAATAGGCCGTGGCGGCCAGCTGCGCGGCGAGCGTCGGCAGGACGAAGTTGTTGAGGATGTAGATGATCAGCAGCGCCACCAGCGGGCTCAGGTCGAGCGCGCCGAAATCGGGCAGGACCTTCCGGATCGGGCGATAGATCGGCCGCGTGATCACTTCGAGCGCCTGCCAGACCGAGCGGACGAACTCGTTGTAGAGGTTGATCACGTTGAACACGATCAGCCACGACAGGATCGCCTGCACGACGATGACGATGCTCAACGCCGACAGCAGGAAGCCGATGATGTCGAGGATCATGAGTAGGAAGGGGATCAATGCGCTCTCCGAGGTCTCTTGCGACACAGATTAGGGAATGCGGCGCTCCGCAACAACCCCGGCGCGCTCGCCGCACCGCAGTTGGCGTCGCTTCCTGGAAAGCCGCTACCGCTATACCAGGCCCTTGGGCGGCTGGCCGGGCAGATGGCCGGAGCGCATCACTGCGATCGACTCGACTATCCGGCGCGCAAGGCCGGTTGCCGCATCCTGGTGCCGATACTCCAGCGCCACCAGCGACTCCTCGACGACGGCGTCGATCTCGCCGCCATCGAGCACCCCCTTCCTTTCGAGCGCGTTCATCAGCGTCTTCACCAGCGTGAGCGCGCTCAGCGCCAAGGCCCTGTTCTCGTCTTCGAAGTGGTTGCGCTCGTTCATTTCGTCCTCCTCGGAGCCTGGAGCCACGACTCAATCGGCAAACCCCGCCATCCCGGCTTCCGCGGGGCAGCGAAGGCGGGAACATGCGCTTCGGGCCCGGCGCCCGGCCGGAGCGCCGCGCCGGATCAGGCGTGGACCAGCGTGCCGGCGCCGCGCCGGGTGAAGATCTCGAGCAGCATCGCATGCGGGACCCGGCCGTCGAGGATCACCGCGGCGTCGACACCCTGTTCGACCGCGTTCACGCAGGTCTCGACCTTGGGGATCATGCCGCCCTTGATCGTGCCGTCCGCCTTGAGCGCGGCGATCCGCGCCGGATCGAGATCGGTCATCAGTTCGCCCGCCTTGTCGAGCACGCCGGCCACGTCGGTCAGCAGGAAGAAACGCGAGGCGCCGCAGGCGCTGGCGATCGCGCCCGCCATGGTGTCGGCGTTGATGTTGTAGGTGTGGCCGTCCGCGCCCAGCGCGATCGGCGCGACCACGGGAATGAAGCCCTGCGCCGCCAGCGAATGCAGGATCGCCGGATTGACCCCGGTCGGCTCGCCCACGAATCCCAGGTCGACATGGCGCTCGATGCCCTGGAGCGGATCGGCCTCGCGCCCGGTCACCTTCTCGGCGGTGACGAGCCCGGCATCCTTGCCCGAGATGCCGACCGCGCGGCCGCCCGCCGCGCCGATCCAGCTGACGATCTCCTTGTTGATCGATCCGGCCAGGACCATCTCGGCGATCTTCGCGGTTTCGGAATCGGTCACCCGGAGCCCGCCGACAAAGTTCGATTCGACACCCAGCCGCTTGAGCATCGCGCCGATCTGCGGGCCGCCGCCATGGACGACGATCGGGTTGATCCCCACTGCCTTGAGCAGCACCACATCCTCCGCGAAGTCGCGCTGCAACTCGGGATCGCCCATCGCGTGGCCGCCATATTTCACGACGAAGGTCGCGCCGGCATAGCGCTGCAGATAGGGAAGCGCCTCGACGAGCGTTTCGGCCTTGGCGAGCAGCGCAGGATCGGGGGCGTTGGTCATGCGCGGCCCATAGGGCCCGCGGGCCGCTGCCGCAACTTGTCAGCGAAACACGGCGGTGGCGCGATAGGTGGCGAGCCAGTTGGTCGAACCGCGGCATTCGTTCATCGCGCGCTCCTCGGTCCGCCGGAAGCGCGCACCATCCCAGACATAGGCCTGGCTCTGGCCGCAATCGCCGACGCCGCGCCCCTTGTTGAAAGTGGCCAGCACCCCTTCCTTGTCGAAGCCGGCATTGACCAGCATGCCGTCATTGCCGTCGTCGAACGCCGCCCGCACCACCTTGCCGCCCGCGAGAACAAAGGCGACGCTGCTATAGTTATAGGCTCCCGCGCCGCAGGGGATCAGGGCCAGCGTCTTGCCCCCGCCCAGCGCATAGGTGGTGACCTCGGGCACGGTCTCGGCTCCGTCATACAGCCCGTCGCAATCGCTCTGCTTCTCCAGGCTCGCCCGCAAGGCGCCCGAGACCTTCGCCGGGGTGCCGGAGGGACGGAGGGCCGCGATACGCGCGGGCGCCGGCGCAGCGGGCACCGCGCCGGCGGGCTTGCTTCCCTTGGCGACCGCCGCGGTCACCGTGCCGGCGCGGCCCTGATCGGCGTCGATGTGGCGCAGCGCGGCCGATGAGCCGGCGAGCGAGATGCGCGCCACCCGCTGGCCGGCGCCGTCGACCAGCGTCGCTTCCTTGCCATTGGGCATGGCGGCCGCGATCTTCGCGGCATCCGCTCCCCGGAAGGTCACGCTTTCGCCGCCGGCCATCGCGGTCGCGATCGCGATGTCGTCGATCCTCAGGGTCGCCTTGCCGCTCGGCTTGTCCGCCGGCCAGATCGTCACCGTGAAGCCGCCGTCCGGCCCGGCCGCGCGGACGACCGACATGCTGGCGTCATAGCCCGACCCTTCCGCGGGCACTGCCTGGTCGCCCGGCCAGAGCGAGGTCATCTCGCAGCCGTGCAGATTGTCGCAGGCCACGGCCCAGTCGCCATAAAGTTTCTCGGGGCCGTCTTGCGTGGCCTGGGCGGAGAGGAGGAAGGCGAGGAGCAGCATGGCTTCGAGCCTAGCCGATTCGCCTTCGAATCGATAGGAGCGGCGCCAAAGGAGAGACGATGATGAAGACGGTTGGCGTGATCGGTGCGGGGCAGATGGGCGCGGGGATCGCGCAGGTTTCGGCCCAGGCGGGCTATGCCGTGCTGCTGTCGGACGTCGACCAGGCGCGGGCCGAGGCGGGCAAGGCCGGGATCGCCAGGCAGCTCGCCCGGGCCGTGGAGAAGGAGAAGATCGGCGCGGCCGATGCCGAGGCCGCGCTCGGCCGGATCGCCTGTGTCGGCGGCACCGATGCCTTTGCGCCCTGCGACCTGGTCATCGAGGCCGCGACCGAGCGGGAGGCGATCAAGCGCCAGATCTTCGAGAATGTCGGCAAGGTGCTGGGCCCGCAGGCGATCCTGGCGAGCAACACCTCGTCGATCCCGATCACCCGCCTCGCCCAGGCCGCGCCCGACGCCGGCCGGTTCATGGGCGTGCATTTCTTCAACCCGGTGCCGGTGATGGGCCTGATCGAGCTGATCCGCGGCCTGGCGACCTCGGACGGCACCGTCGCCGCCGTCGAAGCCTTTGGCCAGTCGCTGGGCAAGCGTATCGTCCATGCCAACGATGCCCCGGGCTTCATCGTCAATCGCGTGCTGATGCCGATGCTCAACGAAGCCTGCTTCGCGCTGGGCGAAGGCGTTGCGACGATCCCGGACATCGATGCGGCCTGCCAGCTCGGCCTCAACCATCCGATGGGCCCCTTCACCCTCGCCGACTTCATCGGGCTCGACACCTGTCTCGAGATCACCCGCGTGCTGTTCGAGGGCACGGGCGATCCCAAGTTCCGCCCGGCGCCCCTGCTGGTGAAATATGTCGAGGCCGGCTGGTACGGCCGCAAGACCAAGCGCGGCTTCTACGACTATACGGGCCCGGAACCGGTGCCGACGCGCTAGGCGTCGGCCGCGGCCAGCTCCGCCTGGCGGTCGAGCGCCCATTTGGCGAGCGCGTCGAACGGGATCGCGACGAGGAAGCCGATCCCCGCCCGGCCGTCATGCGCCCAGCGCACCACGCCCCGGCGCGGATCGAGCCCATGGACGCCCACCGTCACCGCGTCGCCCTCGCGAAGGAAATCGGCCTCGACCTTCACGCCGCCCTGCGACACGTCGACCAGCGTGACGCTCACCCGCATGCCCTCGGCCACCAGGCTCACCGGGCAGGCGATGCGCAAGCGTGGCATGCGCTGGGTGAGCCCGGGCTCGCCATGGACCGGGGCGTGGAGCACTTCGAGCACGTCGATGCGATCGTCGAACTGCACGCCGATCATCCCGTCCGCCGACCAGGCGATGCGCCCGGATATCGCGTTGCCCGAGCGGATCTCCACCGTCACCGGTTCGCCGGGCGGCAGGCTGGTGTGGAGCTTTCCCATCAGGCCGCCGGGCGAGATGTTGCGGATCAGGCAGAGCGCCTCATAGCCGCCCCAGCGCAGCATCGCGGACCGGTAGACCGAGATTTTCGAGCGATCGTCGATTCGACGTTCCATGACAGGCACTTCGGGCTGGAAGGAGATTTCGGTGCGGATGTCTGCCTCCGACGGCGTGATGGTGGTGACCCGCGGAGAACATGCGTCCGTCAGATGTCTGTAACGTTTCGAAGGCACAACGATCCGTGGTAAATGCGGGCGTGCCGGACGACCGGCGGCATCGGCCTGCGGGAAGGCGATCTGCAGGCAGCTCCCCAAACGGCCAAGGGCTTCCTCGCCGGGCGTGGGCGGAGATCGGCGCAGGATACGCAGCGGACGAACGTCCGGGCCCGAAGCAAGCAAACTGGTCACGCAGCACTCCAGCAAGATGCCTGGAGAGCGCACATCCGGCGATCGTTCCGCGACGAAGCACGCGGCACGAACGTTCGATGGCGCGCGACCCGCTCTCCATCCGATGTCGGTTGTTATCGCAGGCCCAGCGCGCCCCCGGCGCAGCGTTGTTCCCGCGGATTTACGCGATCTCTACCGAGCGGCCGGTAACCAAAAGGTTAACGCGGCCAACCCGGATCAGGGAAGCAGCAGCCCCGCCAGCGCGGCGCTCATCAGGTTCGCCAGGCTGCCGGCGATCAGCGCGCGGATGCCGAGCTTGGCGATCATCGGCCGCTGGTTGGGCGCCAGGCTGCCCGTCGCCGCCATCTGGATCGCGATCGAGCTGAAATTGGCGAAGCCGCATAGCGCGAAGGTGATGATCGCCCGGGTGCGCGGGGCAAGATCGGTCATCGCGCCCAGATCGATGAAGGCAACGAACTCGTTGAGCACGACCTTGGTGCCGAACAGCCCGCCCGCCGCAGTCGCCTCGTGCCAGGAGATGCCGAGCAGGTACATCACCGGCGCGAACACCGTGCCGATGATCTTCTGGAAGCTGAGGTTCCGGAAGGCCTCCGCCCAGGCGGCATGGCCGCTCAGCTCGTAGACCCAGTTGCCGGCCCCGGCGAGCAGGCCGTTGGCGAGCGCCACCAGCGCCACGAAGGCGAGCACCATCGCCCCCACCGCCACGGCTATCTTCACGCCGGTCGATGCCCCGGTCGCGGCGGCCATGATGATGTTGGCGGCGCGCTCTTCCTCGATATCGTGCTCGGCGACCCGGATCGCCTCGTCCTCCGCCGCGTCGCCGAACGGCAGCACGCCGTCCTTCACCGGCGTATCGGGCATGATGATCTTGGCCATCAGCAGGCCGCCCGGCGCCGCCATGAACGATGCGGCCAGCAGATAGGGAAGCGCCGTCGGCCCGAGCAGGCTGGCATAGGCGGCGAGGATCGTGCCGGCGACGCCCGCCATGCCGACGCTCATCACCGCGAAGAGCTGCGAGGGCGTGAGCCGGGCGAGATAGGGACGGATCACGAGCGGCGATTCGCTCTGCCCGACGAAGATGTTCGCCGCCGCGCACAGCGATTCGACCTTGGTGGTGCCCACCACCTTCTCGATCGCGCCGCCGATCCAGCGGACCACGAACTGCATCACGCCCAGATGATAGAGGATCGAGACAAGCGCGGCGAAGAAGATGATCACCGGCAGCGCGGCGATCGCGAAGCTCTGGCCGCCCAGCTCGGGCTTGGCGAGCGGCCCGAACAGGAAGCTGGTGCCGGCGCCGGCATAGCCGAGCAGCGCGGAGACGCCGTTGGAGAGCCAGTGCAGCGCCGCCTGGCCCCAGCTCGTGCGCAGCACCAGCGCCGCGATGCCGGCCTGGAGCAGGAAGGCAGCGCCGACGATGCGCAGGTTGATCGCGCGCTTGTTCGACGAAAGCAGGAAGGCGATGGCGAGGATCGCGATCACGCCGAAGATGCCGACCGGAAACTGATTCAACTGCTTATTCCCCCAAGGCGTACGCCCAAGTCTCCCACCATACACGCTCGATACCGCAAGGCCAGAGCCCGCCCGCGCCATTCCCCGCGGGACCGGACATTCCAGACGCCAAAGTCCGCGGAATATGGGCCAGCCCCCTCCGCGACAGGGCGCTCCGGCCCACGCAACCCCCAAGGAATATGGCGGTTCCTGGGCGGCGCCACTCCGCGAGGCGACGACATTGGAACGATAAGCGAACATCCCCCATATTGACGGCCCGGCCCCGGCGCCGGGGCTTGCGGCGCGGACTTTTCCCGCTAGCGTCCGGCCATGGACACTATCCGCATCCCGCGTTCGCTCTTCTTCCTTTCGATCTTCTACGGCGGCATGGTCTGCATCGCCGGCGTGCTCGGCAACAAGCAGGTCTCGCTCGGGCCGATCTCGCAGATCGGCAACTGGGTGGGCGTGGGCCCGCTCGCGGTGGAGGCGGGCATCTTCGCCTTCCTGCTGCTCGTCTCGGTCTCGAGCGCGGTCGCCGAACTGCACGGGCCCGACACGGCGCGGCGGCTGGTGCTGCTCGGCTTCGTGCCGCTGGTCACTTCGGTCCTCCTGTCGATCCTCGTCCTCAGCCTGCCCGCCTCGCCGAGCATGGAGCCCGACCGGCTCCACGCCTTCGAACTGATGATGAGCGGCACGCCGCGCATCTGGCTGGGCGGAATCATCGCTTACGGCATCTCGCAGATCCTGAACGTCACCATCTTCTCGGCGCTCAAGAGCGGCGGCGGGAAGCTGCTGTGGCTGCGCGCCGCGATCGCATCGGTGCTGAGCCAGATCGCCGACACGCTGATCTTCATCTCCGTCGCCTTTTACGGCGTGTTCCCGATCGGCGAGCTGCTGGTCGGCCAGATGCTCACCAAGGTGGTGCTGAGCGTGGTGCTGGTGCCGCCGGCCATCTACCTGTTCGTGGCGCTGGGCCGGATGCTCGACGGGCGGCGCGGGCTGAATTGAAGGCTTCATAATTCCACCCCCAGCCTGCTGGGGGAGGGGCACACCGGTGCAACCGGCGCGTTGCGCCAGCCCCTCCACCACCGGCCTGCGGCCGACGGTCCCCCTCCCCGAGACAAGCTCGGGGAGGAATTTGGAAGCCTAGGGCGCCATCCGCAGCGGCTGGGCCTCGCAAAGGATCAGCGCGAACCAGTCCTTGGGATCGGTCCATTCGCGGATCGGCGTCCAGCCGCCGGCGCGCAGCAGCATGCGGGCGCCGTTGCGGCCATATTTGTGGCTGTTCTCGGTGTGGATCGTCTCGCCCGCACCCATGGCGAAGGCGCGCCCCTCGACAGTGAATTCCACGTCGCGCACCGCCTCCAGATGCATCTCGATCCGCGCGGCATCGTCGTTCCACAACGCGACATGGCGGAACGCCTCGACCGGGATCGTGCCGCCCAGCTCGCGGTTGATCCGCGCGAGCAGGTTGCGGTTGAACGCCGCGGTGACGCCCTGCGCATCGTCATAGGCGGGGACCAGCACCTCCGCCGGCTTCACCCGGTCCATCCCGATCAGCAGCCGCGCGCCCTCACCCAGCCAGTCGCGCATCGCGCGCAGCAGGTCGACCGCGTGGAAGGCCTGCATGTTGCCGATCGTCGATCCCGGGAAGAAGCCGAGCTTGGGCATGCCCGCCACCTGCTCCGGCAGCGGCACGGGGCGCAGGAAATTGGCCTCGACCGGATGGACCGGCAAGCCCGGAAAAGCCTGGCCCAGCTCGGCGGCGGACTGGCGGAGGAAATCGCCCGAAATGTCGATCGGCACATAGGCGGCGGGATCGATGGCGCGCAGCAGCAACGGCGTCTTCACCGACGAGCCCGAGCCGAACTCCACCACCGCCGCCCCCCGCGCCGCGAGCGCGCCGAGCTCGGGCCCGGTCTCGCGCAGCAACGCCGTCTCGGTGCGGGTCGGATAATATTCGGGGAGGCGGGTGATCTCCTCGAACAGCTCGGAACCGCGGCGATCATAGAACCAGCGCGCGGGAATGGCACGCGGCCGCGCGGCGAGGCCGCTCAGCACATCGGCGCGGAAATGCGGATCGGCCAGGCTGGACTGGCCGTCTTCGAGTTCCTGCTTCAGCATGACTGGCCGGCCTTTCCAAACGGTTCGGAATAGAGATGGCGAAGGGGAATCACAGATCCTTCGCCAGGCGCACGCCGGTGAATTGCCAGCGTTGATGGGGGTAGAAGAAGTTGCGGTAGCTCGCGCGGGAATGGCCGCGCGGCGTGGCGCAGGACGATCCGCGCAGCACGAACTGGCCGCTCATGAACTTGCCGTTGTACTCGCCCACTGCGCCCGCGGCCGGCCGGAAGCCGGGATAGGGGCGATAGGCGCTGCCGGTCCATTCCCAGACATCCCCGAAAAAGGCCGGCCCGCCCGCCGAGGGGCGCGGCTCGACCGGGCCGGCGGCGTCGAGCTGGTTGCCGCCCGCCGGATCGTGCGCCGCTGCGGCCGCTTCCCATTCGAACTCGGTGGGCAGGCGCGCGCCGGCCCAGCTGGCATAGGCATCCGCCTCGAAGAAGCTGACATGGGTGACCGGCGCCGCGGGATCGACCGGACGGCGGCCGTCGAGCCCGAACCGCGTCCAGACCTCCCCCTCCCGCCGCCAGTAGAGCGGCGCCTCCACGCTTTCCTTCTGCACCCAGGCCCAGCCGTCCGACAGCCAGTGGCGCGGATCGCGATAGCCGCCATCGGCGATGAAACCGGCCCATTCGCCGTTGGTGACGGTGCGATCGGCAAGGGCATGGGGCGTGAGCAGCGCCTGGTGGCGGGGCCCCTCGCAATCGAAGGCGAAGCCATCGTCCGGCCGGGCGGCCATCGGCTCCACCCCGACCGCGACCAGGCCTTCCAGCCCCGCGATCCAGCCGATCGGGCCGGGCATCGCCACCGGCACCTTGGGCGCGCCCTGCCAGACGGCCGGCTCGAGCGGATTGACCGAGAAATGGTGCAATATGTCGGTGAGCAGCAGCTCCTGATGCTGCTCCTCGTGATTGCAGCCGAGCAGCACCAGCGCCTGGGCGGCGGGCGGAAGATCGGGCAGCGCATCGGCAAGCGCGGCATCGACATGGGCGCGCCAGGCGCGGATCTCGTCCAGCGTGGGGCGCGACAGCATGCCGCGCCGCGGGCGCGCATGGCGCTGGCCCTCCGCCTCGTAATAGCTGTTGAACAGGAAGGGCCAGCGCGCATCGAACAGCGCATAGCCAGGCAAATGATCGCGCAGCACGAAGGTCTCGAAGAACCAGGTGGTGTGCGCGAGGTGCCATTTGGCGGGCGAGGCATCGTCCATCGACTGGATCGTCGCATCGGCATCGGAGAGCGGCCGGACCAGCGCCTCGCTCAGCGCGCGGGTGCGGAGGAACTTCGCGCCCAAGGCGCTGGAAGCCGGCGCAGATCCCGTTTCCGTTCGCATTATGTTCTCCTAGTCCAACAGGCCTCCGCCCGTCAACCGGAGAAGATATAGGTCAGCGGGACGCCCCCGGTACCCATAGAACGTCGCCCGCCTCGCTTTGGTTCACTGCGCGGGCGGCGACGAAGAGCAGGTCCGACAGGCGGTTGAGATAGGAAAGCGGCAGCCCGCCCGCGCCGGCGGCGACCGCGGCGCGCTCGGCCCGGCGCGTGACGGCGCGAGCGAGGTGAAGCTCGGGCGCGCCCGGGGCCCCGGCGGGAAGCACGAAGCTGGTCAGCGGCGCGAGCGCCGAGTTGATATGGTCGATCCGCTCCTCGAGCCAGGTCACCTGGGCCGGGGTGACGCGCAGCGCGCCTTCGATCTCGTCCGGCGTGGCGAGATCGGCGCCGAGGTCGAACAGGTCGTTCTGGATGTGGGCGAGCATGCCGCCGAACGCATGATGGCCAAGCGTGGCGCGGGCGACGCCGATGGCGCAGTTCGCCTCGTCGACATCGCCGATCGCCGCCATGCGCGCATCGGCCTTGGAGATGCGCGAGCCGTCGACCAGGCCGGTGGTGCCGTCGTCGCCGGTGCGCGTGTAGATCTTGTTGAGCTTGACCATGGCGCGAGGATAGGCCCGGGGCCGCGGCGATTCAAATGCCTCCCCGCGCCTGGCCCGGGGAGGCCTCGCGCGGTCAGGCCGCCGCGTCCAGCGCTTCGCGCGCCGGGGGCAGGAAATGCTCCGCGCCGAGCAGCGGGTGCGGGTAGAGGAAGCGATTGGCCGCCATGGGCAGCACCACGCCCTCCGCGACGCCGGGCATGAAGTAATTGCCCTGATAGCAGTTGGGCCGGGTCATCTCGCCTTCGCCATGATAGGCGGTGCCGATCGACGCATAGTTCAGCTCTGTCCCGAACACGGCGTAGAGCGCCATGTCGACGAAGTTCATGAACCGGGGCGTGCCGCGCAGATGCGTGTCCTGCGCGATCAGCGCGACCAGATCCTCGCGCACGAAGGAGAGCGCCGAGAGATCCTTCACCACCTGTTCGAAGTTATGGTCGCCGTCGTGATGGACGATGTTCCGGCGGCCGCGCTCCTCGAGCATGACATGGCGGACATAGGCGGGCACGTCGCCATGGAAAAGCCGGATACGGCGCGCCGCATCGGGGAACGTGCGGCGGACGCGCTCATGGGCGAAGCGCAGATATTCGGCGGATATGTCGACCAGGTCGAGATCGAAGTCGAACGCCTCGATGCAGCCGGCGAGATAGGCGGTGGAGCCGCCCATCAACACGCCCACCTCGACCACCCGGTCGAACTGCCCGTGATAGTCGCGCAGGGTGCGGACGATGTCGTAATAATATTGCGGCGAACACTGGTCCTCATAGGCCAGGCTCAGGGCACCGACCGTGCCGGCAATGCGATCGAAGATGCGGTTCTGGCCAAGCAGCGAGTGCATGTCGCCGCGCGTCTGATAGCCCGACAGGATCTCGATGCCGAGTGCCGCGGCGGGATCCGGCAGATCGTGCAGCGCTTCGTCGGCAGCGATGAAGGTTCCGAAGGTCATTGGGGCATCCTGCTGGTTACCCCCGCTTTATAGAGGCGCGGCGGGCCTCAGGCGTGGCGGAAACGCAACAGCAACACACCGAAGCCGATGAAGATCGTGCCGGTCAGCCGGTTGAACCATTTCTTGAGCGCGGGCCGGGCGAGATGGCGGGCCAGGCCGCGCCCGCCCAGCGCATAGACGGCGTACCAGAAGCATTCGACCACCGCGAAGGTGAGCACCAGGATCGCGAACTGGGGGGGCTTGGGCGCGGCGGCGCTGACGAACTGGGGGAAGAAGGCGGCGGCGAAGAGCAGCGCCTTGGGATTGGAGATGCTGATCGCGAAGCCGCCGCGGAAGAGCTGGGCCGGGGTGAGACGCCTGTCGGCGATCGCCTTGTCGTCGCCCATATCGAGCGGGGTCGGATCGGCCCGCCACGCCTTGATGCCCAGCCACACCAGATAGGCGGTGCCGAGCCAGCGCAGCACTTCGAACGCGCCGGGGATGGCGAGCAGCAGCGCGGTGAGGCCGGCGGCGGAAGCGGTGAGGATCGTCATCAGCCCGGCGAGGCAACCGGCCATCGCCGCCACGGTGCGCCGCACGCCGAAATCGACGCTGCGCTGGAGGATGTGGAGCATGTTGGGACCGGGCGTTCCCGAAAGCAGGAACACGGCCATGACGAAAAGCCACCAGGTCTGGAGTGTCATCGCGCGGACCTTCGCGATCGGGGGTCTTGGGAAGGGGCCGCCGGCCCCGGCGCGTCAGCCCTTGGCCGACATGACGAAGAGGATGATCGCCGCCACCGCGATCGCCACCGCCTGGAGCAGGATGCGTTGCTGCATCAGCTTCTGCGACTTGAGCGCGCGCGGGCTCGGGCCGTCGCCATGCCCCTCCAGGTCCTGGCTGGTGGTGCCCGCCATGTTCACCAGCCCCTTGATGAGGACGAACAGAGTCGCGAACATCGCGGCGACGAGCAGGATGGCGAGGAAGAACATCCGGCCAGCTTACGCCCCTGTCGCGGCGATGCCAACCGGCAGTTGCCCCGCGCGCAATCGCTCGGCGAGCGCGCGGCCGTCCTCGCCCGCCAGCCGCATCGCCTCCAGGCTCGGGGCGCCGTGGCGCTTGGCCAGGCGCGTGCCGTCCGGGCCGGCCAGGAGCGGGTGGTGGCGATATTCGGGCGTCGGCAGGCCCAGCAGCGCCTGGAGCAGGCGGTGGACATGGGTGGCCGCGAACAGGTCCACCCCGCGCACGACATCGGTGATGCCCTGGGCGGCATCGTCGACGGTGACGGCGAGATGGTAGCTGGCGGGCGCGTCCTTGCGGGCCAGGACGACGTCGCCGGCGGCGGCGGGATCGGCCCGGACGCGGCCGGCATGGGCGTCGTGCCAGCACAGATCCTCACCCGGCGGGGGGATCTGGATGGCCCGCGCCATGTCGAGCCGCCAGCAATGCGGCCGGGCCATGTCCGGCGCCTCCAGTCCGCGGCAGGTGCCGGGATAGAGCGCGCCCTCCGGCCCGTGCGGTGCCGATGCGCTGGCGGCGATGTCGGCGCGCGTGCAGAAACAGGGATAGAGCAGGCCCGCCGCGCGCAACCTGCCGAGCGCCGCCTCGTACAGGTGCAGGCGCCGGGACTGCCAGGTCACTTCGCCGTCCCAGCCCAGGCCGAGCCATTCCAGGTCCCGCAGGATCGCGTCGACATGCTCGGGCCGCGAGCGGGTGCCGTCGATATCCTCGATGCGCAGGGTGAAGCGGCCGCCATGTTGCCGCGCATGGTCGTGCGCCTGGATCGCCGACCAGGCATGGCCGAGGTGCAGGCGCCCCGTCGGGCTTGGCGCGAATCGCGTGTGGATAACCATCAAACCGGCCCTTGACCGCGAGTCGCGGCATATGCTGTCATCAGCGCGTCACGCTTCTCGGCGAGAGGCGGGGCACCATAGTTTGGGCGAGGGAGCGCATGTATCATCCCGATCTGATCCGCCATCCGGACAGCTGCCCCGCCCTTGTGCTCAACGCGGACTATACGCCCCTGAGCTATTACCCGCTGAGCGTGTGGCCCTGGCAGACTGCGGTCAAGGCACTGTTCCTCGAGCGGGTGGACGTCGTCTCCTATTACGAACGGGAAGTGCGAAGTCCCAGCGCGAGGCTGAAGCTCCCTTCGGTCATCGCGCTCAAACAATATGTGAAACCTTCGCAATTCCCCGCCTTCACGCGCTTCAACCTGTTCCTTCGCGACAAATTCTCCTGCCAATATTGCGGGACCCAGCGCGACCTCACCTTCGACCATGTCATTCCCCGCGCCCAGGGCGGACGCACCACCTGGGAGAATGTCGCGACTGCCTGCGCCCCATGCAACCTCAAGAAGGGCGGGCGCACGCCGCAACAGGCCGCGATGCCCCTCCACATCCAGCCGATCCGGCCGACCAGCTGGCAGCTCCAGGAGCATGGCCGGCGCTTTCCCCCCAATTATCTGCACGAGACCTGGCGCGACTGGCTCTACTGGGACGTGGAGCTGCTGGCCTAGACGCGCCACTCGGCCACCTCCCTCCCCGGCTCCCCCCGGCACGCGGCCGGGGTGACGCGCGTGGTTGGTGGCGCTAGCTTCCCCGCAACGATCTGATTCACGGGGGACCCAAGCATGAGCGGCTTCACCATCGACCGGCGCACGGCGCTGGCGCTTTCGCTGGGCGGCGCGGCCATGGTCGCCTTTCCGCGGCTGGCGCTTGCCGCCGCGCTCGACGAAGCGGCGGTCGACGCGATCGTCCAGCCCTTCATGGCCGCGTTCGAGACGCCGGGCATCGCCGTGGCGATCGTCCGTCCCGGCGCCCCGGCCTTCGTCAAGGGCTATGGCGTGCGCACGCTCGGCACGCCGGGCGCGGTGGACGCGCATACCCGCTTCGGCATCGCCTCCCACTCCAAGGCATTCACCGCCGCCGCGCTGGCGCTGCTCGTCGACGCGGGCAAGCTCGGCTGGGAAGACCCGGTGGTGCAGCACCTGCCCGAGTTCCGCATGTCCGATCCCGCGGTCACCCGGATGATGACGGTGCGCGACCTGCTGGTGCATCGTTCCGGACTTCCCCTGGGCGCCGGCGACCTGATGTTCTTCCCCGCCGGCACCCATGTCGCCGCCGACGTGCTCAAGGCGTTGCCGCACCTCAAGCCGGCGCGCGGCTTCCGGGCGGGCTATGACTATGACAACATCCTCTACATCGTCGCCGGCCTGCTGATCGAGCGCGTCGCCGGCATGCCCTGGGACAAGTTCGTCGAGGCGCGGCTGTTCGCGCCGCTCGGCATGGCCGACGCGGTGGGATCGCGCGGATCGCTCCGGACCGACAATGTCGCCGGCCGGCATGCGCGGCTGGGGCCGCCGGTGCGCGGGATCGGCAAGCTGGAAGTGGTGCAGCCGGACGAAGGCCCGATGGTCGACGCCGCGGGCGGCATCAACGCCAGCATCAGCGACATGGCGAAATGGCTGCAGGTGCAGCTCGCGCAGGGCAAGCTGCCCGACGGCAAGCAGCTCTGGTCGCCCGAACAGGCCAGGGAGATGTGGAAGCCGCAGACGATCACCGCGGCGAGCGACGGGCCGACCGACACCAACCCGGCGCGGCCGGTGCTCGCCGCCTATGCGCTCGGCTGGTTCGTGCAGGACTATCGCGGCATGCGCATGATCCAGCACAGCGGCGGCCTTTCCGGCCAGGTGACCTATTCGGGGATGCTGCCGTCGCGCGGCATCGGCGTATCGGTGCTGAGCAATGTCGAGGAGAGCGTCTCCGCCGCGATCCGCAACGCGATCCTCGACCGGCTGATCGACGCGCCGGCATTCGACTGGGTGTCGAGCTATCGCACCCGCCAGAAGGCGGCGCAGGACGAGGCGCTGGCAAGCGTCGAGGGCGGCGTGGACAAGGCGCCGGCCGGCGGCCCCTCGCTGCCGCTCGCCGGCTATGCCGGGCGCTATCGCGATCCCTGGTATGGCGATGTGGTGGTGAGCCGGAAGAGCGGCGGGCTGTGGATCGACTTCGTGCCGACTCCCGTCTTCAAGAGCGCGCTCGAGCCCTGGGGGCCGGACAGTTTCCGCACCCGCTTCGCCAAGGATGCCGGCGAGGATGCCGTGGTCAGCTTCGAGATCAAGGACGGCAAGGTCGCCGGCGTGACGATGAAGCCGCTCTCGCCGCTCGCCGATTTCAGCTACGACTATCAGCACCTCGCCTTCGTGCCGGTGCCGTAATCACTGTATTATTGTAGTAATACAGATGCTGCGCTAGAAGGGCATCATGCGAGCGGCGGAATCGACGACTGATGGCTGACGGGAACGATCCGAGGAACGTTCGTTTCCCGTTGCGCCGGTCCGGCGACGATTTCGAGCCGGCGCCCGCTCCGGCGGCCAGGCCCGAGCCGCGCGCCTGGCGCCCGCCCTCGCTCGAGGGAATCGTGGGCGACGCGCTCAAGCGGATGCGCCCGCAGCGGCAGGAGCCGCCGCTCGAGCTTTCCGGCGGCATGCCCCCGCCCGGGGACTATGCCCCGCGCTGGCGCCGCGCCGCGCCGCCGCCTCCGCCCCCACCGCCACCGATCCAGCCGGGCCATGCCGAGCCGCTGCCCGCGGGCGGCTACACCACCAACCTGCCGGTGGTGGTCCGGAAGCGGAACTGGCTGCGCTGGGCGAGCTGGGCGATCGCCGGCTTCCTCCTGCTGTTCTTCCTCGCGGTCGCCTGGCTGGCGTTGACCGCGCCGCTCTCCAAGTCGCTGCAGCCGCCGGCGCCGCCCTCGATCACCCTGCTCTCCGCCGAGGGCAAGCCGATCGCGCGGCGCGGCGCGGTGATCGCCGAGCCGGTGGACGCGACGAAGCTGCCCGCCCATGTCCGCAACGCGTTCGTCGGGATCGAGGACCGGCGCTTCTACAGCCATTGGGGCGTCGATCCGCGCGGCATCCTGCGTGCGTTCGTGCACAACGTCACCCAGAGCGGCGGCTCGCAGGGCGGCAGCACGATCACCCAGCAGCTCGCCAAGAACGCCTTCCTCAATTCGCAGCGCACCTTCGGGCGCAAGGCGCAGGAAGTGCTGATCGCCTTCTGGCTCGAGGCGTGGCTGAGCAAGGACGAGATACTCTCGCGCTATCTCTCCAACGTCTATTTCGGCGACAACGTCTATGGCCTGCGCGCCGCCGCGCGGCATTATTTCAGCACCGAGCCGGAGGACCTGACCCTGAGCCAGGCAACGCTGCTGGCCGGGCTGGTGCAGGCGCCTTCGCGGCTTGCCCCCACCGGCAACCTGAAGGGCGCGCGCGAGCGGCAGAAGCTGGTGATCGGCGCGATGGTGGATGCCGGCCTGATCACCAAGGCGCGGGCGGCATCGATCCGTCCGGCGGTGCTCAACGTCACCCGGTCCAGGGACGATCTGCCCAACGGCACCTATTTCGCCGACTGGGTGCTGCCCCAGGCGCGCGACCGGGCCGGCGGCGTCGGCACCGAGCAGACGGTGCAGACGACGCTGGAGCTGAACGCGCAACAGGCCGCCGAGCGCGCGGTGCGCGGCGCCGGGCTCAGGAAATCGCAGATCGCGATCGTGGCGATGCATCCGGACGGCCGGGTGATCGCGATGGTGGGCGGCAAGAGCTATGGCGAGAGCCCGTTCAACCGCGCCACCCAGGCGCGGCGCCAGCCGGGATCGACCTTCAAGCTGTTCGTCTATCTGGCGGCGCTGCGCGGCGGCATGGATCCCGACACGATCGTGGACGACAGCCCCGTCCAGATCGGCGACTGGAAGCCCGAGAATTCGCATGGCAGCTATGCCGGCAGGATCACGCTGCGCCAGGCCTTCGCCAAATCCTCGAACGTCGTCGCCGCGCGGCTGACCCAGAAGCTGGGCGTGCGCGAAGTGACGCGGGCGGCGCGCGACCTGGGCATCTCCACGCCGATCGGCGACGACGCCTCGATTGCGCTCGGCACCTCCACCGTGTCGCTGCTCGAGCTGACCGCCGCCTATGCCGCGGTGGCCAATGGCGCCTATCCGGTGCGGCCGCAGGGCCTGAGCGACGACGAGGCGGCAAGCGACTGGCTGGCCAAGCGGCTGGGCGGGCCCACCCGCTTCAACGGGCGCCAGCTCGACGACCTGCGCAGCCTGCTCGGCACGGTGGTGGAGGACGGCACCGGGCGCGGCGCGGCGCTGCCGATCCCGACCTATGGCAAGACCGGCACCACCCAGGACAATCGCGACGCGCTGTTCATCGGCTATGCCGGAGGCATCGTCTGCGGCGTGTGGCTGGGCAATGACGACAATTCGCCGAATCCCGGCCTGTCGGGCAGCGGCCTGCCCGCGCGGGTGTGGCGCGACTTCATGACCCGGGCGCTCGACCTGCGCATCCCGCCGCCCGAGCCGACGACCGAGCCCGACGGCAACGACGTGACGCTGGACGACGTGCTGAACGGCGTGGGCGACTTCATCCAGGGGACGGGGATCGAAACCCAGGTGGTGCCGCAGGGCGTCGACCCCGACGCCCAGGGCGAGGCGCCGATCGACGCCCCCCGCCCCCCGCGCCGCGACCGGGCCCCGGACGGGTCGCCGCCCGATCGCTTCCGTCCGGACGACAGGCGCAGCGAGGAGCGCTAGGTCGTATCGACAGTCACCTATCCTTTCCCGCCAGGGGAGGACAGGGATCCGGCACGCCAACGCCGAATGTAGATCCGCCCCGGGCTTCGGCGCTCCACGGGGTCGTGATCCGCACCATGGTAGCACCCCTGTACGGCGCCGTGCGCATGTGCATTACATCATTGCAACGCCAACATGATCCGTCGCCCCATCGCAACGGAAAGCACTCCAGTGATGCCGGAGGCACAGATGTTTCACCCGAAGCGTGCGCTATCGATCTGGTCCTGTTTCGTCCTCTGGCCGATCGCCCTGTCGGCATCCGCCGCGACATCGGCATCGGCGCAGGGCACCGGGTTTCGGGATGCCGCCGCCAAGGTCTCTCTCTCGACCGGTTCGACAGTCGGTGAATGGATCTTGAAAGGCGATGCGCCGCTCAACCAGAAGGCCATCGTCGTTTTCGTCCATGGTGGGCCGGGCCTCTACACCGAACAGCGCCGCCTCGACGAAGGCGCCGTGTTTCGTCGTGCCGGGTTCACGACTGCCTATTATGATCGGGCGGGCGGCGGCGTCTCGGAGCGGCTTCCCGCCGAACAATATTCGTTCGAACGCGAGATCGCGGATCTGGAAGCCTATCGCGTCCATCTGAATGCGGACAGGCTGATCCTGTGGGGGAATTCCTTCGGCGCCGCGCTGGCTGCTGCCTATGCGGCGCGATATCCCGAGCATGTTGCGGCCATGGTGCTGACGTCGCCGGGAACCTTCCCCGGCCAGGCGACGGAACGCGACTTCTCGCGAACCGAGAGGGCGCCCGTCGTCATGTCCCAGGAAATGAAGAACGCGACGTTGCTGATCGACGGCAAGGGCGCTGCCGCCGAGCGGCAACTCAGCCAGGCGGATGCCGGCAGGATTTTCGACGATTTCGTCAGCAGCCAGTTGGCCGATGGCTTCCTGTGCAAGGGGGCCGCGCTTTCTACACCCGCGCTCCCCGGCGGCGGCAATCTCTATGCCCAGCGCCTGATCTCCAGAAGTGCAGCGAAGGCAAGACCGGCCAGCATTGCACCCGGCCGGTTTCCGGCGCTGATCATTCGTGGATCCTGTGATTTCATGCCCGCCGCCAATGCCGCGCGATATGCGGGCTTTTTCGGGGGCGACCTGATCACCCTCGACGCCATCGGCCACGGGCTGCTGGAGAATCGCGCGGCAGTGGATGACGCGATCGCCAATTTCCTGCGGCGACATTTCGCGCGCTCGTGAACGGGGCCGAGATAAACACTGCCCCATAGGATCGGGCCCATAGGATCGAGCCGTGTGAAACCGGCGGTGCGAAGTGCTTCCCGCATTCCGGCGGTTGACGCCGCCCCGCACCCTCCTCATGGACCGGCCATGCGCTTCTTCTCCGACAACGCCGCCGCCGTCTGCCCCCAGGTGCTCGCCGCGCTGGGAAGCGTGAACCGGCTCGACACCGCCTATGACGGCGACCAATGGTCGCAATCGCTCGACGGCGCCTTTTCGGACCTGTTCGGCACGCAGGTGCGCGCGCTGTGGGTGCCCACCGGCACCGCGGCGAACAGCCTTGCCCTGGCGGCGCTCTGCCCGCCTCATGGCGGCGTGGTCTGCCACCGCGAGGCGCACATCAATGTCGACGAGTGTGGCGCGCCGGAATTCTACACGCACGGCGCCAAGCTGCTGGCCGGCGAGGGGCCCGGCTCGAAGCTGACCCCCGACGCGATCCGCGCGGTGATCGATCCGATCCGCCCCGACGTGCACCAGGTGCAGCCGCACGCGATCTCGATCACCAACGCGACCGAATATGGCCTGGCCTATACGCCGGACGAAGTGGCGGCGATCGGCGTGCTTGCCAAGGAACGCCGGTTCGGGCTGCACATGGACGGGGCGCGCTTCGCCAATGCCGTCGCGCATCTCGGCTGCCATCCCGGCGACGTGACGTGGCGCGCGGGCGTGGACGCGCTGAGCTTCGGCTTCGTCAAGAATGGCGGGATGAGCGCCGAGGCGCTGATCTTCTTCCGGCCCGAGCTGGCGGAGGCGACGCTCTATCGCCGCAAGCGGGCGGGGCTGCTCTTCTCCAAGGGCCGCTATCTCGCGGCGCAGATCCTGGCGATGCTGGAGAACGACCTGTGGCTCGACAACGCCCGCGCGGCCAATGCCGGCGCGCGCCTGCTCGCCCGGGCGGCGGGGGACCGGCTGGTGCACCCGGTCGAGGCCAATGAAGTGTTCCTGAGAATGAACGCCGGGGAAGCGGCGCGCCTGCGCGCGCTAGGCTTCGATTTCTACGACTGGGGCGTGGGCGAGGCGCGGCTGGTGATCAGCTGGGACCAGGCCGAGGAAGCGATACGGCCGCTGGCCGACGCCATCGCGGCGCTGTGAGGATGGGCTTCCGCCAATTCCGCCCCGGGACGCGCTCGGGGAGGAGCCAGTGAGCAACGCCTCCCCCCAATCCACCCGCCTCTCCGTCCTGGTCCCCTTCGCGATCGTCACGCTGATCTGGGGGTCGACCTGGATCGTGATCCGCGACCAGCTCTCGGTGGTGCCGCCGAGCTGGTCGGTCACCTATCGCTTCGCGGTGGCCGGGGTGACCATGCTGGCCTGGGCGGCGCTGCGCGGCGACGGGCTGCGGCTCGATGCACGGGGCGTGCGCTTCGCGGTGCTGCTCGGGCTCGCGCAGTTCGTGTTCAACTTCAACTTCGTCTATCGCGCCGAGCAGCACATCACCTCGGGCGTGGTGGCGGTGGTCTATGCGCTGCTGCTGGTGCCCAATGCGGTGCTGGCGCGGATCTTCCTCGGGCAGAAGATGGGGCGCCAGCTGATCATCGGCTCGGCCATCGCGATGGCGGGCGTCGCCCTGCTGTTCCTGCACGAGGCGCGGCTGAGCCCGGTGGGCCCGGCCCAGGCCCTGCTCGGCATCGCCATAGCGCTGGCCGGCGTCCTGTGCGCCTCGATCGCCAACATCATGCAGGCGACCGAGACGGCCAAGGCCTATCCGATGGCGACGATGCTGGGCTGGGCGATGCTGAGCGGCGCGGCGATCGACGGGCTGTTCGCGCTCGCCACCGCGGGGCCGCCGGCATTCGATCCCCGGCCCAGCTATGCCGGCGGCATCCTCTATCTCGGCGTGCTGGGGTCGGCGTTGACCTTCAGCATCTACTTCCGGCTGATCCGCACGATCGGCCCGGCCAAGGCAGCCTATACCAGCGTGCTGATCCCGGTGATCGCGATGCTCTTCTCGACGCTGTTCGAGGGCTATCGCTGGTCCGCGCTGGCGGAGGGCGGCGCGGGGCTGGTGCTCGCGGGGCTGGTGGTGGCATTGAGGGCACGCAGGCCGAACCGGTAATCGGCATGGCGCGGCCGCCAGCCCAGCACCCGCTTCGCCTTGCCGTTCGCGACGCGGCGATTCTCGGCATGGAAGGCGCGGGCCTGGGGGCTCAGCCCCGCCTGCTCCAGCGGGACCAGCGGCGGCACCGGCAGCCCCAGCAGCGCGCAGCCATAGGCAATGACGTCGCTCTGCGGAGCCGGGCGATCGTCGGCCAGGTTATAGGCGCCGGGCGGCCCGGCGAAGCCGGCGATCACGCCGTCGACGATGTCGTCGACATGGATGCGGCTGAACACCTGGCCCGGCAGGTCGATCCGCGGCGCGGCACCGGCGCGGATGCGATCGAGCGGGGAGCGGCCGGGGCCGTAGATGCCGGGCAGGCGGAACACGTGCGCGCCGGCAAGCGCCAGCCAGGCGGCGTCCGCCCGTGCCCGGGCGATGCGGCGGCCAATGCCCATGGGCGCCATCTCGTCGACCCAGGCACCGCCGGTATCGCCATAGACGCCGGTCGAGGAGAGATAGCCGATCCAGGCGCGGGAGGCGGCGATCGCGTTCCCATAGGTTGCGAGGACGGGATCATCCTCGCCCGGCGGGACGGTGGAGAGGATGTGCGTGGCGCGCGCAATGTCGCCCGCGCGGTCGGCAAAGGTCTCGCGGGTAACGGTGGCGATTTCCGCTCGGCCGGCGAGCCGGGCGACCAGGCGCGCGGCGGTATAGCCGGGGCCGAAGATCAGGAGGCGCACCTAGCCTCCCCTCCCTGGAAGGGAGGGGATCGAGGGGTGGGTCGGGTCCAGGCGATACTGAAGACACACGGGTCGCAGCCACCGCATCGCGTGCATCCACCCACCCCCAGCCCCTCCCTTCCAGGGAGGGGAGCAAGGATCATTGCGCCCCATATCCCCCGAACCGTACCCCGAAGAAATCGCCCCGGTTCCAGCGCGGGCGTTCCGGCGCATCGGTGAGCGCACGGGCGACGGCATAGTTCAGGCGCATATATTTGGCGGCCGAGTTCCAGTCGAAGGGCAAGTCGATCTGGTCCGAGGGCTTGTGATAATTCTCGGCCAGGAACTTCTTCTGCGCCTCGGCCCCCTGCCCGCCCGGGCCTGTGTCGATCGAGACCGCCGGAATGCCCGACTTGACGAAGCTGTAGTGATCCGAGCGGACGAAGAACATCTCCTCCGGGCTCGGATCGGGGACGACGGCGAGGCCTTCGCCAGCCGCCGCCGCGGCGATCACCGGGCCCAGGCTGGAGCGTTCGGCCCCCAGCGCCACCACGTCGACCAGCGGATAGGTGAGGATCGGCATGTCCATGTTGATATCGGCGACCAGCCGGTCCTTCGCCACCGGCGGATAATGCGCGAAATAGTCCGAGCCGAGCAGCCCCTTCTCCTCCGCCGCCAGTGCCACGAACAGCATCGAGCGGCGGGGCTTCTCACCCGAAGCGACGAACTTGCGGGCGACCTCGAGCATGGTCGAGACGCCGATCGCATTGTCCATCGCGCCATTGTAGATGCGGTCGCCATTGACCGCATCCCCCACGCCGACATGATCGAGATGGGCGGAGAGGACGACATATTCCGCCTTGAGCGACGGATCGGTGCCCGGGATCAGCCCGGCCACGTTGCGCGTCGCCTGCGTCAACAGCTTGGTCTTGCTCGCAACCTTGAGCGTGCCGGCGAGCGCTCCGGTCGGGACCCGCGTGCCCCGGCGCTGCGCGGCGAGCACATCGGCCCAGCGGATCTTCGCCCCCTGGAACAGCTTCTCCGCGCCGGCCGGGCCGACATAGCCGACCGGCGGGGCGCCGGACGCGGTCGCGAAGGCGGTGCCGTCGGGCCGGGCCCAGGTCGTGCGCTCATAGTCGTAATAGGGAACGATCGCCTCGAACGGGATCTGCTCGCGCTGGGCGAGCGATTCGAGCACGATCACCGCCACCGCGCCCTTCTGCTGCGCGATCGCCGCCTTCTGCTCGTCGTCGCCGAAATGCGCCTCGACTTCGTTGGGCAGCCCCTGGGGCACGCCGGGAAGGATCGCGACGATCTTCCCCTTCACGTCGAGCCCCTTGTAATCGTCGCGCCGGCCCTCGGGATAGACGATGCCATAACCCGCGAAGACGATGCCGCCCTCGGCCTTGAAATCGGGCGTGGCCGGCGCCGCCGTGTTGACATAGTCGATGCCGAACTGGAGCGGGATTTCCATCGCACCGCGCACCAGGCTCCACTTCGCCTTCTCGGCCGGCTTGTACGAGACCAGCTTGAACGGCTGGAACCAGCTTCCCGCCGCGCCGGGCACCAGGCCGATCGCCAGCATCTGCGCCGCGACATATTCGGCCGCCACGTCATAGTCGCGCGTTCCCGCCTCGCGCCCGCGAAGCGCGTCGGAGGCGAGGAACTGGACATGCGCCTTCAGCGCCGCCTGCTCGGGCGGAAGCTGGGCGGCCGGCTGGGGCGCGGTCTGCGCCTGGGCGAGCGGCGCGACGAGCAGCGCCGCCGCGGCGAAGAGGAAGCGGCGGAGGATCACTTTTCCGAGGATCCCTGGGCCATCGGCCCATTGTAGAGCGTGCCGAAGAAATCGCCCCTGTTCCATACCGGCCTAGCCTCGGCATCGGCGATGGCGCGCGCGATGGCATAGTTGAGGCCGACGAAGCGCAGCCCCTGCTTCCAGTCGATCAGCCCCACTTCGTCCGAAGGCTGGTGATAATGCTTGTCGAGGAATTCCTTCGTCGCCGCGGCGCCCGGCCCGCCCGGTCCCAGGTCGAGCGAGACCGAGGGGATGCCCGCCTTGACGAAGCTGTAGTGATCCGAGCGGACGAACGAAGCTTCCTCGGGCGTGGGATCGGGGACGAGCTTCACGCCCTCGGCCGCCGCCGCCGCCTCGACCATCTTGCCCACCGTGCTGCGATCGGCGCCATAGGCGACGAGATCGACGAAGTCATAGGTCAGGATCGGCATGTCGAGATTGACGTCGGCGACGATCGAGCCCTTCGGGACCGTGGGGTTGGCGGCGAAATATTCGGAGCCGACCAGGCCCTTCTCCTCCGCCGTCACCGCGACGAACAGGATCGAGCGGCGCGGCGCCTTGCCCGATGCCTGGAAGCGCCGGGCGACCTCGAGCATCGCGGCGGTGCCGACGGCATTGTCCATCGCGCCGTTATAGATGGTGTCGCCCTTCGCGTCGGGCTTGCCCACGCCGACATGATCGAGATGGGCGGAGAGGACGACATATTCGCCGCTCTTGTCGGTTCCGGGGAGCATGCCGGCGACATTGTTGGCCGTGAGATTGCGGACGGCGGTGTTGGCGGTGCCGGTGGCGGAGACGCCCAGCGGGCCCGTCGGCAGTTTCCTGTCCGCCTTGTCGGCCGCGAGCACCGCATCCCACTGGATCTTCGAGCCGGCGAACAGCTTGGCTGCCCCTTCGAAGCCGACATAGGCGAAGGGCGGCGCACCGGCACCCGCCTCGGAACCGGCCCAGGTCATCGCCTCGCTTTGCGCATAGCCGACGCTGACCGCGAACGGGAAGATCGCATGGCGGGCATTGCCCTCGATCAGGATCACGCCGATCGCGCCGTGGCGGGCCGCGACCGCCGCCTGCTGATCGGGCTGGGACGAATGGGCGCGGATGTCGCTGGGCAGGTCGTGCGGCGAATCGCGCAGCACCGCGACGATCGCGCCCTTGGTCTTGAGGCCCTTATACTCCGCCTCGCTGCCATAGCCGGCGAACACCACCGGCCCCGACACCGCGACCTTGGGATTGGACGGCACCGCGCGCGCGACATAGTCCTTGCCCCAGACGAGCGGAGTCGCGACCCCGCCACTGGTGAGCGACAGGCTGCCATGATCGGCCGACTTGTAGGCGACCAGCGGCACCGGCTGGAACCAGCCGCCATTTGCCCCGGCGGGCTTCAGTCCCGCCGCAAGCATCTGCGCCGCGACATATTGCTCGGCGATGGCCAGTTCGGGCGAGCCGGTGTCGCGGCCCTTCATCGCATCGGAGGCGAGGAACTGGACATGCGCCTTCAGCGCCGCCGCGTCCCTGTCGAGATCCTGGGCGAAGGCGGGGACGGCGGCGAGCAGAGTCGCGGCGAGGAGAAGGGCGCGCTTCATGCTCACTTGGCCCCCGGGCCGTTATAGGTGAGGCCGAAGAAATCGCCCTTGTTCCAAACCGGCCGCTCCGCGCCATCGGCGATCTCGCGGGCGATGCGATAGTTCACGTCGACGAAGCGCACGCCGGACTCCCAGTCGATCGCCGGCAGCTGGCCGATCTCGTCCGAGGGCTGGTGATAATGGTTCTTCATGAAGTCGTCATAGGCCGCGCGGCCGGGGCCGCCCGCGCCGGGCCAGAGGAAGACCGAAGGCACGCCCTTGCGGACGAAGTTATAGTGATCCGAGCGAACGAAGATGTTCTCGCCCGGCAGCGGGTCGTCCGACAGCGGCACGCCGATCGCCCTGCCGGCGCGCTCGACGATCGGGCCCAGCGTCGAATGGCCGGCGCCGTACACCATGATGTCCTGGAACTTGTAGGTGATGATCGGCATGTCGAGATTGACGTCGGCGACGATGCTCGACAGCGGCACGGTGGGATTGTTGGCGAAATAGTCCGAGCCGACCAGGCCCTTCTCCTCGGCGGTGACCGCGAGGAACAGGATCGAGCGGCGCGGCTTCGTGCCCGCCGTCTTGAAGCGCCTGGCCTCCTCGATCAGCGAGGCGATGCCGACGGCATCGTCGAGCGCGCCGTTGTTGATCGTGTCGCCGGTCTTGTCGGGCCGGCCGACGCCGATATGGTCGAGATGCGCGGAAAGGACCACGACTTCCTTCGACAGCGTGGGGTCGCTGCCCGGGATCATGCCGGCGACATTGTAGCTCTGCACGGGCGTAAGCACGGTCTTGGCGGCGACGGTGACGCTGACCGGCAGGGCCTCGGCCTTGAACACGGCATTATCGGCCTTGGCGGCCTTGGCGATATCCGCCCATTTCTGCTGCGCGCCGGCGAAGAGCTTCTCCGCGCCGACTAGGCTGACCGTGCCGGCCGAAGGCGTGCCGGGTGCCGCGATATGGCCGGTGCCACTGGCATTGGCCCAGGTGAAGCGCGCGCGCGTCGCGTAGGTGGCATAGAGGCTGAACGGTGGCGCCTTGCCGGCGCGCGGCGATTCAAGCGTGATCGTGGCGATCGCGCCATGCTTCGCCGCGATCTCCGCCTTGGCGGCGGGATTGGAGAAATGCGCGGCGACCTCGCCGGGGAAACTCTCGGGCGCGCCGCCGAAATAGGCGACGATCCGGCCCTTCACGTTGACGCCCTTATAGTCGTCGCGACCCTGGCCCACGATGCCATAGCCGACGAACACCACCGGCGCGGTGACGCGGTAATCGGGCGTCTCGGGATTGGCCGACGACACGAAGTCCTTGCCGAATTCGAGCGCGACCGGCGTGCCGCCCTTGCCCGTCACCGTCATCGTGCCGGGGCCGTCGAGCTTGGCGTTGACCAGCGGGACCTTCTGCAGATAGCCGCCCTCGTCGCCCGCCGGCTTCAGCCCGGCCGCATAGAATTGCGAGACGACATATTGCGCGGCGATCTCGAATTCGGGGCTGCCGGCCTCGCGGCCCTTCAGCGCATCCGATGCCAGGAACATGACATGGCTCTTGAGTGCCGCCTGGTCGGCGGGCAGCTCGGCATTGACGATCGCATTGCGCTCGGCGGCAGTGGGGGCCGGGGCGGGCGCCGGGGCCGGCGCGTTCTGGGCATAGGCGGGCAGCGCCAGCATCAGCGCAAGGGCCAGCGGCGTGGTGGTGCGGATCATGTGGGGGAACCTCTCGGCGGCAACTCGGTATATCGCTTCGGTAGCACGGCTTGACGCAGGCGCAAGCCGGCAGATTTTCAAGGTGGCGAGCGCCGAGCTTGCCCCTATATCCGAGGCATCATGGCAGACGCTTCCAACGCCCCGCAGACTCCGCACGTCACTCGCCGCGAGGACTATCGCGCGCCCGACTGGACGGTTCCCCAGATCGCGCTCGACTTCGATCTCGATCCGGTGGCGACGCGGGTCCGCGCCACGCTGAAGGTGGAGCGCAGCGGCACCCACGACCGCCCGCTGGTGCTGAACGGCGACGGGCTGGCGGCCGAGTCGGTCATGGTCGACGGCGCCGAGGCGCAGGGCTGGACGATGGACGGCCCGGACCTGGTGATCCCGCTTGACGGCGACGCGCACGAGATCGAGACGGTCGTGACGATCTCCCCCGAGCGCAACACCCAGCTGCAGGGCCTCTATGCCTCGTCGGGCATGCTCTGCACCCAGTGCGAGGCCGAGGGCTTCCGCCGCATCACCTTCTTTCCCGACCGGCCGGACGTGCTCTCGAAGTACAAGGTGCGGATGACCGCCGACCGCGCGCGCTTCCCCGTGCTGCTGGCGAACGGCGATCCGATCGCGCAGGGCGATGCGGGCGACGGGCGCCACTGGGCCGAGTGGCACGATCCCTTCCCCAAGCCGAGCTATCTGTTCGCGCTGGTCGCCGGCGACCTGGTCGCCAACAAGGGCGTCTTCACCACGATGCGCGGGCGCAAGGTCGACCTCGGCATCTGGGTGCGTGCGGGCGACCTGCCAAAGACCGATCACGCGCTGCACGCGCTCAAGCTGTCGATGGCCTGGGACGAGACCGTCTATGGCCGCGAATATGATCTCGACGTGTTCAACATCGTCGCGGTGGACGACTTCAATTTCGGCGCGATGGAGAACAAGGGGCTGAACGTCTTCAACAGCCGCTACATCCTTGCCGACCCCGATACCGCTACCGACTATGATTACGACGCGATCGCCGCGGTGGTGGCGCACGAATATTTCCACAACTGGTCGGGCAACCGCGTCACGTGCCGCGACTGGTTCCAGCTCAGCCTGAAGGAAGGCTTCACCGTCTTCCGCGACCAGAGCTTCTCGGGCGACCAGGGCAGCAAGGCGGTCAAGCGGATCGAGGATGTGCGCGGGCTGCGGGCCTCGCAATTCCCCGAGGATGCCGGCCCGCTCGCACATCCGGTGCGCCCGGACGAGTATATCGAGATCTCGAACTTCTACACGGCGACCATCTACAACAAGGGCGCCGAAGTGATCCGGATGATGTCGACCATCCTGGGGCGCGAGAAGTTCCGCGCCGCGACCGACCTGTATTTCGACCGGTTCGACGGCACTGCGGCGACCTGCGAGGATTTCGTGCGCTGCATGGAGGAGGCCGGCGGCGTCGACCTCACCCAGTTCCGCCGCTGGTACAGCCAGGCGGGCACGCCGCGCGTCTCGGCCAATCTGGCGCAGGAAGGCGGCCGCGCCCGCCTCAGGCTCGCCCAGACCGTGCCGCCGACACCGGGCCAGCCGGCCAAGGAGCCGATGGTGCTGCCGCTCCGGCTCAAGCTGTTCGGCGGCATCACCGGCCGGCCGATGTGCGACGAGCAGCTGGTCCTGCTCAGGGATGCCGCGCAGGAGATCCTGTTCGAGAACCTGTCCGAGCCGCCGGTGCTCTCGATCAACCGCGGCTTCTCCGCCCCCGTGATCGTCGAGACCAACCGCACGGCGAAGGACCTCGCCTTCCTCTCCGCGCATGACGACGACCCCTTCGCCCGTTACGAGGCGATGCAGCAGCTGATGCTGGACACGCTGGTCGCCGCAGTGACGAGCGGCAAGGGCGAGCACGGCGCGGTGATCGAGGCGGTGCGGAACACGCTGCTCGATGCGGGGCTCGACAAGGCGTTCGTCGCCGAGGCCGTGCTGCTGCCGTCGGACAGCTTCATCGGCGACCAGATGGGCATGGTCGATCCCGACGCGATCTTCGCGGCGCGCGAGGCCCTGCGCGCGGACCTGGGCAAGGCGCTGGAGGGCGAATGGCGCGCCGCCTATGACGGCGCGCAGGCCAATCGCTTCGAATATTCCCCGGCGGCCAAGGGCGCGCGGCGGCTGAAGACCGTTGCGCTCGGCTATATCGCGGCGAGCGGCGCGGACGACGCGGCCGCGCTCGCCTTCGACCAGTTCGAGGCGGCGGACAACATGACCGACCGCCAGGGCGCGCTGACCACGCTGGTCAATGGCAGCTCGGACAAGCGCGAAGCGGCGCTCGCGGCCTTTTACCACCGCTACCAGGGCAATGCGCTGGTGCTCGACAAATGGTTCCAGACCCAGGCGCTCTCGTCGCGCGACGATGCCGCGCAGGCCGTCGAGGCGCTGGCCGTGCACAAGGACTTCACGCTCGCCAACCCGAACCGGGCGCGGGCGCTGATCGGTGCGTTCAGCGTCAACCAGCGGGCGTTCCACGATCCTTCCGGCCGCGGCTATCGCTTCGTCGCCGACCAGCTGATCGCGCTCGACCGGCTCAATCCGCAGACCGCGGCCAAGCTGGTGCCGCCGCTCGGCCGGTGGAAGCGCTTCGATCCGGCACGCGCGGCAAAGATGCGCGCCGAGCTGGAGCGGATCATCGCCACGCCGGGGCTGAGCAAGGACATGTTCGAGCAGGCGAGCAAGTCGCTGGATTGAGGCTTTGACGACAAGGTGCGGGAAGCGATTCGCGGCGCCACCGTCCATATCGACAGGGTAAGGAGACACAGCATGACCTTGTCGACCAAGACCATCCCCTCGCCCGTCGGCGAACTCACCCTCGTCGCGAGCGACAAGGGCCTTGTCGCGATCCTCTGGGAGAATGATTCGCCCGACCGGGTGAAGCTGGGCGAAGCGGCCGGCGATGCCGGGCATCCGGTGCTGATGGCGGCCGAGGCCCAGCTGCGCGAATATTTCGCCGGCACCCGCACCCGCTTCGACCTGCCGCTGGATTTCCGGGGAACCGACTTCCAGAAGAGCGTCTGGGCCGAACTGCTCGCCATCCCCTTTGGCGAGACGCGCTCCTATGGCGAGATCGCCGCGAAGCTGGGCCGGCCGAAGGCGTCGCGCGCCGTCGGTGCCGCCAACGGGCGCAACCCGATCTCGATCGTCGCCCCGTGCCACCGGGTGATCGGATCGACCGGCAAGCTCACCGGCTTCGCGGGCGGGCTCGACGCCAAGGAATATCTGCTCGCGCTGGAGCGCCGCGCCGGTTGACGCGGGAGCGTTCGCCCCCGGCCGGCGTTGGCGCCGAATGATCAAGCTGATTGCCACCACTGCCCGCGACCGCGACCGCGTGGGCGAGATCGCGGCCGTGGCCGCGCGCTTCGGGCTGGGCGTGCTGCTCGCTCGGCTGGGCTTCGCCGGCGAAGGCGCGGATGCGGACGCGGGCGCGCTGCCGCTCCCGCGCCGCACCCGGCTGGCGCTCGAGGCACTGGGGCCGAGCTTCGTGAAGATCGGCCAGATCCTCGCGACGCGCGGCGACCTGCTGCCGCCCGAATGGATCGCCGAGCTCGAGCAGTTGCACAGCGATGCGCCGACCCTCGACTTCGAGACGATCCGTGCGGCGGTGGAGGAGGCGCTGGGCGAGCCGCCCGAGGCCGCCTTTGCGCGCTTCGACCCGGTGCCGCTCGCCGCCGCGTCGATGGCGCAGGTTCATCGCGCCCGGCTGAAGGACGGGCGCGAAGTGGTGCTCAAGGTCCGCCGCCCCGGCATCCGCCGCGCAATGGAGGCGGACATGCGGCTGATCGCCGAGCTGGCCGCGCTGGTCGAGCGGAGCAGCGCCGAGGCGCGGCGCTTCGAGCCGGTGGCGCTGGCGCGCCAGCTGCGCCAGGCGATGCTCGAGGAGTTGGACTTCACCCAGGAAGGCCGCAACGCCGATCGCATCCGCCAGGACCTGGCCGGCCAGCCCGGCGCGCTGGTGCCCGGCATCCATTGGCAATGGACCAGCGAGACCCTGCTGGTGATGGACTATGTCGAGGGCGTGAAGCCGCTCTCGGCCGAAGCGCTGGCGGCGCGCGGGATCGATCCGGCGGCGATCGCCGAACTCGGCGCCGATCTCGTGATCGAGATGGTGCTGGTCCATGGCCGCTTCCACGGCGATCCGCACCCCGGCAACCTGCTCTGCCTGCCCGGCAACCGGCTGGCGCTGCTCGACCTCGGCTCGATCGGCCATGTCGGACCGGGGCGGCGCGAGGAGTTTCTGGGCTTCGTCACGTCGCTGGCCTGGGGCAATCCGCGGGCGCTCGCGGAGACGCTGGCGCTCTGGTCCGAAGGGCATGGCGTGCCGCGCGGCCGCATCGACCGCGCCGCCGAACAGATCGTCCAGCGCCATGGCGGAGGGCGCATCGTCATGGCGGAGATGGTGCCCGATTTCCTCCGCCTGCTGCGCGAGGAAGGGCTGGTGATGCCGCCGGACCTGCTGCTGGTGTTCAAGGCCTTTGTGACGATGGACGGCGTGCTCGCGCGCATCGCGCCAGGCTTCGACCTGTCCGGCGCGATCCGGCGGGCGGCGGCGCGGCTGGTGGCGGCGCGCTTCGCGCCGGGGCGGCTGGCGGCGAGCGGCGGCATGCTGGCCTGGACCCTGGCGGGGCTGGGCGACGATGCGCCGCGACTGCTGCGCGCCGCGATCCGGCGGATCGAGGCCGAGCCGCCGAACGACGCCGCGACCGCCGCCGCGATCCGGCGCGGCGCCGGCTGGATCGCCGCCGCGCTGCTGGGCGGGGCGGCGATCCTGGCCGTGGCGCTGGTGCTGGCCTAGGCCCGGCGGCCCGAACAAATATCCGGGATTTGCCGATCGGCTCCTGGCGCTACGCCATCACGTTGCGGCCGCGCGTCACCACGGCGGTGTGCCCCACGCTGGCCCTGGTGGTGCGCTGGGTAACCGTGTCCATGAACACCCAGTCGTTGCTCGCCTTTTCCGGCGTGAGCGTGAGCGCCATATAGCCGCGGCGGCTGGTGTCGCACCATTTCAGCTCGGGATTGGCCGCGACCAGGCCGGCGGCGATGACCTTCGGGTCGGTCGCGGTGCTGTTCTCATAGCCCGGCGAAGTGACGCTGTGGCCGGCGAACTCGACGCCGGCGGGCTTGCCGTCCTGCCCCAGGTCGAACGCCCAGGCATTGTGGCTGTCGCCGCACAGCACGATGAGGTTGGCGCCCGCCGCCTGGGCGGACTTGAGGAAGCGTGCGCGAGCCGCCGGGAAGCCGCCCCAATTGTCGAGGTCCGACGGCACGCCCAGCTTGCTGGCGATCACGCCGGACTGGACATAGGCGCGGGTGCGGGCCGGGGCATCCGGCTTGATCCAGTCCAGCGCCTGCTCCGGCATCCGCTGCTTGCCCATGATCGTGCCGAAGCCGACCAGCTGCCACTTCTGGCCGGCACGCACCGACCTGCGCATCGCATGGCCGAGCCACACCTCCTGCTCGGTGCCGAGCATGGTGCGCGCCGGGTCCTGCAGCTCGCCGTCGCGGAAGGCGATCAATGCCTTCTGCGCATCGGCGGAGCGGAACAGCGGAGCGAGATCGGGCTCGTCGCTGCGCGCGAGGAGGCGGCTTTCGGTGCGGAACAGCGTGGCGAGGCCGCCAATGTCGTAGCTGCCCCAGGGCGTCTCCGAGATCGGCATCCATTCCTTGAACGCCTGCAGCGCGGCCGCCTTGCGGATGCTCCAGTCGCCTTCGTCCGGCTGATGGTTCTGCGCGCCGCCTTCCCAGCTGTTGTTGGTCGATTCGTGATCGTCCATCTGGATCAGCATCGGCTTGACGCGGTGCAGTTCCTGGAGATCGGGATCGCTGCGATAGCTGGCATAGCGCAGGCGATAGTCGGCGAGATGGACCATCTCGGTCGCCGGCTCGGGCCAGCGATCCGCCACCGCGCCGCCGGCCGGCGCATAGCCGCCCCGCTTATACTCGTAGAGATAGTCGCCGAGATGGACCCACAGGTCGAGATCGGGGCGCGCCGCGGCATGGCCATAGGCGTTGAAGAAGCCGAACGGCATGTTCGCGCAGGAGAAGACGCCAATGCCGAAGCGGCCGACATTGCCCATGGGCAGCGTCTTCGTCCTGCCCACCGGCGAGAAGCTGCCGTCCGGAGCCACGAAGCGATAGAAATAGCTGGTGCCGGGCTCGAGCCCCTCGACCGTGATCTTGGCGGTATGGTCGCGCCACGGGCCGGTGATCTGCTGGCCGCCCGAGACGATCTTCGCGAAATCCGCGGTCTTCGAAATCTCTGCCCTCAGCTTCACCGCACCGCCATCGGCGGGAACGTAGCGCGTCCAGAGCAGCATCGTGTCCTGCCCCGGCTCGCCGCTGGCGACCGAATGGGTGAAGCCGGTGGCAAGCGCCTGGGCGAGGGAGAAGCCCGGAAGCGCGAGGGCGCCGAGGCCCAGCGTGCCGGTGATGAGAAGCGAGCGGCGATCGGTACGAAGCGTCATTTGTAGCGTTCCCGGACAATTTCGTCGCACGCCTTGCCGCGCTCCCGTGGCGAGTTCGTGACAGCACGCGCGCGCGGCGCTAAGCACGGACCGGAATTAACCGGGAAGGGCCCGTTCGACAATCATGCTGCATCTCCTTCCGCCCGGGGCGCGGCGCTCCTGATGGCAAGCAAGTCCGAAGTGCTGGGGAGCCGGACTGCTCGCCTTTCCGATCTGGTCGTCACGATCGCCGCCTTGCCGCGCTGGTCGATCCTGCTGCTTGCCGCCGTGGCGGTGCGCGCGATCACCTTCGGCAATCCCGTCGTCCATATCGATGAGGAATTCTATCTCGTCACCGCGCAGCAGATGCTGCACGGCGCCGTTCCCTTCGTCGACGTCTGGGACCGTAAGCCCGTGGGGCTGTTCCTGATCTACCTGCTGCCCGCCGCCTTCGGGGTTCCGGCGGGGATCTGGATCTATCAGATGATGGCGCTGGCCGCCGTGGTGGGCACCGCGCTGCTGATCTGGCGGCTCGCCGACAAGGCCGGCTGGAGTCGCGGCGGCCTCCCCGCCGCGCTCCTCTATCTGTTCATGCTCAACTTCGCCGACGGCCAGGGCGGGCAGGCGCCGGTCTTCTACAACCTGCTGACGGCCTGGGCGGTGCTGCTGATCGTACCGCACCCGGACGACGCGAGCGACGATCGCCGGCGCATCCATCGCGCCACCGCGGCGATGCTGATCATCGGCCTGGCGATGCAGGTCAAATATTCGGTGGTCTTCGAGGCGATATTCCTCGGTTTGTGGCTGATGTGGAACGAGGCGCGCCTGGGGACCAGCGCGGCGCACGTGATGCGCCGCGGCGCGCTCTGGGCGGCGGCGGTGTGGCTGCCCACCCTCGCCACCTGGGCGGTGTTCATCCTGCTCGGCCATGGCGATCCCTGGTTCTACGCCAATTTCGGCTCGATCCTGGCGCGGCAGAGCGATCCGCCGCTGGTGCTGATTCGCAACTTCCTGGAAGTCGCGCTGATGCTGGCCCCGCTGCTGATCGTCTCCGGGCTCTCGCGCCATGTTCCGGTGGGCGCGCGTGGCGAGCATCCGGTGCGGGCATTGCTATTCGGCTGGCTGATCGCCGCGGTGATCGGGCTGCTGGTGTTCGGTACCTGGTTCAATCACTATGCGCTGCCGGTCCTGCTGCCCGCGAGCCTGTGCTGCGCCGGCTATCTGGGCGGCACCGAGACCGGCCGCAAATGGGTGGCGCCGCTGCTGCTGCTCGTGGCCGCCATCGGCGGCGAGGCCAGGCTGGTCAGCGTGAAATGGCACCGCGGCAATGCCGCGCAGCTCCAGGCCCTGGCCGACGGCATCGGCCGCGGCCCGGGCTGCATGTACCTCTATTCCGGCAATCCGATCCTCTATGGCTATACCGGCCGCTGCACCGTGTCGCCCTGGGTCTTCCCGAGCCACCTTTCGCGCGAGCGCGAGAATGGCGCGCTGGGCGTCGACCAGCTCCAGGAGATCGACCGCATCTTCACCGAGCGGCCGGAGATCGTGGTGATGCGCCCCGTCTATTTCGGCGAGCGCATGGCGTCGCACCGGCTGGCGGTGAAGCGGATGGAGGAGCTGGGATATCGCCTGCGCGGCCGCTGGCCGCTTGGCGACCTCAATATCTCGGTCTACGCGCTGCCGGCGGCGCGCGCGCCGGCGCCGCCGCGCCTCGCCTCCAGCAAGCCCTCGTAATAGGCCATCAGTTCGGCGGCATGGTCGGCATCGCTGCGCACCTTGCCCGCGGCGACGCGGGCGGCGTTGCGCAGGATGGCCTGCTCGCGGCCGAACATGCGCCGGATCGCGTCCGCCGCCGAATAGGCATCGCGCGCACGATAGGTTTCGGCGAAGAGCGGATCGGCAAGCTCGGCGAAACCGCCCTCGTCGGGCCCGATCAGCGGCAGGCCCGAGGCCAGCGCCTCGGAAGCGACGAGGCCGAAGGGCTCGGCATCGGACCCGTGGATCAGCGCATCGCAGCTCGCCATGATCCGCGAGAAGCGCACCCGGTCATAGACCGGACGGAAGATCTTGATGTGCGGGCTGCCGGCGATCCGGGCCTCGAGCTGGCGGCGCTGCGGGCCGTCGCCGATCAGCATCAGGCCGACGGGCAGGTCGTTCGCCGCCGCCTCCACCGCGTCGATCACCAGCGGCCAGCGCTTCTCCTTGTGATGCCGGCCCAGGCCGAGCAGCAGATGCCCTTCCGGCGGCAGGCCGAGCTGGGCGAGCAGCGCCACGCGCAGCTTCTCGTCGCGCAGGTCGGGCGAGAACCATTGCCGCTCGATCCCCAGCGGCATCGAGGCATGGACATGCATGCCGCGCCGGCGGAACCGCTTGGCCAGTGCCGGGCCGTTGGTGACGAACGCGTCGTAGTGCCCGAGGAAGCGGCTCATGTACCGCGTGTACCAGGCAAAGGCCCGCTCGACCTGGATCGGCGTCGCCACGCTGTCGAGCCAGCGCTGCGGATAGGCGCCGATATTGTCGCCATGCGCGAAGAATATCTTCACCGCATCGCCCTGCCAGCGCGCCACCGTCCAGGCCGGGAGCCAGGGCGAGCTGGTCTCGACGATGTCGGGCTTCAGCGCGTCGAGCAGGTTCCACACCGGCTCGTCATGGACGAAGATGCCGTAATTGCGATCGAGGATCAGCGGCGGCGCCTTGACCCAGAAGATGCGGCCGCCGCCGGGCCGCTCCTCGACGCTCGATTCGAGCGCCGGCGCGATCACGGTCAGCTCATGGCCCATATCGGCCATGATCCCCATCTTGCGATCGAGATAGGTGCGCACGCCGCCACCGGTCGGCGAGTAGAACTCGTTGACGTCGACGATGCGCATCGCCCTGTCCCTCAGTCCTCCAGCGGCGCGAAGCCGCCCAGGCCCCGGAGATATTGCGCCTTGATCGAGATCTGTCCACCGCCGGGGCCGACATTGACCAGCGCCTGGCGCACCTTGGGGCGGCTGCGGCCGAGCTTCTGGTTGCTCGGGAAGCCGGCGCCGTCCTCCCAGAAGTTGAACTTGTTCTTGCCGTCGCGATCGTGCGTGAACAGCACCGCCCAGGTGCCCGGGCCGGGCGCGCGGATGCACAGCCGGACGGGCCCCGAGGCCGGCGTCTGCGCCCAGATGCGGCGGAACGGCTTGTTCTCGCGCTTCAGCGACGTGTCGTCGCGCAGGAAATCCTCCTCGTTCGGCGGATAGATCTCCAGCTTGAGCCGGCCGGTGCGGTCCTTGAGGCCGGTGACGTTGACGTAGAGCGGCACGCCGGCCCGCGTCGCGCAGCTGCCGTCGACCGGATCGGGCTGCGCGCCGGCGGCGGCGGGCACTGCCGCGGGGGCGAGCGCAGCCGCGGCGCCGGTGGCCAGCAAGGCGATCGGGAAGCGGATCATGGCTGCTTGTTCCTCGTGAGCAGGGCCTGCACGCTGAAGCCCCCGATCAAGGTGACGTGGACGAGAAGGGTGAGGCCGGCGATCAGCGCCATCAGCTCGGACATGGCCGAGCCCTGGCCGATCACCACCCCGGTGATCGCGGCGAAGGCGGCCTCCTTGCTCGGCACCAGCGGCAGGCGCCAGACGAGGAGGCGGCCGGCCGCCATCATCAGCCACACGCCGATCGAGACGTTCGGCATCGCCAGGTGCCAGGCGATCGCGACCAGCAGCGAGCCGGTGACGATGCGCGCGCAGTGCACCAGGAACACCCACCACAGCTCGCGGCGGGGCAGCGAGAACACGCGCTTGGAGAAGAGCAGGAACGGCACCGACATCAGCAGCAGCACCACCACCGAGCCCAGCACCGCGCCTTTCCATTGCGGCGGCACCAGGCCCAGATAGAGCGGCAGGCCGACGATCATCATGATCAGCGTGATCGCATTGCCGGCGATGGCCGACAGGATCATCACGTCCTTCACCGCACCGAAGGGCGCGGCGACCATCTGGGTCCGCTGACGCGCCCAGGCGTAGAAATAGGCCTCGCCCGAATAGCCGAACAACACTTCGTTCGAGATGCGCTTCTTGTGGAGCGCGGCCAGTCCGGCGAGCGGAATCTGCCACAGCCGCCGGAAGATCACATAGTCGAAGGTCGGCGGGCCGACATAATAGAGCGCGAAGACCAGGTAGAAGATCGGGTTGGTGGGCAGGCTGCGATAAAGGCCCTGCAGGCCCGAGCCGAACAGCTCGCGGCCCAGCGCCGCGATCATGAGCAGCGTCAGCGCGCCGCCGAGAATCGCCGGCCAGCGGCGCCTGATCTTTTCGACGGGTTCGAGACCCGCAAGGTCGGGCGCGCCCGGGAGGGGGACGGCCTCGACAACGCTCGTGTTCAACGAAGCCTCCAGACTTGGTTCGTTCACCGATTCACATTCCGCCGCCCAAAACGGGCGTTTCCAGCACTTTTTCCGCGTCTTGCGGCGTACAGCCCCCCAGTTTACGCCAACACGAAAATGGCTGGTGGCAGCAGATTGCGGTTTATTGCGGGGGCGATTTGGGCTTAAGAGTGGCAATCCGCAAGACCTATGTTGCACCGCACCCAATCCAAAACCGCACAACACATCCTCACCTATGCCCAGCAATTGCAGGGCGGCGGTGTGGAACGCGCGATGCTGCGCATGGCCGCGGGATGGCATGCGGCAGGGCGCCGGGTAACCCTGGTGCTGGGCAGCAGCGAGGGGCCGCTGGCCGCGGAAATCCCCGGCGGGATCGAACTGATCGAACTGGGCGACGGACGGCACCAGGCCCTGTTCCGGCTCGCGGACGAAGTCCGGCGGGCGCGGCCGGACCTGCTGTTCTGCCCGGGCAACCGCTATACCGGCGTCACTGCGCTTGCCCGGCTGCGGCTGGGCGCCGACGCGCCGCCGATCGTGGGCAAGGTCTCCAACGCGCTTGTCCGCCCCGAGCTCTCGCGGGGAGCGGCATGGCGCTATCGGCGCTGGCTGCGGCTGCATCCGCGCTTCCTCGACCATGTCGTGGCGATGACCCCGGCAATGGCGACCGAGGCGATGGCCGAGATGGGAATGCCGCCGGAGCGCGTGCGGGTGATCGCCAATCCGCCCGCCCGGCCGATCGCGGGCGCCGCGCCGGTGGCGCTGCCCGCGGGCCGCTATCTGATCGGCGTCGGGCGGCTGGAGCCGCAGAAGCGCTGGGACCGGCTGCTCGCCGCCCTGCCCCGGCTGGCCGACAAGCAGGTGAAGCTGCTGCTGCTCGGCGAAGGCGGCGCGCGCGGCGCCCTGGACGCGCAGGTCGCGGCGCTGGGACTGGGCGACCGGGTGGCCATGCCCGGCCATGCCGGCGATCCGCTGCCTGCGCTCAGGGGCGCGGCGGTGGCGGTGCTGACGTCGGACTATGAAGGCGTGCCCGGCGTGCTGCGCGAGGCGCTTTCGGTGGGCACCCCGGTGGTATCGACCGAATCGAGCGTCGCGGTGCGCGAGATCGTCCATGCGCCGGAACTGGGCACGGTGATCGCCCGCGAGGATGGCGATGCGCTGGTCGCCGCCCTCGATCACTGGCTGGCGCCGGACGCGGTCCGGCCCGCACCGGTGATCGCGACGGGCGATTCGATCGCCGACTATCTGGCATTGTTCGACCGGGTGGTGGACAGCCACCGGCGGTGACCCGGATCAGCGCAGCCGCAGCCGCACGCCCAGCCACAGGGTGCGCGGCAGCGCGCGCTCGATCACGCCCGGGCCGCTGATCCCGGCCTGCACCTCGGCATCGAAGAGGTTCTCCGCCCGAGCCTGGAGCGCGAGATCGCGCGCGAGCGGCAGCGCGGCGGCGGCGTCGAGCGTGAAGGCGCCCTTCAGCGCGCGGCTGTTCTGGTCGTCCTCGAACTGCGGGCCGGCATAGCGGGCGGTGAGCGACGCGCCTGCCTCGTCCCGCGCCCAGCCGAGCGTCGCGCTCGCCTGGTGCCGCGCGGTCTGGGCCGGGCGCAGGCCATCCAGCGACGCCGCCACGCCCGATGCGGTCACCCGCGAATCGGTGAAGGCATAGGATGCGGCCAGGCTGAAGGCGCCGGCCACCCAGCGCCCGTCGAGCTCCACCCCCCTGGCCGTGACCGCATCGAGGTTGCGCCGCTGGCGATAGAAGCCCGCCGCGGAGACGAAGCCCACGCCAGGAAAGCTGCCCGGCCCCTGCGCCAGCGTGACGTTCGCGATCGCGCCGTCGAGGCGGTTCCAATAGCCGGTGGCACGGATGGTCAGCGCCGCGACGGGGCGCCAGTCCATCCCGATCTCGGCCCCGATCAGCCGCTCGGGATCGAGCGCGGCATTGGCGGCGGTGGCGTCGGCACCCGCGCGAAAAGGGCGGTAGAGCTCGTTGAGCGTGGGCAGGCGCCAGCCCCGATATGCGGCCGTGCGCAACGTCACGGTGCCCAGCCGATAGGCGGCGCCCGCGCGGCCGGTGGCTTCCCAGCCCTGGCGATCGGGGAAGCGGCCGTTCGCGATCACCGGGCCCGGCGCCAGCGACGTCTCCTGCAGCGCGCCGTCCGCGATGTCCCAATGGTCGAGCCGCCCGCCCAGGCTGAGCGTGAGCGGCCCGCTTTCATAGCTGGCGTCGGCGAAACCGCCGACGGTCAGGCTCTCCCCGCCCGCGACGCGGCGGCGAGTCGGACGGCCGGCGACATAAGTGTAGAGTTCCTCGCTCCGGCCCGAGACGCGGCGCAGGTCTCCGCCGAGGCGAAGCGTCACGCCCCCGCCGACGGGCGGGGCAATTTCGAGGCGCGCGCCCAGGCCAGTGGCGGGCACGGCATATTGGTCGAGCGCCGGCGTGACGGCGGTGCGGGCATCGTTGACCGCCGCGAATCCCGAAGCGAAATCGCGCGCCTGGAGCCAGGCAAGCGCCGACCAGCCCCAGGCGCCGCGCCCCACCAGGCGAAGGCTGGCATCGGCGCCTTCGCTCTTCATCCGCGTGAAATCGACGCCGCGGTCGCGGCGGTCGGTGAAGGCCGAGAGATTGGCCTGGAGCTCGGTATCGGCGCCGATGCCCGCGACGGCGCGCAGGGCGATGGCGGCCTGTTCATACGGCGCGGGCCGGTCGACCGGCCCGCGATCCGCCGCGACGATCGGCGTGAAACCGTCGCCGCGCGCATATTGGCCGGCGAGGGTGGCGAAGCCGCGCCCGAGCTCGACGGCGCCCACCCCCGCGAGATCGAGGCTGTCGCGGCTGCCGCCGAGCGCGTCCAGCGAGAGCCGGCCAAGCTGCGCCGGGCCGCCGCTCTCCAGCTCGATCGTGCCGGCCAGCGCGCCGGGCCCGGCATAGCCGCTGCCCCCGCCCCGCACGATTCGCGCGCCCGCCAGGCGCACGGGAAGATAGGCGGGAAAGGCGACCCAGCCGCCAAAGGGATCGGCCTGGGGCACGCCGTCGAGCAACAGCAGCGCGCGGCTGGAGGCATTGCCGCCCAGCCCGCGCAGCGTGATCCCCTGCGAGGTCGGATGGGCCGAGCGCGAATCGGAGCGGCGGAACTGAGCGAGGCCGGCGGCATCGCGCAGCGCATCCTCCAGCCGGCCGCTGGCAGTGCCGGCAATGCGATCGCGCCCGATCGTCACCACGTCATAGGCGGCATCGCCCGGCGGCGCCGCGAGCCCGCGGCCGGTGACTACGATGGCGTCGGGATCCTGCTCCTGCGCCAGGGCGGGTACGGCGAGCAGCAGGCCCGCCGCCAGCCCGGCGATCCTCACTTGGGCGCCACCGCGTCGGGATGGGCGGCGGCGAAGGCGGGGAGCGCGGCGGCGGCGGCGTCGATCGCGACCAGCCGGGGGAAAGCGTCGAGCGGCGTCTCGAAGCGCCTGGCATTGTACATCTGGGGCACCAGGCAGAGATCGGCGATCCCCGGCGCATCGCCGCCCAGGAAGCGCCCGTCCCCCGCCATCGCCTCCAGCGCGGCGAAGCCTTCCGTGATCCAGTGGCGGGTCCAGGCGTTCCGCCCCTCCTCGTCCACGCCCATCTCCTTCAGGCGCCGCATCACGCGCAGATTGTTGAGCGGATGCGTGTCCGCCGCGACGACGAGCGCCCGGGCCATCGCCGCGGCACGGGCATCGGGGTCGGCGGGGATCAGCCGCGGCTCGGGATGGCGCGCATCGAGCCATTCGATGATCGCCAGGCTCTGCGTGATCACCTTGCCATCGGCTTCCAGCGCGGGGACGAAGCCCTGGGGGTTGCGGGCGAGATGCTCCGGCGAGCGCTGCTGGTTCTCGAGCAGCATGACGTCGCGCCGCGCATAGGCCACGCCCTTCAAGTTCAGCGCGATGCGGACGCGATAGGCGGCCGAGGAGCGGAAATAATCGTAGAGGATCATGGCGCACCTGCCGGCGGCTCGAGAGGCGTGGGCGCCCCTTCCTCATAGCCCCGGCGCAGGCGGACCCGCCATTTGAGCCGCGGGCTCTCCTCGTCGGCGGCACGGGCGGCGCGCTCCGCCTCGCTTTCCAGCGCGACCTTGATCATCGCCACGATCGGATCGGCCAGCGCGAGGCCGAGCACGCCGAACAGCGTGCTGGCGAGGATCTGCGACGAGAGGGTGAGCGCCGGCGGCATGTCCACCGTGCGCCGCGCGACCATCGGGATCACGACATAGCCGTCGAAATTCTGCACGCCGAAATAGACGATGATCGCCCATATGCCGGTCTCGGTGCCGGCGCTGAAGCCCACCGAGATCATCATAACGCCGGAGACAAAGGCGCCGATATTGGGGATGAAGGCGAGCACGCCGGTGATGATGCCGAGCAGCAGCGCCATCGGCACGCCGGCCAGCCACAGGAAGAAGGCGGTGACCACGCCCTCGAAGAGCATGCCGAACAGGCGCCCGGCCAGCAGCCGCCGCATCGTCGTCGCCATGCGGCTGATGGTGAGCGCGAACGAATCGCGCGCGTCCCTGGGCACCATCCATTGCAGGCCACGCTCGTAGATGCGCGGCTCCAGCGCCACGAACAGGCCGATGACCACGATCATCAGCAGCGAGGAGACCGCGCCGAACACCGAGCCCACCGCCGAGGTGAGCCGCCCGACGCTGCCCAGCGCCTGCTGGGCCAGGCCGGTGAGATCGGAGCGGCCCGGCATCAGGCCCAGATCGGCCACCCATTGGGCGACCTTGTTCGCCTGCACTTCCAGCGTGGTGCGCAGCTGCTCCGCCTGGGCCGCGATCTGCACTCCGGTCAGGTAGAAGATGCCGGCGAAGAAGGCGATGACCAGCAGGACGACGATCACGATCCGCAGCGCGCGCGGGATCGGCAGGATACGGCCGAGCAGCCGCGCGCCGCCATCCAGCATCGATGCGAAGACCAGCCCGCCGAAGATGATCAGGATCGGCTGGATCAGCAGCACGAACAGGGCGACCGCGATACCGAGGCCGAACCAGACGCTCGCCTTCTTCAATTCGGCGCGGACCACCGGGTCGCGCAGTTCGTTGGGGCCCGGTTCCTGGACGACATGGACGTTGGGGGAGGCTAGCGGATCGCTCATCATTGATTGTCCCGTTGCGGGTGAAGCGAGGTGCCGGCGCGGCCGGGGCGGAAGGATCGCGGCCAGGTCAGCGGATTCCAGCTGGCGCTGCCGTCGAGGCTGAAGGTGATGAACTCGGCACGGCCGCCGATATTCTCCCACGGCACCGGGCCGCCCAGCCCGCCCTGCGCGAGCGGGAAGCGGCTGTCGGCCGAATTGTCGCGATTGTCGCCCATCAGGAACACCTTGTCCCGGGGCACGCGGATCTCGGGATAATTGTCCGCGCGGCCGGGGCGGAAGCCAAGGTCGATCGTGTCGTAGGAGCGGCCGCCGGGCAGCGTCTCGCGGAAGATCGGCAGGCGGCAATATTGCCGGCCGGCCCGCGTGACGAGGAAGCCGGGATATTGGTCCTCGCTGCAGCGCGTATTGGGATCGACGGGGATATAGCGATCGCCCATCGCGCGGCGCGGGACCGCCTTGCCGTTCAGATAGACGATGCCGCCCCTGACGGCGATCGTGTCGCCGGGCAGGCCGATCACGCGCTTGATATAGTCGGTGTTGGTGCCGGGCGGCGTGACGATCACCACGTCGCCGCGCTCGGGCAGCCTGCCCAGGATGCGGCCGTGCATGAAGGGCAGCACATGGAAGGTCGGCGTCACCCAGCTGTAGCCATAGGGATATTTGGTCACCACCAGCCGATCGCCGACGAGCAGGCCGGGCAGCATCGATTCGCTGGGAATGAAGAAGGGCTTGGCGATCAGGCTGTGGAAGCCGAGCACGGCGAGCACCAGCCACAGGATGCCGCGCGCTTCCGCCCACCAGTCGGTGCGCGTCCGGGCCTCGGCCTCTTCCTCGAACGCTTCGTGACTCAACGCGAGCTCGTCCGCCCCCATCAATCTTCCTTCACCGCCTCGATCATCACCATGGCGAACGCCCAGGGATGATCGTCCGTCAGCGTCAGATGCACCACGGCGACGTGACCCGCGGGGGTGATGGCGTCAAGCCTCGCCTTCGCGCCTCCGGTCAATGCCAGCGTGGGCGCGCCGGAGGGCGCGTTGACGACACCGATGTCCTTCATGAACACGCCCGCCTTGAACCCGGTTCCCACTGCCTTGGAGAAAGCCTCCTTCGCAGCGAAGCGCTTGGCGAGCGTGGCGGCATAGTTGTGCGGGCGGGTCTTCGCCTTGGCGATCTCCAGGTCGGTGAAGCTGCGCTGCTCGAAACGTGTGCCGAAACGGTCCAGCGACTTCCGGATCCGCTCGATATTGCACAGGTCCGAGCCCAGGCCGAGGATCATGACGGCACCGCCGTCATCCCGGCGAAAGCCGGGATCTCGCGCGGCAGGCTGCTCGCACTCCCCCCCGAGATCCCGGCTTTCGCCGGGATGACGGAATGAGAAGCCCTCACCGCGCGGCGTCCATCAGCGCGCGCATGTGGCGAATCACCGGAACGAGGCCGTCGAAGATCGCCTCGCCGATCAGGAAATGGCCGATGTTGAGTTCCATGACCTGCGGGATCGCCGCGATCGGGATCACATTGTCGAAGGTCAGGCCGTGGCCGGCATGCGGCTCGATCCCCGCCTTGGCGGCGAGGGCGGCGGCATCGGCGATTCGGCGCAGCTCGGCGGCGCGGTCCGCCTCGGCCAGCTCGCAATAGCGGCCGGTGTGGAACTCGACGACCGGCGCGCCCAGGCGCAGCGCCGCGTCGATCTGGCGCTCGTCGGGCTCGACGAACAGCGACACGCGGCTGCCATTCTCCCGCAGCCGCGCCACCATCGGCGCGAGATGGTCGAAATGCCCCGCGACATCCAGCCCGCCCTCGGTGGTGCGCTCCTCGCGCTTCTCGGGGACGATGCACACCGCGTGCGGGCGATGGCGCAGCGCGATCGCCAGCATCTCGCCGGTCGCCGCCATCTCCAGGTTGAGCGGCACCGTCAGTTCGGCGGAGAGCCGGGCGATGTCGTCGTCGGTGATGTGCCGGCGATCCTCGCGCAGGTGCGCGGTGATGCCGTCCGCGCCGGCCTCGGCCGCGAGCAGCGCCGCGCGCACCGGATCGGGATAGCCCGAGCCGCGCGCATTGCGCACGGTGGCGACGTGATCGATGTTGACGCCCAGGCGAAGGCGGTCGCTCGAAGCCTCTCGGAGCTTTCCGGTCACCGTTCGCCCCCCCCTATGCCGTGATCGCCCGGCTGCCCGGCTTGGTCGCGGGGATCGCCGCCAGCTCGGGCGGGAGCTGGTCGGCCGGATAGGCGGGCACGTCCATCTTCACCAGCGAGACCAGCGGCACGCCGATGTCCGCCTTGCCGTTCGAGCGATCGACGATGCAGGCGGCGCCGAGCAGTTCGCCGGGATGCTTCCGGATCGCGGCGATGCATTCGCGCGACGAAAGGCCGGTGGTGACGATGTCCTCGACCATCACCACGCGCGCACCCTCGGGAATCTCGAAGCCGCGGCGCAGCTGGAATTCGCCGTCCTCGCGCTCGACGAACACTGCCTTGCAGCCCAGCGCCCGGGCCGTCTCATAGCCCGGGATGATTCCGCCGATCGCCGGGGAGACGACCATGTCGACCTGCCCGAACGATTCGCGGATCAGCTTTCCTAGTGCACCGCACACACGCCCGGTGCGTACGGGATCCTCGAAAATACGCATCTTTTGCAAGAAGATGGGGGAACGAAGGCCGGAAGACAGGATGAAATGGCCTTCGAGCAACGCACCTGCAGCACGAAACTCGTCCAGAATTGCGTTGCCTTCCAATGCTCGCTCCATCGCCACCGGGATTGTCGATTTCCCTTAGGACCACCCTCCAACGACCGCAACGGGCGATCAAAAAGGGTTGAGAATGGATGCGTGGCTCGTATACGCCAGTTGCACTGGGGGTAATCCTTTCCCAGCCCGGGGCTCTTGCGGAACAGGGTGAAGATAGACGATGCGCATGCTTGGGTTGACTTCGATCCTCCTGGCGGCGGGGATGGCGTTCGCCACGCCCGCCTCGGCCCAGGAGCCTGTTGCGAACACCGCGACTCCGGTCGCGAACGGTTCGGTCGCGAACAGCGCCGCGCCGGCCGTGGCCGCCACGCCGGCGGTTGCCGATCCCACGCTCGACGCTTCGGGCCGGCCGCGGACCAAGGCGGCACCGGGCATCGGCCAGCCGACCGCCGACGCGATCACGCTGCAGACGCAGGTGACGCCGACCGGGCGGGAGGCGCACGAATTCCACAATTACATCCTGCTGCCGCTGATCACCGCGATCTCGATCTTCGTGCTGATCCTGCTGGTGTGGGTGATCTTCCGCTATCGCCGCGCCGCCAACCCGACGCCGTCGCGGACCGCGCACAACACCGTGATCGAGATCATCTGGACGCTGGTGCCGGTGCTGATCCTGGTCGCCATCGCGGTGCCTTCGATCAAGCTGCTCGCCGCGCAGTTCAAGCCGGCGCCCAAGGATGCGATCACCCTGAAGGCGATCGGCAACCAGTGGTTCTGGAGCTATGAATACCCGGACAATGGCGGCATCCAGCTGACCGCCAACATGCTCAAGGAGCAGAGCCAGGTCCCGGCCGGCACGCGCTATCGCACCGATGCCGACGGCCCCCGCCTGCTCGCGACCGACCAGCGCGTGGTGCTGCCGGTCGGCGTGCCGATCCGCCTGATCACCACCGCGCAGGACGTGATCCACAGCTGGGCCGTCCCCGCCTTCTGGATCAAGCTCGACGCGGTGCCGGGCAAGCTCAACGAGACGAGCTTCACCATCGACAAGCCGGGCCTGTATTTCGGCCAGTGCTCCGAACTGTGCGGCGCGCGCCACGCGTACATGCCGATCGCGGTCGAGGCCGTGTCGCCGGCCGAGTTCGCGCAGTGGGTGAAGTCGAAGGGCGGCACCATGCCGGCCGAGGTCGCCGCCGCCGCGGCGGCGACGGCCGCGCAGAATGCCGCCGCGCCGGCCGCCGAGACCAACGCCGCCGCCGAACCGGCCGCCACCAACGAGACCGCGCCGGCCGCCAACGCCGCCGCCGGCAACACGACGGGCAAGTGAGACCATGACCGATATCGCCCTCCACGCGCATGATCATGCGCATAATCACCACGATGCCGATCACAAGCCGGGCTTCTTCGCCCGCTGGTTCATGTCGACGAACCACAAGGACATCGGCACGCTCTACCTGATCTTCGCGATCGTCGCCGGCATCATCGGCGGCGCGATCTCGGGCCTGATGCGCGTCGAGCTGATGGAGCCGGGCATCCAGTATCTGCCGACCTGGCTGAGCTACCTGCACGGCAACGAGACCAAGTTCGACGACGCCATGCACTTCTGGAACGTGCTGATCACCGCGCACGGCCTGATCATGGTGTTCTTCATGGTCATGCCCGCGATGATCGGCGGCTTCGGCAACTGGTTCGTGCCGATCATGATCGGCGCGCCGGACATGGCGTTCCCGCGCATGAACAACATCTCGTTCTGGCTGCTGATCCCGGCCTTCCTGCTGCTGCTCGCCTCGCCCTTCGCCGGCGTCGGCGCCGGCACCGGCTGGACGGTCTATGCGCCGCTCTCCACTTATGGCGAGCCGGGGCCGTCGGTCGACATGGCGATCCTGTCGCTCCACCTGGCGGGCGCCAGCTCGATCCTGGGCGCGATCAACTTCATCACCACCATCTTCAACATGCGCGCGCCGGGCATGACCCTGCACAAGATGCCGCTGTTCGTGTGGTCGGTGCTGATCACCGCCTTCCTGCTGCTGCTGGCGCTGCCGGTGCTCGCCGCCGCGATCACCATGCTGCTGACCGACCGCAACTTCGGCACCGCCTTCTACGACCCGCAATATGGCGGCGATCCGATCCTCTACCAGCACCTGTTCTGGTTCTTCGGCCACCCCGAAGTGTACATCATGATCCTGCCGGGCTTCGGCATCGTCAGCCAGATCATCGCCACCTTCAGCCGCAAGCCGGTGTTCGGCTATCTCGGCATGGCCTATGCCATGGTCGCGATCGGCCTGGTCGGCTTCGTCGTGTGGGCGCACCACATGTTCACCACCGGCATGTCGGTGACGATCAAGATGTACTTCACCGCCGCCACCATGGTGATCGCGGTGCCGACGGGCGTGAAGATCTTCTCGTGGATCGCCACGATGTGGGGCGGCTCGATCAGCTTCAAGACCCCGATGGTCTGGGCGATCGGCTTCATCTTCATGTTCACCGTGGGCGGCGTCACCGGCGTCGTGCTCGCGAACGGCGGCGTCGACGACTATATGCAGGACACCTATTACGTCGTCGCGCACTTCCACTATGTGCTGTCGCTGGGCGCGGTGTTCTCGCTGTTCGCCGGCTTCTACTATTGGTTCCCGAAGATGAGCGGCCGCATGTACAGCGAGCTGCTCGGCCAGCTGCACTTCTGGATCTTCTTCATCGGCGTGAACATCCTGTTCTTCCCGATGCACTTCCTGGGCCTGCAGGGCATGCCGCGCCGCTATCCGGACTATCCGGACGCCTATGCGCTGTGGAACCATGTCGCCACCATGGGCTATTTCATCATGGCGCTCTCGATGGTGATCTTCTTCGTCAATGTGATCTGGGCGCTGGTCGCCGGCCGCAAGGCGGAGGGCAATCCCTGGGGCGAAGGCGCGACGACGCTCGAATGGACGCTGTCGAGCCCGCCGCCGTTCCACCAGTTCGAGACACTGCCGGTCATCGAGGACGGGCATCACCACTGAGCCCGGCCGAAAGGCTGAAACGAGAAACGCCCCGGAAGGAAACTTCCGGGGCGTTTTCGTTGGGAGGCCGAGCCGCGCCAACGCTGCGGCTGGATCAAGGGGCTAGGCGATCAGGCCATGCGCCTGGAGCCGGGCGATGAGGTCGGCAATCGCCGCGCGTGCCTCGACATCCTTGTCCATCGTGCTGGCCGACGCCAAGGTCACCGTGGCCTGGCGTGCGGCGATAACCTGCAGACCATTCACCTTCAGCCCGTGCAGCGCACCGACAAAGCCGCCGCTGAGGATATTCTTCGCCGCGGAGATGCCGCCCAGGGTCTGCATCGCACCGCTCGTGCCCGAGCCATCAGATGCATCCGATGCATCGGTCCAGCGATGCGGGCAGCCGTTCCAGCGCATCGGTCCGACTGCGGTCTGGAAGTCGTAGTAGATCGACTTGTCATAGGGATCGGCGAGCGTCGAGAAATAACCGACATCCCCGAGGAACGGCCGTTGCAGACGCGGCTGATAGGCGATCAGGCCCGGCTCCTCCGGGAAGGCCAACCTGCTGTTGTCCGCCAGCTCGATCAGTTGCCCGCCCACACCTTCGATGAAGCCGCGAAGGAAACGCGAGGGATCGGAAACCATGTCCATGCGCTTGACCACGATGGCAGCCTCAGCGCCCGGGTCGAGTTGCAGCCCGCCAAAACACTCGATCACCTCGAGACCATGCATCAGAATACCCCGCTTCGGGCCATCATCGACATAGGTCTGGTGAAAATGCACGACGAGGCCCGTCGAGCCGGTGCCGTCCACCTCAAGCCATCGGCCAAGGCCGTCGGGCCACAGATTGACCTTCGCGGCGATATGGATCTGAGTCGTGTAGCCATAGGGGTCGCCGGGGGCATAGACGACACCCGGATGCGGATCGTCGTAGCGCCGAACATAGATCGCGCGGGCATCGGGATCCTTGAGATCGTTGCGGATGCAAAGATCCTTCAGCATCATTCCGGCGATCGACTGCCCGCCACCGGGCTCGATGTGCAGCGTATGCAAGCCGTCCTGAAGATCCACGTCACGCGTGACGAGATTATAGGTCCCGCCATCGATCCACAACGCCTTGTCCGCCTGATTGCCTGCGCCATTGTCGCCGCTGATCACGAGATTCTCGAGCTTGATGCGGCGATTCTCCCGGGTCTGGTCGCTGATCCGGAGCGTCGCGGTACCGGCGCCGGTCGCATAGGGGCGGATACACGGCCATTTGTTCCCTCCGCTCTCTTCGCCCACGCCACCCTGCCCGCGCAGCTTGATGTTGCTCCGGTTGATCTTCAGGTTGATCCACCAATTGCCGGCGGGGATCTCGATGGTGCCGCCATGCGCACCGAGCGACGCGATCGCGTTCTCGAAGACGGTAGTGCTGTCGACATGGCTGTTCGGCACGCCGCCGAAATCAAGGACCGACACCGTTTCGCGCAGCTTGTCGCTGGCAGTTCGCGCGACCGCATTCGAGTCGAGCTGTGCGAAACCCACCATGTCGGCACCCTGGCCCGGCGCCACACCAGCCAGATTCGCCTCATCGACAAAAGCCATCTCATTCTCCCTCACGTTCAGTATGAACATATAGGGAACATCTAAAATCCTACATTGCAACCATAGCCCTCGTTCTGCCGGTCATCCAGGACGGGGATCGCCACTGAGCCCGGCCGAAAGGCTGAAACGAGAAACGCCCCGGAAGGAAACTTCCGGGGCGTTTTCGTTGGGGCACCATCGCATCGTCCGGTTTCGTCGTGCCAGGGGCGATATTCGTCGCACGGCATTCGCGGTTCAGCGTGCAGAAAGATGCGCAGGCGGAACGAATGCCGGAACATTCAGGGAGACCCGGTGATGAAGTTCCTGCCCGGCGCATGCGCGCTGCTGTTCGCCGCCATGCCCGCCGCGGAAGCGCAGACGGCACCGCCCGCCGCGCCCGAAGCGGTGATCCAGATGAAGCCGTGGCGCACTCGCTGGGCGATGGAAGCCGAGATCGCCGGCAGGAAGGGGCTGTACCTGCTCGACACCGGCGCCGGCATCACGCTCGTCTCGCGCGAGACGGCCACCCGGGCCGGCTGCGAACCCTGGGGGCGCCTCACCGGCTACAACATGATGGGCAAGCGCTTCGACGGCCCCCATTGCGGCGAGAATGTCGCGGTCACGGTGGGCGGCGTCACTGCCAGGCCGCCGATCACCGGACTGATCAACATGGCGGCGGACAATCCGAAGAATGCCGCGCTGGACGGAATCATCGGGCTCAACCTGTTCGAGGGCCGCACCGTGACCTTCGACTTCGCGGCCGGCACGATGACGCTCGAATCCGAAGCGAGCCGGGCCGCGCGCGTCGCCAGCATGCGGCCGCTGCGCATCCGGCTGAAGCGCGAGATCGACGGCGGCGCGCTGGCGGTGATGGCCGCGGTGCCGAGCAGGAAGGGCAGTTTGTGGTTCGAGCTCGATTCGGGCAATGGCGGCACCGTCCTCGTCTCCAAGCCCATCGCCGAGCTGGTGGGCATGGACCCGAAGCAGGAAGGCAAGCAGCCGGCCGATTTCGAAGTGCTGGGCGATATCCGCGCGACCACCGCCGACGCCTTCACACCGGACATGATCATGGACGGCAATCTCGGCATGCCGTTCCTGCGCAACTGGGTGGTGACGCTCGACCTCGCCCGCGGCCTGGCCTGGATCGGCAAGCCGCCCGTGCCGCCCAAGCCGGCGATCCCGCTCGATGAGGCCGCGAAGCAGTGAGCGGCCCGGCAATCCCTGGGGCGAAGGACAATCGCCGGGCTCTGCCGCTCGACTGACGCGGGAAACACCCCGGGAGAAAACTTCCGGGGCGTTTCCCGTTTGCAGCCCTAGAACTGAGCGCCGACGTGGGTGAGTTGCAGGCGCGTGAACGACAGGGTGTCGGTCACATGGTTCGTCCGGATACGGAGACGCAGTGATTCCCCGGCAAGTGCCTGGGCGTGGAACCATTCCCCGATCGTGATCGCGTGCCCGCTATTGCTCCAGGTCCGGAGCACCGTGGCCGAACTGCCATCGGTCGAGACGAGCTCGATGTGCGCGGCATCCCAGGACGAAGCATAGGCGCCCTCGGCCTGAAAGAGGAACATGCCCTCGTCCGGCAGCGGCAGGTAGAATTCGATCTGGTTGGCGCTCACGGCGCCGAGTTCGAGCTTCTTGACGCCCGCCGACTGCACGATACGCGCAATATCCGATGCGTTGGGCTTGAAGAAGGCGCTGGCGCCCTCGGCCATGCTGGCCTGATCATAGTCAAGCAGTCGGATGGCACCTGCCGGGACGATCCCTTCGAGCGAATAGGATTCGGGATCATCCAGCGCGTCGACCCGCCAGCGGCCGCTCAGGAACAGGCGCTGGCGCGACGGATCCTCGATATAGATCGCGCGCGGGCCGGCGCCGACCGCGCTCGCAACCGATGGGAAGCCAAAGGGATTGGTGATCGTGATCGAGGATTCGCTGATGCCGCGAAGCTGGATCAGTTTCCAGTTCTCGCTATGTGCGGTCAGCCCTGCAATCGATGGGCAATCGATATGGGCCTGGGAGCCTTCGGCGTAGAGCCAGTTGGAATTGGAGAGCTCGCAGCCCGGCGCGCCGATGAAGACGCCGTGCGCGGCCGAAAGCTCGAATATATAGGCGGGGTCGAGATAGTTGCCGCCGCTGTCGCCCATCGGATCGCCGGGCTCGCCGCCCTTGTCGCTTAGATCGCACGCGCAACCCAGCAACTGCAGGTAGGTGCTCTGCGAGATACGCCAGCCGCCGCCGCAGCCAAATGCCGTGGTGTTCCGCAGCACAAGCGAGGTGCAGCTCTCCGCGATCGTGAAACCGTAGTTCGAACAGCGATCCGCCGTCGCCTGTTGCAGGCTCGAGGTATAGCATTGGCGGAATACATACCCTTCGAGACACTCGATCGCAGCCGAGCCGACGATGTCGAAATAGGCGCAACCCAGGAGATAGAAGCCATAGCTGCTTGCGGTCACGGTGCCCGTGGCAAAGTCCTTGACGCGATTGCCGGTGACCGAGATATCCTGCACGCGAAAACGCGTCTGCCCTTTCCCATAGATCACGCAATCGATGGGCGCGGCGCCGCCGGTGGTGCCGGCACCGGGCTTGACCAGCATCGTCTTCTGCGCGCAGCCCTGCAGGTTGACGTTGCTCTTCAGTTCGATCGGCACACCCACCAGCCATGGGCCGACGCGCGGAAAATATACGGTGTCGCCGCCCAGCGATGCAGCCTGGTCGATGGCAGCCTGGATGGCCGCCGCATCGTCGGTCGTGCCATTGCCGACTGCGCCGAAATCTTCGACATTGATCATCTTCTTCTCCTTGGACCGGCCGAGCGCCGGGCATGCGGCACCGATCCACCCGACAGGTTGGGACGGTGCGGCAACGGCATCGACCTCGGCGAGATTCGGGCTTCCCAGCCAGGATCCTACATCGCAAGGTTTTTGTTCTCTCTATGTTCCAATCGACTTCCGCAGGCCCCCTTCCCCCTCGATCAACCCGGCCCTATAGCCGACGCACGACCATGAGCACCGCTTCCGCCACCGTCACCCTGCCCGCCGACTGGCGCGACTTCCTCGCGCTCACCAAGCCGCGGGTGATGACCCTTGTCGTCTTCACCGGGCTGTGCGGCATGCTGGCCGCGCCGGTGCCGATCCATCCCGTGCTGGGCTTCACCGCCATCTTGTGCATCGCGCTGGGCGCGGGCGCGGCGGGCGCGCTCAACCAATGGTACGAGGCCGATCTCGACGCCAAGATGAAGCGGACGCAGAAACGCCCGCTCCCGGCCGGGCGGATGGACCGCCAGTCGGCGCTGCATTTCGGCGTGGGGCTGGCGGGCTTCTCGCTGGTGTTGATGTATTTCGCGATCAACCTGGCGGCGACGATCATCCTCGCCGCCTCGATCCTGTTCTACGTGTTCGTCTACACGATCTGGCTCAAGCGCCGCACGCCGCAGAACATCGTGATCGGCGGCGCGGCCGGGGCCTTTCCGCCGATGATCGGCTGGGCCGCGGCGACGGGCGACGTGACGCTAATGCCGGTGCTGCTGTTCGCACTGATCTTCCTGTGGACGCCGCCGCATTTCTGGGCGCTCGCGCTGTTCGTGAAGACCGATTATGCCAATGCCGGCGTGCCGATGCTGCCGGTGGTGGCCGGCGAGAGATCGACGCGGATCCAGATCGGCCTCTACACCCTGCCCATGATCCTGTGCGCGGCCGCGCCCTGGCCGCTGGGGCTGGCGGGCCCGATCTACGGGATCGTCGCCGCGGTGATGTCCGGCCTGTTCCTCGCCATGGCGGTGCAGGTGGCGATCCGCCGCACCGAGCCCGGGGACGGCATGGCGCCCGAGAAGCGCCTGTTCAAATTCTCGATCCTCTATCTCTTCGTCGTTTTCGGCGCGCTCGTCGTCGACAGGTGGTTCGCATGACCGATGATCTGATCCCGACTCCCCCCCAGGCCCCGGCGACGCCGATCGAGGCGGCCGAGCTGATCCGCGCCCGCCAGCGCAACCGGGCCCGGGTGATGGCGGTGCTGCTGGGCCTGTTCGTGGTGCTCGTCTTCGCCATCTCGATCGTGAAGATCCAGCTGGGCCATGCGGGATGATCCGCATCGGCCGGAACCTGCGCGTCGCGATCCTCGCTGGGATCGGCGTATGCTCGATGACCGGGCTGGGCTTCGCGGCGGTGCCGCTCTACCGGATGTTCTGCGAGGCGACCGGGCTGAACGGCACCACCCAGCGCGGCGCGCGCGCGCCCGGCAGCGTGGGCCAGAAGATCACCATCGCGTTCGACAGCAACGTCGCCAAGGGCATTCCCTGGAAATTCCAGCCCGAGCGGCGATCGGACACGATCGACATCGGCGGGCGCGACATGGCGTTCTTCACCGCCACCAACACGTCCGACCATGAAGTGACGGGCACGGCGACGTTCAACGTCACGCCGGTGTTCGTCGGCAAATATTTCACCAAGATCCAGTGCTTCTGCTTCACCCAGCAGACGCTGAAGCCGGGCGAGACGGTGCGCATGCCGGTGATCTTCTATGTCGACCCCAAGATCCTCGACGATCCCGATGCCCGCGACGTGCAGGAGATCACGCTCTCCTACACCTTCTATCCGGCCGAATCGCCGGCAGTGAAGGAAGCCGCCGCCAAGGCCCATTGACGCCGTAGCCGCCCGCGCGCGACTATTGTTGCGGGAAGCGATTTCGCACCGTAAAGCTTGCCGCAAAACAGGAGCAGGGAAGTTCGATGGCCGGGGCAAAGAATCACCAGTACCATATCCTTCCGCCTAGCGTCTGGCCGCTGTTCGGCTCGTTCTCGGCGCTGGTTCTCGCGTCGGGCGCGATCATGTGGATGCACGGCGCGCACATCTCCCCGGAGAAGGACAATGGCGGCGGCTGGGTGTTCCTGGCCGGCCTGGTCGGCGTGGCGTTCACCATGTTCGGCTGGTGGGGCAAGGTGATCGAGGAGGCGCATGCCGGCGATCACACGCCGATCGTGCAGCTCCACCTGCGCTACGGCATGATCCTGTTCATCGCTTCCGAAGTGATGTTCTTCGTCGGCTGGTTCTGGGCCTGGTTCGACTTCTCGCTCTTCCCCTCGCATGTCGAGGCGGTGGGCGGGCAATGGCCGCCCAAGGGCATGGAAGTGCTCGATGCCTGGAAGTTCCCGCTGCTCAACACGCTGATCCTGCTGCTCTCGGGCTGCACCGTCACCTGGGCGCATCACGGGCTGATCCACAATGAGCGCGGCGGCGAGAAGAAGGGCCTGTGGGGCCTGATCGGCGTGGGCGAGAACGACACGGTCAAGAAGGGCCTGTGGCTCACCGTGATCCTCGGCATCACCTTCAGCTGCCTGCAGGCCTATGAGTATAGCGAGGCGCCCTTCCCCTTCCATGCCGCATCCGAGGGCGGGTCGAGCTATGGCGGCGCCTTCTTCATGGCGACCGGCTTCCACGGCTTCCACGTGATCGTGGGCACGATCTTCCTGATCGTGAACCTGGTCCGCGCCTATCGGGGCGACTTCACCCCCAAGCAGCATTTCGGCTTCGAGGCGGCGGCCTGGTACTGGCATTTCGTCGACGTGGTGTGGCTGTTCCTCTTCGCCTCCATCTATGTCTGGGGCGGCTGGGGCGCGCCGGTCCACGGCTGACGTGACCGATAGCGCGAACGACATTTCCGGGGGAGGCGGTCCAGCATCGCCTCCCCCGATCCTTTCGGGGACGAGGGGCGCCTGCCCGGGCTGCGGCGCATCCACGCTGTTCCGGAGCTTCGCCGGCTTTGCCGACCGGTGCACCGCCTGCGGGCTCGACTTCACCCGGTTCAACGTCGGCGACGGACCGGTGGTGTTCCTCACGCTGGGCATCGGCGCGCTGGTCACGGCGCTGGCGCTATGGGTGGAGTTCAACTTCGCGCCGGGCCTGCTGATCCATGCGCTGCTCTGGATCCCGGTCACCGCGGCGCTGGTGATCCTGGCGCTGCGCTTTTCCAAGGGCGTGCTGCTCGCGCTCGAATATCGCAACCGCGCGGGCGAAGGGCGGGTTCGGAGCGAATGATGCCACGTTTCCCCCCGATCCCGACGATCGTCGTCGCCCTTGCCGTCGCCGCAATGATCGGCCTCGGCATCTGGCAGCTCCAGCGCCGCGCGGAGAAGCTCGATGCGCTGAAGCTCTATGCCGCCAATTTCGACAAGCCCGAAATGGCGTTCCCCCGCCTGCCGGTGGGCGACCAGTATCTGTTCCGCCGCGCCAGCGCTTTCTGCCTCCAGGTGGTGGGCTGGCAGAGCCAGGGCGGACGCGCGGCCGACGGCACCAACGGCTATCGCCATGTCGCGCAATGCCGCACCGGTGCCGAGGGGCCGGTGCTGCTGATCGACATGGGCGTGGCGCCCGACCCCAAGTTCCAGCCGGTGTGGAAGGGCGGGCAAGTGGCCGGAACGATCACCCATGCCCCCGATCACCGCCCGCTGCTGGCCGGACTGTTCGACAGCGAGCCCAAGCATCTGATGCTGATCTCGGCAGCAGCCGCGCCCGGCCTGGCACCCACGGCGAAGCCCGACCTGTCCAGCGTGCCGAACAACCACCTCTCCTATGCGGTGCAATGGTTCCTGTTCGCGCTGGTCGCTTCGGTGATCTACCTGCTCGCGCTCAGATGGCGGCAGAAGCCGAAGGCCTAGGACGGATCGACATTCAGCTCTGTCCCTTCCGTTCCCGGTGGCGAGGGACGGAAGTTGAATGTCGGAGCCTCTCCCTCTTCCGTCATGCTGAACTTGTTTCAGGGTGACGATGGAGGCTGGTTCGGAGTGCTCCGGCCCGCCACGCCCGTCGCCCGGATGTCGATCCGTCCTGGCCGCCATCCCGGCGAAAGCCGGGATCTCGCGCAATAGCGCGACGCGGCCCGGGATCCCGGCTTTCGCCGGGATGACGAGGTCAGCCTAAACATAGCCTATCTTGTCCGCCTCTCCGCTCCCCGCTAGGCCCCGCCCTCATGCAATATCAGAGCACCCGAGGCAGTGCGCCGCTGCTTGGCTTCCGCGACGTGACCCTTGCCGGCCTGGCGAGCGACGGCGGATTGTATGTCCCCACAAGCTGGCCGCGCTTCAGCCGCGAGGATATCGAGGGGCTGAAGGGCCTGTCCTATGTCGAGACCGCCGTCCGGGTGATGGCGCCCTTCACCGGGGAGGATCTGGGCGAGGAAGCGCTGCGCGCGCTGTGCGAGCAGGCCTATGGCCGCTTCTCCCAGGCCGCGGTGACGCCGCTCGTCCAGCTCGACCATCGCCACTTCCTGCTCGAGCTGTTCCACGGCCCGACGCTGGCGTTCAAGGACGTGGCGCTCCAGCTGCTCGGCCTGCTCTTCGAGAAATTCCTGACCGGCAGCAGCGAGCCGCTGACCATCGTCGGCGCGACGTCGGGCGACACCGGCAGCGCCGCGATCGACGCGGTCGCCGGCCGGCACGGCGTGGACATCTTCATGCTCCACCCCAGGGGCCGCGTCTCCGACGTGCAGCGCCGCCAGATGACCACGGTGCTGGCGCCCAACGTCCACAACATCGCGATCGAGGGCAGCTTCGACGATGCCCAGGCGATGGTGAAGGCCCTGTTCAACGACGCCGCATTCTCCGGCCGTTTCCGCCTCAGCGCGGTCAACTCGATCAACTGGGCCCGGCTGATGGCGCAGGTGGTCTATTATTTCTACGCCGCCGTCCGCCTTGGCGCGCCGGCGCAGAAGGTCGCCTTCGCGGTGCCCACGGGCAATTTCGGCGACGTGTTCGCCGGCTATGTCGCGGCGCGCATGGGCCTGCCGGTCGAGCGGCTGATCGTCGCCACCAACGTCAACGACATTCTCCACCGCGCGCTGGCGAACGGCGACTATTCGGCCGGCACGGTCACGCCGACCGCGGCGCCCAGCATGGACATCCAGGTGAGCTCCAATTTCGAGCGACTGCTGTTCGATCTTGCCGGCACCAGCGTCGCCGAGCAGATGCAGGGCTTCGAATCGTCGAAGGCGATGCGCCTCTCCAACGTGCAGACCGAGGGGGCAGCGAAGATCTTCGCGAGCGACCGGATCACCCCGGACGAGATGAACGCGGCGATGCGCTGGGCCTCGGCCGAGGCGGCGCAGGTGATCGACCCGCACAGCGCGATCGGCCTTGCCGCCGCGCGCCGGGCCGAAATCCCCGCCGACGTGCCCGTCGTCACGCTGGCGACCGCGCACCCGGCCAAGTTCGCCGACGCCGTCGAGCGCGCCACCGGCGTCCGCCCGGGCCTGCCCGCGCGCGTGGGCGACCTGTTCGACCGGCAGGAGCGCTACGACGTGCTGCCGGGCACGCTCGACGCGGTGCGGGATTACATCGCCGAGCGCGCCAGGCCGCGCACCTAATTCCTCCCCGAGCTTGTCTCGGGGAGGAATTGGCGTCTTCGCCCTATCCTATTAAAGCCCCCTCATGGACCTGATCACTCTCACCGGCGAGCCCTGGGCGGACTATGGGCTGGTCGACAGCGGCCATGGCCGCAAGCTCGAGCGCTATGGCAGATATCGCTTCATCCGCCCCGAGCCCCAGGCGATGTGGGCGCCCGCGTCCGACAATTGGGACGCACATGGCGAGTTCGTGCCCGGCGCGGACGAGGATGGCGGCGGCCGCTGGAACTATACCAAGCCGGTGCCGAACGAAGGATGGCCGCTCGCCTGGGAGGAAGTACGCTTCACTGCGCAGAACACGCCCTTTCGCCACCTTGCCTTCTTCCCCGACATGGCGCCGGTCTGGCACTGGATGCGCGCGCAGATCGACGGGATGGACGCCCCCGAATGTATGAACCTGTTCGGCTATACCGGCGTCGGCTCGCTCGCATTGGCCGCCAGGGGAGCGAAGGTGACGCATGTCGATGCCTCGAAGAAGTCGGTCGCGGAAGGCAAGGCCAATGCCGCGCTTTCGACCATGGAGGACCTGCCGATCCGCTGGATGATCGACGATGCCGCCAAGTTCACCGCGCGCGAAGTGCGGCGCGGGCGGCGCTATGACGGGATCATCCTCGATCCACCGAAATGGGGCCGCGGCCCCAATGGCGAAGTGTGGAAGCTGGAGGAAGGCCTGCCCGGGCTCATCGCCGACGCGACGAAGCTGCTCGATGCGAACTCGCGCTTCCTGTTCCTGACGGTCTATGCCGTGCGCATGTCGGCGCTGGCGATCGGCGAGCTGCTGCGCCAGCACGTCTCGCACCTGCCCGGCAAGGTGGAGTGCGGCGAGCTGGCCGTGCGCGAGGAAGCGCGCGGGCTGGAACTGCCGACCGCGATCTTCGCGCGCTGGAGCCGCTGATGGGCCTCTCGGTCTTCCTCGCCACCGCCGTGGCCGACACCGTCGAGGGCCGCCGGCCGGGCGGGCGCCATGCGATGCTGATCTATGTCTCGGCCGGCAGTTTCGAGGAAGCGCAGGCCAAGGCCGCCGGCGTGGCGCTCGGCACCGGCTGGATGCTGGTGCGGCTGGAAAAGGGCATGGAAGTCGCCGACCCGGGCGCGACCGAGGACCCGGTGCTGCACGCCGCCGCCATGGATGCGCTGGCCGAGGGCTCGGCGATGGTGGTGTATGGCGACGAGCTGCCGCCGGAAGCCTAGCCACCGGAAGCCTAGCCAATAGCCGTCATCTCGGCGAAAGCCGGGATCTCGTGCGACTCTTTCCCGCGCCTGCGCCAGGCCCGAATCGCGCCGTCAGCTCCTTCCCATCCGCACCGCCGCGCCCGCCACGAACGGGCAGCCCGCCACCAGCAACAGGCTCACCGCGCCGAGCAGCTTGAGCGCGCCCGGCTGCCCGGCGGTGGCACCGAAGATCAGCAGCGGCACGGCGAAGGGCAGCATCACCAGCCCGGCCAGCGCGCTCGCCCCGCGCAGGCCCGCCACCAGCGCGGCGGTGGCGACGCCCAGCGCCGCCAGCCCCGGGGTGCCGATCAGCAGCGCGAGCAGCAGCGACGCCAGCGCGTCGCCTGGAAGCTGGAGCAGGCCCGAAGCGATCACCGTGGCGGCGAGCAGGGCGGGCGCGAAACCCAGCCAATGGCCCGCCACCTTGGCGGCGGCGACACCGGCATCGGGCAGCCCGCGCACCGCCAGCTGGTCGAGCATGCCGCTCTCCAGGTCCGGCGCCACCAGCCGCTCGACCGGCAGCAGCGCCGCGAGCAGCGCTGCCGCCCAGATGACCCCCGGCGCGATCCGCCCGAGCAGCTTCGCATCGGGGCCGACCGCGAAAGGGAAAAGGATCGCGACGAGCAGGAAGAAGACGACCGGCAGCGCCAGTCCGCCCATGCTCCAGGCCCGCCGCAGCTCGCGCAGGACGATCGCGGCATAGGCGTTCACAGCGCCACCACCCGGGCCCGCGGAAGCGCAATGGGCAGATGCGTGGCCACCAGTACGATGCCTCCGGCGGCACGATGCCGTGCGATCAGCCCTTCGAGCAGAGCGACCGAGCCGGTGTCGAGGCCATTGGCGGGCTCGTCGAGCAACCAGACCGGCGCGCCGCTCGCCACCACCCGGGCGAGCGCGGCGCGACGGCGCTGGCCGGTGGAGAGGAAGCGGACCGGCACGGGCGCCAGCTCCGCCAGGCCGAGTGCGGCGAGCGCCTCGGGCACGGCCTCGCGCCCGCCGTCGATCCCGGCCCAGAAGCGCAGCGCAGCGCCGAGCGGCAATTCGGGGTCGAGCGCCGGCACCTCGGCCATCAGGGCGCGCGCGCCTTCGCATTCGACGCTGCCGGCCGCGGGCGCCAGCAGCCCGGCGGCGATGCGGATCAGGCTCGACTTGCCGGCGCCGTTCGGTCCGGTGACCAGCGCCGCCTCGCCCGCCGCGAGCGCGAGGTCGAGCCCCTCGAACAACAGCCTGCCACCGCGCAGGCACGCGACGCCGCGAAGGGCGAGGGCGCTCACTCGGCCGAGTCTTCCAGCGCGTGCATGTCGTCGTCGGAAAGCCCGAAATGATGGCCGACTTCGTGCACCACGACATGCGTGATCAGCGCCTCGAGCGTCACGCCGGTGTGCACCCATTCGTCGAGCAGCGCGCGACGATAGAGATGGATCTCGTCGGGCATCGTCACCCCGTCCCAGGCCGATTTCTCGCCCACCGGCCGGCCGCGATACAGGCCGGTCAGGTCGAACGGATCCTCGATGCCCATGGCGTCGAGCGTCTCGTCATCGGCGAAATCCTCGACCACCAGCACGATGTCGGCGAGATGCGCCTGGAACGGTTCGGGAATGCGGGCGAGGGCGGCGCGGGCGAGGCGCTCGATCGCTGCTGCGTCTGGGGCTTGCCCGGTCATGCCGGGGGGAATAGGCCGGACAATGGAGCTACGGCAAGGGAGGCAATGATGGTGGCGCGTCTGACGGATGGACTTCGCGAGGAATCGCTCGCGGCGCTGCCCGACTGGCAATGGGATCCGGCGCGTGACGCGATCACCCGGCATTTCGCGTTCAAGGACTTCAACCAGGCCTTCGGCTTCATGGCCCGCGTGGCGCTGCTCGCCGAGAAGGCGGACCATCATCCCGAATGGTCGAACGTGTGGAACAAGGTCGACATCCTGTTGACCACGCACGACGCCGGCGGCCTCTCCATCCGCGACATCCAGATGGCGCAGGCGATCGACGCGCTGCTCTAGGATCGCCGGCCGGATGCGCCGGCACGCCCTGCTTGCAATGTAGGATTTCGCCTGCTTGGCTCGGCTGGCCGGGCCCCGTCCGGCCGCTCTTCGACCGCCGGGAGAAACGGGGTTGCGCGTGCACGACCTTCGTGACCTTTCCCGCCCGGCCTAGGATCCGCAGCGCAGCTTGCTGGCGCGCGCATGGTCCGCCGCCAGCCGGTCCGTGTCGGCGGCATAGGGCCTGGGCAGCTCGGCCTTGATCCGGGCCCAGACGGCGGCGCCGCCGGGCGTGCAGATCACCCGCACGAAATCCAGGCCCTGGCCCTGCTCGTAATGCGCGCGGGGCATCAGCCCTTCCTGGACGCGCTGCCAGACCTGATAGGTCGCCCAGCCATGCTCGCGCATGAGATAGTCGAAGCGCAGCTGGTCGGCGGGATCGAGCGGCCGGCTGCCGTCCATCCCCGCCCGGAACATCTCGGCGATGTCGCGCGAACCGTAGATCGAGGCGCGGAAGGACGCCCATTGCGCCTGGGTGTCGTTCGCCTCGCTGCGCGCCGCCACGCGGTTGCTCTCGTAGAGCTGGATCCCGACGAAGACGAGCGAGAGCACCACCGCGAGCGCACTCACGATCTGCCCGACGAACGCCCAATATTCCATCCGGTCGCGATGGAAGATCGGGCGCCGGGAGGCCGCGCCCTCCCGCCCGCTCACTTGAACGCCCGCCGCTGGAGCTTGCGCAGGGTGCCGGGCATCCAGCGCGCCATGAACCAGAGGCGGTGCGCGGTCTTGCCGACGCGCGTGTGCACTGCCTTGCGCGCATCCAGCATGTGGCGGACGGTCTTCACCACTTCGTCGACCGGGGTGATCTCCAGCCCGGCGGCGCGCACCGATTCGCGCACGTTGCGGTTGGAATCCTGGGTCACGTGGTTGAGCAGCGGCGTCTCGATGAAGCTCGGCATCAGCGAGCCGACATAGATGCCCTCCTGCCCCCATTCGGCATTGAGCGCCTCGGCGAAGCCGCGCATCGCGAACTTGCCGGCGCTGTAGATCGACATGCCCGCATTGCCCGAGATGCCGGCCGCCGAGCTGGTGACGATCATCGCCGACCCCGGCGTCGCCTTGAGCAGGCCGTGCGCGGCGCGCGCGCCATGGACGACGCCGTTGATGTTGATCGAAAGGCCGCGGTCGATGTCCGCGTCGGACATGGTCTCGAGCTGGCCGCCCACCGCGATCCCGGCATTGTTGAACAGGAAGTCGAGCCGGCCGCCGCTCTTGCCCGCGAAATCGGCGAGCGCGGCCTGCCATGCATCGCGGTCGCGCACGTCCATCGCATAGGTTTCGGCACCCGGGATCGCGGCCCTCGCCGCTTCCAGCCCCGCCGCGTTGACATCGGCCAGACCGACCAGCCAGCCGTCCGCCGCCAGACTCTTCGCGACGGCGAAACCGATGCCCGATGCGCCGCCCGTGATGAATGCCGCCTTGGCCATTGCCTCGCCTCTCCTCTTTGACCTTTGCCATTTCATCCCGCACAAAGCGCCGCGATGCCAGAGCAAAGCCGCTCCGTTACCTTCAAAAATGTCAGCAAGGTCTGGCCGGGGGGCGTGAGAGCCGTGGACGGCGTGTCGCTGGAAGTGGCCGCAGGCAGCTTCGTGGCGCTGGTCGGCGCTTCGGGATCGGGCAAGTCGACGCTGCTCAAGATGGTCAACCGGCTTATCGTGCCAAGCGAAGGGGCGGTGCTGGTGGGCGACGCGCCGGTGGATGCCGGTCCCGCGCCGGCGCTGCGGCGGCGGATCGGCTATGTGTTCCAGAATGTCGGCCTGTTCCCGCACATGCGCGTGGGCGAGAATATCGCGATCGGGCTGCGGCTGGCGGGCGAGAAGGACGTGGCCGCGCGGGTCGCCACGCTGCTGGAGCTGGTCGAACTGCCGCCCGAGATGGCCGGGCGCATGCCGGATGCGCTTTCGGGCGGGCAGCGCCAGCGCGTGGGCGTGGCGCGGGCGCTGGCGACGGGCCCGGGCATCCTGCTGATGGACGAGCCCTTCGGCGCGCTCGATCCCGTCACGCGCGACGGGCTGGGCGGCGCGATCCGCGCGCTGCACGACCGGATGGGGCTCACCACCATCCTCGTCACCCACGACATGGCGGAGGCGCTGCTGCTCGCCGATCGCGTGCTGGTGATGGAGAAGGGCCGGATCGTCGCCGATGCCACGCCGCGCGAACTGCTCGCCGGCAAAGGCGGCCCGGTGGCGGATGCGCTGGTCGCCGTGCCGCGCGAACAGGCCCACCGGCTGGCGGAGCTGGAGAAATGAACGCGCTGGCTCGCGTGCCCGACCTGCTCGCGCAGCATCTGCTGCTGGCGCTGGCCGCGCTGCTGCTCGGGCTGGCGATCGCGCTGCCGCTGGCGGTGTTCTCGGCGCGCAACCGGCTGGTCGGGCGCATCGCATTGGGCTTCGCCAGCCTCGTCCAGACCATTCCGAGCCTCGCCCTGCTCGCGCTCTTCTATCCGATCCTGCTCTCGCTTTCGGCGCTGGTCGGCGGCGGCATTCCCGCGCTGGGCTTCCTGCCCTCGTTGCTTGCGCTGTCGCTGTACGCGCTGCTGCCGATCCTGCGGAACGGCGTGACCGGGCTGGCGAACATCGATCCCGCGGTGATCGAGGCGGCCGACGGCGTGGGAATGACGGCGGCGCAGAAGCTCCGGCTGGTCGAGGCGCCGCTGATATTGCCGGTGCTGATGGCCGGTATCCGCACCGCCGCGGTGTGGACGATCGGTGCCGCGACGCTGTCGACCACGGTGGGCCAACCGAGCCTGGGCGACCTGATCTTCGCCGGCCTGCAGACGCAGAACTGGTCGCTGGTGCTGACCGGCTGCATCGCCGCCGCGGCGCTCGCGCTGGCGGTGGACGGGCTGCTGGGGCTGGCCGAGCATGGCATCGCGAAGCGGAAGCGGGGGCTGACCTGGGGCAGCCTCGGCACGTTGCTGGTCGTCGTCGCGCTGGCGCTCGTCCCCGCGCTGCCGGCGGCACGCGGCACCATCACCATCGGCGCCAAGGGCTTTTCCGAGCAATATATCCTCGCCCGGCTGATCGGGCACCGGCTGGAAGCGGCGGGATACAAGGTCCGCTATCGCGAGGGGCTCGGTTCCGCGGTCGCGTTCAGCGCGCTCGCGAGCGGCGATGTCGACGTCTATGTCGATTATTCGGGCACGATCTGGACCAACCAGATGCGGCGCAGCGACGTGCCGCCGCGCGATGCCATCGTGCGCGGCGTCGCGGACTGGGCGCGCGCGCGGCACAAGGTGACGCTGCTGGGCTCGCTGGGGTTCGAGAACGCCTATGCCTTCGCGATGCGGGGCGACGACGCCAGGCACCGCGGCATCGCCAGCATCGCCGACCTGGCGCCGGTCGCGGGCAGCCTCAACCTCGCCACCGATGTCGAGTTCCTCGAACGCCCCGAATGGGCGGCGGTGCGGAAGGCATATGGCCTGAGCTTCAAGTCCGCCCATCCCTATCAGCCGACCTTCATGTATCGCGCGCTCGCCTCCGGCACCGCGGACGTGATCCCCGCTTTCTCCTCCGACGGCAGGATCGCGGCGGACCGGCTCGTCGTGCTGGCCGATCCCAAGGGCGCGATCCCCGGCTATGACGCGATCCTGCTGCTCGCCCCCGGCCGTGCCGACGACTTGCGCTTCCAGGCGGCACTCAAGCCGCTCGTCGGCGCGATCCCGGTCGAGCGGATGCGCCAGGCCAACTACATGGTCGATCGCGACACCGACAAGGCAAGCCCCGACGAAGCGGCGAGATGGCTCGAGCGTGGACTCGCCCGATGAACTTCTGTTATCGCTACCAGAATATAAGAACGAGGAGAGAGAAATGCGGCCAGGCCTGAAGCTTCTGCTGTCGACCACCATGATCTGGGCCGCATCGCCGGCTTTTGCGCAGCATGCGCCGACAGCGCTGTCAGAGGCAAGCACCGCGCATCCCGGCAAATGGCCGGCCGCCGGCTCGCAGGGCTTGGTCGATCCCGCGACCGAGAAGTTCGTCACCGCGCTGATGGCGCAGATGACGCTGGAGGAGAAGGTGGGCCAGATGATCCAGGCGGACATCGGCGCGATGAAGCCCGAGGAGCTGCGCCAATATCCGCTGGGCTCGATCCTGGCGGGCGGAAGCTCGCCGCCGCTGGGCGCGCCGGACCGCTCGCCTGCCGCCCCCTGGGTCGCGACCGCCCAGGCCTTTCGCAAGGTGGCGATGGAGCCGCGCGGCAAGCACCAGCCGATCCCCCTGATCTTCGGGATCGACGCGGTGCACGGCAACAACAATGTGATCGGGGCGACGATCTTCCCGCACAATATCGGCCTGGGCGCGATGCACGATCCCGCGCTGATCCGCCGGATCGGCAGGGCGACGGCACGGGAAACCGCCGCGACCGGGCCCGACTGGGCGTTCGGCCCCACCCTCGCCGTGCCGCAGGACGATCGCTGGGGCCGCAGCTATGAAGGCTATTCGGAGGATCCCGCGGTGGTCCGTTCCTATGCCGGCGAGATGATCCGCGGACTGCAGGGCGAGCCCGGCACCAAGGGCCGGATCCAGCAGGGCTATGTCGCCGCGTCGGCCAAGCATTTCCTGGGCGACGGCGGCACGTTCGAAGGCGTCGACCAGGGCGATACCCGCGTCTCCGAGGACGCGCTGATCGCGATCCACGCCCAGGGCTATGTTCCCGCGATCCAGGCCGGCGCGCTCACCGTGATGGCCAGCTATTCGAGCTGGAACGGCGCCAAGATGCACGGCAGCAAGTCGCTGCTCACCGATGTGCTGAAGGACCGCATGGGCTTTCAGGGCTTCGTCGTCGGCGACTGGAACGGCCATGGCCAGGTGCCGGGCTGCCCCAGGACGGATTGCGCCGCCACCTTCAATGCCGGGCTCGACATGGCGATGGCGCCGGACAGCTGGAAGGGCCTGTTCGAGAGCACCGTGCGCCACGCCCGGGACGGCACCATTCCGATGGCCCGCATCGACGACGCCGTGCGCCGCATCCTGCGCGTGAAAGCGAAGCTCGGCCTGTTCGACCCCGCCCGCCCGATCGAAGGCAAGGCCGGCGTGCTGGGCAGCGCCGAGCACCGCGCGATCGCGCGCGAGGCGGTGGCCAAGTCGCTGGTGCTGCTGAAGAACCAGGGCGTGCTGCCGGTAAAGGCCTCGGCGAACATACTGGTCGCCGGGCCGGGGGCCGATTCGATGGCGCAGCAGACGGGCGGCTGGACGCTGAGCTGGCAAGGCGACGGCAACGACAATTCGATGTTCCCCAACGGCCAGACGATCTTCTCGGGCATCGCCGAGGCAGTGAAGGCCGGGGGCGGCACCGCGACGCTCTCGCCCGACGGCAGCTTCTCGGCCAGGCCCGACGTGGCGATCGTGGTATTCGGCGAGCAGCCCTATGCCGAGATGCGCGGCGACATCCCCACCCTCGAGTTCCAGCCGGGCGACAAGCAGGCGCTGGCGCTGCTCCGAAAGCTCAAGGCGGCCGGCGTGCCCACCGTCTCGGTGTTCCTCTCGGGCCGCCCGCTCTGGGTGAATCCCGAGATCAACGCCTCCGATGCGTTCGTCGCGGCCTGGCTGCCGGGCAGCGAAGGCGGGGGCGTGGCGGATGTGATCATCGGCGACAGGGCGGGCAAGCCGCGCAGGGACTTCCACGGCACGCTCTCGTTCAGCTGGCCAAGGAATGCCGGCCAGTTCACGCTCAATCGGGGCCAGCCCGGTTACGACCCGCTGTTCGCGCTCGGCTATGGCCTCAGCTATGCCAGGCCCGGCAAGGTGGAGGCGCTGAGCGAAGTCGCCGGCTTCGATGCCTCGGCGCGCAACACCAGCGTCTATTTCACCAAGGGCGTGACACCGGCCCCCTTCGCGTTCGCCGCCGATTCGAAGGTGACCCGCGCACCGATCGACGGACCGCAGACCCAGGAAGGCGCACAGCAGCTGTCCTGGCCCGAGGGTCCGGCGACGTTGCGCATCGGCGGCAAGCCGATCAGCCTGGCGCGTGAAGCGAATGGCGATCTCTCGCTCGCCCTCACCTATCGCCTCGATCGCGCGGCCGCCGGCCCGGTGACGCTTGCCATGGGCGAGGGCAAGGGCGTCGACGCGACCAGCCTGTTCACCGGCGAGACCGGCAAATGGCGCACGGTGAAGATCCTGCTCAAATGCTATCAAGCGAACGGAACCGACATGAATGCCGTTTCGGCGCCGGTGGTGATCGGCGCCTCGGGGCCGCTGGCGCTCAGCCTGTCCGATGCACGGATCGTGTCGGATCCCGCCAACTCGATCTGCCCTGGCGCCAAGTGAAGACCGTGGCGGGCGATCCGATCGAGACCGTCGCGATCGCCCGCGGCCCCTATCGCGCCGAGCTGATCACGCTCGGCGCGGCGCTCCGCCGGCTCGAAGTGCCGGATCGGCACGGCACGCCGGCGAATGTGGTGCTCGGCTTCGCGGACCTCGAAGACTATCGCGGGCCGCCGCGCTTCCACGGCGCCGTGACCGGCCGCTATGCCAACCGGATCGCCGGGGCGCGTTTCACGCTCGACGGGGCCGAGCATCGCATCGCGGCGAATGACGGCGCGAACAGCCTCCATGCGGGGCCGCTAGGGCTCGACCAGCAATTCTGGGAAGTGGTGGCGCGATCGGAGGCCTCGGCCAGCTTCCGCCATGTCAGCCCCGCCGGGCATAACGGCTTCCCCGGCAGGCTGACGGTCGAGGCGCATTATGCGATCGAAGCGGACGGGCTGGGGCTCCGCCTCACCGCGTTCACCGATGCGCCGACGGTGGTGAACCTCACGCATCATGCCTATTTCAACCTCGCCGGCGAGGCGAGCGGGGCGAGCGGGGCGACGATCCTCGACCATCTGCTGCGCATTCCCGCAAGCCGGACCACGCCAATCGACGCCGGGCTGATCCCGACCGGCATGCTGGCCGATGTGGCCGGCACGCCCTTCGATTTCCGCATGCCCAGGCGGATCGGCACCGGGATCGATGCGGACGACGAACAGCTCCGGCATGGCCAGGGCTATGACCATAATTTCGTGATCGACGCCGCGAGCGGAGCGCTCCGCCGCGTGGCGACTCTGTTCGATCCGGGCTCCGGCCGCGTACTCGATCTCCATTCGGGCGAGCCGGGGCTGCAATTCTATTCGGGCAACCACCTGGCCGGCGGCGCGCCCGGGACGAGCGGGCAAGCCTATGCGGCACGCGCCGGGCTGTGCCTGGAGCCGCAGAAGTTTCCGGACAGCCCGAACCGGCCGGATTTCCCTTCGGCCCGGCTCGATCCGGGCGCATTGTACCGCCACGATATCGCCTTCCGGTTTCGCACGGCGAACACGCGGGACGAGGCTTTCGGCGCCTGACTTCCTGCTGGAAAGGGGCGCACTACTGCCCTTTGCGCTCGGCCTGGAAGATCTTGTTGACGATCCGCCACGCGCCATCGGCCTTCACAAGCGAGAGATAGTCGACGAAGCGCACGCTCGGATAATCGAGCACCACCTTGGCCATGCCGGCATTGCCGGTGACGTCCAGGCTCTCGATCCAGCGCCTGCGCTGCGCCTCGTCCGCGGCCGGCTTCCCGGTCGCCGCGGCCGCGATGAAATCGGCAAGCGTCCGCTCGGCGAAGCCGCCGTCGCGGTTCCAGTAGAGCATCGCCTTGGGGTGGAAGGCCGCGGCGAATTCGGCCGCGCTGCCGGTAGCATGGCCGGCGAGATAATGATCCACCGCGGCGCGCGCGCCGGCTTCGTCCTTCTCCTGGGCTTGGGCGGGCAGAGCGGCAAATGTCAGGGCGGCGGCGAGGATCAGGCAGCGCATGGAGACCTCCGGTTGCAAGGAGGCCTCCAGCCTGGGGCATTTCGCGGCGGCCCGGCACGCGGGCCGGGCCGAACGACCGACGGATGGGATGAACGACATCCCGGCCTGCTCCCCTCCCGACGGGAAGGGGATCGGAAGGTTATAGCGTCGGCTTGCCGTCGACGCGGCGCGGCAGCCCCGCATCGCCGTCGCGCAGTTCGACGGGAAGCAGCGCCGCCGGCAGATCCTGATAGGCGACCGGGCGCAGGAAGCGATCGATCGCCAGCGTGCCGACCGAAGTGCTGCGGCCGTCCGCCGTCGACGGGAACGGGCCGCCATGGACCTGCGCATCGGTGACTTCCACGCCGGTGGGCCAGCCATTGGCGAGGATGCGGCCGGCCAGCCGCTCGAGGATCGGCAGCAGCCGGGCCGCGGTCTCGGTATCGGCGTCGTCGAGGTGCAGCGTCGCGGTGAGCTGGCCTTCGAGCAGCGAGACCACCGCCAGCAGCTCGTCCAGGCTGGCGCAGCGCACGAGCAGCGAGGCGGCGCCGAACACTTCCTCGGCATGGCTGGGATCGGCGATGAAGTCCGCGCCGGTCATCGTGAACAGCGCGGCGCGGCCGCAGCTGGCCGAGCCTTCCTGGCCCTGGGCGACCCGAGTCAGCCCCGGTGCCGAGGTCCAGCGGGCGACGCCGTTCTCATAGGCCTTTAGGATGCCGGGGGTCAGCATGGTCTGCGCCGCCACGCCGGATACGGCTTCGGTCGCCGCCGCCACGAAGCGGTCGAGCGCCGGGCTCTCGAGTGCGAGGACGAGGCCGGGATTGGTGCAGAACTGGCCGGCACCCATGGTCAGGCTGGCGATATACGCCTTGCCCAGCGCCTCGGCCCGCGCTTCCAGGGCATGCGGCAACAGGAACACCGGGTTGATGCTGCTCATCTCGGCATAGACCGGGATCGGCACCGGGCGGCTCGCGGCGAGCTTCATCAGGGCCGTGCCGCCGCCACGCGAGCCGGTAAAGCCGACCGCCTTCACGCGCGGATCGGAGACCAGCGCCGAGCCGACTTCGTTGCCGGCGCCGTTGATCAGCGAGAACACGCCCGCGGGCATGCCGGTCTTCTCCACGGCCCGGGCAATCGCGCCGGCAACCAGCTCCGACGTGCCGGGGTGCGCGGAATGCCCCTTCACGATCACCGGGCAGCCCGCGGCAAGCGCCGAAGCGGTGTCACCGCCGGCGACCGAAAAGGCGAGCGGGAAGTTGGAGGCCCCGAAGACGACGACCGGACCGAGCGGGATCATGCGCAGGCGCAGGTCCGGCTTGGGGGCGGGCTGGCGATCGGGGATCGCGTGATCGATGCGCGCGCGCAGATATTCGCCAAGGCGCAGTTCCCGGGCGAACAGGCGCAGCTGGCCCGAGGTGCGGCCGCGCTCGCCGGTGAGGCGCGCGTGCGGCAAGCCGCTTTCCTGCATCGCGCGCTCGGTGAGCGTCTCGCCCAACGCGTCGATCTCGTCGGCGATCGCCTCGAGGAACGCGGCACGCTTTTCGCGCGGCAGGTTGGCATAGGCGGGAAAGGCGGCTTCGGCGGCGGCGGCGGCGGCCTCGACATCGTCTCGCGTCGCCATGCTGAAGCTCGGCTCCAGCGGCGCGCCGGTCGAAGCGGCGACCGCCTGGAAACCCGGCCCGTCGCGCCGCACCCGCTTCGATGCAATGAACAATTCGCCGGTCAGCGCCATGCCTGCTCTCCTGTCTTTCCGATGTACGTTAGCGGTAACATTGCCCGTGCGGGACTTAGGCAGCCCCATGACGAAATGCAATCGGGCGCACCTGCGAAGTTGCGGGGCAGAACGATCGGCACGGCACTCAGCGGGCGACGCGGCGATCGCCGGCGCTGTTCACGGGCTTGCGCGCTTCCATCGTGTCCTGGAAGCCGCGCTCGACCAGCCGCGCCATTGCATCGTGCGCGCGCTCGGCATCCTGCGCTTCGATCGCCTCGAGCACCGCGAGATGGACCGGCAGCGCGTCGTGCGGGGCGGGCAGGTGCTGCTGCTTGAATGCCGTGGTCAGCTCGATCGCCGCGGCGACGCCGCTGGTGAGCGACATGATGAAATCATTGCCCGAAGCTTCGAGCAGCGCCGAGTGGAACGCCTCATCGCAGCACCGCCCCTCTTCGGAATCGAAGCCGTGGCGATCGACGCCCGCGAGCCCTTCCTGCATGCGGGCGAGCTGCTCCGGCGTGCGGCGGAGCGCGGCGAGGCGGGCGGCGTCGGGCTCGACGATGCGGCGCAGCTCGAACAGGCTCTCGATCAGCGCATCGTCGGGCGCTCCGGCGAAGATCCAGCTGAGCACGTCGGGATCGAGCAGATGCCATTCGCGGCGCGGACTCACCTGGGTGCCGATCTTGGGCCGGGAATGGACAAGGCCCTTGGCCGCCAGGATGCGGATCGCCTCGCGATAGGCGGTGCGGGAAACCTTGAACTGCTCGCTCGCCGCAATCTCGCCGTCGAGGATCTCGCCCGGCGCGATCTCGCCCGAGACGATGCGGACGCCGAGCGTCCGGGCGACGGTGCCGTGCAGGCGCAGGGAGCGGGGCCGGGGCTTGCGCGAACGGGGTTTTTTCTCGGTGGGCGTGGAGGAAGCGCCTCGCATCGAATTTCCTAGGCGACGGCGAAGACGGAAGGTTTCGTCTGCCAGCTGGGCATGGTTCGAATCCCTAGGCCCTTTGCATCCCACTGCCAAGAGCCGCGCGAATCGCAGGAACAGCTGCCGACACCCGGCCCGCCGACGCAGCCGCATGCGCAGGGCGCCCCAAAGAAACCCAGGGAAATCAAGATCTTGAAGGAGTGGCGGAGACGGAGGGATTCGAACCCTCGATACGGTTTCCCGTATGACGCTTTAGCAAAGCGTTGGTTTCAGCCACTCACCCACGTCTCCGGATAACGGCTCGAAGGCGAGCGCTATAGCGAGGGGTTTCCGGGCAATCAACGCCCAGCTTGACGTGAAATCGACTCAATCCGCCGCTCGTTCATTGCCGGGACAGCCGCGCTCTCTATAGATCGGGCATCTGCTGGGCTGGGGTAATTCGACCATGCGCGTTCGTGATCTGGTGTTGACGGCGGCGACGGCCGCGCTCGCGATGGGCGCCCTGCCCGCCGAGGCGCAGCAGCAGATGACCACGATCGACCCCAACACCGCGATCGATTCGGACCTGCACACCCCGCCGCCCGCGCAGGACCCCTATGCCGCCCCCGCGCAGCAGCGCCAGGACGCGCCACCCGCGCAGGGCGATCCCTATCCGGCCGACCAGCAGGCCCCGGGGCCTGCAGGCCAGGCCCCGTACAATCCCGGCGGCAGCGCCCGCCAGCAGGCCACCACCTATCAGCGCGACGAGCTGGTCGGCGCCGCCGAGGGCGTGTTCGGCAAGGGCGCATCGGGCCTGGGCAAGCTGATCGAGGACATCCTCAAGGACCAGGGCCAGCCCAACGCCTATATCGCCGGCAGCGAAGCCGCGGGCGCGGTGGGCGTGGGCCTGCGCTACGGATCCGGCATGATGTTCCACAAGGTCGAAGGCCAGCGGAAAGTCTATTGGACCGGCCCGTCGATCGGCTTCGACCTGGGCGGCGACGCCAACAAGGTGTTCGTCCTCGTCTACAACCTCTACGACAGCCAGGAGCTGTACAAGCGCTTCCCGCAGGGCGAAGGCCGCGCCTATTTCGTCGGCGGCCTCTCGGCATCCTATCTGCGGCGCGGCGACGTGGTGCTCATCCCCGTCCGCCTGGGCGTGGGCTGGCGGCTGGGCGTGAACGCCGGCTACATGAAGTTCAGCGAGAAGAAGCGCTGGCTGCCCTTCTAGGACACCGACCCCGGAGCACAGGCATTCGATCCGGCCGGCGCCAGCCGCCCTCGCCGGCCGCTTCGCATACCCCGCAACGAACCATATAGGCACTTTTTACTTGACATCGTCACGCTGATGTGGCACAAGTAACGCACGCTGAAGAATTGCGAGTCGGGCCGGGGCGGCAACGCCTTCCGGCCCTTTTCATGTCGGGAGAGGCATTGTGAAACAGGCTGACCGACGCTCGACACGCTGGCGGGCACCGGCAGCATATGCCAGGCGGCGGCAGGGATAGCCCCGCAAAGCGTCTACCGGCCGCATTGAGGCCCACGCCTTTCACCGAAGACGAACAACGGGAGAACCGAGATGACGGGACCGAATTGGGCCCGGCAGGCGATCGCGCTTGCCGGGATGCTGGCGCTGTGCGGCTGCATGCCGGCCGGCGCCGCGCTGCGCGGTGCGGGGAGCGCCGCGCTGGTGGCGCGCTTCGATGCGGACAAGGACGGCGGGCTCGACCGCACGGAGCTGGCCATGATGGTCGCGGCGGCGGTGCGTGGCCAGGGCGCGGAGCAGGATGCGCTGCGCGCCGGACTGGCCGCGGCCTATTGGACGCGCGATTGCGACCGGGATGGCCGGTTGACCCCGGCGGAGCTGGCTGCGAGCGATCGCTGCGGGTGAGGCCCGGGTTGCGGTCTCGTCATTCTCCACCATCACCCACCCCTCCATTGTCACCCCGCAAGGGCTTCCCCGTCTCCGCCGGCTCGGCGTCGCGGCGGACGGCGCGACAGGTGAGCCTTGCGGGCGAAGTCGCAACCATGCCCCGACATCCACCGGGGAGAATATGCGCCGCGGGCGGGCCATCCGGGTTTCAGGAGACGATGCATGAAATGGTTCGGGCGGAAGTCCGCGCGCGAAGGCGCGCGGCCGGCATTGTCGCGCGCGGGAACGCAGATGGGCGCGATCGGCGAATGGCCGCGCAGCTACGAAGCGCAGGTGCGCGAAGCCTATTGCCACAATCCGGTGGCGCAGCGCGCCGTGAAGCTGGTCGCCGAAGGCGCGGGCAGCGCGGTGCTGTCCGCCAGCGACCCCGCGCTGCTCGCGCTGGTTATGGCGCGCTCCGGCGGCCAGCCGCTGATCGAGACGCTGGCGGCGCACCTGCTGCTGCACGGCAACGGCTATGTACAGCTGCTGGCCGACGAAGGCGGCGCGCCGCGCGAACTCTATGCGCTGCGCCCCGAGCGGGTGACGGTAGAGCCCGACGCACGCGGCTGGCCGGTCGCCTATCGCTACCGGGTGGGCGAGAATGTCGCGCGGCTGGCGGCGGAGGATGCGGCCGGGCGCCCGGCGGTGATCCATCTGCGCAGCTTCTCGCCGGTCGACGATCACTATGGCCTGGGCTGCCTGGGCGCGGCGGCGGGCGCGGTGGCGATCCACAATGCCGCGGCGCGCTGGAACAAGGCGCTGCTCGACAATGCGGCACGGCCATCGGGCGCGCTCGTCCATGATCCGGGCGACGGCAGCGCGCTGGCACCAGACCAGTTCGAGCGGCTGAAGCGCGAGATGGAGGCCGGATTCGCCGGCGCGGCCAATGCCGGCCGGCCGATGCTGCTCGAAGGCGGGCTGAAATGGCAGGCATTGAGCCTGACCCCGGCCGATATGGATTTCGTGGGGCTGAAGGCAGCGGCGGCGCGCGACATCGCGCTGGCCTTTGGCGTGCCGCCGATGCTGCTCGGGCTGCCGGGCGACGCCGCCTATGCGAATTACCGCGAGGCCAATCGCGCGCTGTGGCGGCTCGCCATCCTGCCGCTGGCCGGCAAGATATTGCGCGGGATCGCCGAGGGGCTGGCGGGCTGGTTTCCGGAAGCGGCGCTGGCGGTGGACCTGGATCAGGTGACCGCCCTGGCCGAGGATCGCGAGCGGCTCTGGGCGCAGGTGAGCGCGGCCGGCTTCCTCTCCGACGACGAGAAACGCGAGATGGTGGGCGTGCGCCCCTGATGGGTCCGCCGATGGTGAACGAGCCGGCACGGAAAGGAACGAGAGATGAGCGAGGAGATGCTGGCGCAGCTGATCGGCCAGGCCGAGAGCGAAGGCGCCGAGCTGGTGACGCTGCGCGCGATCGCCGAGGAAGCGGGAACGCTGGGTGCCCAGCGGGCGCTGGCGCGGCTGGGGCTCGAGGATGCGGGCGCCGCCAAGGACATGAGCGAGCTGCGCGAATTGCTGGGCGCATGGCGCGACGCCAAGCGATCGGCATTCAAGGCGGCCTTTCAATGGGCCGGGCGGATGGTGGCGGCGCTGGTGCTGGTGGGGCTGGCGGTGAAGCTCGGCTTTCCGGGCTGGCTCAGGTGAGCGTGCGCTTCGCCGGCTATGCCGCGGTGTTCGACGCGGTGGATCGTGGCGGCGACGTCGTCCGCCGGGGCGCCTTTGCCGGGGCGCGGCGGGTGCCGCTGCTCTGGCAGCACCAGGGCGCGCCGGTAGGCGAAATCGAGGCGATCGGCGAGGACGGGCGGGGCCTGCGCGTGATCGGGCGGGTCGAGGCGCCGGAGCTGGCCGAGCGGCTTCGGCGCGGCGCGGTGACGGGGCTCTCCTTCGGCTATCGGGTGAAGCAGGCGGGCCGCGGCACACCGCGCGAGATCACTGCGCTCGACCTGATCGAAGTGAGCCTGGTCGCCAGCCCGATGCAGCCGCTGGCGCGGGTGCACGCGCTGGACTGACCTATTTTCGAAGGACCGGATTTCTGCCCGGCGGGACGCTCCCGTCCGGGTCCCTTGGCATGGACGGGAGACGAGGATGATCGAAGTGAAGGCGGACGCGCTCGAGGCAAGCTTCGAGGCGATGGAGAAGGCGGGGCTGCCGCCCGAACGGCCGATGCTCGCAGGCGCCCGGCCGGCGACGGGCGCGGCGTTCGAGCAGTTCCTGCGCGCGGGCGGCGGGATCGAGGCCAAGGCGATGAGCGGCGCGAGCGACGGCGCGGGCGGCCATGCCGTGCCCGACGAGCTCGATGCCCGGATCGACGCGACGCTGAAGAGCGTGTCGCCGATCCGCGCGATCGCCAGCGTGGTGCAGGTGGGGTCGAGCGGCTATCGCAAGCTGGTGGCGAGCGGCGGCTTCGAGAGCGGCTGGGCGGCGGAGACCGCGGCCCGCGACGAGACCGATACGCCGGTGTTCAACGAAGTCGCGCCGCCGATGGGCGATCTCTACGCCAATCCGGCGGCGAGCCAGGCGATGCTCGACGATGCCGCGTTCGACGTCGAGGCCTGGCTGGGCGACGAGATCGCGCGCGAGTTCGCGGCGGCGGAGGGTGCGGCGTTCGTCGGCGGCAACGGCGTCAACAAGCCGCGCGGCTTCCTGGCGGCGCCCAATGCGGCGGCCGGCGATGCGACGCGCGCGTTCGGCACGCTGCAATATATCGTCAGTGGCGCGGCGGGGGCGTTCGCGGCCAATCCCGAGGAGAAGCTGATCGACCTGGTCCAGGCGCTGCGCCCGCCCTATCGCCAGGGAGCGAGCTGGGTGATGAACTCGGCGACGCTGGCCCGGGTGCGAAAGTTCCGGACGAGCGACGGCGCCCTGCTCTGGCAGCCGGGGCTGACGGCGGGGCAGCCGGCGACGCTGCTGGGCTATCCGGTGGTCGAGGCCGAGGACATGCCCGACATCGCGGCGAACAGCCTGGCGATCGCCTTCGGCAATTTCCGGGCCGGCTATCTGATCGTCGAGCGCGGGGAGACGCAGGTGCTGCGCGATCCCTACAGCAACAAGCCGTTCGTCCATTTCTACGCGACCAAGCGCGTGGGCGGGATGGTGAGCAATTCGGAGGCGATCAAGCTGCTGCGATTCTCGGCGGCCTGATCCTTTCCGACGGGCGCCGCGCGGGGAGGGCGGCGCCCGTTTCTCCATAGCGATGGGAGGCGACATGGATTTTCCGCCCTTTCCCGCGGCGGCGATCGCGGCCGCGCGCGAGGCCGCCAAGGTGCATCTGCGGATCGCCGGGGCGAGCGAGGATGCGCTGATCGACGGGCTGGCCGCGACGGCGCTGGCGCTGGCCGAGCGCTTCACCGGCACCGTGCTGGTCGCGCGCGACTTTGTCGAGACGCTGGCGCCGGCCCGGCACTGGCAGGTCCTGGGCGCGGTGCCGGTGACGGCGATCGAGGCCGGGCTCGACGCGGCGATCGACATCGACGCCCGGGGTGTGGGCCGGGTGCGCACGGCGGTGCGGGTGCGCATCGCCTATCGCGCCGGGGCGGCGGCAGGCTGGGGCGACCTGCCGCCGCCCATCGCCACGGGCGTGGTGCTGCTGACCGGGTACCTGTTCGACCATCGCGGGGGCGAGCCGGCGCCGCCGGCCGCAGTGACCGCGCTGTGGCGGCCGTGGCGGCGCATGCGGCTGGCGGCGGCATGAGCGGCGCGGTGAGGCGCGCGATCGGCCGCGTGGCAGCGGCGGTGCGCGCGGCGGCACCCGACGCGCAGGTCGAGGTTCGCGAAGATGGCATCGCGATCGAGGGCCGGGGCCTGCGCGCGCGGCTACGCTGGATCGGAGGGCTGGTACGATGAGCGTGCAGGAAGTGCTGCAGGCCGCGCTGGTCGAGGCGCTGTCCGGGCTGGCGGTGACGCGCGTGTTCGACGCGCCGCCGGTGCGCGCCGCCCGGCCCTATGCCCTGGTCGAGGAGGCATGGCTCGTCGACTGGAGTACCAAGGACATGGCCGGGCGCGAGGGCCGGTTCGCCGTCGCGCTGTTCGACACCGGTGAGCGACCGGCCCGCCTGCGCGCGCTCGCCGGAGCGGCCGAGACGGCGATCGAGGCGATGCCCCGGGTGCTGGGGGAAGGCTGGGCGATCGCCAGCCTGACGCTGCTGCGCAGCCGCATCGCCCGCGACGGCGACGCGCGCTGGACGGCGACTAGCGAATTCCGCGTGCGGATGCTCCGCAGCGAATATTGAAAGGAAGCATTATGGCGGCGGAAAGAGGCAGCGCGTTCCTGCTCAAGGTGGGGAACGGCGCGACGCCGGCGGTCTATGCGACCGTGGCCGGGCTGCGCACCACCCAGCTGAGCGTGAACGGCGAGATGGTGGCGGTCACCAGCAAGGATTCCGGCGGCTGGCGCGAACTGCTCTCCGGCGCCGGGGTGCGCTCGGTGAGCGTATCGGGCGCGGGCGTGTTCACCGGATCGACGGCGGAGGCACGCGTGAAGGCCAATGCGCTTTCCGGCATGCTCGACGACTATCGGCTCAGCTTCGAAAGCGGCGAGACCATGACCGGCCGCTTCCTGGTCACGCGGCTCGACTATGCCGGCGACTTCAACGGCGAGCGCAGCTACACGCTGAGCCTGGAAAGCTCCGGCCCGGTGGTGTCGGCATGAGCGGCGCGGCGAACCCGGCACGCGGCGAGGTGGCGCTGGTGCTGGACGGCATCCCCCATGTGCTCCGGCCCAGCTTCCAGGCACTGGTGGCCGCGGAAGGCGAGCTCGGGCCGCTGTTCGAGTTCGTCGAGCGCGCGGCATCGGGCAAGCTCGGCATCGCCGAGATCGCCGGGCTGTTCTGGCATTGCCTGAAGGATCCGCCGGCGATGGACCGGGCGGCGTTCGGCGAGGCGCTGGCCGCCGCCGGCCTCAAGGCGCTGGCCCCGGCGCTGCGCATGCTGATCGGACAGATACTGGCAGGCCGGTGATGCGGTTCGCCGAGAATGCCCGGCGGCTGGCCGGGGCGGCCGGCGCGATGTTCGGCTGGCCGCCCGACGCCTTCTGGGCGGCGACGCCGGCCGAGCTGGGCGCGTTGCTCGACGCGATCCGCGGCGAAGCGGACCTGCCGCCCGACGCGGGCACCCTCGCCAGGCTCAAGGAGCGATTTCCCGATGGATGAGGAAGAGATCGAACGGCTGATCGTCAGCGTGCGCGCCGACACGCGCGCCTTTGCCCGCGACGTGGAGGAGATGCGCCAAGGGCTGGAAGGGCCGCTGGGCGCAGGCGCGGACCGCGCCGGCCGGGCGATCGAGAACGCGCTGCTGCGCGCGGTGCGCACCGGCACCTTCGGGTTCGAGGACCTGAAGCGCGTGGCGCTGGGCGTGATGGACGAAATCGCGCGATCGGCGCTGCGCGATGGCATCGCCTCGCTGGGCGGCGGCGGCAATGGCGGGCTGTCCGCACTGGCCAGCCTGGCGCTGTCGCTGTTCGGCGCGCCGGGCCGCGCGACCGGCGGGCCGGTGAGCCCGGGCCGCCCCTACCTCGTGGGCGAGCGCGGCCCCGAGCTGTTCGTGCCCGCGAGCGCAGGCAGCGTCGCCGCCACACCGGGCACTGCCGGCCCGCGCGAGGTGCGCGTGGCGATCACGGTGAATGCGCGTGCCGACACCGCGCCCCGCGCGCTGGCGCAATCGAGCCGCCAGGTGGCACGCGCGGTGAAGGCGGCGCTGGCGGGGGCGGAATGAAACGGCGGAGCACCCGCTGACCGCATGTCTCGATATTTTTGGCAACGCTCCTTCGGGGAGCCACAGGAGAACGGGCTTGGCGAACGTAACCAAAGAAGAATTGATCGCGAGCAATGGCGCATCCCTGATCGGCTGGACGCAGGAAGGCACGGGCGCTGTCACACGGACCGTCGAGGATCGACTTCGCGACACGCTCTCGATGGCCGACTTCCTGCCTGTGGGATATATGGCCGATGGCTCCGTCGACTATACCGGCGAGATCCAGGCCGCCATCGATGCGGCGATCGCCTCCCATCGGGCATTGCTCGTCCCTGCCGGCACGTTCGGCGTGCGCGGCAGCGGCCTCTTCATCGCGGATGGCATCCGGCTATCCGGTCAGGGCGCCGAGAACAGTTGCTGGAAGAATATCGGCGGGCCGGTGCTGAACCTGACGGGCGAGCATATCCACGTCAGCGACATCCGGTTCTGGTCGGTCGCGGGCGGTGCCACCATCGTCCAGAACGGCCTGGTCGCGCAATCGAGGTTCGAACGGGTTCACCTGTTCCAGGATGATCCCGCCAACCCGGTTTGGAGCAACGCCGCGCACGAATATGTCGACAACCGATTCGAGAATTGCCTGTTGCAGCACGTCACCGACAGCATGGTTCACGCCTTCGATCTCGTTGCCGTGGCGGGCCTGATCAACGACAATGTCTGGCGCGGGTGCCGGATCCAGAATTGCGGCACCAGGCATTTCTTCAATCTCGAATCGACGAGCCTGGGGCCGCAATTCTCGAACAAGTTCGAGGACCTTACCTTCGAGGTGTGCCTGGGCGGCGGCATTCGCATCCGCGGCGCCAATTTCGTCATCGACAATTGCCAGAACTGGGACGCCGGCATCGGCGCGATCGTCAACGACTTCTACGATATCGACCGGAACGTGGCGGGCACCGTCTGCGCCGGCCGGATCCGGGATTGCGGGCGCTGGAGCGGGACGATGGGCGCCGGCAAATATGACGTGAGCCTGCCCGGCGGCGGCGGCGCCGGCATCGAGATCACGGACTGCCGTGCGATCGGGAGCGGGGACAGCTTCACCGTCAATGCGCGGCACAATGCGATCCGGGTCTCCGGGGTGATCCCGAATGTGCTGACCATCACCGATGGCGACGGCGCGCTGACCGACAATGCCGCATTCGGCTATTTCGACAGCTGGGGCGAGTATCGGGTGCGCGGGCGCAAGGTCCTGGGCGAGCGCGGTGCCGCGGTCGGGGATGCCACCGCCGGCACCATCGTCGATACCGTCAACCTGCTCCTGGCGCGCCTGCGCGCACACGGGTTGATCGAAAACAGCTGATCGCGGCGGCGCCAGAGGGCCCGACGTGCGGGCGAACGCTCCCGGACCCGGGCCCCCTGGCGCTGGCACATATGCGATAGTCAGCCCCCCGAGCCCGCTCCCGGCCGGACATAGGCGAGCATGTGCGAGACATAGTCGCGCTTGCCCAGTTTGATGCCGCGGCCGCGCAGGATCGCGTAGGCAGTGACGAGGTGGAAATAGAATTGGGGCAGCGCCCAATCCCGCACATAATGCGCGCCCGTCATATCGAAATTCAGCCCGCCGGCGACGTCCAGCGCGATCGCGGCGTCCGCGCCGTCGTCCAGCGCCTGCGCATCGAGCCCTGCCAGCAGGGCGAGAGTCTCGTCGATACGGGCGATCGCATCGGCGATCGAGCCGGGGTGCGACCGCGCGCCTCGGCCCTCGGCCACCAGCGTTTCGCGCAACTCCGGCAACGGCACGCCGCGAAGGCGGGTAACGGCTTCGACTGCCTGCACGCAGGCGAAGCGGACCTGGGTCGCCAGGGGGAACATATCGGGCGCGATGCTCTCGGCCAGCAGCGCTTCGGCCTCCGCTTCGGGGAGCTGCTTTCGCGCCTTGTCGAGCCAGGCGGACAGAGCACGCAGCATCTGGGCAAAGGTCGGGACGAGAAGATTGGTGGGCGACATGATCTTCCTGGAACCTGGAGTTTCGCGAATCCCGCGGCGCCGCGACCATGCGGAGCCTGTGAGCCGTAGCCGGCACGGCCGGCCATGGCCATCGGCGAGGGGCGCCGGGGCGCACGGGCCAATCGAGAACAACTGATCGCGACCGCATCGGGCGGCGGCACCGGTGCGGAGGATTGATTCAACAAGGAGACGCGTGGTGAGTTATGTAACCGACACCGATCTGGCGGCGACCGGCCCCAGCCAGGGTGCAGCGATGGTCGGCTTCGCGCAGGCACTTGACGGCGCGGTATCGCGCACGGTCAGCGACAAGGCGCGCGAGATCAAGTCATTCGAGGATTGGGGGGCACGGCCGGATGATCCGCTGCAGAGCAAGAGCGACCTGCTGGCGGCGATCACCGCGGCATGGGAATCCGCGCTGGAGAACGGGCACGACCTGTATCATCCGGGCGGCGTCTACGACATCGGCGCGGCGCATTTTCCCTGGCGCGCAGCCGGCGCCGCGCAACTGCTCGACTGCAAGAACATCACGATCTGGGGCAACGGCCCGCGATCGGTGTTCAAGACCAGTTCGGGGGAATTCGGCTGGGACGTGTTCCAGCTGCATAGTCTCAAGAACATCCATTTTCGTAACCTGGCCATCACCGCGGAGCTGACCGCCGAGGGAGATGTGGACGGGGCCAACGCCATCAGCGTCACCGGCGGCTATGACAACGTCACGTTGCTCGACATCTGGTGCTACGACCTGCCTTCGCGTGTCCGGTTCGTAGATACCGGCGACGAACATCTCGACGGCGGCGCGGCGCTGTCGGTGCAAAGCGAGGGCAGTGGTCGCGAGATGGGTAGCCTGACGGCGCGCGTCTTCGCCAAGGGTTGTGCCATCGGCTTCGGCTTCTCGGCGGATCCGGTGCCGCTGCTGGCGAAGAAGCCCGCAATCAAGGTCGACCTGGTCGCCGAGGATTGCTGGCAGGCGATCCAGTATAATGGCGCGCCGCCCACTGTGCCGGCCGTTCCCGCCACCAACCCGCCCACCCGCGTATCGGTCCAGCTTCCGGCGGGAGTCCATGTAGGCATCATGGTCCGTGCACAGGCGATCAATTGCCAGACGGACGTGGCGCTGGGCCGGGCCTATGGTGTCGCCGTCGATTGTCAGGTGATCACCACCAAGACCGCCGATGCCCGCCGGCGCGACCCGAATGGTCGGATCTGGTGGGGCGCGCGGCAGGCCGTCCAGGCGCTTTGGTGCACCTATGCCAAGAATTCGCAGCTTCGCGTGACGGGCAACAAGGGCGAATGCGACTACAAGGCCCAGATCGGCGGTGCTGACGACAACGGCAGCGGCACGCCCACCGAGCAGTGCGATATCTTCCTCGATCTGGGCGGAACGCAGATCGGCGCGACCGGCGCGCCGGTCGCGCCGGAGCAGGCGATCAGGGAAGTCGTCGTTGGCGGCGCATCCGTCACCGCGTGCACGCTGTCGGTGACGCCGGCGACCGGCACCGTTCCGCCCGGCTTCCTCGATGCCGCGCGCGGCAATTTCGTGCTCCAGGGAGGCAGGCTGAGCAGCATCAAGCTGATGGGGGCCGATCCGATGGCGACACTGGCGGAAGTAAAAGCCCAGGACGGCGGCGTGGCGGTACGCCAGATCGCGTCGAGCGTCCCCGGCCAGCCAGTGCTCGTCGTGCTCAACGACGCCAATGTCCGGGTCGCGGCACTGCGCAACGACGGCGCGATGATGACCGAGGCGATCGTACCGGCAGATGTCGGCGAAGAGGTCGCCGGCGCGGTTCCCTTCTACGACAACAGCAATACGCTGGTGGGCTACGCGCTGCTGCACAAGGCCGCCACGCGCTGAACCGAGGCGCCCGGGGGTTTCACATCCCCGGGCGCCATCTTCCCCCCCAGAGCAAGGGAATAGCAGATGGCCCACTGGCTGGCGGCCGAGCGCCGCGGGCAGGCCGAAGGCGTGCTCTCGCGCTTCGACCCCGCTTATTGGACGGTCAACTTCCCGCGGCCGATGATGGCGGCGGTGACCACCACCGCGCCCGATGCGCTGCGGGTGGACCTGGTCTTCTATCGCCAGGACGACCTCGCCGGCCTGATCTGGGAGGCCGAGGACCGGCACGACCACCCGCTGCTGCGCTACGAGACCGCGCGGGACTTTCGCGACTGCCGGCTGCGCTTCCGCTGGCGCTCGTCAGGCGTGAAGCCGCTCGACGCGGTGCACGGTCCGGTGCTGACGATCGAGGGGCACGATGCCGCCGGCGATCCGCGCGCCTGGTATGTCCGGCTGTGGAACTATGCCGAGGGGACGCCGGAGGACGCGCTGGTCTCGATCGACTTCGCGCAGTTGCAGGGCGGGTTCCTGCTGCCGGACGAGGCCGACCCGGTGTGGAGCGGCGATGTCGACCGCATGTTCGTCTCGCTGGTGGCGCCGGGCCATAGCGGAGCGGATGCCGATCTGGCGGCACCAGCCGAGGGCTGGGTCGAGCTGAGCCAGATCGCCTGCGAGGGGCCGGGCTCGGTGCTGGCGATGGGCGATGCGATCGTGCCCGAGCACGGGCTGGAGATCGCCAATGGCTATGACGACAATTATCACCTGACGCCCGAGCGGCTGCTGCGCAACATGGTCCAGCTCGGCTGGCGCGGCGCGATCCTGCACTATGTGGGGATGAGCCATTATTTCCGGCTCGAGGCCAGTTCGGGCGGCCATTATGTCAGCCTGGGCGCGACGGCGCTGAACGTGGCGTGCCGGGCCTGGCACGCGGACTATGCGCGGCGGGCCCGGGCGCTGGGCTATGCGCTGATCCTGTCGCTGTCCTACGAACTGTTCGACCGGCATTGCTGGGGCGACTGGAAGCAGCGCGCGGCAGATGGATCGCCGGCGCTGACCGGCTGGGAGCCCCCCTCCACCTTGCTCTCGCCCGCCCATGCGGGGGCGATGGCCTATCTCCAGGCGGTGGCGCGCGAATTCGCCGGGATCGCGAAGGACGCGGGCCTCGAGGTGCGCTTCCAGATCGGCGAGCCCTGGTGGTGGACGCTGCCCGACGGAAGCCTGTGCATCCACGACGCGGCGGCCCGGGCGGCGCTGGCCGGGGCAAGCGACGTGCCGGCGGCAGCGGGGGCGCTGCTCGCCGCATCGACGCTGGCGCTGCGCGACGCGGTGCGCACGATGGATGCCGGGGCGGAGCTGCTGCTGCTGGTCTACACGCCGACCGCGCTGACCGCTCCGGCGGCGAACGTGCCGATCGGCTGGGCGGCGCCCGCCTTCGACGTGCTGCAGCTGGAGGACTATGACTGGGCCGCCACCGGCAACGAAGCGGCGAGCGCGCGCGGGATCGCGACGGTGACGGCGCGGCTCGGCTATCCCGTGACGGATCAGCACTATCTCGCCGGCTTCGCGCTGCGGCCCGAGGATCGCCGGCAGTGGCGGCACATCGAAGCCGCGGCGGCGCGGGCAAGGCAGCGCGGCGTGGCCCGCACCTTCCTATGGGCGCTGCCCCAGGTGCTGCGCGACGGCTTCGTGCATTTCGATCAGGAGGAAGTGATGGACGCGTTCGACGACGTGCTGTTCCCGCTCGCGCTGGGACGCGAGGCGGAAGTGGCGCCCGAGGTCTCGACTTCGATCGTGACCAGTGCCGGCGGGCAGGAGAAGCGCAACGCCGAATGGGCCGAGGCGCGGACCCATTATGATGTGGGGCCCGGATTGCGCTCCGAGGACGACATCGCCGAACTGCTCGCCTTCTTCCGGGCGCGCATGGGGCCGGCGCGCGGCTTCCGCCTGCGCGACCCCTTCGATTGCGAGGCGTGGGACGAGTTGATCGGCACGGGCGACGGCACGACCGCGCGGTTCGCGCTGGTACGGCGCTACGGCGACGTGGCGCGGCGGATCACCCGGCCGATCGCCGCGACGGTGCGGATCGCGGTCGACGGGGCGGAGACCGGGGATTTCGTGCTCGGCGCGGGCGGGATGGTGACGCTGGGCCGGGCGCCGGCCGCGGGAGCGGTGGTGCGCGCCAGCTTCGTGTTCGACGTGCCGGTGCGCTTCGCCGACGACCGGCTGCAGGTGAGCCGGGCGACCTTCCTGGCCGGCGCGCTCGCCTCGGTGCCGCTGGTCGAGATCCGCGAATGAGCTGGCTGGAAGGGGCGCTCACCACGCTGGCCCTGTGCTGGCGGATCGAACGGTGCGACGGCGTGACGATCGGGCTGACCGCGCATGACCGCGACCTGGAGTGGAACGGGCTGGTGCATCGCGCGGCTCCCGGCATGGTGCCGAGCGCGATCACCCGCGGGGCGGGGCTCGATCCCGGCGGCATGGACGTGACCGGCGCGCTGACCAGCGCGGCGATCAGCGAGGCCGATCTGCTCGCCGGGCGCTGGGACGGGGCGCGGGTGACGATCTTTGCCTGCGACTGGACCGATCCGGCGAACCAGGTCGCGCTGGGCGAAGGGACGATCGGCGCTGTCGAGACTCGCGACGGCGTGCTGACCGCCGAATTGCGCGGCGCGATGGCCGCGCTCGAGCGGCCGGTGGCGGAGGAGACCTCGCCCGAATGCCGCGCCGCGCTGGGGGATCGGCGCTGCCGGGTGGCGATGGCGGGTCGGAAGCGGTTCGCCCTGGTGACCGCGATCGAGGATACGGTGCTCCTGCTCGATGCCGCGGAGCCTCTGCCCAATGCCTATGGCCAGGGGCGGTTGCGCTGGATCGGCGGGGCCAATTCCGGACTGGACGATGCGATCCTCCGCTCCGACGGCGCGACCGTGACGCTGCGCCGGCCGCCACGCTTCGATGCCCCGGGCAGGGTGCTGCTGATCGAAGGCTGCGACAAGACGCTGGCCATGTGCGCGGCACGCTTCGGCAATGCCCTCAACTTCCGCGGCGAGCCCTATCTGCCGGGCATCGACCTGCTGACCCGCTATCCGGGCGGATGAGCGGCGACCTGGTGCTCGCCCGCGCGCGTGCGGCGATCGGCACGCGCTTCCGGCCGCGAGGGCGGACGCCGGAGAGCGGCTTCGACTGTGTCGGACTGGCCGGATGGGCGCACCGGCGGGCGGTGCCCGCCGGTTATGCGATGCGCAGCGCCGACACGGGGCGCGTGGCGGCCGTGGCGGAAGCCGCGGGACTGGTTCCGGCGGAGGGGCGGCGCGCAGGGGACTTGGTGCTGCTCGCGAGCGGCGCGGGGCAAATGCATCTGGGCATCGATAGCGGGACGGGCCTGGTCCATGCCGACGCGATGCTGCGCCGGGTGGTGGAGCGGCCCGATCCGCTGCCCTGGCCGGTGATCGGCCGCTGGCGACGAAAGGAGGACTGACATGGCAACCATGGTGCTGACCATGGCGGGCGGCCTGATCGGCGGCCCGTTGGGCGGGGCGATCGGCGGGCTGATCGGCAATGCCGTCGATCACGCGATCCTGCCCGCCGGCAAGCGCCGCGAAGGGCCGCGGCTGGGCGACCTCAAGGTGCAGACTTCTTCCTATGGCACCCAGATTCCCGGCCTGTTCGGCACGATGCGGGTGGCGGGATCGGTGATCTGGGCCACCGACCTTGCCGAGCATCGCGAGAGCCGATCGGGCGGCAAGGGGCAGCCGGGCAGCACGGCCTACAGCTATACGGCCAGCCTGGCGGTAGCGCTCTCGGCACGGCCGATCCTGGGGGTGGGGCGGATCTGGGCGGACGGACAGCTGCTGCGCGGCGCCGCCGGCGACTTCAAGGCACGTACCGGCTTCCGCCTGTACCTGGGCGGCGAGGACCAGCCGGCCGATCCGCTGATCGTGGCTGCGGAGGGCATTGGACTGGCTCCGGCGCATCGCGGCATCGCCTATGCCGTGTTCGAGGATCTCGAGCTGGGCCCCTGGGGCAATCGAATCCCGTCGCTGACGTTCGAAGTGCGGGCGGATGCCGGGCCGGTGCCGGCCGGCGACATCGCCGTCGCGCTCGGCGCGGTGGCGACGAGCGACCCGACCGTGGCGCTGGCCGGCTTCGCGGCGCAGGGCACGAGCCTGGCCGCCGTGGCGGAGCTGCTGGCGGAGGCCGCGGGCGGCTGGTTCGGCCCGGGCCCCACGCTGCGCTGCGGGCCGGGGGACGCCATCGTCGTCGAGGACGAGGGCGCCGGCGGCCGGGGACGCGCGAACCGCTCGGTCGCGTCCGCGATGCGCGCGCCACGGGCATTGACGCTCAGCCATTATGATCCTGCCCGCGACTATCAGATCGGCGTGCGCCGCGCCGCCGCGCCCGGGGCAGGGCTGAGCGAGGCACGGATCGAGCTGCCCGCCGCGATCGATGCCGGCACCGCGCGGACGCTGGCGGAGGCGGCATTGCTCCGGGCCGATATCGAGCGGAACCGGCGAAGCATCCATGTCGGCTGGGAGGCGCTTGCCATCCCGCCCGGCGCCCGCGTGCGGATCGCCGGGACGCCCGGCATCTGGCGCGTCGACGGCTGGAAACTCGAGGCGATGACGATATCGCTCGACTGCGTTGCGCTGGCACCGGCTATGGCGCCGATCGCGGCGAGCGGCGGACGCGTGAGCCGCGCGCCCGACACCGCGATCGGCCGGACGATATTGCACGCGTTCGAATTGCCGCCGCTCGACGATGCCGCGGCTGCCGTGCCGCGCCTCGCCGTGGCGGCGGCGGGCGACGCCGCCGGGTGGCGCCGCGCCGCGCTGCTGCTCAGTACCGACGATGGCGCGGCATGGCGGCCGGGCGGCGGCACCCGCGGCATCGCGGTGCTCGGCGACATCCGCATCCCCCCGGGCTCCGCCCCGCCGCAGATCGAGGATCGGCGCAACTGGGCCGAAGTCGCGCTCGCCCACACCGCCATGGAGCTCGACCAGGCCGATGCGACGGCACTCGACCAAGGCGCCAACCTCGCGATGCTGGGCGACGAACTCATCCAGTTCGCGCATGCACAATTGCTGGGCGGCGGCCGCTGGCGCCTTTCCGGACTGTGGCGCGGACGGCACGGCACCGAGCGGGCCATCGGCACCCAGCGGCCCGGCGACCGCTTCGTGCTGCTCGACGCCGATGCGCTCACGCTTATCGACCTGCCTCGAACCGCATTGGGCACCCAAGTGCGCCTGCTGGCCGAAGGGGCCGGCGACGCGAATGGCCCCGCCGAGGCGCGCGCCCTGGTGCGCGGCATTTCGCTGCTGCCATTGGCGCCGGTACACCTCGCCGCGCGGCTGCTCCCCGATGGGGACGTCCACCTGCACTGGGCACGGCGCGGCCGGCATGACTCGCGGTGGCGGGATGGCGCGGACGTGGCGCCCGAGCCCGACGGCGAGCGCTATCGCATAACGCTGAAACCCGCCGCGGGCCCCGCATGGTCGGTGAACATGCTAGCGCCGGGAATGCGACTGGGCACCGCTATCGACGCCAGCGGGCTGGAAATCGAAGTCCGCCAGGTCACCACCGCAGGTCTTTCGCCCGCCGCGACCCTGACCCTGCCGATTCGTGGAGAAGAAGCATGACGGAGACGACCGATCGACTCGCCCTGCCGTTGTTGCACGCGGCCCAGGCACAGAAGGAAATGTACCACAATGAAGCGCTCGTGCGGCTCGACTTGCTCACCCAGGCCGCGGCCGAGGGGATCGGCGCGGATATGCCTCCCATCGATCCGCAGCCCGGCCGCTGCTGGATTATCGGCAATGCACCCGAAGGCGCCTGGCGGGGGCATGCCGGCGAGGTTGCCGGCTGGACCGAAGGCGGCTGGCGCTTCGTGGTTCCGCGCGAAGGCATGCGCCTGTGGCTGGGCCGGGGCGCTGGCCATGCCCTCTTCACCGACGGCGGCTGGCGCGCGGGCGAGGTCCATGGGCGACTGATCGTCGAGGGGCAACAGGTCATCGGCGCTCGCGCCACTGCGATCCCGGAACCAGAAGGCGGGACGGTGGTTGATGCCGCAGCGCGGGCCGCAATCTCCGCGGTACTGGTTGCGTTGCGCGCCCATGGTCTGATCGAAGAAGGCGGACTGTGACGTTCATGCAACAGTACCCGGATTTGTGCGCTTGCGCAGAAACTTTCGTTTCGGTACTGAGTTTTTCGCTGTCCGTAGTGACAATCATGAAAGGGGATTAAGATGCGGAAGCTTGCCGTTACTCTGGCACTCGCGACGACCGCGCTCAGCACGCCCGCCCTCGCCCGCGACGATGCGTGGTATGTGGGTGTCGAAGGCGGCGCGATGCTCGTCGAGGACATCAAGTTCGACATTGGTGCGGCTAAGGACGCCGCGACCGTGCACCACAAGGCCGGCTGGGATGCCGACGCTGTGGTCGGTTACGATTTCGGTCCGTTCCGTGCGGAAGCCGAAGTCGGCTATCGTCAGGCCTCGGTCAACCGCCTCAACAGCACGGTCACGATGCCGATCCGCAATTCGGCCGGCGCCGCGCTCAATGCGCCTCCGGGCAGCTATGGCTATGCCGGCGGCCGTTCCTCGGCGCTGAGCTTCATGGTCAACGGCCTGCTCGATTTCGGTGAAGACACCGGCGTGCAGGGCTTTGTCGGCGGCGGCGTGGGTGTCGCGCGCGTCAAGAACAAGGTCGGCCTGAACACCTACCAGGACTCGATCGACGATTCGGACACGGTCTTCGCCTGGCAGGCGATCGCGGGCATCCGCGCACCGCTGACCGACTCGATCGACATCTCGCTGAAGTATCGCTTCTTCAACGCCGACAATGTGAAGATCACCGACGTTTCGGGTCGCGTGTGGGACGGCCGTTTCCGTTCGCACTCGATCCTGGGCGGCCTGATCTTCAACTTCGGCGCCCCGGCCCCGGCCCCGACGCCGGTTCCGACGCCGGAGCCCACTCCGACGCCGACCTGGACGCCGACTCCGGAGCCGACCCCGACGCCGACCGTCGTCTGCACCCCGGGACCGTACATCGTGTTCTTCGACTGGGATAAGTCGGACATCACGCCGGAAGCCGCGAGCATCCTCGACAACGCCATCAGCAACTATCAGAACTGCGGCAACGCGCAGGTGATGCTGGCTGGCCACGCCGATCGCTCGGGTTCGGCCAGCTACAATGTCGGCCTCTCGCAGCGTCGTGCTGACTCGGTGAAGGCCTACATGACCGCCCGTGGCATCGCCGCCGGTGTGATCTCGACCGAAGCCTTCGGTGAGAGCAAGCCGCGCGTCGAAACCGCTGACGGTGTTCGCGAGCTGCAGAACCGTCGCGTGGAAGTCACCTACGGTCCGGGTTCGGGCAACTAAGCCAGACCCGTCCGCAAGGACTGAGAATTGGGGAGGTCGGGAAACCGGCCTCCCTTTTCTTTGGTGCGTTTGCTTTGGGGACCGCCTCGATTGCGAACGCACCCACCGGTCATGGCAGCATTTACCGCAATTCCATCTTCACCCGGACTTGCACTGGGGCGACGGCTGGGCGGGGTGGATCGCCGGAGCGGGCAATCGACACGACCGCCTTCTCCTCCGGCTGGGAGCCTTCGTGCAGCGGGCTAAAGGCCGAATTCGCCCGCTTGCACGACAAACAGCAGGGAGTTGAAATCGCGAAGCCCGATATCCGCCAGGCGCCGCAGCTCTCCCAGCGCCGGATCGGAATCCGGCTTCGCCTCCGGCAAGGAGGACAATGCCGCGCTCTGGCGTCGGCGAAATTCCTCGACGGACGTTACTTCGCGGGACACCGGCCCTCGGAGAACATGAGGCAGCTCGATCTGGGAAGACACCGGCTCCCGCGCTCGTTCAATTGCCGCCTCCGCCTCCGCCAGCGCCTCGGGAAGCGTGGCGCGCAGCGGCCGCTCTTCGCGCCTCAACCGCTGGCTCAGCATGGCTTCCAGTTCGGATAGCCCCAGTCCTTCGATCTCCTTCGGTTCCGACATTCTCCAATATGTCGCGCCATCGAAAGAGACATGATGGGCCCTGTCGTCGCCAAAGGCACCGATATCGCGCGGCCGGACATAGAAGGATCGGCCGCGGACCTGTCCCGACGCGAACGCTTCGTCGAACTCTTCCTTCTGATGGAACATCGGCGCAGCGTAGAGAACGATGTTCGGATGACGGTCCAGCTCGAGCAGATAGCGATGCTGATCCGAGTCGGCCCGACCGGTTATCGTGATCCGATAATAGGGCAAGTCGAGCGCGGCTCCCGCCTTCAGCTCTCGTGAGTTGGGCGCCTTCAGGCACTCGGAACGCTTGAACTGGATGAAGAGCGGGATGCCCGGCGCCTCCAGCTTCACATCATATCCGCCCCCGGCTCTTCCTTCCTCGAGCAGCGAAGGGAATATCGGCGCGGCCGACAGGCTTCCCAGGCTGTCCACCAACTCTCTCGTAAGCGCGAATCCAAAGGAGAATTCCGAAATCAAGGATCGCATGCTCTTCCCCGCCAGCACCCTCTTCGAGTGCCACCGGCGGCGAAGGCATCACAACAAGCTTTGCATCCATTCCGGCACCAGCGCATCGCCCAGCGCCTCCACGCGGCGCAGCTCCACCATGAGGCCCAGCTCCGGATAGCGGGCGCGGGTGCGATCGCCCGCCTCGCCGATGGGCGCCACCACCAGCCGGCGGTTGACCTTGGCCCGGTAGTGCATGCGCGCCGTATTCTCCTGGCCGACATAGCAGCCCTTGGCGAAGCTGACGCCGTTCAGCTCGGCGGCGTTGCATTCCAGCCACAATGTCTTGTCCTGGCCGAGCTCGGCCGCGCCTTCGGTGACGCCGAGCGACAGGCGATGGGCGCGCCATGCGGCGCTGACATCACCGCCGGAATCTTCACCGAGCCACCGCCAGCCGAGCGTGGCGAGACGCGGATCGGCAACCGCACCGGGACGCGATACGGGCGACCAGTGTACATCGACACCAGACTCCAAGCCGATATGAATCTGCCGACGCAGGCGATACAGCATGAGGCGGCGCATCAGCGCCCCTGCTTGCGCTTCCTCGCAGTCGACCAGGATATCCTTGCCGTCGTCCCACAGGATGAAATCGAACAGCACCTTGCCCTGCGGCGTCAGCAGCGCCGCCCATTGCGGAGACGCGGGCGTCACAAGACCCATGTCCTGCGTCACCAATCCCTGCAGAAATCCGCGAACATCGTCTCCCGCGATGCGGATCAAGGCGCGGTCGGCTAGCGCGGTGCTGGTATCGGTCATGCCGAACAGGTAGGGGGTAGCCGGGGGCGACGGAAGAGGCGTGGATATGAATGTCGATCTGAAGCTCAAGGGCGGGCGCGTGCACCTGCCCGGCGGTGCGGCCGAAACGGATATCGGCGTCTCCAACGGACGCATCGTCGCGATCGGCGGCGCACTGGAGGCAGGCGAGACGATCGACTGCACCGGGCTGGACGTGCTGCCCGGCGTGATCGACAGCCAGGTCCATTTCCGCGAGCCCGGGCTGGAAGCCAAGGAGGACCTGGAGAGCGGCGCGCGCGCCGCGGTGCTCGGCGGAGTGACTGCGGTGTTCGAGATGCCGAACACCAAGCCCAACACCGATTCGGCCGAAGCCGTGCAGGACAAGCTCGCCCGCGCGCGCGACCGGATGTGGTGCGACCACGCCTTCTATGTCGGCGCGACCAATCACAATGCCGAGCATCTTGCCGAGCTGGAACGCCTGCCGGGCACGGCGGGCGTGAAGATCTTCATGGGCGCCTCCACCGGCGACCTGCTGGTCTCCGACGACGCGAATCTGGCGCGCGTGCTCGCTTCGGGGCATCGTCGCGTCGCGATCCATGCCGAGGACGAGTTCCGCATGCAGGATCGGCTGGGTGAGCGCGTGCCCGGCGACCCGTCGAGCCACCCGGTCTGGCGCGACGACGAGAGCGCGATGCTGGCGACGCGCCGCATCCTGGGCCTGGCGCGCGCGGCGCGGCGGCGGATCCACGTCCTCCATGTGACGACCCCGGCCGAACTGGAACTGCTCGGCCAGCACAAGGACATCGCGACATGCGAGGTCACCCCGCAGCACCTGACGCTGGCCGGCGAGGAAGCCTATCCCAGGATCGGCACCTTCGCGCAGATGAACCCGCCGATCCGCTCGGCCGCGCATCGCGCCGGGCTGTGGCACTGGCTCAACCAGGGCGTGCCCGATGTGCTGGGCTCCGACCATGCGCCGCACACGCGCGAGGAAAAGGCCAAGCCCTATCCCGACAGCCCCAGCGGCATGCCGGGCGTGCAGACGCTGTTGCCGCTGATGCTCAACCATGTCGCCGAGGGGCGGACGACGCTGCAGCGCGTGATCGACCTGACCAGCGCGGGTCCGCAGCGGATCTTCGGCATCGCCGGCAAGGGCCGGATCGCCGTGGGCTATGACGCCGACTTCACCGTGGTGGACCTCAAGGCGCGCTGGACGGTGGAGGAGAGCTGGCTCGCCTCGCGGTGCGGCTGGTCGTCCTTCACCGGTATGCAGCTGACCGGCCGGCCCATCGGCACGATCGTGCGCGGCAACCGGGTCATGTGGGAAGCCGAACTGGCCAACCAGGCCATGGGCAGGCCGGTCCGCTTCGAGGCAGTCGAGTTCGGGTGAGGACGGTCTCCCGCACCGATCGCGCGTCGCGGCTGATCAAGGCGCCGGCGAGCCAGGTCTATCGCGCCTTCATCGATCCCGCGGCGCTGGTGCGCTGGCTGCCCCCGGAGGGAATGACCGGCGAGATGCTGGCGTTCGACGCCCGGCCGGGCGGCGGCTATCGGATGGCGCTGCACCATGGCGACACCGAACATGCGACGCCCGGCAAGACTTCCGAACATAGCGATGTGGTCGAGACACGCTTCGTCTCGCTGAACCCGGGCAGGGGCATCGTCCAGTCGGCAGTGTTCGATTCGGAGGATCCGGCCTTTGCCGGGACGATGCGGATGACCTGGACCTTCGAGCCGGCCGAAGGCGGCACGCGCGTCGCGATCACTTGCGAGGACGTGCCGCAGGGCATCCGCAAGCAGGATCATCTTCAGGGATTGAAGTCTTCGCTCGCCAATCTTGCGGCGTTCGTTGGCGGATAGCCGGGGCGGCTAGGCCGGGATGGCGGCGGCCCAGGCAGCGGCTTCGTCCTCGCGCCGGGCATGGACGAGCGGCGGCCCGGCCGTCGCCAGTGCCGGATCGACTTCGATGCTCGCATCGTAGAGGAAGGTCGCGTTGCCGAGGATCGTGACCATGCCGGCGGCGTCCGACGATCCCATCACCAGCCCGCCCTTGTTGAACACCTTCATCGTCGTGCCGAACGGCACGCGGCCCGTGCGGCCGGCGGCATAGACCGCCGAGGCCATGGCGCTGCCGCAACTGTCGGTCAGGCCGACGCCGCGTTCATAGGTACGCACGAACAGATCCTGCCCGCGCAGCTCGACGAAGGAGACATTGGCGCGCGCCGGGATCAGATCGGGCCCGGCCTCGCACCAGTCGCCCAGCGCAACCAGCTCGGCTTCGTCCACCGCGTCCACGAACGCGACAAGATGCGGGTTGGGCATCGCGACCGCAGTGAAGGCCCGTGTGCTGGGCAGGCCGGGGATGGCCGCGTCGATCACCGTCTCCGCCGCGATGCGCAGGCCGACGGTGTCGGTGCGGGTGGCAGCCGGGCCGGCAGTCTCGCGAATCGTCACCACGCCCGGCGCGAGCGGCTCGGCACGGGCCACTTCGGCACTGCTCGTCTTCAGCCGCACCCGCGCCGCATCGACGCCGAGCAGTTCGAATCCCAGCCGCGCGACGCAGCGCAAGCCGTTGAGGCAGGTCTCCGCTTCCGAACCGTCCGAATTGAACATGCGCATGCCGAAATCATGACCGGCATCGTCCCCCTCGGTGAGCAGCAACAGGCCGTCGCCACCAACCGGCCCGGCACGATCGGCTAGCGCGCGCGCCACGCCCGCCCAATCCGCATCGGGCAAGTCGAGCGCACGCGCGTCGAACAGGGGAAAATCATTCCCCGAGCCGTGGCATTTGATGAAGGCGAGCCGCATGGCGCCCATCTAGGCACGCCGGGCCGCGCTGGCTAGCCGGCAAGCACCTCGCGCTGCACCGGGCCACCCATCGCATCGATCATCGCCCGGTCGCGCGTGATGATGGCGGCGAAGCTCGGCCGGGCGTGCATCGCCGCAACCCATTCCGCCAGTCGCGGATAGATCGTGGCGTCCACGGTCACACCGATGCAGCCCAGCGTCGCGAGCGGGCTCGCCACCGCGATGTCCGCCAGGGTCAGCCGATCTTCGACGAGGAATCCGCTCTCGGGGATCGCGGTTTCCAGATAGGCGAGGATCGGCGGCATCAGATCGCGCTCGGCGGCGTCCGCCGCGGCATGGTCGCACTCCATCTTGAGCACCCGCGGGCGCACGAAGCGCTGGCCGAAGATCGCGCCACCCGCTGCCATCATGATCGTGTCGGCAAGCTCGTCGAACCAGATCGTCCGCGCACGTGCGCGCGGCTCGGCCGGGATCAGGCTCGGCTCGGGATATTTGGCATCGAGATAGGCGACGATCGCCGAACTGTCCGAGATCAGGAAATCGTCATCCTTGAAGCCCGGCATCTTGCCGAACGGGCTCGCCGCCATGAACTCCGGCCCGCCCCGGCCCATGCCGGCGGCCTGCAGCTCGAGATCCAGCCCCTTCTCGGCACCGAACACCATTACCTTGCGCACATAGGGCGAAAGCGTCGAACCAAACACGATCATGCCAACCTCTCCTCGGCTTGGGCATCAGGCTATCGAATCAGTTGCCATTTGCAACTGGTTTATGCGCGACAGGTGCGCTCCACTATGCGAAGAGGGGATGCGTGATTGCTCTCACTCTCCTCCTCGTACTGGGCGCGGCTGCGGCCTTTTATGTCGTGCTGCGGCGCATCGCCTTTCTGGAGGAAGAACTGCGCCGTGTCGAATCGCTGATCGCCGTGCGTGACCATGCCGGGCCCGAGGCACCGGCGCACCAACCCGAATCCCCGGCGCCGCCCGCCCCCGCAATCGAAGCGCCGAGCCGGGTCGCCGAAGCCCAGCCGAAGCAGGCGCCCGCGCGGACCGGAGTCGAGCCGCGGCCCCTGCCCCAGTTCAGCCTCGAGACGCTGATCGGCGGGCGATTGCCGATCTGGATCGGCGGCGCGGCGCTGGTGCTCGCCGGCTTCTTCCTCGTCCGCTATTCCATCGAGAGCGGATTGCTCGGGCCGGGAACGCGAACCGTGCTCGCGGCGCTGTTCGGCGCGACGCTGATCGCGGGCAGCGAAATCGTACGGCGCCTGCCCGCCACCGCCGACGATCCACGCGTGGCCCAGGCGCTGGCCGGGGCGGGAATCGCGAGCCTCTACGGCACGCTCTACATGGCGGCGGCGCTCTATCATCTGATCGCACCGCTCACCGCTTTCCTGCTCGTGCTGCTGATCACCGGCGGCGCGCTCGCCCTGGCGCTGCGCCACGGGCCGCCCACTGCGGCGATGGCGCTGATCGGCGGGTTTGCCGCGCCCCTGGTCGCCGGGTTCGATGCAGCGGGGATCGGCCCGCTGCTCGTCTATCTCGCGCTGTTCACTGCCGCCCTGTTCGGCCTGGCCATCCATCGCGGCTGGGCCTGGCTGGCGCTGGCAGCCTGCGTCGCGGGCTTCGCCTGGGTCAATTTCCTAATCGCGATGCTGGTGGCGCGCGAGGGCGATCTCTCCGCTGTCGGCGCCTTCACCATGCTGCTCGCGATCGGCGCCAGCGCAGCGCTGCCGGCCACGGGCGCGGGCAATCGCTGGCTTCGTCTGGCCCCCTTGGTGGCAGGATGCGTGCAACTCGCCATACTTGCCCCGGCGCTCGATTTCGGCTGGCTCGCCTGGAGCCTTTACCTCACCCTCGCCGCCGCCGCGCTTTTCCTCGCCTGGCGCGACACGATCTACCTTCCCGGCGCGCTTGCCGCCTGTGCCTTGCTGCTCGTGCTCGAGATGCTCGCGATCGACCTGCGCGCGCCCAGCTTCACGCCGGTCGCCGCGATTCTCGCCACCGGGCTGTTCGCCGTCCCTGGCCATGCGCTGGCGCGGCGCCACCCGCTCTGGGCGGGAATCGCGCTGCTCGGCACCGCCGGTCCTCTCCTCATCGCCCATTTGCGCGCGCCGGGGCTGCTATCCGCCGTGCAATGGGGATGGATCGAGCTGGCGGCTGCGGCCGCAGTGTCCGGCCTGGCCTGGCGAAGCCGTGCCGACCGCACGCAGTCGCCGCTCGTCCCGGCGACTGCGCTGGCGGCCTTCCTCGCGGGACTTGGCCTGGGCCAGTTCGTGCCGAGCGACTGGCTCGCTTTGCCGCTTTCCTGCATCGCCGCCGCCCTCGCCTGGTGGGCGCGCAAGATACGCGCGCCGCTGCTCTACGAGTTGCCCGCCTATCCCCTCGCCGCCGCGCTGATCGCCGCCGCGCTGCCGCTCGGCGCGCTGAGCGAGCTGATCCTCGCCTCGCTTTCCGGAGAGCGGCTCCCCTATGCGCTGCTCCCCGCCTTGCCCGAGCTGCTGCGCGACCTGGCGCTGCCGGTGGCGCTTGCCGCCGCACTGCTCCTCGACCCCGCGCAGTTCGGCCGGGTCCGCCGGGTCGCGTCGCTCTTCGCCATCACGCTCGGCGTGCTGCTGCTCTATGCGCTCGCCAAACAGCCGCTCGCCATCGCCACCCTGCCGCGTTTCGAGACGTTCGGCTTCGTCGAGCGCGCACTGCTCACCCAGGCCTGCCTCGCCGCCGGTTGGCTGCTCCTGCGCCGCGCAAGGGCGGCCACGCTCGGCCATGCGCTGCTCGCGCTCGGCCTGTTCCGGATCCTGTGGTTCGACCTGTTGCTGCTCACGCCGCTGGCGGAGCCCCAGGCGGTCGGCCCATTGCCGCTCCTCAACGCCGCCGTGCTCCATCTCGCGCTCGCCAGCTTCTGGCTGTGGACCCTGCCCCCGCGCTGGCGGCCGGGCGCGGCGCTGCTCGCCCTCCTGGCCGTGCTGGCGGCGGTGCGCCAGGCCGCACATGGCAACCTGCTCACCGGTCCGATCGGCACGGGCGAGAATGGCGGATACAGCGCCGCGATGCTGGCGCTCGCGCTGTTCTGGCTGTGGCGGGGCATTGCCGCCGGCGCGCGCGACCTGCGCGTCTTCGGCCTGGCCTTGCTTACCGGCGTCACCTTCAAGGTATTCCTGATCGATGCCGCGGCACTCGACGGGCTGCTGCGCATCCTTTCCTTCCTCGGCCTCGGCCTCGCGCTGATCGGAATCGGCTGGGCCTATGGCCGCTTCGTGGGCAAGGGCACCGCAGCACCCGAGCCGCTCACCTGATGCCGTAGAAATCGGCGACGCGATCGAGCGCGAAGCAGAGCACCAGCTTGCCCGCGCGGCTCGGCCAGCCCAGCGCCTTCTCCGCCGGCCCCAATCCCTCGCCCGCACAGACCACGCGCCACAATATGTCGGCAAGCCCGGCACCGGCCGCCGTCACCGCTCCGTCGAACCGGCGCCGCGCGGCGATCTGTGCCAGGCTGGGGTCGAGCCGTTCCGGCGCGCCGCCCGGCGACCGCCCAACCGGCGCGGCGTCCCAGCGCATCGTGACGCGTGGCCCCAACGCCGCCGTCTCGTAATCGGCACGAAGCCTTTCCCCAGCCTCGAGCTGCCGCACGCTGACATGGCCGCGCGCCGCCAGCCACGCCAGCGGCGATTCGGCCTGGTTCACCGTGACCCGCCGCCGGGGCCCGGCCCCGTCCGCGATCGTCCGCTCCACCAGCTCGCGCATGCATGATCTCCTTTTGTTTCCGTTCCACCCCCTTGCCATGACGGCTCGATTGTAGGAAAGAAGAAAACCGATTTGGTTAGGAGACGTGCCGATGATCACCGCCATCCGCGAAGTGCGCCGCGCCAAGGGGCTCACGCTGGAAGAAGTGGCGGCGCGTTGCGTGCCCGCCACCACGGCGCAGACGATCGGCCGGCTGGAGATGGGCACGCGCACCGTCTCGGTCGGATGGCTCAATCGCATCGCCGCCGCGCTCGGGGTGGACAGTGCCGACCTGGTCAGGCTGCCCGAACGGCCGGAGATCCCGGTGGCGGCCATGCTCGACAATGCCGGGGCCCAGGCGCCGCGCCGGCCGGCGGCAGTAGTGCCCCCGCATGCCGAGCCGGGCATGGTGGCGGTGGCGGTGGCGGCGGGCATCGGCGACTATCGCGCCGGGGACGAGATCTGGTGCCGCACGCTGGCGCCCGAGGGGTTTGCCGGTGCGCTCAACCGCGACGTGCTCGTGCCTCGCCCTGCCGGCCGCTTCCTGTTCGGACGGCTGATCGGGCGGGAGGGCGACCGGCTCCACCTCCTCCCCCTCGGCGCCGGCGCCCGCCAGCAAGTGGTGGCCGACCCGCCCTGGATCGCCGAAGCGATCCGCCTGGTCCGCTCCCTCTGAATCGGCTTGCGGAGTGCCGCGGACAGGCGCATTTTGCCGGCAAAAGCAGGAGGGGCATTTCATGCTGAAACTGGGTCTGGCGACAATTGCCGCAATCGTGATCGCAACGCCCGCAATGGCGGACGATTGGGATTTCGTGCTGATCAACAATACCGGCAAGGCGATCAAGACGGTCGAGATCGCGCCGACGGGCACCACCACCTGGCAACCCAACAAGATCGATCCCGATTTCAAGAAGGACGACGCGACGGTGAAGTCCGGTGCCCGGATGACGGTGCATTTCAACAAGGGCACCGTCTGCAAATACGATCTGAAGCTCAACTTCGCCGACAACAGCAACAGCGTATGGATGGGCATCAATGTGTGCGACAATTCCTACGTCACCGTGAAGTACAACCCCGCGGGCGCGACCGTCTTCACGGCGAACTGACCGCGCGCGGCCGCGCATGAACGCGAATGGCGGGGGATCGCAGGGCCGATCTTCCGCCATTCGCGTTTATAGACCCGACGAAAGATCCGGCCCGGTGGGATTTCCCGCATCGCACGGTCTCGATCCCGAAATCGGATATCGGCGGAAGAGTAGACGAAGTATCCACCATTAATAGGAGTCGACTGTCCGGTCTGTTAAAGTTATCCACAGCCTGTCGAGTCGCCTTAGATATCATGGCCGCCAAGGGGTCGCGGCTGCTTCACATGTACATTGCCAGTTCCGGAAGGCGCGCCGCGTCTTTCCGTGTTCTCATGGTCGAACGTCCCCGGTATCGCTCCGGGGCGGGCGCGCAATGCTGTCGGGTGAGCGGGCGTGGACGATCTCGTGACCGGATTGCTGGGCGACAGCGAAGCAATGGTGCGGCTGCGTACCATCGTTCCCAAGATCGCGCGCTGCGACGCCCCGGCGCTGATCACCGGCTCCACCGGCACCGGCAAGGAACATTGCGCGCGCACCATCCATGCGTTGAGCGAGCGCCGCTGCGCGCCCTTCGTCGCGATCAACTGCGGCGCGGTTCCCGACAGCCTGTTCGAGGCCGAGCTGTTCGGGTTCGAACGCGGCAGCTTCACCGGGGCGGTACGCAGCCAGACGGGCAAGGCGGTGATCGCCGGCGCCGGCGGCACGCTGTTCCTCGACGAGGTCGGCGAGCTCTCGCCGTTCAGCCAGGTCAAGCTTCTGCGGCTGCTGGAAGAGAAGGAAGTGCAGCCGATCGGGCGCGAAAAGCCGGTGAAGGTCGATCTGCGCGTGATCGCGGCGACCAACCGCGACGTCGAGCAGCAGGTGGAGGAAGGCAGCTTTCGCGCCGACCTCTATTATCGGCTCAATGTCGCCCGGGTGACGCTGCCCGATCTCGCCGAGCGAACCGAGGACATCGCGCTCTACATCACGCACTTCATCGAGCGCTTCAATCGCCGCTGCGGCTGCGACGTCGCCGCGCCCGATGCCGAGCTGCTCGACCTGCTGATGCACTATGACTGGCCGGGCAATGTCCGCGAGGTGCGCAACTTCGTCGAGGCCGTCTTCATCGATCCCCCGCGCGGCGCGATCCGGCGCGACCATATCCCCGATGCCTTTGTGCGGCTGCAGCGCAGCTTCGATCGCTCGGGCAAGGACGAGCGCGCCCGTATCCGCGCCGCGCTCGACCGCACCGACTGGAACCGCGCCGAGGCCGCGCGCGCACTCAGCTGGTCGCGGATGACGCTCTACCGCAAGATGACCAAGTACGAGATGACCCGCGCCGGCCCCGAAGGCCCCGAGGACGGCCCCGCGCTGTAACGGGCGCGCGTAACCCTGATACGTCGGTGCCGTGCCATTGTTACGCAGCCATAGGCAGGCCGACAGGGTAATCCCTTGCAATAAAGTCATTTCATGGTCTGGCACGCGGCTTGCTCCCGATCCGTCAGGAGGCATGCCGGATGAACCAGGGCAGCGTGGCGGACAGGGATGCGGACGCGGCGATACGCGGCGAGACATCCCGCGCGCCCGCCAGCTACGTCAATTATTTCGAGCTCGGCCAGAACCCCTTCGAGTTCCTGATCGATCTCGGCCAATATTATCCGAGCGGCAATGAAGGCGTCGGCGCGATCGCCATCCACACGCGGCTGGTGCTCACCCCGCCCTATGCGAAGATGCTTTCCGAACTCCTCGCCCGCTCGGTCCACGAGCATGAGCGCGAAAATGGGCCGGTCGCCCAGATCGGCCAGGAAAGCTGCCCCTTCGACATCGTCCTCTCCTCGATCGGCGACTTCGAGGAGCGCGCCCGCGCGCTGCGCGCCGCGCGCACGCGATCCGATACGGCCCCCGGCGACGATGCCGGCCGCAATTCCCCTTCCAGCAACGACAGGTGATCCATGACTGCTCAGATCCGTCCCAACCGCATGGAGGTCAGCGATCGGTTCCCGATGCTGGGGTTCGCCGTTCGCGTCGACCGGCCCGATGTCGAGGTGCAGGTGGTGCTGGCGACCGACGTCTCGCTGTTCGATCCCGCGAACAAGCCGCATCGCACCGCCGCCAATTTCTATTGCAGCGACGAGCAGGGGCGGCTCAGCGTGCCGCGCGGCGACGGCGTGTTCGTGGTGCCGCCCGAAGTGCTCGCGCGCTTCATCGGCGGCCAGAAGATCTATTTCGGGCTCGCGACCGGCCATGCCGGCAATGGCGGGCTGAACGTGGACGCGCTGCCGCGCGAGGGCAGTCCCTATGTCGCGCTCAGCAATTTCACCGGGCGCAGCCTGCGCCGCAGCTACACGGCCCCGCGCACCACGCCCGTGCTCGAATGGGCGGGCGATGCCCCGCAGCCCGGCAGCCGTGCGGCGGCGCCCCCGCCCGCCGCCGCCGCGCCGATCGCCGCGACGCGAACTCCGGCGGCGCCGGGCGGCGGCAACAGCTATGACGACGGCTTCGGCCCGATGCCCGATATCCCCGCGAAGAGCGCCGGGCTCGCGCGGTCCGCGCCCATGGCGGCGGGATCGCGCGGCGGCGTTGCGCTCAACATGGCATCGGGGCTCGGCGCCGGCGATGCGCTCGGCTGGATCATGGAGAAGGTGCGCACCGCCGCCGCGACGGCGGGCAGCGAAGTCAATCCGCCGCGCCTCTACCGGTTCGGCGGCGCCAGCAGCACCTTCGTCGCCGCATGGCAGGCCGGCTTCGGGATCACCGGGCTGATCAACCCGCTCAACGCGTTCCTCGCCGCGCTGCCCCAGCTCGCGGCGCGCAGCAACGTGACGATCTCGGTCGGCCCCGCGCTCGATACGCCGGTGTTCGGCGGCGGCCTGGGCGCCGTCTTCGCGCCCGACGGCCAGGCCGCGCTGTTCGGCACTGCCGATTCCAGCTTCGACGCGCAGGGCGTCAGCGACTTCATCGAGCATCTGAAGCTCGCGCTCCAGGCCAGGCTCAAGCTCGGCTACAATGCCGGCGGCATCGACGGCTTTGCCGGCCTGCGCAAGGTGGCCGCCCTCAATGTCGGCGACGAGATCGTGGTGGGCGCCGAGCTGTGGCTCGACGGCGCCGACCAGGGCATCGGCGGCGCGGTCTCGATCGGCGCGGGCTTCGCGCTGCAATTCGGGCAGGAAGAAGCCGCCTATGTGCCCCCGGCCCTGCCCGGCACCGGCGCGCGAGACCGGGCCAGCCGGATCGGCGGCATGTTCGCGGCGCGGATCGGGGAAGCGCTCGACCTCGGCCTGGCCGAGGCAGCGGTCACGCCATTGCTCGAAAGGCTCGAAAGCGCGAGCCGGCCCGATCCGCTGCGCGCCTCGGCGAGCACGATCGCCTATGCCCGCGCCCAGGCGACGGGCCGCAGCATCAACTGGAACGGCGTCGACTGGATCGCCCAGCCCAACGACAATGCCTGCTGGGCGACCACGCTGGCGATGCTGATCGGCTGGAAGGACCAGAAATGCTATGAGCCGGCGACGATCGCGCAGCGTTGCGGCCGCGACATCGAACAGGGGCTCCCCTGGGATCAGCGCGCCACCGTCGCCGCGGCGCTGGGCCTGGGGACGCTCCAGCCGCAATGCTACACCCCCGAGGGCTTTTTCAGCCTGATCGAGCGCCACGGCCCGCTCTATGTCGGCAAGATGGCGAGCGCGGCCAACCTGTCGGGCCATGCCGTGCTCGTCGTCGGCATGTACGAGGATGGCGGCCAATATTATGTCCGCGTGGTCGATCCCTGGGATCGCCCGGTCGGCACGCCCGGCGCACCCGGCGCCTATGCCAGCACGCACGAGCGGAGCAGCCGCTACATCCTTCGGTTCGAGGATTTCGAGACCGAGTATGAAATGGCGGCGGACGGCAATCCCGCCTATGTCCAGATCATCTATGCCGGCATACCGGCAGGCCGCCAGCCTGACACCGGCACCGGCGCGCCCGCGGGCTTCGCCATGGCGGCGCCGCGCACCGCCCGCGCGATGGCCGCGGCTGACTGGTCGATCAACTGGGACGGGGTGCAGCTCATCCCGCAACCCACCGGCAATGGCTGCTGGGCCACTACCATCGCCATGCTGCTCGGCTGGCGCGACGAACGCAGCGTCTCGCCCGAAACGATCGCGCAGCGCTGCGGCAACGACATCGAGCAGGGCCTGCCCTGGGCCGAGCATGCCGCCGCCGCGGCCAGGCTGGGCCTCACCGCGCATCCGCCGCAATGCTATGCGCCCGACGGCTTCGCCGCGCTGATCGAGAACAACGGCCCGCTCTATGTGAGCAAGATCGCGACTTCGACGATCCTGTCGGGCCATGCCGTGCTCGTCGTCGGCATGTATTCGAGCGGCGGCGACTATTTCGTGCGCATCGCCGATCCCTGGGATCGTCCGGTCGGCAGCCCCGGCAGCCCCGGCGACTATGCCCCCACCCATGCGCGCGGCAGCCGCTACATCCTGCGCTACGAGGATTTCCAGACCGAGTATGAGATGGCGGCCTCGGGCAGCAATCCCGTCAATGTGCAGATCCTGAGTGGCGGGGTCCCGGCCGGGCGCCAGATCAACGGCGGCACCACCGCGCCTGCGGGCTATGCGATGGCGGCTCCCCGCACCTTGCCCGCACCGCCGCCCGCCCGCACCCGCGCGCTGGACATCGGTGCCGCCGCCACGATCGCGGGCACCGCAGTGCAGATCATCGCGGCCAATAGCGGCGACATCCACACCAACCTCGCCAGCTGGAACGGCATCAAGCATCCGGGCGACCGCGCACCGGCACGCCCCGCCGCCTTCCAGGACGGCGCCATCGAGCTGCGCGACTGGCCGATGGTCGGCGGCACCTTCGGGCTGGACGACATCTATTGCTGGCTGCGGATCCGCTGGCAATACAACGGCACCTCGCTCGGCCATATCTATATCGACGATATCGGCCATGACGATGCCGCCGGCTGGGGCCTGACCGTCAACGCGACGATCGAGGACGACGCCCGGCTCTATGCCCGCAGCTCGCATGCCAGCGCGGCGGGGCCGGCGCAGGTGCCGGCGCTGCACGTCAACATCACCTATACGTTCGACGAGGTGATCGCCGACGACCAGGTCGCCCATTCGCGCATCACGCTCTACGCCGACGGCACGCACGACATCGAGAGCCGCTGGGTCCAGCACTCGCGGCCCGGCGGCGGCACGCCGACCACCATAGCCCGCCCGCTCGCATACGCGTGATCCGATGCCGGGTGCCCGCTCCCTCCCGCCGCCCCCTGCGGCCACGTCCCGGCAGGCGAGCCACGCCGCAATGCCCGCGCACGCCATGGCGGGCTCGTTCTGGGGCAATGACGGCACGCAGCCGCAGCCCGCGCCGCAGGACGCGCCGGGAGCGAGCGCGCCCTCCGGCGCCGGCAAGGCACCGCCCGCAACCGAGACGATCGGCCGGCGCGCCGGCGCGCTTTCCGACGAACTCAACTTCCCGGATTTCGTCGCCTCGCTGATCCACGGCACCTGGGACGCGATGGTGGATTCCTCGATCCGCCAGATGGACAGCTATGCCGATCTGGTGGCGGCGATATCGAAGCCGCTTTCCCAGTTCCGCGACGAGAACGTCACCGCCAATCAGGCGCGCGACTGGCTGATCGCGCAATATCCCGGCGATATCGGGCTGGCCCGCGGCGATGCGGAGGGCACGCTGGTGCCCCGCAAGGCCAATGGCGAGTCGGGCGAGAGCAATGCGCCCGCCTGGCTCTCCGATTTCGGCCTGGGCGGCCAGGAACTGACTCCGGAACTGATCGAGGAGCAGCTCGTCCCCGCGGCGCGCGACCGGCTGGCGGGCGACCGGATGCAGACGCTGGCGACGCTGGTGATGCTCGGCATGAACCGTATCGTCGTGAAGGACGGCTCGATCACCGCGCGCCTGCGCTTCCGCGCGGCGGCGGCGGACAAGACCGCGGTCGACTATGCGGTGAGCGACGATCCCGGCAATGCGACGCCGTCGGGCAGCTGGTCGACGCGCGGCAGCACCTCCTATCAGGCGCCGGTCACCAAGGTCTCGACCGTCGGCGTCAACGCCCAGACCGACAGCCAGCTCAACGCCGAGCTGTTCGGCGAAGTGAAGATCAACTTCGCGAGCGAGACGCTGCCGCTCGACCGGTTCGTCGACGATGCGCGGCGCACCCTGCTCGAACGCGCCGCCCGCCCCGCGCAGGTGGCCGCCAAACCACCCGCCGCCGCGTTGCCGCCTCCGACGCCCGCGCCGGCACCGGCACCCGCGGCGCCCACGCCGATAACGCCACCCGTCGCGCCCCCGGGAGGCGCCGCGTGACCGACGCCGCCCCCCGCCCCCTGGAGGACCTGATCGGCGAGCTGCTCGACGGCGTCGCCGCGCTGCCGGCGGTCGGGTTGCGCGCGACGGGCGTCACGTTCGACCTGCCGATCGAGGCCCGGGTCGAGGCCGGCCCCGCCGGCCCGCTGGTCCGCGCCGACCTGCCGCGCACGCGCACCCGCACCTGGTTCGACCGCCCGATCGGCCGCCTCTCGCTCAGTATCGGCACGCTGCCGGTGGAGGAGGTGCGATGATCGGCGAGACCGGCGAAGCGGTGGCGCTCGAGGATTTCATCCAGGCGGTGCAGTCGCAGCTCGATACCGCCCAGGCCCGCATGACGCTCAAGGCGCAGAACGACCGCTTGCCCCTGACCTTCGCGATCCGGGACATCTCGATGGACCTGAAGGCGCATCTCGAGCTCAACCAGGGCGAGCTGCGCATCCGCCCGGCGGGACCCAGCGACAAGGACCCCACTGTCCTCCATCTCGTCTTCACCGCGATCACCAAGCCGATGATCGAAGAGAATGCCGTCCCGCTCTCGGTCGACGACAAGAACGACGTGCCGCTCTCGGCATTGGGCGACGAGCTCGACCCCGCCGAGCGTCGCCGCCTGGAAGGCATCGGCGTACGCACCGTCGAGAAGCTCAACGAGCTCGAGCGCCGCGGCCTCTCCAATTCGGTCGGCCGGATCACCCGGCTCGCGCCGGACAAGCTCGAACAGGTGCTCGCCCGCGCCTCGCGCCCGATGGTCGACGATGTCAGCCGCGACGGCGCCGACGACAGCGGCCAGGCCGACGAGTTGCGCCAGCGGCTGCGGGTCAAGGGCCGCAACCTGCTGCGCGGCGGGATGCCGCCCCAGGTGACGATTGCCGGCCGCCCGGTCGATATCGTCCAGGCGCACGACAATGAGCTCGTCCTCGCTCCCGATCGCGACCAGCTCGCCGGGCAGATGAGCCTGACCCACGATCCCCGAGCGCCGACCGAATTGTGGTTCGACCAGGCGCCGCGCCGCCCCTTGCCGACCCCGCCCTCCAACGGCTTCGACGGAGGCCGGCCATGACCGCCCGGCTCGGCCGCCTCGTCCAGCCCTGGGCGCACCGCGCCGGCGCCTATGCCGCGCCCGGCAGCCTGCTCGTGCGGCTGAAGCTGGGCGAAGTGCCCGCCGGCATCCCCGCCGCACTCGACGTCCGCCGCCGCGCCGCCCAGCCCGCCGAGACCACGCAGCACGACATACTCGATCGGGTGGTCAAGTCGTTCGGCGGCACGCTGCGCGTCTCCCGCCTCCACGCCGCCGCCCAGGCGCTCCATGCGGTCGGCGCGCGCAACCGCGGCTATAGCGAGGCCGAGGAGATCAGCGGCATCGCCCGCGTGCTGCGCCTCGACGTGGAGCCGGACACGCATATCGGCTCGCTCGCCGTCTCGCTGATGCAGCTCGACATCGTCGAATCGGCGATGCCCAACTATCTCTGCACGGTCGGCCTGGACGGCCCTGCCCATCCTTCCCGCCGCGACGAGGATGACGACAATCAGGGCTGGGACCCGCGCGACATGATCCATGCGCGCCAGGCGCTCGCCTATTGTGCGGGGGATGGCGGCGTCATCGTCGGCGTGGTCGACAGCGGCATCAACCCGCATCACCCCGAATTCTCCAGCCAGGCGCCGGACACGGGCGATCGGCTCCGCCGCGGCTATGACACGGTGCAGCTGAGCGAAGGCCAGCTCGCCACCGGCATCCGGCTGCTCGGCGACAACAAGGGCGCGGATACCGATCCCACCGATCGCTATGTCGGCCATGGCACCGCCTGCGCCGCGATCATCGGCGGCAGCGGCGCGGGATTGCCGCCGGGCGTCGCCGGTGCCTGCCGCCTGCTGCCGATCCGCTCGCTCGGCGCAGCGCAGCCGCCCGATCACAAGCCGATCGGCATCGGCGCGATCAGCGACCTCGACATGGGGCTGGTGATGGCCGCCCAGCTCGGCGCCCATGTGATCAACTGCAGCTTCGGCACCGATGACGAGGCGATCGAGCCCGGCATGCCCAAGCCGCATGCCGAAGCGGTCGCCTATGCCACCGAGCGCGGCTGCACGCTGGTCGCCGCCTCGGGCAACAGCGGCGACCGGCGCGTCTACTGGCCCGCCGCCTTTCCCCAGGTGATCGCCGTCGGCGCCGTCGACGCCGAACGCCGGGTCGCCGGCTTCTCGACCAGTGGCGACCATGTCGCGCTGTGCGCGCCGGGCGTGAGCATCCGCACCGCGGACCTGGACGGCTATCAGCGCGCCACCGGCACCAGCTTCGCGGCGCCCTTCGTCGCCGGTGCCGCCGCCCTGCTCGTCGCCCGGGCGCAGGAGCGCGCCGCCGCGCTCGATCCGGAAACGATCCGCAGGGTGCTGATCGCCAGCGCCCAGCCCCACCGCGCCGACATCGCCGATGGCAACGGCGCCGGCATCCTCGATGCGGCGCGTGCGCTCGCCCTGCTCGATCGCGCGATCGACGCCGACGACACCACCGAATTGGGAGGCGCCGATGACGGCTAGAGCCCGCCCCGCGCGCTAGCGCCCCCCGCGCCTCCAACGAAGGACATCGATCTCGAAAAAGGAACTCTGAAAATGGCCGACATCCTGATCCCGACCATCCGCTTCGTCGATATCGCCAAGCGCGAGCAAGCCGCCCGCGACGCCATTCTCGACAGCCATGCCAATCTCACCGCCCGGCTCGCCAAGCTGGGCCAGCTCAGCCAGGCGGACGCCGCCGAGCTGGCGCGCGTCAAGGACCTGAAGGCGCTGATCGACGGCACCCAGAAGAACCGGCTCTATTTCGACCCCCTCTTCGCGACGGCGCGCGCCGCGCTGGCCTCGGCGGAAACCGGGCTTCGGCCGCGCGACGTCGAGCAGGAAGGCGGAATCCTCAAATTCCCCGAAATGGCCGGCGACAATGCGACCGAGGCCGAACGCGATGCCGAAGTCGCCCGCGTCGGCCTGATCCTCGGCCTGCTCCAGTATAACGGCACGCCGCTGCCACAGCTGATCGTCGTCGAGCACAGCAAGCTCAAGACCCCGCAGCCCGACCCGGCGGACCCGAACAGCGCCGCCTTCGGAGAGGGCCTGTTCAAGGCGGTGGGCCGCATTGCGGGGCGGCTCGAACTTGCCGAGCGCACGCTCAAGCAGGTCGCCGCCGCGGTCAACATCCAGGGCGACAAGCAGCAGCCGGGCGTCTCTTCCGCCGAATATGCGCGCGTGTTCGAGGGGCTGGTCGATCGCGGCGTCACCGCCGGCGACGTCAATCTGAAGCGGCTGGTCGAGGACCAGTTCGACAAGGTCCAGGCGCTCGGCGACGACCAGGCGATGCACGACATCGTCATCGACCTGCCCGACCTGGAGGCGACCACCGCCTTCGAAGTCGTCGCCAGCCATTGCAAGCTGATGGGTTCGTTCATCTTCGCCTCCGCCTTCGAGGAGCTGAAGGCGTTCCAGGTGGTCGACAAGCTGGTCGAGATGTCGCAGCGCGGCGATCTCGCGCTGGTGAAGGGGCCCGCCGGCACCCAGCTCTACAGCTATTGGCGCGAGGCGCCGAACCGGATGAGCGAGAGCGAGCGCCAGGGCTTCTACGCGATGATGCTCGGCCTGCCGACCGGCCAGCCCGGCATCAAGGTCAACACCGAGTTCCAGGACCTGTGGCTGCGCTTCGTCTCCTCGGTCTCCACGCTGGTGCGCGAAGCGCGCGTCGACGCGCTGATCCGCGCGTCCACGCCGATGGCCGTCAACCAGCAACAGGTGAAGAAGGCGGCGCGCGACCTGGCCACCAACATGTCGCTGCACGGCTATGGCATGGCCTTCTACGCGGCGGCCGACCTGCAGAAGCAGATCAACGACATGATCGCGCTGCTGCAGGACCGGGAATTGCTCTCGGCCTTCGGCGCGAACGACATGTGGGGCGTGATCGACCAGGTCGCCCAGACCGAGCTGGGCGGCGCGCGCAACAGCTCCAAATACCGGATGCTCGCCACCAGCGGCGCGATCATCACCGCATGGATCGCCGGCAATACCGAGCGGCTGCGCGATCCCACCTCGCCGATGGTCGACCTCGGCATCGTCGGCAATCCGCCCACCCGTCCGCGCGGCCAGTCGGCGGTGTCGCATCCCAACGACTATGACCTCGTCAATGCCTGCGAGATGTGGCTCGCGGACTCGGCGATGGACGAGGGCCGCATCGAGCAGATGTCGCAGCCGCGCGAGGCGCCCAACATGACGAGCCGGCCGATCCAGATCCCGTCGATCGCGCGCGACCTGCTCGACAGCGCCGGGCTCGGCATGGGCATGGGCTATGACCAGGCGCCGCGGGCGAACGGGCACGCCCCGTCCCGCTATGCCGGCTATTGAACGCGGGCGGGAGGAGCAAGGCCATGGGCTATGAACCACTCAGCACGCAGGTGAAGGGGCGACTGGTCAGCGCCTCGCGCAAGCTGCGTACCGCCAATCCGATGGGCTTTGTCGGGCGGATGCTGGAGGACAGCTTCCCCCTGCCCCTCGGCGATCCGCGCTATGCCGCCAACGCGCTGGTGCCGGGTGCCGCGCCGATAGAGCCGGTGTTCGGATCGAACCAGAGCCGCGCGCTCGCCTTCCATCTCGAGCCGCTCGGCCCCGAGGCATCGGGATGCGAGCGCCGCGACATGGCCAGCCGCGAGATGCGGCGGCTGGTGGGCGACAATTTCGGCCGCGAGGCACTGTTCTGGTTCGACGGCGCGAGCGAGAGCCATCGCAGCCTCACCCGCTCCGGCGGCCTGCGCTACGGCGCCTTCTTCGGATCGAGCTTCGACCAGAACGGGCTGGAGAGCGCCACCGTCACCTATGAGGGCGGCGGCGGCAATCCGATGACCGAGGTGAACCCGGCGCTCGCCCGGCTGATCGGCCAGGCGATGGCGGCGATGCCGGGCCTGCGCCCGGTATTCACCACGCTGGTGGCCGGGCGCGACTATGGCAGCCAATGGATCACCTTCCTGCTCACCAACCGCTTCCGCATCGCCGACATGCGGCCGATGCTGGACGAGCTGGGCCTGGGCGAGCGGCTGGCCAGCATCCTGCAGATCGTCGGCGTCGCGCTGGGCGGCCGGTTCGACGTGCCCGATGGCGCCGCCCTCGTCGCGTTCGGGCGCAGCCCCCAGGGCGTGGAGCTCGATCTGCAGATCATGCTCGATGCGATCCCGGACGTGCCGCCCAATTTCCTCCAGCTGCTCACCATGAACCTGCGCGAACGGCCGCGCGAGCTGGCGGCGCTGGAGCGCTTCCTCGAGGCGTTCACGCCCGCCGACGACATCTGGCCCGGCCGCTTCACCATCCTCGGCATCCGCGTCGGCCCCAGCGGCCCGCCCAAGGTGAAGCTCTATCTGCGCCCGGTGGAGTTCGAGATCACGCCCGCCGCCTCGCTGGTGAGCGCCGCGCCGCCCGTTCCCGTCGCCGCCTGAACCGCGGCCGGCCAGTCAAGGACCGAAGAAATGAACGCTCCCGCCCAGATCGCCGCCCCCGGGCCCGAGGTGCCGGCCGAGGGAACGCCGCGGCCCGAAGTGCGCGCCAAGGTGCGCGAGATGCTCGCCGCAACGCCGTCCTTCCACCAGCTGCCGCCCGACGCCCAGATGCAGGTGGCGCGCGACACCGCGCTGATCGCCGACGCGCTGGTCGGCAAGGCCGAGGCGGGGACGCAGTCGGTCACCGCGCAGTCGATGGCGCAAGGACCGACGGGGCAGGAGCAGTGGGAGTCCGACAAGCAGGCGGTCGACGATATCGGCAAGGAGCAATTCTCTGCCGGTTCGCTGATGGCCGGCGCCCAGGCGGCCGGCGAGTTCATGCGCCAGGTGAACTTCGTCGAATTCGTCTCGGGGCTGATCGACGGCGTGTTCAACTCGATCATCACCTCGAACATCCAGCAGATGGAGGCCTATTCGAAGATGGTCTCCGACGTGTCCAAGTCGCTGAACCAGTTCCGGGACGACAACACGACTTCGAACGACGGCAAGGACCAGCTCTGCGAGCAGTTTCCCGACCTGTTCGACATCGGCACCGACTCCTTCTCCGGCGGAGCGCCCCAGCTGCGCGTCAAGGACGGGGCGGATCTCGATGCCGGGCTGTCGAACGTGCGCGACGCGCTGGGCAGCTATGCGGACAAGGAGATCGATTCGATCGACGTCACCGATCCCGAAGTGCAGGAGACGCTGATCAAGGCCGCGCGCGGCCAGATCGCCACGTCGCGCCAGCAGCTGCTCGCCACCATGGTGATGATGGGCCTGTCGCGGATCGTCGTCACCAACGGCAAGATCCAGGCGAAGATCCTCTACGACTTCAACGCGTCGAGCCAGCGCACGCTCTCGCGCACCGCCATGGCCCGCGACTATGCGCGCGACGCCGCGGGCAACCTTGCGGTGACCACCGACGGCGAAGGCGAAAGCGAGCGCAGCGGCAAGACCAAGGGCGACTACAACAACACCTATGAAAGCGGGAAGAGCACCTACACGGGCAATTACGATTCCGATTACTATACCAAGGGCAAGTACAAATATTCGCAGAAGCCGGTGATGACCGCCCAGGCGGTGGCACAGGACCAGAGCGTCGACCAGATCACCGCCAAGGCCAGCCTGGCCGGCACCGTCGACGTGAATTTCAAGAGCGATTACCTGCCGCTCGAGAAGATGGCGACGCCCGAGATGATCGCGGCGATCCAGATGCGCTCCAAGCCGGTCGATCACAACAAGCCGCAATATACGCCGGGGCCTGCGCCCGCCGCAGCGGCACCCGCGCCCGCCCCGGCGCCGGCGCCTGCCCCAGCGCCCGCCCCCGCGCCGGCCCGTGCCTGAACCATGACCGGGCCGCTCCCTTCCGATCCGCAGCCGCAATCGCCGCCGCTCCATGGCGGGCCGGGCGGCATGACCCCGGCGGCGATCGCGCGGGTGCGCCCCAGGGTCCAGGCGATGCTCACCGGCATCCCCGCCTTCGCGATGCTGAGCGCGGCCGAGCAGGCCAAGCTTGCCAACGACATGGTGAAGGTTCTCGCCTATATCGACGATCCTGCCGGCGTCGTGGAGCAGGCGGCGACCGCGCCGGCACGCGGCATGGCGGATGCCAACGAGCAGACCCGCCAGAACCTCTCCCGGTCGCCGGGCTTCGCGGGCAAGGATTTCGTCGCCGGCGCAGCGGCGCAGGGCACGCAGCAGTTCACCAACCTCGTCCACAATGTCGATTTCCCGGCGTTCGTCGGCGGGCTGATCAACAATGTCTTCAAGTCGATCGTCGAAACCACGATCGAGCAGATGCGCGCCTATGCCGAACTGATCGCCGCGGTGGCCAAGACCGCCGAGGAATATATGGCCGAGAATATCGGCATGGGTCAGGGCCGCGACTATATGGTCGATCGTTTCCCCGACCTGCTGGCGCTCGATGTCGACACGGACAGCGGCAAGACCAAGCTGCGCGTCACCGGCGAGGACGAGGAGGCGGCGCTCGGCGAGATCCACGCGACCCTGGGCATGGCGGGGCCCGCCCCCACCGACCTGGGCGAGGAAGAGACGGAGGCCGCGTTCGTCAACGCCGCGCGCATCGTGATGGCCAAGTCGCGCCAGCAGCTGCTCGCTTCGATGGTGATGCTGGGGATAAACCGCATCGTGGTCACCGACGGATCCATCACCGCCAAGGTGAAGTTCGACATGCGCGCCACCGACGAAGCCAAGCGCGACTATCGCGCCGCCGCCTATGACCGCCAGTCGAGCCGCAACCGCAACGTCAGTGCGTTCGGTGGCAGCTTCCTGGGCTTTGGCGGCGGCTCGGTGAACGTCAACGAACAGTCCCATGTCGCCACCGTCAGCACCAGCGTCGACGAGACCAGCGAGTCCAAGCTCGAGCTTGCGGCCAAGATGCAGGGCGAGGTGCGGGTGAACTTCAAGTCCGACTATCTGCCGCTCGAGAAGATGGCCACGCCCGAGATGATCGGCGCGATCCAGGGCAATTCGATACCGCCCCCGCCGCGCGGCGGCACCCGGCCGGCGGCACCCGGTGCCGCCACGCCCACACCCACGCCCGTGCCGGCGGGGCCTTGAGCGATGCAGCACACGACCAGCCTTGCCCTCGCGCTCGAAGCGCGGCCACCCCTGCCGCACGGGCTTATCCGCGCGGTCGACGATGCCGAGCGGCTGCTCCTCGCCGCACATGCGCATGCGACGATGCTCGCCGAGCTGGGCGATATCGAACTGCCGCCCGCCGCGCGTGCCGATGCGATGCAGGTGCGCGCCATCGCCAGCCTCTATCTCGCCTCGACGCTGGAGATGGCGGGCCTGATCCAGGCGGCGGACGACTTCACCCGGCTGATGCGCACCGGCGCGCTCGAGGGCGACGTCGGCGACGCGGCCCCCGCGATCGAGCGCTTCTGGCAGAGCCGGAACCAGCGGCCCAGCGAAGCCGAGCGGCTGGCGCTGTTCGGGCGATTGTTTGGCGCACCCACCGGCCCGGAGGATGTCGGCGCCCGTGCCAATGGCGCGTTCGAGGAGCTGCTGCTCAACCTGTGCGACGCGCTCATGAAGGCTGCGGACGGCGGCAGCCAGGGGCACGCACGCCAGGCCGCGATCCAGGTCGCGGAGAATGTCTCCGGCGCGGCGAGCGGCATGGTGCTGATGCTCGCGCGCCAGATCCTCGACACGCTTTCCCAGGCCATCGCCCTGCTCAACAATGCGCAGGTCCGCGCGCTGCTGCATGCCCGCACCCTGTGGGACGCGGTCGGCGCGATCGACCGCAAGTTCCGCCGCACGCCGCGGCCGACGCTCACGCTGCTGCGCCGGGGCCGTGCCGGCATGGCCGTGCTCGCCTGGCTCGCCGAGCATGTCGACACGATCGAGACCGCCGGCGGCAACCTGGTCCAGCCCAGCGACCCCGTCGTCGATTCCGCAGTCGACTGGGTCGACGAGACGCTGTCGATCGTGCGCGGGCAGGGTGGCACGCCCGCGGCGCCCAATCCCCCATCCGCTCCCGGCGGCGCGAGCACCAGCTGGCGCGACCTGGGGAGCTGAGCCGTGGCGACGGCGCTCGCCACCCCTTCGCCGGCGGTGCGCGGCGCGATCCGCGATTCGCTCACCGCGGCCAGGGGCTTCGACGATCTCGACCCGCGCGACCGCCACGAGATCGCCAATGCGCTGGTGCGGATCGCGCACGCCGCGCAACTGTTCGAGACCGAAGCCGCGGCCGGCGCCGCGCGGAGGAAACCCGCCGCCCTCGCCGCCGGGATGAACGCCGGCGATCATGTCTCGGGCACCGCCGTCGCGGGCGTCGCGGGCACCACCCATGCCGTCCTGCGCGCGATCAGCTTCCCGCGCTTCGTCGCCGAACTGATCAACGGCATCTTCCGCGCGATGGTCGACACCAACCAGCAGCAGCTCCGGCAATATATCGAACTCGTCCGCGGCGTCTCGCAGTCGCTCGACGGCTTCGCCTCGACCGGCGGATCGAGCGACGATCCCGCCAAGCGCTGGCTCGCCGAGCAATTTCCCCAGAGCTTCCGCATCGAGGAGCCCGAGGCGCCCGATCCGCGCGACGTGCCCGACCCCGAGGACGTGCCCGATCCGATCCGGCTGGCCCCGACGGGCGCCCCGCCGACGATCGATGCCGTGCGCGCGGCGCTCAACCTGGAGCCGGACGCCGCGATCCCCGGCACCGGCGCCCAGGAGCTGATCCCCTTCGTGCGCAGCTCGCTGGCGCGCAACCGCCAGCAGATGCTGGCGACGATGGTGCAGATGGGCATGCAGCGCATCGTCATCGATTCCGGGAGGATCGCCGCGTCGATGCGCTTCCATATCGACGCCCAATCGGCAGCGCGCGAGCAGGAGCATAGCGGCTTCGACACCCGCACCTCGCTCGCCGCCAGCGCATCGGGCGGGTTCGGATTCTGGAGCGCATCGGCATCGGTCAATTCGACCATCGGCTATGTGCGGACCGACGACGTGACCACCAACGAGAGCACCAACGTCTCGGCCGATCTCGACAGCTCGGTCGAGCTGCATTTCCGCACCGACCAGGTGCCGCTCGACCGGATCGCATCGCAGAACACGGTCGAACGGCTGCGGCTGAACACGCTCAACCCCGAGCGCGAGGCGCAGATCGCGGCCGAGACCGATCGCGCCCGCATCACCGCCAACGGGACCGCGAATCCACCGGTCGCGGCCAGCGGCGGAACGGGCCTGGCGCCGGCGCAGACGGTGACCGCCCCGGCGCTCGCACCGGTCACGCCGCGCGGCGCCGCACCGGCTCCCGCAGCACCGGCAGCAGGCGCATCCGGCGGGTCCAGCGCCGCACCGCCGGCCGGCGGCGGGGCCGCGGCAAACCCGCCCGTGGCCGCGGCACCCGCGCATTAGAGGTGACGGCCGAAGCCGGGCCGCCAGTCATCCGGCACGAGCGCGACGGGATTGCCGCCTCGGTTATCGGCAACGCGCGCCCCACAGGCGATCGTCAGGCGGCGCCGGCACAGGTTTCTTCGTCTGTATTTTCCCGATGCGACATCGCATAATGGGCCGGGCCAAATATTCCGGACATGGAATTTAATGCCAAGCCGATTGCAAGAATTCGTGCGGCGTGGAATTTAGCAGATCATGGTTATGACCGGCAGCCATGATGCCTTTCTGGTGATGCTGTCGATTCTGATTGCGATCTTCGCGTCTTTCACTGCGCTCAGTCTGGCCAGCCGCATCCGATCCTCCACGGGCTGGACGCGGCGCGTATGGATCTCGGCCGCGGCGGCGGCCCTGGGCGGTGGCATCTGGTCGATGCATTTCGTCGCCATGCTGGCCTTCCACATGCCGGGCATGCGGATGAGCTATGACATCGGGCTCACCTTGCTTTCCCTTGCGCTCGCGCTCGGGTTCACCGGCGTCGGCTTCGCCACCCTGAACTGGCAGTCGGTATCCCGGGGGAGGATCGTCGCCGCCGGCATGCTGATCGGCTCGGGCGTCCTCGCGATGCACTATGTCGGCATGGCCGCCATGCGGATGCCGGCAACGCTCCGCTATGAACCCCTCTGGTTCGGCATCTCGGTTGTGATTGCCCTCGGCGCCGCCACCGCGGCGGTCTGGCTCGCCTCCCGCGACCGCAAGATGAGCCATCGCATCGCCGCCGCGATCCTGATGGGGTTTGCCATAGCGGGCATGCACTATTCCGGCATGCGCGCCGCGGTGTTCACGGTGGGCGCATATGCCGACATACGCGACGGGCTGCCGAGCGTCGGGCAAGCCTATCTCGCGGGCGCCATCGCCGCCATCACCGTCCTGATCCTGCTGCTTGCCCTGGGCGCCGCGACGCTGGAACGGCTCTTCCAGGGCTTTTCGAGGCGCGAGGCGCGGAGCGCGCTTCGCCTCGAGATCGCCGACATCCTGCGGGAGCGCGATACCGACAAGGCGCTGCACCAGGTCGCGGCGCTGATGGGGAAGCATTTCGGCGTCACCCGCACCGGCTATGGCAGGCTGGATGCGGCCGAGAACCTGTTCGACTATGATGTCTGCTGGACGGACGGAACCGTGCCGCCGCTCCTCGGCCGGCTTCCGGCCGCTGCTTTCGGGATCAAGATCGTGGCCGCGCTCGGCAGGGGCGAGACGGTCGTTATCGAGGACCTGCTGCAAGCGGAACTCAGCGACGAACTGCATACGCGCGACACCGCGCGAAAGGTCGGCACGCGCTCGATCCTGGTGGTGCCGTTCCTGCGCGACGGGCGCCTGCGCACCATCGTCTATCTCAACGATCGCCATCCGCGGCGCTGGCGGCAGGACGAGATCGCCTTCATGGAGGAGATTGCCGAACGCACCCGCCTGGTGACGGAGCGTGCCGCGGTCGAGGATCAGCTGCGCGAGCTCAACGCGACGCTCGAGGCGCGTGTCGAGGCCCGTTCGATGGAGCTGCGCCGCGCGCAGGAAGCCTTGCTCCAGAGCCAGAAGATGGAAGCGGTCGGGCAATTGGTCGCCGGCCTTTCGCACGACTTCAACAATGTGCTGGGTGCGGTAGTGGGCGCCTTCGAGCTGATCCGCCGCCGCATGCACGAGCCCGACAAGGTTCGGCATTTCGCCGAAGCCGGGTTGCAGGCGGCCGAACGGGGATCGAGGCTCACCGCGCAGCTGCTTGCCTTTTCCCGTTCGCAGGACATCCAGCTGCAACCCATATTGATCCGCGACGTGATCGAGGCGCTGGCCGATCTGCTGCGCCGGACGCTCGGCCCGATGATCGCTCTCGAACTGCGTTTCGATCCCTCGCCGGCGCCGGTCATGGCCGATCCGACCCAGGTCGAGATGATGGCGCTCAACCTGGCGATCAATGCGCGCGATGCGATGCCGGACGGCGGGCGGCTGACCATTTCGACGGCACTGCGCACGATCGCCGGCGATCCCGAGATGCACGATGGCGACTATGTCGAGATCGCTTTCGCGGACACGGGCACGGGCATGGACGAAATGACGCTGCGGCGCGCGATGGAGCCCTTCTTCACCACCAAGCCGGTAGGGAAGGGCACCGGCCTCGGCCTGGCGCAGATCTATGGCAGTGTACGTCAGGCGGGCGGCACGGTGCGCATCGACAGCGCGGTCGCGCAGGGGACCAACGTCCGCGTGCTCCTGCCCCGTACGGATCGCGCACCGATGCCGATCGAACCGGGCGCGCCGGAAATCGCGGCCGCCCTGGGCAGGAGCTGTCGGATATTGCTGGTGGACGACGATCCGGATCTGCGGGTCGTGTTCGCCGCCGCGCTGGAAGCATCGGGGCATGTCGTGACCAGCGCCGCCGACGGGCCGGCCGCCCTGGCCCTGCTCGAGGAGGCGGCGCCGGACGTGCTGCTGCTCGATTTCGCGATGCCCGGAATGAACGGCGTGGAAGTCGCCAGCGAGATCCGCCGCCGCAGGCCGGGGCTTCCGATCGTCTTCGCGAGCGGCTTTCCGGATGTCGGAGCGATCGAGGCGATCCAGGGATCGACGGCGATCTTGCGCAAGCCCTTTCACATGGACGAGCTGCTGAAGGCGTTGGGAGAAGCCGTTCGCAGCCGCTGATCATTGCGCGCCCACAGGCTTCCCTGCCGATCTGGATTGGTCCGGCATGCCGCGCTAGGCTGCCCCGAAGCGACGTAGCAACGAAACAAAGATCATGGCGCGCCTACTCCTCGTCGAAGATGACGCTCCCCTGGGCCGGGGCATGCGGGCCGCACTGGAAGATGCCGGCCATGCGGTCGATTGGGCCAGGACCGGGGAGGAGGCATTGCTGGCGTGCCGCAGCGAAGCCTATGGCGTCATCCTGCTGGACCTCGGCCTTCCCGATATCGCGGGGCTGGAGGTGCTCCGCGAACTTCGGGACAAGAACCGGCTCGTCCCGGTCATCGTCATCACGGCGCAGGACCGGATCACGCAGCGCGTTGCGGGGCTGGATGCCGGCGCCGACGATTATCTGGTCAAGCCGCTGGATATCGATGAGCTGGCCGCGCGCGTACGCGCGCAGTTGCGGCGGCGCGACGGACGTGGATCCGATCTTCTCGTCGCACGCGACGTGGCGCTCGACCTTGGAGGCCGCACCGTCCGGCTGCGCGACCAGCCGGTCGCGCTGACCGCCAAGGAATTCCGGATAGCCGCGCTCCTCATGCGCCGGGCCGGCCGTTTCGTCAGCAAGGCGGAACTCGAGGCGGCGCTGTACGACCAGGATCAGTATATCGAGAGCAATACGGTGGAGGTCGCCATCTCGGCACTGCGGCGCAAGCTGGACAAGGACTTCATCGTCACCGCGCGCGGGCTCGGCTACATGGTCGCGAAATGAAGGGGGCCATCGGCCGCTCCCTCACCGGCGCACTCTATGTCCGCACGCTGCTGCTGGTCGCGGTGACCGGAATGCTGATGGCCGGGGTGCTCTTCGCGATCGTGCGCGCCGACATCAACCAGCGCGCGGACCAGCAGCTGATCACCGCGACGCACGTACTGCATCTGCTCATGCGGGAGGAATTCACCGGGGAGGACCCAAAGTCACGGACGAACCACGACACCCCCTATCGCAGGCTGCTCAGCGAGGAGGATCTCAGCGCGTTCCGCGCCTCCGCCGCGTGGCGCCAGTTCGCCGTCTATCATTTCGGTATCCTGACGGTGCCGCCGACGCGAGGCGATGTCGGGAAGGGCGTGGCCGCGATACCCGGGTTTCGCACCTTCAGCGTCGGTAGCGGCGAATGGCGCAGCTATGGCCTCGCGGTTCCCGAGCAACGGCTGCTGATCGTGGTGGCGGAGCCGATGCAGTCGCGGGCCGGGCTGATCCTGCGCGTCGGCGAGCAGTTGATCGGGCCGATCATGCTCCTGATCCTCGGCAGCGCGGTGCTGCTATGGCTCACGCTGCGCCGCGGGCTGTCGGCGGTGCAGCAGCTCAGCGCCACGCTCGGCAGCCGGTCCGCGGCCGAGCTGAAGCCGCTGCACCTCCACACCATGCCGCGCGATCTGGCGCCGATAGTCGCCGCGCTGAACGGCCTCCTCGCGCGCGTGCGCGCCGCGATCGAGCACGAACAAGCCTTTGCCGACCATGCCGCGCATCAATTGCGCACCCCGCTCGCCGCGCTGAAGCTACGGGCGCAACTGCTGCTGCGGCGGGCGCCACCCGACTCCGAGGAGCATGCGGCGCTTTCCGATCTGCTGGAAAGCGTGGATCGCGGCAGCGACACGATCACCCAGATGCTGCAGCTCGCCCGGCTCGACGCGGCGACGCTCACCCGCGAGCAGGTCGATCTGCGCGAGCTGGCAAGCGAAGTCATCGCGGATCGCGCGCTGTTCGCGGCGCGGGCCGGCGCCGATTTCTCGCTGACGGCACCCGAAGCGGCAATCGCCTCGACCGACCCGACACCGCTGCGGGTGGCGCTGGCGACGATCATCGACAATGCCGTGGAGCATGCGGCGAGCGGCGGCACGATCGATGTCGAGATCCGCCGCGTTGGCGGGAGGATGGCGCTGGTCGTGCGCGATCGCGGCCCGGGCATGCATCCCGAGCGCCTGTCGGGAGCGGCGGGCCGGGATCGCAATCCCCGCCCCGGCAAGGGCCTGGGCCTGGCAATCGCCCGGCGAGCGGTGACGGTGCTGGGCGGCGAACTGCTGCTCGAGAACCGGGACGACGGCCCGGGGCTGCGGGCGACGATTTTCCTGCCGGATTGACCGCCACCTTCAGTTTCGCATCAGCTTCGCGATCTATCGGCGGCGCCTCTCCTGCCGTTCGAGGTTGCCTTGACCGAAATCGTCCCGCCCGCGCCATCGCCGGAAGCGCTGCCCCGCCGGCGGCAGATCGCCTATGTGCTGGCCGGCGCGGCGATCCTGCTGGCCGTGATCGTGCTGGCGTCGCTGCTGCACCGGCAGGATCCCGATCCGGCGGAGACACCGGGCGAACCCGGGATATTCCAGGCGACCCCGGATCAATATGCCGCCATGGAGATCCGCGCGGTGGGAACCGCGGCGGAGGGTTCGACTGTCCGCGCGACCGGCACCATCTCGGTCGACGAAGACCGTTCCACGCCGGTGCTGCCGCCGCTGACCGGGCAGGTGACGCGCGTGTTCGTCGAGGCCGGGCAACGCGTCGCGCGCGGCCAGCCCCTGTTCGAAATCCGCTCGACCGAGCGGGCGCAGGGCGCCAACAGTCTGGTCGCGGCGGCCGCCCAGCGCGACACTGCGCGCGCCCAGCTCGGCATCGCCCAGGGCAATGCCGCGCGCGCGGAACTGATCTACAAGAATGGCGGCGGCGCGCTGCGCGACTATCAGCAGGCCAAGGGCGAGCTGGTCGCCGCGCAGGCGGCGATGCGCACGGCCGATGCCGCCTATATCGTGGCGCGCAACCAGATCGCGATCCAGGGCGGCACATCGGGCGACATCGCGCGTATCGCCCGGGGCGGGCTGGCTGGAAATGCGATCGTGCGCGCGCCGATCGGCGGGATCGTCGCCAATCGCGCGATCAGCGCCGGCCAGTATCTCGGCGCCGCCACGGAAGGACCGGCGCTGGTGATCACCGATCCCGCCTCGGTATGGCTGGTGGCGCAGGTGGCCGAGAGCGATGCGAGCCGGGTCCGCGTCGGCGACCGAGTGACGGTGACCACCCCGGCCGCGCCGGGACGGAGCTTCACCGCGCAGGTGCGGATGGTGGGATCCGCGCTCGATCCGAATACCCATCGCCTGCCGGTGCGCGCTGTCATCGCCAATCCCGACGGCGTGCTCAAGCCCCAGATGTTCGCGAGCTTCGCGATCGCCGCGCCGGCAAAGGCCGCGCCCGGCACCGCGCTCGTCGTTCCCGCGGAAGCCGTCATCCGCGAAGGCGACAATGCCCGCGTCTGGGTCGCCCAGCCGGGCCGACGCCTCGTCGCCCGCAGCGTGGCCGTGGCGGAGGGCCCGGGCGACGGCACGATCCGGATCACCGCAGGGCTCCGCCCCGGCGAGCGGATCGTCACCAGGGGCGCCATCTTCGTCAACGAAGCCGGCATTCCGGGCTGATCGCGATGAACCGCCTGGTCGCCTTCGCGCTGCATCAGCGCGTGCTCATGGTCCTGCTGCTCGTCGCGATGATCGCCGCGGGCGGCTTCGCCTTCCTCAGGCTCAATATCGAAGCCTATCCCGATCCGGTGCCCCCGGCCGTGGAGATCGTCACGCAGAATCCCGGCATCTCGGGCGAGGAGATCGAGCGCAACATCACGATCCCGATCGAAGTGGCGATGGCGGGCATCCCGCACATCACTTCGGTCCGCACCATCTCGCTGTTCGGCCTGAGCGACGTGAAGATCCAGTTCAGCTACGACTATACGTTCGAGCAGGCGCAGCAGCAGGTGATCAACCGGCTGAACCAGATCGACGGGCTCCCGGCCGGGGTGCAGCCCGGCATCTCGCCGGTCAGCCCGATCGGCGAGATCTATCGATACCGCGTCGTCGGGCCGCCCGGCTATTCGGTGATGGACCTCAAGACGATCCAGGACTGGGTGGTCGAGCGCCGGATCAAGGCGGTGCCGGGCGTGATCGACGTGACCGGCTGGGGCGGCAAGACGCGCACCTATGAAGTCGTCATCGACAACGACCGGCTGGTCGCCGAGGGCGTCACCGCCGCCAACGTGATCGACGCGCTCGGCAAGAGCAATGCGAATGTCGGCGGGCAGACGGTCACCTTCGGGCCGCAGAACGCGATCGTGCGCGGCGTCGCGCTGATCCACTCGGTCGACGACATCAACCGGGTGCTGGTCGGCACGCATGGCAGCGCGCCGGTCAGGCTGGGCGACGTGGCGACCGTCAAGGTCGGCAACCAGCCACGGCTCGGGATCGCCGGGCAGGACCAGGACGACGACATCGTCCAGGGCACCGTGCTGATGTATCGCGGCGCCCAGTCGAGCCCGACGATCAAGGCTGTCGAGAACGCGGTCCAGGACATCAATGCGTCCAGGATCCTGCCGCCCGGCGTCAAGCTCGAGCGGATCTATGATCGTTCCGGCCTGATCGCGCTGACGACCAGCACCGTCATCCGCAACATGATCGAGGGCATCCTCCTCATCTTCTTCCTGCAATGGCTGTTCCTGGGGAATCTGCGCTCGGCGCTGATCGTGGCGACGACGATTCCCTTCGCGCTCTGCTTCGCGGTGCTGATCCTCACGATCCAGGGCGAGTCGGCGAACCTGTTGTCGGTCGGCGCGCTGGATTTCGGGCTGATCGTCGACGCGACCGTGATCATGGTCGAGAATATCTATCGCCACCTGGTCGAGCGGAGCCACGCCGTCGAGCGGGGCGCCGGGCATTATACGCCGGGCAACCGGCTCTCCGCGATCCTGAACGGCGCGGGCGAAGTCAATCGCGGCATCTTCTTCGCCGCCGCGATCATCATCGCCAGCTTCATCCCGCTGTTCACGCTTTCGGGGGTCGAGGGCCATATCTTCGGGCCGATGGCGAAGACCTATGCCTATGCCATCGCCGGCGGGCTTATCGCCACCTTCACCGTCTCGCCGGTGCTCGCCGCGCTGCTGCTCCCGGACCGGCTGAGCGAAGTCGAGACCTGGATCGTGCGCAAGCTGCGCGCCGTCTACGAGCCGGCGGTGCGCTTCGCGATCGCCAATCGGGTGCTGACGCTCGGCGGCGCGGGCGCACTGGTGCTCGCGGCGGGCGTCACCAGCTTCACGCTCGGCGTCGAGTTCCTCCCCAAGCTGGAGGAAGGCAATATGTGGATACGCGCCACCATGCCGGCCTCGGTCTCGCTCGAGGAAGGGCAGAAGGTGGTCAACGAGGCGCGCCGGATCATCCGCTCCTATCCGGAAGTGCAGACCGTGGTGTCCCAGCATGGCCGCCCCGACGACGGCACCGACGCGACCGGTTTCTTCAACGCCGAATTCTTCACGCCGCTGAAGCCGAGCGACCAATGGCCACGCGGGATGACCAAGGCGAAGCTGACCGCCGACATGCAGAAACGGCTGGCGGATCGCTTCCCCGGCGTCGAGTTCGCCTTCTCGCAATATATCCAGGACAATGTCGAGGAAGCCGCCTCGGGCGTGAAGGGCGCGAACTCGATCAAGCTGTTCGGCCCCGATCTGGCGACGCTGGAGAAGACCGGCAAGCAGATCGAGGCAGTGATGGCCAAGGTGCCCGGCATCGCCGATCTCGGCATGTTCGAGCTGCTCGGCCAGCCGACCGTCCAGGTGATCCCCGACCGCGACAGGGCGGCGCGCTACGGCCTCACGCCGGAGGATATCAACCAGGTGGTCCGCGCCGCGATCGGCGGCGAGGCGGCCGGCGACCTGTACGAGCGCGCCACCGACCGGCACTTCCCGATCGTCGTGCGCCTCCAGCCCGGGCAGCGCGACAGCCTGGAGAGCATCCGCCGGATCACCGTCGGCGCGCCGGGCGCCAATGGCGCGGTGGTGCAGGTGCCGCTCTCGGAAGTCGCCGAAGTGAAGCTGACCACCGGTCCCTCCTTCGTCTATCGCGAGCATCAGGAACGCTATGTCCCGATCAAGTTCGCGGTGCGCGGGCGCGATCTCGGCGGCGCGGTGAGCGAGGCGCAGCAGGCCGTGGCCCAGCAGGTCAAGCTCCCGCCCGGCTATCATCTCGAATGGGCCGGCGAGCTCGGCAATCTCGAGAATGCGGTGTCGCGGCTGAAGCTGGTGGTGCCGATCAGCCTCGGCCTCATCCTGCTGCTGCTCTTCCTGAACTTCGGCTCGGCGATCGACATGCTGCTCGCCGCCTCCGTGATGCCGATGGCGCTGATCGGCGGGGTGCTGGCCCTCGTGCTGACCGGCACCGCGTTCAGCATCTCTGCCGCGATCGGCTTCGTCGCGCTGCTCGGCGTCTCGGTGATGGACGGGATCATCGTCCTGACTGCCTTCAACCAGGCGATCGACGAAGGCATGGCCCGCGCCCAGGCGCTGGCGCGCGCATGCAGCCAGAGCCTGCGACCGGTGGTCATGACCTGCCTGGTCGCCGCGATCGGCCTGGTTCCGGCAGCGTTCTCCAGCGGCATCGGCAGCCAGGTGCAGAAGCCATTGGCAATCGTGGTGGTCGGCGGGATGATCCTCGCGCCGCTCCTGATCCTGCTGGTGCTGCCCGTGCTGGTCGACCTGTTCTCGCGGCACAAGCCCATCCTCGTCGCCGAAGGGGAGGCATCCGCGTGAAGCCGCATCCCGCAATGATGGCCGCCGCACTGCTGTCGGGCTGCACCGTCGGCCCGTCCTTCACGCCCCCCGCGGCGCCTTCCAGCTCGGCCTATACTCCCGTCGCGCCACCCGCGGAGATTCCCGCCACGGCAAGCACGCCCGGCGAGATGCTGGCGATGGGTGCGGAACTGCCGGCGCGCTGGTGGACGCAATTCGGCGATCCGGCGTTGAACCGCCTGGTCGACATCGCGCTCGCGGCGAACACCGATGTCGCGATCGCCGACGCCAACCTGCGCCAGGCGCGCGCGCAGGCGGCCGCGGCCGCGGGAAGCCGCTTGCCCGAGGCCGATATCGGCTATCAGGCGTCGCGTACCCGCGCGTCGGAATCGCTATCCGATCCGCTGTCGGAGCCCGGCGTCTTCCTCTACGGCCTCCACACCACGACGCTGAACATTTCCTATCCGCTCGACCTGTTCGGCGGAACCAGGCGGCGGATCGAATCCGCCCGCGCGACGGCGGACGCCACCGCCTTCCGGCTCGAAGCCGCCAGGGCGGCCGTGGCGGCCAACACCGTCCTCGCCGCGATCGAGGAAGCGGCGCTGCGCGAGAAGATCGCGGCCACCGAGGCGAGCATCAAGGCCAGTCGCGAAGTGCTGGCCCTGCTCCGCGTCCAGCAGGATGCCGGCGCCATCGGCAAGGCGGACGTCGCGGCCCAGGTCGCCGCGCTGGCCCAGGCCGAAGGGACCCTGCCTGCGCTGGTCAAGGCACTGGGCCATCAGCGCTCGGCGCTGTCGATCCTGCTTGGACGCGAGCCTGCCGAGCCGCTTCCGGCCACGCTCGATCTCGACACGCTGGCCCTGCCGGCGACGCTTCCCGTTTCCCTGCCTTCCACATTGGTTCGGCAGCGCCCCGATGTGCGCGCCGCCGAAGCGTCCCTGCACGCGGCAAGCGCCGATGTCGGCGTCGCCATCGCCGCGCGCCTGCCGTCGATCAGCCTGAGCGCGTCGGCGGGCGGCCAGGCGACGCGCTTCGGCGACATGTTCAAGGGCGGCAACCCGTTCTGGTCGCTGATCGGCGGCATCACCCAACCCCTCTTCCACGGCGGCGCGCTTCGGCAGCAGCAAAAGGCGGCCGAAGCCGCGCTCGACGGAGCAAAGGCGCAATATCGCGCCGCAGTGCTCGGCGCGTTCGGCGATGTCGCCGACGCCCTGACCGCGCTCCACGCCGACGCGGCTGCCCTGGCCGCGGCCGAGAAGGCGGACGGGGCAGCGGCGGAAAATCTGGGGTATCTCGAATATCAGCTCCGCCTTGGCCAGGTCGGCACGCTCGCTCTCCTCAACGCGACCGCGACCCGGAGCCAGACCGCCATCGCCCTTGTCGACGCCCGCGCCGCGCGGTTCAGCGACGTGGCGGCGCTATACCTCGCACTCGGTGGCAGCACGCAGGGCGCGCGACAGGAGTAGGATGCAATGGGCGGCGTGATCGGCGCAATAAGCGGAAAGTTCGTGATCGCGGCGACGGGATTGCTGGTCTCGGCCTCGATCGAGGGGCATCGGCTGCAAGCCAGGATCGACCCGCGTTCCGAAGCCTCGATCGTGAGCGAGCGCATCGCGGACCAGGTCGACAAGGGCAGCGCGCCCCATGATGCCGGCAGCCTGTTGCGGCGCGGCCGCCCGATGACGATCGCGATGTCGGGCGGGACCTTTCCCGTCGACGCCCTGGCCGTCGCGCCTTCGCGGGTGGAAGCGGGAAGCGATTTCCGCATCGGGCGGGACATTCTCGAAGGCCATGTCTTCGATCTGGATTTCCGTAGCCGCCAGATCAGGATGGTGCTGCCCTATGAATATGCGCGCGCGACCCGGCGCCTGATCGCGGTCGACTTGACGGCCGGCCCGGATGGAAGCTGGTCCTTCCCGGCCGGCGTCAACGGAAAGCCGGTTTCCGCGACGCTGCGACTGTCCGATCCGCGCGGGGCGACGATCGGGCTTCCATCGTTGGCGAACGGCGGCGCACCCCTTGCCATCGCCGTGGGGGCGGCGGCTCTCTCGGTCTCCGACGTGGTGCATGAGGCCTCGGCAGATGCGCGCGCGCCGCTCGCCCTTGGCCTCGGGGCCTTTGATGGCCGCCGCGTCATCCTCGATCTGCCCCATCGGCTATTGTGGATCGATCCGCGTGGCACCGGCAAACAGCGGGCGGTGCCGGCCGCCCGGGAATGACCGAACGGGCCGATCTAGAGCGAGTCGGCCGTAGCGCGAAACGCCGGAACGACCCAATCGCGGAAGCGAGCGACCTTGCGGGCATGCCGGCGGTTTTCCGCATAGGCGAGCCAATAGGCGGTGCCTTCTTCGGCCACATGGGTGAAGGGCCGCACGAGGCGGCCGCTCGCGAGCTCGGAACTCCACAGCATCGGGGTCATCAGCGCAAGTCCATGCCCGGCCATCGCCGCCTGGCCTTCGCTCGCCTGCGAGTCCATGCGGATCCCGCCGCGCCTGGAATCGCCCATGTCGTCCACCCCGGCGCTCCGGAACCATATCGGCCACCATCGATCCTGCGGGCTGATCCTCTGCATGTTGCGGGCCTCCCGGGCGTCCAGCGGCAAAGGGCGCCCCGCCACCAGAGCCGGACTGCACATCGGCGTGAAGAACACCGTGGCCAGATGCTCGGCCTTCAGGCCCGGCCAGTCCCCGCGGCCGGTGCGTATGGCGACATCGATGCGGGCTTCCGCAAGGTCGATCACCGCGCTGCCGACTTCGAGCTCGATCTCGATATCCGGATGCGCGGCTTGAAAGGAGCCGATGTTCCGCGCGAGCCAGTTGTTCGCGACACTCGCCGTCGTGGCGATGCGCAATACCGTCTCGCTCTCGCCGGTCAGCTCGTCGAACGCCATCTCGATCTCGTCGAAGGCGGTCGCCAGCCGCGCTGCGACGCGAGCGCCACCGGCGGTCAGCTCGGCGCGCCTTCCCCGCCGAAAGAAAAGCGGTTCGCCGACCCGCTCTTCGAGTATCTTGATCTGATAGCTGATGGCGGCCTGGGTCATCCCCAGCTCGGCCGCCGCCGCCGTGAAGGTGCCGTTACGCGCGGCCGCTTCAAACGCCCGGACTGCAGGAAGCGGTGGTAGCCGTCGCATGGCGCTTGATAAAGCCTCTTGATAAGGCGAGTCGATCCTTTTGTTGGAAGCAGCCGCCGAAGATCCGCATCTCCCTCCCAGTCGTTCGAAGCCAGGAGGCAGCAATGATCGATGAGATGTATGATCGCGCTTGGGTTGAGCATCGCGAACGCTTCAGCAAGGACGCGCGGGCCCTGCTTCGAAAGGCCGGGGGCGTGTTGAAGTTCATCCTCAAGCCCGGTCGGCCATCGGCGAGGCGGGATTTCGCTATCCCTGTCGATGGGCGGGAACGGGAAGAGGGGGCGCAATAGGCCGGCGGCTTTTGGGATCGCCGGTCAACGCCATTGCTGTAGCCCAAACCGGGGCTATGGCCATCGACGGGGTATCGAAGTCGATCTCGCCATTCGGAAGCCGCGCCCGTTCCTCCATGCGCCGCGACAAGGCGTGGCCGCCGCGCACGCCGCTTTCGAAGTTGGCGACTTTCACGAACCTCACCGAGGCAGCGTTATCGAGGGCCTTGAGGCACTTTTGCCCGTGCTCGACAATCCATCGGGAAATGGTGGGCGCTGACGGGCTCGAACCGCCGACCCTCTCGGTGTAAACGAGATGCTCTACCAACTGAGCTAAGCGCCCCGGACACGATGCCGGTCGCGATCCGATGCCAAAGCCGGAGCGCAGGAGCAAGCCCTCAAACGAGACTCAACCCCGCCCGGCGCACGGCGCCCACATAGCTGCGCATGCCTTGCTGCGCCTTCTCGCTCAGCACGATATAGGCGCGGCGCCGGTCGCCGGGATCGGCCTCGCGGCGAAACAGGCCGGCATCGTGCATCGTGCCGATCCAGCGCAATGCCGTGGTCGGCGGAACCGCCGCCGCGATGCACAGGCTGGATACCGATACGCGCCGCCGCTCGAGCCCGGCGGCGAACAGGTCCAGCAGCATGTCCCAGGCGGGATCGGCGAACAGGTCGGACGCGAAATACTGGGCGCGCAGCCGGCGCGCGCGGATGACCGCGCGAATCTCGGCGGCGGCGATCTCGGGCATGGGTTCGTCGGGCCCGCGATACTCCATGTCGGGCGCCCGGATGCCGGCACGGCGCTCGATCTCGTCTTCCTCCGCAAACTCGCCCCGGGTCAGGCGCGCGAGGATATCGGCGATGCGCGCGACTTCGTCGTTGAGCCGGCGCAGGCGAACGGCCTCGGAATCGCGGGTGACATCCGCCCAGGAAAGCCGCGCCGACGCCTCTCCCGCGGCGACGACACCCAACAGCGCGGCAAGCAGCTCGCCGGCTCCCGGATCACAGAGGAGTTGCGCGCGCGGCGTGCCGAGCAGCGCGCCGGCGAGATCGACCTGGTCGGCCGGGAAGATGGCGACCAGCGCCGGCCCGTCCGCCATGCCGCGCGCCGCAAGGCGATCGAACAGCGACGCCGGCACCGCCCCGTCGCCGGTACGGCCATCGAGCAGGACGAGATCGAGCCGCGCCGCGTCGAGCAACGGCGCCGCGGCCGCGAAACCGGCCTGATCACGCACCCGGATCCCGAGCGCGGCGAACGCCGCGACCACGTCCGCGCCCATCGCCTCCGCGATCAGCAACGCGTTGACGCCCAGGTCATAGGGCGCGCCGATCAGTTCGGGGGCCGCGGAAAGGTTCGTCATCGCCCTCTCGGAGTCGCTCCATGCGCCGGAGAGGCCCAACCTCCGAAACGGATGCTCTGTCCGCTCCATTCCGGTTCTGATGGCGCGGTGCGGACGGGCGCAGGATTCATTGCCCGTCCGTTCCGAATCAGTCCATGACTGATCCGTCGGATTCGGCTGCAAACACCGCGGCTTCGCTCTCGCCGCCAAGAAGCTCGCGGGTGGCGCTGGCGAGCAGACCCGGCCCCAGCGCCAGCCCCGCCGCGAAGAACACCGCCCCTGCCACGCCGAACAGGATCTTGGTGGCGAGCGGCATGGCGAATTGTCTGGCGGCGAACGCCGCCGCCGCCGCGCGCATCTCCTCCCGGTCGCCATTGGCCTGGATCAGCGCGGCGAAATAATCGCCCGCCACCGCCCACATCACGATGCCGGTGGCGACGGCGAAGATCAGCCCGATCAGGAAATAGCAGGCGAAGAGCAGCCAGAAACGGCCGCGCGTCAGCTCCCAGGCAGCGTCCAGGCTCATCCGGCGGCGATGGAAGCTCAGCGGGAAGACCAGCGAGATGCGGACCTCCACCCAGACCACGGCGCAGAGAAAAGCCAGGGCGAGCAGGGCCGAGATCGCGACGGCGACCGCCCCCGTTCCCAGCGCGAAGCCGATGATCGTGATCAGCAGCAGCAGCAGCAACTCGCCGACCAGCACTGCGGCGAAGACGCCGATGCAGACCAGGACCACCAGCCCGAGCATCCGGAACTCGTCCATGCCGAGCCGCATGAAGGCGAAGCCGCCCTCTTGCGGCCGCAGCATCGCGCGGAACACCGCGTTCATCAGCACCACGACGAGCAGCAGCAGGCAGAGATAGAGGAGCAGCACCAGGCTGAACATCGGGCCCGCCCAGACCGAGAGCGCCGCCCCGGCATCGGCGCCGGCCGGCATCGCCGCGCCGAACATCAGCAGGCCCATGACCAGCGAAATGATGAGCGAGCCGACACAATAAGTGACGGCCCAGATCGCCACCGCGCCCGGCCGCTCGCGCAACAGCCCGAACGCACCGCCCAGAATCGAACCCACGCTCGCCATCACGATCTCCCCGTTCGCCGCCGTCAGTCGAGGCTCTTCACGATCTCCTCGACCATCTTCTTCGCGTCCGCCAGCAGCATCATGGTGTTGTCGCGGTAGAACAGCTCGTTGTCGACACCCGCATAGCCCACGCCGCCCATCGAACGCTTGATGAAGAGCACCGTCTTGGCCTTTTCGACGTCGAGCACCGGCATGCCGTAGATCGGCGAGGACTTGTCGGTCTTCGCCGCCGGGTTGGTCACGTCGTTGGCGCCGATGACGAAGGCGACGTCGGTCTGGGCGAACTCCGAATTGATGTCCTCCAGCTCGAAGACTTCGTCATAGGGCACGTTCGCCTCGGCCAGCAGCACGTTCATATGGCCCGGCATGCGCCCCGCGACCGGATGGATCGCGTATTTCACGCGGACGCCATGCTCCTTGAGCTTGTCGGCCATCTCGCGCAGCGCGTGCTGCGCCTGGGCGACCGCCATGCCATAGCCGGGCACGATGATCACCTGCTCGGCCTGGCTCATCAGGAAGGCCGCGTCCTCCGCCGAGCCGCGCTTCCACGGCCGGTCGATCGCCTGGCCCGCCGCGCCGCCGCCATCGACCGCGCCGAAGCCGCCGGCGATCACGCTGATGAAGCTGCGGTTCATCGCGCGGCACATGATGTAGCTGAGGATCGCGCCCGAGCTGCCGACCAGCGCGCCGGTGATGATCATCGCGCTGTTGTGCAGCGTGAAGCCCATCGCCGCCGCCGCCCAGCCCGAATAGGAGTTGAGCATCGAGACGACCACCGGCATGTCCGCGCCGCCGATCGGCACGATCAGCAGGAAGCCGATGACGAAGCTGAGCGCGGTCACGGTCCAGAACACCCAGGGGCTCTGGTCGGTGACGAAATAGGCGATCAGGCCGAGGATGCCGGCGAGCACGCCCAGGTTGATGACGTGGCGGCCCGGCAGCAGGATCGGCTTGCCCGACATGTTGCCGTTGAGCTTGAGGAAGGCGATCACCGAGCCCGAAAAGGTGATCGCGCCGATCGCCACGCCCAGGCCCATCTCGATCCGGCTGACGCTGAGGATCTCGCCGTCCGCGCCCAGGATGCCGAAGGCGCCCGGATTGAGGAACGCCGCCGCGGCGACCAGCACCGCCGCCATGCCGACCAGCGAGTGGAAGGCGGCGACGAGCTGCGGCATCGCGGTCATCGCGATCCGCCGCGCGGTGACGAAGCCGATCACGCCGCCGATCGCGATCGCCGCGCCCAGTTCGATCGGGCTGGCGATCTCGTGCGTGATCAGCGTGGTGACGACGGCGATGGCCATGCCGAGCATGCCCAGCCGGTTGCCCCGCCGGCTGCTCGCCGGGCTGGAGAGCCCGCGCAGCGCCAGGATGAAGCAGATGCCCGCCACCAGATAGGCGAAGGCGACCCAGGGATTGATTGCTGCCCCCTCGTGCATCGGCTCAGCCCTTCTTCTTGTACATGGCGAGCATGCGCTCGGTGACGGCGAAGCCGCCGAAGATGTTCACGGATGCCAGCGCCACGGCGACGAGGCCGAGCCATTTGGCGATCTCCGCCCCCGATGCGGCCGAGGCGATCAGCGCGCCGACGATGATCACCGAGGAGATGGCGTTGGTCACCGCCATCAGCGGCGTGTGGAGCGCCGGCGTGACCGACCAGACCACATAATAGCCGACGAAGCACGCCAGCACGAAGATCGACAGGATCGAGATGAAGTCCAACTATTCCTCCCCGGAACGGGGAGGGGGACCATGCGAAGCATGGTGGAGGGGGAGTGCGGCAAGGGCGACGATCGAAGTAACGACCGCGTCCAGATCCCGCAGGACCTCTGCCGCATTCACCCGGGTCACCCTGTACCCGTTCTCTTCCAAAAACCGGTCCCGCAGCGAATCCCGCTGCGGCCGGTCGCCACGTTCATGCGCCTCGCCATCCACTTCAACGACGAGCGAGGCAGTTCGACAATAGAAATCCACCACATAGGGGCCCACCGGATGTTGCCGGCGAAACCTGACTCCTGTCTTCGCGCCACGAAGCGCCTGCCAAAGCAGGCCCTCCGGAAGCGACGTCTCCCGCCTCAACCTGCGAGCGGTGGAAACCTCGGGCCTCAGCATTTGCCGCACTCCCCCTCCACCGCCTTCGGCGGTCTCCCTACCCGTTCCGGGGAGGAATATTATAGCAGCCTCTCGTGCACCACCTTGCCGCCCTGGGTCAGGCGGATGGCGTTGCCGATCTCCTCGTCGAGGATCGGCTTGCCCTGCTCCTTGTCCCAGAAGGCGGAGAGGAAGTTGAACAGGTTGCGCGCGAACAGCGCCGAGGCATCGGCGGCGAGGCGCGAGGGCACGTTCCGGTGCCCGACGATCTTCACCCCGTGCCGCTCGACGATCTCGCCGGCGACCGCGCCCTCGACATTGCCGCCCGCCTCGACCGCGAGGTCGACGAGCACGCTGCCCGGCTTCATCGTCGCGATCTGCGCGTCGCTGATCAGCCGCGGCGCGGGGCGCCCCGGGATCAGCGCGGTGGTGATCACGATGTCCTGCTTGGCGATGTGCGACGAGACCAGCTCGGCCTGGGCGGCCTTGTATTCGTCGCTCATCTCGGTGGCATAGCCGCCGGTGCCTTCGCCCTCGATGCCCTGCACCGCTTCCACGAAGATCGGCTTGGCGCCGAGCGAGAGGATCTGCTCCTTGGTCGCCGCGCGCACGTCGGTCGCCGAGACCTGGGCGCCCAGGCGCCGCGCGGTCGCGATCGCCTGCAGCCCCGCCACGCCCACGCCCATCACGAAGACCTTGGCGGCCGAGACGGTGCCCGCCGCGGTCATCATCATCGGGAAGGCGCGGCCATATTCCGCCGCCGCGTCGAGCACCGCCTTGTAGCCCGACAGGTTCGACTGCGAGGACAATATGTCCATCGACTGGGCCCGGGTGATGCGCGGCATGAACTCCATCGCCAGCGCCTCGAACCCAGCGCTCGCATAGGCATCGACCCGCGCGCGCTCGCCAAAGGGATTGAGGCCGGCGACGATCCAGGCGCCCGGCTTCGCGCCCTTCAGGCTCGCCGGATCGGGACCTTGCACGCCGAGCACGATGTCGGCGTCCTTCAGCGTCGCCGCACGGTCGCCGATGGCGGCGGCCATATCGGCATAGGCCTGGTCGGCGATCGAGGCGGTGTCGCCGGCGCCCTGTTCCACCGCCACCTGCGCGCCCAGGGCGATGAATTTCTTCACCGTTTCCGGAGTCGCGGAGACGCGCCGCTCGCCGGCGGCGGCCTCCTTCAGGACCGCGATCTTCACTTGGCGGAGATCAGGAAGACGACGAGGGCAGCGATCAGGGCCACGCCGATCGTGCCCCAGAACATCATCGCCTTGAAACCATTCCAGGTCTGCTCGTGCGCCTTGAGCTGTTCGGCGCTGTCGATCGTATCGACCATTCGTCTCTCCCCTTGAAACGTGAATTGGCCTGACCTTAGCTCCGCCCCTCCACCCGCTCAACCCTCGTGCCGCTACGTCAGGCTTAAGCCCGCCTTTACCCATCCGTTCTATGAGTGACGCCCTGAAACGGGACATTGGGGACAGAAAGAGCGATGACGCGCAACGGCCAGCGCCTCCTGATGCTGATAGACGACGAGCCGGCGCAGCGCCGCCTCGTCGCGGCCATCGCCGCACGCCGCGGCTGGCGCACCATCTTCGCGAGCGAGGCCGAGACCGGCATCGCCACGCTGGGCACGCCCGACGGGATGGCGCTCGACGCGATCCTGCTCGACCATAGTTCGCCCGACGCCGATGCGGCGGGGCTGATCGGCGAACTGCGCACCCGCCGGCCGCAACTGCCCATCCTGATGCTCACCGCCAACGGATCGGTGGCCAATGCCGTGAACGCGATGCGCGCCGGCGCGACCGATTTCCTGGTAAAGCCGCTGGCCGCCGAGCGGCTGCTCGCCGCGCTCGAGGCCGCGGTGGGCGGCAAGACCGCGGGCGAACTGCGCCCGCTCACCGAGAAGCTCTCCGCGCCGCTCGCCTTTGACGAGATCGTGGGCAGCGCCCCGCTGTTCCGCGCCGCACTGGCGATCGCCGCCAAGGCCGCCCGCGCCCGGGTGCCCGTCCTGATCGAGGGCGAGAGCGGCGTCGGCAAGGAAGTGGTGGCCGAGGCGATCCACGCCGCTTCCCCGCGCAGCAAGAAGGACATGGTCTGCGTCAATTGCGGCGCGATCCCCGCCAACCTGGTGGAAAGCGAGCTGTTCGGGCACGAGAAGGGCGCGTTCACCGGCGCCTTCGAGCGCAAGATCGGCCGCTTCGCCGATGCCGATGGCGGCACGCTGTTCCTCGACGAAGTGGGCGAGATGCCGCTCGACGCGCAAGTGAAGCTGCTGCGCGTGCTGCAGTCGGGCGAGATCCAGCCGATCGGCGCGCGCCACGCCCGCGAAGTCGACGTCCGCGTGATCGCGGCTACCAACAAGACGCTGCAGGCCGAGGTGGAGGCCGGGCGTTTCCGCGAGGACCTTTATTACCGGCTGAACGTCGTCCAGGTGACGATCCCGCCCCTGCGCGAGCGCATCGGCGACATCCCGGCGCTCGCCCGCCACCTGCTCGCCCGCATCGCCGAGCAGCCGGGCCTGCGCCCGCTCGGCATCACCGACGACGCGCTGCAGCTGCTGGGCAGCTATGACTGGCCGGGCAATGTCCGCCAGCTCCAGAACGCGCTGTTCCGCGCCGCGGTGCTCTGCGACGGCGACGGGCTGGCCCGCGCCGATTTCCCGCAGATCGCCCAGCTCGCGGCCGGCCGGCCGGCGGCCAATGGCGCGCAGGTGCCGGGCACGGGCCATGCCGGCGTCACCCTGTTCCGCCCCGACGGCAATCTGCGCGCGCTCGACGAGATCGAGGCCGATGTGATCCGCCTCGCCATCGGCCACTACCGTGGCCGGATGACCGAGGTCGCCCGCCGCCTGGGGATCGGCCGCTCCACGCTCTACCGCAAGCTCGGCGAACTGGGGATCGACCAGAGCGCCGCCTGAGCCTAGGCTCGCCGCCATGCCGGCCGAAGCGCTCCGACTGCTCGAACAGGCCGCCGAACCCGGCGTGGCCGACGGGATGCCGCGCTTCGGCATCGCCACGGCGGACCGCGTCATCGGGATCAAGGTCGGCACCGTCCGCGGCATCGCCAAGAAGCTGGGCCGGGACCAGGCGCTTGCCGAGCGGCTATGGGATGCCGGCGTGTACGAGGCGCGGCTGCTCGCCTGTTTCGTCGGCGAGCCCAGGGCGCTGACGGCGGAGGGGATGGACCGCTGGGCCGCGGGGTTCGACAATTGGGCGACCTGCGACACGGCCTGTTTCGACCTGTTCGACAAGAGCCCGCTCGCCTGGGACGCCGTCCCCCGCTGGGCGGAGGACGAGCGCGAGTTCGTGCGCCGCGCCGCCTTCGCCCTGCTCGCCGGGCTGGCGCTGCACGCCAAGAAGCTGGGCGACGCCCCCTTCCTGGAGGCACTCCCGCTGATCGAGGCGCATGCCGGGGACCCCCGCAACTTCGTCAAGAAGGGCGTGAGCTGGGCATTGCGGGGGATCGGCATGCGCAACCCCGCCCTCCATGCCGCCGCCAGCGAGATGGCCGAGCGGCTTTCCGCCTCGCCCCTGCCCGCCGCGCGCTGGGTCGGGCGGGACGCAGCGCGCGACCTGGCACGACCGGCGGCGCGGCGGAAGGCCGGGCTCGGCTAGAGCATCAGCCAGTGCCAGAGCAGCCGGCCGGGCAGGAAGGCGAACATGCCCGGCAGCAGCAGCCCGGCCGAGTAGAGCGTCCACATCAGCCGCTTGTGCTGGGCGATCCGGCCCATGCGGGCAGCGCGGATGGCGCGGAACAGGGCGAGGAAGACCAGGGGCACGAACAGGTGGATCGGGCTGAACTGGCCATGGTTGATCGTGCGGATGAACACCGCCGAGCCCGCCGCCGTCAGCATCAGCACCGCCCAGATCCGGCCGAGCAGCCGGTGCGTCGCATCGCCCTTGCGGGCCAGCAGCACCCATAGCCCGAGCGGGATCGCCGGCAGCACCGTGGCGAGGTGGACGAGGATCGCCACCTGCTTCATCTCATAGGTCGACGGCGTCAGCCCGAGCAGCACCCGGCCGACCGCGATCGTGGTGGCGCCGGCCAGCGCGGCGGCGGCGACGAGCAGCGCACCCTTGGCGGCGCGCGGCAGATCGATCGCGGCTTCTTCCCGAACAATTGTGGCCATTGCCTGTCTCCCGACGCTATTGACCGGAACAGATTGCCGGCTGGCCGGCCGCCCGCAATCGCGGCTACGCAGGCAGGCAAGCTGCTTCGCCGACGGGTGGCGGCGCACGGGGCGCGGCCATTTGGCGAAGCGCGAACGGGACGGAGAAGGCACGGTTTGGGCGGCACGCGGCGGATCCTGATCGACTGCGCGATCATCTTCGGCGTGGGGCTGGTGCTGGCGCTGGTCGGGCCGTTCGGCAGCTTCGCGGCACCGTTCGGGCTGCGGCTGCTCTACTGGCTGGCGATGAGCTATGCCGGCTATTTCCTCTATTTTCCCGCCATGGCCGGAGCGACCGCGCTCGCCCCCCGGCTGGAGCTGCCCGAGCCCGCGCTCTGGGCCGCCGCCTGCCTGCTCGCCACGCTGCCGATGACGCTGGTCACCTGGCTCGCCAACTTCCTCTGGCACGCTCCCCGCTGGCCGACGATCGAGGAGGCGCTCGCCCATTATTTCAACGTGCTCGTGCTCGGCGCGCTCGTCTGCGCGCTCTTCTGGTTCGCCCGGCAGCGGCACCGCGTGGCGCCAGCGGCCGAAACCGGCGCCGGGCAGGCCGCCGAACCCGGCGCGGCGGCGCTGCCCCGGCTGGTCGACCGGCTGCCCCCGCACCTGCGCACCCTGCCGATCGCGCTGGAGATGGAGGACCATTATGTCCGCGTCCACACCCCCCAGGGCTCCACCCTGTTGCTGATGCGCCTGCGCGACGCGGTCGCCGAGCTGGACGACATCCCCGGCGCGCTGGTCCATCGCAGCTGGTGGGTGGCGCGCGGCGCCGTCCTGGGCGTGCGGCGCGAGGGGCGCAACATCCGTCTCCGGCTCGCCGGCGGGATCGAGGCGCCGGTCGCCCGCGCCCAGGCACCGGCGCTCGAAGCGCAGGGCTGGTTCTAGCGGATCGCCACCAGCTTCGCCTTCGACAGATGCCAGCGGCTGTCCGCGGGATTGTCGCTCACGCCAGCGACCACGCGGTGGAGCGTGTAGCTGCCGCGGAAATGCTGGCGCCGGCCGTTCTTGAGCGTGGCGCGGACATCGACCGGCACTTCGATCCAGCGCTGGCTCATCCCGGCATCGGCATTGCGCGGCGTGCCCGTCACCACCCGGCTGTGCGCCGTCGCGGCAAAGCCCTGGCGGAAGTCGGCGTAGCTCTTGCCGCTCGCCTTGCCGCCATCGTCCCAGGCCGCATAGGCGGCACGGAAATCGCCGCGCTCGATTGCGGCATAATAATTCTCGACCGTCCGGCGCGCGGCGGCAGGGGAGCCGGCATCCTGGGCATGCGCCGCCGCCGGAGCGGCGAGCGAGGTGACGGTGAGGGCTAGAACTAGGACCGGGGCAATCCGCATGGGCTTATCTCCTTCTAGCGCGCGATCAGCGCCGCATCGCGCAGGCCGCGCCACACCCGTAACGCCTGAACCGTCTCGACGACGTCATGCACCCGGATCAATTGCACGCCCGCCTCGGCTCCCTTCAGCGCCAGCGCCAGGCTGCCGCCGAGCCGCTGGTCGGCCGGCGCCTCGTTCGCCAGCGCGCCGATCATCCGCTTCCGGCTGGCCCCCAGGACGATGCCGCAGCCCAGGCCGTGGAACAGCGCGAGCCCGTTGATCAGCGCGAGATTGTCCTGGAGCGACTTGCCGAAGCCGATGCCGGGATCGACCAGGATCCGCGCGCGATCGACACCCGCGGCGGCGACATCCTCGACGCGCTTCTCCAGCCAGTCGTACACGTCGAGCAGCACGTCGCCATAGCCCTCGCCGCCATGCGGGCCCTTTTGCGGCTCGGGCGAGTGCATCAGCACCACCGGGCAGCCGGCCGCGACCACCACCTCGAGCGCGCCGGGATCATAGAGCAGCGCGGCGACGTCGTTGACGAGATGCGCGCCCGCCTGGAGCGCGGCCGCCATCACCGCGGCCCGGCGCGTGTCGACCGAGATCGCCGCGCCGCCGCGCGCAAGCTGGCGGATCACGGGAACGACGCGCTCGATCTCCTCGCCTTCCCACACTTCCGCCGCACCGGGCCGGGTCGATTCGCCGCCGATGTCGAGGATCGCCGCGCCGGCCGCCGCCATGTCGACGCCTGCGCTCGCGGCGGCATCGGCGTCCTGCATGTGCGTGCCGGCATCGGAGAAGCTGTCCGGCGTGCGGTTGAGGATCGCCATCACCTGGGGCTGGTCGAGCCGTACCACGCGCTCGCCCAGCATCAAGGGCGCGCGCGGCGCGGCGATGCGCCGGAGGATCGCGGCGATGCGCGGATCGTCGGGGAGGCTGGCGACGGGCACGATGCGCTGGAGGACGCGGTTGCCATTCTCGCGGGCGACCAGCTCGAAGGCCGAACACCAGCTGAGCCCCCCGGCGAGGCGGACGACCTCGCCATCGCGGTTCACCGGCGTGTCGGCAAGCTGGACCGGGCGCAGATAGAGCCGGGCGGAGGGAGGCAGATCGAGGGTCATGCGGCGCGGAAAGTCACGAGAGTCGCGACCTCTGCGCACGCGGCACTCCCGGCGTTGCCGCGACGCGCCGAGGCGCGCCCGACACGGCCGGGAATTCTGGGGGAAGGGGGTTGGCTGGCCATGCGCCGACCGTCCCAGACGAGATCCTATTTTGGAAGGGCAAAATATGCCCCGCCCCGCTCGTCACCCTGAACTTGTTGCAGGGTTCAGCCCTCTACGGGCGATGCCGTCCCTGGATGCCGAAACAAGTTCGGCATGACGGTCTGGGGAGGCACGCAGCCTCCCCTATCCAATTACGGCTGGGTTGCCAGCAGATAGGTCTGGCGCAGCGCGTCGATCGGCTTGAGGCCGTCGGCGGCTTCATAGTTCCAGAAGGTCCAGCCATTGCACGACGGCGCGTTCTGCAGCGTCGCGCCCAGCTTGTGGATCGAGCCGCTCTGGCCGTCGCAGCTCAGCGAGCCGTCGGCGCCGACCACCGCCCGCCAGCGACGCTTGCCGTCGGTGAGCACGGTGCCGGGGGCGAGATAGCCGTTCTCGACCAGCTGGCCGAAGGCGACGCGCGGCTGGCTCTTGGGCGCCTGCATCGTCTTCAGCGCCGATTCGTCGAGCGGCAGCGCCGCCTCGATGCGCTCCTGCGCGGCCTCGACATAGGCACTCTCGCGCTCGATGCCGATCCAGCGCCGGCCGAGCCGCTTGGCGACCGCGCCGGTGGTGCCGGTGCCGAAAAAGGGATCGAGCACCACGTCGCCCGGCTTGGTGCTGGCGAGCATGATCCGATAGAGCAGCGCCTCGGGCTTCTGCGTCGGGTGGACCTTGGTGCCGCCCTTCTTCAGGCGCTCCTGGCCGCCGCAGATCGGGAATTCCCAGTCCGAGCGCATCTGGATCTCGTCGTTGAGCGTCTTCATCGAGCGATAGTTGAAGGTGTATTTCGCCTTCTCGCCGGTGCTCGCCCAGATCAGCGTCTCGTGCGCGTTGGTGAAGCGCGTGCCCTTGAAATTGGGCATCGGGTTGGCCTTGCGCCAGATGATGTCGTTGAGGATCCAGAAGCCCAGGTCCTGGATCGCCGAGCCCACCTTGAAGATGTTGTGATAGCTGCCGATCACCCAGATCGTGCCGTCGTCCTTCAGGATGCGGCGCGCCTCGGCCAGCCATTCGCGGGTGAACGCGTCATAGGCGGCGAGGCTGTCGAACTTGTCCCACGCATCGGTGACCGCGTCGACATGGCTGCCGTCGGGCCGGTTGAGGTCGCCGCCGAGCTGGAGGTTATAGGGCGGATCGGCGAAGATGCAGTCGATCGACTTGGCCGGCAGCGCGCGCATGGCCTCGATACAGTCCTGCTGCAGGATCGTGTCATAGGGCAATACGTCGACCCAGCTACGCGCCGTCGCCGGCTTGAGCCTGCCCTTTTCGAGAACCCCCATTAACCTCTTTCCCTTTGTTGGAGAGGCGGTTTCTGTCGCGGAACGACCCCACGTCAAGCACAGATTGGTTAACGAAAAAGCCTGCGATTCCGTTAACTTGTGGAACGGTTCGGAAACTTATCCACATGCTGAGTCGGGGAGTTATCCACAGGCACAAGATATGGGGTGTGGCGGAAAAGACTCAGAATCAGAACACGATCTCGCCGCCCGGATAATATCGCCAGCCGGATCCTTCGCCGCAAAGCCCCGCCCTGCACGAAGGCGACGCACGCAGGACTCGGCGCGCATCCCGCACTGCCGGACACGCCGTGCCCGAATCAAAGGAGAAGAGAATCATCGGCCGCGGGTTCGCCGATGCGGACCGGTGGAGGAAATCCGCCAGCGCCGCCACGGAAACCGGCTCGCCATTCCATGCCACGACGCCGTCTCCGCGCACGCGCACCCTCTCGATCGGCATGAGTTCGCCGATGCCCTCGGCGGGCCGGTGCCAGCCCTTGGGCGGCCCGTCGCACCCTTGGCCTTCCCCGGTCGCGCTGTCCGTGCACGCCCCCAGCGCGGCGAGAAGCAGCGGCGCGAGGAGCCGCTTCATTCCCCCGCCCGGCTCCCGAAATCGAAATGCGCCTGCGCCACCGGCGCGAAGCTCCTGCGGTGGTGCGGCGTGGGGCCGAGCGACCGCAGCGCTTCCTGGTGGACCTTGGCCGCATAGCCCTTGTTGCTCGCCCAGCCATAGCCGGGATGGAGCGCGTCCAGTTCGATCATCATCGCGTCGCGCCGGTGCTTGGCGACGATCGAGGCGGCGGCGATCGACAGGCAGAGCGCATCGCCGCCGACCACCGCATGGCTCCGATGCGCCCAGTCGGGGCAGCGATTGCCGTCGACCAGCACGAAGGCGGGAGCCGGCCCGAGCGCCTCGACCGCGCGCGTCATCGCCAGCATCGTCGCCCAGAAGATGTTGAGGCCGTCGATCTCCTCGACCGTGGCGATGCCCAGGCCCACCCGGGCGCAGGCGAGGATCTCGGCGCAGAGCCGCTCGCGCTTGCCGGCCGTCAGCGCCTTGGAATCGTCGATGCCCTCGGGGATGCAGCGGGAATCGAGGACGACGGCGGCAGCGACCACCGGGCCGGCGAGCGGGCCGCGGCCCGCCTCGTCCACCCCGGCGACCGGGCCGCCATGCAGCGTGCCGAATTTCTCTTCGAACGCGAGATCGGGCCCGGAATTCCTAGGCATCGCCGACTCGCCATGGCGGATAGCGGCGCATCTCGCCGGCCTGGTAGAGCCGCACCGAATTGCCCGCCGGATCGCGCAGCCGCGCCTCGCGCCAGCCCCAGGTCTCGTCCTTGGGCTCCTGCTCGAACGCGATGCCCTGCTGCTGGAGATAGGCGACGGTGACGTCGAGGTCGCCGCATTCGAAATAGACGACCGGCGCGGTATATCCCGGATCGGTGGCGATGCTGAAGGTCGCGCCGCCCTCGGTCTCGAACCGGGCATAGCGCGGGCTGGCGCGGACGACCTGGGTGAGGCCGAGCAGCCGGTAGAAGCGCTCGCTGGCGGCGAGATCGGTGGCGGGGACGGTCACCTGGTTGAGCATCGGCTCGAAGAAACTCAGATTGAGGTCGAGCCGCACCGCCTGATGCCCCATCGGGCCATGGCCGCGGCCCAGCCCCGGCGCCTCACGCATCGCGATGCGCACGAAGCGGCGGGCGCGGCGAACGGCCTCGGGCAGGTCCCATTCCTCCGCCAGCCCGCAGGCGATCGCGGTGGAAAGCGTGCAACCGGTGCCATGGGTATTGTCGGTCTCGATGCGCGGATTGCTCCATTCGATCTCGGGCGGATCCTCGGGATCGGCGGAATAGAGCCGGTCGGTGATGATCGGGCCGTCGACATGGCCGCCCTTGACCAGCACCGCGCAGCGATGCGCCGCGACCAGCGCGCGGGCGTCGCCGCCCAGCGCCGCCAGCTCGGGGATGTTGGGGGTGACGACGCTGGCACGGTCCATCAGCCGCTCGAACGCGGCGATCGTCGCGTCATCGGCAAGCGTGGCACCGCTGGTCGCGACCATGACGGGATCGAACACCACCGGCACGCCGGGCAGCTCGGCGAGCTTCTCCGCCAGCGCCAGCGCGGTGCGGGCCGAGCCGATCATGCCGATCTTGATCGCGTCGACGCCGATATCGGTGACGCAGGCATCGATCTGGGCGAGCACCATCTCGGTGGGGACCGGGTGGACGCCCGTGACGCCCAGGGTGTTCTGCGCGGTGATCGCGGTGATCGCCGTCATCGCATGGCCGCCGAGCATGGTGACGGTCTTGATGTCGGCCTGGATGCCGGCGCCGCCGCCGGAGTCCGACCCGGCGATGATCAGGATGCGAGGCGTCATGGTCTTCAGCCCTTGAACCGGCGCTCCGTGCTGGCCGGATTGTTCGCCAGTGCCTTACCCACGCGCGCCGGCCGGTCCAACAGCTCGCCGCCGCAATTGGGGCAGCGTTCGTCGAGCGCATCGGTGCAGGCGGCGCAGAAGGTGCATTCGAACGAGCAGATGAAGGCGCCGCCCTCGTCGGCGGGCAGGTCGGCGCCGCAGCGCTCGCAATCGGGGCGCATCTCAAGCATCGGCGCGGCTCCGCATTCCGTCATAGAAAAACCAGAGGCCGCCGGCGATCACCAGCACCAGCGCCGAATGACCGATCCCGTCGATCGCGGACATGGCGCCGCCGGCCAGGCGGCCAAAATTCGCGAACCACGCGCCCAGCGCCCCGGCGGCGCCCACCGACAGCGCCGATTTCAGCCGGCCGCTCATGCCGCCGCCGCGCGCACGACGTCGCAGATCCGGTCCACCACCGCCTCGACCTGCGCCTTGTCGTCGCCCTCGGCCATCACCCGGATCACCGGCTCGGTGCCCGAGGCGCGGATGACGAGCCGCCCCTTGCCGTCGAGCTCGGTCTCGGCCGCCGCGATCGCATCCTGCACGCGCGGGTCCTCCAGCGGCTTGCCCCCCTTGAAGCGGACATTCTTGAGCAGCTGGGGCAAGGGGTCGAAGCGGTGGAGCACCTCGCTGGCGGGCGCGCCGGCGCGGACCAGTTCGGCGAGCACCTGGAGCGACGCGACCAGCCCGTCGCCGGTGGTCGCATAGTCGGACAGGATGATATGGCCCGATTGCTCGCCGCCGACATTATAGCCGGAGCCGCGCATCTTCTCGAGCACATAGCGGTCGCCCACCTTGGTGCGGATCAGGCCGAGGCCCTGGGCCGAGAGATGGCGCTCGAGCCCGAGGTTCGACATGACGGTGGCGACGAGGCCGCCGCCCGCGAGCCGCCCCTGGCGCGCCCAGCCGCCGGCGATCGTCGCCATCAGCTGGTCGCCGTCAACCACCTTGCCATGCTCGTCGACCACGATCAGCCGGTCGGCGTCGCCGTCGAGCGCGATGCCGATATGCGCGCCCGAACCGACCACTGTCTCGCACAGCGTATCGGGCGCGGTGGAGCCGACGCCGTCGTTGATGTTCTTGCCGTTGGGCGTGACGCCGATCGCGATCACGTCGGCGCCCAGCTCCCAGAGCGCCGAGGGCGCGACCTGATAGGCGGCGCCATTCGCGCAATCGACGACGATCCTGAGCCCGTCGAGCGTGAGATCGGAGGGGAAGGTCGACTTGGCGAAGTGGATGTAGCGGCCGCGCGCATCCTCGACCCGGCGGGCCCGGCCGATATCGGCCGAGGCGGCGAGCGGCACCTCGCCGTCGATCAGCGCCTCGATCGCCAGCTCGTCCGCGTCGGACAGCTTGTAGCCGTCGGGACCGAACAGCTTGATGCCGTTGTCGGCATAGGGATTGTGGCTGGCGGAAATCATCACGCCCATGTCCGCGCGCATCGAATGGGTGAGCATCGCCACCGCGGGCGTGGGCATCGGCCCGACCAGCACCACGTCCATGCCCACCGAAGTGAAGCCGGCGACCAGCGCGTTCTCGAGCATATAGCCCGAAAGCCGCGTGTCCTTGCCGATCACCACCCGGTGCCGGTGATCGCCGCGCCGGAAGTGCGCGCCGGCCGCCATGCCGACCTTCATCGCCATCGCCGCCGTCATCGGCGACAGGTTCGTCGCGCCCCGGATTCCGTCGGTACCGAAATATTTTCTTGCCATGTGCCGTTTTCTCGCGACCTTGCGGGTCCTCAACCGCCACCGGATAGCGCGGAATTTCTCAAAGGGCGAGCATGTCGCAACCAACCCGTATCCTGTTGTCCCTGATCGCGGGACTGATCCTCGGCGCCGTGCTCGCCGCCTGGGCGCCCGCCGCGGCGCTGACCGCCGCCGAATTCGCGCAGCCGATCGGCCAAGCTTGGCTCAACGGCCTGCAGATGACGATCGTGCCGCTGGTCGTCGCGCTGCTGATCACCGGTGTCGCCGCGACTGCCGAGGCCGCGCAGGCCGGCCGCCTGGCGGGCCGCGCGATCGCGCTCTACGTCGTCGTGCTGTTCCTCTCGGCCACGGCCGCGGCGATCCTCACGCCGCTGTTCCTCCACATCGCCCCGCTGCCGCACGAATCGGCCGAGGCCCTGCGCGGCGCGCTGGCCGGCGCCGAGAAGATCGGGCCGGTCCCGCCGATCGGCGAGTTCCTGGCCGCGATCGTTCCCGCCAACATCGTCAAGGCGGCGGCGGAAAACGCCTTCCTCTCGCTGATCATCTTCTCGCTGATCTTCGCCTTCGCGATGACCCGGGTGGGCGGCGAGGCTCAGGCGCTGCTGACCAACTTCTTCAAGGCGCTGCGCGACGTGATGCTGGTGGTGATCGACTGGGTGCTGTGGGTGGGGCCGCTCGGCGTGTTCGCGCTCGCCCTCGTCGTCGGCGCCAAGGCCGGCACCGGCGCGTTCGGCGCGCTGATCCATTATATCCTCACCATCGCCGGCGTCGGCCTGGCGGTGACGATCTTCGCCTATCCCGTGGCGGTGTTCGGCGGGCGCGTCCGCCTGGGCCGCTATGTCCGCGCCGCGCTGCCGAGCCAGGCGGTGGCGCTCAGCACGCAATCCTCGCTCGCCACCCTGCCGGTGATGATCGAGGGCTCGGGCAAGCTCGGCGTGCCGGTGGCCGTATCGGGCGTGACCCTGCCGCTGGCGGTGGCGATCTTCCGCGCGACCGGGCCGGCGATGAACTTCGCGGTGGCGATCTACGTCGCCGAATGGTTCGGCGTGCCGCTGAGCCCGGCGACGCTGGCGGTGGGCGTGGTGGTGGCGACGCTGACCTCGCTCGGCTCGGTGAGCCTGCCCGGCACGGTGAGCTATGTCAGCGCCATCGCCCCGGTCGCGGCGACGATCGGCGCGCCGGTGAGCCCGCTCGGCCTGCTCGTCGCGGTCGAGACCATCCCCGACATCATGCGCACCGTCGGCAACGTCACCTGGGACATCGCCGCGACCAGCTGGCTGTCGCGCCGCGCCGGCAAAGTGCCGCTCGACGAGGCCGACGCGATCCTCGCCCATGATACGTGAGCGCGCATAGGGCCGGACTGTGGTTGGCCCTGCTTGCCGCTTCGGCGGCGGGCACCGCGCTCCTCGAATGGATCGGGCTTTCGGCCGGGCTTCTGCTCGGCCCGATGCTGGCGGCGATCGCCTTTTCGGCGCGCGGCGCCGGGCTGACCTTGCCCCGTCCCCTGTTCACCGGCGCCCAGGCGGTGATCGGCTGCCTGATCGCCGGCACGCTCGACATTGGCGCCTTCTCGCGCGTCGTGGCGCAGTGGCCGCTGTTCCTGGGCGTAACCGCCGCTACCCTGGGTGCGAGCAGCCTGCTCGGCTATCTGCTCAGCCGCTGGCGGGTGCTCCCCGGCAGCACGGCGATCTGGGGATCAATGCCCGGCGCCGCTTCCGCCATGGTGGTGATGGCCGACGCATTCGGCGCCGACGCCCGGCTGGTGGCGTTCATGACCTATACCCGCGTCGTCTGCGTCGCGGCGGTCGCCTCTGTCCTCGCCGCGGCACTTGGCGCGCATCGCGGCGGCGACTGGCTGGCGACGATGCTCTCCCCCGCCCCGCTGCTCCCGTCGGTCGCCACGCTGGCGGTGGCCGGGATCGGCGCATTCGCCGGGCTCCGCCTGCGCATTCCCGCCGGCGCACTGCTGGTGCCGATGGCGGCGGGGATCATCCTCCATGCGCTCGGCATCCTGCGCATGACGCTGCCCGAGCCGGTGCTGGCGGCAAGCTATGCGCTGATCGGCTGGCGGATCGGCCTGGCCTTCACCCGCGAGACGCTGGCGCTCGCGGCCCGAGCGCTGCCGCGCGTGCTGCTCGCGATCTTCGCGCTGATCGGCTTCTCCGCCGCACTGGCCTTCGCGCTGGCCGAGGGGGCAGGGATCGACCCGGTAAGCGCGTATCTGGCGGTGAGCCCGGGCGGGCTCGATTCGGTGGCGATCATCGCGACTTCGGTGCCGGTGGACCAGCCCTTCGTGATGGCGATGCAGGCGCTGCGCTTCCTGGCGGTGCTGGCGCTGGGGCCGATGCTGGCACGGGCGGCGGCGAGGCGGTTCGCGAAATCGAATAATCCTCCCCCGGAGGGGGAGGGGGACGGGCCGCAGGCTGGTGGAGGCGGCTAGCCGCAAGCGGCACAGCCCATGGCATTCCCTATCCACCACCGGCTCCGCCGGCGATCCCCACTCCCTCCGGGAGAGGACTTCCCGATCACTTCATCAGCACCAGTTCCTCCGACATGGTCGGGTGCAGCGCCACCGTCTGGTCGAACGCGTCCTTGGTCAGCCCCGCCTTCACCGCCACCGCCGCAGCCTGGAGGATCTCCGGCGCGTCGGGGCCGATCATGTGGAGGCCGACCACGCGGCCGGTCGTGCCCTCGCAGATCATCTTGTAGAGCGCGCGCTCGTTGCGATCGGCGAGCACATTCTTCATCGCGCGGAAATCCGACTGGTAGACCGCGATCGAGCCCAACTTGTTGCGCGCCTCGCTCTCGGTCATGCCGACGCCGGCCATCGGCGGATGGCTGAACACGGCGCTGGGGATGCAGCCATAGTCCACCTGGTGCGGCTTGTTGCCGAAGATCGTGTCGGCGAACGCCTGGCCCTCGCGGATCGCCACGGGCGTCAGCTGCACCCGGTTGGTCACGTCGCCCACCGCATAGATCGAATCGACCGACGACTTGTTGTCCGCATCCACCTTCACCGCGCCCTTGTCGTCGAGCGCGACGCCGACATCCGCCAGGCCCAGCCCCTCGGTATTGGGCACGCGGCCGGTCGCGAACAGCACGCAGTCGACTTCGATCGGCTCGTGCTTGGTCAGCGTGACCTTGAGCGCGCCGCTCTCGAGCTTCTCGATGGACTTGAACTCGGTGTGGAAGCGGAAATCGATGCCCTTCATCAGCGAGATCTGGAGCAGCCGGTCGCGCATCGAATGGTCATAGCCGCGCAGGATCACGTCGGTGCGGTTGACCAAAGTGACGTGGCTGCCGAACTCGTTGAAGATGCCGGCGAACTCGTTGGCGATATAGCCGCCGCCCGCGATCAGCACCCGCCTGGGCAGCTTCTCCAGATGGAACACCTCGTTCGACGTGATGCCAAGGTCGCTGCCGGGGAAATCGGGCACGTGCGGGTGCGCGCCGGTGGCGATGAGAATATATTTCGCAGTGATCCTGCGGCCGCTCGCCAGCGTGACCTCGTGCGGGCCGGTGACGGTGGCGCGCTCGAGAAAGGTCTCGACCTGGTTGTTGTGCAGCGTCTGGGTGTAGAGACCGTTGAGCCGGTCGACATCCGCCAGCACATTGTCGCGCAGCACCGCCCAGTCGAAATCGCATTCGGGCACGTTCCAGCCGAAGCGGCGCGCATCCTTCAGGTCCTCGGCGAAATGCGCGCCATAGACGAGCAGCTTCTTGGGCACGCAGCCGCGGATCACGCAGGTGCCGCCGATGCGATATTCCTCGGCCACCGCGACCCGGGCGCCGTGCGCGGCCGATACGCGCGAGGCGCGGACGCCGCCGGAACCGGCACCGATGACGAAGAGGTCATAGTCATATTCGGCCACCGGCAATCCTCCGCTCGTTTCGAGGCCGGGAGATAGGGCGCATGCGGCCCGATGCCAATGTCAGCCCCGGCGCAGGTCGATCCGGCGCGACAGGAAATGGAGGATCCAGGCGATCGCCACCGCCGCCAGCGCGGCCGGGACGATGGCCGCCGGCACGTCCTGCGGCGCCACGAAATGCTGCGCGCCGATGCCGAGCGCGGCCAGGCCCCAGACCCAGGCATGGAGCGCGATCCGCCATGGATTGCGGCGACGGAAGCGCGTGGCCAGCGCGCGCGGGATCGGCACGCGCGTCACCAGCTCGCCGTGGATGCGCGCGCGCAATCGGCGCAGGTCGCAGCGGAAGCGGTAGAGCTGCCAGATCGGCCAGCCGTGCAGCAGCGCCCCGCCCGCCGCGCCGCCGATCACCAGGGTGCGCCCGATCGGCAGGCCCACCGTCATGGCGATGACGAGCAGGCCGGCGATGAACAGCCCGAACAGCCAGCCATGGACCTGGGCGGCGACATGCTCGTGCTCGACATAGTGATCGATCCGCGCGAACGCCTCGGCCTGCCAGCCGGGGATCGCCGCGGCGGGGGCCGGAAGCAGGTCTCCGGTACCGGGATCGAAGAGCGGGCCGAGCGGACTCGCCGGAAACCAGCGCTCGATCGCCGCCCGCTCGCTCTCCCGCACGATTCGCCTGCGATCCATCGGCCGCCCCCTTGCCGTGACGGGGCGAGTCTAGCGGGAGAGGGTAAAGGGGTTGCCTGCACAACCCGTCATCCCGGCGAAATTCGGGATCTCGTGCGGCGCCTTCCCCGCGCCTTCGCCCGAGACCCCGGCTTCCGCCGTGGCGACGGCAAAATCAGCGCTTCCGCACGAACTCCGCCCGCAACACCAGGCCCTTGATGCCGTCGAACTTGCAGTCGATCTCCTGGCTGTCGCCGGTGAGGCGGATCGACTTGATCAGCGTGCCGCGCTTCAGCGTCTGCCCGGCACCCTTCACGGTCAGGTCCTTGATCAGCGTGACCTGGTCGCCGTCCTGGAGGAGGTTGCCGACCGAGTCGCGCACCTCGACCACATCCGCCGCACCCATTTTCGCGGCGGCCTCGGCGGCGGGGATCCACTCCCCGCTCGCCTCGTCATAGACATAGTCGTCGTCGCCGCTCATCCGAACGCCCGGGCGATCAGGTCGTCGGTCGAGGGGTCGAAGCTCTGTTCGCCGGCGCCCGCCGCCTTGGCCATTTCCTTGCCGAGCTCGACGCCGAACTGGTCGAACGCGTTGATGCCGAGCAGCACCGCGTTCACGAAGGTGCGCTGCTCGTAGAACGCCAGGATGGCGCCCAGCGTGCGCGGATCGACGCGATCGAGCAGCAGGGTCGCCGAGGGCCGGTCGCCCGGATAGTCGCGCGCCAGATCGTCATTCTTGCGGCCAGCCATCAGCGCCGCGCCCTGGGCGAACATGTTGAGCAGCAGCTGGCGGTGATGCTCCTCGGCCAGCCCGTCGCCCGGCTCGATCGAGCCGACGAACTCGAGCGGCACCAGCCGGGTGCCCTGGTGGAGCAGCTGGAACACCGCATGCTGGGCATCGGTGCCGACCCCGCCCCAGGTGATCGGCGCGGTCGGCCAGGAAACCGGCTGGCCCTCGGCGGTGACGCGCTTGCCGTTCGATTCCATCTCGAGCTGCTGGAGATAGCTCGGCAGCAGGCGGAGCCGCTCGTCATAGGCGAAGGTGGCGCGCGTCTCGCAACCGCGGACCTGCGTGTAGTAAAGGTCGGCGAAGGCGGCGAGCACCGGCGCGTTCGCTTCGAACGAGGCGAGGCGGAAATGGCGGTCCATCTCGGCGGCGCCTTCGAGCAGTTCCTCGAACGCGTCCCAGCCCAGCGCCAGGGCGGCGGGAAAGCCGATCGACGACCAGAGCGAATAGCGGCCGCCCACCGATTCGGCGAAGGGCAGCACGCGGGTCTCGTCGATGCCGAACGCGATCGCCTTTTCCGGCGCGGCGGTGAGCGCGACGAGCTTGCCATAGGGATCGGCGACGCCGCCCTGCATCAGCCACGAGATCGCGCTCTCGGCATTGAGCATCGTCTCGGTGGTGGTGAAGGTCTTGGAGGCGATGGCGACCAGGGTGGTCTGCGGATCGAAGCGGTCGAGCGCGCTCTCCAGCGCGACGCCGTCGACGTTGGAGACCACGGCGACTTCATAGCGACCGGCATCGCGGCCCAGCGCGTCGACGAGCAGGTCCGGCCCCAGGGCCGAGCCGCCGATGCCGATATGAAGGATGCTGCGCACCGGCCCGAACGCCTCGGCCTCGATCGCGTCGATCAACGCGCGCATGCGGGCATGATAGGCCTGGGCGCGGGCCACGCTGTCGGGCGAGCCCTCGCCGCGCTCGGCCGTATGCTCGGCGGCGCGGCCTTCGGTGACGTTGATCTTCTCGCCGGCGAACAGCGCGTCGCGCTTGGCGACCAGGCCCATCTCCGCCGCGATCCGGGTGAAGGCGGCGATCAGATCGGGGGTCAGGTGCGTCTTCGACCAGTCGAAATGAATGCCCGCGACATCGGTGGAGAGCGTGGCGACCCGGCGCGAATCGCGTGCGAACAGTTCGGCGAGCGTCGGGACTTCGAGCGACTTGACGGCGGACCAGTCGGGCAATGCCATGTTCATCTCCTTTGGGACAAGTGCGCCCCTATCGTCCCCGGATCGCCACCGCCACTCCATTCATCGGCTTGACCTCACCGCGCGCCCCAAGCAGAGCAGGTACCCATGGAAAACACGCCCGCCGATTCCCTCGACGAGAAGCCCGCCACCCCCGCTGCGGCGGTCGCGGAGGAAAAGCCCAAGAACGAGTGGAAGGACCTTGGCGTCTTCCTCGTCAAGCTGGCGCTGATCGTCTTCGTGGTGCGCAGCTTCATCTTCTCGCCCTTCTCGATCCCCTCCGAATCGATGATGCCGCGGCTGCTGATCGGCGACTATCTGTTCATCACCAAATGGAATTACGGCTATTCCAGGCACTCGCTGCCCTGGAGCCTGCCGCTGATCCCGGGCCGCATCTTCCCCGGCACGCCGGCACGCGGCGACGTGGTGGTGTTCAAGGCCCCGGGCCATGACGGCGAGGACTGGATCAAGCGCGTGATCGGCCTGCCGGGCGACAGCGTCCAGGTGGTGAACGGCCAGGTGGTGCTGAACGGCAAGGCGATCCCCAAGCAGAAGGTCGCCGATCTGGAGCTGCCGATCACGCCGAACTTCACCAATTGCCCCGCCTTGTTCCAGGGCATCAGCGGCAAGGGCGATCCGGTGTGCAAGCTGCCGCGCTTCCGCGAGACGCTGCCGGGCGGCAAGACCTATGACGTGCTCGACCAGGGGCTGACGCCGCAGGACAATACCGAGGTGTTCCACGTGCCGGCCGGCCATGTCTTCCTGATGGGCGACAATCGCGACAATTCGACCGACAGCCGCTTCGCCCAGCCGCCCGAGGGCCAGGGCATCGCCTATGTCCCGCTGGAGAATCTCGAGGGCAAGGCGGTGCTGAGCTTCTGGTCGACCGACGGCAGCGCCAACTGGTTCCTGCCCTGGACCTGGTTCACTGCGGCACGCTGGGGCCGGATCGGGGAAGGCTTTTGAGCGCTCCCGATCTGGGGGAGTGGATCGTCAGGACCTTCGGCCAGCGCCCATCCGACCTGGCCCCGTATCAGCGCGCGCTGACGCATGGCAGCCAGGCGGCCGAGAATTACGAACGGCTCGAATTCCTGGGTGACCGGGTGCTCGGCCTCGCCATCGCCGAATGGCTGTACGAGCGCTTCTCCGGCGAGCCCGAGGGCGCGCTTTCCCGCCGCCTCAACGCGCTGGTCACGGGCGCGATGTGCGCCGATGTGGCGCGCGAGGTCGGCGTGCCGCCGCTGCTCCGCCTCGGCAAGCAGGCACGCGGCGACGGCGCGGCGGACAGCGACAATGTCCTGGGCGACGCGATGGAGGCGCTGATCGGCGCGCTCTATCTCGAGTTCGGCTTCGCCCCGGCGCGCGACTTCGTCCGCAAGGCCTGGGCGAAGCATATCGACGCGCATGCCAGCGCGCCCCGTCACCCCAAATCGGCGCTGCAGGAATGGGCGGCCGCGAACAATCGCCGCCCGCCCGAATATGTGGTGACCGACCGGTCCGGCCCCAACCATGCGCCGCGCTTCACCGTGAAAGTGTCGATCGGCAGCTTCGCCGAGGCCGAGGCGCAGGGCACCAGCAAGCAGGACGCCGAGACCGCGGCGGCGGCGGCGCTCCTGGCAAAGCTGAAGGCGTGAGGAAAGCCAACCCTCCCTCCGTTCGCCCTGAGCTTGTCGAAGGGCGCCGGGCAGCAAGCGAAACCAGATGAGCTTCTATGCCTACATGTTGCGCTGCCGGGATGGCAGCTACTACACGGGGCACACGGAAGACTTGGAAGTGCGACTGGCGCAGCACCAACGCGGCGCGCTTCCAGGCTACACGCACAAGCGTCGCCGGTTGAGCTGGTGTGGTGTGAAGCGTTCGATACACGGTACGAAGCCTTGGCCGCCGAACGGCAGATCAAGGGCTGGAGCCGGGCCAAGAAAGAGGCGCTGATAGCGGGCGATTGGGCACGGATTTCCGCACTCGCACGGAATCGCCAAGACGATAGCCGCCCCTCGACAAGCTCAGGGCGAACGGATTTAGCAGGAAACGAATGACCGAGAATACCACCACTTCCGAAACCCAACGCTGCGGCCTGATCGCGATCGTCGGCGCTCCCAATGCCGGCAAGTCGACGCTCGTCAACGCGCTGGTCGGCCAGAAGGTCGCCATCGTCAGCCCCAAGGCACAGACCACGCGCACCCGGGTGATGGGTATCGCGATCGACGGCGACGCGCAGCTGATCCTGGTCGACACGCCCGGAATCTTCACGCCCGAGCGCCGGCTGGACCGTGCGATGGTCGCCGCGGCCTGGGAAGGCGCGGAGGGGGCCGACCTGGTCGCCCTGGTGGTCGACGGCAAGGGCGGCATCGGCCCCAAGGTGCAGACCGTGATCGAGAGCCTGAAGGGCCGGCCCGAGCGCAAGATCCTGATCCTCAACAAGGTCGACGTGGCCGACAAGCCGCGGCTCCTCGGCCATGCGGCGAAGCTCAACGAGCTGCTGCCGTTCGACGAGACCTGGTTCGTCTCCGCCCAGACCGGCGACGGCGTGGCCGAGCTGAAGGCCGCGCTCGCCGGGGCGATGCCCGAGGGACCGTGGCACTTCCCCGAGGACCAGGTGAGCGACGCGACCGATCGCATGCTCGCCGCCGAAGTGACGCGCGAGCAGCTCTACCTCCAGCTCCACAAGGAACTGCCCTATTCGAGCGCGATCGAGACCGAGCAGTATAAGGAGCGCGAGGACGGGTCGGTCGAGATCCACCAGCAGATCCTGGTCGAGCGCGAGACGCAGCGCGCGATCGTGCTGGGCAAGGGCGGTACCCGCATCAAGGAAATCGGCGCCCGCGCCCGCGCCGAACTGTCTCGTCTCATGGGCGTAAAGGTCCATCTCTATCTTCACGTCAAAGTAAGGCCCGAATGGCAGGAAGACCGTTCGCTTTACCGTGAGATAGGGTTGGACTGGGTCGAGTGACGCACAAGCTCAAGGTCGCCATCGTACAGGATTCGCCGGTTCCCCTCGCGATTGCGCCGGGGCTGGACAAGGCCGTCGCCAAGGCGCGCGAGGCGATCGAGAAGGGCGCGCGCGTGGTCGCGTTCGGCGAAGGTTTCCTGGGCGGCTATCCGGCCTGGCTCGAGCATGTCGCCCCCGCCCGGCTATGGGACCATCCGGGCACGCGCGAACTGCACGCGCTGATGCTCGACCAGGCGCTCAGCGGCGAGGACCCGCGCTTCCAGCCGCTGCAATGGACGGTGGACATCGCCGATGTCGCCGTCTCCATCGGCGGGTATGAGCGGGTGCGCCAGAGCCTCTATGCGACGCAGTTCCTGTTCCGGCCCAAGGCGCCGGTGCTGCGCCACCGCAAGCTGATCCTCTCGCCCGCCGAGAAGCTGATGCTGGGCCAGGGCGACGGATCGACGCTGGGGCTGCACACCGCGCCCTGGGGCAGGATCGGCCAGCTCGCCTCGACCGAGCATTGGATGCCGCTCGCCCGCGCGGCGATGCATCACGAAGGCGAGACGGTGCACGTCGCCGCCTGGCCTTCGCTCACCGACATCGCGATGCTCGCCTCGGCGCATTATGCCTATGAGGGGCGCGCCTTCGTGCTCGCAGCAGGGACGGTGCAGCACAAGCAGGAGCTGATCGCCGGCTATGAGAAGGCCGGCGGCGACGGCTCGGCGCGCAAGCTGCTCGACCGGCTGCCCGAAGGCCAGATCCAGCACGGCCACAGCGCGATCCTGGCCCCGGACGGCGCAGTGATCGCCCAGGCCGGCGCCGCCCCCGAGATGCTGATGGCGGAGATCGATCTCGACGAAGTCGATCGCGGCCTCGCCACGATGGACGTGGACGGCGCCCAGGCGCGGCACGACGTGTTCGAGCTCTCGGTCGATCGGCGCGCGCGGGCAGGGATCGTCGAGAAAGCGGCCTGAGGCGCGCTAACGCTCCAGCGTGAAGGCGACGCGGTAGAGCCCGGGATGCGCCTCGCCGTAGCGCCGGTTGCCGTCGATCAGCCCCCTGGCCTTCAGGTGGGCGAACACCCGGCGCGCGGCATCGCCATCGGCACTCTGCGCGTAGTTGACCACGCGCGTGCCGTCGAGGCTCCGGTGCAGGCTGGCGGAAAGCCAGCCCTCCACTTCGCGCGCCGCCCGGGCGGCATCGGCAAGATAGGCGATCAGCGCCTCCTGCCCGCCCGCCGGCACGTCGAAGACATTGATCTGCGTAACGATGTCGGGATCGGCGGTGATGATCGGCATGGTCTTGCTCCTTTTCGGGCACGGCCATCGGGGATCGGTTCGGGCAGATCGCGCGCGCCAAGCCCCGGCGGCGCGCGCCGGTTGCTTGTCGCGGGTTCGCTCGGGGGAGCGACACGGAGCCTCGCCAGCGAGGGAGCGGGCTTACCGATGCCGCCCGGGTCCTTTTCGACGGCCCGAGCCTAGCAGATCGCGGGGCGCCGGCCCAGCATCCGCTCCACCCATTCCGGCACCAGCGTCCCCGCCGGGCCGAGCCGGCTCTCGCCGAACCAGTGGCTCCCCGCGCTGGGGTCGAGGTTCAGTTCCAGCGTCCGCGCGCCGTGATAGCGCGCCGTCTGGACGAAGCCGGCCGCCGGATAGACCGCACCCGAGGTGCCGATCGAGACGAACAGATCGGCATCGGCCAGCGCCCGCTCGATCGTTTCCATGTGATAGGGCATCTCGCCGAAGAACACGATGTCCGGGCGCAGCGCCGGGCTGCCGCAATCGGGACATTCGGTTTCGGGCGGCAGCGCGTCTTCCCATTCCACGCTGTCGCCGCACGCCGCGCACAGCGCCGATTTCAGCGCGCCATGCATGTGGAGCATCCGCCTGGCGCCGGCGCGCTCGTGCAGGTCGTCGACATTCTGGGTGACGATCAGCAGCCCGCCCCGCCATTCCGCATCGAGCCGGGCGAGCGCCCGGTGCGCGGCATTGGGCTCGACTTCGCCCAGCTTCGCCCGGCGCGCGTCATAGAAGCGGTGGACCAGCTCGGGATCGTGCGCGAGCGCCTGGGGCGTGCAGACATCCTCGACCCGGTGCCCCTCCCACAGCCCGCCGGGCCCGCGAAAGGTGGCGATGCCACTCTCCGCCGAAAGGCCGGCGCCGGTGAGGATGACGATGTTGTGGATGTCGCGCATGCGCCAAGGATAAAGGCCCTGCGCCGGGCCGAAAAGCCGCTCCAGCCCGATTTCCGCCTGCCCGGCGGCGACAGCCGGAAGACCAGGCGAAATAACCCTGTCGCGCTCGGCCCCGGCCTGTGCCAGAGGAGCGTGCATGACCAGCATCGGCATCTATGGCAGCCTGGGCCGTATGGGACAGGCGATCGCGGCGGCGGCGCCGGGGATGAGCGCGCAGGTCGCGGGCGGGGCGGACGTGCAGGACGACCCCCTGGCGATCGCGGCGGCGGCCGACGTGCTGATCGACTTCTCCGCCCCCCAGGCGCTCGAGGCGCATCTGGCGGCGGCGCGCGCGGCAAGGAAGCCGATCCTGGTCGGCACCACCGGCCTCTCGCCCCAGCATCATGCGCTGATCGATGCCGCCGCGCGCGAGATCGCGGTGCTGCAGACCGGCAATACCTCGCTCGGCATCGGCCTGCTCCAGCGGCTGGTGCGCGAGGCGGCGGCGCGGCTCGGCCCCGATTGGGACATCGAGATCGTCGAGATGCACCACCGCCACAAGGCGGATGCGCCGTCGGGCACCGCGCTGATGCTCGGCAATGCCGCGGCGGCGGGCATGGGCACCACCCTTGCGGAAGCGGAAGTGACCGACCGCGCCGGCACGGTCGGCCCGCGCTCCCCGGGCACGATCGGGCTGGCGAGCCTGCGCGGCGGTTCGGTGGTCGGCGATCACAGCGTGGTGTTCGCCGCCAATGGCGAGCGGATCGAGCTGATCCACCGCGCCGACGACCGCGCCATCTTCGCGCGCGGCGCGATGAAGGCGGCATTGTGGCTCGCGGGCAAGCCGGCCGGCCGCTACACGATGGACCAGGTGCTGGGCGAGTGAGGAAGGACGACGTCTTCGAGTTCTTTTCCAGGCTCGCAGCGGACAATCCCCATCCCGAGACCGAGCTGGAATATGTCAACGACTATACGCTGCTGGTGGCCGTGGTGCTCTCCGCCCAGGCCACCGATGCCGGCGTGAACAAGGCGACGCGGGCGCTGTTCCGCGACGTCGACACGCCAGCGAAGATGGTCGCGCTGGGCGAGGACGGCCTGAAGCGGCACATCAAGACGATCGGGCTGTTCAACACCAAGGCGAAGAACGTGATCGCGCTCTCCGAAGCGCTGATCCGCGACCATGGCGGCCAGGTTCCCGCGGATCGGGGCGCGCTCGAGCAGCTGCCGGGCGTCGGGCGCAAGACCGCCAATGTGGTGATGAACACGGCGTTCGGCGCGGAGACCTTTGCCGTGGACACCCATATCTTCCGCGTCGGCAACCGCACGAAGCTGGCACCGGGCAAGACGCCGCTGGCAGTGGAGAAGCAGCTGGAGAAGGCGGTGCCGCAGCCTTTCCGGCTGCACGCGCATCACTGGCTGATCCTGCACGGCCGCTACACCTGCAAGGCCCGCACGCCGGAATGCTGGCGCTGCGTCGTCGCGGATCTTTGCCCCTACAAGCCCAAGACGCCCGCGCCGAAACGCGCGAAGCCGGCCCCGGCGCATTGATTCCGCGGGCGGCGGCGAGGCTTTACCGGGCCCGCCGAAACCCGTAGCTGAGTGGGATGGAGCGCTGTCCGGCGACGGAGGGATGCCATCGGTTCGGACGGGACCGGCGGCGCCGCCTTCCCGGCATTCGCGCTTCTTTCGCTGGGTCCGGCTTTGGGGGAACGCGTGGATCGTAGGCAAATCTTCCTGATAACTTTGGGCCTCTGGCTCGGGACGATGGCGGCGTTCGCCTCGATCGGGGCGGCCTCCTCAAGCGGCCTGCCGCATCTCTGGTACCTGTGCTACGTAGCCGGGGTGCCGGTCAGCGGCGTCCTTCTTTCCCTGGTCCTGCAGGCGGGGATAAGGCGCCTGGAGATGCGGTCGCTGACCGGCCGCTGGGTCCGGCTGATCCCGCTGCTCCTCGTCATCGTCGTCATCCAGGCGGCCATCGACCAATGGTTCTACGAGCTGATGCGCGAGGTGTTCGGCCGCAAGCCCACCGGGGAGTATTTGCGGGCCCTGGCGCTCAACACCGCCGTCTATGTCTGGATATTCATCATCCAGGCGCTGATCTTCGAGCTGATCGCCGCGATGAACCGGGCAGCGCGCAATGCCCGCAATGCCGAGGAAGCCCGCGAGGCCGCGCGCGCAGCCCAGATCGAGGCCCTGCGCAACGAGCTCAATCCGCACATGCTGTTCAACACCTTCAACGGCCTGTCCTCGCTGGTGCTCTCCGGGCGCAACGCGGAGGCGGAAATGCTGCTGGAGCGCCTGTCGATCTATATGCGGGCCTGCCTGGACGGTGCGGATGCCGCCCTGGTCCCGCTCGCGGAGGAAATCGAACTCGTCGAAGCCTATCTGGCCATCGAATCGGTGCGTTTCGCCAGCACGCCGGACGTGCGCATCGATTGCCCGGACGATCTGGCGGAAGCGGCGGTGCCACGGCTCATCCTCCAGCCATTGGTCGAGAATGCGCTGAAATATGCAGTGCACCCGTCCCGCGGCGCGGCTTCGGTGACCGTGCGGGCGGCGCGCGATTCCGGCCGGCTGCGGCTGACGGTGGAGGACACGGGCACCGGCGCCGGCGCGGTCCCTCCCGGCGGCACGGGGCGCGGCCTCTCCATCGTGAGCCGGCGCCTGGAGACGCTGTTCGGCGCCGACGCATCGGTGAATGCCGGCCGGGACGAGTCCGGCTTCCGCGTCGACATGCTGTTGCCGCTGAGCGCCGTGGCGCTCGAATCCGGCGCCCGCCCGCGCTAGGATTCGGGCAATATGCAGCCATGCTTTCGGGATTGAGGCCCGCGCCATCCTGCTGTAGAGGCCTGTTCCCGGCGTTTCGCCATCATGCACCCGTAGCTCAGCTGGATAGAGCGCTGCCCTCCGAAGGCAGAGGCCACAGGTTCGAATCCTGTCGGGTGCGCCATTTCATCCTTCCCGCCCTTCCAGCCCTGAAAAATGCTGAAAGGTGAAGAGGTTAGGGGCGTTCTAAATCCGGTTTCACGGACGTATTCCAGATTGCCTCGGAAGCCGAGCTGAAGGGCCATGCGTCTGTGAGTAAATTCCTCAGAATCCCATAGTTTCCAAGGGCTTGAGAGGAAGGCCATCGCCGTTCTAAATAGATCGTCAAAGCTGCCGCGCGGCTTGCCGCAATTACCCAGCTTTTCGATGAGTTCCGCCTTGCGGGATTCGGTCTCCCCGATCCGCTTTTCATAGGCCGCGATCAAAGTCGGGCTGTCGGTTTCGATAACCCGGTCAACCAGCTTGCGGATTTCCTGATCGATCTCGCGAATTTCGACGGTGATCGCTTTCTGGCGTTCCCGCGCCTGACCTTCCTGACCGTTCCATAGTTGCCGGAGGCCCTGGCAGATCATCTCGAACCGCTCTTGCGTCGGTTGGAGCGAACGTAGCAGCTCCGCAAACTCCCCTTCGATTTTCGCGCGAGGGATGGACTTGGAATAGGCTTCGCAGGATTTCTCGCGGCAGTGATAATAGGCGAAACGGCTGTTGCTGCCCTTCGCCCAATAAGCGGTCAGCTTGGTGCCGCAGCAGCCGCATACGACATGACCCCTCAAGGGGAAGTCGCGGCTGTTGTCCTTGTAGACGAGGTTCTTCGCACTGCTCTGAAGGCGGCGTTGTATCCGCTGGAAAGTCTCGAATGAGATCAGCGCCGGGTGATGACCGGGGCGCATCGATACGTCCCAGCGCGGCACGTGAACATAGCCCGCATAGAGCGGATTCGTGAGAATGCGCTTCGCCATATCGTCGGACACGCGCCCGCGATGCTGCTTCGGGAAATGCGGATCGGCCGCGAGGTAACGGGCCACCTCGGCCTGCGTCGCAAGATGCCCGCAGGCGTAGCTTTCGAGCGCATTCTGAATGGTGGTGGCGACAGGTTCGTTGCGCTCGATGATAGCGCCTTGGCCTCTCGTCTTGTCCTTGTGGTAGCGGTAGCCCGTGGGCAGTTGCAGACACCAGTGCCCGCCAAGGCAGCGCGCGCGCATCCTCGACAAGGTCTGCTCGGCATTCTTTCTGCGATGCTCGCCCGCAAAGGCCACTTCGATCACTTCGAGAATATCGTCTTCGGGATCGTCGGCGAAAACACGCTTGGGGGATTCCAGTTTGCCGCCCGCCGCCGAGATCGCATCGCGGATCGCAAAATGCGTCCGCACCGATCGCGCAAGGCGATTCAAATCATCAATGATGACGATGGTCTGGCTGCGGCGCTTCTTCAGATAGGCGATCAGGTTCTTGAGGCCGTCGCGATTGGCGGTCTTGCCGGACAGGTCGTCGCTGAACACCGCGATAACATCGTAGCCCCGGCGCTGAGCATATTCGCGACAGGTCGTCTCCTGTGACTCAAGCCCGTTTCCGTTCTCGACCTGGCCCTTATCCGAGACGCGCAGATAGATGATCGCTTCGCTGATCGATGAGGTGTCGCGCTTTTCGAAGCGTGAGCGCGTCACGGTATTGCGGGCTTTCTTACGGGTCATGAATCGGTCTTTCCCGCCGCATCCTCATGTGCGGCGTCGTTGAATATGGCTTGGAGCGAAGGCTTCGAGTCTACATCCTCGATGAGCGCCATCGTATCGTTATCGAACCTTATCCCCAGCGAGTTGGGGATTGGATCGTGCCCCCAGAAATGCCGGACGAGGCATTCCATGAAACACGCATAGGCCTCGAAATCCTCGCGCTGCTGGTTCTCGGTCAAACCGGAGTCCGCGTAGAAATGCGCGAAATCGGCAAATTCGAGGGACATGGGCGCGGCTTTCCGACCGCACCGGAGGCTATCTGGTGCGTGTCATAATCAGGTTGTTGGGGATGCTTCTCCTAGGTGCGCGGGCTCCCCGGCTCGGGGGGATAGAAATGGCGAAAGCCCGCCGATGGGCTCGGCAGGCTTTCGAGAAGCGCAGCTTCTAGGAATTCGTTCCTATATTGTTCTTATTTCTCATGATAAGTCAAGCTCGGCGTTATCCAGAAATTAACCATAATCTGCCAAGCTATGCGGGCATGGGTGGGAATGATTCATTATCGTTAGATTCTGATGTCGAATTGCGGATTGAAGAGGAGCAATTCGACCGGGCGACATATGTCGCGGCCCTAGCTTTCAACAATGCGGCGTTGCCATCCAATATGCCTGAATGGTTGAAAGCCGCTATCGAGGCGAGGGCGGACGAACTTCGCTCCGACCCTGGCAACATCATGCTCATCGATGCGGCTGCTACGCGCGAATTCAAGCAGAAGCAGGCAGATGAGGCGAACGAGGAATTTGTCTCTCAGATCGTGCAGATCGCTCAACAGCAGGAGCGCGAGCGGGAAGAATGGGCGCATACGAAATCAACCGTTGCAGGCGTGACCATGACCGGGGCCGAGTGGGCTGAGCTGGCTCAGCGCCTCAAAAACGACGATAGCCTCAGACAAGAGGTCCTCGATCTTTTCATCCAGCGCGGCATGACGCGAGAGCAGGCGGAACGCCGCTATGATCGAATTCAAGCAGTCGCAGAGGCAGCGTCCGTTCCTCCCTCCCAGCGCTCGGAAGATCAGAAGCGCGTGATATCGGACGCGAATGCAGATCCCACTATCATGCGCGACTTGCAGGATGTCGCCGCGCTTGCCGAGAAGAACGAAATCGCTGCGAAGCCAGCGCTGCACGGAGCCTTTGAAAGCGCCGTCAACAATTCGGGCACAGGCATTTCTAACCCGCAAGCAGAAGCCCCCGCGCCGAAAGCCGCCGCCGTCGAACTAAGTGGTCCCGGCTTCTAATTGCCCATCAGGGCAGCGGCATTCTGGGTCGTGGCTCCCTTCGTATAAGCCGATAAGATGTAGCTTGCACCCTCAGCGGTGGACGCCTTGAGCAATCCGCTAGCCTCCGATCCATCGAGAGTCAGTAAGAGACGTTGGTCGCGCCGGATGCTCTTATCGCGCGGGTTTATGGCGGTGCCGATTGCCATGAACAGCACATGCTGCCCATTGCTGTTCAGGATCGCGAGGCTCCGATCATGCGCGCTGCACTTTTCTTGGTAGCCCAGATGGTCGCGTTTGCAGCCCGCCTCGGCCTTTGCCGGATCGTCTCCCATCAACGCCCATTCGGGAATGCCGGGTCTTGAGATGTCGCGCAGCTTCACACCGCGAAAAACACTATCCACACATGCGGTTTCCGCCTGTTCGCCAAGCGGCTTGTCGCCCCGGATCAGATAGCCGCGCGAGCCATCGGCGTTCGCGAAGAAGATCAGGGAAGTCGGATAGCCGTATCCTGTCCGGTTGCCGACAATGATCGGCTGCATACCTTCCGCCTTGAGCGCATCGCGGACCTGCTGAGCGGGCAGGCATTGCCCGGTGTCGAGAGCGAGGGCCGGCGATGCGCTGAGGATCGCCATGCCCGCGACTGCCAGCCTCAAGATTCCGCGCATGAAAACCTGCCCCGTTTACCGTCATATTCGGGACGGGCTCGGCATTGGGTGCTGAGGCCACCTGTGCTATATGGGTTTGGAGCAAATCGGCACCTTTCGGATGAGCGTCATAGCGATGCCAGGCCGATAGGGACTGATCCCATAAACGACGATTTTTGTTACAGCCGGGGACGCCGCCAGTTCCGGCGGAAAGGCCCCTGTGCGCTATGGCTACGCCCGCGTCTCAACCGACGACCAGTCGCTCAATCTCCAACTCGATGCGCTGAACGCTGCCGGGTGTGCGGATCGAATCTTTACCGACAAGCTCAGCGGCAAAAGCCGGAAGCGGCCCGGTCTCGAAGAACTGCTGTCGCAGATCGGCCGCCATGATACCCTGATCGTCTGGCGGCTCGACCGTATCGGGCGGAATTTCCGCGATCTCGTCGATATCGCGGATGAACTGCGCGAGCGCGGCGCTAATCTGGTATCGCTCACCGAGGGCATCGATACGTCATCGAGCATCGGCGAGGTGATCTACCGCCTCATGATCGTGTTCGCCGACTTCGAGCGAAAGGTCATCGTCGAACGCACCAATGCAGGCCTTGCGGCGGCGAAAGCGCGGGGCGTTCGCCTGGGCCGTCGCCCGAAACTCACCTCCCTGCAAATCCGTGATCTCCGGGCGCTCGTTGAAAGCGGTAAACCCAAGGCTGAGGTCGCGCGCGATTATCGCATAGGCCGCACGACGCTCTATCGCCATCTCTCCACTGGGTGAGGGACTGCGGCTCGCCCGCTGGCCTGTCGCATCCGTTTCTTCTCGTCGAAGCCTCGGGAATATTTCCGGTTCTGCATGGGATCATGGCCCGTCCGCGTCGGCATCAAAGCGACCGCTTCCGCGTCGCGTTGCTCCTTGTGCAGCTACGTCCCCTCCGGGTCGCGGATTCCCGCGAGCTTTGACACCGCCGCTGAGGGGCCGGGCCGAGAAGTCTCCCATGCCGGAAATCATTCCGGCTTCGAAAACGAAGGAGACTAAAATGACTGCCAGCTCCAGCAAACAGCCGAGCCACAGGCTCTTCACCGTCAAGGGAGAGGGCGACAACACAAGCTGGCTCCCAATTGGTGCCGCCTGGCCCAATCGCGACGGGCAAGGCTTCACCCTGATCCTCGACGCGCTGCCGATCGACGGTCGTGTCGTTATGCGTGAGATCGCTGAACGCGATGGAGGCTCCCAATGAGCCTCTCTTTTCGCACCATCACATCCGGCCTGCTCGAATGGCGCGGCATCCTGATATCGGTCACGCTGGAGCGGCAACGCTTTGTCGATCATCTCCAGGTCGAAACGGTCGAACCCGTCCGCGCTCCATTGCCGATCACAGAAACCGGCTATCGCTCGCACTTCGTCTCGAAGGATGTGATCGAAGACCCGGAAGCCTATGTCGAACAATGGCTGAACCACGCCGCGAAGGATCGTGGCTGGATCGAGCATGAAGCAGACATCCGCCAATACGTCTTGCTCTGAGCGATTGGATAGAGCGCCTTTGCGCTCTATCCCCCCGAACGCTCCCGAGCAGGCGCGCATGGAGATCCCGAAAGGATTTCGTCATGCGCAACTACAATGTCCCGCGAGTGCTCATCGAATATGCCCGCGCCAACGCGCCGGAGACCTACCGGATCGAAAGTGCCGCGCTGCGTGATCACTACCGTGGAAAATTGATCGGCATTTGTGATCCTCGAAAGCGCTACGCAATCGGTCAGGACTATCAGCAACACAGGGTTGCATTCCTGATCGATCTCGCCCGGGAAATCGCGCCAACGGGTTGGAGGTAAGCACGCAGGAGGGCGAACAAAAAGTGAGCCGCCGAGTTGCCTCGGCGGCTCTTTCTTTATTATCGGTATCACACGACGGCGAGCGGCCTTCCGGCCAAAATATAAGCCGCCTGCCAGAGCTGCATCCGAAGAAGATGCTTCCCCGGGGTTTTCCGATCCGGTGTCTTCGTGGCGAAGGCCTTGATATCCGTGGTCCACGAAAAGCTGAGTTCATAGCCATAGGCTTCCTCCACCACGTCCGGGTGGATGTAGATAGCCGCGCCGTGCCCGTTCAAAATCCGGCCACCTTCGTCGATAAAATCAAGAATATGGCTCATGAGGAATATGAACCCGCCCATTCGAGTCATTTTGTCCTCCACAAGTCGTTCTGCCAGTGCCCGCTTGAACGTCGGGCTCAGCAGCGCTTCGGCTGCAAGTAAACAAATAGTGCGGTCCATCGCTAGTCCTTGCGATGGAGGAAGCCACGTGGCGGACAGTCCTAAGGGCCCTTGGACCGGCTGAAGTCCTCCGCTTCAGCCCCTACGATTTGACAGGGGGTCAGGTGATGTTCTGCGTGGCGTAGCGGTGAGGACTTGGTGAGGTTCGCCGCGTTCCCAAAAAGTTTGCATAACTACATGATATAATGTATCATTATTTATAAAATTACATCATATCAAGGGTTTAAATGAGTGAAGAGTACCAAGTTATAGTGGAGATCGACAAAAGCCTGCCGTTTGAGGATCAATATGGGCATGGCTGTTATGTGCGGGAAACATGGAGGCAAAACTCCAAGATTGATCGTCGTTTTGGACCGGCGGTCACGATACGCCATCCGTCGACGTTTCGGCCTATCCGCGAAGAGTTCTACGATGCAGGGAAGCGAAGCCGATACGGCGGCCCCGCGGTCATCGTGTACGATCACGCCACTGGTAGAGTCGTAATGACTCAATATTTTCAGGAGGGCAAAGAAGTGCTGCCCGACTCTCCTCACCTGATCAAAGGACCATAATCCGCCAAGGATTGAACCTGCCTTCGCTCTGGGTATGCTCGCCTTCATGGCGAACGCAGACGACCGCGAAAACGATAAATTTGTGATCGACGCTGCCGATCTCATTCGTCTCAAACAACGTCCCGCTTTAGCGGAAAAGGTCGAGGCGTTGGTGGGAACCCATGATGAACGCGCCTTGGCGTACGGCCAGATATTGCCCTTCATGGAGGATTTTCAGAAAAGCTATAATGGCGAGAAGCTAAGCCCCAACGAGATTTTGGGTGATATCATAAAGGGGCTGAAGGCCGACAGGCTTCGCTATCCAATCGCCGCGCTCTTAGCCTGGATGTCATATCATCATCCGAAAGAAGCCAGAGAATTCTATCAAATATCAGGCTTATTCGACAAGCAAGGCACTTCCTATCGCCCATATTTGGGAGTGCCCGGCGATCGGGCTAAAATCCGAAAAGGGCTGAAGCCATCAGCACCAGCCACCGAATCGGCACAATTTGACGCCTCAGCAGTATCGTTCGTACCGATCTTTGAACTGCCCAAATGGGTTGAGCAGATCGACGAAGCGCTGAGGGTTCAGCAACGCAGCCTGACCAAGAATTTTGCCGGGCGTGGCGACTGCCTATCCGACATTGAGGCCTTCGTGTCCTCCCGCCAAACGGGTGAATTTGATGGGTACCTGCTGCTAACGTCTCTCGCCGGAATGGGGAAGTCCGCGCTCTTGGCGCAATGGGCGTCTGATCGTTCGCGGGATCGCGGCGATCATATTGTCTTTGCCCCCTTTGGGCGTGCCTCAGGTCGTTCCATACCTGCGGCCGACGCGCTCAGATACTTGAATTTCAAAATTGGATCGGCGCTGGGCTATGATCCCGTCGATGAAATGAACGCGACCCAGCTAATGGGCGCCCTCTCCCGGGACCGGAATGCTGACGGCGGTTTATTGATCGTGGTAGTCGATGGCCTCGACGACGTTGGCGACGAAATAGAATATTTTTTGCCAAGAAGGTTCGGCAAGGGGGTATGCTTGATCATATCCGCTCGGCTGGAATACGTCACAAACCCTCAAAGCGTTGCGCCATTGCTCGGGCGTGCCCACCATCGCGGCTTGGGACACAAAATACTTCATTTCGAGGGCCTCGATCGGGTGCACGCCCATGCTTACGCCCGAAAAATGGCCTCCGACCTGCTCTGTAAGCACATCATGTCTGACGAAGAGCTCGACCACCTCTACGAGTCGGCGGGCTCCGGTCATCCGTTTGCCTTGACATGCCTTATACGAGGTTTGGCGACTGATATGAACGCGCAGGACCGGGATGCAATGCTACAACGAGCATTCCTGGGAAATTTCATCAAGAAGGACAAACTTGTCAGCGATCTTCTCACTGATATTGAAGGACAGCTAACAGAAGTCTGGAAGCAATATTTCTATGTACTTTGCGCATTACGCGCACCCGTGCCTCAGTCCTTAATCTCAAGGGCTGTTGGGGGCGAGCTAGCGGCAGAAGCTTCTGATATTCCAGCCAGCTTGCGACGTTGGCTTTTGATCACGTGCTCTGAAGGTGAAATGGAGTCGGAGATCTCCATCGGCTGCGGCGTGATGAGAGAGATATTCGCGTCCGCCTTGCGTGAGAATCTGAAGGTTACTCACCTTGCCATCGCCGATGCGTTTAAGGATAGCGGTAAAGCGAGCTATCCATACTTCGTCCTCTCGTATCCTTTCCATTTGGCGATGGCTGGGGAGGTAGAGCGCTTTGAAGCGGCAATCGGAGATCCGCAGCTTATGAAGATACGGTCTGAGCTCTTAGGCAGCAAAGCGGCCTCGGATCTGTTCTTCCAGGATACGATGTGTGCCGTCACTATCGCGACCGTTATGGGCATTCGAGCTCCTGACGCGCAGCGGATCATCGCATCATTGATCGACGGCTCCTCGACCTGAATACGGAAGACGTAAGCCGCTCCAGTAGAGGCCTTCCATGAAGACCAACACTCTCCTGCTATTCCGGTCGAAGAGCCGCGCAATCTCGTCTGGCGTCATTAGAGGAGTGAGATGGATTCCCTCATTGCGGCTCGCGGTAGCGCTGCTCCCTGATGACGCACTGTCCCCGGTTTGAACGCTCTCGCCGCCCGACTGGCCGTCCGAGAATGATCTTCCCTCACTGTGCTGAATGCCGCTCGCGCCCGCACGAGCCAAGAACGGCACGAGGTCGCTGCCACCGTCCTGTGTCGCGATGCGTGAGAGATCGGGCATTCCCGACTGGCCTTCATTCGAACCAGTCTGGCGCGACCATCCCGATTGCTCCGTCCGCCCCTGGCTTTTGCTCACGCTGGTGGTCGTAGAGTCCGACACGCCAAACGTCTCGCGGATCACTTCGGTCTGCCCGAGGCGCTTCGAAATCCATTCCAGTGTCGTCATGTCGGAATTCGCGAAGAACTGGAGGACGCCGGCATTGCCGAGGAACGTTTCCCAGCTCTCCTTATAGTGCCGCTTGAGCTGGCCCAGGTCCTGCCAGATACTCCAAATCTTGACCCCATACCCGGCCATCAACCCGGCGGCTTTTTCGATGCTTTCAACCCTGCCAAGTGCCGCCGCCTCATCAAGAATCATCAATACAGAATGGCCGCAGGCGGGCTGCTGCAATCCCTGCGCCTCCATCCGGTAGAGCATGAGGTTGAGGATCAGCCGCATGAACCGTGCATGCGTTGGCAGGAAGCGGGCAGGCAGGCAGATATAGACCGAAAGCCCTTCCGGCGCGGTCTTGAGCTTATCGATATCGAGCATGCGCGCTGTGCCGCCTTGCAGGCATCGGCGCATCCATGGGCTATCGATGAAGCGTGAATTTCGCCGGGCGGTCGAAAGCACACTGCCGCGCTCGTTCTCGCCCATATCGCGGATCGTGTTCGCGACGCCGATAATGACATCGCCAACAGCTTCGTTCTTGGCCTCAATACGCGCCATCGAATCCCAGAGCGCATCGAACGCGGAATAGATTCTGGCATTGTCGCCGTGCCGGGCAATCTCGATGGCGTTGAGATATTCCGCCTGTTCCGGATCGCCCTTGGTCAGCAGTTGCCGGACACGCACCAGCGACCGGCGCGAATTCGTCTCAGTCAACGCGACATAGAGAAGCACACCCTCGAAGACCTGACGGGCGCTCTCATTCCAATGAACATCCTTGCCGTCGCCGCTGCCGATCGTCACCGCGTCGCCGATCGCGGCGGCAAGATCGATCGCTTCGTCATCCTCCGCATCGATCAGGTCGAGCGGGTTGAACGAAACGCGCAGCGCGTCCGGCACGTTCGCTGCGCCGTGCGGATCGACCACCGCCACTTCGTGGTCGGGGATCGCCGCACGTACTGCCGCCGTCTGCGTCGCATTCTCTCCCTTCGGGTCGAGAACGGCGCATGAGCCTGGCCAGCGCCGAAGGTTGGGCAGGATCATGCTGAAGCCCTTACCGCCGCGCGACCCGGCAACCGTCGCTATATGACGGTCGTCGATATAGCCGACTTCGTTTCCGTCATCATCGAGGCCGAGCAGGATCATGCCGGGCCGCCACATTGGCGCGGTCGCGGACCAGCTCGCGGTGCCGAGCAGCGCCCCCTTGTTGTCCTTGCCCGGCACGCCGCGTGGGAACCCATTAAACAGCGACATGAGATTTCTCCGGATGCGAAAAGCCCGGCGTAGCGTGTAGGGCGACGCCGGGCGAAGCCGAGGGGATAGGGTCCGGTATCAGTGCCGGATTTTCGGCGTCCCGTTACGCCGCCGGTCTTCGCGCGTGATGAAGGTTGCGGGATCGTCCACGCCCTGCATCAGCTCGCGCACGCGCTTGCCGACATCGCCGCGCGACAGCTCGTCCGATTCCGAGATCATGGTCGCGCGGTCCTGATGGGCGGACGCGCAGGCCTCCGGGCTTCCGAGCCCGCAGAACAGGTCCTTGATGCCGATCACCATCGAGCGACCGCCGTTGGACATGGCGAGAAGCTGCTGGCGGAACTGCTGCGCAATCGTCTCGAGCTGGATCGCGGCCTGCGCGATTGCGTTCGCCCGCTGATAAAGCGTCTGGTATGCGCCGACGACGCGCTCCTTGTCCGCCTGGACGGCGGCCAGCTCGCGCTGAAAGCCGATTTCGGCTTTCGCCGCGCCCTCGCGCTGGGCCTGCGCGATGATCTCCTGGTACTGCGCCTCGGTCAGGACATGCTCGCCAGGCGCGTGGCCCATTTTCTGGTTCATCACGCCGAGTTCGACGCGGGCCTCGACCATCGCCGCCAGATCCGACGGGCGAAGGCCGGGCTTCGCCACAAGCTCGAAGAACACCACGCCGCCGACGATCACGAGGCTCCCACCGGTCAGGTAGCCAACGATTTGCCGGAACCGGCGTGTGCCGCCGGATACCGCGCGCGGCGGGGCGGAAACGGGCGGCGGCGAAGGTGTCGCGGTGGTTGCCGCCTTCATCGGCGGCAGTTCTGGAAGGGAGGGTTGATTGCTCATGGCATTGCCTTTCGTCGTCGCCGCAGAATTGCGGCGCGACAGCGGGCTAGGCGTCAGCGTGGTCCGATCCGGGGGGATAAGCATGATTTAATCTCGCCCATCCCAAGAACAGCGCTGATTTTTCCTCGCTAATTTTCTTGGACGATACTTTTCTTCTCGCTTGAAACCGCCGCCTTCCGTGCCATCCTTTCTGCATCGAAGGAGTTCAGAACATGAGCAAGACCAAGGGTCGCCCCAAGGGCAGTGAGAGGAATGGCAGCAAGGCGCTGAACGCCGTGGCCGACATGATCCATGCCGATCCGGCCTTGAAGCCGACGACTGCCATGCGCCGGCACAATCCCAAGATCGGCGAAGCCGAGATCAGGCGCTTGCAGGTGAAGTGGAAGGAGCGGAACGACATGCTGCTCGCCGCCGCCTGGGTCCGCGCCGAAGCTCGGCAGAGGCAGGTAGCCTCGACCGGCGCTCCGGTTGCTAAGACCGAATTGGGAGCGGTCGCGGGGTCTGTCCGTATGGCGAGTGCAATCTATAATTCGCCCGAGATACGCATCGCCCGCGAATTGCAGAGGGAGGGCCTACCCACTGCCATCTTGGAAGGGCTCACCGGCGCCGCGTCACAAACCATCCGCGAAGCGCTGAACAGCCCGGCGATGGAAATCATGCGACAGGTTCAGAATGACCCGACCCTGCGGATCATGCGCGAGATCGCCGAAGAGCGGGCGCGGATCAACCGCGCGCTCGGCGGCTGGTAGGAGGCGTCATGCCGGTTGCGACGCTGACGACATTCAATGTGATAGCACTGGCGGCGGGGTCTTCGGTCCTTGCCGCCTTTGTCACGCAAGGCCTGACCGAACTTCGTGAGCGTTGGAAGGCAAGTCGTGATGCAGCATTTTCGGCCTTGGACATAGCGCTCGCGCTCGAAGCGTATGCGAACGAATGCGCCTCGCTGCTTGGCGATTCCGAAAACTATGAGCGCTCGGGCGGCAATGCGGGCTCTCCGCATGGCAATGTCGCGGATTTGCCCGATTATCCTACCGCTGTCGAATGGAAGGCGTTTGGCATCAAGCCGACGACGGAGGTTCGCTCGTTCCGTGTCGAGGTGGAATCCGCCAAGGCGATGATCCGAGGGCATTGGGAATTCGGTGACGAGGACGACGTAGTTCCGCTGGTGCGCGAGGAGGCAGCCAGACTTGGTAAGCGTGCCCTGGATATGGCAATTCAATTCCGCTCTGCCTGGGGGATTGCCCCGGTTGATTATAGCGGTGAGTGGAACGTGAAGTCCTATCTCGAAGAGAAGGTCCAGGACTACGCCAAAGAACGAAAGCAACGGGAGGAACTGAATCGTCAGCTCGGTCAGGAGTTCATTCGCGAGATTGAATCCACTGAGGCTAAAATGAAAGCCGCTGACGGTTTGCCCGAACCGAACTCTTGAGGCCGGAAAATTGAGCTAACGCAGAGCGCAAGATGTGCGTGGTAGTACCACGCCTATCTTGCCAGGGAGGCGCTACGCCCTCCCGTGGACCCTCCAGTGGTGGCGCTTCACCGGCATTGAGCCAGTTCAGCGTCAACGGGGCGACTTCCGCTCTCCCCGAACCCCATCGGCCAAAGGGCGTGCCTGCCCCTCTGGAACCCAGCCGCCTCCGGCGCGGCAAGGAAGCGTTCCTGCTCCCATTGACCCATGACCGAAGGAGGAATCGGCGCAACCATCCGGACGCCCCTCGACCAGCTTACGTTGATGGAATGCTGTTTGGTCGATGCATTAAACAGGCGGACCAATCGGTCAAATCCAGCCCATCCCAATCAGCTTTCGATCACAGCGAAGTTAGGGAGATAACGATACATAGACGAAAAGCCCTTAGCTTCGCCCTCGGGTATGTAACCTATGTCTAGGGCGGCGCCATTGGGAAGGGGAAGCTGGCTTTCCAGATGCCTGAACTCTTTTATCGTAAGCTTGGGGGTAGGAATGCGGACGGGATCATTGTCCGGTCGCAGGAATTCCAAGCCATCGAACATGCAGGAGTCCACGCTGGTCTCCTCGTCCTCGCTGTAGAAAACGACAGCAAAAGTTGTCATCTTTGCCCCGTCTTCGTATTCGAAATCGCAAATGCGACGGTATGAAACCGCCGTCTCCGGATGTGCCAGCCGCCGGGTCTCCAGCGCACGATTGATCTCCTCGCGAAAAATTGAGCGGCTCAAGTCCCCGAAAGGCCAGCCTCCCAGATCTACCCGGTCAATGTCAGCCGCCACCCGATCGGCGCCGATCCTCTGTCGGAAGCGCTCGACCTCGTTGAGGGCTTGGGGGTCTTGCTCCCGGTCACGATCAGCTTCCACGACGTCGGGGGCGACTTTGCACTGCACTGAAACGACTAGAACAGTTCCTGACCGAGCCCGCGAGGCCACTGTTGTTACATCTTGAAGCATGCTCGGCGTGATCGTCTCGTCATAGTCGAGCCAGATGAATTGCCGGCGGGAATAGTCGAGGTCCGGCAACGCCTCGCTAGAAGGCCGGAAATCCATCTCAATATGAAATGGCTTGTTGGCTTCAAAACGGTCCTTCGATGCAACTGACTTTTCGATTGAGAGCATGTCGCGCACACCGAGCGCGCGATGGAACAGGATGAAATCTGAAAACCAGACCGAGCCGAAACCTACGTAACGGTAATTTTCTACGGGCTCGAAATGCGCGAGTCTCCGGAAAATATCAGATAGCATACGGCGTTCGGCATGCTTTGCTGGCCGAATCGAATAATCGATCCTTCGGAAACTGTCAGCCATTAGCGCTTCTGCCGCCTAAGAGCTGCATCGAACGTGGTCTCTCCGACAGCTTTCGCCGAGCTGACGCCCAACGCATCCTGAAGCAGCTCAACATCAGCCACGGGACGCGAATACTGGATTTTGACGGTCTTCGGGCCTTTGACAAAGCTGGTTCGCGCGGGTGCTTTGAACGCAGCCTTCTTTTGAAGGGTTTCGGGCCTAACTGTTGGCGTCTTAGAGACGAATTGGTTGAGGGGGCTCTCTTCCCGCGAATACTCGTCGATATCAGCATCCAATTCGTTCAGGAAGTTGATTACCGGGCGCATCATTTCCAACATACGAGCAAACGCGGCCTGCCAGTACTTGTTGTCTTGGTCGACGCTGGTTTTCGTCGTGTTCCAAGGCACTTGCGATGAATCCGCCGAATCGAAGAAGGCGATCCCACGAAAACGCGCAAACTGGTTGTGGAAACTTGGCATCAGTATTCGGCCAGCTTCCTCTTCAACCGCGCCCCAACCGGTGATGGGGGACCGGTCAGCTTCTAGAATGACCCGGCCGTTGCAGACTACGTACCAGCCAGCCTGCCTTGGAGAGGATGGCCCAATGCCGACGATGATCCGAACAGAGATCGGAGCCTTGCCCTTGTCTTGGAACTCTAGCGTGTCGGTACCCGGAGTGAGCCCGTCGCCCATCAACAAGAAAAGATTGGTCGCGTCCACGTGCTTGCCGTTGACCGTGATGGACAGCCCCTCGGAAATGAACTGCCTGTGCTTCGATTTGATGAGATCGAAGATTAGGTTTTGAAAACTCGAAAGGGCAAAGCGCGACGAAACCTCGGGCCGAAGCTCCGATACGACGATTTCCGTACCCGGGTTTTTGCTCGATATCTCACCCTTGCCCTTGAACGTCGAGAATGGGAAATGCCAGCCTTGCTGAGTTTCCCATGTGCTTACAGGAACCTCGACTTCCCAACTTTCTTTCGTCGTTGCTGACCGAACGATGAAGTGCTTTCCGAACTTGAATAGCGCTCGCTTCATCCCAACGCCGAATTGACCGATCGAATGCGGCGTTCTCTCGGCTCCTGCGGGGCGTCCAAATTTGAACGCATATGTGCGCGCGGCTTCTTTTCCAAAGCCGCCGCAGTTGTCGATTATCCGGAAGCTATCTTTACCGAATTCAAGCGCTACCTTGCGGTTTTCGAAGCTATCTCCGCCACCGGCACTCATCGCCTTGGCGCCATCCACCGAATTGTCCACGAGGTCGAGGATGGCCTGGTCGAGGGGAATGTCCCTCGTGAGCATGTCGATGAAGAAGGCTTTTGTCGGTTCCGCGTCAACTTCGTCAACGTTTGTTGGCGTCTTAGCCATTTTGTCCCCCCGCAGATGCAATTCGTTGACCGACCACATCTTCGCGGAGAAACTGTCTCCCGTTTCCGAAAATGGCAAGAGTCATGTCAGGCTTCTTCAAGAACGAGCGATCTAATCAAATCGGATAGCTCTGAATTATTCCGAGACTCACATTCCCAAATCGTTATCACTCTCCAACCGAGAGCCTCCAATTCGGATGTAACTCGCTTGTCGCGAGAGGTGTTGGCGTCGAATTTCTCAGCCCAATAATCTTCTCGGGATTTCGGGTTCGATGCTTTGGGGCAGCCCTGATGCCGGTGCCAAAAGCAACCATGCACGAACATCGCTACGCGGTGTTTGGGGAAGACCAGATCGGGCTTGCCAGGCAAATCCTTTCGGTGGAGTCGGAATCGTAAGCCAAGAGCATGAGCGGCTCGCCTCACGCGAAGCTCAGGGGCTGTGTTCTTTCCCCGTACTCGCGACATCAACCAAGAGCGCCGCTCGGGAGTGAGGCGATCAGCCAGCGCGCTACTCCGCAGCTTGCAAAAAGAACCCCCCGCAATCGGTAGAGGGCAGCGTCAGGCCCAAACGATCTCGTATCGCAGCGAATACTGCGCCGGACATTATGGGAGACACGCTGTTCCCGATCATGCGGAAGCTATGCCACACCGTCGGGTGAAAAACATGCCAGTCAGGAAAGCCTTGCAATCGAGCCGCCTCGCGCACCGTTATGACGCGATGGAAATCAGGATGGATCGGACGGACGGACTGATATGAGCCTCGTTCCGCTCCAGTACCGGCTCGGAGCGTTGGGCAGAGTCCGCCTTTTGCGAGCCTTGGGTGACGGCCAATTTTGTCCATTCCACCCGGAAGAACCTTCGAAAAACGCTGTATGACAGCGGCGGTATGTTCTGTGATCCGATGCCCGGTGAACTCTCGCGTCTCAGAACGAAGGGATCGCGCGTAGTCGGTTGGCGCACCACGGCGAACAATTTTCCAGCGGTCGAAGCCAGGAAGGTCGCCGCTTTCAACCAGCTCGACCGCACCTGATAAGTCGGCGATCGCTGCCTGCACGGTAGCGGCTGGTCGTTTATACTTCTCGATATCCGCATCCGTCAGGGGCGCCTGCAAATCTTTGCGAACACCAATGACGAACATCCGATTTCGTGTGGTTGCCGCCCCGAAATCCGCTGCGTTCCATATCCTGGGGCCGAAGACGTCATAGCTATGCCGCACGAGGTCTAAACCGGCGTCGAGAACGGGTTTCGCATCCGCGTATGCTAGGCCGCGCACGTTCTCCATAACGAAGAACGCGGGCTCCAATTCCGCTACCAGACGGAAAAAGTGAACGAGCAAGCCTCGGCGTGGATCGGCCTTGTCGCGCCTGCCAATATCGCTGAATCCTTGGCACGGAGGGCCGCCGAACAAGCCGAAAACCTCTCCGCCCACATGCTCGCGCACTTCCGCTCCGGTCAGAAGAGAAACATCGCGATGATGCAACTTCGTGTTCGGGAAATTGTGCGGATAGGACGAAGAGAGGATTGTATCGATGTCGTAAGCAGCTGCGACTTCAAAACCCGCAGCATGTGCTCCGCGCGAGAAACCGCCAGTCCCGCAAAATAGCTCGACTAGCTTCATCGCATCGACGTCCACTCCATCGTTGCGAGCGGCTACTAGCACAGAAGCCCCATGCCGATGCAATCCGAAAAGTCGGGCGGCTGTGTGAATTTTGGTCCACAATGCCACTTTGGGTTGGTGCGCTCGCGGTCTTTGGCAAAACTGTTGCTCCGCTTGGCGTCCTCCTCGTCGAAGGCAGACGTCCGCAGCCACCACGGGCGCGTTGATTCTCAGGCGGTCGAGCGAAGCAGAATAGGGCCGGTCTACGGGGATTGACCCCCTCAGGCCTACAGAGTCAGGCTTGGCCCATCGCGCCGATGGCTCGGGTTTCGGCCTGTAGCTTGCGACAGCCCAGCCTCTGCACCGGGATTCCGCTGATAGGCAATGTCACGATGCAGAGCGCGGGTACGCGTTTCATGCCGGTGGCGCACGGCAATGATTTCTCGCTGGAGAGAACGCCGCTCTTTAAGCTGCTCGGCGACTAGACCGTCCCGCTGGGCACGGTCGCGCCGCATCGCGTTGAACGCGTCCTGCTCGTTCTCACGGCGCAGAGCTGCGTGTTTTCCGGTGAACCGGTCCCATAGCCCAGCGATGCCGGAGCGGAATTTTGCGGCCCGCTGCCGCGCTTCCGCTTCGGATCTGGTTTGCTGGCCAGCGGACATCGCCTGCCGTTCGGTGGCGTGCCGCTCTTTCATATCGATCCGGCGCTGTTCGATGGGCTGCATCTCACGGGTTCGCGCCTCTCTTGCGATCCTAAGCAGGGCCTCCAGACGCGGCGCGACGGTTTCCGCGATGCGGTGCTTCGCATCTTCCACATCCGGCAGATGTTCGGGGCTGCCGAGCTTGGCGGCAACATCCTTGGCTTTGACGCCTGCCATACGGGCAACCGAGATTACTTCGCCTTCATAGGTGACGGCGACATGTCCGCGCTGATCGCCCCTCGCGAGATATAGTCCGCGTGCTTGCAGGGCTTTTTCAAAAGCGGGCCGGCCATCGGAACTGGCCCAACACTCCTGCACGAGCGCTTTCAACTGCTTGGGATCGCGGCCCATGCGCTTCGCCTGCTGCCACTCGGCCAGCGTGAAATTGCGCGGGTCATGCTCGCGGCTGTCGAGCAGCCCGCGCGGCATCTGCCATCCGTGTTCGAGATACAGGCCCTTCGATATCTCCCGTAGCTTCTGCTTGAAGAACGGCAGGGGCCGGGCCGTCATTGTCCCGGTGTCGATCCGGCTCCATACCGCATGCGCATGGCGGCGGCCTTCCTTCTCGTGGAAGACGATCATACGCGGCTGGCCGTCGAGGCCATTGGCCTTTTCGACACGCTCGATCGCCGCTTCAAACTTCGCGACCGAAACCGATTCCGTCTCTGGCGGATTGAGCGATACCGAAAAGAGATACTGGCGGCAGCGCGTGCCTTTGGCGACGGCCTACGCTTCCTTCATCGCGCCCTTGAGATCGTCAGAGACGAAGCCGCGTATCTCGTGAATCTCGACGTGTTCGTTCTCGGCCTTCAGCAGATGCGCGGCGAGGGCCATGCCGCCGCCGCGTTGGGATGCTTTCAGGATCACGGAGCGACCTCCAAGCCGAGCGCTTCGAGAAGCAGGCGGCGCATATCGGCGATATCCGAAAGCGCTTGGCGCAACTCCGCCTCGATATCGGGATCAAGAACCAGCGAACCGCTATTCGCAGCCTTGGCGAGCTGGTTCAGATTGGAAGCTGCAAGGGATGCGCCGAGCTTGCCCAGCAACGCAGATAGCGCGGCGTGATCCTTCACCGGGAATTTCCCGCGATGGCGCGGAGGTGGCGAAGCCGGATCGAAAACGCGCCAGCGGATATAGGACCCAAGCGACATCCCGGCAGCGGCGTTTTCCAAACGCTCGCGGTCCTCCGGCGTCAGGCGCAGCGATAGCGGCGCGGGACGCTTTGGACGGTCGGGCATGTCGGTCACGAAAGGGGCAATAAGCAGCAAGCCCCGCATCCTCGGGGGGATACAGGGCAGCCGCCGAGTTGAAGGTGTTTAGAAGGGCGGGTGCAGGCGTAGCTAGGGCACGGGCGGCTTAGGCTGCTCCGGCGAGAATATGTTCGGTGCGGTGCGCGTTAGCACCTCATTCCATTCGGCAAGGGTTGAGAATAGTTCGTTCAAACTCTCTCCGTCCGGGCGCGCCACTCTTGTTTCGGGGCCTCGCATAGGCTCGGGCGCGCGTTCGCGCTTGCGAACCCTGGCGGGTTCGGGGTCGCTCCCTTCGGGTGCGCCATTCTTGTTTCGGGGCCTCGCATAGGCTCGGGCGCGCGTTCGCGCTTGCGAACCCTGGCGGGTTCGATGTCGCTCCCGCCATGTCCGTCCCGCGATCAGGGCGAACCGGCGCCGGCTGGACCTCCCTATCCGGATGCCGGTCCAACGCGGCGCCAGGTCATCACCAGCACGTCGCGATAGGCGGCCCTGGACGAGTCGAGCGCATGAATCGCGGTAACGCCGTGCCGGATGCGCCGGTCATCCAGCAGAACGGCCTCGCCGGGCTCGGACAGGACGAAGCTGTCGCGACGGCCGGCCTCGTCGAGGATCTCGGTCATTCCCGCTTCGACATTGGCGCGGGCGACCAGCATGACCAGCACCCAGTCGACGCCGTCGCGATGCATGCCTTCCGGCGTCGGCAATCCGGCCTGGCTCCCCAATGCCTCGATCCGGAACTGATGCAGCTCGCCATCCCATCGCAGATCGGCGCCACCGCCCTCGAGCGCGGAGAAGAGCGGCGTGCAAAGCGCGAACAGGTTCCGCAGGATCGGATGGTGGACAAGGCCCTCGGTCGCGGGGGCAAACCATCGCTCCACATCTCCGTTCAGCGGGTTGTAGGCGCTGCTCTGGAAATGCGGCTGGTGGGGCTTGCGCAGCGCGGCCGTGTCGCGGAGCGCGAACGCCGCGTGCCTGCGGCGGCGATAGCGCCCGCCATCGGCCATGAACCTGTCGGGTTCGAGATCGTCCCAAAGGTCGGCAAAGCTCGCGAACGCGCCGGCATCGGCGGCTCCCGCCATTTCCCGAAAGCCGGCGGCATCGACATGCACATATCCCGCCCCGGCCAGAGCCGAGCGCAGTTCCGCAATTCGCTGGGTGAGATCGACGATGTCACGGCCCTCGATGTTCGAACCGTGCCTCCTTCGCGCCAAAGGCCGCCCGCGGCAAGTGCGTCCGATCCCGGCGTCACGCCGGCAGTTCGCGCCTGAGCTGCGCGGCCAGCGCCTCGGCGCCGGGGCCGATGATCAGATGTAGGCGATCGCCCGAGGCCAGCACCGCGCGCACGCCCGCGCCCGCCAGCCTGCCCATGTCGATCGCGGCCGGATCCGCGACGTCGATCAGCACGCGCGTCGCATTGGCGGCGACGGCACGGATCTTCGTGCCGGCAAGCGCGGCACGGATGCCGCTGGTATCGGCATGCGCAGCCGCGATCGCCGGCGCGGCGGGCGCGGGAGCCGCCGCCACGGCACCGCCGCCGATCACGGCGCGCACCTCGGCGGCAACCTGGTCGGCGATCGGCCCGAGCACCACCTGCAGCCCGCCGTCGCGCAGCTTGACCACCCCGCGCGCGCCCAGCGCCTTGAGACGCGGCTCGTCGGCAATGCCGTTGTCGGCAAGAACGAGACGCAGCCGCGTCGTGCAGGCGTCGACCGAGCGGATATTGCCCGCCCCGCCCAGCGCCGCGGCGATCGCGGCACCGCGATCGGCGACGGCCGCATCCGGATCCCCCGCCGCCGCCTCGATCGGCTCGCGGCCGGGCGTCTTGAGATCGAACTTCCGGATGCACCAGCTGAAGGCGAAATAATAGATCGCGGCATAGGCGATCCCCACCGGGATCAGCAGCAGCGGCCGCGTGGAGAGGCCGTAGTTCAGCACATAGTCGAACAGGCCGGCCGAGAAGCCGAAGCCCAGCTTCACCCCGAGCAGGTCCATCACCACCATCGCGATGCCGGTGAGCACCGCATGGATCAGGTAGAGCACCGGCGCCAGGAAGATGAAGCTGAACTCGATCGGCTCGGTCACGCCGGTGAGCAGCGAGGTGAGCGCGAGGCTGAGCAGCAGGCCGCCGACCGCCTTGCGCCGCTCGGGCAGCGCATTGCGGTACATGGCGAGGCAGGCGGCGGGCAGGCCGAACATCATCACCGGGAAGAAGCCGGCCATGAACGATCCCGCCGTCGGATCGCCCGCGAAGAAGCGCTTGATGTCGCCGGTCGCGCCGTGGAAGTCGCCCAGCAGGAACCAGGCGATGTTGTTGATGATGTGGTGCAGGCCGGTGATCAGCAGCAACCGGTTGAGCAGCCCGTAGAGGAACAGCCCGAGCGAGCCGGCGCCGAGCACCCAGTGGCTGAGCGCATCGATCCCCGCCTCGAACCAGGGGAAGCCGAGCCCGAAGGCGGCGGCGAAGACCAGCCCGGCCAGGCCCGACACGATCGGCACGAAGCGGCGGCCGCCGAAGAAGGACAGATAGTCGGGCAGCCGGATCGCGTGGAAGCGATTGTAGAGCAGCCCGGCAACGATGCCCGAACAGATGCCCACGGGCACGCTGAGCTTGGAAATCTCCTTGGCGCGCCACGCCGCCTGCTCCAGCGCGCCGGCGCCGGCAAGATCGCTCGGCAGATGGAGCAGCACCTTCGCCCCCTCGGTCGCGACCAGATAGGTGACCACGCCGGCCAGCGAGGCCGCGCCGTGATTCTCCCGCGCGAGGCCGACCGCCACGCCCGCCGCGAAGAGCAGGCCGAGGTTCGAGAAGATCGCGTCGCCCGCCGCGGCGATGAAGGGGACGTTCAGCATGTCCGCCTGGCCGAGCCGCAGCAGCAGCGCCGCGATCGGCAGCACCGCGATCGGCAGCATCAGCGCCCGGCCGAGCGGCTGGGCCTTGGCGAGCAGGGTCGAGGGGCTGAAGCTCATGCGGAGGCTTCCATGGCTAGGGCGCGGACCTCGTCCGCGGATTGGGCGTCGCAGGCACGCGCGGCGAGCGCAGCACAGGCGGCGCTGTCGAACCGGGCGACCGCGGCCTTGACCGCGGGCACCTGGGCGGGCGTCGCCGAAAGCTCGGTGATGCCGAGCCCGATCAGGATCGGCGCGGCGAACGGATCGGAGGCGAGGCCGCCGCACATGCCGGCCCAGCGGCCCGCTTCCGCGGCGCCCCTGCCCACTTCGCGAACCAGGCGCAGCACCGCCGGGTGCATCGCGTCGATCCGCTGCGAGACCGCCGCGTTCCCGCGATCGGCGGCGAGCGTATATTGGGTGAGGTCGTTGGTGCCGATCGAGAGGAAATCGGCCTCCCGGGCGATCTGCCCGGCGAGCAGGGCCGCGGCGGGCGTCTCGATCATCACGCCGAGCGGCACCGCTTCCGCCACGCCAAGCTCGGCGCGTACTTCGTCGAGCAGCGCGCGGACCGGGCGATAGTCCCCCAGATCCGCGACCATCGGCAGCATGATCCGGCATTGGGCGGCCGGCACCGCGCGCAGGATGGCGCGCAGCTGGACGCGCATCAGGTCCGGCCGGGCGAGCGTCAGCCGCACGCCGCGCAGGCCGAGCGCCGGATTCTCCTCGCCGTCCATCGGCAAATAGGGCACCGGCTTGTCGCCGCCGATATCGAGGGTGCGGACGATCAGCGGGCGCTCGCCGAGCGTGGCGGCGATGGCGGAATAGGTCTCGCGCTGCTCTTCCTCGCTCGGCGCGGTCTCGCGGTCGAGGAACAGGAATTCGGTGCGCAACAGGCCGCACCCCTCCGCCCCCGCACCAACCGCCGCCGCGGCATCGGCGACCGAGCCGAGATTGGCGAATACTTCGATGCGCATGCCGTCGGCGGTATGCGCGGGCGCATGTGCCGCGGCGAGCTCGCGGGCGCGGCGCTCGCGCAGGGCCGCGAGGCGCACGCTCGCCGCCGCCAGCGCATCGGCGTCGGGAGCGATGGCGAGCGTGCCGGCATCGGCATCGAGGATCACCGGCGTGCCGTCGGCGATCGCCAGCACGCCCTCGCCCGCCGCGACCAGCATCGGCACACCCGCCGACGCCGCCAGGATCGCGACATGCGAAGTCGGCCCGCCCTGCGCGGTGCAGATGCCGACGAGGCGCGTCACGTCGAGGCCCAGGAACTGCGAGGGCAGAAGGTCCTCGCCGAACAGGATCGCGCCCTTGGGCAATATGGGCGCGGCCGGCGCGGTGACGCCGAGCAGGCGAGCGATCACCTGGCGCTCGAGATCGGTGAGGTCGGCGACGCGCTCGATCAGCAGCGGATCCCCCGTGGCGCGGAGCGCGGCGGCGGCTTCGGCCGTGGCGGCACGCCAGGCAAAGGCGGCGCTGCGCCCCTCCGCGACATGGCGGGCGGCGATGGCGGCCAGTTCGGGATCGGCGAGCAGCGCGCGATGCGCCTCGGCAATCTCGGCGGCGGGGCCATGCGCACCGTCCAGGCCGGCGGCGATGGCGGCGAGCGCGCCGGACAGCGCAGCCTGCTCGGCGGCGGCGCCCTTGCCGTCGGCCGGCACCTCGAGATCGACGCCGCGCAGCTGGAAAGCCTGGCCGATGGCGAGGCCGGGCGCGGCGCGGACCGGACCGGTGGCGGGCGCCGGCGGCCTGGGCGGAGATGCGTGCGCGGTCTCGTGGAAGTTGGCGAGGACCAGCTCGGCCACGGCATCGACCGCGGCCTGGGCGTCGTTCCCCCGCGCGACGATCCGCACCGCGTCATCCTTGCCTGCGCCCAGCCCGAGCATCGCGACGGTGCTGCGGGCATTGGCGCTGCGATCGCCGACATGGAGCGCGACATCGGCGACAAAGGGCTTCAGCGCCGCGACGATGCGCGCGGCCGGGCGGGCATGGATGCCGTTGGCGGCCATGATCCGCACGTTGCGCTCGGCGGTGGCGCCGGACGATGGTTCGCGCGCGGTGGCGCCTTCATGCTCGTTGCGCACGACCCGCCCGATCGGTGCACCGGCTTCCACCATGCGGCCCAGCGGCTCCAGCGCCAGCGCATAGCCTTGATTCGCCACCACCACCGGCGTGATCAACGCCCGGGCGGCGAGGGCGACTTCATCCAGGTCGAACGCGATCAGCGCATCGCCGGCCGCCACGCGCGCACCGGGAGCGACCCTGGCCGCAAAGCCCTGGCCGTTCAGCGCGACCGTCTCCAGCCCGATATGGAGCAGCAGCTCGGCACCATTGTCGAGCCGCAGCGTCACCGCGTGCGCGCTCGCCGGGATCGAGATCACTTCGCCCGTAGCAGGCGCGCGCAGCACGCCCTCGACCGGATCTACCGCGAAGCCGTCGCCCATCATCCGTTCGGCGAAGACCGCGTCGGGCACTTCGTCGAGCGGGGCGAGCCAGCCGGCAAAGGGAGAAACCAGCGTGACCGTGTCGCTCACTGCACCAGCTCCACCGATTCCAGCGCCCACATCGGATTGAGGCCCCTGGCCGTGGTGCGAATGCACAGCGTCTCGTTCCCGGCGCGCACCGGGAAGGGCGCGACCAGCCGGGTCAGCCCGGGATTGCCGGCCGCGGCGGCCAGCGGCAGCGTCGCCAGCAGCGGGCCTTCGCAAGTGCCGGCACGGACCTCGAACTCGCCTTCGGGCGTCGCCGAGGGCGGGATCTTCACATGCGCGAGGTCGGCACCGAGCTGGAAATTGAACGGGATCTGCCCGACGGTGAGTGCGATTCCCTTTGCCCCGCCCACCGGCGCGGCTTCCCATTGCCAGCAGGGCGCGAAGATGTCGGTGAGGAATACCGCGCGCTTGCCGGCGGCGGGATAGTCGTCCTCCAGCGCGAGCACGACCTTGCGCGAGCAGGTCTTCAGGTCCTCGTCGCCGCGGAACCGCACGCTGCGCGCGTCGAGCGGCTGGTCGATGGCGCCGCCGACGGTGGCGGTGCCATGGAAGCTCGCGGCGCGCAGCCGGGTCGGCAGCGGCAGCGCGAGCGGGCCGGCATAGAGCGGCGCGCGCGCGGTGACCGGCGTGCCGTCGGTCGTGTAGCGGATCGGCAGGCCCGACTGGTTCGCCAGCGTGACCGACACGGTCTTCTCGCCCGCCTTGTAGTCGAGCGCCGGGCGCACCGCGAAGGCGCTGGTGGCCGGAGTCATGCCGAGCGGCTTCATCCGGTCCATCTGGGGCACCAGCCGGTCGACGAAATCGGCATAGTCGCGCCCATCCGCCTTCGACCAGCCGATCTCGGCCACCGCGCTGGCGCGCGGGAAGAATTGCCAGGTGGCACGCGCCTCGGTGCGGGCATGCTCGGTCCACAGATTCGCCTGCAGGCCGAGGATATGGTGCTGCTGCTCGGCCGGAATCTCCCGGGGCGCCGGATCGAAGGCATAGACGGTCCTGAGGTCCATCACGTCGCCGCGGCCCGGCGGCTCGTCGGGGCCCTGGCCCTGGCGATGGTTGACGTAGAGCGTCGGCGAGGGGCTCAGCACGGCGTCGTGCCCGGCCTTGGCCGCGGTGATCGCGCCTTCGATGCCCCGCCACGAGGTGATCGTCGCGTCGGCGGGCACATCGCCCTCGAGGATCTCGTCCCAGCCGATCAGCTTGCGGTGATGCGCCTGGAGGAAACCGGCGATGCGGTGGACGAACCAGGCCTGGAGCGCGGTCTCGTCCCTGATGCCCAGCGCCTTGATCTTCGCCTGGATGGCGGGCGAGCCCTTCCACTGGTCCTTCACCGCCTCGTCGCCGCCGACATGGATATATTGCGACGGAAACAGCTCCATCACTTCGGTCAGCACGTCCTCGAGGAACGCGAAGGTCTTGTCGTCGACATTGTAGAGCCAGGGGAAGACGCCCCAGTCGCTCTCGGTGCCCGGCGGGATCGGCACGCCCATGCCGAGCTCGGGATAGGCGCGGATCGCGGCGAGCGCGTGGCCGGGCATCTCGATCTCGGGCACGATGGTGATGCCCCGCTTCGCGGCATGGGCAACGATCGCGCGGATCTCGGCCTGGGTGTAGAAGCCGCCGGTCCTCGGCAGCCGCGGCGCGCCCGGCGCACTGGCCGGGTAGCGCCAGCCGGAAATGCCGGTGAGCTTCGGATATTTGCGGATCTCGATACGCCAGCCCTGGTCGTCGACCAGGTGCCAGTGGAGCGTGTTGAGCTTGTTGACCGCCATCCAGTCGATCAGCTGGCGGACATAGGTGGGCGACTGGAAGTGGCGGGCGCTGTCGAGCATCAGCCCGCGCCAGGCGAAGCGGGGGGCATCCTGGATGCGGAGGCCGCCGACGGTGACCGGGCCCTTGCCGCCGTCCTGGGTCAGCACCTGCCACAGCGTCACGGCGCCGTAGAGCAGGCCGGCATCGTCGCCGGCGGTGATGACGGCGCCGTCCGCGCCGATCTCGAGCCGATAGCTCTCCGCCTTGCCGGTGGCGGCGCGCACGAAGCGGATCGCGGGGCGGGGTGATGCGGCAGCGGAGCGCAGCGCCAGGCCGCGCGAGAGGTGCAGCAGCTCCGCCAGCCGATCGGCGGCGGCGCGCGCGCCGGCATCGTCCGCCGGCACGACGATCGCCGTGGCTGCGGCGAGCGCGAAACGGCCGGCGGCGGGCGCCATCTCGGCGGGCACCGGAAGCAGGCGCGGCAGCTGCTGGGCGGCGGCGGGCGTGGCGGCGCAAAGCGCGGCGGCGAGGGCAAGGGCGAGGCGGCAGGAAATCACGCGGACGGCTCCCGGCTTGGATCGAGCGAGCTTAGGCGGTTTCGCCCCGCGCTCAATCGCGGCGTGCTCGAAGAAGGCCCCGCCGCGGATAAGAAAAAGGGGCGGCGGTGGTGCGATCGCTCGTCCATCCGCCGCCCCAGTGCACTACACCAGGTTGGAGATCAGAAGTTCACATTGACGGTCGCGAGCAGCTTGCGGCCGTTCTTGTACACGCCGCGCGGCAGCGCCTGCGTGTTGGCATAGGCATAATATTGGCTGTCGGTCAGGTTCATGCCCGAAACGGTCAGCCCGACTTCCTTGGTGAAGTTGTACGTCGCCGACACGTCCACATTGGCGGAGGCGCGGACATACATGTTGTCGCCGCGATCGATGCCGGTGAAGTATTTCGAGCGCCAGGTATAGGTCGCCCGCAGCGCCACCGGACCGCTCTCGAAGAACGGGCTCAGGCTGGCCTGGTGCCGCGAGTTGTAGGGCAGGTCGGCGCCATTGTTCGCCGAACCGTCCGAATAGGTATAGTTGGCGAGAATGCCCAGGCCGAAGGGCAGGCTCTGCTGATAGGCGATGGCGAAGCCCTTCACCTCGGCCGAACCCGCATTGAACGGACGGGCGATCTGATAGGTCGTCACCATGTTCCGCGTGACGTTGAAATGCTGCTCCGGCGCGGTCTGCGTCAGGATGTAGTTGCTGATGTCCTTGTAGAACACTTCGCCCGACAGGATCGCGCGCGGCGCCAGATACCATTCGAGCGACGCGTTGAAGTTGTTCGACTTGTAGGGCTTGAGGTCCGGATTGCCGCCGCCGCCGGTGCCGATCTGGTCGGAAAGCCAGAAATAGTTGGTCTCGTCGGCATAGTTCGGGCGGGCGATCACCTGCGCCGCGGCGAAGCGGAACACCAGATCCTTCTTCACGTCGGCGATGATGTTCACGCTCGGCAGCACATTGTCGTAGCTGGTCTTGGTCGTCTGCCAGACCCAGTCGGCCTGGGCGTTACAGGCCGCGCCCGGCTTGCAGACATAGCCCGCGCTGTTGGTCGCGGTGTGGACGTAGCGCACGCCGAAATTGCCGCGGAAGCCGCCGGCATCGAAGTTCGCCTGGGCATAGACTGCGTGGATCTGCTCCTGGATGTCCCAGTTGCCGGCGGTGAACTCGGTCGCGGCGAACTTGGACGGCGTCGGCAGGTTCGGACGCCCCTGGACATAGTTCACCATCGAATTGCCGTCGATGATGAAGCGGCGGGCCATCTCGTCGTTGATGCCGTTGAAGCCGGAAAGATAGTTGTCCTTCACGATGCGGGTGTTGAACTGCGAGGCCGGCACGGCAAAGGCGTTGGCACCCGCGAGCCCGACGCCCTCATAGGCCTGGGCGGTCTCGTGCTTGCGATATTTGTAGCCGATCTGGATGCGCTTCAGCACCCCGTCGAACTTCAGGCCGAAATCGGCCTGGGCATAGCGCTCCTTGTCCGTGGTCGGCTTGTTGACCAGGTTGCCGCTCCAGTCCGTCGCCGTGACGAAGGCGGCCGGATTGCCCAGCACGTTGGCGCCATAGGTGATCGTGCCCGGCTTGTCGGGCGCGCCGCTGATGTCGACGGTATAGTTGGTCCGGTTGAGGAACTCGAGGAACACCTGCTTCTTGGTGCCGCCGTCCGCGTCGGAAATGCCGCCCTCGACGTTCAGGTCCCAGTGCACATCGTCCCAGCCGATCTGCCCGTGGAAAGTCTGCGAATGCATCTCGGCGATGCGATACTGGGCGTCGAGCACCGAGAGCGCGTTGGTGAAGCTCGCCTTCTTCACGATGCCGTCCTGGACGGTCAGGCCGTTCAGCGTGCCCGCGCTGTTCCAGGTATTGCCCGGGAAGGCGAACAGCGACTGGTTGAGATTGTCATAGGTCGCGTCGATGCGCAGCCAGTCGGCCGTGATCGTCAGCTGGTCGACCGGCTTCCACTGCGCGGTCGCCGAATAGGTCAGGCGCTCGCGGCCCTGCTCGAAATAGGAAGTGCCGAACGCATTCGGGAACTTGGCGTTGGGATTGGCGAGCAGCGTGGTGGCGCAGGCGCCGGTGCAGGTGCCCGTGCCGGTGATCTGGTCGGCCGGATTCGGCGCGACCGGGATCATGCTCTGCGGCAGCGAGCTCGTCTTGGCGTCGTTCACGCCGTTCCAGAAATTGGCGCTGATCGTGCCATAGCTCTCCAGGCCGTCGCGACGCAGCCGGTCCTTGGCCCGCTGGAACGAGGCAAGGATGCCGAAGGTCTTGCTATCGTTGCGCCAGCTGACCAGCGCCGAGCCCTGGACGTCGCCCTTGCGCGAGCGATCATTGTAGAGATAGCTGAGCGAGCCGGCGACCACGAAGGGCTTCAGCTCGAGCGGCTTGCGCGTGAGCACGTTGACGGTGCCGCCGAGCGAGCCTTCGTCGATCCGCGGCTCGGGCGACTTGTAGACGTCGACCCGGTTGACGAGCTGCGGCGCGAGCAGCGCGTAGTTGAAGGTGCGGCCCGGATTGTCGAGGATGAACCAGTCGGCCGAAGCGACCGTCTGGCCGTTCAGCAGCGTGCGGTTCAGCGCCGGATCGGTGCCGAGGATCGAGACCTTCTCGCCCTGGCCGAACGCGCGGTCGACGGTGACGCCCGGAACCAGCGTCAGCGCTTCCGCGACATTGGTGTTCGGGAACTTGCCCACATCTTCCGACGAGACCGAGTCGATGATCGCATCGGCCTTGCGCTTGGCCTCGATCGACTGGGCGAGCGAAGCGCGGAAGCCGGTGACGACGATCTCGTTATCGTCGGCAGGCTGGGCGGCGGCGCCGCTGGTCTGTGCATGCGCGGCACCGTTGAGCAGCGCCATCGCGCTGGCCGTGCCGATAAGAAATCCCCGGATCCCCATCTCTCATCCCCTTGGTCAGATGATTCTGAACTTGCTTATGATTCGTTGTGGTACGGCACCGGTAGACCAGTCGCATACCAATATCAGTACCATTCCTCACTGTTGAGGAGCCGTCAAGACAGATTTTTACAGTGCGGTTACAGACCAGCGCAATTTTTTTGCTGACATGTGGTATGTTATTGGTACTAGTGTTGCATCCGGCACACAGCCGACCGATGATGGGGAACCGATGCCGCTGCTGGCGCAAAAGATCAGGCCGCTCGACGGAGCAGGCAGGGGGCCGCTCTACCGGCAGCTCGAGACCGCGTTGCGCGAGGCGCTGCGCGACAATCTGCTCAAGCCCAACGAAGCCCTCCCCGCCGAACGCGACCTGGCCGCCGATCTCTCGGTCTCGCGGATCACTCTGCGCAAGGCGATCGACAAGCTGGTCGACGAGGGGCTGCTGGTCCGCCGCCACGGCGCCGGCACCTTCGTCGCGGGCCGGGTCGAGAAGCAGTTCGCCAAGCTCTCGTCCTTCTCGGAGGACATGGCCTCCCGCGGGCGCAGCGTCCGCAGCGAATGGCTGATCCGCGAATCGGGCGTTGTGACGGGCGAGGAATCGCTCACCTTCGGGCTCAGCCCCGGCACCGCCGTCTATCGCTTCCATCGCATCCGCTATGCCGACGACGTGCCGATGGCGCTCGAATTCGCAATCATTCCGGGTTTCGGCTTGTCGGGGCTCGATGCGGTCGATTCGTCGCTCTATGCCGCGCTCGAGGCGACCGGCAACCGCCCGGTGCGCGCGCTCCAGCGGCTGCGCGCGGCGCTGTGCGATGCCGAGCGCGCCGCCCTGCTCGGCGTGGAAGTGGGCGCGCCGGTGCTCTATATCGAGCGCCGCGGCTTCCTGGCCGATGGCCGGGTGATCGAGGCGACGACCAGCTGGTATCGCGGCGACGCCTATGACTTCGTCGCCGAACTCGACATGCGGGGCTGAGCGGATGACCAACCCCGAATCGACCAGGATGTTCGCCGAGGCCGCGGAGGCCGGCGCCACCGTTCGCCGCCAGCTCGACCATAATGTGGAAGTGGTGCGCGAACTCGGCGCCCGATTGCGCGCCACCCGCCCGCGCGGCGTGCTCACCTGCGCGCGCGGCAGCTCGGATCACGCCGCCACCTTCGGCCGCTATCTGATCGAGACCCGGCTGGGACTGCTGACCACCTCGGTCTCGCCGTCGATCGCCTCGGTCTATGGCGTCGAGACCGATTATTCCGACATGCTGGCGCTCGGCATCTCGCAATCGGGCAAGAGCCCCGACATCCTGGCCGCGATGCGCGCCGCCAAGGAGAGCGGCGCACGCACCGTGGCGATGGTCAACGTCGCCGATTCGCCGCTCGCGACCGAATCGGACACGCTGGTGCCGCTCCGCGCCGGGCCCGAGATCAGCGTCGCCGCGACCAAGTCGTACATCGCCGCGCTCACCGCCCAGCTCCATCTGGTGCGCGAATGGGCCGGGGACGAATCGCTCGCGGCCGGCCTCGCCGCGCTGCCCGACCTGCTCGAACGGGCCTGGACCGCCGACTGGTCGCCGCTCGTCGAGCGGCTGCACGATGCGCGCGGCCTCTATGTGATCGGCCGGGGCCTGGGCTTCGGCGTGGCGCAGGAAGCGGCGCTCAAGTTCAAGGAGACCTGCGGGCTCCATGCCGAGGCGTTCAGCGCCGCCGAGGTCCGCCACGGGCCGATGGCGCTGGTCGGCCCGGGCTTCCCGCTGCTCGTCTTCCGCCAGGACGATGCCACCGCCGACGGCGTCGACGACCTGGTTTCGGACGTGCTGGCGCGCGGCGGCGAAGTGCTGGTGAGCGGCGGCGAGGTGCCGGGCGCGATCCACCTCCCCCATCCCGCCGCCGGCCCGGCGATCGAGCCGATCCTGCAGATCCAGGCATTTTACCGCGCCGCCAACGCGCTCTCGATCGCGCGCGGCTTCGATCCCGATCGGCCGCCGTCGCTCGCCAAGGTGACCGAGACCATCTGATGCACGCGCTGATCCCGACTCGCGCGCTGGTCGACGGCGCGCTCCGCGAAGATGTCGCCGTCCTGATCGACGGCGCGCGCATCGCCGGCGTGGTTCCGGCCGATGCGATTTCCGCCGGTGTCGAATCGCGGCACCTGGACGGCATGCTCGTCCCCGGCTTCATCGATACCCAGGTCAATGGCGGCGGCGGCGTGCTGTTCAACGACGCGCCGACCGTGGAGGGTATCGCCGCGATCGGCGCGGCGCATCGCCGCTTCGGCACCACCGGCTTCCTCCCCACCTTGATCAGCGACGATCTCGACGTCATCCGCCGCGCCGTGGCGGCCGTGGACGCGGCGATCGCGGCCGGCATACCCGGCGTGCTCGGCATCCATATCGAGGGACCGTTCCTCAACGCGGATCGCAAGGGCATCCATTCGGCCGAGAAGATCCGTCTCCTCGACGCGGAAGGGATCACGGCGCTGACGGGCCTGACGCGTGGCCGCACGCTGGTGACGCTCGCGCCCGAGCGGGTGGCGGTTTCGGATATCGAGCAGCTCGTCGCCGCCGGCGTGGTGGTCGCGGCAGGGCATACCAATGCCCGCTACGACCAGGCCAAGGCGGCGGTGGCCGCGGGGATGCGCGGCGTCACCCATTTGTTCAACGCGATGTCGCCGCTCGGCTCGCGCGAGCCGGGCATGGTCGGCGCGGCACTCGATTCGGGCGAACTGGTCTGCGGGCTGATCGTCGACGGGCATCATGTGAACCCGGCCACGCTCCGCCTGGCGCTGCGCTGCAAGCCGGCCAGCGGCTTCATGCTGGTGACCGATGCGATGCCTTCGGTCGGATCCGACGCGAGCGAGTTCGTGCTGCAGGGCCGCCATATCACCGTGAAGGACGGCGCCTGCCGCAGCGACGACGGCACGCTGGCCGGATCGCATCTCGACATGGCGGCGGCGGTGCGCAACGCGGTTTCGATGCTCGGCGTCGATCTCGCCACCGCGGTGACGATGGCGAGCGCCAGCCCGGCCGCGCTGATGGGCCTGGGCGATACGCATGGCCGGATCGCGACCGGCCAGGCCGCCGACGTGGTGCTGCTCGACGATGCAGGGCAGGTCCGCGAGACCTGGATCGGCGGGGCTTAGGGTCCGTACTCGATACCGGCAATGGCCGTGGGCAAGCAAGGCCAGAGGCTTCGCCTGCCCCATGCCGCCGGCGCGCGCCGGCTTGCCCCGCCCCGTCCACAGGCGTAGCGCTCCCGCATGACCGACTCCACCAAGGCGCTCGACTATGTCGAGGCGCATCTCGACGACAGCCTGGACCGACTCTTCGCGCTGATGCGCGTCCCCTCGGTCTCGACCGATCCCGCCTATGCCGAACAGTGCCAGCGCGCCGCCAGGCTGCTGTCCGACGAGTTGAACGGCCTGGGCTTCGCCGCCCGTGTCGCGCAGACGCCGGGCCATCCGATGGTGGTGGCGCATCACGACGGCCCGGCGGGCGAGAACGCGCCGCACATCCTGTTCTATGGCCATTACGACGTGCAGCCGGTCGATCCGATCGAGCTGTGGAAGCGCGACCCGTTCGATCCGGTGATCGAGACGCGCGGCGACGGCGCGAAGCAGATCGTCGGCCGCGGCGCGTCGGACGACAAGGGCCAGCTGCGCACCTTTGTCGAGGCCTGCCGCGCCTGGAAGGAAACCGCGGGCGAGCTGCCGTGCAAGGTGACGATCCTGTTCGAGGGCGAGGAAGAATCGGGCTCGAAGAGCCTGGAGCCGTTCCTTCATGCCAATACCGAGGAGCTGAAGGCCGATTTCGCCCTGATCTGCGACACGCTGATGTGGGATACCGAGACGCCGGGCCTCACCATCGGCCTGCGCGGCATGGCGGCAGGCCAGGTGACGATCCGCGCGGCCTCGCGCGACCTTCATTCCGGCCTCTATGGCGGCGCGGCGCGCAACCCGATCCAGCTGCTCTGCGCGATCCTGGGCGAGATGAAGGACGCCGACGGCCGAGTGACGCTCGCCGGCTTCTATGACGGCGTGCCCGAGCTCGACCCCGCCGTGCGCGGGAGCTGGGACAGGCTCGGCTTCGACGCCGGTGCGTTCCTCGGCGAGATCGGCCTGAGCGTGCCGGCCGGCGAGAAGGGCCATGACGTGCTCGAGCAGATCTGGTCGCGGCCGACCGCCGAGGTCAACGGCATCTGGGGCGGCTATACCGGCGAGGGTTTCAAGACGGTGATCCCGGCCGAAGCCCATGCCAAGGTGAGCTTCCGCCTGACCGGAAACCAGGACCCGGAGAAGGTCTGGGCCTCGTTCGAGGAGCATGTCCGCGCGCGCCTGCCCGCCGACTGCTCGGTCGCGTTCACCGGGCGCGGCCCCGGCAGCCCTGCGGTCTCGGTATCGAGCAACAGCCCCCCGCTCGAGGCCACCCGGGCGGCGCTGGATGCCGAATGGGGCAAGGCGGCGCTGATCGGCTGCGGCGGCGGCATTCCGGTCGTCACTTCCATCTCGAAGATCCTGGGGATGGACACGGTGCTGGTCGGCTTCGCGCTGACCGACGACAATATCCATTCGCCCAACGAGAAATATGATCTGAAGAGCTTCCACAAGGGCATCCGCTCCTGGGTGCGGATCCTGGCCAGGATCGGCGCAATGGCGAAGGTGCCGGCCTGATCGTGCTGGCCCGAATCGACCATCTGGGCTAGATTCGGGCCATGCATGAGGGGGCTCGATTCATCGCTTTGATGCTCGGCGGCGCGGCGCTGGCGGCCTGCCAGCCCGATGCGGCCAAGCCGGTACAAAAGGCCGAGGCGCATGACGCCGCGCCCACGCCCGCAGCGGCTGCCGCCGCCAGCGCGCCGCTGCGCGACTGGCTGGTCGGCAGCTGGTCGTTCGAAGCCAGTTGCGCGAGCGACTTCATCGCCCATTTCGCAGCCGATGGCAGCCTCGACAATAGCGGCGAGATGGGCGGCTGGGCGCTGGCCGGAAACACCGTGACCGAGACGATCCGCGAACGCTATGACGCCGCTGCGAGCGACGGCGCCGAAAAGGTGAACCCGCCCGAGACACGCAGCTACACGATCGAGCGCGCCGATCAGGACCATGGCACGATCACCTATCAGGGCCGCAAGGTGCCGATGCTGCGCTGTTGACGGCACGGCCGCGAGGATCGATAGCGGCAGGATGGTTCCCCTTTCGTTCGCCGGCCACGACCTGATGGCGCTGCCCGAAGGCGGGCTCTACTGGCCGGCGCGCAAGGCCCTGCTCGTCGCCGACCTGCATTTCGAGAAGGGCAGCTGGTTCGCCGCGCGCGGGCAGATGCTGCCGCCCTATGATTCGATCGCGACCCTGCATGCCGTCGAGGCGCTGGCGGAGCGGACCCAGGCGCGCGAGCTCTGGTGCCTGGGGGACAGTTTCCATGATTCGCAAGGCTGCGAGCGGCTGCCCGGGGATGCGCGGGCGCTGCTCGCCCGCCTCACCGCCCGGCTCGACTGGCGCTGGATCACCGGCAATCACGACAGCCTGCTGATCGATCCCTTTGGCGGCACGATCCTGGAGGAGGCCGAAGTCGACGGACTGGTCCTGCGCCACGAGGCCGAGCCGAACGATCCGCGCCCCGAGCTTTCGGGCCATTTCCACCCCAAGCTGCGCCTGCGCATCCGGGGGCGGCAAGTGGCGCGGCGCTGCTTCGTCGCCTCGCCGACCAAGCTGATCCTGCCGGCCTTCGGCGCGCTCACCGGCGGGCTGGATGCGCATCATCCGGAGATCGCCCGCGCGGTGGGGCACAGCGCGCAGGCGCTGGTCGCGCTCGAGGACCGGCTGCTGCGCTTCCCGCTCGCGGCCTAGGGTTCGCTCCGTCCCGGCCGTTGCCGGCGTCGGGTGCAGACCCTAGTCTGCCCGGCGCGGCTCGAGATCGGCGCACACCACCGGGCCCTGCCCGATCACCCGGCACTTGGCCGGGCCGAGCACATGGACCACGCCGCTCGACGTCGCGCTGATCTGGGCGTTGTAGCGCACGTTCATCACCAGCGCCCCGCCGCTTCCCGAGACGAGCAGCGCGTCGGCGGTGGTCAGCGCGGCGGCATCGAGGTTGCTGGTGCCATAAAGCCGCACGCGCGTGTGCAGCGCATTGCCCGCCAGCGCCACCGTGCCCGCGCCGGCCAGAGTGATGCCCAGGTCCTGCGCATCGACCTTGGCGATATCGATCCGCCCCGCGCCGTTGAGCGAGACGTCGAGCCGGTTGCCGCGCATCTCGGCGATCTTCAGCAATGCGCCGCCATTGGCCTGCACCACGCGCAGCCCCGGCACCGCGACCCGGATGCGCGCGCCGCTCGCGGTCTTGCCGGCGGCCGATTCCCAGCTCTGCGTGCCGGCATTGATGACCAGCGTGCCCGCCTCGACCCGCACCCCGACCCGGTCGAGCGCGGCGCGATCGCCGGTGAGCGTCACGCCCGGCGATCCGGGCACGACGTCCACCGTGAACGGCCCGTCGATGCGCAGCCGGTCGAAACCGGTGACCATCACGACGCGCTCGTCTCCCGGCACGGCGGCACCGACGAGCAGCGGCAGGAGAGCGAGGGCGAGCCGATCCATGGGCCCACCCTCGCGCGGCTTCAGCCCCGAGGCAAGCTCAGGAGCAGTGCGCCTCGCCCGAGCCCACTGCGCTCACCGAGCATTTCGCGCCGCCGGTGAGATTGACGTCGCCCGAGCCCGCGATCGATACCGAGGCACCGCCCCTGACCACGCCGCGCAGACTGCCCGAGCCGATGACGGAGATGCTGGCGCCCGTGGCCGTGAGCTTGCTGGCATCGATGTCGCCCGAGCCGGCGATCGAGGCGTTGAGCCGGCTGACCGTGCCCGCGACGGTAAGGTCCCCGGAGCCCGCGATCGAGAGATCGGCGTCGGTCGCGGCGAGCGTGGCGATGCCGAGATTGCCCGAGCCGGCGATCGCGCCGCGGAAGGCGCCTTCGGCCTTGTCGACGCTCATGTTGCCGGAGCCGCTGACGCTCGCACCGTCGAGCTTCGGCAGGACGACATGGACCTTCACCCCGCGATCGTTGCTGAACGAGAAGCCGTTGCGGTCCTTGCGGCCAACGCGCAGCGTGCCGTCGACCACCCGGACCTCGAGCTGGTCGAGGATCGCCGTATCGCCCTCGGCGGTGACCGCGAACTGCGCGCCGTTCCGCACATCGATGTCATCGGGCCCGCGCAGATCGACCTTGGTGAAGCCGCTCGCATCGTAGCTGCGCTTGGCGCCGATCCCACTCGGCTTGACCTTGTGGCCTTCCTTTTCCCAGCTGGCATGGCAGGCGCCGGTGGCCGAGAGCGGCAACAGGGCCAGGGCGATCAGGGCAGCGCGCATCGAAACTTCCTCCCGAAGCAATATGTGTGTTGGATATATAATACACTATCGATTGGGCAAGGAAAAGGGGCGGTTTTCAAGGCCGCCCCTTCGTTCGGGTTCACCGCCGATCGCGATCAGGCCGGAACCTTGTCCTTGTTGTGGATCGCCGCCGCCTTGCGCAGGATCTCGAGGATCTTCTCGAGCGCGGCCGGCTCGTCCACCTCTTCCATCGCCGCGAGTTCGCGGGCGAGGCGGCTGGCGGCCGCTTCGAAGATCTGGCGCTCCGAATAGCTCTGCTCGGGCTGGTCGTCGGCGCGGAACAGGTCGCGGACCACTTCGGCGATCGACACCAGGTCGCCCGAGTTGATCTTCGCCTCATATTCCTGGGCGCGGCGCGACCACATGGTGCGCTTGACCTTCGGCTTCCCCTTCAGCGTATCGAGCGCTTCCTTGAGCGTCTTGTCGCTCGAAAGCTTGCGCATGCCTACGCTCTCGGCCTTGTTGGTCGGAACGCGCAGCGTCATTTTTTCCTTTTCGAAGCGCAGCACGTAGAGTTCGAGCTGCATCCCCGCAATTTCGGACTTCTGCAACTCAATCACACGGCCCACGCCGTGCTTGGGGTAAACGACATAATCGCCGACATCGAAGGACAGCGCCTTGGCAGCCATGTGCGAGGAACCTTTCGTGATAACCGGCCCCGACGGGCTCGGCGTCCGCCCCGGCGAATGCGGGGCGGGCTGATCGGGGCGACTTCTCTTTGCTTCTCCGGGCGGAGGCGAGTTTTCCTCCGTCTTGGGCCATTTAACACGTTTGCAATAAAATTACCAGACCGCCTGTGCCGCCTTGCAGCGAAAATATGCAATTAATCGCAGGATTGTGGCCATCTCTCGACTCGGGCATTGCTGAGGCATGTTCGCGCTACTTCTGCTCCTCCAGGCTCAGGACACCGGCTCCATCTTCTCGCCGGCGGTCAAGGCGTTGCTCGACACGCGTGAGACGCTGGCACCGGAGGAGTTCGTCCGCCGGATCGAAACCCTGGCGCTGCAGGGCGACGCCTCCGCTTCCGAGCTGGCGGGCGAGGCCAGCAATTTCGGCGGGATCGGCTGGCCCCGCGATCCGGAAAAGGCCTGTGGCTGGTTCGAACGTGCTGCGCCGCAGCGTGGCGATTCGGCCCACAATCTCGCGCTCTGCTTCGAGAACGGCCAAGGCAGGCCGCAGGACCTGGCCAAGGCGCGCACCCTCTATGCCAGCGCGGCCCGGCTCGGCTGGGTGCAGGCGAAATGCGCGCTCGGCACGCTGCTGGCCTCGGGCCGGGGCGGGCCGAAGGATACGCCGCGCGGCGTGGCGCTGTGCCGCGAGGCCGCGGAAGCGGGCAATGCCAATGCGCAGACCGACTATGCCGGCTGGCTGCTGACCGGCGCGAATCTGCCGCAGGACATGGTCGCGGCCCGGCGATGGCTGACCGACGCCGCCGCGCAAGGCCAGCACAATGCCGAATTCCTGCTCGGCCAGATGTTGTGGAACGGCGATGGCGGCCCGGCCGATCCGGATGCCGCGGTCGCATGGTGGAAGAAAGCCTATGCCGGCGGCCGCACCGATGCCGCCGCGCTCATCTCACGGGCCGCATTCCGGCGTGCGGCGCCAGATGGAAAGACGGTGACCGACCGGGAAGCGGCGGCCGAGATGATGCACTGGCTGCGCATCGCGGCAGCGGAGGAGCCGGACCCCAAGCGCCGCAAGGAGATGGCCGACATCCTTGCGGACATCGGCAAGAACTAGAGACTAGCTGCCCGAACCGGGCTCGGGCGAGAAGAACTGCTCGAACTTGCCCTCGACGCCCTTCATCGCATCGGCATCGGCGGGCACGTCGCCCTTCTGCGTGATGTTGGGCCAGGACTCCGAATAGGTGCGATTGAGCTCCAGCCATTTTTCGAGGCCGTTCTCGGTATCGGGCAGGATCGCCTCGGCCGGGCATTCGGGCTCGCAGACGCCGCAGTCGATGCACTCGTTCGGATTGATGACGAGCATGTTCTCGCCTTCATAGAAGCAGTCGACCGGACAGACCTCGACACAATCCATGTACTTGCACCGGATGCAGGCGTCGGTGACGACATAGGTCATGGAAACTGGCCCCTTGGATCGAAGACGTGGGGGTCCTGCTATGCCTGTGGATTCGCTGCGTCAATCAGTTGGCGCTTCCTGCGAGACGTTCTCAGTGACCACCAGGTCCTGATAACAGGCGCGCCCTTCCCCCGGCGGGCCGCGCCTTGCGGGCAGCAGCTCGACTCGGATCACCCGCACCTTGCCATAGAGCGGGAAGGCCACGACGCACCCCACGCGCACCGGGGCCGAGCTGCGTTCGACGCGGCGGCCGTCGATGCGCAGCATGCCCTTCTCGGCGATCGCCTGCGCCGCCGAGCGCGTCTTGGCGAGGCGCGACCACCAGAGGAACCGGTCGATCCGCATCGCCGCGCCGTCAGCCATGTTTCAGCGCCTCGAGCGCCGCGAAGGCATTGTCGCGCGGCGGCGCCTTGGGCGCGGCCGGCGCGACCAGCCCTTGCCAGATCCAGCGCTGCGGCTCGCCCTCGATGGAGCGGGCGGTGCGGAAGCCGAGCTGCGCCATCAGCCGGGCCAGCGTCTCGGCGGTGAGCCCCATCGACGTGGCGAGCGCGGGATCGGGAGCGAAGGGCTTGCGCCCCTGGCGCGCGTCGTGCGCGGCACGGGCAATGCGCTCGACCAGGTCGACGCGCACCGCCTGGGCACCCAGCGGGCGATAGCCATGGACGAGATCGGCCCCCGCCGCGGCGCGCGGCAATACGGTGGCGCCGTCGCGCGGCGCTTCGGCCAGCCCCATCAGTTCGCGCCGCCAGCGCGCCGCGCCGGGCTTGAGCAGCGCCGGCGCGAAGATGTCGAGCGTGCCGATGGTGACGCCGATCCTGCGCAGCCGCTGGCGCGCCTGCGGGTCGAGCGCTTCCACCAGCGTGGCGGCGGCGCGACGCGGGAGCAGCCCGCCGGCTTCGAGCAGCGCATTGGCGAGTGCGCGTAGCGGCGAGCCGGCGGCCGGATCGCGCGTCGCGGCATCGAGCTTGCCGAGCACGGTCAGGCGCTTGCCGACCTGATCGGCGAACCAGCGTTCCAGCCGGACCTGCACCGCGTTCCTGGCCGCCGGGTCGAGCACGTCGAGCGCGCGATCCAGCCGGATGCGCGGCCGGGCGATGTTGGGCCCGGGCTCCAGCGCCGCCACCGCCACCCCGTTCCAGGCGAGCACCGGTCCGGCCAGCACGATCGCCTCGTCCCCCGCCTCGGCCAGCGCGGCGCCGCGCTTGCGATACTCGCCGCCCAGCCGCTTCTCCGCCGCCGCGAGCAGCATGCGCTTGTCCGCGGCGCGCGCCTCGGGCGCGACGGTGAAGCGGAAGCCGGTGAGCGTGCCCAGGGCATGTTCCTCGACGGTCACTTCGCCTTCGGGCCCGATCGTCACCGGCAGGTTCGACGCGTCGACGCCGATCTGGCGGAGCAGCACGGTGGTGCGCTTGTCGACGAAGCGCTGGGTCAGGCTGGCGTGCAGCGCGTCCGAGAGCTTCTCCTCCACCGCGCGCGTGCGCTCGGCCCAGTGGACCGGGTCCTCGAGCCAGTCGGCCCGGTGCGCGATATAGGCCCAGCTGCGCGCCGCGGCGATGCGCCCGGCCAGCGTCTCGACATCGCCGCCCATATTGTCGAGCCGCTGGATCTCGTCGGCGAACCACTGGTGCGGCACATGCCCGAATCCTTCGGAGAGATGGCCGAACAGCCGGCCGACGAAGCGGCTGTGCGGCTCGGGCCCGAGCTTGCGGAAATCGGGCAGGCCGCACGCCGCCCAGAGCCGCTTGACCATCGCCGGCGCGCGCACGCGCTGGCGCACCCAATCCTCTTCCGAAAGCCGCTTGAGCACCGCAAGGTCCACCGCCTCGGGCGCCGCGCGCAGCACGGCGTTCTGCGGCTTGGCCTCGAGGCTGGCGATCAGCGCATCGATGCTGGCGAAATCGGGCTCACCCTCGCGCCAATAGAGCTTCTCCAGCGGCGGCACCCGGTGCGCCTCGATCGCCAGCACTTCCTCCGGCGTGAAGGCATTGGGGCCTTCCTCGTGCAGCGCGCCGAAGGTCCCGTCCCTTTGATGCCGCCCCGCGCGCCCGGCGATCTGCGCCATCTCCGCCACGGTCAGCCGGCGCTGGCGGCGCCCGTCGAACTTGGAGAGCGAGGCGAAGGCGACATGGTGCACGTCCATGTTGAGACCCATGCCGATCGCATCGGTGGCGACGAGATAATCGACCTCGCCCGCCTGGAACATCGCCACCTGGGCGTTGCGGGTGCGGGGACTGAGCGCGCCCATCACCACCGCCGCGCCGCCGCGGAGCCTTCGAAGCGCTTCGGCGACGGCATAGACTTCCTCGGCGCTGAACGCGACGATCGCCGAACGGCGCGGCAGGCGGGACAGCTTCTTCGCGCCGGCATAGCTGAGCGTCGAGAAGCGCGGCCGGCCGATCACCTCGGCCTCGGGCACCAGCGCCTTCAGCATGGGCTTCAAGCTGTCCGAGCCGAGGATCATCGTCTCCTCGCGGCCGCGGGCGCGCAGCAGGCGATCGGTGAAGACATGGCCGCGCTCGGGGTCGGCGCCCAGCTGCGCCTCGTCCAGGCCGACGAATGCGACGTCGCGTTCCAACGGCATCGATTCGGCGGTGCACAGGAACCAGCGCGCCTTGGGCGGCAGGATCTTCTCCTCGCCGGTGATCAGCGCGACTTCGGCGGCGCTGCCCTTCATCCTGACGACGCGATCATAGACCTCGCGCGCCAGCAGGCGCAGCGGGAAGCCGATCATGCCGCTGGCATGGCCGGCCATCCGCTCCACTGCGAGATGCGTCTTGCCGGTGTTGGTGGGCCCCAGCACGGCAGTGATCGGAGAACGCGCGAAACGACTCATTGCGACTCCAAGATCGTTCCGAGTCGCCCCTTAAGCAACTCCCCCGGATTGGCGATTCGCCTTAACCATGTTGGAAATACTGACGAATATACCGCACGCTTCGCTTCATCCGCGAGGTGGCACAACTCGCCGCACGCGGCGGTCCCGAACAGGGTGCTTAATTTGACTTTAAGTCCTGCCTTCCACAGTGATCTTGTCGGTAGCCGGGGGTTTACGGCACGACATCGACGACCTTTTGGGGGGCGTTGCGCCTTGTATCTGCGTAGTGACCATGGAGAGGGGCTGACCGGCGGCGGCGCATCGGCGCGCGCCACGGCCTCGGCGCGCGGCCTTGCCGCACGCCTGAACGAGCGCTTGGCCGACTTCGAATTCGCGCCGGACTTGGGCTCGCGCATCGGCTCGCTGACCTGGTATCGCGGCGCCGCCACCTGCGTCGCCCTGATCACCGCCACGCTGCTGCTCGCCCCTGGCTTCGAGAATCCGATCTACGGCACCGTTCCCGCGCCGCTTTCGGGCGCCGAGTTCGACGCGACCCAGGCCCAGGCGATCAAGCCGCTCGGCATGGGTTCGCGCACCGGCGCCCGCGTCGCCGCGACCGGGCTGGTCGCGCCGCTTTCGGACACGCCGGAACGGCCGATCCTCGAAGGCACCACCAAGCTGGCCTCGGGCGGCGCGCTGTTCGCGACGCTGCTGCGCTCCGGCATCGGCAAGACCGATGCCACGACGGTCAGCAGCATGATCACCAAGGCCGTGGCCCTGGACGAGATCCAGTCCAACACCATGGCCGACTACACGCTGGGCCGCCGCGTCGACAAGTCGCAGCCGCGCCCCCTCGAGAAGCTCGACATCCGCACCCGGTTCGATCAGCGCGTCGAGTTCGTCCGGGCCGGCAACGCGCTTTCGATGCGCGCGATCCCGATCGCGATCGACCGGACGCCGCTGCGCATCCAGGGCACGATCGGCAGGTCGCTCTATCGCTCGGCCCGCGCGGCCGGCGCGCCTGCCAAGGCAGTGGAGAGCTACATCAAGACGCTCGCCACCCGCACGCCGGTCTCCCGGCTGGGCTCGGACTGCAAGTTCGACATCATCGTCGGCCAGGCGCGCGCCGAGACCGGCGAGGTGCAACTCGGCACCCTGATGTACGCCGGCGTCAGCGGCTGCTCGAACAAGGTGCAGCTCGCCCCGTTCGAGCAGGGCGGCAAGACCAGCTGGTTCGACGGCTCGGGCCGGGGCAACAGCACCGGCGCGATGGCGATGCCGGCGAACGGCCGCTTCTCCTCGGGCTTCGGCATGCGCCGTCACCCGATCCTCGGCTATACCCGCATGCACCGGGGCGTCGACATCGCCGCGCCCTGGGGCTCGCCGGTCTTCGCCGCGAGCGACGGCGTCGTCCAGTTCGCCGGCCGCAGCAGCGGCTATGGCAACTTCATCAAGGTGACCCATGGCGGCGGCTATGGCACCGGCTATGGCCATTTGAGCCGCATCTATGTCCGCAACGGCGAGCATGTGCGCCGCGGGCAGCGGATCGGCGCGGTGGGCAATACCGGCCTCTCGACCGGGCCGCACCTCCATTACGAGCTGTATCGCAACGGCATGGCGGTGAACCCGCGTTCGGTTTCGTTCACCAGCACGCAGCAGCTTACCGGCGGCGATCTCGGCGAGTTCAGGGCCCAGCTTAACCGCCTGCTCTCGGTGCCGATCGGGCATGGCGCGGTGAAGGACGCCGAGGACTAGGAGCCCGCGCAAGGCCCCCAGCCTTCCCTTCCGGCGAGGGGCGCCACGGCTCGTCGCAACCCGTTCCCCGCGCGCCGGCCATTTGTGCTATAGGCACGGGATATCCGAGTCAGACTCCGGAGCGTATCATGCGTCTCGTCCTCACTGCCGCCCTGTTCTGCACCGTCGCGATGCCGGCGCTCGCCCAGCAGTCGCAGCCCGCGCCCACGCGCGATGCCTCCACGCGCGACAGGGCAGAGGCGCTCGCCCGTGCGCTGAACAATCCGATGGTGCAGGAAGGCGCGGCGGCCATGCTCACCAACCTTGCCGGCATCGTGCTCGATACCCGGGTCGGCCCCATCGCGCGCTATGCCGATCCCAGGATCGGCGAACAGGATACGCTGCGCGACATCCAGCGCCGCAACGATCCCGATTTCGAGAAGCACTTCCACCAGGACGCGCGCGCGGCCGTCGCCGTCGCGGGCAAGCTCACCGACGGCGCGCTGCAGATGCAGGAATCGCTCGACCAGACCGCCGCCCGGCTCCGCGCGGCGCTCGCCCCGCTGCGCGCCGCGCTCAAGAACTGATCCGCCCGCGCAACGATCGCACCCCTTTCCGGCCGGCCGGCAACCATATGGCGCGCTGCCGTGCGTCCCGGACGCAAGCCGCGCCCGCAAGCGCTTTACGCGGGCGCATCCCGAGTCCTAAAGCGAGCCGATGTGGCAGCTTTACCAATTCCCGCTCTGTCCCTTCTCGCGCAAGGTCCGGCTGTTGCTGGGCGAAAAAGGCGTGGGCTACGAGCCGGTGCGCGAATCGCCCTGGCTGCGGCGTGACGAGTTCCTCGACCTGAATCCCACCGGCCAGGTGCCGGTGATGGTCGATGACGAGCGCGGCGTCACGCTGATCGATTCGCAGGTGATCTGCGAGTTCTTCGAGGAAACGGTGAACAAGGCGCCGATGCTCAACGGCACCGCCACCGATCGCGCCGAGATCCGGCGCCTCGCCATCTGGTTCGACACCAATTTCTATGCGGAGATCACGGCGCCCCTGCTCCACGAGCGGATGCTGAAGCGCATCGTCTACAAGCAGTCGCCCGATGGCCAGGCCCTGCGCAATGCGATGAAGGCGGCGGTCAATCATCTCGACTATATCGACTATCTGCTCGATCACCGTACCTGGCTGGCAGGCCCGACGATGAGCCTCGCCGACCTTGCCGCCGCGGCGCAGATCTCGATCGCCGACTATCTGGGCGGGATCGACTGGAAGAGCCATGAACAGGCCAAGGGCTGGTACATCCGGATGAAGAGCCGCCCGAGCTTCCGCCCGCTGCTGAGCGAGCGGATGGAAGGGATCCCGCCGCCCGCCGATTACGAGAAGCTCGACCTTTAATGGCGGCGCTGCGCCGGACCGCCGCGCTGCTGGGCTTCTACGGGGATGATCTCGATCCGGAGGAACTGACCGCCGGACTGGCAAGCCCGCCGACTGTCGGCGTCCGCAAGGGCGGCATATGGCACACCTCGCTCGGCGCCGCGAAAATCGCGCCTACGGGTTCGTGGCGCATCGAGGCCGATCGTTGCTCCCCCGGCAATCTCGATGGGCAGATCCGCGCGCTGCTGGCACCGCTGACCGGTAATCTTGATATCTGGCGCGATTTCTCGACGCGGTTCGGCGGCCGGATCTTCGCGGGCCTTTTCCTCGCCGAATGGAATGAGGGGATGCGGCTGGAAGCGGGCACGCTGGCCCTGCTCGCCGAACGCGGGCTGTATCTCGATCTCGACATCTACGGCGCGGAGACCGCGGCGGAATGAAACTCCCGCCGCCGCCATGCGCTTTTCCCGCAAGGTCCTGATCGCTCCGATCGGGCAATCCTCGGGGTGCTTATGCTCGAACATCTTCCCCGCTGGCTCGGCAAGGCGCTGAGCCCGTTTCGCGCCGGAGCCGACAAGCTGGCGATCGTCCGGCCCGAACTGGCCGGCGAAGGCGTGATCCACCTCGCCAGCCCGGCCTTCGCCAATGGCGCGCGGCTGCCCGATCGCTTCACCGCCGACGGCGAGGGCAGTTCGCCGCCGCTCTTCTGGACCGGCGTGCCCGAAGGCACGGCGCGGCTGGTGCTGATCGTCGAGGATCCCGACGCGCCGACGCCGCAGCCGGTGGTGCATGCGATCGTCTGGGGCCTGCCGCTCGACGGCGACCTCAAGCAAGGCGAGATCGCGCCCGATGGCGAGGGCAATCCGGAAGGAGAGGATGTCGGCCGCAACAGCCGCTTCGTCGAGGGCTGGCTGCCGCCCGATCCGCCCAACGGGCATGGCGAGCATAGCTATGCCTTCCAGCTCTTCGCGCTGAGCGAAGGGGAGGATCCAGGCGAGAATCCGGGCCGCAGTGCCATCCTGCGCGCGATGGAAGGCCGGGTGATCGCCGCCGGGCTGCTTACCGGCACCTATTCGCGCGGCGAGGAGGCCCCGATCGGGCCGGTGGGAGCCGGTGCCGCCGCCTGATCCGGATCGGCATGGCGAGATGCGCCCGGCGAGAAGGATGGCCGGACCATGGGCCCGCGCACGGGCTGCGCGGCGCGGATGCGGCCGCCATTCGGGGTTGAACTTGGATTCTCGCGCTCATGTCCGGAGCGCGTCACGGATCTCTCGGCGGTTTCGGGTATCGCGGCATCCTCATGGAATGCCGGGGAAGCCGAGGGGGCGGGTCGAGGTTCCGCCGTGCGGGCCGCCGCCGGGCGGTCCGGCAGGGTTCAGCCGATGTGGCTGAAACCCTGCAGGCCGACCGTGGCGATCGTCATTGCGGTGATGGCGAAAGAGGCCAAACCGATCATCAGGCTACGCGTCATACTTATCCTCTCCATTCCGTGCTGGCCGCTGCGGGTCATGCGATCGGAACCACGGGCGAGGAGAAGAGCACGATGGCATAGGTGAGGACGACGGCGCCGATGACGGCAACGCTGTGCTGGAACGAGCTGATACGAACGGCCATGATAGTTACTCCCTGTATTTCCGGCTGCCGGACCATCCGGTGTTGCCGATGCCAGATGAATTGCAGGGAGCGTGCCAGTTTTCTAAGTGATTGATTTCATTGGGCACGAGTAAGAAAGTTACGCGTGGTTGGGAAATTTCACACCAAGCTATGGCGTAATTTCCCAATCAAAGGCGGACAGTCTCTGTCCGATTCCGGTCAATCGATGCGGATGCAGTTCCGGCCGCTATTCTTGGCGGCGTAGCAGAGCTGGTCGGCGCGGTGGAACACGGTGCCGAACACTTCGCCCGGGGCCGCCGGGCTGAGTCCCGCGGAGAAGGTGATCTCGCCCAGGGGAGCGTCGGTCTCGCGCAGGCGGTAGCGCTTGGCGGAAACGGCGATGCGGGCGCGATCGAGCACCTCGCGGGCGGCCCGGAGATCGAGTCCGGCGAACAGGACGACGAACTCCTCGCCGCCATAGCGCGCGACAAGGTGGCCCTTGCAGGTGTCGGACAGCGCTTCGCCGAGCGCCTTCAGCACCCGGTCGCCCACGACATGGCCGAACCGGTCGTTGACCGACTTGAAATGATCGACGTCGCACACGGCCATGGAGATCCGCGCGCCGGTCGAGGCCTGGGCGGCATAGGCTTCCTCGAAGGCGCGGCGATTGGGCAGGCCGGTCAGCGGGTCGCGACGGGCGTTGTCGCGCGCTTCCTCGAGCTTGGTGCGCAGCTCGCTGGCTTCGCGATTGGCGGTCTCGAGCCGCTCCTCGGCATTGCGGACCCGCTCGAGCATCGTCGCGGTGATGCGGGCGACCTCGATATCGTCGCCGCCCGAGCTGCGCATCGCCTGCGCGCTGGCGGCGAGGTCGCGGCCGAAATCCTTGGTCTCGGCGCGCATCGCGGTGACCATGTCCTGGAAGCCCTCGACCTGCATCTGGGTCTGGGCGACCAGCCCCTGGGCTTTCTCGAGCGTGGCGGTGGGCGTGCCGGCCACGGGCTGCACGTCGCAACCCAGCGTCTCGATGTCGCGCCGGGTGAGGCGGACACCGCCATCGGTCAACGCATGCACCGCCCGGGCGAGCGGGCCATCGGGATTGGCGAGGAGCTGATAGGCGAAGGCATAGTTGGCCGGATCGGGATCCAGCCGCTGGTCCACCAGAAACTCCCCGATGCGGTCGTACAGGCTACGTGCGGCCTGGGAACCGCTTGCCACCCGAACGGCCTTGGCCGCGACCATCTGCCTCAATTCCTCACCAGAAAATTGGTCCAGACGGTGCCGCCCCGCAGCACCGCCACGCCCTGCAGACTAGGGCCCAACTGCTAATATCCGGTGAGCAAAGCTTGCGGACTCGTGAAAATATCGGCGCCGGAGATCAGTGCTTGTGCGCTGCCCGATATTTCTGGACCGCTTCGAGCGAGAGCCGGATATGCCCCGCCGGGCTCATGTCCGAATGGACGAAGAGAACCTTGCCGTCGGGCGCGATCACATAGGAGGTGCGGCTGGTGATCTTGGTGGCGGTGCCGTCGGGCCTGGTCAGCTGGACGTCATAGGCCTTGACGATCTCGGGGCTCGCGGCGGCGACGGCGAATTTGCCGGCGCACTTCTCCGCCGAAAAGGCCTCGAGCTTGTCGATGTTGCCCGCGGTCATCCCGATCACGCTGGCGCCGGCCTTCTGGAAATCGGGCAGCGCCTCGGCAAAGGCATGCGCCTCGGCATTGCAACCCTCGGTGAAGGCGGCAGGGAAGAAATAGAGGACGACGGGCCCCTTTTTCAGCGCCGCCTTGAGGTTCACCGTGAAAGGCTTGCCCGCCATCGCGCCGGGCGCAGTGAAATCGGGGGCGCGCTGGCCGGCCTTGAGCGCGGCGGCGGCCGGCACGGCGAGCGACAGGGCGGCGGCGGCGATCAGCAATTTGCGCATGGCGATCCTCCTGAATGTGCTTGCCGGCGGCTAGCGCGTCAGCGCGATGCCGATCCGGGCATGGGTGTCGTTCCGGCGATAGTCGTCCAGTGCCTCGCCATAGCCGGTAAAGGCCTGACCGAAGATATAGAAGCCGACCCCCTTGGCAATCCGCGCCAGGGGGTAGGAGACGAACAATTCGGCCGCGCCCTTGCCCGTCTCGAAATTGCCGCGGCCGGTGAGCGAAAGCTTCAACCCGTCCTGCTGGCCGATCGCGGCGGTGAGGCTGGTATAGCCGAAATAATCCTTCACGTCCGGCGCGGTTCCGAGCCGGCCGAGATAGAACCAGGCCTGGGGCGCGACATCGAGATGCCAGTCGCCGCCCAGGTCGAAGCGCTTCTCGGCGCGCAGGAACACCCGGTTGAGATCGACCGAGTCGGCCACGCCGCGCCCGTTCGAATCGTGGCGATAGCCGAACGCGACCCTGGTGGTCTCGCCGACGGGAATGTCGGCATAGACTTCGGGGCTGTAATTGGTCGAGCGGAACGGACCCGAAGGCCGGTTCAGCGCCCAGAACATCGTCTGGGTATAGGCGAAGCGCAGATTGCCAAGCTTGAGCGGCGCCTTCTCGCCGAACGGGCGGAACGCGAAGCTCACCTGCAGCTTGCCGCCTGCATCCTTCAATCCGAAAGCGCCATAGATGGGCTCATGCGGCTCGAACCGGTCGACGAACGCCGCCGAGCTGCCGGTCGCGCTCTGCACCGCCGTCTCGCCCTCGGGGATCTCGGCAGCGGCATGCTGCTCGGTGGGCGGCACTGCGCGGCCGGCCAGGCCCACCGGCACGTAGCGCGCCTTGGCGAAACCGTGCGGCGCCACGGTCGGCAGCGGCCCGGGCGCGCGCTCGAGCACGAGCCTGGTTCCGTCCACCGCAGTGATCTCGATCTGGCGCGGACCGGCATCGGAGACGGGCAGATCGCCTTCGTTGATCAGGAACACTTCGACGCCGCGCAGCGCCTCGGCCTCCGAAGCCGGCTGGGCGGGTACGGCGCGCAGGCCCTGCGCCGCGGCGGGCGTGGCGGCGAGAAACGCGATCGGAATCAGCAGGCGGCGGCGCATCGGCGGGTGGAGTGGCAGGGCTTTGTGACCTTGGCGAGTCAAAATCTCGGGGCTAGGGCGTGTCGAATGCCCGTGACCACAGCCGATATCGCCCTCGCCGAACGCCTTGCCGATGCGGCGGGCGCGGCGATCCTCCCCTATTTCCGCGGCGCCCACGGCCTGGAGGCCAAGGACGACCAGTCCCCGGTCACGCTCGCCGATCGCGCCGCCGAGGAAGCGATGCGCAAGCTGATCATCGCGGAGCGCCCGATGGACGGCATCCAGGGCGAGGAGTTCGGCAGGCGCGAAGGGACGAGCGGGCGCCTGTGGGTGCTCGACCCGATCGACGGCACGCGCGCCTTCATCGCCGGCCGCCCGATCTTCGGCACGCTGATCGCCCTCGTCGAGGAAGGCTGGCCGCTGCTCGGCATCCTCGACCAGCCGGTGACGAAGGAGCGCTGGCTGGGCGTCATGGGGCGGCCGACCCTGTTCAACGGCAAGCCGGCCGCGACGCGACGCTGCCGCGACCTCGACCAGGCGATCCTCGCCACCACTTCGCCGGCGCTGTTCGGCGACGACCAACTCCATGCGTTCGAGCATCTCGACGGCGCGGTGATGAGCACGGTGCTGGGCGGCGACTGCTATAATTATGGCTGCGTCGCGAGCGGCTGGATGGACATCGTCGTCGAGGCGGGGCTCAAGCTGCACGACTTCGCCGCGCTGGTGCCGATCGTCGAGGGCGCGGGCGGGCGGATGTGCGACTGGCAGGGCGACCCCCTGCATGCCGGGAGCAACGGCGAAGTGATCGCCGCCGGCGACCCGGCGCGGATCGACGACATCCTCGAGGCGCTGGCCTGCCGGGGGCATGATCACGGCCATTGATCGGCGACTCGAAAGCTTGCGCCGCGGGACCCCGATTCTTCCCTCCCGTCCTTCGCCGATGGCCGATCTCCGACTCGGCTTGCACCGGCCGGGGCTTTGCGCTAGGGGGCCCGCTTTCCGCGATCGTAGGGATGCGCCGGCTGTATGGGCTGCCGCGCGTGTCCGCAATCGTCGAACTCAAGGAGACGAAAATGCCCAAGCTCAAGACGAAGAGCGGCGTGAAGAAGCGCTTCAAGCTCACCGCCACCGGCAAGGTGAAGCACGGTGTGGCCGGCAAGCGCCACCGGCTGATCAGCCACAACGCCAAGTATATCCGCCAGAACCGCGGCACCTCCGTGCTCGCCGATGCCGATGTCGCGCACATCAAGGCATGGGCGCCCTACGGTCTGAAGTAAGGAGGGCCTGACAAATGGCACGAGTTAAGCGTGGTGTTACCACCAAGGCCAAGCACAAGAACATTCTTGAGCAGGCAAAGGGCTATCGCGGTCGTCGCAAGAACACGATCCGCATCGCCCGTCAGGCCGTCGAAAAGGCCGGCCAGTACGCGTATCGCGACCGCAAGGTTAAGAAGCGGACCTTCCGTGGTCTGTGGATCCAGCGCATCAACGCCGGCGTCCGCGCCGAGGGCCTGACCTATTCGCAGTTCATGCACGGGCTCAAGCTCGCCGGCATCGAGCTGGACCGCAAGGTCCTGGCCGATATCGCGATGCATGAAGGCGAAGCCTTTACCGCCATCGTCGCGCAGGCGAAGGCGGCTCTGCCCCAGGCCGCCTGAACGGCCTGACGCGCGCACGAGAAAATGGGGCGCCGGTGGCAACACCGGCGCCCTTTTTCTTTGCCCCCGCCCCCGCTAGAGGCTCCCTCGACCAAATGAGGATTTGATGACGACCGATCTGGACCAGCTCCGCACCGACCTGCTCGGCGCGATCGACGCCGCGGCGGGGCTCGAACCGCTTGAGGCCGTGCGCGTGCATGCGCTCGGCAAGCAGGGGACGATCACCGGCCTGCTCAAGACCCTGGGCGGGATGAGCCCCGAGGCGCGCCAGGTCGAAGGGCCGCGCATCCATTCGCTGCGCGAAGCGGTGACCGAGGCGCTCGCCAGCCGCAAGGCCGGGCTGGAGAAGGCGGCGCTCGATGCGCGCCTCGCCAGCGAGACGATCGACATGACACTGCCGGTCGACAGCGTGCCCGCGGGCAGCGTGCACCCGGTCAGCCAGGTGATGGACGAGCTGGCCGAGATCTTCGCCGATCTGGGCTTCGCGGTCGCCACCGGTCCCGAGATCGAGGACGACTGGCACAATTTCACCGCGCTCAACATCCCCGAGACGCATCCGGCGCGGGCGATGCACGACACCTTCTATTTCCCGCGCGAGGCGGACGGCAGCCAGAAATACCTGCTGCGCACCCATACTTCGCCGGTGCAGATCCGCACCATGGTGGCGAACAAGCCGCCGATCCGGATCATCGCGCCGGGCCGCGTCTATCGCTCGGACAGCGACGCGACGCACACGCCGATGTTCCACCAGATCGAGGGCCTGGTGATCGACAAGGGGATCACGCTCGGCCACCTCAAATGGACGCTCGAGACCTTCCTCAAGGCATTCTTCGAGCGCGACGACATCGTGCTGCGGCTGCGCCCGAGCTATTTCCCGTTCACCGAGCCGAGCGCCGAGGTGGACGTCGGCTTCACCTGGCAGAACGGCAAGCGCGTGATCGGCGGCGATCCGCGCAAGTCGGACAATGGCGGCTGGATGGAAGTGCTCGGCTCCGGGATGGTCCACCGCAAGGTGATCGAGAGCTGCGGCCTCGATCCGGAGGAATGGCAGGGCTTCGCCTTCGGCACCGGCGTCGACCGGCTGGCGATGCTCAAATATGGGATGGACGATTTGCGCGCCTTCTTCGACGGCGATCTGCGCTGGCTCAAGCATTATGGCTTCTCGGCACTCGACGTGCCCACGCTGAGCGGGGGAGTGGGCGCATGAAGTTCACCCTGAGCTGGCTCAAGGAGCACCTGGATACCGAGGCTTCGCTGAACGACATCGAGGAGGCGCTGACTCGCGTCGGCCTCGAAGTGGAAGGCGTGGAGAATCCCGGCGAGAAGCTGAACGGCTTCCGCGTCGCCAAGGTGCTGACCGCCGAGCGGCATCCCCAGGCCGACAAGCTGCAGGTGCTGACCGTCGATACCGGCGAGCAGGTGCTGCAGGTCGTCTGCGGCGCGCCCAATGCGCGCGCGGGCCTGGTCGGCGTGCTCGGCACCCCGGGCGCGGTGGTGCCCGCGAACGGCATGGCGCTCAAGGTCGCCGCGGTGCGCGGGGTCGAATCGAACGGCATGATGTGCTCGACGCGCGAGCTCGAGCTGGGCGATGACCATGACGGCATCATCGAGCTGCCGGCCGATGCGCCGGTCGGCACGGCGTTCGCCGACTATGCCGATCTGAACGACCCGGTGTTCGACATCTCGATCACCCCGAACCGCCAGGACTGCATGGGCGTGCGCGGCATTGCGCGCGATCTCGCCGCGGCGGGCCTCGGCACGCTCAAGCCGCTCGACGCCGAGCCGGTGGCGGGCGAGGGGGCAGGCCCCGAAGTGAAGATCGAGGCGCCCGAGGGCTGCCCGGCCTATTATGGCCAGACCGTTTCGGGGGTCGCCAACGGCGCGTCGCCCGACTGGATGCAGCGCCGGCTGAAGGCGATCGGCCAGCGCCCGATCTCGGCGCTGGTCGATATCACCAACTATGTGATGATCGACCTGGGCCGCCCGCTGCACGTCTATGACAAGGCGAAGCTGTCGGGCGCGCTGACGGTGCGCAAGGCCAGGGCCGGCGAGCAGGTGCTGGCGCTCAACGAGAAGACCTATACGCTCGACGAGACCATCACCGTGATCGCCGACGCGAACGGCGTGCACGATATCGGCGGCATCATGGGCGGCGAGGACACCGGCGTGTCCGAGGCCACTACCGACGTCGTGATCGAATGCGCGTTCTTCGACCCGGACCATATCGCCCGCGCCGGCCAGAAGCTGAACCTGACCAGCGATGCCCGCTCACGCTTCGAGCGCGGCGTCGATCCGCAGTTCCTCGAGGACGGCATCGCGATCGCGACGCGGCTGGTGATCCAGCTGTGCGGCGGCAAGGCGAGCACCGTGACGCGCGCCGGCACGCTGCCCAAGGTGGGCGTGACCACCGGCTATGATCCCAGGCTCGCCGAGACGCTGGGCGGCCTTGCGGTGCCGGCCGCGCGGCAGGTCGAGATCCTCGAAAGCCTGGGCTTCACCGTCCAGCCGCTCGACGGCAATGGCGATCCTGTCGACCTCGATCGCGGCTTCGACATGCTGCGCGTCACCGCGCCGAGCTGGCGCCGCGACGTGGACGGTCCGGCCGACCTGGTCGAGGAAGTGATCCGCATCGAAGGCATCGACAATGTCCCCTCGACGCCGCTTTCGCGCGTGCCGGGCGTGGCCCGGCCGACCGCGACTCCCGAGCAGAAGCTCGAGCGCAAGCTGCGCCGCACCGCGGCGGCGCGCGGTCTCAACGAGGCGGTGACCTGGAGCTTCGTCTCCGAAGCCGAGGCGGCGCCGTTCGGCGGCGGCGCCTGGACGCTGGCCAATCCGATCAGCGAGGACATGAAGGTCATGCGCCCGTCGCTGCTGCCGGGCCTGCTGGGGGCTGCCGAGCGCAACCTCAAGCGCGGCGCGACTTCCGTGCGCCTGTTCGAGCTGGGCCGGCGCTATCTGGCGGACGGTGCCAAGAATCTCGATGAACGCGTGACGCTCGGCGTGCTGCTCGCGGGCGCCAGGACGCCGCGCGGCTGGCAGGGGGGCAAGGCCCAGCCCTTCACGGCGTTCGACGCCAAGGCCGAGGCGCTGGCGCTGCTCGAGGCCGCCGGCGCACCGGTGGCGAACCTGCAGGTGATGGGTGAGGCCGGCGACGTCTGGCACCCGGGCCAGTCGGCAACGCTGCGCCTGGGGCCGAAGACGGTGCTCGCGGCCTTCGGCATGGTCCACCCGAGCGTGCTCAAGGCGTTCGACCTCGACGGCGATGTCGCCGCGATCGAGCTCTATCTCGATGCGCTGCCCGCCAAGCGGGGCGGGGCCGGCTTCATGCGCACGGCCTATACGCCGCCCGCGCTCCAGGCCGTGACGCGCGACTTCGCCTTCCTGGTGCCGGACAGCCTCGCGGCGGGCGACCTCGTCCGCGCCGCGAAGAGCGCGGACAAGGCGGCGATCGTCGATGCCCGGCTGTTCGACGTCTTCACCGGCACCGGCGTGCCGGAGGGGCAGAAGAGCCTGGCCATCGAAGTCACGCTCCAGCCAGGCGAGAAAAGCTTCACCGATGAGGAACTGAAGGCGATCGCCGACAAGGTCGTCGCAGCGGCAGCAAAGTTGGGCGCGCACTTAAGGTAGTTCTCAGCATCATATGGCAGCAGATCAATAGCTATGCTATATTTTGTCTTCCGATAGCGTCGGGGGGCATCATGAAATCCTATCATTTCAAGAATGTTGGGCGGCAAGTATTTATATGCATTGCATCGGGGTGGATCTTGCTATCCGCCTCTGGAGGGAGTGCTCAGGCGCAGATCTTCGACTCCCCGCCCTGCGCCGGCGATGAGCTGGCGGCGGCCAATGCGGCCCTCAGCCAGGTCGGGCCCGTCCTGGACAAAGCGATAGCCGCCCTGAAGAATCCGAACGTGAGCGATGCTGCTTACATGGATGTATGGTTGGGGATAAAATCGCACCCCTCGCCAGCCGCAGACAATGTGATATCCATTCTGGAGCGATCCCGAGCTTTCGTTTCGGGAGTCAACTTTCGATGCGCGGTTAAGAGTACGACGCTTTATGCCCGTGTTCGTTCAACCGTTCCTTTTACGATAGATTTACATCGCGGATTCTTTATTGCGCTTCCGCATGGATATTCTTCCAGGCCGGGAATATTAATCCATGAAATGAGTCACTTTCTTTTGACGGGAGGCACTGCCGATCCTTCTACACGTTCGCTCTATGGTACAGAGCCTGCACGCGAACGGGCTTCGAAAGACCCCGCCGCGGCGCAGAGAAATGCCGAGAACATCGAGTATTTTGTCGAGTCGATTGCGCTCTAGCCGGTAAACTCGTTGCTGGAATTACTGGGGAGGCTACAGGAGGCAGACCAAGCCACATGGCGCCCAACCCGGACACGCAGAGACCCACATGCCCATCGCACTCATCACCGGCGCCACCGCAGGAATCGGCGAGGCATGCGTACATGCCTTTGCCGATGCGGGGTGGAATGTCGTCGCCACCGGCCGGCGCGAGGATCGGCTGGAAAAGCTCGCGCGCGACAATGTCCGCACGCTCGCCTTCGACATCCGCGACGAGGCGGCACGCGATGCAGCGCTGGATGGGCTGCCCGAGGGCTTTCGCGACATCGACCTGCTGGTGAACAATGCCGGGCTGGCGCTGGGCCTGGAGCCTGCGCAGCAGGCATCGCTCGCCAACTGGAGGACGATGATCGACACGAACGTCACCGCGCTCGTCTCGATCACGCACAAGCTGCTGCCCGGGCTGATCGCGCGCAAGGGAGCGATCATCAACCTCTCCTCGGTGGCGGCGACCTATCCCTATCCCGGCGGCAACGTCTATGCGGCGACCAAGGCGTTCGTCCGCCAGCTGAGCCTGGACCTGCGCGCGGACCTGCACGGCACCGGGGTGCGCGTCACTTCGATCGAGCCGGGCATGGTCGAGACCGAGTTCACGCTGGTGCGCACCGGCAGCCAGGACGTATCGGACAAGCTCTATGCCGGGGTCAACCCGATGACCGCCGAGGACATCGCCGAGACCATCCTGTGGGTCGCAACGCTGCCGCCGCACCTCAACGTCAATGCGCTCGAGCTGATGCCGGTCAACCAGAGCTGGCAGGGCTTTGCCGTGCACCGCGAGTCATGATCGAGATCGGCTCCGAGGCGCTCAACGCCGTCATCAACCCGCTGGGCGCGGAGCTCTGGTCGCTGCGCGACGCGGGCGGCCGCGCGCTGATGACCGATGCCGACCCCGCCTTCTGGTCCGGGCGGGCGCCGCTGCTCTTCCCGATCATCGGGCGGCTGATGGACGACAGATACCGGCTGGACGGCAAGGAATATGCACTGCCCCAGCACGGCTTCGCCCGGCGCCAGACCTTCGCGCTGATCGACCAGGCGCCGGACCGGGCGGTGCTGCGGCTGATCGACAATGCCGAGACGCGCGCCGTCTATCCCTTCGCCTTCGCGCTCGATGCCGCATTCTCGCTGCGGGGCGCCACGCTCGCGATGGACGTCACCGTCACCAATACCGGCGATGTCGCCATGCCGGCGAGCTTCGGCTTCCACCCCGCCTTTGCCTGGCCGCTCCCCTATGGCGCGGCAAAGGCGGCGCACCGGATCACCTTCGCCGAGGACGAGCCGGGCCAGCTGGCGGCGATCGTCAAGGGCGGCTGGATGGATGCCGATGGCTGGGAAAGCCCGGTCGAGGGGCGCGTGCTCGCGCTGCACGACGCATTGTTCGAGCGCGATGCGCTGGTATGGAATCCGGTACGCAGCCAGTCGCTCGCCTATGGCGCCGAGGGCGGGCCGCAGCTGGTCTGCGATTTCCCCGATACGCCGGCGCTGGGCCTGTGGATGAAGCCGGGCGCGCGCTATCTGTGCATCGAGCCCTGGCACGGCATCGCCGACCCCTATGGTTTCGACGGCGAGATCTGGGACAAGCCGCTGATGCAGCGCTATGCGCCGGGTGAATCGAAGACCTTCACGATGCGGGTGACGCTAGCCCGTTGACTCGCTTCTTCCCGCCGGCGCATCGCGGGCGCGAAAACCGGTTCCCACTTTTCGCTGCGATGCTCTAAAGCGCCCGCCACCATGCCAGTTTCCGACCGCCGTACCTTCGCCATCATCTCGCACCCCGACGCGGGCAAGACCACGCTCACCGAAAAGCTGCTGCTGTTCGGCGGCGCGATCCATCTTGCCGGCGAAGTGAAGGCACGCGGCGCCGCCCGGCGCGCACGGTCGGACTGGATGAAGATCGAGCAGCAGCGCGGCATCTCGGTCACCAGCTCGGTGATGACCTTCGAGCGGGGTGGCATCACCTTCAACCTGCTCGACACGCCGGGCCACGAGGATTTCTCGGAAGATACCTATCGCACGCTCACCGCGGTCGATTCGGCGGTGATGGTGATCGACGTGGCCAAGGGCATCGAGAGCCAGACCCGGAAGCTGTTCGAGGTCTGCCGCCTGCGCAACGTGCCGATCATCACCTTCGTCAACAAGGTGGACCGCGAAGGCCGCCATGTGTTCGAGACGCTCGACGAGATCGCCGACCTGCTCGCGCTCGACGTGTGCCCGATGACCTGGCCGGTGGGCATGGGCGGCACCTTCGAGGGCATTTTCGACCTGGCCACCAACCGCCTGTTGCTGCCCGAGGGCGACAGCCGCGAATTCCACGGCAAGGTGGTCCAGACCAGCGGCCTCGACGATCCGCAGCTCGACGCGATCCTCTCGGCCGAGAACCTCGCCAGGCTGCGCGAGGATGTCGAGCTGGCCCAGGCCGGCTATCCGGCGTTCGATGCCGAGGCCTATCGGCACGGCGACCTGACCCCGGTCTATTTCGGCTCGGCGCTGAAGGAATTCGGCGTCGATTCGCTGATCGACGCGATCGCCACCCATGCGCCGCCGCCGCACGCGCTGCCCGCCGAGCCGGCGCCGGTCTCGCCCGATGCGGGGCAGGTCACGGGCTTCGTGTTCAAGGTCCAGGCCAATATGGACCCCAATCACCGCGACCGCATCGCGTTCATGCGGCTCGTCTCGGGCACCTTCAAGCGCGGCATGAAGCTGACGCCGACCGGGCACGGCAAGGCGATCGCGATCCACTCGCCGATCCTGTTCTTCGCCCGCGAGCGCGAGCTGGCCGACGAGGCCTTCCCCGGCGACATCATCGGCATCCCCAATCACGGCGTGCTGCGCGTCGGCGACACGCTGTCCGAGAAGGCGGACGTGCGCTTCACCGGCCTGCCCAATTTCGCGCCGGAGATCCTGCGCCGGGTGGTGCTCAAGGATCCGACCAAGACCAAGCAGCTGCGCAAGGCGCTGGACGACATGGCCGAGGAAGGGGTGACCCAGGTCTTCTATCCCGAGATCGGCTCGAACTGGGTGATCGGCGTGGTGGGGCAGCTGCAGCTGGACGTGCTGATCAGCCGGCTCGAGGCCGAGTACAAGGTGGCAGCCGGACTGGAAGTCGCGCCGTTCGAGACCGCGCGCTGGATCTCGGCCGAGGATCCCAAGGACCTGGCCGACTTCGTCGCGCTCAACCGCGGCGCCATGGCCAAGGATCGCGACGACAACCCGGTGTTCATGGCCAAGTCGAGCTGGGAAGTCGGCTATGTCGCCGATCGCTATCCCAAGGTGAAGTTCGCCGCGACGCGCGAGCGCTGATCGCGGGCATCCGCGGGTGGCCGGGCGGTCCCATCCCCGCCCGGCCGTCCCGGAAAGGCATCCTTTCGGAACGCATTTGCAGAATCGTGCAAATCCGTAATTTGCGCGATTCCGGAATCCGCCGAGTCGGGAAACTACCTAGGTGGCGGCGCTTCCAGGGCCAATCGGCATGCAGGCCAAGGGTGTGGCTTGGCGGGCCGGAACAGTTCGAGCCAACCTCCTTCGTCACCCTGAACTTGTTTCAGGGTCCAACGTGCCACCGGCGATATCGCTGGTGGAGAATTGGATGCTGAAACAAGTTCAGCATGACGGAAGAGGGAGAGGCTTCGACATACAACTTCCTTCCCTCGCCACCAGGCGCGGAAGGGACGGAGCTGAATGTCGATCCGTCCTAGTCGACCCAGCCCTTGCGCACGTGCCGGGCCGCGAGCAGCGCGAGGATGCCGGCCAGCACATAGAAGCCGAGGCAGAACACCGCGCCATAGCGCAGCGCGTCGGCCCCGTAGCTCGCCTTCAGCTCCTCGGACAGGAAGCCCATCAACAGCGGGCCCAGGCCCATGCCGATCAGGTTGTTGATCAGCAGGAAGCTGCCCGAGGCGGTGGCACGCATATGCTGGGGCACGAGGTGCTGGACGGCGGTGGTCACCGGGCCGAGCCACAGGATGTTGAGCCCGTTGGGGATCAGCAGCAGCGGCCAGGCGATCCAGGGGTTGGACGTGAGGAAGCCGACCGCGAAGAGCGGCGCGGTGAGCAGCCAGGCGATGGCCGGCAGCCAGGCGTACCAGGCGCGGTCGCCCTTGCCGAGCCGGTCGGCGAACCAGCCGCCGGCGAACACGCCCGCGGTGCCGCCGATCAGCAGCAGCGAGGCCATGAACTGGCCGGTCGCCACCAGGTCGAAGCCGAAATTGCCCATCAGCACCAGCGGCGTCCACAGCGCCAGGCCATAGCCGCACAGCGAGCTGCACGAGGCGCCGAAGGCAAGCAGCCAGAAGGCGGGCTTGCCGGCCAGGATGCCGAACACCGCGCTCACGGGCGCACCGGCCGCGGCGCCTTGCCCGGCGGGCGCGCGCGGAACGTCGCGGACCACCCAGCGGAAGATCGGGGCGATCACCAGGCCGATCGCGCCCATGGTGATGAACGCCGCGCGCCAGTTCACCAGCGCGGCGATATAAGCGCCGAGCAACGTACCGAGCGCCAGCCCGATCGGGATGCCGAGCGAATAGATGGCCAGCGCGCGGGCGCGCCGCTCGGGCGGGAAATAGTCGGAGATCACCGCATAGGATGGCGCTACGCCCCCCGCCTCGCCGACGCCGACACCCAGGCGGAACAGGAAGAGCTGCCAATAGCCGGTGGCGATGCCGCACAGCCCGGTGAACGCACTCCACACCGCCAGCGCGCCGGCGATCACGCCCGACCGGCTGGTCCGGTCGGCGAGATAGGCGAGCGGCACGCCGAGCACCGAATAGAGGATCGCGAAGGCCAGCCCCCCGATCGCGCCGAACTCGGTCTTGGTGAGGTGGAGGTCCTCCATGATCGGCTTGGCAAGGATGCCCAGTATCTGCCGGTCGAGGAAGTTGAAGGTGTAGACGAGCAGGAGCATCGCCAGCACGACGCCGCGATAGCCGGGACGGCTCGCGGGGTTTGAAGCGGAAGCGTTCATGGCAGCATCTCGGCAAGAAAAGAGCCGGACGTCAATGGGACGCCCGGCTCCTTGGGTTCACGGATCGCGCGGCGCTCAGAACTTGACGCTGAACGAGCCGAAGATCTGGCGCGGATTGCCGTAAAAGGCCGTCGCCACGCCTTCCTTGCCCAGCGTCGGCACATAGCCGGTGCCGTTGGTGATGACGTTGCCCGGGATGGTCCCGTCGAGCGGCTGCCCGGCGAGGTTGGCCTTGATATACTGATAGCCGGCGGTCTTGTAGTGTACGTTGGTCAGGTTCTTGCCGTGGATGCCGATCGAATAGCGCCCGCCGCCGAAATTATAGACCAGGTGCGCGTCGAGCAGCGTGTAGCCCGGCTGGTCGAGGAACGGGCTGGCCGTCTCGAACTGATGGGTCAGGCTGCGATACGACACGGTGGTGGTGGCGTTGAGGTCGCCGCTGCCGATCGGCAGCGCCGCGCCGAGCGTGCCGGCCAGCGTCCAGTTCGGCGTGTTCTGGAACACGCGGACATTGGCGACATCGGTGCCGGTCGGCCCGATGAAGCGCTTGTACTTGGCGTCGATATAGCCGAGCGCGCCGTTGAAGAAGACGCTCGAGCCCGGGCCAGCAAAGCCGCGCGCCAGCACGGCGTTGGTCTCGAGCTCCACGCCCTTGATGTCGGCCTTGGCGGCATTGGTGGTGATGCCGCAGAAGCTCTGGACATTGTTGATCAGGCAGCCGACCGAGCCCGGGATCTGGACGTTCGAATAGTCCGAATAGAAGCCGGCGAGCGACCAGTTCAGGCGGCGATCGAACGCGGCGCCCTTCCAGCCCACCTCATAGCTCTTCACCGTCTCCGGATCGAAGGAGAGGTAGTTGTAGATGTCCTGATAGGTGCGGCCGGCCGCCGGATTGCTGATCGGCGCCGACGTGCCCGAGCCGCGCGGATCGAAGCCGCCGCCCTTGAAGCCTTCGGAATAGGACGCATAGACCATGTGGTCGGCGCTCGGCTTGAAGCTGAGCGTGGCGCGCGGGGTGAAGCGCTTGAAATTGGCGGTGCCGCGGAAATCGGTGGACGGCGCGCCGACCGGGATCGGCGTGCCGCCAAAGTCCGGGGTCAGGCCGAAATAGCTCGCCTTGAAGACATAGCTCCGGCGCTGGTCCCAGGTGTAGCGGCCGCCGAGCGTGAGGCTCAGCTGCGGCGTGAAATCAAAGGTGAAATCGCCATAGATCGAGCTGGTCTCGGTGCGCACATCGCCGGCGGTATAGGCGTTGAACCCGGGCAGGGTGGTCGACAGCAGCACGCCGAAGCCGGTCGTCGCCTTGGCGCCCAGATAATAGAAGCCCACGATGCCGTTGAGCTTGCCACCATGGATCAGCGCCTGGAATTCCTGGCTGGTCTGGTTGTTCTTGTAATAGGCCGGCACGTCGACATCGACCGAGGGCGTCGAATCGAAGTCGATCGGCGTGTACGACGTGTCCTCGCGATAGGCGCTGATGCTGCGCAGCGTGATCAGCTCGCTGACTTCGGCGTTGACCGTCATCGAGATGCCGCCCGCCTGGACGTCGTTCTTCGGGCTGTTGAGCCCGGCATTGGTGTCGAACACGTTGCTCAGCACCGGCGAGCCGGTGAGCAGGCCCGGGATCAGGCGATGGCCGTTGCGGGGGTTCGACTTGTCATGGGTATAGTCGCCGGTGATCCGCACCGACATCTTCTCGTCGGGCGTCTCGAACTCCAGCGTGGCGCGGCCGGCCCAGACGTTCTTGTTGTAATTGTCGATCCCGAGATTGCGGTTCCTGCCGAAGCCGTCACGGGTGAGGCGGGCGCCCGAGATGCCGAGCTTGAACATCGAGCCGATCGGCGTGGAGGCGCTGACGATCACATCGGCCTGGTTGTACGAGCCGTAATTGCCCTTGACCGTCATCGTCGGACGATCCGCGAGCTTCTTGGTGACGTATTTCACCGCGCCGCCGATCGTGTTGCGGCCGTAGAGCGTGCCCTGCGGGCCGCGCAGCACTTCGATCCGCTCGACGTCGTAGATGTCGAGCACCGCCGCCTGGGGGCGGTTCAGATAGACGTCGTCGAGATAGATGCCGATGCCCGCCTCGAAGCCCGGCACCGGATCCTGCTGGCCGACGCCGCGGATGAAGGCGGCGAGCGTCGAGTTGGTGCCGCGCGCATCCTTGAGCGTGGTGTTGGGCGAGGCGATCTGCAGATCGGTAAGGTCGATCGCGCCGGCCTGTTCGAGCTGGGCCGAAGTGAGCGCGGTCACCGCGGTCGGCACGTCGAGCAGCTTCTCCTCGCGGCGGCGGGCGGTGACGACGATTTCGCCCGTGTTGTCGAGTGCGCTATCCTGCGCTTCGGGCGCGGCCGGCGCAGCGGCTTCCTGCGCGAATGCGGGCGTGGTGGCGATTGCCGCGAGGGCAGCGCCCGCGAACAGAATCGAACGGGCACTATTCAGGCGTGACATCCAGATTTCCTCCCCATCGGTCGAACCCGTTCTTGAACGCGGGTTGTAAGTGTTCGCTCGACGCTATACTGAAACCTGAACCGGGTTTCAACTTGGATAAACGGGAAGAGGGACCAGAATGGCAAGGGGGCGTGGCATGAGCGCCACAGCACCGGATCTGGGCGGCGGCGAAGCGAGTGCGGGCAAGGAGCCGCGCACGGCACGCGGGCGGCGAACGCTGCGCCTGATCCTGGACGCGGCGGCGGAGGAATTCGGCGCCAAGGGATTCCACGAAGGATCGATCAGCGGCATCACGCGCCGCGCCGGCGTCGCGCTGGGCAGCTTCTACACCTATTTCGATTCGAAGGACGACGTGTTCCGCGCGCTGGTGCGCGACATGAGCGAGCAGGTGCGCGAGCATGTGGCCCCGGCGATCAAAGGGGCGACCGGCGGCCAGATCGCGGCCGAGCAGGCGGCACTGCTCGCCTTCATCCGCTTCGCCCGCGCGCACAAGGAGATCTACCGGATCATCGACGAGGCCGAGTTCGTCGATCCCGAGAGCTTCCGCATGCATTATGCGACCACCGCCGAGCGCATCGCCAAGCGCCTTCAGGCGGCGGCGGCGCGCGGCGAGGTGCGCGAGGACGTGAACGAGATCCATGCCTGGGCGATCATGGGCATGAACGTGTTCCTGGGCCTGCGCTACAGCGTCTGGCAGGAGGACGTCGATCCCGAGGCGATCGCGCAGACCGTCGCGGCGATGCTGACGCGCGGAATCGGGACGGAGCGATAGCCCGCGCCATTGCGGCCCGCGCCGCGCTGCCGCATCTTGGGGCCATGGATTTCAGCGACTGGCATGTGGCGCGGGCAAGGGCGCTGTTCTCGGTGCTGGCGGAACGGCACGGCCTGCGCATGCGCGGCGCCGATGCCGGCCCTGACTATCTCGAGCTCGAGCTGCCGGTGCAATATGGGCTGCGCATCGCGCTGAAGCTGGTCTGGGCGCGCGACATGCTGATGATCCGCAGCGACCTGTTCACTGCCCAGTTCCACCTCGATGCCGATCCCGAGGCGGAGACCAGCTTCGTCGAAACGCTGGACGGGCTGGTGACCGGCGCCGTCCGCCTCCACCTCTTCTACTGGCCCCGCGCCACCCGCCCGTACAAGACGCTGCTCCAGCGCGCCGAGGGTCAGGGCGAGGATGCCGCATGGCGGACCGTCTATACCTGGTTCCGCTGGCTGCCCTGGTCTCCCATCGCGCGCGAGGAAGTGTTCGTGAACAGCCGCGCGCCGCATCTCCACGTGGTCGGGCACGCCTAGAGGCCCTGGCCCTCCAGCCGCGCGAGCACGAAATCGGCACGCGCCTCGACGGCGATCTTCGGCAGCCGCTCGACCGCATAGCCGAAGCCGGGCCAGGCGGCCTCGAGCCGCGCATATTCCGCCAGCGCTTCGTCCATGCCGTGGCGGCGGGCCTCGTCGACGACATGGATCTCGGGCCAGGGCGGGGCGAGGAAGACCCGGTCGTAGCGATTCGCGGGGTCGACGGGCGCCGCCTCGCCGGTCGCATGTCCGAAGGCGACCACCGCGTCGATCAGCCCGCGATCGAAGAACACCGGCCCGGGCAGCCGCGCGGACGCGTCCAGATCGGCGAGCGCCAGCGCGATCGCGCGGCGCGCGAAACCCGCGGGATCGTCCCATGGCATCGGGCCGCCCGCCGCGACGATCCGCCGCCCGGGCTCGGCGATGGTGGCGAAGCCGCGCCGGGCGAGCGCGTCGAGCAGGGTGGACTTGCCGCCGCCCGAGCAGCCCGAGATGGCGATGCGGCGGGCCCGCACGTCAGCCCTTGCCGAGCTGGTCCCTGAGGCCGGCAAGCCCGCCGAACGGGCCGCTCTCCTCGGCGAGGCGCTTCGCTTCCTCCTCGCTGATCACGCCGGCGTCGCGCAGCGCCGCTTCCGCGGCCGGGCTGCGCGGATACGGATCGAGGGCCAGCGCCAGCGTCTCCGCGGCGGCCTCGCCCAGGTCGATCGCGCCCCCCGAATAGAAGACGATGTCGCACGCATCCTCGCTGAGCTCGATCTCCTCGTCGCCGCCCTCGCCTTCGGTCTCGGGCAGGAAGCGGATCGCGAAATCCTCCTCGATCGCCGCGGGTACCGGATCGTCGGTGATTACGCAGGCCTGGACGACGCGCGCGGAGAGATGGCCGGTGGCGACGATCCCCTGCACGTCGCGGCGGATGCGATAATCGGCGGCCAGGCTGTCGATCGCCTTGAGGCCGAAGCGCGCGGCCAGGGCGGCGCGCTCGCCCGGCTCGGCAGCGACATGGACCTGGCTCTCGCCGGCGCCGATCGTGTCGAGCCGCTGCGGCCGGTTGAATTCGTTCTGGATCATGCGAGCTCTCCCGCAAGCAGTGCGGCCGCCGGTTCCCCGGCCAGCCTGGCATGGAAGGCCCGGAGCGCGGTCTCGACATGGGCGAGCGCTTCCGGCGCCGGCACCTCGCCGCGATAGAGGTTGCGCACCAGCGCCTCGCCGAACGTGCCGGCCGCCAGCGCATCGCGATAGGCGCCGAGCCGGCCGCCCAGCATCCCCATCATCTTGCCGACATGCTTGCCGACGACGATGTCGCCGATGCCGATCTGGCGCAGCTGCCCGTCCATGTCGTCGATGAACACTTCGGTGAGCTGGGTGCTGAACGGAATCGCCTGCGGATCCTGTTCCAGCCGGAGCAGGACGAGGCTCATCACCGCGGCGATCATGTCGAAGCGGCCGTCGATCGTGTCGGGCACTCCGCCCGCTTCGTACCAATGGGCCTCGCGGCCGCGCGCGACGATCGCGGCGTAGAGAATCGGGGCGGCGCCGCGATCGGGAGCCTGGAAGAGCCGCTTGAGCAAGCGCATGTGCCGGTTCGGTTCCTGCAATATGGGGGCGCGACCTTGTTTGGCCGCATTTTGCCGCATATTGAGGCGAACGGCCCGCGATGCAATGCAACCGAATGCATCGGGACGCCGGTATGCGTTTGCCTGGAGACCATAATGCCGATTCCCGCCCGCGCGCTTGGCGCCGCCCTGCTGGCAGCCGCGCTTGGCACCACCGCCTGCGTGCCGGTCCGCACGCACCAGGGCTATATCATCGACAAGGAACTGGTCGATTCGGTGCAGCCCGGCATCGACACGCGCGAATCGGTGCTCCAGACGCTGGGCCGCCCGACCTTCACCAGCCAGTTCAACGAAGGCGAGTGGTATTACATCTCCCGCCAGAGCGCGAACCTCGGCTATCAGAGCCTCAAGGCCAAGGACCAGACGACGCTGCGGGTCAGCTTCGACGCCAAGGGCAATGTCGTCGCGGTCGACCGGATGGGCAAGGACCTGATCGCCTCGGTCGATCCCTATGGCAAGACCACGCCGACGCTGGGCCACAAGCGCGGCTTCTTCGAGGATCTGTTCGGCAATATCGGCACGGTCGGTGCGCCGGGCACCGGCGGCCCGGGCGGCGGTGGCGGCGGCGGCAACGGCCCCTAGTCGCGGCCCGGCTTCGGCCCGGACGGGCTGAACAATAGCCAAGTCATTGATCGGAAAGCGGCTTCGGCCGCGCCGCCTTTCGGGCCGCGCGGCCGGTGCCGGTGGGCACGGTCCCGAAAGGGGGAGGGACCGTCCGCTGAAACGCGCGAGATAGCGTTTCGCTCCCTCAACATTCAGCCATTTCCGCACTATCGGATGGTGAACAGCACCTGGTCGACGACCTTGCCGTCGAGATCGACCAGCGCGAGCCGATGCTTGCCCGGCGGGGCCAGGATCAGCGGGCGCGAATCGGCGGTGCCGAGGTCGCGCCGGTCGAGGACCAGCCGGTGGCCGAGCGCCTGGCCCGACACCGAGATGGCGAGGCGCTGATTGTCCCGCGGAATGTCGGGATCGAGCGCATAGACGCTGCCACCCACCGGATTGACGATGCGCGGCCGGCGCGCTTCGGCCGGCGCGAAGGCGACGCGATCCAGGCCGGTGCCCTTGAGGAAATATTCCCGGCGCGGCTGCTCCATGCCGGCGGCGAAGCGGACCTGGCGTTCCTCGATCGCCTCCGGGCGCGGCGGGGCCCTGCCGGGGCTGCCCTGGTTGAGCGCCAGCATCACGTCGCGCCACACCGGCGCCGCGCCGCTGGTGCCCGAGACCGCGCGCATCGGATCGCCTTCGAGATTGCCGACCCACACGCCCACGGTGAACCGATCGGTGAAGCCGATGCACCAATTATCGCGCATCGCCTTGGAGGTGCCGGTCTTCACCGCCGCCCAGAAGGGCAGGCGCAGCGCCGAATCGATGCCGAAGGTGCCGGCGCGGGCATTGGGATCGGCGAGCATGTCGGCAACGATCCAGGCTGCCTGGGGCGTGGTGGTGCGCCGCGGCGCATCCGTCTTCGCACCCATCCGCAGGCGCAGCGGCGACCAGCGGCCCGCGAGCGCCAGGCTGCGATAGGCGGCGACCTGTTCCATCAGCGTCACTTCGGCCGAACCGAGCGCGAGCGAATAGCCATAATATTGCCCGTCCTCGACCAGGCCGCGATAACCGGTATCCCATAGCCGGTCGCGGAAGGCATCGACGCCGGTGAGCAGCAGGGTGCGCACCGCCGGCACGTTGAGCGAGCCGGCCAGCGCGATGCGGGCGGAGACGGGACCCTTGAACGCCTTGTCGTAGTTCTGGGGAACGTAGAGCCCCGAGGCGGTATCGAGCTGGACGGGCGAATCGTCGAGGATCGAAGCGGCGGTGAGATAGCCCTTCTCGATGCCCATGGCGTAGAGGAAGGGCTTCAGCGTCGATCCCGCCTGGCGATAGGCCGAAGCGCCGTCCACCGCCGGTGCCGTACTCTCGCCGCCGATCCCGCCGACATAGGCGAGCACGTCGCCCGATTCATTGTCCACCACTACCACCGCGCCGTCCCGGGCGCGGCTGCCGCCCAGCCCCTGGAGCTGGCGCCTGAGCGCAGTGATCGCGGCGCGCTGGATGCCCGCGTCCAGCGTGGTGGTGATCTTCGCGCCCGGCCTGGTCAGCAGCGCGGCGGAGAGATGGGGCGCCAGGCCCGGATCGAGCGCCAGGCTGCGCGCGGGGCCGAGCATCGAGGCGGCGGCGCCGGGGAAGCGCGTGCAATCGGCCTCGCGGCTCAGCGCGCAGGCGCGGCGCGCGACTTCGAAGGCATTGGCCCGGGGGTTGGGCAGCAGGGCGGCGAGCAGCAGCGCATCGTCGCGGGTGAGCGTGGCCGGGGTCTTGCCGAACAGGCCCAGCGCCGCCGCACCGATGCCCTGGGCCTCGCCGCGAAAGCCGGCCAGGTTGAGATAGGCCTCGAGGATCTGGTCCTTGGACCAGCGCGCCTCCAGCGACCAGGCCGCGCGCATCTGGCGCAGCTTCTCGCGCATGCCCCGGCTGCCGGGCACGGAGAGATCGGGCGCGAGATAGGCGGCAACCTGCATCGACAGCGTCGAGGCGCCGCGCCCGCGCTTGCCTTCGATGCGGTCCCGGACGGCGCCGGTCAGCGCCATCCAGTCGATACCGCCATGGTCGCGGAAGCGGCGATCCTCGGCGGCGACCAATATCTCGCGTGCGGCCGGCGATACGTCCTCGAGCCTGGTCCAGGCGAGGCGCCGGGCCTGATAATCGACGCGGCTGGAATCGATCAGCACGCCATGCCGGTCGTAGAGCCAGGCCTCGGACGGATGCCAGCCGGCCCGGACCGCGGCATAGTCGGGCAAGGCCGGCGGGCGCGTCACCCACCAGAAGCTGGCGGAGAGGGCGAAGAAGAGCGTCAGGACCGTGCCGACGGTGCGCGGCGGGGTGACGACGCCGCGCCACCCCCTTTCCCGCCATGCCGCCCGCTCGCGCCCGAGCCACGCATGCAGCGCCTCGGGCGCGTCGTCGATGCGCTTCGTCCAGCGGCGGGCGAAGGCGAGGAAGCGGTCGAATGCCTCCTTCGCCGTCACCGCTGCGCCACGGTCATCACGGCATTGGGCAGCTGCGCACGGATCTCGGGCGCGTACATCGCCTCGACGCGCGTCGCGGGCAGGTTGAACTTGCCCGCGGCATCGAGCCGCATGACGTACGAGACCGTGAAGCTGCCGCGCGGCACCCAGCCGTAAAAGGCGCGCCAGCTGTCATTGCCGCGCTCGACATAGCTGGGCGAGACGCCTTCGCTGGTGCCGCTGTCCTTGGCGAGCAGCTCGGACTGGCCGCCCAGATTGCCGACGATCGTCGCGCCCGCGGGCACCGGATCGTTGATCACCACCCAGTTGCGCTCGGCCGACGCCTCGACGCTGATCGTCACCTTGACCACGTCGCCGCGCGACCAGCTGCCGGCGACGGCCTGTTTCACCGCCTCGACCTTCTTGGTCATCTTGTACCCGGCCATCAGCGGCTGGGTGAGCGGCACCGCCGCCTTAACGCGCACGAACGCCCAGGGACCGGCGCCGCCCGACTGGTTCATCACCAGCGGGGTTGCCTGCGCCGGCAGCGGGAAGCCGAAGCTGCGCTGCGGCTCGGCGAGCGGCCAGTTCAGGCTCAGCGGGCTGTTGCCGCCGAAGCTTGCCGTGGTGACGCCGGCGATCGCCTCGGCCGGATAGAGCCCCATGAAGCGCCGCGCGAGGATCGTGCCCCAGGCGTTGGCGGTGGTGGTGTCCCAATGGCCGCGCTGCTGGCGCGAGGCGATGCCGACCATCAGCTTGGCCGCGTCATTCTCCCAGCCGGGGCGGCCGAGCGTGGCGAGCAGCGCCTTGATCGCCGCCTCGTCGTCCGACGACATCAGCCACCAGGCCATGCGGCCCTTGTCGGAAAGGTCGACGCGGGTGCCTTCATAGACCAGCCGGGTACGCAGCACCTTTTCGGCATCGATGCGCAACTGCGCACCATTGGCCAGGCCCTGCACCTTGCCCAGCGCCATCGCATAGTCGGAAAGCGTGGCCGTGGGCATTTCGGCCGGCGCCATGCCGACCTGGCCGAGCATGGCCGAGGTCGCCGCTCCCTGCCGCGCCAGCGCCGTGAAGGCGGCGACGCGCTGCAGGCGGACATCGCCATAATCCTCGTGGCGGAGACGCCCGTCGAGCACCGCCTTCATCGCATCGAGCATCTTGGCCCTGGGACCATCCGGCAGCGGCAGCCCGGCTTCGGCGCTGGCCGAGAGGATATAGGCGGTCAGCGCTTCCGATCCGGGCCAGTCGCCCGGCCAGTAGCGCAACAGCCCGTCGCCGTCCTGATAGGCGGGCATGTCGCTGGCGATCAGGTTCCACATGCCCGTGTCGCCCAGCGCGATCGCCCGCGAGGTGCGCTGCTCGAGGCAGTTATAGGGATAGGCGCGCATATAGTCGCGCACGCCCGAAAGCGGCGGCGCGAGGCTGTCGGTAAGGCTCACCTCGACCGTGCCGAAGCCGGGCAGCGCGCCCGCGGGCGGCGCGATGGCGAACTGGGTGCCGGTGCCGACCCGGCCGAGCGTCGCCGCCCAGGTCTCGACCGGCACGGCCGGCGCCACTGCCTGGGCGATCGTCACCTTGTCGCTCGACTTGCCGTCGGCGGTCTTGGCGCTCACCGTCCAGCTGAGCTTGCCGTCGCGCGGCGGCGCGGTGAGGTTCCACACCACCGGCGCGGCGCCGCCCGCCGGGATCTCCACGGTCAGCGGCTTGCCGGTCGCATAGGCCGGGTTCAGCGCCACGGTCGCGGTCACCTTCATCGGCTTGTTCGAGCCGTTGCGCAGCGTGAACATGGCCCCGAACTGGTCGCCCGTGCGCACCAGCTGCGGCAGGCCCGGATAGATGGTCAGGTCCTGCGAGGCGCGGATGCTCGCCGTGCCGGTGCCGAAGAGCTGCGGCCCGGAGGTCGCCACCGCGACGAGCTTGAACGAAGTCAGCGCGTCGTTGAGCGGCACCGCGACCCTCGCATGGCCATTGGCATCGAGCGCGACCTTGCCCTTCCAGAGCAGCACCGGCTGGAAATTCTCGCGGTTGAGGCCCGAGAGATCGCCGCCGCCGCCACCGCCGCCGGCTTCCACCGCCTTCTTGCCATAATGCCGCTTGCCGACCACCTGGGTCTGCGCGGTCGAGGTGAGCACCGAGATCGGGCGATCGCCCATCATCGCATCGAGCAGGTTCCAGCTGTCGTTCGGAGCCAGCTGGAGCAGCGCCTCGTCCACCGCGACAAAGGCCACGTCCGCCGAAGCGGCAGGCTTGCCGTCGGGGCTCTTCACCGTCACGTCGACATTGGCGATGTCGCGCGCGGCATAGCTCGCCTTGTCGGCCTTCACCGCGACATCGAGCTTATGGCCTTCCCAGCCGACCTTCACCTTGGCGATGCCGAGGCGATAGGCGGGCTTGGCGAGGTCGACGGTCGCGGTCGGCTCGCCGCCGTCCTTCGACCAGGGCGCGCCCCAGTCGCGCGCCATGCTGGAGCGCCAGTTCTGCCAGCCGGACACGCGCCCGCGCACCGCCATGACCGATACGAACACGTCCGGCGCATAGTCGCCCGGCATCGGCACCTCGATCACCGGATCCTTGCCGGCGAGGCCGACGACGAAGCTGGAGAGCACGCCCTCGCGCTCGACCGTGACCAGCGCGGTCGCGTCGCGGAAGGGCATGCGGACCTGGAACTTCGCGGTCTCGCCCGCCTTGTACTCCAGCTTCTCGGGAATGACGTCCATGCGGTCGCCATTGTCGCCGCCGAACCACCAGTCGTCGTCGCCGACCAGCCAGACCGACTTGGTCGCGCGGGCGACATTGCCATTGGCGTCCTTGGTGGTCGCCACCGCATAGACTTCGCCCGATATGCCCGGGTTGAGCTGGCAGCTCGCCAGCCCCTGCGCATCGGTGGTCGCCGAGCAGGTGGCCGACAGCTTGGTCGTCTTCATCTGGTTGTCATAGGCATAGAAGCCGCCGATCAGCCGGCGCCGCGCCGTCAGGATCTGGCGGCTGTAGAGCTCGACCGAGACCGCCTGGTTGGCGAGCGGCTTGCCCGCGGTGTCGAGCGCGACGAAGCGCAGGCGCAGATCGTCCTGCTTCATCAGCCAGCCGTCGCTCTTGACGCCGAGCTGGACCGCGGAGGTGAAGATCGGGATGCGGCGCGACGAGGTCAGGATCTGGCCGTTGGCGTCCTGATAATCCATCTCGACCAGCATCGTGGTGTTCTGGTCGAGCGTCTGCGGCACTTCGGCATTGATCCGGGTGGTGCCGTCGGCGCCCAACGTGGCGGGCAGCGTCTGGGTCGGCGGCAGCTGGACCTGCTCGTCCTCGCCCTCGCCGTTCATCGGCTTGGTGCCCTCGGCCATGGCGCGGCCGCCGAAGCTGTAGCCGTCATAGCCGTCCGGGGTCTTGAAGTCGGCGAAATAGCCGATGCGCGTCTCGACCGGCAGGTTCGCCGCGCCGCCGCCCGAGAGATAGCCGACGAACAGGTCGAGCGGCAGCGCGCCCGGCCGCACCGCCGCATCCTTGGGCCCGGCGACCGAGGCCTTCATCGTCGGCAGCTTATATTCGTCGACCTTGAACGACTGGCCGGTCCAGAGCGTCTTCTCCTTGCCCTCCGCGTCCTTGACCAGAACGGTGAGGTCGTAATCGCCCATCTTGGCGCCCTGGGGGGCGGTCCATTCGGTCTCGCCGGCACCGTTCGCGTCGATGGCGAGCGGCAGGTCATATTGCGTGTCCGAGCCGCGATGGCTGAGGCGCAGCGTGCCGTTGAAGGCCGGCGAAGGCGCGAAGCCCGTGGCGATCGGCTGGCGGACGATGTGCTTCATGTGGATCGTCTCGCCCTGGCGGACGAGCGCGCGGTCGAACACGGTGTGGAACTTCTGCTCGGGAGCCGACCAGCCATAGTTCAGGTCGAAATCGAACGGACGAATGCCGTCGCCCCACTGGGTGAGCGTGAAGCTGAAGTCATCGGCCTTGCGCGCCGAGATCATCAGCACGTCGTTGCTGCCATGGTCGCAGCTCGTATAGGTCTGCGGCTCGGGCAAGCCGGCGGGAACGCCGAGGCGGCCCGAGGCATCGGTCTTGCCCTTGGCGAGCAGCTGGCCGGTGCAGGCATCGGTGATCCGCACTTCGGCGTCGCCCACGCCCTGGCCGCTGTCGAGCGCCGTCACCCAGGCCAGCGACTGGTCGCGCCCCCATTTGAAATGGACGCTCATATTGGTGACGAGCGCACCGGTCGCGACATAGCGCGGCGCCTTGCGGCCGAGCAGCGCCTCGCCGAGCCGCGGGCTGGCGAGCTCGACGATGTAGAAGCCGGGCTGGCCGAGCGGGATGCCGACCACTTCGAAATCCTTGCCCTTGCCCGGCAAGCCGATCTTCAGCGGCTTGCCCGTGGCAGAGGTGAGCAGGGGCTTGGCGCCGGTCTGGTTGATCCGCACGGTCTCGGTGCCGCGCTTCACTTCGTCCGACTTGTCCTCGGCCGCATCGGCCAGCGCGCGGAACCATTTGGCGATCTCGCCGTCGCCGCCCTCGACCTTCAGGCTCTGGCCGGTCACGGTCATCTGGCTGCCCTGCAGCTCCGGCTCGACGTTGCGGACCGAGACCGGGAGGACGCCCCCTTCCCTTGCTTCGAGGATGCCGAAATTGCCGGCGAACTTCACCAGCGGCGGCGGCGCGTCGAACTTGACGTCGAGCGGGAAGCGTTCCGCATTGGCGAGCTTGCGGCCGCTCTCGTCCTTCACATCAGCGGGAAGGATCAGCCTGGCAGTGGTCTCGGCGGGGAGCGGCGCCTTGAACTTCAGGTCGGCGACCGTCGCCTTGTTCTTGTCGTCGTCGCCGAATATCGGGGCCAGCTCCTTGCCGTCGGCCGTGCGGATGCGCACCGCCTCGGCCTGGGCCTTGGGGATCGGCGCGGAGAAGCGCACCCAGGCGTCCTGCACGGGGCTGCACCCGGCCTGCGGATTGACGCGCGAGCATTCGAAGCGGGCGCTGAATTCCTTGCGCACGGTGAAGTCGAAACGCTGGTCGGTGCCGGCGGCGCGGCCCGAGGCGCTCTTGATGTCCTTGCCCCAGACCAGCGCCATGTCGCGGCCGGCGGGCAGCGGACGGCGGCACTTCACCGCGACGACGCTGGCAAGCGACTTGGCGCGGTCCTCCGCCTTTTCGGGCAGCGCCTGGGGCAGGCCGGCCTCGCCCAGGAAGCTGCGCACTTCCCAGCGATCGGTGCCGAGATCGGCGAGCAGCTTGGGCGCGACGTCGGGCGGGAGCACGTCGACCGGGATCTTCTCGCCCAGCCCGTCCACCGCGCAATAGGCATTGGCGCCGACCGAGGCGGGATCGGGCGCCAGGTTCGCCGCGACGACGAAGACCTGGTCCTCCTCGATCTCGCTGCCATAGCGATTGGGCAGCACGGCGCGGGCGATCGGCCCGCCCGAATCGACGGTGAACTCCTTCTGGCCCTGCAGCGCATAGCCCGACAGGCTCTTGAGCCCGTCGCGCAGCGTGAACTTGCAGGTGACGCCGCCGGGAAGCGGGCCGGCGAATTCATGGACGAAGGTCTGCTGGTCGACCCAGCGGCCCTGCCCGCCGACCGGACAGTCGACCTTGAAGGGCGATTCGGCGCGCGGGTCGCCAAGCGGGACCATCGCCACGTTGAAGCGGGCGGTGAAGCGCTCGATCGCGCCGTCGCCGACGCCCGGCGTCGCCATCTCCACCTGCGGGCTGTTGTCGCCGAACGCAGTGACGGCCCCGATGGGCGCCAGGACCAGAGCCAATACGCCAAGCCGGGCAACGAGCTTCATCGACAACCTCCCCCAAGGGCAGCGATGGGCACGATAGCCGGGCACCACTGCGAGTCCAGCGACGAAATAACCGTCTCCGTTTCGGAGGGAAATGCACCAATCGGCTTGATCGTTCCGAGAGCGGCACGGTTTAGTTCCATCTCCGAATCGGGGGAATGGGGGCAGCGTTGGGGGAAGGAGCGATCCTCTGGGTCGACGCGATCGCGCGCGAGATGACCCTGTTCGCCGCCTTGTGGTTCGTCATCGGCGGAATCGACGACCTGTTCGTCGACCTGATCTACCTGGCGCGGCGCCTGCGCGGCCGGCAGCCGGCGCGGTTCGCGCTGGCGGGGCCGGTGCCGGCAGGGCGCATCGTCGTGTTCGTGCCCGCCTGGGACGAGTCCGCGGTGATCGGCAGCATGCTGCGCGCCGCGCTCGCGCGCTTCGATCATCCGGACTACCGGATCTATGTCGGCACCTATCCCAACGATCCCGCGACGATCGCGGCCGTGGCGGAGGTGGCGCTGGCGGACGCGCGGGTGCGGCTGGTGATCGGCGAGGCTCCCGGCCCTTCGACCAAGGCGGCCTGCCTCAACACGCTGTGGCGCGCGCTGCTGCGCGACGAGGCGGCGGAAGGCTTCGTCGCCAGCGCCGTGGCACTGCACGATGCCGAGGACGTGGTGCATCCGCTCGAGCTGCGCGTCTATGCGCACGGCCTGATCGATCATGCCGCGGTCCAGCTGCCGGTGCTGCCGCTCGCGCACCGGCACTCGCGCTTCTTCGCCGGCCATTATCTCGACGAGTTCGCCGAGGCCCATGGCCGGGCGCTGGTGGTGCGCCAGGCAGTGGGGGCGGGCCTGCCCTTTGCCGGGGTAGGCTGCGCGATGCGGCGAGCGGTGCTGGCACGGCTGGCGGCAGCGCGAGAGGGCGCGCCGTTCGATGCCGACAGCCTGGTCGAGGATTATGAGCTCGGCCTCGCCATCGCGACCATGGGCATGCCGGCGCGGCTGATCCGCGTCGCCGAGGCGCCGGGTGGGCCGCCGGTGGCGGTGCGCGCCTATTTCCCCGACAGGCTCGACGCCGCCGTGCGGCAAAAGGCGCGCTGGATGATCGGCATCGCGCTCGCCGGCTGGGACCGGACCGGCTGGGGCGGGTGGCGGCGGATCGGGGACAATTGGATGCGGATGCGCGACCGGCGCGCGACGCTGGAGATCCCGGTGCTCGCCCTGGCCTATCTCTCGATCCTGGCCTGGGCGCTTTCCTTCGGCGCGCACCTGCTGGCGGGCACCGCCCCGGCGATGCCGCCCGCGCTGATGCGCTGGCTGCTCCTGGCGAATTTCGGGCTGCTCGTCTGGCGGCTCGCGGTACGCGCGGCGTTCGTCGGCCATGCCTATGGCTGGCGGGAGGCGCTGTGGTCCGTGCCCCGCATATTCTCGAGCAACGCCGTCGCGCTGCTGGCCGCGCGGCGTGCGCTGTTCGCCTATGTCGACATGCTTCGGGGGATGCCCCCGCGCTGGGACAAGACCGCGCACCGTTTCCCCGATCTCCGGCCGGCCGGCACCTGATGCACGGGCGCGGACGGCCGCTCCGCTTCCTCGCGATGGTGGCGATCGCCTGGATCGGCGTGCGCATGGCGCTGCTCTGGCCCCGCGCCGGATCGCTCCCCGCGGCGATCGAAGCGGCGCTGCCGCGCCCCCGCGCCGTGCCGCATCCCGTGCCATCGGCCGGCATGCCGCCACGAATGCCGGCGCCGATACCGCGAAGACCCTTGCCGCCGCAAAGGATGCGATCGCCGCAGCCCGGCTATCGGGCGCCGCTGGGCGAGGACCATCCCAGGGTGCAGCTCGCGCTGATGGCGCTCGCCCAATATGGCGCGGTTTCCCTGCCGTCCCTCCTCCCGCGGCCGGCGCGCGCAGCGCCAGCGCTCGCGAGCGCGCCCGAGCGGCTCGATCCCCTGCCCGATCGCTGGTCGCTGAGCATGTGGATGGTCGCCCGCGGCGAAGGGAGCATGGGTGCCGCCCCCGAGGGGCAGATCGGCGGAGGACAGGCAGGTGCGCGGGCCGCATGGCTGGTCTCGCCGCGGGAGCGCGTCGCCGCCTTTGGCCGATTCACTGCGCCGCTGCGGGGCAAGGGCCGCGAGGCGGCGCTGGGGCTGGAATGGCAGCCGACCCGAGCACCCGTCCGCCTGGTCGTCGAGCGCCGTTTCGGGCTCGACGGCAATCCCGGGGGCACCGGGCTGGGAGCGATCGCGGGAATCGATGCGGAATGGAAGGGCTTCCGGCTGGAAGCCTATGGTCAGGCCGGCGCGGTGCTGCGCCGGCGCCCCGATCCCTATGCCGATGGCGCGGTGCGCGGCACCCGCATGGTCGGTGCCGACGGGCCGGTGCGCTTCGCGCTCGGCGCAGGCGCCTGGGGAGCGGCGCAACGCGATGCGCAGCGGCTCGATATCGGTCCCTCGGCCACGCTCGCCGTGCGCAACCTGCGCCTCGCGCTCGACTGGCGCCAGCGCGTGGCGGGCGAGGCGCGGCCCGGCTCGGGCCTCGCGCTCACGCTGGGTGCCGATTTCTGACGACGTGCCCCGCGCGGGCGCCGGTCACTTGCCCTGCGCGCGCCAGCGGCGGATCGTGCGCTCGAGGATCTGTTCCTCGCCGCCGGTGTCGCGCCACAGTTCGGAGAAGAGCGGATCGTCCGACGCCGGTCGCTTGGCATCCTCGAGCGAATCGAAGAGCAGGCGGATCGGCGTCGCCACGCCTTCGCCCACCGCGATGCACTCGCGGTTCCGCAGCGCGGGAATCGAATCGAGAAAGCCGCGGGCGCCTTCGGGCATCGCCGCCCTGACAAAGGCCTGGTCGCGCTCGTTGTTGAGGCGCATCGAGAGGATCGTGCCGCACTGGGAGAGCACGCCTTCCGCCAGATCGGAGGGGCGCTGGGTGATCAGGCCCAGCGACACGCCATATTTGCGGCCCTCCTTGGCGATCCGGCTGAGGATCCGGCCGACCGAGGAGCCATCGGCATTGCGCTCGTTCGGGACGTAGCGGTGCGCCTCCTCGCAGACGAGCAGGATCGGCCGCTTGCTCTCCCCGCGCGACCAGATCGCGAAGTCGAACACCATGCGGCTGAGCACGGCGACCACGACCGAGGTGATTTCCGAAGGCACGCCCGATACGTCGATGATCGAGATCGGCTTGCCGTCGCCCGGCAGGCGGAAGACCCGGGCGAGGAAGCTCGCCATCGTGTCCGCCACCAGCATGCCCGAGAACATGAAGGCATAGCGCGGATCGCCCTTGATCTCGTCGATCTTGGAGCGGATGCGCAGATAGGGCGCCGTGTCGGTCGCCTTGTCCATCTTGCCCATTTCGAGCTGCAGGATCTGGGTGAGGTCCGACAGGAGATAGGGGATCGGCGCATCGACGGTGAGCTTGCCGATCTCCGCCGCCAGCCGGTTCTTCTGCTTGGCGGCGAGCACGCATTTGGCGAGGATGTCCGCATCCACCTGCCGGTCCGAGCCCGAGGTGGTGAGGAACACTTCGCAATGCTCCTCGAAATTCATCAGCCAGTACGGCATCTGCAGGTTGCCGACGTCGTACAGCGCGCCCGTGGTCTTGAACGCGCTGGCATATTCGCCGTGCGGATCGATCATCACCACATGGCTTTGCGGCGCCATCTCGCAGATGCGGTGCAGGATCAGCGCCGTGGCGGTCGACTTGCCGGTGCCGGTCGAGCCGAGCAGCGCGAAATGCTTGCCGAGCATCGAATCGACGTACAGGGCCGCGCGGATGTCGCGCGTGGGATAGACGGTGCCGATCTCGATATGGGCGCGGTCCTCGGCGGCGTAGATCTGCTTCAGGTCCGCGGTCGACACCGGGAAGACCGGTGCGCCGGGCGTCGGATAGCGAGTCACGCCGCGGCGGAACTTGTAGAGCTTGCCGGTCAGCCGCTCCTCGTCGCCCTCGCCGAGAAAGTCGATATAGGCGGCGATATGCTCGCCCTGGAGCTTGAGCGAGCGGACATTGGCGATCAGCCAGGTCGCGCCGACGCGCACCTTCACCTGGCTGCCGACCTGGCCGGCATTGGCGATGGTGGGATCGGGATTGCCGCCGAGCGCGTTCAGCGCCTCCGGATCGAGCAGCACCTGGCTCGACGAGCCGGCAATCTCCAGCACCGCGCCGATCGGCTCGACCGGCGCATGCGAGGGCAAGCCCCCGGAAGTCGGAACCGGCGCCGCGCCTTCGAACCCGCGCGCGCCAAACTGGCCGTCCATCGGCTACTCCCCGTTAACGTTCCCAATATGCGCGCGGGGAGGTAAATATTGGGTGAGTTTCGAAGCTTTCAGAAGCGTTTCCACACCGCGCCCGCTCCCCACCCGAAGAGGATGGAGAGGCCGACGGCAACGATGCCGTAGAGTATCGAATAATGTTCGGCCGAATGCGCGACGAAGCGTTCGAAGCCCGATTTGCGGATCTCGATGCCCCGAACGGCGGCAGCGAGGACGCGGCCGTCGCGTATCAGGAAGGTCTCGGCGGTGAACTTGCCGACCGGCACGCGCGCCGGAATGGCCAACCGGGCGCGATAGAGCACGCCGTCGGCGATCTCCACCGCCCCGGGCGCTTCGTAATAGAGGCCGGCACGGGTGCGCAGATCTTCCAGCCCCTTGTCGAAACGCGCCTGCACTTCCGGCGCCGCGCCCGATGCGGGCGACAGCTGCAGGCTCTCGACGCCGAGTTCGTAGATGGCGCGGGTGCGCTCATCGACGATCTTCTCGATCGGCTTGGACGAAGCGATGGCATAGAAGCTGGGCGCCGAGCGATAGCGCATCCGCTGGGCGTTGATCCAGATGCCCGCCACCTGCTCCTTCTCGCGCACCTGCACCGATTGGGTGGGGCCCTTCACCACCACGACGATGTCGGCGGGCTTCTCGCCCTGTTCGGGCGCGCGGCCGCCGGGATAGAGGATCGCACCGAACAGCAGCAGTTCGGCGCCGGTGAAGGAATAGGCGATCTCGATGTCGCGCTGCGAGACGTCGGGGACGAGCACGGGCTTGGCCTGCCCCATCAGCAGCGGCGCGAGGAGCAGGAGCAGCGCCCGTCTCACAGGAGCTCCACCGAATAGATCTCGTCGGGTTGCCAGGCGAGGCCGAGCAGCATGCGCACCGCGACGAGCAGCACGATCACCGCCAGGATGAGGCGCAGATATTCGGGCTTCACTTGCATCGCGAAACGCGCGCCCATCTGCGCGCCGATCACCGAGCCGAGCAGGAGCAGCGCGGCGAGGACGATATCCACCGCCTTGGTGGTGGTGGCGTGGACCATGGTGGCGGCAGCGGTGACGAACAGGATCTGGAACAGCGAGGTGCCGACCACCACCTGCGTGCCCATGCCGAGCAGGTAGAGCATCGCCGGCACCAGGATGAAGCCGCCGCCGACGCCGAGCAGCACGGTGAGGATGCCGGTGAAGAAGCCGAGCAGCAACGGCGCGAGCGGCGAGATGTAGAGGCCGGACGCATAGAAGCGCCAGCGCAAGGGCAGCATCGCGACGAGCGGATGGTGGCGGCGCTTGCGTGGGAGGGGCGGGCGGGCGCCGCGGGTCACGCGGATCGCCTGCACCGATTCGTGCAGCATCAGCCCGCCGATCGAACCGAGCATCAGCACATAGAGCATGCCGATCACCACATCGATCTGGCCGCTCTTCTGCAGCAGCGTAAACAAGGCGGCCCCGGCGATGCTGCCGATCACGCCGCCCACCACCAGCACCACACCCATATGGATGTCCACGCCGCCGCGGCGGAAATGCGCCAGCACGCCCGAGACGCTGGCACCGGTCACCTGGCTCGCGGCGGATGCGGCGGCCACCGTCGGCGGGATGCCGTAGAAGATCAGCAGCGGCGTGGTGAGGAACCCGCCGCCCACGCCGAACATGCCCGAGAGCAGGCCCACGCCGAACCCGAGCGCCACGATGACGAGCGCGTTGACCGACAGGTTGGCGATCGGGAGGTAGAGATCCATCTTGCCCCTGCGATACCCCGTTTGCGCGACAGTGCAAAAGCCTGTCTGCCCTCGGCCTGTCGATAGGTCTCCGGGCGGCGCGGAGGCTGTCGGTGCCTCAGCCCACGGCCAGGCGCAGAGTCAGGACCGCCAGGGCGTTCCACACGCCATGCGCGCCCATCGTCATTCCGAAAGCCCGGCGGAAGCCGTGATCCGGGCGGATGCGCATATAGAGGTGCGCCAGTATCGCGAACCCGATTCCCGTGGCGATCGACGGGACGTTCGCGCCATGCGCGAGCCATCCGGCAAGGAAGGCAAGCGCGAGCGCGAGCCAATGCCATGGGCCGCGCCACCTGCCCACCAGCGCCCATAGCAGCGCGAACAGGATGGTCTCCAGGAAGGGGGACAGGAATATGTCCACGAGCGCGGACGCCAGGGTCGTTTCCGCAGGACGCGGCTCGAAATTCCCGTTTCCGCCGGAAAGGCCCGCCCACGCAAAGACGAACGAAGCAACGACAAGATAGATGCCGATGCCATAGGCAAGCGCAAGACAGGCCGCGCGCCCGAATTTCATTGGCGTCAATGCGATCTGGCGCGAACCTTCCTGTGTATCGCTACGAATGGAAGACATGCACCGGATTATTCCGCCGCCACCGCTTCCACTGCGTCGTCATTGAGCGGCTGGGGCAGGCGCGACAGCATCTCCCTGGGCACCACCTGCCAGAACGAGCCGAGCGCGCGGTCCCAATCCTCGAGCAGGCCGGCGGCCCATTTGCTGTCGGTCGCGGCGACATGCGCCTCGACCAGCTCGCGCAGCCGGGCTTCCCAATGCGCCGAGGCAAGGCGCTGCCAGACGATGCTCTCCGGATTGGCGCGCTGGGCGAAGCTGTCGTCCGCGTCATAGACGAAGGCCATGCCGCCGGTCATGCCCGCACCGAAGTTCATTCCGACCTCGCCGAGCAGCACCGCGATGCCGCCGGTCATATATTCGCAGCCATTCGCGCCGCAGCCTTCGACCACCACTTCGGCACCCGAATTGCGCACCGCGAAGCGCTCGCCCGCCTGGCCGGCGGCGAACAGCCGGCCCGAAGTGGCGCCGTAGAGCACGGTGTTGCCGATGATCGTGTTCTTCCACGATTCGATCGGTGAGCTGACCAGCGGACGCACCACGATGGTGCCGCCCGACAGGCCCTTGCCGACATAGTCGTTGCTGTCGCCGAACACTTCGAGCGTCACGCCCTTGCACAGGAAGGCACCGAGCGACTGGCCGGCCGAACCGCGCAGGCGGACATGGACATGGCCGTCGGCAAGCGCCGACATGCCGAACCGGCGAGTGATCTCGGACGAGAGCCGCGTGCCCACCGCGCGATGGGTGTTGCGCACATTATAGGTGAGCTGCATCTTCTCGCGCCGCGCGAAGACAGGGGCGGCATCCTTGATCATCTGCGCATCGAGGCTGTCGGGCACTTCGTTGCGGAAGGTCGACAGGCTGAAGCGGCGCTCGGCATCGTCGGCATCGACCTTGGCGAGGATCGGGTTCAGGTCGAGATCGTCCAGATGCTCGGCGCCGCGGCTGACCTGGCGGAGCAGCTCGGTGCGCCCGATCACTTCGTCCAGGCTCTTGAACCCCAGCCGCGCCAGGATCTCGCGGACCTCCTCGGCGATGAAGGTCATCAGGTTGATGACCTTCTCCGGCGTGCCGACGAACTTCTGGCGCAGCTTCTCGTCCTGGGTGCAGACGCCGACCGGGCAGGTGTTCGAATGGCACTGGCGAACCATGATGCAGCCCATGGCGACCAGGCTCAGCGTGCCGATGCCGAACTCCTCGGCACCCAGGATCGCGGCGATGACGATGTCGCGCCCGGTCTTGAGCCCGCCATCGGTGCGCAGCTTCACGCGGCCGCGCAGGCCGTTTAGCGTCAGCGTCTGGTTCACTTCGGTCAGGCCCATTTCCCAGGGCGTGCCGGCATATTTCACCGAGGTCTGGGGCGAGGCGCCGGTGCCGCCGACATGGCCGGCGACCAGGATCACATCGGCATGCGCCTTGGCCACGCCCGCCGCCACCGTGCCGATGCCGGCCGAGCTGACCAGCTTCACGCACACCCGGGCGCGCGGGTTGATCATCTTCAGGTCGTAGATGAGCTGCGCCAGGTCCTCGATCGAATAGATGTCGTGGTGCGGCGGCGGGCTGATGAGCGTCACCCCCGGCGTCGCGTGCCTGAGCTTCGCGATGAACTCGGTCACCTTGAAGCCGGGCAGCTGGCCGCCCTCGCCGGGCTTGGCGCCCTGCGCCACCTTGATCTCGATCTCGTCGCAGGCGTTCAGATATTCGGCAGTGACGCCGAACCGGCCCGAGGCGATCTGCTTGATCGTGGAATTGGCATTGTCGCCATTCTCGTACGGCGTGTAGCGAGCCTTGTCCTCGCCGCCTTCGCCCGACACGGCCTTGGCGCCGATGCGGTTCATCGCGATCGCCAGCGTCTCGTGCGCTTCGGGGGAGAGCGCGCCGAGCGACATGCCCGGCGTGACGAAGCGCTTGCGGATCTCGGTGATCGCCTCGACCTGGTCGATCTGCACGCCTTCGTTCGGGAAGTTGAATTCGAGCAGGTCGCGCAGATAGACTGGCGGCAAGTCACGCACGCCGCGCGAGAAAGCCAGGTAGGACGAATAGCTGTCGGTCGAGACCGCCGTCTGCAGCAGGTGCATGAGCTGGGCCGAATAGGCATGGGTCTCGCCGCCGTGGCGCTGGCGGTAGAAGCCGCCGATCGGCAGCGTCGCGACGCCGCGGTCATAGCCCGCCTGGTGACGAAGCATCGCCGAGAGATGGAGCGAGGCATAGCCCTCGCCCGAGATCTTGGCGGGCATGCCGGGGAACAGGTCGTTCACCAGCGCCCGGCTGAGGCCCACCGCCTCGAAATTATAGCCGCCACGATAGGAGGAGATCACCGCGATCCCCATCTTCGACATGATCTTGAGCAGCCCCTCGTCGATCGCCTTGCGGTGGCGCTTGAGGCATTCTTCCAGCGCGATGTCGCCGAACAGGCCGCGGCCGTGCCGATCGGCGATCGAGGCCTCGGTCAGATAGGCGTTCACCGTGGTCGCGCCCACGCCGATCAGCACCGCATAATAATGCGTGTCGAGGCACTCGGCGGTGCGGACGTTGACCGACGCGTAGCTGCGCAGGCCCCGGCGGACCAGGTGCGTATGCACCGCCGCCGCGGCGAGCACGCCGGCAATCGCGGCGCGGCTTTCCGAGACATGCTCGTCCGTCAGGAACAATTCGGTGCAGCCGGCGCGAACCGCCTGCTCCGCCTCGTAGCGGATGCGGCGGATCGCCTCGCGCAGATCGTCCGGGTCGTCGCCGGTGGGGAAAGTGCAGTCGATCTCGGCGCACTGGTCGCCGAAATGCGCGCGCAGCCGCTCCCAATCGCCGTTCGTCAGCACCGGGCTGTCGAGCACCAGCACCTTCGAGCCACCGCCCTCGACATCCAGGATGTTGGCGAGGTTCCCGAAGCGCGTCTTGAGCGTCATCACCTGGCGCTCCCGAAGCGAATCGATCGGCGGGTTGGTGACCTGGCTGAAATTCTGGCGGAAGAACTGGCTGATCAGGCGCGGCTTGTCCGAGATCACCGCCAGCGGCGTGTCGTCGCCCATCGAGCCGATCGCTTCCTTGGCGGTCTCGACCATCGGGGCGAGGATCAGCTCCATGTCCTCGAGCGTCTGCCCCGCCGCCACCTGGCGGCGAGTGAGCTCGGCGCGATCGAAGCGCAGCGGCGCGGCATCGGGCTCGGGCAGGTCGGCAACGGTGATGAACTCGCCGATCATGGCGGCATAGTCATGCTCGCCGGCGATCCTGTCCTTGATCTCGCCGTCGCAGAGCAGCACGCCCTGGTCGAGGTCGACCGCGATCATCTGGCCCGGGCCCATCCGGCCCTTGGCGATCACGGTCGATTCGGGGATCTGGACCATGCCGGTCTCGGAACCCACGATCAGCAGCCCGTCCGACGTCTGGGTATAACGCAGCGGGCGCAGCGCGTTGCGGTCGACGCCGGCCACCGCCCAGCGCCCATCGGTCATCGCCAGGGCGGCGGGACCGTCCCAGGGCTCCATCACCGAGGCGAGATATTTGTACATCTCGAGATGCTTCCCGGGCGTGTGCTCGTCCCATGCCTCGGGCACCAGCATCAGCTTGGCGGTCGGCGCGTCGCGGCCCGAGCGGCAGATCGCCTCGAACACCGCATCCAGCGCGGCGGTATCCGACGCGCCGGCCGGGATCACCGGCTTGATGTCCTCGGAGCGCTCCCCGAACGCAATGCTCGCCATCTTGATCTCGTGGCTGAGCATCCAGTTCTTGTTGCCGCGGATCGTGTTGATCTCGCCGTTATGGGCCAGGCAGCGGAACGGCTGGGCCAGCCACCATTGCGGGAAGGTGTTGGTCGAATAGCGCTGGTGGAAGATCGCCACCCGGCTGGTGAAGCGCTCGTCGCGAAGGTCCGGATAGAAGTCCGACAGGCTCTCGGCGAGGAACAGCCCCTTGTAGATGATCGAGCGCGTGGAGAGCGAGCAGATGTAGAAGCCGCTGATCTGCGCGGCGATCACCCGCTTCTCGATCCGGCGGCGGACGAGATAGAGTTCCTTCTCGAACTCGGCGGCGTCCATCGCGCCAGGAAGCGGCCCCGCGATCATGATCTGCTCGATCTCGGGGCGCGTCGCCTGCGCCTTCATGCCGATGACGGAGACGTCGACCGGCACCTGGCGCCAGCCATAGATGGTGTAGCCCGCCTCGATGATTTCGCTCTCGACGATCGTGCGGCAGGCTTCCTGCGCGCCCAGATCGGTGCGCGGCAGGAAGACCATGCCCACCGCCAGCCGGTTCGGCAGCACGCGGTGGCCGCCCGCGGCGATCGCGTCGTCGAAGAAGCGCACGGGCAGGTCGACATGGATGCCGGCGCCGTCGCCGGTCTTGCCGTCGGCATCCACCGCGCCGCGGTGCCACACCGCCTTCAGCGCATCGATCGCCGACTGGACGACGCGGCGCGAGGGCTGGCCGTCCGTCGCGGCGACCAGGCCGACGCCGCAGGCGTCTCCCTCGAACTCGGGACGGTACATGCCCTCGCGGGCGAGCCGTTCGCGTTCGTCCAGCTTCATCTCAACTACTCCGTGCCGGTCGACGAAGACGCATGGTCTTCGAGCGTTTCGGGATCGACGCCGAACAGTTCGGCGAGCTTCTTGCGTTCTGCCGGCGACAGGTCGCCTTTGGTGCGCACCGCCGGCAGGTCGGCGGTCGCCGCCTTTGTCTTCTGGACCAGGCCGGGCATCGCGTCCGTCAACTCGGGCACGATCGCGTTCATCGCCTCCATCATGTCCGGCCCCATGGCGATGAGGAGCGCGCGCGACGCATAATGGGCGCCCGCCGGCGTGGCGAAATAGCGATCGAGATCCTCGAGCTCGGCACCGCTGAACTCGCGGGCATAGGCCCTGGCCAACGCGACCCGTGCCTTCGGTTCCACCCTGGTCATGATGTCGCCCATGCCGGCGGTGATGACCTGCATCGTGCGGCGCTGGCGCTCCTGCCAGGCCGGATCGTAGATCTCCATGATCTCGCGCATCTTGACGGTGCCCAGCGCCTGGGCCTGCGCCTCGGTGACGCCGCCCATCTGCGCCAGCTTGGCGATCGGCATCTCGCCCATCTGGCCGACGATCTTGTCCATCATCGCGCTGAAGCTCTTGTCGAACAGCTGCTTGTAGATGCCGGCCGGCAGCAGCTTGGCGACGAGACGATCGGCCACGGCCAGGCGCGCGGGATCGACCGGGCGGAGCGCCGGTGCGGCCGGCGCGGGTTGCGGCACCGTCTGCGCCTGCACGGCACCGCCGCCGGCGAACAGCAGAAAAGCGGCAGCCAGGGACGGGCGCATCACTTGCCACCCTTCCGTGCGCGATAATCCGCCGCCAGCCTGTCCTCCAGCGCCTTCAATTTCGGGAGATTGGCCGCGATCAGCCTGTCCGCCCAGGCCTGGCTCGCCGCCGAGATCCTGGGATTGACCGTGCCCATCTTCTGCGACGCCGTGCTGCCGGCGAACGCCATCAGCGCGGGATAATCCTCCGCAGTCATCTTCGCCATCACCGCGGCGATCGCCGCCTGCTGCATCTCCTGTGGAGACTGGCCCGGTGCGCTGCCCATCCTCTCATAGGCTTCGGCGCGCACCTTCTGGCCGGTGGGGCTGCCGAAAAAGGCGATCATGTCGGTCACTTCGGCTGGGGTCAGCGCGGTCCTGAGGATCCCCTCGATCTCCGCGCGCAGCGAGGGCAGTGCGGCAACCAGCGCCGACGTGAACTGCGTGCGCAGCTGGCCGCCCACCGCCTGGCGCATCGCGGGATCGGCGGCATAGGCCGCCTTGCGCTCGGGATTGGCGGCGATCTGCTGATCCATGCCGGTGTCGAAGGCCTTGCCGGCCAGCCGGGTGATCGCCTCGTCCGGCGCCAGCAATGCGACGAGCCTCTGGACATCGGTGTCCGCCGCCGGCGCAACGGCCCGCGCGGCGGCGAGCGCCGAAGCCGGGGTCAGCGCGGCGGCACTCAGGGCAAGGGCAAGGAGGAACGGCTTCATGGGCATCGACAACCTTATCAAGCAGCCCGTGCCGCATCGGCGCGGGCGCGCATCCAGGCATGCATGTGCGCCGCAACGTCACGGCCGTCGCGAATCGCCCAGACGACCAGACTCGCGCCACGGACAATATCGCCGGCCGCGAAAACGCCGTCGAGGCTGGTCATCATGGTCCGTCCGTCCGTGCGCAGCGTGCCCCAGCGCGTGACGCCCAGCCCCTCGGCACCGAACAGGCGCGGCAGGTCCTCGGGCTCGAAGCCCAGCGCCTTGATCACCAGATCCGCCTGGAGCTGGAAGGCACCGCCCGGATCGAGCTCGGGCGCGCGACGGCCCGAGGCATCGGGGGCGCCCAGCCGCATGCGGGTGGCGCGCACGCCGCTGACCCGGTCGCCGCCGTCAAAGGCCTCGGGCGCCGAGAGCCAGACGAACTCGACGCCTTCCTCCTCGGCATTGGCAGTCTCGCGCTGCGAGCCGGGCATGTTCGCCCGGTCGCGGCGATAGAGGCACTTCACCGACACCGCGCCCTGGCGAACGGCAGTGCGGACGCAGTCCATCGCGGTGTCGCCGCCGCCGATCACCACCACATGCTTGCCCCTGGCATCGAGGCTGCCGTCGTCAAAGGCTGGAACCGCGTCGCCAAACCCCTTGCGGTTGGAAGCCGTCAGGTACTCGAGCGCCTCGACGATCCCCGCGGCGCCGACGCCCGGCGCCTGGATGCCGCGCGCCTTGTAGACGCCGGTGGCGATCAGCAGCGAATCGTGCCGCTCGCGCAGCGCGTCGAGGCTCGCCTCGCGCCCGACTTCGAAGCCCAGGTGGAAGGTGATGCCGCCCTGAACCAGCCGCTCGATGCGGCGCATGACGACGTGCTTCTCGAGCTTGAAGCCGGGAATGCCATAAGTGAGCAGTCCGCCGGCGCGATCGTGCCGGTCATAGACATGCACTTCATAGCCATATTCGCGGAGATACTCGGCCGCCGCCAGGCCCGCCGGCCCGGCGCCGACGATGCCGACCGACTGGCCGCGCGCCGGCCCCACCGCGACCGGCTCGACCCAGCCCTCTTCCCAGGCGGTGTCGGTGATGAACTTCTCGACCGAGCCGATGGTGACCGCGCCGTGCCCGGAGAATTCGATGACGCAATTGCCCTCGCAAAGCCGGTCCTGCGGGCAGATGCGGCCGCAGATCTCGGGCATGGTCGACGTGCTGTTCGACAGCGCATAGGCTTCGCGCAGCCGCCCCTCCGCCGTGAGGCGCAGCCAGTCCGGGATGTGATTGTGCAGCGGGCAATGCACCGAGCAATAGGGCACGCCGCATTGCGAGCAGCGGCTGGACTGTTCCTCGGCCGTTGGCACCGCGTAGCGATCCGCGATCTCGCGGAAATCCTCCGCGCGCAGTTCCGCCCCGCGCTTGCCCGGATAAGCCTGCGCCGTTCCAACGAATTTGAGCATCGTTTCCGCCATGCGGCCGCGCTAACGCCGCAAGCGAGTCGATAAAAGTCAGCAAAGCTGACCTATATTGGGTTTTTCTGCCTCGGTGGCGCGAATTTGAAATATTCTTACGCCATTTTATGGCCGATCCGGACCTTATCGCATCGAGAGCCAGACGATCGCCCCGATGCCGGCGACGATTCGGTACCAGGCAAAGGGCGCGAAGCCATGTTTCGAGACGATGCCGACGAACCATTTGATGACGACGATCGCGACGATGAAGGCCGTGACGAAGCCGATGGCGATCTCGTCCCATCCCACCCGGGCCGAGGCGATCGCGTCGTGATTCTTGAGCAGCTCGAGCGTGGTGGCGCCCAGCATCGTGGGGATGGCGAGGAAGAAGCTGAACTCGGCGGCGGTGCGCCGCTCCACGCCCAGGGTGAGCGCGCCCATGATCGTCGCCCCCGAACGGCTGACGCCCGGGATCATCGCGAGGCACTGGATGAAACCGATGCCGATCACGCGGACCAGCGGGATCTCCGCGATGCCGTGGATCGTCGCGGACTTCACCAGCCGCTCGATCACCAGGATCGCGATGCCGCCGATCACCAGCGCCCAGGCGACCACCATCGGCTCGCCGAGCAGCACTTCGATCTTCGAATGGAGCGCGAGGCCGATCACCGCGGCGGGGACGAAGGCGACGAGCAGGTTGCGGGTGAAGCGCCATGAGACCGGGTTCATCCGGAGGAGGCCGGAGGCCACCGCCCAGAAGGTCCGCCAGTAGAGCACCACCACCGCCAGGATGGCGCCGAGCTGGATGACGACATTGAACATCGCCCAGGTGGCGGCGTCATAGCCGAGCAGCTCGGAAGCGAGGATCAGATGGCCGGTCGAGGAGACCGGCAGGAATTCGGTGATCCCCTCGACAATGCCGAGGAGGATCGCAACCAGGGTTTCGCTCATGCTTGGCTATGCTCCGATGCGCCGGCGGCGCGGAAAGGCGTTCAGGCGGCCAGCCTGGCGAAGCGGCCGTTGCGGCGATAGCGGACCAGCCAGGTCGATGCGACGCTGGCCAGCGGCGTCGGCACGATGCCGAGCGCCGCGAGGCCCGGCGCATCGCCTGCGACATTGTCCGCCAGCAGCATGCGCCACTGGTCGCGCGTGATCGGCGTGCCGGGCAACATTGCGAGCAGCGCGCCGAGCGGATCGGGCAGCTCGGCAAAGGCCGGCTTGTGGCCGGTCGCGCCGGCGAGCCAGTGGAGCAGCTCGGCCATGGTCAGCGTATCGGGCCCGCCCAGCGCATAGGTTCCGCCCGCGGACTGTTCCGGCGCGGCGAGCACCGCGGCCACCGCCCGGGCGACGTCAACGACATAGACCGGCTGGAAACGCACGCCGGCACGCAGCACCGGCACCACCGGCCCCATGCCGAGCATCGCGGCGAACCGGTTGGTGAACTGGTCCTCGCGCCCGAAGACGAAGGAAGGTCGCAGGATCACGGCTTCGGGGAAGGCCTGCCGCACCGCGGCCTCGCCCGCCGCCTTGGAGCGGCCATAGGCGGACGCCGAATCCCCCTCGGCGCCGAGCGCGGAGAAATGGACGAGCGAGCCGACGCCGGCCGCCTTGGCCGCGGCGGCGACGGTGCGCGCACCGGCAGCGTTGACGCCGTCGAAATCGCCCTTGAGCACGCCCGCAAGGTTCACCACCGCATCGGCGCCGGCGACCGCGGCGGCGATCGTCTCGGGCCGCGTCACGTCGGCGGCGACGAACTGGGTCTGGCCCAGGCCGCCCAGCGGCTTGAGGAACCAGGCATCGCGCGGCCGGCGCTGGGCGATTCGCAGGCGCGCGCCGGCGGCGAGCAGTTCCTGCGCGACATAGCGGCCGACGAAACCGCCGCCGCCGATCAGCACTATGAGTTTGTCCTTCATGCCCTTGGTCCTGGAACTGAAACCTGCCTGCCGGCCGAGCCTCACCCCATGCCGCGCGGCGGACGGAGAGGCAAGCGCCGGATGGCCCGGCCCCGGGCGCGACCGGATCAGCCGATGGTCATCAGGCTGGCATTGCCCCCGGCGGCGGTGGTGTTGATCGAGATCGACACTTCCTCGAGCAGCAGTTCGATCGGATAGCCGGATTCGCCCGTGGCGAGCAGCGGGACGATCGGGCCGTCCAGCGCCGCCAGTTCCCGGGCCACCGGCAGGACGTCCCCTTCGACCAGCGCCGCGGCAAGGGGCTCCGCCGCATCCGGCGCGAAGGCCGCGGCGACTCGGGGCGGCAGGCCATGGGGCAGCGCCATCCCGTCGAGCCTGCCCTTGTTGCCCGTCGCCAGCACCGCGGCCATCTGGTCGTACAGGCCGGCCGCCGTCACGGGGCGCATCAGGATGCGGCCGCGCGGATGGAGTGCATAGAGGTTGCGCTCGCCCACCGGCCCCGGCAGCTCGCGCTCGAAGCCCAGCGCCGAGGCCGCGCCATAGCGCCGCGCCGCATCGGCGGCCCGCACTTCGCCCTGGGCGTCGAGCCAGGTGGCGAACTCGGCCAGCGGGGTCCCGGCCGATCCCATGGGCGCGATCGCAGCCGGCGCCGCGCCCACCAGCCGCCCGAGATAGAGCGGCCCGCCCGCCTTGGGGCCGGTGCCCGAAAGCCCACACCCGCCAAAGGGCTGCACCCCGACGATCGCACCGATCACGTTGCGGTTCACATAGAGATTGCCCGCCTTCACGCGCGCGGTCACTTCAGCGACCGTTTCGTCGAGCCGGGTGTGCAGGCCGAAGGTGAGGCCATAGCCGGTGGCGTTGATCGCATCGATCAGCGCCGGGAGATCGTCGCGGCGATAGCGCAGCACATGGAGCACCGGGCCGAACACCTCGCGCTCGACATCGGCGATCGCGTCGATCTCGATGATCGTCGGCGGCACGAAGGTGCCATGCCCGGTCGCGGCCGGCAGGTCCTGCTGCTCGATGCGGTGGCCGCGCGCGCGCATCGTCGCGACATGGCGCTCGATGATGTCGCGCGCCTCGGCGGTGATCACCGGGCCGGTATCGACGTTGAGCGCGTCGGTGCGGCCGATGCGCAGCTCCCTGAGCGCGCCCTTGAGCATCGCCAGCGTGCGGTCGGCGACTTCCTCCTGCAGGCACAGGATCCGGAGCGCCGAACAGCGCTGGCCCGCGCTGTCGAACGCCGAGGCGATGACGTCGGCGACGACCTGCTCGGCAAGCGCGGAGGAATCGACGATCATCGCATTCTGCCCGCCCGTCTCGGCGACCAAAGGGATCGGCCGGCCGGACGGGGACAGGCGCGTGGCCAGCTGGCGCTGGATCAGGCGGGCCACTTCGGTGGAGCCGGTGAACATCACCCCCGCGGTCTCGCCCGCGCCGACCAGCGCCGCGCCGATCGCGCCGTCGCCGGGAACGAGCTGGAGCGCGTCGGCGGGGACGCCCGCCGCATGGAGCAGCGCCACCGCCTGCGCGGCGATCAGCGGGGTTTCCTCCGCCGGCTTGGCGAGCACCGGATTGCCCGCCACCAGCGCCGCCGCCACCTGGCCCGTGAAGATCGCCAGCGGGAAATTCCACGGGCTGATGCAGACGATCGCACCGAGCGGCAGCTGGGCGGCGCCGAAGGTCGCACGCGCGTGCGCCGCATAATAGCGAAGAAAATCAATCGCTTCGCGCACCTCCGCAATGGCATTGGGCAGCGACTTGCCCGCCTCGCGCACGATCAGGCCGAGCAGCACCGGCATCCGTGCCTGCATCGCGTCGGCGGCGCGCTCGAGCATCGCCGCGCGCTCGGCGACCGGCACGGTGCTCCAGCCGGAAGCCGCGGCGCGCGCGACGGCGGCGGCCGCCGCCCCAGGCGCGCTCTCGACGACCTCGCCGACCTCGTCACGATTATCCGCGGGATTCAATATCTTGCGTAGCACTCCCTGCCCATCGGCCGGGGCCGCCCGCCACGCGATCGTCGCGCTGTCCTGGAGCGCCTGGCTCAGCTCCGCGAGCGCGGTTTCGTCGCTCAGATCGATGCCGTTCGAATTGCGGCGGTCCGGATAGAGCGTCGCGGGGAGCGCGATCCTGTCGTGATGCGCGCCCGGATCGGGCATCGCGCGCACCGTCTCGACGGGGTCCGCGACCAGCTCCGAAACGGGAATTTCGGAATCCGCGATGCGATTCACGAAGGAGGAGTTGGCGCCATTCTCCAGCAAACGGCGCACGAGATAGGCCAGAAGCGTCTCGTGCGTGCCGACCGGCGCATAGATGCGGCACGGGCGGTCCAGCTTCGCCGCGCCCACCACCTGCTCGTAGAGCGGCTCGCCCATGCCGTGCAGGCACTGGAACTCATATTGGCCCAGCTCGAAGTCCGGCCCGGCGAGCCGGTAGATCGTCGCCAGCGTCTGGGCATTGTGGGTGGCGAATTGCGGGAAGACCCGGTCGCCCGCCGCGAGCAGCTTCCGAGCGCAGGCGATGTACGCCACATCGGTATGCGGCTTGCGGGTATAGACCGGGAAATCGCGCAGCCCGTCGACCTGGGCGCGCTTGATCTCCGCGTCCCAATAGGCGCCCTTGACCAGCCGGACCATGATCCGCCGCGCGGCCCGCCCGGCAAGGTCGATGATCCAGTCGATCACGAAGGGGCAGCGCTTGCCATAGGCCTGGACGACGAAGCCCAGCCCGTCCCAGCCGGCCAGATCGGGATCCAGCGCCAGGCTCTCCAGCAGGTCGAGCGAGATCTCCAGCCGGTCGGCTTCCTCGGCATCGATGTTGAGTCCGATGTCATAGCGCCGCGCCAGCACCGCCAGCGTCTTCACCCGGGGAAGCAGCTCGCCCATCACCCGGTCGGCCTGGGCGCGGCCGTAGCGCGGATGGAGCGCCGAAAGCTTGATCGAGATGCCCGGTCCCGCATAGACGCCGCGCCCGTTCGAGGCCGCGCCGATCGCATGGATCGCATTCTCGTAATCGCGATAATAGCGCTCGGCATCCGCCGCGGTCGTCGCCGCCTCGCCGAGCATGTCGTAGCTGTAGCGGAAGCCCTTGGCCTCTTCGTGGCGCGCGCGCTTGAGCGCCTCGGCGATCGTCTCGCCGGTGACGAACTGCTCGCCCATCATCCGCATCGCCAGATCGATCGCGCGGCGGATCACCGGCTCGCCGGCACGCGCGACGAGGCGCATCAGCGCGGCGCCCAGCCCGCGATCGTCGACGCTGTCGACCAGCTTGCCCGTCACCACCAGCGCCCAGGTCGCCGCATTGACGAACAGCGACTTGCCGCCGAGATGCGCCCGCCAGTCGCCATCGGCGATCTTGTCGCGGATCAGCGCGTCGCGCGTGGCATCGTCGGGGATGCGGAGCAGCGCCTCGGCCAGGCACATCAGCGCCACGCCCTCCTCGCTCGACAGCGCATATTCCTGCACCAGCGATTCGACCGCGCCGCCGCGGCGCCGCGCGCGCAGGCCGGTGACCAGCCCGGTCGCCGTCTCGCGGATCGCGGCACGGGTGGTGGCGTCGAGCGTCGCCGCCTCCAGCAGCGGCGCCACCGCCGCGCGCTCGTCCAGGCGATAGGCGGCGGTGATCGCCCGGCGGAGCGGAGTCGGCTCGCGGACGGGTGGAGCGAAGGCGGCGAAGGGCGCTGGCTGGGTCATCCCGCCATGATACGCCGCTTGCGCAGGTCGATCAGACTTTTGAGAGACGAATCACAGGCGGAATCGCCATTTTTATGGCCGTCTGCTAGGCCGGATGCATGAAGAAGCCCCCCATGACAGTCGAATTGGACGAGTTCGACCGCAAGATCGTCGCCGCGCTGGCCGCGGACGGCCGGATGACGGTGACCGAACTGGCCAGGCAGGTGGGGCTTTCCAAGACCCCGGCCCAGGTGCGGCTCAAGCGGCTGACCGAAGCCGGCGTGATCCGCGGCTTTCGCGCGATCGTCGATCCCGCACGGCTGGGCCTCGACCATATCGCCTTCACCGAAGTGAAGCTGGCCGACACGCGCGAGAAGGCGCTGCAGGAGTTCAACGCGGCGGTGCGGCGCATCCCCGAGGTGGAGGAATGCCATATGCTCGCGAGCAATTTCGACTATCTGCTGAAGGTGCGCACCGCCGACATCCGCCGCTACCGGATCGTGCTGGGCGAGAAGATATCGAGCCTGCCCCATGTCGCCAGCACCTCGACCTATGTCGCGATGGAGACGATCAAGGATTGACCTTGGCAAGGACTAGCCCTGCGGCCGCGTCCCGCGCGGGCCGAAGTTGAGCCGGCGGGTGACGTTGTAGTCGAGCACCGCCATCACGAAATAGGCCGCCGCCTGCTTGATCCGCGTCCAGGGGCCCGTGCGCGCCTTGTAGAGTTCGGGCGTGATCCGCTCCGAACAGGCCACTTCGCCGTCGACAAAGGCGCGGACATAGGCGGCGAAGGCGGGATCCTCGACGCGGAACATCAGCTCGAGATTGAGGAACATCGAGCGGATGTCGAAATTGGCCGAGCCGATGTTCACCACGTCGTCGAGCAGGAACAGCTTCGCGTGGAGCTTGGTCGGCTGATATTCGTAGATCTGCACCCGCTTGCGGAGCAGCCCGGCATAGGTGAAGCGCGCCGCCCAGATCGCGGCGCCATGATCGAGCCTGGACGGCAATATCAGCCGCACCCGCCCACGCAGGCCGGCCCGGTCGAGCCGGCGGAGCATCGCCGGATTGGGCGCGAAATAGGCGGCCATGATGTCGATCGACTGCGCCCGCTCCATGTCGCGCTTCACTTCGCGCGCCCAGGGGGAGAGCCGGCGCATCGGGCCGCCGAGCAGCCAGCGCGTGGCGCCCTCGGGCTCGCTCCACGCGCGCAGCGTCTTCGCCAGCCTGCGCAGGCTGCCGCGCGGCCGCCGGGCCCAGTTCGACAGCGCATCATAATAGCCGACCAGGCGGCCCGCCGCCGGACCTTCGATCAGCAGTCCCAGATCCCGCCAGGCAGCCTGTTCGATCGTGCCGAAATAACTGTCCTCTATGTTGAATCCACCGATGATCACCCGCGCCTCGTCGGCGAGCGCGAGCTTCTGATGGTTCCGCAGCAGATAGCGCCGGCCCCAGCGCGGCACGAAGCGGCAGACGTCGACGCCGGCGGCATGGAGCGGATCGAAGAAGCCATGGCTCTGGGCATGCTCGCTGCCCAGCCCGTCCACGATCAGGCTGACCTTCACGCCGCGCGCCGCCGCGTCGAGCAGCGCCTGGCGCACCGCGGCGCCGGCCGCATCGTCGACATAGATATAGTAGAGCACCCGGAGCGTCCGCTCGGCGCGGCGCATCAGGTCGAGCAGTGCCTCCAGCCGCTCGGGCCCGTCGGGCAGCAGCGTCAGCCGGTTGCCGTCGACGGTGTAGCTCGGCTGGGTCAAGCGCATCGCCGGGTGATGCGGGACCATGGGCACGGGGGCAAGGGGGGCGAGCGCTTCCAAGGGGACTCCGCGGGCATCGTTGCGATGGCGTTCCCAACGCGCCGCGCGCGATTCGGTTCGCCGCGCGGGCGCAAGGCCCATTTTCTTGACTTTTCCACAGCCGGACCCTAAGTCGCCGCCTTTCCCGGACACTCCGTTTTTCAAGGAAGCGTAGATGGCGCGCGTCACTGTCGAAGATTGCGTCGACAAGGTTCCCAACCGTTTCGATCTCGTGCTGTTCGCGGCGCAGCGCGCCCGCCAGATCTCGGGCGGCGCCGATCTGACTCTCGATCGCGACCGCGACAAGAACCCGGTCGTCGCGCTGCGCGAGATCGCGGAAGAGACGATTCGCCCGACTCACCTCGAGGAAGCGGTGGTCTCGAGCCTGCAGCGCGTGCAGATCGACGACGAGGAAGCGCCGGACGAAGTCGGCTCGATCGCGGCTTCGGCCGAGGCGCTGCGCCTCACCGCCGCCGCCCCGCCGCGCAACCAGAATCTGGGCGGCGACTACGACGGCTGAGCCGGCGATCCGCTGAACAAGCAAAAGGGCTCCGGAAGCGATTCCGGGGCCCTTTTGCTTTGGCCGAATGCCATCGGATCGGTGCCGACCCCTAGCGGCCGCCCGGGATACGGCTAAACTGGGCGCGTATCGGGGAGGCTCGCATGCTATTTGCCCTGTCGCTCCTGCTCGTCGCGACGATATCGCCACAAACCCGTGCCCCTGTTCTTGCAGTGCAGGATGTGCCTGCACGCGATCCGCTACTCGACCTCTATGCCGAAACCTATGCCAGGGGCCTCCTTGCCTTCAGCGCCGTTCCCGCCGCCTATCGCGGCGGCCCCGCGGCGCCCGAATATGTGCAGATGGAAAAGCGCCTCAACGCGCGACGCGATCGGGCGCGGTCGATACTCGTCACCCGATTCGGCGCTGCAGCGATAGAGCAGATCGAAGCGGATGCAGAAGAAGAGATCGGCAATGTCTACTTCACTGACCAGGCAGCCGCCTCTGAACAGGCCCGCGATCGATACCCGGCCATTCTGAGGAAGCTCGAGCGCAGCGTCGCCAGGCTGCGATAAGCTGCTGGCCCGGGCCTATTCCCTCTCGTCCACCTTCGCCCGCCCCTTGAAGCCCTGCGCTACGACGAACCATTCCACCGAGCCCTTGCGGCTCGACGGCGGCTTGGCGTGCTTCACCGTGGCGAAGTTGCGCTTCATCTCCGCCACCAGCGTCGAATCGGCACCGCCGGCGAACACCTTGGCGACGAAATCGCCGCCGGGCTCGAGCACCTGGATCGCGAAGTCGAGCGCGGTCTCGACCAGGCCCATGGTGCGCAGCGCATCGGTCTGCGGATGGCCGACGGTGTTGGCCGCCATGTCCGACACGATCAGATCGGGCGCGCCGCCCAGTTCCTCGATCAGCCGGTCGGGGGCGGCATCGTCCATGAAGTCCATCTGCAGGATCACCGCGCCCTCGATCGGATCGACGGGCAGCAGGTCGATGCCGACAACCGGCGCCTTGGGCAGCCGGCGGCGGACCACCTGGGTCCAGCCGCCCGGCGCGATGCCGAGGTCGACCACGCGCTTCTTGCCCTTCAGAAAGCCGAATTTCTCGTCGAGCTCGATCAGCTTATAGGCCGCGCGGCTGCGATAGCCCTCGGCCTTGGCGCGCTTGACGTACGGATCGTTGAGCTGGCGTTCGAGCCAGCGCGTCGACTGGGCCGTGCGCTTTCGCGCCGTCAGCACGCGGGTATGGCCGCGTCCGCCGCCTCTGCTCACAAGATTCTCCCGTTGATCAGGCGGCGCAATATGCCCTCGCGGATGCCGCGATCGGCGATGCCCAGCCGTTCGGCCGGCCATAGATCGAGAATCGTCTCGAGGATAGCGCAGCCGGCGACGACGAGATCGGCCCGCTCCGAGCCGATGCACGGCACCTGGCTGCGCTCGGCCATGCTCATCCCTGCGATCCGCTGGCTCACTTCGCGCATCGCCGGGGCGGGGACGATCAGCCCGTCGACCACCGACCGGTCATAGGCCGCCAGGCCCAGATGCACGCTGGCGAGCGTGGTGACCGTGCCCGAGGTGCCGAGCAGCCGCCGTGTGCCGCGCGGGGTGCGCAGGCGCGTGGCGAAGGGAGCGAAGCTCTCGGCCACGCGGGCGCGCATGTTCGCATAGAGCGCGGCGCGTTCCTCGGCCGTGGCGGCAACGCCAGACGCCTCGGTGAGCGAGACCACGCCCCAGCGCGCACTGTGCCAGTCGAGGATACGGGGCACTTCGCCGCGCGAATCGACCAGCACCAGCTCGGTCGAGCCGCCGCCGATGTCGAACACCAGCGCCGGGCCGTCGCCGGGCTCGAGCAGCGCGTGGCAGCCCAGCACGGCGAGCCGGGCCTCTTCCTCGGCAGTGATGATGTCGAGCGCGATGCCGGTCTCGCGATAGACCCGCTCGATGAACTCGGCCCCGTTCGAGGCCTGGCGGCACGCCTCGGTCGCCACCGAGCGGGCGAGGATCACGTGGCGGCGCTTCAGCTTGTCGGCGCAGATCCGCAGTGCCGCGATGGTGCGCTCGATCGCGGCGTCCGAGAGCCGGCCGCTGCCGGCCAGGCCCTCGCCGAGGCGAACGATGCGCGAGAACGCGTCGACCACCGCGAAGCCCGAACCCTGTGGGCGCGCGATCAACAGCCGGCAGTTGTTGGTGCCGAGGTCCAGTGCCGCATAGTGGCGCGCGTCGCCCGGCCGGCCGCGCATCGGCCGCTCCATGGGCGGCGGGGCTCTCCGGATTTTTCCGGAACCACGGCCGCGGGGCATATTGGCGGTGCCATCCCCCATCGTATCACTCGCTTATGTTCTGTTCCGTCACGGCTTTTCGCCGCCGGTGCTTGAAAGCGAGGCTAGCGGAGACCGGGGTCGGGGGCAAGGCAGGGCCCGTTGACAGCGTCGCGCGGCCGCCCTATTGCGCCCCGCCTGCCGGCCGTGATGCCGCGTGATGCCCCGTCGTCTAAAGGTAAGACCACGGACTCTGACTCCGTTAATTGAGGTTCGAATCCTCACGGGGCATCCACTTCTCCCTCGGATCGACAACCCCGCCACGGGTGCGCGCGTCGACGCGCGCGGCCCTGGTTCCCGGGAAAAGCGGAAAGGACGCGATCCGGGTGCGGACCGCGCCCTCCGCGATCAGTAGAAGGCGCCGTAGATCACGTCGACCACGCGGCGGGTCCGCACGTTCACCAGCAGCAGGTCCGGCCCGTAGCGCACCCAGCGATAGCCCGGAGGCGGCGCACCCAGGCCGAGATCGTACCAGCCGTCATAATAATAATTGTTCGACAGGAAGAGCAGCGGCAGCAGCCCGCCGATCGACCAGCGCTGATAATGATATCCGCGCGGATAGACGAAGGGCGGCCGGTGGATCGGGCGGAAATTGGGCGGACGGCCGATGCCGGGGCGATGCGGCGGGCGCGCGACCGGGGGCCGCGGCACGGGCGGGCGGGCGATCGGCGGACGCGGTGCCGGCGGGCGCGTGCCCGGGCGTCCGGGCTGCGACGGACCGGGCCCGGGCGGACGGATGCCGGGCTGGCCCGGATTGGGGCGCCCCGGACCGCCGGGGCCGCCCGAAGGCGGGCGCATGCCCGGCTGGCCCGGGCGCTCGCCCGGACGACCGCCCTGGCGATCGCCATGGCGGTCACCCTGCCGATCATCGGGGCGTTGCTGCTGCGCTTCGGCGAGCGGCGGTGCGAGGAGAATCGCCAGTGCGGCGAGGGAAGTCAGCTTCTTCATGCTTTCTCTCCGGCTTTGAGGGAAGTCAGATCCCCGTTGGCCCGACACCGAAACGATCGAGCATCGGAAAGGCTGCGCCCTTCCGGCTCAGCGCCCGGCGCGGCTCCGCATCAGCGGCTGGATGCGCGTGCCGAAATTCTCGACGCCCTCCAGGAAATCGTCGAACGTCAGCAATACGCCGCCGGTGTTCGGCACTTCCGCCATCTCGTCGAGCATGCGTGCGACGCTCGCATAGCTGCCCACCAGCGTGCCCATGTTGATGTTGACCGCCCCCTCGGGCGCGGCGAGCTGGCGGACATTGGTGGTGGGGTTGTTCTTGTCGGCCGCGCCCTGGTCCATCAGCCAGCGGATCGCGTCGATGTCGACGCCGTCATTATACGCCTTCCACTTGGCCATGGCCGCTTCGTCGGTCTCGTCGGCGATGACCATGACGAGCACGAACACCTTCACGTCGCGCCCGGTCTTCGCGGTGGCGGCGGCGAGCCGCTCGTTGTTGAAGGCGAAGGCGGTGGGCGTGTTGACCCCCTTGCCGAGGCAGAAGGCATAGTCCGCCCACCTGGCCGAGAAGGCGAGCCCCTCGTCCGACGAGCCCGCGCAGATGATCTTCATCTCGCCCTGGGGCGTGGGGCGGACGAGGCAGTCGTCCATCTGGTAATAGGTGCCCTTCAGGTCGCTGCGGCCGGTCTCCCACAGCTCGCGCAGGATCTGGGCGTATTCGCCCAGCATCTGGTAGCGGTTGCGGAAATGCTCGTCGCCCGGCCACAGCCCCATCTGGCTGTATTCGGGGCGCTGCCAGCCGGTGATCAGGTTGAGCCCGAAGCGGCCATGGCTGATCGAATCGATCGTGTTGCACATGCGCGCGGCAAAGGCCGGCGGGATGACCAGCGTGGGGCAAGTGGCGTAGATCTTGATCTTCTCGGTGACGGCGGCGAGGCCGGCCATCAGCGTGAAGCTCTCCAGCCCATATTCCCAGAACTCGGTCTTGCCGCCAAAGCCGCGCAGCTTGATCATCGAGAGCAGGAAATCGAGGCCATGCTTCTCGGCCCGCAGCGCGATCTCCTTGTTGAGATCGAACGACGGCATGTACTGGGGCGCGTTCTCGCTGATCAGCCAGCCATTGTTGTTGATGGGAACGAAGACGCCGACTTCCATGATTTAGCTCCCCAGAAATGCGAGCACCCGGGCCTCGAAGCCCGGAGGATCGGTCACGTTGCAGGCGTGTCCTCCCCAAGGCATCCGGACAAGTTGCGCCCGTGGAATGACTTGCGCAAGCGCCTGCGAACAGCCGGGCGGGACGAGCGCGTCGTCGTCGCTGGCGAGCAGCAGCACGGGCATGTCGAGCCGCGCCGACTCCAGCCGGTCGACCAGGTCGAAGCGCAGCGCCGCGAGGATGCGCGCCTCCACCATCTCGGCGGGGAAGCCGGCGACGTGATGGACCGCCTCTTCCTCCAGCCGCGCGTGATTGTCCGAGATCCACCCCGGCGGGAACAGGAAGATCGGCTGGGCATCGACATATTTGCCCGGGCCATAGGCGCGCAGCAGCGCCAGCCGGGCGTCGAAGCAGCGCGCGGTATAGCGATCGAGCCGGCCCCAGCCATTGACCACCACCAGCCTGTCGACCCGCTCCGGCGTGTCGATCGCCATGCTCAGGCCGCCCATGCCCCCGATCGCATGGCCGAGGATCGCGGCCCGCTCGATACCGAGTGCATCCATCAGCAGGCGGATATCGTCGCCGATGCTCTCGATGCGCGGCGTCACCGTGCGGTCCGAGCGGCCGGTGCCGCGATGATCGTAGAGGATGAGGCGGAAGCGCTCGGCGAGCGCGGGCAGGTTGGGCAGCCAGTATCTGCCCGATCCGCCCATGCCGGCCGACAGGATCAGCGGCGGCGCGCCTGCCGGGCCATGTTCCTCGTAATAAAGGCCCCCCGCCTCCGCCATCAGCCGATATGCGCCACCGAGGCGATCTCGACCAGGCAATCGGGCTTCACCAGATCGGCCCGGATGCAGTAGCGCGCCGGCTTGGCCCCCGGGAAATATTCGGCATAGATCTGGTTGAAGACGGGATAGTCGGCAAAGTCCTTCAGGAAGATATGGTTCATCGCCACGTCCTCCAGCCTTGCCCCCGCCGCTTCCAGCGTGGTCCGGATCACGTCCAGCACGTGCCGCGTCTGGCCCGCCACGTCGCCGACATGGAGCACCACGCCGCCTTCGCCCAGCGCCAGCACGCCCGAGACATAGACCGTGTCGCCCGCCTTCGCGCCGGCCGAATAGGGCGCGATCGGCGTGGGGAATTGCGGCGGATTGATCGGCTCGAACGACATTGGCTCACTCCCTGGGCAATTGGCCGAAGCTGCCGCAGAAGTCGGCGGTGGTCGAGACCCAGCCGAAGAACTTCTCGACATTGTAGACCGTGGCTTCCTGCATCATCGGCGGCCCCAGATGATGGGTCGCATCCTCGAGCATCACCCCGAAATATTCGAGATGGAAGCCGTCGCGCAGCGTGCTCTCGACGCAGACATTGGTGGCGATGCCGACGAAGACGATGTTGCGGATGCCCCGCGCGCGCAGCGTCGAATCGAGCTGCGAGTTGAAGAAGGCGCTGTAGCGCGTCTTGTGGAGGCGGATGTCGCCGGGCCTCGGGGCGAGCGCATCGACCAGTTCGTAATCCCAGCCACCGCGCGCCAGCAGCTTGCCCTGGAGCTCGGGCCGCGCGCGCATCGTCTTCAGCGCGTTGGACTTGTGCCAGTTGGGCGAGCCGGGGCCGCCGGCCTCGACATAATCGGCGTCCCAGCCATTCTGCAGATAGATCACCGGCATGCCGGCGGCGCGCGCCGTATCGAGCACTGCGGCGATCTTGCCGATCGTCCCGGCCGAACCCGAAATGTCGAACCCCGCCTGGTCGACATAGCCGCCGGGCGAGGCATAGGCGTTCTGCATGTCGATCACGACGATCGCGGTCTCGTCGGCGCTGACCCGGATCGGCTCGGGCCGGGCGGGAAGCGTGACGATGCGCGGGCCGGAAAGGTCGCGGCCGACGCTGACCTCGCCGCTCATCGCGCTTCCGCCAGCAGCGCGGCGGCCCTGGCGCCGCCCCAGTCCATCTCGCCCGCCACGCGCCACACCTCCTTGCCGGCCGAATCATAGAGGATCGTGGTCGGCAGGTTCGCCCCCATCCCCAGGCTGAAGGCGGCGTCGGTATCGGTCCAGGGCTTCAGATGCCTGAACCCGGCCTTGGCGAAATAGGGATCGACCGCTTCGCGGCCCTTGAAGTCCTGGCTCAGCGTGATCACCGCCAGCGCATCGCCTCTTTGCCCGGCCAGCGCATCCAGCGTCGGCATCTCGGCACGGCAGGGGATGCACCATGTCGCCCAGAGGTTGAGCAGCACCGGCTTGCCCCTGAAGGCGGCGAGACTGGTCTTCTTGCCCGCCGGATCGGCGAAGGCCGTGCCCGGCGCGGCCTCGCCCTTGTGGCTGCGGTCGACCTTGCCCTTGTCCGCCGCAGCAGCGCCATTGGCCGCCGGCATAGTTTCGTTTGCTTGCTGCGCGGGGCCGGAGCGCTTATCGCACCCCGCGATCGCCAGCGTGGCCAGAAGGAGAAGAGAGATCGCCGAGCGCAAGGACAGCTCCAATGCCATGTGGGGCGGGCGCTTCGCCGAAGGCCCGTCCGCGGTGATGCGCGAGATTAACGCATCCATCCCCTTCGACAAGCGGATGTGGCGCCAGGACCTGCGCGGCAGCCAGGCGCATGTGGCGATGCTGGGCGCGCAGGGCATCGTCGCGGCGGAGGACGCAGCGGCGATCCATGCCGGCCTGGGCGAAGTCGCCGCCGATTTCGAGGCCGAGGGCGTGCCCGAGGACCTGGCGCTCGAAGACATTCACATGCTCGCCGAATCGCGGCTGGCGGCGAAGATCGGCCCGACCGCCGGGCGCCTCCACACCGCCCGCTCGCGCAACGACCAGGTGGCGACCGATTTCCGCCTCTGGGTGCGCGACGCGGTCGACCAGGCCGAAGCGGCACTGGGCGCGCTCCAGGACGCGCTGCTCGCCCGTGCCGAGGAACATGCCGACAGCGTGATGCCCGGCTTCACCCATCTCCAGGTCGCCCAGCCGGTGACGCTCGGTCATCACCTGATGGCCTATTTCGAGATGTTCGCGCGCGACCGCGGCCGCCTGAGGGATGCCCGCGCGCGCCTGAACCTCTGCCCGCTCGGCTCGGCGGCGCTGGCCGGCACCGGCTTCAATCTCGACCGCGAGGCGACGGCGAAGGCGCTGGGCTTTGACGGGCCGACGCGCAACTCGCTCGATTCGGTATCGGACCGCGACTTCGCGATCGAATATCTCACCGCCGCCGCGCAGACCGCGCTCCACCTCAGCCGCCTGGCCGAGGAATTCGTGATCTGGGCGAGCCAGCCCTTCGGCTTCGTCTCGCTGTCCGACCAATGGTCGACCGGCAGCTCGATCATGCCGCAAAAGCGCAACCCCGACGCGGCCGAGCTGGTGCGCGGGCATTCGGGCCGGATCACCGGCGCGCTGGTGTCCCTCATGATCACGATGAAGGGCCTGCCGCTCGCCTATTCCAAGGACATGCAGGACGACAAGCCGCCGGTGTTCGAGGCGCACGACCTATTGGGGCTCAGCATCGCGGCGATGACCGGCATGGTGGAGAGCGCGACCTTCCGGCTCGACCGGATGCGCGCCGCCGCCGAGGCCGGCTTCTCCACCGCCACCGACCTGGCCGACTGGCTGGTGCGCGAGGGCGGCATCCCGTTCCGCGAGGCGCACCACATCACCGGGCGGGCCGTGGCCAGGGCGGAAGGCGAGGGCATACGTCTCGATCAGCTATCGATCACCCAACTCAAGGAAATCGACACGCGCATCGATGAACGCGTATATGGCGTTCTCAGCGTCGATGCTTCGGTGTCGAGCCGGACGAGCTTTGGCGGCACTTCGCCCGGGCGCGTGCGGGAAGCGATCGCAGCGGCGAGGAAGCGCCGCCAGGAGGAAGAGCGATGAAGCGACTGGTGGTGCTGACGATCGCGTGCACGGGCGGGCTCGCCCTGGCGAGCTGCGGCGCGCGCGAAGCGCTCAAACCCGTGGCGGCGGCCTCGCTCCCTCCCGCGCCTTATGGCGCGCGAGCGACGCCGTCGCCGGGCGATCTCCTCAATCCGCCGACGCAGACGCGCCCCGCGCGTAGCGACGATCTCATCCAAAGCTCGGACCAGCGGCGCAGCGACACCTTCGATCTGCCGCCGCGCTAAGCCCACAGAAAGTCTTTCAGTGTCCCATTTCGAAGTGATCGGCGGTGCGCTGCACGCCGAGAATGTCCCGCTCGCGCGCATCGCCGAGCAGGTCGGCACCCCCGTCTATGTCTATTCGACCGAGGCGTTCCGCGAAGCCGCCCGCGCCTTCCGCAAGGGGCTGGAGCCGGTCGGCCGGCATCATGTCGCCTTCGCGGTGAAGGCCAATCCGAACCTCGCCGTGCTCCGCCTGCTCGCCAATGAGGGCTTCGGCGCCGATGTCGTCTCGGGCGGCGAGCTGTCGCGCGCGCTGGCCGCCGGCATCCCGGCGCACGACGTGGTGTTCTCCGGCGTCGGCAAGACTCGCAAGGAACTGCACCAGGCGCTCGACGCCGGGATCGGCCAGTTCAACCTCGAGCTGGAGGAAGAAGGCGTCGTCCTGGCCGAGATCGCGCGCGCCAAGGGGATGACCGCCCCGGCCGCCCTGCGCGTCAATCCGGACGTGGATGCCGGCACGCACGAGAAGATCTCCACCGGCAAGGCGGAGAACAAGTTCGGCCTGCCGATCGACCAGGCGCCGGCGATCTTCGACCGGCTGGCGAAGCTGGAGGGCATCGACCTGCGCGGCGTGGCGGTGCACATCGGCAGCCAGCTGCTCAGCCTCGACCCGCTCGAGGCCGCATTCGAGCGGGTCGGCCGGCTCGTCGCCGAGCTGCGCGCCGCGGGGCACAGGATCACCCATGTCGACCTGGGCGGCGGGCTGGGCGTCGCCTACAAGCCCGGCGACGTGCCGCCGACTTCGGCCGCGTTCGGCGAGATGGTCGCGCGCGTGACCAGGGACTGGGACGTCGAGCTGATGTTCGAGCCGGGCCGCCACATCTCGGCCAATGCCGGCGTACTGCTCACCGAAGTGCTGTGGGTGAAGCCGGGCGTGACCAATCCCTGGGTGGTGGTCGACGCCGCGATGAACGACCTGGCGCGCGTCGCGCTCTACGATGCCTGGCACGGCTTCGCCTCGGTCACGCCGAACGGCGAGACGATGGTGGCGAACGTCGCCGGCCCGGTGTGCGAGAGCAGCGACGTGTTTCTCAAGAATCGCGAGATCGACCGGGTCGGGAACGGCGACCTGGCGGTGCTGCAGAGCGCCGGCGCCTATGGCGCGACCATGGCCAGCACCTATAACAGCCGGGCACTGGTGCCCGAAGTGCTCGTCTCGGGCGATCGCTTCGAGGTGGTCGCGGGCCGGATCACGGCCGAGACGATCATGGGCGCGGAACAGATACCGGACTGGCTGGAACAATGACGCTGAGCGCCCTGCCGATCTTCGTGAAGCTGGCGGGGCGGCCAGTCATGCTGATCGGCACGGGCGAGGCGGCGGAAGCCAAGCGCCGGCTGCTCGCGCGCGCCGGCGCGGCGATCGTCGGCGAGGAAGCTCCCGCCGCGCTCGCCATCGTCGCCACGGACGATCCCGAACCCGTCGTCGCCCGCCTGCGCGCGCGCGGCGTGCTGGTGAACACCGTCGACCGCCCGGACCTGTGCGACTTCACCCTGCCCGCGATCGTGGAACGCGATCCGGTGCTGGTGGCGATAGGCACGGGCGGGGTGTCGGCCGGGCTGGCGGCGGCGCTGCGCCAGAAGCTCGAGACCGAGCTGCCCGCCGATCTGGGCGATACCGCGCGGGCGCTCCACGCTGCCCGGCCCGAACTGCGCGCGCGCTTCCCCGACATGGCCGATCGCCGCCGCGCCATCGCCGCCGCGCTGGCGGAAGGGCTTGGCGGCGACGTGGTGGCGCGGCTGCGCGCACCGGAAGCCGCGCGGCTGCTGCGCTTCACGCTGCACAGCGCCGATCCGGACGATCTGACGCTCCGGCAGGCGCGCGCGCTTGCACAGGCCGAGCGCGTGTACCACCTTCCCGCCGTGCCGACCGCCATTCTCGACCGCGCCCGCGCCGATGCCCCGCGCATCGCCCTCACGGCACCGCCCGAAGCGCCGGGACCCGGCCTGTCGATATGGCTGGAGATCACCGGATGAGCGGCTTCGCCTATATCGTCCGCGACGGGAAGGTGGCGCAGCCGATCCTCAAGGACGCGCTCGGCCGGGATGCCAGCCTCAGCTGGATCCACCTCAACACCAATGACGAGCGCGCCCAGCTCTGGCTGGGCGGCGAGGCCAAGCTGGCCCAGCCGGTGATCGACGCGCTGACCGCGATGGAGACGCGGCCGCGCTGCGACCTGTTCGGCCCGGCGGCGCTGGTCAATCTGCGCGGCATGTCGTCCGAGGCGCTCGGCGACTCCGATCCGCTCGCCTCGATCCGCATGTACGCGCATGGCGGCTGCGTCTTCTCGGTCTCGCGCAAGCAGCTCAATGCGATCCAGCCGGTGCGCAAGCAGGTGGAGGACGGCAAGATCCTCGACCCCGGCGACCTGATCGCCGCGATCGCCCAGGCGATCACCGAGGAGCTCGACCCGATGGTCGCCGAGCTGGGCGATTCGCTGGACGATTGCGAGGAGCATATCTCGCAGCACCGCGCCTTCGACCTGCGCCGGCTGGTCAACGAGACGCGGGTGAAGGCGATCGGGCTGCGCCGCTTCCTCTATCCGCAGCGCGCGGCGCTGGAGAAGCTCGCCGGGCTGCCGGTCGAATGGCTGGCCGATGACGACCGGCTCCACCTCGCCGCCGCCGCCGATCGCGCCGCGCGCATGGCCGAGGAGCTGGAGAGCATCCGCGAGCGCGCCGCGCTCACCCACGAGACGCTTACCGACCTGCGCGCCGAGCTGATCGACCAGCGCTCGCTGGTGATCGCGGTGGCGGCGATGGTGTTCCTGCCGCTGACCTTCATCACCGGGCTCTATGGCATGAACGTCGAGGGACTGTGGTTCGCGCGGGAGCCCTGGGCGTTCGATGCGATCGCGATCCTCTGCCTGGCGGTCGCCTTCGTGATCACCGCCTATTTCGTCGGGCGGCACTGGTTCGAGCGCTGAGCCGCGCTCAGGCGCGCTGGCGGCGCTCCAGCTCGACCCGGGCCATGGCGAGCTCGCCGCGCACTTCGCCCAGCTCGATCGCCCGCGCGGCGATGCGCGCGTCGAGCGCGAGGTTGGAGCGCTTCAGCTCCTCCATCCGGTCGGAGCGCGACAGGGTGCGCTCGATCCGCGCGGCCAGCTCCTCGAACGGATAGGGGCCCGCCAGATAGTCGTCGGCGCCGGCCTGCAGCGCCTCCACGGCGGCGCCCGGCTCGTCATGGCTGGTGAGCATGATCACCGGCAGGTCGGCCGTGTCGCGCGTGCCGCGGATCTCGTGCAGCACGTGGAGCCCGGGCACTTCCGGCATCACCCGGTCGAGCAGCACCAGATCGAAACCGCGTGCCGAGATCAGCTCGAGCGCCTGCGATCCGCGATCGGCGAGCACGACGAGATAGCCGAGCTGGCCCAGGCGATGCGCGAGGACATGGAGATTGGTCCGGCTGTCGTCGACCGCCAGGATGGTGCGCGTGGCGCGTCGGCGGTTGCCGATGCCGTCCTGTGCCGAAGCCTCGTCCATGCCTCCATTCTAGAAAGCAAGCCTCACGAAAGCGTTAAATGCCGGGCAACCCAAGGCCCGGACCGGACCAAGGTCTTGATTTCGCTCGCCGTCCTCGTCTTGGTGGCGCGGGAGCCGCCCCGTCGGACCAGCCGCGGGCCTAGCCGGCGCGGCGCTCCAGGAAGGTGAAGATCTGGCCCACCATCACTTCCATCGGACCGTTGCACTTGTCCACCGCGTCGCCCGGCTCGGCGGTGTTGATCGCCAGGCCCATCGGCGTCGGCCAGCCGCGCAGCGCATGGGTGATGGTGCGCAGCGCCTGCAGCGTCGAGACCGCCGCCTGCCAGCCCGCGGCGGTGGCGATCAGCCCCACCGGCAAGCCGTCGAGATAGGGGCGCGCGTCCTTGCTCAGCGCCTCGACATAGTCGAGCGCGGTCTTGACCAGCCCGGAGAGCGTGCCGTGATAGCCGGGCGAGCCGACGATCACCGCATCGGCGGTGCGCAGCGCCTCCAGATAGCGGCCCACCGCCTCGTTCCCCGCGACATTGCCCGGCTCGTAATGCGGGAAGGCGATCGCCTCGCCGGTGAGCAAGGTGGTGCGGGCGCCGCGCGCCGCGGCCATTTCGAGCGTTGCCGCGAGCAGCCGCCCGGTGGCGGATTCGGGCCGCAGGGTGCCGCCGAGCGCGACGATGTGAGGTGCCGACATGGCCTTCCCGCTAACCTAAAGCCGGGGCGAGCGCCAGTGCGTGGACCTGAGGTGCGGGCAAGGGCTATGGATCGGCGGAATCACCTGTGGGGGACATGATGGTTGCAGCTACGCACGGGCCCCTGGCGGGCGTGCGCATCGTCGAGCTCGACATGCCGGGCGCCGTGCTGTTCGCGGGCATGCTGCTCGCCGACCTGGGCTGCGACGTGGTGCGGATCCGCCGGCCGGGAAGCGAGGCGGGCACGGTGGCGGCGAACCTCTATCGCGGTCGCTCGCAGATATCGCTCGACCTGAGCCAGGCGGCCGGGCGCGAACAGGCGCTGGCGCTGATCGCGCAGGCGGACGGCGTAATCGAAGGCTATCGCCCCGGCGTCGCCGAGCAGGTGGGGCTCGATCCGGCCCGCTGCCTCGCGCTCAATCCGCGCCTCGTCTATGCCCGCGCCAGCGGCTGGGGGCGCGAAGGACCGCTCGCCGGCACGCCGGGCAACGACATCAACCATCTGGCGCTGTCGGGCGCGCTGCACGCCATCGGCCCCGCCGCCGCGCCGGTGCCTCCGCTCAACCTGATCGGCGAATATGCCGGCGGATCGCTGTTCCTCGCGCTCGGCCTGGTCTCCGCCATCCTCGCCGCCCAGGCGACCGGCCGCGGCCAGGTGATCGAAGCGGCGCAGGTGGACGGCGCCGCTTCGATGATGTCGCTCTATTATGCGCTCCACGCCTCGGGCCGCTGGGCCGATGCCCGGGCGGCGAACATGGTCGACGGGGGCGCGCCCTATTATCGCTGCTATGCCTGTGCCGATGGGCGGCACGTGGCGGTGGGCGCGCTCGAGCCGCATGGCTTTCGCGCGCTTTGCGAGGGGCTCGGCATCGCGCCGGACGGGTTCGACCAATATGACCGCGCCTGCTGGCCGGCGCTCACCGAGGCGCTCGCCGCCGCCTTCGCCTCGCGCGGGCGCGACGAATGGGCGGCGCTGTTCGAAGCGGGAGATGGCTGCGTGACGCCCGTGCTCTCGCTCACCGAGGCCCCGCTCCATCCGCACAATCGCGCGCGCGGAACCTTCGCCGTGCGGGACGGGGCGATGCAGCCGATGCCGGCGCCGCGCTTCTCGGCCACGCCGGCCGAAGCCGCGCCGCCGGTGGACGAAACCGTGGCCGACATCCTTGCCCGCTGGTCCTGAGCGCGGGGCGCGGATGCCAGTTCCTGCGCGAGCGAGGAAGCCTTCCCGCTGCCGGTCTGCCGCGCCGGTGGACGGATGTCCTGACCGACATATTGACAAAACATGCCTTCGCCCCTTATAAATGAGTGATTGCACGCTCATTTGATGACCCGAAGATGGCCCGACCCCTTAGCGAAGAGAAACGCGACGCCCTGTTGACCGCCGCCGCCGAACTGGTTGCGGCACTGGGTACGGCTGCATCGACGGCCAAGATCGCCAAGGCCGCCGGGGTCTCGGAAGGGACGCTGTTCACCTATTTCCCGACGAAGGACGACCTGCTGAACGCGTTGTTCGTCGAGATCGAAACCAATCTCGCCGAAACGGTGCTCGCGCCCTATCCGGCCAGCGTCGATGCACGCGAACGCCTGCGGCTCATCTGGTGCCGGGTGGTGGAATGGGGGCTTGCCAAGCCAACCTGGCGCAAGGCGATGCGCCAGCTCAAGGTCTCCGAGCACGTGACGGATGCGAGCCGCCGACGCTGCGAGGCAAGATTCCGCGAACTCCGGGAAATGGTCGAGGAAATCCTCTCCGGGCACGCCGACCCCGGTTTTGCGGCTTTCTACATCGACACCGCGCTGATTGGCCTTGCCGACATGGTAATCGACGCGATCGCCGCGAGCCCGAAGGACCATGAGATCATCAGCGAGGCTGGTTTCACGCTGTTCTGGAACGGAACGGCCGGGACCGCCTGATTTTTTTGCAGCAATAATGAGTATGTACATACTCAATTCAGAAGGATCGCATCATGACGAAATCCAGAGGCTTCACCGAAGCCGATGTTCCCGACCAGTCGGGCAAATGCTTCATCGTCACCGGAGCCAATACCGGAATCGGCTTTGAAGCCGCGCATGTGCTTGCCGCACGCGGCGCGCGCGTGCTGCTCGCCTGCCGCGACCGGGACAAGGCCAAGGCCGCCATGGCCCGGATCAGGACGGCGATACCGCGGGCCGATCTCGTCTTCCTGCCGCTCGATCTCGGCGATCTTGACAGCATCCGTCACGCGGCCGGCCTGGCCACCGCCGAGCCGCGTATCGACGCCCTGGTAAACAATGCCGGGGTGATGAACCCGCCGCTGATGCGGACGAAGCAGGGCTTCGAGCTTCAGTTCGGTGTGAACCATCTCGGCACGTTCGCGCTCACCTCGCTGCTTCTGCCCAAGCTCGCCGAGACGCAGGGCGCGCGCATAGTGACCACCTCCAGCCTTGCGCACAGGGGAGCGCAAATCGACTGGGACGACCTCAACGCCGAGCGCAGCTACTCCCGGGTGGGCCGCTACGGCGCCAGCAAGCTCGCGAACGCGCTCTTCTTCTACGAGCTGGATCGCCGCCTGCGCGCGTCCGGTTCGACCATCCTTTCCGTCGGCTGCCATCCCGGCATAGCTTCGACCGATCTCGCTCGTCACCTGTGGCCGGTGCAGGTCCTGATCCGCGTCACGGGCATGGTTCTCAACAATGCCGCCATGGGTGCATGGCCGACATTGCAGGCGGCGACGGGGCCGGTCCAACCCGGCGGCTATTATGGGCCGATCGGCTTTCGGGGCACCAGAGGCGTCTCGGGCGAAGCAGCCCGATCGGACGAAGCGCAAGACCCGGTTCTTGCGAAGCGTCTCTGGGATGCGTCCGTCGCGATGACCGGCATCGATCCCGGGCTTGTGCCGGCATCGTAGCAGCAGGCGGACGACGGACAGACCGCGCCGAGCGTTCGCGACAGGTGCCTAGGACGCCTTCAGGCTGCTCCAGGCGCGGGCGATCTCGTCCAGGCTGTTCGCCGCCTCGCGGAAGGGCGCCGGATCGGTGCCGGTGGCGGCCTGCAATATCTCGCCGCACAGGCCGTGGTAGAAAGTGGCGAGCGTCCGGGCGACTTCGCCGCCACGGTCGAAGTCCAGCCCCGCTTCCAGCGCGAAGAGGATCGCGGTGGCCCGCGCCACGCGCTCGCCCCGCACCGAATAGTTGCTGCGCTCCACCGCCCAGGCCGCCGTGCGCAGCGCCGCGATGCCTTCTTCGTAGAGCAGGCCGACCAGCGCATGCGGATCGCCGCCGGCAGTGCGACCGACGATATCGATCTGGCGATAGGTATCGGCAGGGTTGGCGGCGAGCGCCGAGGCGTACCGCATCAGCTCTTCGCGTTCCAGGAATCGATCTGCTGCTTGAGGAAGGTCTGGGTCGACTTGTAGGCCGCCACCTTCGCATCCATCGCCGCGAACTGCTGGGTCATGCGGTCGCGCATCTTCTGGGTATCCGCCGCGACCTTCGCCTTCTCGTCCGCGAGACCGTCCTGCGCCTTGGCGTATTTGTCGGCGCTCGCGCCCAGGCCGGTCTTGGAGTTGGTGGCGATCGCCGCGACGTCGGAAAGCGCCTTGGTGAGGCCGGCATTCTCCGTGAACATCTTCTCGACGTCGTTGGGATAGGTGGTCAGCACCTTGGACAGGCGCGCGGTATCGAGGCTGAGCGTGCCGTCGCGATTGGTCTTCACGCCGATATCGGCGAGCGCGGAGGGCACGTTCTTGCCCGCGCCGGGAACGAGCGTGCCGAGCGTCAGCCGCTTGAGCTGCTGGAGCAGCTGCTTCGCCGCCGGATCGGACTTGAGCGGGCCGTTGATCGGATCGGTCGCCTCCTGCACCGCCTTGAACACCTGGTTGTAGGTCTCGACGAAATTGGCCACCGCCTGGCTGATCGCGGCGGTCGGCGAACTGGCGCCGATCATCACCTTGGTGCCGACCGAGGCGGAGACCAGGTCGATCCGCGCGCCGGGAATCATCGTGGTGATGCTGTTCGTCGGATACTTCGCCTCGACGCCGTCGAGCGCGACCCGGGCATCCTGCGCGGCCGCGTTGATCGTCGATCCGCCGGCACCGGGGCCGACCGCGAGCTGGGCAAGGCCGTCGGTGCCGCTCAGCGTGAAGGCCTGGGACGAGCCGGTCCCGCTCTTGAGCACCAGCCGGGCGCCGTTCGAATCGCTCAGGATCGTCGCGGTGACGCCGGCCTTCTTCGCGTTGATCGCGGCGGCGACATCCGAAAGCGTCGCGTTGGGCGAATCGATGGTGATGTCGATCGGCGCGGCCGTGCCGGCGGTGAAGCCGGTCATCGCGCCATCTGCCACCGTCGCAGTGCCGAAAGTGAGGGTGAGCGTGCCCGGCCCCACCACCGAGCCGCTGCCGCCGCCAAAGGACGGCGAGCTGGAGACCTGGCCCTGGGCGAGCTGGCGCACCTCCATGGTCGCGCTCAGCCCGGCGAGGTCGGCGCCCGACAGGCGCGTGATGCCGAGGATGCCGGTGTTCGAGCTGGTCGGCTGGGTCGCGAGCGAACCCGAGCTGGTGAGCGACGCGAGCGCCGAGGCGAAATCGGTGATGTTGCTCTTGATCGTCCCCACGGTGGAAATCTGCGTGGTGAGCGCGGTGCCCTTGTTGGTGAGCGCCTGGTTCTTGTTGGCGAAGCTGTTGTCGACGAGCGACTGGACCAGCGCGGTGATGTCGATCCCCGATCCGGTGCCCAGCGTCTTTGCGATCGATTCGACGGCCATCTCGTCCCCCTGCTCTCCCGGTAAACGGCCATTGCGGCCGCGCCTTTAGTGCGTGCGCGCCTGTTTCAGGCCGTTCTCGTCGAAAAGTGCCGTCTCGGGCACCGTGATCGCCGGCTGGACCGCACCGGCGCGGCGGCTGACCTGGAAGACGAAGGCGAGCACCGTCGCCACCGCCATGTAGAGATCGTCGCGGATCTCCTGATTCTCGCGGCTGGTATAATAGACCGCGCGGGCGAGCTGCGGATATTCGAGGACCGGCACGTCGAGCTCGCCGGCCAGCTCGCGGATCGCCAGCGCAGTGGCGCCGCGCCCCTTGGCCACCACCACCGGCACCTGGTCCCTGCCCTGTTCGTAGCGCAGCGCCACGGCGAAGTGGGTCGGGTTGGTGATCACCACATGCGCGGTCTCCACCGCCTTGCGGAAGCCGCCCTTCAGGATCTGGCGCTGGCGCTGGCGCTGCGCCGCCTTGGCCTCGGGCGAACCTTCGCTTTCCTTGTGCTCGTCCTTCACTTCCTGCTTGGTCATGCGCAGCCGGTTCATGTGCCGGAGGATCTGGATCGGCAGGTCGATGCCGGCGATCAGCATCAGCCCGCCGGCCATGACGAAGAGCAGCATCAGGAATTCGCCGCCCATCGCCCCGATCGCACCGTGCAGATCGGCCTCGACCAGCCCGAGCGAGCGGCGCGTGAGCGACCAGAGCAGCCAGGTGCCGATGCTGCCGAGCAGCACCACCTTGAGCAATGCCTTGCCCATCTCGATCCAGCCGGTGGGGCCGAAGATGCGCTTGAGGCCCGAGCCCGGATTGATGCGCGACGCCTTGGGCGCGAACAGCTTGGAATTCCAGCGCAGCCCGGCGAGCCCGGCATGGCTGAGCACCGCGCCCGCCACCGCGACGAGCAGCAGCCCGCCGATCGGCAGTGCGAGCTTCCAGCCCGCCTCGGCCAGCGGGCGCCAGGGCTCGAAATCCTCGATATCGGCGCGCCCGAAGCTGAAGCTGCCGACCATCACTTCCTTGCAGGCGCGGATGAGCGCCGGCCCCAGCATCGCCATCCAGGCGCAGCCGAGCAGCACGATCAGCGCGGTGCCGAAATCCTTCGAACTGAGGATCTGGCCTTCGTCCGCGGCCTTGCGCTTGCGCTTGGGTGTCGGGGCTTCCGTCTTTTCGCCGCCGGACTCGGACATCAGCCGAGCACCAGCTGCGGCATCATCGCGAGCGCCTCGCGGATGATGACGACGAGATAATCCCCCATGGCGGGCAGCGCGAGCAGCAGCGCGACCACGCCGAACAACAGGCTGGCGGGCAAGCCCACCGCGAACAGGTTGAGCGCGGGCGCCGCGCGGCTCAGCATGCCGACGATCAGGTTGAGGCAGAGCAGCAGGAAGCCGATCGGCAGCGAGAGCAGCAGCCCGGCCAGGAAGGTGTAGCCGCCGAACATCGCGATGCCGAGCAGCCGCTCGGGCGCGATCCAGGCGCCGGGCGGCATCACCTGATAGCTGCGCACGACCAGGTCGACGAGGACGAGATGCCCGTCGAGCGAGAGGAAGATCAGGGTCAGCATCAGCGACAGGAAGGTGCCGATCGCCGGCGTCGCATGGCCGCTAGCCGGGTCCACCGCATTGGCGAAGCCCAGGCCCATCGACATCGAGATCACTTCGCTCGCCACCATCGGCGCGGCAAAGGCGACCTGGAGCACGAAGCCCATCGCAAGGCCGATCAGCGCTTCCGCCGCGATGGCGAGGAAGGTGGCGAGCGAGAAGATCTCGGCGGGCGGCGCGATGTGCGCGACGTTCATCACGAGCACGCCGATCGCGCCGGTGAGCGCGATGCGCGCGGGCAGCGGGATCGCCACCGCGCTGAACACCGGCGCGGCGACGAAGGCCGCGCCGATCCGCACCATGGCGAACAGCAGCGCCCAGAGCTGCGGCTCGATCGAGAGGCCGAAGCCCATCAGCATCCGTTCCCCTTCCGCTTGCGGGAGGGGCTAGGGGAGGGGATGAATGAAAGCCGGAAGAGTAACAGCCCCTCCCCCGCCCCCTCCCACAAGCGGAAGGGGAGTTTCACTTCACCAGGTCCGGGATGCGCTCGAAGATGCTCGTGGTGAAATCGCCGAGCAGCCCCATGATCATCGAACCGAAGATGATCAGGCTGAGGGCGACCACGATCAGCTTGGGCACGAAGGTGAGCGTCTGCTCCTGGATCGACGTGGCCGCCTGGACCATGCCGAGCACCAGGCCCGCGAGCAGCGCCGGCACCAGGATCGGCGTGGCGGCAAGCGCCAGCACCCACATCGCCTCGCGGCCGACGGTGAGGAAATAATCGGCGTCCATGGCGGCTAACTCACGAAGCTGGAGGCGAGCGAGCCCATCGTCAGCGCCCATCCGTCGACCAGGACGAAGAGCAGCAGCTTGAAGGGCAGCGAAATGATCGTCGGCGACATCATCATCATGCCCAGCGCCATCAGCACGGTGGCGACGACGAGATCGATGACGATGAAGGGCAGGAAGATGAGGAAGCCGATCTGGAAGGCGGTCTTGAGTTCGCTCGTCACGAAGGCGGGCAGCAGCACCGAGAAGGGCACGTCCTGCGGCTTGGCATAGGGGCCGCTCTTCGCGAGCCCGGCGAACAGGGTGACGTCCTTGGTGCGGGTCTGCTTGATCATGAAGCCGTGCAGCGCCTCGCCCGACTTGGCGATCATCTCGCTCGCGCCGATCTTGCCGGCCGAATAGGGCTGGATCGCGTTGGCGTTCATGGTGGTGAGCGTCGGCGCCATCACGAAGAAGCTAAGGAACATCGCCAGGCCGATCAGCACCTGGTTGGGCGGCGTCTGCTGGAGGCCGAGCGCCTGGCGCAGCAGCGCCAGCACGATGATGATCCGGGTGAAGCTGGTCATCATCAGCAGGATGCCCGGCAGCACCGTGAGCAGGCCCATGATGATGAGGACCTGGAGCGACAGGCTGAGCGGCGCGTTGCCGCCGCCCAGATCGCCGAGCGCGCGGTCGACCGCGTCGCCCACGCCCGGCGTGGCGACCGGGGCGGGCGCGACCGGCGCCGCGCCCTGCGCGAAGGCCGGGAAGGCGAAGAGCACCAGGAAGGCGAGCAGCCCGATGAACAGGGCCGCCCGCCCGCCGACCGTGCGCGGCGCCGGGATCAGCGCCCGCGTCATTGCTGCTTGTCCACCAGGGTGACGCCGCTGCGGCTCACCGAGACGAGCAGCTTCTGCCCCTCGAACTCGATGACGGCGAGGCGCAGGCCGGGGGAGAGCAGCATCGTCTCCTTGAGCTGCACCATGCGGGTCTGCTGGTTCCTGGGCAGCCGCGATTCGAGCTTGCGCCAGGCATAGAGGCAGCCGACCAGCAGGCCGCAGACGAGCGGCAGCAGCACGATCAGCTTGAGGATGTACCAGGTCATGGGATCAGCGGCCCGCGCGCTTGTCCGGGCTGACCAGCTCGGTCATCCGCACGCCGAACTTCTCGCCGACCGTGACCACTTCGCCGCGCCCGATCAGCGTGCCGTTGACGAACACGTCGAGCAGCTCGTTGGCCTCGCGATCGAGCTCGATCACGCTGCTCTCGCCCAGCGCGAGCAGCTCGCGCAGCGTCAGCCGGGTCGAGCCGATCTCGACGGTCAGCTTGACGTCGACGTCCTGCAGCAGCCGGAAATTGGCGGCGACGGCAGTGTCGACCTGGAATGCGGCCGTCATGTCGTTCATTGGAAGTCCTCTGCGTTGATCGGTTCGAGCGAAGTGAGGCGGACGGCCGCGCGGCCGTTGGCGGTGCCGACAAGGCCGGTGCCCAGGCGGCGCTTCGCCACCATCACCGGAACCTCGGGACCGAAATCGATCGGGATGACATCGCCTTCCTTGAGCTCGAGCAGGCGGCCGAGCGGCATGGTCGGTTCGGCGAGCACCGAGCGGACGGGCAGCGTGACCGCCATCACCGCACGGGTGAGGCCCGAGCGCCATTCGGGCTCCACCTCGTCCTTGTTGCCATGGACCTTGACCATCAGCGCGGCGCCGTGCGGCTTCAGCGCGGCGACGGGATAGAGGATGTCGACGAAATGCGGCCGGCCCTCGCCCTCGGCCAGGCCGAAGCGCGTGACGACGACCGGATCGTCCGCGCCGAAATCGGGCGCGGCGGCGAGATTGGGCGCGGCTTCGGCGCGGAAGGCGATGCGCGAGAGCGGCTCCCAGGCCCGGTCAAGCAGCAGCGTGGCCGACTGGGCAAGCCGGCCGACCAGGGCCTCGGCGGACGGCGTGAACTCGCCGGGCAGCGGATGCGGCGCTTCGCCGTCTCCGCCGAAAAAGGCATCCAGCATCTCGAAGACCAGCCCCGCCTCGAGCACGAACTGCGCGCGGGCGCGGGCATTGCCCATCGCCAGCGGCTGCCAGGCCGAAAGCGTGGCCCCGCGCTCCGCCTTGTAGTCGGCGAAACGCTGGACCGAGAGCGGCTCGGCCCAGACGCGCAGATCCTTGCGCAGCAGCCCCTCAAAGGCACCCTTGAGCGACTTGGCCAGCCGCGCGCTCAGATGCTGCAGCGTGACGAGGTCGCCGAACGGATTCAGGTTGGCCGTCCCCAGCGCCGGCGCGTGCTCCGCGCTGGCTCGGGGGCGTTCCCGCCGTTCGGCCGTGCCGTCTGATGAAGGGCTGTTAACCATGCCCGTTCACTGAACAATGAAATTGGTAAAGTAGACGTTACTAACCCCGCCAAAGCCTTCCTTTTCCTTCAGGACGCCGTTGATCGCCTTGGCCAGGCGGTCCTGGATGTGGCGCTTTCCCTCGGCGGTGAACACTTCGTCCTCGGTCGTCTCGCCGAGCGCCATCAGCACGGCCGAGCGAATCGCGATCTCGTGCGTCTTGATGTTCTCGAGCACGCGCTCGTCATAGGGAGTCGACACCGCGATGCCGACCTGGACGAAATGGACGCTGTCCTGGAGGTTGGACGTGAATTCCTTCTCCATCGGATAATAGCTCGACGCATATTTGTCGCCGCCCTCGCCCTTGGGCGTGGGCTTGCCGCCATGGCCGGGGGCCTCGCCGCCTTCGCCGCCATGGCCGCCCTCGCCCCCTTCCTTCGCCGAGGCGCGCTTCTCCTCACTCTTGGGCACCAGCCGGGGCTCGTCATTCTGCTCGGCATGCGCAGTCGCGCTGAACCAGCCGGCCTGCATGCCGTAAAAGGCCGCCCCGCCGCCCCCGCCGAGCAGCAGCACCGGCAGGCCGACAAGCAGCAGCAGGTTCTTTTTCTTCTTCTTCGGCGCATCGGCGCTTTCGGTCTTGGCGTCGGACATCATCTATCTCCGGGGGTCTCAGGCGACCCGTTCGTCGTCATGGGTGGAAGCCTGTGCCTCGCGGCGCGCGGCAGGTGCCGCCAGAGGCTGGTGGCGGTTGGGAGCGGCGTCGTGGCGCTGGCCCTGCCCCGTCTGCGGATTGCCGGCGCCGGCGCCCATGCCGGTCGCGTTCGATTCGACGCTGGTCGAGCCGAGGCGGATGCCGCGCTGCTCCGCGATCTCCGCCAGCCTGGGCTGGGCGTCGGCGATCAGCTGGCGCGCGGCCTGGCTCTCGGTGTGGAACTGGACGTGGATGCCGGCATCGTCCTGGCGAATCGCGATATCGACCTTGCCCAGCGCCTCGGGCATCAGGCTGAGCCGGGTCTCGCGGGCCGGCGCGGCATCGCGCAGCGTCTCGATCCGGTCCATCATCTTCGCCGTCCATTGCTGGTGGCGCATGTCGAGCGCGGTATCCTGGTTCGCGCCGGCGGCGGAAACCGCCGCCGCGGTCTGGGTGCCGGTGGCCGGCGCGGCGAGCGTCGAGAGATCGGGCTGCGAATCCGCCGGCGTCCTGGCCGAAGCGCCGGGGCGGGCCGGTTCGAGCGCGGCGCCCGGCTGCAGCGTGGCGCCCTGTGGCGGAGCGGCAGGCGCTTCGCGCCGCCCCTGAGTCACATCGGCGATCGACACTTTCTGCGGCGGTGCCGGCCGGTCGAGCGTGATGCGCACCACCGGTGCCTCGGCAGCGGCGCGGCGGAGTTCGCGCGGTGCCGTGGCGAGCACGGGCTGCGGCGACACGGATCCCGGCGCATCGGCAGCTTTTGCCGGCTCTGCCTGCGCGACGGCGGCAGCGGCGATGTCGGCCGTGGCCGGATCGATGGGCGGATTACCGCGTGCGGCCCCGGGCGCCGGCACCGGGCGCGACGGGGCGGGCGCGATGGGCGGGGTTATCTCGGCACCGGGCCGACGCTGCACCGGAGCTTGCGCCGCCGCCTCGGGCTGCGACCTGGCATCCGGAGCGACCGGTGCGGCCGGCTTGGCGGCGACACGGGCATCGGCGCGATCGGTTTTCGCCTTGCCGTCCGGCGCCACGCCAGCCTCGGGGAGCGCGATCTCGCGAGGCGCCGGGGCCTTGCCGCCGGCATCTCCCGCCACCATCGGCAAGGGAGCATCGGCTTCGCGGCCTGGCTCGGGAGCAGGGGCCGGCGCCGGCGTGGTCGCGAACCAGGCAAAGGGCGGGGGCGGCGCATCCTCGGCAGTCGACGCGTCTTCCTGCTCGGCGTCCGAACCGGCACGCTCCCCGGCATCGCCATCCAGGCCGGGCACGGCATCCGGCAATTCCTTGCCGCCTTCGGCAGATTCCTGCCCCATCGGCAGCGGGATCGCCGCTTCGCCCGGTTTCCCCCGAACACCGATGGCGGGTGCCGCGATCTCCGGCATCAACGCATCCAGCGCCAGCGCGAAGCCGCCCGCATCCGCGGAAATCGCGGCGTTCGGCTTGACGGGCCCCACGGTGATGGCGGGAAGCGCGGTAGCGAGCTGGATCAAGTTCAGGTCCCCGTGACACTAGGTTCACGAGGTACTCAGCAAATATCGTGCCGGTTTCTGCCGAGGGGCGGCAGCTGCTCGAGCTCGCGCAGCGCCTTGAGCGCGGCATCGGCTTCGGCGCGCGTGATCAGCTTCTCGATCGCATTCTGGTCGCGGCGTGCCTCGCGCGTGGCGGCGCGCGCCATCTCCAGGCTCTGCTCGGCCACTTCGACGCGCTTCTCGGCGGCGAAGGCGGACTGGTGGAGCCGTTCGCGGAAATGCGCGGCGGCGGCCAGGCTCGAAGCCGATTCGGAAACGCTGGGCGCCGGCGCCACGTTCGCCGCCAGGTTGGCGATGCGATCGCGCAGCCGGGCTTCCTGGTCGACCTTGGCGAGCGCCCGCACTTCGTCGGCACGGACCAGGTCGAGCTGGAGCGTGCGGACGCGAAGCAGGCGGCCGAGCTTCTTCGCCGACCTAGGCATGCCGGATCCCCGCCGTCGTCAGATCAGCCATGGCCGAACACGCCGACCAGCTCGGCCACCGCATCGGGCAGGGTCACGATCTCATCGGCGCCCTGGCGGATATATTCCATCACCGCCGGATGGCAGGCGATCGCCGCGTCGATCTCCGGATCGGCACCGGCGCGATAGGCACCCATCAGCACCAGGTCGCGATTCTCCTCATAGGTGGCGAGGTGCCGGCGCAGCACGCGCGCGGCCGCCACATGATCCTTGGGCGCGATGTCGGTCATCACGCGGCTGACCGAGGGGCCCAGGTCGATCGCCGGATAGACGCCGCGCTCGGCGAGCGCGCGGCTCAGCACGATATGGCCGTCGAGGATCGAGCGGGCGCTGTCCACCACCGGATCATTGCCGTCGTCGCCATCGGCGAGCACGGTGTAGATCGCGGTGATCGAGCCGCCGCTGTGCACATCGGTGCCGGCGCGCTCGATCAGGCTGGGCAGCATGGCGATCGCCGAGGGCGGATAGCCGCGGGCCGAAGCCGGCTCGCCCAGCGCCAGGCCGATCTCGCGCCCGGCATGGGCGACGCGGGTGAGCGAATCCATGATCAGCAGCACCTTCTTGCCCTCGGCGCGGAACGCCTCGGCAATGGCGGTGGCGCGCAGCGCGCCGCGGATGCGGAGCACCGGGGAATGATTGGCCGGGACGGCGACGACGACCGAGCGCGCCCGCGCCTCGCCCGCCACCTTGGTCTCGAGGAAATCGGCGACTTCGCGGCTGCGCTCGCCGATCAGGCCGATGACGATCACGTCCGCCTGGGCCGCGCGGACCATCATGCCGAGCAGCACCGACTTGCCGACGCCCGAACCGGCCATGATGCCGACGCGCTGGCCCTGGCCGATCGTGAGCAGCCCGTTGATCGCGCGCACGCCGACATCGAGCGGCTCGAGCACCCGGCCGCGATCGAGCGGCGACTGGAGCTTGCCGGCGAGCGGCCATTTCCCCGCACCCCGGATCGGGCCGAGGCCGTCGATCGGCTTGCCCGAACCGTCGACCACCCGGCCCAGCATCGCGGCACCCACTTCGGCCCCGCCCGGCGCGCCGATCGGGCGGACGGGGGCGTTGGGCAGCAGCGCGGCGGGGCCGCCGAGATTCATCAGCAGCGTCTTGCCCGAACGGAAGCCGATCACTTCGGCCTCGACCCGGCTGGCGCCGTCGCCGATCGCGCAGACCGTGCCGACCGGCAATTGCAGCCCCACGGCCTCCATCAGCAGCCCGTCATAGGAAGCGAGCCGGCCGGAGATCCGCGGCCGGGCGACGAAGTCGCTGCGGCCAAGGCCTTCCAGATAGTCTTCGGTGAAGAGGTTCAGCATGCGGGCGGGATCGGCACGCGGTCGATCGCCTGGGCGAGCTGCTCGAGCCACAGGTCGGGGCCGTCCTCGACGATGGTCGAGGCGCTCTCGATCACGAAGCCGCCGCGCTGGACATGCGGATCGCCGACGGGGAAGACCGTGGCCGGCAGCTTGCCCTGGACGAAGGGGACGTCGTCGGGATGGAGGCGCAGCAGCGCGGATTCAGCGCTGTCGGCCAGCATGTCGACCGCGGCATGGATCCGCTGGGCGAGCACGTCCGGCGCGACGCCGACTTCGCCGACCAGCCTGGTGACGAGGTGGAGCACGGTCTGCCGCAATTGCCCGGCCATGCGCTCGCGATCGAAATGGGCGCCGCTGGCGAGCGCGGCCGAGATCTGGTCGAGCAGCGCGGTCTCGCGCGCCTTGGCGGCCTCGGCCTCGACGAGCGCCGCCGCATGTCCCTCGGCGAAGCCCGCCTCGTGCGCGGCCGCGATCGGATCGATGAACGCGCCATGCTCGGCGGGATGCTGGGCATCGGCAGTGAACGGATCCCAGCCCTCGGTGGGATTGGCTTCCGGATTGGCCGGCGCGAAGTGGCGCGGCTGGGCCGGCACTTCCTCGAACACGCGGCGGCCGATCCGGTCGACATCCGACGGCGCGAAGCCGGCACCGTCGCCAAAGGCGCGGGCCAGCACATGCCCGGCCGCACTGATCCGTCCGGCAAAGCCCGGCGAGAAATCAGACATAGTCGTCGTCCCCGCCCTTCGACGGCATCTGGATCGTGCCGTCCTTCACCAGGCCGCGCGCGATCGCGATCATCGCCTTCTGGGCATCGAGCACATCGGCCATCTTCATTGGCCCCAGCGATTCGATCTCGTCGCGGATGCCGTCGGCCGCGCGGCTCGACATGCAGCCGAGGAACCGGCCGCGAACCTCTTCCTCGACGCCCTTGAGCGACTTGACCAGGATCGTGGTGTCGATGTTGCGAATGAGCGTCGACAGGTTCTTGTCGTCGAGTTCGAGCAGGTTGTCGAAGACGAACATCGCTTCCTCGATCGCGCGGGCAACCTCGCGATCGATCTTGGCCAGCTTGGGCATGACGCGCTGCTCGGTGATCTTGCGCGCGCCGGAGAGTATCTTCGCCGCCTCGCGCGTGCCGCCGAGCTGGAGCCCGCCGCCGGACTTGCGCCCGCCCATGCCGGCGCGGCCCTGGAGCATCGTCTTCAGCGTCTCGATCGCCTCGGGCGGGATCGGCCCCAGCTTGGCGATGCGGCGCAGGATCTGCGGCTGCGCCGCTTCGGGCAGGTGCTCGAACACCTTGGCGGCGATATCGGGGTCGAGATTGGCGAGCAGCACCGCCGCGATCTGCGGATGCTCCGCCTCGATCATCCCGGCGATCTCCTCGGGCTCGAACCAGTCGAGCCATTCGATCGCGGCGACCTGGCTGGCCGGCATCACCCGGGCAAGGACGCCCGAGGCGCGCTCGGGGCCCAGCGCCCTGGTCATGATGCTTTCGATCTTCGGCGCCGGATCGAACGTGACGCCGGTGCGCTCGCGCGCCTTGAAGACGAAATCGTCCAGGACGATCTCGACCTCGGCTTCGCTGACGTCCGCCACGTTGAACATCGCCTTGCCGAGCTGGCGCACTTCCTCCGGATCGAGCTTCTGGAGGATCGCCGCGGCTTCCTCCTCGCCCACCAGCATCATCAGGACCGCGGCGCGCTCGACACCGTTGAAGCTGCGGATGGCGTTCATTGCGCGTCCGCCTTGATCATGTCGCGGACCGCCAGGGCGGCGCGCGCGGGATTGTCGCGGGTGAAGCCGCGGACCAGGCCAACCCGCTCGTCATAGCTGTTATGGGCGCCTTCGAGCATGTCGATCGAGACGGGCGGCGCGCCGCGGCCGCCTTCCTCGCCGGCGGCACCGCCCATCGACAGCGCCGGGCGATTGCCCGCGGCCGGCTCCTCGCGCTTCTTGAGCAGCGCCTTGGTGAGCGGACGGACGCCCAGGAACAGGACGAGCAGCGCGATGACCAGCGCCGTCGCGTTGCGCGCGGCGAGCGGCACCCAATTTGCCTCGTACCAGGCCGGGCCCTTGTCGGCCGCATCGGCGGCGGTGGTGAATTTGCGGCTGATCACCGTCACCTGGTCGGCACGGCCCGGATTATAGCCCATCGCGGCCTGGACCAGCTGGGTGATCTGCTGGATCTCCACCGTCGAGCGCGGCTTGCCCGGCTCCTCGCGCAGCAGCACCGCGACCGACAGGCGCTTGATGCCGCCCGGCGCCTGGCGCGTCACGGAAACCTGCTTGCCGGTCTGATAGGCGCGGGAGAAGCTGTCGCTCTGCTTCTGCGGCGTGGCCTGGCTCGCGCCGGCGGCGGCAGCGGTGCCGGCAGCGGGCGCCGCGCCGGGCGTCGGCTGCGCATTGGGCGCGGCGACGGTGCTGGCGGGCGGCGGGGTGTTGGAGAGCGCGCCGGGAATGCCGCCGGGCGCGTTGCCGTCCTTGCTGCCGGTCCAGGCGCCCTGCTCGGCCGCGAGCACCGCGCCTTCCTTGTCATAGCTCTCGCGCGTCGCCTGGTTCTCGTCCAGGTCGACATCGGCCTGCACTTCGGCAGTGAAGTTGCCGGCGCCGACCAGCGGCGTCAGCAGCTGGACGAGCTGCTCGCGATATTTGTCCTCGATGCGGCGCTGATAGTCGATGCGGGCGTCGCCGGCAGAATTGGCCTCGTTGCCCTTCTTGGAGAGCAGGGCGCCCATCTGGTCGACGATGGTGACGCTTTCCGGCGTCATGCCGGGCACCGACGAGGCGACGAGATTGACGATCGCACGGGTCTGCGCATCGCCCAGCGCACGGCCGGGCTGGAGCTTGACGATCACCGAGGCGGTGGGCACCGCCTTGTCGCGGACGAAGACGCTGGCCTCGGGCGTGGCGAGATGGACGCGCGCCTCGGCGACCGAATCGATCTCCTCGATCGAGCGGGCCAGCTCGGTCTCGCGCGCCTGGCGCAGGCGCTCGCCCTCGACGGCGCGGGACACGCCCATCGGCAGCTGGTCGAGGATCTGGTAGCCGCCCGGCGCCGCCTTGGGCAGGTTCTGGCTGGCGAGCAGCATCCGCGCCTTGTGGAAATCATCCTCGGCGACGGTGATCGAGCCCGAGCCGTCGATGCTCGAGCGGATGCTCGCGCCCTGCAGCGCCGAAGTGATCGCCGCCTTGTCGGCATCGCTCACATTGGCGAACAGGATCCGCTGCGGCGGCGTCGAGACCAGCGACCAGGCCAGGAAGCCGGCGGCGACCAGGCCGATCAGGAAGAGGAGCGGCATCGCCCGTCGGACCGCGGGCTGCGCGAGCAGGCCCCGCATCTGGGCGAGCGGGGCGCCGAGCCGGCCGGCGGCGGGCGGGATGGGCGCATCGGTGGAGGTGAGGGCGTTGCTCATGGATTACACCGGCATGCTCATGATGTCCTTGTATGCGGACAGGAGTTTGTTGCGGACCTGCAGCGTCGCCTCGAAACCGACCGAGGCCTGCTGGCGGGCGAGCATCACCTTGGCGATGTCGACCGTCTCGCCGCGCTCATAGGCTTCGGAGAGCGCGCCGGCCTGGCTCTGGGCCTGGTTGACCTGCTTGAAGGCGTCTTCCATCGACGCAGCGAACGTCGCGGACTTGCTCCCCGACGCGCCCGTGACGGCACCGGCGGGCGTCTCGTTGGCCTTGGCGAGCGCGGCGTTGCGCTCGAGGATCTGGGCACGGAGCGCCAGGACCCGGTCGACGCTCATCGCGCCGCCGCCGATACCGTCGATACCGCTCATGCCGTGGCCCTCGCCTTACCCGCGTCGATGCTCTCGCCCTGCTCGCGCGCCTTGGCGAGGCGGTAGCGCAGCGTGCGCTCCGAGATGCCCAGCCGCTTCGCCGTCTCGATCCGGCTGCCGCCGCATTCGGCGAGCATTTCGCGGATCGCGGCGAATTCGTGGATCTGGACGATGTTGGAGAGCGTGCCCGCCGCCTCGATCTCGACGCGGCGCGTGGCGGGCCTGTCGAAGATCAGATGCTCGGGATCGATGGTGCGGCCGCCGCAGAGCAGCAGCGCGCGCTGGATGACGTTCTCGAGCTCGCGGACATTGCCCGGCCAGTCATGGCTGGCGAGCGCGTCGAGCGCCTCGTTCGAGATCCACGGCATCGCGCCGCGGCCGCCGGCATGGCGGACGACCATCGCGGCCGAAAGCGCGGCGATGTCGCCGGGGCGCTCGGCCAGCGCCTTGGTCGTCAGCGGGAAGACCGAAAGGCGGTAGTAGAGATCGGCGCGGAAGCGGCCGGCAGTGACTTCGCCCTGCAGGTCGCGATTGGCGCAGGCGATGACGCGGACGTCCACCTTCTCCGGCATGGTGCCCCCGATCGGCACCACTTCGCGCTCCTGCAGCACGCGCAGCAGCTTGGCCTGGAGGTTGAGCGGCATCTCGGCGATCTCGTCGAGCAGCAGCGTGCCGCCATGCGCGGCGCGGAAAAAGCCCTGGCCGCCCGACGAGGCGCCGGTAAAGGCCCCCTTCTGGTGGCCGAACAGCATCGCCTCGAGCATCGTCTCCGGCAGCGCGGCGCAGTTGAGGGCGACGAACGCGCCCTCGCGGCGCGTGGAGCCGTTGTGGATGGCGCGGGCAAGGACTTCCTTGCCGGTCCCGGTGGGGCCGTTGATCAGCACGGTGATGTCCGACGCGGCGACGCGCTCGGCCAGCGCCAGCAGCGCCAGGCTCTCGGGATCGGCGGCAACCGGCTCATGGGGGCCGCGCAGCAGCGCCGTGGCGAAGCCCGCGCCGACCGCGGCATCGTCCGCCGTGTAGGAGAGCCGGGCCGGATTGCCGTCGCCGAACGCGATCGCCTGGCGGCCTTCGTCGCCCAGGATCAGCGTGCGCGCCGCGGCCGGGGGCACCTCACCCTCGGCGACCAGGAACAGGTCATGGGCGGCGGGGCGCCCGTCCTCGCAGGTGCCGATCGCGAAACCCTGGGCGCGCAGCGACGAGACGAGAGCATATTTCTGGCGCAGCACTGCGGCGGACGGGACGATGGATCGCATTGGTTACCCCCTGAGACACCATCCTTTTGCCGCCGACTTGGTTAACGCCGCGTAAAATTGCGTGTCCCGCAGCAACCTTGGTCCGGGCGCGTCTACGCGTGCGTGCGTAGCGCCGAAATTTTTTGCTTAAGCCCGGCAGCGCGCGGCCGTTCCTTGGCTTGGCGGCTCCGGGCTCCCGTTCAGGGGGGACATGCGGGAAGCCGACGAGCATGGAGTAACGAACATGACTGTTATCTCGACCAACACCGCGGCGCTGCGCGCCGCCAATGCTTCGACCGGCGCCAACAAGGCGCTGAGCACGGCCATGGAGCGCCTGTCGACCGGCAAGCGCATCAACAGCGCGAAGGACGACGCCGCCGGCCTGGCGATCGCCTCGACCATGACCGCCTCGATCCGCGGCATGACCCAGGCGGTCCGCAACGCCAATGACGGCATCTCGCTGGCGCAGACCGCGGAAGGCGCGCTCAACGAAGTGACCAACATGCTGCAGCGCATCCGCGAGCTGGCGGTCCAGTCGTCGAGCGGCACCTATTCGGACGACGACCGCAAGAACCTGCAGGCCGAAGTCACGCAGCTGACCTCGCAGATCAAGGACGTGCTGACCAACACCAAGTTCAACGGCAACACGCTGTTCCAGATCGGCAAGCCGCCGGCGGATCCCGCGGCCCCGGCCGCCGGCGAAGTCGCCGCGAAGACCTTCTCGATCCAGACCGGCGCGGAATCGACCGACAAGATCACGATCAGCATCAACGCGCTCGACGTGGGCAGCATCGTGGGTGACGCCGCTGCCAATCCGGTCGTCCCGGCCCTTTCGGTCGGCACCTCGGGCAGCGCCGACACCGCCCAGGGCACCGTGGATACCGCGCTGAAGTCGGTCGCCACGCTCCGCGCCTCGCTCGGCGCCGCGCAGAGCCGCCTGGACTCGGTGGTCAACAACCTGACGACCAACGTCGCGAACCTGAGCGACGCCCGCAGCCGCATCGAGGACACCGATTATTCGGCGGAGACGACGGCGCTGGCCAAGGCCCAGATCCTCTCGCAGGCGTCGACGGCGATGCTCGCCCAGGCGAACCAGAGCCAGCAGTCGGTGCTCAAGCTGCTTCAGTAAGCGCGTGCCGGTCGGGGTGTCACCCCCCTGACAGGCACCAAGGCCGGTCACCCCTTCTTGCCGGAGGGGGCGCATGGGGAACCCCGGTGGTATCGACCGCCGGGGTTTTTCCCTGTCCGCCGTGGAGCCCGCCGCAGACCGCGCCGATGCTCCCTATTTCCCCTCGGGCTTGCCGCCGGGCTTCCATTGCGGCCTGGCATCGCTGTTGGCCAGCGCGCGCAGCGGCTCGACCAGCGACTGGATCGCCCGCGTCATGAACGCGATGTCGAGATTGGCCAGCGTGTCGTCGGGCGTGTGATAGGTCGGCGTGACCGCCCAGCCCGAGATGGTGTGCGCCACCACCCCGCGCACGGCCAGCGAGTAATTGTCCGAACGCTCGAAGAAACGCTGCTCGGGATAGGGATCGGCGGTGACCAGCGCGCCATGCGCCTTCAGCGTCTCGCCCAGAGTCGAGCGCTCGAACCCGGTCATCATCATCGTGCCGGCGGGCAGCTTGGGATCCTGCGCGCCGATCATCTCGATCTCGATATTGGCGACGATCTGGTCGAGCGGCACCGGCGGGTGATCGCCGAACCAGCTGGAGCCATAGCCGCCGATCTCCTCGCTGCCATAGGCGACGAACAGCAGCCCGCGCCGGGCCTGCTTCGCCGCCGCCATCGCCCGCGCCAGCTCGAGCACCGCCGTGGTGCCCGAGGCGTCGTCGTTCGCGCCGTGCATGATCGTGCCGTCGGGCTTGCGGCCCAGATGATCGAGATGCGCGGTGACCAGGATCACCCCCGCCTTGGGATCGCTGCCCGGCAGCCAGCCGATCGCATTGGTGGTGATCGCCTCCTCGCGCACCACCGGCAGGGCGAGCGCGACCGGGGCGCCGGCCTGAGCCACCGCCTTGTCGAAATCGGCCGAGGGCAATGTCGCGAAGGCGGCGTAGCTCGGCGGCGCCTTGCCCTCGAGCCCGGCGGGCATGCGCGGCTTGCCGCCCAGCGCCTTGGCCAGGCTGCGCGTCGCATCGTCCTCGCGCACGATCACCAGCTTCGCCCCTGCCGCGCTCGCGGCGCGGACCAGCGCCATGGGCGAGGCCTTGCCGCCGGTCACGAACAGCACCTGGGCATGCGGGATCTTCGCGAGATCGGCACCGTCGAACACCGCCGAGGTGCCGGAAATGCTCTCGGCCGCGCCGACCAGCACGGTGGGCGCGGCGGCCGGCCTGCCCGCGATCGTCAGCGTCGCCGGGCCGTTCAGCGCATAGCGGATCACCTTGGCGGGCTGGAGATAGCCGGCCATGCCCGGCGCCGGCCTGAGCCCATAGCCTTCGAACTGCGAGCCGACATAGGTGGCGGCGATCGCTTCGTCGCGGGTCGCGCTGCCGCGCCCCTGCAGCGCCTCGCTGGCGAGGAAGGATTCGTGCGCGCGCACCCATTCGGAGCGGACGGTCCATGCATCCTGGGCGAAGGCCGGCGACGCCAGCAGGCCGACGGTCATCGCGCCGGCCAGGAACAAATGCTTGGTCATGAAATCCCCCGAATGGTCCGAAGCGGGGATTTCTGCGGCAAGCGTCGAGGCGGCGCAAGCCGCGCGGCGATTAGCCGAGCCGGCGCGCCAGCCCCTTTTTCAGCCGCGCATGCGCCGATGCCTTGATCTGGCAGATGCGCGCCGCGCCCACGCCCAGGACCTGGCCGATCTCCTCGAGGTTCAGTTCCTCGACATAATAGAGCTGGATCACCTGCTGCTCCCGCTCGGGCAGTTCGGCGATCGCGGCGATCAGCGCCTCGCGCTGGTCGCTCTCCGCCAGCTGGTCGAAGGCGCTGGGTTCGTCGGACATGAACCAGGGGCTCTCGTCCGAATAGGTGTCGTCGATCGAATCGAAGCGCACCGCCTCGGCATTGGCATAGTCGGCGCGCAGCTTCTCCGGCGTCACGCCGAGCCGGGCCGCGAGCTGTTCGTCGTCGGGCGCGCGGCCCAGTTCATTGGTCAGCACCGATATCGCTTCCTGATAGGCCTTGCGCCGGCGCATCGCCCCGCGCGTGGTGGTCGCCTGGCGGCGCAGCTCGTCGATCATCGCGCCGCGCAGCCGGGTGGCGAGATATTGCTCGAAGGTCACCTGCCCGCGGTCCTCGAACCCCGCCGCCGCCTCGATCAGCGCGACCAGCCCGACCTGGATCAGGTCCTCCACCTCGACGAGCGAACTCATCGAGCCATGGATGTGCCAGGCGATGCGCCGGACCAGCGGCAGGTGCCTGCGCACCAGCGCTTCGGGATCGCGCCGCGGCGGCGTGGGCGTGTAGGTCAGGGGCGAAAGCGCCAGTGACGCCATGGCGTCGAGTTTCCCTGGAGTGAAAGCGTTCATGCGGGCAGCGCCTCCGGCGCGCCGATCACCGCGACGACTTCGACGGCCTTGTCCTCGGGCACTTCGAAGAAGCTCATCACCGGCGTGTCGGGCAGGACCGTCTTGATCAGCTTGCGGATCGCGACCCGGATCGAGGGCTGGACGACGAGCGCGAAGGGCTTGGCCTCGGCGATCAGCGGCTGGGCGGCGCGCTGCAGCGCCTCGGCGATGCGGCGGCCCAGATCGGGCTCGATCGTGTGCCGCTTCGACGGATCCGAGCGGACCGCCTGGCCGAGCAGCGCCTCCAGCTGCCCCTCGAGCGTCATCACCCGCAGCGGCTCGCGCACGCCGCACAGGCGCTGGATGATCAGCGGGCCGAGCTCGGGGCGGATCAGCTCCATCAGCTCGTCGGCATCCAGGGTCCGCTGCGCGGCGACGGCGATGGCGGCGGCGATGCGGCGGAACTCCTTGAGCGGAATGCTCTCGGCGAGCAGGCCGCGCAGCACCTGGGTGAGCGTGGTGAGCGGCACCGGCGCCGGGCAGAGCGCGGCGACGAGCTGGGCCGAACGCTCCTTGAGCCCGTCGAGCAGCGCCTGGACCTCGTCCGGGCCGAGCAGGTCCGACGCGTTCTGGATCAGGCACTGGTTGAGATGGGTGGCGACCACGGTGCCCGGATCGACGACGAGATAGCCAAGGCCGGTGGCGGCATCGGAATCGCCCTGGGCGATCCACAGCGCATCGAGCCCGAAGGTCGGATCCTTGACCGGCTTGCCGTCGAGGCGGCCCGAGGCCTGGCCGGTGTCGATCGCCAGCACCTCATCGGGCGAGACATTGTCCTCGGCGACGACGACGCCGCCGATGACGATGCGATAGGTGAAGGGCGCTAGGTTGATGTCGTCGCGCACGCGCACCTGGGGCACGACGAAGCCGAGCTCCTTGGAGAGCTGGCGGCGCACGCCGGTGATGCGGCCCATCAGCGGGCCGCCCCGCCGCTCGTCGACCAGCGGCACCAGGCCATAGCCGATGTCGAGCATCACCTGCATGTTGTCGGTCACTTCGTCCCAGCCGATCCGGGAAAGGTCGGCCGGCTCGGCCGGCGGCGCGGCGACGGGCTTGGGGCGGTTGGCGGCCCTGCGCAGGCGCCAGGCCGCAAAGCCGGCGGCGGCGGCGGCCGGCAGCATCAGGAAATGCGGCATGCCCGGGAAGACGCCGAGCAGGCCCAGGATGACGGCGACCGGCATCCAGGTCTTGTGGCTGGCGAACTGGGTGCCGATCTGGCCGGCCAGGTCGTGGCTCGACGCGACGCGGGTGACGATCGCCGCGGCGGCGATCGAGAGCAGCAGCGCCGGCACCTGCGCGACCAGCGCGTCGCCGATGGCGAGCAGCACATAGGTGGAGGCCGCCTCGCCCACCGCCATGTGATGGCTGGCGACGCCGAGGATCAGGCCGCCGATCACGTTGATCGCCAGGATCAGCAGGCCGGCGATCGCGTCGCCCTTCACGAACTTGGACGAACCGTCCATCGCGCCGTAGAAATCGGCCTCGGTCGACACTTCCTCGCGGCGCTTCCTGGCGTCGTCGGGCGTGATCAGGCCGGCATTGAGATCGGCGTCGATCGCCATCTGCTTGCCGGGCAGGGCATCGAGGGTGAAGCGCGCCGAGACTTCGGAGACGCGGCCCGCGCCCTTGGTGACCACGATCATGTTGATGATCACGATGACGGCGAACACCACCAGGCCGACGACATAGTCGCCGCCGATCATGAAGGTGCCGAACGCCTCGATCACATGGCCGGCGGCGCTTTCCCCTTCATGCCCGTGCACCAGCACCACGCGCGTCGAGGCGACGTTGAGGCCGAGGCGGAACAGCGTGGCGAACAGCAGCACGGTGGGGAAGGCTGAGAAGTCCAGCGGCTTCTGCGCGTTCAGCGCCACCATCAGCACCGCGAGGCTGATCATGATGTTGAGGATGAAGAAGGCGTCGAGCAGGAAGGCCGGGATCGGCACCACCATCAGCGCGACGAGCAGCAGGATCGCGCCGGGCAGCGCGAAGCTCTTCAGGGCAGGGCCGGTCCCTGCGGGAAGCGAGAGTGCGGACATGGGGGGTTACGCTCCCAGATTCGCGAGCATGAGATAGGCGAGCCTGGCATTCTCCGGCGTCGGCCGGAGCGGATCGATGCGGCGGCCGAGCGGGTCGCCGGGCGAACCCTGCGAGACGTTGAGCTGCGCGAGCGTGTTCTGCACCCAGTGGCGATCGCTATCGACCGCGCCGTTGCCGAGCACGACTTCGTTGTCGCCGTCGCTCCAGGCACGGGCGGCGGCGTTGAAACCGTCGTCGAGGCCGGCCGAAGCGAGCCCGGTGGCCCCGCCGGCGGCGGCGCCCTGGTCGAGCTTGCCGGCGAAACGGCCATAGATCTCCGAAAGCGTGCGCGGCTGGCCGTTCGACGCGTAGAACACGCTGCGATTGGCGCGCGCGGCGGCGGGGAACATGCTGGCACCGGTGCGGCCGGGGCTCTCGGCCATCGCGCTCAGGAACTTGTCCGCGCCGCCCAGGCCCAGGAAATGGGCCATGTAGAGATCGGTGCCGGTGGCCGGGCGACCCAGGCGGTCCTCCAGCGAAGCCTTGTTGTCCGCGGCATGCTCGGCGGCCATCAGCGAGGCGGTCTGCGGATCGCTGCGCAGGCCCAGGATCGCGCTGCGCGCGGCGGGATCGCTGACGACATAGCGGCCGGTGCCGGTCTGCCTGATGCTGTCGGCGGCCCAGCCGAGGCCGTGCTCGGCGCCGTGCTGCTTCACCACGCCCAGCCAGCTCTGCTCGATGAACTGATAGAGGCCGGTGGCCGAGGAAGTGCCGGCGCGCGCATCGGCGCGCAGCCCGCTTTCCACCTGCGCCTGGCCGAGCAGATAGTTGAAGTCGATGCCGGTCTTGCGGCTCGCCGCGGCGATCGCCGTCTGGACGCTTGCCCTGGTGTTGACCGAAGTAACGCTCATCGATCCTGGAATCCGAATAGCCTAATCCGGGGCTATCCAGAGCAAGGACCGTGCCAGTTACGGTTAACGGATGTGGGAAACGCCCGCTCAGCCGAGGGCGTAGCCGCCCGGCTTGTAGGCCGGCGCCTGCTGGCCGGAAAGGATTTGCAGGCGGCGGCGAACATTTGCCGCCATCAGGTTCACATAGATGCGGCAGGTCTCGTTGAGCTTGTGCGCCTCGGCGGCGAGCTCGCGGATCTCGGGGCCGGGGGCCTCGCCGTCCTGCAGCGCGACCGTGTCGATCGCGGCGAGCTTGGTGCGGGTGGCCGCCTCCAGCGCGGCGACGTCGTTCGCCTTGAGCGCCGCGATCTCGGCGTGAAGGCATTCGATCACCTGGATGAGCGCGTCACGACGGTTCACGGGACTTCCAATCGAGCTTGAAGGCGAGCAGCCGGTCGGCGATCGTCGAGGGAGAAAGCGGGAATTTATTGTCGTGGATCGCCTTGCGGATGCGCGAGACCCGGTCGGTATCGACCGGCGGCCGGGCCCCCTGCTCCGCCGCGATCTCGGCCGCGGCGCTCCGCACCGCCGGCGCGTCGGCCGCGACCGGGCGCACCGCCGCCACGCGGCTGGCGGGATCAACGGGCACGGTGCGACGGTCGGTGACCGCGCCTGCCTTCGTGCCGATTGAGTCCACCATTGCCTGCAATCCTCGCTGTGCCTGCAGCCCTTCAAACGGCCAGGGCGGACGAAGCTTTACCGAAAAATTTCAGCTGCCCTCGGCGAAGCCGGGCAGGCGGGCGCGGCCGGGCTCGATCGCGATCGCCTGGACCGGCGGCTGCCGGTCGTCCACCTTGATGCCGATCCGCCCGCCCGGAGGCGCATCGTTCATGGCGATGCCCTGGCGCGAGATCGAGAAGCCCTCGGCCCCCGCCTCGACCGTGACCGCGTCGCCGCGCTTGATCACCGGCTCGGCCTTCACCGGAACCGCGGGGCGGACCAGGGTGGTGGCGGGCATCGGCGCGGGCGGCGCGGCCCGGGGCCTGGGCACGGCGACGACGGGCACGAAGATCTTCCAGGCCGGCGCCATGCAGCGCACCACCACCGCGTCGTGATTCTCGCCGCGCCATTCGAGCTGGGGCGCGATGCAGGCCGCCAGCTTCAGCCGCCGGTCGATCGGCGCGATCGCCCCGCCCTGCTCGCCCATCGGCTTGCCGGCGAACTGGGCGACGATCGCATCGAGCGCCTGGGTCGACTGGAAATCCTGCGCGCCCGCGGGGGCGGCGGCGGCGAGTGCAATGGCGAGGAACATGGTCTTCTCCAGGAAAAGGGGGGAGGCAATTGCCGGGTACCGGATCATTACCGGTCTCCCTCGAAGCCGAGGGCGAGGACGGCGCGGCGCTGGCCCCGGCCGGTGGAAATCACGATGCGCGCGGGATCGACGGCGCGCTGGGCGACGAGCAGGGCGGCGACCGCGCGGGCGCGATCGGCGGCGAGGATCGGGCCGCTGCCGGTCGCCGGATCGACGTCCGCCACGGATCCGTCGACTTCGCCGGTGATCCGCAACAGGGTGCGCGGGTCCCGTGCGGCGCCGCGCGCCCATTCCAGCGCCGAGCCGGTATCGACGGGCGCGGCGGAGCCCGGCGCGAAGCCGGTGGCGGTGGCGATGTCGACCGGCATGGCGGCGGGCGCCGCTTCGCGCACGCCGAAGCCGGCGCGGATACCCGCCGCGAGCTTGGCGGGATCGACCTGGCTCGCCTGGAGGAAGACGAAGAAGCCGACGAGCAGCAGCGACAGATCGGCCAGCGTGACCAGCCAGGGCGCGCGCGCGGGCTCGTCCTCGTCGAACACGGTCACGCCGCGATCTCCTTTATCCGGCCGGTGCCCGGCTCGATCGCGGCCAGGGCGGCGAGCGCCGGCTGGAGGCGAAGCCGCTCCTGCGCCTCGTGCCGGGCGCGGCGCTTCAGGCGAACGGCGACCGGCAGCAGCATGAGATTGGCGAGCAGCGCGCCATAAAGCGTGGCCAGCAGGGCGACGGCCATGGCACCGCCGATCGCCTGCGGGTCCTTCATTGCGGCGAACATGCCGACCAGGCCGAGCAGCGTGCCGACCATGCCCATCGCCGGCGCCAGCTCCGCCGCGCCGGACCAGACTTCCCACGCGCCGCGCTGGCGCTCGAAGCGCGCGCAGCGGCGCTGCTCGAGCAGCGTCTCGACGTCCCGCGGCCCTGCGCCGTCGACGATCGCGGCAACGGCCGCGGCGATGTCCGGATCCTCGATCTTCGAGCGGTCGAGCGCGATCACGCCGTGGCGCCGCGCGATCCGGCCGAGCGCCGAGACCTGGGCCAGCAGGGGCTCCACATCGAAGCGCCGGCGCGGCAGCACGCCGAGCGCGGCGACCCCATGGGCCAGATCGCCCCCGGCATTGCGCAGCACGGTGCCGGCCAGCGTCCCCCCGCCGACGATGGCGAGCGCGAGCGGATCGAGGAAAGTCCCCAGGGCTGGAAGTACATTCATGTCCATGCCTGCGTGGGTGCAAGACACGGGCCAACTGGCCGGCGCGGCCTGGAACGCCTGCCGGGCCGCACGGAGCGGCAACCCCCTGCCGCCGCACCGGCAAAACCTTGCCGCCGCCTGCCGGCTCCCAGGGGAAACCGGGTTTTTTCGTCCCTCCAGGCAAATTGGCACGGCGGTTGCAAAGAACCCGGCGAACTTTTGTGCGGGAGACGTGCAATGCCCGATGACAAGCTATTCGGCGTACACGGTGCGGCGCTTGCCGTGCGCTCGCAGCGCATGGGCATGCTGGCGTCGAACATCGCCAACGCCGCGACCCCCGGCTACAAGGCGCGGGACGTGGATTTCCGCGCCGCGCTGAACAGCGCCACCACGCCGGGCGGCTCGCTCGATTCCGCGATCGACGCTAACACGCTCTACCGCGTGCCGCTCCAGCCCTCGGCCGACGGCAACACCGTCGAGCTCACCACCGAGCAGACCGCCTTCGCGGAGAATGCCGTCGCGTATCAGACGACGCTGTCGTTCCTCAACGGCCGCATCAACCAGATCACGCGCGCGCTGAAGGGAGAATGAGCATGGGCGACCAGCCGCTTTCGATCTTCCAGGTATCCGGCCGCGCGATGAGCGCGCAGCTGGTGCGGATGAACACCACGGCGTCGAACCTGGCCAATGTCGGCACGGTCGCGTCGAGCGCCGACGCCGCCTATCGCACGATCAAGCCGGTGTTCCGCACCGCCTTCGACGAGGCGAGCGGCATGTCGACCGTCGATGTCGAGCAGGTCGTCACCGCGGGCTCCGATCCCACCAAGCGCTACGATCCCGGCAACCCCATGGCCGACAAGGACGGCAATGTCTGGGAAGCCGCCGTGGACGAGACCCGGGAGCTGGTCGACATGATGGAGACCGCCCGGAACTACCAGAACAACGTCGAAGTGATGCAGACTGCCAAGCAGCTCATCGTCGACACCCTCAAGCTGGGCCGCTGATCATGAGTGATTTCGACAATACCCTCGCCGGACTGGGCATCTCCCGGTACAACAAGACGAGCACGACGAGCGGCACCACGCTCGACACGAAGGACACTTCGCGGCTCGGCAAGACCGACATGAACGTCTCCGACTTCCTGGCGCTGATGACGGCCCAGCTGAAGAACCAGGACCCGTTCCAGCCGGTCGACAACACCCAGATGGTCGCCCAGATGGCACAGTTCTCGTCGCTCTCGGGCATCACCGAGATGAGCTCGACGCTGAAGTCGATCGCCAGCAAGCTGAACGGCGGCACCCTCAACGACGCGCTCGGCTATGTCGGCAAGAACGTGCTCGTCCAGGGTTCCACCGCCTATCCGCGCACCGGCGGCGGCCTGGCGGGCGCCGTGGCGCTCGACAAGGATGCGACCAACGTCTCCGTCACCATCAAGGATCAGAACGGCAACACGCTGAAGACGATCGAGATGGGCAAGGAAGGCAAGGGCGCCGTGGCCTGGGAATGGGACGGCAAGACCGATGCCGGCGAGAATGCCGGCGCGGGGCCCTTCACGGTCAGCGTCACCGCCTCCAACGGCACCGGCAGCGTCAAGGCCTATCCGCTGGTCTGGGCGCCGGTCACCGCCGTCTCGATGGGATCCGACGGCAAGCCGGTCCTCACCCTTCCGGGCATCGGCAACGTGTCCACCGACGCCGTCTGGCAGGTCGGCTGAATCCATTTTTTCCACGGAGTAACGGAAAATGTCCTTCTTCACTTCGCTCTCGGGCCTGCAGGCAGCGCAGACCGACATGTCGACGATCTCGCACAATCTCGCGAACGTGCAGACCAACGGCTTCAAGAAGAGCTCGACCCAGTTCGCCGACGTCATCGCGTCGACCGCCAACATGAACCCGACCCAGATGGTCGGCTCGGGCGTGGTCGTGAAGGCGGTGCGCCAGCAATTCGGCCAGGGCGGCTTCACCCAGTCGTCGTCCTCGCTCGACGTGGCGATCTCGGGCGACGGCTTCTTCATCGTCAAGGGCGACGAGAAGAGCGGCAACGGCGTGGCCTATACCCGCAACGGCAGCTTCCAGGTCGATGCCGACCGCTATGTGGTCGACGCGCAGGGCAACAAGCTGCAGGTCTATCCGGTCGACGGCTCGGGCGCGGTGGTCGCGACCGGCCTTTCCTCGACGGTGAGCCTGCGCCTGCCCCAGACCAGCGGCACGCCGCAGGCGACCGAGAACGTCAAGCTCGGCCTCAACCTCAATGCCGGCTCGGCGATCCCCTCGACCAACCCCAAGTTCGAGAGCGCCGGCTACAAGTTCGACCGTTTCGACCCGACCACCTACAACCAGTCGGTGCAGACGACGGTCTATGACGCGAACGGCAACGCGCTGACGCTGACCAATTATTTCGTCCGCGAGACCAAGCCGACCGACAGCGACGCGACCAGCACCTGGAAAGTCTATTCCTTCGTCGGCGACCAGCAGCTCAATGCCGGCGACGACCCCGCCACGATGAAGCAGTTCGAGCTGAAGTTCGACAGCACCGGCAAGCTTTCCGAGCCGACCACGCCGATCACCTTCATGGGCTTCCTGGCGCCGGGCGCGACTTCGGAACAGGTGCTCAAGCTCGACCTGACCCAGGGCACCACCCAGGTGAGCTCGCCGTTCAGCCTCAACTCGACCAAGCAGGACGGCTCGCCCGTCGGCCAGATCGAAGGTGTGACGATCGCCGACGACGGCACGGTGACCGCGAGCTTCTCGAACGGCGACACCCAGGCGCTGGGCAAGGTCGTCCTCGCCAGCTTCACCAACAATGCGGGCCTGCGCCAGCTGGGCAACTCGACCTGGGCCGCCACCGGCTTCTCGGGCGATGCGCGCCTGGGCGAGCCGGGCACCAACGGGTTCGGCGGCCTGATGTCGGGCGCGATCGAGCGCTCGAACGTCGACATCACCGAGGAACTGGTCAATCTGATCGCGGCACAGCGCAACTTCCAGGCGAATGCCAAGGCGCTCGATACCGCCAGCCAGATGTCCCAGACGATCTTCAACATCCGCAGCTGATCCGATCGGCTGAGGAGGAGTAAGCAATGGACCGGCTTGTCTATACCGCGATGTCGGGGCTCAGGAGCCAGATGCAGTCGCAGGCGACGATCGCGAACAACATCGCGAACGCCTCGACCATCGGCTTCCGCGCCGAACGCGTCAGCTTCGACCGGCTGGTCCTGCAGGGCACCGGAATGGACTCGCGCCAGCTTGCCGCGGAGGAAGTCAGCGACTTCGACCGCTCGAAGGGCACGATGGTCCAGACCGGCAACCCGCTCGACGTCGCGGTGAACGGCGACGCCTGGATCGCGGTCCAGGCGACCGACGGCACCGAAGCCTATACGAGGCGCGGCGATCTCCGGATCGCGCCCTCGGGCGTGCTGGAAACCGGCGACGGTTTCCCGGTGATGGGGTCGGGGGGCCCCATCACCGTGCCGCCCGCCGACAAGATCAGCATCGCCGAGGACGGCACCATTTCCATCGTGCCGCGCGGCGGCGACCCGACCCAGCCCCAGGAAGTCGGCAAGATCAAGCTGGCGAGCACCGGCGGCAGCCAGACCGCCAAGGGGCTCGACAATCTTCTCCATGTGAAGGGCGGCGGCGTGCTGCCCGAGGACATGGACGCCAAGGTGACTTCCGGTTCGCTCGAGCAATCGAACGTGAACCTGACGCAGGCGCTGGTCGACATGATCGAGAACCAGCGCGCTTACGAAGTGCAGGCCAGCCTGCTCAAGGAAGCCAAGAACATGGACGAGAGCACCGCATCGCTGATGCGGATGCCGTCCTGATTGAGGAGTTAGAACATGGGATCGGCAGCACTGCACATCGCGCGCACGGGCCTCGATGCTCAGGACACGCGCATGCGGGTCATCTCGAACAACCTGGCGAACGTGAACACCACGGCGTTCAAGAAGGACCGCGCCAGCTTCGAGACGCTCGCCTATCAGGTCGTCACCGCGCCCGGCGCCGCCTCGACCGCGGAGACCAAATACGCGACCGGCCTGAACCTGGGCACCGGCGTGCGCATCCAGGGCACGCAGCGGCTCGAGACGCAGGGCTCGCTCCAGACCACGGGCAACGGCCTCGACATGGCGATCGATGGCAATGGCTATTTCCAGATCCAGCTGCCCGGCGGCGGCCTGGGCTATACCCGGGCGGGCAATTTCTCGCGCTCGGCCGAGGGCCAGCTGGTCACCGCCGAAGGCTATCAGGTGATGCCCGGCGTCACCATTCCCGAAGGCGCCATCTCGGTCACCGTCGGCAGTGACGGCACCGTTTCGGCGCAGATGCCGAACCAGACCGACCTCACCCAGATCGGCCAGATCCAGGTGGCGAGCTTCCCCAATCCGGCGGGGCTCCAGGCGGTGGGCGACAATTACCTGATCGAGACGCCGGCGAGCGGCACGGTCGCGCTCGGCAATGCCGGCATCGAAGGCCGCGGCACGATCCGCCAGGGCATGCTCGAGGGCTCGAACGTCAACGTCGTCGAGGAGCTGGTCGACATGATCGAGACCCAGCGCGCCTATGAGGTGAACTCGAAGATGATCTCGGCGACCGACGAGATGCTCAAATATGTCAACCAGAACATCTGAGGGGCGGATCATGAAGCATCTTCACGCCCTCGCCACCGCCGCACTGCTCGCCGCCGGGCTCGCCTTCGCCGCGACGCCCGCCCAGGCGCAGTTCCTGGGCATCGGCAAGAAGAAGCAGACGGAGGATTTTTCCGCGACGCTTCCCGCGCCGATCGCCGCCCAGCCGCCGGCCAATGGCGGCATCTTCCAGGCGGGCGACGGCTATGCCGCGCTCTACGAGGGCATGCGCGCGCGCCGCGTGGGCGATCCGCTGACCATCCTGCTGGTCGAGAAGACCGCCGCGTCCAAGTCGGCGGGCAGCAAGCTCGACAGCGGCGGCGGCTTCGGCCTGACGCCGCCCACCACCGGCGCGCTCTCGCTGTTCAAGGAAAGCGACGCCAGCGTGAGCGGCAAGCGCAACTTTGGCGGCACCGGCACGGCCGACCAGGCCAATGCGCTGTCGGGCGAGATCAGCGTCACCGTCGCCGCCGTCTATCCCAACGGCACGATGCTGGTGCAGGGCCAGAAGCGCGTGACCCTCAACCGGGGCGACGAGTTCGTCCAGATCAAGGGGCTGGTGCGCACCGCCGACATCGACGCGAACAACCGCGTGCTCTCGACCCGCGTCGCCGATGCCCGCATCGCCTATACCGGCAAGGGCGACGTCGCCCGCGCCAGCCGCCAGGGCTGGCTGAGCCGGTTCTTCTCCGTGATCAGCCCCTTCTAAGAGCCGGAGCCAGCCAGATGATCCGCCGCTTCCTCGCCCTCGCCGCCCTCGCGGCAATTGCTCTTGGCGCTGCCGCCACTCCCGCAGCGCATGCCCAGCGCGTAAAGGACCTGGGCGGGTTCCAGGGCATCCGTACCAACCAGCTCACGGGCTATGGCATCGTCGTCGGCCTGCCGGGCACGGGCGACGACAATCTGGAATATACCGTCCAGTCGATGAAGGGCGTCGCCTCGCGCTTCGGCCTGCAGCTGCCCCAGGGCGTGGCGCCGGGGCTGAAGAACGCCGCGGTGGTGATGATCACCGCCGAGCTGCCCCCCTTCGCCAAGCCGGGCCAGAAGCTCGACATCACCGTATCGTCGATGGGCAAGGCCAAGTCGCTGCGCGGCGGCACGCTGATCCTCACCCCGCTCCAGGGCGCCGACGGCCAGATCTATGCGATGGCACAGGGCAATCTCGCGGTCGGCGGCCTCGGCGCCGAAGGGGCCGACGGCTCGAAGATCGTCGTCAACACGCCGTCGTCGGGCCGCATCCCGGAAGGGGCCACGGTCGAGCGCACGGTCGATACCGGCTTCGACAAGTCGCCCTTCCTCACCTTCAACCTCGCCCGGGCCGACTTCACCACGGCGCAGCGCGTGCAGGACGCGATCAACCTCCGCTTCGGCACCGGGCGCGCCCGCGCCATCGACGGCGTCTCGATCGCCATCCAGGCTCCCGCGGGCCGGGACGTCCGCGCCGAGCTGATGAGCGAAGTCGAGAACCTCACCGTCGAGGCCGCGGAAGCGCCCGCCAAGGTGATCGTCAACGCGCGCACCGGCACGGTGGTGATCAACTCGGCCGTCCGCGTCAGCCCGGCGGCGGTAACGCATGGTAAACTGACCGTTCGTATTGATGAGAATCAGCGCGTCAGCCAGCCCGCACCGTTCAGCAAGGGCGAGACCCGCACCGAGCAGCACAGCACGCTGGGCGTGGAAGAGGAGAAGCGACCCATGTTCCTGATGGCACCGGGCCCCAAGCTTTCCGACGTCGTCAAGGCGGTGAACGCGATCGGCGCGTCGCCGGCGGACCTCGTCGCCATCCTCGAGGCGCTCAAGGAAGCCGGCGCGCTCAAGGCCGAGCTGATCGTCCTGTGAGCAAGCTGCTCGGCCCCATCGGCAGCCCGTCGGGCGGCGTGTCGACCGATACGTCGCGCCTGGCGTCCAAGGAGAATCTCGAAGCCGCCGGCCAGCGCTTCGAGGCCGTCTTCACGGGCATGATGCTGAAATCGATGCGCCAGGCGAAACTGGGCGACGGGCTGTTCGACAGCAAGGGCGAGGACCAGTTCCGCGACATGCAGGACCAGCAGCTGGCCCAGAGCATGGCCGTGCACGCCCCGATCGGCATCGGCAAGGCGATGACCGCCTTCCTGGCCAAGAGCATGAAGACCGAGGCGGCCGCGGAACCCGGCGCCGCATCGGCAGCCGCGCAAGGAGGCACCGTCAAATGACCGACCTGCTTTCGATCGGCGCCAGCGGCGCGCGCGCCTATCAATCGGCGCTCGCCACCACCTCGGACAATATCGCCAATGGCGCGACCGCGGGCTATTCGCGCCGCGTCGCCACGGTCCGCGAAGTCGTCGCCACCGGCGGCAACACCAGCGCGATCAATTCGGGCCTGGGCGCCAATGTCGGCGGCGTCACCCGCGCGGCCGATGCCTTCAAGGCGACCGAGGTGCGCAGCGCGAGCTCCGACCTTGCCCGCACGCTCGCCGGCGCCACCTGGCTGGGGCGGATCGACAGCAGCCTGACCCAGAACAAGCTGGGCGACCAGCTGACCGCCTTCTTCACTTCGGCCAAGGCCGTGGCGGCAGACCCGACCGCGCTGCCCGCGCGCGCGACGATGCTCGAGAATGCCGCGGGCGTCGCCGCCGCCTTCGGCGCGACGGGCAAGGCGCTCGACGGCGCGATGTCCGATCTCAAGGCCTCGGCCGAAACCGCGGTGACGCAGCTCAACAATCTCTCGGCCAGCCTCGCCAAGGTCAATGCCGGCCTGGCCCGCGCCAATGAAGGCACCGCCGGCCAGGCGGCCCTGCTCGACCAGCGCGACCAGATGCTCGAGCAGATGAGCGCGCTGACCGACGTGACGGTGAGCTTCGACAATTACGGCCGGGCCACCGTGCATGCCGGCGGCAATACCGGCCCGCTGCTGGTCGAGGGCGCGCAGGCGGCCCAGGTCTCGCAGGTGAGCAACGACGAGGGCGCTTTCTCCTTCGCAGTCAAGCAGAGCAGCGGCCAGGTCCAGCCGATGTCGCCGGGCGGCGGCGCCCTCGCCGGCATCGCCGAGAGCGGCGGACGCATCGCGGCGGCCCGCGACCAGATCAGCCAGATGGCCAGGGATTTCGCCGAGGGCGCCAATGCCGTCCAGGCGGCGGGCAGCAACCTGCAGGGCAGTGCCGGCCAGCCGATCTTCACGGTGGGCGACCCCGCCTATCAGCTCGCCACGGTCATGACCGATCCGCGCGGGATCGCCGCCGCCGCCGCGGGCGCGGGCCCGCGCGACAATGCGAACCTCGCCGGCTTCGAGACGCTGCGCACCAGCGGCAAGTTCGAGCAGGGCGTGACCGATCTCACCGCGGCCAATGGCGCGGCGCTTTCGGGCCGCAACAGCGTGGCCGACGCGCAGACCGCGATCCGCGACGCCGCCGTCTCGGCGCGCGATTCGGTGAGCGGCGTGAACATCGACGAGGAAGCGGTCGACCTGATGCGCTTCCAGCAAGCCTATCAGGCGTCCACTCGCGTGATCCAGATCGCGCGCGAGACGCTGCAATCCATCCTCGATATCAGGTAGACGATCATGCGCATCTCCACTTCGCAGATGTACGGCCGGCCGGTGTCGCTGATGACCCAGCTCACCGCCGAGGCCGACAAGACCCAGACCCAGATCGCCACGACCAAGCTGGGCGTGACCGCGGTCTCGGACGCGGCGGCCTATATCAAGCTGCAGCAGATCAAGCGCGCCACCACCGCGGACGCGACCTACAAGGCCAACATCACCGTCGCCCAGGGCGTGGTCTCGCAGACCGACCAGACGCTGGAGGGCGTCGAGACGCAGCTCCAGCGCGCCCTCGAACTCGCGACGCGCGCCAAGAACGACACGCTTTCGGATTCGGATCGCGCGTCGATCGGCGAGGAGTTGAGTTCGATCCGCGACACGCTGTTCGCCCTCGCCAACACCAAGGACGACATTCGCGGCCAGCCGCTGTTCGGCGGCGCGACCGGCGATGCCGCCTATGTGAAGAACGCCGACGGCTCGATCAGCTTCGCCGGCACCGGCGAGCCCTCGGCCATCCCGATCGGCGACGGCGAGAACATCCAGCCGACGATCAGCGGCCAGCGGGTGTTCAGCCCCGCCGGCGCCGACATTTTCGCGACCCTGGGCAACCTTGCCGATGCGCTCAAGACCGGCGGCAACGTGCAGGCGGCCGGCGCCACGGCGCTGAACGGAATCAATGCCTCGCTCGACACGGTGGCGTTGGCGCGCGCCTCGGTCGGCGCCCGCGGCGCGCGGCTCGATCTCCAGGCGGACCGGCTGACCGACGTGGCGGAGACCCGCGAGGCCACGCGCTCGGGCATCGAGGATACCGACATCCCCACCGCGGTGGCGAACCTGCAGAAGACGCTGACCGTGCTTCAGGCCACCCAGGCCAGCTTCTCCAAGCTGAACAGCGTGTCGCTGTTCGACTATATCAAGTAACCATCTCAAATAGGCACAGGCAGGCGCCCAACTTCCGTCGTCACCCTGAACTTGTTTCAGGGTCCAGCGTGCCACCAGCGATATCGCGGGTGGAGAATTGAATGCCGAAACGCGTTCGGCATGACGGAAGGGGGAGGCCGCGACATTCAACTTCCTCCCTTGCCGCCGGGAGCGGAAGGGACAGGGCGGAACGTCGATCCCGACTAGGCGGTCCCCCGGAAAATCCAAGCGAAACGGCGAAATAATTCGCCCCGGTAACGAATTAACCACGTTTTTCCGCTGAAGATAACGGCGAAACGGTCGTTAACCGAGACGTCAAAATAGGGGTTCTTCGCGCACATGTTTCCGGCAATCGGCCTCGTCATCCTGCTCGCGATGGTCTTTGGTGGTTTCGCGATCACCGGCGGCGCGCTCGGCCCCGTGCTCGAGGCCATTCCGCACGAGATGCTGATCATCGGCGGTGCCGCGATGGGCGCGCTCGTCATCGGCAATTCGATGAAGGAGCTGAAGGCGCTCGGCGGCGGCCTGGTCAAGGTGCTGAAGGGCCCCAAGTACAAGAAGCAGGACTATCTCGACACGATCTTCCTGGTCTCCAAGCTGATGAAGATGCTGCGGACCGAAGGGCCGATCGCGCTCGAGCCGCATGTCGAGGATCCCAAGTCGAGCGCGATCTTCGCCGAATATCCGCGCCTGCTCGCCGACCACACGCTGATCAACCTGATCACCGACACGCTCCGCCTCGTCGTCGTCTCGTCGGGCACGCTCGACGTGCACGCGGTCGAGGAGGTGATGGACAATTCGATCAAGACCCACCACCACGAGGTGCAGGGTCCGCAGACCACGCTCCAGTCGCTGGGCGACGCGCTGCCGGCGCTCGGCATCGTCGCCGCCGTGCTCGGCGTGGTGAAGACGATGGGCTCGATCGACAAGCCGCCGAGCATCCTGGGCGCGATGATCGGCTCGGCGCTTGTCGGCACCTTCATGGGCGTGCTGCTGGCCTATGGCATCGTCGCGCCGCTGGCGGGCCGCCTGCAGCAGGTGATCGACGCCGATTCGGCGATCTATCACGTGGTGAAGCAGATCATCATCGCCTCGCTCCACGGCCATCCGCAGCCGCTGGTGATCGAGGCCGCCCGCTCCAGCATCGCGTACGCCAACCAGCCGGGCTTCGGCGAGGTGTTCGACGGGCTGCGGGGGCGCTAGGCCATGGCGACCGCGCGCGCTCCCCACGGCATCAACGCGCCGCCCAAGATCATCGTCAAGAAGATCTATGTCGAGGGGCATGGCGGCCATCACGGCGGCGCCTGGAAAGTGGCCTATGCCGACTTCGTGACCGCGATGATGGCGTTCTTCCTGCTGCTCTGGATCCTGGGCGCCACCACCGAGAAGCAGCGCAAGGCGCTCGCCGACTATTTCGCGCCGACGCTGGTCGAGCTGAAGCAGAACAGCGCCGGCTCGAACGGCCTGTTCGGCGGCGAGGCGATCAACCAGCGCGACAATTATCCGGGCAAGGCCTCGCAGACCGGCACGCGGGCGCTCACCGTGCCGGTGGGCGGCAGCGGCGGCAACAATGTCGGCACCGGCGCCAAGGGCACGCTGAAGGATCAGCGCGCGCTGACCCAGCAGGACCAGAAGAATTTCGACGAGACCGCCAAGCGGATCCGCGAGCGGATGCGGACGACGCCGGCGCTTTCGAAGCTCGCCAATCACGTCCGCTTCGTGCCGACGCGCGACGGGATGCGGATCGACCTGCTCGACGATGCCAATTATTCGATGTTCAACCTGGGCACCACGGCGCTGGTGCCCGAGGCGAGCGCGCTGATCGGCACGATCGCGGACTCGATCAAGGGCATGGAAAACCCGATCATGATCCGCGGCCATACCGACAGCCTGGGCTATGGCGACCCGCTGGCGATGAACAACTGGATGTTGTCGAGCGGCCGCGCCGAAGCCACGCGCCGGCGGCTGCTCTCCGGCGGCGTGACCGAGATGCGCTTCGAGCGGATCGAGGGCGTGGCCGACCGCGAGCCGCTGATCGTCGACAACCCCGCCGATCCGCGCAACCGCCGCGTCTCGATCACCCTGCTCTATCGCCGGATCATGGACCAGGACCAGCAGGGCCGTTTCCGCCCCGGCCTGCGCGCCAGCCGCGAGGCCGGGACGCCATTGCCGCGCTGATCGCCGATCAGAAGAACTGCTTGCGGAAGGTGAGCTTGATCGTGCGGCCGATCGGATCGCGCAGATTGGGCGCATAGGCCGAAGGCGTCACGCCGTTCTGGTCGGTCACCCGCTGCCGGGCATCGAACAGGTTGTCGACCCGGAACTGCACCCGCGAGCCGCGGAACCAGGGGTGCTTGAGCAGGAAGTCGATATCCTGGCCCGGATTGAACTCGGCCAGCAGGTTCAGCTTGGCTAGGCTGCCGAAGTTGAGCTCGGTGGCGCTGCCCGGAATCGCCGCGGTGCCGCTGGTGGTGCGGGTGCCGCTCTGCCAGTTGCCGTTGAGCTGGAGCAGCAGCGCGTCGCGCTTGATGCCGGCGGTGAAATCCACCCGGTGCGCCGCGATCGACTGCGAGCCCTCGCCGTCCAGCCGGTCGATCACGGGCAGGCCCGGCCGGATCTGGATCTCGTCCTTGAGCACCCAGGTGTGATAGGCGCTGAGCAGGATGCGGTTGCCGCCGCCCCCGCCGCCAAAACCGCCGCGGCCACCGCCGCCACCGCCGCCGGGCCCACCGAAGCGGCGCGGGCCGCCATCGCCGCCCGGGCCGCCGCCGGGGCCCTGGCCCGGCCCGTCGGTCTGCACGCGTCCCTGGCCCTGGTCCGGCTGCGGTCCCTGGCCCTGCTGCCCCTCGGGGCGCGGACCGCGGAACTGCTGGCTCAGCGTGCCGCCGAACAGGCTCGATTGCTGGCCGAGGCGGCGGAACTGGTCGAACATCGCCGTCATCTCGGCCGGCATGGGCTGGCCGGTGCGGCGCGATTCCTCGCGCGCCTTCATGAACGCCTCGCGGCGCTCGCGCATGCGCTTCTGCTGGGGCGAGGCGATGGGAATGAACAGGTTGAAGCCCCAGCGCAGTTCGGAATGCGCGGTCCGGTCATAGTTCACCGGGCGCGTATCGAGGCTGAGCAGCCGTCCGCTGCCGTCCCGCACGAAACGATCGGGGAAGGCGGCCTCGAGTTCCTCCGAAGCGCCCGGGAAATTCTGGATCGCGTTGCGGAAGCGCACATTGGTGTAGTTCACCACGATGCCGAGATTGGTCTCGGTGAACGGCCGGATGTTGAGGCCGAGGCGGAATACGTGCCGGCTGTCGGCGCCGAGCTGCGGGTTGCCGCCGGTGATCTGGGTGATGTTGACGCTCTCGCCGCGCACGAAATCATAGATGGGCACGTTGGGCGTGGTGACCACGGGATTGCCGAGCTGGCCCGGCGTCGGCGCGTTGCTGTCGTTGATGAAGCTGACGATCGCCTGGACCTGGGTGATGGGCGACCAGTTGAAGCCATAGCCGGTGGTGGTCAGCCGGCCGAAGTCCGAGAGCTGCTCGATCTCGAAATTGGCATTGACCGAGAAGTCGCCGATCGCGTCGAGCACCGCCCGGCGGCGGCTGGTGATCGGGATGGTGATGTTGCCGCGCACCGCGCCGATGTCGCGCGAGATGTCGCTGGCGCTGGACTGGCCCGCGCGGAAGGACTTGCCCGAAAGATCGTTGGTGCGGCCCGCCACGCGGATGCTGGTGGTCACGTCGCCCGCGGGCAGCTTGAACAGCGGGCCGTTGGTGAGGAACTCGACATTGCCGACCTTGGTGGTCGATTCCGTCCAGTCGTCCGGCCGGCTCCCGACCAGGCCATAGGGGATCGCCGCGAACGGATTGAAACCGGCGTCATTGGCATTGAGCAGCGCCTGCATCGCGACGGGATCGACGCCGCGCGTCGTCGTGGTGTCGCTACCGGTCTGCTGGTAATTGGCGTTGACCGACCAGCGCCAGCTGTTGATCCAGGGCGAACTGTCGCCGTTGATCGTCACTTCGCCGCGCAGCGACTGGCTGCCGCTCGAGCGGGTGAGCGGATTGAGATTGTCGTAGTAGCGCCGCAGCTCGACATTCTGGCCGAAGGGCGAGAACGGGTTGCCGGCAGGCAGGAGCAAGGTCGCACTCGGCAGGCCCAGCCAGGATTCGCTCTCGTTGACGTCCAGATTGACGGTGGCGGTGGCACTCACCTTGGGCGAGAGCGCGCGGTTGTAGATGCCGCTGATCGTCAGGTTCTTCGCCGGCCCCACCAGCGTGCGATAGGGCGTGAGATCGGTGACGTTGGGATCATTGGCATTGGCGGCATAGGCGGCGAGCGATTGCAGGCTGCCGGCCGCCCCCGCCGGCACGCCGGCGATCGTCACCGGCATGCCGGCGAGCGCGCTCAGCGCGGGATCGATCTCCGCGCCGCCGATGCCGGTGATGTTGCCGCGCGTATCGAACAGCGAATTTCCGACGCGGCTGACCCCGCGCTCGCTCTCTAGGATCGCGGAATTCTGATTATATTTGACGTCCAGCGTCACCCGCCCGTCGCGGTTGAGCTTCAGGATGTTGAGGTTGGCGCTCTCGGTCGCATTGCCGCCGGCGGTGGGCATCTGCCCTTCCAGCACGGTGGTGAGCGCGCGGAAGCGGTTGCGCAGCACGACGTTGATCACCTTCTGCGTGGCGCCATAGCCATATTGCAGCGCGACTTCCTCGGGCAGGATGTCGATCCGCTCGATCGCCTCGGTCGGCAGGTCGCGGACTTCGTTCATGCTCGAGCGGCGGCCGCTGATCAGGATCACCGGCTGCTCGTCGCCGCGCCCCGAGCTGCTGCCGAGCTGCGCCTGCAGCGCCGTGATCAGTTCCGAGACGTTCGAGGCGCCATAGGCGCGGATATCGGCCGGATTGAGCTGGACCTCGGGCTTGACGTCGGTCTTGACCGCGCCGGGCAGCACGCCGTTGACGACGATCGTGCCCTCGTCGCCCAGCTCGTCCGAGCCTTGCTCCTGCGCGGCGGCCGGCTGCGAGGGGTGTTGCCGTGCGGGGCGATCCTGGGCCGGCGAAGGCGCGGGCTGCTGCTGCGCCTGGGCCCATGCCCCACCGGGCATCGCACCGACGAGCAGACCGGCAACCGCGCAACCCAGCTTCAACGTCGAACGCATCAATCCCCCACCCTCGTCGAAAACCCCGCGGCGCACCTGACACCGCTTGCATGAATGGGGCGTGGCTAATCGCCACTTGTCGCAGAAGTTTGCCCGGTCCTGGAAAAAATCGCGGCACCGCGGGGAGGGCTGCGCCCGGCTCCGCCGGGCGCTGCATCTTTCACTGGTGCGGTCGAGAAGACTCGAACTTCCACGGCCTTTCGGCCACAACGACCTCAACGTTGCGCGTCTACCAGTTCCGCCACGACCGCACGTGAAACTCCGCCGGATGAATACCGACGGCTGGTAAGGCAGCGGCCCCTAGCAATGCGTTTCGGACAATGCAAGCCATTGCCGTACGCTTTTCCAAACGGCGCGAAATCCGCTAGGCGCGCCCTCCCATGCGCCTGTCCCCCGCCCTTTCCGCCGAGATGCGCCGAATCCTGTCGCTTGCATGGCCGGTGGCGCTGACCAGCCTGAACTGGACGATCCTGCACGTCACCGACGTGATCGTCGTCGGCTTCACCGGCACCGAGGAAGTGGCCGCGCTGGGGGCGAGCCGCGCGCTCACCTTCCCGGGCATCGTGATGGGGCTGGGTGCGCTTTCGGGCGTGCTCGTCCATGTCTCGCGGGCCGATGGCGCGAAGGACCTGCCCGGCACCGGCCGCGCGTTCCACCAGGGGCTGTTGCTCGCCACCGTGCTGGGCATGATCAGCGCGCTGACGCTCTTCGCCCTTGCCGAACCGATGCTGCGCGGCATCGGCGTGGCGGGCGAGATCGCGCCGATGGCAGGGGACGTGGTGCGGGTGATGGCGCTCGCCTATCCCTTCCAGCTGCTGATCGTCACCGCGAGCTTCTTCCTGGAAGGGGTGAGCCGGCCGCAGCGCGTGACGGTCGTCAACCTTGCGATCCTGCCGGTCAACGCATTGCTCGCCTGGGCCCTGTCCGCCGGCCATCTCGGCTTGCCCGCCATGGGCGCCGTCGGCGCGGCGCTGGCCACCACCATCGCCTCGGCGCTGGGCGCGGCGGGGATGATCGGCGCGGCCTGGACCCTGCCCCGGGCAAGGCAGCGCGGCGTGCACGATCTGGCCGGCATCTTCAGCCGCGCTTCGCTGAAGGGCGCGCTGGGGCTGGCGCTGTTCGGCCTGGTCCCCGCCATCGCCTCGGGCCTGGAGCTGGTCGGCTTCTCGATCCTGATCGCCCTCTCGACCGAGCTGGGGGAAGTCACCACCCACGCCTTCCAGATCGTCTTCTCGATCCACAACGTGACCTTCTCGGTGGCGCTGGGGCTCGGATCGGCGGCGGGCGTGCGCGCGGGCAATGCGGTGGGCGAAGGCGTCCCCCGGGAAGCGGCGCGCCGCGCCGCCATCGCCGCCGCGCTGGCGGCGCTGGCGACGGGCCTGCTCGCGGCCTTGCTGATCCTGATACCGCATCCCTTCGTCGCGCTGTTCCCCGCGATACCCCAGGTGCACGGCCTGGCGCTCGCCATGCTGCCCGTCTGGGCCCCCTTCATCCTGTTCGACGGGATCCAGGTGGTATGCGTCTATGCGCTGCGCTCGCTGGGCGACCAGGTGGTGGCCGGCATCAACTCGGTGATCGCCTTCTTCCTCGTCACCGGCGGGGCGGGGCTGGCCTTTGTCCACCTCGCAGGCTGGGGCGCAACCGGCCTCGTCCTCGCTTCGGGATTCGGGATGGTCGTCGCCGCCGCGCTCCATGGCGCGCGGCTCTGGTGGGTCAGCCGCCGATTTCGGTAGCGAAGCTCAGCCGCGCCGTGCTTGCGTTGCGCGGCGGGTCGAGCTGGGCCGAATTGAAGTCGATCGTCTGCTTGGGGCCGATCTCGCGGACCTGCGGCGTCACCCGCCAGCTATAGACCAGCTGGTTCTGCTTGTCCCGGAGCTCGATGCGGATGTCGGGCACGCGCTGCTTGTCCGCGGTGGGATTGGCGACCTTGCCCGAGATCATGAACAATTCGCTGCCATTGGTCTGGGTACGCAGCTCGGCATTCTTGTCGGCGAAGACCAGCGGCGTCTCGACTTCGCGGCCCATGCCGAGGCCCAGCCCCATCTGTGCCGCCAGCCCGGGCGCGCCCGAATAGAGGATCGCCCCGGTGCCGAGCAGCATCGAGAAGCCGGCCACGAACGCGGCCGCGGTCCAGCGCCGGGCGGGGTTGCGCCGCGGCTTGAACGGCGGCTGGGGCGCGAAGGGATCATAGTCCGGCGCCGGCCCGCCGGCCGCGGCGGTGATCGAGGCATCGTCGAACACCCGCGGCGCCGGCGCTTCACGCCTCGGCGGCTCGGCCACGCGATCGGAGGCCTGGGTGACCGGGCCGTCGGCAGCCGTGGCCCGCGTCGTCAGGTCGAGCGCGGCCGGCGCCTGGAACCAGCTATGCTTGCAGCTCGCGCAGCGCACGGTGCGGCCATCGGCGCCGATGGCGCTGTCGGGCACCAGGTAGCGAGTACGGCACTGGCTGCATTCGAGGATCATTACGCGCGGCTCACAAGACGGGCCCCGTCGCCCGATTGTCACGATTCTAGACCCATCGATTCGCGCCCACAAGAGTCCCGTGCCCGAGTATCCCCAGCTTCTTGTGAGCCGCCAGCGGCTGTGCGATGGCAGGGGCGAGGGAAGCGCCGGGAGCCAGATGGCCAGCATCGTCCAATTCGAGAATGTCGGCCTGCGCTATGGTTCGGGCGACGAGACTCTCTCGGACGTCAGCTTCACGCTGAACACGGGCGCCTTCTATTTCCTCACTGGCCCCTCCGGCGCGGGCAAGACCTCGCTGCTCAAGCTCCTCTATCTGGCCCAGCGGCCGAGCCGCGGCACGGTGCGCCTGTTCGGCGAGGATGCCGGCGCCCTGCCCCGCGCGCGCCTGCCCGGCTTTCGCCGGCGGATCGGCGTGGTGTTCCAGGACTTCCGCCTCGTTCCCCATCTTTCCGCCTATGACAATATCGCGCTCCCCCTGCGGGTGGCGGGCGTGTCGGAAGGCGATATCGAGGCGCCGGTGCGCGAGATGCTCGCCTGGGTGGGGCTGACCGATCGCGGCCGGGCCCGGCCGCCGACGCTCTCCGGCGGCGAGCAGCAGCGCATCGCCATCGCCCGCGCGGTGATCGGCCGCCCCGAACTGCTGGTCGCCGACGAGCCGACCGGCAATGTCGATCCCGACATGGCCGAGCGGCTGCTGCACTTGTTCGACAGCCTCAATCGCCTGGGCACCACCGTCGTGGTCGCCACGCACGACTTCCACCTGCTCAACCGCATTCCCAACGCGCACATGATGCGGCTCGAAAAGGGCCGGCTCAACGATCCGACCGGCGCCTTGCGCAATCCGCCGGGGCGCGCATGAAGCTGAGCCTCAACCCCAATGCGCCCGACCGCCGCCTGCTCGACGAGAGCCGGCGCACGCGCGCCATGACCTGGATCATGGCGATCATGCTGTTCCTCACCGTGCTCGCCGGCGCGCTGGGGCTGGGCATGTTCGCCGCCACCGCGCAGCTCGATCGCCAGCTGGCGGGGCGGCTGACCATCCAGATCGTCGAACCCGATGCCGCGACGCGCGACGGCGAGGCGGCGGCGATCCGCGCGGCGGTGGCGAGGATCCCCGGCGTGGCGCGCGCCGCCGAAGTCGATCGCCAGCGGCTGGCCGAGCTGCTCAAGCCCTGGCTGGGCGACACCGGGCTCGATCCCGACCTGCCGATGCCGGCGATGATCGACGTCGAAGTGCATGGCAGCAGCCTGGCCATGGTCGAGCGCACCGCCCGCGCCATCGCCCCGGGCGCCCGGATCGACCGGCATGCGCAATGGCTCTCGCCGGTGCGCAGCTTCATGACCACGATGAGCTGGCTCGCGGTGGGGCTGATGCTGCTGATCGCCACCGCCACCGCTGCCGTGGTGCTGCTCGCCGCGCGTTCGGGGCTGGACACGCACCGCGACACCATCGATGTGCTGCACATGCTCGGCTCCACCGATGTCCAGATTGCCCGCCTGTTCCAGCGGCGGATCGCGTTCGACACGCTGTTCGGCGGCCTGCTCGGCTCCGCGGCGGCGCTGGGGCTCGTCTGGTTCCTCCAGTCGCGCATGGCGCTGGTGGGCTCGGAGATGCTGAGCGGCGTGGCGCTGCAGCAGCGCGACTGGTTCCTGCTCCTGCTGCTGCCGCTGGGCTTCGCACTGCTCGCCACCTTCGCGGCGCGGAGCACCGTGCTGCGTGCGCTGGGCCGCACGCTGTGATCCTGCGCCTCATCGCCCTGGTGGTGATCGCCTGGCTGCTCGGCTTCGCGGCGTTCATGCTCTCGCTCGGCCACCCGCTGGAGAACCGCAAGACCGACGCGATCGTGGTGCTGACCGGCGGATCGAAGCGAATCGACCGCGGGCTTGAGGTGCTGCGCGCGGGCGATGCCCAGCGGATGCTGGTCAGCGGCGTCGATCCCGATGTGCGCCCCGGCGAGTTCGCCGCGGAATACAAGATCGACCGGAAGCTGATGCGCTGCTGCGTGGACCTGGGCTGGCAGGCGGTCGACACCCGCTCCAACGCGGAGGAAACCGCGGAATGGGTGAAGGAGCACCGGTACAGGACGGTGCGGCTGGTGACGTCCGACTGGCACATGCCGCGCGCCCGGCTCGAGCTGGCCCACGCCCTGCGGGGCGTCGAGGTGATCGGCGATCCGGTGCGCAGCCAGCCGGGCTTCGCGATGCTGTTCCGCGAATATCACAAATATCTCGTGCGGCGGATCGCGCTGCTGCTGGGCGGCAGCTGATGAACCTGCTCCGCACGCTCGCCTTCTCGATCTTCTTCTACGGCCTCTCGGTGCCGATGGTGCTGCTCGTGCCCTTCGTCGCGCTGCTGGGCGGCGACGCGCTGCGCAGCTATGCGATGGGCTGGGTGGCGCTGATGCGCTGGTCGGCGCGCTGGATCCTGGGGATCCGGGTGAAGATCGAGGGCGAGATTCCCAAGGGCCCGGTGCTGTTCGCGGGCAAGCACGAATCGCTGTTCGAGGCCTTGGAGCTGAGCCGGCTGCTGGGCTCGCCCGCCACGGTGATGAAGCGCGAGCTGGCGCGGATCCCGCTCTGGGGCTGGGCGGCGCGGCGCTACGGCGTCATCATCGTCAACCGCACCGCCAATGCCTCGGCGCTCCGCGCGATGATGAAGGATGCGCAGGCCGCATTGAAGCAGGGCCGGTCGGTGATGATCTTCCCCGAAGGAACGCGCGTGAAGCCGGGCGAGAAGCCGGAGCTCCGTTCGGGCTTTGCCGGGCTGTATCGGATGCTCGACCTGCCCGTGGTGCCGATCGCAGTGAAGAGCGGCCATGTCTGGCCCAAGCACGGCATCAAGAGACCGGGCGTCGTCACCTTCCGGTTCGAGCCGATGATCCCGCCCGGCCTGCCGCGCGCAGAGGCCGAGGCGCGGGTGCATGCCGGGATCAACGCACTGAACGGGTGAATCGCGGGCCGGTGCCGGTCGCGAAGCGTCGGCGTCGTTCCCGCCGGCAGCTAGTCGTGCGTGCGGCCGAAATCGGGCGCCGCGTCGTCCTGGCCCTGCTCGATGATCGAGCGGCGGATCGCGCGGGTCCGGCTGAACAGTTCGAACAGCTCGTCGCCCTTGCCCCAGCGGATCGCGCGCTGGAGCGCGGTCAGGTCCTCGGAAAAGCGCTGGAGCATGTCGAGCACCGCTTCCTTGTTCGCCAGGAACACGTCGCGCCACATCGTCGGGTCCGAGGCGGCGATGCGCGTGAAGTCGCGGAAGCCGCCGGCCGAATATTTGATGACCTCGGACTGGGTGACTTCCTCCATGTCCGACGCGGTGCCGACGATCGTATAGGCGATCAGGTGGGGCAGGTGGCTGGTCACCGCCAGCACGCGATCGTGATGATCGGGCGCCATCGTCTCGACCTCGGCGCCCAGCCGCTTCCAGAATTCGCGCACCCGCTCCACGGCCGGCACGTCGGTGCCCTCCGCCGGCGTGACGATGCACCAGCGGCCATGGAACAGCGAGGCGAAGCCGGCCTCGGGGCCGCTATTCTCGGTGCCCGCCACCGGATGCGCGGGAACGAAGGTCGCATCCGGCAGCGCGGCACGCACCGCCTCGACCACGCTTTCCTTGCACGAGCCGACATCGCTGACGATCGCATCGGCGGGCAGGTCTGCGGCGATGCCCGCCGCCGCCGCGCCCATCGCGCCGACGGGGACGCAGAGGATGACGAGATCGGCGTCGATCACCGAGGTGCCGGCGGTGTCGGCGACGTCGTCGCACAGCGCGATGCGCACCGCGGTCCCGCGCACCGCCGGATCGGCGTCGAAGCCGGTCACGCGCACGCTCGGCATGTGCTGCTTCACCGCCCGCGCGATCGAAGAGCCGATCAGGCCCAGGCCGATGATCGTCACCCGGGCAAAGGGCGGCTGCTGCCGCCCGTCTTCCGCAGGCGCGGGCAGCATCAGTCCTCGCCCGCCAGGCTGCGAAGCGCCGCGATCACGCCGCGCGTCTCGTCCTCGGTGCCGATGGTGATGCGCAGGCCGTGCGGCAGCCCCTGTCCGGGCAGCCAGCGGACGATATAGCCGGCGTCCATCAGCCCCTTGTAGGCTGCCTCGGCGGTGAGATGGCCCTCGAACAGCACGAGGACGAAATTCGCCTGGCTCGGCACGGCGCGCAGGCCCTTGTTGCCCAGCTTGGCGATCTCGTCCGCGAACCAGCGGCGCCACTGCGCATTGTGCGCCTTGGTGTGGGCGACGAAATCGGCATCGCCCAGCGCCGCGACCGCCGCCGCGGTGCCGGCGATGGTGATAGAGAAGGGCAGGCGGATACGGTGCATCGCCTCGATGATCGGGGCCGAGGCATAGCCCCAGCCGATCCGTTCGGCGGCGAGGCCGTACATCTTGGAGAAGGTGCGTGTCACCAGCACGTTGGGCGCGGTGCGGGCCAGCTCCATGCCGCCATCGTCGTCGTCGCCTTCGATATATTCGGCATAGGCATGGTCGAGCACGAGCAGCACATGGCCGGGCAGGCCGGCATGGAGGCGCAGGATCTCGCTGCGCGGCGCATAAGTGCCGGTCGGGTTGTTGGGGTTGGCGACGAAGACGATCCTCGTGCGCTCGGTCACCGAGGCGAGGATGGCGTCGACATCGGTCGCATAGTCCCTGTCCGGCGCCACCACCGGCGTCGCGCCGACGCGGCGGGTGGCGATCGGATACACGGTGAAGCCGTAATGGACGTAGATGATCTCGTCGCCCGGGCCGGCAAAGGCGCCCGCAGCGAGATGCAGCACTTCGTCCGAACCATTGCCATAGATGATCCGCGCGGGATCGAGGCCGTATTTCGCCGCGATCGTCTCGCGCAGCTCGACGGCGCTGGCATCGGGATAGCGCTCGAGGCTGGTCGCGGCGGTCAGGAACGCCGCGCGCGCCTTGGGCGAGGTGCCGAGCGGGTTCTCGTTGGACGAGAGCTTCGAGACCTTGCGGCCGTCGTCGGTGGTGGAGCGCCCCGGCACATAGGGGGCGATTTCCATGATCCAGGGCTTGGGAACAGGTGCGGTCATGGTCGCGCGGCTTGGCGGAATGGTTACCGGATGGCAAGGGTCAGGCTCTAGGGCTTCATGGTTAAAGGGAGCCGGGGAGGGGCAATGCGGGGGAACGGCATCGTCTGGCGCGCGCTGGAAGCGGCGCGGCGACGCAATCTGGAAGCGGCCGGCGAGGCGATGCCGGTCAGGGGCGCGAGCGGCGCGACACGGCGCGCGGTGCTGCGGGCGATGGCCGCGACCGGTATGGCGGGCGCCTTCCCTCGCCCCGCCGCGGCGCGCGCGCCCGGGCGGGTGGCGATCGTCGGCGGCGGCATCGCGGGCCTCAGCGCGCTCCATCATCTGCGCAAGGCCGGCATGGATGCCTTTCTGTACGAAGGCCGTGGCCGCACCGGCGGGCGCATGTACACGCACAGATCGGGCGACTGGACGTTCGAGGCGGGCGGCCAGCTGGTCAACACCGACCATTATGACATGCACGCGCTGCTCGCGCGCTTCGGCGTGGCGCTGCGCGATCGCAAGCACGAGCCGCACGACACGCTGATCCTCGCGAACGGCCGGCTGGTGAGCGACGCGGAGCTGGCCGCGGCGCTGCGTCCGATCGCCGCGCAGATCGGGAAGGACGCCGACCGGCTGGACGCGGACCATGCCCGCGTCGCGCCCCGCCTCGATCGCCTGTCGATCCACGACTATCTCGAACGGCACGCCGCGCGGATCCGCGAGCCCTGGGTCCGCCAGCTGCTCGAGGCGACCAGCCGCACCGAATATGGCGTCGAGCCCAATCGCGCCTCGGCGATCGAGCTGATCTTCAACCTGCCGACGGTGGACGGCCGGCGCGCCGAAGTGCTGGGCGGCGCCGACGAGCGCTATGTGATCGAGGGCGGCAGCTCGGCGCTGATCGAGGCGATGAGCGCGTTCCATGCCGATCGGATCGCCACCGGCAAGCGCCTGCACCGCGTCGAGCCGGGGCTGAAGCTCCATTTCCTCGACGGCTCGACCGCGGATGCCGACACGCTGATCGTCGCGGTGCCCGGGCCGCTCACCCGCCAGATCGATTTCCGCGTACCGCTTCCCGCCGCCTGGCGCGCGTTCATCGGCGAGATGGAGCTGGGCTTCAACGAGAAGGTCCAGTCGGGCACCAATGCCATGCCGTGGCGCCGGCCGATGGGGGTGGGCGGCGAGCTGTGGCAGACCGATCCGCGGGCCGGCTGGGCATTGGGCTGGGACGGCAGCGTGCATCGCAAGGACGGGCTCTCGCCGGTCTGGACCTGGTTCCTGGGCGGCGACGAAGTGCTGCGCGCGCAGAGCGAGGCGCCGTCCGCGCTCGCCGCCCGCTTCGCCGCCAGCGCCGCGGCCGCGATCCCCGGGCTGGTCGAGGCCGCCACCGGCCCCTTCACCCGCACCAACTGGCACGCCCAGCCACTCACGCTCGGCGCCTATTGCAACTATGCCCCCGGCCAGCTCACCCGCTTCTCGAAGCTGCTGTACGTCGAGGGTGAAGGCGGGGGCGGGGGCGGCGACCAGGTGCCCCATGCGGGACGGATCTGGTTCGCGGGCGAGCATCTCTCCGATGCCTTTCCGGGCTATATGAACGGCGCCGCGCAGACCGGGCGGATGGCCGCCGCCGCCGTGCTGGGCACGCGGATCGATGCCAAGGCCGCTTGAACCGAGACGCACAGCCTCCTAACGACCGCGGAATGTCCGACGATCCGCGTTATGGCACTGGCCGTTCGGTGACGCTGCCGGGGCCGTTGCGCCTCGACGGCGGCGGGCTGCTGTCGCCGCTCGACATCGGCTACGAGACTTATGGCACGCTCGCCGCCGATGGCGGCAACGCGATCCTGGTGTGCCACGCCCTGACCGGCGACCAGCATGTCGCCTCCACCCATCCGCGCACCGGCAAGCCCGGCTGGTGGGCGCGCATGGTGGGGCCGGGCAAGCCGATCGACACCGATCGCTATTTCATCGTCTGCTCGAACGTGCTGGGCAGCTGCCTCGGCAGCTCCGGGCCGGCGACGGTCAATCCCGCCACGGGCAAGCCCTGGGGGATGGGCTTCCCGGTCATCACCATCCGCGACATGGTCCGCGCCCAGGCGATGCTGCTCGATCATCTCGGCGTAGGGAAGCTGTTCGCCGTGGTCGGCGGCTCGATGGGCGGCATGCAGGCGCTGAGCTGGGCGGCGACCTTCCCCGAGCGCGTCGCCTCGGCCGTGGTCATCGCCAGCGCCGCGCGGCATTCCGCGCAGAACATCGCCTTCCACGAAGTCGGCCGCCAGGCCGTGATGGCCGATCCCAAATGGCGCGGCGGCGACTATTATGCCGACAATGATCCCCCCGCCGCCGGGCTGGCGGTGGCACGGATGGCGGCGCACATCACCTATCTCTCCGAAGCGGGGCTCACCGCCAAGTTCGGCCGCAAGCTGCAGAGCCGGCCGGAGAAGCCGGACGGCGCCAAGACCTTCGGCTTCGACGCGGACTTCCAGGTGGAGAGCTATCTGCGCCACCAGGGCCTGGCGTTCGTCGACCGGTTCGACGCCAATTCCTATCTCTACATCACCCGGGCGCTCGACTATTTCGACCTGGCCGAGGAGCATGGCGGGCTGCTCGCCAGCGCCTTCCGGGGCAGCGGCGCGCGCTTCTGCGTGGTCAGCTTCGACACCGACTGGCTCTATCCGACGAGCGAATCGCGCACGATCGTCCATGCGCTCAACGCGGCGGGCGCGCGGGCCAGCTTCGTCGAGCTGCGATCGCCCTTCGGCCATGACGCCTTCCTGCTCGAGAGCCCCGAGCTCGACCGGGTGGTGCGCGGCTTCCTGGAAGCGGGGACGGCATGAGCGACTATCGCATCTCGTTCGACAAGGCCGAGCTGGATCTCGACCTGATCCATGCGTTCCTGAGCGGATCCTATTGGGCCAGGGGCATCCCGCGGCACATCGTCGAGAACTCGATCGGTAATTCCTTCTGCGCCGGCGCCTTCGCCAGGGACGAGGCAGGCCAGGACGAGCAGGTGGGCTTCGCCCGGGTGATCACCGATCGCGCGACCTTCGCCTATCTGGCGGACGTGTTCGTGCTGCCGGCGCACCGGGGCCGGGGCGTGGCGACCCGGATGCTCGAAGCGGTGCAGGCGCATCCCGAGCTGGCCGGCCTGCGCCGCTGGCTGCTCTTCACCCGCGACATGCAGCCGCTCTATGCCAAGCTCGGCTGGACGCAGATCCCGCATCCCGAGCGCTGCATGGAGCGGCACGACGTGGATCTCTACACGCGATGACCCTGCGTCCCGACCTGGCGATCATCGCGGCGAACGTGGCGGCGGGCAGCCGCGTGCTCGACGTGGGCTGCGGCGACGGCGCGCTGATGGCGGCGCTGCGCGACACCCGCCAGGTCGATGCGCGCGGGCTGGAGCTCGACGCGGGCGACGTGGCGGCGGCGGTGGGCCGGGGGCTCTCGGTGGTACAGGGCGATGCCGACACCGACCTGGCCGACTATCCCGACAACAGCTTCGACTATGCCATTCTCAGCCAGACGCTGCAGACCACCCGCCACCCGGACAGGGTGCTGGAGAATCTGCTGCGCATCGGCAAGCACGCCTTCGTCTCCTTCCCCAATTTCGCCCATTGGCGGGTGCGCGCCTCGCTGCTGTTCGGCGGCCGGATGCCGGTGACGCGGCTGCTGCCGGTCGAATGGTATGCCACGCCCAACATCCACCATGTGACCGTCGACGACTTCCGCGCGTTCGTGCAGGGCCGGGGGATCGCGCTGGAGGGCAGCTGGTTCCTCTCGGGCGACCAGAGCTGCGGATCGGCAATGGCCAATCTGTTCGCCGAACATGCGGTGTTCCTGCTGAGGAGGTGATGCGATGCGGACGGTGAAGCGGGTGCACCCGGCCTTTCGCGACGACATCGGCGATCTCGTCACGCGGCGGCCGGTGCCGGGCCCGGCGATCGGGCATGTCGGCACCTTCCTGTTCCTCAACCATCACGGCCCGCAGACCTATCCGGCGAACAATCGCGGCCTGCCCTTCGGCCCACATCCGCATCGCGGCTTCGAGACGGTGACGTTCATCCTGGCGGGCGAACTGGCGCATACCGACAGCGCCGGCCATGCGAGCGTCATTCGCGCCGGGGGCATCCAGTGGATGACTGCGGGCAGCGGCATCGTCCATGCCGAAGTCTCCCCCGCCGGGTTCAAGCGCGACGGCGGCCCGATGGAGATCCTCCAGCTCTGGGTGAACCTGCCCGCCAGGCTCAAGATGACCGCGCCGCGCTACATCGGCGCGCAGGCCGGGGCGATTCCGTCGGTCACCGCCGATGGTGCCACCGTTCATCTGGTCTCCGGCGAGCTCGGCGGCGCGAAGGGCGTGGTCGATTCGCTGACCGGCGTCTTCCTGAGCTGGGTGGAGATCGCGGCCGGCGGCAGCGTGACCTTTTCCGGGCTCGAGGGGCGTGACGTGTTCCTCTACGCCGTGCGGGGCGTGTTCCACGTGGAAGGCACGGCGGTCGCGCATTTCCATCTCGCCGAGCTGGCCCCTGGCGACACGGTGACGATCACCGCCGACGCCCCCGCGCTGTTCCTGTTCGGCCACGCCGCGCCGATCGACGAGCCGATCGTGGCGCACGGGCCCTTCGTGATGAACAGCGAGGCCGAGATCCGCCAAGCTTATCAGGACTATCAGGCGGGCAAGTTCGGCGTCGCCGAGATCGTCGAGGCCTGAATTTGCGGGCCTAGCGCCTCACGCCCCAGTTCACGATGACGTTGGTGGTCGCCGTGCCCGATTCGGCCATCACCCGCAGCGTGCGCCGGTCGCCCTCCGTCGCGCTGAACGACTTGCCGTCCTCGATACCGAGCGACAGGCCCGAGGCGATGGCCTGCTGCTTCGACCAGGCGAGAATCGCCGCGGGCGTGGCGAAATCGGTGTAGATCACCGTGCCGCTGCGCCTGCCCGTCACCGCCACGTCCCCGCTGGTGCAGCTGATGATCTTGGCTTCCTTGTAGACCGGCACGAAATCGGGCTTGTCGTTGCAGGTGCCGGCGGCGACCTTGGCGGGCACGCCCTTCGAGGTCGCCTCGATCACGTTCTGCGCGGCCGGGTCGTTGGTCGTCTTGGGGCCGCCACAGGCCGCCGCCAGCAGGGCCAATCCAGTCACTGCGCCACGCATGGAGATCCCTCCTGGTTCAGTGCGGCCAGGCTCGGAACGGCCAGGCTCAGAACGGAACGTCGTCGTCCAGATCGTCGGGGAAGCCGCCGCCGAAGCTGCCGCCGCCGCCACCGCCCGAACGCTGGCCGCCGCTGTTGAAATTGCCGCCGCCCCGGCTGGACGACTGACCGGCAAACTCATCGCCGCCGCCCGGGTTCCAATCGTCGCCGCCCGAGGAGCGGCCACCGCCACTACCGCCACCGCCGCCGGGCGCGCCGTCGAGCATGGTGAGCACCGAGTTGAAGCCCTGGAGCACGATCTCGGTCGAATAGCGGTCCTGGCCGTTCTGGTCCTGCCATTTGCGGGTGGTCAGCGCGCCTTCGATATAGACCTTGCTGCCCTTGCGCAGATAGCGCTCGGCGACATTCGCCAGGCCTTCGTTGAAGACCTTGACCGTGTGCCACTCGGTCTTTTCCTTGCGCTCGCCCGAGTTGCGATCCTTCCAGCTTTCCGAGGTGGCGATGCGCAGCTCGACCACCTTGCCGCCATTCTGGAAGCTGCGGCTCTCGGGATCGCGCCCGAGATTGCCCACCAGGATCACTTTGTTGACGCTGCCCGCCATGGAAACTCCGCTTCGAAATCTGTAGATGCTTTGGTGAGGATATGGCCGAGATCATCAACTTCAACAAGGCGCGCAAGGCCAGGGCAAAGGCCGAGAAGCCGATCCGTGCACAGGAAAATCGCGCGCGCTTCGGCCGAACCAAGGCCGAGAAGCAGGCCGAGGCCGCCGAAAAGGCGCGCATCGCGAAGGCGCTGGACGATGCCAGGCGCGACTAGAGCCCCAGCGCCACCGCGCTCCAATAGGTGAGCCCCGCCGCCGCATAGGCGAGCGTGAAGAGATAGCCGATCATGAACATCGGCCATTTCCAGCCATTGGTCTCACGCCGCGTCACCGCGATCGTCGAAATGCACTGTGGGGCGAAGACGAACCACATCAGGAAGGCGAGCGCGGTCGGCAGGCTCCAGCGCTTGCGCAGATTCTCGGTGATCGTCGCCTCGCCCTTGGCATCCTCGGGATTGTCGACGGCATAGACGGTGCCGATCGCCGCGACCGCCGCCTCGCGCGCCGCCATTGCGGGAAGCAGCGCCAGCGAGATGTCGTGATTGAACCCGATCGGCTTCACCACGACTTCGATCCCGCTCGCGATGCGCCCGGCGATCGAATATTCGCTCTGCTTCATGCCCGCCGGCGCCTGGGGGAAGGTGGCGAGCAGCCACAGGATGGCGACGGTGGCGGCGATGGTGGTGCCGGCGCGCTTCAGGAAGATCTCGGCGCGCTGCCACAGGCCGAGCACGATGTCGCGCAGGCGCGGCAGCTGGTATTTGGGCATCTCCATCATGAAGCCCGACGTCGCACCCTTCGTCACCGTGCGGCGGAGCAGCAGCGCCGCGCAGAAGGCGCCGGCGATGCCGAGGATATAGAGCCCGAACAGCACCAGCCCCTGCAGTCCGATGCCGGGCAGCACCGCGCGATCGGGAATCAGCGCGCCGATGATGATCGCATAGACCGGAAGGCGCGCCGAGCAGGTCATCAGCGGCGCGATCAGGATGGTGGTGAGCCGGTCCTTCTCGTCGGCGATGGTGCGCGTCGCCATGATGCCGGGCACCGCGCAGGCGAAGCTGGAGAGCAGGGGAATGAACGCGCGGCCGGACAGGCCGACACCGGCCATCACCCGGTCCATCAGCATCGCGGCGCGGACCATGTAGCCGGTCGCCTCGAGCACCAGGATGAAGGCGAACAGGATCAGGATCTGCGGCAGGAAGACGACGACGGCACCGACACCCGCGATCAGGCCCTGGACGAGGAAGTCGCGGAGGAACCCGTCGGGCAGCGCGCCGGCGACGGCGCCCTCGAGCCAGGCCATGCCCGCCTCGATCCAGCCCATCGGCGCTTCGGCCCAGGCGAAGACCGACTGGAACATGACGAACATCAGCGCGAGCAGGATGATCGGCCCGGCGACCGGATGGAGCACCACCGCGTCGATCCGGTGGGTCCAGCGGCGCGCGGCCGTCTCCGAGACGGTGACCGCGGCGGCGATCTGGCGGGCGCGGCGCTGGAGGACGACGATGTCGTGCTGGACGCCCGCGCCCTCGCGCAGCTTGTGATTGCCCCTGACCGCGTCGCCCAGCCGCTCCTTGAGCGCGTCGATCCCGCGCTTGCGCACCGCAACGGTGGCGACCACCGGCACGCCGAGCTCGCGCTCCAGCGCCTCGGCATCGAGGATCAGGCCGTCGCGCTCGGCCATGTCGACCATGTTGAGCGCAACCACCATGGGCAGGCCCAGGGCGATCAACTGGAGCGTGAAGCGCAGGTGATTGTCGAGATTGGTGGCGTCGACCACCACGATGATCGCATCGGGCAGCTTCTCGCCCTGCTGCTTGCCGAACAGCACGTCGCGCGTCACAGCCTCGTCGGGCGAGGACGGATCGAGGCTGTAGGTGCCGGGCAGGTCGAGCAGCTCGACCGGCCGGCCGTCGGGCAGCGACAGGCGGCCGGCATGGCGCTCCACGGTGACGCCCGGATAATTGCCGACCTTCTGCCGCGCGCCGGTCATCGCGTTGAACAGGGCGCTCTTGCCGGCATTGGGATTGCCGACCAGCGCAACCAGCGGCGCGGCGTTCATGCGCCGGGACTGACGTGGATCGCCGAGGCGACGTGGCGGCGCAGCGCGACGATCATCCGGCCGATCCGGCAGGCGATCGGCCCGCCGCCGAGCAGGCCCGACTTGTGGAGCAGCTCGACCTCGACGCCCTCGTCCAGCCCCAGCTCGCGCAGGCGCCGGCCTTCGGGCTCGCTAAGCTTGCTCCAGTCGATCGTGGCGACGGCCGCGGGCTTGTGGCGGGGCAGGCTGGCAAGCGGTACGGGCACGGGAATCGCAGCGGGGGCATTCATGCTGCGAGTCATTATCAATTGCGAGTGCCCTGCGCCAGTGGGATTGTCCTGCGCCGCCCCCGATCAAACCGCCGGGTAGCGCAGCCTGCCGATGAAGCGGGAAAGGCTGAAGCGATGCTCGGGCGGTGTCAGCCATTTCGCCTTGGCCCGCTCGAACTGCATGATGTTCTCGATCCGGCGGGCGAGGAAGGCACGCGTATCGGCCTGGCCCTCGCTCTCGTCGTCGAGGAACACCGCGATCGTCGCGGCATAGACGGCGCCCAGCGTCACGCGCTTGGAATAATGGTTGTAGTCGGTCGTGGTGTCGCCGGCGGCGCGCCACATCGCATCGGCGGCGCGCCAGCCGAGCCGCGCCCCGCGCGCGGCGTTCTGCGGCATGGCGAGGATGGCGAGCGCGCGTCGCAACGCCTCGCGGTGCGGGGCGGCGAGATCGAGCCGGGCCTCGACCAGCGAAGTGATACGGGCGCGAATCTTCATGTCGCCAAGCTGCTCCGGCGTGAAGCGGGCGAGCATCGCGGCGTCGATCGCGGCGAACCAGGCGTCGATCATCGCCACCGGCCCGTCGGTGAAGGCGAGCCGGGCGACGTCGCGATCGACGCCCAGGCCGTCCGCCGCGGCGTCGAGCGCGCGGTTGTTCCAGCCGTCGAACGCCGCATTGGCCGCCACTTCCGGCGCCAGCGCGGTGCGAAGTTCGTCGAGAGTCGCGTCCTTCAGGTCCATCATGCCGGTTTAGCCTCCCCGGCTTCCGGCGCAACCCGTGCGCCGCCGCTGCGCACCAGCACCAGCGCGATCGCCACCAGCACCGCGCCGATACAATCGGCGACGCCCAGCCGCTCTCCATAGGCGATCCAGCCGACGGTGCCCGCGACGATCGGCTGGGTGAGCAGCGCGATGCCGACGACGAGGGGCGGGAGAAGGCCGATCGCATAGATCATCAGCCCCTGCCCCACCACCTGGCTCGCCAGCGCCAAGCCGATCAGCACGCCCCAATGCCCCGGCCAGAATTTCTCGCCGAAGAACAGGGCGGCGAGCAGCAGCGGAAACAGGCTGGCGAGCGTGGAGAGGGCGAGCGCCGGAAGCGGCGCCATCGCTTCGCGCGCCTTGCCCATCAGCACGAAATAGACGGTGTAGAGCGTGCCCGCGAGCAGGCAGAGCAGGTCGCCGACCAGATGATCGGGCGAGAGCTGATAGGAACGGCCGAGCAGCAGCCCCGCCCCCGCCGCGGCCAGCGCCAGCGCGATCCCCTGGGTCCGCGTCGGCCACATGCGCGCGACGAGGAAGCCGTAGATCGGGTACATCAGCGTCGCCGAATTGCCGAACAGAGTCGCATTGGCGAGCGTGGTCTGCAGGATGCCGACATGCCAGCTCGCCAGGTCCGCCGCGAAGGCGATGCCGCCAAGGGCGATCGGCAGCCACAGCCCGCGCGCCGGGGCGAAGGGGCGCTTCTGGCCGGCAAAGGAAAGCACGACCAGGATCGGTGCGGCGAGCGCGATGCGCCAGAAACCGGCCGCCACCGGCCCGACATCGGCCAGCCGCACGAACCACGGCCCGAAGGCGAGCGCGACGTTGCCGGCAAGCAATGCCGCGATCGGCAACGCAGAGGCGGTTTGCGGTGCGGTAGCTTTTCTTGGGGGTCCGGGCCGATGCATGCGCCCCCTTAGCCACCTATTTGGCCGCCGTCACAGTCGTTAGGGAAACTGCCTCGATGCCGAGCCTGTTCGATCCGATCCAACTGGGCGCGATCCATGCGCCGAACCGCATGCTGATGGCGCCGCTGACCCGCGGGCGCGCGACCCGCGCACATGTGCCGACGCCGATCATGGCCGATTATTACGCCCAGCGGGCAAGCGCCGGGCTGATCATCTCCGAGGCGACCGGCATCAGCCAGCAGGGCCTGGGCTGGGCCTATGCCCCCGGCCTGTGGAACGACGCGCAGACCGATGCCTGGAAGCCGATCGTGGAAGCGGTGCACCAGGCCGGCGGACGCATCGTCGCGCAGCTCTGGCACATGGGCCGGCTGGTCCATTCCGACTTCCTGGACGGCGCCCCGCCCGTCTCGGCCTCCGCCACCACCGCGCCGGGCACCGTCCGCACCTATCCGGCGGAGGACAGCGGCGAGATCCGGCGCCCCTATGGCGAAGCGCGGCCGCTGCGCACCGACGAGATCCCCGGCATCCTCGACGATTATGCCAATGCCGCCCGCAATGCGATCCGCGCCGGCTTCGACGGCGTGCAGATCCACGCCGCGAACGGCTATCTGATCGACCAGTTCCTGCGCGACAATTCCAACTTCCGCGACGACGGCTATGGCGGGTCGATCCCCAACCGGGTGCGGCTGCTGCGCGAAGTGACGCAGCGGGTGGTCGACACGATCGGCGGCGAGCGTACCGGCGTGCGGCTCTCCCCCAATGGCGAAGTGCAGGGCGTCAACGACAGCAGCCCGCACGCGCTGTTCGAAGCGGCGGCGGCGGCGCTCGACGCGATCGGCATCGCCTTTCTCGAGATGCGCGAGCCGCGGGCCGGCGGCACGCGCGGGCTGCCCGATCATCCGCCGGTGCACCCGGTGATGCGCAAGGTGTTCAAGGGCCCGCTGGCGCTCAACGCCGACTATCATTTCGACGACGCCCAGGCTGCGCTCGATGCGGGCGAGGCCGATGCGATCGCCTTTGGCCGCACCTTCCTCGCCAATCCGGACCTGCCGCGGCGGCTGCGCGAAGGCCTGCCGCTCAATCCGCAGCGCGAGGACCTGTTCTATATCGGCGGGACCGAGGGCTATACCGACTATCCGGTGGCGGTTTAGCCGCCCTTCGCGTCGAGCGCGGTGAGCCAGCTGGTGGCGGCGGTGCGGAGGCCGCCACGCGCCTTGGGATTGAACAGCAGGAAGCCCAGCACGATCAAGGCCGGCCAGCCGATGACGGCAAGAAAGAAGCCGCCGACGACGATCAGCACGAGCAGCGCCACGCCGAGCTGGGTCTGGCCGTCCCGGTCGATCCGGATCGTGCGCGGCGCTTCATTGTCATACCAGCGCGCGGTGACCAGGCCGAACCCCTCCCCGCCCGCATCGCGGCCGCGCGGCGGGGACGGGCTGGCCGGCCGCGGCGCCTCCATCCGGCGGCGTTTCTCGCCCGGCATCTCGGGCGCGGCGGGAACCGGGCGGACCGGCTCCCCCGCCAGCGTATCGATCACGACCAGCCGGCGCCCCTGCTCCACTACGCGGTAGCGGGAGGGGGGCATGTCCATGGCCGTCAGCCCAGCCGGCTCTTGAGCGCCAGCATCGCCAGCGCGGCCTTGGCGGCTTCCCCGCCCTTGTCCTTCTCGTCGGGCTTCGCGCGCGTGAGCGCCTGGGCCTCGTTCTCGACGGTGAGGATGCCGTTGCCGATCGGGATCCCGTCCATCGCCAGCGCCATCAGGCCATGCGCGCTTTCGTTCGAGACGATCTCGAAATGATAGGTCTCGCCGCGGATCACCACGCCGAGCGCGACGAACGCATCGTAGCGGCCGGTCTCGGCGGCCATCGCCACCGCACCCGGAATCTCCAGCGCGCCCGGCACCGTAATGGTCTCGTGCTGATGCCCGGCCGCCTCGATCGCGCCGCGCGCGCCTTCGAGCAGCAGGTCATTCAGATGCGCGTAGAAGCGCGCTTCGACGATCAGGACACGTGCCAAGTCATTCTCCGGTATCGATGGGATGCTCGCCGACGATCGACAGGCCGTAGCCGTCGAGCCCGACCAGCGTGTGATGGGTGTTGGTGAGCAGGATCATGTCCTGCACGCCGAGTTCGGTGAGGATCGTCGCGCCGACGCCGTAATCGCGCAGCTCGTCCATGTCCTTGGCCTCGAGCGTGCCGGCGCGTGCCTGGAGCGCGACGGTGAACTGGTCCGGGCGCGGCTTGTTGATCACGACCACGACGCCCGCGCCTTCCCGGGCGATGATCTCCATCGAACGGCGCAGCAGCCCGCCGCGCTCGCCGCCCTCGCCGAAGATGTCGGAGAAGGGCGAAAGCGCATGCATGCGGACGAGCGTCGGCCGGGCCGGGTCGATCCTGCCCTTGACCAGCGCGACCTGCTCGCTCTCCGTCGCCTTGTTCCAGAAGGTCATCGCGGTCCATTCGCCGCCCCATTCGCTCTCGAAACGCGTCTCGGCGCGCTTCTCGACGAGATGGTCGTGGCGGCGGCGATAGGCGATCAGGTCGCGGATCGTGCCGAGCTTGAGGTTGTGGAACTGGGCGAAGGCGATGAGATCGTCGAGACGGGCCATGGTGCCGTCGTCCTTCATGATCTCGCAGATCACACCCGACGGGTTGAGCCCGGCGAGCCGCGCCAGATCGACCGCCGCCTCGGTATGGCCGGTGCGGACGAGGACGCCGCCGTCGCGGGCGATCAGCGGGAAGACATGGCCAGGCGAAGTGATCGCATCCGGCCCGTTGGCCGCATCGATCGCCACCGCGACCGTGCGCGCGCGATCGGCGGCCGAGATGCCGGTCGAAATGCCTTCCTTCGCCTCGATCGAAACGGTGAACGCCGTGCCCAGCGGCGTGCCGTTGATGCGCGCCATCGGCTCGAGCTGGAGCTGGCGGCCCCGCTCCGAAGTGAGCGCGAGACAGATCAGCCCGCGGCCGAAGCGCGCCATGAAATTGACTGCGTCGGGCGTCGCCATCTGGGCGGGGATGACGAGATCGCCTTCGTTCTCGCGGTCCTCGTCATCCACCAGGATGACCATCCGGCCGTTGCGGGCCTCGTCGATCAGCTCCTCGGGCGAGGAGAGGAAGGCGTGCTTCAGGCGCCCCAGTTCATTGGCTCGTTCAGGCTTTGCCACGGAGCGCCTCCATGCGCTGCAGATAACGGGCGAGCACGTCGATCTCCAGATTGACGGCCTGCCCTGCTTCGAGTGCGCCGAATGTAGTGACTGCGGCGGTGTGGGGAATGATGTTGAGGTCGAATTCCACCCCTTCGGCCGTATCGCGCACCGCATTGACCGTGAGCGAGACGCCGTCGACGGTGATCGAGCCCTTGGGTGCGACATAGGGCGCCAGCTCGGGGCCGGCGAGGAGGACGACATGGTGCGAGCCGCCGATCTCCTCGATCGCCTTCACCGTGCCGATCCCGTCGACATGGCCGGTGACGATATGCCCGCCCAGCTCGTCGCCCAGGCGCAGCGCCCGCTCGAGGTTGAGCTTGCGGCCCGAGGCCCACATGCCCGGCGCGGTGCGGCCGATCGTCTCGCCCGAGACGTCGAACGCGACCCAGCCGCCGCCCCCCGCGCCCACACCTTTATCGACCACCGTCAGGCACACGCCCGAGCAGGAGATCGAGGCGCCGAGGTCGATGCCCGCGGTTTCATAGGCGGTGGAGACGCGGACATGCAGGTCGCCCTGCCTGTCGGCCGCCTCGACCGTGCCGATATCGGTGACGATTCCAGTAAACATTATGCGCGCTCGTAGACCTCCAGCCTGTCACTGCCAAGCATGCGGCTGTCGACCAGCCGCCAGCGGCCATGGGCGTCGCCCAGCCGGGCGAGCCCGATATCGCCGAGCGCCGCCCTGCCCTCCCCGATCAGGATCGGCGCGCGATAGAGCAGCATCCGGTCGACCAGGTCGGCGCGGAGAAAGGCCGAGGCGGTCTCGGCCCCACCCTCGACGAAGAGATGGTCGACGCCCTCGATCGCCGCAATGTCCTCCGGGCGCTTCAGATCGCCGGTGGCGGAAAGCACCAGCCGGCGCGGCGAGCGATCCTCAAGGCCGGGCAGGCGGACATCGAGTCGCGGCTTGTCGAACTCCATCGTGCGGCGACCGACGAGGATCGCTTCGTGCCGGGCGCGCTCCAGATGGGTATGCGCGCGGGCCTGTGCGCCCGTGATCCAGCGGCTCTCGCCCGAAGGAAGCGCGATGCGGCCATCGAGCGAAGTCGCCAGCTTGAGCGTGACGAACGGACGCCCCCTTTCCAGCCGCGTCAGGAAACCGGCCATGGAACGGCGTGCGTCGGCGGCGCGGACGCCCTCCACCACCTCGATCCCGGCGGCGCGCAGGCGGGCGGCGCCCGCCCCGTCGGTGCGCGGATCGGGATCGCCGAGCGCGATCACCACCCGGGCGACGCCGGCCGCGACGAGCAGGTGCGAACAGGCCGGGCCGCGCGCCGATTCATGCGCGCAGGGCTCGAGCGTGACATAGCAAGTCGCGCCGCGCGACTTCTCCCCCGCCTGGGCCAGCGCCATCGCCTCGGCATGGGGGCGGCCGCCCGGCTGGGTCCAGCCGCGGCCGACCACGATTCCGTCCCGCTCGATCACGCAGCCGACATTGGGATTGGGCGCGGTGCGCCCCCGCCCGCGCTCGGCCAGCGCGAGCGCGGCGCCCATCCGGCGCGCATCGCTCAGAAGCCGTGGCTGGTCAGCCAATCGTCATATTTCTTGAATTCGGCCTGGCGCTTCTTCTGCGCCGCCTCGATCGCCGCCTTGCGCTTCAGCTCCTCGGGCAGGTCCTTGGCCTGTTGCGCCTTGATGTCGGCGTCGCTGCGGTCGAGCCGCCATTGCTGCACATAGATGATGTCGCGCTTGTAGGGCGTGGCGACGTTCGAATCCTTCACGAACATCCACAGGATCACGAGCGTGACCACCATGGCCAGCATCATGAACCACAGCTCATAGGGCTTGCGGGTGGCAAGCCAGCGCCGCAGGTCGCCGAATGCGCGCAGGGGGTTGAATCTCTGAAGGTAACTCATCTCGCCACCGAAGATAGGAGCGCGGAGGCCCGAGAGCCAGCCCCCGCGCTCCATCAAGGACGTTGCGTTACCGGTCCTTGATCTGGCCGCTACTGGTCCTTGATCTGGAACGTGACGCTGAGCGTCATCCAGCTCTCCTCGGCCACGCCGCCGCGCGTCGCCGGCTTGAACCGCCATTTGGACAGCGCCTGCTGTTTCGTCGCCTCGAAGAAGGCGGCGCTGGTGGCGCTGACCTGCTCGACCGCCTTCACCCGGCCATCCGGCCCGACCAGCACCCGGACCGAGACGCGTCCGTCGCGCTGGGCGCGCAGTTCCGAGGCGGGATAGCTGGGCTGGAAGGCATCGGCATAGCGCGGGTCGCGCTTCGCGCCGATAAGGGCGGGGGCCGGCTTGGGCGGATCGACCACGACCGGCGGGCCGACCTCGACCGGCTTGGCGATATCCGGCTGCACCGGCGGGATGTCCGGCGTGGTCCGCATCACCGGATTGCTGTCCGTCTTCACGATCGGATCCGGCACGGTCGGCAGGGGCTGGGTCGGCGTCTCCGCCTTGATCTTCGGCTGTTCCTTGGGCGGGTCGAGCGGCGGCGGCGGGACCGTCTCGCGGACATTGTAGGTTTCCATGGCCGGATCCTTGAAGATCCGGACGACGTTCGGCGCCGAATAGATCATCCCGGTGATGATCGCCCCGCTGATGAGCAGCGACGCCCCGATGCTGACGGCGCGCGATTGCTGGGGCTGGTAGCGATGTTCGGCATACATGGCGTTGCACTCCATCTCCAACGCCGGTCCAGGCCGGCATAAGCGATGATACAACATTACATATCCGGCGCAAATGCTTTCTCGATCATTCCTTCCCGAGGCGCGCCAGGGCATTTTCCTTGCCGATCAGCGGGAGCAGGGCGGCCATGTCCGGCCCATGCTCGCGGCCGGTAAGGGCGAGTCGCAGGGGCAGGAACAGGGCGCGGCCCTTGCGGCCGGTGGCCTGTTTCAGCGCGCCGGTGAGCGCCGGCCAGGGATCGGACCAGTCGATCCCCTCGGCGAGCCCCGCGGCAAGGGCGAGGAAGGCGCGGTCCTCCTCGGGGATCGTCGCGGCGACCGGGCCCTCGACCACGCGCCACCAGTCCGCCGCCTCGGCGACGGTCGACAGATTGGGGCGGATCGCTTCCCAGCCGGCCGCGCCCATCCCCGCCGGCAGCCGGTCCTGCACCGCGTCGAAGCCGAGCTGGTGGACGATGCGGGCATTGAGCTGGGCCAGTTCCTCCTCGTCGAAACGCGCGGGCGCGCGGCCGAAGCGCGCGAAGTCGAAGCTGGCGACCAGGGGCGCGACGTCGACGAGCGGCTCGACGGGGTCGCTGGTGCCGAGCCGCGCGAGCAGGGCGATCAGCGCCTGGGGCTCGATGCCCAGTTCGCGGAAATGGGCGATGCCGAGCGAGCCCAGGCGCTTGGAGAGCTTGCCTTCGGCGCCGGTGAGCAGCGCCTCGTGCGCGAACCGCGGCGCGGCGGCGCCGAGCGCCGCGAACATCTGGAGCTGGGTCGCGGTATTCGAGACATGGTCCTCGCCGCGCACGACATGGGAGATACTCATGTCGACATCGTCGATCACCGAGGGGAGGAGATAGAGCCAGGAGCCGTCGGCGCGGCGCACCACCGGGTCGCTCATCGTCTTCGGATCGAAGCGCTGGGGCCCGCGGACCAGATCGTCCCATTCGATCATGGCGTCATGATCGAGCCGGAAGCGCCAGTGCGGGCGGATGCCCTGCGCCTCGAACTTCGCCTTGTCCGCGTCGGCCAGCGCCAGCGCGGCCCGGTCATAGACCGGGGGCAGGCCGCGGCCGAGCAGCACCTTGCGCTTGAGGTCGAGCTCCTGTGCGGTCTCGTACGCCGGATAGACCCGGCCGGCGGCCTTCAGCTCCGCGAAGCGCGCCTCGTAGCGGTCGAAGCGGGCGGACTGGCGCTCTTCCCCGTCCGGCACCAGCCCCAGCCAGGCGAGATCGGCGCGGATCGCCTCGACGAAGCGCTCCTCCGAGCGCTCGCCATCGGTGTCGTCGATACGCAGCAGGAAGCGGCCGCCATGGCCGCGCGCGAACATCCAGTTGTGCAGCGCGGTTCGGATATTGCCGACATGGAGCGTGCCCGTGGGGCTCGGCGCGAAACGAGTGATGACGGTCATTGCGGCGCTCTACCGGGCGGGCGCGGCGCGCGCAAACCGGCTCAGAGGCGGCGCAGGCCCGATGCTTCCAGGATCGCGCGCAGCGCCTCCGCCTGTCCCGCAGCCAGCGCGGAGGACGGGATCACCTGATATTGCTGGTCGTTGAAATAGAGGCAGAAGCCCGAACGCGCGGCGTGCCAGCCATGATAGTCGCTCCAGGCGAGCTCGGTCTCGCCGTGCGCCGAGCGCGCCGACATGCCGGCGGCGGACCAGGTGGCCTCGACCGGGCGCTGCCAGATCGCGCTCTGGGACACCAGCCGCCGGATCCGGCGCGGCAGGAACAGGTAGAGGAGCCCGTAGATCAGCAGGAGCAGCACGACCAGCTCGGCCGCGAAGACCAGCATCCACCACAGCGGATCGTCGCCAAGCGCCAAGCCGAGCACCGCGCCGATGGCGAGCATGAGGAGCAGGCCGACCCCCATCCGGATCCAGGCGCGGCGCGAACGGAGATAGCGCCGGAGATTGGCGCGCGCCGCCGCTATCTGGGCATCGGCGTCGAGCACATAAGTCACAGTCGTCGCGGGTTCTGCATGCACAAGTGCCATCTGCTCTTTTCAACCCCGCCCTTTGGCCTCTAATGCGCCTGCAGCGTAGCAAGCCTGGGGAGTGGCGCACATGAAATTGATGGCCGGCAATTCGAACCTGCCGCTCGCCAAGGCGATCGCCGAGTATCTCGAGATCCCGCTGACCCAGGCGAACGTCCGCCGCTTCGCCGACGAGGAGATCTTCGTCGAGATCCTCGAGAATGTCCGCGGCGAGGACGTGTTCGTGATGCAGTCCACTTCGTTCCCGGCGAACGACAATCTGATGGAGATGCTGATCATGATCGATGCGCTGAAGCGCGCATCGGCCCGGCGCATCACCGCGGTGCTCCCCTATTTCGGCTATGCCCGCCAGGACCGGAAGCCCGGCCCCCGCACCCCGATCTCCGCCAAGCTGGTCGCCAACCTGGTCACCACCGCGGGCGCCGACCGCGTGCTCTCGGTCGACCTGCACGCCGGGCAGATCCAGGGCTTTTTCGACATCCCGACCGACAATCTCTTCGCCGCCCCGGTGATGAGCGCCGACATCCACAGCCGCTTCCCGGGCAAGCAGTGGATGGTCGTCTCGCCCGACGTGGGCGGCGTGGTCCGCGCCCGCGCGCTGGCCAAGCGGCTCGACAACGCCCCGCTCGCCATCGTCGACAAGCGCCGCGAGCGCCCGGGCGAATCGGAAGTGATGAACATCATCGGCAATGTCGAAGGGCGCTTCTGCATCCTGATCGACGACATCGTCGATTCTGCGGGCACGCTGTGCAACGCCGCCGCCGCGCTCAAGGCCTCGGGCGCCGAAGACGTGGTCGCCTATTGCACGCACGGCGTGCTCTCGGGCGGCGCCGTGGCTCGCGTCGACGGATCGGCGCTGGCCGAGCTCGTGATCACCGATTCGATCGGCAACCATGCCGTGATCGCCGAGAGCAGCAAGATCCGCCACCTGACGATCGCGCCCCTGCTCGCCGAGGCGATCAAGCGCATCGCGGACGAGAGCTCGGTCTCCTCGCTGTTCGACTGAGCTAGCGGATCGCCTCGGCGACGAGGGCGAGGCCGACCAGGATCATCAGCACATGGATCGCGGTGTAGAATCGCGCCGCATCGACTCTGCGCACCAGCCGGACGCCGGCGATGGTGGAGATCAGCGCGAGCGGCAGCAGCGCGGCCGACGTCATGACGTTCGCCGCGGTGAACTGGCCGAGCGCCCAATAGGCGGGCACCTTGATCCAGTTGGTCGCCGCGAAGAAGAGCGCGGTGGTGCCGACCAGCACGTCGCGCGGCAGGTTGCGGGGCAGCACCCAGAGCTGGAAGGGCGGCTGGCCGGCATGGGCGATCTGGCTGGTGAAGCCCGAGGCCATGCCGAACAGCGATCCGATCCAGTCCGGCCAGCGCGCAGTGTCGCGCGGCGCGGCATGGCGGGCGGCCCGGAGGCGATAGGCGCCGAACAGGATCGAGATCGCCCCGACCATCGCCATCACCGCCGCGGAGGAGACGCTCGCCGCGAACCCATAGCCGAGCGCGATGCCGAGCATCGAGCCGGGCAGCATCCAGCCGAGCAGCCGCCAGTCGACCGTGCGGCGAAACGCCCAGACGCCGACCACGTCCTGCGCGATCAGGATCGGCAGGGTGATCGCGGCGGCCCGCACCGGGTCGACCGCAAAGGCGAGGAGCGGCAGCGACAGCGCGCCCATGCCGGCGAACCCGCCCTTGCTGAGGCCGAGCAGGATTACCGCGGGCACGGCAAGCGCGTAGAATTGCCAATCGGTGATCATCGGGCGGGGCTAGGGACAAATGCACGGGAGGGGAAGCAGGCAGCCGATTCCCACATCGTCATGCTGAACTTGTTTCAGCATCCAAGGTGCCGCGACGGATATCGCTGGGGGGAGAGTTGGACCCTGAAGCAAGTTCAGGGTGACGGTGGGTTGGGCCCCGAAACGTCGTTGCGGGTTTGCCTGCGCGCGCAAACTGCCTAATCCAATCCGCCATGGCAGAGGATCGTACCGGGCAGACCGCCGTCCTGTTCATCTCCGCGCGCACGGGGGAAGACGCCGAGGGCTATGCGATAGCCGCCGCGGCGATGGACGCGCTCGCCGCCGAGCAGCCCGGCTATCGCGGCGTCGACCATGTCGGCGACGCGGACGGCCAGGCGATCACCATCAGCTACTGGGCCGACGAGGCCAGCGCGATCGCATGGCGCAAGCATCCCGAACATGCCGAGACGCGCGAGGCGGGGCGCGGGCGCTGGTATGGCTGGTACATGCTCCACGTCGCCACGATCGGGCGGAGCTACAGCTGGGAGCGGAAATGAAGTTCCGGCGCTTCGACCGGACCTTCGCGCTGCTCTTCACCGTGATGCTGGCGATAGCGGCCGGCAATACCGCGCTGCAATCGGTGCTGCCCGCGCTCGGCCGCTCGCTGCACGCGCCGGACAGCGCCGTCGCCGCCGTCTTCTCGGTCTCCGCGCTGCTCTGGGTGATCGCCGCGCCCTTCTGGGCCAACCGGTCCGACCGGCATGGCCGGCGCGCGATGGTATTGGTGGGCGTCGGCGGCTTCACCGTGTCGCTGGGGCTGTGCGGGCTGTGCCTGGCCATGGGGATCAACGGCCTGCTCGGCCCGGTGGCCACCTTCATCGCCTTTGTCGCGGGGCGGGTGATCTACGGCACCTTCGGATCGGCGGCGCCGCCGGCGGTGCAGGCGATCGTCGCCGGCCGCACCAGCCGCGAGGAGCGGACCGGCGCGCTCACCCTGCTCGCCTCGGCCTTTGGGCTGGGCACGATCCTGGGCCCGGCGATCGCGCCCTATCTGGTGATGGGGCGGCTCTGGCCGGAGGGGCCGATGATCGGGCTGGCCGGACCGGCCTTCGCCGCCAGCGCGGTGGGCGTGGTGATCTGGATCGCCGCCGCGCGCGGCCTGCCCAAGGATGAGGGCAACGCCCATGGCGCCGCCACTTCCTATCCCTCGATCGGCGGACAGGGCACCGGCGCCACGGTGACCGCCGCCACCGCCGCCGAGACCAGCGAGAACATCCGCTATTTCGACCCGCGCATTCGGCCCTGGATCGTCGCGGGGCTGATCATCGGCCACGCCCAGGCGATGACCGGCCAGGCGATCGGCTTCCTGATCATCGACCGGATGCACCTGCCCCCGGCCGAGGCGCTGCAGCCCACCGGGCTGGTGCTGATGCTGGGCGCGGGCGCGTCGCTGCTCGCGCAATGGGGGCTGATCCCGATGCTCGACCTGCGCCCGCGCGCGCTGGTGCTGACGGGGGCGACGCTGGGCGCCTTTGGCTGCGTCGCGACGGGCACGGCGACGACGCTCTACGGCATCGCGCTCGGCTATGCGCTGATCGCGCTCGGCATGGGCTTTGCGCGGCCGGGCTTCACTGCCGGCGCCTCGCTTGGCGTGGGCCCCGAATCGCAGGGATCGGTGGCGGGCAAGGTAACCTCCGTGAACGGCGCGGCATTCGTGCTCGGGCCGTCGATCGGGGTGGGCCTGTACGAACTGTGGCGGCCGCTGCCCTATCTGACCGCGGCGGGATGGCTGGCATGCCTGCTGGTCTATGCCTGGGTGGCGACGCGAGCATCCCAGCCGAAGGGGGACGGCCGATGATCGCGGATGACAATGAAACCTGGCTGCTGGAAGCCGGGCACGCGGTCATCGAGAAGAGGGTTGCCGCCGGTGGGTTGCCGCACGCGCCGCGCGAACGCTTGATCCACTGCCTGTGGGTTGCCGACTACGGCATGCGCAATGCCGGCGATTTGGCCACGGCTGCCGACCTGCATCCCCTGTTCCGGGAAGACGGGCTGGCGGCGGCGCGGGAGCTTGCGCTTCCCTGCGCCACCGCGGCCTTTGGCCTTTCCATCGACGAACTCGAACGAAACTATTTCGAGCTCTTCGACGGCATCATCGCCGAGATCAAGGGCAGGGCTTCCGCCTAGTCCGCGCCCTTCGGCCCGTGCCCGCGCAGCATGCCGGGCGCGATGAAGCCGATCGGCTGGATCGCCAGGGCCTGCTGCTTCAGCCGGCCCGACATCGCCTGATACTCCTCCTCCATCTCCGGCGTGACCGTGGCGCGCGAATCGGCGAGCGCCTCGTCGAAATGCGCCATCGTCACTTCGCGCGTGTCGAGCGACTGGCGAAGCGCGATCAGGCCGGCCCGGCGGACCACGTCCTCCAGATCGGCGCCGGTATAGCGCTCGGTCCGCCCCGCGATCGAACGCAAGTCGACATCCGCGGCGAGCGGCATCTTCTCGGTCTGGATCTCCAGGATCCGCTCGCGCCCGGCGGCATCGGGCACGCCGACATAGACCAGCTCGTCGAACCGCCCCGGGCGCAGCAGCGCGGGATCGATCAAGTTCGGCCGGTTGGTCGCGCCGATCACCACCACCGACTGCAGCTCCTCGAGCCCGTCCATCTCGGAGAGGATCGTGTTGACCACGCGCTCGGTCGCCTGGGGCTCGCCCAGGCCGCCGCCGCGCGCGGGAACGAGCGAATCGAGCTCGTCGATGAAGACCACGCAGGGCGCGACCTGGCGGGCGCGGGCGAACAGCCGGGCGATCTGCTGCTCGCTCTCGCCATACCATTTCGACAGCAGGTCGCTCGACTTGGTGGCGATGAAATTCGCCTCCGCCTCACGCGCCACCGCCTTGGCGAGCAAGGTCTTGCCGGTGCCGGGCGGGCCATAGAGCAGGAACCCCTTGGCCGGGCGGATGCCGAGGCGGCGAAAGGCGTCGGGATCCTTGAGCGGCAGCTCCACGCCTTCCCTCAACCGCATCTGCGCATCGTCGAGCCCGCCGACATCCTCCCAGCGGACGCGCGGCGCCTCGACCATCACTTCGCGCATCGCCGAGGGCTGGACGCGCTTCAGCGCCTCGAGGAAATCCTCGCGGGTGACCGACAGCGTATCGAGCACCTCGTGTGGAATCGTGCCTTCCGCCAGGTTGAGCCTGGGCATGATCCGGCGCACCGCCTCGATCGCCGCCTCGCGGGCGAGCGCGGACAGGTCGGCGCCGACGAAACCATAGGTGGTACGCGCCAGCTCGCCGAGATCGACCTTGTCGCCCAGCGGCATGCCGCGCGTGTGGATGCCCAGGATCTCGCGGCGGCCGCGCTCGTCGGGCACGCCGACGATGATCTCGCGGTCGAACCGGCCCGGCCTGCGCAGGGCTTCGTCGATCGCGTCGGGCCGGTTGGTCGCGGCGATGACCACGATGTTGGCGCGCGATTCGAGCCCGTCCATCAACGTGAGCAGCTGGGCGACCAGGCGCTTCTCCGCCTCGCCCGACACCTGGCCGCGCTTGGGGGCGATCGAATCGATCTCGTCGATGAAGACGATCGACGGGGCCGCCTTGGCTGCGTCCTCGAAGACCTGGCGCAGCCGGCTCTCGGATTCGCCATAGGCCGAACCCATGATCTCCGGGCCGTTGATCAGGAAGAATTGCGCGTCCGATTCATTCGCGACGGCACGGGCGAGGCGCGTCTTGCCGGTGCCGGGCGGGCCGTGCAGCAGCACGCCCTTGGGCGGATCGACGCCCAGACGCTGGAACAGCTCGGGATAGCGCAGCGGCAGCTCGACCATCTCGCGCAGCTGGTCGATCGTGCCGGCCATGCCGCCGATATCGTCATAGGTGACGTCGGCGCGCCGGCCGTCGCCCGCGGCCTCCTCATATTCGGGGCGCAGCTCCACCTCGGTATTCTCGTCGATATGGACGATGCCCTTGGGGCTCGCGGCGACCACGGTGAGCCGGATCTCCTGCAGCGCATAGGCCGGGGCGCGGAGGAACTGGGCGACCTGGGGCGGGATGTCGGCACGCTGCTGGCCGGCGGTGGCGACGACGTCGCCCTGGGCCAGCGGGCGCTGGAAGAAGACGCGCTTCAGCGCCTCGCCGCTGCCCTGGAGACGCAGATTCTGCTGCGCGGGCGCGAACACCACCCGCGTCGCCGGCTTGGACACGGCCTTGCGCACTTCGACGAAATCGCCCGAGCTGGCGCCGGCATTGGCACGCTGGAGCCCGTCGATGCGCAGGATCTCGAGGCCCTCGTCCTCGGCATAGGGCAGCACGGCGAGCGCGGGGGTGGCGCGCTTGCCGACGATCTCGATCACATCGCCTTCGGCAAGGCCGAGCCGCGCCATCAGCGCGCGCGGCAGATGCGCGAGGCCCCGGCCACTGTCCTCGGGCCGGGCATTGGCAACCTGCAGCCTGGCGGGCTGCCCTTCTTCGTCCGCCATCCTATCGTTCTCCCCAGGCGTGTGAGACGCGGAACGTGGGGGATCGATTGCACAAAAAAAAGGCCGATCACGAGGACCGGCCGGGAAAGTTTTAGGAGAGGATGCCTGAAAGGCAGGTGCTTTGTGCAGTGCGGTCGGTTTTTGTGCAAGTGCGAAAAGAAACATTAACGCGTGCATGGCTTGCAATCGCGCGTGTGTACAACGATAGTCGCGTTCGAGTGACGGAAGCCATTGGCGGCGCGCGAATCGCACGCCAAGGATCGTGACGCAGCGCAACAAAAGAGAGCGAGATGCGACGACTACCCCCGCTTACGGCGATCGAAGCTTTCGTGCAGGTGGCGCGGCTCGGCTCGATCAAGGCCGCCGCGGAGGAGCTGGCGCTCTCCTCCCCGGCGCTGAGCCGTCGCGTCCAGGCGCTCGAGCGCTTCATCGGCAAGCCGCTGTTCGAGCGCCGCCATCAGGCGCTGCGCCTCAACGACGATGGCGAACGGCTGCTCGGCATGATCGCGCCGGCGCTCGACACCATGGCCGACGCGGTGGAGACGATGACCAGCGGCACCGAGCTGCTGCGCCTGCGCCTGGGCATCCTGCCGCTGTTCGCGACGCAGCGGCTGATGCCGCACATGGGCGACCTGAAGCGCGAGCATCCCGAACTGCATCTCGACGTCGATACCGGCGCGCACGCCGTGGCACGGCTCGGCGACGGGCTCGACGCGGCGATCGTGGTGGCGCGCGACATCGATCCGACGCTCTACGCCAAGCGGCTCGACCGGAACCGCGTCTATGTGATCGGCGCGCGCGCGCTGGTGGAGGGCCCCGATCCGATCACCCGGCCCGAGCAGCTTTCGAAGCTCACCGCGCTGGTGCACCGCGACATGGCGGACACGTTCACCGCCTGGCGCGCCGCGGCGGGGCTCTCGCACCTGGAGATCGAACCCGCGGCGATCGACCATTTCGATTCGGGCACGTTGATGCTCGAAGCGGCGGCGCAGGGGCTGGGCGTCGCCTTCATGCTCGAATCGCATTTCGAGGCGGCGCGCGACGACCGGCTCGTCCAGCTCTTCGACCTGACCGTGGACAGCGACTACAGCTACTGGTTCGTTTGCCGGCCGCGCGCGCTGACCACGCGGCCGGTCAAGCTGTTCCACGACTGGCTGATCGAAGTGCTCCACGCCGACCGGGTCGAGTAGGGCATCGCAATTCCCCTCCCTGGAAGGGAGGGGGATCGGAAGGCCTTACGCCTCGGTCCGCGCCTTGACGATCTTGCCCGGATTGCGCGGCGGCTCGCCCTTGGGAAGCGCGTCGACATGCTCCATGCCTTCGGTCACCACGCCCCAGACGGTGTACTGGCCGTCGAGGAAAGTGGCATCGTCGAGGCAAATGAAGAACTGCGAGTTGGCGCTGTTCGGGTCCATGGTGCGCGCCATCGAGCAGACGCCGCGGACATGCGGCTCGCGGCTGAACTCGGCCGGCAGGTTGGGCAGCTTCGAGCCGCTGGTGCCGGTGCCGGTGGGGTCGCCGCCCTGGGCCATGAAGCCGTCGATCACGCGGTGGAAGATCACCCCGTCATAGAAACCCTCATCGGCGAGAGTGGCGATGCGCTCGACATGCTGGGGGGCGAGATCGGGGCGCAGCTGGATGTGCACATCGCCGGTATCGAGGGTCATGACGAGCTTGGTGGGTTCGGACACGAATTGACTCCTGAGAAGGATTTGCGCCCTGCCTAGGCGGGCTTCCGGCGACTTGCAAATCGCGCCCGGCAATGGCAGCGGCGGATGGGGGCCGACAAGGGAGGTCGAACCTTGAGCGAGACCGAACTTCAAATGGATAGCAGCGCCCCCGAGCCCCAGCTCGACGAGGACGACCGGCTGCGCCCCGAGTTCGTCCATGCGGTGCTCGATGCCGTCCATGCCGGCGATTCCGCCCGTGCGCACGCGCTCGCCGAACCGCTCCATCCCGCCGACATCGCCGACCTGGTCGAGCTCGCCCCCACCGAGGAACGCGCGGCGCTCGTCGCCGCGATCGCCGACCTGATCGACGGCGACGTGCTCGCCGAGATGAACGACTGGGTGCGCGAGGCCCTGGTCGAATCGCTCACCGCCACCCAGGTGGCGGACATCGCCGCCGAACTCGATACCGACGACGCCGTCGCGATCATCGAGGACATGGATGTCGAGGACCAGCGCGAAGTGCTGCGCGCGCTCGACCCGGACGACCGCGCCGCGATCGAGGAAGCGCTCTCCTATCCCGAGGAGTCCGCCGGCCGCCTGATGCAGCGCGAGCTGATCGCGGTGCCCGAGCATTGGACCGTCGGCGACGTGCTCGACTATCTGCGCAAGAACGAGGACCTCACTACCGATTTCTGGGAGATCTTCGTGGTCGATCCGGCGCACAAGCCGGTCGGCACCTGCCAGCTCTCCTGGGTGCTGCGCACGCCGCGCGTCGTCTCGATGGGCGATGTGATGAAACGCGAGCAGACGCTGATCCCGGTCGACATGGACCAGGAGGAAGTGGCGCTGCGCTTCCAGAAATACGCGCTGATCTCGGCCGCGGTCACCGATCCCAGCGGGCGCCTGGTCGGCATGATCACGGTGGACGACGTGGTCCACATCATCTCCGAAGAGGCGGGCGAGGACATTCTCCGACTGTCGGGCGCCGGCGAAGGCGACATCAACGAACCGGTGGTCGACAGCTACAAGGGCCGGGTACGCTGGCTGCTCACCAACCTGCTGACCGCGCTGGTGGCGGCGACGATCATCAGCCTGTTCGAAGGCACGATCCAGAAGATGGTCGCGCTGGCCGCGCTGATGCCGATCGTCGCCGGCGTGGGCGGCAATGCCGGCACCCAGACCATGGCGGTGACGGTGCGCGCGCTGGCGACCAACCAGCTGACTCAGTCGAATACCCTGCGCGCGATCCGGCGCGAGATCTCGATCGCGGTCCTCAACGGCCTGACCGTCGCCTGCGTGATCGGCGCCGCGGTGGGGCTGTTCTTCCACCATGCTGCGCTGGGCGGCGTGATCGCGGCCGCCATGCTCACCAATATCGTGATCGCGGGACTGGCCGGCGTGATCGTGCCGCTCACGCTCGACCGGCTGAAGGCCGACCCCGCCGTCGCCAGCTCGATCTTCGTGACCATGACGACCGATTCGATGGGCTTCCTGGCCTTTCTGGGCCTCGCCACCGCCAGCGGCCTGGTCGGTTGATTGCGGCGCCCGCGCGCACCAGATTGATCGCGTGCCACTCCATCCGACCCCGCTCCATCTGACCAAGGTCGCCTTTGGCTGCGACTCCGTAGACTATCTCGCCCAGCGCCTCGCCGCGCGCGGCGGCACCTGGGGCCTCGCCACCCGCTATCTCCCCAAGCGCCACGAGGAGATCGGCGGGGAAGGCTCGCTTTTCTGGATCCTCAAGCACCAATTGGTCGGGCGCACGCCGATCGTCGGATTCGGCGAGGCCGAGGGCGGGCGCACCGCGATCCTGATGGAGCCGCGCCTGATCCTGGTCGCCGCCCGCCCCAAGCGCGCGCATCAGGGCTGGCGGTATCTCGAAGCGAAGGACGCGCCGCCCGATCTAGGCGAAGCGGGTGCGGGGCTCGACGCACTGCCGCCCGCGCTGATGGGCGAACTGGCCGGGCTGGGGCTGATCTGAGGCGAGCGCGGGACGGCGGCTAGTTCACCAGCAGCGGATAGGCGTTGCGGAACGCCGCGACCTTGGGCTTGTCCCAGCGCACGATATAGGGATGGGTGGGGTTCCGCCAGAAGAAGTCCTGGTGATAGGCCTCGGCCGGATAGAAGCTGCCGCTCTCCAGTCTGGTCACGATCGGACGGGGAAAGGCCTTTGCCCTGGTCAGCTGCTCGATATAGGCGGCCGCCACCCGGCGCTGCTCCTCGTCCTGCGGAAAGATCGCGGAGCGATAGGAGGGGCCGCGATCCGGGCCCTGGCGGTTCAACTGCGTCGGATCGTGCGCGACCGAGAAATAGATGCGCAGCAGCGTGCCGTAGCTGACCTTCCGCGGATCATAGGCGATCCGCACCGCTTCGGCATGGCCGGTCTTCTCGGTCGAGACCTGGGCATAGGTGGCGGTGCCGGCGGTGCCGCCCGCATAGCCCGACGTCACCGAATGCACGCCCTTCACCGACTGGAAGACGGCTTCCATCCCCCAGAAGCACCCGCCGGCGAGCACCGCGACCTGCTCGCCCTTGCTCGGCTTCACGTCGAGCGCGGGGACGGGCACCGGCACCGCGCGCTCGACCACCCCGGCGCCCGAAAGCGCGCCGGGCGCAAGGAACAGCGCGGCTCCGAGAAGCGCGGCAACGGAGAGCGACCATTTGAGCATGGCCGCAATGTCGGGCTTGTTCGCCCTCAGCGCAAGGCCGCGCAGGCTTCCTGGATTCGGCCGCACGCTTCGGTGAGCAAGGCCTCCGAAGTCGCATAGCTGATCCGCAGCGCCGGCGAGAAGCCGAACGCCCCGCCATGCACCGCGGCCACCCGCGCCTCGTCGAGCAGATAGCCGACCATTTCCTCGTCGGTGGCGATCACCTGGCCCTTGGGCGTGGTCTTGCCGATCAGCTGGCTGAACTCGGGATAGACGTAGAAGGCGCCTTCCGGACGCGGGCAATGCATGCCGTTGATCTGGTTGAGCATCGACACGACCAGATCGCGGCGGCCCTGGAAGGCGGCGACGCGATCCTTGAGGAAGCCCTGGTCGCCGTTCAGCGCCGCGACCGAAGCCGCCTGGCTGATGCTCGACGGGTTCGAGGTCGATTGCGACTGGAGCTTGCCCATCGCCTTGATCAGCCAGGCGGGCCCGCCCGCATAGCCGATGCGCCAGCCGGTCATCGCATAGGCCTTGGACACGCCATTGGCCGTCAGGGTGCGATCGTAGAGCGCCGGGCAAACCTGCGCGATCGTCGCGAATTCGAAGCCGTCGTACAGGATGTGCTCGTACATGTCGTCGGCATAGATCAGCACATGCGGGTGCCGCTCGAGCACTTCGCCCAGCGCCTTCAACTCGGCAGCGTTATAGGCGGCGCCGGTCGGGTTCGACGGCGAGTTGAGCACGACCCACTTGGTCTTCGCGGTGATCGCCGCCTCGAGCTGCGCGGGTTTGATCTTGTAGCCCTCGGCGGCCCCGGCGGCGATGAACACCGGCTTGCCGCCGGCGAACTCGACCACGTCGGGATAGCTGACCCAATAGGGCGCCGGGATCACGACCTCGTCGCCCGGGTCGATCGTCGCGCAAAAGGCGTTGAACAAGGTGTGCTTGCCGCCCGAATTCACGCTGATCTGGTTCTCGGCATAGGCGAGGCCGTTGTCGCGCGCATATTTGGCCGCGATCGCCTGCTTCAGCTCGGGCGTGCCGTCGACATTGGTGTATTTGGTCTTGCCGGCGCGGATCGCCTCGATCGCCGCTTCCTTGACGAAATCGGGCGTATCGAAATCGGGCTCGCCGGCGCCGAGGCCGATCACGTCGATTCCCTGGCGCTTCAGCTCGAACACCCGGCTCGTCATCGCGAGCGTGGCGGAGGGCTGGATGCGATTGAGCGCGGCCGAGGTCTGCATGAAAGGCGCCTTTTCCGATATGGGAGACGGCGCGCCTATAGGACCGGGCTCGCGGCCTCCGCAACCGTTACCGCTGAAACCAGTCCCCGCAGCGCATTGCCGACATAGAAGCCACCCGCCAGATCGGCCGGCGTGAGATCGCCTTCCACCGCGCGGCCGGTCTCGATAAGCTCGGCGCGCAGCACGCCGGGGAGCAGGCCGCGTGCGGCGGGCGGGGTGACGAGCATGCCGCCCCGCTCGACGAAGATCGACGTGAAACTGCCCTCGGTCAGATAGCCTTCCGCATCGGTGAACAGCACTTCCCAGGTGCCCGAATCGCGGCGTGCTTCGTCATGGAAAGCCCGGCGGCTGGTCTTGTGCGCCAGGCGGAAGTCGTCCGGCGCGACTTTCCGCGGGGCGATCGCGACCGGCACCGGGCCGGCCGGTGCCTCGGGCAGCGGCGCGATGCCGATGGCGATGGCGCCCGAGGGCGCGAGCAGCAGCCGCACGCGCGCGGGCGCGCGCAGACGGAAAGTGGCGGCCTGCAGTTCGTTGCGCGCCGCATGGCGATCGAACTCGAAGCCGAACGTCCTGGCGCTCGCCTTCATCCGCGCGAGATGCCGCTCGAGCAGCGGCAGGCCGGCCAGCGGATCGAAGCGCATCGTCTCGATCAGGTCGAACGGCACCTCGCCGGACGTGACGAACGCGCCCTTGGCCAGGCACTCGTCCCATTCCTCGGCAGCGTTCGAATCGGCAACCACGCCCGATCCTAACCCGAGCAGCGCGCGATCCGCACCCGTTTCGATCGTCAGCGTGCGGATCGCGACGTTGAACAGGGCGGAGCCGTCCGGCTCGATCGCGCCGATCGCGCCGGTATAGACGCCGCGGGCGTCCCGCTCGACCTCGGCGATCACTTCCATCGCGCGTAGCTTGGGCGCACCGGTGACGGAGCCGCAGGGGAAAAGGGCGGCAAGCGCGTCCACCGCGGTGACGCCCCGTGCCGGCTCGGCGGTGACGGTGGAGACCAGCTGGTGGACGGTCGGATAGCGCTCGATTGCGAACAATGCCGGCACGCGCACTGTCCCAGGCCGCGCGATGCGGGCGAGATCGTTGCGCATGAGGTCGACGATCATCAGATTCTCGGCGCGTTGCTTGGGATCTGCGGCGAGGTGCGCGGCGAGGGCATCGTCCTCGGCCGGCGTGGCGCCGCGGCGCGCGGTGCCCTTCATCGGCTTCACGGCGAGGCCGGTCCGGTCGAACGTGAAGAAAAGCTCGGGCGAGAAGGAGAGGATCCAGCGCGCGCCGGTGAAGATCAGCGCACCATAGCCCGCGCGCGCGCGCGACCGCAGCAGCGCGTAGAGCGCCGCGGGGTGCCCGGCAAAGGGCACCTGCGCGCGAAAGGTGAGGTTCGCCTGATAGATGTCGCCGGCTCTTATATAGTCGGCGACGCGGGCAAACTGCCCTTGATAGTCGGCGCGGGTGATGCCCGGGACCGGCGTGCCGGCCCAGGCGCCCGCCGGATCCGGGAGCAGCGCAGCAGGATCCACCTGCGCCCGCTCGGCGAATCTGCCGAACCACAGGCAGGGGGGCGGCATCTCTCGCGTCGCTGCCCGCGGCTCGAGGCCGGAGGCGGCTTCATAGCTCAGCACCCCGGCGACATGGCCCGCGCCATCGCGCAGCCCGTCCAGCGCATCCGCCACGTCGCCGGGCGCATCTGCACGGACGATTTCCCGCACGCCATGATAGAGGCGCGCGCCCGCGCCACCCGGGCGGGCATCGTCGAGCAGCACGAAGGGAGTATCGGGCAGGGTCATGCCGGCTCCCGCATGCAGCCCCGCGGCTGCCACGGCAAGCCCGTGTTGCCGCGGCAGGCGGCCGCGCCTATCTCCGCGCCATGTCGAATCCCCCGATGCGCGCCGCGGTGATCCCGGTCACTCCGCTTCAGCAGAACTGCACGCTCCTGTGGTGTACCGAAACGATGCGCGGCGCCTTTGTCGATCCGGGCGGCGACCTGGAGAAGCTGCGCGCCGCCGCGAAGCAACAGGCCGTGACCATCGAGAAGATCCTCGTGACGCATGGCCATATCGATCATTGCGGCGCCGCGGGCGAGTTCGCCAAGGAACTGGGCGTGCCGCTGGAGGGACCGCACGAAGCGGACCGGTTCTGGATCGCCCGGCTCGACGAGGACGGGCGCACCTACGGCATCCGCGGCACCGTGTTCGAGCCGGATCGCTGGTTGGCCAATGGCGACCAGGTGACCGTGGGGAAGCTGACCCTCGATGTCTATCACTGCCCCGGCCACACGCCGGGCCATGTCGTGTTCCACCATCCCGAATCGCAGTTCGCCTGTGTCGGCGACGTCCTGTTCCAGGGTTCGATCGGCCGCACCGACTTCCCGATGGGCAACCACCAGGACCTGATCGACGCGATCACCGGCCGGCTCTGGCCGCTCGGCGACGCGACGGTGTTCGTGCCGGGGCACGGGCCGCTCAGCAATTTCGGCCACGAACGGAAGACCAATCCGTTCGTCGCCAATTCGGTGCTGGCGAAGGCCTAGCCCTTCGGTCCGATCTTGAAGACCGTGGCGGGCGCCGCACGGTACTGGCTGCCGAGATAGATGCCATAGGCGGCGAGGCCGAGCATCGTCAGCATGGTGAGCGCGATGCCGATGCGGCGGCCCAGGCCCCAGCCGTCCATGCCGAAGGCGTGGAGGACGCGGCCGAGGATCAGCGCCGCGCCGACGCCCCACAGCCAGATGCTGGTCCCCGCCGCCAGTTCGACCAGCGCGAGCAGGACGAGGATCAGCGGCACATATTCGGCGAAGTTCAGTTGCGCGCGCATGCGGCGGACCAGCCGATCGTCGCCGCCATCGCCGATGAAGATTTTCTCGGACATGCGGAGCCTGCCGATTCGCAGGCCCAGCCAGAAATTGACCACGGCGGCGGCGCCGGCGGTGCAGAGCGTCACGGGAAGAATGAGCATATAGAAGAGTCCCCTCCAGAGGCTTCCTCCTACACTCCCTTGCTTCCCCTGCAAGAATCGCTATACGCGCGCACTCGCTTTCGTGACCGTCCGCTGGTCCGGCGAGCGCCGGATCTTCCGTCGCTTGCCCGCTGGGCCATGCGGGCGTATCGCGATTTTGACTTTGGTTTCGTTAGAAGGTGCCGAAATGGCCGTTCCCAAGAGAAAGACTACGCCGTCGCGGCGTGGCATGCGTCGCGCTCACGACGCTCTGACGCCCCAGGCGTTCCAGGAGTGCCCGAACTGTGGCGAGCTGAAGCGTCCGCACGTGCTGTGCGGTTCGTGCGGCCACTATAACGGCCGCGAGATCGTTTCGGCCGAAGACTGATCGGCAACGATTGGGCCGAATCGCGCGGGGGCATGCGGGTATGACGAATTCCTCTCGAATCGCCGTCGATGCGATGGGCGGTGACGAGGGAATTGCGGTCATGCTCGCCGGTGTCGCCCGCGCGCGCCGCCGGTTCGAAGGCATGGAGTTCATCCTCGTCGGAGACGAGGCGCAGATCCGCGAGGGTCTGAAGAACCACCCGAACCTGACGGCCGCCTCCGAAATCGTCCATGCACCGGACGTCGTCGCCTCGGAAGAGAAGCCGAGCGCGGCGATTCGGCGTGCCAAGACCACGTCGATGGGGATCGCCATCGACCTGGTGAAGAAGGGGCAGGCCGGCGCGGCCGTCTCCTCGGGCAATACCGGCGCGCTGATGGCGATGGCCAAGCTGTCGCTGCGGACCATGCCCGGAATCGATCGCCCCGCGCTCGCGGCGCTGATGCCGACGCTGGGCGAGAACGACACGGTGATGCTCGATCTCGGCGCCAACACCGAGGTCGATGCGCGCAACCTCGTCCAGTTCGCGGTGATGGGCGCCGCTTATGCGCGCACCGCGCTCGACCTGGAGAATCCCCGCGTCGCGCTGCTCAACATCGGCACCGAAGAAATGAAGGGCACCGACTCGATCCGCGAAGCCGCGGCCGAGCTGCGCGCCGCCGAGCATCTGCGCCTCGATTTCCGCGGCTTCATCGAGGGCAACAAGCTCTCGCGCGGCGATGTCGACGTGATCGTGTGCGACGGCTTCTCGGGCAATATCGCGTTGAAGACGGTGGAGGGTACCGCACGGTTCGTGGCGGACCTGCTCAAGCGCGCCTTCTCCAGCTCGACTCGCTCGAAGATCGGCTTCCTGATCTCCAGGCCGGCGACCGAGCTGCTGCGCACGCATCTCGATCCCAACAACCATAATGGCGCCGTCTTCCTCGGCCTCAACGGCATCGTCGTGAAGAGCCATGGCAGCGCCAACGAACTCGGCGTCGACACCGCGATCGGCTTCGCGGCCAAGATGCTGCGCGACGATCTCAATCGCCGCATCGCCGAGGACCTCGGGAACTTCGAAGCAAAGGCGGCGTAGACACCTCAAGATGACCCTGCGTTCCGTCATCATCGGCACTGGTTCCGCCCTGCCGCCCCGCCGCGTTTCCAACGCCGAACTCGCCCAGGAAGTGGACACGAGCGACGAGTGGATCGTCGAGCGCACGGGCATCCGCTTCCGGCACATCGCGGGGCCCGACGAGACCACCGGCACGCTGGCGGCCGAGGCGAGCAAGGCCGCGCTGGCCAATGCCGGCATCGCCGCCGCGGATATCGACCTGATCGTGCTCGCCACCGCGACGCCCGACCAGACCTTCCCGGCGACCGCCACCAAGGTGCAGGCCGCGCTCGGCATCCAGGACTGCGTGGCGTTCGACGTCGCCGCGGTCTGCTCGGGCTTCCTCTACGCCGTGCAGGTCGCCGATTCGATGCTGCGCGCGGGCGTCCACAAGCGGGCGCTGGTGATCGGCGCCGAAACGTTCAGCCGTATCCTCGACTGGGAGGACCGCGCGACCTGCGTGCTGTTCGGCGACGGTGCCGGCGCGATCGTGCTCGAGGCACAGGATCCGGCCGATGCCGGCGAGCGCGGGATCCTCTCGACCAGATTGCACGCGGACGGCCGCTACAACGAGCTGCTCTATGTCGATGGCGGCCCCTCCACCACCCAGACCGTCGGCAAGCTGCGCATGAAGGGCCGCGAGGTGTTCCGCCACGCCGTGGTCAACCTCGCCTCGGTGATGCAGGAATCGCTCGCCGCCGCCGGGCTCCAGCCCGGCGACGTCGACTGGGTGGTGCCGCACCAGGCCAATGCCCGCATCCTCGACGCGACGGCCCGCAAGCTCGACCTTCCGGCCGAGAAGGTGATCGTCACCGTCGACCAGCATGCCAACACCTCCGCCGCTTCGGTGCCGCTCGCGCTGGACACCGCGGTGCGCGACGGCCGCATCCGCCGGGGAGACCTGCTGGTGCTGGAGGCGATGGGCGGCGGCTTCACCTGGGGCGCCGCAGTGGTGCGTTTCTGATAGCTGCGAAAAAACGAAGATAATCGTTCCGGAGCCTCAATGTTCCCGTTTGCTGTGTCGAAACAATCTGATACGACCGACTCGACACAGTAGAACGCAAGGGGGAGTTGCCGCATGATGGCTGCGGGCACGCTGACCAGGGCCGATCTTGCCGAATCGCTGCATCGCGAGGTGGGTCTTTCGCGCGCCGACGCCGCGCGGCTGGTCGAGCAGATCCTGAGCCATATGTGCGAGGCGCTGGCCAAGGGCGAGAACGTGAAGATCTCCGGCTTCGGCAGCTTCATCCTGCGCGACAAGGGCGAGCGCGTGGGCCGCAATCCCAAGACCGGCGTCGAGGTGCCGATCGCGCCCCGCCGGGTGCTGACTTTCCGAGCAAGCCAGATGATGCGCGACCGCATCGTCTCGGCCGGCTGAGGGAAGCCGGAATGCCGGGGGCCGAGAAGGCTGCTGGCGCGCTGAGGACGATAGGGGAGCTTGCCCAGGAGATCGGGCGCCCCCAGCACATCCTGAGATATTGGGAAACCCGCTTCCCCCAGCTGCGCCCCCTCACCCGGGCGGGCAATCGGCGCTATTATCGCGCCGAGGACGTGGCGCTGGTGCGGCGGATCCACGACCTGCTCTCCAACCATGGCTACACCATCCGCGGCGTGCAGAAGCTGCTCGCGGCCGAGAAGGGCAGCCGCGCCGCGCGCGCGGCGGCGGGAACCAGCCCGGGCGTGGGCGGCGGAGACAAGCGGGGCCTGAAGACCGTCCGCGATTCGCTCGCCCGGGCGCTGGACGAGGACAGCTGAGCGCTGCACCCGGCGCCCCCAAGCTTCAGCTGAATCCCCCGGAGCGAAGGAGCCGTGCCGGTTCCATCCGCACCGATCTATTTGCGGAGGGCAGGCGAAACGGGTCCGCACTTTCGCGGGGATGATGGTTCAGAATATGGGGCCCCACCCGGAAGCCTCCGAACCACCATGCCGATGGCGGCCTATTTGTAGTCCGGCCCCAGCGTGGGATCGAGGTCACGGGGACGCGTGAAGCGTACCAGTTCGCCCTTGCCCGGCTTCACATCGGCCCAATGCGCCACATCGAAGCGCATCTCCGCCAGGCTCGCCGTGGGAAACTTCATCGCAACCGAAGCGCGCAGCGCATTCGCGCCCGCCAGCAGCAGCACCAGCTCTTCCAGTCCGGGATTATGCCCCGAGAACAGCACCCGGCCGGCCCCATCGGGCAGCTCGTGCACCAGATCGAGCAGCGTGGCGGCCGAAGCAAGGTAGAGCCGCTGGTCCCAATGCGGCGCCAGCTCGCAACCATAGCCGGTGGCGACCTGGGCCAGCGTCTCGACCACGCGCACAGCGGGCGAAGCGAGGACGTGATCGAACTCCAGCCCCTCGGCCTTGAGGTGCCGCCCCATCATCGCGGCGGCGCGCTGTCCCTTGGGATTGAGCGGCCGATCGAAATCGCGCGCGACCGGATCGTCCCATCCCGACTTGGCGTGGCGCAGCAGCGTGAGCGTCTTCATGGAATCCCCGGTCAGGCGTTCGCGGGGGCCTCTTGCCCCAGCTTGGCGGCCAAGGAAAGCCGCACGCGTTCGACTGCCTGATCAAGCGTGACGCGCGTCACCCGCGTGCCTGCCGGAAAGGCGTCGAGCAGGCGCGAGGGGCTGGCGGCGGAGAGCAGCACGAAGGTGCCGCGATCGTCGGCGCGGCGAATCAGCCGACCGAATGCCTGGGCGAGTCGCGCCCGGACGAGCCGGTCGTCATAGGCGGTGCCGCCCCCGGCCAGCCGCCGCGCGGCATGGAGCACGGTCGGCTTGGGCCAGGGAATGCCCTCCATCACCACCAGCCGCAGCGAATCGCCCGGCACGTCCACCCCGTCCCGCAGCGCATCGGTGCCGAGCAGCGAGGCGCGCGGATCGTCGCGGAAGATGTCGACGAGCGTACCGGTGTCGATCGGATCGACATGCTGGGCAAGCAGCGGCAGCCCCTCGCGCGCCAGCCGGTCGGCGATTCGCGCATGGACGGCACGCAGCCGCCGGATCGCCGTGAACAGCCCCAGCGTGCCACCCTCGGCCGCGAGTGCCAGCCGGGCATAGGCATTGGCCAGCGCGGGCATGTCGCCGCGCTTCACGTCGGTGACGATCAGCACCTCGGCCTGCTCGGCATAGTTGAACGGGCTCGCCGCCTCGAAACGCTGGGCGGGGCGCATGAGATGGACGGCGCCCGACCGTGCCTCCGCCACCTCCCAGTCGCCGCCGGCACGCAGGGTCGCCGACGTGACCAGCGCGCCATGCGCCTGCTTGAGCACCGTCTCGGCAAAGGGCTTGGAAGGATCGAGCCAATGGCGATGGAGCCCGACATCATATTCGCGCCCCTCGACTCGATCGACCGCGAGCCAATCGACGAAGGCCGGATCGGCCGGGCCGCCGATCCGCGCGATCAGCGCTAGCCAGGCGCCCACCGTATCGGCGCGCCAGCCGAGCGAGGCGACGGCGCCTTCGATCCGGGCACGGGCCGGGCCGTCCATCCAGTCGGGCGCCTCGGTCAGCACCGCTTCGAGCCGGCGGCCGAGATGGACGAGCGGGCGGAGCAGCGCGTCGAGCGCCTCGCCGGCGGGGCCGGCCGCCTCGACCAGGGCGGCATCGGGCTCGGCCAGCTCGGTCTCCAGCCCATAGCCGGCTTCGGCGGCGCCATTGACGTCGCGGGCATAGACCAGCCCGCGCACCGCGGCGAGGAGATGCTCGACCGGGCCGAAGGGCTCGCCTTCGTTCAGGCGCTGGAGCCAGCCGTCGCTCGGCAGCGCACGGGCGGCATCCACGGCTTCGGCGATCGCCCGGCCGCCCTCCTCGTCATAGCTGGCGACGTCCGAGAGGCGCGCCGCCAAGCCCCGGCGGCGGCCCCTCGAACCCGATTCGGGACCCGTCACCCAGCGACGGATCTCGATCGCTTCCTGCCCGGTGAGCGCGGCGGCGAACATCGCATCGGCCGCATCGAACAGGTGATGCCCCTCGTCGAACACATAGCGGGTGGGGCGATTCGCCGTCTCTCGGCCGCGCGCCGCATTGACCATCACCAGCGCATGGTTGGCGATGACGATATCCGCATCCGCCGAGGCGCGGGCGGCACGTTCGATGAAGCATTTCCGATAATGCGGGCAGCCGGCATAGATGCACTCGCCGCGCCGATCGGTGAGCGCCGTCGAGCCGTTGCGGCGGAACAGGGTGGGGAGCCAGCCGGGCAGGTCGCCGCCGATCATGTCGCCATCCGCGGTATAGGCGGCCCAGCGCGCCACCAGCTGCGCCAGGATCGCCGCCCGGCCAGCAAATCCGCCTTGCAGCGCGTCCTCCAGGTTGAGCAGGCAGGCATAGTTCTCGCGCCCCTTGCGCGTGACGATCTTCCTCCTGCGCAGCTCGGGATCGGGGACGAGCCGCTCGCCCTCATGGCCGAGCTGGCGTTGCAGCGCCTTGGTGAAGGTCGACACCCACACTGCGCCCCCCGCCTGCTCGGCCCAGAGCGAGGCGGGCGCGAGATAGCCAAGCGTCTTGCCGATGCCGGTGCCCGCCTCGGCCAGGACCAGATTGGGCGATTCGCGCATGTCGCGCGGGGCGAAGGCACCCGCCGCGGCGGCGGCATAGTCGCGCTGGCCCTGGCGGCGCTCGGCGGCGCTGCCGGTGAGGCGGGCAAGGCGCTCGGCGACATCCGCATCGCTCAGCGTCACGATGCGCGGCGGCACGCGCGGAGGCTGCTCGTTCCATTCGGGCAGCCTCGAGAAGAGCCAGCGCTCGGCACGCTCGGGCTTGGCGATCGCCTGGGAGACGATGGGCGCCCAGGGCCAGCGCAGGCGGAACAGCGACTGCGCCGCATGCCATGCGCCCTCGCGCTCGGGCCAGTCCCCCTCGGCGATCGCGAGCAGGGCCTGGGCCGCCCGGCGCAGGAACGGCGCGACCTCCGCATCGCTCGCAGGCGCTTCGAGCCCGGTGGCGCGGGCGAGCCCCTTGGGCGTCGGCACCATGAAGCGGGCGGGACGGAGAAAGGCGAACAGCTCGAGCAGGTCGAGGCCGGAAAGCTCCGCATAGCCGAGCCGCTGCCCGACCAGCGGCGCATTGAGCAGGACCACCGGCGTGTCCGCCGCGAGCCGGATCGCCTCGCCCCGGCTCATGGCACGGCATTCGCCCTCGGGCGTGGCGAGCCAGACGCCGCCATGGCTGGCGTGGAGGGCGGGATAGGGCAGCATGTACGCCTTTCGTTCCCTTCCTCCTAGCGCCAGCCGGGGCGCAAAGTGAAGGGCCTTGCCCGGAAACATTTCACCTTGCGGTGCCGTCCCGGCCGGCAGCGCCCCGGCGGCATGTCTTCGGAGCTTCTCGGCCGGGCGCATCGATCGGCTGCGAATTATCGCGCGATCAGTTCCATATGGGACTGAGTCCGGCCGCCGACGTTCGCCTAATGCTCCGGCGAGTCGCACCCGCCCAAGGCCCCGCGCCGGGCGGCCCCAGAAAAGAAAAGATCCGTACATCCTTTCCCACGGGGAGAATTCTCATGTCCGATACCCTTCCGCCCTTTCCCGGCATCGACAGCACCGACTGGTCGCCGCCGGCCCAGACCGATCCGATCGAGATGGTGCGCATCACCAAGCCACTCGTCATCTATGCCGATGCCGACAACGCCAACTACCAGGACAATGTGTGGGACGAGCCGCGCGATTCGGGCTGGCCGCGCCTGAACAACTGGTGGGACAACAGCGCCCCGCAGCCGCACCAGCTGGTGCTGCGCAAATTCTGGAAGCTGGTGCCCGGCACCTTCACCCATCTCTATCCGGGCACGCACCTGCAGAAGAGCTGGGCCTATGAGCATGGCATCTCGACCACCGACAGCGAATCGCTCACCGTGCAGATGGGCTTCTCCGGCGGCGGCGTCAGCGCGGGGGTGAGCGCCACGCTCTCGCATTCGGTGACGATCAACGACAAGCAGACCTCCACCATCCAGTTCAACGTCGATCCGCCCGCCTCGGGCACGCGCGTCTGGCTGCTCTGGGACCTGATGTACGAATTCATGATCGTGAAGTCGGGCACCAACGAGGTCATCCCGACGGGCCGCTATCATGGCGACGTCGATTTCAACAATGACGACCATTATTCGGGCGCCTATCTCGACTATCGCTGGACCCACCTCACCGTGTCGTCGGGCATATTGTGCCCGCAGGACAAGGTGTTCCCCTGATCCCGGCGCCGGCCTCCCGCGCGGTGCGGGAGGCCGGATTCGCCGCGGCGCTGGCCCCGCGCGCCCGTCTCCGCTAGAGGCGCGCGGTTATGACCGATACGAACGCACTGCGCGCCGCCGCGCTCGACTCCAAGGCCTGGCCCTATGAAGAGGCGCGCAAGCTGGTGAAACGCTATCCGGAGGGCAAGCCCGACGGATCGCCGATGCTGTTCGAGACCGGCTACGGCCCGTCGGGCCTGCCGCATATCGGCACCTTCCAGGAAGTGCTGCGCACCACCATGGTGCGCCACGCCTATGAAGAAATGACCGGGCTGGCGACGCGGCTCGTCACGTTCAGCGACGACATGGACGGCCTCCGCAAGGTGCCGGACAATGTGCCGAACCAGGCGCTGCTTGCCGCCAATCTCGGCAAGCCGCTGTCGCGCGTCCCCGATCCCTTCGAGAAATATGAAAGCTTCGCCGCGCACAACAATGCGATGCTGCGCGAGTTCCTCGATCGCTTCGGCTTCGAATATGAGTTCGCCTCCTCGACCGACTATTACGCGAGCGGTCGCTTCGACGAGAAGCTGCGCGCGGTGCTGCGCAACTATTCCGCGATCATGGACGTGATGCTGCCGACGCTGCGCGCCGAGCGCCAGGCGACCTATTCGCCCGTGCTGCCGGTGAGCCCGAAGTCGGGCGTGGTGCTGCAGGTGCCGGTCGAGGTGGTGGATGCCGAGGCGGGCCTCATCCGCTTCACCGACGAAGGCGAGACGATCGAGCAGTCGATCTTCGGCGGCCAGGCCAAGCTCCAGTGGAAGCCCGACTGGGGCATGCGCTGGGCGGCGCTCGGCGTCGATTACGAGATGTACGGCAAGGACCTGATCGACAGCGGCGTGCAGAGCGGCAGGATCGCCCAGGTGCTGGGCGGCAAGCGGCCCGAGGGGTTGATCTACGAGCTGTTCCTCGACGCCAAGGGCGAGAAGATCTCCAAGACCAAGGGCAACGGCCTGTCGATCGAGGAATGGCTGACCTATGGCCCGGACGAGAGCCTAGCCTTCTACATCTATCGCGAGCCGAAAAAGGCCAAGTCGCTGCATCTGGGGCTGATCCCGCGCGCGATCGAGGAATATTGGCAGTTCCGCGCCAATTATCCGGCGCAGGAGATCGCTCAGCAGCTCGGTAACCCGGTGCACCACATCCACAATGGCCAGGTGCCGGCCGAGACGCTGCCGGTGACCTTCGGGCTGCTGCTCAACCTGGTCAGCCTGCCGGGCGTGGGCAATCGCGAGACGATCTGGGGATTCCTGCGCCGCTATTCGCCCGATCTCTCGCCCGAGAGCCATCCCGAACTCGACCGGATGGTGGGCTATGCCATCCGCTATGCCCGCGACTTCGTCGAGCCGACGCTGCGGCGCCGCGCGCCGACCGCGGCGGAGGCGCAGGCCCTGCGCCAGCTCGACGCACAGCTCGCGGCGCTGCCGGAGGATGCCTCGGCCGAGGATATCCAGAACATCGTCTACGAGATCGGCAAGACCGATGCGTTCGCCAGCCTGCGCGACTGGTTCAAGGCGCTCTACGAGACCTTGCTGGGCAGCGAGCAGGGGCCGCGCATGGGCAGCTTCATCGCGCTCTACGGGATCGAGAACAGCCGCACGCTGATCGCCGAGGCACTGGCTCGGCCCTGAGCGCTCAGGGTGCCGGCGCCTGCCAGGTAAGCGCCGGCTGCGCGCCGTTGCCCGGCAGGCGGGCGGCGGCGACTCCGGCGGCCTCCAGCCGCGCGACCACCAGGTCGGCCTGCCGGCCCGACACGCCGATCGGCAGATGCAGGCGCCGCGCGGCCCAGATCGCGGTGTCGAGCGCGGCAAGACCTTCCGCATCGGGCGCCTCGCCCTCGAAGCTGACCGGGGGCAGCGGCGCGGCGGGCGGCAGCAGCGTCACCTGCCAGTCCGGCACCGTCGCCGCGACACGCTGCTCGAGCGCGCGATAGCTGGCGAGCGACGCGCCGGGCAGCGGGGCGGCGCGAACCTCGGCGCGGCGGGCGGCACCGTCGAGCAGGACGGCATTCCCGTCGCCCGCCACCAGCGCCAGCCGGTCGCGCAGCAGATCCGCCTCGGACCGCTCGCGCTCGCGCGACTGGGCTGCCGCGATCTGCGCCGATTCGCTCGCGCCGCTCTCGCCGCCGACGCGGACCTGGTCGACATGCACGTCCACCGCATGGCCGAGCGCCGCCCGGATCGCCGCACCGGCCCGGGCATCGCCATCGGCGTGCAGCACCGGGGTGAAGACCACCGCGCGGATCCGCTCGGGCCGCCCCTCGAAATCGATGTCGAGCTGGCTGATCCGCGCCTCGCGCGGGAAGCTGGCGCGGATCGCCTCGCGCACCTGGCGCTGGGCCACCGATTCCCAGGCGATCTGCCGCAGCGCGATGGCCAGCGGCACCGCCAGCGCCACCAGCCCGGCGATGATCAGCAAGCCCTGCAGCCGGGTCTGGGAGGGCGAGAGATGCCCGCCGAACCCGTAGAGCCGGGCCATGACCGCCGCAGTGAGCGCGATGGTGACGAGGTTGGTCAGGAACAGCAGCAGCGCACCGCTGGCCACGGTGCCGTTCAGCGTCGCGACGCCGAAGCCCACCACCGCGAGCGGCGGCATCAGCGCAATGGCGATCGCCACGCCCACCACCGTCTCGCCGCGCCCGCGGATCAGCGCATAGCCGCCCGCCACCGCCGAGAGCAGGGCGACGAGCAGGTCGAACAGATTGGGCTTGGTCCGCGCCGCGATCTCGCTCGTCACCGTCTGGACCGGCGAGAGCGCGACGAAGCCGGCGCACAGCACCACCGCGATCGCCGCGCCGGCCGCCAGGGCGAAGGCGGCGCGGCGGATCTCGGCCAGATCGAAAGTGGCGATGCCGAAGCCGAGGCCGATGATCGGCATCATCAGCGGCGAGATCAGCATCGCGCCGATCAGCACGGCGGAGGACGGCAGCAACAGCCCGAGGATCGCGATCAGCCCCGAAACGACGACGAGAAAGGCATAGCGCCCGCTGAATCCGGAATCGGCATGCACCCGCGCGAGCACCGCGCCATGCTCGACCGAGCCGACCACCACGCGGCGCCACCAGCGCCAGGGCATGACGTGCGCATGCGAAGGGGAGGGCCGGTCCATCCCCAGAGGCTACGGGCTTTGCAGCGCGACATCCACCCCATAGAAAGGCCGCGCCAGGCAGACAGGGAGGCGGCGGGCCGCGCATGACCAGGATCGAGGAAACCGCCAAGACGCTCGCCAAAGCTCCAACGCGGGCCGAATCGGCACTGCGCGACTTCCTCAGGAGCGAGGCCGCGGGCGGCATCATCCTGATCGCCGCCGCCATCCTCGCGATGATCGCCGCCAATGTTCCCGGCATCTCGGAAACCTATTTCCACACGCTCCATCGGGAGATCGGACCCACGCTCTCCACCGTGCACGGGCCGATGACCGTGCATCTGTGGATCAATGACGGCCTGATGGCGGTGTTCTTCCTGCTCGTCGGGCTGGAGATCAAGCGCGAGTTCGTCGACGGCCGGCTCGCCAGCTGGGAGCGCCGCCGCCTGCCGGTGGTGGCCGCGGCCGCCGGCATGATCGGCCCGGCGATCGTCTATCTTGCCATTGCCGGAGGCACTCCCGGACTTGCCAATGGCTGGGCGATTCCGGCCGCGACCGACATCGCCTTCGCGATCGGCGTGCTCGCGATCCTGGGCAGCCGCGCGCCGGCATCGCTCAAGCTGTTCCTCACCACCGTGGCCATCGTCGACGACATGGGCGCAGTGGCGATCATCGCGCTCGCCTATACCGCGCATATCAGCACGCTGGCGCTGGCCGGCGCGGCGATCGTGCTCGCCACCATGTACGTGCTCAACCGCAGCGGCGTGCGGCGGCTGTGGATCTACCTGCTGCTCGCCCTGCTGCTCTGGTACCTGGTCTTCCTCTCCGGCATCCATGCGACCGTCGCCGGCGTGGCGGCCGCGATGACGATCCCGATCGTCAAGTCGCCCGGCCATCCCGACGATGCCGCCTCGCCGCTCCACCGGCTCGAGCATGCGCTGCATCCCTGGTCGGCCTATCTGATCGTGCCGCTGTTCGGCTTCGCCAATAGCGGCGTCTCCCTGGCCGGCGTTTCGCCCGCGGTGCTGCTCGCCCCGCTGCCGCTGGGCATCGCACTCGGCCTGTTCCTCGGCAAGCAGCTGGGCATCTTCGGCAGCATCTGGATCGCGGTGCGGACCGGCTTCGCGACGCGCCCGGGCGGCTGGCGCCAGATCTATGGCGTATCGCTGCTCGCCGGCATCGGCTTCACCATGAGCCTGTTCATCGGCGGCCTGGCCTTTCCCGACCGCCCCGAGCTGGTCGACCAGGTGAAGATCGGCGTGCTCGCCGGCTCGCTCCTGTCGGCGATCGCCGGTTATCTCGTCCTGCGCTCGGCGAGCACCGCCACCACCAGCACCGCGAACCCGCCGAGCGACAGCAGCGCCCCCACCCAGCCGGTCGACGTCCAGCCATAGCCGGCCGCGATGGCCAGCCCGCCCAGCCAGGGGCCGAGCGCGTTGGCGAAGTTGAACGCCGAATGGTTGAGCGAGGCGGCGAGCCCCTGCGCCTCGCCCGCCACGTCCATCAGACGGGTCTGCAGCACGGCGCCGAGCGCCCCCAGGAACCCGATCGCGGCGATGTCGAGCGCCAGGCTCCACAGCTGGCCGGCGGCGAGGGGATAGAGCGCGAGCGCCACTGCGCTGCCCAGCAACAGCGCCGCCGCCGTCCGCATCAGCGCGCGATCGGCGAACTTCGGCACGACGATGCTGCCCGCGGTCGCGCCGACGCCGAATATGGCGAGGACCATCGGGATCATCCCCGGCGAAGCGCCCGTCACTTCCAGCATGGTCGAGGCGACATAGGTGTAGACGCAGAACATCCCGCCAAAGCCGATCGCGCTGATGCCGAGCGTGAGCCACACCTGGCCATTGGCGAGCGCGCCCAGCTCCTTGAGCGGGCTCGCGCCCTTTTGCGGGGGATCGCGGGGGGCAAGGGCCGCGACCAGCGCCACCGTCGCCAGCGCCAGCGCGCCGACCACCACGAAGCCCCAGCGCCAGCCCAGCGCCTGGCCCAGCCAATTGGCGAGCGGCACGCCCAGGATCGTCGCCACGGTGAGCCCCAGCATCATCCGCCCCACCGCCTGGGAGCGCTTGTTGACCGGCACCAGCGAAGCGGCGACCAGGGCGGCGATGCCGAAATAGGCGCCGTGCGGCAGCCCAGACAGGAAGCGGAACAGCAGCAGCCAGTGATAGTCGGGCGCGAGCGCGCTCAGCGTGTTGAACAGCGCGAAACCGGCCATCAGCAGGAGCAAGGTCAGCCGGCGCGACAGCTTCGCCGCCGCCACCGCGATCAGCGGCGCCCCCACCACCACCCCGAGCGCATAGGCGCTGATGACATGGCCGGCACTGGGCACGTCGATCTTCAGCCCCTCCGCCATGTACGGCACCAGGCTCATCGTCGCGAACTCGGTGGTGCCGATCGCGAAGCCGCCCATCGCCAGCGCGAAATGGACCAGGCCGACATTGTGGACGCGGGGAGCGGGGGCGTGCATGCGCCTCAAGTGCGTATGCTGCACTGCAGCGTCAACCCCCGGTGCGCGCATCCCGGGTTGCGCGCGCTGCATGGCCGGCGCCCTTTGCGGCGCCTCGGCGATCGCCTATCCTGGCGCCATGCTCGCCGCCGCCCTCCTCTCGCTCGCCGCGCCGGATGCCTGCACTTCGGACTGGCGCCTGCTCTTCGCCAACGGACCCCAGGGCGAGGAGGTCGCGGGAAGCCGGGCGGCGCTGATCGCGGCGGTGCGCCGCGGCAGTCCGCTGCGCGTCGGCTGGGGCGAGGCGGCCAAGGACGGTAGCTGGTCGGTGGAGGAATTCTCCAATGTCGGCTTCACCAACATCATGGGCGGCCGCGATCTGGTGGTGCAGCTGGAACCGGCGATGATCCAGAACGACTATCTCGATGCAAGGAAAGCCACGCTGCGCGCCGAGCCGCTGGAATGGCGGGCGATCATGTCCACGGACGGGCGCTTCGACGCGCAGATGACCGTTCCCGCCACCGGCAAGCTGTTCCGCACGCTGCGCCAGCGCACGCGAATCCATTGGTACGCCTTCGCGCCCGATCCGAAATGCGACGCGCGCGAAGCGGTGAACTCGGCCCCGCCTGGGCGCACCAACGTCCTGGTCGAGAGCGTCAAGCCGGTCGAATGACCGGGCCGGATCCCGCCGATCCGGACAGGGCGCCGCATGACGGATATGCGCGCGGCACGCCGGGCTATCGGCGGCTGACCCTCGCGATGCTGTTTGCCGGCTTCTCGACCTTCTCGCTGCTCTATTCCGCCCAGCCGCTGCTGCCGCTGTTCGCACGCGAATTCCAGCTGAGCGCGGAGGCGGCCAGCCTGGCCATCTCGCTTGCCACCGGTCCGCTTGCAGTGGCGATCGTCGTCGCCGGCATGCTCTCCGACAAGCTTGGCCGGCGGCCGCTGATGGTGTTCGCGATGTTCGGCGCGGGATTGCTCACCACCCTGACCGGACTGGCGCCGGGCTGGAACGCGCTGCTGGCATTGCGCCTGCTCACGGGGATCGCGCTCGCCGGCATGCCGGCCGTGGCGATGGCCTATGTCAGCGAGGAGATCGAGCCCCATTCGGTGGGACCGGCGATGGGATTGTACATCGCCGGAAGCGCGATCGGCGGCATGGCCGGGCGGCTGGGGGTGAGCCTGCTCACCGAGCTGATCGACTGGCGCTGGGGCCTGATCGGCGTCGGGCTGATCGGGCTGGCCATGGCCGAGGGCTTTCGCCGCCTCGCGCCGCCCTCGCGGCGTTTCGTGCCCCAGCCCGTCCATCCGGGCGCGGTGCTGGCGGCGGGGCGCGACCTGTTCAGGGACCGGGCGATGCCGTTGCTCTATGCCGAGGCGTTCCTGCTGATGGGGGTGTTCGTCACCATCTACAATTATGTCGGCTTCCGCCTGGTCGCGCCGCCTTTCGCCCTGGGCCATGCCGCGATCGGCGCGATCTTCCTGCTCTATCTGCTCGGCTCGGGAAGCTCGACCTGGTTCGGGCATCTGGCCGAGCGGCGCGGGCGGCGGCTGATCTTCTGGATCCCCACCGCGATGCTGCTGGTCGGCACGGCGCTGACCGCATCCGCGTCGCTCGCTTTGGTGGTGGCCGGGATCGGCATCGTCACCATCGGCTTTTTCGGCGCGCACTCGATCGCCTCGAGCTGGGTGGGCCGGCGGGCGCGGGCGAGCCGGGGGCAGGCGGCCGCCTTCTACCTGTTCTTCTACTATATGGGATCGAGCCTGCTCGGCTCGGCGGGCGGCGTCGCCTGGACCGGCTGGGGCTGGACCGGGGTGACGCTCTATTGCGGGGCGCTGACGCTGATCGCGCTGGCGATCGCGGCGAAGCTGGCCACGGTACCGCCGCTGCCGCTGCCGGAGGCCACGCCGCCGCGGGCGATGGGGACGGATTGAGCGATCCGCTCAACCAAAACGGGCCCCGACCAGCCCGGTCGCGATCGCCAACGAGGCCGGTTCGGTTGGATGGAAGGGCGGCAGATCGGACCAGTTGCCGGATGTCACACTCCCAGCCAGTCCAGCCCCTGCGGCAGCGCTTCCGGCGAATAGTCCACCTGCAGCACCCGGCGATGCCGAGCGCCGCTGCTCGCGGCGGAGGCATGGACGACCGGCGTGGCGTAAAGCCACACGTCACCGGCCTCGGCCAGGCAGGCGGCGGTACCGCAACGCTCGACCACGCCGGCAAGATCACTCTCGGCGATGCGGCCCAGCCGGTGCGAGCCCGGCGCGATCAGCAGCGGCGCATTGTCTTGCGGCACGGGGTCGAGATGGACGCGCATCGTCCGCATCGCTTCGAGCAGCGCGAAGGGGGGTTCCACGTGGAGCAGCCCCTGCTTGCGCGACCAGGGGCCGAAGCCCGGCACTTCGCGCCGCTCGCGCACCGCGATCGTCCGGTCCTGATGCCAGCCGAGCGACCAGTTGGCGCCCGGGCCCTTGTCGAACAGGATCGCGCGGACCGGCCGCATGCCAGGCAGCAGCGCGCCAAGTGCCTCGGGCGCAAGCAACCCGGCCAGACCCGGCAGGCCATGCAGCCGAATGCCGGCGCGGCCTGCCGGCTGGCGCGCGGCAAGTGCCAGCAGCGCACCCAGAAAAGGGGCGGCCGCACCGGCAAGGTGCGCCGCCCCATCTTCGTTCAGCGAAAGCGCCAAGCTCAGAGCTTCTCGGTAAGCTCCGGCACGATCTTGAACAGGTCGCCGACCAGGCCGATGTCCGCCACCTGGAAGATCGGGGCGTCCTCGTCCTTGTTGATCGCGATGATCGTCTTGGAGTCCTTCATGCCCGCCAGGTGCTGGATCGCGCCCGAGATGCCGATCGCGACATAGACTTCCGGCGCGACGATCTTGCCGGTCTGGCCGACCTGATAGTCGTTCGGGGCATAGCCCGCGTCCACGGCGGCGCGCGAGGCGCCGACGGCGGCACCGAGCTTGTCCGCCAGCGGATCGATCTGCGCGTGGAACTGCTCCGACGAGCCGAGCGCGCGGCCGCCCGAGACGATCACCTTGGCGCTGGTCAGCTCCGGACGCTCGGACTTGGCGATCTCGGCACCCGCGAAGCTCGACAGACCCTTGTCGCCTTCGCCCGACACCGCTTCGATCGTGCCGTTGCCGCCGGTGGCCGCGGCCTTGGGGAAGGCCGTGCCGCGCACGGTGATCACCAGCTTCTCGTCGCTGGTCTGCACGGTGGCGATCGCGTTGCCGGCATAGATCGGGCGGGTGAAGGTGTCCGCACCCTCGACCGAGAGGATGTCCGAGATCTGCATCACGTCGAGCGCGGCGGCCACGCGCGGCGCGATGTTCTTGCCGGTGGTGGTCGCCGGGAACAGCACCGCGTCGTGCGAGCCCATCAGCGACACGATCAGCGGCGCGACATTCTCGGCGAGGAAATGCTCGTACGCGGCGTCATCGGCGACATGGACCTTGCCCACGCCTTCGATCGCGGCTGCCTGCTTCGCCACGCCGTCGACGCCCTTGCCGGCGACGAGGAGATGGACTTCGCCCAGCTTCGCCGCGGCGGTCACCACGGCAAGGGTGGCGTCCTTGAGGTTCTGATTGTCGTGCTCGACCCAAACCAGCGTCTTCATTTCGCCACTCCCAGCGCCTTGAGCTTCTCGACCAGCTCGTCGACCGAGCCCACCTTGACGCCGGCCGAGCGCTTGGCCGGCTCGACAACCTTGAGCGTCTTGAGGCGCGGCGCCACGTCGACGCCGTAGTCCGCGACGGTCTTCTTCGCGACCGGCTTGGACTTGGCCTTCATGATGTTCGGCAGCGTGGCGTAGCGCGGCTCGTTGAGGCGCAGATCGGTGGTGACGATCGCCGGCAGCTTGAGGTCGACCGTCTCGAGGCCGCCATCGACTTCGCGGGTGACCTGCACGCCCTGGCCGCCCAGCTCGACCTTCGAGGCGAAGGTGCCCTGCGGCCAGCCGAGCAGCGCGCCCAGCATCTGGCCGGTCTGGTTCGAATCGTCGTCGATCGCCTGCTTGCCCAGGATGATCAGCCCGGGCTGCTCCTCTTCCGCGACCTTGGCGAGCAGCTTGGCCACCGCCAACGGCTCGACCTCGTCATCGGTCTGGATCAGGATCGCACGGTCGGCACCCATGGCGCGCGCGGTGAGCAGCACGTCCGACTCCGCCTTGGCGACGCCGATGGTGACCACCACCACTTCGGTCGCCGCGCCCTTTTCCTTCAGGCGCACGGCTTCCTCGATCGCGATCTCGTCGAACGGGTTCATGCTCATCTTGACGTTGGCGAGGTCGACCCCCGTCCCGTCCGCCTTCACCCGCGGCTTCACGTTGTAGTCAAGCACCCGCTTGACCGGCACCAGCACTTTCATCGAAATCCTCTCCATCGCTGGAAGATCGGCAACACCAATCGCTAATGCCCGAGAATCGATTCAAGTCCAGCCCCAAAGCGCCCCCGGCATACCCGATCATCGAAAATGCCGCCCATATCGCCTTGTTACGGTGGCGCGACGAGTTCACCGCGAATTCAGGATGCAACCTGCAATTTCGTGAAGGAAGGAGAGGAGATATGGGGAAATATCATGTGGCGCTCTGGGCGATGCTGGCGGTGACCGCCGCTACGGCACCCGCCTTCGCGCAGGAAGCGCCGGTTGCCGCGGCAAAGGAGCAGGCCAAGCCCAAGGCCGAGACACTTACCGGGCGGCCGGGCGCCGCGTCGTCCAGCTACGCGCGCTGCGCGCCGGGCACGCCGATCGGCGGGATCGTGGTGAAGGGCGGGGTCAATCCGACCAAGCGGAGCGCCGAGCCCGAAGGCGCCTGCACGTCCGAAGAAGCAGCGACGCCGGCCATGCCTTCGCGCCTGTCGATGACGCCGACCACGACCAAGGCGGTCGCGCCTGCGGCGACCCAGCTGCTCAAGAGGAGCATCAGCGAGAAGGGCGTAAAATAGGCTGACGAGCGGGCCGCATCCGCGGCCCGCTTGCCGATCGGTGTCAGGCGGCGACCTTCTGGACTTCGGCGACGATCTTCTTCGCCGCGTCGCCCAGGTCGTTCGCGGGAACGATGGCCAAGCCCGAATTGGCGAGGATGTCCTTGCCCTGCTGCACGTTGGTGCCCTCGAGGCGGACGACCAGCGGCACCGAGAGGTTCACTTCCTTCGCCGCGGCGACGATGCCCTCGGCGATGATGTCGCAGCGCATGATGCCGCCGAAGATGTTGACCAGGATGCCCTTCACCGCCGGATCGCTCAGGATGATCTTGAACGCCGCCGTCACCTTCTCCTTGTTGGCGCCGCCGCCGACGTCGAGGAAGTTGGCCGGGAACATGCCGTTGAGCTTGATGATGTCCATCGTCGCCATCGCCAGGCCGGCGCCGTTGACCATGCAGCCGATATCGCCGTCGAGCTTGATATAGGCCAGGTCGTACTTCGAGGCCTCGAGCTCCATCGGATCCTCTTCGCTCTCGTCGCGCAGCTCGGCTAGGTCCTTGTGGCGGAACATCGCGTTCGAATCGAAGCCGACCTTGGCGTCGAGGACGAGGAGGTTGCCCTGCTCGGTCAGCGCCAGCGGATTGACTTCGATCTGCGCGGCATCGGTGCCCTGGAACGCGGCGAAGAGCGAAGCGGCGACCTTGGCCGCCTGCTTGCCCTGGTCGCCGGTCAGCCCCAGCGCCGCAGCGACGGCGCGGCCGTGATGCGGCATGAAGCCGGTCGCCGGATCGACGTCGAAGGTGTGGATCTTCTCGGGCGTCGAATGGGCGACTTCCTCGATGTCCATGCCGCCCTCGGTCGAGACGACGAAGGCGATGCGGCCGGTGACGCGATCGACGAGCAGCGCCAGGTAGAATTCCTTGGCGATGTCGGCGCCGTCGGTGATGTAGAGGCGGTTGACCTGCTTGCCGTGCTCGCCGGTCTGGATCGTCACCAGCGTGTTGCCGAGCATCTCGTGCGCGGCTTCGCGGACCTCGGCCTCGCTGCGGGCGAGGCGGACGCCGCCCTTGGCCTCGGGCGGAAGCTCCTTGAACTTGCCCTTGCCGCGGCCGCCGGCATGGATCTGCGCCTTCACCACATAGAGCGGCCCGGGCAGCTTGTTCATCGCCTCGACCGCCTGCTCGACGGTGAACGCGGCATAGCCGGCGGCGATCGGCGCACCGAACTTCGCGAGCAGTTCCTTGGCCTGATATTCGTGGATGTTCATGGGGAGCGCGCCCTCGTCATTTGTGGCGGGAAGGGGTTTGCGCGAGCCTTAAGCACGGCGCGCGCGCGAATCCAAATCTTTTCGGCGTAAATGCGATTGCGACGTAATTGCAATATGGGTGCCGAGGCTCCAACCACGGCCGCCTCGGACGTGTTCCCCGGGGTGGCGGGAGAGAACCGGCCGGGCGACTCGCATCCCCGGCTGACGTATCGCCCCGGAACGCCTATCTACCCGCCATGCCCCCCTGGCTCGGCCTTGCCCTGTTCCTCGCCACCATCGCCGCGATGGAGGGCTTTGCCTGGGCGATGCACCGCTGGGTGATGCACGGGCCGGGCTGGTTCCTCCACGCCAGCCACCACCGGCCCCGCACCGGCCGGTTCGAGTGGAACGACCTCTATGCCGTGATCTTCGCCATGCCCTCGATCCTGCTCCTGTACGGCGGGGTGCAGGCGGGCTGGTGGCCGGGCTCTGCCTGGATCGGGGCGGGAATCGCCGGCTATGGCGCGATCTATTTCGGCTTCCACGACGTGATCGTCCACCAGCGGGTCCGCCATCGCTACGTCCCGCGATCGCGCTACATGAAGCGAATCGTCCAGGCGCACCGGCTGCACCATGCGGTAGAATCCAAGCATGGCGCGGTCAGCTTCGGCTTTCTGTGGGCGCCGCCCGCGGAGGCGTTGAAGCGCCAGCTCAGAGCCAAGGCCGGTTTGGCCCGCTTCCGCGCCAACCCGGATTGACGCGGCCCCCGGCGCCGGACACATGCTTTGCGCCATGGAGCATCTGAACCTCTCCGAGTCCGAGTGGCGCAAACGCCTCACTCCGGAACAGTTTCACGTGCTGCGCGAGGCGGGCACCGAGCGGGCCTTTTCCGGCCACTACACCGACAACAAGGCCGATGGCCTCTATCTGTGCGCCGGCTGCAAGCTCGAACTGTTCGACAGCGCCGACAAGTTCGATTCGGGCTCGGGCTGGCCCAGCTTCACCCGGCCGATCGATTCGGAGAACGTCACCGAACATGCCGACACCAGCCATGGCATGCGCCGCGTCGAGCTGCGCTGCGCGCGCTGCGACGGGCATCAGGGCCATGTCTTCCCCGACGGACCGCCGCCGACGGGCCTGCGCTACTGCATAAACTCGGTCAGCCTCGATTTCCGTTCACGTGGCGGCAACCAGAATGTCGCTACCAGCGAACCGAGCGGCGCCTGATCCTTGTGAGCGGGCCGAATAGGGCTTAATCGCACTCCCCCGATGCCATCGAAGAATTTGCCCACCGTGATCCGCACGCCCAAATGGCGTGACCTCTCCTTTTGGAAGCGAATCGCTTTCTGGACGCTGGTGAGCGGGGGCAGCCTGGCGCTGCTCGGCTTCATCGCGCTGCTGATCGCAGTCTATTCGACCAAGTCGACGCTGCCGAGCTTCGACGAACTCAAATCCTCGCCCAACGGCCAGATGATCCGCGTCCATGCCGCGGACGGCACCGTGCTGGTGTCGCTCGGGCCGAGCTATGGCGAATGGATCAAGTCCGACAAGATCCCGCAGGTGATGAAGGACGCGATCATCGCCACCGAGGATCGCCGCTTCGAATCGCACTGGGGCGTCGATCCCGTCGGCGTCGCGCGCATCTTCTGGCGGGCCAAGCAGCTGCACGACGAGGGCCGGCGCCTGCAGGGCGGCTCGACGATCACCCAGCAGGTGGCGCGCACCATCTTCCTGTCGAACAAGTACGATCTCGGCCGCAAGGTGCGCGAAGGCGTGATCGCGCTGGCGATGGAGCGGAAGTTCACGAAGGACGAGATCCTCGAACTCTATCTCAACAAGGTCTATTTCGGCGGCGGCGCCTATGGCATCGACGCGGCGAGCCGGAAATTCTTCGGCCACCCCGCCACAAATCTCAGCCTGGCCGAGGCGGCGGTGATCGCCGGCCTGGTCAAGGCGCCTTCGCATTATTCGCCCACCGCCGATGCCGAGGCGGCGATCGGCCGCGCCAGCGTGGTGCTCGACCTGATGGCCGAGACCGGCAAGATCACGCAGGGCCAGGCCAGGGCCACCGATCCGCGCACCGTGGCGCTCGCCCCCGAGCCCCAGCAGAACAGCGTGCGCTATTTCACCGACTGGGCGCTGCCCCAGCTGGAAGTGCTGATCGACGAGACCGAGGCGCCGCTGGAGGTCTGGACCACGCTCGACCTGTCGATGCAGCGCGCCGCCGACGACGCGGTCCGCGCCAATGCACCCAAGAACGCGCAGGGCGCGCTGGTCAGCCTCGATCGCGACGGCGCGGTGCGCGCGATGGTGGGCGGCAAGGACTATGTCGCCTCCATCTACAATCGCGCGACCCAGGCGACCCGGCAGCCGGGCTCGGCGTTCAAGCTGTTCGTCTATCTCACCGCGCTCGAGGCCGGCCACAAGCCCGACGACATGGTGGTCGACGAGCCGGTGACGATCAACGGCTGGAGCCCCCGCAACAGCTCGGGCGCATTCCGCGGCGAGATGAACATCCGCACCGCCTTCGCCTATTCGGTCAACACGATCGCGGCGAAGCTCGGCCAGGAAGTGGGCTTCGGCGCGATCGCCGACATGGCGCGCCGCTTCGGCATCACCACGCCGGTGGATACCCATCCGGCAATGGTGCTCGGCACCTCCGACGTCCGCCTGATCGACATGACCCGCGCCTTCGCCTCGGTGGCGAACAAGGGCGTGGCGGTGACGCCCTATGGCATCACCCGGGTGACCGCGAACGGCGCGGTGATCTACCAGCACGAGGTGGACACCAGCCATGTCCTGGTCGCGCCCTATGTCGCCGCGCAGATGACCGACCTGATGCAGACCGCGGTCGCCACCGGCACCGGCCGCGCCGCGCAGATCGGCCGCCCGGTCGCGGGCAAGACCGGCACGACCACGTCGAACAAGGACGGCTGGTTCGTCGGCTTCTCCTCGGGCCTCACCACCGGCGTGTGGATGGGCCGCGACGACGCCAAGGTGGTCCCCGGCCTGCAGGGCGGCACCGCGCCGGCCCGCGCCTTCCACGACTTCATGGTCAAGGCAGTGGCGCGCCGCCCGGTCGAGCAGTTCGACACGCAGGTGACGTTGCCCGAATATCAGCTCGACGAAGAGAATGCGGCCTATGCCGAACCGGACAACGGCCTGTTCGTCGACCCGGACGGCAACCCGCTGCCCGAGGACCAGCAGCCACGCGGGGACGGCACCGAGCAGGCCCAGCCCCAGCACGGCCAGGACGAGCAGCTCGATCAGGACTGGATCGACCGGATGACCGGCCGCAAGGCCCCCGCCCCGGCCCAGCGCGACCAGCGCGACCAGCGCGATGCGCCGCGCGACCTGCCGCGCCAGCCGGCCCCGGCCCCGCGGGGCGACACGCCACGGGGCGAGCAGCAGTAAGTCCATGCTCGCTCCCCTTACGGGGAGGGGAAGCTACCGTCCGTACCAGTGCAGTCCGGCACCATTGCGCTTCAGCCAGGCGCGCGCGCGCTCCGGATCGCCTTCGAACAGCTCGGCCACCACCCGGTGGAAGGCCGGCGAATGATTCATGTGGATCCGGTGCGCGACTTCGTGCGCCACCGTCGCGCGGCGGACATGGCAGGGCGCCAGCAACAGCCGCCAGCTATACCGGATCTGGCCCGACGACGCGCAGCTCCCCCAGCGCCCGCGCGGATCGCCGATCGAGACTTTGGTGACCGTCACGCCCGCGCGCTCGGCATATTCCGCCGTCTCCTCGCTCAACAGGTCGAGCGCCGCCTGGCGGAGCCAGCGCTCGATGCGCCGCTCCAGGCCCTCGCGCGGGCCGCCGCAGAGCAGCCGGTCGCCGGCCAGCCGCGGCGTGCGCCCGGCGCCCGGCGCGGGCCAGACGATCTCCACCTCGGCATCGCCGATCGGGATTCGCGCGCCCGGCGCGAACGGCCGCGCCTCGGGCATCTTCGCCTGTTGCGCCGCGATCCAGCCCTGCTGCTCGCGCGCCCAATCCATGCCCTTCTTGAGCGAGGCGCGTGGCGGCAGGGTCAGCTTCACGCGGCCGGACCGCGGATCGACCGAGAGCCGCATCCGCCGCGCCCGGGCGTGGCGGACCACCTCGATCTCCGGTGGGCTCAAAGCTCGCGATCCACCAGATGATGCTCGAAATCGACCACATCGTCCTCGCTCACCGTCCAGCCGCGCGTCGACTGGCCGGCCGCATGGACCGATTCGGGATCGCCGCTCACCAGATAATGCCAATCGGGCAGGGACTTGCCTTCACCGCGCAGGCGATAGGCGCAGGTGGAGGGGAGCCATTCGATGTCGCGGACGTTGCGCGCGGTCAGCCGCACGCATTCGGGGACATAGGCGTGGCGGTGCTTATAGTCCGAGCAACGCCCCATCCGCCGATCGAGCAGCCGGCAGGCGACGTTGGTCGCCATCAGCTCGCCGGTATCCTCGTCCTCCAGCTTGTGGATGCAACATTTGCCGCATCCGTCGCAAAGGGCTTCCCATTGCGCCCGGTCGAGCTTCTCCAGCGGCAGGTCTTCCCAGAATTTCCCGGTCATTTCACCCAATGGTCGAGCTGCGCCACCACGGCCGCAGCGTCCTTCTCGATCGGCAGCGACGTGATCGGCTTGCCGTCCTTGTCCATCAGATAGGCAATCTGGCTGTGTCCTACCAGATAGGCGCCGTTCGGGCCGGCCGGTTCCTTCTTCGCATAGACCGCATATTGCTTCTCCACCGCCGCGATCGCCGCAGGGCTGCCGGTGAGGCCGATAATACGGTCGTCGAAATTGCGGACGAACGCGCCGACGACCTTGGGCGTGTCGCGCTCGGGATCGACGGTGATGAAGATCGGCACGATCGCCCTGGCCTTGGCCGGCGCCTGCTTGTCGAGCGTCTTCATCGCCTGGCCGATCTTGAGCATGTCGTTCGGGCAGATGTCGGGACACCAGGTGTAGCCGAAATAGACGATGCGATACTTGCCGGCGAAATCGCTGTCGCGCACCGGCTTGCCGTCCGGATCGGTCAGCGTGAAGGGGCCGCCGATGCGGGCGCCGGCGAGCGGCGGTTCATCCGCGGCGCCGCTGCAGCCCGAGACGATCAGTAGCAAAGGCGCAAGGGCCTGAATTATCCTGCTCATGGTATCCTCAGCCATGATCTGATAGTTCGGGGCTTGCAAGCACTGCCGCTATGGGGTTTGGGCAAGACATGATCGTTCGCGTATTGGGCGCCGCCGGCGCCGCCCTGCTGATGCTCGCCGCCGCGCCCGCATCGGCCCAGCAATTCTCCGACAGCTATAATTTCCTCAATGCCATCCGCGAGACGGACGGCACGAAGGTGAACAAGTATCTGGAGAACAAGTCGCTCCGCATCGTCAACGCCAAGGATCGCTCGACCGGCGAGGGCGCGCTCCACATCGTGGTGCGGCGCAGCGATTCCACCTATCTGCGCGTGCTGCTCCAGCAGGACGACATCAATCCGAACCTGCAGGACAATCGCGGCAACACCCCGCTGATCATCGCCGCCGAGCGTGGCTGGGGCGACGGCGTGCAGATCCTGCTCAGGTACGGCGCCAATGTGAACACGGCCAACACCAGCGGCGAGACGCCGCTGATCCGCGCCGTCCAGGTCCATGACATCGACGTCGCCCGCCAGCTCCTCGCCGCCGGCGCCAATCCGGACCGGACCGACAATGTCACCGGCAAGTCGGCCCGCGATTATGCCCGCGACGAGACCCGTTATCCGCAGATCGCCAAGCTGCTCGCCGAGGCGCCCAAGGGCGGCAAGTCGGGTAGCGCGGCTCCGGCGGGCCCGAAGCTCTAGAACGCCGCTTCCGCGTCGGGATCGAGGATCTGGATGACCCGGCGCGCGGCGCGCCGGGCAAAGGCCAGCGTGCATTTCCGCCGTGTCGGCGCGGGCAGGGGGAATGTCGCCGCCTCGCGCATCACCGCCGCATCGTAGCGATCGGCGACGATCAGCCCCGCGCGCGCGGGCAGGAAACCCTCCTGCTCGAAGGGCCTGAGGTCGAACCCCTCGGGCACCGCCCAGAAGAAGCGATCGCAATGCGCGAGATAATCGGTCCATTTGCCGTCGCCGAGCAGGTCTGCACGCGACACCTTGATCTCGACGATGACGATGTTGCCGCGCGAATCGATCGCCATCAGATCGGCGCGGCGGCCCCCCTCCAGCGGCACCTCGGCAAGTGCGACGCAATCGTGGCGAAGGAGCAGCCGGGTGACGCCGCGCGCGACATCGGCGGCGATCAAAGGCCCATCTGGCTGCGGGTCTTCCTGAATCGAAACGGCCGGGGAAGTCATCCCCGGCCGTCTAGAACATTACGCGAACGCAGGGAACCCCGCGACTCGCTCAACGATAGAAAACATGGTTGCCGACAGAGCCCACGCGCGCGCGCTTCCAGCTCGGCTTCACATAGCGGGCATGGAAATAGAGCGCTTCGGGCACGGGCGAGTCCCACTGGTCCTTCATCGCGACCTGGGCCACGGCGAGGGCCTTTCTCCACTGGCCGTTGGCCGGCGGAGTGGGCAGCTTGCCGCCGCGCACGAAGGAGAACTGGCCGCGCTGGGTCACCACGCCGCAGACCGAGCGCGGGAAGCGGCCCGATTCGGTGCGGTTGAGGATCACGTCCGCCACGGCGAGCTGGCCGGCCAGCGGCTCGCTCTTTGCCTCGTAATAGACGCTCACGGCAAGGCAGTTGAGCTCGCTGTCGAGCGACGCGGGCGCATCCTGCGCGGCCACGGCTTCGGTGAGCGAGGCGAAGTCATCGTCGTCCGCATCCGCATTGGGGATCGGCTGGACGATCTCGGTCTTTTCCTGGATCGGAGTCGGCGCGGCCTGCGGGGCCGGCGCGGGAACCTGCTGGAGGTTCTGGACGTTGACCTGCTGAACCGGCGCATCCTGCAGGTTCGCGGTCATGTCGAGCGTGGCGGCATTCGCAAGTGCGCCAGCGCAAAAAGTCACGGCCGCGAAACCCGCGGCGCGATGGATGAACTTCATTAGGCTTCGTTGCTGTGCGGTTGGTGCGCGGCCGGCCCTTTTTCTCTAATTGGGCCGCCGGGCTTCCCCCCCGACTGCGTAACCGACCGACTTCACACCCCGGCAGGCACAACGCGATTGATAGTAGGCGCCGCCTTTCGCCGGACACGTCCTACATGTCAATTCGTCACGATCGTTTCAGCGGCGAAGCGTTCCCCATCCACGATATCCAGTTCGACCACCCACAGATCGGAATCACGCTCCCGGCGACGGCGCCAATAGGCCGTAACCTCGCCGTCGTCGGCGAATTCGCGTGGGCCCGAGGCGATCAGCGCGGGGTTTCCGTCCGGCCCCAGCCCGCGCTCGACGAAGCGCGGATTGGCGCCGCGTTCGACCAGCAGGAGCAATATAGCGCCGGCGGTCGCATCGCCCCTGGCAAGCACCATCGCGCCGCCGCCGGCCCCTTCGGCACGGCGGATCAGCGCGTTGACCAGCATGCCGGTGGCGATCCGCGCCATCAGCCCTGGCGATATCCGGGCAGCGAGGCGAGCGGGATTCGCGAGCGCATGAACGTGCCCGTGCCGCGCGCCGCTTCCTCGCCGGTCGCGTCGATCAATCGCGCCTCGCCGACGAAAACGCGCCGCTGCCCGCTCACCCAGCGCCCCTCCGCCACCACCGGCCCCGGGCCGAGCGGCTTGGTGAGCAACAGGTTGAACTGCGTGGTCAGCACGAAGCGATCGGTGACCAGGCTGTTCACCGCGTAGAAGGCGGCATCGTCGAGCATCTTGAAATAGCTCGTGCCATGCGCCGCGCCGGCCGCATGGAAATAGCGCTCGTCGATGGTGAAGCGAATGCGCGCGACACCGCTTTCCGGGATTTCGAGCACGGACTCGAACAGCCGGTTGATCGGTGCCGCTGCATAGAGCGATTCGAGCGCGCGGAAATGCGCCGTCGCCCCGATGGGCTCCTCAGGCTGCGTCACGCGCCTCCACGCCCGCGAGCAGCGCATAGAGCGCATCGCGCGATCCGGCGCCGCGCAACTTGGCGGCGATCGCCTTGTCGCGCAGGCAGCGCGAGACGCAGGCCAGGGCCTTCAGATGGTCCGCGCCCGCGCCCACGGGCGAGAGCAGCATGAAGACGAGGTCGACGGGCAGTTCGTCCACCGCGCCGAAATCGACCGGCTTGTCCAGCCGCACGAACACGCCGCAGACGCGGCGGATCGCATCGAGCTTGCCGTGCGGAATGGCGATGCCGGCGCCGAAGCCGGTCGAGCCCAGCTTCTCGCGCTCGGAAAGGGTTTCGGAAACGGCACGCGCGTCGAGGCCATAGGCCTCGGCCGCGGTGGCCCCCAGCGCCGCGAACAGCGCCTTCTTGCTGGCAACACTCACGCCGGAGAGCACCGCCTCCGGCACGAGCAATTCAGTGATGGTCGTCATCGATATTCCAGTTGAGGTCCGCCCCCCGGGGCCTGCCTTTAATACTCAGGCGGCGCGATTGGGTTCCACCCATCCGATCGTCCCGTCGCCGCGCCGATAGACCATGTTATGGGCACCTGTCGCGCTATTTCGGAAAAGCAGCGCATTGGTGTTCCGCAGATCGAGCATCATCACCGCATCCGAGACCGTGGCATCGGGCACATCGACTCGGGTCTCCGCGATGATCAGCGGCGCATCGACGGGCTCGTCCTCGTCCACCGTCTCCTGGAAAAGGGTGTAGCCGGCGTTGTTGTCATAGGCGCCGTTCTCGGCGAACGCATTGACCACGCCGTTCTGGCGGTCCTTCAGCCGGCGCGTGTAGCGGCGCAGCTGCTTGTCGATCCGGTCGGCTGCGCCGTCGAATGCGCCATGGGCCTCCATGCCCTTGTTGGTCGCCTTGAGGACAAGGCCCTGGGTGACGTGCATCACGATGTCGCAGGTGAATCCGTTGTCGTGCGGCCCCTTGCCGAAGGTCGCCTGGGACGAGATCGCGCGCGAGAAATACTTGCCCGCAATCCCCTGGAGCCGTTCGTTGACCTGCGCCTTGAGCGCGGCGCCGGTCTCGACCTGATGCCCAGAAACCCGGATGTCCATTATTCACCTCCACTTTTTACCGAGGACCCTGGCTGGGGCGGGGTCCGAGCCGATTGACCGCAGGCAATTGCCTGGAGTCAACTGGCCGGGGCGGCGCCCCAGAGCGGATCCTCCATCTTAGAGAGAAAGGCCGCGTGGCGTTCGAGTTCCGCCGCGCTGGCGCTAAATTGGCGTGCCGGGCGTGCATGCACGCGCGACGGCGCCTCGACCATCGTCTCGCGCACCACCGGCGCGTCGACCGCCAGGCCCAGGGTGATCTGCCGCCCGCCGGTAAGCTCGACATAGACCTGGGCGAGCAGCGAAGCGTCGATCAGCGCGCCGTGCAGCGTGCGCTGGGTGAGGTCGATGCCGTAGCGGGTGCACAGCGCATCGAGCGTGTGCTTGGCGCCCGGATGCTTGACCCGCGCGATCGCCAGCGTGTCGACCATGCGGCCCAGATCGACGATCGGCCGGCCGCTGCGGGTCAGCTCGCCATTGATGAAGCCGAAGTCGAAATTGGCGTTGTGCGCGATCATCGGGCTGTCGCCGATGAACTCGAGCATGTCCTCGACCACATCCTCGAACAGGGGCTTGTCGGAGAGGAACACGTCCGACAGGCCGTGGACGTTGAACGCCTCGATCGGCATCGGGCGCTGGGGATTGATATAGGCGTGGAAGGTGCGGCCGGTCATCACGCGGTTGAGCAGCTCGACGCATCCGATCTCGACCAGCCGGTCGCCACCCGAGAAGCTGAGCCCGGTGGTTTCGGTGTCGAACACGATTTCACGCATGGGAACCTTATCCTCCCACGCGGCCCGCTAGGCAAGCGATGACATCACGGACCACCGCGCGCGTCTCCCCGGTCGGCACGCCGGTGGGGATGACGAAATCGGCGCGCGCGCGCTTTTCCGAGTCGGGCAGCTGGCGGGCGAGGATCGCCTCGAATCGCGCCAGGGTCATGCCCGGGCGGGCGAGCACGCGTTCGCGCTGCACTTCGGCCGGCGCCGAAACCACCGCGATCCTGTCGACATGCTCCCATCCGCCGGCTTCGAACAACAGGGGCACGTCGAGCACGACCAGCGGCGCATCGCGATTCGCCCGGAGAAAGGCCTCGCGCATCTCCGCCACGGCGGGATGGAGGATCGCCTCGAGCCGGGCAAAGGCGCCGGAATCGGCAGTCACCGCTTCGCGCAGCAACGCGCGGTCCACTCCGCGATCGCCGGTGGTGCCGGGGAACGCCGCCTCGATCGCGGCGAGCGCGGCGCCGCCCGGCCCCTGGAGCCGATGGACCGCGGCATCGGCATCGAACACCGGCACCCCGTCTTCCGCGAACATCGCCGCCACGGTCGACTTGCCCATCCCGATCGACCCGGTAAGGCCCAGCGTGATCGGGCGGATGGTCATGACGTCAGCAGCATCTCGCGAAGTTCGTCGTCGCGGTCGCGCGGGGGCTCGGCGCCGAAGAACAGCTCGAAGGCGAGCGCGGCCTGGCCGACCAGCATCTCCAGCCCGTCCACGGTATCGAGTTCGCGGTCGCGCGCCTGGGCAAGCAGGCCGGTCTCGAGCGGAGCATAGACCGCGTCATAGACCACTGCGTCCGCAGGCAGCGGCGCCAGGTCGATCTCGAGCGGCGGCTGGCCGATCATGCCGAGCGCGCTCGCGTTCACCAGCAGCGCGGCGGGGGGCAGCTTGGCGGTGAGCGGCAGCGCCTCCCCCTTGATTCCGAACCCGGAGAGCAGGGCCGCCCCCTTGAGCACATTGCGGTTGAGCAGAGTCACCCGGCCGATGCCGACCTTGGACAGTGCGAACAGGATCGCCCGCGCCGCGCCGCCCGCGCCGATCACCACCGCATGCTTGCCCTCGAGATCGAGGCCCGCGATCGGCGCATAGAAGCCGCCGGCATCGGTGTTGGTGCCCACCAGGGCGCCATCCTCGGCGCGTACCACCGTGTTGATCGCGCCGATCGACTGGCGGATGCCGCCGCGATCCTCGACGAATTCGAGTGCGGCCTGCTTGTGGGGCAGGGTGATGTTGCAGCCGCGCCAGTCGGGATCGGCCCTGCGCGCCTCGAAATAGCCGGCCAGCTCCTCGGGCTTCACATGCGCGCGGCGATAGTCGGCGGCGATGCCGAGCTGCGCCAGCCAGAAGCCATGGATCAGCGGCGACTTGGACTGGGCGATGGGGTCGCCGATCACTTCGGCATAGGCTGTCATGACGTCATGATTCCCCGGGTGCGCAGATAGTCGAGGATCGGCAGCAGCGGCATGCCGAGGATGGTGAACTGGCTGCCCTCGGTCCGGCTGAACAGCTGGACGCCGGGACCCTCGATCCGGAAGCAGCCGACGCAGCCGGCGATCGCCGGCCATTCCAGGTCGAGATACTCCTGGATGAACCGCTCCGAGAGCGGACGGACATGCAGCCTGGCCCGGTCGACATGGCGCCACACCGCGCGGCCGCCCTCCGCGATCACCGCGGCGCTGTGGATATCATGCGTCTTGCCCGACATGCGGCGCAGGTGATCCGCCGCCTGCTCCCGGCTTTCGGGCTTGTCGAGCAGCGCGCCGTCGTCGAGCGCGACCAGCGAATCGCCGCCCAGCACGAGCGCGCCCGGCACGAGGCCGGAGACCTTGAGTGCCTTCAGCTCGGCCAGCGCATCGGCCAGGTCACGCGGGGAAATGCCGCCGGCGACCAGCGATTCCTTGGCCGAAGCTTCGTCCACCTGTGCCGTCACGGCTTCATGCGGCACGCCGGCATCGTTGAGCATGGCGCGGCGCGAGGCGCTTTGCGAGGCGAGCACCAGCTTCATGATCTTCCCTTCTCGAGCGTCCGTTCGTTGCACAGCTGGATGATCGCCGCGGCGGTCTCCTCGATCGAGCGGCGCGTCACGTCGATCACCGGCCAGCCATTGTCGGCGAACATCCGCCGGGCATAAGCGACTTCGCGCGATACCGAGTCCTGGTCGACATAGCTCGTCTCGGGCGCCTGGTTCAGCGAGAGCAGCCGGTTGCGGCGGATCTGGATCAGCCGGTCGGCACTGGTGGTGAGGCCGACGATCAGCGGATGCTTGAGGTCGAACAGCTCCGGCGGCGGCGGCGATTCGACCACGATCGGGATATTGGCGGTCTTGTACCCCCGGTTCGCCAGATAGATCGACGTCGGCGTCTTGGACGAACGGGAGACGCCGGCCAGCAGGATGTCGGCTTCCTCCCAATCCTCGGCGAGCAGCCCGTCATCGTGCGCAATGGTGAACTGGATCGCGTCGACGCGCGCGAAATAGGCGGCATCCAGGGTGTGTTGCCGCCCCGGCCGCGCCTTGGCTTCCTGGCCGAGCAAGTTGGAGAGCGCATGGTTGACCGGATCGAGCGGCGCGATCGCCGGCAATCCCATCGCCCGGCAGCGGCTCTCCAGCGTGCGGCGGATCTCGGGATTCACCAGCGTGTAGAGCACCAGCCCCGGGTTCTGCGCGATCTCCTGCAGGATCCGCTCGAGATGCGCTTCGCTGCGCACCATCGGCCAGAAATGCCGCAGCGTCTCCACGTCGTCATATTGGGCCAGCGCCGCCTTGGCGATGTTCTCCAGCGTCTCGCCGGTGGAATCGGAAAGGAGGTGGAGGTGGAGACGCATCAGGCCGTGAGTGAATCTGTGGAGAACATGCCTCACAGCCACTAGCGCAACCGGGCGCACGAACCAATCGGCTCCGTTCGACGACTCCCGCTGGTGATTCGTCCACATGCCCGTCCCCAGCTTGTGATTCCGATCCACAGCCTGTTGAAAACGGGGACGGCGCCGGCGAATCCGGAGACTCCCGAGGGGCCGCCGGAGTCAATCTGTTGGCAAGTCGCGGACGAATGCATAAGCCCCGGTTTCCACGCGCCAACAGACTCCAACAATTCCTAGATTCTCTTTTAATAGTTTTAGGACCGAGGCCCTGATCGTCCCCCGAACCAAGCCGTTGCTCGAGACGCTGAAGGGCGTTCGACAGGAAGTGCCGCCCGTGTGGCTGATGCGCCAGGCCGGCCGCTATCTGCCCGAATATCGCGCGCTGCGGGCCGAGAAGGGCGGGTTCCTCGAACTGGCGCTCGACCCACAGGCCGCCGCCGAGATCACGCTCCAGCCGATCCGCCGCTTCGGCATGGACGGCGCGATCCTGTTCTCCGACATATTGATGGTGCCGATGGCGCTGGGCCAGAAACTCTGGTTCGAAACCGGCGAGGGACCCCGGCTGGCACCGACCGTGACGTCGCGCGGTATCCTGGATGCCCTTGAATCGCGTCCTGAAGCCCTGCAGCCGGTGTACGAGACCGTCCGGCAGGTACGGACCACCCTCGACCCCCGAGTGACCTTCCTGGGCTTCGCAGGCAGCCCCTGGACCGTCGCCACCTATATGATCGCCGGGCAGGGAAGCCGCGAGCAGGCGGAGGCACGCCGGCTGGCCTATGCGGATCCCGGACTCATGCAGGCGCTGGTCGATCGCATCGCGGACTGCACGATCGACTATCTGAACGCCCAGATCGATGCCGGCGTGGAAGCGGTGCAGCTGTTCGACAGCTGGGCCGGCAGCCTCTCGCCCGAGCAGTTCGAACGCTGGGTGATCGCCCCCACTGCCCGCATTGCCGCCGCGGTGAAGGGCCGGGCGCCGGTGATCGGCTTCCCCAAGGGCGCCGGCGGCAAGCTTCCCGCCTATGCCCGCGAGGCCGGCGTCGATGCGATCGGACTCGACGAGACGGTCGACCCCGCCTGGGCGGACCGGGTGCTGCCCGAGAATCTCCCGGTGCAGGGCAATCTCGATCCGCTGGCGCTGATCGCCGGCGGCGAGACGCTCGATCGCGCGGTCGAGCGGATCCTTTCGGCCTTTCCAAGCCGTCCGCATGTGTTCAATCTCGGGCACGGCATCCAGCAGGACACGCCGATCGCGCATGTCGAGCGGCTGCTGGCACGGATCAGGAGGGGTTGATGGCAGCCCGCGAGCGGAGGCGCGCATGACTGGATTCCTGGGCGGGGCCTATCTCTGGGTCAAGGCGTTCCACATCATCTTCGTGATCTTCTGGATGGCCGGCCTGTTCCTGCTGCCGCGCTATCTCGTCCATCACCAGGAAGCGCTGGGCACGCCGGAAGCCGCCGCCTGGGCGAAGCGCGAGGCGCTGCTCCGCCGCATGATCCTTACGCCGTCGATCCTGGTCGTATGGCTGCTCGGCCTGGCCCTTGCCGCCAATCTCGGGCTGTTCGAAGGGGGTGCTGGGCTCGGCTGGCTGCATGCCAAGCTGTTGATCGTGTTGCTGCTTTCCGGATTCCACGGCTGGGCCGTCAGCTATTCCCGCAAGCTCGCCGGCGGCCATGGGTCGATCCCGGCGCGGCGGCTGCGCATGCTGGGCGAATTGCCCGCCCTGGCGGTGATCCTGATCGTCGTCCTGGCGGTGGTGAAGCCTTTCTGACCGCTAACGTAACATAATTGCGCCAGGCTTCCGTCTCTCGCAAGATGAGGCTTGCCGCAAAAGCGTGATGCAGACCGCCGAGACCGGTTGACTTGGCCTTGGGCCATACCTAATTCGGCGTTGTGGTCCGGGTCACCGGGTCATCCCTCCTCCAAGCATCGTTATTCGCGCGCGACCGTACCGCCGACCGACGCTCCCTCCCAAGCAATCCAGGCATCCGGACTCCCAATGCATCTCAAGGACCTCAAGAAGAAAGCCCCCGCCGAACTGGTCTCGATGGCCGAGGAGCTCGGCGTCGAGGGCGCTTCGACTTTGCGCAAGCAGGATCTGCTCTTCGCGATCCTCAAGGCACAGGCCGAGCAAGGCGACCAGATCATGGGCGAGGGCACGATCGAAGTGCTGCCCGACGGTTTCGGCTTCCTGCGCAGCCCCGAGGCGAATTACCTCGCCGGCCCCGACGACATCTATGTCTCGCCCAACCAGGTCCGCAAGTTCGGCCTGCGCACCGGCGATACGGTGGAAGGCGAAATCCGCGCGCCCAAGGACGGTGAACGCTATTTCGCGCTGACTCGCCTGGTCTCGGTCAATTTCGACGATCCCGATGCCGTCCGCCACCGCGTCAATTTCGACAATCTCACGCCGCTCTATCCCGAGCAGAAGCTGACGCTCGACAGCCTCGATCCGACGATCAAGGACAAGTCCGCGCGCGTGATCGACATCGTCGCGCCGCAGGGCAAGGGCCAGCGCGCGCTGATCGTGGCGCCGCCGCGCGTCGGCAAGACCGTGCTGCTCCAGAACATCGCCAAGGCGATCACCGACAATCACCCCGAGGTCTTCCTCATCGTGCTGCTCATCGACGAGCGCCCCGAGGAAGTGACCGACATGCAGCGCAGCGTGAAGGGCGAGGTGATCTCCTCGACCTTCGACGAGCCGGCGCAGCGCCACGTCCAGGTCTCCGAGATGGTGATCGAGAAGGCCAAGCGCCTGGTCGAGCACAAGAAGGACGTGGTGATCCTGCTCGATTCGATCACGCGCCTCGGCCGCGCCTACAACACCGTGGTGCCGTCTTCGGGCAAGGTGCTCACCGGCGGCGTCGACGCGAATGCGCTGCAGCGCCCGAAGCGTTTCTTCGGTGCAGCGCGCAACATCGAGGAAGGTGGCTCGCTCTCGATCATCGCCACGGCGCTGATCGACACCGGCAGCCGCATGGACGAAGTGATCTTCGAAGAGTTCAAGGGCACCGGCAACTCGGAAATCGTCCTCGACCGCAAGGTGGCCGACAAGCGCATCTTCCCGGCGCTGGACGTCGGCAAGTCGGGCACCCGCAAGGAGGAGCTGCTGGTCGACAAGTCCAAGCTCACCAAGATGTGGGTGCTGCGCCGTATCCTCATGCAGATGGGCACCGTCGATGCGATGGAATTCCTGCTCGACAAGATGAAGGATTCGAAGACCAACGAGGACTTCTTCGACAGCATGAACCAGTGATCGTCCGAACCCCTCCTTTCCAGGGAGGGGCCATGGCGGGAAAGCGAAAGGCCGGGCACGATGCCCGGCCTTTTCTTTTGCCCGCGTCACGCTAGGGCTTAGCGATGCTCGACTTGCTTCTCAGCGCCGCCACGGCCGGTATGGGTTCTCCGCTCGATATCTGGAACCATATCGTCGCCGACTTCTCGAATCTCGGCGATCCGTCGGCGCTCGCCGCCTTCGGTTCGGTGCTGATGATCGACCTGGTGCTGGCCGGCGACAATGCGATCGTTGTCGGCGCGCTCGCCGCGGGGCTGCCGGCGGACCAGCGCAAGAAGGTGATCCTGATCGGCATCGGTGCCGCGCTCCTGCTGCGTATCCTCTTCGCGCTGATCGTCAGCTGGCTGATGGGGATCGTCGGGCTGATCTTCGCGGGCGGCCTGTTGCTGCTCTGGGTAAGCTGGAAGTTCTGGCGTGAGATCCGCGAGGGCGGGCCGCATGCCGACGAGGTCGAATCCGGCCTGAAGCCGGCCAGGAGCTTCGCCGCCGCCGCCTGGGCGGTCGCCGTGGCCGATGTCTCGATGAGCCTCGACAACGTCCTCGCCGTGGCCGGTGCCGCGCGCGAGCATCCCGGCATCCTGGTCGTCGGCCTGCTGCTCTCGGTAGCGCTGATGGGGATCGCCGCGAACCTGATCGCCAAGCTGATCAACCGCTATCCGTGGATCGCCTATCTCGGCCTTGTCGTGATCGTCTTCGTCGCCTTCCGGATGATCTACGAAGGCTGGGTGGGCACGCACGGCACGCCGGGGATCGCCAGCTTCTTCTGAGGAACGGGCCGGATGCCCTTGCAATGGCGCTGGGCATTGCTGCTGGTGGTCGTGGCCATGGCGATGGTGTCGCGTGTCGCTGCATTCCCGATCGGAAAGGGGAGGGCCGGCCAGGCGCGCATTGCCGAAGCGGCCTCCTGCATTCGAAGCCGATGTGCCGAGGCAATCGCCAATGGCGCGCCTCGGCACATGCATTTCAGTTTCCTAGGATAGATTCCTCGCAAAGAACTCCGCGGTCCGCCCATCGGCCAGCTTCGCGGATTCATCCGAGCGGCGCTTGCTGAACGTGTCGGCGAAGCCATGGTCCTCGCCGGGATAGTCGAACAGGGTGACCTTGGGGTGGTCGTCCAGCCCCGCATGCATCGCTGCCTGAGTCTCGGGATCGACGAAATGATCCGCCTGCGGGATATGGAGCAGCACCGGATGGGCGATGCCGTGCTTCTCGCCGAGCAGATTGTCGATCCCCACGCCATAATAGCCGACGCTCGCATCGCTGTCCGTCCGGGTCGCGGTCATGAACGCCAGGCGGCCGCCCAGGCAGAAGCCCACCACGCCGACCTTGCCGCCGTCGCCGAGCAGCGCCCGGGCGCGCCTGATCGTCGCCTCGATGTCGCGGATGCCGGCATCCTGGTTGAACTTGCCCATCAGCCCCAGCGCCTGCTGGAACTGTTCCGGCACGTCGGGATCGAGCTGGATGCCGGGCTCCAATCGCCAGAACAGGTCCGGGGCGAGGCTCAAATAGCCTTTGGCCGCCCAGTCGTCGCACTTCCGGCGAATGCCCGGGTTCACGCCGAAAATCTCCTGGATCACGATGATCGCGGCGCGCGGCCTGCCCTCCGGATGCGCGACATAGGCCTGGAAGCTGCCGCTCCCGTCGATCGTATCGATGCTGATCATCTCGCTCATGGCAATGTCCTTCCGGTGTGGTGCCGCCCGTGATCGAGTGGCCAGGATCTGGTCTTCGGTTCGCAACCGTCGGGCCGCTTGCCTCTGCCTGCCCGGTCCCGGGCCCGATGGGCGTTGCGGTGACGGCATGGTCGCGCGCATAGATGGGTTCGAACTAGCAGCCGCGGTGCTGCCCGCGCAACGGAGACGGCCATGAAGATCAATGTCGAGGTGGATTGCACCCCCGAAGAGGCGCGTCGCGCGATGGGGCTGCCAGACCTCGCCCCGGTGCACGAACGCTATGTGGCGATGATGGTGGATGCGATCGACAAGCAGGGCAGCCCCGAAGCGTTTCGGGCGATGCTGCAGAGCTGGGCGCCGATGAGCGAGGCCGGCATGGGCTTCTGGCGTGCGATGTTCGATGCCGGGAGCAAGACCGAGAAATAATGGACACGATCTACGCGGTCTCGAGCGGCGCGCTCCCCGCCGCGATCGCCGTGCTGCGCGTGAGCGGGCCGCGCGCTTTCGACATGGTGCGCGATTTCGCCGGCGATCTGCCCGCGCCGCGCCGCGCCGCGGTGCGGGCGCTGTGCGATCCCGTCGATGGCAGCTTGCTCGATCGCGCGATCATCCTCTGCTTCCCGGGCCCGCGCAGCGCGACGGGGGAGGATCTTGCCGAATTCCATCTCCATGGCGGTCGCGCCGTGGTCCGCGCGGTCGAGGCGGCGCTGGCTGGCCGATCGGGGCTCCGACCGGCCGAGCCGGGCGAGTTCACGCGCCGGGCATTGCTGCACGGCCGGATCGACCTGAGCGAAGCCGAGGGGCTGGGTGACCTGCTCATGGCCGAGACCGAAGCGCAGCGCCGGTCCGCGATCCGATCCGCGGAAGGGGCGGTGCGCCGGGCAGTTGAAGGCTGGACCGACCGGCTGTTGATGCTTGCCGCGCGAGTCGAGGCCGAGCTCGATCACAGCGATGAGGAGGATGTCGCCGATGCCGCGCTGCTGCCGGCGCTCCGATCCGGTGCGGCTGCGTTGGCGGAGGATATCGAGGCAGTGGCGGATCGCCCGCCGGTCGAGCGATTGCGCGACGGGATCCGGGTCGTGCTCGCGGGGCCGCCCAATGCCGGCAAGTCCTCGCTGCTCAACGCGATGATCGGGCGCGATGCTGCGATCGTCTCGCCGATCTCGGGCACGACCCGGGATCGGATCGAAGCGCCGGTGGTGCGCGGCGGGATCGCCTGGCTGCTTGTCGACACGGCGGGATTGGCCGCACTGCCCGGCGACGAGATCGAGGCGATCGGCATTGCGCGGGCCCAGGCGGCGCAAGCCGAGGCGGATATCCTGCTCTGGCTGGGAGACGCGCCGCCGCCGGAACATGCGCACCGCCTCTGGCTCAATCCGCGCGCGGACCTGCCGGGGCGCAGGGCGGCGGCGGATCGATTGTCGCTATCATCGCTTACAGGCGAGGGGTTGGACGCGCTGTGGAGCGCGATGGCGCGGCTTGCCGCCGACATGCTCCCGCCGCCCGACCAGATGACGCTCAACGCTCGCCAGCGCGCGCTTTCCCGGAATGCCGCCGGCGCGTTGCGGGCAGCCTTGCGGGAGGAGGACTTGCTCCTGATCGCGGAGCAGTTGCGCAGCGCAATGCGTGCGTTCGACGCGATCACCGGGCGGGCAGGGGTGGAGGCGATGCTGGACGCGCTGTTCGCTCGATTCTGCATCGGCAAATAGACTGTTCCACGTGGAACGCTTTTGACGCGGCCGTGCGCTTTCTGTAGCGCGCGGCCAATGGATTTCGATGTCATCGTCATTGGCGGCGGGCACGCCGGCACCGAAGCGGCCGCCGCTTCGGCCCGCCGGGGTGCGCGCACGGCACTGCTCAGCTTCGACCTGACGAAGCTGGGAGCGATGTCGTGCAATCCGGCGATTGGCGGGTTGGGCAAGGGGCATCTGGTTCGCGAAGTCGATGCGTTCGACGGGCTGATGGCCCGCGCCACCGATGCCGCGGGCATCCATTATCGCATGCTCAACCGATCCAAGGGCACTGCCGTACAGGGTCCACGCGCCCAGGCGGACCGGCGGCGCTATGCCGCAGCGATCCAGAAGATGCTCGCCGAACAGCCCGATCTCATGCTCGTCGCGGGGGAAGCGGAGGCGCTCGAGCTGGCGGGGGGCACGGTTGCCGGCATCCGCCTGGCCGATGGTAGTTCGCTTTCCTGTCGCGCCGTGGTGCTCGCCACGGGCACCTTCCTTGGCGGGCGTATCTTCCGCGGCGAGGAGCGCGAGACCGGCGGCCGGGTGGGTGAGGGTTCCGCGATCCGGCTCGCCGAGCAGCTGCGCGGGCTCGACCTACCCATGGCCCGGCTCAAGACCGGTACGCCTCCGCGCCTTGATGGTCGCACCGTGGACTGGGCGCGGATCGAGGAGCAGCCCTCGGATGCCGATCCCTGGACCATGTCGCCGCTCACGTCGCGCCGCATGCTGCCCCAGCTTCATTGCGGTGTCACGCGCACCACCCACGCCACGCATGACGCGATCCGTGCCGGGCTCGATCGTTCGCCGCTGTTCACCGGCGCGATCGATGCACAGGGTCCGCGCTATTGTCCTTCGATCGAGGACAAGATCCATCGCTTCGGCGACCGTGACGGCCACCAGATCTTCCTCGAGCCCGAGGGCCTGGATACCCATCTGATCTATCCGAACGGCATGTCGACTTCGCTGCCGGCCGATGTGCAGAGGGCGATGGTCAATTCGATCCCGGGGTTGGAGCACACCGTGATCGTGACTCCCGGCTATGCCGTCGAGTACGACCATATCGACCCGCGCGCGCTCGACGCGACCCTGGCTTTGCCGGCGATCCCCGGCTTGTGGTGCGCCGGCCAGATCAACGGCACCACCGGCTATGAGGAAGCGGCGGGGCAGGGCCTGGTCGCGGGCCTCAACGCCGCCGCCCATGCCCGCGGGCTGGCGCCGCTGATCCTCGATCGCGCGACTTCCTATCTCGGGGTCATGGTGGACGACCTTGTGCTGCAGGGTGTTACCGAGCCTTATCGCATGCTCACCGCGCGGGCCGAGTTCCGCCTGCGCTTGCGTGCCGACAATGCCGGGTCGCGCCTCGGGCCGGTTGCCGCCGGACTGGGCTGCCTTGGTGCCGAGCGGCTCGCCTGGCTCCAGGCCCGCGAGCAGGGCAGGGCCGTGCTGGAGGCAGCCTTCGCCGTGGAGCGCACCGCCAGCGCGCTGGCGGCCCGTGGCGCTGCCGTCGCGCAGGACGGCGCGCGTCGCCCGGCGCGCGAATGGCTGCGCTTCCCCGGCATCGAACTCCAGCATCTCGACATCCACCCGGAAGCCGATCCCGACCTGCTCGCCGAATATGTCGAGGATGCCCGCTATGCCCCTTATCTCGAGCGGCAGGAGGCCGAAGTGGCCCAGCTGCGCGCCAATGACGCCGTGAAGCTGCCCGCGACCATGGATTTCGCCGCGATTGCCGGCCTGTCCAACGAGATGGTCGAGAAGCTCAGCGCCTCGCGGCCCGAGACGATCGGCGCCGCCGCCCGCATTCGCGGCATCACGCCGGCGGCGCTTTCCGCCATCCTCCTCCACGCGAAGCGGCGCGCTGCATGACCGAGAACGAGGCCCGGGACTGGATCCTGGATCGCTTCGGTGTTCCACGTGGAACGCTGCTGGAGCGTTTCGCGGCGATTCTGCGTGAAGAATCGACTCGGCAGAACCTGATCTCCGCAGCGTCCTTCGAGACGCTCTGGGCGCGGCACTTCGTCGATTCGGCGCAGCTCATCCCACTCGCGGCGGAAGCGGAAGAGGGGGTCTGGCTCGATATCGGCACCGGCGCCGGCATGCCCGGCCTGATCGTCGCGCTGCTGGTCGATCGACCGGTAGTGATGGTGGAACCGCGGATCCGCCGCGTCGAGTTCCTCCGCGCCGCCGTGCAGGCGCTCGGCATTGCCGACCGGGCCGATGTCGCCCATTGCAAGGTCGAAGCCTATGTGCCCGAGCGGAAGGCAGCGATCGTTTCGGCGCGCGCCGTCGCCGCACTGCCCGATCTGTTCCGTACCGCGGCCCATATTACGGACTCATCCACAATCTGGTTGCTGCCAAAAGGGCGAAGCGCGCAATCGGAGGTGGAAGCGGCGCGCGCGAAATGGCAGGGTGCGTTTCACGTGGAACCCAGCATCACGCAGCCGGAATCGGGTATCGTGGTCGCGCGAAAGGTACGCCCCAGATGATCTGCATCGCAATCGCCAACCAGAAGGGCGGGGTGGGAAAAACCACTACGGCGATCAATGTCGGCACCGCGCTCGCCGCGACCGGGCAGCGCGTGCTGCTGATCGATTTCGATCCGCAGGGCAATGCCTCGACCGGCCTGGGCATCACCCGCGCCGAGCGCGAGCATTCGAGCTATGACCTGCTCGTCAGCGAGGTGAATCTCGAAGATGTCGCCACGCCCACCAAGGTGCCGGGGCTCGACATCGTCCCGGCGACGCAGGACCTGTCGGGCGCCGAGATCGAGCTGATCGAGTTCGAGGCGCGCACGCATCGGCTCGACGCGGCGATCGCGCGGCACCATGCCAATCGCTGGGACGTGATCCTGATCGATTGCCCGCCTTCGCTCGGCTTGTTGACGATCAATGCGATGGTCGCCGCGCATGCCTTGCTGGTGCCGCTCCAGTGCGAGTTCTTCGCGCTCGAGGGACTCAGCCAGCTGCTCACCACGGTCGAGCGCATTCGCAGCCGCTTCAATCCCGGCCTGTCGATCCTGGGCGTGGTGCTGACCATGTATGATCGCCGCAACCGCCTGACCGATCAGGTTTCGGACGATGTCCGTGCGGTGCTCGGCCGGGTGGTGTTCGACACGGTGATCCCGCGCAATGTGCGCCTGTCCGAAGCGCCCAGCCATGGCCTGCCGGCGCTGATCTACGATCATCGCTGCCCCGGCTCGGAAGCCTATATCGCGCTCGCCCGCGAAGTGATCGACCGCCTGCCCAAGCTCAAGAAAGCCGCATGACCGACGCCAACCGCAAGCCTCGCCCCGGCCTTGGCCGCGGGCTCTCGTCCCTGCTGGGGGATGCCGTTCCCGAAGCGCCGGTCTCGGGCACGCCCGACGCTGCTTCGGGCCTGCGGATGCTGCCGGTCAGCTCGCTGGTGCCGCACCCGGACCAGCCGCGCCGCCATTTCGACGAAGACGCGCTGGAGGAGCTGGCCCAATCGCTCAAGCAGCGCGGGCTGATCCAGCCGATCGTCGTCCGCCCCACCGGGCATAATTACCAGATCGTCGCCGGCGAACGGCGCTGGCGCGCGGCGCAGCGCGCCCGGCTGCACGAAGTCCCCGTCATCGTCCGCGATTTCGACGATGCGGAGACGATGGAAATCGCGCTGGTCGAGAATATCCAGCGCCAGGATCTCAATGCGATCGAAGAGGCGGAGGCCTATGCCCGGCTGATCCGCGAGTTCGGGCACAGCCAGGAAGCGCTCGGCAAGCTCGTCCACAAGTCGCGCAGCCATATCGCCAACTTGCTCCGCCTGCTCGACCTGCCCGAGGGGGTGCGCCAGATGGTGGTGGTCGGCGATATCGACATGGGCCATGCCCGCGCCCTGATCGGCGCGCCCGAGGCGGAGCGGCTTGCCCGCGAAGTCGCGACCAAGGGCCTGTCGGTGCGCGAGACGGAGAAGCTGGCGCGTCAGGCCAAGCCGGGATCGCGGCGCAAGGCCGATCCCAAGATCCGCGACGCCGACATCACTGCGCTCGAGCATCAGCTGGGCGATGTGCTCGGCCTCAACGTCCGCATCGCCCATGGCCCGAAGGGCGGCACGCTGACGCTCTCCTATTCGACGCTCGATCAGCTCGACATGGTCTGCCAGCGGCTGAGCGGCGAACGGATCTGAAACCTGGCCGGTCTCCCGGCGGCGAACCGGGACGAGGCATTACAGCAGGCGCGCGATGTGCTCGGCTGCCTGCTCGGGCGAAGTCCTGCCCGTATCGATCGCAAGGGCAGGGGCGGGCATCGCCGCCATGCAGCGTTCGAACTCCCCACGCAGGGCCCGCAGCAGTTCCAGCGAGCGCAGCTTGCCGAATGCGGCCCGGTCTTCGGCCACCAGCCGGCGCTCCTGCTCCGCGCGATCGAGCGTCAGCGCGACGAACAGGGCCCGGCCGCCATGGCTCTCGACAAGTAACTGGACTCGTTCGGGAAAATCATCCGCCACGCTCGGTTCGGGCGCAAAGGTAAAGATCAGCGACTGGCCCTGGCGCGCGGCTTCCGTGATCACTTCCAGCCAGAACTGCTCGCGCAGACGCACAAAGGCGTCGCTGCCGAACGGAAAGACCGAAGCGACGGCATCGACGACGAGATGGTTGTGGAACAGCGCCAGCCCCGTGCGTGCCGCCAGCGCCCGGCCGATCGTCAGCTTGCCGGCCGCCGCCTGTCCATAAAGGAAGACGAGTCGCAAATCCTCAGCCCTTGGCGCGCGCCGCCTGGCGCGCGATCGTCACGGCCTCGGCATCCGCCAGCACTTCGCCGGCGCTGCCCGAATGCATCATCGCCCGTTCGGCCTCGCGCACCCGATCGATCGCGCGCGCGAGCTGCACGCCGTTCCAGCGGCGCAGCGCGCGGCCGGTCGCTGCTTTCTCGCGGAAGAAAACACGATGTTTCTCAAGCACTTCATCCATGTCGCCGCCGCGATCCAGATCGATCCGCATCTCGGCCATGGATTGCAGCCGGCGGGCGAGCTGGCGCATCAGCGGCACGCCGACACCTTCGCCCAGCCGGGCGAGCTCGGTGCCGATATCGCCCAGGCGCCCGTCCACCACGGCCGTGATCGCATCGCTCAGGTCCGAATCGCCCAGATCGGCGCCGATCGCATCGAGCGCCGCGCCATCGGCGTCCCTGGGCCGGTCGGGCGCCGCGTCGAGATAGAGCGCCAGCTTCTCGATCTCGCGCGCCAGAATCGCCCGGTCGCCGGCGGTGGCGGTTGCGAGCCGCTGCGGCACGTCGCCGGTAAGCCGAAGGCCATGTTCGCGCGCGACATTGGCCGCGAGGCGCGTGGCGTCGATGCCCTCGGGCACATAGCAGGCATGGGCATAGGCGTTCTGCGCGGCGATCACCGCTTTCACCAGCTTGCCGCTTGCCTTCAGCCCCGGGGCGATCGCCACCACCGGATTGCCGGCGCGCTCGGCGTTCAGCAGCAGCCCGATCGCTTCCGCCGCGCCTTCCTCGACGCCCAGCACGCGGACATAGCGGGTGCCGCCGAACAGCGAGAGCGATGCCGCCTCGTCGGCGAGCCGGCCGGGCTGTTCGCGCAGCGCCTTCATGTCCAGGTCGATGCGTTCGGCTTCCGGTCCCAGCACCTTGCCGAGCTTCGCGGCAAGATCGGCGGCGCCGGCCTCGTCGGGGCCGTGGAACAGATAGAGCCGCGTGTCGGGGTTGAGCTTCTCGATCGCGGCGCGGATCTGCGTCGCGTTGGCCTTCACTGGCTGCCCGTCCCGGGCGCGTTCTGCGCAAAGCGGGCGACGCGTGCGACGATCTGGTCGGCGACGATGCCCGAAAGCCGTTCGAGCGCGCTCTTCTCGGCTGCGATCGTGGCATATTCGCTGCCCACCACGTCGATGCCGGCGTCGGAGCCGGCAGTGGCGTCGAGCACGACATTGCCGTTCGAGAGGTCGATCAGCTGGTAGCGCGCCCGCAGCGTCCGCCGCTCGCGCGCCACCGAATCGTCGCGCCGCACGCCCAGGCCGGCGATCTGGTCGTCGAGCGTCACTTCCAACCGGTAGCGCGCCGCGCCGTCATTATGGTCCAGCCGGTCCTTGAGCGCATTGGCGACCAGCCAGCCCGACTGGCCCTTGATCGGCGCGACTTCCACCGCGGAGAGCGTGGAGCGCACCGCGCCGTCGGGCCCGCCGCCATAGAGCGGGCGGAGGCCGCAGCCGGACAGGGCGAGCGCTGCGGCGGCGAGCAGGGCTAGCCGTTTCATGCGACGATGTTCACCAGACGATCGGGCACGACGATCACCTTCCTGGGTTGCTTGCCTTCGAGCGATCGAACGATCTTGTCGCTGGCAAGTGCCGCGGCTTCGACCACATCCTTGGCCGCGCCCTTCGGCATTAGCAGCGTATCGCGCAGCTTGCCATTCACCTGCACGGCGATCGTCACTTCGTCGTCGACGAGCAGGGCGGGATCCGCGGCGGGCCATTCGGCATCGGCGATCAGCCCCGGATTGCCCATGGCGGCCCAGGCTTCCTCGGCGATATGCGGCACCATCGGCGCGACGATGCGGGCCAGGGTGCGGATCGCCTCCGTCCGCGATGCCGAAGGCTGTGCCTTCTCGATCGCGCCGACCAGCTCGTAGAGCTTGGCGACCGATTTGTTGAAGGCCAGCGCCTCCACATCCTCGGCCACGCCGGCGATGGTGCGGTGCAGGCGCTTGTCGAGATCGACATCGCGGCCGGTGCCGGTTTCGGCTTCCGAAAGGCTCTCGAACAGGCGCCACAGGCGATTGACGAAGCGCCAGGCCCCTTCGATGCCGCTCTCGCTCCATTCGAGGTCGCGCTCGGGCGGGCTGTCGGAAAGCATGAACCAGCGCGTGGCGTCGGCGCCATATTGGTCGACGATCTCGGTCGGGTCGACGGTGTTCTTCTTCGACTTCGACATCTTCTCGATGCGGCCGACGATCACGTCCTCGCCGGTTTCGGTCAGGAAGGCAGTGCCGTCGCCGCGCCGCGAGATCTGGGAGGGCTCGAAATAGGCCTTCCGCTCCAGCCCGTCATGCTCTTCCATCTGATAATAGCTGGCGTGCGTCACCATGCCCTGGGTGAACAGGCCGGCGAACGGCTCGGTCACGTCGAGCTTGCCGATATGGCGCAGCGCCCGGGTGAAGAAGCGGGCATAGAGCAGGTGCAGGATCGCATGCTCGACGCCGCCGATATACTGGCCGACCGGCAGCCATTGCTCGGCCACGGCCTTGTCGAACGGCCTGTCCGCGGGCTGGCTGGCGAAGCGGATGAAATACCAGGAGGAATCGACGAAGGTATCGAGCGTGTCGGTCTCGCGCCGCGCGGGGGCGCCGCATTTCGGGCAGTCGACATGCTTCCAGGTCGGGTGCCGGTCGAGCGGGTTGCCGGGGATGTCGAAGCTGACGTCCTCGGGCAGGGCGATCGGCAGCGATTCGCGCGGGGCGGGGACGACGCCACAGCTCTCGCAATGGATGATCGGGATCGGCGTGCCCCAATAACGCTGCCGGCTGACGCCCCAGTCGCGCAGGCGCCACACCGTCTGGCCCTTGCCCCAGCCGCCTTCCTCGGCGCGCCGGATCACCGTGCGCTTGGCGTCGGCCACGTCCATGCCGTCGAGGAAGTGCGAGTTCACCAGCGTGCCGGGGCCGGTATAGGCCTCGGCATCGCGGAATTCCGGATCGGCCTTGTCGCCCTGCGCGACGACGCGGCGGATCGGAAGCCGGTATTTGGTGGCGAACTCAAAGTCGCGCTGGTCGTGCGCGGGCACGCCGAACACCGCGCCGGTGCCATAGTCCATCAGCACGAAATTGGCGATATAGACCGGAACTTGCCAAGCCGGATCAAAGGGATGCGTGGCGGTGAGGCCGGTATCGAAGCCCAGCTTCTCCTGCGTCTCCAGCTCGGCCGCGGTAGTGCCGCCCTGCTTGCACAGCTCGACAAAGGCGCGAACTTCCGGGTTCGAAGCGGCCAGTTTCTGCGCGATCGGATGATCGGCCGCCACGGCAATGAAGCTCGCCCCGAAGATCGTGTCGGGGCGGGTCGTGTAGACCTGGAGCTTCTCGCCGTCGGAAAGCGTCCAGTCGAACTGCAGGCCCTCGGACTTGCCGATCCAGTTTTCCTGCATCAGCTTGACCTTGTCGGGCCAATGCTCGAGCCCCTGCACGCCCTCCAGCAGATCCTCGGCGAACTGGGTGATCTTGAGGAACCACTGGCTGAGCTTCCTGCGCTCGACCAGCGCGCCCGAGCGCCAGCCGCGCCCGTCGATCACCTGCTCGTTGGCGAGCACGGTCATGTCGACCGGGTCCCAGTTGACCGCCGATTCCTTGCGATAGACCAGGCCGTTCTCGAAGAAATCGAGGAAGATGGCCTGCTCATGGCCATAATAATCGGGCTCGCAGGTGGCGAGCTCGCGGGTCCAGTCGAGCGCGAAGCCGAGGCGCTTCAGCTGCGCCTTCATTGTCGCGATATTGGCGCGGGTCCAGTTGCCGGGATGGACCTTCTTCTCCATCGCCGCATTCTCGGCCGGCATGCCGAATGCGTCCCAGCCCATCGGGTGGAGCACTTCCATGCCCTGCATCCGCCGGAAGCGCGCGAGCACGTCGCCCATCGTATAGTTGCGGACATGGCCCATATGGATGCGCCCCGAGGGATAGGGGAACATCTCGAGGACGAAGCTCTTGGGCTTGGGCGAATCGTCGCGCGCGGCGAAGGTGCGGTTCTCTTCCCACACCTTCTGCCATGCGGCGTCCGCCTTCAACGGGTTGAAGCGAGACAAATCAGTTCCTGCTGTCTTCTCGCGGTGCCGGCCTGCTTCGCCGGGCGGGAGAGCAGGCCGGAACCGTCACTAGGGGATCAGTTGGTGGCCACGGCGGCGCGGCGCAGGTCGCGGGCGCGGGTGAGGATGATGTCCTCGAGCTTCTGCACCGTCGCGGCCTGGACCGGCGCGGCGACCCAGGCGCCGCCCCGGTTCACTTCGCGCAGCGCGGCGACGCGCAGCGCATCGGCGCGCAGATCCTGGTCGAGGATCGTCACCGTCACCTTCATCCGCTCGGTCTGCACGTTCGGGTTCACATACCAGTCGGTCACGATCACGCCGCCGTTCGAATCCGTCTGGAGCAGCGGCATGAAGCTCAGCGTGTCGAGGCTGGCGCGCCACAGATAGGAGTTGACGCCGATCGTCGTCACCTTCGAGGCAGCGAGATCCGCCTCGGGGCGCTTGGTGTGACCGCCGCACGCGGTGATCGAGAGAGCGAGCGACCCCAGGATCGCGGTGCGCAACAGGCGGTTCATCGTCACATTCCTAGCAGGCGAGAAAAGTCGGTGAGCATCTATAGTGGCGCATGTGGCGGGAGCAAGGCGGGAAGCCATGCTCCGATTCGCACGTTTGAAACACTGCTGGTTAAAGGGATCGCAAGCAGATTCTGTGGGTCTGGTGCAACACCGTCACGAAATTTGTGCCACCGGTGGAACCATGGTTCCGAATCATGGTAGGCGACATCATCTAGGGATTCATGACGATGCGAGTCGGAAGGACGAGGACGGGAATTGCACTGGGAGCGCTCTGCGCTGCCGGGCTCCTGCTCGCGCCGGCGATTCAGGCGCAGACCAGCAGGGTCGATCGCGTCGTCCCCGCCAAGCGCGCCGCCGTGCCGGCGCGGGGCGGCATCGGCATTTTCACCCCCGCGGCCGCCGATCCCAAGCTTGCGGCGGTGCTCGCGCGTTCGGGCCTGCCCGAGGGCAGCTTCCGCTTCACCCCGGCCGAAGCGCGCGGCAGCAGCCGCGGCGTCACGGTCGCGGTTCGCGCCAGCTCGAGCCGCGCGATGCGCAGCCGCGACGTGGCGCATGATGTTGCCGTCGCGGCAGCGGCTCCGGTCAATCTGGCGCCGATCTCGTACAATCTCGGCGTCTCGGTCGGCTGGAAGCGTCTGGCCGTCTCGGGCGATGTCACGCGCGTCGAGCTGGTCGACCAGCCCGGCAGCCGCGAGCGCGCCGATATCGGCGTCAGCTACACCGGCAAGCGCCTGAGCGGCCGCCTGAGCGCCTCGGCGGATCGTCCGCTGGCCAACACGCCGGTGCTGATCGGCGACAAGCCGAGCTATTCCATCGATCTCGGCGGCAGCTATTCGCTGACACGCAACCTGGCTGTGACCGCGGGCGTGCGCTATCGCAGCGAGGAAGACCGCCTGCCCAAGCTCAACGAGAGCCGGCGCGAGAGCCAGGCCGTCTATGTGGGCACTGCCTTCCGCTTCTGACGGCGCGTCCGTTTTTCCCGGCATCTGACCTGGCACCGCGCGAGTCCGGCTTTCCGCCATTCGGGGGACGCTGCATGGTTCTGGGCATGGTTCTGGCCGTGGCCGAGGCCCGGGATGGCGCCGGGCCGGGACTACCGGCAGCGACAAGGCGCGCGCCGCGACCAATGCTCCCGGCCCTTGGATCCCGCCTGCGCGGGTCGCCGGCCTAGCTTTTCGCCCCGGTCCAGGCGTCGATCGCCGCCCATCCATATATCCCCAACGGCTCGAGGCTGGCCGCCCTGCGCGCGTCCATTCCGCCCAGAGCGATCACTGGCACGCCGAGCCCCCGCGCCAACAGGCCGAAGCGCGCCCGCCCGAGCGCCCGGGCGCCCGGATGCGAGCGGGTGGGGAAGGCCGGCGAGACGAACAGCGCGTCCACGCCCGCCCGCCGCGCGGCGATCGCCTCGCGCCGGTCATGCGCGGGCGCCGTGCGCAGGCCCCGGCCGCGCCCGCCATGCGCGCCCGATTCGCCGCGCATCGGCTGCGCACCGGCGCGGATCAGCACCAATCGCCGCCGGCGCGCCACCTTCAGGACCTTCGCGAACAGCGCCCTGCGCTCGGCCGGCGCCAGCCCATAGTGCCGGAACACCACGCCGCCGCCGCGCGGCAGCCGCTCCAGCGCACCCCACAGGGCATCGCCCATGCGTTCGTCGGTCATCAGCCAGAGGCGCGGGAGGGGGTGGCGGCGGCGCATCGCCCTGCCTATAGCGCGGGCCATGCCGATAGACGAAGCCAGCCAGCGCCTTGCCGATGTGCGCGCCCGAATCGCGCGCGCGGCCAGGATCGCCGGGCGTGAAGCCGACGCGGTCACGCTGATCGCCATCTCCAAGACGCACGATGCCGAAGCGATCGGTCCGCTCATCCGCGCGGGCCAGCGCGTGTTCGGCGAGAATCGCGTGCAGGAGGCCGAGGGCAAATGGCCGGCACTGCGCGAGGCGGCGCCGGACGTGGCGCTCCACCTAGTCGGCCAGCTCCAGTCGAACAAGGCCGAGGACGCCGTCGCCCTGTTCGATGCGATCCACTCTGTCGACCGCCCGTCGCTGGTGCATGCGCTCGCCAGGGCGATGGACAGGGCCGGCAAGCGCCCCGCCTGCTTCCTGCAGGTCAATATCGGCGACGAGGCGCAGAAGGGCGGCTGTGCCACGGTCGATCTGCCGGCCCTGCTCGGCGAGGCGCGCGCCGCCGATCTGCCCGTCCAGGGCCTGATGTGCGTGCCGCCCTTCGATCTCGAACCCGCCCCCTATTTCGCCCTGCTCGCCAGCATCGCTCGCGACCACGGGCTTGGCGGGCTCTCCATGGGCATGTCGGGCGATTTCGAGACGGCGGTGACGATCGGCGCGACGCATGTCCGCGTCGGCACTGCCCTGTTCGGAGCGCGCGCATGAAATATGATGCCATATTGTTCGATTTCGACGGCGTGCTGCTCGAGAGCGAAGCGGCCGGCAACCGGCAGATCGCGGCCTATCTGACCAGCATCGGCCATCCGACCACGCCCGAGGATTCGATGGCCAATTTCATGGGGCTGTCGGGCACGGATTTCCTCGGCGCGATCGAGCGCTGGATCGGCCGCGCGATTCCCGAGGATTTCCATACGGCGCGTTCCGAAGAGGATGCGCGCGTGCTGGCGGAGGGCCTGCCCGCCGTCGCGGGGGCGATTCGTTTCGTCGAGGAGCTGCCCGCCGGGCTGCCCCGCGCGATCGCATCGTCGAGCTCCACCCGGTGGATCAGCCGGCACCTCGCGCATCTCGGCATCCGCGCCGCGTTCGGCGAGCATATCTATAGCGGCCATGAGCATGTCGCCCGCGGCAAGCCGGCGCCCGACCTGTATCTTCACGCCGCCGCCGCGCTCGGCGTGCCGATCCAGCGCTGCGTGATCCTGGAGGACTCGCCGGTCGGCGTCACCGGCGCGGTCGCCTCGGGTGCCGACGTCATCGGCCTGTGCGCCGGCTCGCACTGCGCGCCCGACCATGCCGAGCGGCTCCGCGCGCTGGGCGTGCAGCTGATCGCGCATGATTTCGACGAAGTGGCGCGGCTCCTGGCCTGAGCGCCGAAGGCGCGGGGAAGACGCCGCGCTAGAAGCCGCGGGCCTCCCGCGCGAGCAGATGTTCCCGCAATGCCATGGCATCCGCCAGCGCATTGTGCGGTCGCTTGCTCATCGCCGCGCTGTCGAAGCCGAAGGCGTCGCACAGCTCGAAGCGGATCCGGTCGATCGGATGGCGGCGGCCCGGCGCCGCGATCAGCAACTGCGCGGCATGGGCGATGTCCTCCGGCCAGTCGGCGACGAGCAGCGGATCGGGATCGTCGCCCAGATAGGCGGCGAAGGCCCGCCCCATCGCGGCCCGCGATATCGGCGCGGTATCCAGCACCGGCAGGATATGCTCCGCCACCCAGGGCGTGGGATCGGGGCAGGGCAGCGCTTCGTAGAAAGGGGCGCCGCCATCCTCGGGCGCCAGCGCCAGCGCGATCAGCGGCCCGCCAAAGCCGTTGAACTCGGTATCGAGGAAATACCTCAGAACTGGTGCCCCGTCCGGTCGCGCTTGGTGGCGAGATAGCGCTCGTTGTGCGGATTGGGCGGCAGGAAGTGCGGCACGCGCTCGGCCACCCGGATTCCCGCCGCTTCCAGCGCCGCCACCTTGTCGGGATTGTTGGTCAGCAGCCGGACCTGGTGCTGGCCGAGCAGCGACAGCATCTTCGCCGCGGTGGCGAAGTTGCGCGCGTCGATCGCGAAGCCCAGCCGCGTATTGGCATCGACCGTGTCGAAGCCCTGGTCCTGCAGCGCATAGGCGCGCAACTTGTTGATCAGCCCGATCCCGCGCCCCTCCTGGCGCAGATAGAGCAATATGCCCCAGCCGCTCTGCCGGATCTCGCGAATCGCCGCCTGGAGCTGCGGCCCGCAATCGCATTTCAGGCTGCCCAGCACGTCGCCGGTCAGGCACTCGCTGTGCAGGCGCACCAGAGGCGGCTTGCCGTTCGGTTCGCCGATCAGCAGCGCGACATGCTCGCCGGGCATCTCATCGGTGCGAAAGGCGACGATCTCGCTATCCTCGGCATCGGCGACCGGCAGCCGCGCACGGGCGACGATGCGGAGGCGATCGGCATCTTCATGCGCATCGATGTCCGCCGGAGTGATCGCTTCCTCGCCGGCTGCCGGGCGCACGAAAAAGGCCGGCAGCAGCCCCGCGACGCGCGCCAGTCGCAGCGCGGCGGCCGCCAATTCGGGCGCCGCCAGCGGAATCGCACGGAAGGGGCCCTTCAGGGGTGTGGCGAGATCGAACTGCGGATCGGCGAGCGCGGTCGCCATGTCGAAGTCGAGCCAGGGCGCGCGTTCGACCAGCACCGGCGCATCGGGGGTCGCCGCGTCGCGCTGGTTGGCGAGCTTCAGCGTTGCCGCTCGCCCTGCGGAGAGCAGCAGGTCGGCCTGGCCGGCCTCGTCGAATGCCGCGAGGCGGCGCGCATCGGCGGTCTCCACCGCGAGCAATGCGAGGCCGCCGATCGCCACGGGCCAGCCGCGGCGCAGCGCGTCGACGGCGCGGGCGGCTTCATGCGCGCTCAAAAGTCGAACTCGGTCACGATGGGCACATGGTCGGAGGGCTTGAGCCAGGAGCGGCAGGGCTCGCACACCTTGTGCGACACGGCCTTCGCGGCGACGTCGCGGCTCGCCCACATGTGATCGAGGCGGCGGCCGCGATCCGATGCCGCCCAGTCCTTCGCCCGGTAGCTCCACCAGCTGTAATAGCGCGCCGGCGCGGGGATGAAGTGGCGGCCGAGATCGACCCAGTCGTTCGCGGCCTGCAGCCGGCCAAGGGTCTCGACTTCGATCGGGGTGTGGCTGACCACGTCGAGGAGCTGCTTGTGGCTCCACACATCGCTTTCCAGCGGCGCGACGTTGAAGTCGCCGGTCAGGATCGAGGGCACGTCCAGCCCCTCGGACCAGGCGATCATGCGCTCGAGGAAATCGAGCTTCTGGCCGAATTTGGGGTTCACTTCGCGATCGGGCACGTCGCCGCCGGCGGGGACATAGACATTCTCGAGCCGCACCCCGTTCGGCAGGCGCACGCCGACATGGCGCGCCTCGCCATTGGCCTGCCAGTCGAACCGGTCGTCCTCCACCACCGGCACGCGGGCGATGATCGCCACGCCGTGATGCATGCGCTGGCCGTGCTTGATGACATGATCATAGCCCAGGGCACGGAACGGCGCCTCGGGGAAGTCCCCGTCGATCACCTTGGTTTCCTGGAGGCAGAGTATGTCGGGCGCCTCCTCGCGCAGGAACTGCTCGACGATCTCGATGCGGAAGCGGACGGAGTTGATGTTCCAGGAAGCGATCTTCATCGGGCGGGATTTAGGCGGTGTTTCGCCTCCGCACCAGTGGGGAGCCCCGGACAAGGAAAGGCCCCCGCTCCGGGGGCAATGGAGCGAGGGCCGACCTAGCGTTCGTCACGCAGGCGGGAAGTGAAGATCCCGAGCAACAGGGGGAAAATCCCGGGTACGCCCTCACATCCGCAAGACAGGTTCTAGGCTTGGCAACCTGTCGCCAGCATGAACGATGTTCAGCTTCAGCGCGGGCCCTGGCGGCGGGGATCGTTCCAGCGGAACGCTCCGTCGCTCACGTTCGCGTTGAAGACCTGGTCCGACAGGCGGATCGTCGTGCGGTTGTTCTGCGAATCGAGCGCCACCCAGCCCTGGAGCATCAGCCCGGCCGGCGCGGAGGCGTTCTTCTGGAAGATCAGGGTGATACGGCCATATTCGGGATGATCCGAATCATGCACTTCCACCGAGACGAGCTGGTCGCTGGCGGTGGGGATCACCTTGGCGAACCTGGCGATGTCCTTCTTGGGGTTGAGCAGCACGGCGAGCGGTGAGTTGCCGATCGGCCAGCGCTCGACCTGGCGCACCTGATAATCGATGAAATAGAGACTGCGCCCGTCGGCGACGATCAGCTGGGGCACGCCCTTCTGATACTGGAAGCGGATCTTGCCGGGGCGCTTCAGCGTCATCGTGCCGGTGAGCGTGCGGCCGTTGCGGTCGGTCTGGGCGAAGCCGGCGGTCATCGAGCTCACGGCTTCGAGGTGCTGCTGCACCTGGGCCAGCTGGTCGGCGGGCTCCGGGGCCGCGATCGGCGCCGGCGCGGGCGCCGCCGAGATCAGCGCAGGCGCTGAAAGGGCGAGGCTGAGGGCGAGGGGCCGTGCAAACACGTGTCGATTCTCCGAAATTGCGGCGGATGCCCTGAAGGCATGGGCTTGAATATCCCCTGAACCCGCCGGGCGCGATGTTCGATCCCGTCTAGAGCTGCCGGCCGTCGGTATCCATCAGCACCTCCCGGCGGCCGACATGGTCGGGGCGCGAGACGAGCTCGTCCTTCTCCATGCGCTCGATCAGGCGCGCGGCGCTGTTGTAGCCTACGCGGAGCTGGCGTTGCAGCCAGGAGGTCGAGGCCTTCTGGCTCTCCGCCACCAGCTGGATCGCGCGGCGATAGAGCTGGTCCTCGGGCGAATCGTCGCCCTCCGGCGCGCCGTCGAGGCTGAATCCGCCATCCTCGGGCTCTTCGGTGACTGCGGAGATATATTCGGGCGTGCCCTGGGTGCGCCAGTGATCGGCCACTGCCTGCACTTCGTCGTCGCTGACGAACGGGCCATGGACGCGGACGATCTGCTTGCCGCCGGGCATGTAGAGCATGTCGCCCTTGCCCAGCAGCTGCTCGGCGCCCTGCTCGCCCAGGATGGTGCGCGAATCGATCTTGCTGGCGACGTAGAAGGAAAGGCGGGTGGGCAGGTTCGCCTTGATCACGCCGGTGATGACGTCGACCGAGGGGCGCTGCGTCGCCATGATCAGATGGATGCCCGCCGCGCGCGCCTTCTGCGCCAGCCGCTGGATCAGGAACTCCACTTCCTTGCCCGCGGTCATCATCAGGTCGGCCAGCTCGTCGACGATCACCACGATCTGCGGCAGCGGCTGGAGGTCGAGCGCCTCCTCCTCGTAGATCGGCTTGCCGCTGTCGGGGTCGTAGCCCACCTGCACCTTGCGGCCGAGCTTCTGGCCCTTCGCCTTCGCCTGGCGGACCTTGTCGTTGAACGAGGCGAGGCTGCGGACATTGGCATGCGCCATCATCCGGTAGCGATCCTCCATCTGCTCGACCGCCCATTTGAGCGCGCGCACCGCCTTGGCCGGCTCGGTCACCACGTCGGCGAGCAAATGCGGGATGTCCTTGTACATGCTCAGCTCGAGCATCTTGGGATCGATCATGATCATCCGGCACTGCTCGGGCGTGAGCCGGTAGAGCAGCGAGAGGATCATGCAGTTGAGCCCCACCGACTTGCCCGAGCCGGTGGTGCCGGCAACGAGCAGGTGGGGCATCGGCGCGAGGTCGGCGATCACCGGATCGCCCGCGATGTTCTTGCCGAGCACCAGCGGCAGCGTCGCTCCCTGGTCCTCAAAGGCCTGGCTGGCGACCAGCTCGTGCAGATTGACCGATTCGCGGGCGGCATTGGGCAGCTCGATGCCGATCACGCTGCGCCCGGGGATGGTGGCGATGCGCGCCGAGGTGGCGGACATGTTGCGCGCCACGTCGTCGGCGAGCTGGATCACGCGGCTGGCCTTGATGCCTGCCGCCGGCTCGAGCTCGTACATGGTGACGACCGGGCCGGGCCGCACCTCGACGATCTGGCCCTTCACGTTGAAATCGTCGAGCACGCTTTCGAGCAGCCGGGCGTTGCGCTCGAGCGCAGCCTTGTCGATCCCGGCATTCTTGTTGGCCGGCGGCGCCTTGAGCAGGTCGATCGAGGGCAGCTGATAGCTGTCCTTGAAGTCGAGGCTGGTCTGGGTCGGCGGCTTGGTCCGCGCGGGCGAGGGGGTGAGGTTGCGGTCGGCGATCACCGGGCCGGGGCGATTGTCGGGCACCACCGTCTTGCGCGGCTCGCGGCCCTCGCGGATCTTCGGCTCGGGCGCGGCGTGCAGTTCCTTTTCCGGCGCGCCGAGAAGGGGGGTCTTGCCCGGCCCCTTGAGGTTCGGGATGCTCGGCAGGGTCACGCGTTCGGGCAGCGAGAAATCGAGGCTGCGCCACCAGATGAACAGGCCGATCAGCCCGCAGACCAGGCCAAGGCCGCGCCCCGCCCACCAGCCGATCGTCGGATCGCCGGCGAAGCCGATCAGCCAGTTGAACAGGCCGGCGATGGCGAGGCCGACCACGCCGCCCCAGCCGCCGGTCAGCGACAGCACCGCGTCGCTGGAGAAGAAGGCGAGCGCGGTCGCCACGAATATCACGCCGATGGCGACGCCGCGCGACATCGGCCCCCAATTGCCGACGGGGCGATCCTTGAGCAGGCGATAGGCGACGATCAGTCCGATCGGCAGGAACAGCCATATCGCGGGGCCGAGCAATGCATAGAGCAGGTCGGCGATCCAGGCGCCGGGTTCGCCCATCCAGTTGCGCGCGGGGCCCGCCGCCGCGGTGTTCATCGACGGATCGGTCGGCTGATAGCTGCCCAGCGCCACGCCGAGCGCGAGCACGCCCAGGAACAGGACGGCTCCGCCGATCACCGCGCCGCTGCGACGCGCGCCGGCCTTCATGGTTTCGCGCCAAAGCGGCGCTTGTGCCCGGGACGCCATGCCCAGCCTCCGGATTTTCAGGGGGTGCGAAGCGGTTAATCGCCCGAGCGGACTCCGGCGTCAAGCGTTCCCCGCACGTTCCGCCGTTTCCGCCTGTCGCATCGGCGGGGATGACGGGGGCGCCATCCCGCGCTACGGCACGCCCATGGATCGCGCAGATGTCCTCATCCTCGGCGGCGGGCTGGTCGGCTCGGCGCTGGCCACCGCGCTCGATGCGCACGGCATTTCCTCGATCGTGGTCGATCCCGCCGATCCGGCGCAGATCCTCGCCGCGAAGCATGACGGCCGCGCCTCGGCGATCGCCAGCGCGCCGATGCGCATGTTCGAAGCGATCGGCGTGGCGGCCCGGCTGGCCGGCAAGGGCTGTCCGATCGCGGGCATCCGCGTCTCGGACGGGCTCGATCCCGGCAAGCTCGATTTCGCGCCCGGCGAAGGCGAGGGAGCGCTCGGCCACATGTTCGAGAACCGGATCCTGCGCACCGCCTTGTACGAAGCCGCGGTCGCCGCGCCGCTGGCGGACGTGCGGATGCAGACGCGCGCGCTCCACGTGGAACGCGGCGAGTTCGGCGTCTCCGCCCGGCTGAGCGACGGCACCACCGTCCATGCCCAGCTGCTGGTGGGGGCAGAGGGGCGCAACTCGCCGACGCGCGAGGCCGCCGGGCTCAACACCGCGCGGTGGAGCTACGACCATGCCGCGATGGTCGCGACGCTCGGCCACGAACATAGCCACGAGAACATCGCCTTCGAGATCTTCTATCCGACCGGCCCGTTCGCGATCCTGCCGCTGCTCGACGATGCGCATGGCCATCGCTCGGCCGTGGTGTGGACGGTCAATGCCCGCGATGCCGCCGGCATGATGAAGATCTCCGAGCGTGCCTATCTGGCCGAGGCGGAGAAGCGCATGGGCGGGTTCCTGGGCAAGCTCGGGCCGCTCACCGCGCGCTTCAGCCACCCGCTCGGCTTCCACCATGCCGCCTGGATCACCAGCGACCGGCTCGCGCTGGTCGGCGACGCCGCGCACGGCATCCATCCGATCGCGGGGCAGGGCGTGAACGTGGGCTTCCGCGACGTCGCCACGCTGGTCGAGGTGCTGGTCGACGGCAAAAGGCTGGGCCTCGACATGGGCGACCCCCAGCTGCTCGCGCGCTATCAGCGCTGGCGCGGGCTCGACACCTTCATGGTCGCCGCCGCGACCGACGGGCTCACCCGCCTGTTCGGCATCCCGGGCAAGACCGCCAGCGCGGTCCGCCGCTTCGGCCTTTCGGCGGTCGACCGGCTGCCGCCGCTCAAGCACTGGTTCATGGCCGAGGCACGGGGCGAGAGCGGCGACGTGCCGAAGCTGCTGCAGGGGCTGACGGCTTGATAACTCCGGTACCCCGGCGAAGGCCGGGGCCCAGTTGCGACGGAGCCTGAAGTGGAGAAACCCGGCTTCCTCTACATCATGGCGAATCGCCGCAATGGCACGCTTTATCTCGGGGTCACGTCCGATCTGCCCAAGCGTGTCTGGGAACACCGTGTCGGCGCAGTTGCCGGTTTCACGCGCGAACATGGGTGCAAGCTGCTGGTCTGGTATCAGGCTTTTGAGAGTCTGGACGCCGCACGACTGCGCGAACTCCAGATGAAGAAGTGGAAGCGCGCCTGGAAGCTTCGGGAGATCGAAGGTCTCAATCCCGAATGGGAGGATCTATTCGACCGGCTCACGCCACTTTGAGCGAGCCGCAACTGGGCCCCGGCCTTCGCCGGGGAACGGATAGTACAATGCCAACGTGACAAAGGCCGGGCCCCGGCATCGAAGCGCTCGACAAGAAAGCGAGTGCTCTATTCCTATTGCAGCGTCCCCTCGTCGCCGTCGTGGCGGCCGAAGAACTGCATCAGCTGGACGATCAGCTCCGATCGCTCGGCCAGCGTATCCGCCTCCAGCAGCGCCTGTTTCGAAGCCGTGTCGAACGGCGCGATCTGGGCGATGCCGTTGACCAGCGATTCGTCGTCCAGCCGGCTCACCGCCTCCCAGTCGACCGCATAGCCGAGCCCGTCGGCGAATCGCCGCGACTCGATCTCGAGGGCGGCGCGCTCCGCCATGGCGAGCACTTCGATGTCGCCCGCCTGCTCCAGCGCGGCCTCGACCTGGCGGAACGGCGTCGTGACGTCGAGCTCGCGCACCACGGTGAAGCGGGCCAGCCCCTCGAGCACGATATCGAAGCGCCCGTCGTCGAGCGCCTCCACTTCGGCGATGCGGCCGACACAGCCGATCTCGAACAGGGACGGCGAGTCGCCCGGGCCACGCGGCTGGATCATGCCGATCCGCCGGTCGCGTGCCAGCGCGTCCGAGACCATCGCCCGGTAGCGCGGCTCGAAGATGTGGAGCGGCAAGTGCATGCGCGGGAAGAGCAGCGCGCCGCCCAGCGGGAATATCGAGAGGCGCGAGAGCGTCCCGCCGGGAATCATCCGAACAGGATCGCCGACAGCTTGCGGCGCTGCGCCGCGACCCAGGGATCCTCCAGCCCCGCCGCCTCGAACAGCTTCAGCAGCCGCTGGCGCGCCGCGCCTTCGTTCCATTCGCGATCGTCGCGGATCATGCCGAGCAGCGTCGCGGCCGCCGCCTCGCGGTCGCCCGCCGCCATCTGGCCGCCGGCGAGCTCGTAGCGCGCTTCCATGTCGCCGGTCGCCGCCTGCGCGGCCAGGCCGCTCAGGTCCTCGACCGGCCGGGCTTCCTTCGCCAGGGCGATCGCGGCGCGCGCCTGCTCGATCTCGGCGCCCCTGGCATCTTCGGGCAGGGCGGCGAGCACGGCCTCGGCCTCGTCGGCCCGGCCGAGCGCCAGCAGCGCGCGGGCACGGCCGGCGGCGACCGCGCCATGTTCGGGCGCCATTTCGGCGATCTGCTCGAAGATCGCGAGCGCGCGCTCGGCATCGCCCTCGGCCAGCACCTGCTCGCCCATCGCGATCAGCGGCTCCAGCTCGGCTTCCGCCTGCGCGTCGGCGCTCTGCACCGGAAGCTGGCGCAGGATCTGGTCGAGCATCGTGCGTAGCTGCGATTCGGTGCGTGCCGAGCTGAGATCGGCGACCAGCTGGCCCTGGAACATCGCATAGACGGTCGGGATCGAGCGGACCTGGAACTGGTTGGCGATGAACTGATTCGCGTCGACATCGACCTTGGCGAGGACGACGCCCTTGCCGGCATAGTCGGCGGCGACCTTTTCCAGGACCGGCGCCAGCGCCTTGCAGGGGCCGCACCATTCCGCCCAGAAATCGATGATGACGAGGCTGGTCATCGAGGGCTCGACGACGTCGCGGCGGAACGCGTCGACGGCATCCTTTTCCGCGGGGGTGAGTCCAAGCGTGGCCAAGGCAGGTGCTCCTGAAAAGTGCTTCGTGGTTTCGCGGCGATATGTGGGCTTTCGCGCGTCATGCGCCAAGCCTCTAAAAAAGTTGCGTGCATGGGGTTGCCGACCCCCAAAGCCGGTGCTAGTGGCCGCGCCTCACCCGCCCGGTGCGCTCAATCGCCCGGGCCAAAACGCCAGAGCGGGCGTAGCTCAGGGGTAGAGCACGACCTTGCCAAGGTCGGGGTCGAGGGTTCGAATCCCTTCGCCCGCTCCAGCGTTTCCTGCCGGATCCCCGGCATTTTCAGGAAACCGTCGAATCGCCCGGCCCCTGCCGGTGGCGCCTGCGCGGCCCGCATGGCCGGCGTGCCCGCCGATTCGCCCATACCGGGTCTCCGCGGGCCGGCTCGTCTGCGGGCGGCCCGGATTCGGTTTCAGCCTGGGTACAGGTTCCAGCCGCGAGAAGTGCCGCCATGTTCGGCAAGTTCTTCCGGGCGATTCTGCCCGCGCTCGCGCTTTCGGCGGTGCCGATGGCTCCCGCCCTGGCCGGTTCCGCGTCCGATGCGCCGATCGCCAGCGAGTGGCGCAATCCAGGCGACAGCGTCCATGTCCGCATCGATCAATGCGGCGCGGCGTTGTGCGGCACCATCACCTGGGCGAGCGACAAGGCGATCGCCGATGCCCGGCGCGGCGGCACCGAGCAGCTGGTCGGCACGCATCTGTTCCGCGATCTCAAGCCTGCCGGCCCCGGCAAGTGGAGCGGCAAGGTGTTCGTGCCCGACATCCGCCAGACCTTCTCGGGGACGATCCATTTCCAGGACGGCGACAAGATGGTCGGCAAGGGCTGCGTGCTGTTCGGGGTCGTCTGCAAGGCGCAGACCTGGTCGCGGGTGCGCTGACCGGGTTTGGCCGCAGCCTTCGGGCTGGCGGCGCGGCGCGGAGCGGCTAGGGTCGGGCGCATGAGCAACGCACCCATTCGAGTCGGCATCGGCGGCTGGACCTTCGAGCCCTGGCGCGGGACCTTCTACCCCGCGGGGCTCAGCCAGAAGAAGGAGCTGGAATATGCCGCGCGCCAGCTGACCGCGATCGAGATCAACGGCACCTATTATTCCAGCTTCAAGCCCGCGACGTTCGAGGGCTGGGCGAAGACGGTGCCCGACGGCTTCGTCTTCGCGGTGAAGGGCTCGCGCTTCTGCACCAATCGCAAGGTGCTGGCCGATGCCGGCGAATCGGTGGCGAAGTTCGTCGGCCAGGGCGTGGTGGCGCTGGGGGACCGGCTGGGGCCGCTGATGTGGCAGTTCATGGCGACCAAGAAATTCGACGCCGTCGATTTCGGCGCCTTTCTCGATCTGCTGCCGCGTGTCCATGAAGGCGTGCCGCTCCGCCACGCCGTGCAGGTCCGCCACGAGAGCTTCGCCGTTCCCGAATTCGTCGCGCTGTGCCGCAAGGCCGGCGTCGCGATCGTCTATGCCGATTCGCCGCAATATCCCGCCATTGCCGACGTCACCAGCGACTTCGTCTATGCCCGGCTCGAGGCGGGAGAGGACGACAATCCCTTCTGCTATCCCGAAGCCGATCTGCCGCGCTGGACCGCGGCGGCCAGGACCTGGGCGTCGGGCGGCCGCCCCGAAGGCCTGCCCTATGTCGAGGACCGGGACCCGCCCGCGGCGCCACGCGAGACCTTCCTGTTCTTCATCCATGGCGGCAAGGTGCGGGCGCCCGCCGCGGCGCAGGAATTGATCCGCCGACTCGACCAGTCAACCTGACCGGAACGCCTCCGAAATGGTTTAAACAATTGCCAAATCGGTAGTAACCTGAGAGGTTTCGACACAAGTTTGCAGTCCTGCAACTTGGTAGAAACATTACAGCCAAGATGCGTGCCTTTCGGGATACAGCAGAAAGGCAAAACGCGAGCCGGCATCTTCGGCGCTTTACGCGCGAATCCGCGACTCTCATCCCGAAGCCAGTCCATGCCGTTCCGGCGGCACGGCCGGCTCACACCCCGCGCGACGCTAGCGCTGGGCAGTAGGGAAAGGGTACCATGTTCACGCGTAATATCGCTCGCACGCTCCGTGCGGGGACCGCGCTCTCGGCGCTGTCTCTGGCCACGAGCCTCCTCGCCGTCCCCGCCTTTGCGCAGGACACCGCCCCCGCCTCCACTCCCACCCAGACCCAGCCCGCGCCGGCGGCCGACGACGCCGAAATCGTCGTCACCGGCTCGCTGTTCGCGACCCGGGTCACGACGTCGCCGGTGACCACCGTCACGGCCGAATCGCTCGATCAGCGCGGCATCAGCACCGTCCAGGACGGCCTGCAGCGCCTTGCCGCCAACAACGGCCCCACGCTCACCAACAGCTTCTCGGCCAATGGCGCGTTCGCCGGCGGCGCGTCGGGCATCTCGCTGCGCGGGCTGACGACGAACTCGACGCTGGTGCTGTTCGACGGCCTGCGCGCGGCCTATTATCCGCTCGCGGACGATGCGACCCGCAACTTCGTCGATCTCAACACCATCCCGGACGACATCGTCGACCGCGTCGAAGTGCTGAAGGACGGCGCTTCGTCGAGCTACGGCGCCGATGCGATCGCGGGCGTGGTGAACATCATCACCAAGCGCAGCTTCACCGGCCTCTCGGCCCGGGCCGAGGCCGGCGTCTCGCAGGACGGCATCGCGGCGACCCAGCGTTTCTCGCTGACCGCCGGCACCGGCGACCTCGATCGCGACGGGTTCAACGCCTATATCAGCGGCTTCTACTATCATGCCGATGCGGTCAGCACCCGCGACCTGCCCTATCCGTTCAACTCGGACGACCAGACCCGGATCGGCGGGCCGAACAACCTGATCAACGGCGACAATTTCGGGACCACCGCCGCCGGCTCGAACCTCTATGTCGCGCCGGGCTCAGGCGGCCGCTACCAGCTGCTCGGGAATGGCTGCGCCAATGGCACGCTGATCCAGACCACGGCGGCCCAGCAGGCTGCCAGCGGCCTGGTGCCCACCTCGATGTGCCAGCAGGACATGACCAACCGCTACGGTGTGGTCGCGCCGCAGATCGATCGCTTCGGCGTCACCGCGCACGTCGCCAAGACGTTCGGCGATTCCACCGAGGCCTATCTGGAGCTGAACTTCCAGCAGTCGCGCAGCCAATATTCGGGCCTGCCGTCGTCGATCTACGCCAATGCGCCGGCGGGCATCTATTATCCGCCCTATTCGACGCGCGGCAGCGGCCCGAGCTTCGCGCCGGGTTCGGGCCCGCTGACGCTGCCGGTCTATGTCTGCGCCGCCCGCGTGAACTGCACCGCGGCCAATGGCACGCTCAACCCGAACAATCCCTTCGCGGCTTCGGGCCAGACGGCGCTGCTGATCGGCGGCATGCCCAACATCACGCGCTATGACGAGACGCGCAGCCGCGTGTATCGCGCCGCCGCGGGCATCAAGGGCAGCTTCGGCGACGACTGGAACTACAAGATCGACGCGACGGCGATGCACACCGATCTGCGCCGCACGTCCAACGGCTATATCTATATCCAGCACCTGCTCGACTTGATCGCCGACGGCACGTACAATTTCGTCAATCCCTCGGCCAACAGCGCTGCGATACAGAGCTATCTGGCGCCGGAACTCAACGTCGATGCCTCGTCGGATCTCTACCAGCTCCAGGCGAGCGTGAGCAAGGCGCTGTTCCAGCTCCCGGGCGGCCCGGTCCAGCTCGCCCTCGGCGGCTCGGTCTTCTACGAGGCGGTCGATTCGCCCTCGGCGAACAGCGACATCAACGGGCCGACCCAGCGCTACTTCACGATCAACGCGTTCGGCACCGAGGGGCACCGCACGGTCACCTCGGCGTTCGGCGAGCTGAGCGTGCCGGTGTTCCAGTTCCTCGAGCTCAACGCGTCGGGCCGCTACGACCATTATTCGACCGGCCAGAGCAATTTCTCGCCGAAGGTCGGCGCGAAGATCACGCCCTTCGAGATGCTGACGCTGCGCGGCAACTGGTCGCGCGGTTTCCGCATCCCCAGCTTCGGCGAGGCGAACGCGCTGCCGACCACGGGATATGTCACCAACTCGGCCGGCCTGTTCAACGATGCGTATCTGGCGCAATATGGCTGCTCGGTCGCGACTTTCAGCACCGCCTGCCCGCAATATCTGCGGACGGCGAGCTATGGCCAGACCACGCTCGCCTCGCCGGACCTGAAGCCGGAGAAATCGCGCAGCATCACGCTGGGCGCCGTCTTCCAGCCGATCCGCAGCGTCTCGATCAGCGTCGATTACTTCAACATCAAGAAGACCGACGCGATCACGTCGCTCTCCTCGGGCGTGGCGCTCCAGGCCTATTATGCCGGCAATCCGATCCCGGCAGGCTACACGATCATCCCCGACGCGGCCGATCCGGCCCATCCGGGTGCGCTGCCGCGCGTGGCCTATGTCCAGTCGCACTATGTCAACGCCAACACCCAGAAGGCGGAAGGCATCGACTTCGCCGCGAACGGGCGCTTCCGCTTCGGCGACGTGACCTGGACGAGCAATCTCGACGCGACGCTCATGCTCGAGCTCAGCACCACGCTGCCCGACGGCACGCGCCAGACCTATGTCGATACGCTGGGCAACTTCAACCTGACGGCCGGCACGGGCACGTTCCGCTGGCGGGGCAGCTGGATGAACAGCTTCGCGATCGGCAACTACTCGCTCACCGGCACGGCCAACTACACGTCGGGCTACAACCTGTCGGCGATGGACCAGGGCAATGCGTATGAGGATTGCGGCCTGGCGCCGTCGCCCGCCTATACCGGCTGCCGAGTGAAGAGCTACATCACGTTCGACCTGAACGCGACGGCCAAGATCGCGGACAAGTTCACCATCTATGCGAACGTGCTCAACCTGTTCGATCGCCTGCCGGGCGTCGATCCGGTGACCTATGGCGCGTATCTCTACAATCCGGTCCAGGCCGGCGACGGCATCTATGGCCGCCGCTTCACGGTGGGCGCGAAGCTCAATTTCTGAGCTTCGCCCAGGGCTGAAACGAAAAAGGGCGGTCCCGAAAGGGGCCGCCCTTCTTCCTTGCCGCGCCTGCCGGCGTCAGGGCCGCCTGGGGCTGGCCCGGTCGGCGGCCATGCGCTCGCCGTCGATCATGATCGGCGTGGCGATGCCGGGCAGGCCCTCGCGCGCGATCTTCATGCCGCGCGCCACCACCTGCGGATCGGCGAACACTTCGTCGACGCGGTTGATCGGCCCGGCCGGCACGCCCTCTGCCTCCAGCGCCTCGTAGAGATCGGCCTTGGCCCATTGCCGGATCGCCGCTTCCAGCAGCGGGACCAGCGCCGCGCGGTTGACCACCCGCTGGGGATTGGTCGCGAAGCGCGGATCGGCGCCATAGTCGAGCCCGAGCACGCCGCACAGCTTGCGGAACTGCGAATCATTGCCCACCGCGATGATCAGTTCGCCGTCCCGCGCCTGGAACGCCTGATAGGGCACCAGGTTGGCGTGTCCGTTCCCCATCCGGTGCGGCACCTTGCCCGACGCCATCCAGCCCAGCGCCTGGTTGGCGAGCACGCCCACCTGGGTGTCGAGCAGCGCCATGTCGATATGCGCGCCAGCGCCGGTGATGTCGCGCTTCCTGAGCGCCGCCAGTATCGCCACTGCCGAATAGACGCCGGTGAAGATGTCGGCATAGGCGATGCCCGCCTTTTCCGGCGGACCGTCGGGCTCGCCGGTCAGCGACATGAAGCCGCCCATGCCCTGGATGATGAAATCATAGCCTGCGCGCGGCGCATAGGGGCCGGTCTGGCCGAAGCCGGTGATCGAGCAGACGATCAGCCGGGGATGGCGTGCCCGCAGCGAAGCCGCGTCGAGCCCGTATTTCACCAGCCCGCCGACCTTGTAGTTCTCGATCACCACGTCCGCGTCCGCGATCAGCGCGTGCACCGCCGCCTGGCCCTCGGGCGTGGCGATGTCGATCGCCCGGGCGGTCTTGCCGCGGTTGCAGGCGTGGAAATAGGCCGCGTCGCGATTCTCGCCCTCGGCATCGTGGAGGAAGGGCGGCCCCCAATGGCGGGTGTCGTCGCCTTCGCCCGGCCGCTCGACCTTCACCACCTCGGCGCCCAGGTCGGCGAGCAGCTGCCCGCACCAGGGCCCGGCGAGGATCCGCGCCAGCTCGACGACTCTGATTCCCTCCAGCGGCTTCATATGCCCGGTCGCTCCTGCCGCACGATCTCGTAGATCAGGTGCGGCTTCATCTCGCCCGCCATCATCCGGTCGACCGTGCCCGGCCGCGCCACGCCGCCGATCTTCTCCATCGCCCGGCGGGAGCGCACATTCCCCGCGCCCACGGTGAACACCGCGGTGCGCACGAACCGGTGGATGTGATCGAGCATCAGCCGCTTGATCTCGCGATTGTAGACGCCGCCCCAATAGGCGCGCGCCAGATAGGTCCAGCCGATCTCGATCTCGTCGACCTCGGGCACCCAATTGTCGAAGCGCGACGCGCCGATCACCGTGCCGGTCGCCTTGTCGATGATGGTCAGCGCCCCGCCGCTGGCCAGCCCCGCGTCGAAATAGGCGCGGAACACCGGCTCCTGCCAGCGGTCGTGCGCCGGATGCACTTCCCAGACGAGCGGATCGGAAGCGACCGCGAACAGCGCGTCCCAGTCCGCCGGCGTGCTGGGGCGCAGCACCACCAGCGTGCCCTCCAGTATCGGCTGCCGCTCCGGCGGCATCAGAACGCCGCGATCCCGGTGATCGCGCGGCCCAGGATCAGCCCGTGCACGTCATGGGTGCCCTCATAGGTGTTGACGGTCTCCAGGTTGATCGCATGGCGCATGACATGGAATTCGGCCGAGATGCCGTTGCCGCCATGCATGTCGCGGGCGATGCGGGCGATGTCGAGCGCCTTGCCGCAATTGTTGCGCTTGATGATCGAGATCGTCTCGGGCGCGAGCGTCCCCTCGTCGAACATCCGGCCGGCCCGCAGCGCCGCCTGCAGCCCGAGCGCGATCTCGGTCTCCATGTTGGCGAGCTTGAGCTGCACCAGCTGGTTCGCCGCCAGCGGCTTGCCGAACTGGGCGCGGTCGAGCGTATATTGCCGGGCGGCGTGCATGCAGGCCTCGGCTGCGCCCATGCTCCCCCAGGCGATGCCGTAGCGCGCGCGGTTCAGGCAGCCGAACGGCCCCTTCAGCCCCTGGACCTCGGGCAGCAGCGCGTCCTCGCCCACTTCCACTCCGTCCATCACGATCTCGCCGGTGATGCTGGCGCGCAGGCTCAGCTTGCCTTCGATCTTGGGCGCCGAAAGGCCCTTCATGCCCTTTTCCAGCACGAAGCCCTTGATGCCGCCGCCATGCGCCTCGCTCTTCGCCCAGACGACGAACACGTCGGCGATGGGCGAGTTGGTGATCCACATCTTGCTGCCGGTCAGCCGGTAGCCGCCGTCGATCTTCGCCGCGCGGGTGCGCATGCCGCCGGGATCGGAGCCGGCATCGGGTTCGGTCAGGCCGAAGCAGCCCACCCATTCGCCGGTGGCGAGCCTGGGGAGATATTTCCGCTTCTGCGCCTCGGTGCCATAGGCGTTGATCGGGTGCATCACCAGCGAGCTCTGCACCGACATCGCCGAGCGATAGCCCGAATCGACGCGCTCCACTTCGCGCGCGACCAGCCCATAGGAGACATAGCCCAGCCCGGCGCCGCCATAGGCTTCGGGGATGGTCGCACCCAGCAGGCCCAGCGCGCCCATCTCGGCCATGATCTCGCGGTCGAACCGCTCCTCCAGATAGGCGCTGGTCACCCGCGGCAGCAGCTCGCCCTGCGCATAGTCGCGCGCGGCATCGCGGACCATCCGCTCCTCGTCGGTCAGCTGCGCATCGAGCCCGAAGGGGTCCGACCAGTCGAACCGGCCCATCTCTGCCATTTCCTCGTCCTTCTCTCGTCGGCCCGGCAAAGGAGAAGCCGGGTGTTGCTCCGCCGTCCCGCTTAATGGCTCCGGATCCCGGCGCGCGTCGGGATGACGGCATGGGGTATGCGGTGCGGCTATCCCGCCTGCCTGGCGGCGCTTGCCGGCGGCGGGTCCATCGCGGCGCGTTCGATCTCGGCGAGCCCGGTGCGGGCGGCGACATAGCGCCGGGCGGCGCTCGTCCAGCTCTCGGCAACCGCCACGCCGGGCATGTGGGCGACTTCGGCCAGCGCCGCCTCGACGTCGCCGCGATCGAGCGCGCGGCGGGCGCGGCGCAGCCGCTCGGCGGGCAGCGGGCTCGGCGTGTCGGCCTGGCGCAGCACCACCAAATTGCCGAGCATCCGGCGCACCCGGTTCCAGAGGCTGTCGCCCGGATCGTTGGCGAGGCGCGGCCCCAGCGTGTCGAGCGCCAGCCGCAGGTCCTCGAGCGTCACCGGCTGGGCGGCGGCGCGCAGGATCGCGGCGACCGCGTCGCCGTCACGCTCGCCGAAGCGCTGCTTGAGCTGGGCTTCGAGCGGCCCCAGCGGTTGGCCGCGCTCGAGTGCGCGGCGTGTCGCGAGGACGATCATCATCCGCTCGGCACGCGTCGCGTAGGAAGCGGCGTTGCGGGCGCTGCCGTCGGCGTCGCGCAGGCGCAGCTCGATCTGGTCGAGCTTGCTCGCCAGTTGCGTCTCGCGGGCGCTGAGCGTGGCAAGGTCGGTGCCCGGCGGCAGCGCCGGGATCGCCGGCTGCGCGCCGACGGTCGGCGAAGGCAGGGGCGCCGGTGCGGGCGCGCGCGGCGACAGGCCGCCGGCCAGTCCCACGGCACCGATGGTCACGCCGATTCCGCCGGCGAAGGCGATCGTGCCGATCAGGCTGGCGCTGCGCCACCAGGGCACGCGCGGCGCCGCGGGCGCGAAGGTCTCGTCGCTCATGGGCCCTTATTCGCCGTGTGGCCCTGCCCGGTCAATCGGCGAGCTGCAGGGCGAGTGCGATCAGCGTGGCCGCCTGCATGTCGGCGGCGATGGCGACGCTGCCCCAGCCAGGACCCGCCGCCCCGGCCGCGCGCGGGCTGATCGCGGCGATGCCGATGGTGGCGCGGTGCCCGGGCGCCACCAGCTCGGCGAGCCGGGCTCCGGCCCTGGCGGACTGGACGAGCGCGATCGCCCCGTGCAGCCGCGCCGCCCGTTCGGGCGCGATCGCCAGCGGCTCGCTGGCATAGACGGTGATCGCCCGGGCGACGATGCCGCCGGCGTCGAGCATCCGCGTGCGTCCGCCCAGCAGCAGCGCGCGGCGGACCCCGGCGGCTTCGGCTGCGGCGATCAGCGCGGCGCCGTCCCCGGTGCCGGCAAAGGCGATGGCGAAGCCCGCGTGCCGCGCCGCCGCGGCGGTCGCGCTGCCCACCGCATGCACGGGCAGGCTCCGCAGCGCGCCCAGCTGCGGCCCGCCATGGCGCAGGGCATTGGCGCTGGTCAGCAGCAGTGCGTCGAACGCCGCGGGATCGGGCGCATGCCAGGCGACCGGCCCGGCGGCGAACAGCGGCATGCGGATCGCCGTCCGCCCCGCCGCCTCGATTGCCGCGGCGGTCGCGCGGTTGCCGGGCTCGGGCCGGAGCACGGCGATCGGGCGGCTCATCCCTCGAACAATCGTCGTACCGCCGCCGGCGCCCGCGCCAGCAAGTCGCGCGCGAGCGCGGCGGGGAGCGCCGGATCGAGCGGTGCCCCCTCGATCGCGCCATGGACATGCGCGGCGCCGTCCTCGGACAGCAGCTCGGCCTCGAGCGTCAGGATGCCGCCCTCGATCGTGGCCAGCGCGGCGACGGGCGAGTGGCAGCCGGCCTTGAGGGCGGCGAGCAGCGCGCGCTCGGCGGCGATGCAGGCATGGGTCTCCACATGATCTATCGCCCGCAGCATCTCGCGGGCATGGGCGTCGTCGGCGCGAATCTCGACACCCACCGCACCCTGGGCCGGTGCGGGGAGGAGGATGTTGGTGGGGATCGGCGCGCCGACGTCATGGCGCCGGAGGCGGTCCAGCCCGGCGGCGGCGAGCAGCGTAGCATCGGCCTCGCCCCGCGCCAGCCGGGCCAGCCGCGTGTCGACATTGCCGCGGAACAGCGTGACCGAGAGATCGGGCCGCAGCCTGCGGATCTGCGCGGCCCGGCGCGGCGAACTGGTGCCCAGCACGCCCGCCTGCGGGATCGCCGCGATCGAAGCGGCGCCGACCAGCCGGTCGCGCACATCGGCGCGGGGCAGCATCGCGACGATCGCGATCATGTCGGGGCGCAAGGTCTCGACATCCTTCATCGAATGGACCGAAGCGTCGATCTCGCCGGCGAGCAGCGCCCGGTCGAGCTCCTTGGTCCACAGCGCCTTGCCGCCGATCTCGGCGAGCGGCCGGTCCTGCACCCTGTCGCCGGTGGTGCGGATCACGACGATCTCGAAGTCGGTCGCGGGGCGTCCGTGCGCGGCGGCGAGCGCGTCGCGCACCATCTCCGCCTGTGTCAGCGCGAGCGGCGAGCCCCGGGTACCCAGTTTGAAAACGGCCATGGCGGTCCCTTATCGGCTCGTGTGCCGCTTGTCGAAGCGGACGCTCTTGTTCGCGCGGAGGCGCAGAGGGTTTTGAGGCCGCTACGCGGCGGTTCTACTTCTCTGCGTCCTCTGCGCCTTTGCGCGAACCAAAAGAATCCCGAACTTCGACAATCGCCTCCCGACACCCTAGATGCGCAAGCAACGGAGTAAGAACGAACCATCATGGCCCTGATCCTCGGCCTCGAATCGAGTTGCGACGAAACCGCCGCCGCGCTGGTCACCACCGACCGGCGGGTGCTGGCGCACAAGCTGGCGCGGCAGGAGGCGGCGCATCGGCCCTATGGCGGCGTGGTGCCCGAGATCGCGGCGCGCGCGCATGTCGAGGCGCTGGGCCCGTTGATCGAGGGCGCCTTCGCGGAAGCGGGCGTCACGCTCGCCGATGTCGATGCGGTTGCCGCCACTGCCGGCCCGGGGCTGATCGGCGGAGTCATGGTCGGCCTCGTCGCCGGCAAGGCGCTGGCGCTGGCGGGCGGCAAGCCGCTGATCGCGGTCAACCATCTCGAAGGGCACGGCCTGTCGCCGCGCTTGACCGATCCCGATCTCGAATTCCCCTATCTGCTGCTGCTCGTCTCGGGCGGCCATTGCCAGCTGCTGCTGGTCGAGGGCGTGGGTCTCTATCGGCGCCTCGCCACCACGATCGACGACGCGGCGGGCGAGGCGTTCGACAAGACCGCCAAGATGCTGGGACTCGGCTTTCCCGGCGGCCCGGCGGTGGAGGAAGCGGCGGCGCGCGGCGACCCCGGGGCAGTGCCGTTGCCGCGCCCGTTGCTCGGCTCGGCGGAACCGCATTTCTCCTTCGCCGGCCTCAAGAGCGACGTGGCGCGCAAGGTCGGCCGCTACGACGTCGCGGATATCGCGGCGTCCTTCCAGCAGGCGGTGGTCGATTGCCTGGTCGATCGCACGCGCCGGGCGCTGGCCAAGGTGGAGGCGACGGCGCTGGTGGTGGCGGGCGGCGTCGCGGCGAACAAGGCGGTGCGCGGTGCCCTGGAACGATTGGCCGCGGAAGCCGGCATGCGCTTCGTCGCGCCGCCGCTCTGGCTCTGCACCGACAATGCGGCGATGATCGGCTGGGCAGGGGCCGAGCGGTTCCTGGCGGGGTTCAGCGATCCGCTCGACACGCCGGCGCGGGCGCGCTGGCCGCTCGATCCGGATGCGGAGAAGGTTCGCGGCGCGGGAGTGAAGGCATGAGGATAGGCGTGATCGGTGGCGGCGCCTGGGGCACCGCCCTGGCCCAGGTCGCGGCGCGCGGCGGCGAGGACGTGCTGCTCTGGGCGCGCGAAGGCGAAGTCGTCGAGGGCGTGAATCTCCACCACCGGAACGACCTGTTCCTCCCGGGCGTGTCGCTCAGCCCCTCGATCCGTGCCACGCACGACCTGTCACAGCTTTCGGACAGGGACGCCCTGCTGGTGGTCGCCCCCGCCCAGCATGTCCGCGCCGTTCTTTCCCAGCTCCCCGTCGGCACCACGCCCCTGGTCCTCTGTGCCAAGGGGATCGAGGCCGGCACCAAGCTGCTGGTGGGCGAAGTGGCCCATCAGGTCGCCCCGCAGGCGCCGCTCGCGGTGCTCTCCGGCCCCACCTTCGCCCATGAGGTGGCGGCCGGCAAACCCACTGCCGTCACCCTGGCCTGCGAGGACGAGGGGCTGCGCACCCGTCTCGCCGAGCGGCTGGCCGGCCCTGCCTTCCGCACCTATGGCTCGGGAGATCTGGTGGGCGCGGAGATCGGCGGGGCGGTCAAGAACGTCCTCGCCATCGCCTGCGGCGTGGTGGAGGGTGCCGGCCTCGGCCTCAATGCCCGCGCCGCGCTCATCGCCCGCGGCTTTGCCGAGATGACGCGCTTCGGCCTTGCCCGCGGCGCCCAGGCGGAGACGCTTACCGGCCTGTCGGGCCTCGGCGATCTCGTCCTCACCTGCTCCTCCACCAATTCGCGCAATTTCTCCCTCGGCCTCGGTCTCGGCCAGGGGAAGCAGGCCGCCGCGCTGATGGCCGACCGCAAGACCGTGGCCGAAGGCGCCTTCACCGCGCCCGTCCTGCGCGAAGCCGCGCGGGACGCGGGGATCGACATGCCCGTGACGCGCGCGGTCAACGACCTGCTGGAAGGCGCGCCGGTCGCCCGGGTGATCGAGGAACTGCTCAGCCGGCCCTTGCGGGAGGAGCTGCAGTGAAATGGGCGGCGATGCTCCGGGGCATCAACCTGGGCAAGCGCCAGCTCAAGTCGGCGGAGCTCAAGGCCGTGGTCGAGGGGATGGGCTTCACCCAGGTGAAGACGATCCTCGCGTCGGGCAATGTCGTGTTCGAGGCCGGCGACGCGGCGCCCGAGGCGCTGGAGCGCGATCTCCACGCCGCGCTGGACAAGGCCACCGGCCTCAAGTCCGAAGTGTTCGTGCGCAACCGGGCCGATCTCGAGAAGCTGGTCGAGGCCAATCCCTTTCCCGAGGAAGCCGGGGGGCGGCCGAGCTATCTCGTCGTCAGCTTCCACCGCACGCCGCCGGACCGGGCGGCGATCGACCGGCTGGCGGAAAGCTATGACGGCCCCGAGCGCATGGTGGTGGTGGGCCGCGAGCTGTTCACCGATTTCCCCGAGGGCCAGGGCCGTTCGAACCTGATTCCCGCCCTGCAGAAGGCCAGGCTGGCGCAGGGCAATACCGGGCGCAACTGGAACACCGTGCTCAAGCTGCTCGCCGCGCTGGGCGACTAGAAATCGACGGCGATGCCCTTCAGCTCCCAGTCGCCATAGCGGGTGGGATCCTGGCCGAGCGGGTCCTTCGTCTCCTTCGCCGGCGCGGGCTTCGGCACCGGCGGACTCGGCGTCAGATATGCGGGCGGTTTCACATTTGCGGGGCGCTGGGCCATAGGCGGCAGATCGTCCTTCCCAACGCCGAGGTCAAGTGAAGCCGCCGCGCCGCCATTCTCCCCGCCCTTCTTCCCGCCAGGCGCCCGATGCTCCCGGCGTTCCCACGCGCCGTGCCGCGCTCAGGCTGCTCGATGCCGTGCTCCGGCGCGGGCTGGCGCTGGAGCAGGCGCTCGACTCGGCGGCACAGGGCCTTGCGCCGAACGATCGCGGCCTTGCCCATGCCATCGCCGCCGAGGTGCTGCGCCGGCTCCCCGATCTCGACGCGCTGATCGATTCGGCGACGAAGCAGCGCCTTCCCGACGACGCCAAGGCGCGTTTCGCGCTGCGCATCGCGCTCGTCCAGGCGCTGGCGCTCGGCACGCCGGGCCATGCCGCGATCGCCACCGTGCTGCCGCTCGTCGATGGCGGGCCGCGCAAGCTGGTGCACGGCGTGTTCGGTGCGCTGGTCCGCCAGGGCGCGACTCTGCCCGAGCCGCCGACCCTGCCCGATGCGGTGGCGCTGCGCTGGCACGCCGCCTGGGGCGACCAGGCGATCGAGGATGCCGAGCGCGCCATCGCCGTCCCGCCGCCGCTCGACCTGACCCTGCGCGACCCCGCGGTCGTGCCCGACCTGCCCGGCGCCAGCCTGATCGCCGGCCATCTCCGCCTCGACGAGAAGGGCGCGGTGGCGATGCTCCCCGGCTATGCCGAGGGCGCATGGTGGGTACAGGATCTTGCCGCCTCGCTTCCCGCCCGGCTGATCGGCAAAGCCGAACCCGGGGGCAACGGCACTGCGCTCGACCTCTGCGCCGCGCCGGGGGGCAAGACGCTCCAGCTCGCCGCCGCCGGCTGGCGCGTGACCGCGGTCGACATTTCCGAAAGTCGTCTGGCGCGACTTCACGAGAATCTGGAGCGCACCGGCCTCAGCGCCGAAGTGATCGCCGCAGACCTGCTCGGCTGGGCGCCGGGGGCGCCCGCCGATGCGGTCCTGCTCGATGCGCCGTGCAGCGCCACCGGCATCTTCCGCCGTCATCCCGACGTGCTCCACCGCGTCCGCCCGAGCCTGATCCGGGAGATGGCCGAGTTGCAGGGCAGGCTGCTCGCCCGCGCCGCGGACTGGGTGAGGCCCGGCGGCGTGCTCGTCTTCTCGACCTGCTCGCTCGAGCCCGAGGAGGGCGAGGCGCAGCTCGCCGCGTTCCTCGGCGCGCGTTCCGACTATGCGATCCTGCCGGTCCGGGCCGAGGAGCTTCCCGATGGCGTCGTGCCTCGCGAGGACGGGAGTTTGCGCCTGCTCCCCGGAACGCTTGCCGATGCCGGCGGGTTGGACGGTTTCTTCATCGCGAGGCTCGTCCGCAACGGCTGAGGTTGCGCGCGAATCGCGGGGTGCCTAAGGATTCGTCATGGCCGTCCGCATCGCACCTTCGATCCTCTCCGCCGATTTCGCCAAGCTGGGCGAGGAAATCCGCGCCATCGACGCGGCGGGAGCCGACTGGATCCATGTCGACGTGATGGACGGGCATTTCGTGCCCAACATCACGATCGGCCCGGGCGTGATCAAGGCATTGCGCCCGCACACGGCCAAGCCGTTCGACGTGCACCTGATGATCGCCCCGGTGGATCCGCTGCTCCAGGCTTTCGCCGATGCCGGTGCCGACTGCATCTCGGTGCACCCGGAATCGGGCCCGCATCTTCATCGCACGCTCCAGACGATCAAGGGCCTGGGCAAGCGCGCCGGCGTGGTGCTCAATCCTTCCACGCCGGTGGACGCCGTGGACTATGTCATGGACATGATCGATCTCATCCTGGTGATGAGCGTGAACCCGGGTTTCGGCGGGCAGAAGTTCATCGAGAGCCAGCTCGGCAAGATCGCCGAGCTGCGCAGGCGGATCGATGCCAGCGGCCGCGCGATCGACCTGGAGGTGGACGGCGGGATCGACCGCGAGACCGCGCCGCGCGCCATCGCCGCGGGTGCCGATGCGCTGGTCGCCGGCACCGCCACCTTCACCGGCGGCCCCAGCCGATACGCGGCGAACATCGCCGCCCTGCGAGGCGGGTGAGCGATGGCGGCATCGACTCCGGAGCCGACGGAGTCGAGCAGGGCAAGCGGCTCATCCGCACCGGCGGGGAACGCGGGCTCAGCCTTGCCGAGCGCATCTCCGAGCGCTTCCAGCGCCTCGCCTGGCGCACGCCGCTCCACAATATGCGCCTGAAGGGCCGGCATCCGCTGAAGCTGATCGCGGTCGGCGAGGACCCGTTCTTCGGCGACGTCGAACGGGGCAATGCGTTGCTCGACGGCATGGTGCGCTTCCGGGGGGAAGAGCGTTCGATCGCCGGGCTCGACTTCACCCGGCCCGACTGGTCGGTGGCGATGGGCGCGTATCTCCACGGCTTTGGCTGGCTGCGCGATCTCTCCAGCGTCACCACCCGCGTCACCGCGGCGCCGATCGCCGAGGCGCTGACGCAGCGCTGGCTCGCCGTGCATGGCGACAAGGTCTCGGATCCCGCCTGGCGCGCCGATCTGGTCGGCCGGCGCATCCTCGCCTGGACCGCCCATGCGCCGTTGATCCTCTCGGCCAACGACCTGGTCTATCGCTCTTCGGTGCTCCACGCGCTGGCCAAGGGCGCCCGCCATCTCGATCGCGCCGCCGATCGCGTTCCGCTGGGCACGCCGCGCATCGCCGCCTGGTGCGGCGTGCTGGCCGCCGGGCTGATGATCCCGGGCGGCGATCCGCGCCGCTCCTTCGGCGAGACCGGGCTGCGCCGCGCGCTCGAACAGTCGATGTTCGACGATGGCGGCACCGTCGGCCGCTCGCCCTGGGGCCAGCTCGACGCGGTGCAGCTGCTTTCGATCCTGGCCAATGCCTATGCGGCGCGCCGGCTCGAGCCGCCCGCCTTCGTCGCCTCGGCGCAGGCCCGGATGGTCACCGCGCTGCTCGGCGTCTGCCATGGCGACAAGGGGCTGGGCAGCTGGCAGGGCAGCGCCCCCGTGCCCGGCGCGCTGATCGAGCAGGCGGTGGAGGCGACCGGCGTGCGCACCCGCCCGCTCAAGCAGGCGCGCGAATGGGGCTATCAGCGCCTGGGTGCCGGCGGGACCGTGCTGATCGTCGATGCGGCGCCGCCGCCGCTCGCCCGCCTGGCCGCGGGCGGCTGCGCCTCGACGCTGGCCTTCGAGCTTTCGGACGGGCCGCACCGGATCGTCGTCAATTGCGGCGGTTCGAACATGGCCAATGCCGCGATCCCCGCCGCGCTGAGCGAGGGCCTGCGCACCACCGCGGCGCATTCCACCCTGGTGCTGGCCGACAGCAATTCGACGGCGATCCACCCGGACGGCTCGCTCGGCCGCGGCGTGGTGGAAGTCGAGCTGGCGCGCACCGAGAGCGAGAATGGCAGCCGGATCGAGGCGAGCCATGACGGCTATGTCCGCCGCCTGGGCTTCGTCCATCGCCGGCTGATCGCACTGGGCGGCGACGGGCGCGACGTGCGCGGCGAGGACATGCTGCTTCCCGCCGACAAGCGAAAGCGCAAGGCGAACACGCCGTTCGCGATTCGCTTCCACCTGGCGCCCCAGGTCGAGATCTCCCCTACTGCGGACGGCCAGGCGGCGATCCTGCGCCTGCCGAGCGGGCATCTGTGGCAATTCCGCTGCAAGGGCGGCGTGCTCGCCTTCGAAGATTCGCTCTGGATCGACGGCACGGGCAGGCCGGTGCCGACGAAGCAGCTGGTGATCACCGGCGAATCGCTGGCGGGTGGTGCAAACGTCAGCTGGCTGTTCCACCGCGCGAAGTGATATGGGCTCCCCCGCGCGGATTCGGGGGGGGAAGCGGGATGGCACAGGTCGAGGTGTTCGATGAGGAGGAAGCGCGCGAGCCGCTCTTCGTCGGCGAGTTCGGGTTTCTGCCGCGTGCCGGCGAATATCTGTCGATCGAAGTCGACGGCGCCTTCAGCTATTACCGGGTGACGGAAGTATGGTTCCGGCACGACGAGGAGAGCGAGGCGTTCCAGCCCTGCCTGCGCGTGGAGCTCGAAGACTAGGAATAGGGGCAATGGCCGTTAGGGGTTGCGCCCGGCGCCCCGATCCGTAGAGGGGCTTGCCGCATGGATCAGGTGAAAATCAGGCGCGCACTCCTTTCGGTCTCCGACAAGACCGGGATCGTCGAACTCGCACAGGCGCTGGCGGCGCAGGGAGTCGAGCTCGTCTCGACCGGGGGCACGGCCACCGCGCTCCGCAATGCCGGGCTCGCGGTCCGCGACATCTCCGATCTCACGGGCTTTCCCGAGATGATGGACGGCCGGGTGAAGACGCTCCACCCCAAGGTGCATGGCGGCCTGCTCGCGATCCGCGGCAACGACGATCATGAAAGCTCGATGGCCGAGCACGAGATCGCTCCGATCGATCTCGTCGTGGTCAATCTCTATCCCTTCGCCGAGACGGTGGCGCGTGGTGCGAACCGCGATACGATCATCGAGAATATCGACATTGGCGGCCCCTCGATGGTGCGTTCCGCCGCGAAGAACCACGAGAGCGTCGCGATCCTCACCGATCCCGCCGACTATGCGCTGGTCGCGGACGGCACGACCACGCTGGCCCAGCGCCGCAAGTTCGCCGCCAAGGCCTATGCCGCCACCGCCGCGTATGACGCGATGATCGCCAGCTGGTTCGGCGTGGTCGACCAGGGCGAGGAATTCCCCGACACGATGCACCTTGCCCTCAAGCGCGGCCAGGCGCTGCGCTATGGCGAGAATCCGCACCAGAAGGCGGCCTTCTACATCCATGGCGGCCCGCATGTGCAGGGCATCGGCCAGGCGCGCCAGGTCCAGGGCAAAGAGCTGAGCTACAACAATTACAACGATGCCGATGCCGCCCTCGAGCTGGTCAGCGAGTTTCGCGACGGCCCGCCGACCGTGGTGATCGTCAAGCACGCCAATCCCTGCGGCGTGGCGAGCGCGGCGACGCTTGCGGACGCCTATGCCGCGGCCTTTGCCTGCGACACCGTCTCGGCGTTCGGCGGCATCATCGCGGTGAATCGCCCGCTCGACCGCGCCACCGCCGAGCAGATCACGTCGATCTTCACCGAGGTCGTCGTCGCTCCGGGTGCCGATGCGGAAGCGCTCGCGCTGTTCGAGGCGAAGAAGAATCTGCGCCTGCTGCTGACCGAGGGCCTGCCCGATCCGGCGCGCGGTGGCCTCACGGCCAAGTCCTTCGCGGGCGGCTGGCTGGTCCAGAGCCGCGACAACGGCATCGCCGCGCGCGAGGACCTGAAACTGGTCACCAGGCGCGCGCCGACCGAGCAGGAGCTGGCGGACTGCCTGTTCGCCTGGACGGTGGCGAAGCACGTCAAGTCGAACGCGATCGTCTATGCCAGGGACGGCTCGACCGCCGGCATCGGCGCCGGCCAGATGAACCGGCTGGAGAGCGCGCGCATCGCCGCGTGGAAGGCGAAGGACGCCGCCGACAAGGCCGGCTGGACGCAGCCGCGCACGATCGGTTCCGCGGTCGCCTCCGATGCCTTCTTCCCCTTTGCCGACGGCCTGCTCGCCGCGGTGGAGGCCGGGGCGACAGCGGTGATCCAGCCCGGCGGCTCGATCCGCGACGACGAAGTGATCGCGGCCGCCGATGCGGCCGGCCTGGCGATGGTCTTCACCGGCATGCGGCATTTCCGGCACTAGGCGGGGAAGGGAGGGGCGCTAGAGATTCCCTTCCGTCGGCAGCGTCGCCTCGCCGGCCGCCGGCATCTTGCGGAACAGCGCCCGATCCTCCGGGCCGAAGCCGAACTTGATGATCACGAACAGATAGGTGACCAGGATCGCCGGCATGCCGATGCTGAGCTCGGCCCATTCATAGTGTTTGGGCAGGCTGGCGAAGGCGCCGCCGACCAGGCTGGCGATCGCGATCGCGGCGAAGAAGCTGGGACGGATCGAGACGACCGGCGCGCCGGTGAGGCGATAGAGCAGGGCGGCCTTCACTGCCGATCCGATGGTCAGCGACAGGGCGAGCGCTAGCGCCGGCCCGGCCGCCTGGACCGGCTCGGGCCAACCCTGTGCCCGCGCGACGAAGACGAACACGAAGCTCAGCACGATCTGCAGCAGCAGCACGCATACCGAGACCGCCAGGTTCTTGTGGCGGGCGATATAGACCAGGCCGGTCTCGCAGACCGCGCCGGTCGAGGCGAGCACTTCGGCGACGAGCAGGATGCACAGCGCACCGGCGCCGATCACGAATTCCTTGCCGATCAGGCCCATCACGCCCTCGGCGGGGAGCGAGAACATCACCGCCAGCGCCGCCTGCGCGCTCGTCACCCAGAAGCCGACCTGGCGCACCTGCTTGGCGACCGCGGCCCGGTCGTCCTCGGCCAGCGCCTTGGTGACGACCGGCCCAAGGATCGGATCGAAGCTGGACTTGAGCCGCTGCGGCACCGACGCCACCTGCTGCGCCATGTAATAGATGCCCACCACGGCCGGGCTGAACAGCAGCGCGAGAATGAAGCGGTCGACATTGCGCGTCGCCCATTCGATCGCATCGGCGCCGGCGAGCGGCGCGTTGGCGCGCGCGAGCCACCAGATCGAGCTGGGCCGCGGCCGCCAGCCATGCGGCAGGCCATATTCCTTGACGAAAGGCACGATCGAGGCAGCGAGCGCCGCGACCATCGACAGCGCATAGGCGAAGATCAGCCCGTCGCGCGCCGAGACATAGGAAAAGGCCCAGGCGGCGATGCTGATCGTCCAGGGCTCGATGATCGCCCGCGCGGTCACCGCCGCGCCGATATTGTGGCGATAGGCGCAGGCCGAGAGCGCGACGTCGGAAAGCGCCGGGCACAGCACCACCAGCGCGATCAACGGCTCGAGCCCGGTCACCTGGCTGTTGGGGAACATCGCCTGGGGGAAGAGGATCAGCACGCCGCTGGCGATCAGCGAGGCGATCAGCGCCACCACCATCGCATCCCACACGACATGGGCATGCGGCCGATCGGTGCCGGCCAGCGCCTGGGCCAGCCCGCGCTTGAGGCCGAGCGTGGCGAGCAGCGCCGCGACTTCGATCACCAGCACCGCGATCGCATAGCGGCCGACGATGTCCGGCCCATAGGCGCGGCCGGCGATGAACAGGAACGGCAGCCGCGCGGCGAGGCGCAGGACGAAGCCGAGGATGTTGGTCCGCCCGCCCCGGGCGAGCGCGTTGATGTCCTCGCCCCCCGGCGCGGTCAGTGTCTCGCTCAATGCGCGGCGCCCCAGCTCGGGCCCACACCGATCTCGACGCCGAGCGGGACGCTGAGCTTCACCGCCGGCTCGGCGGCAGTCGCCATCACGCGCTGGATGACCGGCCTGGCCGCCTCCACATCGCCTTCCGGCAGTTCGAACACCAGTTCGTCATGCACTTGGAGCAGCATCCGGACGTTCGGCAGGCCCGCTTCGAGCAACGCCGGGCCCATCCGCGCCATCGCCCGCTTGATGATGTCGGCGCTGGTGCCCTGGATCGGCGCGTTGATCGCCGCGCGCTCGCTGCCGGCGCGCTCGTTCGGATTGGACGACTTGAGGCGGGGGAAATGCGTCTTCCGGCCGAACAGGGTCGTGGTGTAGCCGCGCTCCTTGGCCAGGTTCAGCGTATCGGCGATATAGCGGTTGATGCCCGGGAAGCGCTCGAAATAGCGGTTGATCATCGCCTGTGCCTCTTCGGGCGTCACGTCGAGGCGGCCGGCCAGCCCCCAGCGCGAGATGCCGTAGAGGATCGCGAAGTTGATCGTCTTGGCGCGTCCGCGCGTATCGCGGTTCACTTCGCCGAACAGCTCCATCGCGGTGCGGTTGTGGATGTCCTCGCCCTGCTCGAACGCCTCGCGCAGGGCAGGCACGTCGGCGATGTGCGCGGCCAGGCGCAGTTCGATCTGCGAATAGTCGGCAGAGAGAATCACATTGCCGGGTTCCGCCACGAACGCGTCCCGGATTTGTCTGCCGGTCTCGGTGCGGATCGGGATGTTCTGGAGGTTGGGGTCGGTCGAGGAGAGCCGCCCGGTCTGCGCGCCGGTCAGGCTGTAGCTGGTGTGGACGCGCCCCGTCGCCGGGTTGATCTGGGCCTGGAGCGCATCGGTATAGGTGGACTTGAGCTTGGTCAGCTGGCGCCAGTCGAGCACTTTCAGCACCATCTCGCGGCCCCGCTCGCTCTCGGGCGAATTCTTGTCGGCCGCGATGCGCTCCAGCTCGTTCACGTCGGTGGAATAGACGCCGGACTTGCCCTTGCGGCCGCCTTTGATCCCCATCTTGTCGAACAGCACGTCGCCCAGCTGCTTGGGGCTGCCGATGGTGAACTTGAAGCCGGCCAGCCCGTGGATCTCCTCCTCCAGCGCGGCGATCTGGTGCGAGAAGTCGGTCGAGAGCCGGTGGAGCACCTGCGCGTCCACCTTGATGCCCGCACGCTCCATGCCCGCGATCACGCCGACCAGCGGCCGGTCGACCATCTCATAGACCCGGGTCGAGCCCTCATAGGCGAGCCGCGGCTTGAAGCGGCGCCACAGCCGCAGCGTCACGTCCGCATCCTCGGCGGCGTAGCGCGTGGCGGCCTTGAGATCGACCTGGCCGAAGCCGAGCTGGTTCTTCCCCGTGCCGACCACGTCCTTATAGGCGATGCAGCTGTGCGAGAGGTGGGTGGCGGCCAGCTCGTCCATGCCGTGCCCGTGCAGGCCGGCATCGAGATCGAAGCTCATCACGATCGTGTCGTCATAAGGGGCGACTTCGATGCCGTAGCCGCCGAGCACGATCAGGTCGTATTTGAGGTTGTGGCCGATCTTGAGGACGGCGGGATCCTCGAGCAGCGGCTTCAGCTTCGCGATCGCCACGGCGCGATCGATCTGCACCGGCTTTTCGGCGAACATGTCGGTGCCGCCATGGGCGACGGGAATGTAGCAGGCCTTGTTCGGCGCCAGCGCCATCGAGACGCCGACCAGCTCGGCGCGGGTGGCGTCCACCCCGGTGGTCTCGGTGTCGACCGCCACCCAGCCCTGGTGCCGCGCCCGGGCGATCCACTGGTCGAGCACGGCTTCGTCCACCACGGTCTCATAGCCGTCGTGATCGCAGGGCGGATCTTCCTCCAGCCCCGGCGTCTCGTGCGTCTCGACCGGCGCATCCGCCACTGCCGACAGCCGGTTGAGCAGCGTGCGGAAGCCGTGATGCTCGAGGAACGCGCGCAGCGGCGCGTCCGGAATGCCCTGCAGCGCAAAGGCCTCGAGCGGCTCGGGCAGCGGCACGTCGCTGGCCAGCTCGACCAGCTGGCGCGAGAGCCGGGCCATGTCGGCATGCGCGATCAGATTGTCGCGCAGCTTGCCGGCCTTCATCGCCGGCGCGGCGGCGAGCACCGCCTCGACATCGCCATGCTCGAGGATCAGCTTTGCGGCCGTCTTGGGGCCCACGCCCGGCACGCCGGGGACATTGTCGACGCTGTCGCCCATCAGCGCCAGCACCTCGCCCAGCTTGTCGGGCCCCACGCCGAACTTCTCGATCGTGTTCTCCGGCCCCAGCCGCCGGTTGTTCATGGTGTCGAGCATGTCGACGGACGGGTCCGTCATCAGCTGCATCAGGTCCTTGTCGGAGCTGACGATGGTCACGCTCCAGCCCTGGGCCAGCGCCGCCTTGGTATAGCTGGCGATCAGGTCGTCGGCTTCCCAGCCCGCTTCCTCGATACAGGGCAGCGAGAAGGCGCGAGTCGCGTCGCGGATCATCGGGAACTGGGGCACCAGGTCCTCGGGCGCGGGCGGGCGGTGCGCCTTGTACTGGTCGTACAGCTCGTTGCGGAAGGTGTGCTCGCTCTTGTCGAGCACCACCGCCATATGGGTGGGGCCGTCGGCCTTGTTCAGCTCGTCGACCAGCTTCCACAACATGGTCGTATAGCCATAGACGGCGCCCACCGGCTCGCCATGCTTGTTGGTGAGCGGTGGCAGCCGATGATAGGCGCGGAAGATATAGCCGGAGCCGTCGACGAGATAGAGATGGGGCATCGCCGCGCCGGGATAGCCGAGCCGGTGCGCCGAACAAAGCCCGCTTTGCGCCAGTTTGCGCCATGGCAGAGGATTTCGGGCCTGTCCTCCTGTCCCGGAGCGATTTCGCGGGTGCCGCGGGGCAGGGCCGGGCGGCGGCCGCCGTGCATCGGGCGACCGCGCATTCCGCCCCTTGCGCGCGGACTAGTCGCGATAGGTCACGATCGCCTGCGCCACCTGCTGCATCAGCATCTGGCGCTCGCGCACCGGGCGGTGCGTGTCGCCGATCATGATCGCCAGCGCATAGGATTTGCCGTCGGGCGCGGTGAGGATGCCGACATCGTTGAAGCCGGCGGTGCGCGCGCCCAGGTCCTGGCCGGTTCCGGTCTTGTGGCCATAGGTCCAGCCCGGCGGCACTGCGCCGTGCACGCGGGCGCGGCCGGTCCTGGCCCCGTCCATGGTCTGGAGCAGCCAGGCGGTCGCGGTCGGCGACAGCAGCTCGCCGCGCTTCAGCCGGGCGAGCGCCACCGAGATGCCCGCGGCGGCGGCGCCGTCGGGCGGATCCTTCACATAGGATTCGAATGCCGCGAGGCGCACGGCGGGCGAGAGGCGCGAGCGGGCGACGGCGAAGCTGTTGCCCATCGAATATTCGGGCTTCCACGCCAGGCCCGCGGTGCCGGCCTGGAGCAGCTTCTCGCCGGGGCCGAAACGCACGCCGGTGATGCCCTTGCGCGCGAGGAAGGTGCGGACGGCGTCGGGCCCGCCGACCAGCCGCAGCAGCTTGTCGTTGCAGGTGTTGTCGCTCATCTGCATCGCCCGGCGGATGATCTCGCCGACGCTGGCGGTATAGCCGGCATCGCCCTTCACCAGCGCGGCGACCGGCTGGTGGAACAGCGTGAAATCGGCCCGGGTGATCGTGATCGGGTCCTCGAGGCGGATCCTGCCCTGGTCGACCTGGTCGAGCACCGTCATCGCCACCCAGAGCTTGGACACGCTCTGCTGCGGCATCGGCCGCTCGCCGTTGGAGGCGACGATCCAGCCATCGTCGATGCTGGTCACCGCGACGCCGACAAGGCCTTCGAAATTGTTGGTGATGCCGCGGATCGCCTGGTCGAGCGCGCGCGGCGCCGGGGCGGTCGGCCGCCATGCCGAAGCCTTCGCCTTGGCATCGCCCCAGGGAAAGGCGAGGCTCACGCCATAGGCGGCGGGCAGATAGGTGGCGAGCGACGGATCGCCGTGCACGGTGCAACCCACCAGCATCGCCGGGCCGAGGCCCGCGATCGTCACTGCACGCTGAAACGTCGAGAAGTCCTCGAACTTAAACACTTAACACGACCCCTTGCCCGTCTCCGACCATGCGGCGGATGTGTTGCGCGGGAAAGTCCGCGCCATGCCGGGTTGCGACGAATACCAGTCTTGTAGCGGTGAAGCGTGAACGCAGCGGAAACGCGCCGCGATTTTTCGGCCAAACCCGGAGGAAAACCGGAGCTCAGTTGCCGCTCGCGCGGAGCCAGGCGTTGATCTCGGGCGCGGCGGGATCGGGGGTGCAGCCGCCGGCGCGGCGCAGGACGCAGCCCGGCGCTTCGGTGAGGCCGGGCGTGGCGCAGGCCTCGAGCCGATAGTGTTTCGGCAGCTCCGCGACATGGGCGCGCGGCGCCACTACCACGTCAAAGGCTTGCAGGTGGCGCGCGGCTTCCGCCGGCGTCCGCACCACATAGATCGGCGTGTCGCGGCGATAGAGCGCATAGGCGCCCGCCACGGTGTCGCGCGGGCGATAGAGCGCGAGGCCGCAGGTTCCGGGCGGCCGGCCCGCCCGTTCGAGCGCGGCGGCGAGATCGGCCTCCAGCGACCAGTTGGGGCGGAAATGCCCCGCCGCCAGCGCCGCCGAAGCCGCGCCCCACAGGGCGAGCGTTCCCGCGGTCGCCAGCGCCAGCCGGCGGCGCGGCAGGCGGCGGAGCAGTTCGGCGCTGCCGATCGCGGCCAGGATCACCAGCAGCGCGGTGCTCGCCAGCACGAAGCGATATTCCTTGTGCCCGATCAGCGAGTGGAAACCGAGATGCACCAGCGCCACCCAGAGCAGCACCGGGTAGCGCTTCGCCCCGATCCAGGCGAGCAGCAGGATCGGGGCGGTTGCGAGATACCAATACCAGGCGATCAGCGAGAAATAGCCGGTGAGGGGCAGCTCGCCATAAGCGCGGGCGCGCCCTTCCAGCAGGTTGATCCGCGCCGCCTCGATCATCCAGCGGAAGGGCGTGGCGCCCATGGCGAGGTTGGCTGCCGCATCGATCGCCAGCGCCGCGCAGCCGCCCGCGATCATGGGCAGCCAGGCGCTGCGCCAGTCCCGCCGCGCGGTGAGGATCGCCAGGGTGAGCAGGGCGGGGGCGTATTGGATGCGCGCGACGAAGCAGAGCCCCATCAGCAGCCCGGCGACCGCGAACTGGCGCGGCCCCGGCCGCTCGCGCGCGACCAGCAGCCAGATCGCGCCCATCAGCAGGGCGAGCCCGATCGGCTCGGAAAGCGCGCGCGGGGCGAAATAGACCAGCTCGAACCAGGTCGCCGCGACGAACCCCGCCACGAGCCCGTGCAGCCGCGAGAGCCGCAGCCCCAGCGCCACGGCGCTTCCCACGATCGCCAGCGAAAGCGCCGCGAGCGCCAGCCGCACCAGCAGCAGGTGGAGCATGGTGTCGGGCGAAAGCGCGCGTCCCAGCCCCATGGGCAGGGCGAGCAGCTCGGGGATCAGCCAGCTGCGCAGGCCTTCGCGATAGTCCCAGGTCTGCACCCAGGGGCCGGCGACCAGGTGCCAGGCCGGCTCCAGATACTGCCAGATCTCGTCGAACCAGCCGACCGCGAAGGGAATCGAAGCGACGATGCGCAGCGCCGCCGCCAGGGCGATCGCGCCCCAGAAGATCCGTCGGCCGCTCAGGGCACCAGCACCGTGTCGACCGCCACCGGCAGCGTCTCGGGATAGTCGAGCGTGTAATGGAGGCCGCGGCTCTCCTTGCGGTGGAGCGCGGAGCGGACGATCAGGTCGGCGCTCTCGAGCAGGTTCCTGAGCTCGATCAGGTCGGGCGTCACGCGGAAATGGCCGTAATAGTCCGCCACTTCCTCGCGCAGCATCTTGATCCGGTGCGCCGCGCGCTCGAGCCGCTTGGTGGTGCGCACGATGCCGACATAGTTCCACATGAAGCGGCGGATCTCGGTCCAGTTCTGCTTGATCACCACTTCCTCGTCGGAATCGGTGACGCGGCTCTCGTCCCAGGGGCGGATGGCGGGGGGCGGGGCAAGCGCGCCCCAATGCGCGGTGATGTGGCTGGCCACCGCCTCGCCGAACACGAAGCATTCGAGCAGCGAATTGGACGCCAGGCGATTGGCGCCGTGCAGCCCCGACTGGCTGACCTCGCCGGCGGCATAGAGATTGGGCAGGTCGGTGCGCCCGTCGCGATCGATCACCACGCCGCCACAGGTATAATGCTGGGCGGGGACGACGGGGATCGGCTCCCGCGTCATGTCGATGTCGAGGTCGAGCAGCCGGGCATGGATGGTCGGGAAGTGATGCTTCACGAACTCGGGGCCCATGTGACTTATGTCGAGATGGACATAGTCGAGGCCGAGCCGCTTGATCTCATGGTCGATCGCGCGCGCCACGATGTCGCGCGGGGCCAGCTCGGCGCGGGGATCGAGATCGGGCATGAAGCGGCGGCCCGCCTCCTCGCCGGCATCCGGCGGCAGGAGCAGCCGCCCGCCTTCGCCGCGCACCGCCTCGGTGATCAGGAAGTTCTTGACCTCGAGATTGTAGAGGCAGGTCGGGTGGAACTGCATCATCTCCATGTTCGAGATGCGGCAGCCCGCGCGCCAGGCCATGGCGATGCCGTCGCCGGTGGCGCCGCGCGGCGCGGTGGAGAAGAGATAGGTGCGCCCCGCGCCGCCGGTCGCCAGCACGGTGGCGCGCGCGGTGAACAGTTCCACCCGGTTGGTCCGCCGGTTGAAGGCATAGACGCCCCAGACGTTGCCCGCCCCCGAATAGCGTTCCTCGTGCCGGCTGGTGGCGAGGTCGATCACCACCATGTCGGGCACCAGGGTGATGTTGGGATTGGCCTGGGCCGCCTTGAGCAGCGCGGTCTGCACCGCCAGGCCGGTCGCGTCGTCGACATGGACGATGCGGCGATGGCTGTGCCCACCCTCGCGCGTGAGGTGGAGCGTGCCGCCCTCGGTGTTGAAGGGCACGCCGATCTCCGCCAGCCGGGCGATCGCGGCGGGGGCGTTCTCCACCACCATCTCTACCGTCGCGCGGTCGTTGAGGCCGGCGCCGGCGATCATCGTGTCCTCGATATGGCTCTCGAACGTGTCGCCCGGTTCGAGCACCGCGGCGATGCCGCCCTGCGCCCAGGCGGTCGACCCTTCCGCGAAGCCGCCCTTGGCGAGCACCGTCACCTTGAAGCGCTGGGCGAGGTTGAGCGCCGCGGTGAGCCCCGCCGCGCCCGATCCGATGACGAGGATGTCGCTGCTATGGGGATCGTTCGCCATGTCTTCGCTGGATGTCTCTTCCGCTGGTTCCCGTCCGGACTAGGCGCTAGGCAGGGGTGCTGGCAACGGGAGAGAGATATGCGCCGCCAAAGCCTGGGTTTCGCGATGGCCGCGCTGGCGGCACTCTGGGCTGCGCCGGCCGCCGCCGGGTGCACCCTGGGCGCGCCCGGCGAGACGGTGCGCGTGGCGGTGGGCGGGACGGGGCGTTCGGCGATGCTGCATCTGCCCGCCGGCTTTTCGCGCGCGCGCCCGGCGCCCCTGGTCCTGCTGCTCCATGGCAGCAACGGCACCGGGGAGAGGATATTGGAGAATTCGAAGCTCGCCGCCGCCGCCGATCGTCACGGCTTCATCGTCGTCGCGCCCGATGCCGGCATCCCGGTGCAGCCGGGTTTCGTCTGGAACATCCCGGGCGTTCCCACCGTCACCGGCAGGATTCCCGGTCCGGGGGATGCCGACGACGTCGCGTTCCTGAAGGGCGTGATCGACTGGCTGGCGGCCAATCGCTGCGCCGACCGGACGCGCGTATACGCCACCGGCCTTTCGGGCGGGGGGCGGATGAGCAGCTGGCTCGGCTGCGTCGCCGCCGATCGCTTCGCGGCGATCGCGCCGGTGGTGGGCCTGCGCGCCGGCAACCCGCTGGCGAGCGACCGGCGCGTCCCCGATCCCGCCACCTGCCGGCCCGCCCGGCCGATGCCGGTGATCGCCTTCGCCGGAGATGCGGACAGGACCAACCCGATCCAGGGCGGCGGCGCCGGTTACTGGCAATATACGATGGCGATGGCCCTTGCCCGCTGGTCGGACCTGGACGGCTGCCGCGCCGGCCCGGCGCAGCGCGATCTGGATCCGCAGCTATATGAGGTGCGCTATTCGGATTGCCGCGCCGGCGCCGAGGTGGCCGGCCGGATCACGCGCGGCGCGGGCCATGTCTGGGCGGCGGACAATGACGCGATGTGGGCTTTCTTCGCCAGGCACCGCCTGCGCTGAGCCGGGTCCGCCCTAGCCGTTCGCCGCCCGGGTGAGGTTGAGGAACACGTCCTCCAAGTCCGCCTCGCGCGTCGAGACGTCGACGATGCCCAGGCCGGCGCCCTGCACCGCGCCCAGCACTTCGCCGGCATTCGCCTGATCCTTGCGATAGGTGATGACTAGCGTCCGCGCGCCCTTCATCTCCACCTTCTGGAAGCACGCATTGGCCGGCGGCGTCGCCACGTCGCGGTCGACGGTAACCTCCACTATCTTTTCCTGCGCCATCCCCACCAGTTCGCGCGTCGGCTTGTTGGCGATCAGCTTGCCGTGGTTGATGATCGCGATCCGGTCGCACAGCTGCTCGGCTTCCTCGAGATAATGGGTGGTCAGCACCACCGTGACCCCGCGCTGGTTGAGCTGGCGGACATAGGCCCAGAGCTGCTGGCGAAGCTCGACGTCCACGCCCGCGGTCGGCTCGTCGAGCACCAGCACCGGCGGCGAATGCACCATCGCCTTGGCCACCATCAGCCGGCGCTTCATGCCCCCCGACAGCGTGCGCGAATAGGCATCGGCCTTGTCCTCCAGATGGACCGCGCGCAGCAGCTCCATCGCATCGAACCGGTCCCTGGCCACGCCGTAGAGCCCGGCCTGGATCTCCAGCGTCTCCTTGGGCGTGAAGAAGGGATCGAAGATGATCTCCTGGTTGACGATGCCGATGCTGGCCTTGGCGTTGCGCGGATGCGCGTCGATGTCGAAACCCCAGATCGAGACCTTGCCGCCGGTCTTGTTGACCAGCCCCGCCAGGATGTTGATCAGCGTCGACTTGCCGGCGCCGTTCGGGCCGAGCAGCCCGAATATCTGCCCGCGCGGCACGTCGAAGGTCACCCCGTCGAGCGCGCGCTTGCCGCCCTGATAGGTCTTGGAGAGATCCTGGATCGCGATCGCAGCCTGAGTCATGCGCCCGCGCATATCGCGTTGCGGCGGCCGGGCAAAGGCCCGGCGGCGTCAGGCGGCGTCGCGCAGCCCGTCGGTAGCGGGGATGGGCAGCCGGATCGTCGCCCGATAACCCTGGTCGATCGGCCCGCCTTCGAGCGAGGCGGTGTCGGCATAGACCATCTCGAGCCGCGAGCGCGTGTTGGCCAGGCCGATGCCATGGCCGTCGCGCCGGCCCTGGGGGGCATTCTCCCCCTCCCAGCGATTCTCCACCGTCAGCACGAGCATGTCGTCCTCGCGGCGGGCGCGTATCGCGATCTCGCTCCTGCCCGCCACCGTCTCGACGCCGTGCTTGACGGCATTCTCCACCAGGGGCTGGAGCAGGAAGCTCGGCACCGGCGCGCCACCGAGCCCGGCGGCGATGTCGACGATGATTTCCAGCCGCTCGCCGAAGCGCGCGCCCTCGATCTCGAGATAGCGCTCCACCGTTTCCAGTTCCTCGGCAAGCGGCAGGCTCTGGGTCTCGATGTCCATCGACGCCTGGAGGAAATTGGCGAGGCCCTCGGTCATCTGGTTCGCCTCGCTGGTGCGCCCGGTCACGATCAGGCTGGAGACGACGTTGAGCGAATTGCACAGGAAGTGCGGATTGAGTTGCAGGCGCAGCATCGTGAGCTCGGTCTCGAGCTGCGCCACCCTGGCCTCGGCCAGTTCGCGCTCGCGCAGCCGGATCTCGCGGATCGTCCCGGTGATGACGAACAGCGACAGGTTGCAGGCGTCGATCATCATGTAGATCATGTTGACGACGAGCAGCGCCTGGCTGGAATGATCGGGGATGCGCGTCGGCAGGAATTCGTGAATCACGAACTGCCCGCCATAATCCGCCGCGGTCTGGAGCATGGCGGTAAGGAACAGCCCCGCTACCCCCAGGGGGATTACGAGCACCAGCCGCTTGCCGACCGCCCATCGCAGCATCGCGTAAAGCAGCACGGTCAGCAGGATCGCGCTGGTCGTTCCCCAGATCAGCGCCATCAGCTCGCCCAGGCCCGCCACCTGACCCGCGAGAAGCTGGCCCGGCACGATCACCGAACATACCGCGCCCCACATCACGGCCGTGAGCTGGGCCGCCTGTTTCGGAGTGGGCGGCACGATGTCGAACCGGTTCGTCATGGCGTGACAGGATACTAACACACGGCGCCGATAGGCAAGCGGCACGGAATCGCGCGCACGCGTTGCGGGACGCGACCGCGCTTGCTATCGGCGGACTCATGACTGCGCCCCTGCCCGAGACCATCCGCACCGCTTCCGCCCGCGTCGCCTGTGACGGCACCGGCCCCGGCTTGCCCGCTGCCCTGGGCCATCCGCGTGTGTTCCTGCAGATCGACGAGCATGGCTATGTCGATTGCGGTTATTGCGATCGCCGCTTCGTGCTGATCGGCGGCCCGGCCGACGGCGCCGACCAGAGCCGGCTGCCCGATCATCCGGCCGGCGCGAGCATCTAGCTTCCCGCCAGCTTCAGCGGCAGCCGCACCGCCGCCCGGAACCCGCCGGTGACGGCACCGGTTTCCAGCGACGCTTCGCCGGCGAACAGCATCTCCAGCCGCGCCCGCGTATTGGCCAGGCCGATGCCCCGGCCAGGCCGGGACGGCGCCGTGGCCGGTGCCGCCGACCGGTTCTCCACCGTCAGCACCAATTGCGCGCCTGCCCTGGCCGCCGCGATGCGAAGGCTCGCCGCGCCGGGGCTCGCCTCGACGCCGTGCTTGATCGCATTCTCCACCAGGGGCTGGAGCAGGAAGCCCGGAACCAGCGCGGCACCCAGCGCGCCCGGCGCATCGGTCGCCACCGTCAGCCGTTCGCCGAAGCGCGCCCGTTCCAGATCGAGATAGCATTCGATCAGCTCCAGTTCGCGCGCCAGCGGCACTTCGGAGCCGTCCAGGTCCATCGCCGCGTGGAGGAACTCGGCCAGGCCTTCCGCCAGCCGATTGGCCTCGTCCGCCCGGCCGAGCGCGATCAGCCCCGAAAAGGCGTTCAGCGAATTGTACAGGAAATGCGGGTTGAGCTGGAGCCGCAACAGCATGAGCTCGGCGCGGAGCCGGGCGATCTCGGCGCGGGCCAGCTCGCGCTCGCGGCTGCGGATCCGCTGGAGCACGCCGGTCACCACGAAGACGGCGCCGGCACAGGCATAGATCAGGAAATAGATGATCCGGACGATCAGCGTCTCTTCGGGCGAATGGGTGGAAAGGCGCGTGGGGAGCAGGCCGTGGACGAACGCCTGGATGCCGAAATCGCTCGCAGCCTGGATCACCGCCGCGCCCGCCAGCGCGGTCAGGCCGATCGCGGCACCCAGCCAGAGCGGCTTTCCGTTGCTGGCGGAGAGGCCGAGATAGACGGTCACGGTCAGCGCCGCGCCGGAGAGCATCACGCCGGTCTGCGCCACCCATTCGGCGCCGCGGAGCTGGTCGGCGGCGGCCAGGCTCGGCAGCAAGATCGCCGCGATGCCGATCCACAGGATCGCGCCGAGCTGGACGGCCTGGCGTGGCGGGGGAATCTGGAAGTCGAGCCTGGGCATGCGCATCCGGAACTGGGGTCGTGGCAGATACCGGCGCAAAGCCATATGGCGTCCGTCGGCGGTGCGCCTATATCTGGGGCATGTACAGCGATCCACGCAACTTCCTCTATCGCGACGGCTTCGATCCCGAGGCCGCGGCGAAGCTCACTGCCGAGGCGCTTCGCAGCGCGGAGGATGGCGAGCTTTATCTCCAGTATCGCAAGACCGAGGCGTTCGGCTTCGACGACGGCCGGCTGAAGACCGCTTCGTTCGACACGCAATCGGGCTTCGGCCTGCGCGCCGTGTCGGGCGAGACGACGGCGTTCGCCCATGCCAACGAGATCTCGCCCGCGGCGATTCGCCGCGCCGCCGAGACGATGGCGCTGATCGATCCGTCGCAACGGGGCAAGGCGCCGCCGCCCCAGGGCAACAACCGCCATCTCTATACCCATGCCGATCCGCTCGACCTGGTGCCTTTCGCCGACAAGGTGAATCTGTGCCAGTCGATCGACGCCGCCGCGCGCGCCCGCGATCCGCGGGTGGCGCAGGTGTCGGTCGGGCTCACCGGCTCGTGGAGCGTGGTCGAGATCGTCCGGCCCGACGGCTTCGTCGCCACCGACGTCCGCCCGCTGGTCCGCCTCAACGTGTCGATCGTGGTCGAGCAGAACGGCCGCCGCGAGACCGGCAGCTTCGGGCTGGGCGGCCGTACCCTCTACGACAATCTCTTCCGGCCGGAGACCTGGAACCGCGCGATCAACGAGGCGCTGGCCCAGGCGCTGGTCAATCTCGATGCGGTGGATGCACCGGCGGGCGACATGACCGTGCTGTGCGGCCCGGGCTGGCCCGGCGTGCTGCTCCACGAGGCGGTGGGCCATGGGCTCGAGGGCGATTTCAACCGCAAGGGCACTTCGGCCTTTTCGGGCCGGATCGGCGAGCGGGTCGCGGCGCCGGGCGTCACCGTGGTCGATGACGGTTCGATCATGGACCGCCGCGGATCGCTGTCGATCGACGACGAAGGCACGCCCACGCGCGAGACCGTCCTGATCGAGGACGGCATCCTCAAGGGCTATATGCAGGACCGGCTCAATGCCCGGCTGATGGGCGTCGATCCCACCGGAAACGGCCGCCGCGAATCCTTCCAGCATGCCCCGATGCCGCGCATGACCAATACCTTCATGAAGGGTGGCCAGGACGATCCCGCCGAGCTGCTGAGCCGTGTGAAGAAGGGCATCTACGCCAAGTCGTTCGGCGGCGGGCAGGTCGACATCGTCTCGGGCAAGTTCGTCTTCTCCTGCACCGAGGCGTACAAGATCGAGGACGGCAAGCTGGGTGCCCCGATCAAGGGCGCGACGCTGATCGGCGACGGCCCCTCGGTGCTCACCCGCGTCACCGGCATCGGCAACGACTTCGCGCTCGACGAAGGCGTCGGCATGTGCGGCAAGGGCGGGCAGAGCGTGCCGGCCGGCGTCGGCCAGCCGACCCTGCTGGTCGAGGGGCTGACGGTGGGCGGCACCGCGGCGTGAGATCGGCCGGCTTCCATGGGCTGAAGCTGTTGTTCGCCGGGCCGATCGGATAGGGTCGGGGGCATGACCCAGGCGTTGCCCCCACTCGACTGGTCCGGCTGGCGCGAGACCGCGCAGCATCTGCACCTGATCACCCAGATGGTCGGCAAGATCCGCCTCGCGCGGACGCCCTGGCTCAACCATGGCTGGCACGTGGCGCTCTATCCGACGGCGCGCGGCCTCACCACCGGCCCGATCCCCTGTGCGGAGGCGACGCTCCAGCTCGATCTCGATCTGCAGGCCGGTGCGCTTCTTCTCGCCACCGATGGCGGGAGCGAGGCCAGCCTGCCGCTCGGCCCGGGCAGCATCGCCGATTTCCACGCGGCGCTGGCCGGCGCGCTCGCCGCGCTCGGCACGCCGGTGACGTTCAACGGGGTGCCGAGCGAGATCCCGGGCGCCGTCCCCTTCGCGCGGGACGTCGAATCCCGGCCCTGGCACGGCGAGGCGGTGCGCGATTTCCACCGCGCGCTGCTCTGGATCGATCGTGGCTTCCAGCAGTTCCGCACCGGCTTTCTCGGCAAGGCGAGCCCGGTGCATTTCTTCTGGGGCAGCTTCGATCTGGCGGTGACTCGCTTTTCCGGGCGGACGGCGCCGTTGCATCCGGGGGGCATTGCCGGCCTGCCCGACGCGGTGACCTGCGAAGCCTATAGCCATGAAGAGGCGAGCGCCGGCTTCTGGCCCGGGAACGATGCGTTCCCGAAAGCCGCCTTCTACGCCTATGGCTATCCGGCACCCGCCGGCTATGCCGAGGCGAGGATTCCGGCGCCCGCCTATTACGACGCCGGTCTCGGCGAGTGGCTGCTCGACTATGATGCGGTGCGTTCCGCGGAGGACCCGCAGGCATTGCTGCGCGATTTCCTCCAGGCGAGCTATGATGCCGTTGCCGATCTCGGCCATTGGGATCGCGCCGGCCTCGAATGCGTGCCGGGCGTCCCCCGCCGCCCGCGCCAGGTATAGAAGGCGGCATGGCCCGGTCGCTCTTCGACGATCAGCGGGTCGTCATCGCGCGCGAGGCGCCCGCCGGGTATGCGGTGCGCGCGCATAGCATCGACGGGCTGCCCGTCCGCAATCCCACCCAGGAGCCCGGTTGATGCCGCTCGTCGAATTGGGCCGGTACGACCGGCAGGAGGCCTTCATCGTCCAGGGCCGGCTGGAGGACGAGGACATCCCCAGCTTCGTGTTCGACGCCGGGACCAGCATCGCCGATGGCTCCTACCTGCTGATCCCGGTGCGCGTGATGGTGGACGAGGAGGATCTGGCGCGGGCGCGCGCGATCCTCGACGCCGCTCGGCTCAGGTCACGATCTTGACGGGCATCGTCGCGATTTCCTTGCCGTCGCAGAAGATCGTGACGGCCCGGTATTTCGGCAGCGCGTGCTTGATCTCGGCCTTCACCTCCTGCGTCGTCACGACTTGCGGCACCGGGCCGGTCGGCGCGGTCGCGACGAAATCGAAGCGCTGGGTGGGCGGCAGGGCCTTGTCGAGGATGCCGCGGTTGAGCGCCAGCTTCCAGCCGGCCGTGGGCGTGGTCGCCTTTCCGACCACATGAAGCGTCGGGGTGGAACCGGGCCCCGGCATCTTGTCGAGCCATGCCTTCCAGCCCGTCGTCTTGACTCGCACACAGGCATTGGCCGGCACGGCCGAAGCGTCCGCGGCGGCGGGAAGCGATGCCTCCCTGGCATCATATGCCGTATAGCCGGCGGCGAGCATCGCAACGAGGGCCAGTGACGGCCAAGATAAAGGCTGCATGTCCATTTCTCCCCATGAGTCGTGGTGTGGAGATGCTGCGCCGCTTCTACTGGAAGTCAAACAGGTTCGCCGCCGAAATGGACATGCAATGCAGCCCGTTCGATTGCGGATTGATAATAAAGCTATTTAGTTTCGCTGGCGGGATCCCGAAGAGTATTTGATTCGGCCAGCAGCAAGGCCGTTGCTTTCTTCGCGATCGCGATCAGATCGGCGCGCGGGGTGCCGGCCCGGGCGCGGGTGCTCAGCGAATGGATCACCGAAGAGGCGATCTGCGCGTCGCCGCGCGGGTCGGCACTTCCCGCCTGCGCCATCAGCCGCTCGATCCATCCGTCCTGCAGCGTCACGAATGCGGCCAGCGCCGCGCGAATATCCGGATCGGTAACCGCCTCGGCTGCCGCGGTATTGACCGCGATACAGCCCGAGGGGCCATATTCGCCGGTCAGGAAGCCCTCGATCGCGCCGAGGAACAGGGCCTTGAGCATCTTCTCCGGCGGATAATGCACCGCATGAAGCGCGGCGAAGGTCGAATCGACCACGGCATGGGTGCGGGCCAGGCCGGCAAGGTACAGCGCCTTCTTGTCGCCGAACGTCGCATAGAGGCTCGGCCGGTTCACGCCCGTCGCCGCCGCCAGCTCGTCGAGCGAGGTGTTGGAATAGCCGAGCGTGCGAAAGCGCTGGAGCGCGGCGCGCAGCGCCGCTTCCTCGTCGAACTTGCGCGGCCGTCCCCGCCCGCGCGGCGCCATTTTTGTATCGTTTCGCATTAAATTCCTTGACGCCCCCATTTTTGTGCGGGATTGTACAAAAATCAAGGGAGACTCGCGATGAAGCTCTATTTCACCCCTTTCGCCTGTTCGCTCGCCGCGCGCATCGCGCTCGAGGAAGCCGGGCTCGATGCGGAATATGTCCAGGTGCCCAGGGACCTGCGCCTGCCCGACGGACGCGATTTCACCGAGATATCGCCGATGGGCTATGTTCCCGCGATCGAGACCGGCACCGGCTTCGTCCTCACCGAGGGGCCGGCGGTGCTCACCTATATCGCCGAGCTGGCACCGGAGGGTTCGCTCAGCTTCACCGGCTTTTCCGACGCGCATTATCGGATGCTCGCCTGGCTGAACTTCGTCAGCACCGAACTGCACAAGGCGGTGTTCATGCCGATCCTCGGCAAGGGCTATGGCGTGGCCGAGCAGGATGCCGCCCGGGCCCGCCATGCCCGGCCCTTCGCCGTGCTGTCGAAGCATCTCGAGGGCCGGGAGTATCTCGACGATCGCTTCACCGTCGCCGACGCCTATCTGCTCGCGGTGCTCAACTGGTGCGAATATTCGAAGGTGCCGATCGCCGAATGGCCGGTGCTGGCGGCCTATCGCGAGCGCATCCGCGCCCGCCCGGCGGTGGCGCGGGCGATGGCTGCCGAATGGCCCCTGCTCCAGGCCGCCTGACCCTTCTCCCGAGCTCCGGGCGTGGCCGCATCGCGGTCGCTCCCGCCACACCTGCCCCTTCCGCCTGCGCGGGAGGGGCATTTTTATTGGAATCGCGCGAATCGCTGGGTTAGGCCTGTGCCATGCCCGCAACGATCAACTGCGACGTGGCGATTGTCGGCGGGGGTCTTGCCGGCGGGCTGATCGCGCTCGCGCTGCGCCGGAAGCGCCCGGATTGCGATGTGCGCATCGTCGAGGGCGGGAGCCGGATCGGCGGCAATCATCTCTGGTCCTTCTTCGCCACCGATGTCGCGCCGGCCGATCGCTGGCTCACCGCGCCGCTGATCGGCCATGGCTGGACGAGCTACGACGTCGCCTTTCCGGCGGTCTCGCGGACCCTGCGCACCGGCTATTATTCGATCGAGTCGCGCCGGCTCGACCAGGTCGTCCGTGCCGAGCTGCCCGCGCATGCGGTGATGACCCGGCGCAAGGTGCTCGCCGCCAGTCCCACCGCGGTCGTCCTTTCCGATGGCGACCGGATCGAGGCGAAGGGCGTGATCGATTGCCGCGGCCCCGCCGACCTCGCGGCGCTGCACTGCGGCTGGCAGAAATTCCACGGCCGCGAGCTGGCGCTGGCCGAGGCGCACGGCCTGGCGCGGCCGAAGCTGATGGATGCGACCGTCGAGCAGCTCGACGGCTATCGCTTCGTCTATGCGCTGCCGTTCAGCCCCACCTGTGCGTTCGTCGAGGACACTTATTACAGCGACACGCCGGACCTCGACCCCGCGCTGCTCGGCATGCGGATCGCCGCCTATGCCGATGCGCAGGGCTGGCAGGTCGATCATGTGGTGCGCGAGGAGAGCGGGGCGCTGCCCGTGGTGATGGGGGGCGACTTCGAAGCCTATTGGCAGGCGGGCGGCAACAAGGTCGCCAAGGCGGGCGGGCGGGCCGGCCTGTTCCATCCGCTCACCAGCTATGCGCTGCCGGATGCGGTGCGGACCGCCACGCTCGTCGCCGCGGCAAGCGATCTGGGCGGTGCGGCGCTGCATCGCCTGCTGCACGATTTCGCCCGATCGACATGGCGCCGCCGCCATTTCTACCGCATGCTCGCCGCCATGTTGTTCAAGGCCGCCGAACCCACGGAGCGCTACCGCATCCTCCAGCGCTTCTACCGGCTCGATCCGCAGCTGATCGGGCGTTTCTATGCGGGGCATTCCACCCTGTTCGATCGCCTGCGCCTGGTGTCCGGCAAGCCGCCGGTGCCGGTCGGCCGCGCGGTCTCGGCGATCCGGGAGTCGTTCCGGTGAAGCGGGCCGTGGTGGTCGGCGCGGGGATCGGCGGGCTGGCGCTCGCGATCCGGCTGCAGTCGGCGGGCGTCGAGACCATGGTGCTGGAGGCGCGCGACAAGCCGGGCGGGCGCGCCTATTTCTGGGAAAGGGACGGCTTCACCTTCGACGCCGGGCCCACCGTGATCACCGCTCCCGAGGCGCTGCGCGAGCTCTGGCAGCTTTCCGGGCACGACATGGCGGCCGATGTGAAGCTGAAGCCGGTCACGCCCTTCTATCGCCTGTCCTGGCCCGACGGCACGCGCTTCGACTATTCCAATGACGATCACCAGCTCGCCGCCGAGATCGCGCGGCTGGAGCCGCAGGACGTCGCCGGATATGGCCGCTTCCTCGAATATGCCGCCGGCGTGTACGAGGAAGGCTATGTGAGGCTCGGCCATGTCGCGTTCCAGGACGTCATGGCGATGGTCCGCGCCGCGCCCGCGCTCGCCAAGTACGGCGCCTGGCGCTCGGTCTATGCCAAGGTGGCGAGCTTCATCCGCAACGAGAAGCTGCGCCAGGCCTTTTCCTTCCACACGCTGCTGGTCGGCGGAAATCCGATGACCGCGAGCGCGATCTACGCGCTGATCCACCAGCTCGAGCGCCAGAGCGGGGTCTGGTGGGCGGAGGGTGGCACCAACCGGCTCGTCGCCGGGATGGTCCGCCATTTCGAGCGGCTGGGCGGCGTGCTGCGGCTCGGCGATCCGGTGACCGGGATCGACACGCTGGGCGACCTCGTCACCGGGGTGCGCACGGCGAGCGGCCGGGAGCTGCAGGTCGATGCGCTCGCCTGCAATGCGGACGTGGTCCACGGCTATCGCGACCTGCTGAAGGGCTCGCGCTCCAGCCAGCGCGCGGCGCAGGCGCTGGTGCGCAAGCGCTTCTCGCCGTCGCTGTTCCTCGTTCATTTCGGCGTGCGGGGGACCTTTCCCGACATCGCCCACCATTCGGTGCTGTTCGGGCCCCGCTATCAGGGCCTGCTCGCCGACATCTTCGATCACGGCGTGCTGAGCGAGGATTTCTCGCTCTATCTCCATCATCCGAGCGCGAGCGATCCCACCATGGCGCCCGCCGGCCATGCGACCTTCTACGCGCTCGTCCCGGTGCCGCATCTCGGCAAGTTCCCGGCGGACTGGCGCGAGATCGCCCCGATCCTGGAGGAACGTATCCTCGCCGAGATCCAGCGCCGGCTGATTCCCGACCTCAAGGACCGGATCGTCACGAAGTTCAGCTATGCGCCGCCCGACTTCCGCGACGATCTCGGCGCGCATCTGGGCTCGGCCTTCAGCCTCGAGCCGATCCTCACCCAGAGCGCCTGGTTCCGCACCCATAATCGCGACGATGCGATCCACAACCTGTTCTTCGTCGGCGCCGGCACGCATCCCGGTGCCGGCATTCCCGGCGTGGTCGGCAGCGCGAAGGCGACCGCGGCACTGATGCTGGGCGACGGCAAGTGAGCGGCTTGCCCCGGCGCGCATTCTGGCCGAAGGCGAGGCGGATCATGGCTATCGGGAAGATCAAATGAAGCGTGTCGCAGTGTATTGCGGTTCGGCCACGCCGGCCGACCCCGTCTATATCGAGGCCGCGCGCCATGTCGGCCGCACGCTGGCGCAGCGCGATATCGGCATCGTCTATGGCGGCGGCCGGCTCGGCCTGATGGGCGCGGTCGCCGATGCGGCGCTGGAAGCCGGCGGCGAAGTGATCGGCGTGATCCCCGAGCTGCTGGTCAATGCCGAAGTCGCGCATCGCGGTTGCACCGAGCTCCACGTCGTCGCCACCATGCACGAGCGCAAGGCGCGCTTCACCGACATCGCGGACGGCTTCATCAACCTGCCGGGCGGCACCGGCACGATGGACGAGCTGTGGGAAGCGCTCAGCTGGGCCCAGCTCGGCTATCACACCGATCCGGTCGGCCTGCTCAACATCGCCGGCTATTACGACAAGCTCGTGGAGTTCTGGCAGCATATGGGCCAGGTCGGCTTCGTCCGGCCGCAGCACCAGAACATGCTGATCGTCGACGGCACGCTCGAGGGGCTGCTCGACAAGATGGTCGGGGCCAAGCCAGTCGAGACGATCGTCCAGATGCGGCGCGGCGATCTGTGAGTTCCCTGCTTCCTGCGCGCGCCGCGATCGTCGCGACCGCGCAGGAAGCGATCGCGCGGGGCTCGAGAAGCTTTGCGGCCGCCAGCCGGCTGTTCGAGCGCGGGACGCGCGAGCGGGCCTGGCTGCTCTATGCCTGGTGCCGCGCCTGCGACGACCTTGCCGACGGGCAGGATCATGGCGGCGAAGCGCGCGCGGCGGATGCCCGGGCCGGCCTGGCGCGCATCCGGCTGCTGACCGAGGCGGCGCTCGCCGGGGAGCGGGTGGGCGATCCCGCCTTCGATGCGTTGCGCATCGTCGCCGCCGAGGCGAAGCTGCCGCACCGATTCGTCCGGGACGTGGTCGAGGGCTTCGCGCTCGATGCGGCGGAGTGGATGCCGCGGCACGAGGACGACCTGTATCGCTATGCCTATCATGTCGCCGGTGCCGTTGGCTGCCTGATGGCGGTGATCATGGGCGTCTCGCCCGAGGATGAGGCGACGCTTGACCGCGCCTGCGACCTCGGCATCGCTTTCCAGCTCGCCAATATCGCGCGCGATATCAAGGCCGACGACCGGATGGGGCGCTGCTACCTGCCCCAGGACTGGCTGGCCGAGATGGACATCCCGCCCGGGCAGCACATGAAGCCGCCCTTTCGCCCGCGCCTCGCCATTCTCGCCGGCCGGCTCACGAAGCGCGCGGCGGATCATGCCGAGAGTGCCCGGGGCGGCACGCCGGCGCTCGGCTTTCGCTCCGCCTGGGCGGTGCTCGCCGCCGCCGGCATCTATGGCGATATCGCGAAGAAGGTCGCCGAGCGCGGCGAGCAGGCCTGGGATCGCCGCGCCGCCACTTCCGGCGTCGAGAAGATCGGCTGGATCGCCCGCGCCGGGTGGCAGGCGCTGCGCCGCCGGGATCTCTATCCCGCCGTGCAGCGCGATCCCGCGCTCTGGACGCGCCCTCGCTAGGGTCCGTACTCGATCACGACCCTTGCCGTCCGCTCCCCGGAGCCCCGGTCGATCGCGCTCCCCTTTCCGGGGCCGATAGCCAAAAGTTGCATCCCGGCGCCGAGCGCCCCAGATTTGGCGGCGATGGCTTCCAATCCCGATGCACCCGCCGGCGAGCGCCCGATGCTGGCCACGCTGCGGCGTTTCCTCCCCTATCTGTGGCCCAGGGATGCGCCGGGCCTGCGCGTGCGCATCGTCGTCGCGCTCGGCCTGGTGGTCGTGTCCAAGCTGGTCCAGGTCTATGGCGCGCCCTTCGCGCTGCAGGGTGCGATCGATCGGATGGCGGGCGGCTCGCGCGATGCGGTGTGGCTCGTCGTGGCGCTGGTCGCCGGCTATGCCGCCGCGCGCTTCGGCACCGTCCTCTTCGACAATCTGCGCAACGCCGTGTTCGAGAAGGTGGGGCAGGACGCAACGCGCCGCCTGGCGGCCGATGTGTTCCGCCACCTGCATCAGCTGAGCCTGCGCTTCCATCTCGAGCGCCGAACCGGCGCGATCACCAAGGTGGTGGAACGCGGCACCAAGAGCATCGACACGATGCTCTATTTCCTGCTGTTCAACATCGCGCCCACGATCCTCGAGCTCGCGCTGGTCGTGGGCATTTTCTGGACGCGCTACGGGGTGTGGCTGGTCGCCGGCACCATGGCGATGGTGGTGCTCTACATCGCCTTCACGCGCTGGGTGACCGACTGGCGCTCCAAGCTGCGCGAGAAGATGAACGACCTCGATACCGGCGCCGTCGCGCACGCGGTCGATTCGCTGCTCAATTTCGAGACGGTGAAATATTTCAATGCCGAGGCCCGCGAGGCGCGGCGCTACGAGAATGCCGTCACAGCCTATGCCCGCGCCGCGACCACCAGCGAGAACAGCCTTGCCTGGCTCAACATCGGCCAGGCGCTGATCACCAACTTCATGCTCGGCGCGGGCATGGCGCTGGTGGTGTTCGGCTGGAGCAGCGGCAAGTTCACCGCGGGCGACGTGGTGCTGGTCTCGACGCTGCTGTCGCAGCTGTTCCGCCCGCTCGACATGCTCGGCTGGGTCTATCGCACCATAAGGCAAGGCGTGATCGACATGGGCAGCATGTTCGACCTGCTCGACGCGCATGCCGAGGTGCGCGATGCGCCGAACGCCGCGACGCTCGTCGTCACGCGCGGCCATGTCCGGTTCGAGGACGTGCATTTCGGCTATGACCCGGACCGCGAGATATTGAAGGGCATCGATCTCGACATTCCGGCCGGCGCCACCGTCGCGGTGGTCGGCCCCTCGGGCGCGGGCAAGTCGACGCTGGCGCGGCTGATGTACCGTTTCTACGACGTCACCGGCGGTCGCATCACCATCGACGATTGGGACATACGCGACGTGACCCAGGCGTCGCTGCGCGGGAGCATCGGCATCGTCCCGCAGGACACGGTGCTGTTCAACGACACGATCGGCTACAATATCGCCTATGGCCGCGAAGGCGCGAGCGACGACGAGATCGCGGCGGCGGCGCGGGGGGCCGCGATCGCCGGCTTCATCCAGTCGCTGCCCGCCGGTTTCGATACCCGGGTCGGCGAGCGCGGGCTCAAGCTCTCGGGCGGCGAGAAGCAGCGCGTCGCCATCGCGCGCACGCTGGTCAAGAACCCGCCGATCCTGATCCTCGACGAAGCGACCAGCGCGCTCGACAGCCGGACCGAGGCGGACATCCAGGCGACGCTGGAGGCGATCGAGCACGGCCGCACGACCATCGTCATCGCCCATCGGCTCTCGACGGTGGTTCATGCCGACCGGATCATCGTGCTGGAGTCCGGCCGCGTCGCCGAGCAGGGCACGCACGCCTGGCTCTTGCGCAAGAACGGTCTCTATGCCGAGATGTGGGCGCGGCAGGCGCAGGAGCGCGCGGCCGAAGGCGGAGAGGAAGTCCCCGCCGAATAGGAGGGGCGATGATTGGGTTCCTGGTTGCGCTGGCGGTGGCGATCGGCGCGCTCGTGCTCTGGTCGGCATATGTATCGCGCGGCGTCGAGCGCTGGGTGCCGATGGACGGCAAGCAGATCGACGTGCCGGGCGTGCGGATCCATTATGTGGAGGCCGGGCCCGCCGATGCACCCGCCATCGTGATGATCCACGGCATCATGAGCCAGCTGCGCGTCTTCACCTATGCGCTGGCCGGCCGGCTGGCCACGGACCGCCGCGTGATCGTGATGGACCGCCCCGGCTGGGGCTATTCCACGCTCACCGGGCCGCGGCTCGACATTCCGGGCCAGGCCGATGCCGTCGCCGCCGCGATCCGGGCGCTGGGGCTGGAGAAGCCCCTCCTCGTCGGCCATTCGATGGGCGGCGCGGTGAGCCTGGCGCTGGCGCTGCGCCATCCCGATGCGGTTCGCGGCCTGGGGCTGATCGCGCCCTACACCCAGCCGATCGATGCGCCGCCGGCGCCGCTCGCCGGGCTGCAGGTGCCGGCCTTGCTTCGCCCGCTGATCGCCTGGACGATCGCGGTGCCGCTCTCGATGCGTACCGGCAAGGCGAAGACGGCGGCGGTCTTCGCGCCCGATCCGGTCCCCGAGGATTTCGCGATTCGGGCGGGCGGCGCGCTGGCCATCCGGCCGCGCAGCTTCCAGATGGGCTGCTACGAGATCGAGATGGGTCCCGGCGCGATGCAGGCCCAGTCGCCGCGCTATGGCGAGATCGCGATGCCGGTCTCGATCCTCTACGGCCGGCAGGACGCGCTGCTCGATCCCGAGCTGCATGGCGGCAGGACGGCCGGCGCGGTGCGGAACGGCAAGGTCGAGTATCTCGATGGCGGCCATATGCTGCCGGTGACGCATGTCGACGCCACCGAGGCCTGGCTGCGCGGGCTCTAGCCGCCGATCTCCGCCGGCTGGGTCGTCCAGCCGAGCCGCGGAATCGTGATCGAGCGCTTGCCCGAAAGGTCCGTGCGGGTGACGAACAACTCGCGGCTCTCGATATATTGCAGCAGCCGGCGCACGCGGCCGAGCGAGCTGGTGCCATAGGTGGCGGCGATCTCGGCGTCGCTCGGGCAGGGCGCCCCTTCGCGTGCCGCGCGGGCGACGAGCAGGAACGGGCCCAGCATATCGTCGGGCAAGGCGCGTGCCGCGTCCAGCGCCTGGGCCCAATCCGCGTCCGGATCGCCATGGATGCCGGCGCGCGCAGCCGAGAGCCGGCGGACGAAGGCGGAAAGATCGAGCGGCGGCCGGGCGAGGCCGACCATCCGGCAGCGCACCAGGAAATCCTGATAGAGCACGGAAGGCGAGCGATAGGCGCTTTCCGTATCGGTGACGATGTCGCGCAGCACATCGGCGATCTTGGCGGCGGCTTCCTCGGGATCGACGTCGGGGATTTCCTCGCGTGCCGGCGTCGAACGGGCAAGCGCTTCGAGCAGCCGGTCCGAGGCGAGCTGCGGTGCCTGCACCGGCGCCGGCGGGGCGGGGGGCGTCCATTCGGGCTCGGCGGGGGCGAGCAGCAGGTCCTTCAGCTCCGCCGAGGGCGCCTCGGGCAGCGGAGTCAGCTTGGGGCTGCCGCTGCGCGCACTGGTCTCCACCGCGCCGATCTGCACCGAGATCGGCCGGCGCGACACGGCGGGGCCGAGCGCGAGGAAATGGCCGCGCGCGAGATCGCGGATCGCCTCGGCCTGGCGGCGCTCCATGCCGAGCAGATCGGCGGCGCGTGCCATGTCGATGTCGAGGAACGTGCGCCCCATCAGGAAGTTCGAGGCTTCGGCCGCCACGTTCTTGGCCAGCTTGGCGAGGCGCTGGGTGGCGATCACGCCCGCCAGGCCGCGCTTGCGCCCGCGGCACATCAGGTTGGTCATCGCCGAGAGCGAGGCGCGGCGCACGTCTTCCGCCACTTCGCCGCCTCCCGAAGGCGCGAACAGCTGCGCCTCGTCCACCACCACCAGCGCCGGATACCAATGGTCGCGCGGCGCATCGAACAGCGCATTGAGGAAGGCGGCGGCGCACTTCATCTGCCCCTCGGCCTCCAGCCCCTCCAGGCTGAGCACCACCGAAGCCCGGTGCTCGCGAATCCGGGTGGCGAAGCGCGCGATCTCGCGCTCCGAATAATCGGCCGCCTCGATGGCGATATGGCCATATTTGTCGCCGAGCGTGACGAAGTCGCCCTCGGGATCGATCACCACTTGCTGGACATGGCCGGCGCTCCGCTCGAGCAGCCGGCGCAGCAGGTGCGACTTGCCCGACCCCGAATTGCCCTGGACGAGCAATCGCGTCGCCAGCAGCTCTTCGAGATCCATGGCGACGGCATCACCCTTGCCGTCCAACCCCATGTCCACGCGCACCGTCATCGCCGGACGCTTTGGCCGATGGCGGTGGCGGGGGGAAGCGCATTCCGGCGAAAATCTGTGGGCGGTACGCTTGCGAACCGCCCCGCCCGGCCGGCGGCGGGGCGCGACCCCCTTGCGGGATCCCGGCGCGGCGCGGATATTCGCCGGAGGAACAGGGGATGATCGACATGCGGGCATGGGTTCCGGCGGCCGTCGGTGCCGCGCTGCTTCTGCCGGCCGGCGCGTGGGCGCAGGCGGTGAGGATCGCGCCCGGCGAGGAAGCGGCCTTCTCCTTCGATGGGCGAACGGCCGGCGAAGTGCGGCGGGCCGCCGCCGCGCCCACGCCGTTCGAGGCCGCGGTCGGCCGCGAATATTCGGACATGACGCCACCGGAGGCTCCCGTGCCCGAGGCGGCGCCGCTGCCGAACGAGAACAGGCTGCCGCCGCTGCCGATACCCGATCCGGGGAAGCTGCGCTTCCGCTTCCTGCTGGTGCCGGGCACCAGCCATTCGCTGCTGATCGTCCTCAACGGCTATCCGAAAGCGCTTCTCTATCGCGCGCGGATCTGGGCGCATGGCGGCAACGGGCCGACCGATGTCTGCCTGGTGATGCCCGGCAAGCCCGGGGTCGAACATTGGCCCTATGCGATCAGCGCGATCGAGGTCAGCGCCTTCGAACTGGTCGATTGGAAGCCCGAGGACGGCGTTCCCTGCAAATAGCCTCGACTTCGCCGGCCGTCCCCCGCTAACCGGGCGCGATGGCTCCCGCGATCGAAACCCTCCGCCGCGTCTTCGGCTTCGACAGTTTTCGCGGCGTCCAGGCGGATGTGGTCGATCGCGTCCTGGCCGGCCGGCGTACCCTGGCGGTGATGCCCACCGGGGCGGGCAAGTCGCTCACCTATCAGCTGCCAGCGGTGATGCTCGAGGGCACCTGCGTCGTCGTATCGCCGCTGATCGCGCTGATGCACGACCAGCTGCGCGCCGCCGAAGCGGTCGGCATCCGCGCCGCCACGCTCACTTCGGTGGACGAGAATCGCGCCGAGACGATCGAGCGCTTCCGCTCGGGCCAGCTCGACCTCTTGTATGTCGCCCCCGAGCGCGCCTCGGGCGAAGGCTTTCGCAACTTGCTGGGGCAGGCGAAGCTGTCGCTGTTCGCGATCGACGAGGCGCATTGCGTCTCCGAATGGGGGCATGATTTCCGGCCCGATTATCGCCTGCTCCGCCCGCTGCTCGATCGCTTTCCCGACGTGCCGCGCCTCGCGCTCACCGCCACCGCGGACGCGCATACCCGCGCCGACATCCTCGAGCAGCTCGGGCTGCCGCAGGAGGGGCTGATCGTCGCCGGCTTCGACCGGCCCAATATCCGCTATGCGATCACGCCGCGCGAGAACACGACCCGCCAGGTGATCGACCTGATCGCCGAGACGCCCGGCCCCGGCATCGTCTATGCCCAGACCCGCGCGGGCGTGGAGAAGCTGGCCGAGAAGCTGGCGGCGGAGACCGGCCGGCCGGTGCTGCCCTATCATGCCGGCCTCGATCCCGCGGTCCGCCGCCGCAACCAGGCGGCGTTCGTGGCCTCGGAAGAGATGGTGATCGTCGCCACCGTCGCCTTCGGCATGGGGATCGACAAGCCGGACGTGCGCTTCGTCGCGCATGCCGGCCTGCCCAAGTCGATCGAGGCCTATTATCAGGAGACGGGCCGCGCGGGCCGCGACGGCGATCCGGCAGTGGCGCATCTCTTCTGGGGGGCGGACGATTTCGCTCGCGCCCGCCAGCGGATCGGCGAAGTCGAGCCCCAGCGCCAGCCCGGCGAGCGCGCCCGGCTGACGGCGCTCGGCGCGCTGGTCGAGACCGCGACTTGCCGGCGCCGCATCCTGCTGCGCCATTTCGGCGAGGAACCGGCGGAGCAGTGCGGCAATTGCGACAATTGCCTGAGCCCGCCCGCCGCGATCGACGCCACGGTGACGGCGCAGAAGTTCCTTTCCGCGGTGTTCCGCACCGGCATGATGTTCGGCACCGGCTATATCGAGAGCATCCTGCTGGGCCAGTCGAGCGAGCGCAGCCTGACGAACGGGCACGAGAATCTCTCCGTCTTCGGCATCGTCGACGGCGAGGAAGCGGCGCTGATCAAGCCCGTCGCCCGCGCATTGCTGCTGCGCGACGCGCTGCGCGCCAACGATCATGGCGGGCTGGAGTTCGGGCCCGAGGCGCGTTCGATCCTCAAGGGCGGCGCCACGGTGGCGCTGGTGCTGCCGCCCAAGCGCGAGCGCCGGCGGCGCGGCGGCAAGTCGGGTGCGCCCAACCCCGTCGGCAATCCGCTGTTCGAGGCGCTGCGCGCCAAGCGCCGCGAGATCGCCCAGGAGACCGGCCTGCCGCCCTATGTGATCTTCCACGATTCGGTGCTGCGCGACATGGCCATGCTCAAGCCCGACAGTATCGCCGCGATGGGCAACATATCGGGCGTTGGCGCGCGCAAGCTCGACGCTTATGGTGACGCCTTTCTGCAAGTGATCCGCGAGGCTGCATGAGGACGATCCTGCTCGCCACCCTGGTCCTGCTCGCCGCTTGCGCGCCGCAGCGCGCGCGGGTCCCGGCGATGCCCGTGCCTTCGACCATCGCGATGGACCGCAACAGCTGGGGCCACCTGGTCTCGCGCTGGACGATCGACGGGGCGGGCAGGGGCAGCTACACCGTGGCCGAGCCCGATGCGTACAAGCCCCAGCGGCTGGTGACGCGCCGCTTCTCCGCCGGCAGCGCCGGCTTCGCCGAGATCCGCGGGCTGCTCGCCCTGGGCGAGGCGCAGGCGGAGAGCGAGCTCGACTGCGGCGACCGCATCACCGATCAATTTTACGGAACGGTCCGCTGGGACGATGCCAGCCTGACCTATGACATGGGCTGCCAGGCCCCCGCCACCGAGGAAGTGCTCAAGGGCATCACCGCGGCCGAGCGCAGGGTTGCCGCCTGGGCCGCCAACCAGCCGATCACGGAAACCCAGAAGGTGGAGAATCAATGACCAGCCTGCGCCGCGTCGACGACAGCATCTCGGTCGCCCCCCAGATCGCGGCCGAGGACATGGGCTTCCTTGCCGCACAGGGCTTCACCTATGTGATCAACAACCGCCCCGACGAAGAGGAGATCGGCCAGCCCGAGGGCGAGGCGATCCGCGCCGCCGCCGAGGCCGCCGGGCTCGGCTATGCCGCGATCCCGGTCACCCATGCCGGCTTCTCCTCCGCCCAGGTCGAGGCGATGGCCGCGGCGCTGGCGGAGGCGAAGGGGCCGGTGCTCGCCTATTGCCGCTCGGGCACGCGCTCGTGCAACCTCTGGGCGCTGGCCGAGGCGGCGCGCGGCGGCGATCCGGCCGAGATCACCGCCAAGGCCGCCCAGGCCGGCTACGACATATCGGGCATCCGCCCGCTGCTGGACCAGCTTTCCGGCCGGGCGTGAGCAAGCTCGCCATCTTCGGCGGCTCGATCGTCGCGGTGCTCGTGCTCGCGCTGCTTGCCCGGCTGCTCGGGCTCGGCGGCGCGCGCATCGGCAGCGCCGAGGAAGCGCGCGCGGCCGCCGAGGCGATGATCTCCGGTTTCGAGGGCGGCGCGGTGGCGCTCGGCAGCGACGGCAAGGCAGCGCTGGTGCACGGCGGCGCGGGCGACGCGGCGCTGCTCAAGGTCCATGGCGCGCGCATCGCGGCGCGGCACCTGCGGGCGCCGCTCGTCAGCGCGGCGGCATCCGAGGGTCTCGCGATCGAGAGCGGCGATGCGCGCTTCGGCACGGTGGTGCTCAAGGGCGTGACGGCGCTATGATCCGATGCGCGCCCCGATGCCGCAGCGCGGCGTGACTCGCTACTGACATTGCGGTAAGCAAGGCCGATGCCCGAGATGCCCCTGCTCTTCGATCCGGTGAACTATGCCATCCCCGGTTTCGTGGCGCTGATCGTCGTCGAGATGCTGATCGCCCGGACGCGCGACCGGCAGCGCTATTGCCCCAGCGACACGCTCACTTCGCTGTTGCTCGGCTTCGGCAGCACCGTATCCAGCGCGCTCACCGCGGGGCTGGTCTTCGCCATTTCGATGTGGGTCTACCAGTTCCGCTTCTTCACCATCGGCTTTGCCTGGTACTGGTTCGCCATCGCCTTCGTGCTCGACGATCTCGCTTATTATTTCGCGCACCGCACCGGGCACCGCGTCCGTTGGTTCTGGGCGAGCCACGTCATCCACCATTCCAGCCAGCACTATAACCTGTCGACCGCGCTGCGGCAGACCTGGACCGGCTTTGTCAGCCTGAGCTTCCTGTTCCGCCTGCCGCTGTTCCTGATCGGCTTCCATCCGCTGATGATCTTCTTCTGCGCCGGGCTGAACCTGATCTACCAGTTCTGGATCCATACCGAGGCGATCGGCCGGATGCCGCGCTGGTTCGAGGCGGTGATGAACACCCCGTCGCACCACCGCGTCCATCACGCCACCAATCCGCGCTATCTCGACAAGAACTATGTCGGCGTCTTCATCGTCTGGGACCGGCTGCTCGGCACGTTCGAGGCGGAGCGCGAGGACGAGAAGCCGCGCTACGGCATCGTCAAGGACCTGGGCAGCTTCAACCTGCTCTGGGCGGCGTTCCACGAATGGGTGGGCATCGCGAGGGACGTATGGGCCGCGCCGGACCTCAAGTCCCGAATCCTGTACATGATCGCGCCGCCGGGCTGGAGCCATGACGGCAGCCGCGATACATCCGAGACCATCAAGGCGCGCTGGGAGGCGCGAGAGCAGCGGGGGATCGCGTGGAAGCAGCCGACATCGTCGTCATCGGCGGAGGATCCGGCGGGAGCGCCGTCGCGGGCCGCCTGAGCGAAGGCGGCAAGTACAGCGTCGCGGTGCTCGAGGCCGGTGGCCGCAACACCGGCATCAAGACGCGCATGCCCGGCATGCTCCCGTTCCAGGGCCCGGCGACCAACTGGGCCTTCGAGACGGTGCCGCAGCGCGGGCTGAACGGCCGGCGCGGCTATCAGCCCCGGGGCAAGGGGCTGGGCGGGTCGAGCGCGATCAACGCGATGCTCTATGTCCGCGGCCACGCCAGGGATTATGACGAGTGGCGCGATCTCGGTTGCCCCGGCTGGGGCTGGGACGAGATGCTCCCCTGGTTCCGCCGCGCCGAGCACAACGTCCGCGGGGCCGACGCATTCCATGGCGACAGTGGCCCGCTCTGGGTGAGCGACCAGCTCTACGCGCATGGCGGCAGCGAGGCATTCATCGAAGCCGCCGGGGCGCTGCAGATCCCGCGCAACGACGATTTCAACGGCGCGCACCAGTCGGGAGCCGGCCTCTATCAGGTGACGCAGCGCAAGGGCGAGCGCTGGACCGCCGCGCGCGCCTATCTCGAGCGTCGCGAGACTCTCGAGATCATCACCGAGGCCAGCGTGGAGCGCGTGCTGTTCGAGGACGGCCGGGTCTGGGGCGTCGCCTATCAGCGCGACGGCGTGGCGCGCGAGATCCGGGCGCGCCGGGCGGTGGTGCTCGCGGCCGGTGCCTTCCAGACGCCGCAGCTGCTGATGCTCTCCGGCATCGGCCCCGGCGAGCATCTGCGCGAGATGGGCCTGTCGGTGCGGATCGACCGGCCGGCGGTGGGCGGCAATCTCCAGGACCATCTCGACTATGTCGCCGCGTTCGAGACGCCGGGCAGCTATTTCCTCGGCCGTTCGGGCATGGGCACGCTGAAATCGCTGGGATCGATGGCGCGCTGGATGCTCACCCGCAAGGGCGGCATGACCAGCCCCTATGCCGAGGCCGGCGCGTTCCTCCGCAGCGATCCCGCGCTGGAGCGGCCGGATCTCCAGCTCCATTTCCTGATCGCCATCGTCGAGGATCATGGCCGCACGCCGGTGCAGGGGCACGGCTTCAGCTGCCATGCCTGCGTGCTGCGGCCCGAGAGCCGCGGCACGGTTCGCCTCCAGTCGCTCGATCCGCGCGTGGCGCCGCTGATCGACCCCGATTTCCTCGGCGATCCGCGCGACCTGGTATTGCTCAAACAGGGCGTGCGGACCATGTATCGCATCCTGGAAGCGCCGCAGCTGGCGCAGTACAAGGGGCGCGACCGCTATCCGATCGACCTGGCCGACGACGCCGCGCTCGAGCGGCTGATCCGCGCCCGGGCGGACACGATCTACCACCCCGTCGGCACCGCGCGCATGGGCTCGGACGAAGGCGCGGTGGTGACGCCGCGGCTCAAGCTGCGCGGGGTGGAGGGGCTCTACATCGCCGATGCCTCGATCATGCCGCGCCTGATCGGCGGCAACACCAACGCGCCGACCATCGTGATCGGCGAGCGCTGCGCCCGGTTCATCGAGGAAGACCTGGCGATCTAATTCCTCCCCCAGCTCGCTGGGGGAGGGGGACCGCGACGCATCGCGTCGTGGTGGAGGGGCGCGCCGGGCAGCGGCGTTCCCGCGCTAGCCCCTCCACCATCGCTTTGCGATGGTCCCCCTCCCCGAGACGAGCTCGGGGAGGAATGAAGAAAGAAAAAAGGGCCGGCGCTTTCGCACCGGCCCAAGTCGTCCGCAGGAGGAACCTCGGTTGGGCGCCGCGCGCGCAGGAGAGGCTGCGCGGCGCCCGATCTCGTCAGTAGTTGTAGGCGCGCTCGCCATGGGCATTGATGTCCAGGCCCTCGACCTCGACTTCCTTGCTCGGGCGGATGCCGATCGTGAACTTGAGCAGCAGGAACAGGACCAGCGACACGCCGCCCGACAGGGCCAGCGTGGTCAGCACGCCCTGGGTCTGCACCCAGAGCTGGCTGGCCATGTCGTACTTGCCGGCCACTGCCGGGATCACGGTGAAGTCCATGAAGCCCTGGCCGCCCAGCGCCGGATCGGCGACGATGCCGGTGCCGATCGCGCCGATGATGCCGCCGATGCAGTGCACCCCGAACACGTCGAGCGTATCGTCATATTTCAGTGCGTTCTTCACCGTGGTGACGAAGAAGAAGCAGCCGATCGAGGCGACGGCGCCGAGCACCACCGAAGTCATCGGGGCGGCGAAGCCGGCGGCCGGGGTGATCGCGACCAGGCCGGCGACCACGCCCGATGCGGCGCCGAGCAGCGACGGCTTGCCGTGCACCACCTGCTCGATGATCGCCCACATCGCGCCCGCCGCGGCAGTGGCGACCATGGTGTTGATGAAGGCGAGCGAGGCGAACTTGTTGGCTTCCAGGTTGGAGCCGGCGTTGAAGCCGAACCAGCCGACCCAGAGCAGCGAGGCGCCGATCATCGTCATCGTCAGCGAGTGCGGCGGCATCGGCTCGCTCTTGTAGCCCACGCGCTTGCCGATCACGAGGCAGCCGACCAGGCCGGCGATGCCCGCATTGATGTGCACCACGGTGCCGCCCGCGAAGTCGAGCGCGCCCTTGCCCCACAGGAAGCCATGGTCGTCGGGCAGGCCGGCGGTGAAGTCCGGGCCCGGCCAGTACCAGACCATGTGCGCCATCGGATAATAGACGAGGATCGACCAGGCGACGACGAAGAGGATCAGCGGCGTGAACTTCACCCGCTCGGCAAAGGCGCCGACGATCAGCGCCGGGGTGATCATCGCGAAGGTCATCTGGAAGACGACGAAGGTCGTCTCGGGCAGATAGACGCCGTTCGAGAAGGTCGCGGCGAAGGTGTTGGCGTCCACGCCCTTCATCAGCGCCTTGGAGAAGCCGCCGACGAACAGGTTGAGCGCGCCGCCATTGGTGAAGGCCATGGAATAGCCGATGGTCACCCAGAGCAGGCCGGCGACGCAGACGATGGTGAGCACCTGCATCAGCACCGAGAGCATGTTCTTGGTGCGCACCAGGCCGCCATAGAAAAGCGCCAGGCCCGGCACCGACATCATCAGCACCAGCGCGGCCGAGACCAGCATCCAGCTGACGTCGCCCTTGTTGACCATCGCGTCGGTCGGCACCACCGGCGCCGCGGCGGGCGCCTGCGCGAGCGCGGGTACGGCGGCGAACAGGGCGCCGAGCCCCGCTCCCGCGGCAATCTTCATCGCTAGTTTCATCTGGACCCCCATCTTCACAACGCCGTCTCGTCGGTCTCGCCGGTGCGGATGCGCACGGCCTGGCCGACATCGAGGACGAAAATCTTGCCATCGCCGATCGCGCCGGTGCTGGCGGCGGCCTGGATCGCTTCGACGGCGCGGTCGGCCAGATCGGCGCCCACCACGACCTCGATCTTGATCTTGGGCACCATGTTGGTGCTGTATTCCGCGCCGCGGTAGATTTCGGTCTGGCCCTTCTGGCGGCCGAACCCCTTGACCTCCGACACGGTCATGCCCGCGACGCCCACACCCGTGAGCGCCTCGCGGACTTCGTCCAGCTTGAACGGTTTTATGATGGCGATGATGAGTTTCATGTCGCCCCCTCGTTGGCGGTTATCCCGAGAGGTGCAGGAGCAAGGGGCGTGCCAAGCGCAAGAAACACGCGATTCCATGGGGTTTCCGCGCAATCAAATGTTACGCTGCGGTAAATTTTTGTGCAGTTGCGAAGGTGTGCCTAAAAACCGGGCAGCCATCCCGGGCAAGCTTGTGCCCGGATCGGCAGCAGGGCAGGGTCCGCAGGCAAAGCGGGAGGGGCCGATGACCGGCAGGTTCTGGCGGGCAGCGTGGGCGACGATCGCGATGTTCGGCGCGGCGCCGGAAGCGCGGGCCCAGACGGGGGATTTCGTCCCGCCCGCCGGCTATTCGGGCGGCGGCCCGCTGCCGGCGCTCGCTACCCCGATCGAGCCGGGGACGCCGGCACTTGCGCACCTCCCCGAGGGCAGGTTCGCCGGCCTGTTCGCGCTCGATCCCGATTACAGGAGCAACAGCGGAGTCCAGGCCAAGGTCATCGGCGCCTATGCGGTGGACGAGCCCAAGGGGACGAAGTTCGTCGAGGCCTGGGCGATCGGCTTCCTGCCCGTGAACCTGAAGTTCAGCGATGGCAGCTGCTTCCGCTTTCGCGCCGAATATACGGACGGCATGCTGGCGAATGCGCGGCTCAACCGGAGCGACTGCGATGCCCGGCGCCCGCCGGCGGCGGAGACCGGCCCTCCGCCGCCTGCCGATCGCGGCCTCCGTCCGGTTGCCACTTCCTGGGGCTATGGCGCCTGGGCCGATGACCGCACCGGCACGACGCTCGTCACTGCGCCCTTTCGCAAGGACTTCGCGCCCTTCCTCTCGGCGAAGATCAAGCTGCTCGCCTTCATGGCGATGAACAGCGTCGATGCGCCGCTCGGCAATGTGACGATGGTTGCCCGGATCGGCGGCAAGCTGACCAACATGACGCTGCTGGTCGCCTACTGAGCATGACGTGCGGCGTGGCGGGCGCTAGAAGGTGCCGGCCATGGCCCCAGCCATCTTCCTCTCCGCGCTGGCGATGACGCTGATCGTCGGCGTCCGCTACCTGCTTGCGAGCGGGGGTTTCGCGCTGGCGACCCGGCTGAGGCATCCCGGCCTGTACCGCGGCCTCGACCGCCAGATCCGCCGTGAGATCGGCTGGAGCCTGGCAAGCGCCGCCATCTATGGCGTGCCGGCCGGTGTCGTCGCCTGGGGCTGGGCCAATCGCGGCTGGACGCGGATCTATACCGATGTCCATGCCTTCCCGCTCTGGTATCTCCCCGTCTCGGTGCTGCTGTATCTGCTCGCGCACGATGCCTGGTTCTACTGGACGCATCGCTGGATGCACCGGCCGGCGCTCTTCCGCCGTATGCATGCCGTCCATCACGCCAGCCGCCCGCCCACTGCCTGGGCGGCGATGAGTTTCCATCCGTTCGAGGCGATCACCGGCGCGGTGGTCATTCCCGGCCTCGTCTTCCTCATCCCCATCCATGTCGGCGCACTGGGGCTGGTGCTGGCGATCATGACGGTGATGGGCGTCACCAACCATATGGGCTGGGAGGTCTGGCCGCGCTGGGTCTGGCGCGGGCCGCTCGGCGCCTGGTTGATCACCGCCGGCCATCACCAGCGCCATCACGAGTGCTACAACCGCAATTTCGGCCTCTATTTCCGCCATTGGGACCGGCTGTGCGGCACCGATGCCGGTCTGGGCGGCTTCGCGCCCAAAGGCCCCGACCGGTCCTGATCCGCTGCCGATCGCAGGAACCGGGTTCGCGCAGGCTGCGTTTCGCAGCTGCAACATTCGGGAAACCCAGTTCATGCGTATCCACTCTGTCGCGCTCTTCGCGGCGCTCTGTCTCATCGCCGTCCCCGCCTTCGCGCAGGACGCTGCCCCGGAGGCTCCGGAGGCCCCACCTGCCGGGCGCGCGAAGGGCGATTTCGCGATGATCGGCGTCGGCGCGGCGGTGCTGCCCGATTATGAAGGCTCGAACGACTATCGCTTTGCGCCCGTGCCGCTCGCGATCGGCAAGCTTTCGGGATTCGGCTTCGAGTTCGCCGGCACCCGGCTGAGCGTCGACCTGATTCCCGATCGCTCGGCCAGCGGCCTCGACTTCCAGGCCGGGCCCACGGTCAACGTCAATTTCAACCGCACCAGCATCGGCGCCATCGCGGATCGGCGGATCAAGGCGCTGGGCGCGCTCGACGCGGCGATCGAGGTCGGCGGTTTCGTCGGCGTCGCCAAGACCGGGGTGTTCACCAGCGACTATGACCGGATCGCCTTTCGCGCCTCCTATCGCCACGACGTGGCCGGGGTCTCCAAGGCGGGCGTGTTCAATCCCTCGATCACGTACATGACGCCGCTCAGCCGCAAGGCGATGGTCGGGCTGTTCCTTTCCGCGACCCGGGTGGAGAAGGGCTATGCCACCACCTATTTCGGCGTGACTCCCGCCGGCGCGGCCGCCAGCGGCCTGGCCGTGTGGAACCCCAAGGGCGGCTGGAAGGACTGGACCGCGGGCCTGGGTGGCGCGGTGTCGCTCAGCGGCGACCTCACCCATGGCGTGCAGCTCTTCGCCGGCGGCACCTATCGCAGGCTGATCGGCGATTTCGGCGATTCGCCGATCGTCCGCACCGCCGGCGCGCGCGGCCAGTGGCTGGGCAGCATCGGCCTTGCCTACAGCTTCTGAAGCATCGCTGGACCTGGCCGGCCCGAACGCCTAAGACTCGGCCATCCCCGGGGGACCGCGCCTGAGCGGTTGAGAGTTGGCTGAAGCCAAGACCCGCTGAACCTGATCCGGTTGAGACCGGCGTAGGGAGGGAGCGGCCTTTACCCGAAGACCGTCCTCTCCCGCCATGGAGAAGACGAATGGCCGACATCCCCGCCAAGACCGAGCTCGCCGTCACCACCGGCGCGATCCGCGGCTCTAAGAAGATCCATGTCGGCCCGCTGAAGGTCGCGATGCGCGAGATTCATCTCGAGCCGAGCGCGGGCGAGCCGCCGGTCCGGGTCTATGACACGTCGGGGCCGTATACCGATCCCGACGCTCGTATCGACATCATGGCCGGCCTGCCCGAGCTGCGCCGCGACTGGATCCGCGCGCGCGGCGACGTGGAAGAGGTCGCCCAGCGCGAAGTCCGCCCCGAGGACAATGGCCAGCTCGGCCCGGACCGTTCGGGCGGCGTCCAGCCCTTCCCGAACGTCCGCAAGAAGGTGCTGCGCGCCAGGCCGGGCATGAACGTCTCGCAGATGCACTATGCCCGGCGCGGCATCGTCACGCCCGAGATGGAATATGTCGCCGAGCGCGAGAATCTCGGCCGCGAGCGCCTGAAGGAATATGCCCGGGACGGCCAGAGCTGGGGCGCCGCCATCCCCGATTACGTGACCCCTGAGTTCGTCCGCGACGAGGTCGCCCGCGGCCGCGCGATCATCCCGAACAACATCAACCATCCGGAATCGGAGCCGATGGCGATCGGCCGCAATTTCCTGGTCAAGATCAACGCCAATATCGGCAACTCCGCCGTGGCTTCGAACGTGGCGCAGGAAGTCGACAAGATGGTGTGGGCGATCCGCTGGGGCGCCGACACGATCATGGACCTGTCGACCGGGCGCAACATCCACGACACCCGCGAATGGATCCTGCGCAATTCGCCCGTCCCCGTCGGCACCGTGCCGATCTACCAGGCGCTGGAGAAGGTCGGCGGCATCGCCGAGGACCTCACCTGGGAGATCTTCCGCGACACGCTGATCGAGCAGGCCGAGCAGGGCGTCGACTATTTCACCATCCATGCCGGCGTTCGCCTGCCCTATGTGCCGCTCACCGCGAAGCGCGTCACCGGCATCGTCAGCCGCGGCGGCTCGATCATGGCGAAATGGTGCCTGGCGCACCACAAGGAGAGCTTCCTCTACGAGAAGTTCGACGAGATCACCGAGATCATGAAGGCGTATGACATCGCCTATTCGCTTGGCGACGGCCTGCGCCCCGGCAGCATCGCCGACGCCAATGACGAGGCCCAGTTCGCCGAGCTCTATACGCTGGGCGAGCTGACCAAGCGCGCCTGGGCACAGGACGTCCAGGTGATGATCGAGGGCCCCGGCCATGTGCCGATGCACAAGATCAAGGAGAATATGGACAAGCAGCTGGAGAGCTGCGGCGAGGCGCCCTTCTACACGCTCGGGCCGCTCACCACCGATATCGCGCCGGGCTATGACCATATCACCAGCGGCATCGGCGCCGCGATGATCGGCTGGTACGGCACTGCGATGCTCTGCTACGTCACGCCCAAGGAGCATCTGGGCCTGCCGGATCGCGACGACGTCAAGGTCGGCGTCGTCACCTACAAGCTCGCCGCCCATGCCGCCGATCTCGCCAAGGGCCATCCGGCCGCCAAGGTCCGCGACGATGCGCTGAGCCGCGCCCGCTTCGAGTTCCGCTGGCGCGACCAGTTCAACCTGTCGCTCGATCCCGACACGGCGGAGCGGTATCACGACCAGACGCTGCCGGCCGAAGGCGCCAAGACCGCCCATTTCTGCTCGATGTGCGGCCCCAAATTCTGCTCGATGAAGATCACCCAGGAGGTGCGCGACTTCGCCGCGAAGCAGAATGCCCCGGTCCAGGGCTTCCTCGCCGCCGAGGACGCCGAAGCGGGCATGGCCGCGATGTCGCAGCTCTATCACGAGACCGGCCGCGAGCTCTACATGGGCCAGGGCGACCGCGAGCACGATTGAGGCGGCGCAAATGGGCTGGTTCGGCCGGCGCGGGCAGCCCCCTGTCGAGCAGCTGCTCGGCAAGTGGCGCTGCGCCACGTGCGACGATCTCCATGTCGGGCTGATGGCGCTCGCCGCCTTCGCGCCCGATCCGTGGCGGCACGGCGAGAAGCGCGAGCCCAATCATGCCCTGCGCCTGGACGGGGATTTCCTGTCCGAGGATTTCTGCGTGATCGAGGGAAGGCATTTCCTCGTCCGCGCCGTGCTGGAGATCCCCGTGCACGGGCTTGCCGAGAAATTCAGCTTCGGCTGCTGGTCGACGCTCTCGCGCGAGAATTTCGACAAATATCTCGAAGGGTTCGACGACGGTGCCTATCCCGATCGGGGCCCCTGGACCGGCTGGCTCTGCAACAGGCTGGAGACCTATCTCGGGGATGCGCCGCAGAGCGTGCATGTCTATCCGCAGCGCGATCGCCAGCGTCCGACGCTGCGGATCATGGACGACTCGCATCCCCTCGCGATCGACCAGGAACAGGGCATATCGGGCGCGCGGCTGGTCGAGATCCTGCGCTTCTACGGGCATGCACCCGCATTTTGAGCGCGCGGCATGGCCAACGCTGCGGGGTCTTGACTAGATGGGAACATATTGAGAACTTCTTGGCTCTTCCAAGCTGGAGCCTCCCATGTCCGATCCCGTCGAGCCCTGCCGCGATTTCGATTTCCAGCAGGGCCGCTGGAACGTCCGGCATCGCCGGCTCACGGCGCGGCTGGCGGGCTGCACCAGCTGGGAGGAATTCCCCGGCACCAGCGAACAGCGCCCGCTGCTCGGCGGCAACGGCAATATCGAGGACAATCTGCTCCATCTGCCCGGCGGGACCTATCGTGCCGTGGCGCTGCGCTCCCATGATCCGGCAAGCGGCAGCTGGGCGATCTGGTGGCTCGACGGCCGTGCGCCCCACAGGCTGGACGTGCCGGTGATCGGCCGCTTCGAGAATGGCGTGGGGCGCTTCCATGCCGACGACGTGCTGGATGGGCGCCCCGTCCGCCTGCGTTTCCTGTGGCTGGGGACCGACGGCGATACGCCGCGCTGGGAGCAGGCCCTCTCGCCGGACGGCGGCGCGAGCTGGGAGACCAACTGGACGATGGAATTCACGCGCGCCTGATCCGGTCTCCGTCCCGGCGGAATCATCTCCGGAACGGATGAGCCTGCGTCCATTCCCGATGCATTGGGCGCTATTCCCCCGGCATTCGCATCGGGGAGAGGGCATGGCGCGCGGTGGGAAACGATGGGCTGGAGCGCTGCTCCTCTTCGGCGGGCTCGCCCCCGCCGCCGTGGCGCAGGAACGGATCGTGCGCACCCCGGATTTCTCCGCGGTGACCACCGATGCGGTGGCGCGCCGGCTCGTACGCGAGGGGCGACTGGTCGCGATCCGCCCCTTCCCGGGTGGCCCGGACGATATCGGCTATCTTTCGCCCGCGGCGGAGGCGGCGCGCCGGCACGTCATCGGCATGCTTGGCCGCTTCGCCGAACAGGACCTGATCGACAGTCTGGAGGTCCTGCCCGAATATCGCGGCGAGAGCATCGTTCCCGTGCGTCTGCGTTTCCGCGCCGACCATAGCCGCGGCGGCGGCGCGCCGTTCGAGGCCGTGGTCGAGATCTGGTGATCGCCCGCCCCGGCAACGGCGCGCTGGCGTCGGAGCGGGCACCGGTGCAGGCTGTCGCCCGGCCGCGCCGCGAGCGCGAGGCGGCGGGCGATACAGGGTGGAGGCAGGCTATGGCACGAGGCACGAATCGAAGCATCGGCGACGCGGCGAACGCGGGGGGAGGGCGCCGCGCCATCGGGCTGGTCGCGACGATGCTGGCCTGCCTGCCCGTCGCCGCGCAGGCCCAGCGCAGCGCGATGACGGTGATCATGCCGGAGAATTCCGGCGCCAGGGCCGCGCAGGAGGATTGGGGCTATGCCGAGGCCGTGGTGGCCGGCAACACCATCTATCTTTCGGGCGTGGTCGTGGGGCTCGCGCCGGGCGAGACCGATCTCGATGCCGCGTTCGACCGCACGTTCCGCCGGATCGAGGCAAGTTTGAAGCGTGCCGGAGCGAGTTGGGACGATGTGGTGGACATCACCAGCTTCCACACCGACATCCTGCCCCAGATCGCGGCGATGAAGCGCGTCAAGCATCGCTATGTCCATGCGCCCTATCCCGCCTGGACCGCGATCGACGTCGACCGTCTGCTGCCCGACAAGGGGCTGACGGAGATCAAGATCGTTGCGGTGAAGCGCTAGATCGAGGGCTCATATTTCCGTCATTCCCGCGGGCGCAGCGCGCTTTCGATCATCGGCACCAGGCCGATCCAGTCATGCGGCAGCCGGGCGATGAGGAAGTGCTCGATGCCGTAGCCGGGATCGGCAAGGATCGTCCGGGCCGCCCGCACTGCGCCATGATAGGCACGGCAGCCATCCGACCGGATCGTATAGAGGAATCCGCGATAGCCCAGCGCCGGGGGCTCCTCCCAGACCGTACCCGTCGCAAGGGCGTCGTGCAGCGCGCTCAGCGCCGCGGCGGTTTGCGCGTCGAGCTGCCAGACCGGATTGGGCCTGCCACTGAAGACATCGAGCTCGACGCGCATCCCCTGGCTCAGTTGATCACCACCGATTTGCCCGCATAGAAGAAGTCGCAGAAATTGGTGTACGGCCCCCGCGCGCAGGTCTGCGGATCGGTGATCAGCACGCCGTTGCTGTCATAATTGCGTGCTGCCGTGCTGCCTGGCTTGTGACCCCAGAAGCCGCCGCGCTGGTGGCGATACCAGTGATAATCATAACCCGGCGCGATCACCAGCGCCATCAGGCGGCGGGGATACTCGCTTTGCGGCAGGCAGTTGCACCGCTTCTTGAGGCCATCCGCCATCGCTGCCGCCGTCACCGTGTTGCATGCCATGATGGACGTTCCGGCGCCATGCGCCCGGCCCGGCTGGGCAAAGGTGTTGGTGCGCCAGTTCCGCGCGTAATTGTAGCAGTTATTGTAGGGCTGGGTCGCCGGGTTGTTCCAGAAGGCCGGATTATACTGGCTGACCTCATATTGGCACTGGCTGCACTTGCTGTCCGGAATGGTGGTGATGAGCGGGTTGCTCGGCGCCGGGGGCGGGGGCGGCGGCCCCGGGGGCTTCCGCATCAGGCGTGCGGTCACCTGCATCCATTCCAGCGCGGTCTCGCGCAGCTTCTCGTCGAGCGGCGTCACGGCGTGCTCGACCAGCCGGACCTCGGAGCGGAGCGGCATGGTCTCGATGAGCAGGCGCGCAAGCTCGCCCGAAGCATCGAGATTCTCCTTTCCCGTCGGCCCGACCGCGAATTTCTGCGGGAGCCCACGCGGCGCCCGGACGTCGTCGAGGATATTCTCGACACGAACCTCGCGGAAGCCGAGCCCGTTATATCCCGCGCCGGACTTGGTCACCGCCGCGCGCATTTCACGGGCGGCACCGAGCAGCTTCCTGGCTGCCTCTTCCTCCGTGATCATCCAGACCGGATTGGGCCTGCCCGAGAACATATCCACTTCAATGCGTAGCATGATCGATTCTCCCCAGTAGAAGAATTTGCGTCATGCGACCCGCGAACTGTCGAAGAATATTATTGGCGGACCCGAATTATCACGCGGAGTTTCGTTGCAATTCGTCAACGACTCGACGCATGGAGGCGATAGATAATCACCGTATTCGGATTCAGGCAATCAAATACACTGGAAGAATAGTCCATTTTGGGTAACCGCCTTCTCGGCGGGCGCGCCCGTTCGGCCGCCGCTGCCTGACAGGATCCGGAGACCAGATGCCGCAACTCGCCCATATCGCCCTCATCGTCCGCGACTATGACGAGGCCCTTGCCTTCTATGTCGGCAAGCTGGGCTTCACGCTGGTCGAGGACAGCTACCAGCCCGATCAGGACAAGCGCTGGGTCACGATCCGCCCGCCCGGCGCGCCGGAAGGGGCGACCACCATCCTGCTCGCCCGCGCCGCCTCGCCGGAACAGGAAGCCGCGATCGGCAACCAGGCGGCGGGCCGCGTCTTCCTGTTCCTCGCCACTGACGATTTCGAGCGCGACCATGCCGCCTTCACCGGGGCCGGGGTTCGCTTCGTCCGCCCGCCGGCCGAGCAGCCCTATGGCAAGGTCGCGGTGTTCGAGGATCTCTACGGCAATCGCTGGGACCTGATCGCATTTGCTCCGCGCTGAAGACGGCGGCGGTCCATCGATGCTAGCGTGCCCGTCCGAAGGGAGCCCCGCGCATGGACACCGAACCGCACCCGTTGCTCGCGCCGCAGACCGCCCGCGCCACGCTCCGCGCGGGCGATCGCTTCGTGATGGAGGCGGAGGCGCGCGCCACGCCGCTCGGCCTGCTCGCGGCCGGGGGAATAGTCGCGGCGATCCTGCTCGCGATTCCGCCGATCGTGCGCGCCAGGCGCACCCCAAAAGCGCTTCCGCCACCCCAGCCCTGACAGTCCCCGCGATCCGGAGGGGTGCGCGCGGCGCCCCGGCCGCTCAGATGCCCCGGCGGCGCTTCCAGTCGAGCGCCACGCCGATGCGCTGGTCCCAGCTGCCGTCCCAGCGAGTCTCCAGCCCATGCGCCTCGAGCTCGGCGACGATCTCGCGCGCCACCGCCAGCGCCGCGTCCTCGCCTTCGTCGCAGGCGCCATAGTTGAGGTACAGTCCGCCGCCGTCCACGGCGCTTTCGGTGTCCTGCATATGGTAGAAGGCATAGCCGCGCGCCGCGCCTCCCGCATCCTCCGCCGCACGCACCTCGTCCCAGATCTCGGTCGCGCCGCAATTGCCGCAGCAGCTGAAGTTCTGGCGGGCGATCACGCCGCTCTCCTCCAGCGCGGCGAAAGCGGCGTCGAGCCGGTCGCAATCGGTCTCGCCGGGCCAGAGGCGCTCGGCGGCGCGCTGTTCGGCCAGCGCCTGGCGGAGCAGCTTCTGCGCGAGCGGGCGCAGCTCGTCGGGAGACAGGTCGTCGGCAAAGGCGTCGGACGCGTTGGTCAGAATCGCGTCCTCGTCATAGAAGCCGCTCGCCACGTCGCGGCGGATCTGGTCGCGCACCCATTCGGTCTTCTCGGCCAGCGGCGTTGCCGGGGGCGCCAGCGCGGCCTCCGGCTGCGGCGCGGCGCGCTTGCCGAACAGGCGGCCGAACAGCGACTTCATTGCTTCCTCCATCGTCGGGAGGGGAAGATAGCAACCCCGGCGGCCCGCGCCTATGCCGCGCGCCGCAAAAACGGATCAGAACATGCCGGGCACGTCGCGCTGCGGCACGCTCGGCCGGGCGGGCGCGAGCAATTCATGGGCCGCCGCGCTGCCGGTTTCGGTGGCGCTCCTCGCGGCGGCGGTGGCGGTGACGGCGCTGATCGCGGTGCAGCTCTTGCCCTGGATGAAGTCGAGCGCGGCGCGCGTCGACGCCTCGCGCGCATCGCCCATGGGATAGGCGATGTCGTCCGACGCGCGGCAGCTTGCCCGCACCGTGCCGGCGAGCCCGGTGAAATAGGCGCCCTGGTGATCGCGATTCTGCAGGGCGAAGGCGATGATGCGGAAACGGTCGTCGCAGGCGGTCTTGTCGATGGCGATCTGGCCCACCGGCTTGCCATAGGTGTTGGTGCCGACCAGCGCGAGGTTGGTGCCGAGATAGGGCAGCATGCCGGCGACGACGAGCTCGCTGGCCGATGCGGTGCTGGACGTGCCGATGACGGCGACCCGGGTCGGTGCGATCGATTGGGCCTGGGGCGCGAAATAGGCGGTGCTGTTCTCCGCCGACTTGCTCGGGCGGAAGGTCATATAGTCGAACACGTCCGAAGTCGCCCGGTTCGCGCCCATCAGGTTGCCCATCAGCTCGGCGATCGAGACGAGCCCGCCGCCATTGTAGCGCAGGTCGATGATCACTTCGGTCACGCCGGCGGCGCGGAACTGGGCGAAGGCGGCGCGCAGGGGCGAATCGGCGGTGTTGATGAAGGTGCGCAGGTTGACATAGCCGACGCGGTGGCCGCCATCGTCGATGATCTTGGCGCCGTAGCGCGCGGAGACCGGGGTGAGCGCATAGTCGGTCTTGGCGATGGTCACCACGCGGGTGCCGGCGGCGGCGTCGTTCACGCGCATGGTGCGGCTGGTGCCGGCGGTGTTGGGCCCGAGCGCGTCGGTCAGCGCGGCGGTGCCGCCGCCGGCGAGGATGTCGCTCACGTTGCGCAGGTTGGCGGCGCTGGTGCCGATCGCCTGGATCTCGGTGCCGCGGTCGATCCCGGCGGTGAGCGCGCTGGTGCCCTCGAACGTCTCGGCGGAGTAGAGCCGGTTGCCGTCGAGATAGAGGCGGAAGCCGAAGCCCGCGCTCGAGCCCGAATTATAATAGGCATTCTCCTCGGCGATCGAGGTGACGTAGGTGAAATAGCGGTCGCGCCCCTGGGCCCGCGCGGTGGCGGTGAGCGCGTCGACATAGGCGCCGACACTGGCATAGGGCGTGGGATCGAGGCTTGCGGGCAGCGTCTCGGGGAAGAGATACCATTCGTTGAGCTGCGCGGCGGCCCAGTCCTGGCGCTCGCGCAGGGTGCAGCCCGCGGCCGTGGGGGTTGGCGTGACGGTCGGCGTCGGCGTTACGCTGCCGGTCGATCCGCCGCCGCCCGAGACGGACCCGCTGCCGCCTCCGCCGCCGCTGCAGGCGGAAAGGGAAAGCGCGATCAGGGCAGTCAGGGTACGACGCATGCAAAGTCTCCTCGCCGGCCAGCCTAAGTCAAGCGCGGGACCAAGTCATCCTGTCGTATATGTGTAATCTAGTCCTGTAGTGGCGGCAGCGCCCAGTCGATCGGTTTCATGCCCCGGCTCTTCAGGAATTCGTTGGCCTTGGAGAAATGACGGCTGCCGAAAAAGCCCGAATGGGCGGAAAGGGGGGAGGGATGCGGCGCCTTGAGCACCAGATGGCGGCCGCCGCGATCGATCGAATCGACGAACGCCGCCTTCTTCTGGGCATGGCTGCCCCAGAGCAGGAAGACCACCGGTTCGGTGCGGGCGTTGACGAGGCGGATCACCGCATCGGTGAACCGCTCCCAGCCGCGCCCCTGGTGCGATGCGGCCATGCCCATCTGCACGGTGAGCACCGCGTTGAGAAGGAGGACGCCCTGCCCGGCCCAATGTTCGAGAAAGCCGTGCCGCGCCGGCGGGATGCCGAGATCGGCCTCCATCTCCTTGTAGATGTTGACCAGGCTGGGCGGGGTGCGCACGCCGGGCCGCACCGAGAAGCACAGCCCGTGCGCCTGGCCCTCGCCATGATAGGGATCCTGGCCGAGGATGACGACGCGGACGCCCTCGAGCGGCGTCAGGTCGAGCGCGCGGAACCATTCGCTGCCCGCCGGGAAGATGCGCTTGCCCGCCGCCTTCTCGGCGACGAGGAACTGGCGGAGGGCCGCCATGTACGGATCGGCGAACTCGCCCTGCAGCGGTTCGAGCCAGCTCGGATGGAGTTTCACCTCGGCCATGGCCTCCTGTCCGAAAGCGGCGCCGCCCTGTCAATTGCCTCGCGCGCGGCAATCGCGCCGCAAGGGGCAGCGCGCGCAGTCGGTGGCATCGAACCGGCACAGCGTCTGGCCGAGTTTCTTGGTGCCGATATGGAAGTCGAGAAAGTCGCGGCCCCGCCATTCGGGCATCGCCCGGGTCACGGCCTCGCTCGCCGCGCGGCCCTCGGCGCCGCGGCGGACGAAGCCGGTGCGCTGGAGCACGCGCAGCACATGGCTGTCGACGATCAGCACCGGGCGGTCGAGCGTACTGGCATTGAGCGTGGCGGCGGCGACCTTGCGGCCGACCCCCGGCAACCGCTCGAGCCAGGCCAGCGCGTCGTCGAGCGGCAGGTCGCCGAGAAAGCCGAGATCGAACCCCCGGCGTTCCGCCGCGATCCGCCCGAGCGCGTGGGTGACGTAACGCGCCTTGTCCTCGGCATGGGTGACCGCGCCGATGCAGCGCAGCACTTCCGCCGGGCCCGCGGCGAGCACCCGGGCCGGCGTTCCGAACGCGGCGACGAGCCGGTCATAGGCGGCCAGCGACACCGCGTCCCGGGTCCGCCCGCTGATCATCGACTTGACCAGCGCCCCGATCGGCGAGCGGCGGGGTAGCGGCCCGGCCAAAGCGCGGATAGGCTCCAGCGCGCGCTGCCAGCGCTGGATGTCGTCGTGCCCGCAGAATCCGAAGCCCGATTGCATGGCGGCAGATTGGAACAAAATAAGAACGATGGCAATGGGCGGGCCTGCACATTGTCCGTGGCAACAGGAGGAGAGCCGATGCCGTTCACTGGAAGCTGCCATTGCGGCGCGATCGCCTACACGGTCGCGGAGGACCCGCCCGGCCAGGCGATGCAATGCAATTGCTCGATCTGCCGCCGCAAGGCGCCGCTCCATCATTTCACCACGCCGGAGCGGTTCACCCTTCACACCCCGCGCGATGCGGTGGCGACCTATCGCTTCAACCATCACGTCATCGATCATCACTTCTGCAGGAACTGCGGCGTCGCGCCCTTTGCCGAGGGGCAGGGGCCGAGCGGACCGATGGTGGAGATCAACCTGCGCTGCGCCGACGGGATCGACCTCGATGCCCTCAACGTGCAGCTTTATGACGGGGCGAGCCGCTGAGCGCTGGCCCTGGCGGCGCGGCGGTGGCAGAGGATCGGCATGCACCTTTCCCATGATCCCGCCGCCCCGGCCGCCGAGACGATCGGCTTCGACCAGTTCCTGTCCGTCGACATCCGGGTCGGCACGATCGTCGAGGCGCAGCCTTTCCCCGAGGCGCGCAAGCCGGCCTACAAGCTGCTGATCGATTTCGGCCCCACCATCGGCCGCAAGCGCTCCTCGGCGCAGATCACCGAGCATTACACGCTGGAGGAACTGCCGGGGCTCCAGGTCGCCGCGGTCGTCAATTTCCCGCCGCGCCAGATCGGCAAGTTCATGTCCGAAGTGCTGACCCTTGGCTTTCCCGATGAGACCGGCAAGGTGGTGTTGTTCCATCCCTCCAGGCCGGTGCCCGATGGCGGCCGGCTCTTCTGACCGGTAGCGTTAACATTTTTCGTTGAAACGTTCCGGACACAGGCATAGCCTCGCCGCAAAATAATGTGGGGGAGGCAAATATGACCAAGCGACTGGCGCTCGCCGCCATGGCCCTGTCGGTTCCGGCAATATCGATTCCGGCAATGGGGTCCGCCCCGCTCGCCGCGCAGGACGCGGCGCCGGCGGCGGAGCCCGGGATACTCAACAACGCCGATCCGGACAGCTTCCAGGTCTATGGCCTGCCGGGCGGGGCCAAGCCGGCGTCGATCAGGGATGCCAAGGTCCAGTTCGGCAAGGCGATCCGGGTCGAGACGCCGGGGGGCGGCAATGCCTGGAGCGTCGGGGTCAACACGCCGCTCCAGGCGGGAGTGAAAAGGGGCGACAAGCTGCTCATCGCCTTCTACGCCCGGGTGGAAAAGCCGGCCGAAGGCGCCGCCACCGCGACGATCGCCTCGGCCCAGCTCCAGCTAGCCGCGGCACCCTATACCAAATTGTTCGGCGAGGGCGTCACGGTCGGGCCCGAGTGGAAGCTCTACAAGGTCGCCGGCCATGCCGATCGCGACTATGCCAAGGGCGAGCTTGCCGCGGCGCTGCACCTCAACACCGCCAGGCAGACGCTCGACATCGGCGCGATGGCGGTGCTGGACTTCGGCCAGAAGCCCTGAGCCGCGCGTGGAAGGGAAAGTCGCGGTTGCGTCGCGGCCATGCGTGGGCCAGTTCGTCCCGACGATAAACATCCGGAGAGCGAACCGCGTGGCTGACGAACCCATCAAAGGACCGGCTTACTATTTCCCGTCCATCGAGAAGAAATATGGGCGGCCCATCGGCGAATGGCAGGAACTGGTGCGCAAGGCGCTGCCGGCCAAGCACATGGAACTGGTCGCCCTGCTGAAGGACGAGCACGGCATGGGCCATGGGCATGCCAATGCCGTGGTCGCCCATGTGCTGGCGGCGGACAAGGGCTAGGCCCGCACCACCGTGACCAGATAGTTCAGCGCCTCGCCGGTGCCGGTCACGAAGCCGCGCGCCGGCGAGAAGCCCAGGCCGGTGCGGTCGATCACCTTCAGTCCGGCGGCGACCAGCAGGTCCTCCAGCTCCTCGGGGCGGAGGAACTTGCGCCAGTCGTGCGTCCCCGGCGGGATCGCGCCCGCGCCCTCGGCCAGGGTGATCATCGCCAGGTGCGAGACGAGCGTGCGGTTGGGGGTGGAGAGGATCATCAGCCCGCCCTCGGCCAGCGCGCCCGCCAGCGCGGCGACGAACGCCGCCGGGTCGGTGACGTGCTCGATCACTTCCATCGAGGTGACGAGGTCGAAGGTGCGTCCCGGCAGGCCCTCGATCCCGCCGGCGACATATTCGATGGCGAGCCCCGTGGTGGCGGCATGCGCGCGGGCGGCGCCGATATTCTCCGGCGCGGCGTCGATGCCGGTCACCGTCGCCCCCAGCCGGGCGAGCGGTTCGGCGAGCAGGCCGGCGCCGCAGCCGACATCGATCGCGGTCTTGCCGGCCAGCGGCGTGAAGCGCGTGGAATCGCCGCCCCAATGCGCATCGACCGCGGCGCGGACATAGCCCAGCCGCGCCGGATTGAGCCGGTGCAGCATCGCCGAGGAGCCCTTCGGATTCCACCAGTCCGCCGCCAGCTTGCCGAAATGCGCAGCTTCACGCGGGTCAATCGTAGCTTTGGTTGCGCTTGCCATGCGCCGCTCCTATCAGGGCGCCCCATCATCGTCATCCCCGCGAGCGCGGGGACCCAGGCCCGCAAAGCAGACAGGCTCTTTATCCATGGCGCGTATCGTGATGAAGTTCGGCGGCACCTCGATGGCTGGCATCGAGCGCATCCGGAGCGTCGCGGCGCGGGTCAAACGCGAATGGGAAGCCGGCAACCAGGTGGCGGTGGTCGTCTCGGCCATGGCCGGCGAGACCGATCGGCTGGTCAATTTCTGCCGTGAGGCGAGCTCGCTCTACGATCCGCGCGAATATGACGTGGTCGTGTCGAGCGGCGAGCAGATCACTTCCGGGCTGCTCGCGGTCGCGCTCCAGGCGATCGGCGTGCCCGCGCGTTCCTGGCTCGGCTCGCAAGTGGCGATCCACACCGATGCCGCGCATGCCAAGGCGCGCATCCGCTCGATCGATTCCGCCGGGCTCGAAGCCGGCTGGTCGCGCGGCGAGGTCGCGGTGATCCCCGGCTTCCAGGGCATCGCCAATGACGGCAGCAACCGGGTCACCACGCTCGGGCGCGGCGGGTCGGACACGTCGGCGGTGGCGGTGGCGGCGGCGGTGAAGGCCGATCGCTGCGACATCTATACCGATGTGGACGGAGTCTACACCACCGATCCGCGCATCGTCCCCCGGGCCCGCAAGCTCAAGAAGGTGACGTACGAGGAGATGCTGGAGCTTGCCAGCGTCGGGGCCAAGGTGCTCCAGACGCGCTCGGTGGGCCTGGCGATGAAGGAACAGGTCCGCGTCCAGGTGCTGTCGTCGTTCACCGGCGACGATGCCCCGATGGCGGACACGCTGCCCGGAACGATGATCGTGGGCGAAGAGGAGATTCAGGACGTGGAAAGCCAGCTCATCACCGGCATCGCGCACGACAAGAACGAAGCGAAGATCACCCTCACCGCAGTGCCCGACAAGCCCGGCGCGGTGGCGACGATCTTCAATCCGCTGGCCGAGGCCAACATCAACGTCGACATGATCATCCAGAACATCGCGCACCAGAGCACGGGCTCGGCAAGCGCGACCGACGTGACCTTCACCGTGCCGGCGGCCGATCTGGCGCGCTCGATCGAGGCGCTCAACCAGGCCAAGGGCTCGATCGGTTTCACCGATCTGCTGCAGGACACGCGCGTCGCCAAGATCTCGGTGGTGGGCGTGGGCATGCGCAGCCATGCGGGCGTGGCGGCGACCATGTTCAAGACGCTCGGCGAGCGCGGAATCAACATCCAGGCGATCACCACTTCGGAGATCAAGGTCAGCGTCCTGATCAACGAGGACGAGACCGAGCTGGCGGTGCGCATCCTCCACACCGCCTATGGCCTCGACGCGACCGACGAAGCGGCCTGATCCGCTTTTCCGCCGCGGCGGCAACATGTCGTAACATGCGGCGCGATGCTGCCATGTTTCGGTCGCGCCGCCGCCGCGCGGCAATGGTTGGGGCGAAGCCGTGATGCGGTGGCCTTCCCGTCCCTTCGCCGATTCGGGACTGCTCCGCAGGCGGGGCGCCGCATTGCTGCTCGCGCTCGCCATCGAGCTGCTGCTCGTGCTGCTCCTGCTCTTCTTCGTGCCGCCGGTGCCGGGCCGCAAGGATGGCGGGCGCACCACCGTATTCGGGATCGAGGCGTCGAAGGGCGAGGACAGCCCCGACAAGAAGCCGGCCGAGAAGCAGCAGCAGAAGAAGGCGGCGAAGGCGCAGCGCGCCCCGGCCCAGACCCAGCCGCCGCCGCCGGTGCCCGTGCCGGTCGAGACGCCGGTGCCGGTGGGGCCGCCGACTTTCCTCAAGCTGAGCCGCAACGATTATCGGCAGGGCGACATCGCCAAGGTGCCGTCGCGCGCGAGCGATGCCGATGCGTCCGACAATGCGAACGCCAACACGGGCGGCGGCGGGCATGCGGACGATAGTCCGGTCGTGGGCAAGGCGCCCAATGGCGAGCCGCTCTATGGCGTGGAATGGTATCGAAAGCCGACCAATGCGGAGCTCGAATTCTATCGGCCGCGCAACGGGATCAAGACCGGCATCGGCAAGCTCGCCTGCAGGACGGCGCCGCGCTACCGGGTGGTCGATTGCCAGATCATCGGCCAGTCGCCGGCCGGGTCCGGCTTCGGCAATGCAGCGCTGCAGGCGTCCTGGCAGTTCCTCCTGCGACCGCCCCGGCTGGGAGGCAAGAGCCTGATAGGCGTCTGGGTATTCGTCGATATCGAATATTATACCGTCGAGGTCAGGAAGTAACGCCGGGCTTGCCCCGAGGCGCCCGGCACGGCTAGGCCGCTATCCATGACGATCGGACAAGAAAGATTGAAGCGCCGGATGGCGCGTGGATGCGAATTTTTAGGTAGTGAGGTCGCCATCCTGGGCGGCGCCATGTCCTGGGTGTCCGAGCGCAACCTGGTTGCCGCCATCTCCAATGCCGGCGGCTTCGGCCTGATCGCCTGCGGCGCGATGACGCCCGAGCTGCTTGACGCGGAGATCGCCGGCACCAAGGCGCTCACCGCGAGGCCCTTCGGCGTCAATCTGATCACCATGCACCCGCAGCTGTTCGAGCTGATCGAGGTCTGCAACCGGCATGCCGTCGGCCATGTCGTCCTCGCGGGCGGGCTGCCGCCGGCGGGCTCGCTCGACGCGATCAAGGCCAATGGCGCGAAGCTGATCTGCTTCGCCCCCGCGCTCAGCCTGGCCAAGAAGCTGATCCGCTCGGGGGTCGACGCGCTGGTGGTCGAGGGCATGGAGGCCGGCGGCCATATCGGTCCGGTCTCGACCAGCGTGCTCGCCCAGGAGATCCTGCCCGAAGTGGCCGAGCAGGTGCCCGTGTTCGTCGCGGGCGGCATCGGCCGGGGCGAGGCGATCGCCGGCTATCTCGACATGGGCGCGGCCGGCGTCCAGCTGGGCACGCGCTTCGTCTGCGCGACCGAGAGCATCGCGCATGCGAACTTCAAGAAGGCTTTCATCCGCGCCTCGGCGCGCGATGCCACCGCCAGCGTGCAGATCGATCCGCGCCTGCCGGTGATCCCGGTGCGGGCGCTCAAGAATGCCGGCGGCGAGCTGTTCACCGCCAAGCAGCGCGAAGTCGCGCAGCTGCTCGACGAGGGCAAGGTCGAGATGGCGGAGGCGCAGCTCCAGATCGAGCATTACTGGGCCGGGGCGCTGCGCCGCGCGGTGATCGACGGCGATGTCGAGCATGGCAGCGTGATGGCAGGTCAGTCGGTCGGCATGGTGACGAAGGAAGAGCCGGTCGCGGACATCATCGCGACGCTGATGGCCGAAGCCGCCCATGCGCTGGAGAAGCGCGCGGCCTGAGGCTTGCCGCGCGGGCGGGGGCATGGGAGGCTGGCGGCCATGGCCAGCTCTCCTGCTCCGCACGCCCGGCTGAGCGCGTCCCATCGGGCGCTGGCGATGGTGCTGGCGCTCGCCTTCGCTGCGCTGCCGCTGGCCGTCCTGCTGCAGGGAATCAGGGTGCGGATCCTGCGCGATCCGCCCGCGCCGGCGACGCAGGTGGCTTTCGTGCCGCTGCCGCCGCCCGATGCCGATGCGCCGCCGGCGGAGCCGTTGCGCCCGGCGGGATCCGGGCCCGCGGCGGCGCCGGTCGCGGTGATCCCGGTCGTGGCGGCGCCGGCCAGCGGGCCCGTATCGCCGATATCTATGGGATCGGCCACCGGTGCCCTCGCGGGCGATGGCGCGGGCCCGGCGGAGGGCGCGCGGCCGCCCGTTGCCCCACCGGCCGTCCTTCCGCCTTTGCCGGCGCCCATGCCCGCGAGCGCGAACGGCGAGGGCAGGCTGTTTCCGGCAAGCTGGGCCGAGGTGCCCAGCCAGCGGCTGCTGGGCAAGCACAATCCGCCGCGCGCGCGGTATGAAGGCGTCAGCGGTGGCGCGCTCCTCGCCTGCCGCGTCCTGCCCTCGCGCCGGCTCGCCGACTGCGCGGTGCTGCGTGAGACGCCGGAAGGCTATGGCTTCGGCAAGGCGGCGCTGGAGGCCGCGGCGGATTTCCGCGTGAACCCGCCGATGCTCGACGGCCAGGCCGTTGCCGGTGGCCGGGTGGCGGTCCCCGTCGCCTTCCGCAACCGCGAGCCCCGGCCCTAGCGGCGTTCCTTGTAGAGCTGGTACAGCTCCTTCACGCATTGCCAGGCGGAGATCGCCGCGACCACGACCACCGCGATCTCCAGGCTCTTGTCGAGGCTCTGCTGGATCTTCGCGACCTTGTCCGCATCGGTGCCGGCAACGATCACGATCCGCTCCGCCGCGTGCAGCACCGCGGCGATGGCGAGCATGCCGGCGGTGCTGCCGAGGATCAGCACGGCGCGCAGCGGCTTCCAGGCCGGCCGGAGGAACCCGACCAGGCTCAGCAGGATCCGCACCCAGACCAGGGCGACCACCGGCCAGTAGAGCGTCGTCCAGACCGGGGCGGCGGTGATCGCCGTCCCGCCGTCGTGCGGGAAGAAGGGGATGGTGAAGGCGCCCGCCCACCAGGCGAGGAAGCCGATGCCGAAGGCGATCTCGAACACCGGCTCCCAGCGCTTGCGCGGCGGCAGGTCGAGGCGGAGCTTGCCGAGATCGGGCAGTTCCTCGGGTTTCCAGCGGGCGAGATAGGCGTCGAGCCAGCCGGCCTGCTCGATCGCCGCGAAGGCCAGCGTGATCAGTGCGCCGATGGTCAGCAGCGTATTCGCGGCATCGCCCAGCCCTTGCGACAGGGCGTGGAAGAAGGGCTCGCTGCCCACCGCGATCCGCCCGGCGATCTTCACCGCTTCGATCACCGCGAAGACCGCCAGCAGGATCCGCAGCACGAACCAGTAGAAGGGGAACAGTTCCGCGCCGATCAGCACCTGCCGGTCGTGATACCGGCCGGCGACGGTGAGCGGATGGCCGAATTCCCTGAGGAGCCGGCTGACTTCGTCCTTGTCGAGCGAGCGGCCCAGCGCTTCCTCGCGATCCTCGATGCGGGCGGCGATCAGGTCGGCCAGCTCGGCGACGATGTCGTCGGCCTTGGCCGAGGGCAGGTTCCAGCGCACCGCGCCGAGATAGCGTTCGATGAGGTCCATCACTTTTCTCCCTCGGTGAGGCGCAGGATCGATTCCGAGATCGCATTCCATTCGGCGAGAAGCTGGCCGAGCACGTGCAGGCCGTCGGGCGTGAGGCGGTAGAAGCGCTTGTTGCGCTTGGCTTCCTCGCGCCATTCGCTGATGAGCAGCCCCTGCGCCTCCAGCCGGCGGAGCAACGGGTAGAGCGCACCTTCGTCGATCGGCAGCCCCGCTTCCTCCAGGCTGGTGCGCAGCGTGTAGCCGTAGCGCTCCTCGCGCAGTGCCCCGAGCACCGCCAGCACCAGCGATCCGCGCCGCAGCTCGACGCGCAGTTTCTCGAACAGGTCTTCCTCGACCGGCATCGTCCTGTGCCTCATATCGTGTATGACACATACTATGTAGCACACAGTATATGAGGCCGCAAGCGCTCTCGAGGATCGTTTCGCAGAGGTTCGCGATCCGGGGCGGCCCGCACTTGTTTCGCCGGTGCATGGCGCATGCGAACACAATCTGTTAGCGCGCATCCATGCCCGTTTCCGCAGCCGCCTCGGCCCGTGAGATACTGACGCGCCTCCACGACGTGATGGCGTCGCGCAACCCGGCGCAATCGAAGCTCAATTCGGTGGTCAACATCATCGGCGAGGCGCTGTCGAGCGAGGTCTGCTCGATCTATCTGTTGCGCGAGGGGCTGCTCGAGCTGTTCGCGACGCGCGGCCTCGCGCAGGAGGCGGTCCACGTCACCAAGCTCGCGCTGGGCGAGGGTCTGGTCGGCACCATCGCCCAGAATGTGGAGACACTGAACCTCGACGAGGCCGAGCTGCATCCCGCCTTCGCCTATCGCCCCGAGACGGGCGAGGAGGCGTTCCACAGCTTTGCCGGCGTGCCGATCATCCGGCGCGAGCGGGCCGTGGGAGTGCTCGCCGTGCAGCATGCCGAATCGCGCCGCTACGAGAGCGAGGAGATCGAGGCGTTGCAGACCGTGGCGATGGTGCTTTCCGAATTGATCGCCAATGCCGATCTGATCGATCCGGCGAGTGGAGGCGGCTCCACCCGGCTCCAGTCGACCGCCCCCGAGCTGGGCCATGGCTTCAAGCTGGTCGACGGCATGGCCGCCGGCGTCGCGGTGTTCCACCAGCCGCGCATCGTGATCGAGCATACCGTCGCCGAGGATACCGAAGCGGAGCGCCACCGCGTCTATGCCGCGTTCGACAAGATGCGCGAGCAGATCGACCGGATGGCGAGCCAGGCCGAGTTCGGCGGCGGCGGCGAGCAGGACGAGATTCTCGCGACCTACAAGATGTTCGCCTATGACGAAGGCTGGTCGCGCCGGATCAACGAGGCGATCGATTCGGGCCTCACCGCCGAGGCGGCGATCGAGCGCGTCCAGCAGCGCACCCGCCAGCGCATGCGCGAGATCGACGATCCGCTGCTGCGCGATCGGATGCACGATCTGGAGGATCTCTCCAACCGGCTGCTCCGCATCGTCTCGGGCCAGCTCGGCACCGCGGCGCAGATGGGGCTGCGGCAGGATTCGATCCTGATCGCGCGCAACCTCGGCCCGGCGGAACTGCTCGAATATGATCGCCGGCGCCTGAAGGGCGTGGTGCTGGAGGAAGGCTCGCTCACCGCGCACGTCACCATCGTCGCACGCGCCATGGGCGTGCCGGTGCTGGGGCGGGTCCGCAACATCCGCCAGATGATCGCCGAGGGCGACATGCTGCTGCTCGACACGAGCGAGGAGAGCCTGTTCGTCCGCCCCACCCAGGCGATGCAGGAGGCGTTCGAGGCCAAGCTCGAGCTCAGCCAGAAGCGCCGCGCCGCCTTCGCCCAGATGCGCGGCGTCGCTCCGGTGACGACCGATGGCCACCGCGTGACGGTGATGGTCAATGCCGGCCTGCGCGACGACATGGCCGCGCTCGACCTTACCGGCGCCGACGGCATCGGCCTGTTCCGCACCGAATTCCAGTTCCTGGTCTCGGCCACCCTGCCCCAGCGCGAGATGCAGCGCCGCCTCTACAAGGATGTGCTGGATGCGGCGGGGGACCGCCCCGTCACCTTCCGCACCGTCGATATCGGCGGCGACAAGGCGCTGCCCTATCTCAACCATGACGAGGATGGCGAGGAAGAGAATCCCGCGATGGGCTGGCGGGCGCTGCGCCTCGCGCTCGATCGCGACGGCCTGATGAAGGCGCAGGCGCGCGCGCTGATCGAGGCCGGCGCCGGCCGCGCGCTCAACATCATGTTCCCGATGGTCTCGGAGCCCTGGGAGTTCGATGCGGCGCGCGAGCTGTTCGAGGCACAGCGCAGCTGGCTGGCCGCGCGCGGCCGCAAGATGCCGACCGAGATCCGTTATGGCGCGATGCTCGAAGTGCCGGCGCTGGCGGAGGTGCTCGACCTGCTCCTGCCGCGGCTCGACTTCCTGTCGATCGGCACCAACGACCTCACCCAGTTCCTGTTCGCCGCCGATCGCGCGCACCCCAAGCTGGCGCTGCGCTATGATTGGCTGAGCCCGTCGATCCTGCGCTTCCTAAAGCGCGTGGCGGACCAGTGCCGGGCGGGCGGCGTGCCGGTGGGCGTGTGCGGCGAGATGGGCGGGCGGCCCCTGGAAGCGCTGGCGCTGCTCGGGCTCGGCATCGATCGCCTGTCGATCACGCCCGCCGCGGTGGGGCCGATCAAGGCGATGGTCCGCTCGGTCGATCGGGGCGCGCTGATGACGGCGATGGCCGGGATGCTGGCCGATCCGGGCAGCTCGCTGCGCGACCAGCTGGAGGCATGGGCGAGCGAACATTCCGTCGAACTGGCCTGATCTGCCGGCAAAATCACCCTGGCCGGCGTTGACAGGCGGGGCTTGGTGAACGACAGCTTCAGCCGTCGGCGGGAGCAACGGGCGCAACCCTTCCGCCCGGAGAGTATGGATGGAAGGCGAAGCCGCCGAAGACCCGACCCTGTTTCCCGCCAGCGTGGGCGAGAAGCTGCGTGCCGCGCGCGAGGCCCAGGGCCTCGACCTTCCCGAGATCGCCGCGCGCACCCGCATTCCGCAGCGCCATCTCGAGGCGATCGAGAAGGGCAATTATGCCGGGCTTCCATCGATCACCTATGCGCTGGGCTTCGCCAAGGCCTATGCCCGCGCGGTCGGCGCCGACGAAGTGATGATCGCGCGCGAACTGCGCACCGAGCTCCACCGCAATCCCGAGCGCGCCGCGCCGGTGCCTGCCTATGAGACCAGCGATCCGGCGCGGGTGCCGCCGCGCGGGATCGTCATCTTCGGCGTCGTCCTGGCGCTGCTGCTGGTGGTGGGCGGGGTGCTCTATTACGGCACCGACCTGTTCCGCGGCAGCGCGCCCGCGCCCGAGACGCTGGCGACCGAGGAGCCGGTGGCGAACGCGGCCGACAATGCCAGCATCGCCAATGCCGCCGCACCCGTGGCGGCCGCCGGCGGCCAGGTCTCGCTGATCGCGCTCGATACCGTCTGGATCCGCGTCACCGATGCCAAGGGCACCAAGCTCGTCGAGAAGGAACTCGCGCCCGGCGAGCGCTACGACGTGCCGGCCGATGCCGATCATCCGCGCATCCGCACCGGCGGTCCCGAGAAGATCCAGGTGACGCTCAACGGCTCGAACGTGGATCCGCTCGGTCGCGCCGGCACGACGGTGGATGTCGAGGTGAGCGCCGATGCGCTGCGCACCCGCGGCCAGCCGGGTGCCTCGCCGACGCCGGCCGCACCGGCCGCCGTGGGGCCGACCGCGCGCCGCGAGCGTCCGGCCGCGCGCCTCTCGGTCGCGACGCCGGCGCCGACGCCCGTCGAACCGGCTGCGACGAGCACTGGCAACAGCGCGCCGTAAGGACTGGCGAGGCGTGCGGCCTCCCGGCTATAGCGGACGAATTCTCCATGTCTGACCTGCACCGGGGGGTGTGATCGATGCGTTTTCTTCTTGCCGCCACTGCAATGGCCATCGTCTTCGGCGCCGGCACCGCCCAGGCCCAGGATTCCGCGCTCTCCGGGCGCGTCGACCGGCTCGAGCGCGAGATGCGCGCCGTGCAGCGCAAGGTGTTCCCGGGCGGCGCCGGCCAGACGGTGGAGCCGCAGATCACGCCCGAGACCAGCACCAGCGTGCCCGGCACGCCGTCGGGCACGCCGCTGATCGACCTGACCCAGCGCGTCACCGCGATCGAGGAGCAGCTGCGCACGCTCACCGGCCAGGTCGAGCAGGGCCAGTATCGCCTGCGCCAGCTCGAGGATGCCTTCGCCGCCTATAAGCGCGGCACCGATGCGCGCATCAAGGGGATCGAGGACCGGGCGACCGCCAATGCCGCGCTGGGCGGCGAGGACACGACGGTGCCGGGCGATACCGCCGGCGCGGCGATCCGCCCGCCCGCGACCGGCACGCGCCCGGCCACGCCGCCTCCGGCCGCGGGCACCACGACGCCCGCCACGCCCAAGCCCACCGGCACGCGCGCCCAGCAGGTGGCGGCGATCGAGAAGCCCAATACGGGCGATCCCGCCGAGGACGGCTATACCTATGGCTTCCGCCTGTGGCAGGCGAAGCTCTATCCGGAGGCGCGCCGCGAGCTCGAGGCGGTGGCGACCAAATATCCGACGCATCGCCGCGCCAGCTATTCGCAGAACCTGCTCGGCCGCGCCTATCTCGATAGCGGCGCGCCCAGCCTGGCGGCGGTGGCCTTTTACGAGAATTACAAGAAGAACCCCAAGGGCGAGCGGGCGCCCGACAGCCTCTATTATCTAGCCCAGGCGCTCATCAAGCTGAAGAAGCCCGCCACCGAGGTCTGCAAGGTCTATACCGAGCTCGACCAGCTATATGGCGACAAGCTTTCGATCGAGATGAAGACCGGCGTGGCGGAGGGCCGTGCAAGCCAGAAGTGCAAGTGACCGGCCGGCGCCCGACCGGGAGAAGGTCGAGCGCTTCCGCCGGGATTGCGAGGCGCTGACCGGCGGCGCCCTCGGCGAGGGGCGCCCTCTGGCCCTGGCCGTCTCGGGCGGGGCGGACAGCCTGGCGCTGCTCCTGCTCGCCCATGCGGCCTTTCCCGGTGCGGTGGTCGCGGCGACCGTCGATCATGGCCTGCGCCCGGAAGCGGCGCAGGAAGCGATGCTCGTCCGGCAGCTATGTGATCGGATCGAGGTCCCGCACGAGACGCTTGCCGGGGAAATGCCCGTTGCCGGCAATCTCCAGCAGGGCGCGCGGGCGCTGCGCTATGCGCTGCTCGCCGATTGGGCGGCGGGCCGGGCCGCCTGGCTCGCGACGGCGCACCAGCAGGACGATGTCGCCGAGACCTTCCTGATGCGGGCCCGGCGCGGTGCGGGCGTGGGCGGGCTGGCCGCGATGGCGGCGGCGCGGCCGCTCGGCGGCGTCACGCTGATCCGCCCGCTGCTCCACTGGACGCGGGCGGAACTGGAGGCGCTCGTCGCGGATGCGGGGATCGTGCCGGTGCGCGATCCCTCCAACGCCGATCCGCGCTTCGATCGCGCCCGCATCCGCGCCTTGCTGGCACGGGCGGGGGAATTGCCCGCCGATCGGCTTGCCGCCGCCGCGCGCAACCTGCGCGATGCCGAGGACGCGCTGGCCTGGATCGCCGATCGCGAATGGCGCGCGCGCGCGGTGGCCGAGGGCGGTGCGGTTGCGCTCGATCCCGGCGGCCTGCCCCGCGAACTCCGCCGCCGCCTCGTCGAGCGGGCGGTGGCGACCGTCCGCGCCGCGCACGGCCTCGGCCCCGATTGGCGGGAGACCGGGCTCGACCCGCTGCTCGCCGCGCTCGATGCCGGAGGCACCGGTACGATTGCGGAAGTGATCGGGAAGGCGAAGGCTGCTATCTGGCATTTCGCGCTGGCGCCACCGCGTCGATCACACTGATCGACGCTGTTCCATTGCCATTAACTTGGCCGTGCCTATCTTGGGCAGCGGAAAGGTACCGAATCCGCATGAGCGACAACGACAAGCAGCAGGGCCCCGACAATGGGGGCAGCAACCCCTGGATGAAGAGCCTGTTGATCTGGGTGGGCATCCTGGCGGCGCTGGCCCTGTTCGTGACGATCTTCGACAATCGCAACGCCACCGCGCCGGGCGATGCCGTGGCCTATTCCGACTTCATGGCCAAGGTGAACAATGGCGAAGTGAAGTCGGTGAACATCTCGCGTGCCACCGGCGTGGTCAGCGGCGAACTGTCGAACGGCGGCAAGTTCCGCACGAACGCGCCCGAGGATCCCTCGATGATCGGGACGCTGCTCGCGAAGAACGTCAGGGTCTCGGCCCGCGCCGAGGAAGGTCCGAACATCTGGATCTACCTTCTCTACCAGTCGCTGCCGTTCCTGCTGATGCTCGGCATTGCCTTCTTCGTGATCCGCCAGATGCAGAAGGGCTCGGGCTCGGGCGCGATGGGCTTCGGCAAGTCGCGCGCGCGCCTGCTGACGCAGAAGGAAGGCAAGGTCACCTTCGACGACGTCGCCGGCATCGACGAGGCGCGCGAGGAGCTGCAGGAGATCGTCGAGTTCCTCAAGGACCCGACCAAGTTCGCCCGTCTGGGCGGCAAGATCCCCAAGGGCGCGCTGCTGGTCGGTTCGCCCGGCACCGGCAAGACGCTGCTCGCCCGCGCCATCGCCGGCGAGGCGGGCGTGCCGTTCTTCACCATTTCGGGTTCGGACTTCGTCGAGATGTTCGTCGGCGTCGGCGCGTCCCGTGTCAGGGACATGTTCGAGCAGGCCAAGAAGTCGGCCCCGTGCATCGTCTTCATCGACGAGATCGACGCCGTCGGCCGCTCGCGTGGCGCCGGCCTCGGCAACCAGAATGACGAGCGCGAGCAGACGCTCAACCAGCTGCTCGTCGAAATGGACGGCTTCGAGGCGAACGAAGGCATCATCATCATCGCGGCGACCAACCGCCCCGATGTGCTCGATCCCGCGCTGCTGCGCCCGGGCCGCTTCGACCGCCAGGTCCAGGTGCCGCGTCCGGACATCGAAGGCCGGGTGAAGATCCTCCAGGTCCATATGAAGAAGGTGCCGCTGGCGCCCGACGTCGAGCCGCGGGTGATCGCACGCGGCACGCCGGGCTTTTCGGGCGCGGACCTCGCCAATCTCGTCAACGAGGCCGCCCTGCTCGCTGCCCGCCGCGGCAAGCGGCTGGTCGCGGCGCAGGAGTTCGACGATGCGCGCGACAAGGTGCTGATGGGCGCCGAACGCCGCTCGATGGTGATGACCGACGACGAGAAGCGGATGACCGCCTATCACGAAGCCGGCCACGCCCTGGTGTTCGCGCACGAGCCGACCGCCGATCCGATCCACAAGGCGACGATCATTCCGCGCGGCTTCGCGCTCGGCATGGTCCAGCCGCTGCCGGAGCGGGATTCGTACAGCTATCACCGCGACAAGATGCATGCCGATATCGCCGTCGCATTCGGTGGCCGTATCGCCGAGGAGCTGATCTTCGGCTATGACAAGGTCTCGTCGGGCGCCTCGAACGATATCATGCAGGCGACGCGTCTCGCCCGCGCGATGGTGACGAAATGGGGCCTGTCGGACGAAGTCGGGCCGCTCGACTTCTCCGAAAGCGACGAAAGCTATGGCTATGCGATCTCTCGCGCCAAGCCGATGTCGGACGAGACGGCGCGGCTGATCGACATGGAAGTGAAGCGCTTCGTCGAGCGCGGCCTCGGCCGTGCCCGCCAGCTGCTGACCGACCATATCGACCAGCTCCACACCATCGCCCAGGCGCTGCTCGAATATGAGACGCTGACCGGCGAGGAGATCAAGCGGCTGATCGCCGGCGAGGATCTCGGCCGCGAGGATCCGGGTGCCGCCGCGCGGCCGGTCTCGGTGGCGGGAACCTCGATCCCCAAGATCCGCAAGCCCAAGGGGCCGTTCGGCCAGCCGGCGCCGCAGGGCGCCTGAGCCGGACGATCGGCCGGAACGAAAACCCTCTCCCGAGCGATCGGGGGAGGGTTTTTCTTTGGAGGGAATGTCAGGCGTTGGGGCGTTTCGTCTGTCCGTCCGCTTCCCGGAAACCTTCCCGTATCTCATGCTCGATCTGGAGTGTGGACAGCCGATCCTCGAAATCCCGAAGCGCGGCCATCTCATATTCGATGAAGCCGACGCAGCCCCAGCAATCACCGCCGCAATCGGCGGACAGGAGATCGTCCTGCACGTCGAGCGGGCGCTTGCAGATATGGCAGGCCCCCGCTGCCATCCTCAGCGATCCCTTCGCGGCGCCTGGCTCACCCGAACAGCCCCAGCGCCACCAGGATCAGCACGAAGATCGCCAGGATCCAGGTGATGAAGAAGGTCAGCACCCAGGCGCGCATGAACGCCGAGAACCAGCCCAGCTGATAGGCCTGTTGGAGCTGGCGCGTCACATGGACGAAAGGAAGCGCGAGCGCCGCCACCGCCAGCCAGCCGCCGCCCAGCCCGGCCGCGGCGACGATCGCCACCACGATGTAGAAGAGCGACATGAACGTGATCGAATAGGTGACGAACACCGCATGATCGTAGAGCTTGTATTGCCGCTTCCAGAAGAACAGCGCCCATAGGAACGGCACCGAGAGCGGGATCAGCAGCCAGGAGAATTTGTAGCTGGCCGACTGGAGCTTGTACATCATCAGCGCCGGGTTCTTCTGCCACTTCTCGATGCCGTGATCGAGCGCGTGCCAGCCGGTATGGGCTTGCGCGGCCGACGCGTCGAGATGGCCGCCGCCCAGCGACTTCGCCGCCTTGTCGAGCCCGGCCAGCCCCTGCTGGGCATCGGCAATGCGCTCGCGATACTCGGCCTTGTCCTCCTCGTCGGTGGCCGCGGCGAGCTTTCGCTGCGCCTTGTCGAGCTTGGCCTGCGTATCCTTGCGGGCATAGTCGATCGCGGCGAAGGGCTTCATGTTGCCGGCATTGAGCTCGGTCGGCGCCGAAATCCCCACCCAGGAAAAGACCGCGAACATCGCGAAGACCGAAAAGAGGAAGATCGCCATCGGCGATACGAAGCGCGCGCGCTCGCCGGCGATGTAGCGCCGCGTCAGCTCGCCGGGCCGCCAGGCGAGCATCGGCAGAGTGCGCCACAGCTTGCCCTCGAAATGGAAGACGCCGTGCAGGATGTCGTGCCCGATCGCCGAAAGCGAGCGATGGACATGCCCCGCCTGGCCGCAATTATGACAATGCGATCCGATCAGCGCCGTGCCGCAATTGAGGCACAGGCCGTGCCCGTCATCGCCCGCCGCGCCATGCCCTTCGCCCGCCCGCGGCTCGACCGCGCGGCCGAGCAACGCCCCCGTCGCCAGTTCCCCGGCTGCTTCGATTCCCCCCGACATGGCGCCGGACCTATCAGCTTGATCTTGCACGTGCTAGGCGCAAGCGCAGCATGACCGACACCGCAGCCCTGATCGCCCGGATGGCCCAACGCGCCCGTCGCGCCGCGGTGCAGCTCGCCGCCATGCCGACCCCGGCCAAGGCCGCCGCGCTGCGCGCCGCCGCCGCCGCGATCCGGGCCGATACCCAGGCTATCCAGGCTGCCAATGCCGAGGATATGGCCGCTGCCGAAGCCGATGGCCTGTCGGGCGCGCTGCTCGATCGCCTGAAGCTCGATGCCGGGCGGATCGAGGCCATGGCCGCCGGCGTCGAGGCGGTGGCCGCGCTCGCCGATCCGGTCGGCGACGTGATCGACCGGGTCGAGCGGCCCAATGGCCTGGTGCTCACCCGCGTTCGCGTGCCGATCGGCGTGATCGGCATCATCTATGAGAGCCGGCCCAACGTCACCGCCGATGCCGGCGCGCTCTGCGCCATGGCGGGCAATGCCGCGATCCTGCGCGGCGGCTCGGAAGCGATCCGCTCGAACCGCGCGATCCATGCGGCGCTCGCGCGTGGCCTGGCCGAGGGCGGCATGCCCGAGGATGCGGTGCAGCTCGTCCCCGTCACCGATCGCGCCGCGGTCGGCGCGATGCTCGTCGCCGAGGGGGCGATCGACATGATCGTGCCGCGTGGCGGCAAGAGCCTGGTCGCCCGCGTCCAGGCGGAGGCGCGCGTCCCCGTGCTCGCCCATCTCGACGGGCTCAACCACACCTATATCGACGGTGCCGCCGATCCCGCCATGGCGCGGGATCTCGCGCGCAATGCCAAGATGCGCCGCACCGGCATTTGCGGCGCCACCGAGACGCTGCTGATCGACCGTGGCTTCGCCGATCCGCGGCCCGTGCTGGCCGCGCTGGCCGATGCCGGCTGCGAACTGCGCGGCGATGCGGAGATCCGGGCGATCGAGCCGCGCGCGGTCGCCGCCAATGCCGAGGATTGGGACACCGAATATCTCGATTCGATCCTGTCGGTTAAGCTGGTCGACGGGGTGGATGCGGCGATGGCGCACATCGCCGCGCACGGCTCGCATCACACCGACGCGATCGTCACCGCCGACGCTGCCGTTGCCGAGCGCTTCCTGGCGCAGGTCGACAGCGCGATCGTGATGTGGAACGCCTCCACCCAGTTCGCGGATGGCGGCGAGTTCGGCTTGGGCGCCGAGATCGGCATCTCCACCGGCCGCCTCCACGCGCGCGGACCCGTGGCGCTCGAAGGGCTGACGACCTATAAATGGGTGGTGCGCGGCACGGGCCAGGCGCGGCCTTGAACTCTTGAATACGAATGTATACAATAGTGGCATGAGCAAATCCGCCGTCGTTACCGCGCGTCTCGATCACGAGACGCTGGACCTTGTCGACAAGGTTGCGGCCGCGCAGGGTCGAACCCGTGCCGATTTCGCTGCCGAGGCGATCCGGCGCGTTGCGGAGAGTGAAGCCGACTTCATGGCCTTTGTGCAGGTGGGGATCGATGCCGCCGAGCGCGATGAAGTCGTGCCGCATGCCGAAGTCATGGCGGAACTCGAGCAGATGATCGAAAAGCACCGGGCTCGATGCCGGCCCTGATCTGGACGGTACCTGCACGGGATGACATTCGCAGGATTGAAGCCTGGCTCGATGAGAATGCGACGCCTGGTTCCGCCGTCGCGACGCTGACGGCGATCTATCGTCGCGCCGCATTTCTCGCGAATTTTCCCCGGTCGGGACGCCCGTTGAAGAATGGTCTGCGGGTTCTGCGCGTCCTCGATACGCCGCACGTGATCCTGTACCGCGCGACGGAAGCGGCAGTGCAGGTTCTGCGCGTGCATCATGAGCGCGAAGACTGGCTGGTCGAGCCATGAAGCGCATCGGCCTGCTCGGCGGCTCGTTCAATCCGGCGCACCTGGGACATCGCAAGCTCTCGCTCCACGCCGTCCGCGCGCTGGGGCTCGACGAGGTGTGGTGGCTCGTCTCGCCGGGCAATCCGCTGAAGGACAAGGCCGGCATGGCGCCGTTCAAGGCGCGCATGGCCTCGGCCCAGCGCATGGCGCGGCATGCGCCGATCCGCGTGTCGGACATCGAGAAGCGGATCAAGACCCGCTACACCGCCGACACGATCCGCAAATTGCCGCGGCTCTTCCCGCGCCATCGCTTCATCTGGCTGATGGGGGCGGACAATCTGGCCCAGTTCCACAAATGGGAGCGCTGGCGCGATATTGCCGAGCAGGTTCCGATTGCGGTGATCGCGCGTCCGGGGTATGATCGCGAGGCCCATGCAAGTCCTGCAATGGGTTGGCTGCGGCGCGCTGTGCGGCCCGCAGGCCAGGCGAAGAACTGGACGCGTTGGAGATTGCCGGCCCTCGTGCTGTTGCGCTTCCGCCCCGATCCGACTTCGGCGACGAGCCTTCGGGCCGCCGATCCCGCCTGGCACCGGCGTTATGCGGGTGCCCGTCAAAGTGTAACTTTGATGGGAGAAGCTACCGCGTCGTCTCCACAACAAATTCGCACAGACAAGTTGCAACCCTAGGAGGCCCCTTGGCCACATCGTCCAATGTTCTGCGTTCGTCCGATGCCGCTGGTGGCACCGAGGCGCTGCGCCAGCTCGTGATGGCGTCGCTCGACGACGATCAGGCGGTCGAGACGGTCTCGATCCCGCTCGCCGGCAAGAGCAGCATCGCCGATTATATGGTCGTGGCATCCGGCCGTTCGACGCGCCAGGTCGCGTCGATGGCGGTGAAGCTCGCCGACAAGATCAAGGCCGAGTTCGGCCGCACCCCGCGCGTGGAGGGCCTGCCCACCGCCGATTGGGTGCTGATCGACGCGGGCGACGTGATCGTCCACCTGTTCCGCCCCGAGGTGCGCAGCTTCTATAATCTCGAGCGGATGTGGTCGTTCGGCGAAGCCGGCCAGGCGTGATCCGCTAGCAAGGGGGCGGCACGGGCGATGCAGCTCCATATCGTCGCGCGCGGGAAGATCGGCCGCAGCCCGGAGGCGGAGCTGGTCGATCGCTATCTCCGGCGCATCCAATGGCCGACCAGGATGACCGAGCTGCCCGATACGGGCGGCAAGGTTCCCGAGCTTTCGGGCAGCACCCGGATCGTCCTGCTCGACGAGACCGGCGAGAACCTGCCCTCGCGCGTGCTCGCCGAGCGGCTGGGTGCGTGGCGCGACGACGGGGTACGCGAGGCGCGCTTCCTGATCGGCGCGGCGGACGGGTTCGAGGATGCCGATCGCGCCCAGGCCGATCTCCTGCTCAGCTTCGGCCGAGCCACCTGGCCGCACATGCTGGCGCGGGCGATGCTCGCCGAGCAGCTGTGGCGCGCCACTTCCATCCTTGCCAACCACCCCTATCATCGCGAAGGCTGAGCCCGTGCTCCGCCCGCTGATCCTCGGCGCCAGCCTGCTGGCGATCCTCGCCACCGGCAGCTTCGCCGCGGCGCAGGCGCCGAGCCTTGGCGAGCAGCAGGGGCGCCTGCGCGAGGCCAATGCCCAGAGCCGGGCCGCGCAGGCGCGCAGCGCGCAGCTCGAGCGCCAGGCTGCCTCGGAGCGCGACCAGGCCGCCCGCGCACGGGCGCAGGAAGCCGCCGCCGCCGAGCGGATCAAGATGGCCGAGGCCGATATCGCGGCCGCCCGCGCGCGCATCGGCATCGTCGATCGCCAGCTCGCCGCGCAGCGCACGCGCGTCGCGGAGCGCCAGGGGCCGATCCTGCGCCTGATCGCCGCGCTCCAGTCGATGGCCCGCCGCCCGGCGGTGCTCGGCCTGGTCCAGCCCGGGTCGACCAGCGACATGGTCCATGTCCGCGCCGTGCTCGGCACGGTGATGCCCGTGGTCGAGGCCCGCACTCGCGACGTGCGCGCGGAGCTTGGCCGCGTCCGGGCGCTGCGGGCCGACGCGCTCGCCGCGGTCGCGAGCTTCCGCGATGCGCGGCGCCGGATCGAGGACGAGCGGGTCGCCCTGGTCCGGCTCGAGGCGGACCACCGCGCCCGCTCCGCCCAGCTCGCCTCGAGCGCGCTGGTCGAATCGGACCGCGCCATCGCGCTGGGCGAGCGCGCCCGCGAGATCGCCGACCAGATGGAGACGGCGGGCCAGGCCGCGGGGATCCAGGCCGATCTCGCCATGCTTCCCGGCCCGCTGCCGCGCCCCGGCAGTGCCGTCGCCGCGCCCGCGCGCAAGGCCGGCCCGCCCTATATCCTGCCGGTCGCCGGCGCGGTCGTCACCGGCATGGGCGAGCTGTCCCCCACCGGCGTGCGTGCGCGCGGAGTCACGCTCGCCTGCGCGGCCGGCAGCGACGCCGTCGCCCCCGCGGCCGGGCGCATCCTCTTCGCCGGCCCGTTCCGCGACTATGGCGGGGTGGTGATCATCGACCATGGCAATGGCTGGACCAGCTCGGTCACCGGGCTGGGCGGCACCGGCGTCCGCGTCGGCGAGCATGTGGCACAGGGCGCGCGCATCGGCCGCGTCCCGGGCGGTGACGCGCCGCGCATCACCGTCGAGCTCCGTCGTCGCGGCGAGCCCATGGACCTGGCGCGTCTGCTCGGCTGATTGTGCCGTGCATTTGCCGCGATCCCGTCCTAGATTGATCCTCGAACGCGTTTCCGGAAAGTAACTATGCTTCGTTCGTTCCTTCAGGTCACCGCGGCGGTCGGCGCGCTGGCGCTCGTTCCCGTTGCTTCCGGCGCCATGGCCGGCGTGGATACTTCGAGCTTCAAGGAGCTCGATACCTTCATGGAAGTCTACAGCCAGGTGAAGGCGAATTATGTCGAGAAGGTCGACGACGCCACGCTGATGAAGGGTGCGATCCAGGGCATGCTCGCCGCGCTCGATCCGCACAGCAGCTATGCCGACGGGCTCGATTTCGACAATCTGAAGATCCAGACCGACGGCAATTATGGCGGCCTCGGCCTCACCGTCACCCAGGAGGACGGGGCGGTGAAGGTGGTGGCCCCGACCGAGGACACGCCGGCCGCGCGCGCCGGCATGAAATCGGGCGACTTCATCACCCATATCGACGGCAAGTTCATCGTCGGCGGCAGCCTGGACGAGGCGATCGAGAAGATGCGCGGCAAGCCGGGCACCAGCGTCACGCTCACGGTGATCCGCCCGGGCGCCGACAAGCCGCTCACCTTCACCATGAAGCGCGAGATCATCGTGCAGAAGCCGGTGAAGTGGGACGTCAAGGACGGCGTCGGCATCCTGAACATCAACACCTTCACGGCGCAGACCGGGGCGGACACGATCAAGGCGATCCAGGAGATCGACAAGAAGCTGGGCCACAAGCCGCTCGGCTATATCGTCGATCTGCGCGAGAATGGCGGCGGGCTGCTCAGCCAGGCGATCGAAGTGTCCGACATATTCCTGTCGCATGGCGAGATCGTCTCGCAGCGCGGCCGCGAGAAGACCGATATCGAGCGCTGGTATGCCGATGTGAGCGAGCCGGGCATCGTCTCGGTTCCGGGCGACCTCGCCAAGGGCCTGCCGGTGGTCGTGCTGATCGACGCGGGCACCGCCTCCGCCTCCGAAATCGTCGCGGGCGCGCTGCAGGACCATCACCGCGCGCTCGTGATGGGCGTGCGCAGCTTCGGCAAGGGCTCGGTCCAGTCGATCCTGCCGATGGGCCCGCGCGCGGCGCTGCGCCTCACCACCGCGCGCTACTATACGCCGTCGGGGCGCTCGGTGCAGGAAGGCGGCATCAAGCCCGACCTGCTGGTGCCGCAGCTCACCGATCCCGACTACAAGACCCGGCCCTCGATCCGCGAGGCGGACCTGCGCGCGCATCTGATCAACAACGACAAGGTCGACGATTCGGTGCTCGAGGACGATCAGCGCACCGATCCGCGCTTCGCCAAGACGGCGGACCAGCTGAAGAAGGAAGGGATCGACGACTTCCAGCTGCACTATGCGCTGCAGACCATTTCCCGCCTCGGTCCCAAGACCCAGGTTGCCGCGACCCGGAGCAAATAAGCCATGCGCAACGACGGCCTCCGCATCGCGCGCTGGATCGCGCTCCTCCTTCCGCTCGCGCTGGTCGGCGGCGCGCACCTCTCCGAATTGTTCGGGCTGGTGCCGTGCGAGATGTGCTGGTGGCAGCGCTGGCCGCATTATGCCGCGGTGCTGATCGCGCTGTCTTCCTTCCTGGTGAAGGATCGCCGTGCCCAGCTCGGGCTGGTCCTGCTCGCCGGCACGGCCGTGGCGATCAGCGGCGGCATCGGCGTCTTCCATGCCGGCGTCGAGTATAAGTGGTGGCAGGGCATCACCGCCTGCACCGCCCAGGTGCATGGCGGCAGTCCGATGGACATGCTGAACGACGCGCTGCGCCGGCCGCTGATCCGCTGCGACGTGCCGCAATGGACCTTGTTCGGGATCAGCCTTGCCGGCTTCAACGCGATCCTCTCGCTCGGCGGGGCGATCCTGATCTTCCTGCTTGCCACCCGCAGGGGCACCCGCGCATGAGCTGGAAGCCCGGCGATCGGCGCGAGGGGATGCCCTCGATGGTTCGCGTCGACCAGGCGGGCGAATATGGCGCGACGCGCATCTATGCCGGCCAGCTCGCCGTGATGGGCGATCGCACGCCGATGGCGCGGATGATCGCCGGCATGGCCAGCCAGGAAGAGCGCCACCGTGCCTTTTTCGATGCGATGATCGCGCACCGCGGGGTGCGGCCGACTGCGCTCCAGCCCTTCTGGAACATCGCCGGCTTCGCGCTGGGTGCGGCCACGGCGGCGATGGGGCCCGAGGCGGCGATGGCCTGCACCGCCGCGATCGAGACCGAGATCGACCTGCATTATCAGCAACAGCTCGAAGAGATCGGCACGGGCGATCCCGAACTCGCCGAAGCCGTGGCGAAGTTCCGCGACGAGGAGCTCGAGCATCGCGATACCGCGCTCGCGCACGGCGCGGAGCACGCCCCGGCCTATCCGCTGCTGTCCGGATTGATCCGTGCCGGCTGCCGCGCTGCCATTGCGATATCGAAACGGATATAAAGGCCCCATTCAGCCGTTTTGGACCAGGCACGGCACACAGCAGGAGTAAGCCGATGTTGAACAGGATCATGATCATGGGCGCCCTTGCCGCCGTTCCGGTGCTGCTGCCCGCTGCCGCGCAGGCCCAGAACGCGCCGCAGAACGGCGTGCTGGTGATCTATGGCAAGGACAAGTGCCCGACCAACTCGAACGGCGAGGAGATCGTGGTCTGCAAGCGCCTCGACGAGCGCGAGCGCTATCGTATCCCGTCGAACCTGCGCGAGCAGGCCGGTCCGCCGCAGAAGACCGAGAGCTGGGCGGTGCGTTCGCAGGACGCGCTCACTTCGGGCGATTTCGGCACCGGCAGCTGTTCGACCACCGGCGCCGGCGGCGGCACCGGCTGCTTCGTCCGCCAGGCGACCATCGCCCGCGCCGATGTCCGGGCCCGCAAGAAGGCCGAAGAGAATCTGCCGCTGCCCTGAGGCATGCCCGCTTGCGCGGGGGCGACGCGGCTGGCGGGGGTTTCAGGCCCTGACTGGCCAGCGCCCCACCCATTCCGGCGGTTCGCGGCGCAGGCAATCGGCGATGATCCACAGCATCACCATGGCGCGTGCCGCCGCGGCGCAGGCGATATCGATCGTGCTCGCCGCCGGCCAGGCGCCATCCATCCCGGCGAAGAACCAGAATTCGGCGAAATAGGCGAAGATCCCGGTCACCGCGAACAGCGCGACCGGCCATAGCCGCGGCGCGGTCATCACCAGCATCGGCCACAGCCACAAGTCGAACTGCGGCGAATAGACCTTGTTGGTCAGCATGAACCAGGCGAGCAGCGGCGTGGACAGCAGCCAGAGCCGCGCATGGTGGCGCCGCCAGCCCAGGCCGATAATGGCCGCGCCGCCGATCGCGAAAGCGAGCGCGGCGCAGAGATTCTTGTCCGCTATGTCGAGCCGCAGGATGCCGAGATTGCCCAGCACGTCCCAGGTCGCGGCCATGGTGCCGCCGCGCGCTTGCGAGAAACGATAGAACTCGCTCCAGTTCGCCGGCGCGAGCAATGCGACCGGCAGGTTCACCGCCAGCCAGGCGCCGATCGCGGCGAGCTTCACCCAACCGGTGCGCACGATGCGGTGGAACCAGCCGCGGCCCTGCTCGAGGAATGCCGATAGGGCGAACAGGGGCAGCATCACGACTGGGAACAGCTTGGCGGCCACGCCCAGCCCCGCCGCGGCGCCCGCGCCGACCAGCCGGTTCTCGCGCGCCAGCAGCATTGCCCATACCGCCAGCGCGACGGCGATCATGTCCCAGTTATGCCCGACATAGAGGATGAGCGGCGGCGCCGCCGCCCACCACCAGAGCCGCCGCCGGTCCATCCCGGCGCGCCGGAACATCCAGAGGATCAGGAAGGCGAGGGCGATGTTCACCGCCGTCACCACGCCCAGGAACTTGGCGTCGTTGGCGTGGCGCCCGAAGATCAGATGCGTCGCGGCGCCTTCGATCCCGATCGCCGCCCCGGTCAGCACCGGATATTCGATCGGGGTCTGGAGATAGGGGATCTTGCCCTTGTCCACGCCGCGCGCCGTCCAGAAGGGCACCGCATCATTGTAGCAGCCGGTGAGATACTGTTCCGAATCGGTCCAGCCGCCCGGCATGCAATGCTGCTTGAAGCCGAAGCCGAGCAGGCAGGTGATCGCCAGCGCGATCAGCAGCGCGCGAAAATGCCGGTCGATCCTCAATCGCATCGCTGTCCCTTCAAATGCCTTTCCCGTTCGTGCCGGACGACCCGATCGCCTCCTCCCACAACCTACTGGACACCGCAACATCAAGAACATAAGACGAACATATGTCGCAGCTCGATCTCCGCGCGAAGCTCGCCATCCTGGCGGACGCCGCCAAATACGACGCCAGCTGCGCCTCTTCGGGCACGACCCGGCGCAACTCGGCTGGGGGCAAGGGGCTCGGCTCGACCGAGGGCATGGGCATCTGCCATGCCTATGCGCCGGACGGGCGCTGCATCTCGCTGCTCAAGATCCTGCTGACCAACAGCTGCATCTTCGACTGCCATTATTGCATCAACCGCAAGAGCTCGAACGTTCGCCGCGCGCGCTTCACGCCCGAGGAAGTCGTCGACCTCACGCTCGGCTTCTACCGGCGCAACTATATCGAGGGGCTGTTCCTCTCCTCGGGCATTATCCGTTCGAGCGACTATACGATGGAGCAGATCGTCCGCGTCGCGCGGCTCCTGCGCGAGGTCCATGACTTTCGCGGCTATATCCATCTGAAGACGATTCCCGATGCCGATCCCGAGCTCGTCCGCCAGGCCGGGCGTCATGCCGATCGCGTCTCGATCAATGTCGAGCTGCCGACGGTGGCGGGGCTTGCCCGGCTGGCGCCCGAGAAATCGGCGCCCCGGATCGAAGGCGCGATGCGGGACGTCCGCGCCGCGATCGACGACGGCGCCGATGCGGGCAGGCGTTACAAGGCCGCGCCGAAATTCGCGCCCGCCGGCCAGTCGACCCAGATGATCGTCGGCGCCGATGCCGCCACCGATGGCGACATCATCGCGCGTGCCGCCGGGCTCTACGACCGGTTCCGGCTGCGCCGCGTCTATTACTCGGCGTTCAGCCCGATTCCCGATGCCAGCGCCGTGCTGCCGCTCCGGCGCCCGCCGCTGATGCGCGAGCACCGGCTCTACCAGTCCGACTGGCTGATGCGATTCTACGGCTATGCGCCGCGCGAAGTGGCCGAGGCGGCCGATCCCGTCACCGGCATGCTCCCGCTCGACATCGATCCCAAGCTCGCCTGGGCCCTGCGGTTCCGCGCGCATTTCCCCGTCGACGTCAACCGCGCCCCGCGCGAGGCGCTGCTCCGCGTGCCGGGGCTCGGCGTCAAGGCGATCGACGCGATCCTCGCGGCGCGCCGCTGGCGCCGGCTGCGCCTGGCCGATATCGCCCGGCTGACGGCGTCGATCGCCAGGGTCCGCCCTTTCCTGGTCGCCGAGGACTGGCGCCCGGTCGCGCTGGCCGATCGGGCCGACCTGCATGCGCTGGTCGCGCCGAAGCGGGAACAGCTCGAGCTGTTCGCGGCATGAGGATGCTGTCGGCCCCCTAGTCGGCGATCGGCACGAACAGCCCGCGCTTGCCCACGCCCAGCGCGACATTGGTGGTGAAGCGGCGCACATTGGGATTGTCCGCCATCAGCCGGCTCATCAGCGCGTCATAGGCGCCGACATCGGGCGCGACGACGACCAGCACGAAATCGGCGGTGCCGGTGACGTAATAGACCTGCTGGATCTGCTCCTCCGCGCTCAGCCATTGGCGCAGCCGGGCGATCAGTTCGGGCCGTTCGCGCTCGATCTCGAGTGCCGCCAGAAAGAAATTGGGCTTCCCCACCCTGAGCGGATCGACCACGGCGATCTCGCTCAGGATCACGCCGGTTTCGCGCAGCCGCTTGAGGCGCCGCTGCACCGCCGATGGCGAAAGCCCGACCTGTCCGGCCAGCACATCCGCGGTCTGCGCCGCGTCGCGCTGGACCAGGGCGAGGAGCCTGCGGTCGAAGCGGTCGAGATCGGATCGGGCCATTGGCCGCACCCTAGCGCGCAAATGCGCCGAAATCCCCCGATTTGGTGCCCCTCTTCGCGGAAAAGCCGCGCAGGCGCGCCCCTATCTCCCGGTGCGAAGGAGAGTTTCATGATCGACCATATCGAGATCCGCACCACCCGCCTGGCCGAGAGCCTGGCCTTTTATGCCGATGCCCTGGCGCCGCTCGGCTATACCCAGAAGGTCGATGGCCCGGCCAAGGGCTTCGGCAACGACACCGCTCTCGACCTGTTCCTGATCGAGGGCGAAGTGGCGTCCGATCTCCACTTCGCCTTCACGGCGCCCGATCGCGCCACCGTCGACCAAATCTATGCCGCCGGCCGCGACGCCGGCCATGTCCTCGATCGCGCGCCCGCGCTCGCTCCGCATATCCATCCCAATTATTACGCCGGATATCTTCGCGACCCCGATGGGCGGCTGATCGAGTTCGTCTGCCACGGCCCTAACTGACAGGCCTGTCAATTTCTCCCGATCGGCGTATCATCTTCAAAAATACGCAAGAGGGAGAGAGGGATGCTTCGATTCTGCGCGCTCGCCGCGGTGCTGCTCGCCGCAACTCCGGCCCTGGCCCGCGACCTCGTCGTCGAGGCCGGGCCCAATGCCCAGGAGCGGCTCCAGTCCGCGCTGCTCGACGCCAGGCCGGGCGACACCGTCCGCATCGGCGCCGGCCGCTTCGAGCTGACCGACGGGCTCAGCCTCGACGTGAACGGCGTCACGGTGCGCGGTGCGGGCGCCGAGCGGACGGTGCTCAGCTTCAAGGGCCAGCTGGGCGCGGGCGAGGGGCTGCTCGTCACGTCGGACGATGTGGTGCTGCGCGACTTCGCGGTGGAGGATTCGAAGGGCGACGGCATCAAGTCGAAGGGGGCCGACCGGATCGTCTACAAGAATGTCCGCGTCGAATGGACCGGCGGGCCCAAGGCGACCAACGGCGCCTACGGCGTCTATCCCGTCGAAAGCGAGGACGTGCTGATCGACGGCGTCACCGTGAAGGGCGCTTCGGATGCGGGCATCTATGTCGGCCAGTCCAACCGGATCGTCGTGCGCAATTCCACGGCGATGTACAATGTCGCCGGGATCGAGATCGAGAATAGCGGCTATGCCGAGGTGACCAACAATCTCGCCACGCACAATACCGGCGGCATCCTGGTGTTCGACCTGCCCGCGCTGCCGCGGCGCGGGGCGGGCTATGTCCTGGTCAGGGGCAACAGGGTGGTCGACAACGATACGCCCAATTTCGCTCCCCCGGGGAACACCGTCGCCACCGTTCCCACCGGTACCGGCGTGCTGGTGATGGCCGAGAACGATGTCGGCGTCACCGGCAACGAACTCAGCGGCAACGGCACCGCCAACATCATGGTCGTCGCCTATCGCCAGCCTTTCGAGGACAAGGGCTATGATCCCTATCCCCGCAACATCCGCCTTGCCGGCAACAAACATGGCCGCGCCGGCTTCGCGCCCGCCATGCCCGGCGGCAAGGAGCTTGCCGCGGCACTGGGCGGCACGCTTCCGCCGGTCTTCTGGGACGGCACCGGCGGCGACAAGGTGCGCCTCGTCGGCGATGACGGACCGGTGCTGGCCCTCGGCCTTGCGCTCGGCGCCGGGATCGAGACCGCCAAGCCGCAGATGATCAAGCTCGACAACGCGGCCCCGCCGCCCTGGCGGACGTTCAAGCTGCCGGCCGCGATGGAGGTGGCCGCCAAATGAAGGCACTGCTCGGCGCGGTCGCCCTGTTCGCCGCCGCGCTGATCGGCCGGCCGGGCGGCGTGAACGATGCGGCGATCACCGGCGAAGGCTATCCCGCGCGTCTCTCCGAATTCGGCTTCTTCAACGATCTCGCGGCGCGCGTGCCTGCGCAGGGCCTGTTCCGCTACGACCTCGAGACTCCGCTCTTCTCCGACTATGCGGCCAAGGAGCGCTATCTCTACCTGCCCGCCGGCGCCCGGGCGAAATATGATCCCGACGGGCCCCTCGACCTTCCCGTCGGCGCGGCGCTGGTCAAGACCTTCGGCTATCCGGTCGATGGCCGGTTCAAGCCGCTGGAGACGCGCGTGCTGCTCCACCGGGTCGGTGGCTGGGTGCCGATCCCCTATGTCTGGAACGCCGAGGGCACCGATGCGGAGGTGAAGCGCGCCGGCACGCGCATCCCCGTCGCCTTCGCCGATCCTTCCGGCGCGCGCCACGCCATCTCCTATGCCGTGCCCAACCAGAACCAGTGCAAGGATTGCCACGGCCTTGCCGGCCAGGTCACGCCGATCGGCATCAAGGCGCGTTATCTCAACCATGGCGGGCAGCTGGAGAAGATGCTGGCCGCCGGCATGCTCGACCGGCTTCCGCCTGACGCGCCCCGCGTCGCCCGCTGGGACGACCAGGCCGCGCCGCTCGATGCGCGTGCCCGCGCCTGGCTCGAGATCAACTGCGCACATTGCCACAATCCGCGAGGGGCCGCCTCCAATTCGGGCCTGTTCCTCGATCTCGCCCGTGCCGATCCCGAGCAGCGCGGGCTGTTCAAGCGCCCCACTGCCGCCGGTCGCGGGGCGGGCACGCGCGACTTCGACATCGTTCCCGGCATGCCCGATGCCTCGATCCTGCTCTACCGGATGGAATCGACCGATCCCGGCATCGCCATGCCCGAACTCGGCCGCGCCACCGTCCACAAGGAAGGCGTCGCGCTGGTTCGCCAGTGGATCGAATCGATGCCGAAATCCGCGCCGGGGCGTTAGAGCCCTCCGACCGGAGGGCAAAGTGCGCGTCGTTACCTTGGCGAGCGAAGACGATTTCGAAGGCTGGCGCGATGCCGCGCGCGGGCTTGCCCAGGCCGGCGTCCCCGCGTCGGAAATCCTCTGGCAGGTCGGCGAGACCCCGACGGACCTGTTCGCCGGCCAGGCCGCGATGCCGCCGGCCGCGTCCCGCGCCCTCAAGGTCCCGCGCGCGTTCGTCGATCTCGCCCGGTCGGCGATCCTGCACCGCGACTGCGAGCGCTTCGCCCTGCTCTATGCGCTGCTCGCCGACGATCCCCGCCGCATCGCCGACCCGGCCGATCCGCGCTTCCGCCGGATCGAGGCGATGGCCCGCGAGGTCCGCCGCGACATCCACAAGATGCGCGCCTTTGTCCGCTTCCGCGAAGTGCGGGATGCCCTGCCTTTCCCCGGCACCGGCGCGCCCGACGCCCGCTATGTCGCCTGGTTCGAGCCGAGCCATCACATCGTCCGCGCCAATGCCCGTTTCTTCGTCGAGCGCTTCGCGAACATGCGCTGGTCGATCCTCACGCCCGCGCTCTCGCTCCATTGGGACGGCGAGACGCTCTGCGAAGGCCCCGGCGCCACCAGGGCGGACGCGCCCGGCGAAGATCCGGTCGAGGACAGCTGGAAGACCTATTACGCCGCGATCTTCAATCCGGCCCGGCTGAAGACCGGTGCGATGCTCCGGGAGATGCCGCGCAAATATTGGAAAAACATGCCCGAGACCGCGCTGGTGCGGGAACTGGTCGCAACCGCGCGCCAGCGGGAGACGGCGATGGTGGCGACGGCACATGCCCGGTCGGGCGGCAATGCCGGGGCGGCGTGGCAGGCGCTGCGCGACGAGGCTGCGCACTGCACCCGCTGCGACCTTCACCGGCATGCCACGCGGACCGTGTTCGGCGAAGGCCCCGCCGATGCCCGGATGATGCTGGTCGGGGAGCAGCCCGGCGATCGGGAGGATCTGGCCGGCCGCCCGTTCGTCGGCCCCGCCGGGGAGATGCTCGATCGCGCCATGGCTGCGGCAGGGATCGATCGCGACACGGTGTACCTCACCAATGCGGTCAAGCACTTCAAGTTCGAGCGCCGCGGCAAGCGCCGTATCCATGCGAGGCCCGATGCCGGCGAGATCCAGGCCTGTCGCTGGTGGTACGAGCAGGAACGATCGCTGGTGAAGCCCGAGATGACCGTCGCGCTGGGTGCGACCGCCGCGCGCCAGCTGCTCGGCAGGGTCTTGACGATCGCGGCGACGCGCGGCCGGGTGCTGGAACTGCCCGAAGGCGGGCTCGGCTGGGTGACGATCCACCCCAGCTACCTCCTCCGCCTGCCCGACCGGGCGAAGGCGGAAGACGAATTCGCGGCGTTCGTGGAGGATCTGGCGGGCGCGGCGAGGGCGATGGCCTGACCAGGCTTTCGCCCGCAGGGGAATTTCCCGCAGTCGTGCGTTGTGACGGCCAAGAGGAGAAAGCACATGCGAAGCTTACGCATCGCCGGCGCGCTGGCGCTGGCTGCCATGGTCCTGACCGGCTGCCATCGCGATGGCCGCCCCGGCTATGACGGCGACCATCATCGCGATCACCATCACCGGGGCGATCACGATCGCGGCGACCGCGATCGTTCCTGATCGGACCCCACGCCGCTGAACCCCTGGCCCCGCTGCGCGCCATGCGCGGCGGGGCTTGTTCTTTGCATCATCGTGCAGTATTGTTCGTTCGAACGAACAGGGTGCACGATGACCAGCCAGACGCTGATCGAAACGGCGATCGACCAGTTCGGCCGCCACGGCTTCGAAGGGGCGAGCACGCGGGAGATCGCGCGCGCCTCGGGCACGGCGATGTCGTCGATCACCTATCATTTCGGCGGCAAGCAGGGGCTGTACCTCGCCGCCGCCGATCACATCGCCGCCTGTGTCCGCGAGATCCAGGGCCCCGCGCTCGAAGGCGCCCGCGAAACCGCCCGGGCGGGTACGCGCGAACAGGCGATCGAGGCGCTGCTGGCCTTGCTCGACGGCTTCGCGCTGATGATGCTGCGCCCCGAATCCGAAGCCTGGTCGCTGTTCATCACGCGCGAGCAACAGGCCCCTACCGAGGCATTCGACCGCATCTATACCGGCGTGATGCAGGAGATCGTGGGGGTCTTCGTCGCGCTTCTTGGACGTATCCGCACCGATCTTGGCGAGCGCGAGGTGCTGGCCATGGGGATCATGTTGTTCGGCCAGACGCTGGTGCTGCGCGTCTGCCGCGCCGCCGTCACCCGCATCCTCTCGGTCGAGACGATCGACGAGCGCACCCGGACGCTCCTTCGCGCGCGGCTGCGCGCCAATGCCCTCTGCATCCTGTCGGAGAATGCCGCATGAACCGCCGCCGCATCGCGATCCTCGTCGTCATCGTCGGGCTGGTGATCGCCGCGATCGCCACCAGCGGCTTCGGCCTGCTCAAGGCGCGGGACGACGGCGCGCTCCGGCTGAACGGCAATGTCGACATTCGCGAAGTCGATCTCGGCTTTCGGGTGAGCGGCCGGATCGCCGCGATCGGCGTGGAGGAAGGCGCGCATGTGAAGCAGGGTCAGCTGCTCGCCACGCTCGATGCCGCCACGCTCGACAGCCGCATCGCCCAGGCGGACGCGCAGGTGTCGCAGGCCGAGGCGCAGCTCGCCAAGCTCCGCAACGGCAATCGCGCGCAGGACATCGCCCAGGCCCGTGCCCGTGTCGATGCCGCCGCCGCGATCGCCCAGGATGCCGAGCGCGACTATGCCCGGCGCCAGCCGCTGGTCGAGCCCGGGGCGATCAGCCGGGACGTCTGGGAGCAGACGGTGGCGGCGCGCGACAAGGCGCGCGCCGACCTCTCCCAGGCCCGCCAGGCGCTTTCGCTGATGCATGCCGGCAGCCGCAAGGAAGACGTCGCCGCGGCGGCCGCCGATGTCCGTTCCGCCATCGCCGCGCGCCAGGGCGCCGCCACCGATCTCGGCGATGCCCGGCTGCTCGCCTCGACGGACGGCACGGTCGTGACGCGCGCGCGCGAGCCGGGTGCGATCGTCCAGCCCGGCGAGACGGTGCTGACGCTGGCGATCCTGCGGCCGCTTCGCGTGCGGGCCTATGTCGCGGAGAGCGATCTCAGCCGGATCGGCCCGGGGATGAAAGTGGTGGTCACCGCCGACGGCAATCCGAAAGACTATCGTGGCACGATCGGCTATATCTCGCCGCGCGCCGAGTTCACCCCCAAGACGGTCGAGACCGAGAATCTGCGCACCGATCTCGTCTATCAGCTGCGGATCATCGTCGACGATCCCGATGACGCGCTGCGCCAGGGCCAGCCGGTCAGCGTCTCGGTCCCGGGCGCGCGTCCGAAGCACAAGGGTTGAGGGCGGTGGCGCGCGCTTCCCTGTGCATTCCCCTCCCTTCCAGGGAGGGGAGAAGATGACCCAGCCTCTCGCCCAGACCTCCGATCTCGTGAAATGCTTCGGCGACAACCGCGCGCTCGACGGGGTGGCGATGGCGATCGCGCCGGGACGGATCACCGGGCTGGTCGGGCCGGACGGGGCGGGCAAGACCACGCTGATCCGCATCCTGGCCGGCCTGATGGCGCCGACCTCCGGGAGCGTCACGATGCTCGGCGGCCCGCCGGGCGAACGGCTCGACGACCTGGGCTACATGCCCCAGCGCTTCGGTCTCTACGAAGACCTGTCCGTCATCGAGAACCTCAAACTATATGCCGAGGTGCGCGGCCTGCCGAAGGACGAGCAGCAGGCGAGTTTCGACAAGCTCATGGAATTCACCGATCTGGCCCGCTTCCAGGACCGGCTGGCGGGCAAGCTCTCGGGCGGCATGAAGCAGAAGCTGGGCCTTGCCTGCGCGCTGGTGAAGACGCCCAGGGTGCTGCTGCTCGACGAGCCCGGCGTCGGCGTCGATCCGATCAGCCGCCGCGAGCTCTGGAGCATGGTGGGGGATCTGACGGGGCAGGGCATCGGCGTGCTCTGGTCCACCGCCTATCTCGACGAGGCGGAGAAGTGCGACACCGTCTATCTGCTCAACGAGGGGCAGCTGCTGTTCGACGGGCCGCCGGCGGAGCTGACCGGCCGGGTGCGGGACCGGGTGATCCGCGTCACCGGCTTCAAGGAGCGCCGCCGCGCCTTCCTCACCCATGCGCTCGACCGCGCCGACGTGATCGACGGCACGATCCAGGGCCGCTCGGTGCGCCTGCTGCTCCGCGACGGCAGGCCGGTGCCCGATGCCGGCGCCTTTGCGGCCGGTCCGGACACCAGGGTCGACACCGCCGATCCACGCTTCGAGGACGGCTTCATCGAGCGGCTGGGCGGCGGCCCCAAGGGCACGTCCGCGCTGGCGGAACGCTATCGCACCATCCCCGAAACCGATGTCGATGCGATCGCGGCGAATGGCCTCACCAAGGTCTTCGGCGAATTCACCGCGGCCAGGGACATGAACTTCCGCATCCCGCGAGGCCAGATATTCGGGCTTCTCGGCCCGAACGGGGCGGGCAAGTCGACCACCTTCAAGATGCTGTGCGGGCTGCTTTCGCCGACATCGGGGACCGGCGCGGTCGCGGGCAGGTCGTTGCGCCACAGCCGCGCCGATGCCCGTGCCCAGCTGGGCTATATGGCCCAGAAATTCTCCCTCTACGGCGATCTCTCGGTTCGCCAGAATCTCGATTTCTTTGCCGGCGCCTATGACCTGCCGCGCGACCAGGCGCGCCGGGCGATCGCGGCGATGATCGAGATCTTCGAGCTGCAGGACAAGCTCGACGTCAATGCCGGCACCTTGCCCCTGGGCTTCAAGCAGCGCCTCGCCTTGGCCTGCGCGGTGATGCACGAGCCGCCGGTGCTGTTCCTCGACGAGCCGACTTCGGGCGTCGATCCGGTCACGCGCCGCGAATTCTGGATGCACATCAACGGCTTGGTCGAGAAGGGCGTGACCGTGCTGGTCACCACCCACTTCATGGACGAAGCCGAATATTGCGACCGCGCGACGCTGATCTACCGCGCCGAGCAGATCGCCACCGGCACGCCCGACGAGCTGAAGGCCGAGGCGGCCCGCCTCACCGGTGCGGAGGACCCGACGATGGAGGACGCCTTCATCGCTCTGATCGAAGCGTTCGACCGCAAGCGCGAAGCGAGGGAGGCGGCGTGAGCTTCCGCTTCGATCCCGGGCGCCTGGCCGCCCTGGTCCGCAAGGAGGGCGCGCAGATCCTGCGCGATCCCTCCACCTTCCTCATCGCGTTCGTGCTGCCGATGATCCTGCTCTTCCTGTTCGGCTATGCGGTCTCGCTCGACAGCACACGCACCCGGGTGGGGCTGGTGATCCAGGACGGCAGCGCCCCGGCCCTGCGCCTGGCCCAGGCCTATCGCAGCTCGCGCTATTTCCAGGTGACCGAGGCGCGCAGCGTGGCCGAGGTGCGCGACAAGCTGATCGATGGCGAGCTGCGCGCACTGATCGTCATCCCCCAGGATTTCGGCCAGGGCGTGAAGCGTGGCAAGATGCCGCCGATCCAGATCGTAACCGACGGCTCCCAGCCCAATACCGCCAATTTCGCCGCGGCCTATGGCGAGGGAGTCCGCGCGACCTGGGCCGCCGCCGAGGGGCTGGAGCGCGATCCCCGTGCCCGCGAAGCGCCGGTCACCATCTCGGCGCGCTACTGGTACAATCCCGAGCTCAAGAGCAAATTCTTCCTCGTCCCCGGATCGATCGCCAATGTGATGACGATGGTCGGCACCCTGCTCACCGCGCTCGTCGTCGCGCGCGAATGGGAGCGGGGGACGATGGAGGCGATGATGGCCACGCCGATCTCGATGGCCGAGTTCATCGCCAGCAAGGTCATCCCCTATTTCTTCCTGGCCCAGGCCTCGATGACGCTCTGCGCGGTGATCGGGATATGGATATTCGGCGTGCCGTTCCGGGGTTCGATCTTCGCGCTCTACGCCATCTCCTCGGCCTTTCTGATGCCGGCGCTGGGGCTGGGCCTGTTCATCTCGGCGGCGACCAAGAACCAGTTCGTGGCGAGCCAGGTGGCGCTGCTCTCGGCCTTCCTGCCGACCTTCCTGCTCTCGGGCTTCATCTTCGAGATCGGCTCGATGCCCTGGCCGATCCAGGCGCTGACCTATATCGTCCCGGCGCGCTACCTGATCCCCAGCCTCGAGACGGTGTTCCTTGCCGGCGACCAATGGGGGCTGCTGCTGCCGAACATCGGCATCATGCTCGCCTTCGGCATGGTCTTCTTCACATTGTCCTTCCGCGTCACGCGCCGGAGCCTCGACTGATGCGCCGGCTCCTCCAGATGTCCGGCCTGCGCCGGCTAGCCGCCATGATCGTCAAGGAGATGTGGGCGGTGCTGCGCGATCCGCAGGCACGGCTGGTGCTGTTCGTGCCGCCGCTGATGCAGCTCTTCATCTTCACCTATGCCACCACGCTCGACGTGAAGAATGTCGATATCGGCATCCTGGACCGCAGTTCGGGCGCCCACTCCGTCGAGCTGGTGCAGCGCATCGCCGGCAGTCCCAATTTCCGCCGGATCGAGCGGCTGGCGACCCCGGCCGCGCTCAAGGCCGCGATCGACAACCAGAAGGTGATCGCCGCCCTGGTGATCGACGAGGATTTCGACCGCAATCTCGCGCGCGGCAAGACTGCCACGATCGGCCTGGTGCTCGACGGCCGCCGCTCCAACGCGGCGCAGATCGTGGCGGGGTATGTCACCAACATCGCGGGCGGCATGGGTGCCGAGCTCGCGCCCGCGCAGGTCCGCGGCGCGGCGGGCGGCAGCGTGGTGACCAACTGGTACAACCCCGCGCTCGACTATATCTGGTTCACCCTCCCTTCGCTGGTCGCGATCATCACGTCGGTCGCCGGCCTCGCCATCACCTCGCAATCGGTGGCGCGCGAGCGCGAGCTGGGGACGTTCGACCAGCTGATGGTCTCGCCGCTCCGGGTCCATGAGATACTGATCGGCAAGATGGTGCCGCCCTTCGTGATCGGCATGATCAACGGCAGCGTCTATCTGGTGGTGGCGCCGCTGGTCTTCGGCGTGCCCTTCACCGGATCGCTGCTGCTCTTCTGGCTGTCGCTCGGCATGTACCTGCTCGCGCTGATCGGCATGGGCATGCTCGTCTCCGCCGCTTCGCAGACGCAACAACAGGCCTTTCTCGGTGTTTTCCTCGTCACCACGCCGCTGATCCTGCTCTCGGGCTATGCCAGCCCGATCGACAACATGCCCGACTGGCTGCAGACGATCACCTATCTCGACCCCGCCCGCTATTTCCTCGTCATCGTCCAGGGGCTGTTCCTCAAGGCGATGCCGGCGGCGGCCGTGTTCCACCAGCTCTGGCCGCTCGCGCTGATCGCCTGCGTCACGCTCTCCGCCTCGGCCTGGCTCTTCCGCGCGCGCATGGAGTGATCCCGATGATCCGCCCGCTTCCCCTGTTCCTGCCGCCCCTGCTGCTGGCGTCCGCCTGCACGGTCGGGCCGGACTATCATGCGCCCGAAACCAGGGCGGCGCCGGAATGGCTGGAGGCCGGTGCGCCGGGCCAGGTCGACCTGGCCTGGTGGGACCGGTTCGGCGATCCGCAACTCTCCGCGCTGGTGCGGCGGGCGGTGGCTTCCGGCCCCGATCTCAAGGAAGCCCGGGGCCGGCTCGCCGAGGCGCGGGCCAATCGCGAGGCGATCGCGGGCGGGCGGCTGCCCAGCGTGACCGCCACGGGCTCCGGGACCGAGAATGTGCTGAGCAACAACGGCCAGCTGCCGATCGGCAACATCCCCTTTCCCGGCTTCTCGCGCGATTTCCCGCTCTTCGACCTGGGCTTCGACGCGAGCTGGGAAATCGACCTGTGGGGGCGCCGCACCCGCCAGATGCAGGGTGCCGCGGCACGCGAACAGAGCGCGGAATTCGCCCGGCGCGACGTGATGCTGACGCTGATCGCCGAAGTGGTGCGCAGCTATATGGACCTGCGCGCCGCCCAGGCCGATACCGCCACCGCCGAGCAGCAGGCGCTTTCCAATGCCGAGCTGGCCCGCCTCACCCGCCTGCGCTTCGATGCGGGCGAGGCGTCGCGCCTCGATCTCGATCGTGCCGACGCCGCCGCCAGGGCAAGCGCGGCGGCGGTGCCCAATGCCAGGGCCCAGGCCAGTGCCGCCGCCTATCGCATCGCCACGCTGGCGGGCGCGGCGCCGGAGCAGCTGGTGCCCGAGCTGCAAACGCCCGCCGCGCTGCCGGCGAGCCCCGATGCGATCCTGGTCGGCCTGCGCTCCGAGCTGCTCGAGCGCCGCCCCGATGTGCGCCGCGCCGAGCGCGACCTGGCGGCGGCCACGGCCGATATCGGCGTCGCCACCGCCGATCTCTTCCCGCGCTTCAGCCTGCTCGGCAGCATCGGCCAGCAGGCGCGCAAGCCCGGCGATCTCTTCTCGACCGATTCCACGCGCCTCCAGATCGGGCCCAGCTTCTCCTGGCCGATCTTCCAGGGCGGCACGATCCGCGCCCAGATCCGTGCCGCCGATGCCCGCGCCGACCAGGCGGCGGCCCGCTATGAGAAAGCAGTGCTCGGTGCGCTTTCGGACAGCGAGGCGGCGATCAACCGTTTCCTCAACGCCCGCACCGCCGCGGACGAGGCCGCCGCATCGCTCGAACGCGAGCAGGGCGCCTTCGCGCTTGCCCGCAAGCGTGCGGATCGCGGCGAGGACGATCGCCTGACGTTCGAGCGCGCGCGCCAGTCGCTCCTCTCCGCCCAGCAGCGCGACCAGCAGGCGCGCGCGGCCAAGGCGCAGGCGGCGACGGCGCTCTACAAGGCGCTTGGCGGGGGCTGGAGCTAGCGAGCCGTCAGGCCGCGGGCACGCGGATCTCGAAGCGGGTCCCGCGCTCCGCCGCCGCCAGCGCGATCGTGCCGCCATGCGAGGCGAGCAGCGAACGGGCGATCGGCAGGCCCAGCCCCGTGCCGCCCGCGGCCCGGCGGCTGGTGAAGAAGGGCTCGAAGATGCGGGCGCGATCGGCCTCCGGGATGCCGGGGCCGTTGTCGGCGACGGCCAGCAGGATCTCGCTTCCCGTCTCCGACACGGCGATCCGCACCCGATCGGCGCCGGCCTGGCGGCTGTTCTCGACCAGGCTGCCGACGATCGCTTCCAGCATCGGCCCGGGCATGGCGGCGCCGGGCAGCGTGTCCGGCAGGTCGATGGTGACGATCGGCCCGCGATCCGCCCAGGCATCGGCGATCCGGTGCAGCGCCAGCGCGATGTCGGCCGAGGCGCCGGTCTCGGCCTCGGCCATGTCGGCGCGCGCCAGCTCGAGCAGCCGGGTGACGAGCTGGGCGAGCCGGTCGGCATCGGCACCGGCATTGGCGAGGAAGCGGCGGCGGTCGGCCTCGTGCATTTCCGCGTGGTGATCCTCGAGGATCTCGATCACGCCGCGGATGCCGGCCAGGGGCGTCTTGAACTCGTGGCTCACCGCATGGGCGAAGTCGCGCAGATAGCGCGAGCGCCGGTCGATCGCGCCGGCCATGGTGGCGAAGTCGGAATAGAGCGCCTGGATCTCGATCGCGGCGGTGCGCGGCACTTCTGGCACGGTGCCGCCGCCGCGCGCCACGTCGCGCGTCGCCTGGCTCAGCATCTCGATCGGCCGGGCGATGCCGCGCGAGAGTAGGCCGCTCAGCACGACGAGCGTGGCGAAGATCGCGCCGATGCCGAACAGGATCTTGCCGCGATCCTCATAGAGCCCGCGGAACAGCGCGCGCGGCGAGCGCGAGAGCAGCAGCACCGCAACGACCTTGCCATTCGCCAGCACCGGACGGGCATGATGGATGCGCAGGCCCGATGCGCGGCTCAGCCATTCAAAGGCATATTCGGGATGATAGTCGCCGCGGCGGCGCAGCACGGTCTCGGGCCGCCCGCGGGCCGCCATGGCGAGTTCGGACAGGCCGGCCAGGCTCTTGCCGGCGTTCTTGCCGATCAGGATGCGGCCGTCGGGGGCGAGCAGCAGGATCGAGGCGAGCGTCGCGTCTCCGGTGGCGTTGACCAGCGGGGCGAGCCGGCCGGCGGCGGCCAGGGCGTCGGGCGCCGCGCTTCCCGGCAGCGCGACCGGCTCCGGGCGTTCCGGCAGCGGCCTGGTGCCGAGGTCGATGGTCGAGAGCGGCCCGCCCGCGATCCCGCTCGACGCGCGGGGCGGCTCGCGCACCAGCTCGGGCCCGGGCGAGCCCGGCCATTCGGCACTGGCGACGGCGGCGAGCGCGGTGCCCTGGGCGATCAGCTCCGCCTCGGTCTGGCGCACCAGCGTGTTCTCATAGACGCGCAGGAACAGCGCGCCCGCGCCGGGCAGGGCGGCGACGAATATCAAAGTGGCGAGCAGGATCGTCCGCAGCCGCAGCCGCGGCCAGTGGCGCCGCACCGGCGCCTTGAGCGTTTCGATCAGGCCCCGGAGCACGGGCCGATGCGATATCCGATGCCGGGGCGCGTCTCGATCAGGTCCTGCGCGCCGGCCTGGGCGAACTTCGCGCGCAGGTTGCGGACATGGCTGTCGATCGTCCGGTCGGTGAGCGCGAAGCCGGGGCCGCGCAGCCGGTCGATCAGCGCGTCGCGGCTGAACACCTTGGAGGGCATGGCCGCCAGCGTGCGCAATATGCCGAACTCGGTGACGGTGAGCGGCACCGGCGCGCCCGCCCAGCTGGCGTCCCAGCTCTCGGGATCGAGGGCGAGCCGGCCGTGACGGATCGCTCCGGCGGCGCGATCGACGGCGGGCGGATGCGCGGCGGTGCGGCGGAGCACCGCCATCACCCGCGCCACCACTTCGCGCGGCGAGAAGGGCTTGGTGACATAATCGTCCGCGCCCAGCTCGATGCCGAGGATCCGGTCGATCTCGTCGTCGCGCGAGGATAGGAACAGGATGGGCAGCCCGCCCTCGGCGCGCAGCCTGCGGCAGACTTCCAGCCCGTCCATGCGCGGCATGTTGATGTCCAGTACGATCAGGTCGGGCTGGCCGCTCGCCGCGATCCGCAGCGTTTCCTCGCCGTCCGCCGCCTCGATCGTCTCCAGGCCCGCCTTGGCGAGCGCGAAGACGAGCAATTGCCGGATGTGCGGATCGTCATCGGCGACGAGGATGGTGCGGGGCATGGGGCATTGGATCATCGCGAGGGTGCTCCGGTCAACGGCGGAGTGGTATTGGCGACGGCATTGGCGATGGCGTCGCCCGCTGGTGCCGTGGCCGAGCCTGCCGCGGGGGCGGGCTGCTCGGCTGCGATGGGCCGGAGCGTCCCGCCGCAATCCCGCTCCATGCCCGGCGGCGCCGGAGCCGCGGCGGGTGGATTGGGCCCGAGCAGACGCCGCGCCGTCTCCAGCCGATATCGTCCGCGCCAGGTCCAGCTCCGCCAGTCGGATTGGTGCCGCGCGAGATCGGCCATGACCTGTCCGCGGACATGGCGCACCCGGTCGCGGAATGCGGGCGGCAGCGGCCGGCGCTCGAGCGCGACCAGGGCGAGCAGCGACGAGGAGCCGGTCTGCGCGAGATAGCAAAGGTCCAGCGCCACCCCGCGCCCGCCCGTTTCGCGGGCATGGCGCACATTCCAGGCGGCGGCGCTCGCCTCGAGATCGACGATGCTCGCCGTGCTCAGCACCAGGGCCGCCATCAGCGCATTGGCGTTGATCAGCCAGGCGGCGCTCCTGCCCATGAGCATCCGCCAGCAGATCAATGCGAGCCCGATCGCCACCAGCCCCATCCAGGCGAGCGCGGCGATGCGGAAGCCGGTGAGCGAATAGGCGGCGACATAGTCGAGCGTGCGCAGGATCGAGGAGGCGACGAGGAGCAGGTTCTGCGCCACCCACAGCACCACCAGCCGGCGGATCGCCGGATCGGCGGCGCTGGCCGAGCCGGGCTTCAGCGCCGCCAGCACGAACAGCCCGGCGAGCAGGGCGGTGGCGATCAGCGGATAGGCGCCGCGATGGGCATAGTCGGCTAGCGTCACGCCCTGGGGCAGGGGGGCGCCGCTCCACAGAAAGGCGAGGTCGAGCCCGTTCTGGATCGCGAACACGAAGTTGAACAGCAGGAGCGAAAGCAGCAGCGAGGCGGCCGGGATGCCGGGCAGGGCGATCTCCGTGCGCGGCAGCAGGGTCGCGGCGCACGTGGCCCAGCGGGTGGGGCGCAGGCTCGGCCAGACCAGCATCAGCAGCAGGGCCCAGAACAGCAGCTCGGCGAAACCGGGCAGGCGGACCCGGGTGAGCGCTTGGGCGATGATCGGGTTGGCGCTGGCGAACAGCGCGACGAACAAAGCAGTCATCGCCAGCGGCAAGGCGAGCAGGACGGCGAGCCCCGCCGGGCCATGCCCGCCGCGGCGCGGGCGCAGGCGGGCGAGGCGGATCAGGTCGAGCACCGGGGCGAGCGGCCCGCTCAGCCCGTGCGCGGCCAGGCGCAGGCTCCAGCGCCAGGCATCGTCGAACCTGCCGATGCGCGGCATCAGCGCCGCGATCGAGAGCGCGCTCCAGAACAGCACCCATCCGAGGCCGGCGGGATCATGCGCCAGCACGATCGCGAAGCCTGCCGCGATCGCCAGCGCCACCAGGCTCGGCCGCCGCCGGAGCGCCGGGCGGGCGGCGAGCAGCGCGCCGATCCAGGCAAGGGCGAAGCCGCCGATCCACGATCCCGCCGCGCTGCCGAGGAACAGCCGGTCCATCGCGGCGATGATCGCGATCGCGGCGGCGATCTTGCGCAGGAAGGTGAAGCGTGCGGTGCGGGCCATGCGGGTCTCCCAGGTTCGGGAGCGTCGATGCGCCCGCGCCGTCCAGCCGGAGCGCCGAGGGCCAAGGAGAGGTTGTGCAGGATCGATGCAGGACGATAGAGGCGCCCGGACCATGACTGCGCTTCCCGCCCTCGGCTTCGATTTCGGCACCACCAATTCCGTCGCGGCGCTGGCGGGCGATACGGGATCCGAGCTGGTGCGGCTGGAAGGGCCCGAACGGGGCGATCCCGTTTTCCGCTCGGCGCTTTGCTTCTGGCAGGACGAGGCGGAGCGCGGCGGCCTGGGCGTCGCGGCCGGCCCCTGGGCGATCGCCGAATATCTCGACTTTCCCGAGGGCAGCCGTTTCCTCCAATCGTTCAAGTCGGTCGCGGCGAGTGCGAGCTTCGAGCATGCCATCGTCTTCGAACGGCGGCTGCGCTTCGAGGAACTGGGCCGCACCTTCCTGGCGCTGATGGCGGCGCGGGCCGAGGGGGCGCTGACCGGCGGCGCGCGGCGCGTGGTGGTGGGCCGCCCGGTCGAATATGCCGGCAGCCGGCCGGACGCGGCGCTTGCCCGGCAGCGCTACGACGCGATGTTCGCCGGCTTCGGCGCCGAGGTCCATTATGTCTATGAGCCGCTGGGCGCGGCGTTCAGCTACGCCACCCGGATCGCCGAACCGGCGACCGTGCTGGTGGCGGATTTCGGCGGCGGCACCAGCGATTTCTCGGTGGTGCGGATCGAGGCGCCGGGGGCGGCGCGGCGCTGTTCCCCGCTCGCCCATGCCGGTGTCGGCATTGCCGGAGACCGGTTCGACCAGCGCATCGTCGAGCATCTGATCCTGCCGCTGCTCGGCAAGGGCGGGCGCTATCGCTCGTTCGACAAGGTGCTGGACATTCCCGCGGGCTGGTTCGCCGATTTCTCGGACTGGTCGCGCCTGGCGCTGATGCGCAACCGCAAGACGCTAGCCGAGCTGGAGAAGCTCCGGCGCGCGGCGCTCGATCCGCAGGCGATCGGGCGGATGATCGCCGTGGTCGAGGGCGAGCTGGGCTATCAGCTCTATCATGCGGTCGGCGCGCTCAAGCGGGCGCTCTCCGCCGAGGAAGCCGCGCACTTCCATTTCGAGGGTGGCGATCTGGCGATCGAAGCCGATGTCACCCGCAGCGAATTCGAGGCCTGGATCGCACCCGACATGGCGCGGATCGAGGCGGCGGTGGACCGGGCGCTGGCGCTTGCCGGCATGGATGCCCGGGCGATCGACCGCGTGTTCCTGACGGGCGGTACCTCGCTCACGCCGCGCGTCCGCCGGCTGTTCGAGGAGCGCTTCGGCGGGGAAAGGATCGCGGCCGGCGGCGAGCTCACGTCGATCGCGCATGGGCTCGCGCTGATCGGCTGCCAGGAAGATATGTCCGCCTGGACGGCCTGAGGCGCTCTCACCCCGTCGTGGCGATCGGCGCCAGCGTGCCGAGCCATGCGACGAGCACCAGCACGATCACCGCGCAGGCGGCCTCCAGGGCCAGGCTGATCCGCAGCGCGGCGACAGCGCCGCGATGGTCGCCCGCCTCGATGCGGGTGAGCAGCGCCGGCGCGAGCCGATACCGGTTCGCCGCCGCCAGGCCGAGCATCGCTGCGAACAGCGCCAGCTTGAAGAGAAGCAACTGCCCGTAGAGCGTGCCGGGCAGCGCCGCCATGCTGGAGGGGCCGACGAGCAGCCACATGTTCACCAGCCCGCTGGCGACGATGACCGCCACCACGATGGTGCCGATATGCGAGAAGCCGTCGAGCGCGCGGTGGGTGGCGCGGAGATGGCCGGCATCGGCACGCGCCGCAGGTCGCGCGACCAGCAGCAAGAGGGTGAGGAGCGCGCCGATCCATGCGCCGGCGGCAGCGAGGTGCGCGATGTCGGCGCCCAGGTGGAGCCAGCCGATCGCGCCTTCGTCCATGGCGCCGTGCCCCGCCCAGGCCAGGGTGCCGAGCGCGGTGCCGCCGCCGATGGATGCCGTCGCGAGCGCGGCGCCTGGCCTTCCCGCGGCCGGGAATGCCGAAAGGACGAGGAGCACCAGCCCGGCGATGCGCGCCGCCCAGGCCTTGCCCAACGGCATCTCGGTCAGGATCGTCGATATCGTTCCGGCATCCACTTGCCCGACCGGCATGCCCGCCATGGCCGCCGCGGTCACCACCAGGCCGAATGCCGACAATCCGATTCCGATGAGCCCGGTCGCGATCAGGATGCCGCGCAGGGGCAATGCCGCGCGCACCCCGGGGAGGCACAAGGCGAAGAAGGGCACGCCGAACGCCGCCGCCAGGTCGAGATAGAGCGCGAACCGGACGGCGACGCCGAGCGTGTCCATGCTCACTTCACCTTGAACGTGTAGCTGCCCTGCACCCGGTGCGTGTCGTTGGAGACCGCATGCCAGTCGAGCTTGTAGGCGCCGCGGGGCAGCGGCTTCGCCAGGGACACGATCATGGTCTTGCCGTCCGGCGAAAGGGCGGTGGTGAGCTGCATCTTCATCGGCGCGGACATCTTCATGCCGGGCATGTCCGTCATCACGAGGTCGACGCCCGAGAACTTGTCGACGAGCGCTTCCGAGAAGACCAGCTGCAGCCTGGCCGGTGCCGCGGCGACCGAGTCGGGCGCGGGGGTGGCGGACATCAGCTTCGGATGGGCCAGCGCGGGCGTCGCCATCAGGAACGCGGCGGCAGTGAGGATTCCAAGGCGCATTGTCGAGACTCCATGAGCCGGCCAGCTGCCGGCACGATCGATACGCGGGGCGGGGATCGATCCCTCATCCGGGGCGATCGCGCGTCGCCCCCTGTGCCGGCACCGGCAACGGCTCTAGAAGGGGCGAGGGCGCATGCGCCCGACTGCGTATTGGAACGAAGGGAAGTGGAGCGGACAATGGAAACCGAGATCGACGCAGCGCTGCGCAGGCTGGTGGCCACGGATCATCCCGCGCTCGACGGCATGGAGGATGCGGTGCTGGCGGGCCTGAGGGCAAGGCGCGAAGCGCGCACGGGCATCCGCATGGCCGCAATCGCCGGCATCGGTGCCGTTGTGCTGGGTGCGGTGGCTGCCGGTCCCGGCACGTCGCCCGCTTCCGCGGCGGCGCCCTTTGGCGGGGCCGCGTCGCTGGCGCCGTCGACGCTGCTGCTGGCCGAGCGATGAGGCAGGCCAGGCTTGCGACCATCGTCGCCGCCATCGCGTTTCTGGCTGCCGTCGCCGGTGTCTGGGTCGGCCGTGCGCTGATCCCGGTACAGGGGCATCAGGGCTCGGAACTCCATGAGGTCCTGCACCACCAGCTGAAGCTCGACGACGGGCAGAAGGCACGGATCGAAGCGCTCGAGCAGGGCTTCGCGGTCCGCCGCCAGGCGCTGGAGCTGGAGATGAAGTCGGACAATGCCCGGCTGGCCGAAGCGATCCAGGCCGAGCACGGCATCGGCCCGCGCGTGACCGCGGCCGTCGACGCCTCGCATCGCGCGATGGGTGCGCTGCAGAAGGAAACGCTGGCGCACATCTTCGCGATGCGGGAAATCCTGCGGCCCGACCAGCAGGCCGTGTTCGATCGTGCGGTGGTTCATGCGCTCACCGCCGACGCGCGGTGAGCTCCGGCTATGGTTCCCTGTCCGATGGCGACCTCGCCACGCTGGCCGTGGCGGGAACCGACGCTGCCTATGCCGAGATCGTGCGCCGCCATCGCAGCCATGTCTATCGGCTGATCCTCGGCAATGTCGCCGATGCCGACGAGGCGCTGGATCTGACCCAGGAGACATTCCTCTCGGCGCATCGGGCGCTGCGCCGCTATGATCCGGCACGGCCGATGCGCGGCTGGCTGGCGGCGATCGCGCTCAACAAATGCCGCGACTGGGGACGGCGCCGGACGGTCCGCCGGTTCTTCACCTTCGCCCGCGACATCGACGAGGTGGCCGCGGCGGTGCCGGACGATCGGCCCGATCAGGAAAGGGTGGCGGGCGACCGCCAGGCGCTCGCCCGGCTCCGCCGCGCGATCGCCGACCTTCCCGCCTCGCTCCGCGAGCCGCTTGTCCTGCATGCGATCGAGGGCATGAGCCAGGCCGAAACCGCCTCGGTGCTGCAGATTACCGCAAAGGCGGTCGAGACGCGTCTCCGCCGTGCCCGCATCAAGCTGGGCGATGCGCTGGGGCGCTGATCCAGCGGATCCATGAGGGGTGGCCGCCGCTGTCGCGTATCCGATGGAAAGCACAACTCCCAGTACAGGGGCGATGATGACGAAGACGATCGACCGGCGGACGCTGTTGCGCGGAGCCGGGCTTGGTGCCGGCGGGCTGGCGCTCGCCGCATGGATGCCGGCCTGGGCCCAGAGCGTCTCCCCCGGCCTGGTGCCCGACCTGCCGACCGTTTCGGGCGAGGACGTCAGGCTCAGGATCGCCCGGCAGCGCATGGCGATCGATGGCCGGCACTATCGGGCGATCGGCGTCAACGGCACCGTGCCGGCGCCGCTCATCCGCCTGCGCGAGGGGCAGAATGTCCGCCTGCACGTCGAGAACGCGCTCGACGAGGACAGCTCGATCCACTGGCACGGCCTGATCGTGCCGGCCCAGTTCGACGGCGTGCCCGGCGTTTCCTTCCCCGGCATCGCGCCGCGCTCGACCTTCCTCTACGAGTTTCCGATCCGCCAGAACGGCACCTATTGGTATCACAGCCATTCCGGCGGGCAGGAGCAGCTGGGCCTTTACGGCCCGATGATCATCGATCCCGCCGGCCCCGATCCCGTTCGCTACGATCGCGAGCATGTGATCCTGCTGTCCGACCACAGCCCATCCAGCCCCGAGGCGATCTTCCGCAACCTGAAGGCGATGCCGGGCTATTACAATTATCAGCGCCAGACGCTGGCGGGACTGCTGGCCGGGCGTGACCAGAAGGGCAAGGACCGCGCCGAATGGGGCAAGATGCGGATGGACCCGGCGGACATCGCCGACGTGACCGGCGCCGCCTATACCTATCTCGTCAACGGGCATGGGCCGTTCGACAACTGGACCGCGCTGTTCAAGCCGGGCGAGCGCGTGCGGCTGCGCTTCGTCAACGCCGCGGCGATGACCAATTTCAACGTGCGCATTCCGGGGCTGCGGCTCACCATCGTCCAGGCCGACGGCCAGCATGTCGTGCCGGTGGAGGTCGACGAGTTCCAGATCGGCGTCGCCGAGACCTATGACGCTATCGTCACGCCGATGGAGGACAAGGCGTTCACGCTGGTCGGCGAGGCCATCGACCGCTCGGGCATGGCGCGCGCCACGCTGGCGCCCCGGCCCGGCATGGCGGCCATGGTGCCGCCGCTGCGCCCGCGCCCGCTGGCGACGATGAAGGACATGGGCATGGACATGTCGTCGATGGACCATGGCGGCGGCGCCGATGCCTCCGGCGGCATGCAGGGGATGTCGCACGGCGCGATGTCCGCCCCGCGCGGCGTCGACCCCAGCGCCGAGCGGAATGCCTCGGCCAGGCTCGGTGGGGCCGCTCCTGCGTCGCCGGGAATGGACCATTCGCGGATGGATCATTCGGCGATGGGCGGCACGGCGGGCGGCGACATGGCCGGCATGGACATGGGCGCCATGCGGATGCGCGACTTCTCCTATGCGCCCGAGGTGCGCAAGACGCCCGGCGTCCAGACCATCTCGCCGATGCCGATGGATCGCACCGGAGAGCCCGGCCAGGGGCTGGAGGATGTCGGCCACCGCGTGCTGGTCTACAAGGATCTGATGGCGCTCGATCGGAACCCCGATGTCCGCGCGCCGTCGCGCAGCCTGGACATCCATCTCACCGGCAACATGGAGCGCTTCATGTGGGCGTTCGACGGCGTGAAGATGTCGGACACGATGGAGCCTTTCCCGTTCGTCGAGGGTGAGCGGGTGCGGGTCAACCTGATCAACGACACGATGATGGGCCACCCCATCCACCTCCACGGGCATTTCTTCGAGCTGGTCACCGGCCATGGCGACCATGCGCCGCGCAAGCATACGGTGATCGTGCAGCCCGGCGGCAAGGTGACCTGGGACTTCACCGCCGACGCCGTGGGCGACTGGGCGTTCCACTGCCACCTGCTCTACCACATGATGGCGGGGATGATGCGGACCGTGAGCGTACGGCCGAAGGGAGGCCCGGCATGATCCGGCGCGCCGCGATCCTCGCCGCCGGCACCGTGCTCGCGATGGGCTCGCCGGTGGCCGCGCAGGACCATTCCATGCATGGCATGCCGATGCCCAAGGCTCCCGCGAAGCCGAAGCCCGCCGCGCCGCAACAGGAGACGAAGCCCGACGCGGACAAGCCGGCGGACGCCGCGCCGATGGACCATGGCGGAATGGATCACGGGGCGATGCCCGCGATGCAGGCGGCCGGCACGGCGCTCGAGGCCGGCGATGCCCCGGCCCCGGCTCCGCCGACCGACCATTATGCCGACCGGTTCTTCCCGGCGGCCGAGATGGAACGGTCGCGCAAGATCTCGATGCGCGAGATGGGTGGGCGGCCGCTCGGCTCGGTCCTGTTCAACCTTGCCGAGTTCCAGCCGCGCAAGGGGCGCGACGCCTATCGCTGGGAAGGCGAGGGCTGGTTCGGCGGCGACGTCAATCGCCTGACGGTGAAGAGCGAGGGCGAGGGCCTGGTTCGCGGCGGCATCGAAAGCGCCGAGGTCCAGCTGCTCTACAGCCGTGCCATCGATCCCTATTTCAACCTGCAGGCCGGCGTGCGGCACGATTTCCGGCCGGGCCCGGCGCGGACCTATGCCACGCTCGGGTTCGAGGGGCTGGCGCCCTATATGTTCGAAGTCGAGGGTGCGGCGTTCCTGTCGACCCGGGGCGAGCTGCTCGGCCGGCTGGGCGGCTATTACGACCAGCGCATCAATCAGCGGCTGATCCTCCAGCCGCGCGCCGAGTTCAACCTCTCGGCCCAGGACATGCCGGCGCAGCGCATCGGCGCCGGGCTGACCAGCGCGGAGATCGGCCTGCGGCTGCGCTACGAGATCGCACGGCGCTTCGCCCCCTATGTCGGGCTTTCCTGGGAGGCGAAGGCGGGGCGCACCGCCGACTATGCCCGGGCGGATGGCGAGAAGCCGTCCGCGCTCGGCCTGGTGGCGGGCGTCCGCTTCTGGTTCTGAAGCCGGCAGCGCCTTCGGGTCCCCCGGGGGCGCCGGGTGCGATCAGCGCGGCGCCCGATCGCCCTCCCGCTCGATGTTCGGCAGCAGCGCGGTGAGGAGGCCGATCGCCGGCAGGAAGGCGCAGATCTGGTACACCGTCTCGATGCTGGTCGTGTCGGCGAGCCATCCCAGCGCCGCGGCGCCGAGGCCGCCCATGCCGAAGGAAAAGCCGAAGAACAGGCCCGAGATCATGCCGACCTTGCCCGGCACCAGCTCCTGCGCGAAGACCACGATCGCCGGGAAGGCGGAGGCCAGGATCAGGCCGATCGGCAGCACCAGCACGCCGGTCCAGAACAGGCTGACATAGGGCAGCAGCAGCGTGAAGGGCAGGGCGCCGAGGATCGAGAACCAGATCACATATTTGCGCCCGAACCGATCCCCCAGCGGCCCGCCCGCGATCGTGCCGACCGCCACTGCCGCCAGGAAGGCGAACAGATAGAGCTGGGCGCTCTGCACCGACACCTGGAAGCGATGGATCAGGTAGAAGGTGAAATAGCTCGTGAGGCTGGCGAGATAGACATATTTGGAGAAGATCAGCGCGAGCAGGATCAGGATGCCGCGCGCCGCATGCCCCTTGGGAAGCAGGTCGGCCGTGGATGCGCGGCGCCCCGCCTGCAGCCGCGCTAGCCCGTGATGGCGATACCAGGCGGCGACGTTCCACAGGACGGCGCCCGAAAGCAGTGCCAGCAGCGCGAAGAAGGCGAGGCTCGACTGGCCCCAGCGCACCACCACCAGCGCGGCGGCGAGCGGGCCCAGCGCCTGGCCGGCATTGCCGCCGACCTGGAACAGGGACTGGGAAAGGCCGTGGCGCTGGCCGGCCGCCATGCGCGCCACGCGGGAAGATTCGGGATGGAAGACCGAGGAGCCGATGCCGAGCAGCGCCGCGCCCGCCAGCACCATGCCATAGCTGTGCGCGACCGACAGGATCGCCAGCCCCGCCAGCGAGAAGAGCGTGCCGCCCGGAAGCGCCAGCGGCGTGGGCCGCTTGTCCGCGTACAACCCGATCAGCGGCTGCAGGATCGAGGCGGTGATCTGATAGGCGAGCGTCACCAGGCCGATCTGGCCGAAGCTCAGCCCCAGATCGGTCTTGAGATTGGGATAGATCGCCGGAAGCAGCGACTGCATCATGTCGTTCAGCAAGTGGCAGAAGCTGATCGCGACGATCACGCCGAACACCGTGCCGTTCATCTCTGCCTGCGGGGCGTCCATCGTCGCTGCACGGGTGTCGCTCATCATTCGCTCCTTGTCGGCGCGGCACTAGCCGTCCAGAAAGCGTCCCGCTTCGCCAGATGGGATAAATTATTTTGATAATGGGACAGTCGCATCATCGTGCGCCCGACGATTATGAGGACGTGCCGCGCCCCGTGGTCGGCATCGGCAACGATTATCCGCCTTCGTTCGAACTGGCCGAGCACCGGCATCGCCGGGCCCAGTTCCTCTACGCGGCGAGCGGCGTGGTCGCGGTCAGCACGCCCGAAGGCGCATGGGTGGCGCCGCCCGAGCGCGCGGTATGGATACCGGCCGGAACGCCCCATGCGGTGCGCATGGTCGGCGCCGTCCAGACCCGCAGCGTGCTGATCGAGGCAGGCGCCTGCCCGGCGCTGGGCGGAGCGTGCCGGGTCGTGGCGGTCTCGCCGCTGCTGCGCCAGCTGCTGGTCTGCGCGGCGGAAGTGCCGGTCGAATATGACGAAGCCGGGCGCGACGGGCTGGTGATGCAATTGCTCGTGGCGGAGATCGATCGGGCGCCGATCATCCCCATCCTCGTGCCGTTCCCGCGCCAGGTCGCACTGGCGGCGCGATGCCATGCCTTTCTCGAGGCGCCGCGCGCGCGCGCCACGATCGACGAATGGGCGGATGCGCTGGCGATGAACCGTCGCCGCTTCACGCGGCTCTTTCGCCGCGAGACGGGCATGAGCTTCACCGAATGGCGCCAGCAGGCTTGTCTCTCGGTCGCATTGCCCCGGCTCGCTGCCGGAGAACCGGTCACCGCGGTCGCGCTGGATCTCGGCTATGAAAGCCCCGCCAATTTCTCGACCATGTTCAAGCGCGTGCTGGGGGCGCCGCCGAGCCGCTATCGACAGTGAGGTGCCCGCCGTCGTGGCGCGTCCGCGCAAGGGACTGGCGCGCCGGGCGCGCGCGGCTATGAAATTGACGAGGAGCCTGGGAGGAAGCGCGATGTGGACGAGACGATCGGTTGCGGGCGCGCTGGCCGCCACGCTGGGGGCGCCCGCGCTGGCGCGCGGGGCGGGGCGGAACAGGCTGTTCTTCGACTCGCTCAGCTTCCTTCCCGCGGATCTGGGCCAGATCGCCGCCGCCGGACTGGGCGGGATGATCGCCGATGTCTCCGATCTGATCGCCACCCGCGATGCGGACGGCGTTCCGCGCTACAGCCGCAACTTCGCGGCCAATGATCCCGCGATCGACAAGGCCGTCGAGCGGTTGCGGAGCACGCCGTTCGCCTATCTCGCCCGGAAGGGCAGCGAGATCGGGACGCGGCCCGGCTGCGCGGTGTTCCTGCAGTTCCAGTCGACCGAGATGATCGATCGCGATCTCTCGCGGATCGCCCATTTCCACGAAAAGGGCCTGCGGGTCCTGCAATTCACCCATCACAACAATACCCTGTTCGCCGGGGGCGCGCTGGAGACACAGCAGACCGGCCTGACGCCGCTCGGCATCGAAGGACTGGCCGAGATGAACCGGCTGCGGATAGTGCCGGACGTGTCGCACGGCTCGGTCGCGACCATGATCGAGGCGGCGACGCGGTCGAAGACGCCGATAGCGCTGAGCCATGGTGCCGCGCGGGCGATCGTCGATCATCCGCGTTGCGCCCCGGACGAAGCGATCCGTGCGATCGCCGAGCGCGGCGGCGTGATGGGGATCTTCATGATGAGCTTCTGGCTCACGCGCCGGAATCCGCCCACGGTCGCCGACTATGTGGCCCAGATCCGCCACGTCGTGAAAGTGGGCGGCCTGGAAGCGGTCGGCATCGCCAATGACTTTCCGATGGCCGGCCAACCCAATCTGATCAAGCTCGGGAACGACAATGGCAAGGGCGTGCAGGAATATCTCGACTGGTGGATCGCCCTGCGGCGCCAGGGCGTGCCGGGATTCGAATGGACGCCCGAGCACGTCGTCATTCCGGAGCTGAACCGGATCGACCGCATGGCTCGGATTTCGCAGGCACTCGACCAGGCCGGCTTTCGCCCGCGCGAGGTCGACAAGATCATGGGCGCGAACTGGAAACGGCTTCTGACCGACGTGCTCGGATAGATGCATGGCCCCGACTGGCTGCTTCTGCCCGGAATTCCGCCTTCGCCTTTCATTGCGGACCTTCGATAGCGCTGGCATCAAGCTGGCATGCGTCGCTCCTTCCTCATTCTCGCCGGCCTGTTCTGGACGCTGCTGCTCGCCATGGCCCTCTTCGCCTGGTGGCGGAACGGCGCGTTCCATCCCGACCTATATTATCTTCTCGGCATTCCGGTCGGCATGGCTGCGATCACCATGTTCGTCGGCCGGTTCGCGACGAGATCCCATGCCGGCACCGGGCTTCTGGTCGCGGCTACCGGGCTGGCGGTTTTCGCCACGCTCCTGTGGGGCGGTGTCTGGGGCGCCGATGTCTAGGTAGCGAATTGCGCGGTCGCCCGCATATCGCCATGCGACGCCGGCCGCACCGCGCGGACTTCCCGGCGGCGGTGACGGTCCGGCGCGCGGAGGCATCCTGTCATCCCGGTTTGCGGAAACGCAGGACGAACTGATCGGTCTTGCCGCGTATCGAAGGATCGAAGACGTTCGCCGAATGGGGATCCGCCGGATTCCGCAGGGCCTTGGATTCGCCGTCGAGGACGAACCCCGCCTTGGTCACTTCGCTCTTGACCAGCGCCTCGTCGATCCGATGCATCTTGGCCATCCCGGCGTCATCCAGGCCAGGCGCGCCGGCGTGATCGAGGATGACGTAGAGGCCGCCGGGCTTGAGTGCGTCGAAGACCTGCTTGTTCAGCATCGATGTGCCCGCGGCGCCCAGCCAGATATGGACATCGTGATAATTCTGCGACGTCCATACCAGATCGGCCTTTTGGGGTAGATCGAACGGCCGGTCGCTGGCGACGATTTCATGGACATTGCCGCGGCCGGGCTCGCCCGACACGGGTGGCGGGAGCGGGCGGCCCTTGGCCCTGTCGAGCAGTATCTGGGGGGTTACGGCATAGACCGTCCCACCCGCGCCGGCAGCGAGGCTGAACAGCCTGGTGAAATACCCCTTGCCCGGCAGGAAATCGACGATCGTCTCGCCTCCGCGCACCTTGGCGAAGGCGAGCATCTCGGCCGGCCTGCGGTCCGGATCGCGCGCCTTGTCGGTATCGGGTCGGCCCGCATCCGCAAGGATGGCCTGCCATGAAATCTGCGCCACGACGGCACAGGGAGCGAATAGGGCCATGAGCGCTGCAGTTGCCAGCAGGGCATGCGGCCGTCGGCCGACGGGAAGAATCACGGCGAGTCCTTTCATCTGGTTCCATCCCGAAGAGAGCCTGACGGAGCGCCTGGCGCCCCTGGGTTTCGATGAACGCCCGACAGGCTTCGATCAGCGACACGGCACCCGCTTCTACGGTTGCCGCCCCGGCGCTATGATCCATCATGCCCGAGGAACCTGCAGCGGACCCGTACGACGAACCAGATCTCTCGCCACGGGTCGCCTTGTTGTCGATTGCCGGTTTCTGGTTGTTCTATTGCGCCATCGTCACGGCGCGTTCGGCGGTCATCGGGCAGGCCGGCCAGCTCGATATACTGGCCAGGCGCCTGGCGATCATGCTCTTCAGCATGGGGCTCACCTGCCTGCTCTATCTGATATTGCGCAGGATTCCGACGAGTTCCCTGCGGCGCGGCATGATCGCGGCGGGATTGCTGGCGGCACCTGCGGCGCTCGCCTTTTCTTCCGTCAGCTGGCTGGTGTTCGACGTCCTGAAATCCCCCTGGGCAACGACCGCGGCCGCTACGGGCAACCCGCCCTCCGGCGCGCAGCGATCGGGGCGGATGATGGTGCAGGTGGGGGGGACGAACGCCGACGACGCCGATATGGCCGTGATCAAGATGATCGCGGACAGCGCGGTCAACAGCTATTTCTTCTTCGTCGGCTGGGCGGCGCTGTATTTTGCGCTTCGCTATGCCGCGGAAGTCGGCGCGTTGGAGCGAAAGAACGCCGCGTTCCGCGCCGCGGCGCAAGCCGCCGAGCTGCGGGCGCTGCGATATCAGGTCAACCCGCACTTCCTGTTCAACACGCTCAATTCGCTGTCCACCCTGGTCATGGCCGGGAGGCGCCCGGCCGCCGAACGGATGATCATCAATCTCTCGAGCTTCTTCCGGGCCAGTCTGGTCGGAGACCCGAGCGAGGATATGCTGCTGACCGAAGAGATCCGGCTGCAGCGCCTGTATCTCGAGATCGAGCAGGTCCGATTCCCCGACCGGCTGCGTCTCGCCATCGAGCTGCCGGACGATCTGCGCGATGCCCTCGTCCCCGGACTGATCCTGCAGCCGCTGATCGAGAATGCGGTGAAATACGGCGTGTCGCGATCGCGCCGCCCGGTTACGATCGGCATCCGTGCGAGCGCGCAGCAGGGCCTCCTGCTCCTGACGGTGCAGGACGATGGCGAGCCGGGAGCCGCCGGCAAGGCGGCCGAGGGAGGGACTGGACTGGGCTTGCGCAACGTCGCCGATCGCATCGCCGCGCGGTTCGGCGACAGGGGCCATTGCCGCGTGCGCCCGTTCGACCCCGATGGCTTCCGTGTCGATCTCGCAATGCCGCTGACCTTCGATGAACCTTGAGCCGACCCTGCGAACGCTGATCGTGGACGACGAGCCGCTCGCGATCGAGCGACTGGTCATGCTTTGCGCGCACATTCCCAATCTCTCGCTGGCCGGGACCGCATCCGATGGGGAGGTCGCGCTGCGGCTGGCAAAGTCGCTGTCGCCCGACCTCGTGCTTCTCGACATCGCCATGCCGGAAGTGGACGGCATGGATGTGGCGAAGGCGCTCTGCGCCGCAGAGCGGCCGCCCGTCATCGTCTTCTGCACGGCCTTTGACGGCTTTGCCCTGGCGGCATTCGATGTTGCCGCAGTCGACTATCTGCTGAAGCCGGTAACCTCCGAGGGGCTGGTGCGGGCAGTTGCGCGCGCGCGCCGGCGGATCGCCGGCCCGGAGCGCCAGTCCATCGCCCAGTCCGATCGGATCGAGGAATTCTGGGTTCCCCATCGCTCGGAAATGGTGCGCATCGCGGCCATGGACGTCGAGCGGATCGATGCGATGCGCGACTATATGTCCCTGCAGGTCGGGTCGCGCAGCTTCCTGCTGCACCGGACCCTCGGCGACCTCGAGCGCCGACTCGACCCGGCCAGGTTCATTCGGGTGCACCGCTCGACGATCGTCCGGCGGGATTTCATCGCCAGGCTGCGCCATGACGGGCTCGGTATCTGGTACGCGATGCTGGCCGATGGCGCCGAGGTCCGGGTCGGCCGCTCCTATCTGGCAGCGGTGAAGGCCCTGGCCGGCCGGTGAGCCCGCCAGAGCCTTCGACGGCGCCGGAGTCCGTGTGGAGCCGTCATCGCGTGCGGCTGTCCATGCCGGCCGATGCGAGGCGATCTTCATGCGCGCGGGAAGCCAATGCCACGATCCTGACGTCCGCTTCGTGCACCGCGGCGGCGCGGCAGCGCGCGCTTTCGGCCGATGGCAATATGCCGATGCGCGGATAGTCGCTGCAAACACGCTCCGCTGCCCGGCGCACCCGCGCGCGCGCCGTCCTGACGCCGGTATCGGTCGCAAGGTCGAGATCGCGCGTGGAGACCAGGACCTTGCCGGTTCCGCGCATGCCGGTGCCGGCCGTGGTCGCATGGGCGAAACTGGACGAGCCCAGAAGGGCGAGAGACAACAGTCCCAAATGTACGATACGCATCAGACTATTCCCATGTTGTTCCGTTCGATCGCGCACTCCGGAGGAGGGCGATGGCCGAGGGATATTCGATGGGGCCGGTGAAGCGTCGCGCTGTTCGATCAACCGGGGGGCTGCTTCTATCAATCGCCGCCGCGGGCGATGAACGACAGACGGGGTTCGACGAGCGGCCCGGTGCGTCCGCCTGGCGAAGCTTCGGCGGTGAAGGACCCAGGCCGTTTCGCAAGCAGTTGATTGCCGCGGAATATGTGACATAATAACATTACATACTCGTCAGGGAGAGTCTGTATGCGGGGATTTGCGTTGGCACTTGCCATGTCGGCCTTGTTCGGCGGCTGCGCCGCTCCTGCCGCACCCGCCAGACAGGATACCACCACCACGATGCGGGCCTTTGCGGACGACAAGGAGCTGGCCGCGTTCATGCGCCGGGTAGCCGCCAGGCAACGTGTCGTCCGGCCCCGCTCGCCGGTGCTGTATGACATGCCGGTGCCCGCGCCGCCGCCAGCGGCGGTGGCGGCGCCTTCCGAGGCAGCCGATGCGGTGACGGTGACCGGCACGAAGGCGCCCGGCATCACCAACACCCAGGAAGCCGATGTCGACGAGGGAGGTATCGTCAAGGTCGCGGGCGATCACCTCGTCATCCTGCGGCGCGGGCGGTTGTTCACGGTCTCGCTTGCCGGGAACGACATGACTCCTGTCGACCATGTCGATGCCTTTCCGCCGGGCACTTCCGGCGATGCCTGGTATGACGAGATGCTGGTGCATGGCGACCGGGTGATCGTGGTGGGCTACAGCTATGAACGCGGCGGCACCGAGATCAATCGCTTCCGGATCTCGCCGACGGGCAAGCTGCGCTACGAGGACAGCTATCACCTGCGCTCGAACGACTATTATTCGGCGAGCAACTATGCCTCGCGTCTCATCGGCTCGAAGCTGATCTTCTACACGCCGCTCGATATCGATGCGAGCAAGCCGTTCGACGCATTGCCGGGTCTGCAGCGCTGGTCCGGAAAGCAGGGCGCGCCATTCAGCCGTACCATGCCCGCGACCCGGCTTTACGTGCCCGAGCCGCTGCGCCGCGCGCCGAATGCCGACATGTCGACGCTGCACAGCGTCACCCAGTGCGACCTCGCGGCGCCGCGCATGACCTGTAGCGCCACTGCGGTGCTGGGTTCTTCCTCGCGGACTTTCTATGTCTCCGGGGAAGCGGTCTATGTCTGGACCGATAGCGTTCGTGCCAGGAGCGCCCGGTCCGGCGCGTTTGTCTATCGCCTGCCGCTCGATGGCTCGGCGCCGGGCGCGGCCCAGGCCTGGGGCGGGCCGGTCGACCAATTCTCTTTCTCCGAGGACCGCGCGGCGAAGCGCCTCAATGTCGTCGTACGCGCGGACAGCGCCGGCGACGCGATGTGGCGGTCCGAGCGGACCGAAGGCGCCACGGCGCTGCTGACGCTCCCGATCGCGAGCTTCGGCGACGGCTCGCATGTCGTTCCTGCCGCCGCCTATCGCGCGCTGCCCGTCGAGAAGGACGGCTGGAACTTCCACAATCGCTTCGTCGGCAAGCACCTCCTCTACAGCGCGGGCGGCTTCAACGAGCATAGCGGCGCGAAGCCCGTCTATGCGGTGCCATTGAACGGCGGGCCGATCGTGCGGATCCCCTTGCCGCATGGCGTCGACCGGATCGACATCATCGGGGCCGACGCCATCGCCATCGGCAATGACATGAAGGAACGGCTCGGCTTCAGCGCGATCGAGCTGGCCGGCCCGGTGCGGCTTGGAGACACGTATTTCCTGCCGGCGGCCCATGAGGGCGAACGCCGCAGCCAGGCCTTCTTCTTCCGGCCGGATGACGATAGCCGCGATGGCGCATCGGGAATGCTGGGCCTACCGGTTACCCGCGATCTCCGCAATTCCCCGGCCGCGCGCTTCCTGGGGTCGGGGTCGGCGGTCGCCTTTCTCCGGCGTGATGCACGTCGGTTCTCCCCGGCGGGAGAGTTGGTCGCCAATGCCGAGCGCGCGCGCGACGATGCATGCAAGGCGTCCTGCGTCGACTGGTACGGCAATGCCCGGCCGATCTTCCTGGGCGGCCGCGTATTCGCGCTGATGGGCTACGAACTGGTCGAGGGGCGCGTCACGGGCGGGCGCATCGGCGAGCGGGCGCGGATCGACTTCGCGCCGCATGTGGGACGATGAGTGGAGTCGCCCGGAGCCGAGCGGCGCCTTGGTGGATTCCGGAGGAACGGAATGGGCCACGGTTGACTGCTGCAAAGGGGTGCCGGGAGCAGCTGCGAACCAGGTCGTGGGAGCGACCCTTGGAAATTCATTCAATACGATAGAAGTAATTGGCGGAGCGGGAGGGATTCGAACCCTCGATACGGTTTTGCCGTATACTCACTTTCCAGGCGAGCGCCTTCGACCACTCGGCCACCGCTCCGCATGTCCCGGAAGTTGCGTGCCCTAGCGATTGGCGGGCCCCTAGGCAAGCAGGTGGTGCCGTGGCACTCTTCGCGCCATGCTGAAGCCGATCCTAGCGCTCGCCGCGTTCGCCGCCCTTCCCGCCATCGCCCAGACCGTCGCCGCCCCTTCGCCGGCCGACCCCGCGCCCGCGGACTGGAAGGCGATTCCCGACGACGAGATGTTGGTGATGACGCTGCAGGGCGGCCACCAGGTCTTCATCCGCCTCGCCCCGCGCTACGCGCCCGCGCACGTCGCCAACATCCGCAAGCTCGCCGAGGCGCATTGGTGGGACGGCACCAGCGTCTATCGCGTGCAGGACAATTACGTGACGCAATGGGGCGGCGGCGACGACAAGACCGCGCTCCCGCCCGGCGTGATCGAGAACCCGCCCGCCGAATATGAATGGCCCGGATTCGATGCCGTGCGGAGCTTCGCTTTCGCCAAGCGCGACAGCTATGCCGCGAAGACCGGCCTCAGCGCCGATGGCTGGCCGCTCGCCAATTATGGCGCGACCAGTTCGCTCACCCATTGCTATTCGATGGTCGGCGTCGCGCGCGACCTGGCGCCGTCCACCGGCAGCGGCGCCGAGCTCTACACGGTGATCGGTCATGCTCCGCGCCCGCTCGACCGCAACATCGCGATCGTCGGGCGGATCGTGGAAGGGATGCAATGGCTCTCCAGCCTGCCGCGCGGCACCGCCCAGCTCGGCGTCTATGCCAAGGACCAGGCGCCGACGCCGATCCTCTCGGTGCGCCTCGCCAGCCAGCTTCCCGCGGACGAGCGCCCGCACTTCCAGTATCGCGCGACCGACAATCCCCGCTTTGCCGCCTGGATCAAGGCGCGCGAGAATCGCGACGGCGCCTTCTTCACCGTGCCGATGGGCGGCGTCGACCTGTGCAACGCGCTGCCGGCGGTGCGCCGGGCGCCATAGACCCGCAAGGTCGTCATCCCGGCGAAGGCCGGATGACGAATTGGTCTTGCGGGCCGGAAGCTACTTCCCCACCCAGTCCGCGACCTGGGTGGCGACTTGGTTCGCCGCCTGGTTGAGGGCCTTGGCGACCAGATCGGGCTTCACCTCGGCGAGCGGCGCGCGCGCTTCGAAGCGGCGCTTCTGGAACTTGGTGGCGTCGTCGCCCTGCACCAGCAGCGCATCGAACTGGACGACCGCCTCGTTGCTGTCGGCATCCACGCCGAACTGGCGCAGCTCGCCCGAAAGCACGGCGCCGGGATCGATCTGCGACTGGCGATAGCTCAGCACCGGCCGCCCGGTGCGCGCCGAGATGGTGTCGCCCACGAGCCGCGCGAACAGGCGCGGCGGCGCTTCCACCCATTGCGCGTCCTTCACATAGGCGACGGCATTCTCGCCCGAATGGACCGGCACGCGCGTCGTCGCCAGTTCGTGCGGCACCGTGGGGAACAGCACGGTCACCGTGGTGCCCGAGGCCGGCGTCTGCACGTCGCCGGGCTTGATCTGCTCGGCGGCCTCGAGCGTGAGGAACGGCACCTTGGGCGGCTTGCCGCCAAAGGAGACGCAGCCGGAGAGCGTGGCGGCGAACGGGGCGGCCAGCAGGAGCAGGGCGAGCTTCTTCATCGCGGGCCTCACTTGTTGGGCTTGTAGTCAGGGAGCTTCGGGCTGCCGACCAGGCTGCTCGCGCCGCCCTGGTCGATCTTGTCGGCGACCGAGGACAGCGACTGCGCCATCTGGCGCAGATCCTGGATCAGTTGGCCGATCTCGGGCACCGTCTTCTTCGAGAAGGCCTGCACGCCCGGCCGGGCATCGCCTAGCATCGCCTCGAGCGTATCCATGCTCTTCTTGGCCGAGGCGATCGTCTGGTTGAGATTGGCGATGGTCGGCTTGACGTCGTCGGCCACCACGCCGTTGGTCGTCTTGGCCAGCTCGCCGATCTGCTCGGTGGCGGTGCCGAACTTCTGGATCGCGACCCGCGTCTCGGCAAGCGTGGCGGCAATTTCGGGCCCGCGATCGGCGAGCGCATCGGTCAGCCGGTTGGTGTTCGCCAGGATGCCGGCGATCGAGGCCTGGTTCTTGTCGCTCATCAGCTCGGTCAGCCGCTCGGTCAGCGTGGTCAGCCGCTCCAGCAGCTTGGGCGCCGAGGAGAAGATCGCGCCGAGGCCGCCGGGCTTGGTCGGGATCACGGGCACGCCGAGCGGGCATGCCGCCTCGGGGCGCTCGTGGGGGCATTTGATCGGCGGCGCGCCCTTCACGGCGCCTTCGAGCTGCACGGTGCTGGGGCCGGTGAAGCTGCTCTGGATCGTCGCGGTGGTGCCTTCGAGGATCGGCACCTCGTTGCGCACCGCGACGCGCACGCGCACCAGCTGGGGATCGGGCTTCCAGAACTCGATCGACTTCACCTGGCCCGAAGGCACGCCCGAGAACGACACCGCCGAGCCCGGATTGAGCCCGTCGACCGACTGGCGGAAGAAGATGTCGTACTCGCGCTCGTTGCCGCCGCTCAGCCGGGCGAGCCAGACGATGAACAAGGCGAGCACCGCGAGCAGGATCAGCACGACGGCGCCGACGAGCACGTGATTCGATCGAGTTTCCATCAGCCCCTGTCCTCAGCCCGATGCGCCTTGCTGCCGGCGACTGCCGCGCGCCCGCGCGGTCCGTTGAAATATTCCTGGATCCATGGGTGATCCAAGGCGAGCAGTTCGGGAATCGTTCCGACTGCGATCACTTTCTTGTCCGCGAGCACCGCGACCCGGTCGCAGATGGCGTAGAGCGTGTCGAGATCGTGCGTGATCAGGAACACGGTGAGCCCCAGCGTCTTCTGGAGCGAGGCGGTGAGCTCGTCGAACGCCGCCGCGCCGATCGGGTCGAGCCCGGCGGTGGGCTCGTCGAGGAACAGCAGCTCGGGGTCGAGCGCGAGCGCGCGGGCCAGGCCGGCACGCTTCTTCATGCCGCCCGAAAGCTCGGCGGGATATTTGGGCGCGGCTTCGGGCGGCAGGCCGGTCATCACCACCTTGTAGGCGCCGATCTCCTCGAGCAGCGCCTGATCGAGCTGCGGATAATATTCCTTGAGCGGGACCTGGACATTCTCCGACACGGTGAGCGTGGAGAACAGCGCGCCGCCCTGGAAGAGGATGCCCCAGCGCCTGCGGATCGCAGTCGCCTCGGTCTCCTCGCGGCCGATGGTGTTCTCGCCGAACACTTCGATCTCGCCCTCGATCGGCGTCTGCAACCCGATGATCGAGCGCATCAGCACCGACTTGCCGGTACCCGAACCGCCGACCACGCCCAGTATCTCGCCGCGCCGCACGTCGAGATCGAGCCCGTCATGGACGATCTGATCGCCGAAGCCGGTCTTCAGGTCGCGGACACGGATGACGATGTCGTCCCGCGAGGGGGAAGGGGCGGGGTCGCTCATATCCACCCGATCTGGCTGAAGAACACGGCGAAGAAGGCGTCGAGCACGATGACCAGGAAGATCGCCTGGACCACGGCGGTGGTGGTGCGCCGGCCGACCTGCTCGGCATCGCCCTCCACCTGCATGCCCTGGAAGCAGCCGGCGATGGCGATGATCGCGCCGAACACCGGCGCCTTGATCAGCCCGACCCACAGATCGTCGAGCGGCACGACTTCGCGGATGCGCTGGACGAAGGTGATCGGCGGAATGCCGAGCTGCACCCAGCAGAGCAATCCGCCGCCGATGATTCCGATCAATGCCGAATAGAAGCCGAGCAGCGGCAGCATCGTCACCACCGCGATCGTGCGCGGCACCACCAGCGCCTCCATCGGCGAGACGCCGATGGTACGCATCGCGTCGATCTCCTCGGTCAGCTTCATCGTGCCGATCTGGGCGGCGAAGGCCGAGCCCGAACGCCCGGCGACCATGATCGCGGTCATCAGCACGCCGAGCTCGCGCAAGGTGATGCGGCCGACCAGGTTGATCGTATAGACCTCGGCGCCGAACTGGCGGAGCTGCACCGCGCCCTGCTGTGCGATCACCACGCCGATCAGGAAGCTCATCAGCCCGATGATGCCGAGCGCCGAGACGCCGACCACTTCGAAGCGATGGACCGTCGCATGGAAGCGGAAGCGGCGCGGATGCGTCGCAACGTTCCAGAAGGCGATCACCGTGGCGCCCATGAAGCCGAGCAGGCCATAGAGCGTGTGCATCGCGGTGAACACCGCATCGCCGATCTCGGCAAGCAGATGGACGAAGGGGCTCTCCGGCTTGGGCGGCAGCTCGATCGGATGCTCGGCGGCGACGACCTGGTCGAACAGATGCTGGCTGGCCGGCTGGAGCCCTTCGACCGCCGCTTCCCTGTCGCGCGCGAAGCGATGGATGACCCAGGCGCCGACCGTGTCGATCCGCGCGACCTGCGACAGGTCGAGCCGCGCGACCTGGCCGTCGACGCGGTCGAGCCGGTCGGGAAGGTCGCCCAGGCTGGCGAGCGACAAATTGCCGGTGAAGCGGAGCACCGCCCCGCCGCTGTCGGAATCAACCCGTTCGAAGTCGGCCAGGACGCTCATCGCCGGCACCTTTCCGCGATTCGGACTGGATCGGCAAGCGTTGCCGCTCGTAGATGCTTCAATGCAGTTTCTCGCAATCTACGACATGGACAAGACCATCACCGCGGCGCCGACCTGGACGCGCTTCCTGGCCATGGCGGCCCGGTCTCGCGCACCCTGGCGGCTGGCGCTGTTTCCGGCGGTGGGCGTGGCCGGGGTCGCCTATCTGCTCAAGCTGACCGACCGCGCCGGCCTCAAGCAATTCTCGCAGCGGCTGCTGCTCGGCGGCGCATTGTCTCCCGACGAGATGGCCCGGCTGGCCCAGGCGTTCGCGGCGCGCGAAGCGGCGCACGGCGTGTTGCCGGGCGCGCGTGCCCAGATCGCGGCGGATCGCGCGGCGGGCTATCGCCTCGTCATGGCGACTGCCTCGCACGGCTATTATGCCGCGGCGATCGGGCGCCTGCTGGGCTTTGACGACGTGATCGCAACCGAGGCGAAGCGCGATGGGCAAGGCCGGATTCTCTCCCTGATCGAAGGGGACAACTGTTACGGGCCCGCAAAGCTCCGCCGGGTCGAAGGCTGGATGGCGGCACAGGGGATCGCGCGGGACGGCGCCCATGTCCGCGCCTATTCGGACCATGTCTCGGATGCGCCCCTGCTCGGCTGGGCGGACGAGGGATACGCGGTCAATGCGCATGGGCCGCTGCGCGCGCTCGCCGCGGAAAAGGGCTGGCCGCTGCTCGACTGGCGATAGTCCGGCGGCGGCGCTCCGGGCGAACCGGGTCCGCGGCACGCCGGGCAAGGGCGCGGCATTCATAGAAGCGCGTCGATCGTGTGGATGAGGACGCCGACCAGCCCGCCCACCAGAGTGCCGTTGATCCGGATATATTGGAGGTCGCGGCCGACGGCATTCTCCAGCCGGCCGGTGATCGTCCGCGCGTCCCAGCCCTTGATCGTGTCGGAGACGAGGCGGACGATGCCGTCGCCATAATCGGCCGCCGCGCCGACCGCGCTGCGCCGGGCGAAGCGGTTGATCGTCTCGGCGAGCTTGCGGTCCTGCTGCAGGGTGACGCCGAACTGGCGCAGCGTCTCGCCCATCCGGCCGCCCAGCGCCCTGCCGGGATCGCGGGCGAGGCGGAGCAGGGCGGCGCGGCTCGTCTCCCACAGCCCGTCGATCCAGCGCTGGAAGGCCTGGTTCTCGAGCATCTCGAGCTTGAACGCCTCCACCTTGTCGCGCAGCTCGGGCTTGTGCTGCAGATCGTCTGCGAGCCGTTCCAGCCCCTCCTCGGCCTTGGCGCGGAGCGGATGGCCGGGGTCTTCGGCCATTTCACCGAGCAGCCTGTCGAGCCCCTCGATGATCTTGTTGGCCAGCGTCTCGTCCAGCCCGGTCCAGCGCATCAGCCCGCCGGCGCGGTTGTGGACCATCTCGCGGATCATGTGCTCGTTGGCGTCGAGCACCTTGGCCGCCCAGCGGATCATGCCGTCCAGCAGCGGCAGGTGCCGGCCATTGGCGATGGCGGCGCCCAGCGCCTGGCCGAACAGGGGCGCCACGTCGATCGCGCGCAGCCGGGCGGCGATCGCGCCCTTGGCCATGCCGCCCAGCCGCTCCTGGTCGAGCGATTCGAGGAAATCGGCGGCCAGGCGCCCGGCGCTGCGCCCGATCCGGCCGTCGGCGTGCACCGGATTGGCGAGCCAGCGCCCCGCCGCGCCCGCCACGTCGAGCCGCTGCATCCGCCGGGCGACCACCTTGGGCGTAAGGAAATTGTCGCGCAGGAACTGGGCGAGGGTGCTCGCGATCCGGTCCTTGTTGCGCGGGATGATCGCGGTGTGGGGGATGGGCAGGCGGAGCGGGTGGCGGAACAGCGCCGTCACCGCGAACCAGTCGGCCAGCCCGCCCACCATCGCCGCTTCGGCAAAGGCGCGGACATAGCCGATCGCCGGATGGGCATGGTCGAAGGCGCGGGTGAGGAGGAACAGGGCGGCCATCGCCACCAGCAGGCCCGTCGCGACCAGCCGCATCCGGCGCAGGCCGGCGGGGACCGGCTCGGACGAAAGGGGAGTGCGCAACATGGTCACGCACTCCCCAATACATCAGACGGGATCAAGTTCACTCCGCGGGTTGCGGCGAATCGTCCCCGGGCTTGTGCTCGATCGTCCCGCCGCCATGGCCATGGCCGATCACGCGGCTGCCATCGTCGCCCGGCCGGAAGGTGAGCAGCCGGCGCGACAGCCGCGGCCCCAGCCATTGCTCGAGGCCGACCGCCAGGCTGAACAGCGCGGGCACCATCACCAGCGTGAGCAGCGTCGACAGGATCAGGCCGCCGATCACGGTGATGCCCATCGGCGCGCGCCACGAACCGTCGCCGTTCAGCGAAAGCGCGGTCGGGATCATGCCGGCGACCATCGCCACCGTGGTCATCAGGATCGGCTGGGCGCGCTTGTGCCCGGCATCGACGATCGCGGTGAACTTGTCGACGCCCTTGGCCATCTCCTCCAGCGCGAAGTCGATCAGCAGGATCGAGTTCTTCGCGACGATGCCGAACAGCATCAGCGCGCCGATCAGCACCGGCATCGAGATCGGCTGGCCGGCGATCCACAGCGCGATCAGTCCGCCCAGCGGCGCGTTGAGCAGCGAGCCCATGTTCACCAGCGGCGACATGAAGCGGCGATAGAGCAGCACCAGCACCGCGAAGACCAGGAACACGCCCGACATCAGCGCGATGACGAAGTTCTTCACCATCTCCGCCTGCCACTTGGCGTTGCCGACGGTCATTTCCGCCACGCCGATCGGCAGGTTCTTCATGATCGGCAGCTCGTGGATCTTCTGGAGCGCGACGCCCGAGACCACGGCCTTGCCCGTCTTGGGATCGGTCGCCAGGTCGGCGCCGACGACGACGCGCCGCTGCAGGTTCAGGCGCTCGATCTTGGTCGGACCGGTGCCGAAGGCGATGTCCGCCACGGTGCCGAGCTGGACCGAACCGCCATTCTGCGTCTGCACCGGCAGGTTCTTGATCGTGTCGAGTTTGGCGCGGGCATTCTCCTGCAGCGCCACCCGGATCGGGATCTGGCGATCCGTCAGCGAGAATTTCGCGCTGTTCTGGTCGATATCGCCCAGCGTCGCGATGCGGATCGCGCTGGAGAGCGCCGCCGTGGTGACGCCGAGATTCGCCGCCAGGTCGAGCCGCGGCTTGATCACGATCTCCGGCCGGTTGAGGTCGCCCGCGATGCGCGGCGCCACGAGCTCGGGCATCTTCGACATCTGCTCGACCAGCGTGAGCGCGGTCTTGGTGAGCAGCGCCGGATCCTCGCCGCCGAGCGTGATGGTCAGCGCGCGGCCGCTCGAGCCCCAGCCGCCCTGGGCGCGGAAGCCCACCCGCGCATCGGGGATCTTGAGCAGGTCGGGTGCCAGGCGGCGGGTGAACGCGTCGCTCGTCTCGGTGCGCTTGTCCTTGAAGATGACCAGCACGCGGCCGTTGCCGACGCCGGCGCGCTCGTAGAGATTCTCCACGTTCGGCTCGGCGCGCAGCCGGTCGGCGACCTGGCGGACGACGCGATCGGTCTGTTCCAGCGTGGTGCCCGGCACCATCTCGACATTGACGCTCACCTGGTCCTCGTCCTGCGTCGGCTGGAAGGTCATCGGCAGGATGAAGAAGAAGCCGACGGTCATCACCAGCGACAGGAAGAAGCCGAGGATCGCCGACCAGCGATGGTGCAGCGTCCAGCGCAGCAGCTTCACATAGGCGTCCATGATCGGGCCTTCGCCGTGCGACGCATGGCCCTTGGCCTTGAGGAAATAGGCGGCGATCATCGGCGTGACGAGGCGAGCCACCGCAAGGCTCATCAGCACCGAGGCGACGACCGTCAGGCCGAAATTCTTGAAGAACTGCCCCGAGATGCCGGGCATCAGGCCCACGGGCAGGAACACCGCGACGATCGACATGGTGGTGGCGAGCACCGCGATGCCGATCTCGTCGGCCGCGTCGATCGACGCCTGATAGGCCGATTTGCCCATGCGCATGTGCCGGACGATGTTCTCGATCTCCACGATCGCGTCGTCCACCAGCACGCCTGCCACCAGCGAAAGCGCCAGCAGCGTCATCTGGTTCAGCGTGAAGCCCAGCAGGTCCATGAACCAGAAGGCCGGGATCGAGGAGAGCGGAATGGCGAGCGCCGAGATCACCGTCGCGCGCCAGTCGCGCAGGAAGATCAGCACCACGATGACGGCGAGCACGGCGCCCTCGATCATCGCTTCCATCGCCGAATCATATTGCTGCTCGGCGTATTTGCTCCAATTGGCCAGCAGTTCGAAATGAACCTTGTCGTTGTTCTTCTCGAGCTGCTTCAGCTTCTTCTGGGCCTCGTGATAGATCGTCACGTCCGACGCGCCCTTGGCGCGCTGGATGTCGAACGAGATCACGGCATGGCCGTTGAACCGCGCCGCGCTGCGCAGCTCGGCATAGCTGTCGGTCACGCTGGCGATGTCGGCCAGGCGGACGGTACGGCCGCCGCCGAGCGCGATCTGGGTCTGGCCGAGCGAATAGGCGTCCTTGGCGTTGCCGAGCACGCGGACCGACTGCTCATAGCCGGAGATCTCGGCGCGCCCGCCCGCCGCGTTCATGTTCACCTGGCGCAGCTGCTGGTTCACCTGGCTGGCGGTGAGACCATAGGACTGGAGCCTGGCCGGATCGAGCTGGACGCGGATCTCGCGGTTGACGCCGCCGTTGCGGTTCACCGCCGACATGCCCTCGATCGAGAGCAGGCTCTTGGCGACCGTGTTGTCGATATACCAGCTCAGCTGCTCGACCGTCATGTCGGGCGCGATCGCGGTGAAGCTGGCGATGTCGTTGTCGCTGGCCGAATCGACGCGGCCGATCTGCGGCTCCAGGATGCCGTCGGGCAAGTTGCCGCGGACCTGCTGGATCGCGCTGCGCACATCCTCCACCGCGCGGTCGATCGGCGTGCCGATCGCCAGCTGCACGACGGTCTGCGAATTGCCCTCGGTCACCGTCGAGTTGATCTCGTCGATGCCCTGCAGGCTGCGTACGGCGCTTTCCACCTGCTGGGTGATCTGCGTCTCGAGCTCGCTCGGCGCGGCGCCCGGCTGGCTGATCGAGATCCAGACGATCGGGAAGTCGATGTCCGGATTGTTGTTCACGTCCATCCGGTTGAAGCTGACGAGGCCAGCCACCGTGAGGAACAGGAAGAGGACGATCGGCGGAACCGGGTTCCGGATCGCCCAGGCGGAGATGTTCCGGAAGCTCATGACCTGCGACCCTTACTGCTTCTTGAGGAGCTGGGGGATGACCTTCTGCCCCGGATTCAGGAACGCGCCCGCAGTGAGCACCACGCGCTCGCTGCCGGCCAGGCCCTGGGCGATCGAGACGCCCGCATCGGTCACCTCGCCGGTGACGACCGGCGTGCGGACGGCCTGATTCTTGGCATCGAGCGTATAGACGTAATTGCCCTGCGCGTCGGTCTGGATCGCGGACTGGGGCAGGATCACCGCATCCTTCGCGCCGGTGACGATCTGCGTGCTGGCGAAGCCGCCCGGGCGCAGTGCCGGATCATAGCTGAGCTGGATGCGGGCGATGCCCTGGCGGGTGCTCGGATCGATCACCGGCGAGACCTGCCACACCGTGCCGCTGAACACCTGGGTGCTGCCGGTCGGCGTGACCTGGGCGGTCGAGCCGACATGGGTGCGCAGGAGATCCGCCTCGGCAAGCTGCGCGCGCAGCTCCATCTGGCCGCCCATCGCCATGCGGAAGAGCACGCCCGAGCCGCCGCTGACGATCTGGCCCGGCTCGACCTGGCGCGTGAGCACCAGGCCGGCTTCCGGCGCGCGGATGTCGAGCCGGTGGTTGCGCGCCTGGGTCTCGGCCAGCTGGGCGCGGGAGACGCGGACGCGGGCGGAGGCCTGGTCGCGCGCGGCGGTCAGCCGGTCGATATCGGCCTTGGAGACGAAGCCGTTCGAGACCAGGCCCTTGGCGCGATCGAGGTTGGCCTGGGCGAGCTTGGCATCGGCTTCCGAGACGCGCACGGAGGCGGCGAGCGAATCGGCGGTCTGCACCTGGACCGAGCGATCGACGGTGGCGAGGACCTGGCCCTTGGCGACCCAGGTGCCCGGCTCGACGAGCACGCGCGTGACGAGGCCGCCCTCGCCGACCACGCCCACCGGCATCTCGCGCTTGGCGGCGAGGCTGCCGGTGCCGCTGATCACCGTCTGGACCGACTGGCGGCCGGGAATGGCGATGGTGACGGTGGGGATCTGGGACTGGTTGGCCTGCTGGGAGCCGCCCTTGCCCGCGGCCGCCTTGGTGGCGGCGCCGTCCTGCCTGCCCATCATGAAATAGGCGGCGATGCCGATCAGCACCACCACGGCCAGCGTGATCCACAGCCAGCGCCGCGACTTCGGCGCTTCCTCACCACTATATTCCAGCCGCTCCTGTCGTCCGAACATCCCTGCCTCGTAATTCATGTGCGACATTCCGATCCGGCCGAATGGCCGCTGCCCCCAATGAGATCGCACTGTATTAGATGAATAAGGCACCGGCCACAAGAGCCGTTTCGCTTGGGGCGGGCAAATGCCCGTTTCGGTCTTATTTCGCAAGTATCCGGAATGTTTCCCGAACCATTTCCGACAAGAAACGGTTGCATTGGCGGCGTTACGGCGCGACGTTCGCGCGCGGTCCGGGGGAGACGGACCTAGATCGAGGAGGGATTCAATGCCTCATGGGATTATTGGGTGGCTGCTCATCGGCCTCGTCGCCGGAGCGCTTGGCAAGCTGATCATGCCGGGCAAGGACCCCGGCGGCGTGATCGTCACGATCCTGATCGGCATCGCCGGCGCGCTGCTGGCTTTTTATCTGACGCCGATGCTCGGCCTCGACGTGCGCGACAGCACCTGGCAGGCCTATGCCGCGGCGACTGCCGGCTCGGTGGTGCTGCTGGCGCTGTACCGGCTGGTGATGGTCCGCCGGGTCTGAGGGCCTTTTTCCGTTCAGCTTCCATTTGTCCCGCGTGCGGCAAGCCGGGCGCGGGACAAATCGTTTTTGGAGCGTATCGAATGATTCGGACTGTTCTTGCCACTTCCGCCGCGCTGCTCACGGCTGCGGCGCTGCCGGCCGCCGCGCAGCAGGAAATGCGCCCCGTGCTGCTCGACGGCACGGTGCTCGACGTGAGCGCCACCGGGATCAGCACCAGGGTGCCCGATCTGGCGGTGATCCAGGCGGGTGTCGTCACCCAGGCGGCGACCGCTGCCGAGGCGATGCAGCAGAACAGCGCGCAGATGACCAGGGTGCTGGCCGCGCTGCGCAAGGCCGGCGTCGCCGAGCGCGACATCCAGACCGCGACGATCGGCCTCGCGCCGCAATATCGCTATGCGCAGAACGAGCCGCCGGTGATCACCGGCTACCAGGCTACGAACCAGGTCTCGGTCCGCTTCCGCGACGTGGCGAAGAGCGGCACGATCCTCGACACGCTGGTGCGCGAGGGCGCCAACAACATCTCGGGGCCCGAGCTGACGGTCGACAAGCCCGAGGGCGCGCTCGACGAGGCGCGGGTGGACGCCGTGACGAAGGCGCGGGCGCGGGCCGAGCTCTATGCCCGGGCGGCGGGGCTCAAGGTCGATCGCATCCTGGCGATCTCGGAGAGCGGGGCGCTGCCCAATCCGCCGATGCCGGTGATGATGATGCGCGTCGCCGCGGCGCCGATGGCGGACAAGACCGAAGTGGCGGCGGGCGAGCGCGAGCTCAACGTGACCGTCACCGTGCGCTTCCTGCTCAAGTAGCCGGACGTGAAAAGGGGCCGTCCCTCGCGGGGCGGCCCCTTTTGCGTGCGGGCGTCGTGGTTCAGCGCAGCGAGCCGCGGCGGACCAGGTTGACCAGCGCGAGCAGGACGATCGCGCCGACCAGCGACACCAGGAACGTCGTCGGCGTGATGGCGCCGTTGATGCCGCCGCCGCCGAACAGCCAGCCGCCGATAAAGGCGCCGACGATCCCGACGATCACGTTCAGGAAGATGCCCTGCTGGGCATCGGTACGCATCACGATGCTGGCGAGCCAGCCGACGACGCCGCCGATGACCAGCCAAACGATAAGACCCACCATAAGTCCCTCCGTTGTTTCGGCCCGTTGATCGGGCGACGAAACAAAAATGAGTGGACGGTCATGTTGGTTCCGTACCGAAATTTTCGGCCGGCCCGGAACTTTTCCGCGAAGCCCCGAAAGAAAACGGCCCGTTCCGGCAAGCCGGGAACGGGCCGATATTGCGCCTTTAGGGAGATGCTCAGTATTTCTGCTGGCGCTCGTAGAGCGAGCGATAATGCTGGATGCGGGTCACCCGCAGGCCGGGCATGCCCGAGCGGTCGATCGCGCGCTGCCAGCCCGCGAATTCCTCGACGGTGAGGCCATAGCGTTCGCAAACCTCGTCGACGCTGAGCAGGCCGCCGTTCACGGCCGCCACCACCTCTGCCTTGCGGCGCACGACCCAGCGGGTCGTCTCGGGCGGGGGAAGCGTCTCGAGCGTAAGCGGCTCGCCGAGCGGGCCAATCACTTTCGCCGGACGGATCTTTTGATTCTCAATCATCTACTCGCCTTTCGGGGCGGGGGCCCCCGCTACGCAAACTCTACGAACGACCGATATTCGCTGCTCTTGAACATCGGCTAAATCGCCTCGGTAAATTCGATCTTCATTCTTCCTGCCGCCTGGCGAGCGCACGCGCCGCGAGGCGGTGAAACGCCCCGTGCGCGGGAGCGAGCAGCTGCTCGACCGGCGCGATCAGCGCCAGCCGGGCCTGCGCGCGCGCCGTGGGGCTCGCCGCCTGGCGCGCCGCCACGCCGACCAGCAATACCGCCAGTTCGGTCGGCATGGCCGTGATGGCCACATCGCGTTCCAGTCTGGCGAAACTCAGGTCCACGCTCTCTTACCCATCCGACAGGTCGATTTCGGATGAGGCGTTCTAGCCCAAAGTCTTGAAGGGTCCGTAAAGCAGGTGAAAACGCGCGCTTAACCAGCGTTACCGGAATCCCACCGGGGTGGCGCGCCGGCCCGCGAACGCCTAAATGCGCGCGATCATGATCGCAGGAGACTTCCAGCTCGAAGCGCCGCTGAAGGCCAGGCGCATCGTCGTCGCCATGTCGGGCGGCGTCGATTCCTCCGTCGTCGCGGCGCTCGCCGCGGCCACCGGCGCCGAGACGATCGGGGTGACGCTCCAGCTCTACGACCATGGCGAGGCAGTGGGCCGCGCCGGTTCCTGCTGCGCCGGCCGCGACATCCGCGACGCGCGGGCGGTGTGCGACCGGCTGGGGATCGCGCACTATGTCTTCGACCATGCCTCGCGCTTCAAGACCGAGGTGATCGACGATTTCGCCGACGAATATCTCGCCGGCCGCACCCCGATTCCCTGCGTGAAGTGCAATATGGGGCCCAAGTTCACCGATCTGTTCGCGCTCGCCCGCGACCTGGGCGCCGATTGCCTCGCCACCGGCCATTATGTCCGCCGAGTCGCCGGCGCGCAGGGTGCCGAGTTGCACCGCGCGCACGATCCGGCGCGCGACCAGAGCTATTTCCTGTTCGCCACCACGGCCGCGCAGCTCGACTTCCTGCGCTTTCCGCTGGGCGGCATGCCCAAGCCGCGCGTGCGCGAACTCGCCGCCGAGCTGGGCCTGGGCGTCGCCGCCAAGCCCGACAGCCAGGACATCTGCTTCGTTCCCGACGGCGACTATGCCAGCCTGGTGAAGAAGCTGCGCCCGGAGGCGGAGACGGGCGGCGATATCGTCGACGAAGCCGGCGCGCTGCTGGGACGGCACCGCGGGCTGATCCATTTCACCGTCGGCCAGCGCCGCGGGCTCGAGATCGGCGGCGCGCCCGAACCCTATTATGTCCTGCGCCTCGATCCCGAGACCCGGCAGGTCGTCGTCGGCCCCAAGCGGGCGCTGGCGGTGCGTGCGGCGCGGATCGAGGGGATCAACTGGCTGGGCGGCGATCATGCCGGGCCGCTCACCGCCAAGGTGCGCAGCCTCGCCAAGCCGGTGCCGGCCCGGCTGGAGGGCGACCGCGTGGTGTTCGAAGTTCCCGAATATGGCGTCGCGCCCGGCCAGGCCGCCGTGCTCTACGCGGGCGATCGCGTGCTGGGCGGGGGCTGGATCGCCGAGACCGAGCGGGCCGAGCTGCTCCTGGCCTGAGCCGCGCGCGCATCGCCGGAGTTTGCAATCGGCAGGATCGCCCCCAGGGCATCCGGCCTATTTCAGGAACGCCACGATCGCATCGGAAGTGGCTTCGGGCTGTTCTTCCATCAGCCAATGGCCGGATGCCGGGATCACCACCTGGGTCACGTTGGTCGCCGCGGCCCGCGCCACCGTCGCCATGGTCGGCCCGAACGACTTCTCCCCGCCGATCGCCAGCACCGGCATGGTCAGCTTGCCCCGGGCGAGCAGCGCCCGATCGTCGATCGCGTCCTGGTCGAACGCGGCGAACTGGCTGAACCCGGCATGCATTGCACCCGGCAGCGCATAGAGCGCCGCATAATGGACGCGCGAGGCCTCGTCGAACTTCGCCGGGTCGGCCGAGAACTCGTTCCAGAAACGATCGAGATAGATGCGCTCGCGCCCGGCGACGAGGCGCTCCATGTCGGGCCCGCCGAAACGGAAATGCCAGAGCAGCGGGTTCTCGAGGATCTCCTTCCAGGGGCCGATGCCCGGGATCGGCGCGTCCATCAGCACGAAATGCGGGACGCGCGCCGGATAGCGGGCGACGAACGCATAGCCGACCATGTTGCCGATATCGTGCGCCACCACGTCCACCCGGTCGACGCCGAGCGCGGCGAGCACGCCCGCCACATCCTCCGCCTGGTTCTTCTTGTCATAGCCGCCCGCGGGCTTGGCCGAGAGGCCCAGCCCGCGCAGATCGGGCACGATCACCCGGTGGTTGCGCACCAGCCGCGCGGCCAGCGGCTCCCACATGTCGCCGGTCTCGCCATAGCCGTGCAGCAGCAGCACCGCCGGACCGCTGCCGCCGATGCGGACATGGAGGGTGGTGCCGTTGGTCGCGATTTCCCGCGTGGTGAAATCGGCGGGATAGGGCGCCACCTGCGCTGCCGCCGGTGGGGCGCATGCGAGCGCCAGAGCTGCCAAGCCAGATTTCCACATCGCATTTCTCCTCCACAGAGGGATGATGATTCGCCCGGGCCGCGATGATGACTCCGAAACGATCCCCACGCCAATCCCGCCGGCCGTGGCCCGGCGGCGGCGCTTTGCGCAGACGGGATGTCGTGTGTTATATGAGTGGTACACAAGGGAGAAATGCATGTTCCTGGCCGCCGCACTTGCGCTGCTCGTCCCCCAGTCCGCGCCCGCTTCCCCGGATTCCGCGCTGCTCGCCGAAGTGAAGGTCGCCGATGCCGCGTTGTTCGACACCTTCTTCGAGCGCTGCGATCCCGCTCGGCTGGCATCGCTGGTGACGCCCGATTTCGAGATGTATCACGACAAGGACGGTGTGGTGGCGACCAGCGGCTCGGCGTTCGTGGCGCTCTACACCAAGCAGTGCGAGGCCCGGAAGGCGCCCGGCGCCTGGCGCAGCCGCCGCGCATTGCTGCCCGCGTCGCTGCGCGTCGATCCGGTGCCCGGCTATGGCGCGATCGAGGAAGGCGACCATTTCTTCTACGAGCGGCACGGCGACGGGCCGGAGAAGCTGGTGGGCCGCGCGCATTTCGTCCAGCTGTGGAAGAAGGCGCCGGACGGCTGGCGGGTCGCGCGGATCTTCAGCTACGCGCATCGGGCGGTGGACTGACGCGCTCAGCCCAGGGTGCGCAATCGCTCCACTTCCGCGACCACGGCGCGCCATGCCCGGTCGGGCATGAAACGTCGGCGCCCCACGACCAGGCGGTGTTCCCAGCCTCTTGCAGCGACTTCGATTATGCGCTCGCGGACGAAGTCCGGATGCCAGCCGGCCCATTCGCCGGCGATATCGAGCAAGTTGAAATAGAAAGCCGGGCGCACCTCCCAGCGCAGCGCGGCTTCGGCGTCCGCGAGGTCATATCCGCCTTCGACGATCCTATGCGCGACATGCGGCACCTGAAGCATCGCGTCGGTGTCGAGGAACAGGTCCGCCAGGGCGATCCAGAGCGGCAGGCGCCGCGCGATCCGGGCCTCGTCCCAGCGGGACGTCAAAGCACGAATTCTCCCATGATCACCGTCGCGCATTTGCCGCCTAGGATCACACGGTCCCCGGCCAGACCGCAGGCGAGGCGGCCGCCGCGCTTCGAGGCCTGGAAGGCGCTGAACGTGTCGCGGCCCAGGCGCTTCGCCCAATAGGGTGCGAGCACCGAATGCGCCGATCCGGTGACCGGATCCTCGTCGATGCCCGCGGCGGGTGCGAAGACGCGGCTGATCACGTCGGTGTCGGTGCCCGGTGCCGTCACGATGTTGAGCGTATCACCGATCGCGGCGAGCGCGGCGAAATCGGGGCGCAGCGCCAGTACCGCCTCGGCGCTTTCCAGCACGGTCAGGTCATAGCCATTGGGATGGCGCAGCGTCTCGCCCAGCCCGACGCCGAGCGCGGCGAGCAGGCCGGGCACCTCGGCGGGCGCGGGCGGATAGGCGGGCAGGGCCATCGCATAGCCGCCGGCGGCCGCGTCGCGGCGCACTTCGAGGATGCCGGCCCTGCGGGTGCGGAAGGTGACGCGATCGCGCGCCGGCTCGGCGGAAAGGACGAAATGCCCGCTCGCCAGCGTCGCATGGCCGCATAGCGCGACTTCGACGGCGGGCGTGAACCAGCGCAGCTCGAAATCGGCCGCGCCGCTGGCATCGGGCAGGAGGAAGGCCGTCTCGGAGAGGTTGTTCTCCTCCGCGATCTGCTGGAGCACCGCGTCCGCCAGCCATTCGCGCAGCGGCATGACCGCGGCGGGATTGCCGGTGAAGGGGCGGTCGGCAAAGGCGTCGATCTGGGCGAAAGGCAGGTTCACTCAGTTGTCCTTCAGCAGATTGGCTTCGATCATCGGGTTCTCGGGGGCGTCGCAATGGCCTTCGGGGTCGACATGGATCAGGATCTCGGTGCCCGGAAAGGCCGCGCCCAGTTCCTTCTCCAGCGCTTCGACCACGTTATGCGCCTGCTGGATCGTCATCGCCGGGTTCATCGATATGTGGAACTGGACGAAGTCGGCGGCGCCGCTGCTGCGGGTGCGCAGGTCGTGCAGGCTCTTGAGCGCCGGATTGCGCGCGGCGACTTCGACAAAGGCGCGGCGCTTCTCCTCCGGCCATTCCTTGTCCATCAGCTGGTTGATCGCCGCCTCGCTGGCGCGCCAGGCGCCGAACAGCAGCCAGAAGGCGATGGCGATGCCGAACAGCGGATCGGCGCCGACCATGCCCCAGGCATCGAGCACCAGCGCGACGATCACCGCGCCGTTGAGCAGCAGGTCGGACGTATAGTGGATTCGGTCAGCGCCGATGGCGACCGATCCGGTCCGGTCGATGACATGCTGCTGGTAGCGCGTGAGCGCGAGCGTGACGACGATCGCGATCATGCTCACGGCGATGCCCGATTCGGGCGAGGCGGAAACGTCGCCGCCCTGCAGCCGCGTGATCGCGCGCATCAGGATGGCGAGCGCGGAGATGGCGATCACCACCACCTGGAAGAGCGCGGCCAGCGCCTCGGCCTTGCCGTGTCCGAAGCGGTGCTCCGCGTCGGCGGGCTGCGAGGCCCAGTGCACGCCGGCCAGCGTGACCAGCGAGGCGAACAGGTCGAGCACCGAATCGGCAAGGCTGGCAAGGACGGCCACCGAGCCCGTCTCGACCGCGGCCCAGGCCTTGAGCGCGCCGAGCAGGATCGCGCTGCACACGCTGGCGATCGCAGCGCGGCGGGCGAGGTTGGTCATGGCCGGCCGCTCACGGGTAGAGCAGGCCTTCGGACCAGCCCTGGCCGGCGCGGGCGAACAGCCGGCGCTCGTGCAGGCGATGGGCGCGGTCCTGCCAGAATTCGATCCGGTGCGGCGTGACGCGGTAGCCGCCCCAGTGCGGCGGGCGCGGCACGTCCCGTCCCTCGAAGCGGGCCTTCATTTCCTCGAAGCGGGCCTCGAAGGTCTCGCGCACATCGAGCGGGCGCGACTGGTCCGAGGCCCAGGCGCCGAGCTGCGAATCGCGGCCGCGAGTGGCGAAATAGGCATCGCTCTCGGCATCGGTGGCGAAGCGCACATCGCCCTCGATGCGAACCTGGCGGCGCAGCGACTTCCAGTGGAAGAGCAGCGCGACTTTCGCGCCCTCGTGCAGGTCCTGCGCCTTGCGGCTCTCGCGGTTGGTGTAGAAGACGAAGCCTTCGGGGCCATGCCCCTTGAGCAGCACCATCCGGGCCGAAGGCTGGCCTTCCGCGTTCACCGTCGCCAGCACCATCGCGTTCGAGTCGTTGGGTTCGCTCTCGCGCGCTTCGCGGTACCAGCTGTCGAACAGTTCGAACGGATCGGTGCTCATGCAGGGGGCTCTAATCGTCCCCCGGCCGAGTGTCGAGGAACGACTCCCTTGCTGGCACATTGAATCTGCTTCGGAACGAGGAGGCGAGGATGGCGGCGCGTGCCTATCGGCAGGGACAGTTGCCTGGGCCGTCCGGCCCGGCAATCGAGATAAGCAGCCGCGAGCGGGTGATCTTCCCCGGCGACGGCCTGACCAAGGGCGACCTCGCCGACTATTATCGCGCCGTCGCTCCGATCCTGCTGCCCTGGCTCGCCGGCCGCCCGGTCAGCCTGGTTCGCTGCCCCCAGGGCTTGGGGCAGGCCTGTTTCTTCCAGAAGCACGACGCCGGCAGCTTCGGCGAGCATGTCCATCACGTCGATGTGCGCGAGAAGGACGGCTCGATCGAGCCCTATCTCCATGTCGACGATGCCGATGGGATCATGGCCTGTGTCCAGATGGGGACGATCGAATTCCATGGCTGGGGCAGCCTGGCCACCGATATCGAGAAGCCGGACCGGCTGGTGTTCGATCTCGATCCCGACGAAGGGCTCGACTGGGCCGATGTCAGGAAGGCCGCGGCCGATCTGAAGGAGCATCTCGCCGAACTGGGGCTGACCAGCTGGCCGATGCTGTCGGGCGGCAAAGGCGTGCATGTGGTGGCGCCGCTGGTGCCCAAGGCGGAATGGCCCGAGGCGAAGGGCTTCTGCGAGCGCTTTGCCCAGGCGCTCGCGGAAGCCGAGCCGGATCGCTTCACCGCCAACCTCAAGAAGGTGCACCGCAAGGGCAGGATCTTCATCGACTATCTGCGCAACCAGCGCGGCAGCACGGCGGTGCTGCCCTATGTGGTCCGTGCCCGCAAAGGCGCGCCGGTGGCCGCGCCGCTCAGCTGGAGCGAGCTGCGCGACATCGACGGCCCCGGACATTTCACGCTTCGCGACCGTGCCGAGCTGATCGAGCGCGCGACCGGACGGGCGCTCGCGGGATGGGGCCTGGCCGACCAGGTGCTGCCGGAGGTCTAGGCTGGATCGGCGTTCAGCGACACGAGGATGCCATCCGTTTCGCTCCCCTCAGGGAGAGGAATTCCGAATGCCGACACGGCCTAGCCCCTCCGTCGCAGCCGGGTTCCCAGCCATGCCCGGATCGGCAGGTCCCACCAGGCCTGGGCCGCCCAGGCGACCAGCAGGAGGAACGGTACCAGCGCGACGCCGATCGCCACGAGCTCGGCCTGCGAGGCGCGGCCGGTCGCGACGAAATTCATCCAGACATAGAGGAAGGGGAAGTGCGTGATGTAGATCGGATAGGAGATGCGGCCGCTCGCCTTGCACAGCCACAGCATGCCGCGCCCGGGCTCGGAATGGCGGCCGGCAACGAGGATCGCGGGGAACAGCAGCACCACGCACGCCGCTTCGTAGAGCCCGTTGAGCTTCACCCCGCCCACCGCCGGCAGTGTCGGGAAGGCCGTGGCGGCCAGCATGACCAGCGACAGCGGCAGCCAGCCGATACGCAAGTTCGGCAGGCGCTCACGTACCCGATAGAGCCACAGGCCGGTGACGAACGGGAAGCACAGGCGCACCGGTGCCATCCAGAAGGTCTCCCAATAGGAGCCCTGGTCGAGCGAGCCCAGCATGCCGGCGCTGACCACCAGCACCGCGCCGCTCAGCACCGCCAGCACGGCCAGCGCCGTCGCCGACAGGCGGCGCAGTACCAGGGCATAGGCGAGGTTGCCGATATATTCCTGGAACAGCGTCCAGATGGGCCCGTTCAGGGGATGGGTGTCGGTCCAGCGATTGGGCAGCGACCAGCTGGGCAGCGCGAGCAGGCACAGGGCGAAGGCACCGAGCACCGCGCGCAGCGGCACCGCCTGGGCCTGGCCGGCAAAGGGATCGAGCAGATAGCTGGCCAGCCCGAGCAGCGCGCCCAGGATGACGAGCGGGTGCAGCCGGACCAGGCGCAGCACGAGGAACCCCCTGGTGCGCATTTTCCCCCAGCGATCGTCATAGGCATAGCCGATCACGAATCCCGACAGCGCGAAGAAGAAGTCCACGGCGAGCGGCGCATGGTGCAGCACTACCCGGGCGCCGTCCCATTTCACCGTGATGCCCTGGATGTGGAACAGCACCACGATCAGCGCAGCGGTTCCGCGCAGGCCGTCCAGCACCTCGAAATGCGCCTTGCCGGTGGCCGTCCTGTCGGGCGCGTCCGGTTGTCCCGTCGCGATCGCTTCGCCTGCCATCCTGTCAACGCTGTCGGCCACCCGGTCCCTCTCCTTGGTGCTTTGCCCGGATTGGTGTCTGCTCGCCGGACAAACTGCAAGGCCGATCGCGATCTAAGAGAGGGTGGCCATCACTAGTTGCAAACGATTCTTAATATCACTAATGGCCCTGGCAAGGCGTGCGGGACGGCACGCGCGTTGATTTGAAAAGGGGTCGCCGACTTGAACGTGAAGCTTTCCCTCTGCCTGGGCGTGGCGCTGGCCGTGCTGGCCAATCCTGCCTTCGCCCAGACGGAAGACGCCGCGAAACCGGCCGAGGATGGCGAGATCGTCGTCAGCGGCCGCTACACGCTGCCCGACAAGATCGACACCGCGACCGGCCTGGGCCTGACCGTGCGCGAGACGCCGCAATCGGTGAGTATCGTCACCGCCCAGCGCATCCTCGACCAGAATCTGATCAGCATCGCCGACGTGATCCAGAACGGCGTGGGCGTAACGGTCAACGAAGTCGACGACGTGCGGAACAGCTTCTACGCGCGCGGCTTCGAAATCCGGAACACGCAGCTGGACGGCGTGCCGACCAACTGGACGCTGGCCGGCGGCGCGGGCGAGACCAATATCGACGTGTCGATCTTCGAGCGGGTCGAGATCGTGCGCGGCGCGACCGGCCTGCTGAGCGGCGCGGGCGACCCCTCCGCCTCGGTCAACCTGGTCCGCAAGCATGCCGATGCGCGCGACTGGGGCGGCTATGTCAACGCCAGCTATGGCAGCTGGAACACCTGGCGGATCTCGGGCGATGTCGGCGGGGCGATCACCGCCGACGGGCGGGTCCGCGTTCGCGCGGTCGGCCGCTACGAGCAGGGCGATTCCTATATCGACCTCTACAGCAACAAGAAATTCGTACTCTACGGCGTGATCGACGCCGATCTGACCGACGATACGCTGCTGCGCGTCGGCATCAGCCATCAGGAGGCCAGGCCCGACGGCGCGACCTGGGGAGCGCTGCCCACCTTCTACAGCGACGGCAGCCTGACCCGCTGGCCGCGCGACAAGACGCCGGCGGCGCCCTGGACGCGCTGGGACACCACCAACCAGAACATCTTCGCCACGATCCGCCACGAATTCAGCGATCGCTGGAGCATCGTCGCCAACTACAACCGCGTGAAGAACGCGCAGCAGACCGAGCTGCTCTATCTGTCGGGCCTGGTCGACAAGGCGACCGGCCGGATCCAGTTCGCCTTCCCCTACAAGGACCGGGGCAACAACATCCAGAACAGCTTCGACGGGCAGATCAAGGGCCTGGTCAATCTGTTCGGGCGCGACCATGAGGTGGTGCTGGGCGCGCTCCACAGCACGCAGGACCGCGACACCGCGACCTTCGCCGCGCTCACCTTCCCGCCCGGCACCGATTTCGAGCGGTTCGGCGGCAGCGCCTATCCCTATCCCGGCTTCTCGACCACGCCGGCGGTGGGCGAAAAGACCAAGATAACGCAGGAAGGCTATTATGGCGCGGTGCGCCTGAACGTCTCGGACCAGTTGAAGATCATCGGCGGCGGGCGCCTGGCGAGCTGGAACATCACCGGAGTCCAGTTCGGCGTGGCCACCGACTATGGCAACAGCAACGAATTCATCCCCTATGTCGGCGCGCTGTACGACATCGCGCCCAACCACCGGCTCTATGCGAGCTACACCCGCATCTTCCAGCCGCAGAACGCCCGCGACCGGAATTTCAACCTGCTCGCGCCGCTGGACGGCAAGGCCTATGAGATCGGCCTGAAGAGCGCCTTTTTCGGCGAGGCGCTGCAGACCTCGCTCGCGCTGTTCCGTATCGAGCAGGACAATGTCGCGCAGAACGACATCGTCGTCACGCCGCCGAACGGCGGGCTGCCGCAGCAGACCTATGTCGCGGCGCAGGGCGTCACCAGCCGGGGCTTCGAAGTGGAGATCACCGGCCGGCCGCTGCCCGGCTGGAACGTCAATTTCGGCTATAGCCAGTTTAAGGCCGAAGATCGGGGCGGCGTACCGGCCAACACCGACCAGCCGCGGCGGCTGCTCAAGCTGTTCACCACCTACACGGTCGATCGCCTGACCTTCGGCGGCGGCGTCAACTATCGCAGCCAGGCCTATACGCCGAGCACCAACCCGGTGACGCTGGCGCCGTTCGATTTCCGGCAGGACGGCTATGCGCTGGTCAACCTGATGGCGCGTTTCGCAGTGACCGAGCGGCTCCAGCTGCAGGCCAATGTCGAGAACCTGCTCGACAAGACCTATTACAGCCAGGTCGGCTTCTTCAGCCAGTATCGCTACGGCGCGCCGCGCAATTTCACCGTGAGCGCCAATTACCGCTTCTAGGCAATCCGGACGGGAGAGACGAGATGAAGACGCTGTTCCTTGCTGCCATCGCCATGCTGGCGGCCATCCCCGCGGCGGCGCACGAAGTCTGGATCGAGCAGGACGGCAAGGGGCCGGCGCGCATCTATCTGGGCGAGCCGGCCGAGGCGGTGCCCGCCGAGGGGGATCCCGAATGGCACCACCTCCAGAATCCGCGGCTGATCGGCGCCACCGGCACGCTGACGCGCCGGGCCAACCATATCGAGGCGGCGGTTTCCGGCGGCGGCGACCTGCGGGTGCGCGACGATGCGGTGTTCGCGCCCTGGCAGGCGGGCGACGCGAAGCAGGGCGCGATCTTCTATGCCCGGGCCGGCCGCACGGAGACGGGGCACAAGCTCGATCTCGAACTGGTGCCGGTGGCGGCGAACGGCGACACGTTCACGCTGTTCTTCCGCGGCACGCCGCTCGCCCATGCCAAGCTCTCGATCGTCACGCCCGATCGCTGGCAGAAGCATTTCGCCACCGATGCCGCCGGGCGGATCACCGTGCCCCGGCTCGGCAAGGGCCGCTATCTGGTCGGCGCCTCGCACGTCGAGCATGCGCCGGCGAAGCTGGGCGGCCAGGACGTGGCGAGCGTGATGCACGTCTCGACGCTCACTTTCTTGCGCTGAACCGAACCGGGGCGCCGCATCGGGGCGGGCCCCGGCGCGGCGCATCCCATGTTGCCATGCAGCAGGGATTCCCGCACTAGGTCTCCGGGATAGCTGGGGACGAAGCTTGGCGAGCAGCGCCGCATCTCTGTTCGACGCGCGAACGATCGCCGATCGATGGATCGCGGATTATTGCGGGTCCGCCGTCGCGGACGACGTGCTCTGCGCCCGGGCCGGAGGCGACCTCGCCTGGCAGGCGGTGTTCGAGGAGCTGGCCGGGCTTTCGGGCGACAATCTGGAAGGTGCGCGCGAGCGGGCGCATCGCCATGCCGAGGACATCGGCACGGGCTTCCGCGTCGCCGGCGAAGGCGAGGAGCGTCGCTGGCCGCTCTCTCCCGTCCCGCTGCTGATCCCCGAGGCCGAATGGCGAGGCATCGCCGCGGGCGTCGTCCAGCGCGCGCAAGTGATGGAGCGCGTGCTCGCCGATCTCTATGGCGAGGCGAGGCTGGTCGCCGACGGGCATCTGCCCGCCGCGCTCGTCACCGGCAGCCCGTTCTTCCTGCGCCCGCTCGGCAGGCTGGTGCCTCCGGGCGGCTGCCATCTCCAGGCGGTGGCGATCGACCTGGGCCGCGGTCCGGACGGCACATGGCGCGTGCTCGCCGACCATCTGCGCGCTCCGGCCGGCGCCGGCTATGCGCTCGAGAACCGGCTGGCGATGGCACAGGTGCTGGACGGGCTCCAGCTCCGGCTGAACATTGCCCGGCACGCACCCTTCTTCGCTGCCTTCCGCGAAGGCCTGGCCGCGCGCTGCCGGCGTGCGGAGCCCCGCATCGCGCTGCTCACCCCCGGCCGGCTCGATCCGAGCTATGCCGAGCAGGCGCATCTCGCCCGCTATCTCGGCTGGCTGCTGGTCGAGGGCGGCGATCTCGCGGTGCTCGACGACCGGCTCTATGTCCGCACCATCGCCGGGCTGAAGCGCGTCGATGCGCTGTGGCGCCGGCTCGATCCGCGGCTGCTCGACCCGCTGGCGCTCGACAGCCATTCGACCGTCGGCGTGCCGGGACTGATCGACGCGATGGCCGCGGGCAATGTCGTGATCGCCAATGCACCGGGCGCGGGCCTGCTCGAGGCGCCGGCCTTTGCCGCCTTCCTCCCGCAGCTCGCCGAGCTGCTTACCGGCGAGGCGCTGAAACTGCCCGGCATCGCCAGCTGGTGGTGCGGCCAGGATGCGGCGCGCGACCATGTCGAGGCGGCGCTCGACACGCTGCTCGTCGCGCCCGCCTTCGGCATCGCGCCCCTCGGCCTGCCCGAGGGCAAGTCGGTGCTCGGCGCGGCGCTCCAGGGCGAGGCGCGCGCCGCGCTGCGCGCCGACATGGCGCGCCGGCCGCAGGACTATGTCGGCCAGGAAGTCGTCCACCTCTCGACCATGCCGGTGGTGGCCGAGGGCCGGCTTGCCGCGCGCCCGTTCACGCTGCGGGTGTTCGCGGCGCGCGGGGCGGACGGCGCCTGGACGGTGCTCCCCGGCGGATTCGCGCGGATCGGGGAACATGCCGATGCCCGTGCCGCGGTGATGGGCGAGGGCATGTGGTCGGCCGATGTCTGCGTGCATGGTGCCGACCCGGTCGAGCCCGTCTCGCTGCTGCCCGCGGGCGATTCCACCCGGCTGCGGCGCAACCCGGGCACGCTTCCCAGCCGCGTCGCCGACAACATGTTCTGGCTCGGCCGCTATCTGGAGCGGGGCGAGGCGCAGCTGGGGGTCATCCGGGTGCTGCTCGGCAATTCGATCAGCGCGGACACCGGCGCCGCCCTTGCGGCGGACACGGTGCGCCGGCTCGCCGACATCCTGGTCGCCGGCAACGCCGCGCCGGCGCCCCAGGCGCTCCGCCGCGCCGATCTGACCGAGCTTGCCCGTGCGGCGCTGGAGGATGGTGCGGGATGGTATAGCGTTGCCGCGATCAACGCCCAGGCGCGCATGATCGGCGCCGTCTCGCGCGACCGGCTGGCGGCGGACATGGCGCGGCTGCTCGACGCACCCTTCCCGGCGCGCGGGGGCCTGCTGGACAAGGCCGGCTCGCTCCAGCGGCGCTATTCGGCGCTGGCCGGGCTCGCCGCCGAGCATATGGGGCGCACCGATGCCTGGCGGTTCCACGACATGGGCCGGCGGATCGAGCGTGCGCTGGCGACCCTCCGCTTCCTGCGCGCCTTCGGCCGCGTGGGCGCGACCGGCGACGATCTCGGCACGCTGCTCGACCTGGCGGACAGCCAGATCAGCTATCGCCAGCGCTATCTGACCGGCATCGCCCGCGTGCCGGTGCTCGACCTGGTCGCGCTCGATCCGGGCAACCCGCGCGGCATCGCCCATCAGGTGGCGGCGATCTCGGGCCATCTGGACGCGCTGCCGGTGCTCTCCGACGACGGGCTGGCCGAGCCGCAGCAGGAGCAGGCACGCGAACTGGCGGCGATCCTGGTGACTGCGCACGCGACGCGGATAGAGGATGCGACGCTCGCGGGGCTGGAGCAGCGTCTCGGCCGGCTCTCCGATGCCGTCGCGCGGCGCTATTTCCTGCAGGGGGCGGAGCCGCTGCGCGCCGCCGGGCTCGTCCTCGCCTGATGCTCTATCGCATCCGCCACGTCACCCGGTTCGACTATGCCCAGCCGGCGGCGTTCGCGCGCTGCAACCTGCGGCTGAAGCCGATACCATGGTCCGGCCAGCAGGTGCTCGACCATGCCCTGTCGGTCGAGCCCGGCGGGCGCATCTTCCCGGCGCGGGCGGAGGCGGGGCTCGCCAATGTCGTGCGGCTGGTGCTCGAGGCGCCGACCAGCACGCTGACGATCGAGAGCAGCGCGCGCATCCGGGTCGACCGGCCGATCCCGGTCCCGTCGCCGGGCGACCGCACGCTCGCCGATATCGCCCGGCTGGCGCGGGCGAGCCGCGACGCTTCGCCGGCGGGCCCGGCCGCCTATCTCTTCCCCTCGCCGCAGATTCCGCTCGACGCGGCGATCGCCGAATGGTGCGCGCCCGATCTGGCGCCCGATCGCGGGGTGCTCGATGCCGCCCATGCGCTTGCCATGCGGATCCAGCGCAGCTTCGATTTCGATCCCAGCGCCACGCTGGTCGACACGCCGCCGCGTGCCGCCTTCGACAAGCGGCGGGGCGTCTGCCAGGATTTCGCGCAGATCATGATCTCGGGCCTGCGCGCCGCCGGCCTGCCCGCCGCCTATGTCTCCGGATATCTCCGCACGCTGCCGCCGCCGGGACGGCCGCGGCTGGTGGGCGCGGATGCGACGCATGCCTGGGTGCTGGTCTGGGCCGGGCCCGAGCTCGGCTGGGTCGGGGTCGACCCCACCAACGGTATCTGGATGGCGGAGGACCATGTCGTAGTCGCGATCGGCCGCGACTATGCCGAGATCGCGCCGATCGACGGCATCGTCCTGGGATCGGGCGCGCAGGACATGCACGTCTCGGTCGATGTCGAGCCGCTGGACGAGGCGCCGGCATAGCCTTCGTTGTTTGCTTCCCGGGCCTTGCGTTAGCGGGCGGACACGCCGAAATACGGCGCGTTCGAAGGGGTTTTGATGGCAGCTGATCCGTATTCCGTCCTGAACGTTGCGCGTGGCGCGAGCGAGGCCGATATCAAAAAGGCCTATCGCAAGCTCGCCAAGGAGCTGCATCCGGACCGCAACAAGGACAATCCCAAGGCGGCGGAGAAGTTCAGCCAGGTCACCCAGGCCTATGACCTGCTGACCGACAAGGACAAGCGCGCCCGCTTCGATCGCGGCGAGATCGACGGCGACGGCAATCCCGTGAATCCGTTCGGCGGCTTCGGCTCGGGCATGGGCAGTGGCGGGCAGGGCGGCTTCCGCGCCGATTTCGGCGGCGGCGGCGAGGCCGGCGGATTCGGCGACATCTTCGAGGGGCTGTTCGGCGGCATGGGCGCGCGCCGCGGTGGCGGCGGCTTCTCCGGGGGCTTCGGCGATTTCGGCCGCCGCGCCGCGCCAAAGGGCGCGAACATCGCCTATCGCCTGGCGGTGAGCTTCGAGGATGCGGCCAGGCTGGCGGCACAGCGCATCACGCTGCGCGACGGCAAGACGATCGACCTCAAGCTTCCCGCCGGGCTCGAATCCGGCACCCAGATGCGCCTTGCCGGCAAGGGCGAGGAAGGGCCCGGCGGCGCGGGCGACGCGATCGTGACGATCGAGATCCAGCCGCATCGCTTCTTCCAGCGCGAGGGCGACGATATCCGGCTCGACCTGCCGGTGACTCTGTCCGAGGCCGTGCTCGGCGCCGAAGTGCGCGTGCCGACGCCCGATGGCGCGGTGATGCTCAAGGTGCCCAAGGGCTCCTCCTCGGGCAAGACGCTGCGCCTCAAGGGCCGCGGCTTCCACAAAAGGGGCGCGGGGTCCGCGGGCGGGCGCGGCGACCTGCTCGTCACGCTGATGGTCGAGCTGCCGGTGGACGACGATGCGCTGATCGAGTTCGCCAGGGGCTGGAACGACAAGGGGAACCCGCGTGGCCGCATGGGCGTCTAACACCTTGTGACAACAGGGGAAGATTCGGGCGACGCGAAAGCGGGGCCGGGGCTTGGATCCCGCGTCCTCGCCTTGCTCGCCCGCATCGGACTGGGGCCCCGATTCTGGCATGTGGTCAAGCGGGTGCTGGTCGGCACCTTCACCGACGGATTCACCTATGCCGGCAATCTTGCCTATCTCAGCCTGGTCACGCTCTTCCCCTTCTTCATCGTCGCCGCCGCGATCGCCCAGCTGATCGGCCGCAGCTCCGAGGGCATCCACACGCTCGAGGCGTTCCTGCGCACCGTGCCGCCCGACGTGGCCGAGCTGCTGCGCAAGCCGGTGTCGGACGTGCTGATGGCGCGGACCGGCAACCTGTTGTGGTTCGGCGCGATCGTCGGCCTGTGGACGGTGGCCGGCTTCATCGAGACGATCCGCGGCATATTGCGCCAGGCGTACGGCGTCCGCTCGGGCACGCCCTTCTGGCAATATCGGCTGGGGGCGATCGGGATGATCATCGCCTCGGTGATCATCACCATGGCGGCGTTCAGCTTCCAGGTGATCCTGACCGGCGTCGAGCAGTTCCTCTACACAATCTTCCCCTGGGCATCCGAGGCGCAGCGCATCGTCTCGCTCAGCAAGATCGCGCCCGCCATCGCACTGTTCGGGGCGCTCTACATCCTGTTCTACTCGCTCACGCCCGGCCGCTACCGGAAGAGCAAATGCCCCAAATGGCCGGGCGCGCTGTTCACTGCGGCCTGGTGGCTGCTGGTCACCGCGCTGCTGCCCAAGATCCTCGGCACGCTCGGCAATTACGACCTGACCTATGGCAGCCTGGCCGGCGTGATGATCGCGCTGATCTTCTTCTTTCTCGTCGGACTGGGGCTCGTCGTCGGTGCGGAGTTGAACGCGGCTCTGGCGGAAACGCCCGAGAACGGTCTAGAGGAGCCCAGAGAAAGGGAGAATACGCCGTCGTGACCGGATTGATGCAGGGCAAGCGCGGGCTGATCATGGGCCTCGCCAATGACAAGAGCCTCGCCTGGGGCATCGCGAAGAAGCTCAGCGAACAGGGTGCCGAGCTGGCGTTCAGCTATCAGGGCGATGCGCTGCTGAAGCGGGTGAAGCCGCTCGCCGAGCAGCTGGGCTCGGATACGCTGATCGATTGCGACGTGTCGGACATGGACGCGCTCGACACGGCGTTCGACACGCTCAAGGCGAAATGGCCGACGATCGACTTCGTCGTCCACGCGATCGGCTTCTCGGACAAGTCGCAGCTGCGCGGGAAGTTCTACGACACCACGCTCGACAATTTCCTGATGACCATGAACATCTCGGCCTATTCCCTGGTCGCGGTGGCCAAGCGCGCGCGCGAGATGATGCCGGACGGCGGCTCGATCCTGACGCTCACCTATTACGGTGCCGAGAAGGTGATCCCGCACTATAACGTGATGGGCGTCGCCAAGGCCGCGCTGGAGACCAGCGTGAAATATCTCGCGGTCGACATGGGGCCGGAGAATATCCGCGTGAACGCGATCTCGGCCGGCCCGATCCAGACCCTGGCCGCGCGCGGGATCGGCGACTTCAACTATATCCTCAAGTGGAACGAGCTGAACTCGCCGCTCCGCCGCACCGTGACGATCGAGGATGTCGGCGGCGCCGGGCTCTACATGCTCTCGGACCTGTCGGCCGGCGTCACCGGCGAGATCCACCATGTCGATTCGGGCTATAACGTGATCGGCATGAAGGCCGAGGACGCGCCGGACATCGCGCTTTCGTGAGCATCGCCATTCGCCCTGCGACGGGCGGGGATGTCGCCGCGATCGATGCCTTGCTGCGCCGCGCCTTTCCGGCGGAGGACGAGGCCAGGCTGGTCCAGCGGCTGTGCATCGACGGCGACATGGTGCTGACCCTGGTGGCGGACGACGAGGAGACCGGCGCGCTCGCCGGCATGATCGCGTTCAGCCGGATGGACGTGGCGATCGCCGGCAAGCCGATCGCGGCGGTGGCGCTCGCGCCGCTGGCGGTGGGGGCGGCCTGGCGCAGGCAGGGCGTGGGCGAGGCGCTGGTGCAGGCCGGGATCGCCCAGCTTGCCGATGCGGGCGCGATGCTTGCCTTCGTGCTCGGCGATCCGGCTTATTATGGCCGCTTCGGCTTCGCGGCGGAATGGGCGCGCGGATTTGCCTCGCCCTATGCCGGCGACTATCTGATGGCGCTGCCGTTGCAGGGCGGCGCCATGCCGTGCGGGGTGCGCGGCGCCGCGACGCACGCACCGGCGTTCGCGCAACTGGGCGGGGAATCGTGAGCTTCAACACCTTCGGACGCGTCTTCCGCTTCACCACCTGGGGCGAAAGCCACGGCCCGGCGCTCGGTGCGGTCGTGGACGGCTGCCCGCCGGGGCTGGCCCTGTCCGAGGGCGGCATCCAGCCCTTCCTCGACAAGCGCCGCCCGGGCCAGTCGCGCTTCACCACCCAGCGCCAGGAGCCGGACCAGGTCCGCATCCTCTCGGGCGTGTTCGAGGGGCGCACGACCGGCACCCCGATCGCGCTGCACATCGACAATGTCGACCAGCGCTCCAAGGATTATTCGGAAGTCGCCAAGGCCTATCGCCCCGGCCATGCCGACTATGCCTATGACGCCAAATACGGCTTTCGCGACTATCGCGGCGGCGGCCGCAGCTCGGCGCGCGAGACGGCGGCGCGGGTGGCAGCGGGCGCGGTGGCGCGGCTGGTGATTCCCGAAGTCACGATCCTCGCCTGGGTGGAAGCGATCGGCGGCGACGCGATCGACTATGCCAATTTCGATGCGGCCGAGATCGGCAACAACCCGTTCTTCTGCCCCGATGCGGAAGCGGCGAAGCGCTGGGAGGCGCTGGTCGACGGCGCGCGCAAGGCGGGCTCGTCCCTCGGCGCAGTGATCGCCTGCGAGGCGAGCGGGGTGCCCGCCGGCTGGGGGGCGCCGCTCTACGCCAAGCTCGACAGCGAACTGGCCGCCGCCTGCATGTCGATCAATGCCGTGAAGGGCGTCGAGATCGGCGACGGCTTCGCGGCCGCCGCGCTCACCGGCGAGCAGAATGCCGATGCGATGCGCCCGGGCAATGACGGCAGGCCCGTCTTCCTGGCCAACCATGCCGGCGGCATCGCCGGCGGCATTTCGACCGGCCAGCCGGTGCGCGTGCGCGTGGCGTTCAAGCCGACCAGCTCGATCCTGACGCCGGTCGAGACCGTGACGCGCGAAGGCGATGCGACCGAGATCATGACTAAGGGGCGCCATGATCCCTGTGTCGGCATCCGCGGCGTGCCGGTGGTCGAGGCGATGGTCGCACTCGTCCTCGCAGACCAGAAGCTGCTCCACCGCGCGCAGACGGGCTGAGCGCCCCGAAGCCCGAGGCGGGGTGTGATCTTCCCCTCCCGACGACCTTCGCTTCTTCGGCCCGTCCCTCGTCCGGCTCGGCTCGCTGCCCAGCCGTGCGCGGGCCGGGGCTGGCCGTAACATCGGGAAACAATCCGGACATGCGCGGCGGCTCGAAGGGTCTCCGGCAAAAACCGAAGGAGGATTGCCCCGTATGTTGCTCAAGACCCTGATCGGCGCCGCGGCGCTGCTGGCTGCCCCCGCGGCCTTCGCCCAGACCACTTCTCCCACCGATCCGTCCGCGACGCCGCCGACGGAACATCCCGCTCCTGCGCCGGCACCCGATCCGGGCGCCAATCCCCCGGCGCCCGCGCCGGATGCCGCCACGGCCACGCCCGCGCCCGATCCGGCTTCCCCCAGCCATGATCCGGCGATGTCCGAGGATTCGGACAAGCGCGGCAAGAAGGACAAGAAGAAGCCCCATTAAGGGCTCTTGACGCAGGGGATGCGCTACCCGCTCTGGCCGGACGGGTAGCGCATTGCCCCGATCGGTCCGCGAAGGGACCGGGGCCAGGCCGGATCGGTCCGCGAAGGGACCGGGGCCAGGCCGGATCGGTCCGCGAAGGGATCGCGGACCAGGCCAAATCAGTCCGCGAAGGGATCGCGGACCAGGCCAAATCAGTCCGCGAAGGGATCGCGGACCAGGATCGTGTCCTCGCGCTCGGGGCTGGTCGAGACCAGGGTCACCGGACAGCGGATCAGTTCCTCCACGCGGCGGATATATTTGATGGCGGCTGCCGGCAATTCGGCCCAGCTGCGCGCGCCGGCGGTGGTTTCCTGCCAGCCCGGCATGGTTTCCCATACCGGCTCGACCGCGGCCTGATCGGCGGCGTTCGAGGGATAATAGTCGATCTCCTCGCCGCGCAGCCGATAGCCGACGCAGACCTTGATCTCGTCGAAGCCGTCGAGCACGTCGAGCTTGGTCAGCGCGATGCCGGTGATGCCGGAGACGGCGGCCGACTGGCGCAGCAGCACCGCGTCGAGCCAGCCGCAGCGGCGCTTGCGTCCGGTGACGGTGCCGAACTCGCGGCCGCGTGTGCCCAGCCGCTCGCCCACGTCATTGTCCTGCTCGGCGGGGAAGGGACCCGAGCCGACGCGGGTGGTATAGGCCTTGGCGATCCCCAGCACGAAGCCGACCGCGCCCGGGCCCATGCCCGAGCCCGAAGCGGCGGTGCCCGCCACCGTGTTCGACGAAGTGACGAACGGATAGGTGCCGTGATCGATGTCGAGCAGCACGCCCTGCGCGCCTTCGAACAGGATGCGGCGGCCGCGTTCGCGCGCGGCATTGAGCGCGCGCCACACCGGCTGGGCGAAAGGCAGGACGAAGCCGGCGATCTCGCGCAGCTGCTCGATCAGCGCCGCGCGGTCGATCGGCGGCTCGCCGAAGCCGGCGCGCAGCGCGTCGTGATGCGCGGTCAGGCGATCGAGCTGGGGGCCGAGATCGTCGAGATGCGCCAGGTCGCAGACGCGGATGGCGCGGCGACCCACCTTGTCCTCATAGGCGGGGCCGATGCCGCGCCGGGTAGTGCCGATCTTGCCGGCACCGCTCGCATCCTCGCGCAGCCCGTCCAGGTCGCGGTGGAAGGGAAGGATCAGCGGGCAATTGTCCGCCACCATCAGCGTATCCGGCGTCACGTCCACGCCCTGGGCGCGGATCCGCTCCACTTCGTCGCGCAGCGCCCAGGGATCGAGCACCACGCCATTGCCGATCACCGAAGGGGTGCCGCGCACGATGCCCGAGGGGAGCAGCGAGAGCTTGTAGACATTCTCGCCGACCACCAGCGTGTGGCCGGCATTGTGGCCGCCCTGGAAGCGCACGACCATGTCGGCGCGTTCGGCGAGCCAGTCGACGATCTTGCCCTTGCCTTCGTCGCCCCATTGGGCGCCGATAACCGCTACATTTGCCATGGATACACGTCTCCGCCTGCCGGGGCGGGCCCGAAGCCGCCCTTCGACAGGACTCGGCGGCTGGGCGGTACGGTGGCCGGGGCGCGGGGCGCCGGAGCCGCGGCGCGCATGGCCCCTGGGGGCGATTCGGTCAAGACCCTAAGCGTCCAGCGCGGCGCGAACGGCGGTGGCGAGACGATCGAGATCGAAGGGCTTGGCGAGGATCGTCTCGCCCGCCACGCGCGCCGTTTCCGGAGCATAGCCGCTGGTCAGCAGCACCCTGAGCCCTGGCAGTTTCGCCCTGGCGCGCGCGGCCAGCTCGTGCCCGGTCAGCTCGGGCATCACCACGTCGCTGAACAGCAGCGAGACGTGCGGCGCCCGCTCGATCAGCTGCAGCGCCTCGGGGCCGTCGCGTGCGCCGAGCACCTGATAGCCGAGCTCGCGCAACGCCTCGATCGAATAGTTGCGCACCCGCTCCTCGTCCTCGACGACGAGCACCACTTCGCCGGGCCGGCCGCCGGCGGGCGCCGACGCGGACCGCTCGGAGCGCGCCGCCGGCGCCTCGCCCTGATGGACGGGCAGATAGAGATGCACGGTGGTGCCCCGGCCCGGCGCGGTCTCGATCCGCACCGCGCCGCCCGACTGGCGGACGAAGCCGAACACCTGGCTGAGCCCGAGGCCGGTGCCCTTGCCGACGCCCTTGGTGGTGAAGAACGGATCGAAGGCCCGTGCGGCGACTTCGGGGGTCATGCCGGTGCCGCTGTCGGCCACGGCGATCTCGACATAATCGCCCGGCTGCAGCTCCAGCCCCGTGGCCTCGGCCGCCTCGAACCGCGCATTGGCGGTGGTGAGCACCAGCCTGCCGCCGCCCGGCATCGCGTCGCGTGCATTGACCGAGAGATTGAGGATCACATTCTCGAGCTGGTTGGGATCGGCCAGCAGCGGCGCGATGCCGGGGGGCAGCACGGTCTCCACCGTCACGTCGTCGCCCAGGGTGCGGACGAGCAGCTCGATCATGCCCTCCACCATCGCATTGGTGTCGATCGCTACCGGAGCGAGCGGCTGCTGGCGGGAAAAGGCGAGCAGTCGCTGAGTCAGCCCCGCGGCGCGCGTGGCGCCGTCGCGCGCGGCGGTGATGTATTTGCCGATGTCGCGATTGCCCTGCTTCAGCCGCCGCTCGAGCAGGTCCAGCGCGCCGATCACCACGGCGAGCATGTTGTTGAAGTCGTGCGCGATGCCGCCGGTGAGCTGGCCGACCGCTTCCATCTTCTGCGCCTGGCGCAGCCGCGCTTCCGCCGCCATCAGCTGCTCGGTGCGCTCGCGTACGGCCGCCTCCAGCGCCTCGCGCGAACGGGCGAGCACTTCGCGCGCATCGACGATGTCCTGGATGTCGGTGCAGGTGCCGAACCAGCGGGTGATCCTGCCCCGCTCGTCCCGCACCGGCTGGGCGCTGCCCAGCACCCAGCGATACCGGCCCGAACGATGGCGCAACCGATATTCGATCCGATAGCGCTCGCCGGTTTCCAGGCTGTGGTGCCACACCGCCCAGGTGCGCTCGCGGTCGTCGGGGTGGAACATGTTCTTCCACGCCTCGCCATCGGTGCTGCCCAGGGGTACGCCGGTATATTCGTACCAGCGGTCGTTGTAATAATCGTGATAGCCGTCGGGCAGCGACGACCAGACCATCTGGTCGATCGAATTGGCGATGGCGCGGAACTTGGTTTCGCTTTCCCGCAGCGCCGCCACGGCCTCGATGCGTTCCACCGCGTCCCAGGCCGTCTCCGCCACCGCTTCGACGAAGGCGACTTCCTCGGCCGACCAGCGGCGCGGGGCCGCGGTGTTGATCGACATCACCGCCACCCATTGCCCGCCGCGCAGCAGCGGCACGCCCACGCCTGCGCCGGCGATGCGCGCCAGCCCCGGCGCCTCGCGCGCGACGTCGTGGAGCACCACGGTGCGCCCGATGCGATAGGCGCGGGCATTGTCTCCCAGCGCGTCGATCGCCAGCGTATCCTCCAGGGGCGCCAGCACGTCATTGCTCCAATGCGGGCCGAAGCGCACTTCGTCGCCCTGCACGCGGTGGAAGCCCACCCGGTCGAGCCCCAGCTGCTCGCCCAGCGCCGCGGCAGTGAAGCGCATCACCGCATCCGCCGAATCGAGCGCCCGCTGATGATCGGCCAGCGCGCCGAGGAACGCCTGGGCTTCGTTCGCCTCGCGCAATTCCTCGGCGGCGTCGCGCGCGGCTTCCTCGGCCAGCTTGCGCTCGGTGATGTCGAAGGCGACGCCGGGAAAGCGCAGCGGCGTGCCGTCGTCGTCGAAGGTCGCGCGGCCCTGGGCGCTCACCCAGCGCAGCGTGCCGTCGGGCTGGATCAGCCGATATTCCTCGTTGAACGGCACGCGCGCGCCAAGGGTGCGGGCGATGCCCGCCTCCAGCCGAGCGCGGTCGCCGGGATGCACGTTGACGAAGAATTGCGCGATCGGCGTGCCCGTGCCGGCCAGCCCCTCGTCGACGCCGTAGAGGCGCAGGAAGCGGGCATCCGCCGTGACCAGGTCGGCGGGCACGTCCCACACCCAGGTGCCGACGCCGAGCGAGGCGTTGAGCGCGAGCTGCAGCCGCTCCTCGCTCCGGCGCAGCGCCTCTTCCGCCGCCGCGCGCTCGCTCACGTCGTTGGCGACGACGAAGATGTCGGTGGTGTTGCCGCCCTCGTTCTTGACCGGCTGGTAGACGAAATCGAGGAAGCGCGTCTCGGGCGGCGCCTCGGCGCTGCGCTGGAGCAGCACCGGCACGCCGTCCGCGCGGAAGGGCGCGCCGCTGGCACGGACGGTGTCGAGCAGGGCGACGAAGCCCTGCTCGACCAGTTCCGGCAGCGCCTCGGCCATTGTCCTGCCGAGCACCGGGCGCCCGCCGACCAGCGCGAGATATTCCGAATTGGCGAATTCGAAGCGGTGCTCGGGGCCGTGGAGCAGCGCCACCGCGCCGGGCGCCTGCTCGAACAGGTCGCGCAGCCGCGCCGCCTCCGCCAGGCGCGTGCGCTCCGCCAGCACGGAGCGCGTCGTCTCGTTGCCCTGGTTGATCAGCCCGCATACCCGGCCGGCGCCGTCGCGAATCGGCGTGAAGCTGTAGTTCCACCAGGTCTCCTGGCTGCGGCCGTCGCGTTCCATCGCCAGGAACTGGTCGTAGATCGCGAAGCCCCGCCCGGTGGCGGTCACGCTTGCCATCTGCGGACCCACCACGTCCCAGATGTCGCGCCACACGTCGCGCGCCGGGCGGCCCAGCGCGGCGGGATGGCGCTCGGCCGGGATCGGCGCCCAGGCATCATTGTAGAGGAGGTGGAGATCCTCGCCCCAGTAGATGGCGGTGGGAAAAGTCGAGGCGAGTGCCAGGTCGAGCGCGAAGCCGAGCGCGTCGGGCCAGGTTTCGGGCGGTCCGAGCGGGTGGTTCGCCCAGTCGAACGCGCGGATTCGCTCCGCCATCTCGCCTTCGTGATCCAGAAAGCGCGGGGTGGCGTCCATGGCCCCAACCGATGCGGGGGGCTGGCGCGCGAGTCAACCGACCGAGTCAACTCGACTTGCCCGCGCGGGCGGCTATGGATGGAGCAAAGGAGAGACTGATGAAGCTCGCAAGCCTGAAGAACGGCCGTGACGGCAAGCTGGTAGTCGTATCGAACGACCTGGCCTGGTACGCCAGTGCCGACATGATCGCGCCGACGCTGCAGGCGGCGCTCGACAATTGGGACCGGGTAGAGGCCGATCTGCGGAACCTCGCCACCGATCTCGACCATGAAGTGATTCCGCGCGAGCGCTTCCACGAACGGCTCGCCGCCGCGCCGCTGCCGCGCGCCTATCAATGGGCCGATGGCTCGGCCTATGTGAACCATGTCGCGCTGGTGCGGCAGGCGCGCGGGGCGGAGATGCCCGAGAGCTTCTGGCACGATCCGCTGATGTATCAGGGCGGCAGCGACGGGTTCCTCGGCCCGCGCGACCCGATCCCGCTCGCCGACGAAGCCTGGGGCTGCGACCTGGAAGGCGAAGTGGTGGTCGTCACCGGCGACGTGCCGCTGGGCGCGAGCCGCGAGGAGGCGCTGGCCGCGATCCGGCTGGTCGGCCTCACCAACGACGTTTCGCTGCGCAACCTGATCCCCGCCGAGCTCGCCAAGGGTTTCGGCTTCTTCCAGTCCAAGCCGGCCAGCGCCTTCTCGCCGGTCTTCGCCACGCCCGATTCGCTGGGCGACTGGTGGCAGGACGGCAAGCTTCACCGCAAGCTGATGGTCGATGTGAACGGCAAGCCCTTCGGCCGGGCCGAGGCCGGGGTGGACATGACCTTCGACTTCGGCACCCTGGTCGCCCATGCCGCGAAGACGCGCCGGCTCGGCGCCGGTACGATCATCGGCTCGGGCACGGTTTCGAACCGCGGCGCGGATGGCGGGCCGGGCACGCCGGTGGGCGAGGGCGGCGTCGGCTATTCCTGCATCGCCGAGATCCGCACGATCGAGACGATCCGCGGCGGCGCGCCGGTCACGCCCTTCCTCAAGGCCGGCGACACGGTGCGCATCTGGGCCGAGGACGACCGGCACCACCCGATCTTCGGCGTGATCGAGCAGACCGTGGGGGGATAGGATGCCCGGACGGGCCGGAGCTGCGGGGCACGGCTTGCGAATGCCGGCCGGCGTCCCGATCTTCGGCCCGGGTGCGGCGGTGCCGCGGGCTGGTGGAGCATCATGACCGTCGAGAGCTTCTATACCGTGTTCGAGACTGTGGCCGGCTTCGCCGCCATCGGCTGGAACGCGCAGGGCGTCAGCAGCTTCCGGCTGCCCCCAGGCACGGCGCGGGAGGCGGAGCGTTCGCTGCTGCGCCGCCTGCCGGATGCGAAGGCGGTGCCGCCGCCGCCCCAGGTACAGGCTGTGATCGACGATGCGCGGCGCTATTTCGCCGGGGAGCGCGTCGACTTTGCGGGCGTGGCGGTCGACCTCGGGCGGCAGGAGCCGTTTTTCGACCGCGTCTATGCCCATGTGCGCCAGCTCGGCTGGGGCGAGACGGCGACTTATGGCGCGATCGCCAGGGCGCTCGACGCGGGGCCGGAATTCGCGCGCGACGTCGGCCAGGCAATGGCGGGCAACCCGGTGCCGTTGATCATTCCCTGCCACCGCGTGACGGCCGCGAACGGGCGCATCGGCGGCTTCTCCGCGCCCGGCGGATCGCTGTCCAAGGCGCACATGCTCGCCATCGAGGGCGTCGAGGTGCAGGACGGCATCGTCACCCGGGACATGCCGCAGCTGGGCCTGGGCTTCTAGAAGCCGAACGATCCCTGCCGGTCGATCAGCGGCCAGCGGCCCAGCTCGATATGCCGGTGCGCGCCCAGGATCGAATGGATCAGCACGAAATCGGTCGCGTCCCAGCCGATCGGCTCGATCCTCCGCGTGAAGGGGCGGCCCTTGCGGTAGAGCAAGGTGACGTGCGGGTGGAACTCCCAGCCCCGGCGGAGCAGGGCGGCGGCGGCCAGGCCGCGCTGCAGCTGGCGGCCCAGCTCGGCGAGCGTGTCGATCTTGCGGGCGGGCCGCAACGCGATCGAGTCGCCGCCTGCCGAGACACGGTCGAGCGTGACCGGCACCGGCGCCGCCGCGACCTGCTCGCCGATCGCGATCAGCTGCTTGGCCTCGGCATAGGGGCGGTGGCCGAAATCCTCGGTGATGGCGAGGGTCATGTGCAGCCGGTCGTTCCCAACCAGGGCATCGGCCAGCCCGAGCTGGTCGCGCTGCACGCCGATCAGGTTGCGGGCCAGCGGGGCCGGGCGCAGCGCGTAGAACAGGCGGTGTCCGTGGATCGGCATCAGTGGAAGTCCCGCGAGCGCACCGGGATCAGGTCCGGCGCCTTGAGGCTGCGGCGCGGCGGCCAGTTGCCGGCCGAGTGCGGCCGGTCGCGCGGATCGATCTCGCCGCCATGCCTTGCGCCGTCGCCGGGCATCGTCATGTCCGGCAGCTCGAGCTCGCCGACTTCGCGCAGCCATGGCGTGAGGTCGGTGATCCGTTCGGCGACGAGATGGATGACGATGCCCTCGCGCTGTACCCGGCCAGCGATCGCCAGCATCGTCGCCGACATCACGGTGCGGCGATTGGCTTCGAACCGGTCGGCCCAGAGCACGGCATTGGCGATGCCGGTCTCGTCCTCCAGCGTGACGAACACCACGCCCTTGGCGCTGCCCGGCCGCTGGCGGACGAGGATCAGCCCGGCGACTTCCACGCGCTGCCCGTCCTGCATGTCCAGTAGGTCCGCGCACCGCGCGATCCGCCGGTCCGCCAGCCGCGCGCGCAGGAAGGAGAGGGGGTGGGCGCGCAGCGACAGCTGGGTGGCGCGATAATCCTCCACCACTTCGCGCCCCGCGGTGAGCGGCAACAGCGCCACCTGTGGCTCGATGATCTCGGCCATGCTTGCATCGGTGCGGGCATCGGCGGCGGCGAACAGGTCGAGCGGCGCCTGTCCCAACCCCCGGATCGCCCAGAGCGCCTGGCGCCGGTCCAGGCCCAGCGCCTGGAAGGCATCGGCACGCGCCAGCCGTTCGAGCGCGGCGGGTTTCACGCGGGAACGGCGCCAGGCATCCTCGATCGACGCGAAGGGCCCCCTGGTGCGGGCCTTCAGGATCGCCTCGGCGTCTTCCTGGGACAGCCCCTGCACGATCCGCATGCCGAGCCGGATCGGCTGCAGGCCCGCCCAGTCCGCGTCGGTGCCGCAGAACTTGGGGTCGCGCGCGCGCGGGTTCGGCCCCTCGGGCACCATTCGCGTGTCCCAGTCGCTGTCGTTGATGCAGACGGCGCGCGCTTCCACCCCATGCGTGCGCGCATCGCGGATCAGCTGGGCGGGCGCATAGAAGCCCATCGGCTGCGCGTTGAGCAGCGCGGTGCAGAATGCGTCCGGATGATGGCATTTCATCCAGCTCGAGGCATAGGCGATCTTGGCGAAGCTGGCGGCGTGGCTCTCGGGAAAGCCGTAATTGCTGAAGCCCTTGATCTGCTCGACCATCTGCGCGGCGAAGGTCTCGCTGATCCCGTTCCTGCGCATGCCTTCGATCAGCTTGGGGCCGAACTCGCCGATATCGCCGCTCGACTTGAACGTCGCCATCGCGCGGCGCAGCCGGTCCGCCTCGCTGGCGGTGAAGCCGGCGCCGACGATCGCCACCTGCATCGCCTGTTCCTGGAACAGCGGCACGCCCAGCGTCTTCTTCAGCACGTCTTCCAGTTCGGGCGAGGGGTAGGTGACCAGTTCCGGCTTCTGCCGGCGCTTCAGATAGGGATGGACCATGTTGCCCTGGATCGGCCCGGGCCGGACGATCGCGACCTGGATCGCGATGTCGTAGAAATTCACGGGCTTCATCCGCGGCAGCATCGACATTTGCGCGCGGCTCTCGATCTGGAACACGCCCAGCGTATCCGCCTGCCGGATCATCTCGAAGGTCGGCGGGTCCTCGCCCTGCATCAGCGGCGCGGCGAGGGTGAGATGGATGCGCTTGTGCGCGGCGAGCAGGTCGAAGGCGCGGCGCATGCAGCCGAGCATGCCGAGGCCGAGAATGTCGACCTTCATGAAGCCCAGTTCCTCGATGTCGAGCTTTTCCCATTCGACGACGTGGCGATCGATCATCGCGGCGGGCTCCACCGGGATCAGGTCGTGCAGCCGGTCGCGGGTGAGCACGAAGCCGCCGGGATGCTGGGAGAGGTGGCGCGGCGTGTCGACCAGCTGGCGCGCGAGCTCCAGGGTCAGCGCCAGCCGCGGATCACTGCGGTCGAGGTTGAGCGCATCGGCATGGCGGTCGTCGACGTCGTTCGACCAGCCCCAGACCTGGGAGGAGAGCGCGGCGGTCATGTCCTCGGGCAGGCCCATCGCCTTGCCGACTTCGCGCAAGGCGCTGCGCGAGCGGAAGCGGATCACCACCGCGGTGAGCGCGGCATGATCGCGGCCATAGGTGTCGTAGATCCACTGGATCACTTCCTCGCGCCGCTCATGCTCGAAATCGACATCGATATCGGGCGGCTCCTTGCGCTCGGTCGAGATGAAGCGCTCGAACAGCAGCTGGTGCTTGATCGGATCGATCGAGGTGATGCCCAGCGCGAAGCAGATCACCGAATTGGCGGCGCTTCCCCGGCCCTGGCACAGGATCTGCTGGCTGAGCGCGAACTGGACGATCGAATTGACCGTGAGGAAATAGGGCGCGTAGCCCATCTGCTCGACCAGGCCGAGCTCATGGGTGAGCAGGTCCCGATGCGCCTGCGAGGGCTTGCCGGCGAATTTCTGCCTGAGCCCGTTCCAGGCGAGCGCGGCGAGCGCCTCCTGCGCGCTGCGGCCATGGATGACCTCTTCCTCGGGATATTGGTGCCTGAGGTCGCGCAGGGTGAAGGTGCAGCGCTCGGCGATCGCCTCGGAGGCGGCGAGCGCCTGCGGATAGTCGCGGAAGCGGCGCGCCATTTCCGCGGGCGACTTCAAGTGCCGGTCGGCGCTGCGTTCGCGGCGGAAGCCGAGTTCGTCGATCGTGCATTTCTCGCGGATCGCAGTGACCACGTCCTGCAGCATGCGCCGGTCGGGCGTGTCGTAGAGCACGTCGCCGGTGGCGAGCGGCGTGAGGCCGAAGCGGCGGGCGGCGAGGTTCAGTTCGTGCAGCCGCATCGCGTCGCCCGGGCGGCGATGCTGCGTGAGGCAGACATGGCCGCGCTCTCCGAACAGGTCGGCAATCCATTGAAGGGCCTGGGAGTCGCCGCGATCGGCGAGGCCGGGCACCAGCGCGCCGACCATCCCCCGCGCTGCCTCGGCCAGGTCCTCCCAATGGAGGAAGCATCGCCCCTTCTCGCCCTTCTGCGCGTCCGCCCGCGACTTGCCGAGGGTGAGCAGCCGGGTGAGCCGCGACCAGGCGGCGCTGTCTTCGGGCCAGACCAGCACCGAGCTGCCGTCGGTCAGGTCGAGCCGGCAGCCGGCGATCATCCGGATCGGCACGCCGAGATCGCTGATCTGCTCCGCCGCGACCAGCGACCGCACCACCCCGCCCACCGAATTGCGATCGACGATGCCGAGTGCGGGCAGGCCGAGCAGCGCGCCCGTGCGGAACAGGTCCTCGGGCGAGGAGGCGCCGCGCAGGAACGAGAAATGCGTGGTGACCTGGAGTTCGGAATAGGTCATCCGAACACTCCGTGGAGATACCAGCTGAGATCGCCGGTCACCGCGCGCTCGCCGTCGCCCGAGCGGAACAGCCAGTAGCGGCGGCCCGTCTCGTCCTCGACGCGGAAATAGTCGCGCACGCTCATCCGTTCGGCATCGCGCTTCCACCATTCGCCCTGGATGCGCTCGGGCCCGTCGGCATGGATCACCTGATGGGCGCGCCCGCGCCAGGTGAAACGGCGCGGGGCATGGTCGGGCAGCTCGGCCATGACGTGATCGAGCCGTTCGGGCCGCGCGAGCAGCCGCGCCGGGCGCGGCCAGCCCGGGTGCCAGGGCGGCAAGGGCGGGTTGCGATCGAGCTGGCGGACATCGTCGCGCTTCGTGCGCATCGCGCCGCGGGCGGGCGGATCGAGCACCGGCGCGCGGATCAGGGATCGCTCGGGCACGTCGCTCTCCACCGGCCGCATCCGCCACAGGGCCGCCGGGCCGATCCGGGTCGCCAGCGTGTCCACCAGCGTGGCGAGGTCGGGCGCAGCTTCCTCGTCCAGCCGCTCGACCACCGGCTCGGGCCCGAGCATGCCGGCGCGGCGGACATGGAGCGTGATCGCATCGATGCCGTAACCCGGCTCGACATCCTCGATCCGGCGCTTGAGCAGGCGGAGCAGATGGGCGCTGTCGCGACTGGGGCGGGCGAGGCCGAGGCGGATGCGTTGCGGCACGCCGTCGACGCGTTCGGCGATGCACTCGAGCGCCTGCACGCCCAGCCCCTCGGCCTCGAGCGCGGCGGCGAGGCGCGGGGTGAGCACGCCCAGCCAATGCGCGATCGCCTCGGCAGTGGCGATCGGCTCGGCGAAGCGCTGGCGGACGGCGATCGCCTCGGGCGGGATCACCGGGACGAGCGGTTCGGCGATGCGGCCCAGCGCCTGGTCGAGCCGCAGCACCGTAGCGGCGCCGAAGCGGCGGACGAGCGGGGCGCGGGGCAGGGCGGCGAGCTGGCCGATCCGGTCGATGCCCAGGCGCCTGAGCAGTTCCACTGCCGCCGCGTCGACGCGCAGCGCCGGGGTGGGGAGATCGTCGAGCGCGCGGGCCTGCTCGCCGGGTGGACAGATGCAGTTGCCCTGGAACCGCGCCAGCGCCCAGGCGGCGCCCGGCGTGTCGGCGATGGCGATGCGGGCGGCGAAGCCGGCGCGCGCGAGCAGCGTCACGATGCGCCGTGCCATGCCTTCCTCGCCGCCGAACAGATGCGCGGTGCCCGAGATGTCGAGCATCAGCCCATCCGTTCCGGACACCGCCACCACCGGCGACCAGCGCCGCGCGGCAAGGATTGCCAGGCTCCTGAGCGATGCGAGATCGCCCTCCGGATCGGCCGGCCGGATATCGAGCCCCGGCACCTGCGCACGTGCCTGGGTGACTGCCATGCCGGGCCTCAGCCCCAGTGCCTGGGCGGCGGGGCAGGCGGCGGCGATCTCGATACGGCTGCCGTTGCGAAGGGAGGTGACGAGGGGGGCGTATACTTCCTCTCCCAGCTCGCTGGGGGAGGGGGACCGCGCGACGCAGTCGCGTGGCGGAGGGGCAGCGGGCGAAGCCCGCCGGCTGACGCCGGCGGCCCCTCCACCACGCCGCTTCGCGGCGCGGTCCCCCTCCCCGAGCCGGGCTCGGGGAGGAATTGGTTCATCCGCCTGCGCCCATTTCGCGCCCGGCCGCCAATGGCCCTCATGCTGGGCCGGCTTGCGCAGCGGCGCCTGGGGGGCGGCGAAGGCGCGCGCGTCAGGCCGCGCGCCGGCGCGCCGTTCCGCCCGCCACAGCCTTTCGATCGGCCACAGGGGAAGGAAGAGCGCAGCGACCCGTTGCATCGCATGCCTCCACTATCGTCTCGAAACTCTCGCCCCCCTTTTGCCGGGCCAGTTCCAGCCGCCAGCGCGGCCGCCCGACGCCCGCCACTGGCAGCGGCGCCGAGGGGGCGGACGTCACTCGCCAGCGCGTCACCGCCGCCGAAGGCATGCCGATCGGATCGCTGCCTTCGCGCGCGGCGCGCTTCAGCAGCAGCGCGATCGTCCGCCCGCCCTCGGCCGCCAGCTGGAGCCGGCGCGTCGCGGTCATGTCCGCGCGCCTGGCCTCGCCGATCACCGCGCCCAGTCCGCGATGGCGCAACCCTTCCTCCATGATCGCCAGCAGTTCGGCATCGTCCTTCGCCTCGGCATAGATCAGGCGCTTGGGATCGAGCCCCGACTGGGCGAGCCCGGGCGCGAACAGGTCGCGCCGCCGCACCACCCAGAGCACCGGCCCCCAGGCGCGCGCCGCGAGTCCGGCGAGGAACAGGGTGGCCGCGCAATCATCGGCCATGTCGCTCGTGCCCGCCGCCACTTCGTGCAGGGCGTCGAGCCTGAAGCCGCCATCGGCGAGGCGCGAATCGATCGCCTCGATGCCGAAGGGCAGCGAAGGCCGCCGGCGGAATCCACCGGTCTCGAGACCGCGCAGCGTCTCGCGCAATTGCTTCAGGACGGCAGGATCGGCCATAGGGCGCACGACTCGGAGAACAGAATGTTCCTATTCTGTTCCTTATTGCCGACGAGTCAATTGCCATTCCGCGGCACGTCCCTAAGCTCGGCGCCATTCATCGCTTTCAGGGAGCCTTCGGAACTTGATCCGCAACCTCAGCCGCCGCCAGGCGCTTCTCGGCACCAGCGCCTTGCTCGCAACGCCTTTCATGGGGAGCCTGATGGCAGAAGCCGCCGACACCGTGGACGCCGCGCCTTTGCTCGAGCCCTGGCCGGGCGGCTATGGCGGCGTGCCCCCCTGGGACAAGTTCAAGGTGGAGATGTTCCCGGCCGCCTTCGAAGCGGCGATCGCCGAGCAGCGCCGGGAGATCCATGCGATCCGCGACGCGCGGACCGCCTCGACCTTCCACAGCGTGATCGAGCCGATGCAGAAGGCGGGCGACACCATGGACCGCGTCGAATCGGCCTGGGGCGTCTATGAGAGCAACCTGGCCGACAAGCAGGTCCAGGCGATCGATCGCGAATGGAGCCCCAAGCTCGCCAGGGCGAATGACGAGCTGTTCCTCGATCCTTTGCTCTTCGCCCGAGTGAAGGGCGCGTACGACACGCGCGCCGGCCAGAAGCTCGATGCGCAGCAGCTGCGCCTGCTCGAGCGCAGCTATCGCGGCTTCGTCCGCCGCGGCGCCGCCCTCTCCGATGCCGATCGCGCCGAGGTCAGCCGGCTCAACCAGGCGCTCGCCTCGGCCTTTTCCGATTTCAGCCGCCGCCTGCTGGCGGACGAGGAGACCTGGATCGTCCTCGATTCCGAAGCCCAGCTCGCCGGCCTGCCGGACAGCTTCAAGGCCTCGCTCGCCAGCGCCGCCGCCGATCGCGGGCTGGCCGGCAAATGGGCGGTGGTCAACACGCGTTCCTCGGTCGCGCCCTTCCTGACCTATTCGACCGACCGGGGACTGCGCGAGAAAGTGTGGCGTGCCTTCGTCTCGCGCGGCGACAACGGCAATGCGAACGACAACAAGGCGGGCATCGCCGAGATTCTCAGGCTCCGCCAGCAGCGGGCGAAGCTGCTCGGCTTCCGGAACCACGCCTATTACCGCATGGACGACACCATGGCCGAAACCCCGGCCAATGCGATGAAGCTGATGATGGCGGTATGGCCCGCCGCTCGCGCTCGCGTCACGCAGGAAGTCGCCGACATGCAGGCGCTGGCCGACAGGGAAGGGGCGAAGATCACCATCGAGCCCTGGGACTATCGCTTCTATGCCGAAAAGGTCCGCAAGGCGAAGTACGACCTGGATGAGAGCGAGGTGAAGCCGTATCTCGAACTCGGCAACATCCTCCAGGGCGCCTTCTACGCTGCCGGCCGGCTCTACGATCTCGGCTTCCGGGAAGTGAAGGACGTGCCGGTGTTCGATCCCGCGGTGCGCACCTTCGAAGTGACCGACACGCGCACCGGCAAGAACATCGGGATTTTCTATTTCGACGGTTATGCCCGGTCGGGCAAGCGCTCCGGCGCCTGGGCGACGCGCTATCGCGGCCAGCAGAAGTTCGGCGGCGTGCGCAACACGCTGGCTTCGAACAACAATAATTTCGTCAAGGGCGGCGCCGGCGAGCCGACGCTGATCAGCCTCGACGATGCGACGACGCTGTTCCACGAGTTCGGCCATGCGATCCACAGCCTGCTGCAGAACGTCACCTATCCGGGGCTGGCCGGTACCCCGCGCGACTTCGTCGAATATCCCAGCCAGGTGAACGAGAACTGGCTGCTCACCCGCGACGTGCTCGACAAATATGCGAAGCACTACAAGACCGGCGCGCCGATGCCGCAGGCGCTGGTCGACAAGATCGAGAAGTCGTCCACCTTCAACCAGGGCTTCGATACGGTGGAATATCTCGCCTGCGCGATCCTCGACATGCAGCTGCACGATCGCGAGGTGCCGGTAACGGACATCGCCGCGTTCGAGAAGGAGGCACTGGGCGCGCTCGGCATGCCGAAGGAGATCGTGCTGCGCCACCGCATGCCGCAGTTCGGCCACCTCTTCTCGTCCGACGCCTATTCGGCCGGCTATTATTCCTATCTCTGGTCGGAGACGATGGACGCCGACACCTGGGCGGCGTTCCAGGAAACCGGCAATGTCTGGGACAAGGCGACGGCGGACCGCTTCCGCGCGACTTTGCTCTCCACCGGCAACGAGACCGACCGCAAAATTGCCTATCGCGCGTTTCGGGGCAGGGATCCGGACGTGTCGGCGCTGTTCAGGCGGCGTGGGTTCCCGGTGGCGTGAAGGCCGGGCTCGCCGCAGCCCTGATGCTCCTCGCGCCCGGAATCGCCCGGGCGCAGGACGCGCCTGTCCCGCACTATCTCCCGCCGGACTTCGCCGGGGAGGAGGGCGGCTTCTACGAGAGCTGGTTCGGCCGACATCTCGCCGCGATGGAAGAGCCGGTGCTTGGGGCGCCGCATGCGCTGGACGGCTATCGCATCCGCTTCCGCATGCTGGTGCTGCCCAGCTTCCTCGAGCCCTATGTGATCGGCGTCGATGAGCGTACCGACGGCCGGCACGTGGTGCGCTACACGCGCACCGACGGGCGCGGCGGCTATGGCCCGGGGCCGATCGCCGAACGGCGGATCGAGGCGCTGGCCGGCGATCGCTTCGTGCGCGTGGCGGATGCGCTCGCCGATGCCCGCCTTGCCGAGCGGCTGCCGAGCAATCGCGACGGGCAGGAGTTTGCCGGCGATGTGCCGCGCGCCGACATGGTGATCTGCCTGGACGGCACCCAGTTCGTCTTCGAGCTGCTCGATGGTGCGGGCCATCACGTCGTCACCCGGCATGATTGCAGCCTCGACGGGCCGATTCGGGCGCTGGTCGATGCCACGCAGCGCGCCGCCGGCCTCCTGCGACGCAAGCGCCGCAGCGACTGATCCGTCTGGATTCTCGTCCCGAATTCCCAGCATTTCGGGCGGCGTTTCAGGTCAGCACCCCTGACCTACTTGCGCCGGGCTTTGAAATTTTATAACAATGGCGCGAAACGTGATTCCCGCGCGTTTGGCGACGGGAGCCTATGTCCGGAGAGCCCATGTCGAGCGAGCGCGATCGCGCCAATTTGCCCCCGCTTGCGCTGCACGTGCCCGAGCCGCGATTCCGGCCGGGGGACGAGGCAGACTTCAGCGACATCGTGGTGCCGGCGGCCGGCGTCACCCGCCGTCCCGACACCGCCGACCGTGCCGACAGCTTCCATGAGCTGGCCTACGGCCTGGTCCGCGTCCTCGATGACGAAGGCAATGCGGTCGGCCCCTGGGACCCGCGGCTCGATGCCGATGCCAAGCGCCGCATGCTCCGTTCGATGGCGCTCACCCGCGCGTTCGACGAGCGCATGTTCCGTGCCCAGCGCCAGGGCAAGACCAGCTTCTACATGAAGTCCACCGGCGAGGAGGCCGTCTCGATCGGCGCGGCGATGGCGCTGGCCGGCGACGACATGTGCTTCCCCTCCTATCGCCAGCAGGGGATCCTCATCACGCGCGGCTATCCGATCGTGACGATGATGAACCAGATCTATTCGAACAAGGCCGATCCGCTGGAAGGGCGCCAGCTGCCGATCATGTACAGCTCGAAGGAATTCGGGTTCTTCTCGATCTCGGGCAATCTCGCCACGCAATATCCCCAGGCGGTCGGTTGGGCGATGGCGAGCGCGGCCAAGGGCGACACGCGCATCTCCGCCACCTGGTGCGGCGAGGGCTCGACGGCCGAGGGCGACTTCCACTCGGCGCTGACCTTCGCCACCGTCTACAAGGCGCCGGTCATCTTCAACGTCGTCAACAACCAATGGGCGATCTCGAGCTTCTCGGGCTTCGCCGGCGCCGAGGCGACCACCTTCGCAGCGCGGGCGATCGGCTATGGCATTGCGGGCCTTCGCGTCGACGGCAATGATGCGCTGGCAGTGTATGCAGCCACCGAATGGGCGGCGGAGCGCGCGCGGACCAACCAGGGCCCGACGCTGATCGAGCATTTCACCTATCGCGCCGAAGGCCATTCGACCTCGGACGACCCCACCGCCTATCGCTCGGCCGGCGAGCCCAATGCCTGGCCGCTCGGCGACCCGATCCGTCGCCTCAAGGAGCATCTGATCAAGCTCGGCGAATGGGACGAGGAGCGCCACGCCGCGCAGGACCTCGAGCTCGCCGAGCTGGTCAAGGCGTCGCAGAAGGAAGCCGAGAAGAACGGCATCCTCGGCCACGGCATGCACCAGCCCTTCGAATCGATGTTCGAGGGCGTGTTCGAGACCATCCCCTGGCACCTGAAGGAACAGCAGCAGCAGATGCTGGACGAGCAGAAGGCGGCCGGCCTGTGAGCGACATTATCGACGCCGAGGGCACCACCGTGCAGATGAACATGATCCAGGCGATCAATTCCGCCATGGACGTGATGATGGCGCGCGATCCGAACGTGATCGTGATGGGCGAGGATGTCGGCTATTTCGGCGGCGTCTTCCGCGCGACTGCCGGGCTTCAGGCCAAATATGGCAAGGCGCGCGCGTTCGACACGCCGATCACCGAGATCGGCATCATGGGCGTGGCGATCGGCATGGGCGCCTATGGCCTGCGCCCGGTCCCCGAGATCCAGTTCGCCGACTATATCTATCCGGCGCTCGACCAGCTCGTCTCCGAAGCCGCCCGCCTGCGCTATCGCTCGGCGGCGGACTTCACCGCGCCGATCACCATCCGCTCGCCCTATGGCGGCGGCATCTTCGGCGGGCAGACCCATTCGCAGAGCCCCGAGGGCATCTTCACCCACGTCTCGGGCATGAAGACGGTGATCCCCTCGACGCCGTACGACGCCAAGGGGCTGCTGATCGCGGCGATCGAGGACAATGATCCCGTCCTCTTCCTCGAGCCCAAGCGCATCTATAACGGCCCGTTCCACGGCCATTATGATCGCCCGGCCAAGACCTGGGCCGATCATCCCGGCGCCCGGGTGCCCGAGGGCCATTACCGCGTCGAGCTGGGCAAGGCCGCGGTCGTTCGCCCTGGCGAGGCAGTGACGATCCTCTGCTACGGCACGATGGTTCATGTCGTCGCCAACACGGTCGAGGAGCTGGGCGTGGACGCCGAGATCGTCGATCTGCGCACGCTCGTCCCGCTCGACATCGAGACGATCGAGGAGTCGGTGAAGAAGACCGGCCGCTGCCTGATCGTCCATGAAGCGACGCGCACCTCGGGCTTCGGCGCCGAGCTTTCGGCCCAGGTGCAGGAGCGCTGCTTCTACCATCTCGAAGCGCCGATCGAACGCGTCACCGGCTTCGACACGCCCTATCCGCACAGCCTGGAATGGGCCTATTTCCCCGGCCCGGTCCGCATCGGCACCGCCCTCAAGAAGATCCTGAAGGACTGATCCGCCATGGCACGCTTCACGTTTCGTCTGCCGGACATCGGCGAAGGCATTGCCGAGGCCGAGATCGTCGCCTGGCACGTCAAGATCGGCGACAAGGTGTCGGAGGACCAGCAGGTCGCCGACATGATGACCGACAAGGCCACCGTCGAGATGGAATCGCCCGTCACCGGAGTGGTGGTCGAGCTGGCCGGCGAAGTCGGCGACCAGGTCGCGATCGGCTCGGCGCTGATGGTGATCGAAGTCGAGGGCGAGGATGCCGGCGAGACTCCGGTGGAAAAGCAGGCCGAGGCGGCGACGCCGGGGGTTGAGGAGGTGGCAGCGCCGCAGGCCGAACCCGCTCCCCTTCCGCTTGCGGGAGGGGCTGGGGGAGGGCCTGTCGCACCCGCCGCGGTTGAAGAAACATCCCCTCCCCCGACCCCTCCCGCAAGCGGAAGGGGGGAAGAGAAGGTCCTCGCCAGCCCCGCGGTGCGCGCCCGGGCCAAGGATCTCGGCATCGACCTCGCCGTGGTGAAGGCGGACGGCAACCATGTCCGCCATGCCGATCTCGACGCCTATCTCCGCTATGGCAGCGCCCAGGGCTATCACGCTCCGCATGCCAGCCGCGCCCGCGAGGACTTGCCCGTCAAGGTCATCGGCATGCGCCGCCGCATCGCCGAGAACATGGCCGCGTCGAAGCGCGCCATTCCGCATTTCACTTATGTCGACGAGATCGACGTCACTGCGCTCGAGGCGATGCGCGGCGATCTCAACGACAATCGCGGCAACCGCCCGAAGCTGACCATGCTGCCGTTCCTGATCGTCGCGATCTGCCGGGCGCTGCCCGACTTCCCGATGATCAACGCGCGCTATGACGACGAGGCCGGCGTGGTCACCCGGCATGGCCGCGTCCATCTGGGCATGGCGGCGCAGACCGATGCCGGGCTGATGGTGCCGGTGATCCGCGACGCGCAGGACAAGAATGTCTGGCAGCTCGCCGCCGAGATCAGCCGCCTGGCCGAGGCCGCGCGCACCGGCAAGGCCAAGTCGGAGGAGCTGTCGGGCTCCACCCTCACCGTCACGTCGCTCGGCCCGCTCGGCGGCATCGCCACCACCCCGGTGATCAACCGCCCCGAAGTCGCGATCATCGGCCCGAACAAGATCGTCGAGCGCCCCATCTTCCAGGGCGACGAGATCGTTCGCGCCAAGCTGATGAACCTGTCGATCTCGTGCGACCACCGCGTCGTCGATGGCTGGGATGCGGCGAGCTTCGTCCAGGCGGTGCGGAAGCTGCTCGAAACCCCCGTCCTGCTCTTCGCGGATTGAGCGTGGCGGGGCGGGCCACCATCGCCGGTGCCGTCGCCGCCTCGCTCCCCGTCGCGATCGGTCTATGGTTGGCGCTGCGCCACGGCCTGCCGCCGATCGCGGCCCAGCCGATGCTGTTCGCGCTCCAATGCTCGGGCGCGGTGGTGCTGCTTGCGCTCGTGCCCGGCATCGAGGCGGTCGCGCACGAGCGGCTCTTCCATCGCTCGATCGATCCGCTGGCCGGCGCCGATTCGCCGCGGCTGATCGTCAACCAGCGCTATATCCAGAACACGCTCGAGCAGCTGGCGGTGCTGTTGCCCGGCCTGTTCCTGCTCGCGCATTACGAGCCTGACCTGCGCCTCGTCGCCGCCACCGCGATCCTGTGGACGCTCGGGCGCTGGGCATGGTGGATCGGCTATCACATCCATCCGCTGTGGCGCGGGCTCGGCGTCTATTCGATGTTCCTCGGCATGGTCGTGCTGCTGTGGGGCGTCGGCCGGTTCGGGTTCGAGTTGGCCGGCTGGGCCGGGGTGGCGGCGCTGCTCGGCCCCTTCGCGCTGATCGAGCTCTGGCTCTTCCGGGTGCTCCGCCGCTAGGATGCGGCGATGCAAGACTCGCTTCAATGGCGGCCGATGACGGCAGAGGATCTCGACGGCGTCGTCGCGGTGGCCCGTGTCGCCTTTCCCGACCATCCCGAAGGCCGCGCCTGTTTCGTCGAGCGGCTTGCGCTCGCGCCCGACACCTGTTTCGTACTGGCGGGCGAGGGGCGAGTGGCGGGCTATCTGATCGCCTATCCCTGGCCGCTGGAGGCGATCCCGCCGCTCGACACGCTGCTGGGGGCACTGCCCGGGACGCGGGACAGCTGGTATCTTCACGACCTGGCGTTGCTTCCCGAGGCGCGGGGCGGCGGCAATGCCCGGACGGGGCTCGACCTGTTGTTCGGCAGGGTCGACGCGCCGATCGCGCTCGTGTCGGTGAACGAATCCGCCGCCTTCTGGCAGGCGCAGGGTTTCGCGCCGCTGGACAGCCCGGCCCTGCGAGCCAAGCTTTCCAGCTATGGCCCGCATGCGCGTTACATGGTGCGGAGCGTCACAAAGCCGGTGTAGAACCGGGGCCATGCACTTCGATCACCTCCAGTCGATCAGCCTAGCCGGCGATGCCTCCGTTCCCAATGACGACCGTGCGGGCTTCGCGCACGCCCATGCCTGGGTGATCGACGGCGCCACCGATCTCGGCCCGCCGGGGCTGGTCGGCGCGCAGGGCGGCGCGGCCTGGCTGGCGAGCGTGGCGCAGGCGGCGTTCACCGGTTCCGGCGCCACGACCATCGGCACGCTCTATGCCGATGTCGCCGCGCACATCCTCGCCGCCTGGGAGCGCGATCGCACCCGCGACCCCGAGGATCGCTGGGAATATCCCCTCGCCTCGGCGCTCGCCGTCCGGCTGGGCGGCGAAGGGCTCGAGATCGGCTGGCTGGGCGATTGCGTCGGCTTTCTCCGCTCGGGCGGCCGGGTCGTGCGGCTCGGCCCGGAAAAGGAAATCCGCAATTCCGAGGCGGAGCGTGCCGCCAGCCTGGCCGAGCATGGCCTGGGCAGCCCCAAGCACTCCGCACCGATCCTCGCCAATCTGCGCGCGACGCGCGGGCGGACCGGCATGCGCGTGCTCAGTGTGGATCCCGAGCACATGGCGCAGGTCGATACCGCCGGCATCGCCTGCGCGCCCGGGGACGAGGTCTTCCTGATGAGCGACGGCTATGCCGCGCTGATCGACAGCTATGCCGCCTATGACGATACCGCGCTGGTGGAGGCGATCCGCGCACGTGGCCTCGCCGCCATCGCGGAGGAGCTGCGCGCGATCGAGCGCGCAGATGCCGCCTGCACCCGCTTCCCGCGGTTCAAGGCATCGGACGACGCCACTGCCCTGTGGCTCCGCATCGGAGGCTGAGATGCACTGGATCCTGCGCTACGTCATCGCATCCGATTATCTCGAACGCCGCGCCGGCTTCCGCGACGCGCATCTGGCCCTGGCCTGGGAAAGCGCCGATACGGGCGCGCTGATCCTGGGCGGCGCGGTCGGCGATCCGCCCGAGAGCGCCTTGCTGCTCTTTTCCAGCGAGGCAGCCGCGCGGGCCTTCGCCCAGGCCGATCCCTATGTCGCGAACGGTCTGGTGACGGACTGGGACGTGCTGCCCTGGAACACGGTGGTCGGCCAGGCGGCGGCGAACCCGGTGCGGCCCGCCGCCTGAACGCCGCTATTCCCTGGCGTAGATCGAGCGGCTGAGCGCGTCGCGCACCTCGTCGCGGCCGGCGGTGATGCGCGCGCGGGCATCCCGGTCGATCGCGCCGGCCTGCTCGGCCACTGCCTGGCGCCGGGTGCCCAGTGCGGCGAAGGCCGCTGCATCGGCGCCGCTGCGGAAGCCGAAATAGCCATTGGCATTGTACCAGCTCCTGCGGGCAAGGAGCGCGCAGAGCTCGGCCGTGGCGTCGAGCATCGCCTGTTGATTGGCGAGCAGCGGGTCCGCCGCCGCGTCGCCCGCGATCCTGGCAATGCCCAGCTTGGCCGCCCTGGGCAGGCTCGCGCTCCCGATCGCCTCGGCCAGCGCCTTGCGCCGTGCGATGCGCGCCAGGCTCTGCTCGCCGGCAAGTGCGCGGATCGGCTCGATCGCCTTGCAATTGCCGATCGCATGCGGGTTCTGCTGGAGCAGATAGGGGCTGTTGAGCGCGCCGGCACCGAATTTGTCCAGGGCATCGGCAAAGGCGCGCCGCGCGGCGACATCGGCCTGCAGCGATTCGGCATAGAGGCCCGAGACCGGCCCGCGCGCGGCCGCGCCGGCCGGCAGGAGCGGGGTGCCGTCCGCTGCCAGCTCGATCTCGGCGAAGCTGCTCGCATCGGCGCGCGACTGGGTCTGGAACTGGCCGTGCGCGATTGCCGCCGCGCCGGCACCGGCGCCGATCAGCAAGGCCAGCGAACCGAGCTTCCATCCCGCATTCGCGTGGCGCGTCGTCGCCAGAAAGCCGATCAGCCACAGCACCAGCCCCGCCGCGGCGCCGCCGATCAGCAGCGCCGGCAACGGCAGCGGCGAGCCGAAGCGCGGCCCCAGCAACGCCGCGAGCACCAGCACCGCGCCCCCGGCCAGGGTCGCGATCAGCGGATGGCCGTGCGGGCCTTCCTCATCCCAATTGTCCGACATGATTTCCCCCAGTTCCCGGCGACAGCCTAGCGGGGAAGCGTTTCCGTGCAATCGCTTTGGCGGTCCCAAGCCGGCCTTGCTTGCGCCGCGGCGCCTGCCCGCGCAAGGAGCCCGCATGACCAGCACCACCGCTACCGGACGCGCATCCGGGCACAAGGGCCTCGCCCTCGCCATCGGCGCCTATGGCATCTGGGGCTTCCTGCCGCTCTATTTCCACATCCTGGCCAGCGTGCCGGCGCTGCAGATCCTGGCGCACCGCATCGTCTGGTCGGTGCTGTTCCTCGGCGTGCTGGTCTTCGCGCTCGGCCGGGCGGGGGCGATATGGCGCGCGGCGCGCGGGCGCACCCTGGTGCTGCTCTGCGCCAGCGCCACCCTGATCGCGATCAACTGGTTCGTCTATATCTGGTCGGTCGAGACCGGCCATGTGCTCGAGGCGAGCCTGGGCTATTTCATCAATCCGCTGGTCAATGTCGCGCTCGGCATGCTCGTGCTCGGCGAGCGGCTGCGGCGCTGGCAGGGCGCGGCGATCGCGGTGGCCGGCGCGGGCGTGCTGGTGATGGCGCTCGACGGCGGCGGGGCGATCCTGATCTCGCTCGCGCTCGCCTTCAGCTTCGGCCTGTACGGGCTGGTCCGCAAGGTGGTGGCGATCGATTCGCTGGGCGGGCTCACCGTCGAGACGATCCTGCTGGTCCCCTTCGCCGCCGCATGGCTGGTCTACACCGCGGGGCAGGGGACGAGCGGCTTCGGCGTGTCGGCCGGGCAGAACGCGCTGCTCCTCGCCGCGGGCGTGATCACCGCGACGCCGCTGCTGATGTTCGCCGCCGCCGCCCGGCTGATGCCGCTCTCGCGGCTGGGGCTGCTCCAATATATCGCACCCACCATCCAGTTCTTCGTCGCGATCGCGCTGGGCGAGCCGCTCCGCACCGTCCACCTGATCACCTTCGCGCTGATCTGGGCGGGTTGCGCGCTCTATGCCTGGGACAGCCTCCGCGCCGCCCGCGCCCCTCTGTCCGGCGACGCCTAGATATTGTTTCGGATGCAGGATCCTCCTGGTGGAGCCGGCGCATGACCGGTTCCGCCAGACCCCACGCCGCAGCCGGAAGCCGGCTGTCCGCGAAAACATTGAACCGATCGGTTGACTATTCCAGTGGGGGGCGACATATTCAACCACATGGTTGAATATAGACTCGACGCCACCTTCCACGCCCTTGCCGATCCGACGCGGCGCGGCATGCTCGCGCATCTCTCGCTGGGCGAGAAATCGATCGGCGAGCTGGCCGAGCCCTTCGCGATGACCTTTGCCGGGGCGGCCAAGCATGTGCGGGTGCTCGAGGGAGCGGGCCTGGTCGCCCGCCGCAAGGTGGGACGCAGCTATATGTGTGCCTTGAAGCCCGATCCGCTCGCCGAGGCCCAGAAGTGGCTGAGGCAATGGGAGAAGTTCTGGACCATCCGCCTCGACGCGCTCGAAGCGATCATCGCCGCCGACCAGCGGGAAAAGCCCGAATGAGCTACATCGATGGATATGTGCTCGCCGTGCCGGGCGGCAACCGGGAGCGGTACCGCGCGATGGCGGCAAGCGTCGCGAAAATCTTCGCCGAGCATGGCGCGTTGCGCGTGGTCGAGAACTGGGGAGAGGATGTGCCCGATGGCGAGCACACCGACCTGAGGCGCGCGGTGGCGCTGCGGGAGGGCGAGACGGTCGTCTTCTCCTGGGTGGAATGGCCGTCGAAGGCGGCGCGCGATCGCGGCAACGAAGCCATTGCCGCCGATCCGAGGCTCAAGCCCGATCCGGCCGATGCCGACATCCTCGATCCCAAGCGCATGATCTATGGCGGGTTCGTCACCATCGTCGACGAACATGGAGGCAAGGCATGACCCAGGCGACGCCCTTTCTGATGTTCCAGGGCGGCAAGGGCCAGGCGGCGCTCGATTTCTATGTCGAGACGGTGCCCGGCAGCCGCATCGAATCGGTCGAGCGTTTCGGCCCCGATGGTCCTGGGCCCGAAGGCACGATCCTGCGCGCCCGTGCAGTGATCGCCGGGCAGAAGGTGATGGTCCATGACAGCTTCATCACCCATGGCTTCGATTTCACGCCGTCCTGGTCCTTCTTCCTCGATGTGGACGATCGCGCGGCGTTCGACCGGCTGTTCGCGGCGCTGTCGGAGGGGGGCGGCGTGCTGATGCCGCCCGACGATTATGGCTGGAGCAGCCGCTTCGGCTGGGCGAACGACCGCTATGGCATCTCCTGGCAGGTCAATCTCGCATGAGCGCGCCTGTGATCCTCACCATCGCCCGGGCCTTTGCGGCGAGCCCGGAGCGCGTGTTCGACGCCTGGCTCGATCCAGCCCAGGCGGCGCGCTTCCTGTTCGCCACGCCCGAGGGCGAGATGCGCAGCTGCGAGATCGATGCGCGCGTCGGTGGCCGGGGGCTTATCGTCGAGCGGCGGGCCGGGGGCGATGCCCATCACCGCCTCCGGTTCGAGGCGATCGACCGTCCGCGCCGCCTGGTCTTCCTCTTCTCGGCCGACCCGGCGGAAGAGGGGGAATGGACGCGCGTCACGATCGACATCGCGCCCACGCCGACGGGCTGCGCATTGACGCTCACCCATGAAATGGACCCTGCCTGGGCAAGCTATGAGGAACAGACCCGCAAGGGCTGGACGATGATCCTCGAAAGCCTGGGCCGTATCACGGAGACGGAAAATGGCTGACACGCTGACTGCCGACACGATCACCCCGCAGATGCTCCGCTTCGAGCGCGACCTGGCCGCGCCGGTCGAGACGGTGTGGCAATATCTGGTCGATCCGGAGCTGCGCGCCCGCTGGTTCATGGGCGGACCCACCGAGCCGCAGGTGGGCGGCAAGCTCGGCCTGACCTTCAACCATCAGGACTTGTCCGACGACGCGGTGCCCAACCCCGAGCGCTACGCCGAATATGAGGGCAAGGCCTGGTCGGAGACCATCCTGAAGATCGAGCCGCCGCATTTGCTCGCCTTCACCTGGGACAATGGCGACGCGGGGGAAGTGACGATCGAGCTGTTCGCCTTCGCTTCCGATCGCACGCGCCTCGTCCTCACGCACAACCGCCTGCGCGGGCCCGAGGATGCGCGCAGCTTCGGTGGTGGCTGGACCGCGCATCTCGCGGTGCTGCAGAAGCGCCTGGCGGGCGAACATGTCGCCAGTTTCTGGGACCTGCATGCCGAGGCGGAGCAGCGGGCGGGGGAAGCAGTGGGGCTCTAGGGCGTATCGGCATTCGACCATGCGGGGTGTCGTCCGCACCTTCTCCCGAAGGGAGAAGGGGACGAGCAGGGCGCCCCGTGCCCCGCACCGGGCCGGAGTTGCCGGGGCAATTCCAGCCGCACATCGGCGAAGCCGGTGGTGGAGAGGGGGCGCCGCAGGCGATGTCGCTCGCGGCTGGCCCCCTCCACCAGCTCAGGCCGCTTTCCCCTGAGTGGGAATTGCCCGGCGCGGAAGATTTCCCGATGCGAAATTAGTCTCAACGCCTGGGGGGCGACTTTCGGGACCTCTTCGGCTCTTTCCGGATACGTGGTTCAGGGGATTTCGAACAATCCCGCCGCGCCCATGCCCCCGGCCGTGCACATCGAGACGACGACATGGCGCACGCCGCGCTTGCGCCCTTCGATCAGCGCATGGCCGACGAGGCGCGATCCGCTCATCCCGAACGGATGGCCGATCGCGATGGCGCCGCCATTGACGTTGAGCCGGTCGGGGTCGATCCCCAGCGTGTCGCGGCAATAGAGGCATTGGCTGGCGAATGCCTCGTTGATCTCCCACAAGCCGATATCCTCGACCCTGAGGCCGGCCCGCTTGAGCAGCTTGGGCACCGCGAAAACGGGGCCGATCCCCATCTCGTCGGGCTCGCAGCCGGCGACCTGGAAGCCGCGATAGATGCCGAGGATCTCCTTGCCCTCGGCCTTGGCGGTCTGGCGATCCATCAGGATCTGGGCGGCGGCGCCGTCTGAGAGCTGGCTGGCATTGCCGGCGGTGACGTGCCGCCCCTGCGCGACGAACTGGCCGTCCTTCCAGACCGGCTTCAGCGTGGCGAGCACTTCGGCGGTGGTACCGGCACGGATGCCTTCGTCCTGGGTAACGGTGACGGTCTCGCTGCCGGTGCGGTTGCCTTCCTTGTCGAAGAGCGCCTTCGCCACGGTGATCGGCGCGATCTCCTCGGCAAAGGCGCCGCTTGCAAGGCCGGCGGCCGCGCGCTGCTGGCTGGCGGCGGCGAAGGCGTCCTGGGCCTCGCGGCTGATCCCGTAGCGCTCCGCGACGATCTCGGCGGTCTCGATCATCGGGATATAGGCGGCGGGCACCCGGTCGGTGACGGACTTGTTCGGATAGCGCGGCGCGTCGCGCATCGTCAGGCTGATCGATTCCATGCCGCCGGCCAGCGCGACGTCGATCTCGTCGGTCATGATCGAGCGTGCGGCCAGGGCAATGGCGGTGAGGCCCGATCCGCATTTGCGGTCGAGGCTGAAGGCAGGCACGCTGTGCGGCAGCCCGGCGGCGAACAGCGCCATCCGCGCCATGTTGGCGCCCTGCGTTCCCCATTGGTTGCCCATGCCGTAGAAGACGTCGTCGATCCGCGCCGGATCGATGCCGGCGCGCGCCACCGCCGCGTTCATCACATGGGCGGCGAGCACCGGTGCCTCGGTGTCGTTGAAATAGCCCCGCCCCGCCTTGCCGATTCCCGTTCGCGCGGTCGAGACGATCACAGCTTCACGCATTGCGGCACCCTCCTGTTTTCGAAGATGCGGTATGGCCGTGCGTCGGCGCGATTGCAATGGCTGTGCACCGTCCCATATCCGCCGACGGAGGTGCGCCATGGCGAGCAGGCCGATACGGATTCCGGGACCCGACCACCCCATCACGGTCACCCGGTCGGATGCGCATGTGGTGGTGCGCGCCGCCGGCCAGGTGATCGCCGAGACGCGCCGCGCGCTCGAACTGCGCGAGGCGAGTTATCCGCCGGTCTTCTACATCCCGCGCGCGGATGCCGATATGGCCTCGCTCCAGCGGACCGACCATGCGAGCTATTGCCCGTACAAGGGCGAGGCCGCCTATTTCTCGATCCGCGGCGGGGCCGAAAATGCGGTGTGGAGCTATGAGGCGCCCTATGCGGCGGTCGCCGAAATCCGCGATCATCTGGCCTTTTATCCGGACCGGGTGGAGGCGATCGAAGTCAATCGCTGAACGCCGGCGGGCGCTTCTGCATATTGGCCATCACTGCCTCGATCTGGTTGGGCGTGCGCAGCAGCGCGGCCTGCTCCCGGCTTTCGGCAAGCAGGGTCTCGGCGGCGCCGGCCTCGAGATTGGCGAGCCGCTTGGCGGCGCGGACGGCATGGGGGTTGCGCCCGGCAATGGCCCGGGCGAGCGCCATCGCTTCGGCATGCGGATCCTCGGCGATGCGCGTGACGAAGCCGAGCGCCACTGCTTCGGCCGCGTCGAGCTCGCGGGCGGTATAGGCAAGCTCGCGCAGCACGTCGTCGCGGACGTTGCCGCGCCAGAGCGCATAGCCGGCCATGTCGGGCACGATGCCCCATTTCATTTCCATCACCGAAAGCCGCGTGCCCGGTGCGGCGATCCGCACGTCCGCGCCGCTGGCGATCTGGAGACCGCCGCCGAAAGCGACGCCATGCACCGCGGCGATCACCGGCATCGGCAAGGCGCGCCAGCCCCAGGCGACCTGCTGGAAATCATTGGCCAGGCCATGGCTGCGCCGGGCAAGATCGATCCCCGATCCCCCCGCCGCCATGCTGGCCATATCGAGGCCCGCGCAGAAGCCGCGCCCCTCGCCCGAGAGCACCACGGCGCGGATGCCGGCCTCGCCCTCCAGCCGGGCGATCGCCGCGATGATCGCCGCGAACATCGCCGGATCGAGCGCATTGAGCTTGTCGGGCCGGGCCAGCCGCACATCGGCGATGCCGTCCTCTATCTCGATCCTGACCCGCTCTTCCATGCCTGCTCTCCTTTGTCTTGCGAACAGAATAGCGCGCAATCAGCTCACGCAAAGCCGATAGCCGCGTCCCTTGTCGGTGCGCAGCATCGGTATGGCGAAACCCCGGTCGAGCTTGGCGCGCAGCCGCGAGACATGCACTTCGACGACATTGGTGCCGGGATCGAAGTCGAGGCCCCATACCGCCGCCAGCAATTCGGAGCGCCCCGCCGGCCGGTCGCCCTGGCGGACCAGATACAGGAGCAGCGCATATTCGCGGGGCAGCAGCGATATCGGCCGGCCTGCGCGCGTCACTCGGCGCTCGACCGGATCGATGCGAAGCTCGCCGAGCACGATCCCGGGCCGCCGCCGGATCCGCGCGGCCAGGCGGGCGGCCACTTCCTCGGCCGTGGCGGAAGCGGGCATCGCATCGTCGGCGCCGGCATCGAGGGCATGCGCCACGCTGCCCTCGATGGGTAGGAGGAGGAGGAGCGGCTCCTGCCAGCCCAGCGCCCGGATCCGCGCCACGCTCTCCCCCGTGCCTGCGAACAGGCCCGCCGCCGCCTCCACCCCCGGCGCATAGGGGACGAGCCCCAGTCCGCGCGCCGCCGTGGCTCGGGCAAGGTCAGGGAGTTCGACTGTACAGGCGACACGCAGGGTCACGGCACCGAAGCTAGCGGCGATGACACCGTTTCGGCGGCAACCATGTCCGTTACGGAGCTAGTCTCGCCCGGGCATGGCCGGCGACGAAGCGGTCGGGATCGCCCGTCGCGCGGGAAAGCAGCATCGGCGCTTCGCCAGGTAGCGCCGAGACGAGCGCGTCGAGCGCGGTCACCCGCATCCTCGCGCAAGGATGGCGGAGGGCAAAGCGTTCGGCGAGGTCCAGCCCGTTGCCGACATGCACCGCAAGGGCGACCAGGGCTTCCGCGGCGGTCACCGTCAGCCCCTCGGCGATCGTGCCGCGCCCGATATCGAAGCGATACTGGTCGAGCCAGGGCTGGGCGGGATCGGCGGCGAGGATGTTGAGCGAGACCGACATGCTGTCCGGCGGCAGCTGGACATGCACGTCGCGCCGCATCCGATAGAGCATCAGTCTGCCCGGTTCGAGCCGGGCGCGCTCGACGAAGCGAAGCCCCGCATGCTCGCCGGGCAGGCCGGTGAGCGGCGCGGCATCATATTCGTAATAGTCGCTCCAATAGCCCGGGCCGAGATAACCATAGGTAAGAAAATGGAAATTATGGTCGTGCGGCAAGTCGTAGAAGAACGCCGCCGGCCCGCTGCGGCGCGTGGCCGAATCCGCGCGCGCCGGCCAGAAATTGGCGCGCAGCACATAGCGGCCATTGGGCGGGCGAAGCAGGAAGACCTGCGCGCCATAGCCATTGCCGGCATGCTGGGCTGCGCAGCGTGTCTTGAGCTCGGCGATCGCGAGGTCGGCGAGGAAATCGGAGTTGCGCCCCAGCCGCGCGAGCAACGGTCCCCAGCTCGCGAAAGCATCCTCGTCGCGCGCGTCGACGGGATAGGCGTCGAGCGTTTCGACCAGCTCGACCAGCTCGATCGGGCCGCCCTGGCCGGGATCGATCAGGCGCGGCATGTCGCGCTCAGCCGCGGGCGCACCGCTGCGAGTGTCCGTCCGGCGGCCTCGCGTATCTCGATATGCGGATCGCCTGCCGCCATCGCTTCGAGCCGAGGCAGGGCGGCGCGCGCATCGAGCGCCAGCCATTCGCGCATCGCCGCCCAGCGCAGATGGAAGGCCGGGTCGCGCGTCGCCGCGTCGAATTGCGGGGCTGCATCCGCCCGCCCGGCGAGGCGGAGAAAGGCGAGCAGCATCTCGGCGCGCGAGGCCTGGTCGTCCCCGCTCGCGACGCGAAGCAGCTTGCCGTCACCGATCGCATGCTCGCGCATCAACGGCGCGGCGCCCGCCCGGATCGTCGCCGCCAGCGTGACCACGTCGCTGCCGGCATCGGCGAGCAGCTGTGCCTCGCAGCGTCCGTCGATCGCGTGGACCTCACCATCGGCGAGCCGCAGCGATTCCCTCTCCTCGCATGGTGGCGCTTCGGCGGCGCGGAAGTCCGGCCCGGCGGGCGCGGTCCGCCAGCGCCGCAACGTCGCGCTTCCCGCGCGGACGAAGCGCGTCACGACGATCCGGCCGGAGAAGGTGCAGGCGGTCGGCGGTGGCCGCCGGCGCATCGCCGCCGCGCTGGTCACGCAGGCGGAGACCGCCACCGCGGGGCAATCGAACAGCACCGCGCCGATGCGGAGGCCGTCGCGGCTCGCCTTGAAGGGCGGCTCGAACAAAGGGTCGGCGGCGATCGCATCGATCAGCGGCTGGAGCAGTGCCCCGGCCCAGCCGCCGTCGTCGAGCAGCCTCGTCGCGCGGTGCGTCACTTCCTCGGCATCCTTGGCGGCGCAATCGGCGAAGACGGTTTCGAGCATGCGATGCGCATCGCCGTGCCGCCATTTCCGGATCGTACCCCGCCCAGCCTCCCGCGCGGCGACGAGCGCCGCGCGCGTTCCGGCATCCATCCCGTTCATGCGAAATCGGGCGCGATCTCGTAGATCAGGATCGCGATGCCGACGATCAGCTCGAACAGATCGTCGACATCGTTCTGGGCCGCGCGCAGGGCTCCATGCAGCGCCACGCCGGTGCCCAGTTCCGGGATCTCCCCCAGATCGATCTTCAGCAATCCCATGCTTCCCTCCCTTCCGAAGGTTCCCCGATGGGGCCACGCTAGGGCGGGACGGGAATGGTGCATCTTACAACGATGTAATTGCCGCCATTTGCGTGCTTTCCGTCGTCGCGCTAGGGGGCGGCCATGCGCCAACCGGCTCCTTCCGCCTTCGACCCGCTGCGCTTCTTCGAGCTGCGATACGCCAGCCACGGCACGCGGCTGGGCATCGGCTATCGCACCCATGGCCCCGACTGGGCCGAGCTCGAGCTGCCCTATCGCGCGGACATGATCGGCGACCCGGCCTCGGGCGTGCTCGCTTCCGGGCCGATCCTGGCGCTGATGGACATGGCGACCGCGGTCTCGGTCTGGCTGCGGGCCGGCGCCTTCGTTCCGCAGGCGACGCTCGATCTCAGGATCGACTATCTGCGCCCGGCGACCCCGGGCCGCGCGGTGGTCGGCCGGGGCGAATGCTATCGGCTGACGCGTTCGATCGCCTTTGTGCGCGGCCAAGCGCATGACGGCGATCCGGACGATCCGATCGCGCATGTCGCCGGCACGTTCATGGCGACGGAGCGCTATCGGTGATCCTGCCTCCCTATGCCGAACTGCTCGGCCTTACGGTCGAACCCGGCGAGCGGGCGCCGGTGCTGGTGATGCCCTTTGGCGACGGCGTGCTCGGCCGGCCCGGCTTCCTGCACGGCGGCGCGATCGGCGGGCTGCTCGAAATGGCGGCGGTGGGTGCGCTCTGGCAAGCGCTCGGCACCGACGAGACTCAGGTCAAGCCGATCAACCTGACCGTGGACTATATGCGCGGCGGCCGCGACAAGCCGACCCGGGCCCGCGGCGCGGTGACGCGGCTGGGCACGCGCGTCGCCAATGTCGAGGCGATCGCCTGGCAGGACGAGCCTGACCGGCCGATCGCGGCGGCGCGGATGAACTATCTGATCGTTCGCTAGGACGTCATTTGGGCGTCAGCCTGAACAGCCGCCCATTGGCCTTGCCGGCATCCTCGAGCAGCCATACCGCGCCGTCGGGCCCCTGCGCCACGTCGCGGATGCGCATGTCCAGCTCCCATTGGTCGGCCTTGCTCGCCTTGTCGCCGTCCAGCGCGACGCGGATCAGCCCGCGGCCCGAAAGCGCGCCGATCAGCAGCGAGCCCTTCCATTTCGGGAACATGCCGCCCGAATAATAGATCATCCCGCCCGGCGAGATCGACGGGTTCCAATATACCGCGGGCGCCTCGAAGCCGTCGCCGGGGGCGTGGCGGGGGATCGGCGTGCCGTCGTAATTGTCGCCGTTGGAAACCAGGGGCCAGCCATAGTTCCTGCCCTTGCGGATCAGATTGACTTCGTCGCCTCCCTTGGGGCCCATCTCGTTCTCCCAGAGCCGGCCGGCCGCATCGAACACCAGCCCATAGGGATTGCGATGGCCGAGGGTCCAGGTCTCGGCGGGGACCAGATTGGGGCCGTCCACTGCCTGGGTGCGCGCCGGCGCGGTCTTGGCGAGCTCGGTGTTCCGGGGCGGATCGGTGACGGCCACCGTCGCCGTGCCGGCCTTGCCCGCCCAGGGATTGCCGGGCGCCGGCTTGCCGTCGAGCGTCAGGTGCAGGATCTTGCCGAGTGCCTGGTCCGGATCCTGTGCCGGCGTGAAGCGCTGGCGCTCGCCCGAGGTCAGGAACAGCGACTTGCCGTCGGGCGCGAAGGCGATGATCGCGCCGAACTGGCCGCCCTTGCCGTCCGCCCCTGCGCGCCACAGCACCTGCGGGTCGGCGAGCGCCGGCGCCGCGCCGTCGACGAAGGTCGCGCGGGCCATCGCCAGGCTGGATCCCTGGGGCCGCGGCTCGGCATAAGTGTAATAGACCAGGTGGCTCTTCGCGAAATCGGGGGCGGGAATCACGTCGAGCAGCCCGCCCTGGCCCTGAAAGACCACGTCGACATTGGCGATCACCTGCCGCTGCCTGCCGTCCGCCGAGACGAGCAGGATCCTGCCCGCCTTCTCCGTAACCAGCATCCGCCCGTCGGGCAGGAACGCCATCGCCCAGGGCGCGTCGAACGCGGCGACCTGAGTCATGTTGAAGGGAGGTTCGCCGCCGGCGGCCGAGGGCCCCGCCTGTCGCGCCGAGAGCCCCGAGCCCGCATTGCAGGCGGCGAGCAATGCCAGCGCGGGCAAGGCCAGGCGAAGACTTTTCTGCATCGGATCGATCCCTCTCTTCCGTTGTCCCGGCGCCAACGCTTCGAAAACCATAGCGGCTCCGGGCGTTGCCTCCGGCGCCAATTCTGCTTGCATCCTGGGCGCCTGCCAAGTGAAGCTGACATGGGGAAGGCAGCAGGGGGAATCATGCGGGGCAAGCTTTTTCGGGGGATGGCGTTCGCCTGCGCAATGGCGCTCGCCGGCATTGGGCAGGCGATGGCGCAGGCCGGGGCAGCCGCTGCGGATACCGATCCCGCTGCGCCGAGCGCCGCCGATTTCGGGGCGTTGCCGGCGATCGGCTCGCCCGTGATCGCGCCCGACGGGAAGCTCATCGCCGCCAAGGGGCTCCTCAAGGGCAAGGGGGTGGCGCTGATCTTCGACACGGCCACCGAGGGGCGCAAGGTCCGGCCGATTCCGATTCCCGACAAGCATCGCATCGAATGGATCCGCTGGGCGGGCAGCCGGCGCGTCCTCGTCAGCCTGAGCACCATGGCGAACGTGCTCGGCGAAGACAGCCGCATGACCCGGATCGTGCTGCTCGACCTCGATACCGGCAAGCAGAGCTTCGTCGGCCCGCGCGACCAGGGCGTGGACGGCGACAATGTCGTCCATGTCGATCGGGACGGGCAGTATCTGCTGCTCAACACCCAGCCGAGCATCTATGAATGGCCGTCGGTCTATCGGGTCGATCTCGGCACCGGCAAGTCGACCAAGATCGTCAGCTCGCGCGAGGATGTGTGGGACTGGTATGCCGATTCCGACGGCGTGGTGCGGGTCGGCATGGGCACGCGCGACGGGCGCTACTGGACCTATTATCGCGACAAGGACGGCGAGGACTTCCGGCGCAGCCAGCGCCGCGACGTGGGCACCGGCGCCGGCGACACCCGGATCGACAGCTTCACCTTGGCGCCCGGCAGCGCCCAGGGCTATGCGGTGGCGGCGGGCAAGAGCGGCCGTTTCGGCCTGTATCGCTACGACTTCGCCAAGGAAGCGCTGGGCGAGCAGATCTACGAGAATCCGCAGGTCGACATCGACGATTTCGACCTTGGCCTGGACGGCAAGGTGCGCGGCGTCTTCTACGACGAGGACAGGCCCGGGGTCACCTGGTTCGATCCCGAGATGCAGAAGCTCCAGGCCAGGCTCGACCGTGCGGTGCCCGACCATCTCAACCGCGTCGTCTCGTCGAGCCGCGACAAGATGCAGCTGCTGATCTGGAGCGCTTCGTCCGACGATCCCGGCACCTACTATATCTATGATCGCCGGACCCGGCACATGGATGCGTTCGCCACGCCGTATGACAGCCTGGTCGGCAAGCGGCTCGCAGTGATGGAACCGGTCCGCTACCAGGCGCGCGACGGGCTCGGGCTGCGCGCCTATCTGACGATGCCGCCGGGCCGCGGCGACAAGAACCTGCCTATGGTCGTCATGCCGCATGGCGGCCCCTTCGCGCGCGACAGCTGGGGCTATGACGCCTGGGTCCAGTTCCTGGCGAGCAGGGGCTATGTGGTGCTCCAGCCCAATTTCCGTGGTTCGACGGGCTTCGGCCGCGATTTCGTCGCCAAGGGCATCGGCCAATGGGGGCGCGGCATGCAGGACGATATCGACGACGGCGTGAAATGGCTGGCCGCGAAGGGCGTGGTCGATCCCAAGCGCGTCTGCATCATGGGTGCTTCGTTCGGCGGCTATGCGGCGATGTGGGCGGCGGTGCGCAATCCCGAGGCCTATCGCTGTGCGATCAGCTTCGCCGGGGTCTCCGATGTCGCCTCGATGCTGCGCTACGACAGCCGCACGATGGCCGCGACTCGCTATTTCCGCGACTGGCGCACCCGGGTGCAGGGCGACAAGCATTTCGAACTCGATACCGTCTCGCCCCTCAAGCAGGTCGAGCGGATGCGCGTGCCGATCCTGCTCGCGCATGGCGAGGACGACGACAATGTGCCGCTCTACCAGTCGCGCCGGCTGCACGAGGCGCTGCAGAAGCTGGGGCGGGCGCATGAATATGTCGTCTATCCCAAGGAAGGGCACGGATTCGTCGATCCGGTGCATTCGACCGACTTCCTCACCCGGGTCGGCAAGTTCCTCGACGCGCATAATCCGAGTTGAGGGCGGGGCGGCGGATTTGCCCCGATGGGGCGACGGGTCGTCATTTGCGATGCGAGAGGCCTTTCGCTCGCGCTGCGGAAAGGCCCCGCTCCGGCTCGAATCCGATTGCTCTTGCCGCCGCCGCGCCGAGTGCGTATATCGCCCGTGCTTTCTCGACATCGTCAAACATGCCGAGGTCGGGGCCCGCGGGGCTCCGGCGCTGAAGCTGCTTGACCATCATCGGAGTGCCGCGTGGCGAATATTGCCGACCTCACCAAGCTGATCGAACCCGAAGCCCAGGCGCTCGGGCTCGCGCTGGTGCGCGTCAAGATGTTCGGCGGCACCAGCGATCCGACGCTGCAGGTGATGGCCGAGCGCCCCGATACCCGCCAGCTCACCATCGACGACTGCGCCGACCTGTCGCGCCGCATCTCCGATGTGTTCGATGCGCTGGAGGAGGCGGGCAAGGACCCGTTCGATTACGCCTATCGCCTCGAGGTCAGCTCGCCGGGGATCGACCGGCCGCTCACCCGGCTCCAGGACTATGCGGACTGGAAGACGCACGAGGCGCGGCTGAACCTGGCCGAGCCGCTCGAGGACGGTCGCAAGCAATTGACCGGTGACCTGATCGGCATCGAGGGCGACCTCGTCTCGATCGACGTCCGCAAATACAAGGTGGTCAGCGTTCCGTTCGGCAGCATCGCCGACGCCAAGCTGCTGATGACCGACCGACTGATCAACGCAACCGCGCCGCTCTCCACCGAAGGCGCAGACGAATACGAAGCAGAGGAAGACAACTGATGGCCACCGCCATTTCCGCCAACAAGGCCGAGCTGCTCGCCATTGCCGATTCGGTCGCGAAGGAGAAGCTGATCGACAAGGCCATCGTCATCGAGGCGATGGAGGACGCGATCCAGCGCGCCGCGAAGAACCGCTACGGCGTGGAGAACGACATTCGCGCCAAGCTCGACCCGAACACCGGCGACCTGCGCCTGTGGCGCGTCGTCGAAGTGGTCGAGGCGGTCGACGACTATTTCAAGCAGGTCGACGTCAACCAGGCGCAGAAGCTCCAGAAGGGCGCGGCCGTGGGCGACTATATCGTCGATCCGCTGCCCCCGATCGAGTTCGGCCGGATCCAGGCCCAGGCCTCGAAGCAGATCATCTTCCAGAAGGTCCGCGACGCCGAGCGCGAGCGCCAGTATGAAGAGTTCAAGGATCGCCAGAACGAGATCATCACCGGCGTGGTGAAGCGCGTCGAATTCGGCCATGTGGTCGTCGACCTGGGCCGCGCCGAGGGCGTGATCCGCCGCGACCAGCAGATCCCGCGCGAAGTGGTTCGCGTCGGCGACCGCGTCCGCTCGATCATCCTCAACGTCCGCCGCGAGAACCGCGGGCCGCAGATCTTCCTGAGCCGCGCGCACCCCGAGTTCATGAAGAAGCTGTTCGCGCAGGAAGTGCCCGAGATCTACGACGGCATCATCGAGATCAAGGCCGCCGCCCGCGATCCGGGCTCGCGCGCCAAGATCGGCGTCATCTCGCATGATTCGAGCATCGACCCGGTCGGCGCCTGCGTCGGCATGAAGGGTTCGCGCGTCCAGGCCGTCGTGCAGGAGATGCAGGGCGAGAAGATCGACATCATCCCCTGGTCGCCCGACACCGCGACCTTCGTCGTCAACGCGCTGCAGCCGGCGAATGTCAGCCGCGTCGTGATCGACGAGGAAGAGGATCGCATCGAAGTCGTCGTCCCCGACGATCAGCTCAGCCTCGCCATCGGCCGCCGCGGCCAGAATGTGCGCCTGGCCTCGCAGCTGACCGCCAAGGCGATCGACATCCTCACCGAGACCGACGCCAGCGAGAAGCGCCAGGCCGAGTTCGTCGCGAACAGCGAGATGTTCCAGAACGAGCTCGACGTCGACGAGACGCTGGCCCAGCTGCTGGTCGCCGAGGGCTTTTCCAGCCTCGAGGAAGTGGCCTATGTCGAGCTCGACGAGATCGCTTCGATCGAAGGTTTCGACGAGGAGCTCGGCCAGGAGCTGCAGAGCCGCGCCCAGGAAGCGCTGGAGCGCCGCGAGGAAGCCAACCGCACCGAGCGCCGCGCGCTGGGCGTCGAGGACGATCTCGCCGCCATGCCCTATATGACCGAAGCGATGCTGGTCACGCTCGGCAAGGCGGGCATCAAGACGCTCGACGATCTGGCGGACCTCGCCACCGACGAGCTGGTGCAGAAGAAGCGCGCCGAGCCGCGCCGCCGCAACGAGGACGCCCCGAAGCGCGAGCAGGACAAGGGCGGGATCCTTGCCGAATACGGGCTCAGCGACGAGCAGGGCAACGAGATCATCATGGCGGCGCGTGCGCACTGGTTCGCCGACGAGGACGCGGCGGAAGTCGCGCCGGCGGAGGACGAGGCCTGATGCCCTTCATCGACATTCGTCTGGCCGGCCCGGCCACCCGCGCGCAAAAGGCCGGCATCGTCGCCGATGTCACGGCCTCCATGGTCGCGCGCCTGGGCAAGCCGGCGGGTGCCGTGCAGGTCAACATCACCGAGCTCAGCTTGGAGAATTACGGCGCGGGCGGTCAGCTGATCGCGGACCGCGACGCGCCGGCGAAGGGAGACGCGCATGCGGAACCCTCACAATGACACGACACGGCTAAAGCCCAAGGCGACCACCCCTTCCGCCGCGCGGGAGGGGCATGATCCCATGCGCACCTGCGTGCTGAGCCGCGAAGAGGCTCCGCGCGACGGGCTGATCCGGCTCGCACTGTCGCCGGATGGCGAGGTGTTGCCCGATGTCCGCGCCAAGGCGCCGGGCCGCGGCGCCTGGATCGGCGTGACCCGCGCCGAGCTCGACGCTTCGGGCAAGAAGCTCAAGGGCGTGCTCGCCCGCGCCTTCAAGGGCGCCGAGCTGCGCATTCCCGAGGATCTCGGCGCGCGGATCGAGGACCAGCTGCAGCGCAACGCGCTCGATCGCCTCGGCCTGGAGTTCAAGGCCGGGCATGTCGTGATCGGCGGCGACCGCATCCAGGAATCCGCGCGCAGCGGCCGGCTCCACCTGCTGCTCCATGCGAGCGACGCGGGCGAGGACGGGGCGCGCAAGCTCGCCCAGGCCTGGCGCGTGGGCAGCGATCGCGAGGGCAGCGGCCTCCGGGGCTTAACATTGCCGATCCCGCGCACCATATTGTCCTTGGCGCTTGGCCGCGAAAATGTGGTACATGCCGGCCTGACCGACGCCAAAGCGGCTGCGCGGACGAGCGAGGCGCTCGATCGGTGGCTGCGCTTTATCGGATCCGATTCCACCCCTCGCCCTTGCGAAACCGCTTCGCAAGGCGCATCGGCGCTTCCGTCGGAAGCGTCCGAAGACGAACGACAGACTGAAGGACTTTAGGCAGGCGCATGAGCGACACCGATAACGATAAGCCGAAACTGGGCATGCGCGCACCGCTGGGGCTGAAGCGCACGGTCGAGACGGGCAAGGTGAAGCAGAGCTTCAGCCATGGCCGCTCGAACACCGTGGTCGTGGAAGTGAAGCGCCGCCGGGTCCTGGGGCCGCACGGCACTCCGCAGGACGAGGCGCAGGCCGCGCCCGAGCCCGTCGCCGCGCCCGCGCCGCCGGCGCCGCCCGCCCCGCCGCGCCCCGCCGCGCCCGCACCGCGCCCGTCGAACGAGACGGCGCAGGAGCGCCAGGCCCGATTGCTGCGCGAGGCGGAAGACCAGCGCATGCAGGCGAACGAGGAAGCGCGCCGCCGCGAGGAGCGCGAGCGCGCCGAGGCGGCCGAAGCGGAAGCCCGCCGCGTCGAGGAAAAGGCGCGTGCCGAGGCGGAAGCCGCCAAGGCGCCGCCGGCCCCCGAGCCCGAGGTCGAGAAGGCCGTCGAGGCCGCTCCGGCGCCCGTCGCCGCGCCGACGCCGGCTCCTGTCCCGGCTCCGGCCCCCAGGCCCGCGCCGACGCCGGCGGCCCCCCCGGCCCCGGTCGCGCTGCAGCTCGATCCGAGCCGCCCGGCCCCGCGCCTGTTCACGCCCGTGCAGCGCCCCGAGATTCCCAAGCCGCAGCCCAAGCCCGAGCCGAAGCCCGAGGCTGCCGCTCCGGCGCCGGCCCAGGCCGCGCGTCCGGCCGGCGGCGGTGCGCCTGCATCGCGTCCCGCTCCCACGGGCGGCGCGCCGGTGCGCCGCGGCCCCGAGCCTGCGCGTCCGCAGCAGCGCGACCGCAAGGGCGACGATCGCCGCCAGTCGGGCAAGCTCACCGTCAATCGCGCCCTGGGTGGCGAGGATGGCGCGCGCGCCCGCTCGCTCGCCGCGCTGAAGCGCGCCCGCGAGAAGGAGCATCGTCGTTCCTATGGCGGTTCGTCGGCGCCGCGCGAGAAGCAGGTCCGCGACGTGGTCGTCCCCGAGGCGATCACCGTGCAGGAGCTCGCCAACCGCATGGCCGAGAAGGGCGCCGACCTGGTGAAGGCGCTGTTCAAGATGGGCATGCCGGTCACCGTCAACCAGACGATCGACCAGGACACGGCCGAGCTGCTCGTCACCGAATTCGGCCACAACCTGCAGCGCGTCAGCGAGAGCGACGTCGATCTGGACGTATCCGAGGCCGATGCCGAGGACACGCTGCAGCCGCGCGCCCCGGTAGTGACGATCATGGGTCACGTCGATCACGGCAAGACTTCGCTTCTCGACGCCCTGCGCGGCACCGACGTGGTGAAGGGCGAGGCCGGCGGCATCACCCAGCACATCGGCGCCTATCAGGTCACGCTGAAGGACAAGTCGAAGATCACCTTCCTCGACACGCCGGGCCATGAGGCGTTCACCCAGATGCGCGCCCGCGGCGCCGACATCACCGACATCGTCGTGCTGGTGGTGGCGGCGAATGACGGGCTGATGCCGCAGACGATCGAGGCGATCAATCACACCAAGGCGGCCGGCGTGCCGATGATCGTGGCGATCAACAAGGTCGATCTCGACAGCGCCAACCCGCAGCGCGTGCGCGAGCGCCTGCTCGAGCATGAAGTGATCGTCGAGGAGATGGGCGGCGAGACGCAGGACGTCGAAGTCTCCGCGCTCAAGAAGATCGGCCTCGACGCGCTGATCGAGAAGATCCAGCTCCAGGCCGAACTGCTCGACCTCAAGGCCAATCCGGACCGCGAGGCCGAGGGCACGGTGATCGAGGCGAAGCTCGACAAGGGCCGCGGCCCGGTCGCGACCGTCCTCGTCAACCGCGGTACCCTGAAGGTCGGCGATGTGTTCGTCGTCGGCGCCGAGAGCGGCAAGGTTCGTGCGCTGGTCAACGACAAGGGCCAGCAGGTGAAGGAAGCCGGCCCGTCGGTGCCTGTCGAGATCCTGGGCCTCTCCGGCGTGCCGATGGCGGGCGATCCGCTCCAGGTCGTCGAGAACGAGGCGCGCGCGCGCGAAGTCGCCGAATATCGCCAGGGCGTTGCGCTCCAGAAGCGCACCACCCAGGCGCCGGCCAGCCTCGAGAGCATGTTCTCGGCGCTCAAGGAAAAGCAGGCGATGGAATATCCGCTGGTCGTCAAGGCGGATACCCAGGGCACGGTCGAGGCGATCGTCGCTGCGATCAACAAGATCAGCACCGACGACATCAAGGCCCGCGTTCTCCATGCCGGCGTGGGCGGCATCACCGAAAGCGACGTGACGCTCGCCGGCGCCGCCGGTGCGCCGATCATCGGCTTCAACGTCCGCCCGAACGCCAAGGCGCGCGAGATCGCCGAGCGCAACAAGGTCGCGTTCAAATATTATGACGTGATCTACGACCTGACCGACGAGATCCGCGCGGGCATGGCCGGCCAGCTTGGCCCGGAAGCCTTCGAAACCGTCGTCGGCCGCGCCGAGATCAAGGAAGTCTTCTCGGCGGGCAAGCACGGCAAGGCAGCCGGCCTGCTCGTCACCGAGGGGGCGATCCGCAAGGCGCTCAAGGCGCGCATCACCCGGGACGATGTCATCATCTACCAGGGCGAGATCGCCTCGCTGCGCAGGTTCAAGGACGATGTGGCCGAAGTGCGCGCGGGCCTGGAATGCGGCGTGACGTTCAGCCAGAACTTCACCGACATCAAGGCGGGCGACTATCTCGAGACCTTCGAAGTCGAGATGCGCGAGCGCACGCTGTAACCAACTCCCTCTCTCCGCTTGCGGGGAGAGGGTCGGGGAGAGGGTGCATCGCACTTGCCCCTCTCCCCGGCCATCATCAGATCGGTCATGCCGGCGGCATGACCGATCTGATGATCCCCTGAAGGAGAGAGGGAGAATGGTAGCTTCGATCTTCGACGATTTCCCGTCGCCTTCCTCCGCCCGGCTACTCGGCTGGGAGATGAAGGGGTTCGATGCGGAAGCGCGGACGATCGAGATCGGCTTCCAGCTCGACGATCGCTTCCTGAATCCTGCCGGCACGGTGCAGGGCGGGTTCCTGGCGGCGATGCTCGACGACACGCAGGGCCCCTGCCTGTTCGCGGCGAGCGAAGGCACGGTCTATGCGCCGACGATCGATTTCCATGTCGTGTGCCTGAAGCCTGCGCGGCCCGGGCGCTTCACGGGCAAGGGCAGGGTGGTGAGCCTGGGCAAGACGATCGCGGTCACCGAGGCCGAATTGTTCGACGAAGGCGGCAGCATGGTCGCCCGCGGCACCTTCACGGGCCGCGTGATGGAAGGCGCGATGGCGCGCCGGGGTGAGAAATGAAGACGCAGACCACCACCGAGGAACGTTCCGTCCGCCTGCTGCGCGTCGGCGAGCAGGTGCGTCACGTGCTGAGCGAGATCCTGCAGCGCGGCGACGTGCACGACGACACGCTGGCCAGCCACATGGTCTCGATCACCGAGGTCCGCATGTCGCCCGACCTGCGCCATGCCACGGTGTTCGTGAAGCCGCTGCTCGGCAAGGACGAGGAAGTGGTGATCAAGGCGCTGCGCACCAACACCGCCTATCTCCAGCGCGAAGTCGCGCACCGGGTGAAGATGAAATATGCGGCGAAGCTCAAGTTCCTGGCGGACGAGAGCTTCGACGAGGGCAGCCATATCGACCAGCTGCTCCGTTCGCCCGAAGTGGCGCGCGACCTGGGCGACGACACCGCCAAGGCCTGAGCCGGGCGCGTGACGTCGCATCCCGGCGGGGATTGATTCCGCCCGCGCGCGGTGCAGTATCGTGCGATGCGCGCGCTGCTGCTCTTCTTCCTCTTCTGCTCGGCATGGACGGTGCCCGCCCGCGCGCAGGTCGGCGCGCTCCAGACCGACTGCAAGCTGGGCGGCGGCGGCCCGGGCGGATACCAGTTCGTCGCCACCTGCGCCGGGCGGGCCAGGTCGCCCGACGGGCATTTCGCGGTGGTCCAGCGCGCCTATCAGGACAAGCAGCCGCCGATCGAAGTGCAGGATGCCCGGGGGCGCGTGGTCGCCCGGCTTTCCAGCATCAGCGACGACATGCCGTTCAGCGTCCATTGGGCGCCCAATTCGCGCTGGTTCTTCGTCAACCACCATGTCGGCTCGTTCATGGACGTGCTGCGGGTCTTCGAGATCGCCGGCGGCAAGGTGATCGAGCGTCCGGCGCTCGGGCGCGCGGCGGTGAAGACCGCGTCGCTGCGCTATCCCTGCCTGGGGCGCGACATGGTCCTGCCCAATGGCGTGCGCTGGGCGCGCGGCGGCCACAGCATCGTGCTGGTGACGATCAGCCGCCCCGATGCCTGTAGTTCCGACCATACCAACAGGCCGGGCCGCTGGAAGCCGCTCTGGATGATCGGCGATGCCCGGACCGGGCGGGTGGAAGCGCGGTCGATCCAGCCGAACCGCGACGCACGCGGGCTGCGCGAGCCGCGCGGGGGGCTTTACTCGCGGCCCTGAGGCTCCGAAGAAGCCGGATGGCCAAGCTCTATTTCTACTATGCCTCGATGAATGCGGGGAAATCGACCACGCTGCTCCAGGCCGATTTCAACTATCGCGAGCGCGGCATGCGCACCTTGCTGTTCACCGCCGGCATCCATGATCGCGGGGGCAAGGGCGTGATCGATTCGCGGCTCGGCATCAGCGCCGTCGCCACGCCGTTCGAGGAGGCGACCGACCTGCGCCGCATCGCCGAGGACGCGCATTACGAATCGCCGCTCGCCTGCATCCTGGTCGACGAGGCGCAGTTCCTCTCGCCCGCCCAGGTCCGCCAGCTCGCCCATCTCGCCGACGAAGTGGGCATCCCGGTGCTCTGCTACGGCCTGCGCACCGATTTCCAGGGCCGGCTCTTTCCCGGCTCGGCCGAGCTGCTCGCGCTCGCGGACTCGCTCGTCGAGATCAAGTCGGTGTGCGAATGCGGGCGCAAGGCGACGATGAACCTGCGCGTCGACGGCGCGGGCAATGCCGTGCGGCAGGGCGAGCAGCGCGAAGTGGGCGGCAACGAGCGCTATGTCGCGCTGTGCCGCCGGCACTTCATGCAGCGTACAGCCTGACTATGCTAAGGCGCGGGGCAGGAGTGTTTCACATGGTCTTCGAAAGGAGACGAACCATGTTCCGCAAGACCGTCCTCGCGCTGGCGCTGCCGGCGCTGTTCGTCACCTCGGCTGCCGTGGCGCAGCAGGCGGGTCCCACGCCGGGGCCGAAATCCGGCGATCCCGCGACGATCCCGTTCATGACCCGCAACGACATCCGCACCTTCGACTCCACCGACGATGGCGACGGCGTCTATATCCAGGATGCCCGGCGCAACTGGTATTATGTGACCTTCTTCGGCCGCTGCAACGAGCTGCCCTGGGCGATCGGCGTGGGCTTCAAGACCTTTGCCGGCGGCTTCCAGATCGATCGCGGCGACACGATCATCGCCGGGCGCGAGCGGTGCAGGATCGCCGACATCGTCCATAGCGGCCCGCCGCCAGCCAAGGCCGCGAAGGCCGGCAAGGCCAAGGGCGCCTGACGCTGGCTCCGGCGCCCCGCCTCGGCTAGGGGCCGCCGGATGCATGGCTGGATCATCCTCGACAAACCCTTGGGCCTCGGCTCCACCCAGGGCGTGAGCGCCGTCAAGCGCGCGCTGCGCGACGGCAAGTACGGCAAGTTCAAGGTCGGCCATGGCGGCACGCTCGATCCGCTGGCGACCGGGGTGCTGCCGGTCGCCATCGGCGAGGCGACCAAGCTGGCCGGGCGGATGCTCGACAGCGACAAGGTGTACGACTTCACCATCGGCTTCGGCGTGGAGACCGACACGCTCGACCGGGAGGGCAAGGTGGTCGCCACCTCGGAGGTGCGCCCCACGGTCGTGCAGGTCGAGGCAGTGCTGCCGCGTTTCACCGGACCGATCGAACAGGTACCGCCCGCTTATTCGGCGCTCAAAGTCGATGGCGAGCGCGCCTATGATCTGGCCCGGGCAGGGGAAGAAGTGAAGCTGGCCAGCCGCAACGTGGTGATTCACGACCTCCGGATCCGTCATCCCGGCGAAAGCCGGGATCTGGGGCAGTCGGGCGGGGCAGGAGTCGCACGAGATCCCGACTTGCGCCGGGATGACGAAAGGGGTGCGGGTGACGATCTGGAAGCAATCACCCTGCGTGCCCATGTCTCCAAGGGCACCTATATCCGCTCCCTCGCGCGCGACATCGCGCGGGCGCTCGGCACCGTCGGCCATGTCACGATGCTCCGCCGGGTGAAGGCCGGGCCGTTCACGCTCGATCACGCGATTTCGCTGGACAAACTGGCAGAAGCCGGTATGGCGCGCACCCTTGAACACCTCCTCCTGCCATTGAGGGCGGGGCTGGACGACATCCCGGCTCTATCTCTCGCTCCCGACCAGGCAGGGCTGCTCCGACAGGGGCAGGTTCTGGCCGGGATCGCTGCTGAAGACGGCCAATATTTCGCGCAATCGGGCGATGTGCCCATCGCGCTGGTGGAGGCTCAGTCCGGTTTCGTCCGGGTCGTTCGCGGCTTCAACCTGTAAGCGATGTCGAAGGAAAGACTATGTCGATCACTGCCGAGCGCAAGGAAGCGCTCATCAAGGAACACGCCCGCGGCGGCACCGACACCGGCAGCCCCGAAGTGCAGATCGCGATCCTCTCGGAGCGCATCTCGAACCTGACCGAGCACTTCAAGACGCACGCCAAGGACAACCATTCGCGCCGCGGCCTGCTCATGCTGGTCAACAAGCGCCGTAGCCTGCTCGACTATCTGAAGAAGAAGGACGAGAGCCGCTACACCGATCTCATCGCGAAGCTCGGGCTTCGCAAGTAACCGAAAAGGCGGCCCCCGGGTCGCCTTTTTGTCATTCGGGCACGCTACCGTGCCGAACCGCCTCCGCATCGGAGGCACGACGGGGATCGGCAATCCGGCCGATCCTGGAGCCACGTATGGCTCAACTCATAGGCCCCCGCTGCATCGGGTAGCGGGAGTGAAGGAAATCCAATGTTCGACAAGAAGACTGTATCGATCGAGTGGGGCGGCAAGACGCTGACCCTCGAAACGGGCAAGGTTGCCCGCCAGGCCGACGGCGCCGTGATGGCGACTCTCGGCGAGACGGTGGTGCTCTGCGCGGTCACGGCCGCGAAGAGCGTGAAGGAAGGCCAGGACTTCTTCCCGCTCACCGTCCATTATCAGGAAAAATTCTCGGCCGCCGGGCGCATCCCGGGCGGCTTCTTCAAGCGCGAGCGCGGCGCCACCGAGAAGGAGACCCTGGTCTCGCGTCTCATCGACCGCCCGATCCGCCCGTTGTTCCCGGAAGGCTTCTACAACGAGATCAACGCCATCGCTCAGGTGCTGAGCTATGACGGCGAGAACGAGCCGGACATCCTGTCGATGGTCGCCGCTTCGGCAGCGCTCACCATTTCGGGCGTGCCCTTCATGGGCCCGATCGGCGCCGCCCGCGTCGGCTATGTCGATGGCGAATACATCCTGAACCCGACCGACGAGCAGGTTGCCGCCGGCGAACTCGATCTGGTCGTCGCCGCCACCTATGACGCGGTGATGATGGTCGAATCGGAAGCCAAGGAGCTTTCCGAAGAGATCATGCTCGGTGCCGTGCTGTTCGCGCACGACGCCTGCCGCGAAGTGATCAAGGCGATCATCAAGCTGGCCGAGCAGTCGGCCAAGGAGCCTTGGGAAATGGCGTCGCAGGACGACAACGCCAAGCTCAAGGACAAGATCAAGAAGCTGATCGGCAAGGACATCGCCGCCGCCTACAAGCTCACCGACAAATCGGCTCGCTCGAACGCGCTGAACGAGGCGCGTGCCAAGGCCAAGGCGCAGTTCGCCGAGGACGGCCTTTCGCCCCAGGAAGTTATGGCCGGCATCAAGCTGACCAAGAAGCTGGAAGCCGAGATCGTCCGCACCGCCATCCTCAAGGACGGCAAGCGCATCGACGGCCGCACCACCACGCAGATCCGCCCGATCGTGGCGGAGACGCACTTCCTGCCGCGCGCGCACGGCTCGGCGCTGTTCACCCGCGGCGAGACCCAGACCATCGCCACCGCGACGCTGGGCACCAAGGATGCGGAGCAGATGATCGACGGCCTGAACGGCCTGTCGTACCAGCATTTCATGCTGCACTATAACTTCCCGCCCTATTCGGTCGGCGAAGTGGGCCGCTTCGGCGCGCCGGGCCGCCGCGAAGTCGGCCATGGCAAGCTGGCGTGGCGCGCGCTGCACCCGGTGCTGCCGTCGAAGGACGAGTTCCCCTACACGATCCGCCTGACCAGCGACATCACCGAGTCGAACGGCTCGTCCTCGATGGCGTCGGTGTGCGGCGGCAGCCTCGCGATGATGGACGCCGGCGTGCCGATCAAGCGCCCGGTCTCGGGCATCGCCATGGGCCTGATCCTCGAGGGCAAGGACTATGCGATCCTGAGCGACATCCTGGGTGACGAGGATCACCTGGGCGACATGGACTTCAAGGTGGCGGGCACGTCCGAAGGCATCACCACGATGCAGATGGATATCAAGATCGCCGGCATCACCAAGGAGATCTTCGAGGCTGCCCTGGCCCAGGCCAAGGAAGGCCGCGCCCACATCCTGGGCGAGATGAACAAGGCGCTGGGCGAGACTCGCTCGGAGCTGTCGGCGCATGCGCCGCGCATCGAGACGATCACGATCGACAAGACCAAGATCCGCGACGTCATCGGCACGGGCGGCAAGGTGATCCGCGAGATCGTCGCCACCACCGGCGCCAAGGTCGACATCGACGACGAGGGCGTGATCAAGATCTCGTCGTCGGACCTGACGCAGATCGAGGCCGCCAAGAACTGGATCCTCGGCATCGTCGAGGAAGCCGAAGTCGGCAAGATCTACACCGGCAAGGTGGTCAACCTCGTCGATTTCGGTGCGTTCGTGAACTTCATGGGCGGCAAGGACGGCCTCGTCCACGTCTCGGAGATCAAGAACGAGCGCGTCGAGAAGGTCTCGGATGCCCTGAGCGAAGGCCAGGAAGTCAAGGTCAAGGTCCTCGAGATCGATCCGCGCGGCAAGGTCCGCCTGTCGATGCGCGTCGTCGACCAGGAGACCGGCGAGGAGCTGGAGGACACGCGTCCGGCCCGCGAGCCGCGCGAACCGCGCGGGGATCGTGGCGATCGTGGCGACCGCCGTCGTGACGGCGGCCGTGGCGGCGATCGTGGCCCGCGCCGCGAGGGCGGCGACCGTGGCGACCGTGGTCCGCGCGGCGATCGTGGCGATCGCGGCCCGCGCCGCGAGCGCTCCGAATCGAAGGACGAGGGCGGCGAGAATATCGGCCTGCCGGCGTTCCTCACCGGCGGCGACGACTGATCGTCTCCGCATCGTGAAAACCGGAAAGGGCTCGCTTTGGCGGGCCCTTTTTCGTGGTTTTCCAGCCGCCTGACCAGCTGAGTGCGCGTGTCGACTTGTCCTGGATCAGCGCGCCCGGGCCCGTGGTGCGCTATCCTCGGTGACAGGCAAGGATCGGGACGATGGGACGGGGCCAGGACGATATCCGCTGGATGGAAGACCTGCCGGTCCTTCAGGATCGGCCCTGGCTCCAGCTCGGCCTGACGCTGGCCATCACCGGTACCGCATTGCTGGTTCGCATCGCGCTCGGTCCGTTCCTGCCGCCGGGCCTGCCCTATGCGACCTTCTTCCCGGCGGTGATCGTCACCAGCTTCCTGCTCGGCGCGCGGCCCGGGCTGCTGGCGGCGATACTGGGCGGGATATTGGGCTGGCTGTTCTTCATCGGCGATCCGCTCGCGATATCGCCGCTGCCGGGCACGGCACCCTCGCTCCTCCTCTATGTCGTCGGCGATGCGCTGATCCTGCTGCTGTTCCACTGGATGCAGGTGGCGACGGCCAGCCTGGTCGCGCAGCGCGAACGCAACCATCGGCTGGCCGAGACCCGCACCTTGCTGTTCCACGAGCTGCAGCACCGCGTCTCGAACAATCTCCAGGTCGCCGCCGGCCTGCTGGTGCTGCAGAAGCGCCATGTCGGCGATCCCGCCGCCCAGGCCGCGCTCGACGAGGCCGCCCGCCGTATCGGGACGATCGGGCGGATCAGCCGCCGGCTCTATCGCCCCGATGGCGAAGCGCAGGACGTGCGGGCGCTGCTCGCGGCGCTGGTCGCCGATGTGATCGAAGCGAACGGCAAGCCGGTCGACCTGAAGATCGAGGATCCCGACGCGCTGGCGCTCGCGCCCGATGCGGCGGTGCCGGTCGCGCTGATCGTTGCCGAGGCGGTGGCCAATGCGATCGAGCACGGCCTTGGCGGGCGGGAAGGTGGGCGGATCGTGATCCGCTGCCTGCGCCGGGAGCAGGGCTTCGCGATCGAGATCGAGGATGACGGGCAGGGGCTCCGCCCGGGCTTCGACATGACGCGCCACGCCAGCCTGGGCCTGCACATCGCCGCGACGCTGGCCGGCCAGCTGGGCGGCCGCTTCGAGCTGGAGCCGGGCGACCGGGGCGCGCGCGCCCGGCTGGTCGTGCCTTAGTCCGGATCGACGGTCAGGCTAAGGGTGTGGCTTGGCGGATTGGAACACTTCGAGCCAACCTCCGTCGTCACCCTGAAACAAGTTCAGCATGACGGAGGGGAGAGGCGTCGACATGCAACTTCCGTCCCTCGTCTCCGGGAGCGGAAGGGACAAAGCTCAATGCCGATTGCCCCTAGCCTTCGCGCCCGGGCCGGTAGCGCAGCGCCTCGACGATCGCGGCGAAGGCGGGGGTGGGCTGGCGCCGGCTGGGATAATAGAGATGATAGCCGGAAAAGGGCGGCGACCAGTCTTCGAGCACTGCCTCCAGCGCACCGCTGTCGAGATGCTCGCGGACGAGATTCTCCATCAGATAGGCGAGCCCGAACCCGTCCAGCGCCGCCTCGCGGATATGGAAGATGCTGTTGAAGGTCAGCTGCCCGTCCACCCGCACCCGCTGCGCCCGCCCGGCCCGCTCGAACTCCCAGGCATAGAGGCCGCGCAGCGTGGGCAGGCGCAGGTTGATGCAGCAATGGCCGGCCAGTTCCTGCGGCGTGCGCGGCCGTCCGGCCTTGGCGAAATAGCCGGGCGTCGCCACCACGAGCATCCGCATCTCCGGGCTGATCGGCACCGCGATCATGTCCTTGGCGATGATATCGCCCAGCCGCACGCCCGCGTCGAACTTCTCGGCGACGATATCGACCAGGCGATAGTCGGTCTCGATCTCCAGCCGGATGTCCGGATAGCGCGCCAGCACGCCGCGCAGCCGGGGCCAGAGCACGGTCTGGAGCGAGAATTCGTCGGCGGTGATGCGGATATTGCCCGCGGGCCGCTCGCGCAGGTCGTTGAGCGCGGCGACATGCGTCTCGATCTCGTCGAGATGGAAGGCGACGGAGCGCAGCATCCGCTCGCCCGCCTCGGTGGCGGTGACGCTGCGGGTGGTGCGATTGAGCAGCCGCACGCCCAGCCGCTCCTCGAGCCCGCGCATGCAATGGCTGAGCGCCGACGGCGTCACTCCCAGCTGCGCTGCTGCGCGGGTGAAGCTGCGCTCGCGCGCCACGGCAACGAAGGCAGCGAGATCGGCGAGGTCCTGGCGGTTCATTGCTGAGAATTTCTCATAAACCCGTTCAGATTGCAGCCCCTAATCGGCGGGGCGATCTACCCTATCTCTGCCGGGCACGGGGCGGCTCATCTCAGGAAGACAGGACATGCAGAAGCGCATTCTCGGCAACGGCCTCGAAGTCTCGGCGATCGGCTATGGCTGCATGGGGCTGGACTTCGCCTATGGCAGCAAGCTGAGCCCGGCCGAGAGCAGCACTCTGCTGCGCGCCGCGGTCGATCGCGGCGTCACGTTCTTCGACACCGCCGAAGTCTATGGTCCCTTCACCAACGAAGGGTTGGTGGGCGCGGCGTTGCGCCCGGTGCGCGACCAGGTGGTGATCGCCACCAAATTCGGCTTCAACATCGTGGACGGCGTGCAGCAGGCGGGCCTGAACAGCCGGCCGGAGCATATCCGCGCAGTCGCCGAGGCTTCGCTCCAGCGGCTCGGCATCGAGCAGATCGACCTGCTCTACCAGCACCGTGTCGATCCCGATGTGGCGATCGAGGAAGTCGCCGGCGCGGTGAAGGAGCTGATCGCGGAAGGGAAGGTCAAGCATTTCGGCCTGTCCGAGCCGAGTGCCGACACGGTGCGCCGCGCGCATGCCGTGCAGCCGGTCACCGCGATCCAGAACGAATATTCGCTATGGACGCGCGGCGTGGAGACCAACGGCATCTTCGCGGCCTGCGAGGAGCTGGGCATCGGCCTGGTGCCCTACAGCCCGCTCGGCCGCGGCTTCCTCACCGGCGCGATGCACGCGGACACCGCGTTCGGCGAAGGCGATTTCCGCAGCAAGCTGCCGCGCTTCACGCCCGAGGCGATGGCGAAGAACCAGGCGCTGGTCGACCTGCTCCAGCGCATCGCCGAAGGGAAGCAGGCGACGCCGGTCCAGATCGCGCTGGCCTGGATCCTGGCGCAGCGCCCCTGGATCGTGCCGATCCCCGGCACCACCAAGCTGCATCGGCTCGAGGAGAATCTGGGCGCCGCGGCGGTTGTGCTCACTTCCGAGGATCTTGCCGGCATCGCCGCCGCGCTCGCCGAGATCGATATCGAGGGCGAGCGCTATCCGGCCCCGCTGATGCAAGTCGTCGGCCGGTGAAGCCGGCACTCGCCGCGCTCGCGCTCATGGCCGGGCCGGCGGGCGCCCAGTCCGCTTTCCAGGAGTCCCTTTCGCAGGAGAAGCGCATCATGAAGCTCAATCGCAGCGGCTCCCAGCCGTCGCAAAGGGGCCCCGCCGAATGGTTCACCGGATCGGTACGGATCGACCCGCTCACCATCGCGCCGGAGCCGCGCTACGGCGTGGCGAGCGTCACTTTCGAGCCCGGCGCGCGCACGGCCTGGCACACGCATCCGCTCGGCCAGACGCTGATCGTCACTTCGGGACTGGGCTGGACCCAGTGCGAGGGCGAGGCGATCGCCGAGATCCGCCCGGGCGACGTGATCTGGTGCCCGCCCGGCCATCGCCACTGGCACGGCGCCAGCCCCACCACCGCGATGACGCACATTGCCATCCAGGAGGCGCTGGACGGCAGGATGGTCACCTGGATGGAGCATGTGACCGACGCCGAATATCTCGCGGGCCCGGCCGGGGAGCGCTGATGCCGCACGTCATGCTCCATCTCGCCGCCGGGCGGTCCGAAGCCGAGAAGCGGCGCCTGGCCGATGCGCTGGCCGATGCCGTGACGGCGGCGATCGGATCGCCGGCGGACACCATCTCGGTCGCGATCGAGGATGTGCCGATGGACGACTGGCCGCAATTCCATCGCCGCGAGATCGTCGCCCGGCCCGCGCTGCTGTTCAGGCCGCCGGGCTACACGCTCTGACCCCCCTTTCCTTCCCCCAAGACCAACCGAGGACCCTCATGCCCAGCCCAGCCAAGGCCTATGCCGCCCAGTCGGCGACCGCGCCGCTCGCGCCCTTCAGCTTCGCGCGCCGCGACCTGCTGCCCGACGACGTCTCGATCGACATCCTCTATTGCGGCGTCTGCCATTCGGACCTGCACACCGTGCGCGGCGAATGGGGCGGCACGCTCTATCCCTCGGTCCCCGGCCATGAGATCGTCGGCCGCGTGACGGCGGTGGGCGGCGACGTCACGCGCTTCGCGGTGGGCGACCTGGTCGGCGTCGGCTGCATGGTCGACAGTTGCGGCCATTGCCCGTCCTGCCATGCCGGCGAGGAGCAGTTCTGCGAGACCACCGGTTTCGTCGGCACCTATAATGGCGCGGACAAGGTGCTGGGCGGTCACACCTTCGGCGGCTATTCGGACCATATCGTCGTCAAGGACGTCTTCGTCGCGCGCATCCGCCATGACGAGAAGGACCTGGCCGCGGTCGCGCCGCTGCTGTGCGCGGGCATCACCACCTATTCGCCGCTGCGCCACTGGAAGGCGGGGCCGGGCAAGAAGGTCGGCGTGGTCGGCATCGGCGGCCTTGGCCATATGGGCATCAAGCTCGCCGCGGCGATGGGCGCGCACGTCGTCGCCTTCACCACGTCGCCCGACAAGATCGAGGACGCGAAGAAGCTGGGCGCGCACGAAGTCGTGGTCTCGCGCGATGCCGAGGCGATGGCGGCGCATGCCAACAGCTTCGACTTCATCCTGAACACCGTCGCCGTGGCGCACGACCTCAACGCGTTCCTGGTGCTGCTCCGCCGCGACGGCACGATGACGCTGGTCGGCGCGCCCGAGCATCCGCACCCCTCGCCGGACATCTTCAACCTGCTGCTCAATCGCCGTGCGATCGCCGGCTCGCCGATCGGCGGCATGGTCGAGACGCAGGAGATGCTCGATTTCTGCGCCGAGCGCGGCATCACCGCCGATATCGAGATGATCCGGATGCAGGATATCGAGACGGCCTATGCGCGCATGACGAAGAGCGACGTGAAATATCGCTTCGTCATCGACATGGCTTCGCTGAAGGCGGAGGGATAAAGCAGCCGTTCCGTCGTGGCGCTCGATCCCGGGCGCCACGGTCGAACATAGCCAAATCGGTTGTAATGTAGGATTCGAAATGTTCCCCATATGTTCGCGGCAACTCGCTGCGCGAATGGGAGAATCCGAATGGCAATTTTTCAGCGACCGGAAGCTGGGGCGGTGGTGCGCGACCTTAACGGGAAGGTCGCCGAGGCCCAGCTCAACGTGCGGGACTGGGGAGCGGTCGGAAATTATAGCGCCGATGACACGGATGCGATTCAGGCGTGCTTCGATGCGGCGCCTCCCGGTGCGACCGTGCACTTTCCCTCGGGGAAGGACCTTGCCACGTTCCGGGTGACCCGGCAGCTCAACATCAACAATGAGATCTGCCTCAGCGGCGAATTGTCGCGCATCGTCGGCGATTTCACCGGCGATCATGCTTCCGATGACTTGCTGCACTTCAACGTGCCGATCGAGATGCGCAACATCGTGATCGAGCGGCTGACGCTTAATTTCAACAATGGTGGCCGGCATGCAATCTATGTCGGCAATGCTTCCGGCAAGGGCGCGCTGGGCTGGGTGATCCGCAACTGCGTGGTCGCCGGCGGCGCCGATCCCGAGGGCCGCGCCATCGTGTTCGATCATATCGGCACCCACTTCAATCGTATCCGGGACAATCAGATCATCAACGGTATCCTGCTACACGGCGCGGATGGGACGATCATCGACGGTAATCTGATCTTCGGCGAGCGTTGCGGCGTGACGGTGGAGCTCGCGAACGGGGCCTACAAGACGCAGATCGTCAACAACGGGATCACCGCGCGGGATGGCGGCGTGTTCCTGCGCGCCGCGCAACAGGTCGATATCGAGAACAACCAGTTCGAGCAGGGCTTTGACGGCGCCCGCGAATCGAACGTCAATGCCTTCGAAGTGACGCCGGGTCTGCGCGTGGCCTCGCACATCATCGCCTATGGCGGCGACGAAGCGGTCCGCGACATTCGCATCCTCGGCAACAATTTCGGTTCGGGTGTCAATCAGGAAGCGGCGATCTCGCTGGTCGGCTATACGCGCGATATCCTGATCGACGAGAACGTCTTCGCCAATCTCGGGACCAGCCTCTACGATATCCGCATCTTCAACGAGACGAGCGCCTATACCGTCATCGGCGAGCGGAATCGCGTCTATGGCATTACGCGAACCGGGCTCCAGAGCCGCTTCGAGGCGAACTCGCTCGACCCCAAGGCGCTGCTGCGTGTTCATGACAATGGCAAGGGCAGCTACGGCTATGCCGCGCGCAAGGGGAAGGCAGCGCTCGATCTGCGCAACGGCTGGGATGCGACTCAGGATTTCGCGATCTGGAAGGGTGAGGACGACCGGCTGCACATGACCGGCGGCCTGATCCATGGCGCCAATGCCGGCGGCACACTGGTCGGCGTGCTGCCCCCGACGATGCGGCCGGTGGCGGATGCGCGGTTCTTCTGGGGCGGGGTCCACAATGTCGTCGCCTCGAACCTGCAAACGCGTCTGCTCGTGCTCGGCGGCACTGGCGAGATCTGGGTTCAATCCGCGGAAGTGGCGAATGCCGGCGGTGATGGCCTGGGCGGCACGCCGACGATCAGCTGGATGCATGCCACGCAACCGATCCAGGGGCGGGCGGAATATCTGTCAGGCCCCTTCTGAACCGGTGATTTGGAGGGAGCGCGGGAAACCCGCTCCCTCTTCCTCCGCCATATGAAGAGCCCCGGACCGGTTCGGCCTTGCGGTGCTCCATCCAAGGAAATGCGGAAAGGGCGGGGCGTTGCCGCCGCGCGGCGTTGTCCGGGCCCGTGTAAGGTCCAGGGGGTTCTGTTGCCCGGCCCCCCTGGTGGCCGCTGGATTCCGCTTCTGTTGCCCGGTGCGGTCCAACCGCGCATTTTAGAGTAACCTTGGGCCGTTAGGCCGTGGGGTTACGCCGCAATAGCGAGTGCTTCGTTATCGTTGGCACTTGTGTTTCAGACCGTCACGGTGGCCCAGGCCGAGAGATAGTCAGCGCTTTTCAACACACGTCGATCCTAGTTCGGCCCCGTCATCAACTGCCTTGGCAGGTAGCTGGTGGTGGAGCCGCCGGGTACCGCCCCCGGGTCCGCTGCGCCTATTGCACGCCGTCGTTTATCCCCATAGCCGACCGAAGCCGGCAGCCCCTATATAGGGGCTCGGCGATTAATGAAAAGGTCAGGCTGCATTCCCTAAGGCCTTCACAGTGCCGCAAACAATTGGCATGGAGGCTGCATCATGTTGACCCAGCGTTCCCGCTATGCGCTGCGCGCGATGCTTTTCCTTGCCGGACAGCCCGCTGCCGGCGCGCCCACGCCGATGAACCGCATCGCCGCCGAGGCGAATGTGCCGCGCAAGTTCCTCGAGCTGATCCTCGCCGATCTGCGCGAGGCGGGCTTCCTCAGTTCCACGCGCGGCAAGGCCGGCGGCTATCGCCTGGCGCGGCCGACGCACCTCATCTCGCTGGGCGAGATCATCCGGGTGATCGAGGGGCCGCTGGCCCTGGTCCCCTGTGTCAGCCGCACCGCCTATCGCCCGTGCAACGACTGCAAGGACGAAGCGAGCTGCGCGATCCGCCACGCCATGGCGCGTGTCCGCGACGAGACCGCGCGTATCCTCGACGGCACCAGCCTGGCCGATGCCGTCGCGGAAGACCTTGCCGCGGCCTAGGCCGCGTTTTTCTTCTTCAACTCGTCGCGGATCTCGCGCAGCAGCGTCACGTCGGCCGGTTCGGCGGCCGCGGCTTCCTCCGGCTTGGGGAGCATGCGGTTCACCGCGCGCACCAGCAGGAAGATGATGAAGGCGACGATCAGGAAATTGACCGCCGCGGTGACGAACGCGCCATAGCCGAACAGCGGCACGCCGGCCTTTTTCAGCGCGGCATAGTCGGTCGATCCGGCCAGGCTGGCGGGGATCGGGCCCAGCGCGATGAAATAGCTGGAGAAATCGAGCCCGCCAAAGATCTTGCCGATCAGCGGCATCAGCAGATCGTCGGTGAGCGAGCTGACGATCTTGCTGAAGGCGGCGCCGATGATGACCGCCACCGCAAGGTCGATCACGTTGCCGCGCGAAACGAACGCCTTGAATTCCTTGAACATCCCTTCGGCTCCCGTCTCCTGCCGCCGAGGTGCGGCATCCCGGGCATGATGCACGGATGCGGACCGTTCGCAAATGCCGACTGTCCGATTTCGCTTTCGAACCCCGGTGTGGCCACGGTATAAGACACTCCGAACCAGATCCGGAGGATCATGACGTGATGAAGTTTCGTGCCGTTCTCGCCCTTGCCGGCGCCGCCTTGCTCTCGGCCTGCGGGCTCAACAGCGTGCCCACCGCGGAAGAGAATGCGAAGGCGAAATGGGCCGATGTGCAGGCCGCCTATCAGCGCCGCGCCGATACCATCCCCGCACTGGTCAACACGGTGAAGGGTGCCGCCGCGTCCGAAGGCAAGATCCTGACCGACGTGGTCGAGGCGCGCGCCAAGGCGACTTCGGTACAGGTTTCGGCGAACGATCTCACCGATCCGGCCAAGGTCCAGGCCTTCCAGGCGGCGCAGCAGCAGCTGAGCGGCTCGCTCGGCCGCCTGCTCGCCACCGTCGAGGCCTATCCCCAGCTGCAGAGCCAGCAGACGTTCAAGACGCTGATGGATCAGATCGAGGGCAGCAACAACCGCATCACCGTCTCGGTGCGCGACTATAACGCCGCGGTGCAGGCCTATAACACCCGCATCCGCACCTTCCCCGACGCGATCGGCGCCAAGATCTTCTACGGTGCCAAGCCGATCGTCCCGTTCCAGGCGCAGGCAGGCGCGGAGAAGATGCCCGAGGTCAGCTTCGGGAACAGCAACTGATCCTGAGGGCGCTCCTCCTCTGCGGCGCGCTCGCGGCCTGCAAGCCCGTTGCGCAGAACGCGCAGTCCGTTTCCGCCGGATGTACCCCTCCGGCGGCGACGGCAGCGCCCGTGGCGGACGCAGTGGGGAAGCCGGGGCCTGCCCCGGCCGGCTATGATTTCCCGGCGCTGACCGGCCGCGTGGTCGACGCCGCCGGCCTGTTGTCGGTCAGCGAGCGGCGCAGGCTTTCGAACCGGCTGGTCGATGTCGAGAAACAGTCGAAGCATCAGTTCGTGGTGGTGACGGTGAAGAGCCTGGGCGGCCATGACATCGCCGACTATGGCCTGAACCTCGGCCGCACCTGGGGCATCGGCCGCAAATGCTTCAACGACGGCGTGCTGCTGATCGTGGCGCCCAATGAGCGCAAGGTGCGGATCGAAGTCGGCTATGGCCTCGAAAAGGCGCTGCGCGACGAGGAAGCGGGCGAGATCATCCGCAACGACATCCTGCCGCGCTTCAAGGAAGGCAAATACCCCGAAGGCATCGCCGCCGGCAGCGAGGCCATCATTCGCGAGATCACCCGATGATATTGTTGCGTAGCCTGCTCGCGTTCCTGCTCGTCCTGGTGCCGCTCTCGGCCCAGGCACAGCCCAATTTCCCCAAGCTCACCGGCCGGGTGGTCGACGACGCGCATCTGCTCTCGCCCGAGCAGGCCGCCCAGCTCACCCAGCTTTCGGACGAGGTGGAGAAGGCCTCGTCGCGCCAGTTCGTCGTCGCGACCATTCCCGATCTCCAGGGCTATGACATCGCCGATTACGGCTATCAGCTCGGCCGGGCCTGGGGGATCGGGCAGAAGGGCGCGAACAACGGCATCCTCCTCCTGGTCGCGCCCAACGAGCGCAAGGTGCGGATCGAAGTCGGCTATGGTCTCGAGCCGATCATGACCGACGGCCTGTCCAGCCAGATCATCAACGAGACGATCATCCCCAGGTTCAAGGCCGGCGACATGGCGGGCGGCATCGTGGCGGGCGCGCAGGCGATCGGCGCGCAGATGAAGCTGCCGCTCGAAGCCGCCGAGCAGCGCGCGCAGCAACAACAGGCTCAGGTCACCCAGACGCGCCAGAAGAGCCATGGCGGCGGCGGTTTTCCCGTCGGCCTGATCTTCTGGGGCATCATCCTGGTCTTCGTGATCCTGCCCATGCTCGGCATCTTCGGCCGGCGCCGGCGGCGCGGGCCCTGGGACCGGCCCTATCGCGGCGATGGCGGCGCGCTGCCGATCATCCTCTGGTCGATCGCGAGCGAGATCGGCCGCGAGGCCAGCCGCGGCGGCGGCAGCGGCTGGGGCGGAGGCGGCGGCGACGGCTGGGGAGGCGGCGGCGGGGGCGGCGGCTTCTCGGGCGGCGGCGGATCGTTCGGGGGCGGCGGCGCCTCGGGGAGCTGGTGAGATGCGATTGACCGATCAGGACCGCGAGGCCGTTACCGCGGCCGTCACGGCGGCCGAGCTGACCACCAATGGCGAGATCGTCACGGTCGTCGCGGGGCGTTCCGATGCCTATCACGACGTCGCGCTGCACTGGGCGGTGCTGGCGATGCTGCTCGTCCTTGCGCTGCTCGCCTGGCAGCCCTGGCCGGCGGAGTGGCTGCACAGCCGCTTCATCGACAGCTGGGCGCAGGTGGTGCCGGCGCGCTGGTATCTCACCATCGCGCTGGTGCTGATGGCGGTGACCTTCCTGGTCGCGCGGGTTGTGCTCGCGCTCGATGTGCTGCGGCTGTTCCTAACCCCCGGCGCGACCAAGACCCGCCGCGTCCACCGCCGCGCGCTGGAGCTGTTCCGCGCCGCGGCCGAGAAGCGCACCCGCGGATCGACCGGCGTGCTCGTCTATCTGAGCCTGGCCGAGCATCGCGCCGTGATCCTGGCCGACGAGGGGATCCATTCGAAGGTAACCGCCGATGTCTGGGGCGCGGCGATGGCGGCGCTGGTCGGCGGCCTCAAGGAGGATCGCGCGGGCGCGGGCATGGCCGAGGCGGTGCGCCAGATCGGCCTGGTCCTGGCCGAGCATTTCCCCCGCAGCGCGGACGATGTGAACGAGCTTCCCGACCGGGTGATCGAACTATGAGCGATGCGCCCGAGGAAGTGGCGTGGCAGGGCAAGTGGATCACGGCCAAGCGACGGGGGAAGTGGGAATATGTCTCGCGCGCCCGCGGCATCCGCGCCGCGGTGATCGTGGCGATCGACGCGGATGGCCATGTCCTGCTCGTCGACCAGTATCGCGTGCCGCTCGGCAAGCGCTGCCTCGAACTGCCGGCCGGGCTGATCGGCGACGAGGCCGGGCATGAGGGCGATTCGCCCTTCGACGCCGCGCGCCGCGAGTTGATCGAGGAAACCGGCTATGATTGCGCGGCGATCGAGGATCTGGGCGAATATCATTCCTCGCCCGGCCTGGTCAGCGAAAGCTTCACGCTGGTCCGCGCCACGGGGTTGACCAAGGTGGGGGAAGGCGGCGGGCTGGAGGATGAGGACATCATCGTCCACCGGGTGCCGCGCGCGGAGGTCGCCGCTTTCGTCGCCGCCAGGCGCGCCGAGGGGCTGGCGATCGACGTGAAGCTGTTGCTGCTGCTGTCGGGCGCGCTGCTGGGGGATTGATCGTGCCGGGGGCCACCGGGAGGCTGGCGCCCGGAACCCGGCCATGGACACGGGAACCGGAGCGGCGAAGGCTAGGCCGCCGCTATCCGATCAGCGGAAATTGTCCGCATAGGCCTGGAGCTTGAGCTTGCGCTCGGGCGCGGCGACCACGTGGAAGGCAAGGCCCTCGCGCTCGGCATAGGCGGTGGCGGCTTCCAGGGACGGGAAGCTCATGCGCAGCTGCGTGGCGGTCGCGTCGCCGCCGGCCCAGCCGGTGAGGGGGTCGGCCTGTTGCTGGCGGACCGGCTCGAACTCGAGGATCCAGATCGTCGTGCGCGCACGGCCCGACTGCATGGCGTTCTTGGGCTTCTGGTAGATGCGGGCGGTCTTGGTCATGGGCACACCCCTTAGCGCGAGCCGGCGGCCCTTGCATCTGCCTTTTTCGTGCGCAGCGTGGCGGAGGCGGCGGCGGGATCCTCGGGCCAGGGGTGCCGGGGGTAGCGCCCGCGCATCTCCTTGGCGACGGCGGCCCAGCTGCCCTTCCAGAAGCCGGGCAGGTCGCGCGTCGTCTGGATCGGCCTGCCGGCCGGCGAAGTGAGGCTGAGCACGAGCGGGGTGCCGTCGCCTAGCGTCGGATGGCTGTCGAGGCCGTAGAGCGCCTGAACGCGCACCTCCACCGTCGGTCCGCCCTCGGCCGCATAGTCGATCGCATAGGTCGAGCCCTCGGGCGTCTCGAAACGGGCCGGGGCGAGCCGGTCGAGCGCCTTCTGGCCGTCCCAGCCGAGCAGGTTGTTCAGCGCATTGGTGAGCCCCTCGACCGCGTCCAGCCGGCGCTTGCCGGCGAGCAGGCCGGGCAACCAGTCGTCCAGCTCGGCGAGCAGGCGCGCGTCGGAGAGCGAATCGTTCCCGGCATAGGCGGCGCGGGTGCGCAGCGCCCGGGCGGTATCGGACCAGGGCAGCAGCGCCAGGCCGTGCTCGCGCACGCCTTCGAGCAGCGCCTTCTCGATCTCGGCGGGGTCGGCGGCCGTGTCGGGCCCGCTGGACAGGCGGATCGCGCCGAGCCGGCGTTCGCGAAGCGCCTCGATCCGGCCGCTGGCGGGATCGAAGCGCACGCTGCGCCGGGTTTCGATGCGATCGGCGAACAGCGCCTCCACCGCGGCCGGATCGATCGGCGCGGCGGAGAGGATGCGCGCGCCCGCCGCCATGCCCTGCGTCTCGGCGACCGCCAGCCATTCGGCGCGGGCGAGCGAGGAGGTCGGGTCGAGCCTGAACCCGCGCCCGCCGGCCGAGGCCCAGGTCTCGCCGCCGGCATCCCGGCGCCTGGCGATGCGATCGGGGAAGGCGAGGGCGACGCAGGCGGCGGGGTCGCCGGCGCCATCATCGCCGACCAGCCTGGCCCAGCGCTGCGCCAGCCGCCGGCCATTCTCCGCGCGCGGGCCGCGTTCGCTTCGCCAGCGGCGGAGGCGCAGTTCGAGATCGGCGTCATTGCCGCCCAGCCCGCGCTCGCCGAGCAGCACCGCGATTTCGGCGGCGGTGCGCGCCATGCCGCGCTCGGCGGCGCGGACCAGCATATGGCCGAGCCGGGGCGGCAGCGGCAGCCCGGCGATCGCCTTGCCATGCGCGGTCGGCCGGCCGTCTTCATCAAGTGCTTCCAGCGTCCCCAGCCGCTTGCGCGCCTCGGACACTGCAGCCTCGGGTGGCGGATCGAGCCAGTTCAGGTCGCGCGGATCGTTCACGCCCCATAGCGCGCAGTCGAGCACCAGCGCCGAGAGATCGGCTTCCAATATCTCGGGCGGATCGAAGCGCGGCAGGCCGGCGGTCGCTGCTTCCTCCCATAACCGATAGGCGGTGCCCGGGCCCTGGCGCGCGGCGCGGCCGGCCCGCTGGGTGACGGCGGCCTGGCTGGCGCGCTCGGTGACCAGCCGGGTCATCCCGGCGGCGCGATCATAGCGTGGCCGCCGGGCTAGGCCCGAATCGACCACCACGCGGATGCCGTCGAGCGTGAGCGAGGTCTCGGCGATCGACGTGGCCAGCACGATCTTGCGCCGGCCCTCGGCATCGGGCGCGATCGCGGCGCGCTGGGCGCCGGGTTCGAGCGAACCGTGCAGCTTGTGGACCACGGCGCCCGGCACGTCGCCGATCCGCTCCGCCGTCCGTTCGATCTCGGCGACGCCGGGCAGGAAGGCGAGCACGCCGCCTTCGGCTTCGCGCAGCGCCGTGCGGATCGCGGCCGCCACCGATTCCTCGATCCGGGCATCGGCGGCGCGACCCAGGTGCCGTAGCTCCAGCGGCCAGCTGCGCCCCTCGCTCTCCACCACGGGCGCATCGCCCATCAGGCTCGAGAAACGCACGCCGTCGAGCGTCGCCGACATCGCGACCAGCCGCAGGTCCGGCCGCAGCGCCGCCTGGGCGTCGAGCGCCAGCGCCAGCCCGAAATCGCTGTCGAGGCTGCGCTCATGCACTTCGTCGAACAATATCGCCGAAACCCCCGCCAGTTCCGGATCGGCCTGGATGCGGTTGACGAAAATGCCCTCCGTCACCACCGTCACGCGCGTAGCCGCCGAGCGCTTGCTGTCCATCCGCGTGGCATAGCCGAAGGTCTGGCCGACGCTCTCGCCCGCCAGCGCCGCCATCCGCTCGCCCGCCGCGCGCGCGGCGAGCCTGCGCGGGGAAAGCAGCAGCACCTCGCCGGTGCACCAGGCCTCGCCGAGCAGCGCCGGCGCCACCGCCGTCGTCTTGCCGGCGCCCGGCGGGGCGACCAGCACGGCGTTGCTGCCCGCGCGCAACGCGGCGAGCAGGACGGGCAGGACGGACTGGATCGGCAATGTCTCACGCATCACGCGCAACCAATTCCCCGAAGCCGGGTTTGGCGCAAGCGAAGCCTGAGGAGCGAAGACATGGCGAGGACCCTGGCACAGTTCAGCATCACCCCCGACAGCGACGGCGACTATACGCTGCATCTGGAGGACGACGACGGCGAGACGCTGGAGTTCACCGCCAGCTTCGAGCAGCTCGATCTGATCGTCGAGGCGATCGAGGAAGTGATCGACGGCGACGAGGAAGACGCGCGCACCGGCGATGACGACGACGATGCCGAGCCCGAGGACGACTGAGCCTCAATAGGCCCGGGCGACCGCGAACTCCACTGCCTCGATCATCGCATCCTTGGCCGCGCCCGCCGCGAAGCCGCCCAGCGCGTCGATCGCGCGCTGGCCGTAATGGCGGGCACGGGCCAGCGTGTCGTCGACCGAGCGGCTGGCCTGGACCAGCCGGATCGCCTCGGCGAAATCCTCGTCCGACGTGCGGTGGCCGGCGATCGCGTCCTTCCAGAAGGCGCGCGCCGCCGCGTCGCCCCGGGCATAGGCGAGGATGACCGGCAGGGTCATCTTGCCTTCGCGGAAATCGTCGCCCGCGTCCTTGCCCATCGTGCCCGCATCCGAGACATAGTCGATCGCGTCGTCCACCAGCTGGAAGGCGATGCCGAGATTGCGGCCATAGGCGTCGAGCGCCGCTTCCTCGGCCTCCGAACGCTCGGCCACCACCGCGGCGATCTTGCAGGCGGCGGCGAACAGGGCGGCGGTCTTGGCGCCGATGATGTCGAGATAGCGCTCCTCCGCCAGGTCGATCCGGCGGACGGCGGTGAGCTGGTTGACTTCGCCTTCGGCGATCACGGCCGAGGCGTTGCTCAGGATCTTGAGCACCTTGAGGCTGCCGTCCTCGACCATCAGCTCGAACGAGCGCGAGAAGAGGAAGTCGCCGACCAGCACGCTCGCCGGATTGCCCCAGATGATGTTGGCGGTGCGGCGGCCGCGGCGCAGGTCGGAGCCGTCGACCACGTCGTCGTGCAGCAGCGTCGCGGTGTGGATGAATTCCACCGCGGCGGCGAGCCGGTGGTGCCGCGTGCCCGAATAGCCGAGCAGCCTGGCGCTCGCCAGCGTGAGCATCGGGCGCATCCGCTTGCCGCCGCCGGCGATCAGATGGCCGGCCAGCTCCGGGATCAGCGGAATCTCGGACTGCATGCGATCGAGGATCACTGCGTTGACGAGGTTCATGTCCTGGGCGACCAGCGCCATCATCGGATCGAGCGAAGGGGCGGGGCCGCCGCCGAGGCGATGGATCGTGGCGCTCATGGGCAAAGCCTCTGGCGGGTGCGGCGCGCAAAGGCAAGGCTTGCGTGACCTTACGGCTATGCGCAAAAGGCCGGCCATGGCCGACGAGACTCTCAACCGCTATCGCCAGAGCATCGACAATATCGATGCCGCGCTCGTGTTCCTGCTCGCCGAGCGCTTCAAGGTGACGCAGGCGGTGGGGCGCTACAAGGCGGAGTCCGGCCTGCCGCCGGCCGATCCGGGCCGCGAGGAGCGCCAGATCGCCCGGCTGCGCGAGCTGGCCAAGACGGCGGACCTCGATCCGGAATTCTCCGAGAAGTTCCTGCGTTTCATCATCGACGAAGTGATCCGCCACCACGAGCAGCTGCGGGACGAGAAATGAGGCGGGCCGCCGCCCTCCTGCTGCCGGCGCTGGTGCTGGCAGGATGCGGCGGCAACGAGGTGCGCAAGCCCGCCGCCGCGCCCACGCCGACGCCCGGCGCGCGCCCGGAACCCGCGGCCGATCCCGCCGCGCGCCTCGCCGCCGCGGTGAAGGCGGCCTGGCCCGACGGCGTGAAGCAGGGGCCGATCACTTTCGACGACAACAAGCTGGTCGACACCGGCTTCGGCCCGGTGCTGGTCAGTCACGGCCATGTCCGCGATGCCGCGCATGCCGATGGCGGCACGATCGCCGTCCATTATCTCGATGCCGACGGTGCCGGATTCCGGGTGCGCCAGAGCTTCCCCAAGGCGGCCGAGAGCGGCAGCTTCGGCGACCTTGCCGAATGGTCGGTCAGCGACAAGTTCCTCGACCGGCCGGTAATCTATTTGGAGGGCGGCGGCACCTGGCAGGGCTATACCTGCAGTGTCACCACCCTGGTCGAGCTGCGCCCCGAAGGACCGGCGGAGATCGCGTCCTTCCCGTCCCTCTACGACGATGGCGGCGCGGTGGAGGACAAGCCCCAGTCGATCCGGGGCAGGATCGCCGATATCCGCAAGGGCCAGGGCTTCACCGTGAAATTCGAGGGAACCCGATCCTTCGCCGAACGATATTCCTGGCGCGGCGACCGGTATCAGCGCGAAGGCGGGGAAAGCCGGATACCGACCTGTTGAGGGGAAGAACGTGGCGGCGGACGATGATTTCCTGATCTTCCGCCCCGACGATGTCGACCTGACCCGCTCGCCCCTGCGGCGCGGCGTGGACGAGGCGACGCATGTGCTCGGTGCCTTCAACCCCGGCTTCGCGCGGTTGCCGGGCGGCAATATCCTGCTGATGGTCCGCGTGGCCGAGGCGCTGCGCGAGCCCGTGGACGGCACCCATGCCCGGGCGATCCGCTGGACGCCGGACGGCTATGTCCTCGATCGCCATCCGCTCGCCGGCATCGAGATGGACGATCCGCGCCAGTTCGCGCTGAAGGATCGCAACCCGCGCCTGCTCGGCCTCACGTCGCTCTCCTGGCTGCTGCCCGTCGAGCTGAGCCCCGACGCCGCCCGGGTGGTGAAGGTCCATTACGACAAGGCGATCCAGCCCTCCGCCAGCTTCATGGACTATGGGGTGGAGGATGCCCGGATCAGCCTGGTCGGCGGCCGCTGGTGGATGACCGTGTGCGGCGTCTCGGCGGAGCGCCACTGCACGGCCATGTACCATTCGGTGAACGGGCTCGATTACAAGCTGCTCGGGGTGGTGCTCGATCACCAGAACAAGGACATGGTCCTGTTCGAAGGCAAGCCGGGCGGGAAGTACCTGGCGCTCACCCGGCCGCTCGGCGAAGTCTATTTCGCCTATCCCGAGGACAGCCCCTGGCTGGGCGGCCCGTCGATCAACATGGCCCAGTCGCCCGACGGGCTGCACTGGAAGCCGCTCGACACGCCCGGCATCCGCGCGCGCAAGGGCACCAGCTCGACCCAGCGGATCGGCGGCGGCAGCCAGCCGGTGCTCACGCCCGCGGGCTGGATGCTGATCTATCACGGCGTCGAGACGCGCGGCGCGGTCGGCGTCTATCGCAGCTTCTGGGCGCTGCTCGACCGCGACGATCCTTCGCGGATCCTGCGGCTGGAAGACGAAACGCCGCTGCTCGAGGCGAATCCGGCGCTCACCGATCCGATCGCGCACCAGCTTTATCTGCCCAGCCCCGTGGTGTTCACCACCGGCATCGCCGATGGCGGCGACCATTACATCGTCGCCAGCGGCGAGGCCGATCTCGCCTGCCGGATCACCCGCATCGCGAAGGAGCGCTTCCGTTGATGGGCACGACCGCAAAATCCCCCTTCCGCTTGCGGGAGGGGTTAGGGGAGGGGCCGTCGATTATCAGCGTCGCTTCGCTCGAGGACACGCCCTCCCCCGACCCCTCCCGCAAGCGGAAGGGGAGCGCTGAAGGAGAGCGCATCCAATGACCGACAACCAATGGTGGAAATCGGCCGTCATCTATCAGGTCTATCCGCGCTCCTTCCAGGATTCGAACGGCGACGGCATCGGCGACCTGAAGGGCATCGAGCGGCGGCTCGACGATTTGCACGCGCTCGGCATCGATGCGATCTGGATCTCGCCGATCTTTCCCTCGCCGATGGCCGATTTCGGCTATGACGTCGCCGATTATTGCGACGTCGATCCGCGTTTCGGCACGCTCGACGATTTCGACGCGCTGCTGGCGGCGGCACATGAACGCGGCATCCGCGTGCTGCTCGACCTGGTGCCCAACCACAGCTCCAGCGCGCATCCCTGGTTCGAGGAGAGCCGCGCCTCCCGCGACAATCCGAAGCGCGACTGGTACATCTGGCGCGACCCCGGGCCCGGCGGCGCGCCGCCCAACAACTGGATCAGCGATTTCGGCGGCCCGGCCTGGGAATGGGACGCGGCGACCGGCCAATATTATTACCACGCCTTCCTGAAGGAGCAGCCGGACCTCAACTGGCGCAACCCGGCGGTGCGCGCCGCGATGATGGCGGTGCTGCGCTTCTGGTTCGCGCGCGGGATCGACGGGTTCCGGATCGACGTGCTGTGGCACATGGTCAAGCATGCCGACCTGCCCGACAATCCGGTGAACACCGCGTGGCGGCCGGGCGAGCCCGACTATACCCGGGTCCACCAGCTCCATTCGGCCGACCAGCCCGAAGTGCACGACATCGCCGCCGAGATGCGCGCGATCGCGGACGAATATGGCGCGCGCGTGCTGATCGGCGAGATCTATCTGCCGGTGCCCAGGCTCATGGGCTATTACGGGACCGTGGAGCGGCCGGGCGTGCACCTGCCCTTCAACTTCCAGCTGATCGGCGCGGAATGGAATGCGCGCGGCCTGGCGGCGATCATCGATGCCTATGAAGGCGCGCTGCCGGCGGGTGGGTGGCCCAATTGGGTGCTGGGCAACCACGATCGCCCGCGCATCGCCACCCGCGTCGGCGCGGCGCAGGCGCGCGTGGCCATGATGCTGCTCCTCACGCTGCGCGGCACCCCGACGCTCTATTATGGCGACGAGATCGGCATGGAGGACGTGGCGATCCCGCCCGACCTGATTCGGGACCCGCGCGAGCTCAACGATCCTGGCATCGGCCTGGGCCGCGATCCGGTGCGCACGCCGATGGCCTGGGACGCTTCGCCGAACGCCGGGTTCAGCGCGGCCGCGCCCTGGCTGCCGCTCCATCCCGACTGGCGCGTGCGCAACGTCGCTGCGCAGCGCGGCGATCCGGCATCGATGTGGCGGCTCACCCAGAAGCTGCTGGCCCTGCGCCATGCCCGTCCCGCGCTGGCGCTCGGCGACTATCGCCCCGTGGCGGCGCATGGCGATCTGCTCGCCTGGGAACGCCGGCTGGGGCACGACCGGCTGCTGGTGGTGCTCAATCTCGGCGACCGGCCCCAGGGCTTCGCCATTCCCGAATGGGCGGAGAAATTCACCGTGCTCGCCGCCGCGCGCGGGGGCACCGATCCCGCGCTCCTCTCCGCCAATGAAGGCTATGTCCTGGGATGAGGATCGCGATGCTCGCCCCGATCGCCTGGCGCACGCCGCCGCGCCATTATGGGCCATGGGAGCTGGTGACGAGCCTGCTCACCGAGGCGCTGGTCGCCCGCGGCATCGACGTGACGCTGTTCGCCACGCGGGATTCGATCACCGCCGCCAGGCTCGACGGCGTGGTGCCCGCCGGTTACGAGGAGGATCCCGGGATCGATGCGAAAGTTTGGGAATATGCCCATCTCGCGCATCTGTTCGAACGGGCGGACCGGTTCGACCTGATCCACAACCAGGCCGATTTCCCCGCCCATGCCTTTTCCCGGCTGGTCGCCACGCCGATGGTGACGACGATCCATGGCTTCTCCAGCCCGCGCATCCTGCCGATGTACAAGCCGTTCGAGGACCGGGTGCACTATGTCGCGATCAGCGCGGCCGACCGGCATCCGGCGCTCCGCTATGCCGCGACGATCCATCACGGCATCCGCCTGGACGAATTCCCGTTCGAGGCGGATGGCGGCGAGGACCTGCTGTTCTTCGGCCGCATGCATCCCGACAAGGGCGCAGCCGAGGCGATCCATGTGGCGCGCGCCACGGGGCGGCGGCTCAACCTTTTCGGCATCATCCAGGACCGGGGCTATTTCGACCGGGAGGTGGCGCCCTTTCTCGACGGGCATATCGTCTATCACGGGCCGGTGGGCGGGCCGGAGCGGCTGCGGGCGCTGGGCAAGGCGCAGGTGCTGCTCCACCTGATCAATTTCGACGAGCCCTTCGGCCTTTCGGTGATCGAGGCCATGGCCTGCGGCACCCCGGTGATCGCGATCGATCGGGGTTCGATGCCCGAGCTGATCGCCGACGGCGAAACCGGCGTGCTGGTCGATTCGGTTGGGGCCGCGATCACGGCACTCGGGCAGGTGGAGGCGATCGACCGCGCCGCCTGCCGCGCGCGGGTGGCGGCGCATTTCTCGGTCGAGGCGATGGCGGATCGCTATATCGAGCTGTACCGGCGGATCTTGGGCGGCGGTTGACGGTCAGGCCGCAAACGCCGGCTGATAGGCGTAGAGCCCCGGCGTGCCTCCGGTCATCACGAACAGCACGTCGCCGGTCAGGCGGCCCTCGGCCAGCCCCGCCAGCACGCCCGCGAACGCCTTGCCGCTATAGACCGGGTCGATCAGCAGCCCCTCCTGCCGCGCCATCAGCCGCACCGCCGCCAGCATCGCCTCGGTCGGGATGCCATAGGCCTTGCCGCGCTGCGAACCGTCGATCCGGATATCCTCGGCACGCAGCATGGCGCCGCCCAGCAGGCCGCGCGTCGCGTTGGCCAGCGCCAGCGTGTCCCGCTCGGCTTCCGCCAGCTCGGCGAGCACGGTGAAGGAAAGCACGCGCCGCGGATCCTCCATTCCCGCCGCGAGCCCGGCATGGGTGCCATGGCTGCCATTGGCGACGATGATCGTCTCGAACGAAAGCCCCCGCGCGACCTCCTGCGCCCGGATCTCCTCCGCGCAGGCGACATAGCCGAGCGCCCCCACCGGCGAGGATCCGCCCGCGCCGACGACATAGGCCTTGCGCCCCCCGGCCTGCAGCTCCGCCGCCCGGGCATGCGCCGCTGCCAGCGCATCGGCACCGCGCGGCAGGTGGTGCACCGTCGCCCCGAACAGCCCGTCGAGCAGCTGGTTGCCGTTGTGCCGATATGCCTCGTCCTCGCGCGGCACCGTGTCGGTCAGCATCAGCTCGGCGGCGAGGCCCATCCGCGCCGCCGCCGCCGCGCTCAGCCGCGCATGGTTGGATTGCCGCGCGCCTGTGGTGAGGAAGGTGTCGCAGCCCTGGTCGATCGCCGCGCCGAGCAGGAACTCGAGCTTGCGCAGCTTGTTGCCGCCGCCGCCCAGGCCCATCAGGTCATCGCGCTTCGCGAACAGGCGCGCGCCCTTCAGCCCCAGCGCCGCCTCGATGCGCTCCAGGCGCTGGATCGGGGTCGGTGCGTCGAACAGGGGGGTGCGGGGGAATGCGTCGAGGTTCATCGAAGGTGCCACCAGAGAATCGCGTTGAGGGTTCCTGCGCATCATAGCCATCCTCGCCCGCGCGGGAATGACGGAGACAGGTTCGAACCCTGCCTGGATTCTCAGCTAGAGCGCCGGCTTGCAGCCACGCGTCTGATAGACGCCGCGCAGGAAGCCGCGGCGCGCGAAGCCGGCATCGACCGCGGCATTGAGCTCGCGCTGCGCCGATGCCGCGCCGCTGACTTCGCGGACGATGCCGCGGAACGGCACGATCAGCCCGGCCACGGTGTCGCCGGTGACCTTGACCTTGCGGCTCTTCTTGCGATCGACCCCACCGATGAAATCGGGGCCCAGCGCTTCGCCGAGCTCGTCGAACGCGGCCGCGATGCGCGCGCACTTGGACAGGCCCGACAGGCTGTAGGGCGCGGCGGCCGCGCGCTGGAGCACCGGGGGAACCTTGGTCTTGACCACGCCGACATCCTTGGCGGGCTGCTCGGCGATCTCGCCCGCGCGATCGCCGGTCGATTGCGGCTTGTCCTGGGCGAAGGCCGGGCCGGCGGCGAACATCGCCACGGCCATGCCGATCCAAAGGCTCGATCGCATGCATTTCCTCCTGTTGCCCATCCTGTCGAACCGTTCGACGCGCGTATCGATCACAGGTTCCACCAGAGAAGGACGACGAGCAGCGCGATCAGCGCCAGGCCGCCCAGGAGGGCGAGGCAGGCGACCAGCTGGCCATATCGCCGGTCGAGCACCCAATATGCCGTATCGAGGCAGGTCTCGATCACAAGCTCGATCATTCTACTCCGCCGCCAACAGGCTCTCGGCCCCGCCGAGATCGACCGAGACCAGCCGGCTCACGCCGCGCTCGACCATGGTGACGCCGAACAGCCGGTGCATGCGGCTCATCGTTGCGGCATTGTGCGTGACGATCAGATAGCGGGTCGCGGTCTCCTCGGTCATTTTCTCGAGCAGGTCGCAGAAGCGATCGATATTGGCATCGTCGAGCGGCGCGTCGACTTCGTCGAGCACGCAGATCGGCGCGGGATTGGTGAGGAACAGGGCGAAGATCAGCGCGACGGCGGTCAGCGCCTGCTCGCCGCCGGAAAGCAGCGTGAGCGACTGGAGCTTCTTGCCCGGCGGCTGCGCCATGATCTCCAGGCCGGCTTCGAGCGGATCGTCCGAATCGATCAGCTCCAGATGCGCCTGGCCGCCGTTGAACAGCGTGGTGAACAGCCGGCGGAAATGCTGGTCGACCGCTTCGAAGGCGGAGAGCAGCCGCTGGCGCCCCTCGCGGTTGAGCGTGCCGATCGAGCCGCGCAGGCGGTGCACTGCCTGGGCCAGCTCGTCGCGCTCGGCGGCATTGGTGGTGAAGGCGGCCTCCAGCTCGGCCAGCTCCGTCTCGGCGACCAGGTTGACCGGCCCGATCCGCTCGCGCTCGGCATTCAGGCGCTCGTGCGCGGCCGATTCGTCCTCCGGCGTGCGGACGGTGGCTTCGTCGAACCCGGCCTTCTGGGGCAGCAGCGGTGGCGGGCATTCGAAGCGCTCGCCGGAGATGCGGCCCATCTCGATGCGGCGGGCCTCCTGGTTCTCCGCACGCGCCGCGGCGCCGGCGCGTTCCTCGCGCGCCTGGGCGAGGATCTCGTTGGCGCCGCGGACCGCGCCCTCGGTCTCGCGCACCGCCAGCTCCGCCTCGCGCTCGGCGGCCTGGGCGGCGGCGCTTTCGATGCGCGCCTTCTCGGTCGCGGCCTCGGCTTCGGCAAGCTGGGCGTCGAGCTGGGCGGGCCGCCCGGCAAGCGCCTCGCTCTCCTCGGCAAGCTGGACCGCGCGCTTGTCCATTTCGGTGGCGCGCCGCGCCGCCTCGCCCGCACGCGATTTCCAGCCCTTCGCCTCGGCACTCGCCGCGGCGTGGCGCTCGCGCGCGCTGCCGATCTCGCGCTCCAGCGTGCCGCGCTCGGCGCGGGCCGAAGCAGCGGCGGCGCGCTTGCCCTCGGCATCGGTGGAGAGCGCGGCGACGCGGGCACGCGTCTCGGTGCCGTCGGGCAGGGCGGCCTTGGTGGCCTCGGCGCGGGTCAGTTCGGCCGCCGCTTCGTCCTGTTCGGCGGCGATGCGGCGGATGCGGGCGTCGAGATCGGCGCGCTGCGAATCGAGCCGTTCGAGCTGCGCGGTGGCGCGGTCCTCGGCCCGGCCTGCCTCGCGCCCGGCATTCTCCGCATGGTCGAGCACGCGGCGGCAATCCGCGGCGGCGCGCCGGGCCTCGGCGATATTCTCCTCGATCCGGTGCAGTTCGGCATCGGCGCCCTCGACCGCGCGCACCGCCGCCGGCCGCGCCTTCTCGATGGCGGCCAGCCGGTTGACCCGCACCAGCCGCTCGGCCGCCGCCGCCCCGCCGGACCTGGCGACATAGCCGTCCCAGCGGCGCAGGATGCCGCCCAGCGTCACCAGCCGCTGGCCGACCGCGAGGGGCTGGCCGTCATCCGCTTCCGCCACCAGCACCTGGGCGAGGCGGCGCGACAGCCCGGCCGGCGCCCGGACATGCGCGCCCAGCGGCGACGTGCCCGGCGGCGCGGCCGGATCGCCGGGCTGCGGCGCGGCGCCGGCCCAATAGCGTTCGGCGCCGGTATCGAGCCCGGCCTCGAGATCGTCGCCCAGCGCCGCGGCGAGCGCGCGTTCATAGCCGACATCGACCTTCAGCTTGTCGAGCAGCCGGTCCTTGTCCGAAGGCCGGGTCGCCTTGGCCAGCGCGGCCGCCTCGCTGTCGAGCTGGGCGAGCTCGGCATGGGCAGTGGCGCGTGCCGCCTGGGCATGGTTGCGCGCCTCGATCGCGGCGCGTTCCTCGGCATCGGCGCGGGCCAGGCCGGTGCGGGCGCTCTCGGCCTGGCGGAGCGCCTGGGCCCGGGCCTCGGCGGCGCGGGCCTTTTCCGCCTGCAGCGGCTCGGGATCGGGCAGGGCCCGCAGCTCGGCATCGATCCGCGCCCGATCGCGTTCGGCGCGTTCGGCCCGGGTGCGCGCCGCCGCCAGCGCGGCTTCGGCGACGCGGGCCTCGGCGGCTTCGCTGGCCTGTGCGGCCAGCGCCTGGGCAAGCGCCACCTCGGCATCGCGCGCGGCCCGTTCCGCCTCGGCCAGCGCGGCATCGAGATTGGGCATGCGCGCGGTCGTCTCGGCGATGCGCGTGTCGAGCGCCTTCCCCTCTTCCTCCAGCCGGGCCAGCGCCTCGGCCGCGTCGCGGGCGAGCGCGCCTTCGCGGCCGCGATCCTCGTCCAGCCGGCGCACCGAATCCTGCACCTCCGCGATCCGCCGCTCGACCGCGGCCTTGTCCGCGCGCAGCGTGGCGAGGCCGTGCATCGCCTCGCTCGCCCGGTCGCGCACCGCCAGCGCCTCGGCGCGCAGCGTGGCGAGCTTCTCCGCCGCCGCCTGCTGCACCGCCACCGCCGAATCATGCGCGCGGGTCCGTTCGGCGACCAGCGCCTCGGCGGCGGCCGCTTCCCGTTTGGCCGCATCCGCTGCCGCCGCCGCATCGCGCCAGCGCGCGAAGATCATCCGTGCCTCGGCGACGCGGATCCGGTCCGAGAGCTCGCGATAGCGCTCGGCCTGGCGCGCCTGGCGCTTGAGCTGGGCGGCGCGCGTCTCCTGGTCGCCGATCACTTCGTCGAGCCGGGCGAGATTGGCCTCGGTCGCGCGCAGGCGCTGCTCGGCATCCTTGCGGCGGACGTGCAGGCCGGCGATGCCCGCCGCCTCTTCCAGCATCGCGCGGCGCTCGCCCGGCTTGGCCTGGATGATCGCGCCGATCCGCCCCTGGCTGACCAGCGCGGGCGAATGCGCGCCCGTCGCCGAATCGGCGAAGAGCAGGGCGACGTCCTTGGCGCGGACGTCGCGGCCGTTGATCCGATAGGCGGAGCCGGCGCCGCGCTCGATGCGGCGGACGACTTCCATCTCGTCGTCCTCGCCCACCTGGTCGGCGAGGACGGAGACTTCGGCGAAGTCGCGCGACGGGCGAGTCGCGGTGCCGGCGAAGATCACGTCCTCCATGCCGGCGCCGCGCATCGACTTGGCGCTGGTCTCGCCCATCACCCAGCGCAGCGCTTCGAGCAGGTTGGATTTGCCGCAGCCATTGGGGCCGACGATCCCCGTCAGCCCCGGCTCGATGCGGAGGTCAGCCGGGTCGACGAAGCTCTTGAAGCCCGTCAGCCGCAGCCGCTTGATCTGCACGCTCGCCTACCCCCGCAGCGTCATGGGGATCAGCGCGCCCCCGCCGCCTTGAGCAGCGGCTCGAGCTGTTCCCACGAGCCGGCATCGACCTTCTTGCCGTTGATGAAGAAGCTCGGCGTGCCGTTCACGCCGTACACGGTGGCCGCATCCGCGTTCACCTTGGCGATCTCGTCGATCTTCTTCTGGTCGCCCAGGCACTGGCGCGCCTTGGCCTCGGGCACGCCGCGCTGCTTCATGAAGTCGATCATGCCGAGCTGCTCGGCAAAGCCCACCGCGGCCTGGGGCGGCGGCAGCTGCTGGAGCTGCTGGGCGAGCTGCGGGTTGGTCTTCACCAGCTGCTCGGTGCGGGTGAGGAAGCTGTCCTGGTTCTCGAAGAACTGGTCGAGCATGCTGAAGAAGGATTCGTCGGGCACGCACTGGTTGAGCAGCGCGGCGGCGAGGTCGGGCGCGCCGTGGATCAGGAAGTCGCGGAATTCCCAGCTGACCTTGCCGGTCGAGATATAGTTCTTGCGCAGCGGCTCGGGCGCGGTGCGGCCGAACAGCCCGCAATAGGGGCAGTTGCGCGAGCCATATTCCACCAGCTTGATCGGCGCGTTCGGGTTGCCCTGGATATAGCCGCCGTCCTTGGTCTTGCCGATCGTGTCGACCCAGGCCTTGCCGGCGGGCGCGGTGACGGCGGCGATCGGCGTCGAGGACGTAGCCGGTGCCGAGCTGTTGCCCGTGCCGCCGCCGCCGCAGGAAGCGAGCGCGAACAGCGCGGGAATCAGGGCCAGGGCCAATTTGATACGCATAGGTCTGCTTTCTCCAGAAATCGCGATGTCAGGCGCCGTTCGCCCACAGCTCGGGCAGCAATCGTTCCCAGCTATAGGCACTTACCTTGCGCCCGTTGACGATGAAAGTGGGCGTGGCCCGCACCTGGTGGACCTTCACCGCGTCGGCATTGGTCTGGGCGATGCGTTCGATCCGCTTGGGATCGGCGAGGCACTGGCGCGCCTTCGCCTCGGGCAGGCCCTGGGTCTTCATGAAGGCGATCAGGCCCAGCGCCTCGGCCAGGCGCGTCGCCATCTGGGGCGGCGGCAGCTTCTGCCAGGCCTCGACCTGCTGGGGCTGGCTCTTGAGCAGCGCGGCGAGCTTGTCCTCGAACTGGCGCTGATTGGCGTAGATCGCATCGAGCACCGGGAAGAAGCGTGCGGGCGCGACGCATTGGTTGAGCAGCGCCATGGCGAGATCGGGCGCGCCATGGATCAGGAAGTCGCGATATTCGTAGCTGACCTTGCCGCTCGCGATGAAGTCGCGGCGCAGCGGCGGCACCCCCTCGGCGGCGAATCGCCCGCAGGTGGGGCACCCGCGCGAGCCATATTCGACCAGCTTCACCGGCGCATCGGGATTGCCCTGGCGAAAGCCGCCCTGCGGCGTGATGGCGACGGTGGCGACCCAGTCCGGCGCCGCGGCCGGCTTTGCCGCGGGTTTCCGGGCCTGCTGCGCCGATGCGCCGCCCGCCAGCGCCAGCGCCAGCGCGCCGGCGATCAGGAGCCGGGCCCGCATCAGTCGATCCGGCCGATCTTGGGGCGCTCGTCGCTCGCCGCCACGCCGGCGGCCAGCGCCTCGAGCACGGCCTTCAGCTCGGGGTCGCCGATGCCGCGCAGGCTCTCGCCCATCGCTTCGCTCAGCGGCTTCAGGCTGGGCGGCGGCGCCGCCTTTTCCGGCCGCTTCACTTCGCCGTGGCGCATCGCGAGCCGGGCCACCGCCGCATAGCCGAAGAAGCGGTTCACCCGCTCGACGATCTCGGGCGCGATGTGCTGCATCGTCGGGGCATGCGCGCCCGCGACGACGAGGTGGAGCACGCCCTGCTCGCGCTTGCCCTGGGGGAAGCGGATCGATTCGGGCATCGAGACGCGCGCATAGCGCTCGCCGACGATCTCCACCCAGCGGCTGACGATCGAATGCTGGACGAAGCCGAACTTGCGGAAGGTCGCGCGGCCGACATCGGGCAGCAGCTCGGATACCGGGCGGGCGCGGAGCGCGCGCTGCGGCGCGGGGGCCGGCTGGCGGGTGGTGGCGCGGGGGGGCTTCGTCATTTCCGCCAACCCATGCCATAGGGGCATGTGCCCGACAACGCCCCTCGCGCAATCGCCTCCGCGCTGCTCCACTGGTACGACCGCAATGCCCGCGACCTGCCCTGGCGCGCGCGGCCCGGCGCCAATGCGCCCGATCCCTATCGCGTCTGGCTGTCGGAAGTGATGCTGCAGCAGACCCAGGTCGCCAGCGTCATCCCCTATTTCGACAAGTTCACCGCGCGCTGGCCGAGCGTAGAAGCGCTGGCCGCGGCCGAGGACGCCGATCTGATGGCCGCCTGGGCGGGGCTCGGCTATTATGCGCGGGCCCGCAACCTGCTCGCCTGCGCCCGCGAAGTGGCGCGACGCGGCGGCTTCCCCGACAGCGAATCGGGCCTGCGCGAACTGCCCGGGGTGGGCGGCTACACCGCGGCGGCGATCGCGGCGATCGCGTTCGGCCGGCGCGCGGTGGTGGTCGACGCCAATGTCGAGCGCGTCGTGGCGCGGCTGTTCGCGGTGGAGGAGGTGCTGCCCGGTGCCAGGGCCAGGATCTATGCGCTCACCGATTCGGTCACGCCCGATCTGCGTTCGGGCGATTTCGCCCAGGCGATGATGGACCTGGGCAGCGGGATCTGCACCGCCCGCTCTCCGCGCTGCCTGCTTTGTCCCCTGCGCGAGCATTGCGCCGGATTCGCGCGCGGGGCGCCCGAGCGTTTCCCGGTCAAGCCCGCCAAGCCGGCCAAGCCCCGGCGCCACGGCACGATGTTCTGGCTCGAGCGGGAGGGGCAGGTGCTGCTCGTCCGCCGCCCGGGCAAGGGGCTGCTCGGCGGCATGCGCGCATTGCCGACCGGGCCCTGGGCCGATTCGCCGCCGGGCCTGGACGGCGCGCCGGCTCCGGCCGCATGGCGCCTGCTCGACGAGCGGGTCGGCCATGGCTTCACCCATTTCAACCTCGACGTCGGACTTGCGGCTGCAACGATCCCGTCGCATGCAGGCGCCGCCGTCGCCGGCGAATGGTGGCCGATCGCCGATCTGGAATCGGCCGGATTGCCCACCGTCTTCGCCAAGGCGGCACGGACATTCAGGAGGCGGCTATGCGCGGATTGATCGGTTTCGGCTTTGGCTTGGCAGTGCTGGCGTCGCCGGCTTTCGCGCAGACCGCGCCCAAGCCGCCCGCCGTGCCCAATGTCGCGGCCGAGACCGCGCTCGCCAAGCGCTACGTCGCCGAAGGCAAGGTGCCCGGCATCGTCATCCTCGCCGGCCGTCCGGACGGCACGGTCACCGTGGTCAGCGAAGGCCGGGTCGCCGACGAGGCGACGGCACACACAGCGGATCGCGACAGCCTGTGGCGGGTCTATTCGATGACCAAGCCGATCACCGGCATCGCCGCGATGATCCTGATCGAGGAAGGCAAGCTCAAGCTGGACCAGCCGATCAGCGACTTCATCCCGGCGTTCAAGAACATGAAGGTGCTGGTCGATCCGGCCAAGGACCTGACCAGCCGCCCGGCGACCAGGCCGATCACGGTGCGCAACCTGCTCACCCACACCGCCGGCCTGGGCTATAACATCATCACCAAGGGGCCGCTGCTCGACGAGTACAACAAGCTCGGCATCAACCCGGCCCAGGTGAACGCGCAGATGGAAGTCCAGATGGCGGCGCTCCGCCCGGGCAGCCTCGAGGAATTCGCCAACCGCACCGCCTCGCTGCCGCTGATCGCCGAGCCCGGCGCCAAGTGGAGCTATTCGATCAGCCTCGACATCCTCGGCCGGGTGATCGAGGTCGCCAGCGGCATGCCGTTCGATCAGTTCGTCAACACGCGCATCTTCAAGCCGCTCAAGATGGAGCAGAGCTACTGGACGGTGCCGGCGGACAAGGTGGGCAATTTCGCCAGCAACTATGTCTTCATGGGCACCACCCGCGTGCCCGCCGATCCGGCGGCGACGTCGATCTATCTGAAGAAGCCCGAATTCCCCTATGGCGGCGCCGGCCTGGTCATGTCCGCCCGCAATTATGACCGCTTCCTCCACATGCTGCTGAACCGCGGCGAGCTGGACGGCGCCCGTATCCTCAAGCCCGAGACGGTGGCCGTCGCCATGTCGAACCTGCTTCCGGCGGGCGCCGACACGTCGATCCTCAACGAGACCGCGAAGGACACCGGCGCCCAGATGGGCTTCGGCGCCGGCGGCTCGGTCTATCTCGGCGACGTCCCGGGCGGCCCGGGCAAGGGCACGTTCGGCTGGGGCGGCGCTGCCGGCACGATCGCCTGGGTGGATCCGGTGCACAAGGTGCGCGGCGTGGGGATGATCAACCTGTTCGGCGATACGCCGCTGAAGCGCGAAGTCTCCAAGGCGATCTACGCCGATCTCGCCAAGTGACGCGCGCGCCCGGCTTCACCGGCGGCACGCTCGATCGTGCCGATCGGGTTCGCCACGAGCCGGAACTGCTCGCCGCCGCGCTGGCGGATCCGGGCGCGCGCCTGCTGGTGCTCGACGGGCTCGATCCGGTGCTCGACGAGGAGGGGCGGCTGACCTGGACGGACCTGGCGGAGGCGCCGGGCGCGCTGCTGTTCCTCGGCCATGACCAGGGCGTGCCCCGTTTCGTCTCGGCGCTGCCCGACGGGATGCCGGTGCCGATGGGCCGTTCGCCGGCGATGTTTGCGCTGCTCGATCGCTTCGCCGCGCCCGATGCCGCCAACTATGCCTCGGCGCGGGGACTCGTCTTCTGGCATGGCCGCAACCGCTTCTGCGCCAATTGCGGCGCATCCACCCGCATCACCCATGCCGGCTGGGCGCGGCACTGCCCCGCATGCGGCGCCGAGCATTTCCCGCGCGTCGAGCCGGTGGTGATCATGCTCGCCGAGCATGGCGACCGCGCGCTGCTCGGCCGCCAGCCGAGCTGGCCGCCGGGCCGCTATTCGGCGCTGGCCGGCTTCCTGGAAGTGGGCGAGGCGATCGAGGAAGCGGTGCGCCGCGAGACGTTCGAGGAAGCGGGGATCCGGCTGGGCGCGGTCCGCTATGTCGCCAGCCAGCCCTGGCCCTTCCCGGCATCGCTGATGGTCGCCTGTATCGGCGAGGCGCTGAACGACGACATCCGCGTCGATGCGAACGAGCTCGAGGATGCCCGCTGGTTCACCCGCGCGGAAGCGGCGCTGGTGCTGGCCCGCGACCCTGCCGCGCCGTTCCTGGGCCCGCCGCCCTATGCGATCGCCCATACGCTGCTGACGGCCTGGGTGGAGGGGGGCTAGTATCCCCCTCTTCCCCCTCCCTTGCAGGGAGGGGAGTTTCGGCGGCGCGCCTCAATCCTCCTCCACCGGCCGGGTCGCCCAGCTCGCGTGCAGGGTCGGCACGGTGAGGTAGAGCACGAACAGCATATAGGCGAAATAGGCGAGCTGCCCCATCAGCGCCTCGCGGCTCCAATGGTCGAGCAGCGCCAGGCCGAGCATCAGCCAGATGCCGAGGAAGGTCGCGAAGCTCACCGTCGCGAAGCCGACCAGGAAGGCGCGCTGGCGCAGCTGCCGGTCGAACTCGTCGACCAGCCTGGGGCCGCCCCAGGGCTTGATCGGCCCGAAGATCGGCAGGAACGTGCCCAGCACGAATCCCGCCGTGATCAGGGCATAGCCCGGATGCATCCCTTCGGGCCGCGCCAACCCCCAGGCCCAGCCGCCCACGGCCAGAACGAGCGCGAGGATGGGGATCCAGCGCAGGTGCCGCCGGCGCACCTCGGCCCTGGCGAGGGCGGGGATGCCGGTGCGGTCGGCGGCGGCGTCGAGCCGGGAGAACAGGCGCTGGTTGAAACGGGACATGTCGGCCTCCGGGATCATTCGGCCGCGCGGCGCAGCGCCGACGCGACCGATTCGAAAGGAGTGAAGGAGAAGAGCAGCTCGACCGGTGCGTCGAACACCGCGGCGAGCTTCATGCCGAGCTCCAGGCTGGGGCTGTAGTCGCCGCGCTCGAGATAGCCGATCGTCTGGGGATTCACTCCCACGGCTTCGGCAAGCGCGCGCCGGCTCATCCCGCGTTCGGCACGGAACAGGGCAATGCGGTTGTGTATCTGCGGCAATTTGACGACTCGGATGATGATATGTTGTCTATACACAACAAATCATCGCGTGAGTCAAGCGAGCGCCATCGCGCTGAGAACCGCGTTCCGGTGGTGACCCGGTTGCCGTCGATGGTTGCCAGGTTGGCGCTTCCTATTCTCCGGCGTCATCCCCGCGAAGGCGGGGGCCAGGGCCAGGAACAATGGTCGCGAGGCGTGCCTCTCCGGCTCCGGCAACCCGGCGCATGATTGCTTCGATTGTTCCATGCTACCCTGGATCCCCGCCTTCGCGGGGATGCCAGGTCTGCTGGTTGAGGCGTGTTCGCTAGGCCCGCTCGCGCGCCTGGGCATAGGTGCCGAGCACGCGCATCCACTTGGTGTGGAATTTCAGCTCCTCCAGCGCGCGGGCGACCGGTGCCTCGTCGGGGCTGCCGACGATGTCGGCATAGAATTCGGTCGCCGCGAAGCTGCCGCCGCGCTGGTAGCTTTCCAGCTTGGTCATGTTGACGCCGTTGGTCGCGAAGCCGCCCAGCGCCTTGTAGAGCGCGGCAGGGACGTTCTTCACTTCGAAGACGAAGGTGGTCATGAACGGGGCCGCCGCTTCCCCGGCTCCGTCGGCGGCCAGCGGCTCGCGCGCCAGGATCACGAAACGCGTCATGTTGTGCTCGGCATCGGCGATGTCGGCGCCCAGCGTCTGCAGGTCGTAGAGCGCGGCGGCGCCCGGGGGCGCCAGCGCGGCGACCGCCGGATCGCCGGCCTCCGCCACCATCGCGGCGGCGCCGGCGGTATCGGGATAGGCGAGCGGCTGGATGCCCTGGGCCTTCAGCCAGTGGCGGCACTGGCCGAGTGCCTGGGGATGGCTCATCGCCTGGCGCACGCCTTCGACCGGGCCCAGCCCCATCAGGGCGTAGCGGATCGGCAGGAAATGCTCGCCGATGATCGACAGGCCCGATTCGGGCAGCAGGAAATGGATGTCGGCGACGCGGCCGTGCAGCGAATTCTCGATCGGGATCATCGCGCAGCCGGCCCGGCCTTCCTTCACGGCGTCGATCGCATCCTCGAACGAGAAGCAGGGGAGCGGCAGCCCGTCGGGAAAGCATTCCCGCACCGCGATATGCGAATTGGCGCCGGGCGCGCCCTGAAAGGCGACGGCCCGCACGGGGGTCTTGGCGGCTGCCTCGGTCATCTCCGCGACGAGCTTTCTCGCCGGGCTCGCGAAATTCTCCATAACGGCCGGGCGCTAGCCGCCGAGCCTCGCACTCGCAAGCCCCGCTTGCTTTAGTTGCGGTGCCGGTTTTAAAGGAACGCAATTTTTCCGCAGGGGCATTTCATGGACAATCGCTTCAATACGATCGCGGGCTGGGCACTTGCGGGCGGCATTGCCGCGCTCGGGCTTTCGATCGCTGGGGGAATGCTGTTCCATGGCGAGCGTCCCGAGCACATGGGCTATGTGATCGAGGGCGTCGAGGAAGCCGGCGATAGCGGCGCGGCGGTGGTCGAGCCGATCGCGGTGCGCCTGGCCAAGGCCGATGCCGCCAAGGGCGAGGCCTCGTTCAAGAAGTGCATGGCCTGCCACACGATCAACCAGGGCGGCGCCAACGGCATCGGCCCGAACCTCTACGGCACGATGGGCGAGGGCATTGCCCAGGGCAAGGCGGGCTTCGCCTTCTCCGACGCACTCAAGGCGGTGGGCGGCAGCTGGGACTTCGACAAGATGGACGCGTGGCTGTCCAACCCGCGCAAGTTCGCCTCGGGCACCAAGATGACCTTTGCGGGCATCGCGGACGGCCAGGAGCGCGCCAACGTGATCGCCTATCTCAACGCCCAGGGCTCGAACCTGCCGCTGCCGGCCGCTCCCGCCGCCGGCGCCGCGCCGGCCCCGGCCGAGGGCAATGCGACCGACGATCATGCCGCGGGCGGCAACCTCTCGAACGCAGCGGCCCCGGCCGAGGGTGCGCCTGCCAAGGATTCGGGCGCCAAGGCGCCGGCGGAGAAGAAGGGCGCCTGAGGGCGCGCCGCACGAATCGAATGCACGGGGCGTCGCGGATTCTTCCGCGGCGCCTTTTCTTTCCCGGCCGGATGACGCGGCGGCCTGCGCGCCGGTGCTGGACGGGTTCGGCCCGGCCTGGCTAGGGAGGGCGATGGCCTCGCAGCTTTCGCCCGAACTTGCCATCCGCATGCGCCGCGCCGCGTTCAACCGCGCGCTGGCGGAGGCCGATCTCGCCGCGATCGGGCCGCTCCTCGCGCCCGACGTCGTGCTGGTGGCGGGCACCGATTCGGCAGTGATCGCGGGCCGCAAGGCACAGCTGCTCGCCTGGAAGCGGGAATTCGCCGCGCCCGATCGCACCGTCTATGCCCGCACGCCGGAGGCGATCACGCTTTCCCCGGTGGCGCCGATCGCGTTCGAGCACGGCGCCTGGCAGGGCATGTCTTCGCGGAACGGCGCGATCGAGGCGGCGGGCGCCTATACCGCCAAATGGCGTCGGTCCGGCGGCGAATGGCTGATCGAGGCCGAGCTCTACCTCACGCTCGCCTGATATGGTGCGGTGCAGCAGAATGTAACGCACGGTAAGCCGGTGCGAAGCCTGGGTTTTCGCAAAAACCCTCTCTTGGTCGGCAGATTCCGCGTGACTTGCCGCGAACGCTTTCGGTACCGTTATGGTTATTGGGCCGTAAAGGCCGGAAGGATCGGGTCGTTTTGTTGCTTGCTCTCGCCCTGTCGGCGATAGTTCCAGGATCTGCTGAGGTACCGATCCTGGCGGCCGAGACGCGCTTCGCGCCAGGCACAGAGGACAGCGCCGTCGCCCGCACCATCGGCGGAATCGCAAGCTACACGCGCTGGCCGGAGCCGACTCCCACGCTGCATGTCTGCGTCGCTGGTGCAGTGCACCATGCCGACCGGCTTGGCGAGGCGGCGCGCACGGCGGGGCGGCCGGTAACGGTGCGCCGCTTGGGCGTCGGCACGGCGCCGGGCGGCTGCGACCTTCTCTATCTCGGGGCGATGCGGCCGGCCGAGAGTCTGGGCATGATCCGCGCGACGCATGGCCGCGCGATATTGTCGATCGCCGAATCCGATCCGGCATGCCGCGGCGGCGCGATGTTCTGCCTCGTGGTGGGTGCCTCGTCGATCGGCTTCCGGATCAACATCGATGCGATCTCGCGCAGCGCCCTGCGCGTCGATCCGCGCGTGCAGCGCGTGGCAACCCTGACGGGAGGGGGAAACTGATGGCGGGTCCTACGCAATTGCCGAGCGTGCGCCAGGTGCTCTCGAGGGTGCATTTCCGCGTCACCCTGGTCGCCGTGGCGATCGCCGGTCTCACCGTGATGCTCACCGGCTTCGCGGCGCTCGGCATCTATGCCCGGCAGAATCTCGAGCTGATCGCGCAGACGGCGAGCTACAGCGTCGCGCCCGCGCTGGTGTTCGACGATCCCGATGCGGCCAGGCTCACCATCGAGCCGCTGGCGGAAAGCCCGGGCGTGGCGGGGATCGTGGTGTTCGGCCCGTCCGCACACCCCTTTGCCGAGCGCGCCAAGGCGACGCTGGCTGCCGGCTCTTCGATCGGATGGGTGGCGAAGTCGCTGTTCTTTCCCCGGCCGGTGGCGGCGCCGGTCACGCAGGGTGGCCGGGTGATCGGGGAGGTCCGGGTCGAGGGCGATGCCTCGATCGTCGCCGGCTATATCCGCGCCGGGCTGCTCGGCGGCCTGGCCTGCCTGCTCGTCACCGCGATCGCGACGTCGCTGCTCGCGCGGCGGCTGCAGGAGGAGATCGCCGCGCCGCTCCAGGCCATGGCCGCCGTCGCGCATGCGGTGCGCGTGGGGCGTGCCTTTGATCGCCGTGCGCCCAGGGCGAGCATTCGCGAGATCGATTCGCTGCGGGACGATTTCAACGCGCTGCTGGCCGAGCTGGAGGAATGGCATCACCGCATGCGCGACGAGAATGCCGCGCTGAGCCACCAGGCGACGCACGACCCGCTCACCGGGCTGCCCAACCGGGCATTGCTGGAGCAGGAGCTTTCGGCCGCGCTCGAGCGCGCCCGGCGGGAAGGCACCGGCTTCGCGCTGCTCTATGCCGATGGCGACGGCTTCAAGGCGATCAACGACGAATATGGCCATGCGGCGGGAGACGCGGTGCTGGTCGCGATCGGGCGCCGGCTGCGCAAGGGCCTGCGCGCCAGCGACATCGCGGCCCGGCTCGGCGGCGACGAATTCGCCGTCCTCCTCGCCGCGCCGAGCGGAGCCGAGGCGGTGGCGCGCGCCAGCGAAGGGATCGCGCGCCAGATGGCCGCGCCGATCGCGCTGCCCGGCGGCGAGCAAGTGGTGGTGGGGCTGACCCTGGGCGCCGCCGTCTATCCGCGCGACGGCGAGGATCTGGCGGGCCTGGTCCACCATGCGGACCTCGCGATGCTCACCGCCAAGCAGGTGCGGCCCCAACATCGAAAGGAAGGCAGGAAATGAAGTTCGCTGCGTATCGCCCCGCGCTTGCGCTGCTGGCCCTGGTGCTGGCCGGTTGCCAGGCGTCGATGCACCCCAAGCCGCTGTGGACCGCCCCCCAGCTCGAAGTGATGCGCGCCGCCGGCTTCGTGCAGACCGATCGCGGCTGGGAGCTCAGCGTCGCCGACCGGCTGCTCTTCGCTTCCGACGAGAGCCGGGTCGACGAGAAGCAGGCCGTGGTGATCGCGCGCATCGCGAGCAACCTGCAGGCAGTGGATATCCGCCACGCCACGATCGAGGGCCATGCCGACATCACCGGCACGCGCCGCCACAACCTGATCCTGTCGGGGCAGCGCGCCCGGGCCGTCGCCAGCGTGTTCGTCGGCGCGGGCTTCGATCGCGGCAACATCCGCACCGAAGGGCTGGGCGACCGCTATCCGATCGAGGACAATCGCACGGCCGAGGGGCGGCAGGAGAATCGCCGCGTGGTGATCCTCCTCAGCGCGCCCTGAGCGGGCCGGCCGGATCGCTTTCGGGCCGGATCGCCTATTCCGGCCTGTCGATTCCCGGCCGCGGGCGGGCGATCACGGTGTGATCCTTGCCCTTCCAGAAGTCCTGGACGATCTGCCAGCCCTCTTCCGCGGTCTCGCAGAAATGGAACAGGTCGAGATCCTTGGGCGAGATCACCCCTTCCTCGACCAGCGCCTCGAAATCGACGACGCGGTTCCAGAAGTCCTTGCCGTAGAACAGCACCGGGATCGGCGCGATCTTGCCGGTCTGGATCAGCGTCAGCAGCTCGAACGATTCGTCGAAGGTGCCGAAGCCGCCCGGGAACACCGCCACCGCGCGCGCATGCAGCAGGAAGTGCATCTTCCGGAGCGCGAAATAGTGGAACTGCATCGACAGGCCCGGCGTGACATAGGGGTTCGGCGCCTGTTCGTGGGGCAGCAGGATGTTGAGGCCGATCGTGTCCGCGCCCACGTCGCGCGCGCCACGATTCGCCGCTTCCATGATCGACGGGCCGCCGCCGGAGGTGACGACGAAATGGCGGTTCCCCGCCTCGTCGAGCGGGAAGTTCGACGCCAGCTGCGCCAGTTCGCGGGCGACGTCGTAATATTTCGATTTCTCGACCAGCCGCTCGGCGATCTTCTTCTGCTGCTCGGTCTCGGCCAGTGCGAGCAGCGCGGTGGCCTTGCTCGGCTCGGGGATGCGCGCCGATCCATAGACGACGAAGGTCGACTTGATGTGTGCCTCGTCGAGCAGCAGCTGCGGCTTCAGCAATTCGAGCTGGAAGCGCACGGGCCGCAGGTCCTCGCGCAGCAGGAAGTCCATGTCCTGGAAGGCGAGGCGGTAGGCGGGGTGCTCGGTCTGCGGGGTGCCGGTGGCGGTGTTGGCGTTCTGCACTTCCTGCTGGGCAGGGCGGAAAACGCGGCTCGGAACTCTCGTATCGCTCATTTCGCCCGGCTTAGGCCCAATGCGGGCGCGCTGCAATCAGCGGCAGAACGGGCCCCGCCCCATGTCGAGATGGAGGTGGTTGTAATGCGCCGCATTGTAATCGGGGCTCAGCACCGTGGCGAAGCGCTTGCAGGCCGATCCGTGGATCGTCTCGAGAAAGGCGCGGACCTGCTGGTCGCCGCCGCGCCAGTCGCGCTCGATCGTCACGCGCCGCCCGTCCGCCAGGACGAAGCCCGAGACATCGACCGCGTTGGCCAGCCCGTGCTCGGACATGCGCTGCGCCGATGCCGCGCCATTGCCGATGATGCCGCGGCACGAATAGGTGCCATAGGTCTCGACCCGGACCAGGTCGCTGCCCAGTATCTGCCGTGCCGCCGGGGCGACGGCGAAGCGCACCCAGGCAGTGAAGCTGCGCGCCAGCCCGCATTTCATCGACTTGAGCCCGGTCACCGGCACGCCGATGTCGAGCAGCTGCACCGCGCCGGTGACGACGCAGCCACCGCCGAAGTCGCGGTCGGGGAGGGCGGAATAGCGCACCTGCTCGCGCGACAGGTCGGCGAAGCATTGCTGTGTCTCGCGCGGGGTCGGGCCGTTCAGCGTGACCGGGCCACCGGGGCGCTCGCGAATCGGAGGAGGGGCGGGACGATCGCCGCCGCCGCCGAACAGGCAGCCGGAAAGCAGCAGGGGCAGGAACAGGGCAAAAACGCGCATGGTGGGCGCATAGCATCATCGGCGCGCGCCAGGGTCAACGCCACAAATGTTCGCCGACCCGCCCTTTCGCGCAATTGACTTTCGCGGGCGCGCCGCTAGGGCCGTCGACGGGCCACGCGGTCCCAACGCCGCGCGTGCTCTCTGCAAGGAGAGTCTATATGACTGATACGACTGCCGCCGACGCCGGAATTGCGTCCATTGCCAAGCCCGCCGCCAAGCCGGCACGCCCCCATTTCTCCTCCGGTCCCTGCGCCAAGCCTCCCGGCTGGTCGCCCGAGAAGCTCGCCACCGAGTCGCTCGGCCGCTCGCACCGCTCCAAGCTGGGCAAGAACCGCCTTCAATATTGTATCGACCTGATGCGCGAGCTGCTGCGCCTGCCCGAGACGCACCGCATCGGCATCGTCCCCGGCTCGGACACCGGCGCCTTCGAAATGGCGATGTGGACGATGCTGGGCGCCCGCGGCGTCACCACGCTCGCCTGGGAAAGCTTCGGTGAAGGTTGGGTCACCGACGCGGTCAAGCAGCTGAAGCTCGAGCCGACGGTGATCCGCGCCGATTACGGCCAGCTGCCGGACCTTGGCGCGGTGAACTGGGCGGACGACGTGCTGTTCACCTGGAACGGCACCACTTCGGGCGTGCGCGTGCCGGACGGCGACTGGATCGCCGCGGACCGCGAAGGGCTGAGCTTCGCCGACGCCACTTCGGCGGTGTTCGCCTATGACCTGCCCTGGGACAGGATCGACGTCGCCACCTTCTCCTGGCAGAAGGTGCTGGGCGGCGAAGGCGCGCACGGCGTGCTGATCCTCGGCCCCCGCGCGGTCGAGCGGCTCGAGAGCCATGTACCGGCCTGGCCGCTGCCCAAGGTCTTCCGCCTGGTCTCCAAGGGCGCGCTCGCCGAGGGCGTGTTCAAGGGCGAGACGATCAACACGCCGTCGATGCTCGCCGTCGAGGATGCGATCTTCGCGCTCGAATGGGCCAAGGGCCTGGGCGGCGCCGGGGGGCTGATCGCGCGGTCGGACGCCAATGCCGCCGCGCTCGACGCGATCGTGGCGGAGCGCGACTGGCTCGGCCATCTCGCCGCCGATGCCGGCATCCGCTCGAAGACCAGCGTGTGCCTCACCGTCGAAGGCGCCGATGCCGACTTCATCAAGAAGTTCGCCGGCCTGCTCGAGAAGGAAGGCGCGGCATATGACGTCGCCGGCTATCGCGACGCCCCGCCGGGCCTGCGCATCTGGTGCGGCGCCACCGTCGACACCGCCGATATCGTCGCGCTCGGCCCCTGGCTCGACTGGGCGTACGAAACCGCGAAAGCGGGCTGATCCCCCCTCTCCCCTTCAGGGGAGAGGATCGGGGAGAGGGGCTTGTCGCGAGCCGCTCTTCTCCAGCACCGCCCCTCTCCCGCGCTTCGCTTCGCTCGCTTGCCCTCTCCCCCAAAGGGGAGAGGGAGAGAAAGGAATCCCCATGCCCAAGGTACTGATTTCCGACAAGATGGACCCCAAGGCCGCGCAGATCTTCCGCGAGCGCGGCGTCGAGGTCGACGAGATCACCGGCAAGACGCCCGAGGAGCTCAAGGCGATCATCGGCCAGTATGACGGCCTCGCCATCCGCAGCTCGACCAAGGTGACCGCGGAGATCCTGGATGCCGCCGCCAACCTCAAGGTCGTCGGCCGCGCCGGCATCGGCGTCGACAATGTCGACATCCCGGCCGCCTCGGCGCGCGGCGTGGTGGTGATGAACACGCCCTTCGGCAATTCGATCACCACCGCCGAACATGCCATCGCGCTGATGTTCGCGCTCGCCCGCCAGCTGCCCGAGGCCGATGCCTCCACCCAGGCCGGCAAGTGGGAGAAGAACCGCTTCATGGGCGTCGAGCTCACCGGCAAGACGCTCGGCCTGATCGGCGCCGGCAATATCGGCTCGATCGTCGCCGACCGCGCCCAGGGCCTGAAGATGAAGGTCGTCGCCTTCGATCCGTTCCTGACGCCCGACCGCGCGATCGAGATGGGCGTGGAGAAGGTGGGCCTCGACGACCTGCTGCTCCGCGCCGACTTCATCACGCTGCACACGCCGCTGACCGATCAGACGCGCGGCATCCTCTCGGCCGAGAATCTCGCCAAGACCAAGCGCGGCGTGCGCATCATCAATTGCGCGCGCGGCGGCCTGATCGACGAGGCGGCGCTCAAGCAGGGGCTGGAGAGCGGCCATGTCGCCGGCGCGGCGCTCGACGTGTTCCAGGTCGAGCCCGCCAAGGAGCACCCGCTGTTCGGCACGCCCAACTTCGTCTCGACGCCGCATCTCGGCGCCTCGACCACCGAGGCGCAGGTGAACGTGGCGATCCAGGTCGCCGAGCAGATGGCCGATTTCCTCGTCTCCGGCGGCGTCACCAATGCGCTCAACATGCCCAGCCTCTCGGCCGAGGAGGCGCCGCGCCTCAAGCCCTATATGGCGCTGGCCGAGAAGCTCGGCTCGCTGGTCGGCCAGCTCGCGCATGGCGAGCTGCGCAACATCGCGATCGAGAGCGAAGGCGCGGCGGCCGAGCTCAACCAGAAGCCGATCGTCGGCGCCGTGCTCGCCGGCCTGATGCGCGTCCATTCGGATACGGTGAACATGGTCAATGCGCCGTTCCTGGCCAAGGAGCGCGGGCTCGACGTGCGCGAGGTGCGGCACGACCGCGAGGGCGATTATCACACGCTGGTCCGCGTCACCGTGGGCACGACGCAGGGCGATCGCTCGGTGGCGGGCACGCTGTTCGGCAATGCCGCGCCGCGCCTGGTCGAGCTGTTCGGCATCAAGGTCGAGGCCGATCTCGCCGGCCACATGCTCTACATCGTCAACGAGGACGCGCCGGGCTTTATCGGCCGGCTCGGCACGACGCTGGGCGAGGCGGGAGTCAATATCGGCACCTTCCACCTGGGCCGCCGCGAGGCGGGCGGCGAGGCGGTGCTGCTGCTCTCGGTCGACGATGTGGTGGGCGAGGCGCTGCTCGCCACGGTCCGCGTGCTTCCCGGCGTGAAGACGGCGATGGCGCTGACGTTCTGACAGGTGGGCGCGAAACCGCCCGTCTCCCTTCCCACGCCTTTGGCGCGGGCCCTTTCCCTCTCCCCGATGGGGAGAGGGAGTGAGATGCGTTGACCGGGCGACTGGGCTATAGCCCTCTCCCCATCGGGGAGAGGGTTGGGAGAGGGGCAGTGCCGCAAACCGACAAGGCGTTGCTTGCGCGAGCGAAGGCAATGCGCGTCAGCCCCACGCCCGCCGAGACAGCCATGTGGCGCATCCTGCGCGCCAAGCAGTTCGAGGGCGTGAAATTCGCTCGCCAAGTGGTGATCGCCCCGTATATCGCCGATTTTGTCGCGCGCTCTCGCGGATTGATCATCGAGATCGACGGCGACACGCATGCGTTACGCGACGCTCAGGACGCGCGGCGCACTTCTTGGCTGGAACGGCAGGGGTATCGGGTGATCCGGTTCACGAACTACGAAGTGGGGCGCAATCTGGACGGGGTGGCATATGCCATCGGCGAGGCGCTTGCGGCACTGCCCCTCTCCCAACCAGCATCGGGTCGGCCATGCCCCCAGCATGGCCTGAACAGCGCGGGGCGCTGTTCACCCGATGCTCCCCAGAGGGGAGAGGGCTTCTAAGATGAGCGGCTTACTTCCCGAAGGCTTTCACGATCGCCTCCCCCCTGCGGCGGATGCGGCGACGCGGCTCGAATCCCATGTGCTCGGCGTTGCCCGCGGCTATGGCTATGAGCAGGTCGATCCGCCGCTGGCCGAGTTCGCCGACGAGCTGAGCGCGCGACTCAAGGCGGCGGGCGGCCTGCGCGACGCGGTGCGCTTCGTCGATCCGGTCTCGCAGCGAACGCTGGCGATCCGGCCCGACCTGACCGCCCAGATCGGCCGCATCGCCGCGACGCGGATGGGACACCATCCCCGCCCGGTGCGCCTTTCCTATGCGGGCCCGGTGATGAAGCTTTCCGCCTCGGAGCTCGATCCGCTGCGCGCGACGCGGCAGATCGGCGCCGAGCTGATCGGCCTCGACACCGTCGCCGCCGCCACTGAAGTGGTGCGCGTCGCGATCGAGGCGCTCCGGGCGGGCGGCGTCGAGGGCATCGCGCTCGATTTCACGCTGCCCGATCTGGTCGATTGCCTGGCGGGCGACAGCCTCACCCCGGCCCAGCTCGCAACCCTGCGCGACCGGCTCGATGCCAAGGACGCCGCCGGCGTCGCCGCGATCGCGCCGCGCTATCTGCCCCTGATCGAGGCCGCCGGGCCCTTCGACGCCGCGATCGAGCGCCTGCGCGCGAGCGATGCGGGCAAGGCGCTCGCCACCCGGCTCGACGGCCTTGCCGAGATCGCCGCGAGCATCCGGGGCCAGGCCGCGCTCACGCTCGATCCCACGGAACGCCACGGCTTCGAATATCAAAGCTGGCTCGGCTTCTCGCTGTTCGCAAAGGGCGTGCGCGGCGAGATCGGCCGGGGCGGCACCTACACCATCCTGCACGGCAATGGCCGGGAGGAAGCGGCCGTGGGCTTCTCGCTCTATGCCGACCCCATTCTCGATGCCGGCATCGGCGCGGGCGAGCGGCGCCGGCTGTTCCTCCCCTTCGGCACGCCTGCCGGCATCGGCGCGACGCTGCGCGAAGAGGGCTGGGTGACCGTTGCCGCGCTCGAAGCGGACGACACGCCCGAGGCCCAGCTCTGCACCCACGCCCTGCGCGACGGGGCGCCGGCTTCGGTCTAGGCTCCAGCCTTGTTCCCCGGCGAAGGCATGGGTTCTCACATCCGTCTTGCAATGTAGGATTTCGCCTGCTTGCCTCCCGTAGCCGGGTGGCCGCGCGGCCGCTCTTTCGACCCGCAGGAAATATAGGACCCGCGCCGCGCAAGGATCTTGCGGGATGCACGCCCTTTTCCGGGAAGGCGGGGAAAACAAGCCGCCGGGGAATCGGCCCTGTGCGCGACCTTGGCGATCTTTGCCAGGCCGCCGGCTCCCCCGCCGCAGGAACTAGCGTTCCAGCAGCTCCGCCGCCCGCCCGTCCAGGAAAGCCGTGACCGCCGCCGTCACCGCATCGCGGAACCGTGCATCCTCGGCAAGCTGCGCTGGGAACACCTGGCGCAGCGCCAGCACCGCGGCCGCCGGGTCGGCACCCGAAGCGGCGCCGGCGAGCGTTTCCGCCAGCGGATCGGTGATCGGCTCGCCTGCCTGGGCCTTGCGGCGCAGAAAGGCGATCCACGCCGCCACCGGCACTGCCAGCCGCGCCACGTCGTGCCCCGCCGCCAGCCGGTCGCGAACCGTGTCGAGCAGGCGGTAGGGCAGCTTCTGCGAACCGTCCCAGGCGATCTGGCTGAGCAGGTGGCGGATCGCCGGATTGCGGAAGCGCGCGAGCACCGCATCGGCATAGCCCGGCACGTCGAGCCCCTCGACCGGCTTCAGCGCGCCCGCAATGTCCTCGTGCATCAGCCGGCTGGCAAAGCCGCCCAGCGCGGGATCGCGCACGGCCTCGAACACGGTCTCGTGCCCGAGCGCCAGGCCGATATAGGCCAGGCTCGAATGCGCGCCGTTGAGGATGCGCAGCTTGGCCTGCTCATAGCCGCGCACGTCATTGGTCAGCGTCACGCCCGCGGCGGCAAGGTCCGGCCCGTCGGCCAGGTCGAAGCGCTGCAGCACCCACTGCGTGAAGCGTTCGCGCTGCACCGCCGCCCGGTCGTCGACGCCGAGTTCGGCCGCGACCTTGGCGAGGAACGCGGGGTCGCTCGCCGGCGTGATCGAATCGACCATCGAATCGGGAAAGGCGACTTCGCCGGCTATCCAGTCGGCCAGCCCGCCGTCCCATTCCCGGGCCAGCGCGACACAGGCCGCGCGCAGCTTCGCGCCGTTGCCGGTCATGTTGTCGCAGCAGAGCATCGCGAAGGGCGCCGCCCCCGCCGCGCGGCGATCGGCGAGGCCGGACACGATCCAGCCGATCACGCTCGCCGGCTCGGCGGGGCGGGCACGGTCATGGACGATGTCGGGATGGGCGAAGTCGAGGCTGCCGTCGGCGGCCAGGCAATAGCCCTTTTCGGTCACCGTGCTGGTGGCGAGCTTCACCGCGGGATCGGCGAGCAGGGTGCGCAGCCGCGCGCCTTCGCCCGGGCCGATCGCATCCGAATGCGCGGCGATGATGCGGGTGCCCGGCTCGCGATCGATCACCGCCAGCGTGTAGAGCCCGTCCTGTGCCTTGAGCGCGTCGACAGTGCCTGCGCTGCGCAGCGAGACCGCGGCGATGCCCCAGCGCGGATCGGTGTCGAGCACCCGGTCGAATATGTCCGCCTGGTGCGCGCGATGGAAGGCGCCGGGGCCGAAATGGACCACGCCGGTCCGGATCGCGGGGTCGTGCCCTGGCCGGGCGATAGCGGCGGGAAGCGAGGCGAGCGTGGCGCGCGAGAGGCTGGTCATGCGGCGCGACCAACCCGCCCGCACTGCCAAAGTCAATGGGTTGGCAAAGTCAATGGGCTGGCAAAGTCAATGGCCCGAGTCGGCGGCGCGGCGCTCAATAGCGCGTGAGGGGCGAGGAGCCGCTCACGCCGGGAATCATCGAGCCGGTGGTGCGTTCCTTGGGGCTGCGGTCCACCGGCATCAGGAAGCGGACCTGGCGGTTGGGGAAATCGATGTCGACGCGGCGGAAGCTGCGCAGCGCATCCATGCCGAGCAGCAGCGCCGGGCGCCGGGTGAGGCCGAAGCGCTCGAAGGGCGCCACCTCGGCAAAGGCCACGGGCATGGCCCCGAAGCGCACCTTGCCCACCGTGATGTTGGGCACTTCGGTATAGTCGGCGGTGGTGCGGTTGCCGATGACGCTGGTGAGCGTGATCGGCTGGGCCTTGGGCGCGTCGCGGCCGACGCGCTTGCGCAGCGCGTTGTTGCCCATCGTCACCTGGCTGCCGGTGTCGAGCACCACCTGGATCCGGGTATTGTCGTAATAGGCGTCGGTCACGATCAGCTGGCCGAACACATTCTTGGCGGTGACCACGATCTCGTCGGGATCGCGCTTCGCGAAGGTCTTGCGCTTGACGCTCGGGCGCACGGCCATGATGCCCTTCTCGAAGTCGATCGTCACCTGATGGTTGCGCAGCGTATCGATGCCGAGCAGGCCGAGCGCGCCGAGGTTGCGAGCCTCGAGCGCGGGGGCGATGATCGTATGCTGCTCGCCGATCGACTTGATCGAGAGACCGGGCACGACGACGGTATTGACCCGGTCGCGTCCGGTCATCGAAGTGATGACCACCGGCGCCGAGGCTCCCAGCCGCAGCGATCCGGCAAGCTCGCGCGACACGACGGTGCGCTCGGCCCCGGTGTCGATGATGAAGTTGTAGGGCCCGCTATTGCCCACCGCGACGGGAACGGTGAGCCGCTTGTCGATCTCTCCCAGCGCCAGCAGCGTCGCCTCGACATTCTCGGGCGTGGGCATGGTCAGCGCGGGATCCTGGGGCGGGGGCGGCGTGCCCTCGCGGGGATTCTGGCGGTCATGCGCTCCGGCGGTTGCGGCCAGCGGGAGCAGGAGAAGCGCGGCGAGCCTGTTCATGGATACGAAGATACACCTTCGCATGCTGCGCAGCAATCTGTCTGCATTGTGTCTAGTCGAGACGCATCGCCTCCGCTGCGATGTCCTCGGCCTCCATCAGCAGCGCGTCCTCGGTGACGCCCTGGGCGACGTTCTCGCGGCCGATCATGATGAGCACCGGCACGGCCAGGGGCGAGACCCGGGGCAGGTCGATGTGCAGCATCGTGTCGGCGGCAGTGTCGAGGAGATGGCCGAGGCGGCCGACATCGGTCATCCGGGCACGCGCATCGGCCCAGGCGGCGCGCAGCAGCAGATGGTCGGGCTCGTATTTGCGCAGCACGTCGTAGATCAGGTCGGTCGAGAAAGTGACCTGGCGTCCGGTCTTCCTCTTGCCGGGATGCTGGCGCTCGACCAGCCCGCCGATGATCGCCACTTCGCGGAAGGCGCGCTTGAGCAGCGCGGAACCCTGCACCCATTCGACGAACTCGTGCTCGAGGATGTCCGGCGAGAAAAGGGCGCGCGGGTCCTCGATCTGCTCCAGGCCGTAGACGGCGAGCGCATAGTCGTTGGCGACGAAGCCCAGCGGCTTCAGTCCCAGTGCCTCCATCCGCCGCGTGACCAGCATGCCGAGCGACTGGTGCGCGTTCCAGCCCTCGAAGCTGTAGATCACCATGTGGTGCCGGCCTTCATGCGGAAAGGTCTCGACGAGCAGCTGGCCGGGCGCGGGGATCGCGGAGCGGCGCGCCTGTACCTCCAGCCATTCGCGGACGTCGGCGGGAAAGCGCGGCCACTGGTCGCGATCGTGGAGGAAGCGGCGGACGCGATCGGCAAGGTTGGCGGTGATGGCGAGGCGGGCGCCCATGTACGAGGGGATGCGCGCGGTCTTCGAAGTGGCGCGGACGACCAGATCGGTGGTGTCGACCCGCTCTACTTCCAGCGCCAGGCCGGCGAAGAAGAAAGTGTCGCCCGGGGAGAGGGCGGCGGCGAAATTCTCCTCGACCTTGCCGAGCCGGCGGCCGTTGCGGAAGCGCACCTCGAGCATCGGCGCCTCGACGATGATGCCGGCGTTGAGCCGGTGCTGCGCAACAAAGGCCGGGGTGGTGACGCGCCAGAGGCCGTCCCTGCCGAGCGTCAGCCGCTTGAACTTGTCATAGGCGCGCAGCGCGTAGCCGCCATCGGCGATGAAGCCCAATATCCTGTCGAACGTCTCGTCGGGCAGGGCGGAATAGGGCAATGCTGCGCGGATCTCCTGCAGCAATTCACGCGCTTCGAACGGTGCCGCGCAGGCACAGGCCATGACGTGCTGCGCCAGCACGTCGAGCGCGCCGGGGCGGAAGACGTCCGGGTCGAGCGCGCCCTGCTCGACGGCGTCCAGCGCCGCGCGGGCCTCCAGATATTCGAAGCGGTTGCCGGGGACGAGCACCGCCTCGCTCGGCTCGTCCAGCCGGTGATTGGCGCGGCCGATGCGCTGGAGCAGGCGCGACGAGCCCTTGGGCGCGCCCATCTGGATCACGCAGTCGACATCGCCCCAGTCGACGCCCAGGTCGAGGCTGGCGGTGGCGACCAGCGCGCGCAGCCTGCCGTCGGCCATCGCCTGCTCGGCCCGCCGCCGTGCCTCGAGGCTCAGGCTGCCATGATGGACGCCGATCGGCAGCTTCAGCTCGTTCACCTTCCACAGCTGCTGGAAGACCAGTTCGGCAAGGCCCCGGGTGTTGCAGAAGACGATGGTCGTCCCATGCGTCTCGATCTCGGCCATCACCTGCGGGATCGCATAGATGCCCGAATGGCCCGCCCAGGGAACCTTGTCCTCGGGGAGCAGGATGGCGATGTTCGGCTCGGCGCCCCTCTCGCCCTCGACCAGGGTGACGCCGCCGATATCGCCATGCGGGGCGAGCCAGGCGCGATAGCCGTCCGGATCCGCGACCGTCGCCGAGAGCGCGACGCGGCGCAGCCCCGGGGCGAAGCGCTGGAGCCGGGCAAGGGCAAGGGCGAGCAGGTCGCCGCGCTTGCCGGTGGCAAAGGCATGGACCTCGTCGATGACTATCGTCTTCAATCCGGAGAACATCGTCAGGCTGTCCTCATAGGAGAGCAGCAGGCTGAGCGATTCGGGCGTGGTGAGCAGGATCTGGGGCGGGCGGGCGCGCTGGCGGACCTTGCGGTCCCAGGGCGTGTCGCCCGTGCGCGTCTCTACCCGGATGGGCACGCCCATCTCCTCGATCGGCGTGAGCAGGTTGCGCTGCACGTCCACCGCCAGTGCCTTCAAGGGCGAGATGTAGAGCGTGTGCAGCCCCTCGGCCGGCGCTTCGATCAGCTCGGCCAGGCTGGGCAGGAAGCCCGCCAGCGTCTTGCCCGCGCCGGTGGGGGCGACGAGCAGCGCATGCTCGCCCCGGCGGCCGGCGGCGAGCATCTCCAGCTGGTGCCGGCGCGGCGCCCAGCCGCGCGCGGCGAACCAGTCCGACAGGGTCGAGGGGAGGGCGGCGTCCATGCGATGGCGGATCAGGGAGCCGGCGGCGCGCCCTTGGACCGGACGACCAGCGCGGGCGGCGCGTCTCCCGCCACCGCCAGCTTCGCGCGCTGGCCGCCGTCGCGATCCTCGAGCTCGAGCCACGCCGTGTCGCCGCGCGTGCCCAGCCGCACGCCTTCGGCATATTTGCCGGGTGGATTGGCGTAGTTGACCGTGAAGCCGGCGAAGCCGCTCTGCTCGTTGACGATCATCGCCACCGCGTCGCCGCCCGACCGGTCGAGCGCGATCACGCCGCGGCCATTGTCGAGCCAGCTCATCGCGCCCCGCTCCGATCCGGCGGCGTCGTGCAGGACGAGGCCATAGGCGCCCGCCACGCGCGGATAGCTCCTGCCGGCCAGGCGGGGGTCGGGCTCTTCGCCGAGGATCACCCGGTCGCGGCCGTCGGGGCCGAGCACGACGATCGAGGCGGTCTGCCCGTCGGTGCGTTCGCGCCCTTCGGCCGGCGGCGGCGCGCCGATCAGGATGCGCGGCTTGCCGGCGGCGTCGACCACCCGGATCGCCCGCGCCTCGATCATCCCGGCCGGCGCGGTGGCGGCGATGACGAAGCCGGCGGCCCCGATCCCGGCCATGGCGAACAGCGCGATGCGCTGGCGGCGAAGCTGCGTCTCGAGCCGGGCGATGCGTGCTGCGGTATCCATTTCCTCTTCCTCTCCCGGTGCAAAGCGAAGGATGGCCAATTCCGATCCGATTGGAACCCGCCCGCCGCCCAGCCATATATAGGGACGATGGCATTGGGCAGCTGGATCGAGCCGCGTCCCGCGGGCATCTATATTCCGGCGGCGGAGGCGTGGATCGACCCGTCGCAGCCGGTGGCGCGCGCGCTGGTGACGCATGGCCATGCCGATCATGCCCGGGGCGGGCACGGCGCGGTATGGGCGACGCCGCAGACGCTGGCGATCATGGAGGCGCGCTACGGGCCGCAGAACGGCCGTCCGGTCGACTATGGCGAGCGGATCACCCTGCACGGCATCGACATCCGCTTCGTGCCCGCCGGCCATGTCCTCGGCTCCGCCCAGATCGTGCTCGAGCATCGCGGCGAGCGGATCGTCGTCTCGGGCGATTACAAGCGCCGCGAGGATCCGACCTGCGCGCCCTTCGAGCCGGTGCCCTGCGACGTGTTCGTCACCGAAGCCACGTTCGGCCTGCCCGTGTTCCGCCATCCCGAGACGCATGACGAGCTCGACAAGCTGCTCGCGGCGTTGCGCGCCAATCCGGATCGCTGCGTGCTGGTCGGCGCCTATGCGCTGGGCAAGGCGCAGCGCGTGATCCGCGAGCTGCGGGTGATGGGGTTCGAGGATCCCGTCTATCTCCACGGCGCGCTCCAGCGGCTGTGCGATCTCTATGTCGAGCAGGGCATCGACCTGGGCGCGCTGCGCCCCGCCACCGGGATGTCGAAGGCCGAGCTGCGGGGGCGGGTCGTCCTGTGTCCGCCGGGCGCGCTCAACGATCGCTGGTCGCGCCGCCTGCCCGATCCGATCACGGCGATGGCATCGGGCTGGATGCGCATCCGCCAGCGCGCCCGGCAGCGGGGCGTCGAGCTGCCGCTGATCCTCTCCGATCATGCCGACTGGGACGAGCTGACCCGCACCATCGCGGAACTGGAGCCGCGCGAAGTATGGGTGACCCATGGCCGCGAGGATGCGCTCGTCCATTGGTGCCGCCTCCACCAGATCAAGGCGCGCGCGCTCGAGCTCGCGGGGTTCGAGGATGAGGATGATTGATCCAATCGCGTGATGCCGAACCGGGGCAATCGCCGCGCAAGGTCGTCAAGGCCATGCCGGTGAGAGCAGGCGCCGCCCCCGGACCGCGCGAGCGCGACGGGCGAAATCCTGCATTGCAAGCGGCTCAGGCGGCGGCGCGGTCCGAGCCGGCGAACAGCCAGGCCTCGGCGGCCCAGGGATCGTCGAAGCAGCGCGCGGTGCGCCGGTCGAGCGCGCGCTGGAGCTGGGTGTGCGCCAGCGTCCGGCCGATCACGAAGGCGAGCCGGCGCGAGCGATAGGCGGGATCGGCGAGCATCGCGCGGAACATCTCGACGCTTTCCTGCGCCTGGATCTTCATGTCGCGCAGGTCGTTGAGCGTCAGATGCCGGTTGGGGCCGCAACGGAGCTGGGCATGCGCCTCGGCGCGCTCGGCGAGGAAGGCGCCGATGTCCTCGGAAGTGAAGAAGCCGCCCATCCGGATGCGGACGAGATCGCGCGCGGGGTCGACGTCGATGGTGAAATCGGCAGACATGGAGGCTGGGATAGCCCGTACGGGCCTACCAAAATCCTAAAAACGTCCGACGCCCGGCCAGGCGAGCGTCGCCACCACGGGAAAATGATCCGACGGATAGAGCGCGCCGCGATGGGCATCGATCGTCCGATAGCCGCGCGCCTTGAAACCGCGCGTCAGGATCCAGTCGATCCGATGGTCGGCCACGCCCTTGAAGCCGTGAAAGGTCGCTTCCGGGCCCAGCGGTTTCGCCACGGCGTCCCGGGCATCGGCCAGCATCTCGCCCAGCAGCGCATGCGGCGCCGAATCGGGGCCGGTGTTGAAATCGCCGGTCAGCACCACCGGCACGCCCCTGGGCAGGGCGGCGATGCGCTTGCGGAGCAACGCGGCGCATTTCTCGCGCGCGGCGGCATCTTCCGCCCGATAGGGGAAATGGGTGTTGAGCAGGTAGAAGCGCCTGCCCGAGCGCGTCTCGAACAGGCCCCAGGTGACCATGCGCGGATAGAGATTGCCCCAGCTGATGCTGGCGACCTGTTCCGGCGTGTCCGACAGCCAGAAATCGCCCTGTTCGACCAGCTTCAGCCGGTCGCGGCGATAGAAGACGCCCATATGCTCGTCGGCATGGCCGCCGCGCCGGTCGATGCCGAACCAGCTATAGTGCGGCAGCTTCCCGACGAGATAATCGCCCTGGATCTGGAACAGCTCCTGCGTGCCGATCACGTCCGGATCGGCGGCGGCGATCGTCTCGACGAAGAGGTCGCGGCGATTCTCCCAGATATTCGCCCCGTCCGAAGGCGAAGGCAGGCGGACGTTGAAGCTCATCACCACGAGCTCCTCCCGGGCCTGCGCCATCGCCGGTGCGAGCAGGGCGAGCAGCAATGCGAGAAAACGGATCAACCCACGCCCTCCAGCGCCTTTTGCCGGCGGCGCTGCACCGAACTGCCGATCCCCATCGCCTCGCGATACTTGGCGACGGTACGCCGGGCGATGTCGAAGCCCTTGGCGTTGAGCAGCTCGACCAAGGTGTCGTCCGACAGGATCTTCCGGGGGTCCTCGGCCTGGATCAGCGTGCGGATCGCATTCTTCACCGCCTCGGCCGAGACCGCGTCGCCACCGTCCGCCGACTGGATCGCCGAGGTGAAGAAATATTTGAGCTCGAACAGCCCGCGCGCGCAGCTGAGATATTTGTTCGAAGTGACGCGGCTCACGGTCGATTCGTGCATCTCGATCGCTTCGGCGACCTGCCGCAGCGTCATCGGCTTCAGGTGCGCGACGCCCTTCAGGAAAAAAGCTTCCTGCTGCTTCACGATCTCGCTGGCGACCTTGATGATCGTGCGCTGGCGCTGGTCGAGCGCCTTCACCAGCCAGTTGGCGCTGGCCAGCATGTCCGACAGCCAGGCCTTGCTGGTCTTGTCCTGCGGGCCCGCCGAGACTTCGGCATAATAAGCGCGGTTGACGAGCAGCCTGGGCAGGGTGGCGGCATTGATCTCCACGGCCCAGCCGGCGCCGCGGCGGGCGACGAAGATATCCGGCGTCACGGCGAGCGTCGGCTCCCCGCCATAGCGGCAGCCGGGCTTGGGATCATAGCCGCGCAGCTCGCGGATCATGTCCGCCAGGTCCTCGTCGTCGACGTCGCAGATGCGCTTGAGCCGCGCGAGGTCGCCGCGCGCGACCAGATCGAGATTGTCGATCAGCCGCGCCATGCAGGGATCGTAACGATCGGCTTCCTTCGCCTGCAGCGCGAGGCATTCGGCAAGGTTGCGCGCGCCCACCCCGGTGGGGTCGAAGGTCTGGATCGTCGCGAGCACCGCTTCCACCCGGGCGAGCGGCACGTTCAGCCGGTTGGCGATGTCGAGCAGCGCCGCGGTGAGATAGCCGGCCTCGTCGATCTGATCGATCAGGTGCGCGGCGACGAACAGGTCGTGGCCGGCCACGCTGGCGCCGGCCTGTGCCATCAGGTGATCGGCGAGGCTGAGATCGGCGCTACCGAGATTGTCGAAATCCGGCCCGTCCTCGGGCGCGGCGCCACCGCCGGCGCCGGTGAGGCCCAGGCTGCCGTCGAGCCCGCCGCCCGCGCCGATCGTGTCGCTGCCGCTGTCGTGATGGAAGGTCTCGGCGGCGAAATCCACGTCCAGCGCGGCCTCGCCCGAAGCCTCGCCGCCGCCGGCGATCAGCTCGCTGGCGTCCGCCGGGCCGTCGCGCTCCTCGAACTCGAAATCGGGCTCCGGGGCCTCGGCCGGCTCGGACGCGCCGCGCTCCTCGTCGCCGCCGGTGCCGCCATTCTCGAGCAGCGGGTTCTTCTCCAGCTCCTCGGCGACGAAGGTCTCGATCTCGAGATTGGAGAGCGCCAGCAGCTTGATCGCCTGCTGGAGCTGCGGCGTCATCACCAGCGATTGCGACTGGCGCAGATCGAGGCGAGGCGCGAGGCTCATGCCAAGGTCGTCGTCCCGGCGAAGGCCGGTGTCTCGTGCGGCAGGCGCGTGCGGTCCGGCCTGAGATCCCGGCTTTCGCCGGGATGACGGCTATGGGAGGCGCCGCCTTTCATGGCTTACAGCTCGAAGCTCTCGCCGAGATAGAGGCGGCGGACATTCTCGTCCTTGACGAGATCGGCGGGCGCTCCGGCGAACAGCACGCGGCCATCATAGATGATGTAGCCGCGATCGACGATGTCGAGCGTCTCGCGGACATTATGGTCGGTGATCAGCACGCCGATGCCGCGCTGCTTGAGCTGGATGATCAGGTCGCGGATGTCGGAGATCGAGATCGGGTCGATACCGGCGAAGGGCTCGTCGAGCAGGATGATCGTCGGGTCCGCCGCCAGGGCGCGGGCGATCTCGGCGCGGCGGCGCTCGCCGCCCGACAGCGCCATGGCCGGCGCGGCGCGCAGCCGGGTGAGGCCGAATTCCTCGAGCAGTTCGTCGAGCCGGCGCCGGCGCGCATCCTTGTCGGGCTCGGACAGCTCGAGCACGGCGAGGATGTTGCCCTCCACCGTCAGCCCGCGGAAGATCGAAGTCTCCTGGGGAAGATAGCCCAGGCCCAGGATCGCGCGGCGATACATGGGCAGGCGCGTGATGTCCTCGCCGTCCAGCATGATGCGGCCGCTGTCGGGCTTCACCAGCCCCATCACCGAATAGAAGCAGGTGGTCTTGCCCGCGCCATTGGGGCCGAGCAGGCCGACCACTTCGCCGCGGCCGACCGAGACCGACACGTCGGTCAGCACCACGCGCTTGTCGTAGGACTTGGCGATCGAGACGACCGCGAGCCCCTTGTCGGGCAGCGGCGCGGGGTCCGCGACGGGGGTTTCGAGAGTGGCGACTTCGGTCATACTCGGTCCCTGCATGGACGGGCTCGCGTTACCGGCGGGGCATTCCCCGGCAGTTTGGCAGGATTCCTGCATGAACTGGGCCGAGAAGGGAAGGGGCCGCGCGGCGTGTCGTGGAAAAAGGGCGATTACTGTTTCGGAGCCGGCGTGGCCGCGGGTGCCGGAGCCGGGGTCGGCGTGGCCGCCGGCGTGTTCGCGCGCTTGGGCACCGAGAAGCGGCCTGTCACGCGGCCGCCGCGGCTCTGCACTCCGGGCGTGCCCGGCACGGCGGTCGAGCCGCCTACGCCCGAACCGTCGATCGTCGCGCGGCCGGTGTCGAGGTTGATCACCAGGCGGCCGCCCGAGACGGTGTTGGCCCCCTGCTTGAGCGTGACGCCGCCGACCATGGTGATGATCCGCTTGTTGACGTCGTACACCGCGAACTGGCCGGTCGCGCGCTGATCGGGCCGAGTGACGGTGACGCCGCCGGCCGCGTCGAGCCGCGAGACTTCGGGCGAGCCGTCGGTGATCTGCCCGGTATAGGCGACGGTGACGCGTGCCGCCTCGAGCATCATCTCGGCCTGCCGGATCTGCACGCTGCCGCTGAACAGCACGCGATTGGCCTTGTCCTGCAGCTCCATGTGCTGGGCGTTGAAGTCGATCGGCGCATTGCTGTCGTGGCGCTGCTGCGCGGCCGCGGGGGCGGACACGGCGAGCGCGAGCGAAAAGCCGATCGGAAGCAGGGCGGTCGCACGGATCATGTCTAGCGCCTATTCGCGCGCTTGGGGACGATCCGCAAGCGTGCATTGCCATCTAGGGAGATGGTGCGGTTTTCCAAGTCGGCGGTCATCTTGTTCGCGCTGAACACGCCGGTGGGCGTCTTGCCGGTCACGGCGCCGCCGCTTTCCATCTTGCGGGTCTTGAGGTCGACGGTCGCATTCTCGGTGTCGAGGACATAGCCGTCGGCGGTCTGGAACTTGACCGGGCCGTCGACCGAGACCTGCTCCTTGTTGAGATCATAGTGACCGCGATCCGCCTTGAGCGTGGCCGGCCCCTCGGGCAGCCTGATCTCGGCGGCGAGGTCGCGCAGCTGCACGATCGGCTCGGCCGAGCTCTTCTGGATCGCCGAGCCCGCGTTGAGCTGGAAGGGCTGCCCCTTGCTGTCCTCGCCGCGATACACCGCCGATTCGAGGCGCAGCCGCTCGGTGGCCATGTCGACCTTGTTCTTGTCGAGCACGAAGCTGACATCGCCCTTGGTAAGGAGCGGCGCGAGCACGAGAAAGGCCGAGAGCACGCCGATGCCCACCGGCAGGAAGATCAGCGAGAGCCGGATCAGCCTATCGTGCGTGCTGCCGGGATGCGCCCAGCTGCGCTTCTGCGACTGGAGGCGGGTGGCGACTTCCGACATCTAGATGTGCGCGAAGATGTCGGTTTCGGGCCAGCCGGCCAGGTCGAGCTCCGCGCGCCAGGGCAGGAAGTCGAAACAGGCCTGGGCGAGGTCGGTGCGGCCTTCGCGCTCGAGGCGCCTGTCGAGTTCTTCCTTCATGGCGTGCAGGTAACGCACGTCGGACGCTGCGTATTCCCGCTGCGCGTCGGAAAGTTCGGGGCCGCCCCAGTCGGAGGACTGCTGCTGCTTCGAGATCTCCACGCCCACCAGCTCGCGCGCCAGATCCTTGAGGCCGTGGCGATCGGTATAGGTGCGCACCAGGCGCGAGGCGGTCTTGGTGCAATAGACCGGGCCGGCGATGACGCCGAGATAGAAGCGGATCGCCGCGAGGTCGAAGCGCGCGTAATGATAGAGCTTCAGCCGCTCCGGATCGGCGAGCAGCATGCGCAGGTTCGGCGAATCATAGGCCGAGCGCGAACCGAAGCGGACGAGATGCTCGTCGCCCGAACCGTCCGAAAGCTGGACGACGCACAGCCGGTCGCGCGGGGTGATCAGCCCCATCGTCTCGGTGTCGACGGCGATCGAGGCCCCCGGCGCGAACAGATTCTCGGGAATGTCTTCTTCATGAAAATGCACAGTCATGGCCGCCGCCTAGACCCGATCGCCGCCGGGCTCAATGGCCGGCGCTTCTCGGGCGGCCGCCTGCCTGCGCGCCCGTGCGGTCCGCGCCCAGATGTTGAGCCCCTCGACGGCGGCCGAAAAGGCCATGGCGGTGTAGATATAGCCCTTGGGAATATGGGCGCCGAACGCCTCGCCGATCAGCACCATGCCGATCATCAGCAGGAAGCCCAGGGCGAGCATGACGACGCTGGGATTGCGGTTGATGAAATTGGCGAGCGGATCCGCGGCGACCAGCATCACCCCCACGGCGACGATCACCGCGACGTACATGATCTGCACATGCTCGGTCATGCCGACCGCGGTCAGGATCGAATCGACCGAGAAGACGATGTCGAGCAGCAGGATCTGGACGATCGCGGCGGTGAAGGTGATCGAGGCGACCTTCTTCTTGTCGAGCAGCTGGTCGGCCTCGCCCGGCGCGTCGGCATCGACCGAATGATGGATCTCCGTCGTCGCCTTCCACATCAGGAACAGGCCGCCGGCGAGCAGGATCAGGTCCTTCCACGAGAAATCGGTCTCGAAGCTGGGCACGCCGTGCATGTCCGGCGGGCCCTGGATGCCCAGGCTGAACACCGTGTTCTTCAGGCTGATGATCCAGCTGATCGCGGTGAGGAGCGCGAGCCGCATCGCCAGCGCCAGGCTGATGCCGACTCGGCGGGCGCGCCGGCGCTGGTCCTCGGGCAGCTTGTTCGAGAGAATCGAGATGAAGATCAGATTGTCGATGCCGAGCACCACCTCCATCACGATGAGCGTGAGGAGTGCGGCCCAGGCGGCCGGACTGGCGAGCAATTCGGCGATCGCGTCCATGCGCCTACCTCTGCCGTGCCCCCGATTGTGGCGCAAGCGCCGCGGTTAACGATTGTTCGCCCCGATCAAGTCGAATTTCGTTCGCTCGCTGTCCGATTTTGGGCTATGCCGATTCCATGGCGCAAGTTTTTGCGCTGGAAGACCTGCGTTTTTCGTCCGGCGCTTGGCTTTTGATTTGATTTGTGGGCGAACCGGGAAGACGAACAGGGCATGAGTTTCGATAGAGGGCGCCGTGGGGATCGCGGCGGACGTGGCCGCGACAAGCGTGATGGCTTCGGCGGCGATGATTTTGGTGGCGGCGGCTTCGGCGGCGGTTTCGAGGATCGTGGCGGTTTCGGCGGCGGTGACCGATTCGGCGGCGGCGGTGGCGGTGGCTATCGCGGCGGCGGTGGCGGCTTCGGCGGCGGCGGTGGCGGCGGTGGTTTCCGCGGCGGCGGCGGTGGCGGCTTCGGCGGTGGTGGCGGCGGCTTCGGCGGCGGCAACCGCATGCCTCCGCAGGTCATCGGCGAAGGCACCGGCGTCGTTAAGTTCTTCAACGGCCAGAAGGGCTTCGGCTTCATCGTCCGTGACGATGGCGGCGAAGACGTTTTCGTGCACATCTCGGCGGTCGAGCAGGCGGGCCTTACCGGCCTGGCCGAAGGCCAGCCGCTCGGCTTCACGCTCGTCGATCGCGGCGGCCGCATCTCGGCCACCGAGCTCAAGATCGATGGCGAGCCGATGCCGGTCGAAGAGCGCGCGCCCCGCGAGGATCGCGGCGATCGTGGCGGCTTCGGCGGCGGCGAGCGCGGTGGCCCGCAGCGCCAGCTGACGGGCGAGAAGGCGACCGGCACGGTCAAGTTCTTCAACGCCATGAAGGGCTTCGGCTTCATCCAGCGTGATGACGGCCAGCCGGACGCGTTCGTGCACATCTCGGCCGTGGAGCGCGCGGGCATGCCGACGCTCAATGAAGGCGACCGACTCGAGTTCGAACTCGAAGTCGATCGTCGCGGCAAATACGCCGCGGTGAACCTCACGCCGTCGAGCTGAGGCGCGCCTTCGGGCCAGCACATCGAAGGGGCCGGGCGGAAACGTCCGGCCCTTTTGCTTTTTTGATTCGCGCGAAGGCACGGAGAAGAAAGAGAATTGGTTCGCGCAGAGGACGCTGGGAACGCAGAGGAACACCTGCGGGAAGCGCATGCGCCCTGTCGGCGTCGGGAACGACGACGGCTAGAGCGCTGCTGACGCGGCGCGAGACAGCCTCAGCGCCCTCCGCGCGAACCAATTCTCCGCGCCTTCGTGAAGCAAATCGCGAATCGGCTCATCCCCCCAGCAGCTCGTGGAGCGGCAGCGCCGGAGTGAATTTGCGCCGGCGCTTCACGAAGCTCGTCTCGTAGCGGCGCACCACCGGATCGCTGCCGAGCAGCGAATCGACCAGCATGTTGAACGAATCCATGTCGCGCGCCGAGACGAGCAGGACGAGATCGAAATTGCCGGTCACTTCGAGCATCAGCTGGACGTGCGGGCTGGCGAGGACCCGGCGCTGAAAGGCCTGGAGCGCGTCGAGCGAGTGCCGGTCGAACTGGACATGGACCAGCGCCGACAGGAAGGGCCCCACCTCTTCCGAGACGATAGCGACATCGGCCGCGATCGTGCCGTCCGCGCGCATCCGGCGGATCCGCCGGGCGATCGCGCTGGGCGAGAGCGGCAGCCGCTCGGCCAGCAGGTCGGCGGTCATCAATGCGTCCTGCTGGAGCAGCGCGAGGATGCGCAGGTCGATAGCGTCGTTGGTCATTCCGCTACTATGCCAGATTCTGGCAAGTGGGCAGGCGAAATTGCGCGCCACGCGCCCATGCTTCACGCCATGCAGTGTTATGCAGATAACACAGTTGGGGAGAGAGTCATGAAGATCGCACTTGCCGCGCTGGCGCTTTCCGCCGGCCTCGCCGTTGGCGCGCAGGCGCAGCAGGGGCCGGGCCCGGCAGGTGGCCCCGGCGGCCCCGCGCCGATGGCCGCGCCGGCGGCGAGCAAGACGGAGATCGTCACAAGCATCCGCAAGGCGATCGCCGGGAACTATGTGGTCGCGGGCAAGCGCGCCGCGCTCGACGCCGCGCTCCTCAAGGGCCTGAAGGCCGGGCGCTACGACGCCGCGGATCCGGGCGAGTTCACCCGCCGGCTGAACGAGGACCTTTATGCGGTGGCGCAGGACAAGCATCTCTCGTTGTTCTTCGATCCGCGCATGTCGGCCGAGATCGCCGGCCGCGGCAGCCAGAATGACGAGATCGAGGACACCCCCTTCTTCAAGGCGATGATGCGCCAGCGCAACTATGGCATCACCGAGATGAAGCTGCTGCCCGGCAATGTCCGCTATATCCGCTATGACGGGTTCGGCTGGACCGGGGCGGAGAGCCGGGCAGCGATCGACGCGGCGATGGCGTTCCTGCGCGAAGGCGACGCGGCGATCCTCGACCTGCGCGGCAATGGCGGCGGCAGCCCCGAAGCGGTGCGCCGCATCGCCAGCTATTTCGTTCCCGCGGGCACGCCGCTGGTGACCTTTCATCTGCGCAGCGAGGCGCCGACCAGCTCGACGAGCGAGGCGGTGCCCGGCGGGCAGCTCCGCCTGCCGCTCTATGTGCTGACCAGCAATCGCGCGGCATCGGCAGCGGAGGAGTTCGTCTCGCATGTCGCGCGGCTCGGTTTCGGCACGCTGGTGGGCGAGACGACGGCGGGCGCGGCCTATCGCAACGAGCATTTCGCGATGCCCGGCGGCTTCGTGATGAGCGTGTCGATCGGCTATCCCGAGCTGCCGGGCGGCGGCAACTGGGAAGGCAAGGGCGTGGCCCCGAAGATCGCGGTGCCGGCGGACCGGGCGCTCGACCGCGCCCAGCAGGACGCGGCGCAGAAGCTCGCCGAGAAGGCACAGGGTCCGCAAAGGACCGAGCTGGAATGGACCGCCGCGCTCCATGCGGCCCGGGTGACGCCGGCGGTACCCGCCCGGGCGCTCGCCGCCTATGCCGGGCGCTATGGCGCGCGCACGGTGGCCTTGGAGAATGGCGCGCTCACCTGGCAGCGCGACGGCGGCGTCAAATCGGTGATGGTGCCGCTGGGCGGCGACCTGTTCGCGTTCGAGTTCGACCCGGCTACCCGGGTGCGCTTCACCGGCGAAGGCGCGGTGACCGGCGTGGTCATCGAGCGCGCGGACGGCTCGGGCAATCCGGTGCCCCGGGGATAGTCGCGGCTCCAGGGGCGCCTTGGGCCGGTGCTAGAGCAGGATCAGCACCGCCCCGGCGAGAATCCCGGCGACGCCCAGCGCCCGGCCGCGCGTCACCTTCTCGCCCAGGAAGAGCGTGGCGATGACCAGCGCGGTGACCATGCCGGTCTCGCGCAGGGCGGCGAGCGGCGCGGTGGGGCCGATCGCCAGTGCCAGGAGCGCCAGGCCATAGGTGACGATCGAGAGCGCACCCGCCGCCACGCCCGGGCGCCATTGCCGCGCCGCCGAAGCGAAGATCGCGCCCCTGGAGAGCAGGGCGAACATCGTCACCGTGCTCATCCCCATCAGCACGAACATCCAGACGATATAGCTGTGCGGCGTCGGCGCGGCGCGCACGCCGTGTGCGTCGATCACCGTATAGCCGGCGATGGTGAGCCCGGTGAGCAATGCCCAGCCCAGGCCGGCCCGGCCGATGTGCCGGCCCAGCACCATCACGAACATGGCCCCGCCGATCAGCGCGATGCCGGCCAGTTCGCGCGCGCCGGCCGGCTCGCCGAGCAGCCCGATCGAGAGCGCGGCGGTGACCAGCGGCGCGGTGCCGCGCAGGATCGGATAGGCGGCCGAATAGTCGCTCGCGTCGAAGGTGCGCACCAGCGAATAGAGATAGAGGCAATGGACCAGGGCGGTGCCGGCGATCCACGGCCAGGCGGCGGCCGGCAGCGGCACGAGCAGCGTCGCCGGAAGCAGGATCAGCGCGCTCGATCCGTCGATGATCGCGCGGCCGGCCATCTTGTCGCGGCCGCCCTTCAGGATCGCGTTGACCACGGCATGGATGGAGCCCGAGGCGATCATCATCGCCGGGGCGAGCAGCTCGGGATTCACCAGGCGGTGTCGCGGACGTGCCGGAGCCAGAGCGCGAGCAGGATGCGCGAGACGATTCCGGAGAAAAGCACCAGCGGAACGACCAGCCAGAGCATCAGTACCTGGAAGGCGCTCCATTGCCCGGCGACGAGATGCCGGGCGCTGCTCAGCGCGGTCCAGCCCAGGACGATCGCGGTGGAGATCAGCCCGGCGAGCAGGGCGGCACCGATCCAGCGCCGCCAGGGCAGTGCCGGATCGCGCAGGAAAATCAATGCGACAGGGGTGCCGACGACCAACGCATAGCAGAGGCCGAACAGCGCCAGCGTGCCCCACACCCGCAGCAGCGAATCGGCGCCGCCGCTGCCGGCAAAGGCGGCGAGCAGGGACGCAGGCACGGGCCCTGCGAGCACGCAGGCGATCAGGGGCAGAACCGCGATACGATTTCCCTTGGCCATCGGGCGCGAAACTGACTCAGGTGACGTGCTTGCGCAACGCCTCGATCGTGTCGGCTTCCCGCGCGGGCTTGTCGGTGCGGATGCGGCTGATCCGGGGGAAGCGCATCGCCAGGCCCGATTTGTGGCGCCGCGATTCGTGGATCGAATCGAAGGCGACTTCGAGGACGAGGCTCTTGTCGGTCTCGCGCACCGGCCCGAAGCGATTCACCGTATGGGTGCGGACATGATGGTCGAGCCATTTCAGCTCCTCGTCGGTGAAGCCGAAATAGGCCTTGCCGACGGGCAGCAGCTCGCCCTCGGCCGTCCAGGCGCCGAAAGTATAGTCGGAATAGAAGCTGCTGCGCTTGCCCGAGCCGCGCTGGGCGTACATCAGCACGCAATCGGCGACCAGCGGATCGCGCTTCCATTTGTACCAAAGCCCCGCCCGGCGGCCGGCCACATAGGGCGAGTTGCGCCGCTTGAGCATGACGCCCTCGATCGACGCGTCGCGGGCGCCCGCGCGGAGTTCCTCCAGCGCGGCGAAGTCCCTGGCCGGAATCACCGCCGAGACGTCGAACCGCTCGGGGTCGAGCCGCACGGCGAAGCGCTCCAGCCGGGTGCGGCGCTCCGACCAGGGCAAGTTGCGCAGATCTTCCTCGCCATCGAAGAGGATGTCGTAGAGGCGGACAAAGGCGGGATAGTCGGCCAGCGTCCTGGCGCTGACCAGCTTGCGGCCCAGCCGCTGCTGGAGCGTGTTGAAGCTCGCCGCCGCGCCGCCCTGGAACGCGCCCTTCACCAGCAGTTCGCCATCGAGCACGCCGGGCGTCGCGAAGGCCCCCGCGACTTCGGGAAAGCTATGGGTGATGTCGTCGCCCGCGCGGCTATAGAGCCGGGTCTCGCCCGCGACATGGACGAGTTGGACGCGGATCCCGTCCCATTTCCACTCGGCGGCATAGTCGGCGAGATCGACGCTCTCCTGCTCGAGCGGGTGGGCCAGCATGAAGGGGCGGAAGACAGGCAGGTCGCGCGCGCTCGGCTGCGTGGCGCGGCCCTCGGCCCAGTCGAACAGTGGCGCATAGGGCGGGGCGAGGCCGTGCCACACTTCCTCCACCGCATCGACATCGAGCCCGAAGGCCTGGGCGAGCGCGGTCTTGGCGAGCCGGGCGGAGATGCCCACGCGCAGCGCGCCGGTGGCGAGCTTGAGCAAGGCGAAGCGCGCATCGGCGTCGAGGCGATCGAGCATCCCCGCCAGTGCCGCGGGCGCATCGGACCTGGAGATCCCGCCGAGTGTCGCGACCACCTGCGAGACGCTGAGCGGTGCCATGGTGTCGGGCGGTGCCGCCGGTTCGGGCCAGAGCAGCGCGATCGTCTCGGCCGAATCGCCGACAAAGTCCCGGCTCATCGCATAGAGCACCGGATCCACGCGTTCCTCCACCATCGCGCGGATCAGGGCGGGCTTCACCGCCGGCAGGTCGAGCGTGCCGGTGAGCGCGGCCATCGCCCAGCCACGGTCCGGATCGGGCGTGGCGCGCAGATAGTCGCCGATCCGCTTGAGCTTCGCGTTGCGCGAGCGCGTGTAGATCAGGCCATCGAGCAGGTCGGCAAAGGCACGCATGATGGCGCAACGCATAGCGCGGCCGATGCGCTCCCGTTACGATGTTCGTATGCGCAAGCTCTCCCTCATCCTCGCCGGCCTGGCCCTGCTGCTCGCCGCTTTTCTCGGCTGGTGCTTCCGCGAGGCGACCAGCGACCCGGTGGTCCGCCGTGCGGAGGTGGCCATGGCTGGGCTGGAGCGGCCGGTGCGGATCGCGCTGCTGAGCGACATCCATATCGGCACCGCCGCGATGGGGCCGGAGCGGCTGAGCCGGATCGTCGGGCAGGTTAATGCGCTGAAGCCCGATCTGGTGGTGATCGCGGGCGACTTCATCTTCGGCCATGATCCCCGGGGTGCGGCGAAGCTGGGGCCGGCGATGATCGGGCCGTTGCGCGAACTGCGCGCGCCGCTGGGCGTGACGGCGGTGCTCGGCAATCACGACTATTGGACGGGCCCGCAGGCAGTGCGCGACCAGCTCGCCGGCGCCGGCGTTACGGTGCTGGAGAACGATGCCGGCCCCCGCGGGCCGATCGCGCTGGGCGGCATCGGCGACGATTTCTCCGGCCATGCCGATGTCGACGCGACGATTCGGGCGGCGCGCGCGATCGGGCGGCCGATCGTGCTGGTCACGCACTCGCCCGACGTTGCGCCGGACCTGCCCGCCGATGCGCGGCTGCTGCTCGCCGGGCACACCCATTGCGGGCAGGTGCTGGTCTTCGGCCACAACGTCGCGCCCGCGGTCAGCCGCTACGGCGCCCGCTATCGCTGTGGCCTGGTGCGCGAAGGCGCACGGACCGTGATCGTCACCGCCGGGCTCGGCACCAGCGGTGTGCCGTTCCGCCTGGGCGCGCGACCCGATATCTGGTTGGTCACGCTCGTGCCGCCGGCAATGGTGCGGACATGAAAAGCGGGTTAGGTTCGCCGCTCCACCACCGGAGGGGTCTCCCGACAATGAAGCTCGTTCTCACTGCCGCCCTGCTTGCCTGTGCACCTGTTGCCGCCCTTGCCCAGAACGCACCGGCGCCGGCACCGGCACCTGCGCCTGCCCCGGCCACTGCGCCCGCCCCGGCGGCGAAGTTCAGCGCGGACACGCCGATCGAAACCCTGTTCGCCAATGAAGGCGCCAAGGCGGTGCTCGTCGCCGACGGCCTGGGCGATATCGACAAGCATCCCGCCTATGAGCAGTTCAAGGCGATGAGCTTCCGCGCGATCCAGCCTTTCTCGGAAGGCAAGCTCACCGACGAGATGCTCGCCAAGCTCGATTCGGACCTCGCCAAGGTGAAGTAATTGGGCCGGGGCCGGCTCCCGCGGAGCCGGCCTCGTTCTCCGAGCCGCCAGGTTGAGGGTCCAGGCGAGCCTTCGAGCTATTTCCGTCATCCCCCGCCTGCGCGAGGATGACGGGGTTTGCCGATCACGCCTCCGCCCCGGGCGCGGGTTCAGCCCTTGCGCGATGCCTCGAACAGGAACCAGGCGCGCTCCTCGGCCTGATCGGTCCATTCGTCGACGATGCCGCTGGTCGCATTGTCGCCGGCATCTTCGGCCGCCTGCTTCACCGTGCGGAAGCTCTCGATCAGCTTGAGATTGTCCTCGCGCAGCTCGGCGAGCATGTCGCCGGGCGCGACATAGTCCGCGTCATTGTCGGTCAGCGTCTGGCGGCGGGCGATGTCGCCGATCGAGCGCAGCGTGACGTTGCCGGTCTTGCGCACCCGCTCCGCGATCGCATCGGTGATGCCGTAGATCTGCGCCGCCTGATCGTCGAGCAGCAGGTGATAGTCGCGGAAATGCGGACCCGAGACGTGCCAGTGGAAATTCTTGGTCTTGAGATAGAGCGCGAAGCAATCCGCCAGCGCGGAATTCAGCGCATCCGCCACGCTCTTCGCGTCGTTGCGGTTGAGATCGGTAGGGGTGCGGAGCGCCGCATTGGTATCAGCCATGTTCGTCCTCCCGGGATTCGGTTCGCAGGGTCAACGAACGGGATATGGGATCGGCTCCGCCCCGGCGCATTTGCATTTTTCCGATCTCGGAGATCGATCAGGTGAGGCGCAGCGCGTTCACGCCGATCCAGCAGCCGGCGATCAGGAAGCCGATGCCGCTCAGGATGCGCAGCCAGCGCCAGGGGATGGCCGCCCAGGTCCGCTCGCCGAGCAGCGCGGCGACGAATGCCACGCCGAACGCGCCGATCGAGGCGCCGGCCGCCGCGAACCAGGGCTGGCCGCCGGTGGAGAGCGCAAGCGTGAAGAAGGGCGTGCTCTCGCCAAAGGCAAGAATCAGCACGCCAAGGAGTGCAGTGAGGAAGGCGCCGAGCTTCCAGCCGTCGAGCCGGTCCTTCACGCGATTCGACCCGATCGCGCCCAGCGCGCCGAAGATCAGCGCCATGGCGAGCAGCAGCGCGCGCGCATTGGGCGTCATCATCGGCCCGATCAGCGATCCGCCAAGCGCCGCCGCGAGATTGACGGCGGCATGGGCGATGCCCGCCATGAGCGCCACGGTGAGCGGCCGGCCATAGCGATCGGCGAGGATCGCGGTCAGCATGGCCGGCTTGTCGCAAAGCTGGGTGAGGGCGGCCAGCAGGAAGGCCGGGACCAGAGCTTCCACGCGCTTCCCCTTTCGGTGGCCATTCTGGGCAGCCAGGGTTAAACCCGCGTGAAGGATATCCAATTCCTCCCCCAGAGGCGCTCGGGAGGAATTGCTTGGCCCCAGCCTTGACTTTTGGCCGAGAATCGCACAGTTGCCCGCGTCTGGCAGCGGTGCGCTCTGGCGTGCCGCTCTTTTCTTTTCGCAGTTTCAAGGGTTGTTGGGTCATGGCCAAGCCGACCACTGTCAAGATCAAGCTCGTCAGCACGGCGGACACGGGTTTCTTCTACGTCACCAAGAAGAATCCGCGTACCCAGACCGAGAAGTTCTCGTTCCGCAAGTACGATCCCGTCGTGCGCAAGCATGTCGAGTTCAAGGAAGCCAAGATCAAGTAAGGCGGGCGCGAGCCCGGCTTGCCTCGCCCCCGCACGCGCGGGGCCGGTCTTCAAGAAAGCCCCGGGCCGTCAAGGCTGCGGGGCTTCTTCTGTGCCTGGGTTCGGGGCTTCGCGCGGCGGCGCCGGCGATTCGGCCGGCATCAGCGCCCGCACTTCCTCCATGAAGCGCACGAGGCTGATCGGCTTGGAGACATAGGCATTGGCCCCGGCCGCGCGAATCCGCTCCTCGTCGTCGCGGCCGGCATAGGCGGTCACCGCCATGATCGGGATGGCGCGCAGCCTGGGGTCCAGCTTCATGTGCTGGATCAGCTCGAGCCCGGTGACGTGCGGCATCTGGATGTCCATCACCACCAGCTGCGGATCGAAGTCGCGCGCGCGTCCCACCGCCTCGCGCCCGTCGCGCACCGGCTCGGCTTCGAACTGGTGCGCGCGCAGCAGGTCGCAGAACAGCTTCAGATTGAGTTCGTTGTCCTCGACAACGAGCACCCTTTTTGCCACGCGCTACCCCCGGATCGACTCTCGGGTGATGTAGGGTATGGCAGGCGCGGAAACAAATGCGGAAGCGCTGGCGCTGCAGGCGCTTGTGTGGACGCTGGGCGAGGAATCGCGCGCGCGGCGCCTGCTCGACCTCACCGGCCTCGATCCCGCCGAACTGCGCCGGCGGGCGGGCGAGGCGGTGGTGCTCGCCGCGACTCTGTCGTTCCTCGAATCCTACGAGCCCGATCTTGTCGCCTGCGCGGCGGCACTCGACATAAGCCCCGAACAACTGGTCGCCGCCCGGGCGACGCTGGAAAGATCATGAAGCCCCTGCTGATCACCGATTGCGACGAGGTCCTGCTCCACATGGTGCGCCATTTCGGCGTGTGGCTGGGCGAGACGCACGACATCGAGTTCACCCCCAATGGCGGCGATTTCGCCAATTCGATGCGCCGCCGCGCCGATTCGGCCGTAGTGGAGCGCGAGGAGATGTGGGGCCTGCTCGACGGCTTCTTTCCCGCCGAGATGGATCGCCAGACCCTGGTGCCGCATGCCCGCGAGGCGCTGGCCGCGCTTGCCGCGCGCGCCGACATCGTCGTGCTGACCAACCTGCAGGATCATTGCCGCCCGCACCGGATCGCCCAGCTGACGAATCACGGGATCGAACATCGGGTGGAGTGCAACCAGGGCGGCAAGGGTTCGCCGGTGGTGCGGCTGGTCGAGGAATATCGGCCGAGCGTCACCGTGTTCGTCGACGATCTGGCGGTGCACCACGAATCGGTGGCCAAGCATGCGCCGGGCGTGTTCCGCCTCCACATGGTCGCCGAGCCCAGCCTGGCGCCGAGCGTGGCGAAGGCGCCGCACGCCCATGCCCGGATCGACGACTGGCGCGAGGCGCTGGGCTGGATCGAGGCGCGCTTCGACGCGGGCTTGACCGCCGACGTGGCGAGTGGTTGAGCAGACCCATGACCACCCATGTCGATCGCAAGCTCGAAGAGCTCGGCCTCGCCCTTCCCGAAGCCGCGGCCCCCGTCGCCGCCTATGTCCCCGTGGTGGAGGCGAACGGCCTGCTCCATGTCTCGGGCCAGATTCCCTTCAAGGACGGCGCGCTGATGACCGGCCGGCTGGGCGAGGACCGCGACCTGGCGTTCGGCGCCGAGGCGGCGCAGCGCTGCGCGCTGATGCTGGTCGCGCAGATCAAGAAATATCTGGATGGCGACCTGTCGCGGGTCGAGCGGATCGTGAAGCTCGGCGTGTTCATCAATTCCGCCGCGGACTTCACCGACCATCCCAAGGTCGCCAATGGTGCCTCGGAACTGATGCAGGCGCTGTTCGGCGATGCCGGCCGCCATGCCCGCAGCGCCGTGGGCGTGCCCGCCCTGCCGCTGGGCGTGGCGGTGGAGATCGACGCGATCGTCCAGATTCGCTGATCCGGCGCTTTCGGTATTTCGGTTGCGGCTCGTTCCCCATCGGGGAGCGGGCCGTTTTCGCACATGGGGATCGCGCTGTTGCTACCCAGCAACAGTTCGTCACGATCCCGTGACGAAACAGCAATTAATGTTGTGCGGTGCAGCGTGGTGCGGCAAGTAAGTCGTGCTTCGCAAGCAGCGCAGGCCGATGAGCCTCAAGTCGACGCCGTACCGGAGCAGCAGGCGGGAACCCTTTTTTGAACAACGGGAAGGGTATTCCATGCGCTACACCATGATCAGCTTCGCCGCGCTCGCGGCCGCGGCCGCAGCCACCCCCGCAATGGCCCAGGACCAGACCGATCCGCCGCCCGTCGTGACGATCAGCGGCAGCGTCGGCGTGGTCAGCGACTACAAGTTCCGCGGCATCTCGCAGACCGACGGCAATTTCGCCGTGCAGGGCGGTATCACTATCGCCCATGCATCGGGCTTCTACGTCTCGGTCTGGGGTTCCTCGATCGACGATTACGTCACCGTCCACGGCACCGCGCATCAGGAGCTCGACCTGATCGCCGGGTACAAGCACGCGTTCGACGGCGGAGTCACCGTCGATGTCGGCGCGCTCTATTATGTCTATCCGGGCACGCGCCCCGGCTTTGCGGGCGACAGGAGTTCGTCGGACTTCATCGAGCCCTATGCCTCGGTCAGCTATGCGATCGGGCCGGCCACCGCGAAGATCACCGGCAATTATGCGCCGAAGCAGAAGGCGCTGGCGATCGACCAGGGCCAGAGCGGCCTGCTTCGGAAGCAGGACAATTTCTACCTGGCCGGCGATCTGTCGGTCGCGATCCCCAAGACGCCGATCGGCCTCACCGCCCATCTCGGCCACACCTGGGGCCCGAGCTGGCTGTCGGGCCCGACCAACGAATATACCGACTGGTCGCTGGGCGCGACGGCGACCTGGAAGTCGCTGACCTTCGGCGTATCCTATGTCGATACCGACACCAACTTCATCACGCCGAGCGGCAAGGACGCGGCCAAGGGCGGTATCCTCGGCTCGGTGAGCGTCGCCTTCTGATATTGGGGGGAGGGGGAGCGGCAATGCTGCTCCCCGCCATGCGAAAGCGGGGATGCGGGCCGGCGCTTTCTTCGTTCGGGAAAGGCGGGGCGCCTTATTTCGGCGTGCTGGCCTTGGCGTCCTTGCCGTCGCCTTCCGGCGCCGCGACGATGTCGCGCGTGGTCGAGCCCTTGTCGACCACCGTGGTGCCGGGGCTGCCCGCGGTCGAGCGCGCGCTCTGGTCGGCGCTGGTGCTGCCCGACTGGTCCATGATCGCCTGCTCGCCGGGGCTGCGCGCGGCCGAGCCGCCGAACATCGCGTCGAGCGCCTGGTTGGCCGGATTGCCTTCCTGCGGGCGCGGGGCGCCCGGCTGCGGCGGCACCAGCGAGAAATCGGGCGGGATCACCAGCGGCGCCTGGCGGGCCACGGCGAACTCGTCGGGACGCGAACGGTCATAGCCACGCTTGCCGCAGGCGGAGAGCGATGCCGCGAGCGCAATGGCGCTCACGATGGTAACGGTCTTACGCATTGACTTCATTCTCCACAGCGGCCGGGCTGTCGCCTGCGGCCTTATCGCGCACTAGAAGGGCGCGGATCAACAGGATCAGCACGCCGATGGTAATCGCCGCATCGGCGACGTTGAAGACCAAAAACGGGCGCCACGCCCCGAAATGCAGGTCGGCGAAATCGACGACGAAGCCGAGGCGCGCACGATCGAGGATGTTGCCGAGCGCCCCGCCCAGCACCATGCCGAGCGCGCAGATGTCCGGCAGCTTCCTCTCGCGGAACATCCACCAGACCACGCCCGCGGCGATCGCGCCGGTGAGCGCCACCAGCAGCCAGCGCGTCGCGTCGCTGTTCGCGGCGAACAGGCCCAGCGACACGCCGATATTGGCCACGAAGCGCAGATCGAAGATCGGCAGCACTTCCTGGACATGGTTGAGCCCGTCGAGCCCCAGCTTCTGGCCGATCAGCGTCTGGACGAATTTGAGGTCGACGCCCAGCGCGCGCACGACGAGCAGCTTCGTCACCTGATCGATGACGAAAACCAGGGCCGCCACCGCGAAGCCGATTCCACGAGTCACGTTCATTCCACCACCCCGGCACAGCGGTCGCACAAGGCGCCGTCCTGCGCAACTTCCGGGAGATGCCGCCAGCACCGGCCGCATTTATGGCGCTGGGTGGGCACGACCGTGACCGTTTCGCCCTTCGTCACCGCCGAGACGATGAACAATTCGGCGAGATCCTCGGCCGAGGCCGGCAGATCGGGCACCGTCACCTCCGCCTCCAGGCTGGAGCGGACCTGCTTCTCGCGGCGATAGGGCTCGATCGCCTCGGTCACCTGCTGGCGCAGCGCCCGGATCGCGTTCCAGTCGCTCTCCACCGCCGCGCCCTGGGGCAGCACCGGCCATTCGAGCAGGTGGACCGATTCGCCCTCGCCCGGGAAGCGCGCCTGCCACACTTCCTCGGCCGTGAAGGCGAGGATCGGCGCGGCATAGCGGACCAGCGCGTGGAACAGCACGTCCAGCACGGTGCGATAGGCGCGGCGCTTGGCCGAGCCCTCGGCGTCGCAATAGAGGCAGTCCTTGCGGATATCGAAGAAGAAGGCCGAGAGGTCCTCGTTCATGAAATCCGTGAGCGCGCGGCTGTAGCGGTTGAACTCGAACGCATCGGCCGCGCCGCGCAGCTCGGCGTCGAGCTCGGCCAGCTTCGCCAGGATATAGCGCTCAAGCTCGGGCATCTCGGCCACCGCGATCCGCTCGCCCTCGCCGAATCCGTCGAGCGCGCCGAGCAGGTAGCGGAAGGTGTTGCGGATCTTGCGATAGGCGTCGCCCGTGCCGGCCAGCACTTCCTTGCCGATGCGCACATCCTCGAAATAATCGGTCTGCGCGACCCAGAGGCGCAGGATGTCGGCACCGCTCTCGCCGATGATCTTGAGCGGATCGACGACATTGCCCAGGCTCTTGGACATCTTCTTGCCCTGGCCGTCGAGCGCGAAGCCATGCGTCAGCACCGCGTCATAGGGCGCGCGGCCGCGCGTGCCCGAGGATTCGAGCAGTGACGACTGGAACCAGCCGCGATGCTGGTCCGAACCCTCGACATAGAGGTTGGCGCGGGTGCCGACGCCGTAGCGTGCCTCGATCACGAAGCTGTGGGTCGAGCCCGAATCGAACCAGACGTCGAGAATGTCGGTGACCACCTCGTAATGGGCGAGGTCGTAGCGCGGGCCGAGCAGCGCCTGATGGTCCGCCTGGAACCAGGCATCGGCCCCGCCGGTCTCGAAGGCGTTCAGGATGCGGGCGTTGACCTCCGGATCGCGGAGATACGCGCCGGTCTGGCGATGGACATAGAGCGCGATCGGCACGCCCCAGGCGCGCTGGCGGCTGATCACCCAGTCCGGGCGGCCTTCCACCATCGCGCGGATGCGGTTGATCGCGCGCTCGGGCACCCAGCGGGTATTCTCGATCGCGTCGAGCGCGATTCCGCGCAGCGTGGCGCCGTTGGTCTCCCGCTCCCCTTCGGGGGAGAGGGGCGGCGCCGCGATCGCGAAGTCATCTTCAGGCTCATCCGGGGAAGAGGGAGAAGAAGCGCGGTCCATCGGGATGAACCATTGCGGGGTGCAGCGGAAGATCACCTTGGCCTTGGAGCGCCAGCTATGCGGATAGCTGTGCGCGAAATCGTCCGAGGCGGCGAGCAGCGCGCCCGCTTCGCGCAGGTCGGTGCAGATCGGGCCGTCCGATGCGACGAACTTCTTGTTGATCACCGAGCCCTGGCCGCCGAGCCACAGCCAGTCCGGCCGGTACATGCCTGCCGCGTCGACCGCGAACACCGGGTCGATGCCATGCGCCTTGCAGAGCAGGAAATCGTCCTCGCCGTGATCCGGCGCCATATGGACGAGGCCGGTGCCGGCATCGGTGGTGACGAAGTCGCCGGGCAGGAAGGGGCGGGGCCTGGCGAAGAAGCCGCCGAGATGGTGCATCGGGTGGTTGGCGACGGCGCCGGCGAGGGCGGAGCCCTTGATAGCCGGCTCGATCTCGAACCCAAGGCGCGGCGTGTCGCGATGAGCCTGCTGAATTCGATTCAGGAACGGCCCAACCAGAGCCTCTGCAATCAGAAATTTCCTATCCTGAAGCCCTTCGGGAACTTGCTCACCCTCAGCGCTCCGGAACGAGCCCAGGACATACTCAATCTCCGGCCCATAGGCCAAAGCCTGGTTCACCGGGATCGTCCACGGCGTGGTCGTCCAGATCACCGCATGCGCGCCGACCAGCTCGGGCGCGTTCGGCGCCTCGACGATCTCGAACGCCACGTCGATCTGGGTCGAGACGATGTCGTCATATTCGACCTCCGCCTCGGCCAGCGCGGTCTTCTCCACGGGCGACCACATCACCGGCTTGGCGCCGCGATAGAGCTGGCCGCTTTCGGCGAACTTCAGCAGTTCGCCGGCGATGATCGCCTCGCTCTCATAGTTCATCGTGAGATACGGGTTGGCCCAGTCGCCCATCACGCCCAGCCGCTCGAACTGGCCGCGCTGCACGCCCACCCATTTCTCGGCATAGGCGCGGCATTCGGCGCGGAAGGCGACGGGGTCGACTTCGTCCTTGTTCAGCTTCTTCGCGCGATAGGCCTCCTCGACCTTCCACTCGATCGGCAGGCCGTGGCAGTCCCAGCCCGGGATATAGGGCGCGTCCTTGCCCATCAGGCTCTGCGAGCGGACGACGATGTCCTTCAGGACCTTGTTCATCGCATGGCCCATGTGAATGTCGCCATTCGCATAGGGCGGGCCGTCGTGCAGGATGAAGCGGGTGCGGCCGGCACGCTGGGCGCGCAGCTTCTGATAAAGGCCGATCTTCTCCCAATGCGCGAGGATGGCCGGCTCCTTCTGGGCCAGTCCGGCCTTCATGGGGAACTCGGTCTTCGGCAGGAAGACGGTTTCGCGATAGTCTTTTTGGTCGCTCATGGGTGCGCGGGAATTAGAGGAAGCCGCGCGGCATGCAAAGCAGATGTTCTGATGCCGCGCCGGACGGGCGATTTCGGGAGCTGGCGCATGATGCCGGCGGGTCTTTTCCTATCTGGCGAGCAGCGCGCGCGCCTGCGCCGCGTCGGCGGCGATCTGCGCGGTGAGCGCCTCCAGCGAATCGAACTTCGCCTCAGGGCGCAGATAGTCGATCAGCTGCACTTCGATCGTCTGGCCATAGAGATCGCCGTCGAAATCGAAGAAATGCGGCTCGAGCAGCTCGACCGGCGGCTCGAAGGTCGGGCGGATGCCGAGGCTGGCGACGCCGCCCAGCACGCGCCCATCGGCCAGCCGCCCGCGCACGGCATAGATGCCGTAGGCCGGGCGCAGATAGTTGGCGAGGCTGAGATTGGCGGTGGGGAAACCGAGCGTGCGGCCGACCTGGTCGCCATGCTGCACCACGCCCTCGATCGCGAAGGGGCGGGTGAGCAGCCGCGCCGCCTCGGCCGGGCGGCCCTCGCGCAGATGTTCGCGGATACGGCTCGAGGAGACGATCTCGCCGTCGAGCCGGACCGGCGCCACCGTCTCGGCGGAGAAGCCCAGCTCCGCGGCGAGCGCGGCGAGCGTCGCCACATCGCCCTCGCGGCCCTTGCCGAAGGTGAAGTCGCCGCCGGTCACCACGCCGCCCGCGCCGATGAACCCGACCAGCCGCTCCTCGGCGAAGCCGCGCGCACTGAGCGCCGCCAGCGCGGCGTTGAACGGGAAGACCAGCATCGCGTCGATCCCGGCCTCGACGAGAAGGCGCTGGCGCTGGTCCATGGTGGTGAGGCGGAACCAGGGGCTGTCGGGGCGGAAATAGCGCTGGGGATGGGGATCGAAGGTGCCGACCAGCGCCGGCCGCCCCTCGGCCCGGGCGCGCGCGACCGCGCGGCCGACCACGGCCTGATGCCCCAGGTGAAATCCGTCGAAATTGCCCAGCGCGACGATCGCCCCCCGATAGCGGGACGGCACCGCCGAGCCGCCGTCCAGCCGCTCCATCCGCGCGCCTATAGGGGGGGCGAGCGTGGCGATCAAATCCTCCCCCTGCGGGAGGGCCTTCACTGTCCCGCCACGATTCCCGCGCGGATCACGCGCAGCACGTTGCCGCCCATCACCTTGCGGATGTCGTCGGGCGAGAGCCCGGCATCGACCAGCGCGCCGGTGATCGCGATCAGCTGCGACGAATCCCAGCCGGTCGTCACCGCGCCGTCGAAATCCGAGCCGAGCCCGACATGGTCGATCCCCACCAGGTCGCGCACGTGCAGGATCGCGCGGACGACATTGGCCGGCTCGGTGCCGCACACCGCCGCGTCCCAATATCCGATGCCGACGACGCCGCCGGTGCGCGCCACGCCCTGGATCTCCGCATCGGTCAGGTTGCGGTTCACCTTGCAGGTCGCCTGCACGCCGCCATGGCTGGAGACGACCGGGCGCCTGGCCATCGCCAGGATCTCGGCGACCGATTCGTGGCTCGAATGGGCGATGTCGACGATCATGCCGAGCTGCTCCATCCGCGCCACCACCTGGCGGCCGAGCGGGGTGAGCCCGCCCTTGTGGATGCCGTGCATCGATCCGGCGATGTCGTTGTCGAAGAAATGCGCGAGCCCGGCCATGCGGAAGCCCGCGGCGTGGAGCTTGTCGAGATTGGCGATCTGGCCTTCCAGGTCCTGCAGCCCCTCGATCGAGAGCATGCCGCCCACCACCTTCTTGCCCGCGGCGCGATCGGCGAGGAGCCGGTCGAGATCGGCGGGGCTGTGGATCACGCGCAGCTTGCCGTTCGATCCCGCCGCCGCGCGATCGAGCTTGCGGGCATGGAAAAGCGAGCGCTCGAGCAGCGAGGTCCAGGTCTTGGGCGGCTGGAGCTGGGCGATGGTGAGCAGCGTGATATTGTCGGTATCGCCCGAATTCGCGTCGTAATTCTGATGCTTGGGCGTCTTGGTGACCGAGGAGAAGACCTGGAGCGCGACATTGCCCTCGATCAGCCGGGGCAAGTCGACCTGGCCGGTGTTCGAGCGCTCGAGCAGGCTGCGGCGCCACATCAGCGTGTCGGCATGCATGTCCGCGATCTGGAGCGAGGCGTGGAGCTGCTTCACCGCGTCGCTCGGCTTGGCGAGCTTGACCGGCACCACCTTGTTCATGCTGCCTTCGACGATGCCCGGCGCGAAGCCGAAAAAGCCGACGACGGCCAGCAGGAGCACGATCAGCACGCCCCAGAGGATCTTCTTCTTCATCCCACCCGCTCCAGCGTCACGAAGCTATAGGCAGGGCGCCCCGCTTCCTCGGCGAAATCCTCGCGCGCAACTTCGCGCCATTCAACCCCGAAAGCGGGGACGATCGCGTCGCCCGGCGGCGCGGCATGGATTTCGGTGAGCTCGATCCGGTCCGGCGCGAACAGCGCGAATATCTCGGCGCCGCCGATCACCGCGACTTCGCCCGGCCCGGCCAGCGCCAGCGCCTCCGCCGGCGAATGCGCGACCTCGGCGCCCTCGGCCCGCCAGGCGGCGTCGCGGGTGAGCACGATGTGGCGGCGGCCGGGCAGCGGCGCGGGGAAGCTCTCGAAGGTCTTGCGCCCCATGATCATCGGCTTGCCCATGGTCTGCGCCTTGAAGCGCCGGAGATCGGCCGGCAGGTGCCAGGGCAGCCTGCCGTCGGCGCCGATCACGCCATTGTCGGCCCGGGCGAGATGGAAGGAGATCAGCTGCATCGGGCGACAGAAGCAGATGTGGTTCTGTATTGAAACCCGTCATGCTGAACGCGTTTCAGCATCCAAGGTGCCGCGAAGGATATCGTCTGTGGATAGTTGGACCCTGAAACAAGTTCAGGGTGACGGCCATGGATCATTCCGGCGCGTCGCTGCCCTTGCCGAACATCGCGCGCCATGTCTCGGCATAGCGCGGGTCGCGGATGCCGGCGCCGTGATAGGGATTGGGGCTGTTCGCGCCGAAGCCCGGCGGCAGGTCGAGCGTCAGCACATGCACCTGCGCCGCCGGCAGGCCGAGCGCCGCATAGGCCGCCCGGATCAGCGGCACGGTGTTCTCGCGGCTGTTGTACGCCGCCTGCCAGCGCGCGATCGGCGTGGCGCTGGGCTCGGAGATCCAGGGCGCGGGCCGGCGCTCGCGGCCGCTGGTCTCCCACGGGCTGGAGAACAGCACGACCCGGCGGACCTTGTGGCGCTTGGCGATCCACGCCGCCATGCCCGCGCCCTGCGACTGGCCGGAGAAGAGGATCGCTTCCCACTTCAGGCTGTCGCCGTCGAGATACTGGCCCCAGCCCCGGCCGGGTTGTTCCCGCTCGAGCAGGCGGAGGAGCGCGACCAGGCGCGGCACGATGGCCTCGGCCCGGGGATTGGACACCGTTCTGGACTTGCCGGTGCCGAAGACCCGCATCTCGCGAAAGTCGCTCGCGCAGTCGGGATCGGGGTCGGCGGTGCAGACCTGCACCACGGCCGGATCATTGTCATAGCCGAGCGCGATCGCCCGGTAGCCGAGCCCGGCGACGAAGCGCATCAGATTGGCGTTATATGCGGGCTTGCCATTGGTGCCCGGCAGGAACACCGCCAGCGGCGCATCCGCCGGCAGCCGGTCCCCGGCGAAGACATAGCTGGGATCGTCGAACGCCTTGACCGCGGGGTCGGCCCGGGAGGGGACGACCTGATAGCCGGCCTCCTGCGTCGCCGCCGGCGCCAGCGCCAGCAGGGCCAGCGCGGCGAGCCGGATCATACCGCCACCGGCGCCTTGATATGCGGTTGCGCCTCATAGCCGTGGATGGCGAAATCCTCATATTCATAGGCGTCGATCGACGGCGCCTTGCGCAGGATCTCCAGCCGGGGGAGCGGGCCGGGCGTGCGCGAGAGCTGCTCGCGCGCCTGGTCGAGATGGTTCGAATAGAGGTGGCAGTCGCCCCCGGTCCAGACGAAGTCGCCCACCTCGAGCCCCGTCTGCTGGGCGAGCAGGTGCGTGAGCAGCGCATAGCTGGCGATGTTGAACGGCACGCCGAGGAAGATGTCGGCCGAGCGCTGGTAGAGCTGGAGGCTCAGCCTGCCGTTCGCGACATGGCACTGGAACAGGCAGTGGCAGGGCGCCAGCGCCATGGCGTGGAGCTCGCCCGGGTTCCAGGCGGAGACGATCATCCGGCGCGAATGGGGGTTGGTCTTCAGCGTCTCGATCAGCTCGGCGATCTGGTCGATATGGCGGCCGTCCGCCGCTTCCCAGTCGCGCCACTGCTTGCCATAGACCGGGCCCAGCTCGCCCGCTTCGTCGGCCCATTCGTCCCAGATGCTGACCTTGCGCTCCTGCAGCCATTTCACATTCGTGTCGCCGCGCAGGAACCAGAGCAGCTCGATGAGGATCGAGCGCAGGTGCAGCTTCTTGGTGGTGAGCAGCGGGAAGCCCTGCGACAGGTCGAAGCGCATCTGGTGGCCGAACACGCTGCGCGTGCCGGTGCCGGTCCGGTCCATCTGCTCGGCGCCGTGCTCGAGCGCCCGCGCCATCAGGTCGAGATATTGCTCCATGGGCACAGCCTAGCCCCGCGCCCCGGCGGCGCCAAGCGGGCGAGTTGCCTCCATTGTGGAGAAAAGCCGCCCCGGGCGCCCGCCGCGCCCGTCCGGAACGGATCCGGTCGCGCTTCGGGTGGCGGACGGCGGATGGCAGCGCCGCGCGATGCTTTCCGATGCCGAGAACCCGCCGCTGCGCCTGGCCGATGCCCGGGCCGCGAGCGTGCTGTTCGCGCCGCTCGCGCGCGAGACGGTGGAGGTGCTGGCCTTCGCCTATCTGGACCGGCACCAGCAGGTGCTGGGCATCCGCCATGTCCGCTCGCCGCATCGCGACCGGCTCGACCTGCCGATCCGCGACGTGGCGGCGGACGCGATCGCCTTCCATGCCTTTGCCGTGGTGATGGCGCACAACCATCCGAGCGGCGATCCAACGCCCAGCCCGGCCGATCGCGCGGCGACCGATCGGCTCGCCCGGGCGCTCGACACGCTGGGCGTGCGGCTGCTCGATCATCTGGTGGTCGCGGCGCGCGGCACCACCAGTTTCCGTAGCCTAGGGTTCCTTTGATTCCCGGGACATGCTGGCCGGCGTCGCGGTCTTGCCGCTCTTGCAGGCACGGATCGCGCTGGGCTCGGGCCGGTCGCCCTGCGCCTCGAAGATCGCGATATAGCCGCCGGCCGAGGGCATGGGCCGGATCGAGACGAGCGTATAGCCCACTGCGGCGAACTCGCATTTGAGCAGCGCCGGCGGCGTGCCGTGATCCTGGGTCGGGCGATTGGCGTCGACCACCACCACCTGGCCGTCCGGCGCGAGCGCGGGGCGGAGCCGCCACAGGAACTCGTACGGGCTCTCGATCTCATGATACATATGGACCATGAGGACGCGATCGAAGCTGTTCTCGGGCAGGCGCGGATCGGCGGGCAGGCCCAGGCGCACGCTGACATTGTCGAGCCGCTCGCGGATCACGCGGCCGGCGAGCTTCTGGATAGTGTCGGGCACGATGTCCTCCGCGACGACCCGGCCCTTCTTGCCGACGCGCGTGCCCAGGCGGACGGTGTAATAGCCCTCGCCCGCGCCGATATCGGCCACGGTCATGTCGGGCTTGATCCCGGCCAGGTCCATCACCTGCGCCGCTTCGTTCAGCCGGTCGCGCGCTTCCTCGGTCGACCAGCGCGGGGAGAGGATGGTGGCGACCGGACGGTCGGCGGCGGGGAAGCCGCTGTTGATCGCGGGCGCGCCTTCTTCTCGATTGTCGAGCGCCGACCCGCCGCTGCATGCGGCCAGCGCCGATCCCAGGAGCAGGGCAAGGCCCGATCTCAATCGACATCCTCCACTTCGACCGTCTCGCCGGTCACGCGCTGCGATAGCGCAGCCGCCATGAAGGCGTCGAGGTCTCCGTCGAGCACATCCGAGGGCGCGGTGGACGTGACTCCCGTGCGCAGGTCCTTCACCAGCTGATAGGGCTGGAGGACATAGCTGCGGATCTGGTGGCCCCAGCCGATATCGGTCTTGGTGGCATTGGTGGCGTTGGCCGCGGCCTCGCGCTCGGCCAGTTCGCGCTCGTAGAGGCGGGCGCGCAGCTGGTTATAGGCCTCGGCCTTGTTCTTGTGCTGCGAACGCTGGTTCTGGCACTGCACCACGATGCCCGTCGGCAGGTGCGTGATGCGCACTGCCGAATCGGTGGTGTTGATGTGCTGGCCGCCGGCGCCCGACGCGCGATAGGTGTCGATGCGCAGCTCGCTCTCGTTGATCTCGACTTCGATATTGTCGTCGATCACCGGATAGACCCACACGCTCGAGAAGCTGGTGTGGCGCTGCGCCGCGCTGTCATAGGGGCTGATGCGCACGAGGCGGTGCACGCCGCTCTCGGTCTTGGCATAGCCATAGGCGTTCTCGCCCTTGACCAGCAGCGTGGCGGACTTGATGCCGGCCTGCTCGCCGGCATGGAAGTCGATCAGCTCGACCTTCAGCCCGTGGCGATCCGCCCAGCGCGTGTACATGCGCTGGAGCATGCCGGCCCAGTCGTTGCTCTCGGTGCCGCCGGCGCCCGCGTTGATCTCGATATAGGTATCGTTGGCATCGGCCTCGCCCGAGAGCAGGGCCATCACCTTGTCCTTCTCGGCGCGCTCGGCCAGCGCGGCGAGGCTGGCGGTACCTTCGCTCGCCATTTCCTCGTCGCCCTCGGCCTCGGCCATCTCGATCAGCTCGGCGGTGTCGTTGAGCTCGGTCTCGATCGCGCGCGTGGCGGAGATCGCCTCGTCGAGGCGGCGGCGCTCGCGCATCACGTCCTGGGCCTTTTTCGCGTCGTTCCAGAGAGTCGGGTCCTCGACGCGCGCGTTCAGCTCGTCGAGGCGGCGCAGCGCGCGATCCCAATCGAGGAAGCGGCGGAGCAGCGCGAGCGACTCCTTGATGTTGTCGACATGAGCCTGCGCTTCGGCGCGCATAATCGGTAACTCCAAATCTTTTACGTCATCCCGGCGAAGGCCGGGATCTCGTGCCTCAGGCCGGATGCTTGCCGCCTGAGATCCCCGCTTTCGCCGGGATGACGATGTAATGCGCCGCGCTAGTAGATTCCGCCCTCGCGTTGCAAGAAGTCGCTGTCGCCTTCCTGCTTCTTCGGCGCGACCTTCTTCTCGACGGCCTTGGTTTCCTGCGTCTCGTCCTGCTCGCGCCGGCCGCGGCGCTGCTCGGTATCGGGCTTGAAGGCTTCCCAGATCACGCCCGAGAGCGGGTCGCTCGTCGGCCACGCGCCGGTCACCGGCTTGCCCGAGGCGCGGTCGATGCGGACCATGCGGATGCCCTGCGGCGCGGTGAAGGGAACCTTCTCCATGCCTTCGAAGGCGGGGATGGCGAATTCCTTGAAGATCGGCGCCGCGATCGAGCCACCCTGGGCATAGCCGCCCAGATTGGTGGGCGTGTCATAGCCGATATAGAGGCCGCCGATCATCTGCGGGGTGCCGCCGACGAACCACACGTCGGTGGGCCCCGAGGTGGTGCCGGTCTTGCCCATCATCGGCCGGTTCATGTCGCGCAGCACCGTGGCGGTGCCGCGCTGGACCACGCCCTCGGCGATATGGACCATCTGATAGGCGGAGAGCGCGTCGATCACCTGCTTGGCGCGGTTCACCGGGCGCGGCATCGCGCCGCCCTTCCAGTCGGGCGCGTTGCAGCCTTCGCACGGGCGCCAGTTCTCGGGCCATACCACCGCGCCCTTGCGGTTCTGGACGAAGTCGATCAGCGACGGGTTGAGCGCGCGGCCATGGTTCACCAGGATCGAATAGGCGTTGACCATGCGCAGCACGGTCGTCTCGCCGGCGCCCAGCGCATAGCTGAGATAGGGCGGGAATTTCTGCCGCGACACGCCGATGCGCTGCATCAGGTCGACGACATGGTCCATGCCGGTCTGGTTGGCGATCTGCACCGTCATCAGGTTGCGCGACTGCTCGATGCCCCAGCGCAGCGTCTTGGGGCCGGCGCCGCGGGCATTGCCGAAGTTGCGGAAGCATTTCTGGCCGAGATTGGCGCCCTGCCAGACGCAGAACGGGCCGTCGACCACGATCGAGGTCGGGGTCATGCCCTGTTCGAGCGCGGCGGCATAGACGATCGGCTTGATCGTCGAGCCCGGCTGGCGCTGGGCCTGGGTGGCGCGATTGAATGCCTGGAGGCGCGAATCGAAGCCGCCCTGCATGGCGAGGATGCGGCCGGTGCGCGGATCCTCGACCACCATGCCGCCCGAGACCTTGGGGATCGAGCGGAGCGACCATTGGCCGGCCGCTTCCGGCGCCACCGCGACGATGTCGCCGGGCTTGAACGCGTCGAACGCCTGGCCGCCCTGGCCGCGCACCGGCATGGTCGCGCCCCATTTGGGCAAGGTGCCGGTGGTGCCGTCGTCGAAGCCGATCTGCCAGCCATCGCCCGCGCGCTCGATCAGCACGCCGGCGCGCCAATCCTCATAGTCGACGCCGATATTGGTGTTGAGGAACGACTGGAGCCAGCTCTTGCCGACATCGGCATGGCCGATCGGGCCCGACCAGCCGCGGCCGCGATCATAGCGCAGCAGGCCGTCGCGCAGCGCCTTCTGCGCATATTGCTGGAGCTTGGGATCGAGCGAGGTGCGCACCCACAGGCCGCCCGAATAGACGCTGTAGGGTCCGCTCTCGTCGGTCTCGCCGAACTTGTCGATCAGCTGGCGGCGCACTTCCTCGACGAAATAGCCGCCGACGCGCTCGAACCGGGGCGTCTGGCGCGGCACGGTGCCGAGCGGCGAGGCGACCGCCGCGTCATGCTGCGCCTGGTCGATGAAGCCGTTGTCGAGCATCTGCCCGAGCACCCAGTTGCGGCGATCGAGCGCACGCTGGGTGTGGCGCTCCGGATCGTAATTGGACGGTCCCTTGGGCAGGATCGCCAGATAGGCCATTTGCGGCAGGTTGAGCTTGTCGAGCTCCTTGCCGAAATAGGCCTGGCTCGCCGCCTCGACGCCGCCGGCGTTGCGGCCCAGCTCGATCGAGTTGAGGTACAGCTCCATGATCTGCTGCTTGGTGAGCGTGTCCTCCATGCGCCAGGCCAGGATGCCCTCCTTGGCCTTGCGCAGATAGCTCGTCTCGTTGCCGACCAGCAGGTTCTTGGCGACCTGCTGGGTGATCGTGGAGGTGCCGCGCGGGGTGGAGCCGCTGATCAGCCCCTGGAAGGCGGCGCGGGCGAGGCCGGGGAAATCGACGCCGTGATGCTCGAAGAAGGTCTTGTCCTCGGCGGACATGTACGCCTCGACGAGGAGCTTGGGATATTCGGCGAAGCTCAGCTGCACGCGGCGCTCGCGCGCATAGCTGTGGATCGGCAGCCCCTCGACCGAGCGGACGTTCGTCGGGAGCGGCGGCTCGTAGTTCTTGAGCGTGTCGACCGAGGGCAGGTTGCGCGCGATGAACAGCCAGACGAGGAACACGAACAGGCCGGCGAGCAGCGCGAGCACCGCCAGGATCCGGAACCACCAGCGATGGCGCACGCGGCCGAAAAGCCCCTTGAAGCCCCCGATCTCGCGCTTGATGCGCATCTTAACGCTGGAAGTGGTGGAACCGTCGGACATGCGGCTCGCGGTTTAGCAGGATTGGAGGCGGAAGGAAGCGGGGAGTCTGGTGGCCGGCATCGCGCCTTCCTCCGTCATCTCCGCGAAGAGGGGGGTGACGGCCGGCGTACGGGGGTGGCGGCCAGGGTAAATCGCGCCGAAACCCTTTTTACCGCCTTCGGAACCACTTCCCCGCGCACCCTCTATAATGAACCCCGAGGGGAGGAAGAAGAAGGGGATGCGTTCAACGGGAGGCCAAAGTCCGCGACGCCATGCGGGTCGCGAAATGGATCTCCACGGCCTTGCGCACGCTCTGCGCCACTTTCCTGCGCCCCTCGTCCGAGGCGAGGAAGGCGGCATCGCCCTGGTTCGAGATATAGCCCGTCTCGAACAGCACCGAGGGCATGTCCGGCGCCTTGAGCACTATGAGCGAGGCCATGCGATGGTAATTGGCCTTGATCGGGATCAGCGGCTGGGCCTCGCGGCCGAGCAGCCGGGCGAAGCTCGCCGAAGCGTTCATCGTCTCGCGCTGGGTGAGGTCGATGAGGATCGAGGAGATGTCCGGATTCTGGGTGCCGAGGTCGACGCCGGCGATGATGTCCGCCTTGTTCTCGCGCGCCGCGAGCCGCGCCGCTTCCTTGTCGGAGGCGACTTCGGAGAGCGTGTAGACGGTCGCGCCCGACGCTTCGGCATTGCCGGCGCTGTCGCAGTGGATCGAGATGAACAGGTCCGCGCCCAGCTTGCGCGCCAGGCCATAGCGCTCCTGGAGCACCAGGAAGCGATCGTCCTCGCGGGTGAGCGCCACGCGCACCCGGCCCGAGGCGATGAGCGCGTCCCTGATCGCCAGCGCGGCCTTGAGCGTGAGGTCCTTCTCGCGCAGGCCGCTCGCGCCGATCGCGCCGGGATCGTGCCCGCCATGGCCGGCGTCGATCACCACCAGCGGGCGGTCGGACGCGCCATAGACGTGCGGCAACGCCGCCGGCGGCGCGCGCCGGGGCAGGGCGATCGTCTCGCTGTAGCGGCTGTGCCCGGCGGGCTGGACATAGGAGAAGGGCGGCAGGAAGCTCATCCGGCGCTCGGCCGCGGCGCGGGCGAACTGCGCATCGTCCACGGTGCGCAGCTGCAGCACGAGCGTGCGCCCGTCGCGCCCGAAGCTGCCTTCGGTCACGATCGCCGGCCGCGCAAGGTCGAGCACGATCCGCGCACCCTCTGCGCCTTGCGAGCCCTGGCGGATGCTTGCCACCGGCCCATCGGCATAGGCGCGATTGCCCGGCTCGGCGCCCCTGGCGTCGAGAACGATCCGCTGCGGTCCAGCCAGCATGAAGGCGCTCGCCTGCGAGACGGGCTCGTCGAACCTGACGATCACCCGGTCACCCTTGACTCGCACTTCCTGCACGACGCCCGCCCAGCTTGGAACTCCGGTCAACCAGCCGGAGAGCAAGGCGAGCAGGAACAGCACCCTGACGCTATGCCGCGCCCGGGCTCCGGGGGTCCAGCCCAAAACCATGATTAGATACTCTGACTACGCGTCTGCCCTGACGAGTCCGGACTAGGCGGCGCGTCTCAAATCGCCGTGAAACGATGCGGTTAATTTGTGATTCGGCATATTATTGCCGGCAAGGCGGCAAGGACTTGCCGGTTGGCGCCAAGGTTGCCGCGCCGCCGCGGTAATGCTAGGCAACCCCAGGCCGGCCCTTGCGCCGGCCCTTTCCCGCGGCCACATCTTGCCGCGACAGTTCAGGTTGACGCTCGCATGAGGCAATTTCCGCAACGCTCGCACCGACCGGCCCCGATGGCCGGCCGCGTGATGGCGGCGGAGTCGGCGGACTACCGGTTCGCGCGTGTCCTTCGAGCAGCAGCAGTTTTCGAAACCCGCGAGACCGCAGCCGGCGAATCCGCCGGCCAGGGCCGCTTTGCATATCGCGCGCCTGCGCGAGCCCTCCGCAACACCAATCCAGAGGGCTGGGGCCGGCGCGCCCGGAGAACAATAAATGACCATGCGTATGCTGATCGACGCACGCCACCGGGAGGAAACCCGCGTGGCGGTCGTCAAGGGAAGCCGAATCGAGGAGTTTGATTTCGAGTCCGCCGAGCGCAAGCAGCTCAAGGGCAACATCTATCTGGCCAAGGTGACACGCGTCGAACCGTCGCTCCAGGCGGCGTTCGTCGATTATGGCGGCAATCGCCACGGCTTCCTGGCCTTCAGCGAAATCCATCCCGACTATTACCAGATCCCCAAGGAGGATCGCGAAGCGCTGCTGCGCGAGGAGGCCGAGCACGCCGCCGAGGAAGCCGCGCTGCGCGCCGAGGAGGATGGCGACGAGGACCACGACCACGACCATGACGAAGGTGGCGTGGAAGTGCTCGAGCGCCCGCACGACGACGAGGACGGCGAGGACGAGGCCGATGCCGAGGCGGGCGAGGAAGCCCGCGAGGGCGGCCGTTCGCGCAAGCGCCGCGGCAAGGGCGGCGGCGAGGACAGCCCGGCCGAGGCGCTGCGCCAGCGCCGCATGAACCTGCGCCGCCGCTACAAGATTCAGGACGTGATCCGCCGCCGCCAGGTGCTGCTGGTCCAGGTCGTCAAGGAAGAGCGTGGCAACAAGGGCGCGGCGCTCACCACCTATCTCAGCCTCGCCGGCCGCTATTGCGTGCTGATGCCGAACACCGCGCATGGCGGCGGCATCTCGCGCAAGATCTCGTCGGCCGCGGACCGCAAGCGCCTCAAGGGCATCATGGCGGACCTGAAGCTGCCGCCGACCATGGGCTGCATCGTCCGCACCGCGGGCCTCCAGCGCACCAAGGTCGAGATCAAGCGCGACTTCGACTATCTCGCCCGGCTGTGGGACGGGATCCGCGAGAACACGCTCAAGTCGACCGCGCCGGCGCTCGTCTACGGTGACAGCGACCTGCTGAAGCGCGCGATCCGCGACATCTACAATCGCGACATCGACGAAGTGATCGTCGAGGGTGAGGACGGCTATCGCCAGGCCAAGGACTTCATGAAGCTCCTGATGCCGAGCCATGCCAAGAAGGTGAAGCAATATGCCGATGCGGTGCCGCTGTTCCAGCGCGCCGGCGTCGAGGACCAGCTCTCGGCGATGTACAATCCCGTAGTCCAGCTGAAGAGCGGCGGCTATCTGGTGATCAACCCGACCGAGGCGCTGGTCTCGATCGACATCAACTCGGGCCGCTCGACGCGCGAGCACAATATCGAGCAGACCGCGACCGCGACCAACCTCGAGGCCGCGCACGAGATCGCCCGCCAGCTGCGCCTGCGCGACATGGCCGGCCTGGTCGTGATCGACTTCATCGACATGGATCACTCGTCCAACGTCCGCAAGGTCGAGAAGGCGATGAAGGAGGCGCTGAAGAACGATCGCGCCCGCATCCAGGTGGGTCGCATCTCGGCGTTCGGCCTGATGGAGATGAGCCGCCAGCGGCTGCGCACCGGCGTGCTCGAGGCCTCGACCGTCCAGTGCCCGCATTGCGAGGGCACCGGCCTGGTCCGCACCGCTTCGTCGGCCGGCCTTTCCGCGCTGCGCCTGATCGAGGACGAGGCCGCGCGTGGCCGCGGCTCGCTGATCACGCTGCGGGCCAGCCAGGAAGCCGCCTTCTACGTGCTCAACAAGAAGCGCGCCGACATCGCCGAGATCGAGGATCGCTACGGCGTCACCGTCGAGATCCTGTCGGACGGCGAGCTCGAGGGCGCGCGCATGTCGGTCGAGGCTTCGGGCCCGCCGCCGGCGCATGCCCCGCGGTTCGAGAAGCTGGTCGAGGAGCCGGAGGACGACGACTACGTCGAGGAGATCGACGAGGAAGAGGAGGAGCTCGAGGCCGAGGCCGAGGGCGAACGTCGCGGCGAGCGCGAGGAAGGCGAAGGGCGCGGCAAGCGCCGCCGCCGCCGCCGCGGTCGCGGCCGTGGCCGTCGCGAGGAGCAGGGTGAGGGCGCCGAGGGTGAGACCGAAGGCGAGGCCGAGGCCGAGGCTGGCGATGCCGGTGAAGCCGAGGAGGGCGAGGAAGCCCCGGTCGCCGAGGGCGAGGCGCGCGAGGGCGGCCGCAAGCGCCGTCGGCGTGGCCGTCGTGGCGGTCGCCGTGGCGATCGGGTCGAGGGCGGCGAGGAAGCCGGCGACGATGCGGCCGAGACACCGGTGAGCGAGGCCGCGGAAGCGGACGAGGCGGCGCCGGAGCCGGTCGCGGAGGAAGCCCCGGCCATGCCGAAGCGCACGCGCCGGAAGAAGGCGGAAGCCGTCGAGGCCGAAGCTGCGCCCGCGGTCGAGGCTGCGGCCGCGCCGGCGCCCGAGCCGGTAGCGGAAGAGGCTCCGGCCAAGCCGAAGCGCGCCCGCAAGAAGAAGGTGGAAGCCGTCGAGGCCGAAGCCGCGCCCGCGGTCGAGGCTCCGGTCGCGCCGGCGCCCGAGCCGGCGGCCGAGGAAGCGCCGGCCAAGCCGAAGCGCACCCGCAAGAAGGCAGTGAGCGCAGCAGCGGCGCCCGTGCCGGCGGAAGAGCCCGCGCCCGTGGCGCAGGACACCGCCCCGGTCGAGGCAGGTGAAGGCGAAGAGGGCGAGAACGAAGACGGCACCCCGCGTCGCGGCTGGTGGCAGCGCACCTTCGGCGCCTGATTCCAGGACCCGAGGGAAGGGGGCGCCGGTCCGATGGGCCGGCGCCCCTTTTCGTGGCTTCACGTGCGGTTCATCGGTGCGCACGCACGGCCAATGCCATTGATCGCGGTCGGAAATCGGAGGATACGGACGGCCATGAAGCGCATCCTCGCCCTGTTCTCGGCTGCCTTGCTGCTCTGGATCCAGCCCGCCGCCGCCCAGTCGATCCTGCGCGACGCCGAGACCGAGGCGCTGCTCAACGACATGGCCAGGCCGCTGTTCGTCGCGGCCGGCCTCTCGCCCGCCAATGCCAAGGTGGTGCTGATCAACGACAGTTCGATCAACGCCTTCGTCGCCGGGGGGCAGATCGTCTATGTCCATTCGGGCCTGCTCGACGCCGCCGACACCGCCAATGAAGTGCAGGGCGTCATCGCGCACGAGATCGGCCATATCGTCGGCGGCCATGCGGTGTTCCAGCGCGATGGCGGCTACACCAGCATCTCGATCCTCAGCCTGCTGCTCGGCGTGGCGGCGATGGCGGCGGGCAGCGGCGAGGCGGGCATGGGCGTCCTCGCCGCCGGCCAGCGCGCGGCGATCGGCAAATATCTTTCCTTCAGCCGGATCCAGGAAAGCTCGGCCGATGCGGCCGGCGCCAAGTTCCTCAACGGTGCCGGGATCAGTGGCCGCGGCATGCTGAGCTTCTTCGACAAGCTCACGGCCCAGATGCACCGCTACGGCTATTACACCACCAACCCCGAAGTCGATCCCTTCGCCCAGACTCACCCGATGTCCCAGGATCGCGTCGAGACGCTCAAGGCGGACCTGATGAACGCGCCGAGCTGGCAGAAGCCGCTCGACCGGGATCTCGAGACTCGCTTCAAGCGCGTCCAGGCCAAGCTGCGCGGCTATGTCAACGAGGCCAAGGACACGCTCGCCAAATATCCGCCGAGGGACCAGTCGGTCTATGCGCATTATGCGCGTGCCTATGCCTATCACAAATCGGGCTATCCCGAGCAGGCGGCGGCGGAGACGACGGCACTGGTGAAGGTGGCGCCCAAGGATCCCTATTTCCTCGAGCTCGAGGGGCAGATCCTGCTCGAATCGGGCAAGCCGACCGAAGCGCTGGAGCCGCTGCGCGAGGCGACCGCGCTTTCCGGTAACCAGCCGCTGATCGCCAGCACTTTCGGCCATGCGCTGCTCGCGACCGAGGACAAGGCGAACCTTGCCGAGGCCGAGCGCGTGCTCAAGCAGGCGGTTGCGCGCGACAACGACAATCCCTTTGCCTGGATGAACCTGGGCACCGTCTATGATCGCAAGGGCGACGAGCCGCGCACCGCGCTCGCCACGGCCGAGCGGGCGCATCTGATGGGCGATGTCGGCACCGCGCTGATGAGTTCGCGCGCCGCCATGGCCGGGCTTCCGCAAGGCTCGCCCGACTGGGTGCGCGCGCAGGACATCAACATGGTCTCGCAGACCGCCTGGGACGAAATCCGGAAAAAGAAGAAGGACCGATAGGGGCAATGATCGAACGGCTTCTGCGGTCGCCGCCGGCACTGGTCGGCGCATTCGTGCTGTGCGCGCTGCTCGGCGCGGGCATCTTCGCGGGCATCCAGGCGCTGGTTCCCGGCATGGGCCAGCGCGGCGCGGTGGAGCGGGTGGTGCACGACTATCTGCTCGCCCATCCCGAGGTGCTGCTCGAATCGGTCGAGCGCTACAACCAGAAGCAGAGCGCCAGGGCCGAGAAGGTCCAGGCCGAAGCGGAGGCCGTGGCCAGCAAGGCGCTGCCGGGCGAGCTGCCCCGATTGCAGTCGCCCTATGCCGGCGCCTGGGCGGGCAATCCGAAGGGCGACGTCACCCTGGTCGCGTTCATGGACTATGCCTGCGGCTATTGTCGCGCGAGCCTGCCCGCGATCGCGGAGCTGCTGAAGCGCGATCCGAACGTGCGGGTCGTCTACCGCGAATATCCGGTGCTGGGGCCGGACAGCATCGTCGCCGCGCGCTGGGCGCTGGCGGCGGCCGAGCAGGACAAGTTCCCCGTCTTCCACGACGCGCTGTTCGCGACCGACGGGCCGAGCGCGGGCAACATCGAGGCCGCGGCGCAGAAGGCCGGGCTCGACATGGCGCGAGCGAAGCAGGCGTTGGCCTCGCAGGCCGTGGAGGACGAGATCATCGCCAACCACAAGTTCGGCCGGAAGCTGGCGATGACCGGCACGCCGAGCTGGGTGATCGGCGGCAAGCTGCTCTACGGCATGCGCGACTATGACGGGCTCGCCGCGGCCGTGGCCGAGGCGCGGAAGAAATAACCCGCCATTTCCTCCCCGAGGCAGGGCCGGGAAGGAATTACTGCCCCGATTTTTGTACCGACCGGTTGCCGCGCCGCGTTGCCGCGCTTACCTAGCGGGTCCTTTCCCGGCCGGGGGCACGATGACTTCCATTCTTTCCATAAATGGCGTGAGCAAGACCTATGGCTCGGGCCACAGGGCGCTCGATCATGTCGACCTCGAGATCCGGCGCGGCGAGATTTTCGCGCTGCTCGGGCCCAATGGCGCGGGCAAGACCACGCTCATCTCGATCATCTGCGGCATCGTGACGCCGAGTACCGGCACCATCCTGGTCGACGGGCACGACGCGGTCCACGAGCCGCGCGCCGCCCGCTCGAAGATCGGGCTGGTCCCGCAGGAGATCGCAGTCGACATGTTCTCCACCGTCGGATCGGCGCTGCGCTTCTCGCGCGGGCTGTTCGGCAAGGCGCCGGACCAGGCCTATTGCGACCAGGTGCTCAAGGACCTGTCGCTCTGGGACAAGCGCGGGGCCAAGATCATGGAGCTGTCGGGCGGCATGAAGCGCCGCGTGATGATCGCCAAGGCGCTCTCCCACGAGCCCGACATCCTGTTCCTCGACGAGCCCACTGCCGGCGTCGACGTGTCGCTGCGGCGCGACATGTGGAAGATGATCGGCAAGCTGCGCGAACGCGGCACCACGATCATCCTCACGACCCACTATATCGAGGAGGCCGAGGAAATGGCCGACCGGGTGGGCGTGATCGACAAGGGCAAGCTGCTGCTGGTCGAGGACAAGGCCGCGCTGATGAAGAAGCTCGGCAAGCGCGAGCTCGACCTGTCGCTGGTCGAGCCGATGGCCGCGATCCCGGCGGGGCTGGAGGAATGGCACCTCAGCCTCGAGGACGAGGGCCATCGCCTGCGCTACACCTTCGATGCCCAGGCGGAACGCACTGGCATCCCCTCGCTGCTGCGCAAGCTCGGCGAGATGGGCATCGCGTTCAAGGACCTCGACACCTCCAAGTCGAGCCTGGAGGATATTTTCGTCGGGCTGGTCGAGCATCGGGAAACGTCGAACGAGGGGGGCGTGGCGTGAACTTCGTAAACTTCCACGGCATCTGGGCGATCTACAAGTTCGAGATGGCGCGCACGCTGCGCACGCTCTGGCAGTCGATCGCGACGCCGGTGATCACCACCTCGCTCTATTTCATCGTGTTCGGCAGCGGCATGGGCAGCCGGATCCCGTCGATCGAAGGCGTGCCCTATGGCAGCTTCATCGTGCCCGGCCTGATCATGCTGTCGCTGCTCACCCAGAGCGTCGCCAACGCCTCGATCGGCATCTATTTCCCCAAGTTCACCGGCACGGTGTTCGAGCTGCTCTCGGCGCCGATCTCCGCAGTCGAGCTGGTGATCGGCTTTGTCGGCGCGGCGGCGACCAAGTCGGTGGTGATCGGGCTGATCATCCTGCTCACCTCGGGACTGTTCGTGCCGCTGCGGGTCGATCATCCGGTGGCGATGCTCGCCTTCCTGCTGCTCACCTCGATCAGCTTCAGCATGTTCGGCTTCATCATCGGCATCTGGGCCAAGGGCTTCGAGCAGCTCAACCTGGTGCCGGCGCTGATCCTGACGCCGCTCACCTTCCTCGGCGGCAGCTTCTATCCGCTGAGCTTCCTGCCCGAGCCGTGGCGCACGGTGAGCCTGTTCAATCCGGTGGCCTATCTGATCAGCGGCTTCCGCTGGGCGTTCTTCGGCGATGTCGGCGATATCGACGTGCGCTGGAGCCTGGGCTTCGTCGCGGCTTTCCTCGCGCTGTGCCTTGGCCTTATCGTGACGATCTTCCGCACCGGCTACAGGCTCAAGAACTGATGAATCCCTTTCCGCTCGATATCTTCACCGAGCCCGAGGACGTCGATCCGCACACGCTGGCCAATCTCGGCCCCCTGGCGCGCCTGGCCGGCCGCTGGGAGGGCAGGAAGGGCGTCGACCTAAACCCCAAGGCCGACGGGCCGGAGCGGCGCGAATTCATCGAGCGGATCGAGTTCGTGCCGATCGACCCCCAGGCGAACGGGCCGCAGCTCTTCTACGGCCTGCGCTACCACATCCACATCACCACCGCGGAAGAGGACATCACCTTCCACGACCAGGTGGGCTATTGGCTGTGGGAGCCGGCCACGGGCGTGATCCTGCAGACGCTGGCGATCCCGCGCGGCCAGGTGCTGCTCGCCGCCGGCAAGGGCGCGCCGGGGGACAAGGCGATCCGGGTGGAGGCGACGCGCGGGCAGACCAGCTACGGCATCTGCTCGACCGACTTCCTCGAATATGCCTTCCGCACCGATGCCTATACGATCGACATCGTCTTCGACGACGAGGGCGGCTGGAGCTACGACATCCACACCACGCTCGAAGTGAAGGGCCAGGGCAGCTTCGACCATCACGACCGCAACGCGCTGCGCCGCGTGGGGGATGCGAAGCCCAACCCCTGGGTACAGATCCTGGCGGCGCGGGGGGAGCGGGCCTAGGCTTCCAGCGCGTCGAGGTTCGCCAGCACGCGCTCCATCAGCCCGACCAGTGTCGCCAGTTCTTCTTGGGACAGGCCCCTGGTGGCATCGTCGTTGCCCTCCTCCAATATCTTCCGCGCGGCGGGCAGCTTCGTGCGTGCCTCTTCGGTCAGCGACACGAGGCTGCTGCGCCTGTCGCGCGGATCGGACTCGCGTCGGACGATGCCGTCGCGTTCCATCCGCGCCAGCAACTGCGCCATGGTCGGCTGCTCGACCTTCGCCCAGCGCGCCAGCTCGCTCTGCGACCTTGCCGCGCCGTCGCGCAGCGCGGTGAGCACCGGCAATTGCGCGGTGGCGAAGCCCAGCGGCTTCAGCCTTGCGTCGCCGATGCGCGCCATGGCCCGCGCGATCCGGCTGAAATAATGGCCGGACATGCGCGTCTCGCCGGCAAAGTCCACGGGCATTGCATAGCATCCTATGTTTAATGTATAGGCTCCTATGTAACTGGAGCGACTCACCATGACAACCAATCCCTCGATCGCGATCATCGGCGGCGGGCCCGGCGGGCTGATGCTGGCCCGCCTGTTGCAACAAGGCGGCCGCGCCGTCATCCTGTTCGAGCGCGACGCCCATGCCGGCGAGCGCGCCCAGGGCGGCTCGCTCGACCTGCACGCGGAGACCGGGCAGCGCACCATGCGGCTGGCCGGGTTGGAGGTCGAGTTCATCGCCGCGGCCCGGCCCGAGGATCAGGGCGATCGGCTCTATGATTCCGCCGGCGCCCTGGTGTTCGACCATGACGGCGCCGGCCATGATCGGCCCGAGATCGATCGCACGGTACTCCGGGACATCCTCCTCGCCGCGCTGGCGCCGGGGACGGTCCGTTGGGGCAGCCCGGTCGAGGCGATCCGGCCATGGGGTGATGGCTGGGAGGTCGTCATCGATGGCGCAGCGCAGCGCTTCGACATCGTCATCGGTGCCGACGGCGCCTGGTCGCGGGTGCGGCCGCTGCTTTCCGACGCGACGCCGGTCTATGAAGGTGCGACGCTGCTCGAGCTCGGCTTCGATGTGGAGCGCCATCCCCAGGTCGATGCGTTGACCGGCCATGGCAAGATGTTCGCGGCGGGCGACAACCGGCTGCTGATCACGCAGCGAAACGGCGCGGGCCATATTCGCGGCTATGCCGGGCTGCGCATTCCGGAAGCGACGGCAAGAACATGGCAGTCGATGCCGGTCGAGGCGGTGCGCGCGCAGGTGCTGGCCGAATTCGCCGGATGGGCGCCCCAGCTTCGCGCACTGATCGCCGAGGGCGATGCGCTGGCGGTGCGGCCGATGACGGCGCTGCCGATCGGCCATCGCTGGACGACGCGCCGGGGCATCACGCTGCTCGGCGACGCCGCACATGTGATGTCGCCGTTCAGCGGCGAAGGCGTCAATCTCGCGCTGGCCGACGCCGCCGACCTGGCCGAAGCGCTGCTATCGGCAGAGGGCTGGGCGGCGGTCACGCGCTACGAGGCTGCGATGGCCGACCGCGCGGCGATCGCCGCGAAAGGCGCAGCGGAAGGACTGCGCCTCTCGATCTCATCCGATGCGCTCGGCTCGGTTCTGGAGCATTATCGGGAGCGCGCCCTCGCCTAGTTCCCCACCACCGGCAGCATGATCGCCGAGCCGGCGCACACCTTCTGCGTCGCCTTCCGGTAATCGCCCGGCTTGGCCTTGTAGATGTTCGGCACGAAGGTCTGCGGGTTGCGGTCGATCATCGGGAACCAGCTCGACTGGACCTGGACCATGATCCGGTGGCCCTTCTTGAACACATGGTCATGGTCGCGCAGCGGGATCGACCAGTCGGTGACCTGGTCGGGCACCAGCGGCGTCGCCTTCTCGAACGACTGGAGATAGCGGCCGCGGCGAACCTCCATCGCGATCGGCAGCTGATAGCCGCTCAGCCCCTTGGCATAGGCGCCGAGCGCGGTCGGCGGCTTCTCATAGTCCTCGGGGAAGACGTCGATCAGCTTGACCACGAAGTCGCTGTCGGTGCCGCTGGTCGCGGCCATCAGGCTGGCGGTGATCGCGCCGGTCACCGTCAGGTCGCCGTCGAGCGGGGCGCTGACATAGCTCAGCACGTCCGGGCGATATTCGACGAAACGCTGGTCCTCGGTCTCCCACCAGCGCCAGTCCGGCGTCGCATAGGTGGCCGACATCGGGCGCGCGCGGAAAGGCACCGGATTGGCCGGGTCGGAGACATATTCGCGGCAGCCCTCGCCCGCGGCCGGCGCCTGGAACGAGACGCTGCCATCGGCATGGAGGAACAGGCTGCGGCGCGCGGCATTGGCGAGCGGCCACTGGCTGTATGTCTTCCATTGCCAGCTGCCCGACTGGAAGCTCTTCAGCGCATAATCGGGCTTGGTGCCCTTGCCGTGCAGCCAATAGGCGAAGAAGGGCGCTTCGACCTGCTCCATGAACTGGGTGCCGCTGTCGACGCCGAACGGGATGCGGCCGAGCGCATTGCCCGGCGAGCGCCAGCTGCCATGGTTCCACGGGCCGGCGACCATCAGCGCGAGCTTGTCCGGGTCGTTCTCGCGCTGCTTGTAGAAGATCTGCCAGCTGCCCCAGGGATCTTCCTGGTCCCAATAGCCGGCGACGTTGAGCGTCGGCACGGTGGTGCGCTTCAGCGTGTCCGACCAGACCTGCTTCTTCCAGAATTCGTCATAGTCGGGATGCTCGATCATCTCGCGGTAGCGCGGCACCCGGCCCTTGAAATACTTCTCCTCGATGTCCGCCGGCGAGCCGGCCTTGAGGAACCATTCATAGGTGTCGTAGCGATCGTACAGGTCGATGCCGGCATTGGTCTTGTCGGCCTGGAGGCTGTTCACCCAGTCGCTGGCATAGGTGAGGCGCATCGCGCCCCAGCGGTGCAGGTCGTCATTCTTCCAATAGTCGGTCCAGGCGGCCTGCGGGCTCACTGCCTTCAGCGCCGGGTGCGGGCGGGCGAGCGCGACGGCGGCGGTGAAGCCGGGATAGGAGACGCCCCACATGCCGACCTTGCCGTTGTTCGGCTTCACGTTCTTCACCAGCCAGTCGATCGAATCATAGGCGTCGGTCGATTCGTCGACGGCGTTCTTGCCGGCCTTGATCTCGGTGGAGAGGGTGAAGGGGCCGCCTTCGGACTGGAAGCGGCCGCGCATGTCCTGCGAGACGAAGACATAGCCGTCGCGCGCCAGCGCCGCCCAGCTGGACGGCACGCTCTGCGGCGCGCGGGCCGTGGCGCCATAGGGGGTGCGGCTGAACAGGATCGGCAACGGACCCTTCTGGTCGCGGGGGCGCAGGATCACCGTGTGGAGCTTCGCGCCGTCGCGCATCGGGATCATCGCCTCCTCCATCACGAAGGGCGAGCCCTCGGCCTGGGCCGGCGCGGCGGGTGCGGCCTGGCGCGCGGGCAGCGCGGCGACCGGCGCGGCGGCGACCGCCAGGGCGAAGAGACTGACCAACCGCATGCACACCTCCATCGGAACCGGAATGGAGAGGGCGTAACCGGTGTGTTGCCGGTGTCAATCGGCGCGGCGGCGAAACCGGAGGGCGATGGCGGGGCGCAGGACCAGCGCATTGAAGTCGATCAGCAAGTGCACCAGGATGGGTGCCGCCAGTCCGCCGGTGCCGAGATAGAGCGCGGCGAAGAATGCGGCGAGCAGCGTCGTCACCGCCATGCCCAGCCATCCCTGATAGCGATGGAGCAGTCCGAAGATCAGCGTCGAGGCGATGAAGGCGAATGCCGGGGTACCGCCGCTCAGCACGATCAGGAGCGGCAGATAGAGGCGGAAGAGTATCTCCTCGCTGATCCCGGCATTGATGGTCAGCGGCAGGACGCGGAGCAACTCGGCCCGGTTGCGCGGCAGCATCGCGGTGATATCCAGCCCGGGCACGGGCTTGGCGGGCTCGCGTCGCCTGAGCTGCAGCAGCGCGCCCAACGCTCCCCCGCCGAGCATTGCCCCCACCATGAGCCCGAGGACCAGGGGGCTGTCGATGCGAAAGTCGGGCATGGCCGGGGTCAGTGGCGCGAATTCGCCGGGGAAGCGCCACAGCGCCTCCACTCGCCCGAGGAGCGCCAGCCCGAGCAGCGGCACGCCCAGATACATGGCGCAGGCGTTGCGGGCCCAGCGCAGATAGGCGCGCTGGCGCCGCTGCGTGTCCTCGATCTCGCGGAAGCGCCGGAAGCTGCGGACGTCGTTGCGCTGGAACCAGGCGAGTGCGGCCAGCGATATGCTCAACAGCGCCGGCGCAACGAGCGCATGCATGTCCTGCTCCCCTTGTGACCGTGCAGCGGAATAGCGGCGGCGCGGCGCGAGGCAAGGGTGAGGAGGCGGTTCAAGAAAAGCGTAAATTGACTGTCAGCCACGACAAATATCGCATCCAACTATATTGGTTCTTTCGTCGATTGACGTCCCAATTGCGTTGGTGGAACCCAGTGTCATCGCAGACTTCCGCGAAGCTTGGGGGAAATTGTCATGCATCTGACGCACAAGGCCGGCGAGCTGTCCGCGCGCCCTCTCAAATTCCTGGAGACCGACACGCTGGTGGTGCGCTGGATCGCGCAGGCGGCGGTCAATGTCGAGCTGTTCACCATCCCGCTCTACATGACCTCGCTCTATTCGATCACCGGCATGCACCCCATCACGAGCCAGGGGAACAGCTTCTACAAGGGCCGGCAATGGCCGGGCGCCAAGACGAGCGCGAGCTTCGAGCACAAGCCCGGCAAGAAGGGCTGGGGCAACAAGAAGGCGTTCAACATCGTCTTCTCGGTGTTCATCCAGGAGATGCTGCATCTCCAGATGGCGGCCAATCTCGCCACGTCGATCGGCGCCGTGCCCAGCTTCACCGCCACCGCGCTGCAGAGCGGCGATCATGGCTGGACCTGCTACGGCCCCAAGCTGACCCGGATCCCCGGCGTCGTCGACCTGACGGACACCAACCGGTTCAAGGACGTGAAGGTGAATGTCGGCCCGCTCGACGAGGAGCGGATCAAGCTGTTCCTCGCCATCGAGCAGCCGCAGGAGACGGCCGAGAAGGACATCGTCCGCAACCAGGAGCGATATTTCCCCAAGGTCCCGTTCAAATACACGACCGTGGCGGAGCTCGACGCGCACATCCTGTTCGGCTCGATCGGCTATATGTACCAATGCTATCGCGACTATCTGCTGATCACCTATGAGGACGGGTCGCGGCTCTGGGACCATGTGATGGACGCCTCGGGCCAGCAGAACGACCTGTTCAACAATTTCAGCTTCCCCGGCCATCCGATGCGCGAGTTCATGGGCTTCGAGACCACGATCGCGCTCACCGATCCCGAGATCGCGCTGAAACAGGCGCTCAACATGATGAACGCGATCACCGACCAGGGCGAAGGCGCCACGCTGGGCGCGCGCTATGACGACAAGGGCCAGCGGCTGAAGGACGATGCCGCCAAGCTCGTCCAGGGCGCGGTCAGCCCGCACTATTGCCCGGACCGCGATGCGCTCGCCTCCGACTATCCGAGCTATTCGCAGACCGGCAAGCTCATCCCCTCGTCCGATGCCGCGGCGCGCGCCGACAATGACGGCATCGACCATTACACTCGCTTCCGCGAGATCGAGGACATTCGCGGCAGCGGCGGGCTCGAGACCTGGGACCAGTCGCCCAGGATCGGCAAATGGACCGCGGCGGACCTGACCACCGAAGGCTATGATCCCAAGGACAATCCCTATGGCCTGGCCACGCCGGAGCAGATCGCCCATGCGCTCAACAGCCTGAAGAACGGCGCGGACAGTGCGGCCGGCTTCCAGAAGATGAGCCAGGCGGTGTGCGGCGCGATCAAGGGCGTCACCACCGTGCTCGACAGCTATTGGAACCCCGCCGGCGCCACCGTGTCCTTCCCCTTCCCGTCGATGGCGGGATCGGGCGACCGCATGTCGACCGCCTGGGCGGTGTTCGGCAGGACCCCGGACCTCTCGGTCGGCGTCGGCGAGCCGGATTCGAGCATCGTCAACCATGCCTGCCAGGGGCTCGACGTGGCGGAAGTCGGGGGCAAATGGGGCACCAACGCCTGCGCCCAGACGTCGATCTATCACACGTGCCGCGGCTCGAACCTGTGCAAGGGCCAGGGCGGCTGCGGCTTCGTCCAGCTCACCAGCGGCGGCGGCAGTTGCGGCGGGGCGAGCAGCGGCTGCGGCTCAGCCGCCTCCAAGACCTCGAACGCGCCCAAGGCCAACCCGGTCGCGGGCGGTGGCTGCGGCACGCAGACCGCAGTGAAGGGCGGCGGCTGCTCGGCGGTGACCATGCGCACCTATGGCGGGCTGTGCGGCACGCCCACGCCTTCTCCCACGCCCACGCCGAGCGGCCCGATGTACACTGCGCCGAGCGACAATATCTGCGGCGGCTTCGGTGGCTGCGCGGTGCCGATCTCCGCGCTCCAGCTCTATCCCAAGGCGGGCACGATGGAGGTCTGGGCGCTGGTCGGCAGTTCCAAGCCGGTGCTCTGCGGCACGCCCAAGCCGACGCCGTCGCCCTCGGGCTGCGGGGCCCCGCAGGCCAAGGCGGACAAGAATCTGTGTGGCACCCCGTCGCCTTCGCCGTCGCCTACCCCCTCGGGCTGCGGCGCGCCTTCCTCGAAGAAGATCGCCACGATCGACTTCAAGGAAGGCGACAAGGTGGAGGACATCGCCTTCCAGGCCTTTGCCAAGGTCGTCGCCTACAAGGTCAATGGCGATCCGGACAAGCCGGTGGCGGGCCTGGTCCAGCAGGCGCCGAACGATCTGCGCCTGGCCTATCCGCCTTCGACCTAGGAGAAGGATCGCCATGACGCTGCCCCGGCTCGGCCTGCCCAATCCCGGCGACGGGCTGGGGCTGCGCGAGGAGCATTTCCCGCACCTGATGTCGACGCCCCCGGAATCCTGGGGCGTCGACTGGTTCGAGGCGATCACCGAGAATCTGCTCGACAATGCCGGCTATGGCATGCGCGTGTTCGAGCATGTCGCGGCGCACCGGCCGGTGGTGCTCCACGGCGTGTCGCTCTCGATCGGCAGCACCGCGCCGCTCGACATGGCCTATCTCGGCAAGCTGCGCGTGCTGGCCGAACGCTTCCGGCCGCTCTGGATCTCGGACCATCTGTGCTGGACCGGGGTGCAGGGCGTGAACAGCCACGACCTGCTGCCGATGCCGCTCACCGAGGCGGCGCTGGCGCATGTCGCGGACCGGGTGGCCCGGGTGCAGGATTTCCTGGGCCGACCGCTGATCGTCGAGAATCCGAGCACCTATCTCGAGTTCCGCGCCAGCCAGATGCCCGAGGCGGAGTTCCTCGCCCGATTGTGCGAGGCGACCGGCTGCGGGCTGCTGCTCGACGTCAACAACGTCCATGTATCGAGCTTCAACCATGCGCAGGATCCGCTCGCCTATCTCGAGGCGATCCCGGCGGCGCATGTCGTGCAGGTCCACCTGGCGGGCCCGAGCGACCATGGCACGCACCTGATCGACACGCACGACGCGCCGGTGCCCGATGCGGTGTGGCCGCTCTATGCCCGGGTATGGGAGCGCTGCGGGCCGGTCGCCACCATGGTCGAATGGGATGCCGCCATCCCCGAATTCGAAGTGGTCGCCGCCGAGCTCGCCAAGGCGCGGCGGGTGCGCGAGGGGCTGCCGCTTGCCGCCTGAACTCGCCGCGCTGCAGGACTGGATGCAGGAGGCGATCCTCGCCGCCTCGGACCGGGGTGCCCGCGCGCATGTCCATGGCGACAACCGGCTTACTGCCGAGGATCGGGTCCAGATCTATGCGCGCGGCTATCGCCAGCGGCTGATCGAGTGCCTGGAGCGCGAATATCCCCTGCTCGCGGCGCTGGCCGGGCCGACCGCTTTCGGCCTGTTCGCCCAGGGCTATGTCGCAGCGCGGCCCTCGCGCAGCTACACGCTCTACGATTTCGGCGCCGGCTTCCCGGCATGGCTCGAGGCGTCGCGGCCGCCGGGCGGGGCGCAGGATGTCGGCGCCATCCCGGCCGCATTGGCGCGCATCGAGCGGACCAAGGCCGAAGTCCACCGCGCCCATGGAATCGAGCGCGACGCCCCGGCCTGGCCGGGCATGGATCCGGTGCTGGCCGAGTTGCTGGCGCTGGCCGCGACTCGGCGCTGGTATCGGCCGGACAGTGCCCGGTTGCTGGCGCTGCCCTTCGACTTCAGCGAGATGCTGGCCAGGGGCGAGCCGATCCCCCCGCGTTCGGAGCCGATGCTGCTCGCGGTCGCCCGCGCGCAGTATCGGATCGCCTGCCTGCCGCTCGAACCCTGGCAATATGACTGGCTGGCCGTGCTTCCGGAGGATCCGGCGCGCGCGGTGCCGCTGCCGGACGACGCGCGCATCTCGCTATGGCTGCCCTTCGCGGCGGCGCACGGGCTGGCGGCGCCGGGGTGAGCCCTCGAATCCTCCCTCGCGAAGCGAACGGGGATTACAGCCGGTGCTCGCCCTTCACCCAGCGGACCGTGCCCGAATGGGCGCGCATCACCACGCTCTCGGTGGTCATCTTGGTGGCGAAGCGCTTCACGCCCTCGAGCAGCGAGCCGTCGGTCACGCCCGTCGCCGCGAAGATGCAGTCGCCCTTGGCGAGCTCGGTGAGGTCGTAGATCTTGTCGAGATCCTCGATCCCCCATTTGCGCGCGCGCAGGCGCTCGTCGTCGTTGCGGAAGATCAGCCGGCCCTTGAACTGGCCACCGACGCAGCGCAGCGCCGCGCAGGCGAGCACGCCCTCGGGCGCGCCGCCCTGGCCCATATACACGTCGATCGTCGTCTCGGGATCGGTGGTGGCGATCACGCCGGCCACGTCGCCGTCGCCGATCAGCACCACGCCACAGCCGACGTCGCGCAGCTCGGCGATCAGCTTCTCGTGGCGCGGGCGATCGAGCACGCAGGCGATGATCTCGTGCGGCTGCACGCCCTTGGCCTTGGCGATCGCGTGCACATTCTCGGTCGGCGTCTTGTTGAGGTCGATCACGCCCTCCGGATAGCCGGGGCCGACCGCGATCTTGTCCATATAGACGTCGGGCGCGTTGAGCAGGCCGCCCTTCTCGGCCACCGCGAGCACCGCCAGCGCATTGGGGCCGGCCTTGGCGCAGATGGTGGTGCCCTCGAGCGGGTCGAGCGCGATGTCGATCGCCGGGCCCTTGCCCTGCGCCGCGCCCACCTTCTCGCCGATATAGAGCATCGGGGCCTCGTCGCGCTCGCCCTCGCCGATCACCACGGTGCCGTCGAGATAGAGCTTGTTGAGCGCGTCGCGCATCGCCTCGACCGCGGCGGCGTCGGCCGCCTTCTCGTCGCCGCGGCCGACCAGGGTGGAGGCGGCGATCGCCGCCGCTTCGGTCACGCGCACCATTTCGAGGACGAGGACGCGGTCGAGGGCGTGGCTGGCGGTCTGCTGCATGGGAATGGGATACCCCGGTGATTGGACTTGCGGCGGCGATTAGGCAGCGCCGTGGCGCTTGTCGATTCCGCTAACGTTGTCAGCATGCCGCCGTTCCCAATTCGGTCACAACTCGGCGCTAGCGTAACGAAACCCCGGGGGCGGAGGACGTGCACATGCTGATGATGGCCCTGCTTCTGCTTGCCCAGAATAACGACCCGTCGCCGGCCCAGGTGATGGAGGCGCATCGCCAGCGCTGGTCGGCCAATCCCGCGTGCCGGCGCGCGCGCGACGAGAGCGAGATCGTCGTCTGCTCGCGGCGGGAGGCGGACAAATACCGTGTGCCGCTGACGACGACGTACAACGGACCCGATACCGACCAGGGGCGGCTCAACCGGCTGTTCGACGGGGCGGACGGGCGCCCGCCGTGCGGCGAGGGCGCGTTCCTGGTGCGCTGCGGTTTTGCGGGAGTGACGATGAGCGTCAGCGCACGCGGCGTGCGCACCGTGCGCCGCGAACTGGCGCCCTGAGGGACGGCGGCCGAGGGAAACCGGCGGCGCGCCGCGCGTTGAGCGCGGTGACTTTCCTTCGGAGACCCGGATGCTGCTGCTCGCCTTCGCCCTCGCCCTCGCCAATGCCCTGCCCGCTGTCGAGCCGCCGCAGCAGCATCGCCGCAAGGCCAGGGCGCGCGTGACGCGCGTCACCAATATCCCCGCCCGCGCCGCGCCGCAGCCGCGCAACCTTGCCGTCACGGTGCCCGCCGATCCCGCCAAGCGCTACCGCCTGCCGCTCCCCAGCACCGAAGTCACCGATGCCAAGCGCGAGGCGGTGCGCAACACGGGCATGGCCTGCGGCACCACCGGTGCGCCCGTATGCCCGCACAAGGGGCGGCAGGTGCTGAAGAGCAGCCTCGACTGAGCCTAGCCGGCCAGGATGTGCATCCACATCGGCTCGCCCATCAGGCTGGCCGAGCCGCGCAGCTTGTCGAGCGCCTGCGACACCGCGCGTTCCGGCACCTCGTGCGTGACGATGGCGACGAGCACGCTGCCGTCCGGGTTGGCGCCGCGCTGCATCAGGCTCTCGATCGAGACGCCGGCATCGCGCATCGCTGCGGCGATCTCGGCGAGCACGCCCACCTTGTCCGCCACGGTGAAGCGCACATAGGCGCGGCTGGTGCGCTCGCCGGCATCGGCGGTCCCCTGCCGGGCGAGTGCGGCGGCGGGCATCGCATAGGGGTGGCCGAATTCGCCGCGGGCGATGTCGATCAGGTCGGCGACCACGGCGGATGCCGTCGGGCCGTCGCCGGCGCCGGCGCCCTGGAACAGCAGCCGGCCGACGAAATTCCCTTCCGCGACCACGGCGTTGGTCGAGCCGGTGACATGGGCGAGCGGGTGGCTGAGCGGCACGAGATGCGGATGCACGCGCTGGAACAGTCCGCCGGGACCGGCATCGGCGATGCCGAGCAGGCGGACGCGATAGCCGAGCGAGGCTGCCTCGGCGATGTCCGCGGCGAGGACATGGCGCACGCCGGTGATCGCCACCCGGTCGAACGCCGGCTGCGTGCCGAAGGCGAGGCTTGCGAGGATCGAGAGCTTGTGCGCGGCATCGACGCCGTCGATGTCGAAGCTCGGGTCCGCTTCGGCATAGCCGAGGCGCTGCGCCTCGGCGAGGATCTCGGCGAAGTCGCGGCCTTCGGCTTCCATCTTGGACAGGATGAAATTGCAGGTGCCGTTGAGGATGCCATAGACGCGGGCGATCTCGTTGGCGGCGGCGCCTTCGCGCAGGCCCTTGATCACCGGCACGCCGCCGGCCACCGCGGCTTCGAACTTGAGCGCCAGGCCGGCATCTTCCGCAGCGCCGGCGAGCTCCAGCCCATGATGCGCGATCATCGCCTTGTTGGCGGTGACGAAGCTCTTGCCGCCGTTCAGCGCCGCGCGGGCGAGGGCGAGGGCAGGCCCGTCGGAGCCGCCGACCAGCTCGACCACCACGTCCGCCCGGGGATGGCGCGCCAGTTCGGCGGTGTCGTCGACCCAGTCGAAGCGCGTGATGTCGACGCCGCGATCCTTGGCGCGATCGCGCGCGGAGACTGCGACCACTTCGATCGGCCGGCCGGCCCGCCTCGCGATCAGCTCCGCATTCGCGTCGATCAGGCGGATCACGCCCGCGCCGACGGTGCCCAGGCCTGCAAGTGCGATACGAAGCGGTTCGGTCATTGTCAGCTCATTCCCCGTCATGCTGAACTCGTTTCAGCATCCAACGCGCGGCAAGGGCCGCGCTGTCGGCACCTAGCTGCACCTTGGACCCCGAAACAAGTTCAGGGTGACGGAGGATTTCTTTGCTCCGGGCTTACTTCTTGATCAGCCCGATCTCGACCAGGCGCTCGAACAGATAGTCGTGCGCGGTGATCGATTCCGGATAGCGGTTCGGATTCGCCTCCGTGATCGTCGACGGCAGCGTCTCGATCAGGAAGTCCGGCGCCGGGTGCAGGAAGAAGGGCATCGAGTAGCGCGGGGTGCCGCGGCGCTCGACCGGCGGGTTGACCACGCGGTGGGTGGTGGAGGGCAGATAGTGGTTGGTCAGGCGCTGCAGCATGTCGCCGACATTGACCACCATCGCGCCCTCGGGCGGCTTGACCGGCAGCCAGCGGCCGTCGCGGTCGAGCAGCTCGAGCCCGGCTTCCTCGGCGCCGAGCAGCAGGGTGATCAGGTTGATGTCCTCATGCGCGCCGGCGCGAACCTCCGGCGCATCGGCGGCGACGGGCGGATAGTGGAGCAGGCGCAGGACGGAATTGCCGTCGCGCACCGCGCGATCGAACCAGTCGGGCTGGAGGCCGAGATAGCGCGCGATCGCCGAGAGCAGCCGGTCGCCGGCATCGTCGAACGCCTGGAACAGCTCGAGGAAGGTCTCCTTGAAGCCTTCGGGGCGGTCCGGCCAGATGTTCGGCGCCATGTCCTTCTCGAAGCGATGGCCCTTGGCCAGTTCGCGGCCGACATGCCAGAATTCCTTCAGGTCGACATGTTGCGCGCCCTTGGCGATCTCGGTCTTGAACGGCGTATAGCCGCGCGCGCCGCCGCCGCCCTCGACGAAATAGGCGCGCTTTTCCTGCTCGGGCAGGTCGAAAAAGGCCTTGGTCATCGCCCAGGCGCGATCGATCAGATCCTGCGGCACGCCATGGTCGGCGACCATCGCGAAGCCGAAGCGCCGGAAGGACTGGCCGAACTTCTGCGCGAATCCATCGGGATCGTTCGCCTGTTCGGCCATCGAGACGAGGGGTACCTCGTCGAGAACAGTAGCCATCTATGAGTCTCCTTGGGCCCAGTTAGACCCGCCGATGCCGGCGCGACAAGAGGTGCGCCGGCATCGCCCGACCCGGGATCGCGTGGCGACGGGCGCGGCTAGCTGCCGGTCATCTCCATGCGGCCCCTGACCTTCTCGCCGCCGTCCGCGCTCAGGTCGAGCGTGAAGGCGCCGCCGTCCGAAGTGGTGCCGGCAAAGCCGTCGCCCCTGGCCGCGAACTTGAAACCCTTCCTCGTGAAGCCTTCGCGGAACCAGCTCTGGACGGCGGCGAGCGAGGCGGGGCTGGTGAAGTCGATCCGCACCTTGCCGTCGTCCTTGCCCCCGTCCTTGCCGTTGCCGGGCTTGTCGCTGCCGGTGATGTGGAATCCGGCGATCTCGGACTTCGGGTAGAGCTTCACGCCGTCGAGGTCGACGTCGTCGGCCTTCATCTTGATCTGCGGCACCTTGAAATTGCCCTGGAAGCCGTCGCCCTTGATCGAGACGGTGCCGTTTTCCATCTTGAAGCTGCCATTGTCGCCATCGTCCGACTTCACGTCGATCGTCACCGGCGTTCCCGTGCCGCCGTTGCAGGCGGCCAGCGCGAGGGGAAGCAGCAGAAGGGGCAGACGACGCATCGGCGCTCTCCATTGGTGTATCATAAATGCAATACACTAGCCGAAGCGCATGGCCGGCGCAAGAAAGGCGCTGGCTTTGGGGGGTGACGCGCGCCGCCCGATGCGCCATTTGCGCCGGCATGGAAGAGCCGCATCTCACAGCGCAAGCGCAGAACAAGGCGCCGCTCGCGTTCGGCGAGTTCGTCAGCCTGGTCGCGGCGATGATGGCGCTCACCGCGCTCGGCATCGATTCGATGCTGCCCGCGCTGCCTGCGATCGGCGCCAGCCTGGGCGTCGACGCGCCCAATCATCGCCAATATGTCGTCACGGCGTTCCTGATCGGCTTCGCCTTCGCCCAGCTCGCTTATGGCCCGCTCTCGGACCGGTACGGGCGGCGGCCGGTGCTGGCGATCGCGCTGACCTCCTATGTGGTGACCAGCGCGGTGGCGGCGCTCTCGGGCAGCTTCACCTTGTTGCTGATCGCCCGCGCGGCGATGGGCGCGTCGGCGGCGGGCGCGCGCGTCGTCTCGGTGGCGCTGGTGCGCGACTGTTTCGCCGGCCGGGCGATGGCGCGGGTGATGAGCCTGGCCTTCATCGTCTTCATGGCCGCGCCGATCGTCGCGCCGAGCCTGGGGCAGCTGATCCTCTATGCCGGATCGTGGCGGCTGATCTTCTGGGCCGTCGCCGCGCTGGCGTGCGTGGTGGTGCTGTGGTTCTGGCTGCGCATGCCCGAGACGCTGGGGCAGGAGGGGCGGCTGTCGCTCAACCCGGCGCGCGTGTTCGCCGATTACGGCCTGATGCTGCGCGATCGCCAGGCGGTGGGCTATACGATCGGCATCATGCTGCTGTCGGGCGGCATGTTCGGCTTCATCGGATCGGTGCAGCAGGTGATGGAGGACGTGTTCCACGCGCCCGGGCTGCTGGCGGTCGTCTTCCCCTGCGTCGCCTCGACCATGGCGCTCGGCTCGTTCCTCAACTCGCGGCTGGTGATGAAGATGGGCATGCGCCGCATCTCGCATACGGCGCTTGCCGGGATGATCGTCTTCGCCGCGATCCATCTCGCCGTGGCGTGGGGCGGCTTCGAATCGATCTGGAGCTTCACCCTGCTCCAGGCGCTGATGATGGGATGCGTGGGCCTTTCCACGTCCAATTTCTCGGCGATGGCGATGGAGCGGATGGGAGAGATCGCCGGCACCGCCTCGAGCCTGCAGGGCTTCGTCACCACGCTCGGCTCGGCGCTGATCGGCGCCGCGATCGGCCAGGCGTTCGACGGCACCACCGTGCCGCTTTACACCGGATTCCTGCTTATGGGCCTCACCGCTTTCGTGGTAGTGGCCGTGACCGAGCGCGGACGCATGTTCCGCCCCAGCTAGGGAACGCTCGGGCACGATCGCCGTTCGCACTTCGAAGGCCCGCCGCCGTGGCGGGCGCGTGATGCGAGGACGGATGATGGGTGGCTATCAGGTTCCGGGGCGCGGCCCAGGCGATGAGGGGTTCGACGAGGAAGGCTATGACGAGAGCCAGCGCGCCGAGATCCTCGAGGCGACCAACGACGGCCCGAGCGACGGCAATGTCCTGACCGACATGGCACCCGATTTCGGCGCGGACGACGATGATGACGCGGACGATCTGCGCATGGTCGACGACGAGACCGGCGAGGAGGACGAGGATGCCGCCCAGAAGGCGCGCGCCATTTCCGAGGACGAGATCCAGGATGGGTTCGACGAGGACGACCTGGCGGACGACGACGATCTGGACGATGCCGACGGGGATGCGCTCGATCCTTGAGCGCCGCTATTGACGTCCGGCCCGGGGCGGCGGAACATGCTGCCCCATGGCCAGCGATCCCCGGGTAGATACCTATATCGAGAGCCGTGCCGCGTTCGCGCGGCCGATCCTGCACTGGATCCGCGCGCGCTTCCACGCCGCCGTGCCGGAGGTGGAGGAGACGGTCAAATGGTCGCATCCCTTCTTCACGCTCGGCGGCAGGCCCTTCGCCAACATGGCCGCGTTCAAGGCGCATGTGAGCTTCGGCTTCTGGAACCGGCAGGACAATGAAACCGGCAAGGAAGGCGAGGCGATGGGCCAGTTCGGCCGCATCGGATCGCTGGACGACTTGCCCGGGGCGACGGAAGTCGAGCGGCTGATCCGCGAGGCGGCTGCGCTGATGGCGGAAGCGAAGCCCGCCCGCCCGCGCGCCGCGCCCAAGGGTGAGGCGGAAGTGCCTCCCGAACTGGCCGGGGCCCTGGCGGCCGACGATGCGGCCGCCGCCGCCTTCAACGCCTTCTCGCCGAGCTGCCGGCGCGAATATTGCGAATGGATCGCCGAGGCCAAGCGGCCGGAGACCAAGGCCAAGCGCGTCGCGGAGGCAATGGCCTGGATGCGCGAGGGGAAGCGCCGGAACTGGAAATACGAGAATTGCTGAGGGGCGGCTGACTTCCCGCTCCCCGCTGGCGGGGAGCGGGAGAAACGCGTTGCCATCATGTCGCGGCTATGTGATGTTACATCATCATAACGAGGAGAGGTGCCATGACCCGTGCCGTCCGCGCTCGCCGCATTCCCGATACTGCTCCGATCGGTGCGATCAACATCACGCCGCTGATCGACGTGATGCTGGTGCTGCTCGTCGTGATCATCATCGCCATTCCGATAGCCTCGCATAAGGTGCCGGTGGACCTGCCCGCGAAGCCGGGGACCGCCGATCCGCTGCCACCTGTGGTGCTGGCGATCGACCGGCAGGGCGCGCTCCACTGGAACGGCGCGGCGCTTGCCGATGCGGCGCTGCCCGAGCGGCTGGCGGCACTGCAGAAATCGGGCGCGGTCCTGCACCTCCAGACCGATCCGGAGGCGCGCTACGAGCGGTTCGACGGGATTCTCGCCACGGTGAAGCGTGCGGGCATCACCAGGCTCGGCTTCGTCGGCAATCGGCCGCTCGAAGACTAGGCTGGCGGAACGGGCGCATCGGGCTATTCGTTACGTTCCCGGACGAAAGAGGAATCCCGATGCGCCTGACCCTGACTGCCCTACTCGTGCTCGGCGCCTGCTCCAGCCCGCAGCCCGCCGTCGACCGCAACGTCGTGCAGGCGGAAACCACCAACATCACCGACGACGCCTCGCCCGCGCCGGTAGACAAGGCGCCGATCGCCGGCGATGCCGGCTCGGCCGTGCGCTTCCGCTGCATGGACGGGGTGCGCATCGTCGCGCGCTTCGATACGGACAAGGACATTGCAACCGTCACCCGCGACGGGCGGACGTTCGTGCTGCCGCAGCAGCGCATGGCCTCCGGCGTCCGCTATTCGGACGGCAGCACGACCTTCGAGGGCAAGGGCGACGCCATGTCGTTCGAAGCGCCGGGCCAGCCGCCGATCGCCTGCACGGTCATCCGTTGACGAAATTCTCGAGCACCGCCAGGTCGCTGTTGCTGACGTTCGCGCCGGTCGCGTCTTCGAGCATGGCGGCGGCCTGATGGCTTTCCTTGTCGCCGAAGCCGATGAAGGTGACGGCGGTGAAGATCACGCCCGCGGCCCAGAACAGGGCGGCCCAGCGGCTGCGGAAGATCCGGGAGGGGCGGCGCGGGATCATGGTGCCGGGATAGCGCGGAGCGATGAAGGCCGCGCTTCCGAGATTGGTTAAGCTGGAAGGACGCATGGCGAGCTACACCGCGACGATCACCGCCGGGCCCGAGCACATCGACGAACTCGGGCACGTCAACAATGCGGTGTGGGTGAAGTGGATCCAGGACGTGGCGGTCGCGCATTGGCATGCGGTCGCCGCACCCGAGCACATGGACGCCTATCTATGGGTCGTGACCCGGCACGAGATCGACTATCGCGGCAATGTGACCGAAGGCGAGACGGTCCTCGCCGAGACCTGGGTGCCCGAGCCGCCGCGCGGCGCACGGTTCGACCGGCACATGAAGTTCACCGGCACGGACGGGAAGATCCGCGTCGAGGCGAAGACGACCTGGGCGATCCTCGACCGGGCGAGCGGGCGGCTGGTCCGCGTGCCGGCGGAAGTGGCGGCGCCGTTCCTTTCCTAGTTCCTCCCCGAGCAGGCTCGAGGAGGAATTGAAACTACCCGCTGTTCCGCAATGCCGTCGCGATCGCGTTGATCGAGAGCAGGATGCCCTCGCCGATCCGGGGATCGTCCTCGCCGGCGCGGTGGCGCTTGAGCAGCTCGATCTGCAGCAGGTTGAGCGGCTCGATATAGGGCAGGCGCAGGCGGATCGACGTCTCCAGCCCCGGATGCTTCTCCAGCAGCCGCGTCTGGCGGGTCGCCTGGAGCAGCCCGTCATGCGTCTTCTGCCAGCCTTCGCGGATCCGGCCGAAGATCGCGTCGCGCAGGCCGGCATCCTCGACGAGCGCGGCATAATGCGCCGCGATCTCCATGTCGGACTTGGCCAGCACCTGCTCCATGTTCGCCAGGGTCGAGGCGAAGAGCGGCCAGGCCGTCGCCATCTCGCGCAGCAGGCCCTTGTCCGCGAATGCCTCGAGCGCCTGGCCGACGCCGTACCAGCCCGGCAGCATGATCCGCGCCTGCGCCCAGCTGAACACCCAGGGGATGGCGCGCAGGTCCTCGATCGCGTCGGACTGCTTCCGGCTCGCCGGGCGCGAGCCGATCTTCAGGCCGGCGATCTCGGCGATCGGCGTCGCCTGGCGGAAGAAGCCGCGAAAGCCCTCGGTCTCGTAGACCAGCCCGCGATAGGCCCTGAACGCGCTGTCCGAGAGCTGGTCCATCGCCGCGGCGAAGCGCGTCGCATCGGCCTTGCCCAGCTTCTCGGGCTCGAGGCTGGCGAGCAGCGTGGCGGAGGCCATCGCCTCCAGATTGGTGCGCGCGCTCTCGCGCGTGCCGTATTTCGCGGCTATGATCTCGCCCTGCTCGGTCACCCGGATGCGGCCCTGCACCGTGCCCTTGGGCTGGGCGAGGATCGCCGCGAAGCTCGAGCCGCCGCCGCGCCCCACCGCCCCGCCGCGGCCATGGAACAGCTGCATGCCCAGGCCCGCCTTCTCGAACACCGGCTTCAGCGCGGTCGAGCCGCGCGAGAGCTGCCAGGTGGAGGTGAGGTAGCCGCCGTCCTTGTTGGAATCGGAATAGCCGATCATCACTTCCTGATGCCCGCGCTTCGCCGCGATCGCCGCGACTTCGGGCAGGCCGAGCCAGGCTTCCATTATCGCCGGCGCGCCCTCGAGGTCGCCGATCGTCTCGAACAGCGGGATCGCCATGACGTGCGCCTGGGGCGCGTCGCCCGGGATGTAGAGCCCGGCTTCCTTCAGCAGGATGTGCACCTCGAGCAGGTCCGACACCGATTGCGCCATCGAGACGATGTAATGGGTGATGCACTGGCGCCCGTATCTGGCATGGGCCTGGGCCGCGGCGCGGACGATGGCGAGTTCGGACGCCGTCTCCTCCGAATATTCGGCATAGGGGCTGGTGAGCGGCCGGGCGCCGGCCAGTTCCCTGCGGAGGATCTCGACCCGCTGCTCTTCGGGAAGCGAGGCATAATCTTCGGTCGCGCCGCCGGCCTTGAGCAGCTCGGCGACCACGCGCTCGTGCACTGCGCTGTTCTGGCGCATGTCGAGCGTGGCCAGGTGGAAGCCGAACGTCTCCACCGCGCGGATCAGCCGGCCGAGCGCGCCGCCCGTCGCCAACGGTCCATTGCCCTCGTCGGCCAGCGCATGGGCGATCGTAACCAGCTCCTCGCGGAACTCGCCGGGATTGGCATAGGGCTCGGCGGCGATCGCGGCGGGGCGGGGCGGCGCCTTGCCGGTGAGCGCCTGATGGGTGGCGGCGAGCCGGGCATAGATGCCGGTGATCGCGCGGCGATAGGGCTCGTCGGCGCGGCTCCTCGCCTCGTCATGGCTGGCCTCGGCGAGCTTGAGCAGCGCCTCGCCGACCTCGACATGCTCGGTCGAGATCGAAAGCTCGGCGCCCAGCGCATGGACCGCGTCGAGATAATAGCCGAGCACCGCCTCGGCGGCGCGGGCGAGCGCGAACTGCATCGAATCGGCGGTCACGAACGGATTGCCGTCGCGATCGCCGCCGATCCAGCTGCCGGGGCGCAGGAAGGAGGGCGCGCGGCCGCCCAGCGCCCGGTCCCACCGGGCATAGAGCGCCGGGAGGACGGGCAGGAAGATGTCGCGCAGATAGGAGAGCGCGGTCTCCACCTCGTCGGCGACGCCCAGCTTCTCGCGGCGCAGCACCCGGGTCTGCCAGAGCAGCGCGATCTGGCGCAGGATCGCTTCCTCGACCTGGTCGCCATCCTCGGTCTCGGCCACGCCGCGATCGCGCAGCAGCATCAGCTCGGCGATCCGGTTCTTGTGGTCGATCATCGACTTGCGGCGTACTTCGGTGGGGTGTGCGGTGAGCACCGGGGCGACCAGCGCCTGGTCGAGCAGCGCCATCACCGCGTCGCGGCCGATGCCCTCGCCCTCCAGCCGCCGGAGCGCCGAGGCGATGTCGGCATCCTTCTCGGTCTCCACGCCCTGGCGGTCCTCGGCCAGGTTGGCGAGCATCGAGAAGAGCATGAAGCCGCGCGTGAAATCGAGCGTCTCGTCCAGCGTCAGCCGGTCGAGCCCGCGGTCCACCGCGCCCGCCCCCGCCACGCCGCGTGCGCGATCCACCGAGGTCGAGCGGATATATTCGATGCGCTTGAACAGCTCCTCGCCGCCATAGGCACGGATTACGTTGCCGAGGAGCCGACCGAGGAAGCGAACATCCTCGTTGTTTGCGATCGCGAGGCTAGCCATGGGGCGCGTTGCTGCACTGCGAAATGTTACGGGGTCAATGCGAAAGCGCTTGGGGACGCGTTTAGTTTCGCTTTCCGGCTCAGCGCGTGGTGACTTGGTCGTCTTCCAGCCATCCGGCAACGCCGGGATCATTCTCGATCAGCGCTTCCGTCGCGACGGCGGCGGGCCGCGCGAGATCGCTGCCCAGGCCGAGCGAATCGGGGATCACGACCAGGGTGGTGCCGGGCCCCACCACGCCGGCGAGCGCGCGGCGGAAGGGATCGCTGCCCTGGAAGCGGCCGGCATCCGGCGCGGCGGGAGTGACGGCGGCACGGCCCTCGCCCGGCAGCGCCAGCCGCTGCCACCGATAGTCGCCGGCAACCACGTCCTGCAGCACATAGGCCTGGACCCGGTCGATCACCCCGTCGAACGCCACCGGTGCCGAGCCGATCTCGACGCCGCCGCGCAGCACCACCATCCGCCGGTCCGCGCCGCTCACCACGATCGAGACCGGGCCGGAGCGCGAAAGCTCGGGCCGCCACACCGCCGGGCCGGCGGGGAGCGCGGGCGCCACCGGATCGGCGCCGATGCGCAGCGCCGGGGCCTGGTTGGTGACGATCACCGTCATGCCGAGGTCGGTCTCCTCGAACAGCAGCCGGGCGAATTCATGGGGCAGGCGGATGCAGCCATGCGAGGCCGGATAGCCCGGCAGGTTCCCGGCATGGAGGGCGATGCCGTACCAGGTGAGGCGCTGCATGAAGGGCATCGGCGCGTTCGAATATTTGCTCGAACGGTGCCATTTCGCCTTTTGCAGGATGGTGAAGACGCCGGTAGGCGTGCGATGGCCGGGCTTGCCCGTCGAGATGGTGGAGACTGCGATCGGCACGCCGTTGCGATAGGCCACCACCCGCTGGGTGGCGATGTTCACCACCACCAGCATCGGGCCCGCCGGGGCGATCTCGGGCACCCAGATATACTGGCCGGGCCTGAGCCGCTCCACCGATGCCATCACGGTGCCGCCGTTGATCGGCTGCATCTGGGCCGCGCCCGCAGTGGCGAGCAGGCCCGTGGCGATGGCAAGGAACAATGCTTTGATGCGCTTCGACCGGAGCAAGACTCAACCCATGCGATGACGTCATGACATCCTATCAGCGTGGCGCCCCGGCGAAAACGGGCGGTTGCGGGAAAGCTGTTAGTCCCTAGCTTGGGGCCATGAATCCGGCCGATGGCATTGCGAAAAGGCTGCGCGGCGCGCTGATCGGCCAGGTGCGCGCGGTGTTCAACGACCAGGCCCGGGGCGAGAAGCCGGTCCAGCGCAAGCCGGAGGAGAGCCTGTTCGGCCCCGGATCGGTGGTGTGGCGCGTGCATGGCGACGTCACCACCATGATGGTGGGCGGCGTCGCGGCGCTGCTGCTCCAGATGCTCCATCCGGCAGTGCTGGCGGGCGTGTGGGACCATTCCGCCTTTCGCGGCGACATGCTCGGTCGGCTGCGGCGCACGGCGCGGTTCATCGCGGTGACCACCTATGGCTCGGCGGAAGAGGCCGGCGCGGCGATCGCCAAGGTGCGTGACGTCCACACCCGGGTGAAGGGCGTGTTGCCCGACGGCACGCCCTATGCCGCCGACGATCCGGGCCTGCTCGCCTGGGTGCATGTGACCGAGGCGGTGTGCTTCCTCGATGCCTGGATCCGCTATGCCGAACCGGGCATGTCGATGGCCGACCAGGACAGGTATTTCGCCGATTTCGCGCGCATCGCCGAGGCGCTGGGCACCGACCCGATCCCGCGCAGCCGGGCCGAGGCGAATGCGCTGATCGCTGCGATGCGCCCGGAACTGCTGGTGGACGCGCGCACCCGCGAGGTGGCGCGCATGGTGCTCGACCAGCCGGCGCCCAATCTGGCGGTGGCGCCGGTGCAGGCGCTCACCTTCGGCGCGGCGGTGGACCTGCTGCCCGGCTGGGCGCGGACGATGCACGGGCTTTCCAGCGCGGGCCTGGCGACTCCCGCGCTGCGCATCGGCACGCGCGGCGTGGCGCGCACCCTGCGCTGGGCGTTTCGTTAGTCCTGGCCGGCTTCGGCCTTTTCCTCTTCGGCCAATGCGAGCGAAACGATGCCCCGGCCCCGGCGGGCGAGGCCGATCTCGTTCGCGGCCGCGCGGGAGATATCGATCAGCCGGCCCTTGCCCCAGGGGCCGCGGTCGTTGATCCGCACGACCACGCTGCGCCCATTGGCGACGTCGGTGACGCGCACGTGCGTGCCGAAGGGCAGGCTGCGGTGCGCGGCAGTGAAGTCGCTGGGGTCATAGGCCTCGCCGCTCGCGGTGCGCTTCCCGGCGAAACGGTCGGCATAATAGCTGGCTTCGCCGGTGGCGATGGCGGCGGCGGGCGCCAGGCCGGGTGCGTTCGCATGGGAGATCGCGCAGGGCGAGAGCAGCATTGCCGCAACGGCAAATGCCATCCCCCGCTCGAATCTTGCCCCCATTTGAACCCGCCTCTTATTGCCCGCGGGCAGGCCTGCCGCCGATCGCCGAACAAATCCACAGCGCCGGGCCGATACTGCGCCATATGGTGGTCGGGCGGCGACGAGCCGCTCAGGCGGCGTCGAAGGCGAGCGTGTAGGTATAGCTGCGATAGGGCGTTTCCGATCCGGCCGGCGCCGCCGTGCGGTGGCGGACCAGGATCAGGTAGATGCCGGCCTCGCCCGGGCGCAGGGTGAAATCGCCCCGCGCGTCCGACCGGACCGTCGCGGCGATCTTCCGGCCGTCGTAATTGCCGGCGGCGCGGAACAGCGTGACTTCGGTATCGGCGAGCGGCCTGCCGTCGAACAGCAGGCGGAACTGGGCGTCGCTGCCCGCGGCGATCTCGGCCGGATGGGTACGCGGCTGGATTTCCAGCGCCGTGCCGATCGGCCGCAGCGCCCCGGCACTGGCCGCGCCGCGCGTGACATAGGCTTCGGCGAGCGTGGTGCTCTGCACGTCGACGGTGCGCGCGCCGGCGGGCGGGGCGCCGTCCTCGCCGGCGATGATCCACTTGCCGCCCGCCTGGTACATCTTGCCCTTGCGGCCGAGCCGCTGGCCGGTGGTGAGGCGATAAGTGCCCTCGGCCGAGAGATCGGCTTCGAAGATGGTAAGGTCGCGCAGATAGGCCGGCTTGCCGACTTCGCCGCGCGTGCCGTCGGGCCGGATCAGGTGGAACGGCGCGTCCTTCATGCCGATCTCCGGCACGAACGCATCCTCGCCGAACGACGCGGTGACGGTGACGTGATCGCCCTTGCCGATGTCGAACAGCGTCGGGAGCAGATAGGGCATGTGCGCCTGGGCCGCGGTGCCCAGCACCAGTGCGCCGAGCGCCCCCAGCAGCGTGAGTTTGGCAAATCGCATGGCGGCCCCCGTTCGAATGTCGCGAGGTTGCGCTACTATTATTGCGATTAACTTTCAATAGCAGATATTCGAGGAGTCTGGCGGATCCGGTAGCGCCAGGCCGCGATGCCGCCATAGAGCAGCGTGAGCAGGGCGAGGTTCAGGAGCTCGGCCCATTGCTCGGCCAGCGTCGCGCCCATCTGGTTGATGCCGACCATCAGGCGGATGCCCGGCGTCGTCGGCAGCAGCCGTGCGACGAGGGTCAGCCAATGCGGCGTCGCCTCGGCCGGCCAGGACAGGCCGGAAAGGAAGAAGATCGGGACGGAAGTGACGATCCAGAGCTGGATCGGCCGTTCGCGCGTGCGGAAGAAGCTGCCGAGCGCCAATGCCCCCGCCACCGTCGCCGATACGAACAGGGCGGCGGAGACGAGCAGCGCGGCCGGATCGGCCTGCGCGCGCGGATAGTCCTGGAACCAGAAGACGAAGCCGGTGAACCAGGCGATGTTCGCGCAGCCGATGACGAAGAAGGCGAGCGCGATGCCGAGCAGGCCGGCTGGGGCAATGCCCTGCTTGCCCTGCTGCTCGCGCATCGTCGCGGCGAGCATGGCGAGGCCGATGAGCAGGGTCTGCTGGATGATCAGGAAGGCGACGCCCGGGAAGATCGTGCTGCCATAGCCCTCGCGCGTGTTGAACAGCGGGCGCTGGATCATCGCGAGCGGCGGCGGCGCCGGGGCGCCCTGCGCCATCGCCTGGTCGAGCGCGGCTTCGCGCCCCGCCGCGCCCAGCGCAGCGCCGACGCCGGCCAATGCCGTCGACGTGCGCAGGAGATAGGCGCCGTTGCCATAGAGCGCGACCACGCCCTGGCCGCCGGAGAGGATGCGCCGCTCGAAGCCCGCGGGGATCACCACGATGGCGCTCACCCGCCGCTCCCGGAGCTGGCGCAGCGCGGCGGCGGGGGAGGGCGGGCGCGAGACCAGCTCCGCCTGCTGCACCGCGCCGAGCCGGTTCTCCAGCGCGCGGCTGGTGCCGCTATGGTCCATGTCGACCACCGCGATCGGCATCCGCACCGGCACTTCGCCCGAATAGGCCGAGGGATAGAAGAAGGCGTAGAGGATGCACGATCCGATCAGCAGCATCAGCGCCGAGCTGTCGGCGAAGATCGCTCGGAAGGTGGCGACGAAGGCGCGGCCGATCATCGCCGGCCCCAGCTTTCCGGCCGCCGCGCCGCCGCCAGGTAGCGCGGCAGCCCGATGCCGGCGCCGACCAGCAGGAAGGCGAGCATCGCCAGCAGCTGCCATAGCGACTGGGCGGCGGGCGCGGCCATGATCCATTGCTCCGCCAGCAGCTTGGCGAAGGCCGAATAGGGCAGCAGCGCGCTCCACAGCCGCGCGAAGCCGGAGGCGGATTCGATCGGGAAGATCGCGCCGGCAAAGGCGAAGGACGCGCCGGCATAGAGGCCGGCGACCGACAGTGCCTTGCCCATCGTCAGCGTCAGTCCGACGACCAGCAGCGTCACGCCGACATAGGCGAGGTACATGGCGACATAGCCGGCGAGCAGCATGGCAACGCTTCCCGCCACCGGCCAGCCGCGCAGCCCGGCGACATAGCCGATCGCCAGCAGCCCCCAGCCGGTGAAGATCGCGAGATAGGGCGCGAGCTTGCCCGCCACGGCGGCGGCGGCGCGCAGCGGGGGCTCGCCGCCGATCCAGTCCCCGATCGTGCCGTCGCGCAACTCGCGGCCGAGCGCGCCGGCGATCGCGACCATGAAGATCAGGTGGAGCAGCGCGGGATGGATCAGTGCGACCAGCTGCAGCTCGTAGCTGCCCTGGGGATTGAACAGCACCGCGCTCTGCACCGCGATCGGCGGGCGGCGGACCTTGCCGGGCCCGAGCGTGGCGGCGGTCTGGGTGGCGGCGAGCGTCGCGGCAAGGCCCTGGACGACATTGCCCGCCTCGCGCAGCGCCGCGCCCGACGCGGTGGAATAGCTCGCATTGTAGAAGGTGGTGATGCTGGCGGTGGCGCCGCGCAGCACCGCGCGCTCGCTGCCCGCGGGGATCAGCACCACGGCATAGGCGCGGTTCGCGCGCACCAGCCGTTCCGCCGCGCGCATGTCCCCCGGCCGCGCCGCGACGCGCAGGCCCGGCGCCGCCTCCAGCCGCCGCGTCAGCTCGCGCGAGACGGCGCTGTCGTCCTGGTCGACCACCGCGATCGGCAGGCCGCGCATCACGCCCGAGGACAGCTGTACCGCCACTACCGCCATCAGCAGCAGCGGCACCCAGGAGACCAGCGCGAGATCCCAGAAACTGGTGGCCAGGAACCGCACCTCCCGCCGCAGCGCGCTGCCGAAGGCGCCCGCCATGCCGGTCAGGCCGGCCAGTCGAACAGCACGGTCATGCCCGGCCGCAGCCCCTCGACCGGCGCGACCGGCACCACGCGCACCTCGAAGCTCTTGATGTCGAACCCGGTCGATTGCCGCGTCGCGCGCCAGGTGGCGAAGTCGCCGGCCGGCGCGGTATAGACGACGCGGAAGCGCGCCCGCTTGTTGGCGAGGGCGGGGATCGTGCCCGCCAGCTCCTTGCCGCGCGCCAGCCCGCGCAGCTGGTCCTCGCGCACGTTGAGCGTCACCCAGGGGTGCGCGATGTCGGTCAGCACGAACACCGGAAAGCCCTGCGGCACCAGCTCGCCCGGCTGGGCCAGCCGCTTGCCGACCTCGCCATCGGCCGGCGCCGCCACCCGCGTCTCGTCGGCCGCGGCCTGCACTTCCGCCACGGCGCCGCGCGCCTGCTGCACCTGGCCGGTCGCCGCCGCCTTGTCCTGCCGCCGCGCCCCGGCGAGCGCGAGGTCATATTGCGCGCGCGCCGCCTCGGCCTGTTCGGCGGAAGCGACTGCGTTGGTGCGCGCCTCGTCCGCTTTCTGCCCGGCGATCACGCCCTGCTCGTAGAGCCGCTGGGTGCGCGCGGAAGTGGTGCGGGCCAGTTCGGCGGCCGCCTGTGCCCGGCGCCACTGCGCCTCGGCCGCGCGGATGTCCTCCGGCCGGGCGCCTTCGTCCGCCTTGCTCTCCACTGCCTGCGCCGCCGCCAGCGCCCCGCCCGCCTGTTCCGACTTGGCCGCGACTTCCGGGCTGTCGAGCGTGTAGAGCAATTGCCCGGCCTTTACCGGCTGCCCCTCCTCGACATGAAAGGCGCCGATGCGGCCGGTGACCTTGCTGGTGATCCGCATCTCGCGCGCATCGACCATGCCCTGGATCTGGTCCGGCGCGGGGCGATAGGCCAGCCACAGGCCGAGCGCGAGCAGCACGGCCACCACCAGCCCGGCGACCAGCGCGACGGGAAAGCGCCTGGCAGGGGCAGGCGCGGGCACCGGCGCGGGGGCTTCGTCCTCGATCGCGGTATCGGTCATGGGATCACCTTGTCGGCCCGGGCTAGATAATCGGGCATCCGGGCCATCTGGCCGCTCAGGCTGAGCAGCTGGGCGAGCGCCTGGACATAGTCGTTGGCCGCCTGGGCGCGCTGCACGCGGGCGCGGCCGAGCCCGAGCTGTGCGTCGATCACGTCGAGCGACGTGACCTGCTGCTCGCGGAAGGAGAGCGTCTGCAGCCGCAGATTCTCGGTGGCCGAGGCAAGCGCGCTGTCCAGCAGCAGGAAGCGCCTGCGCGCCGCCTCCGTCTCGCCCCAGGCCTTGGTCACGCCGATTTCGAGCTGGGTGCGCGCCTCGCGCAACCCGGCTTCGGCCTGCGCCACCGTCTCGCGCGCGGCATCCACCTGCTGCCGGCGGCCGGCGCCCGACATGAGCTTGTATTTCAGGCCGACGCCCACCGACCAGTCGGGGTCGGTGAGCAGCGAGTTGCGCGTGTCGAAATTATACTGGCCGAAGCCATAGATGGTCGGCCGCAGCTTCGATTGCTGGAGCGTCACCCCGGCGCGGGCCTGGTCCTCCAGCGCCTGCATCCGGGCCAGCTGGGGATGGGCATAGAGCGCGGCGGCCTTGAAGTTCTCGAGCGGCTCCAGCGGCTGCGAATTGACGCCGAGCGGGCTGAGCGGATGCACGCCGGCCGGCGCGCGCAGCATGCCGGCGAGCGCCGCATTGGCGGTGCCCAGGTCCGATATCGCCTTCTCATATTCGCGCGCGGCATCGTCGCGCGCAACTTCCGCCTGCAGGCGCTGCGCGCGGCTGATGAAGCGCGCCTGTTCGAGCTTCGCTGCGTCGGCGACATGGCGGTTGAGCCCGTCGAGCACGTCGCGGCGGATGCCCAGCGCCCGCTCGGCGAGCTGCTGGCCATAATAGGCCTGCACCAGCTGGACGAGCGCATTGTCCACCGCGATGTCGCGATCGGCCTTGGCTTGGGCCACCTGCGCGCTGGCGCCGGCCCGGGTCCCGGAGATCTGGCCGCCGGTATAGAAGGGCAGGGTGGCGGTAACGATCGGCCGGGTGCTCGTCCGTTCCTGGCGGAACTTCAGCGGATCGCGGATGCCGAAGGATTCCGCCACCGGCGCCAGCGATCCGAGCGGCAGGTAGAGCGTCTTCTGATATTCGAGCAGCTGCGCCTCGACGTCCACGTCCGGCCGGCCGAGCGTGCGCGTGGCGCCTTCCTGCGCCTGCTTGCCACGCAGATTGGCGGCGGCGGCCTCGATCGCGTCGGAGCGCTGGAGCAGCCTGTCCTGCGCTGCGCGATAGTCCAGCCCCAGCGGTTCGGAAGTTTGCGCGAAGACAGGCGATGCACAGGAAAGCGTAGATAGCAGCGACAACGCCAGGATGCGCATCGACAGAACTCCCGTCACGCCACGCGCGAATGATCGCGATCATGCCGCTTTTGTAAAGAGCGATTTCCCGCCCTTGGGTCCATTACGGTTAGTGATGGAGCAGCTGGGGCGGGAGCCCGGGCAGGGTTTTGTTTCTCCCGCTATCCCCATTTCCACCGTCAACCCCGCCTGCGCGGGGATGACGGTGGAAATCGGATATCTCGAGACCCCGACCTACACGTCGAGATTGGCGACGCTCAGCGCGTTTTCCTGGATGAACTCGCGGCGCGGCTCGACCACGTCGCCCATCAGGCGCGTGAAGATCTCGTCCGCCACGTCGGCCTGGTCGACCTGGACGACCAGCATCGAGCGATTGGCCGGATCGAGCGTGGTCTCCCAGAGCTGCTCGGCGTTCATCTCGCCAAGGCCCTTGTAGCGCTGGATCGACAGGCCCTTGCGGCCCGAGGCGAGGATCGCGTCGAGCAGCTCGCTCGGGCGCGCCACCAGCGTTTCGCCCTTGGCGGCGGCGACCAGTTCCTCGCCCTCGCTTTCCTCGGATGCCGGCGCGGCCTCTTCGGTCATGGCGGCCTTGGCCGGCACCAGCTTGGCGAGCGAGCCATAGCTGGCCGCCTGCTCGGCGGCGAGCGCGTGGAGCTTGCGTCCCTCGGCCGAGGTAAGGAATGCCGCCTCGATGATGTGGTGGTCGGTCACGCCGCGCCACAGCCGCTCGAAATGGAAGCCGCCCTCGTCGGTGACGCGGGCCGACCAGCGCGCATCCTCGTCGGTCTGGTCGAGCCGGCGGGTGACCGCGCCCAGCCGCTCGGCGCGCTGCTCGCGGCTGGCCTCGGGATCGAAGGCGCCGGCCAGCGCCAGCGCCTCGACGATATCGGGCGCATAGCGGCGCGGCACATAGCGCATCAGGGTGCGCATGCGCCGGGCATGGTCGACCAGCTTGATCAGCTCGTCGCCGAAGATCGGCCCTTCATTGGTTTCCAGCCGCGTCGCGCCGACTCCGGCCTCGACCAGATACTGGTCGAGCGCGGTGTCGTCCTTGAGATACACTTCGGAGCGGCCCTTGGTCGCCTTGTAGAGCGGCGGCTGGGCGATGTAGAGGTGCCCAGCCTGGATGATCTCGGGCATCTGGCGGTAGAAGAAAGTGAGCAGCAGCGTGCGGATGTGCGCGCCGTCCACGTCCGCGTCCGTCATGATGACGATCTTGTGGTAGCGCAGCTTCTCCAGGTTGAAGTCGTCGCGACCGATGCCGGTGCCCATCGCCTGGATCAGCGTGCCGATCTCGCGGCTCGACAGCATCCGGTCGAAGCGGGCGCGCTCGACGTTCAGGATCTTGCCGCGCAGCGGCAGGATCGCCTGGAAATGCCGGTCGCGGCCCTGCTTGGCGGAGCCACCGGCCGAATCGCCCTCGACCAGGAACAGCTCGGACTTGGCCGGATCGCGCTCCTGGCAGTCGGCGAGCTTGCCGGGCAGGCTGGCGATGTCCATCACGCCCTTGCGCCGGGTCAGCTCGCGCGCCTTCTTGGCGGCCTCGCGCGCCGCCGCCGCGTCGATCACCTTCTGGATGATCATGCGGGCATTGGCCGGATTCTCTTCGAGATACTCGGCCAGCTTGTCGGCCATCAGGCTCTCGAGCGGCTGGCGCACTTCGGACGAGACCAGCTTGTCCTTGGTCTGCGAGCTGAACTTCGGGTCCGGCAGCTTGACCGAGACGATCGCGGTGAGGCCCTCGCGCATGTCGTCGCCGGTGAGCGTCACCTTCTCCTTCTTCAGCATGCCGCTCTTGTCGGCATAGCTGTTGATGGTGCGGGTCAGCGCGGCGCGGAACGCCGCCAGATGGGTGCCGCCGTCCCGCTGCGGGATGTTGTTGGTGAAGCAGAGGACGTTCTCGTAATAGGAGTCGTTCCACTCCAGCGCCACGTCGATGGTCACGTCGTCGCGGGTGCCCGCGATCGCCACGGGATCGGGCATCAGCGGCTGCTTGTTGCGATCGAGCCACTTCACAAAGGCCGCGATGCCGCCCTCGTAATAGAGTTCGACTTCCTTCACTTCCTCGTGCCGCGCATCGCGCAGGAACAGGCGCACGCCGGAGTTCAGGAACGCCAGCTCGCGATAGCGATGCTCGAGCTTCTCGAAGTCGTACTCGATCTGGTTCTTGAAGGTGCCGCCGTCGCCGGGCGTCTTCTCGGTCGAGGCGAGGAAGGTCACGCGCGTGCCCTTCTTGCCCTCGGGCGCCGCACCGATCACCTTCAGCGGCGCCGTCGCGTCGCCATAGGCGAAGCGCATGTAATGCTCCTCGCCGTCGCGCCAGATGTTGAGGTCGAGCCACTCGGAAAGCGCGTTGACCACCGAGACGCCCACGCCGTGCAGGCCGCCCGACACCTTATAGGCATTGTCGTCGCTGGTGTTCTCGAACTTCCCGCCGGCATGGAGCTGGGTCATGATGACCTCGGCCGCCGAGACGCCCTCCTCGCTGTGGATGCCGGTGGGAATGCCGCGGCCATTGTCCTCGACCGAGACCGAGCCGTCCGGATTCAGCTGGATGATGATCTTGTCGCAATGCCCGGCCAGCGCCTCGTCGATCGCATTGTCCGAGACCTCGAACACCATGTGGTGGAGGCCCGAGCCGTCGTCGGTGTCGCCAATGTACATGCCGGGGCGCTTGCGCACCGCGTCCAGTCCCTTGAGGACCTTGATCGAGTCTGCGCCGTAGCTGTTCTGGTTCGGGGTATTTTCGGGAGTGGTGTCGTCGATTGCCATGCCCAGCATATAGGAATTGGCGTCACGAAACGGAAGCAAAATAGGGGGGCGGTGGCCCCCCTGGGTGCGCTTATTCGCTGTCATATTCGAAGGTGGCGATCGCGGCCGCGTGCACCGGCTTGCCCTGGTAGCTGGCCGGGGTGAAGCGCGCGCGCTTCAGCACCGCGGCGCAGGCGGCGACGTCGAGCCTGGCGATGCCGCTGCTGTGCTGGACCATGCAGTGCGTCGCCGCGCCGCGCTCGTCGATCTCGTAGACGATGGTCACGCTGCCCGAGCTGTGCTCGGGAATCGCCGTGGCGGGATAGTCGGAGGACGGGAACCATTCCTCGGTCGGGCCCTTGGCCAGCGCCGGTGTGATCGCCGCCGGCACGCCCCGGGCGGCGATGGCGGTGCAGGCCGCCTTCGTCTTGGCTGCATCGGTGGCGGGATCGAGCGGCACGCAGGAAATGATCCGGTTCCTGCGGTCGGTCGCCACGGCATAGGTGGCGCCTTCGTGGCGCATCGCTGGCCAGGCGCGCAGCTTCTCGCCGGATGCGCTCGGTGCGGGCGCGAGCACCGCCGCAACGGCGCCGAGCATGAACAAAGCGGGCATGATCCCTTCCCCCTCCCGTTATGTGCGAAAGGGTGCGTGGGAATCACCGCGGCGTCCAGTCCTATTCCGCGCGCACCGTTCCCTCGGCGACATGGTAGCGCGTGGCGCCGCCGGGCACCGCCTCGAACAGGCCCGGCTCGGTGCCGGTCATCCACACCTGTCCGCGGCCTTCGAGCCGGGCGAACAGCGCGGCGCGGCGGCCGGGATCGAGATGGGCGGCGACTTCGTCGAGCAGCAGGATCGGCGCGCGTCCGGCGCGCTCGGCGACCAGTTCGGCATGGGCGAGGACCAGGCCGAGAAGGAGTGCCTTCTGCTCGCCGGTGGAGCAGAGATGCGCCGCCTGGTTCTTGCCCAGATGGGTGACGAGCAGGTCCGCCCGGTGCGGGCCGGCGAGCGTGCGCCCCGCCGCGGCATCCCGCCGGCGGCCGGCGGCGAGTTCGCGGGCCAGCGTGTCGGCATCGCCCCGCCAGCCCTCCAGCGCCAGGCCGGCGCGGGCGAACGGCCCCTCGGGCTGTGCCGCCAGCCGCTCCGCGAGCGCCGATACGGCCTCGCGCCGGGCAGCGTCGATGGCGGCGCCATGCTCGGCCATGCGCGCCTCGAGCGCGGCGAGCCAGTCGGCATCGGGCGCGGCATCGTCGGCGAGCAGACGATTGCGCTCGCGCATCGCCGCATCGTAGCGCGTCGCGTGATGCGCATGGCCCGGGGCGAGGGCGAGGGTCAGCCGGTCCAGGAAGCGCCGCCGCTCGCCCGCGGCATCGACGAACAGCCGGTCCATCGCCGGGGTCAGCCACAGCACGCTCACCCATTCGGCGAGCGAAGTGGCCGCGGCGGTGGCGCCGTTGATCCGCACCAGCCGCCGCTCGGGCGCGCCGGCCTGGGTGCCGGTGCCGATGTCGATGCCGTCGGACTCCGGGCCCAGCCGCGCGGCGACGCCGAAGCCGCCGCTGCCGCCCTGGCGCGCCATCTCGGCGAGCGGTGCGCGCCTGAGGCCGCGGCCGGGGGCCAGCAGCGACAGCGCCTCGAGCACGTTCGTCTTGCCTGCGCCATTCTCGCCGCTCAGCACCACGAAGCCGGGGCCGGGCGCCAGCACGGCATCTTCATGGTTGCGGAAATCGGTGAGGACGAGGCGGGATGCGGCCATTTCCCGCCGATAGCCGATCGCGCGGCGGGGATCACCTGTCCGCATGCGTCCCGCTTGCCGCGCGCCGGGACTTGCCCGATGATCGCGCGTGTCCGCATCCTCGGGGAAAGAAGGCACGATGTTCCGCACCACGCTGCTCCTGGCCGCGCTGCTCGCGCCCTTGCCCGCGCTGGCCGATGTGACCGCGCGCTACGGCGTGGACGGCAAGGAGCTGGTGGTCGAGGCGGACGAAGGCGGGAATTCCCGCGTCGAGCTGGCCGGCAAGTTCGCGATCATCCGCCGCGACGGCGCCGACTATGTCGTGCTGTACGGGAAGACCGGCCCCAAGGTGTTCGAGCTCCAGGCGCTGGCCACGCTGTTCAAGGCCATGCTGCCCAAGGCCGCGGAGAAGGAGAAGGTCCAGTTCGGCGTGGAGCCGGGGACCGCCCCCGCCACCGTGGCCGGGCGCACCGGCTCGGTCTGGCTGATGCGCATGCTCGCCGGGCCGGAGAAGGACCGCAAGCGCCATATCGAGATCGTGACGAGCGCCGATCCGCAGCTGGCGCCGATCGGACGGATCGTCGCCCGCGCCGCCGATCTCGCGCTCGACTTCATGGCCGGCTTCATCCCCGAATCGACGCAGTTCGGCGCCACTGCGCGGGGCATCCTCGCCAAGGGCGCGCTGCTCCGGATCCAGCCGGTCGATTCCGGCGTGCCGGGCAAGGCCGTGTTCGAACTCCGCTCGGTCGACTCCGCCGCAATCGACCCGAAGCATTTCGAGCTGCCCGGGCCGGTCACTCCGGCCGAGGAAGTCTTCGGAGCGATGGACGGGCTGGCGCGGCCGGACGGCGGCGGCAAGATCGAGAACCTGCCCTGAGCGGGCAGGCGGGGATCAGATGCCCTTCAGGCCGGCCGCTTCGAGGCTGGCCTGCGCGGCCCGGTACCGGACCGGGTCGCCGATGCCCAGGCGGCGGCGGACCTGGTCGAGCGGCTCGGCGAGCAGCGTCTCGTAATCCTCGCCGTGCAGCCACTCGGCCCGCTTGCCGTGGCGATAGCCTTCGATCACCGCGCGGAAGAAATCGAGCCTGCGGGTGATGCGGATGCTCTTCAGCGCCGCGCCCAGCCCGATGAAGCCCCAGCCGAGACCGCCGGTCTGCGCATAGGAGAAGGCGACCAGGCAGGCCTCGCCCAGATGCTCGTCGGCCTGATAGCCGGTGATCACGTGCCACAGGTCGTGGATGTCGCGCTCGCGCCGGCCCATCCAGGCATAGGGATGCTGGATGTCGGCATTCTGGAACGCGCCCTCGGCCATGCTGACGGCCACCAGCCCGTCGGCCGAATAGCCCGTGCGGTCGAGAAAGTGGCGATAGGCGGCGCCGACGGTGCCCTCGGCGAAACCGTCGATCCAGGCGCGGTCGGACAGCTTCTCGGCCATCTCGACATGCTGGAAGGCGATGCGCCCGCCATTGGGCATGGTCAGCAGCTTGCGATAGCTCTTCTGCGTCGCATCGCCGTTCAGCGCGCGCATGATGCGGAAGACCTGCTCGGTATCGTCGCCATTGGCGAGCAGCCGCCCGAGCGCGCGGAACGCGGTGCCCCATTCCCGCTTCATCGGGATGCCGGGGTTGAAGATCTGCGGCGCGGGTTGCGTGGCCATGGAAGCGAATCCCTTACTGACAATAGTGTCAATATAGGAGTCGGGGCAGGAAATCAACCGCGCACGCACCTGACAAGAACTCTTGACAACCATCGCGAGAAAGACAAGAGTTCTTGTCATATGGTACAGAGTTCTGGACAGCGCGAATGAAGAACCGGCTGCGCGTGCTGCGGGCCGAGGCCGGGCTGAGCCAGGGCGAGCTGGCCGGCCTGCTCGGCGTGTCGCGCCAGACGATCAACGCGGTCGAGACCGACAAATATGACCCAAGCCTGCCGCTGGCGATGCGGCTGTCGAAGATTTTCGGAGTGCCTATCGATGCCATCTTCCTTGACGACTGGACCCCGCCGGAGCTCCCCCATGGTTAGTCCCGGGACCCGCCGCCGGCTCGTCCACGCCGCGATCAGTGCCGTGGTCGGCTTCGTCCTTGCCTACGCCGCCGGAAAGGCCGGTCTGCTCGACTGGCTGGCCGAAATGCCGGGCGAGGACATCGCCTCGATCGCGCTCGCCGCCCTGCTGCTGGGCCTCGGCCTGTTCGCTCTGGTCGCCGCGTCGAGCAGCGCGCTCTATCGTCGCATGGCCGAGAATTACCAGGAGGGCGATCCGCTCGATGCCGGGGTGTTGCGCTATCTGCGCGTGAACGGCGTGGCCCTGCTCCTCGGCGCCGCGCTGTTGCTTGCCCCGCCGCTTGCCGTTCGTTTCGGCTTCACCGGCGATGCGGCGATCCCGGTCGCGGTCGGTCTCGCCATGTTGCTCGCGCTGCAGGCTTGGCTCAGCGCCCGGATCCGGCGCGCCAGCGACGAACTCAACCGCGCCGCGCTGGCGGAAGCGTCGATCGCCAGCCTCTGGCTTTCCCAGCTCGGCCTGTTCGGCTGGGCGGCGCTCGCCAGGCTCGGCCTGGTCGCGGAGGTCAGCCTGTGGACACTGATGACGATCTCGATGGCCCTGTATCTGGTCGTGTCGATCGTCGTCGCGCTGCGGCGGGGCATGTTTGCCTGATGCGAGCGGCCTGAAACGAAAAAGCCGGTGTGGGGCGGGCCCACACCGGCTATTTTCATGTCCGGATCCCTTGGGGGATCAGACCCGCATCGGCATCAGCACGTAGAGCGCCGGCGACTTGTCGTTCTCGCGGATCAGCGTCGGTGCCGCGGCGTCGGCCAGATGGACTTCCACCGAATCGCCTTCGATCTGGTTGAGGATGTCCATCAGGTAGCGGCTGTTGAAGCCGATCTCGAAGCCCTGGGCGGCATAGTCGCCCGGCACTTCCTCGGCCGCCGCGCCGTTTTCGGGGCTGGTGACCGAAAGGATCACCTTGTCGCGCTCCAGCGCCATCTTCACCGCGCGGGTCTTCTCGGTCGCGATGGTCGAGACGCGGTCGACGCCTTCCATGAAGCTCTTCGGATCGAGCTTGAGCAGCTTGTCGTTCGCGGTCGGGATGACGCGCGTATAATCGGGGAAGGTGCCGTCGATCAGCTTCGAAGTGAGGATCGCCTGGCCGAGGTCGAAGCGGATCTTCGAGGCCGAGAGCGACACGCCGATCGAGCCGTCCACTTCGTCGAGCAGCTTGCGCAACTCGCCCACGCACTTGCGCGGGATGATCACGCCCGGCATCGCATCGGCACCGTCCGGCCGCGCCACGGTGACGCGGGCGAGGCGGTGGCCGTCGGTGGCGGCGGCGCGCAGCACCGGCGTCGCTTCGTCGACGACATGCAGATAGATGCCGTTGAGATAATAGCGCGTCTCTTCGGTCGAGATCGCGAAGCGCGTCTTGTCGATGATCTGCTTCAGCGTCTCGGCCGGCAGCTCGAACACCGTCGGCAGCTCGCCCTCGGCGATCATCGGGAAATCGTCGCGCGGCAGCGTCGACAGGGTGAAGCGCGCGCGGCCGGCATTGACGGTGATCCGCCCCTCGGCCGCCGACAGCTCGACCTGCGCGCCCTCGGGCAGCTTGCGGACGATGTCGAACAGGGTGTGCGCCGGCACGGTGATCGCGCCGGGCTGGTCGACCGCGGCCGCGATCGTCTCGTCGATCTGCAGGTCGAGGTCGGTCGCCATCAGGCGCAGCGCGCCGCCGCCCTGTGCCTCGATCAGCACGTTGGACAGGATGGGGATCGTGTTGCGCCGCTCGACCACGGACTGGACGTGGCTCAAGCCCCTCAACAGAGTTGCGCGTTCGATCGTCGCCTTCATCAAGAACCCCCGGGGCATGTGTCGCCCGAATCTAACCCGGTACCGGGACTTTTCCGACCTTTACCCTTAACGGCAAAAAGGGCCGGAGCAAGCGCCCCGGCCCTATAGTTCACACCTTAAATACGCAGTTAAGGGTGTTAGAAGCGCACGCCGACGCCGGCGAGCACCTGGTGGCGCTTGGCGTCGATGCCGGCATCGTCGTTATTGTACTTCGAGTAGCGATACTCGCCCTTCAGATAGACCTTGTCGTTCAGCTTCACCTCGGCGCCCGCGCCCAGGCGCCAGCCATCGGCATTGTCCGAGGTGCTGACGTTGGTGGTGCCCGACACGTAGCGGCTGTCGAACTTGGCGTTGGTATAGCCGCCCTTGGCATAGATCAGCGCGTTGCCGCCCACGGTGAAGCCGACGCGGGCGCCGACATAGAGGTCGCGGCCGGTGCTGATGCGCGCACGGTCGCCGGCGACGAGCACGCTGGTGTCGGTGCGCTTGGCGGTGGAGCCGGTGGCTTCGCCTTCGACGCCGAACACGGCGTTGCCGGCCTGGAAGTCATAGCCGATCTGGCCGCCATAGAGCACGCCGTCGGCGCCCTTGACGCCGCTGCCCGAGGGCTTGACGTGATCCCAGCCGACCACGGCTTCGGCGCGCGGGCCGGTGAAGCCCGAATCGGTGCTCTGCGCGAAGGCGGGAGCGGCGAAGGCCGAGCCGGCGAGAAGCGCTGCGGCGGCGGCGATGAACTTGGTACGCATAACTGAACTCCTTGGGTACGCACCCGCGCTGCAAAGCGCGGGCGGGGAGATCAACCCGGCGCGAGGGACGCCGTTTCATGAACCCCCGATAAACAGAAAAAAGCGTGGCTTATCCGCAACAGTTGCGATTGCCGGCCACGCCTGGCCCTTAACGGCGACAATGTCCCCGCAATGGTCACTCCCTCTTATCGTCTGCCCGCGAGCGGGCTGGTGTCCTATTGGAATAGCGCACCTGATTCCCCGCTGAACGAAAGGGGGCGCAAATTGGGCACTTGCCTTTCTCTTGCCGCCAAGGCTTGTGCGGGGCCGATGACGAGCAAGCGCAAAGGCCGCGATTTCATCGCCCGCCACGGCGAGACCGTGTTCAACCTTGCCCGGCGCATGCAGGGCGATCATCCGCACACGCCGCTGACGCGGGCCGGCTTCGCCCAGGCGGACGCGATGGGCGCGGCGCTGCGCCAGATACTGGGACCCCGGCCCAGGCTCACGCTCTGGTCGTCGAGTGCCGGGCGCGCGCTGCAGACGCTGGCGATCATCGCCGAGCATCTCGAGCTCGACTGGCACCAGGCGCGCCGCGACGACCGGCTGGTGGAGATCGGCATGGGCGAATGGAGCGGGCGCTATTATGCCGATCTGATGGCCGAGGTGCCGGGCTTCCTCGATCTGGAGCATGGGCTCTACACCCGCCCGCCGCCGGGCGGCGAATGGTATGACGGCATCGCGGCGCGCGTCTCGTCCTGGCTCGCCGATACCGACGACGATCCGGGCGACCGGCTGGTGATCATGCACGGCATGTCGAGCCGCGTCCTGCGCGGCGTGATGACCGGGCTGCCGGTCCAGCCAAGGTTCGCCGCGCCGGTGGCGCCCGACCTGCCCCAGGGTTCGATCGTGCGGATCGAGCATGGCGTGGAGACGGTGGTGCACACCGGCACCGGGCGCGGCGCGGCGCCGGCATGAGCGGGCTGGCGCTCCTGCTGCTGCTTCAGGCGCGCACGCCGCTCGGCACGTTCGATGGCTGGGGGGCGTTCCGCGATCCCTCGCCGTTGCGCTGCTTCGCGATCGCCCGGCCGGTGGAGAAGCATGCCAATGCGCAACCCTTTGCCAGCGTGGCGACCTGGCCGCGGGACGGGGTGCGCAACCAGCTGCACATAAGATTGAGCCGCGCGCGCGCGCCCGATGCGCGCGTGACGCTGTCGATCGGCGAGCGCCGCTTCGAGCTGCAAGCGGGGGATGCGGATGCCTGGGCGCCGGATGCGCGCACCGATGCCGCGATCGTCGCGGCGATGCGCGCGGGGCGGAGCATGAGCGTGGAGACGATGGGCGCGAACGGCGCCCCCTTCGCCGACGGCTATGCCCTGCGGGGCGCGGCGACGGCGATCGACGCCGCTGCGCTGGACTGCGCTGGGCGGTGAACTGAATCGAGGGGCGGCGCCGGCGCGCCTTTGGACAAGTTCAGGGCGACGGGTAGAATATGCCGAGGCGGATCGCTTCCCGTCGAAGCGATCCGCCCGATTCTCTCCAGCCTTTACGGCTGCTTCGCCGCCGGCGTGCCGCCCGACGCGGCGAGCTTGGCGGATGCCGCTGCCTGGATGCGCTTGTTGAGCGCCGTGTCCGTCTGCATGGCCTGGCCGATGGCGTTGAAGCGCTCGGCGGTCAGGCCGGCGGCAGTGGCGGCGGCCGCCATCTTGGCGCCCTTGTCGGCTTCGGGCGTGGCGGTGTCCTTGCGGATCTTGTCGATCTCAAGCGCCGCGGTGGCGAACTGGCCGACTTCGGCCTCGGTCACCGGCCCGGCGGCCTGCGGCGCGGCTGGTGCCGGTGCGGTCTGCGCCGGGGCGGCCGGATCGGCGGTCTGGGCCAGCGCGGCCGGGGCGATAGCCAGCGTCGCGCCGGCGAGGATCGTTCCGATAAGCTTCATTACTGCACTCCAAAAAAGCAACCAACTCACCCCCTTGAACGCAATGCTGTGGTGCACGGATGCAACAGGACAACCCGAACGCGGTGCGTCGTGGCTCCTCCGGGGTTAACCGAGATAGGCCTTGAGCCCGGCAACCAGCGCGTCGAACACCGTGCGCACGCGGGCCAGGCCGCGCAGGTCTTCGTGGCATACCACCCAGGTTTCGAGGTCGAGCCGGAAGTCGGGGAGCAGCCTGACCAGTCCGTCGCGCGTGCCGATCGGCACCTGGCAGATACCGATGCCCAGCCCCGCGCGGATGGCGGCGAGCTGGGCATGGTCGCTGTCGCTGCGAAAGCCCAGTTCGCCGAGCTTCACGGGGAAGCCCGCCACCTGCACCGCGCGCAGCGTCGGCGAATCGCTCTGGGGGCCGATCAGCCGGTGGCCGGCCAGATCGGCGAAACTGCCGGGGAAGGGGAGGCCGGCGAGATAGTCGGGATGCGCGTGCACGCCGAGCGGCACCGCGCCGATCCGCCGCGCGACCAGCGCTTCCTGGCGGGGCGGCACCATCCGGACGGCCACATCGGCCTCGCGGCGCAGCACGTCCTCGTTGCGGTTGCTCGGGCTCAGCTCGATCACCAGGCGCGGATATCGGCGGGCAAGGGCGGTGAGGATGGGCGGCAGCGCCTCCACCGCGATCACTTCGCTGGCGGTGACGCGCACGGTGCCGGCGATCTCGTCCGGGGCCGCCGAGGCGGTGCGGACGAACGCGTCCGAAGCGAGCGCCATCGCGCGGGCATGCTCGTGCAGCGCCGATCCCCTCTCCGTAGGGGTGAGGCCGCCGGGGGAGCGCGTGAACAGCGGCGTGCCCAGCGCCGCCTCCAGCGCCTCGATTCGCGTCCGTACCGTCGGCTGCGCAAGGTTGAGCCGCCGCGCCGCGCCGGACAGGCTACCGGTCTCGAGCACCGCCAGGAAGGCGCGCTGCTGCTCCCAGTCGATGGAGTTCATCAAATTCCTATATACCGCCTGCAAAGGTTAGGCAATTTTCTATCAGGCCCATTTTCGCCACAGCTGGTGACACAGGTGATGATGGAGATCGGAATGAACAGGATCGCATTGGTGTTGGGCGCAACCGGCGGGGTAGGCGGCGAGACGGCGCGGGCGCTGCTCGCCAGGGGCTGGCAGGTGCGCGGCCTGGTCCGCGGGATCCGCCCGGGGCTCGACCCCAGGATCGACTGGCGCGAGGGTGACGCGATGGTGCGCAGCGACGTGCTGGCCGCAGCCGAGGGGATCGCGGCGCTGGTCCATGCGGTGAATCCGCCGGGGTATCGCGAATGGGACAAGCGGGTGCTGCCGATGCTGGAGAACAGCATAGAAGCGGCCTGGGCCAATGACGCCCGCCTCGCGCTGCCCGGCACGATCTACAATTACGACCCCGCCGGAACCCCGGTCGCCCGGCCCGATTCGCCGCAGGAGCCGGGCACGCGCAAGGGCGCGATCCGCAAGGCGATGGAGGCGCGGATCGCCGAATCGGGGGTCCGCGCGTTGATCCTGCGCGCTGGCGACTATTACGGGCCGCGTCCGGGCAACAGCTGGCTCTCGCAGGGGATGATCACCCCGGGCAAGCCGGTGACGCGCGTGACCAATCCCGGGCGACGCGGGACGGGGCATGCCTGGGCCTATCTGCCTGATGTCGGCGAGACCTTCGCCCGGCTGCTCGATCGCGAGGCGGAGCTGCCGCGCTTCGCCCGCTTCCATTTCGCCGGTCACTGGGACCCGGATGGTAGCGGCTTCCCCGCGGCGATCGCGGCGGCGGCGGGGCGCCGGGTGAAGCATGCCCGCCTGCCCTGGGCGCTGCTGCCGCTTGCCGCGCCGTTCAACCCGACCTTGCGCGAGCTGATCGAGATGCGCCCCTTCTGGAACCACCCGGTGCGCCTCGACAATCGCGAGCTGGTGGCCTTTCTGGGCGAGGAGCCGCGCACCGGGCTGGTCGAATCGCTGCGGACCAGCCTCAACGCGCTGGGGTCACTGGAATAATCGCGCGAGATCGACTATGTGCGCGGCCATGCAGACAGCTTCGGCCGCGCCCCCGCCCGTTCACGGGCACATCGAGCCTATGCCCATTCCCGGGCATATCGACCCCGTGCCCGTGCCGCGCCCGGCGGTGGCGCGCGAGGACGGCCGCATCGACCTGATCGGCCTCTCGCGCGAACAGCTTCGCGCGGTGCTCGCCGATGCCGGGCTGGAGCCGAAACAGGCCAAGCTGCGCGCCAAGCAGATCTGGCACTGGATCTACAATCGCGGCGCGACCGACTTCGCGGCGATGACCGACATCGCCAAGGCGCAGCACCCCTGGCTCGCCGAACGATTCGTGATCGGGCGGCCCGAGATCGTGGAAGCGCAGGTCTCGACCGACGGCACGCGCAAGTGGCTGCTCCGCTCGGCGGACGGCCAGGACTATGAGATGGTCTTCATCCCCGATGCGGACCGCGGCACGCTCTGCGTCTCCAGCCAGGTGGGCTGCACGCTCAACTGCCGCTTCTGCCACACGGGCACGATGCGGCTGGTGCGCAATCTGACGGCGGGCGAGATCGTCAGCCAGGTGATGCTGGCCCGCGATGCGCTGGGCGAATGGCCGAGCCAGCCCGAGGGCCGCATGCTCACCAACATCGTGATGATGGGCATGGGCGAGCCGCTCTACAATTTCGACAATGTCCGCGACGGGCTGGCGATCGTGATGGACGGCGACGGGCTCGCGCTCTCCAAGCGCCGCATCACCCTGTCGACCAGCGGCGTGGTGCCGATGATGGCGCGCGCGGGCGAGGAAATCGGGGTGAATCTCGCGGTGTCGCTCCACGCGATCACCAAGGAGGTGCGCGACGAGATCGTGCCCCTGAACCGCAAATACGGGATCGAGGAGCTGCTCCAGGCCTGTGCGGACTATCCGGGTGCCAACAATGCCCGGCGCATCACCTTCGAATATGTGATGCTGAAGGACAAGAACGACAGCGACGCCGATGCCCGCGAGCTGGTCCGCCTGCTCAAGAAGTACAAGCTGCCCGCCAAGGTGAACCTGATCCCGTTCAACCCCTGGCCGGGTGCGCCTTATGAATGCTCGACGCCGGAGCGGATCCGGGCGTTCAGCAACATCGTGTTCGAGGCGGGCATTTCCGCCCCCGTCCGCACGCCGCGCGGACGCGACATCGACGCTGCCTGCGGCCAGCTCAAGACCGCGGCCGAGAAGAAGAGCCGCGCCCAGATGGACCGCGAGGCCGAGGAGAAGATGGCGGCGCTGGGCTAAAGCCCGGCATCGCGGTAGCGCCATCCGGGTATCTTCCTCTGGGGATCGGCGCGCGCGAGATTGCCCTCGACAAGGCGGGGCAGGCGCGGAAGGAAGGCGGAGTGATCGATCCCGCCGCCCTGATCCTCCCTGCCGCCGCCGGCATGCTCGGCGGCGCGATGAACGCGCTAGCGGGCGGCGGCACCTTCGCGACGCTGCCGGCGCTGATCGCGCTCGGCCTGCCCTCGAACATCGCCAATGCCACTTCCAACGTCGCCCTGTTGCCGGGCGCGGGCGCGAGCGCCTGGGAATATCGCGACGAGCTGGCGCCGGTGGGCGGCCTGTCGGTGCGGGCGCTCGCCGGGATCACCTTTGCCGGCGGGCTGGTCGGCAGCATGCTGCTCGTGCTCACGCCGACCCGGGCCTTCGACATGATCATCCCCTGGCTGCTGCTCTTCGCCTTCGTGGTGATGGCGTTCGGCCGCCGCGCCTCGGACTGGCTGCACGCCCGCGTGACCATCGGGACGCGCACCCTCGTCACCGCGCAGAGCCTGCTCGGCATCTATGGCGGCTATTTCGGCGGCGGGGTGGGGCTGATCACCACCGCGGTCTATGGCCTGCTCGCCGGCGCCGACCCGCGCTCGCTATTCTCGATCCGCACGCTGATGCTCGCGGTCGCCAATTTCGCGGCGGCGCTGGTGTTCATCGCGATCGGGATGGTGCGCTGGTGGGCCTGCCTGCCGATGCTCGCCGGCGGGATCCTGGGCGGCTGGCTGGGCGCGCGCCTCGGCAAGCGGCTCTCGCACCGGGTGGTGCGGGCCTGGACGCTGCTCGTCACCGGCGGCACCACCATCGTCTTCTTCGTGCGCGCCTATGGATGATCGGCTAGGATAGGGCCATGCAGGTCTATCGCCACCGGCTGATCACGCGCATCTGGCACTGGGTCAACGCGCTCGCCGTGCTGGTGATGATCCCGAGCGGGCTGATGATCTTCAATGCGCATCCGCGGCTCTACTGGGGCAATTACGGCGCGAATTTCGACCATGCCTGGCTCAGCCTGCCGCGCTGGCCCGGCTGGCTGACCCTGCCGTCCACCTACGACCTGGCCGGCGCGCGGCACTGGCATCTGTTCTTCGCGCTGGTGCTGGCCTTCTCGCTGCTGGTCTATCTGCCCTGGAGCCTGGCCAACCGGCATCTCCAGCGCGACCTGCGCTTCCGCCGCGAGGAGCTCACCGCCGCGCATGTCGGAGAGGATCTGCGGGCGCATTGGGAGATGCGCTTCCACGATCCGGAGGACCCGCGCGCGTACAATCTCTTCCAGAAGGCGAGCTATGCCCTGGTCCTGTTCGTGCTGCTGCCGCTGCTGATCTTCACCGGCCTGGCGCTGGCGCCGGGCATGTGGCCCTGGCTGGCGGACCTGTTCGGCGGGCGGCAATCGGCGCGCTCGCTCCATTTCATCGCGATGGCGCTGCTGACCGGCTTCCTGGTGGCGCACCTTACCCTGGTGATCCTGGCCGGCCCGGTGAACGAGGTCCGCTCGATGATCACCGGCTGGTGGAAATCGCCCGAAGCGGAGCCAGGGGAATGATCACCCGGCGCGGCCTGATCGTCACCGGCGGCGCAACGCTGCTCGCCGGCTGCGACGCGTGGAGCGGGAGCCCGGTGCTGCTGAGCGCGGAGGAAGCGCATCGCTATCTCCAGCGCACCGTCAACGGCCGCGCCGCGCTTGCCCGCGAGTTCCGCCCGGAACAGCGCAGCCCGCGCTTCCGCACCAACGGCACCGCCAATCCCAATACGCCCGAATATAACGCGCTCGCCGCCAATCGCTTCGCCGGCTGGCGATTGCAGGTCGGCGGGTTGGTGGTGCGGCCGCTCTCGCTAAGCCTTGCCCAGCTGCGTTCGCTTCCGCAGCGCGCGCAGATCACCCGGCACGATTGCGTCGAGGGCTGGAGCGCTATCGGCAAATGGCAGGGGCCGCGGCTGGAGACCATCCTCCAGCTCGCCGGCCTGCGCGACGGCGCGCGCTACATCGTCTTCCACTGCGCCGACGTGTTCGGCCAGCGCCGGATTCCCTATTATGAATCGATCGACCTGGTGGACGCCTTCCACCCCCAGACGATCCTCGCCTGGGCGATGAACGACGCGCCGCTCGGCGTCGGGCATGGCGCGCCGCTGCGCCTCCGGGTCGAGCGCCAGCTTGGCTACAAGCATGCGAAATATGTGATGCGGATCGAGGCGGTGGCGAGCCTGGCCGGGATCGGCCGCGGCAAGGGCGGCTTCTGGGAGGATATCGCCGGCTATGAATGGTATGGCGGAATCTGATTTCGCAGCTGCGGAAATATTGCGGAAATCGCGCGCTTCCCTAATGTGGTTACCGGGGGGCTGTTACATCGGGTGGTGGTGACGGCTTAATGGCGTTGATCGATCGTTTTTTCGCACGCGCAATCAGGCGCGGACAACTCACCGTCATCCACGCGGATGGCACCCGGCAGAGCTTCGGCGAAGCCGATCCGGCGCTCAAGCCGGTAACGATCCGTTTCGGAGCAGGCGCGACGCGGCGCATCCTGCGCGACCCCTCGCTGGGCGCGGCCGAGGCGTTCATGGACGGCGACATCCTGATGGAGCAGGGCGAGATTCTCGACCTGCTGATCCTGTTTGCGTCGAACAACCGCTGGGAAGACAATGATTCGGTGCTCTTCCCCAGCGCGTTCAAGAAGGCGGTCGACGCAGTGATGTTCCGGCTCGGCCGGATCAACATGGAGCGCCGTTCGAAGCGGAACGTCGCCCATCACTATGATCTGTCGGGCAAGCTCTACGATCTCTTCCTCGATACCGACCGGCAATATAGCTGCGCCTATTTCAGCGCGCCGGGCATCGGCCTCGAACAGGCCCAGCTCGACAAGAAGGCGCACATCGTCGCCAAGCTGGCGCTGAAGCCGGGGATGAAGGTGCTCGACATCGGCTGCGGCTGGGGCGGCATGGCGCTCTACATCCACCAGAAGACGGGCGCCGAGGTGCTGGGCGTCACTCTGTCGGAGGAGCAGCTCAAGGTCGCCCGCCAGCGCGCGCTCGATGCCGGCGTGGCGGACAAGGTGAAGTTCGAGCTGATCGACTATCGCCACGTTACCGGCCAGTTCGACCGGATCGTCTCGGTCGGCATGTTCGAACATGTCGGCACGCCGCATTACCGCACCTTCTTCCGCAAGGTGCGCGAACTGCTGACGCCCGAGGGCGTGATGCTGCTCCACACCATCGGCAGGGCGGGCGGGCCCGGCGTCACCGATGCCTTCACGCTCAAATACATCTTCCCCGGCGGCTATATCCCCGCGCTCTCGGAGATCGCCCAGGGCTATGAAGGGCTGCGCTATTTCATGACGGACGTGGAGGTGCTGCGCCTCCATTATGCCGAGACGCTGAAACATTGGTACGAGCGCACCGTCGCGGCGCGCGACGCGATCACCGGCCTGTACGACGAGCGCTTCTATCGCATGTGGTGCTTCTACCTGGCGGGGTGCCATGTGAGCTTCAAATATGGCGGGCTGGTCAACTACCAGCTCCAGTTCTCGCGCTCGCGCGACGCATTGCCGTTGACCCGCGACTATATGGTCGAGGCGGAGCGGGCCCTGCACGAGCCGCACAAGGTGACGCTGCGCCAGGCCGGTCAGGCCGGGTAGGCGGCGTCCATCCGCGCGATCTTGGCGCGGACGATCTCCTCGAGCACGTCCGCGTCCACATCGGCCAGCCGCTTGATGTACAGGCAGCCCTTGCCGGTCCTGTGCCTGCCCAGCCGGTCCAGCACCTCGCTCTGGTCGGCATTGCCGTCGAGCACATAGAGGACCAGCTCGGCCTTGCGCGGGCTGAAGCCGATCCGGCACATCTCGCCGGTGCGGCCGCTGTCGTAGCGATAGGCATAGCGCCCGAAGCCGATGATCGACGGCCCCCACATCTTCGGCGGCGCGCCGGTCAGCCGCGCCATCATCGCGCAGACCGCCTCGGCATCCGCGCGGCGCGGCGCGTCGGGCACCGCGGCGATGAAGTCGGCGACCTGAATCTCCGTTGCCCTGGTCTTGAGCTCGGCCATCTGCCCCTCCCGAGTCGATGCCGGGGAGCATGCCCCAGCTACAGAACTTGCGGAAGCGGTCCCGCGCCCGTAAGGCGCACGCCGTTTCCCCGCACATCCTTTGGAGTCGCCCATGTCGGACAAGATCAACCGCGTCGTGCTCGCCTATTCGGGCGGCCTGGACACGAGCGTGATCCTGAAATGGCTCCAGCAGGAATATCAGTGCGAGGTGGTGACCTTCACCGCCGATCTGGGCCAGGGCGAGGAGCTCGAGCCGGCGCGCAAAAAGGCCGAGATGGCCGGCGTGAAGCCCGAGCACATCTTCATCGACGATCTGCGCGAGGAGTTCGTCAAGGATTTCGTCTTCCCGATGATGCGGGCGAATGCGCTCTATGAGGGCCTGTATCTGCTCGGCACCTCGATCGCGCGCCCGCTGATCGCCAAGCGCCAGATCGAGATCGCCAAGATGGTGAATGCCGATGCGGTGAGCCACGGCGCCACCGGCAAGGGCAATGACCAGGTGCGCTTCGAGCTGGGCTATTACGCGCTCAACCCGGACATCAAGGTGATCGCTCCCTGGCGCGAATGGGACCTGACCAGCCGCACCCGGCTGATCGAGTTCGCCGAGAAGCACCAGATTCCGGTCGCCAAGGACAAGCGCGGCGAATCGCCCTTCTCGACCGACGCGAACCTTCTCCACACCTCGAGCGAGGGCAAGGTGCTCGAGGACCCGTGGGAGGAAGTGCCCGACTATGTCTATTCGCGCACGGTGAACCCGGAAGACGCCCCGAACGAGCCCGAGACGATCACGATCGATTTCGAGCGCGGCGACGGCGTGGCGCTGAACGGCCAGGCGATGTCGCCGGCGACGCTGCTCACCGCGCTCAACGAGCTGGGCCGCAAGCACGGCATCGGCCGGCTCGACCTGGTCGAGAACCGCTTCGTCGGGATGAAGAGCCGCGGCATGTACGAGACGCCGGGCGGCACCATCTATCACCTCGCCCATCGCGGCATCGAGCAGATCACCCTCGATCGCGGCGCGGCGCATCTGAAGGACGAGCTTGCGCCGCGCTATGCCGAGCTGATCTACAACGGCTTCTGGTTCGCGCCCGAGCGCGAGATGCTCCAGGCCGCGATCGATCACAGCCAGGAAAAGGTGACCGGCACCGTCCGGCTCAAGCTCTACAAGGGCAGCGTGATCGTCACCGGCCGCAAGTCGCCGTACAGCCTCTATTCGGAGAAGGTGGTGACCTTCGAGGACGATCAGGGCGCGTACGACCAGCGCGACGCCGCGGGCTTCATCAAGCTCAACGCGCTGCGGCTCCGTTTGCTCGGGCGCCGCGACCGCCTCTGATCGTGTATCTGGCAGGTGCCCCGGGCACCTGCCGACGGCCAGCGCCTAACGCGCAATTAACCAAACTGGCCTAGCTGCGGTGGCATGGAGACGAGCCCGCCCCGCTATGCATGGCGTGACCTTGGCGTCGCGCTGCTGCTGACCGTGGTGCTGTCCGCCGCCTGGACGCTGCGCGACTGGCACGATCTGGCCGCGCTGCGGCTCCCCGATACCGACGACATGGCGCGGCTCCAGCAGATCCGCGACTGGCTGGCCGGTCAGTCCTTCGGCGACCTTGCCCAGCATCGTCTCGGGCCGGAGCCGGGGCTGGAGATGCACTGGTCGCGACTGGCCGACCTGGTGCCCGCGGCATGGATCGTGCTGCTCACCCCCTGGCTGGGCGGCCATGGCGCGGCGCTGGCCGCGGTGATCCTGTGGCCGGCTTCGCTGTTCTGCGCCGCGCTGGCGTTGACCGGCGCGGTCGCGCGCCGCCTGGGTGCGCCGCCGGCGACGGCGATCCTGCTCGCCGCGCTCGCCTATCCGGCGACCAGCCTGTTCTTGCCGGGGCGGATCGACCATCACGGATTGCAGCTCGTCCTGATCCTGCTGCTGGCGCGCGCGCTGCTCGGCACGGGCAGTTTCCGGGCGGGCGCGGGCGCGGCGCTTGCCGTGACGGCGTCGCTCATCATCGGGCTAGAGACCCTGCCGCTGCTGGGCGTCGCCGGGGCGGCGCTGGTGCTGCTGTGGGTGGTGGACGGGCCGGGCGGCCGCGACCGGTTGCTCGGCTTCGGCTTCGTCCTGCCGATCGCGCTTGCCGGAGCGGGCATCCTGTTTCGCACGAGCGGCTGGAGCGTGCCGGCCTGTGACGGTTTCACCGGGCTGTCGTGGCGCGTGGCGCAATGTGCCGCGATCGCGCCGATGGGCCTGGCCCTGTTCGCAGTCGCAGGGCGGCGGACCCTGCGGTCGCGTGCGGCCGCCGCCGGGATCGCCGGCGTGGCGGTGGCGGGGGCGGTGCTGCTGCTCGCGCCGCAATGCCTCGATCCCTATGGCGAAGTCGACCCGCTGCTCGCGCGCCTCTGGCTCGCCGAAGTCGGGGAGGCGCAGCCCCTGTTCGGCGCGCCGCCCGCCAATGCCATCGCCTATGCCGGGCTCGCCCTGGTCGGGCTGGTCGCGTCCCTCGCGATCGCCCGGCGGCGGCGCGAGGCGGGCTGGTGGGTGCTGGCCGCGCTCCAGTGCACCGCGCTGGCGATCACGCTGTTCCAGCTGCGCGGTGCCTATGCCGGGGCGATGCTCGCCGCGCCGGCGCTGGCGGTGACGATCGGTGCCGCGCGGACGCGTGGCCCGCTCGCGCTCGCCGCCGCCTGGATCGCCGCGACCGGCATCCTCTACCCGATCGCCGCCGCCGCGATCTTTCCGCCGCGCGCCGCCGCCGGGCCGAGCTGCACCACGCCGGAGAGCCTCGCCCGGCTGGCGGGGTTGCCGCCCGGACACCTGCTCGCGCCACTCGACCTCGGCGCCTATGCGCTCGCCGCCACGCCGCACGCGGTGCTCGCCGCGCCCTATCACCGAAACAATCGGGGAAACCGTGCCATGTACGACTTCTTCCTGAGCCAGCCTGCGCAATCCGAAGCGATCGCGCGGGCATGGGGCATCGATTACGTCGCCTTCTGCCCCGACGACCTCGACCGCTTCGCCAGGGAGGCGCGGGATCCGCGCAGCCTTGCCGCCAGCCTGCGCGCCGGATCGATCCCCGACTGGCTGGTGCCGATCGATGGCGGGGATGCGCCGCGCACCTACAGGCTGGCGTCGCGCCACTGATGGAACCGCCGGCGGCCCGCTGGTGGGAGACGCGCTGGTTCGCGCTCGCCGCGATCCTGGCGTCGTGCCTGCCGCTGCTCGCGCCGGACGTACCGCCGCTCACCGATCTGCCCGGGCATATCGGCCGGTTCCGGGTGATGCTGGGCACCGATGCGGACATGCTGGGCCGATGGTATCATTTCCAATGGCGGCTGATCGGCAATCTCGGCGCCGACCTGCTGGTCGCGGGCCTTGCCCCGCTGACCGGGCTGGAGCCGGCGGTGAAGCTGGTCACGATCGCGACGGTCGCGCTTTCGGCTGCCGGCATCCTGTGGATCGCGCGGGAGGTGCATGGCCGGGTCACGCCCTTCGCGCTGTTCGCGCTGCCGCTCGTCTACAACTACGCCTTCCATTTCGGCTTCCTCAACTTCGCGCTGGCGGCGGCGCTCGCGCTCAACGGCTTCGCCCTGTGGCTGCGGCTCGGGCGGCTGGGGCGGACCGGGCTGCGCGCGGCGCTGTTCCTGCCGCTGGCATGCGTCGTCTGGGTCGCGCACGTCATGGGCTGGGGCATGCTGGGACTGATGGTCTTCGGTGCCGAGCTCGCGTTGCGGCGCCGGGATGGCGGCGGATGGTTCGATGCGGCGATGCGCGCCGCCATCGCCTGTTTGCCGCTCGCATCGCCGCTGCTGCCGCTGCTGCTCTGGCGGCCCGATGGCGGCGGCGGGATCACCGAGCGCTTCTTCAGCCCGCGCAAGGTCTCGTGGCTGGCGATCTTCCTGCGCGACCGCTGGTGGTTGTTCGACTTCTGCTCGGTGCTGCTGCTCTGGGGGCTGATCTACCGGAGCGCGCGCACCCCGCGTTTCGGCCATTCGGCGGCATTGGTGGGCGCGTGCCTGATGCTGGCCGGCGCCTTCGTGCTGATCCCCTACAAGCTGTTCGGCTCCGCCTATGCCGATATGCGGCTGGCGCCGTTCATCGTCCTGTTCGCGCTGCTCGCGATTCGCGTCGACAAGGGCATCGGCGCGCGCGAGCTGCGCTGGCTGGCGATCGCCGGCCTGGCGTTCTTGCTGGCGCGGACGGCGGGGACCACGATCAGCTTCTGGCAATATGGCCGCGAATATGACCGGCAGCTCGCCGCGCTCGACCATGTCCCGCGTGGGGCGCGGATCGTTGCGTTCGTGGGCGACAATTGCATCGATCCCTGGGCGCTCGGCCGGCTGGATCACCTTTCCGGCCTGGCGATGGCGCGCCGCGCGGCGTTCTCCAACGACCAGTGGGAGCTCGCCGGCTCGGCGCTGCTCACCATCGACGCGCCTGCGATGGGCGCGTTCGCGATCGATCCGTCCGAAGTCGTCCTCGCCAGCCCCTGCAAGGACAAGCAGGACCGCATGACCATCGACCAGGCGCTGCGCGGCTTCCCGCGCGACGCGTTCGACTATGTCTGGCTGATCGCGCCGCCGCCCTTCGATACGCGGCTGCTCGCCGGCACGAAGCCCGTCTGGCGGGACGGCACCAGCGGGCTGTACGAGATCGACAGGAACCGCTTGTCGGGCGGCGCCCCTGCGCACTAGAAGGCGCGGATGGACAGGGGCGACGCGTTGCAATGGTGGCAGACACGATGGTTCGTGGCGCTCTGCACCTTCATAGCCATTATTCCGTTGCTCTGGCCCCAGATCCCGCCGCTGGTCGATCTGCCCGGCCATATGGGGCGCTACCGCGTCCAGTTCACCTATGACCAATATCCCTTCCTGAAGGAATGGTACGACTTCCGCTGGAGCCTGATGGGCAATCTGGGCGTCGACCTGCTGGTCATCCCGCTGCACCATGTCTTCGGGCTCGAGCTGGCGGTGAAGCTGATCGTCATCGCGATCCCGGCGATGACGGTGGCGGGCATGCTGTGGATCGCGCGCGAGGTGCACGGCCGCATCCCGGCGACCGCGCTGTTCGCGCTGCCGCTCGCCTATGCCTTCCCCTTCCATTTCGGCTTCGTCAATTTCGCGCTGTCGATGGCGTTCGCCCTGCTGGCGTTCGGCTGGTGGCTGCGGCTGGCGCGGCTGGGCAAGTTCGTCTTCCGCTCGATGGTGTTCCTGCCGATCTCGGTACTGATCTGGGTCTGCCACACCTATGGCTGGGGCCTGCTCGGCATCCTCGCCTTCTCGGCCGAGCTGATCCGCCAGCACGATCTGCGCCGCAATCCGCACGTGCCGTGGCACAAGGACCTGGTCGGCGGCTGGATCCTGCCCTGGTTCCATGCCGGGCTGCAGTGCCTGGTGCTCGCGCCGCCGGCGCTGCTGATGGTGCTGTGGCGCTCGGGCGGGCACGTCACCGGCCAGACGTTCGACATGTTCAACTGGCGCGCGAAGATGCTGTGGATCACCCAGGTCTTCCGCGATCGCTGGCAGCTGTTCGACCTGGCCTCGGTCGGCGTGCTGTTCCTGCTGCTGTTCAAGGCGGTGCGCGATCCGAACATCCAATATTCGCGCAACCTGGCGCTGTCGGGCATCTTCCTGACCCTGGTCTATATCTTCCTGCCGCGCGTCGTGTTCGGATCGGCCTATGCCGACATGCGGCTGGTGCCGTTCCTGCTCGCGATCGGCATCCTCGCGATCCGGCCCAAGCCGGGCCTGTCGATCCGCGGCGCCGCCACCGTGGCGGTGCTCGGGATGAGCTTCTTCTGCGTGCGCATCGCCGCCACGACCTGGAGCTTCCTGCTCTACAGCGGCACCTATGACCGCGAGCTCAAGGCGCTCGAGCATCTTCCCCAGGGCGCCCGGCTGATCAGCTTCGTCGGTGAGACCTGCCGCTACGAATGGAAGCAGACGCGGCTGCAGCATGTCCCTGCGCTCGCGCTGGAGCGCAAGCTCGCCTACACCAACGATCAATGGTCGATGGCGGGCGGGCAGCTGCTCACCGTGCGCTATGCCGCCGCCAGGCGTTTCGCCCATGATCCGTCGCAGATCGTCACCGACGTGCAGTGCCCGCGCGAATATTGGCGCCCGGTAGCCTGGGCGCTGGCGCGCTTCCCGCGCGACGCGTTCGACTATGTCTGGATGATCGAGACGCCTGCCTATAATCCGCGCTTCGAACAGGGGCTGATTCCGCTCTGGCGCGACGGTTCAAGCGCGCTGTTCAAGATCGATCATTCGGTGCCCGCGCCGGTGATCGAGCCGGGCGAACTGCCGGTGCCGCGCTGGGAGCGGGACATCATCCTGCGCGAGGGGCACCAGGGCGGCAGCAGCCTGCCGGATCCCGAGGCGAGCCCGGTGCCGGAGCCGGAGGAATCTCCGGTGCCCACGCCCACGCCGTCCCCTTCGCCCAGCCCGACGCACAGAGCGAAGCACGGGAAGGTGAAGCGCTAGCCTGCGCGCACCGCATCCCCCGGGGGTGACGGTGAACGGGCCGGGCCGGGACCGGCAAATCCGCGCCGCGCCTAGCAGCCGCGGCGGAAGGGCGTCAGCTCGCCGAGATATTCCTGCTCCTGCGCCACCGCTTCCCGCTCGCGCTCGAGATAGTCGGCGACGGCGCGGCGGAAGCCCGGATCGGGGAGGTAATGCGCCGACCAGGTGGTCACCGGCGCATAGCCGCGCGCGAGCTTGTGCTCGCCCTGCGCGCCCGCCTCCACCCGGTTCAGGCCGCGTGCGATCGCGGCATCGATCGCCTGATAGTAGCAGAGCTCGAAATGCAGGAAGGGCACTTCCTCGATCGCGCCCCAATAGCGGCCATAGAGCGCATCGGCGCCGACCAGGTTGAGCGCGCCGGCGATCGGCTGCCCATCCCGCTCGGCGAAGATCAGCAACACCTTGTCCGCCATCTCGGCGCCGAGCAGCGAGAAAAAGTCACGGGTGAGATAGGGACGGCCCCATTTGCGGCTGCCCGTGTCCTGATAGAAGGCCCAGAAGGCATCCCAATGCGCCTCGGTGATCTCGGCGCCGCACAGGTGGCGGATGGCCAGCCCCGCCACCGCCGCCGCGCGTTCCTTGCGGATCGCCTTGCGCTTGCGGCTGGCAAGGGCGCCCAGAAACTCGTCGAAGCCGCCATAGCCTTCGTTCGCCCAGTGGAACTGGGTGCCGGCGCGGATCAGCCAGCCGGCCTGCTCGAACAGGGGCAGCTGGTCCGGCTCGAGAAAGGTGACGTGCGCCGAGGAGAGCCGGTTGCGGTCGGTCACCGCCTCGATCCCGGCGATCAGGCCGGGCGCCAGCGCGCCGTCGCGCAGCAGCAGGCGGGGCCCCGGCACGGGCGTGAAGGGCACGGCAATCTGAAGCTTGGGATAATATTGCCCGCCCGCCTGCTCCCAGGCTTCGGCCCAGGCATGGTCGAACACATATTCGCCCTGGCTGTGGCCCTTGGCATAGGCCGGGGCGATCGCCGCGGGGACGCCCTGCGCATCCTCGATCACGATCGGCAGCGATTGCCAGCCCGCGCGCGGGCTCACCGATCCCGAGCGTTCGAGGATCGAGAGGAAGGCATGGCTGACGAACGGATTGCCGGCTCCCGCGCACGCATCCCAGTCCCCCGGCGGGATCGCGCCTACGCCATCGGCGATGCGGACGGTTACGTTGGAGGTGGGCACGGAAGCGGCGGGCACGGCACCCAGATAGGGATCGCGCCCCGCAAAGGGCAATGGCCTAGTCTAGTCCCGCTTCGTCCCGTCGCCCAGCAGCCGCACTTCGCGCTGCGGCAGGGCGAGGGCGATGCCATGTTCCTTGAACATCACCCAGAGCCGGTTGAGCACGTCGCTCTTCACATTGCCGACGCCGCTCTCGGGGTCGCTGATCCAGGTGAGGATCTCGTGCTCCACGCCGCTCTCGCCAAAGGCCGAGAGGCGCACATTGGTGGGTGGATCGTCGAGCGCGCGCGGGCTTTCCTTCGCGGCGCGCAGCATCAGCGACTGGGCGAGCTTGAGATCGCAATCATAGGCGACGGTCACCGGGATGCGGACGCGGACGTTGCGGTCGGTGTACGACCAGTTCTCCACTTCCTGCGTCATCAATATCTCGTTCGGGATCAGATGCTCCTTGCCGTCGCGCGTGACCACGCTCACCGCGCGCACGCCGATCTTGTTCACCCAGCCGAAGCTGTCGCCCACCACGATCACGTCGCCCGGCTTGATCGAGCGATCCATCAGCAGGATGATCCCGGCGATCAGGTTGCCGATCGTCTTTTGCAGGCCGAAGCCGATGGCGAGCCCGAACGCGCCCGAGAAGACGGTGAAGGCGGTGAGGTCGATCTCGAGCAGGTCGATACCGACGAAGAAGGCGATGATCACCGCAGCGATCGCGGCAAGTTTCTGGAAGAGCAGCTTCTGCGTGGGATCGAAGCCGCGCGCGCCGGCGATCCACCGGGTCAGCATCCGGTTGAACAGGCGCACCCCGGCGAAGAGCAGCAGCACGGTGACGGCGATGCTGAGCAGCGAGAGCAAGGTGAGCCGGCGCTGGCCGATCTGGACGCCGACCCGGTCGAGCGTGTCCTGCGTCGCCGCGAATCCGCCGATCGCGTGGCTCAATATGGCGGCGAAGGCGATGGCGGCCACGCTCCAGGCGATCCAGCGCGGCAGGTTGAGCCCGCGCAGCACCGCGACGGTGAACATGGCGGCGGCAGCTCCGGTGGCGAAGCCCAGTCCCAGCGCGGCGAGCGGGTGCCAGGGCCAGGCGGATAGGAGGATGCCGAGCAGCAGCGTCGCCACGCCGTGGCGGATCACGTCGCAGATGCGCCCGCTGAACAGCGGGCCGTGATCGGCATCGCGCGACCAATATTCGGCGATGCGCGCGCCGATCCTCCGGCCTGCGAGCCAGCCCAGCGCCAGGGCGACGATGGCGAGCGCGGCGGCGATGCCCGCTTCGGACAGTTCGGGTGGTGAAGGAAGGTCGTGCCCCGCCAGCCAGTCCCCGAACCGCTGCATCATCCGCGCATCCCGGCGAAGCGCGCCAGCCCCTGTTCGAGGTCGGTGATCAGGTCGTCCGGATCCTCGAGCCCGATCTGGAGGCGCACGACCGGCCCCTCGGCCTGCCATTCGGTGACGGTGCGGAAGCGTTGCGGATCGACCGGCAGCGCGAGGCTCTCATAGCCGCCCCAGCTATAGCCGATACCGAAATGCTCCAGGCCGTCGATCAGCGCGGCGCGCTCCTTTTCGCCGCCGCCGGCGAGGACGAAGGAGAACAGGCCGGCAGGGCCCTTGAAGTCGCGATGGAAGATCTCGTGCCCCGGGCAATCGGGCAGTGCCGGGTGGAGCACGCGCGCCACTTCGGGGCGGGTCCGCAGCCATTCGGCGATCCGCAGCGCCGCGCGGCCATGTTGTTCGAGCCGGATCGCCATGGTGCGCAGGCCGCGCGCGCCCAGCCAGGCGTCGTCGGGGCTGGCCGTCTGGCCGAGCTGATAGCTGGTGTCGCGCAGCGCCTGGTACCTGCCCTGGGCTGCAGTGACCGAGCCCAGCATCACGTCGGAATGGCCGACGACATATTTGGTCGCGGCGAGGATCGTATAGTCGATCCCGCGTGCGATCGCCGGGAAGAGCAGGGGCGTCGCCCAGGTATTGTCGAGCACCGTGACGATGCCGCGGTCCCGGGCCGCCGCGACGATCGCCGGCACGTCCTGCACCTCGAAGGTCAGGCTGCCGGGGCTTTCGAGGAAGATCACCCGGGTGTTCTCGCGGCACAGCGCCGCGATGCCTTCGCCGATCAGCGGATCATAATAGCTGGTCTCGACCCCCATTCGCCGGAGCAGGCCGTTGGCGAAGTTGCGCGTCGGGTCGTAGCTGCTGTCGGGAAGCAGCAGGTGGTCGCCGGGAGAAAGCAGGGCGAGCAGGGTCGAGGCGATGGCGGCGACGCCGGAAGGATAGAGCAGCGTCGCCTCGGCGCCCGGCTCGAGCTCGGTCAGCGCATCGGCGAGCGACCATTGGGTCGGCGTGCCCCGCCGGCCGTAGAACAGCCGGTGATGGGTATCGCTGGCGCCGCTGGCGCGCAGATGCGCCACGTCGTCGTAGAGGATCGTCGAGGCGCGCCATACCGGCGGGTTGACGATGCCCTGGGTCCATTCCTTGCGCCGGCCGGCGGCGACGACCTTGGTCTTGTCCTGCTTCTCGCTCATGCCGGGCCCAATGCCTTGGCGGTCTCGGGACGGCTACCCCATTCCGTCCAGCTGCCGTCGTACAGCGCGGCTTCGTTGTCGAGCAGGTGCGCGCCGAACGCCAGGATCGCGGCGGTGATGCCCGAGCCGCAGGTGGTGACCAGCGGGCGGGCGAGGTCGATGCCGTGATCCTCGAACACGGCGCGGATATGATCGGGCGCTTTCCAGGTGCCGTCGGGGTTGAAGAACTTCGGATAGGGGACGTTGCGCGATCCCGGGATATGGCCCGCGGCGACTTCGGGGCGCGGATCGGCTTCCGCGCCGGTGAAGCGAGCGGCCGAGCGGGCATCGGCGATCTGCCCGGTCTCGGCCTTCATCTGCTCGAGCGTGCGCAGCTGGGCCCTGGGCGGCCGGGGCTGGAAATTGCCGGGCTCGGCCCGGTGCGGGCCGCTCGCCACCGCACGGCCTTCCGCCTTCCATTTGGCCATGCCGCCGTCGAGCAGCGCCACGTCGACGCCGGCGAGCCGCAGCACCCACCAGGCGCGGCACGACGTGTGGTGCGGGCCATTGTCGTAGAGTATGATCGGCGTCTCGGTGTCCGCCCCCAGCGCGCGCAGCCGCTCGGCGATCCTGGCGACGGTCGGCACGGTCGAGGGGAGCGGGCTGGTCTCGTCGATCAGCGTGTCGAGATCGAGGAAGCGCGCGCCGGCGATATGCTCGGCCTCGAACTCGGCGCGAGGATATCGCGGCGGCGATCCGGGGATCGTCGAGCTATAGGTTGCATCGAGCACCAGCACATCATCGGTGCCGGCCAGCCATTCGGTCGTAACGAGCCCGTCCATGGAAAGCGTCCTAGAAGGATGCAAAGCGCTCCGCAAACGCCTACATGGCCGGGATGGACGCCAAGCATCTCGGAAAAACCTCGATCCTTCCCGCCACGCCGGAGGAGGCCGAGCTCGATTACGTGCCCAATCCGCGCAAGGGCACGCGCTATCTCATCCGCTTCGCGGCACCCGAGTTCACGTCGCTCTGCCCGATCACCGGCCAGCCGGATTTCGCGCATCTGGTGCTCGACTATGTGCCGAAGGACTCGATCGTCGAGTCCAAGTCGCTCAAGTTGTTCCTGGGCAGCTTCCGCAACCATGGCGCCTTCCACGAGGATTGCACCGTCGGCATCGGCCAGCGCCTGTTCGACGAGATGCAGCCGGAATGGCTCAGGATCGGCGGCTATTGGTATCCGCGCGGTGGCATACCCATCGACGTCTTCTGGCAGTCGGGTGTGCCGCCCGAGGGTGTCTGGATACCGGATCAGGGGGTTCCCGGCTATCGCGGACGCGGCTGAGCGCCGGATTTACAAGGCGACCGGACGGTCGTAGTATGCTGCATTGCAGCAAGATGAAACCTTATTGAAAACAGTTGGTTTGGAAGGGCGAGCGTGGGGCTTACGCGCAATTGAGTTTGCGATAGCGAAGGGAAAGATCGGCGCATGAAAGCCCCGAATATCCAGCACGTCGCGCTGATCGGTAACTTCCTGCCGCGCAAATGCGGGCTCGCCACCTACACGACCGACACCTATGCCGCGCTCAGGCAGCGCTTCCCGGATCTGAAGGTCGACGTCTATGCGATGGACGATCATCCGGGGCGGTACGATTATCCCGATGCGGTGACTGCCGCGATCCCCGAGCAGGACCGTGCCGCCTATCTCGGTGCGGCCCGGATGATCGAGGCTTCGGGCGCGCAGGCGCTGTGGGTCCAGCATGAATATGGCATCTATGGCGGCCCCGCCGGCGACTATCTGATCGCGCTGCTCGACCGGCTGTCGATCCCGGTGGTCGCGACGCTGCACACGGTGCTGGAGGATCCCGATCCCGATCAGCGGCGCGTGATGGAAGCGCTGCTGCGCCGGGCCGCGCGCGTGATCGTGATGGCGGAGAAGGGCCGCGAGATCCTCAAGCGCGTGCACGGCGCCGACGACAGGAAGATCGCAACGATTCCGCATGGCGTGCCCGATCGCCCCTTCGCCGATCCGCGGGGGTTCAAGCCGCGCTTCGGCTGGCAGGGGCGCGAAGTGATCCTCACCTTCGGCCTGCTGGCGCCGAGCAAGGGCATCGAGGCGATGATCGAGGCGATGCCGGCGATCGCCGCGGCACGGCCCGACACGCTCTATGTGATCCTGGGCGCGACGCATCCAAACCTCGTCGCGCACGAAGGCGAAGCCTATCGCGAGCGGCTGAAGGCGCAGGCCGCCGATCTGGGCGTGGCCGGGCATGTCGCCTTTGTCGACGGGTTCGTCGAGCAGGGCGCGCTGCTCGACTATCTCCAGGCGGCGGACGTCTATGCGACGCCCTATCCCAATCCTGCGCAGATCACGTCGGGCACGCTTTCCTATGCAGTGGCGGTGGGCAAGCCGGTGGTCTCGACGCCCTATATCCACGCGACGGAGATACTGGCGGACGATCACGGCGTGCTCGTGCCCTTCCAGGACAGCGCCGCCCTTGCCCGCGAGATCGCCAGCCTGCTCGCCGACGAACCGGCGCGGATGGCGCTGGCCGCGCGCGCCTATGCCCGGGGCCGCACCATGTTGTGGCCGCGCCTCGCCGAGGCCGCGATGGATGCCCTGGCCGCCATCGTCGCCGCCAGGCCGCGGCGTTTCGCCCGGCCTGCCAAGATGCTCGTGCCGCTCGAGCCCGACCTCGCCGCGGTGGAGCGGATGAGCGATGCGACCGGCATGCTGCAGCACTCCATCTATTCGGTGCCCGATCGCCGCCACGGCTATTGCATCGACGACAATGCCCGTGCGCTCATCCTGATGAGCAGGATCGAGGCGATGGACGAAGGCGTGCGCGACAAATGGACCAGCGTCTATGCCGCCTTCGTCCAATATGCCTGGAACCCGGACCTGCGCCGCTTCCGCAACTTCATGAATTTCGACCGGACCTGGTGCGAGGATGCCGGCTCGGAGGATTCGAACGGACGCGCGCTCTGGGCGCTGGGTGTTACGGCGCGCGATGCCCGGGCGCAGAAGCATCGCGACTGGGCCTCGGCCCTGTTCGACGCCACGGCCCCGATCGCGCTCGAGCTGGGCAGCCCGCGGGCGCGCGCCTTCGCGATGCTGGGCGCGGCGGCGATGCTAGGCGCGCATCCGGGCCATGCGCTTGGCCGCGAGATCCTCGCCCGGTTCGGCGAGGAGCTGATCGCGCTGCTCGACGGCAATCGCCGCCCCGAATGGCAATGGTTCGAGATCGTGCTCGCCTATGACAATGCCCGCCTGCCCGAAGCGCTGTTGCGCGCCGGGATGGCGCTCGGCCGCGACGCGTTCGTCAGTGTCGGGCTCGAGACGCTCGAATGGATCGTCGCCCGGCAGACCTCGCCGGAGGGCCGCTTCCGCGCCGTCGGCACGGAGAGCTTCGGGCGCGCCTATGCCCCCCCGCTCCAGTTCGACCAGCAGCCGCTCGAGGCACAGGCGACGGTGGAGGCCTGTGTCGCCGCCCATGCGGCGACGGGCGACAGGCGCTGGGTGGAGGAGGCGATGCGCGCCTATCGCTGGTATCTCGGCGCGAACGACCTCGAGCTGCCGCTCGCCAGCGCCCAGGACGGGGGATGTTTCGACGGGCTGATGCCGCATGGGCTCAACCGCAACCAGGGCGCCGAGTCCATTTTGGCGCTCCAGCTCGCCAATTGCGCGATTTCGGCTCTTTCAAAGGCAACCGGAAACGTGGCAACACCGGTGCGAGCCGCCGTCGCCTAGTTTCAGCCTGGGCATCGGTGCGGGGACAATGGCTGGGAGCCGAATGCTCGAACTTTTCAATCATGCGCTGCGCCTGCGTGCGGATCCTTCGCGCGTTGTGGTGCGGCCCTTCCACATTGCCTGGGCCTCGAACGGATCGGCGCCGAGCCGCACCGAGCGGCTGGTGAGCGAAGTGCTGGCGATGTCGCCCGGCGAGGCACGCAGCCAGCTTGAGATCGTGCTCAAGGACTTCGAGGCTCGCCACTGGCAGACGCGCCGGGTGTTCATGACGCGCTATGACGAGATCGAGGCGATGCTCGGGCTCGACGGCAGCCAGATCGGCGACGAGAAGCGCCAGCTGATCGGCGCCTATTTCTGCCACGAATACAGCTATGCCGCCGCCGCGCTGATGAATCCCAGCGCCGTGCCGCATTACGACCAGACCGGCATGCCGCCGGGCAGCCTGCGCATCCTGATGAGCCTGCGCGCCGTGGGCGAGGGGCACATATCCTCGGTTGCCTTTCGCGAAGGCATCATCACCGACCGGAACGACCTGGCCCTCGCGCCGGAACCGCCCTTCGCCACCGCCGCCGATGCCCGCGAGGAGGACGAAAGGCATATCCCCGAAGGGCCGGTGACGGTCTATCGCCACCGCGATTCCACGCTTTCGGGCACGGTGATCTTCCCGATCACCAAGGCCCAGTCCAACGGCCTCGAAGACCTGCGCATCACCCATTTCCGCCATGAGGACGGGCAGGAGGAGTGGATCGGCACCTATACCGCCTATAACGGGTCGGTGATCCAGTCCGAATTGCTGCGCACGCGCGACTGGCGTAGCTTCGACCTGGTGCCGATGTCGGGCAGCGCGAGCCGCAATAAGGGCATGGCGCTGTTCCCGCGCACGGTGAACGGCCGCTACATGATGCTCGGCCGGCAGGACGGCGAGAACATCTTCCTCCACGCCTCGGACGACATCACCAACTGGGACGGCGGCGAGCTGCTGATCAAGCCGAAATTCCCCTGGGAACTCGTCCAGATGGGCAATTGCGGCCCGCCGATCGAGCTCGACCAGGGCTGGCTGATCCTCACCCACGGCGTCGGCGCGATGCGCAAATATTCGATCGGCGCGGCGCTGCTGGACAAGAACGATCCGTCCAAGGTCCTCGCCCGATCGAGCGAGCCGCTGCTCGCCGCGGCGGATCAGGACCGCGAGGGATATGTGCCCAACGTCGTCTACACCTGCGGCGCCATTAGGCATGGCGACAAGTTGTTCATCCCCTACGGCGTGGCGGACAGCTCGGTCGCCTTCGCCTTCGTGCCGATCCGTTCGATCCTGGAGCAGATGAAGTGAATGGCGGCGGGGCGATCCCTGCCGCCATTCCCCATCACCGATAGTTCGCCTCGCCCTCGGCCGATGCCTCCGGGTCCGCGTCGGCGGGCGTGCCGCGCACCAGCCCCCGCGTCATCGCATAGGCGATGGCGATCAGCCCGAAGAACAGCAAGGGCGCGATCCACGTCGCCACGCTCTCGAAGCTCTCGCCCATCACCGCCAGCGGCGCGTCGTTGGGCGGGATCGGCGCGTTGCGGTTCGCCCAGGCGAGGATGCCGGCGAATGCGACGCCGAACAGGCTCTCGCCCACGATCAGGCCGGTTGCGGCGAGCACGCCCATCCGCTCGGCGAACTCGGGATTGGCCTGGCGCTTGGCCCAGCGATCGTAGAAATGCCCGATCACCGCGCCGACCGGGATCAGCAAGGTGAGCCCCATCGGCAGATAGATGCCCATGCCGACGGCCAGCGGCGGCAGGCGCATCCTGCCGGCCTTGCCCAGCACTTCGTCGAGTATGATCACGCCGACGCCGATCAGCGCGCCCAGCCCGATCAGGTTCCAGTCGATATCGCCGCCCAGCACGCCCTTGGCGATCGAGGAGATCAGCGCGGCCTGGGGCGCCGACAGCGCATTGGGCCCGGCGCCGGGCATGCCGACAAAGCCGAGCGTGTTCTTGAGCAGGTCGAGGACCAGCGGGATCGCCAGGCTGCCGAACACCACGCCCAGGATCAGCGCGAGCTGCTGCTTCCACGGCGTCGCCCCGACGAGCTGGCCGGTCTTGAGATCCTGGAGGTTGTCGTTCGAGATGGTCGCGATCGAGAAGATGATCGCGGTGGTGAACAGCGCATAGGCGATCAGCGCGTTGGTGCGCGCCGGATCGGCCTCGTTCCCGAAGACCGCGACCAGCAGCAGCGAGGCGCCGAGCACGGCGAGAATGCCGACGCCCGAGACCGGCGAGTTCGACGCGCCGATCAGTCCGGCCATATAGCCGCAGATCGCCGCGATCAGCACGCCGACGACCAGGACATAGGCGAGCGAGCCGCCGATCACCGCGAACGGATGGTCATGGACCGGGCCGCCGGCCGAAAAGGTCCAGAGCAGCCAGGCGATGGGGAGGAGCGTGGCGAGCGTAATCAGCGCCACCACGCCGATCGGCATGTCGCGCTCGGTGATGTCGAGCACCTGGCCGCCCTGGCGTGCGCGCGAGGCGGCGAGGGCGGAGCGCAGGCCGGCCACGATCGGCCCGATGATCTTGAGCAGCGACCAGATCGCCGCGACGCCGATCGTGCCGGCGCCGATGAAGCGGACCTGGCCGCGGAACGTGGAACTCACCAGCGCATCGACCGCGCCCAGATCGCCGCCATGGGCGAAGTACGGCACCAGCACCGTCCAGGAGATCAGCATGCCGAAGAACATCGCCGCGCCGACCGAGATGCCGACGAGATGGCCGACGCCGATCAGCAGCATCGACCAGCTGGTCGACCAGCCGGTGGCGGTGCCGCCCACCGCGAAATTCTTGCCGGCCTCCTCGGCCACCAGCTTCATCTTGGCGAGCAGCGCGAACAGCCCGGAGAAGATCGTGCCGGCAATCAGCGTGCGCAGGCCCGCTGCATTCTCGCGGTCGCCGGCCCCCGAGGCCGAGCCGACCTTGAGCACCTCGGCGGCGGCGACGCCCTCGGGATAGGGCAGGTCGGTGCCCGTCACGAGCGCGCGGCGCAGCGGCACCGAGAACATCACGCCGAGCACGCCGCCGGTAATGCATACCGCCACCGTGGTCCAATAGGGGAAGCCCGACCACCAGCCGACCATGATCAGGCCGGGCAGCACGAACACGATCGCCGCAAGGGTGCCCGCGGCGGACGCGATCGTCTGGACGATGTTGTTCTCGAGGATCGTGCCGCTCTTGAACGCCTTCAGGATGGCCATCGAGACGACGGCGGCGGGGATCGACGTGGCGAAGGTGAGGCCGACCTTGAGGCCGGCATAGACGTTGGCGGCGGTGAACAGGATGGTGATCAGCGCACCGAGGACGATGCCGCGCAGCGTAAGCTCGGCCATCGGGCGAGGCGATTGGGTGGTCATCGGGTCAGATCTCCGCGCGGAAAGTCGCAAAGGTCGCGACATCATCGCATGCGGGGGTCTCTCCCCGCTGCAAGACGCACGGGGCGGCCGGATTGGCAAGAAATGCGTTGGTCATCGGCGGAGCGTGGCATCTGCGCGCCCGATAGGACAGTGTTTTTTGCACTTCGCCGCCAGCGTCGTCGGCGATAGACATGCAAGCATGTGGAAGTCGCGAGTGCTCAAGCCTTCGGCGTCGATCGACAAGGTCATCGTCAGCGAGGCGATGGGCGATCCGCCTTATGGCGGCCTGCCGGGCGCCGTGCAGGCTTTCGTGATGCAGGCACTTTCCGCTGAATATGTCCCCGGCGAGCTGCCGCGCGAGGCGCTGATCGCCAGCCACACGCTCGCTTACGAGGCCGAGGTCTATAATGGCGGGCATGTCTCGGGCTTTCTTGGCAATCTCGGCATCGACAATGCGCGCTGGGACCTGATTGCCGAGGGGCTCGACCGGGTCGGCCTGCCTGGATCGGCGGCGATCTTCGCGGATTTCCGTGCCTTTGCGCGCAAACACCCGCTCCGCTTCCGCAGCTGGAAGCGGGAATATCCGCAGTATGACCCGTTCTTCGAAGAGCTGGATTCCCGCGTCTCTGCCGAGCCGCAATATTGCATCGTGCTGGCGCTCCATGCCTGGCTCGAGGATAAGCCTTGGATCGAGCAAATCCCGGACAGCGACTATCGCGCGCTGAATGTCGCACGCTGCCTGGTGCCGCCGCATCCGCTGCAGCAGCAGCGCCGCGACTTGCGGGCACCGCGGGTGGAGGCCGATATGCGCGCGTTGCGCAAGGCGCTGCTGAAGGGCCGGGGCAAGCAGCGCGGTTGACTCCGATAACCAGATGGTTGTTGATTGTCGCTGGTTGTCGATAGAGGCGCGCCATGTCCCCCGCCGCAAATGAGCTGTTCCGCGCGCTGGGCGATCCCACGCGCCGCGCGCTGTTCGAGCGGCTTGCGCGTTCCGAGTTGACCGTGCGCGCGTTGACCGACGGGGCGGGGATCTCGCAGCCCGCGGTCTCCAAGCATCTTGCGATATTGAAGGGCGCGGGGCTGGTGCTCGACCGGCCGCAGGGCCGCGAGACGCATTACCGGGCCGATCCCAAGGGGCTGGCGCCGCTGCTCGACTGGATGCGGCTGCACGAGACGCTATGGGCCGGCAGCTTCGACCGGCTCGACGATCTGCTGAAGAGGATGGACCAATGACCGAGGCGCGCACGCTGGTGATGGAGCGCGAATTTCCGCACCCGCCGGATAAATTGTGGCGCGCGCTCACCCAGCCGCACCTGATCGCGGAGTGGTTGCTGCCCAATGATTTCGTGCTGGAGGACGGCCATCGCTTCACGCTGCAGAGCCCCGGTGCCCCTGGCTGGAGCGGACGGATCGACTGTGCGGTGCGCGAGATCGAGCCGGGACGGCGGCTCAGCTATAGCTGGGACACCGGCGGCGAGGGGGAGGCGATGCCGCGCTTCGAATCGGTGGTGACGCTGACGATCGAGCCGGTGGCGGGCGGCACGCGGCTGCGCATGGAGCAGGCCGGTTTCACCAATGCCGCCAATTATGGCGGCGCGCGCTATGGCTGGGGCATGTTCCTCGATCGGCTGGAAGGCGTGGCGGCGGGGCTGGATTGAGCTTCCCCTCTCTGGAAGGGGGGAAGCCAGGAGGGAGTTGAGGCGCGCGCGCGTCCTGCTAGGCTCCGCCCATGAACACGCGAACCGAAACGGCGCAGCGCGCCGCACGGCTGGCGCTGGTGGGGGCGCTGCTCCTCATCGGCCTCTGGATCGCGCACGGCTTCGTGCCGGCCCTGCTCTGGGCGGTGGTGCTCACCATCGCGGTCGATCCGCTGCATCTGAAGCTGCGCGCCTGGATGAAGGGCACGCACCGCATCGTCATTCCGCTCATCATCACCGCGCTGGCGGCGCTGATGGTGCTGGTGCCGCTCGCCTTCGGCATCGCCCAGGCGCTGCGCGAGGCGCACGACATTTCGAGCTGGATCGCCCAGGCCCAGGCGCAGGGCGTGCCGGTGCCCGACTGGGTGGCGCGCCTGCCCATCGGGGGCGAAGCGGTGCGCGACTGGTGGCAGACGCACCTCGCCCGGCCCGAGGATGCCACGCAGCAGCTCCGCGCGATCCGCGGCGGCGAGTGGCTGATCCATTCGCGCATGATCGGGGCCAATGTCGCCCATCGCGCAGTGGTGTTCGGGTTCACGCTGTTGACCTTGTTCTTCGTGCTGCGTGATCGCGATGCGCTGCTGGCCCAGGGCCGGCGCGCGGTGCTCAGGTTCTTCGGCCCCACTGGCGAGCGCGTGGGAGCGCAGGCGATCCGCTCGGTGCGCGGCACGATCGACGGGCTGGTGCTGGTGGGGCTGGGCGTGGGCGCGCTGATGGCGATCGTCTATCTGGTCGCCGGGGTGCCGCATCCGCTGCTGCTCGGTGGCGCCACGGCGATCGCCGCGATGATTCCGTTCGGCGCGCCGGCGATGTTCGCGGTCGCGGCCTTGCTCCTGCTGCTCCAGGGCTCGGTGGGCGGCGCGATCGCTGTGGTGGCGATCGGAACCGCGATCATCTTCGTGGCCGATCACTTCATCCGCCCGGCGATGATCGGCGGCGCGACGCAGCTGCCGTTCCTCTGGGTGCTGATCGGCATATTGGGCGGCGTCGAGACGCTCGGCCTGCTCGGCCTGTTCATCGGCCCCGCGGTGATGGCGGTGCTGGTGATGCTGTGGCGGGAGTTTCTGGCGAACAGCGGGGCGGAAGCCTAGCGCCGGGGCGGCGCGTGGGGCTTGCTTGCAATGTAGGAAATTGTTCCCTTTATGTTCCTACATGATGGATCTGGCCGATACCGGATCCGATTGTGGAAGGACCGGGAATGACCAATTGCTGTGCTACTATCGCACTCAGCGCCTTCGACGGCGCCGATCCCACCGGGGTTGCCGACAGCACTGCCGCCATTGAGGCGGCGATCGCTGACAGTCTGGTGAGCGGCCGGCCGATCTGCGTCGACGGGAGATATCGCCACACCGCCACGATCACGGTTCCCGCGCGCGTGCTGTTCGTTGGTGCGGATACGCTGGTCAGCGATCGATCGCTGCGATCGAACGCATGTTTCATCAAGGATTTCGATGGTCTGGGCTTCCTGTTCAGCGGCCCGGAGTCCGGCACCGATGGCGTGCAGTACGACAGCGTCGCCGGACGAACGGGCGACAATGTCCAGGTGACGGGCTCGCGCTGGCAGGCCCCGCGCATCTGCGTCACCAATGCCGGGGGCAACAATCTGTTCATCGGCGCGCATGAAAGCGGCCCTCCCACCATCAATGCCAATCTGTGGTGGATCGGGCGCCTGCATAGCTATGGCGCGGGCGCGGCGGGCCTGCTCGTCGATCACATCAACGTGCCGAACCCGCCCGAGGAAAATTATCCGTTGGGCCTTCCAAACTGCAATGCCGGCACGCTTGATTCGGCCGACCTGCGCGACAACGGGGACGGCTGGAAACTCGGCAACACGATCGACAATGATCTCGGCCACTTGGTCAGCCAGGGCAATGCCGACTATGGCGGCGTGCTCGGCAGCTATGCCCGCAACAACTTTGTCCGGAAGTCCTATACTGAGGGCAATGCTGCAGGCGACGGCAAGATCCACGAGCATGCCGCCCAGAACCGGTTGTTCGTCAGCCGCGCCGTGACGCTTTCGCCTGGCTGGGCCGATGGTAGCGGCAATGCCTCGAACCAGCTGCACGGCCATAATTCGAGCATAGGCGAGACCGGCAATTTTGACACTGTTCCCTGGTACTGGCCTGAAGACCTCAACCAGCTTGCGGGTCGCGACAGCGTAGCGCTGCGCCAATATGTCGGTATCAACCTCATTCCCAGCGAGTTGCGGACGGATATCGACGGCACGCCCAGCACGACAGGTTCGCGCTGGACGGTGGCAACGCGAACGACCGGTATCGGACTGGAGGACAAGCTGTCCGTCGACAATGCCGGCAATGTCGAGATCCTGAAGAACCGTGTCCTGCGGATCGCGGGCGAGCAGGTGCTCGCATCGCCGCGGCCGGGCTGGAGCGTGCCGACGGGCGCTGCCGACCGTACGGCTTTCGATACGGGAACGGTTACGCTTGCCGGCCTCGCCGAGCGGGTAAAGGCGTTGATCGACGACCTGCACGCCATTGCGGGCATGGGCATCCTCAAGGCCTGATAGCCACGCCCCCCGCATGTTTGCGGGGGGCTTTCGTCACCGCCCCTTGAACAGCCCGCCGAGCACGCCGCGCACCAGCCCGCCGACGATCCCGCCGCCCGCGCCGCGCGAGCCGCCGAAGATCGCCTTGGAGACTTCGTTCGCCACTGCCCGGCCCGCCGCCGAGGACGCGGAGCGCGTGGCCGAGTTGATCGCGCGGTTCCAGGGGTTGTTCGCCGCCTCGCGCTCGGCCTGGCGCTGGGCCTGGGCGTCGAGCCGGGCCTGGCGATCGGCATCGCGCTGATCGGCGAGGCGCTGGCGCTCGGTTTCCTTGGCGACGCGCGCATCTTCCTTGGCCTGGGCGGCGGCGGCCTTCTCCGCCGCGTCCTTGGCCTGGGCCTCGGCGGCGGCCGCCGCGGCCTCGGCCGATTTGGCGGCGAGCAGCTCCTCGGCGGATTCGCGGTTGACCACGATATCGTAGCGGGTGCCGATCGCGTCGGTCTGGATCAGCACCTTGCGCTCCTCCGGCGTGACCGGGCCGACGCGCGAGGCGGGCGGGCGGATCAGCGTGCGCTCGACCGGGCTCGGCGCACCGTCCTCCTGCAGCAGCGAGACCAGCGCCTCGCCCACCTTGAGCTCGGTGATCGCGGTGGTGACGTCGACCCCGGGATTGGCGCGGAAAGTGGTGGCCGCCGCCTTCACCGCCTGCTGGTCGCGCGGGGTGAAGGCGCGCAGCGCGTGCTGGACGCGGTTGCCCAGCTGGCCTGCGATCGTGTCGGGCACGTCGATCGGGTTCTGGGTGATGAAATAGACGCCGACGCCCTTGGAGCGGATCAGGCGGACGACCTGCTCGATCTTGTCGAGCAGCGCCTTGGGCGCATCGTCGAACAGCAGATGCGCCTCGTCGAAGAAGAAAGCGAGCTTGGGCTTGTCGGGATCGCCGACCTCGGGAAGCGATTCGAACAGGGCGGAGAGCAGCCAGAGCAGAAAGGTGGCATAGAGCTTGGGGCTGGCCATCAGCTTGTCGGCGGCAAGGACGTTGACCAGGCCGCGGCCCTTGTCGTCGGTGCCCAGGAAATCCTGGATCGCGAGCGCCGGCTCGCCGAAGAAATTGGCACCGCCCTGGCTGCGCAGCTGGAGCAGGGAGCGCTGGATCGCGCCGACCGATTGCTTCGAGACATTGCCATAGGTGGCGGTGAGCTCGTCCGCCCGCTCGGCGCAGTGGGCGAGCATGGCCTGGAGGTCGTCCAGGTCGAGCAGCAGCAGCCCGTCCTTGTCGGCGACGGTGAAGGCGATGGTGAGCACGCCTTCCTGCACTTCGTTGAGGTCCATCAGCCGGGCGAGCAGCAGCGGGCCCATCTCGGAAATGGTGGTGCGGATCGGATGGCCCTGCTCGCCGTACAGGTCCCAGAACTGCACCGGCGTATCGGCATAGGCCCAGTCGGCCAGGCCGATCTCGGCGGCGCGCGCCTTGAAGATCTCGTGCGTCTTGGCGGTGGGCGAGCCGGCCATGGCGAGGCCGGACAGGTCGCCCTTCACGTCCGCCACGAAACAGGGAACGCCGGCGTTCGACAGGCCCTCGATGATGCCCTGGATCGTCACCGTCTTGCCGGTGCCGGTCGCGCCCGCGATCAGCCCGTGCCGGTTGGCGCGCCTGAGAACCAGCGATTGCGGCTTCGCGCCGCCGGCGCCCGCGCCAATGAAGATGCCCGTCTCTCCCGCCATCCGTCGACTCCTAGCTTGGGAATCCCGGGATAGAGGAGAAACGGGCATTCGTCAGCCCGGTGAGAGGCCTGGCATCACCAAGGGCGGCAACCGTTTCGACCTGGCGAGACGGATAAGGCTTGCGCGAAGCCGCGAGTTGCGCGGTATCCGGCAACCGCCTGGCGCGATGTCGGGGGTGCTTCCTAGACGGTCTCGAGGTTGTCGAGATATTCCTGGGCGGTCACAACGCCGTCCCCGTTCGTGTCGGAACGCTGGAACACCGCCGCACCTCCCATCAAATTTCCACCATTCCCATGAGTCCAATTCATGAACTCCGAGAAATTCAAACCGCCATCGCGGTCCCAATCGTTGGCACCGAATTGATCGATGATGATCTGATTCACATCTTTGGCCGACGCAACAGAGGGCAGCGCCAGCAACCCGAAAACGGCCACGGCACCAAGAAGCTTTCCCATACTCACCTCCAAGTCAAACAAACACGCCCGGAGCGCAGTTTCTGCGATCCGGGCGTGAATAGTCAGTGAAGGTCCCGTCTGCCGTCAATTTATAGCTTGGGATCGGCGTCGACAAAAAGAACCATAATAGAGTGAACGAGAATGTATGCGCGCCAACATTGTCCTGCCGATGATGGCGCTATGCTCAGCTGCCGATCTTGACAGACACGAAGCGTCCAAGCGCCCGGCGCTGAACGTAGAGCAGAACTGCGCTGCGCCCTCCGGATTTCGCCTGACCGACGACCCGTGCGATATCGGCAGCACTGGCAACCGGCGTGCGATTGACCGAGACGATAACATCGCCCCGCTGCAAGCCTTTGCCGGCTGCGTCGCTGCTCGCATCGACGCCCAGGACGACCACGCCACCCTGCGCGGCGTCCACGCCGACGCTGCGCGCAATCTGCGGGGTGAGCGGAGTGACTGCCACGCCCAGCCCCGAGGCGCTGGTCGCTCCGTCACCGTTGTTCGGCGCCGGGCCCACGCTATCATCCTCGGGATCGAACTGAGCGAGCTGCTCCTCCGGCGGACGGGTGCCGACGGTGAGCGTCAGCGTCTGGCGCTTGCCGTCGCGAAGCAGCTCCAATGGCAAGCGGGTGCCGGGAGGGGTATTGGCGACGAGATACGACAAGGTCTGGTCGGGAGTCACGTCCTTGCCGCCAACGCGGACGATCACGTCGCCCTGCTTGATGCCGGCCTTCTCCGCCGCCTGGCCGGGCTCGACGCGCGTGACGATGGTACCGAGATTCTTGGAGATGCCGAGGGCGTCCGCAGCATCTGCGTCGAGTTCCTGCATGCCGATGCCAAGATAGCCGCGCTGCGGGGTGCCGCCCTTCATCAGCGTATCGATAACCGGCTTGGCATCTTCGGCCGCGATCGCGAAGCCGATGCCGACATTGGCACCCGTGGGCGACAGGATCTGCGAGTTGATGCCGATCACATTGCCGTTCAGGTCGAACATCGGTCCGCCCGAATTGCCGCGGTTGATCGACGCGTCGGTCTGGATGAAGCGGCTATAGGCACCGGCGCCGGTGACCCGATGCGTCGCCGAGATGATGCCGGCGGTCACCGAGCTGCCCACCCCAAAGGGGTTGCCGATCGCGACTATCCAGTCGCCCACCCGAGCATTGGTCGAGTCGCCGAAGCGGACGAAGGGCAGGTTGCTGCCCTCGATCTTGAGGACGGCCAGGTCGGACGCCGCATCATGGCCGACCAGCTTGGCCTTGAACTCGCGCTTGTCGGGCAGGGTGACCGTGATCGATTCGACCGTCGCGCCCTTGGCACCCGCCGAGATGACGTGGTTGTTGGTCACGACATAGCCGTCGGCCGAGATGATGAAGCCCGAGCCGAGCGATTCGGCCTGGCGGGTGACCGGCTGGTTGCCGCCGCCGAACGCCTCGAACGGCGTGCCGGCGAACGGATTGGCGTTCGTCGTCACGCGCTGGGCGGTCGAGATGTTGACGACCGCCGGCTGCAGCTTGGCGACCATATCGGCGAAGCTCATCGGCGCGCCGGCCTTGGGCGCGGCCGCCTGGATCGCGCCGGGCTCGTTCTGCGCAGTCTGCGCACCGGCCGGCTGGTTGAGCGTCATCGTCGCGGCGGCGCCGCTCAGCAGAATGGCGGTAGTGAGAGCGTAAGCGTAACGCACGTGAGTCGGTCCTCTCAGACGAAGGAAAAGCGTTCGAACGGAATATTTGCGCCGAAATGCTGAACGGCGATTGAATATGAACGGATCGAAAGGCTCATCGTTGCCCCATGAATTCCTTCAGATAGGAATTATTCGGCGACAGGATGATCGACGTATCGCCCTTGGCCGGATCGGTATTCAGGAACGTCGTCCGATACGAGCGCATCGCGCGCCAGAAATCGTAGAATTCCGGATCCTTGTTGAAGGCCTGGGCATAAATCTGCGCGGCCTGGGCATCGGCGTTGGCGCGGATGATCTGCGCGTCCTTCATGCCCTGGGCCTCGATCGTCTTGGCTTCCTGGAAGCGCGCCGTCTTCATCCGCTCGAACGCGCTGTCGAGCGGCGATCCCGAGGGCAGCTCGGTCTGCTTGATCCGCACGTCGACGATCGAGACGCCATATTGCGCGGCGAGCTGCTGGAGCGCGCCCTGGATATTGTCCATCACCTGGCCGCGCTCCGGGCTGAGCAGCACCGCCGAGGGCCGCTTGCCGAGCTCGTTGCGCAGCGCCGAGCGGAACAGCGGCTGGAGCTGGTCGCGCGCGCGCTCCTCGGTGCCGATGGAGACGACCATCTTGAGCGGGTCGGTGACGCGGAAGCGGGCATAGGCGTCGATCTGGAGCCGCAGCTGGTCGGTGGAGAGCACCGGCTCGTTGGGCAGGTCGACCGAGAGCACGCGCTTGTCGACCCAGACGATCCGGTCGACGAACGGAATGCGGAAGATCGGCCCGGCATTGGTGCGGCCGAACGTCTCGCCCGAGCGCCAGGCATTGACCACGCGCTGGGGCTGCTCGAGCCGCAGGATCACCGCCTGCTTGGTCTCGGGCACGATCGCGACGGTGCTCATCACCACGATCACGGCGACGATGAGGGCGACGGCGATGCCGATGGGGCTGCGCAGCCAGGTCATTTCTGGTCTCCCTGCTGGGCCTTGCCGGCATCGGGGCGGATTCCCGGCAGCGGCAGATAGGGGGTGACGCCGGGCGCTTCGACGATCGTCTTGTTGGTGCGCGCGAGCACCTGCTCCATCGTCTCGTAATAGAGGCGGCGGCGCGTGACCTGGGGCGCCGTCTTGTACTGCTCGTAGATCTTGTCGAACTCGGCGGCCTCGCCCTGCGCGACGGCGATCACCTGCTGGGCATAGCCATTGGCGTTGTTGCGCGCGCCCTGGGCGCCCTGCTGCGCGGCCTGGACCGCCTTGAAGGCGTCGTCCACCTGCTCGGGTGCCGCCGCCTTGGTGAGCGCGACGCTCTGGACGCGGATGCCGGCATGATATTCGTCGAGGATCTTCTGCATCGCCGCCTGCACGTCGGACGAGATGCGTCCCTGGCCCTCGCCGATCGCCTCGGTGAGCGTGGTGGTGGCGATCACCGCGCGCATCGCGCTCTCGGCGGTATCCTTCACCGTCTCCTTCGGATCCTTGATCTGGAAGGAATAGTCGGCGGCGTCGGTGATGTACCAGTTCACCGAATAGGCGAGGTCGACGATGTTCTGGTCGCCGGTGAGCATCAGGTTCGCGCCGCTCTCGGGGAATTTCTCGGTGCGTACGCTGCCGACATCGACGACGTCGACCATCTGGATCGGCGCCGGCAGCGTGAACTTCACGCCCGAATCGAGCGTGCCGGTGTAGCGGCCGAGCGTGGTGACCACGCCGCGCTCGCGCGGGCCGATCGTGTGGAAACTGGTGAAGATCACCCAGATCAGCAACAGGCCGACGATCACCAGGGTCCAGAGCCGGGCGCCGCCCGGTGCCCCGGGAAAGCCGCCGCCGCGGGCGCGGCGGAACAGCTCTTCGAACAGGCCGCCGCCTCCGCCGCCGCCATTGCCGCCGCCGGAACGGGGGCGCCGCCCTTCGGGGGGGAAGGACCAGGGATTGCGCGGACCGCCGCCCGAGCCGCCCTTGCCGTCGCCCGAGCCACCGCCATTTCCACTGCCGCCGCCGGAGCCCCAGGGGCTCTTGGGGGCTTCGTTCTGCAGAATGCCGGCCTTGCCCAGCCAGCTCATCAGGTTTGCCATTGCGCCTTTATAGGGGCGTGCGCGCGGATTTACAGTGGCGCGCGGCGATTGTGCGCCTATCTGGCACGCGATGACCGACAATGAAGCCCTTGCGGCCGCGCTCGAACCCGTCTCCGCCGGCCGCGCCACTGCCCGTCTCGACGGGACCCGCGCCAGCATCGTGCTCGACGTGACCGGGCTCGGCGAAGCCGCGCGCGCGGAGCTCGAAGCCGATGTCCGTGCCGCCGCCGCCGCCCTGCCGGGGGTCGACGCGGTGCGCGTGCTGATGACGAGCGAGCGCCGCACCCGGCGGCTGATCGCGGTGGCGAGCGGCAAGGGCGGGGTGGGCAAGTCCACCGTCGCGGCCAATCTCGCCATCGCGTTGCACGCGCGCGGGCGCCGGGTCGGGCTGGTCGATGCCGATATCTACGGCCCCTCGCAGCCGAGGCTGCTGGGCGTGGAGGGCGTGCGGCCCCAGGCGCGTGAGAAAGTGTTGCTGCCGGTCGAGACCCGCTTCGGCGTGCCGATGCTGTCGATGGGCGGGCTGGTGGCCGAGGGGCAGGCGATCGCCTGGCGCGGGCCGATGGCGGGCGGCGCGCTCGGCCAGCTGGTCGATGCCGACTGGGGCGACGCCGAGCTGCTGGTGCTCGATCTGCCGCCGGGCACGGGCGACGTGCAGCTCACGATGATCCAGAAGCACAAGCCGGCCGGTGCGGTGATCGTCTCCACGCCGCAGGACCTGGCGCTGATCGACGCGACCCGGGCGATCGACCTGTTCAACAAGGCGGGCGTGCCGGTGATCGGCCTGATCGAGAACATGTCGGGCTATGCCTGCCCGCATTGCGGCGAGGTCTCCGATCCGTTCGGCGCGGGCGGCGCCGAGGCGGCGGCGACGAAGCTCGGCATTCCGTTCCTCGGCCGCGTGCCGCTCGAAATGGCGATCCGCGCCGCTTCCGACGCGGGCGAGCCGCCGGCCGCGGGGAACGGACCCGCGGCCCAGCTGTTTGCCGGATTGGCGGGGCGGGTGGACGACTGGCTGAAAGGATGAGGCGATGCCGCTGACGCGGGACGAGGACATCAGGGCGATGCTGGAAGGCGTGCGCACCATCGCGATGATCGGCGCATCCGACCGACCCGATCGGCCGAGCTATGGCGTGATGGCCTTCCTCCAGCGCCAGGGCTATCGCGTGATCCCGGTCAATCCGCAGATCACCGGCGAGCATGTGCACGGCGAGTTCGTGTTCCGCGCGCTCTCCCAGATCGGCGAGCCGATCGACCTGGTCGACATCTTCCGTCGGCCCCAGGCCGCCGGCGAGGCGGTGGACGAGGCGATCGCTGCCGGCGCCAAGGCGGTGTGGATGCAATTGGGCGTGATCAATGCCGAAGCCGCCGCCCGCGCCGAGGCGGCGGGGCTCAAGGTGGTGATGGATCGCTGCCCGGCGATCGAGATCCCCCGGCTGGGGATTCAGCCCGTCGCCTGATAGTCGGGCCGCACGCCCGCGTCCTTCCAGTAGCGGACCAGCCCGATCTCCCCGGCAAGGCGCAGGAAGCGCGGATCGGCGCGCATCGCCGCTGTCGAGGGCAGGAACAGCATGTGGGTGCGCCGGGCGCTGCGCCGCGTATAGGTGCCCTGCTCGGTGGAGAAGCGCAGCTCGCCCGGATCGAAGCCGCGGGCGAAGAAATAGGCGTCGGCGACGGCAAAGGCCTCGTCCGGCCGGCCGAGCGCGGACAGGAACTGCATGCCGTTTTCGGCAAAGCCCGCGCCGCGATGCGCGCCTTCGAGCGCCACGGCGACGGCGGCGTCGATATCGCGGGGTGCCCGGCTGAGCATCGCACGCGCCACCGTCAGCACCTGCTCGAAATTCCAGTCGGGGATCCCGGTCGGGCGCGTCTCGCGATTCTCGCCCAGCGCGATCGCCTCGCGCGCGCGACCGGTGTACATCAACACGTAGAAGCGCGTGAACCACACCGCGAAATGGGTGGGGAACAGCGCGACCGCGTCGTCCATCGCCTTGTCGGCCTCGTCGAGCCGGCCCGTGGCCCACAGGGTCTGGACATGCGTATAGGCCAGGCCCGGATTGGGCGGCATGCGCTTCCAGATCCCGTCGAGCAGGTTGGCGGCCTCCGCGCAGCGGCCCACGCCCAGCATCATGCCGGCCAGCGCGCTGGTCAGCATCTCGTTGCCGGGATGCTGGGCGAGGCTGGTGCGCAGCCCGCGCTCGGCGGCGAGCCAGTTGCCGAGCACCGGCTTGCCCAGCCCTTCCGCGGCCAGGGCATAGGCATTGCGGGGATCGAGCGCCAGCGCGCGGCGGCGCGCCTCGGCGGCACGGGTGCGCATGTCCGCTTCGAACCGTTGCGGCCAGCCGACCGCCGCCGCCGAATAGGACAGGGCGAGCAGGCCCCAGCCATCGGCATAGTCGGGCCGCAGCAGCACCACGCGGCGCAGCAGGCCGATCGCCTGGTTGCTGCCCTCCACCGTGCCCTGGGTCATCGCCATCTGCGCCTGGATCATCAGCGGCGCAATGTCCTCGGGGGGCTTTTGCTGCCCGGGCACGGAGGGCGTCGTGCCGAAGCGGCGCCAGGCGAGGAACCCGCCGCTCCCGGCCAGAGCCAGGCCCACGCCGGTGAACATCGCGCGCCGATCGAGCTTCAGGCGGCGCAGCTCGATGCGCATCCCCTCCAGCGCGGCGTCGCGCGACAGGGGCGGATCGGCGGCGTCGCCGGCGCGGACCAGCCGGTAGCCCACCTTGGTGACCGTTTCGATCCGGAAGCTGCGCTGGCCGATCCCCTCGGCGGCGCGGCGCAGGCGCGAGATCACGCGGTTGATCGCATCCTCGCCGACGACGCGCCCCTCCCAGCACGAGCGAGTCAGGTCGTCGCGGCTCAGGATCGCGCCATCCGCCCTGGCGAGCGCGACGAGCACCTGCATCACCCGCGGCTCGAGCACTTCCTCGGCGCCGTCGTCACGCGCGAGCTGGCGCAACGCCGGGCGCACTTCGAGCCTGCCCAGCCGGAACCCTGTTTCATGTGCCAGATCGATGCGGCCCTCCACGGCCCTCCCATCTCCGTAATTCGCTTCGCGCGCCACCCTATCGGCGAATCATCGGCATTTCATCAGCTCTTCATCGGCTCGTCATCCTCTCCGCCGGGCGGTTTCCGGGCGATCAGATCGAGGTGCCGGCACGATGCCGGAAATTCCCATGGAAGGGAGCCAGACATGTCCAGCTTCATCGCCGCCCTCGCCGCCGCCACGCTGATCGCGGTTCCCGCCCTGGCCGAGGGCCGGCCGGACCGGAGCGCCACCGTTCGCCATGCCGATCTCGACCTGAACAGCGCCGCCGGGCGCGCCGCGCTCAACCGCCGCCTCGCCGCCGCGACCGAGCAGGTCTGCGGTTCCTATGCGGGCGCCGACCAGGACGAGGTGGGCCGGATCCGGCGCTGCCGCGCCACGGTCGAGCGCGATGTCGGCCGCCAGCTGGCCGCCCGCTGGGGCGCCGCGCGGATCGCGCGCCGCTGATTTCCCTCACGGCCGGGCAGGGCCGCGCATTGCCCGCCCGGCCGCTTTTTCTAGCGGAGTTCGGAAAGCGCCTCGATCAGCCGCGCCACGTCGCGTGCGTCCTGATAGAGGCCGAAGCCGATGCGCAGCACGTCGCCGCGCACATCGGTGATCACCTCCTCGGCTTCCAGCTCGGCCTTCCAGCGCTGGGCGTTCGGCGAGCGGAGCGCCAGGAAGCGCGCGGGGCTGCCCGGATTGAGCAGCTCCGCCGCGATCGGCAGGCCGGGGAGCAGTTGTGCGCGCAGGCCGTCGACATGCGCCGCGATCGCCGCCGTGGTCAGCCCTTCCTGGCGCAGCATGTCGCGCACCGCGACGAAGCGGTAGATGCCCGAGGGATCGAAGGTCGCGCCCAGGAAGCGGCGGCCGTCGGGCGCGTAGCCGATGCTGCCCGGCGGCAGCGACAGGTCCTCGAACTCGGCATACCAGCCGGTGACTTCCGGCCGCGGGCCGAAGCCGGGCGGGGCGTGGAGGAACGCGCAGCCTTCCCCCGCCATCGCATATTTATAGCCGCCGGCCAGGTAGAAGGCCTTGTCGGCCACCGCCGACAGGTCGGTCTCCAGCGCCATGAAGCCGTGATAGCCGTCGATCACCACCCAGGGTCCGTCGGGCCGGGCGAGCGCGGCGAGCGCGGCGATGTCCTCCAGCACATGGCCGGTGCCGAACTGGACCTGGCTGACGAAGATCAGGTCGTGCCCGCCCGCCTTCGCCCGCTCGACGATCCGGTCCAGCGGCGCACGCTCGACGATCGCCGTGCCTGCTTCCTCCCAGCGCGCGGCCTGGCGGCGGAAACTGTGGAATTCGCCGTCGCTGGCGAGGATGCGCAGCGGCCGGTGCGGCAGCGCCGAGGCGATGGCGAGCAGCAGCGTGTGGGTGTTCGGGGCGAACACCAGGGTGCCCGGATCGGGCAGCCCGAGTTCGGCCGCGACATGCGCCTGGGCCGCGGGCCAGATCTCGCCCATCACCCGCTCCCATTTGCGGTCGGCGAGGCGCACGCCGTCCTCCCAGGCGGCGAGCTGGCCGACATAGGAGGCATCGGGCCACAGATGGTGCGAATGCGCCGCGAAGTGCAGCCGCTCGGGCGCCGCCGCCAGCGCGCGCTGGAACAGGTGCTTGTAGCCGGTCACAGCTGGGTCCGCAGCGTCCAGAGTTCGGGGAAGGCGCGCTTGGCCAGCGTCGATTCGAGATAGGGCACGCCGGGCGTGCCGCCGGTGCCGGGCTTCATGCCGATCACCCGGCTCACGGTGATGACGTGCTTGTGCCGCCAGGTGGCGAGCGCATCGTCGATATCGACCAGCTTCTCGGCGAGCTGGTACAGCTCCCACCAGCGCGTGGTGTCGCGATAGACCTCGGCCCAGGCATCCTCGACCGCCTTGCTCGGCGCATAGGGTTTGCGCCAGTCGCGCGCCAGCACCTCGGCCGGCACGGCGAAGCCCGCGCGGGCGAGGGCGGCATTCGCTTCGTCCCACAGGCTGGGCAGCGCCGCGACTTGCGTGGTGAGCGGCCCCGGCACGCCGCCGCCGCGCAGGCCCAGCATCGTCTCGACCGCGCGGAACTGGTCCGACTGGAAGCCGGAACTGGTGCCCAGCACTTCGCGGAAGCGCGTATAGTCGGTGGGCGTCATCGTCGCGAGCACGTCCCAGCTGAGCGTCATCACCGCCTGGATGCGGCTGACCCGGGCGAGCGACTTATAGGCTTCCACCGGCTTGTCGGCGCGGACCAGGTCGAGCGCCGCGCGCAGTTCGGCGATCATCTGCTTGAGCCAGAGTTCCTTCGTCTGGTGGATGATGATGAAGAGCAGCTCGTCATGCCGGTCCGACAGCGGATGCTGGGCCGCGAGCAGCTGGTCGAGGGCGAGATAGCGCCCATAGGTCATGCTTTCGGTCATGCCCTCCGGCATATCGCCTGGCGGTGGCCCCTGCATCCGTTTTCGTGGCATTTGCGATTGAGCGGGGCGGGAGCGCTCCATAGCCCTGCGCCTGCAGCCGATCCGCGGCGCGAAAGGGGACTTTCATGATTCGCTTCGGAGCCGCGCTGGCCGGCGCATTGCTGCTTTCCGCCTGCTGGGCGGACGATCGTGATGGCACGGTAATGGTGCGTCCCTCGGCCGCGGCGCCGGGCGGGTTCCGGCTCGTGTCCACCCTGGCCACGCCGACCTATCCCAAATTCGCCGACCTGACCGGGGATCGCAGCTTCGCCTCGAGCTGCGCGAAGCAGATCAACAACACCATGCCGCCCGGCTATGGCGCGGCGACGTTGCCCGACCAGGGCCTCGCCTTCGCCTATACCGACGCGACCCAGGTCTGGGCGGTGACCGGCGACGGGCTGGGCCTCTCCTTCGGCCCGGCGAACGTCGACACCAGCCTGCCGCCCGGCTTCCAGGCCTGGGCCAAGCCCGGCATGGGCAGCTTCGTCGACCGGCTGCGCTATCAGACGGTCGGCATCGTCGGCATCGGGCCGTTCGAATATATGCGGACGGCGCAGGTGATCACCAATGCGAGCGGCGCGTCGACCACCTATAACTGCATCATCGGCGTGCCGACCGAAGTGAGCGATGTGCCGGCGACGTCGCTCGTGACCTATCAGGCGGTCTATGGCGGCAGCGGCTATCGGACGATCGCGGGCGGCGCGACCAGCCCCTTTCCGCTCGGCAGGAGCATCGTGGCGCTCCAGGCCGACCTGCTGGCCGGCACGGTGACCGCGACGATCCATTTCATCGGCACGCCCGCCTCTGGCCCCGATGTCGATCTCGGCACGGTGACCGGCACGGCCGCGATCGATCCGCTGACCGGCGCCTATTACGGCACCAGCTGGTCGAGCGCGGACATGACCGGCGTCACCGGCCAGTTCAGCGGACGCTTCTACGGCCCCCAGGGCAAGGAGACGGCGTTCGTGCTCACGCTCGCCGCCAATTCGGCTGCCGCCAGCCCTGCCTATACGCTGCGCACGGCGGCGACCGTGATCGGCACCCAGTGAGGATCAGTCGCGCAGCAGCTCGTTGATCCCGGTCTTCGAGCGGGTCTGCGCGTCCACCGTCTTGACGATCACCGCGCAATAGAGGCCGGGCTTGCCCGCCTCGCCCGGGACCGTGCCCGGCACCACCACCGAATAGGGCGGCACATGGCCGCGATGGACCTCGCCGGTGGCGCGGTCGATGATCTTGGTCGAGGCGCCGAGATAGACGCCCATGGAGAGCACCGCGCCCTCGCCCACGCGCACGCCCTCGGCCACTTCGGCGCGCGCGCCGATAAAGGCGCCGTCGCCGATGATCACCGGATCGGCCTGGAGCGGCTCGAGCACGCCGCCGATGCCGACGCCGCCCGACAGATGGACGTTCCGGCCGATCTGCGCGCAGCTGCCCACGGTCGCCCAGGTGTCGACCATCGTGCCCTCGCCGACATGGGCGCCGATATTGACGAAGCTCGGCATCAGCACCGCGCCCTTGGCGATATGCGCGCCGTGGCGGACGACGGAGCCCGGCACGGCGCGGAAACCGGCCTGGCGGAACGCGTCCTCGCCCCAATTGGCGAACTTCGACGGCACCTTGTCGAACCAGTTGGCGCCGCCCAGGCCCTGGATCACCTGGTTGTCGTTGAGGCGGAAGCTGAGCAGCACCGCCTTTTTCAGCCATTGGTTGACCTGCCAGCCGCCCGGGACCGGCTCGGCGACGCGCGCCTCGCCGCGGTCGAGCAGGCTCAGCGCCTCGGCCACCGCCTCGCGCACCGCGCCCTCGGTGCCGAAGCCCAGATTGGCGCGGTCTTCCCAGGCGGCGTCGATGGTCGTCTGCAGGTCGGTCATTCGGAAGTCTCCAGGATGCTGTGGAGCCAGGCTCCGAGATCATTGACGGTATAGTCGATGAAGCCGCGCTCCGTGTCGGGCGCCTGTTCGGAGCCGTTGTCGATCCACACCGTGGTCATGCCGATCGCCTTGGCGGGCTTCAGGTTGCGCGCCATGTCCTCGACGAACAGGCTGTGCGCCGGGTCCAGGCCATAGGCATCGCACAGGCCCCGATAGGCCAGCGGGTCCGGCTTAGGGCGATAGCCGGTCGCATGGACGTCGTGGATCGCCTCGAAGGTGGCGCCGAGGCCGAGCCGGTCGAGCACCCGCGTCGCATAGGGCGCGTCGCCATTGGTGAAGACCAGCTTGCGGCCGGGCAGGCGGGCGAGCGCGGCGACCAGCACCTCGTTCACTTCGAGCACGCTCATGTCGACGTCGTGCACGTCCGCCAGATAATGGTGCGGGTCGGTGCCGTGCTCGGCCATCAGCCCGGCCAGCGTGGTGCCGTGCGCGTGGAAATAGCCCTTCTGCACCTTGTGCGCCTCGGCCGCGTCGAGCCCGAGGAGGTTCTGGACATATTGGCCGATCCGCGCGTCGATCATCGCGAACAGGTTGGCGCTCACCGGGTAGAGCGTATTGTCCAGATCGAAGATCCAGTTGCGGATGTGCGACAGGGCGGGGTCCATGTCCGGGGCGGTTAGGCCGAGCGGGCCGGGCTATCAAGGCTTCTCTCGCGGGGGCGGCGGATATGGGCCGGGGCGACGGATGATTGCTTCGGCCCCGACGACGAAAACTTTATGGCGGACGCGGAGAGGCCTCCCCATCTGCCCTTCCATGACCGCCTATTCCCTGCTCGACCTCGTTCCCATCGTCCAGGGCGGGAACGCCGCCCAGGCTCTTGCCAATGCCGCCGATCTCGCCGCCCATGTCGAAGGGCTCGGCTTCACCCGCTACTGGGTGGCCGAGCATCACGGGATGGACGGCATCGCCAGCGCCGCCACCGCAGTGGTGATCGCGCATGTCGGCCAGGCGACGTCGACGATTCGGATCGGCGCGGGCGGGATCATGCTGCCCAATCATGCGCCGCTGCAGGTGGCGGAGCAGTTCGGCACGCTGGATGCGCTCTTCCCCGGCCGAGTCGATCTCGGCCTCGGCCGCGCGCCGGGATCGGACCAGCGCGTCTCCGCCGCGATCCGCCGGGGCCTGGGCAGCGACGGCAACGAGTTCCCGCGCGACGTAGCCGAGCTGCAGAGCTATTTCGCCGATGACGGCCGCACCGGCATCCGCGCCACGCCCGGCGCGGGAGCGAAGGTCGATATCTGGATCCTCGGCTCCAGCCTGTTCGGAGCGCAGCTCGCGGCGATGCTGGGGCTGCCCTATGCCTTTGCCTCGCATTTCGCGCCCGGGCTGCTCGACGAGGCGATCGATGCGTATCGCCGCAACTTTCGCCCCTCCGCCGCGCTGGAGAAACCGCATCTGATGCTGGGCTTCAACGTGTTCGCCGCCGATACCGATGCGGAGGCGGAATATCTGGCCAGTTCGCAGCAACAGGCCTTTGTCGCGATCCGCACCACCGGCAAGGGCATCCAGCTGCCGCCGCCGGTGCAGGGCTATCGCGAGAGCCTGGGCGGGCATGGCAACGCGATGCTCGACCAGGTGCTGTCGGCCAGCGCGATCGGCGGGCCGGACAGGGTGCGGATGCAGCTCGCCGACTTCATTGCCCGCACCGGCGCCGACGAGCTGATGCTCACCAGCGCGATGTTCGATCATCAGGCCCGCAGGAAGAGCCTGTCGCTCGCTGCCGAGGCGATGCGGGGGCTGTGATCCCGATATGCGTCACCCCCCGCTTTCGCACGGGGGTGACGCCTGGAAGTGAGGGGCTCTGGTCGCGGGGTGCCAACCTCATGCCCGCCGGTCGATCACCCAGCCGGTTGGCGAATCGCCATTGCCTCGCGTCCCGGCATTGCCGCCATAGGTGGTGGCGCCCGAAGCGGCGGCGTCGCGCAATTTCTGGAGGAAGGCGGACATCGCATCGAGCCGGCGCGCGGCAGCTTCGCTGATCGGGGTGCCGTCCGCGCCGTCCGCGATATCGTCGCGCGATGGCGGCGGATCGCCGGGGCCGCCATCCGGGCCCTGGGCGAAGAAGCGCCTGAGCTCGGCCGCCTGGTCGTCGGTCAGCGCGCCGCTCTTCGTCTGCGCGTCGATCAGTCCGTCGATCCGGCCCTTCATGCCGCCCGCCCCGCCTTCGGGATGATCCGAAGCGAGGCTGGTATCGATCGCGCCGAGCGCGCCGCGCAGCGCATCCCGATCATCGGCGCTGATCGTGCCGGCCGAGGCCGCCGCCGCTATCCGCGCGTCCATCCGCTGCGACATCGAGGAAATGGAAGTCATCGCTGGTCCTTCGCGTCTACAATCCCCGGAGGGAGCTTAGCATATGAGAGCTAATATATTGTAAACAAAGGATTATGTGGCAGCGGGTCGCGATTGGGCGGCGCCGGCCCCAGAAACCGGCGCCGCCACGTGACCCGACGGACAAAAGAGGGCAATCCGCGAGTTCGCGAACGCTTTGCGTCCGGTTCGTCGCAGCCGAATTTCAGTTTGTTGCAATCGCCTCAGCTGGCGGCGGGCAGGCGCAGGCGCACGAGCAGGCCGCCCAGATCCTCGCTTTCCTCGAGGCTGACGGTGCCGTCATAGATCTCCGCGACGTCGCGCACGATGGCGAGGCCCAGGCCGGTGCCGGGCTTGCCGCTGTCCAGCCGCACGCCGCGATCGAAGATGCGGATGCGATCGGCCTCGGGGATGCCGCGGCCGTCGTCCTCGACGAGGATCTCGACGAACCCGGCCTGCACCCCGGCGGTGATGAACACGCTGCCGCCGCCATATTTGGCGGCATTCTCGACCAGGTTGCCGAGCAGGTCGTCCAGGTCCTGCCGCTCGATATGGGCGACCAGGTCTTTCTGCCCGTCGATGTCGATACGGACATTGGGATAGAGCCGGGCGACGGCGCGCTCGACCGCCTCGATCGACGGCCAGACCTGGGCGCGGCTGTGCGCCGAGCCTCGGCGGCCGACGGCACGGGCGCGGGCGAGATGGTGGTCGATCTGGCGGCGCATCGTGCGCGCCTCGCGGATCACTGCCTGGGCGAGATCGGGCTGGCCGGCAGCCGCCGCGTTCATGATCACGCTCAGCGGCGTCTTCAGCGCATGGGCAAGGTTGCCGGCATGGCGCCGGGCTTCCTCGGCCTGGCGGTCGTTATGCTCGACCAGCGCGTTGAGCTCCTCGACCATCGGCGCGACTTCGGCGGGCATCGCCCCCTCGACGCGCGTCGATTCGCCGGCGCGCAGCCGCGCGATCTCCTGGCGCACCCGGCGTAGCGGCAGCAGCCCGTACCAGGTCTGCAGCGCCACCATGATGATCAGGCCGAGCCCGAGCAGCACGAAGCTGCGCACCAGGGTGCGGCGCAGCTGGGCGATCTGCCCGTCCAGCGTCTCGCGGCTCTGCGCCACCTGGAAGCGCCAGCGCACGTTCGATCCCGGCAGCACCGCGTCGCGTTCGGCGACACGCAGCAACTGGCCGGGAAGCTGGCGGCTGTCATAGACATGGACGTTGGTATCGCTGTGCTGCTGGTCGACCTTGAGCTTCTGGTCCCAGAGCGAGCGCGACGGAAAGGCTTCGTGGCCCTTGCCGCTGATCTGCCAATAGGCGCCGGAATTATATTCGAGGAAGCGCTGGTCGGCGAGCTCGCGGTTGAGCATCACGTCGCCATTCTGGTCGAGCTCGGCGGAGAAGATCATCGCCTTGAGCAGATAGTCGAGCTGGTCGTCGAAATTCTTGGTGACGGTGGTCACCAGCACCCGGTCGAGCGCGATGCCGCCGCCGACGAGCAGCAGCATGATCCAGGCAGTCGCGACCAGCAGCATGCGCCGGCTGACCGAGCCGGTGGTGCGCATATAGTGGCGCGGCGGCACCTCGCCCGGCGCGACGGGCTCCGGCTCGGTGAGGGGCCGACCGAACAGGCGCCGGCGCAGCCCGCCTAGAGTCTGGGCGAGCCGTGCCATCCGCTCAGGCGTCGGCCGGCTCTTCCAGGCTGTAGCCCAGGCCGCGGATGGTGGTGATCACATCGGCACCCAGCTTCTTGCGGATGCGCGTGACGAAGACTTCGATCGTGTTCGAATCGCGATCGAAATCCTGGTCGTAGATATGCTCGATCAGCTCGGTGCGGCTCACCACCTTGCCCTTGTGGTGGAGCAGGTAGCTGAGCAGCTTGTATTCCTGGGCGGTCAGCTTCACCGGCTCGCCGCCGCGCGTGACCTTGCCCGAGCGCGTGTCGAGCCGGATGTCGCCCGCGGTCAGCTCGGCCGAGGCATTGCCCGAGGCGCGGCGGATCAGGGCGCGCAGCCGGGCGATCAGCTCCTCGGTCTGGAAGGGCTTGGCGACATAGTCGTCGGCGCCGGCATCGAGGCCCGCCACCTTGTCCGACCAGCTGTCGCGCGCGGTGAGCACCAGGACCGGCGTGGTCTTGCCTTCCTTGCGCCAGCGGTCGAGCACCGTCAGCCCGTCGATCTCCGGCAGGCCGAGATCGAGGATGATCGCGTCATATTGCTCGTTGGAGCCGAGATAGAGGCCTTCCTCGCCATCGGTGGCGAGATCCACCGCATAGCCCGCGCCTTCCAGCGCGTTGCGGAGCTGCTGCCCCAGGTTCGGCTCATCCTCGACGATCAGCAGTCGCATGTCATTCCCCTCGCCGGGCCCTAATCGCCCGTTTTGCGGACGATCGCGCCGGTCCGGCCGTCGACGTCCACCCAGATCACCGATCCATTGCGCAGGAACTTCAGCGTGTAAACTTCCGTTGCGGGATCATAGTCGAAACCGAGATATTGGGCCCCGGGCAGCCGCGGCACCACGCGGCGCTCGATCTCGCGCACCGAGAGCGGCGGCCCGGCCTGGCGGCGGGGCGAGCGGCCGTCCGAATCCTGGTGCCCATCCGGCTGCGCAGCCGCAGTCCCGGCGGGCGCGAACGCCGCCAGACAGGCGCAAAGGATGGGCGTCACCAACATCTTCATGGCAGATGGCATAGGGTCCGGGCATTGAATAGCCCCTGAACGCACCCTTCAGCCGGCGGTAACTTGCCGGACACAGGATCGCCCCCTAGTTGGAGCCCATTGCGACGGCACCGGCCCACGCTCCACCCGGCCACCCTTGGATACTGACATTGGGTGGCCGGGTGGGGAGCGGGCCGGTGCCGCAACTGATCAAAGGCACCATGGCTGCTCCCGTCCTCGCTTATGAAAATCTCGGCCTCGTCCAGGGCCATGGCTGGCTGTTCCGCGGCCTGAACCTCTATATCGGCGAGCGCGACCGGCTGGCGCTGATCGGCCGCAACGGCGCGGGCAAGACCACATTGCTCAAGCTGATCGCCGGCAGCATCGACGGCGACGAGGGCCGCCGCACCATCGTGCCGGGCACCCACGTCGTGCTGCTCGAGCAGGAGCCGCGGATGGAGGGCTGCGCGACCTTGCTCGACTATGTGCTCTCCGGCAGCGACGCCCCGCACCGGCACGAGGCGGAGGCGATCGCCGACCAGCTCGGCATCGACCTGGGCCGCGACGCGAAGACGGCGTCGGGCGGCGAGCGCCGCCGCGCCGCGATCGCGCGGGCATTGGCGCAGAACCCGGACGTGCTGCTGCTCGACGAGCCGACCAACCATCTCGACCTTGCCGCCATCGAGTGGCTCGAGGACTGGCTGAGCCGCTTCACCGGCGCGTTCATCGTGATCAGCCACGACCGCACCTTCCTCACCCGCCTCACCCGCTCGACCCTGTGGCTAGACCGCGGCGCGATCCGGCGGGCGGAAGTGGGGTTCGGCGGGTTCGAGGCGTGGACCGACCAGGTCTATGCCGAGGAGGAGCGCAACGCGCAGCGGCTCGACGCCAAGCTCAAGATCGAGGAGCATTGGCTCCAGCGCGGCGTCACCGGCCGGCGCCGGCGCAACCAGGGTCGGCTCGAGAAGCTGAAGGAGATGCGCGCCACCCGCGCCGCGATGCTGGGGCCCCAGGGTGCCGCCAAGCTGGCCACCGCCGCCGACGACAGCAACACCAAGGTGGTGATCGACGCCAAGCACGTCACCAAGCGCTTCGGCGTCGGGGAGGATCAGCGCACGATCATCAAGGACCTGACCTTCCGCGTCACCAGGGGTGACCGGATCGGCATCGTCGGCGCGAACGGCGCGGGCAAGTCGACCCTGCTCAAGCTCCTGACCGGAGAGATCCAGCCCGACGAAGGCAGCGTGAAGCTCTCCAACACGCTGAACGGGGTGATTATCGACCAGCAGCGGAGCCTCATGGACCCCGCCAAGTCCGTCCGCGACGTGCTGGCGGACGGCGGCGACTGGGTCGAGGTGCTGGGCGTGCGGAAGCACGTCCATGGCTATCTCAAGGAGTTTCTGTTCGACCCCTCGATCGCCGAGGCGAAGATCGCCACGCTTTCGGGCGGCGAGCGCTCGCGGCTGCTGCTGGCGCGCGAGTTCGCCCGTCATTCGAACCTGCTCGTGCTCGACGAGCCGACCAACGATCTCGATCTCGAGACGCTCGACCTGCTCCAGGAAGTGATCGCCGATTACGAAGGCACCGTGCTGATCGTCAGCCACGACCGCGATTTCCTCGATCGCACGGTGACGGTGACGCTCGGGCTCGACGGATCGGGGACGGTGGACGTGGTGGCCGGCGGCTATGCCGATTGGGAAGCCAAGCGCCGGCCGAAGATCGAGGCGAGGAGGGCCGCGCCCAAGCCGGCCCCGGCAGCCGAAGCGCCGAAAAAGGCGACCAAGCTCAGCTACAAGGACCAGCGCGACTATGATCTGCTGCCCAAGCGGATCGAGGAGATCGAGGCGCAGATCGCCAAGGATGAGACGGCGCTGGCCGATCCGGACCTCTATGTGAAGAATCCGGGCAAGTTCGCGTCGCTGAGCGACGGCATCTCGAAGCTGCGCGACGAGAAGGACGCGGCGGAGATGCGCTGGCTGGAGCTGGCGGAGATGGTGGAAGCGCTGGGCTGAGGCGCGATGGCGATGCGGGACAGGCCTCAAGCCTCCAGCACCACCGTGACCACCGTCCCGCCGGGCCCGGTCTCCGTCATCGCCGTGCCGCGCGCCTGCCGGACGAAGCCGTCGATCAGCTTCTGGCCCAGCCCGCCATCCTTGCGGGGCCTGGCATCGGCGGGCATGCCCACGCCATCGTCGCGCACCACCAGCTTCCAGCCCTGCGGCGTCGCTTCGAACCGCACTTCGATCCGCCCGCTTTCGCGCCCGGCAAAGGCGTGCTTGGCGGCGTTGGTCACGAGTTCGTTGACGATCAGCCCGATCGAGACGGCGCGGTCGCGCGGGATCGCGCCATGGTCGCACGCGCAATCGAGCGTGATCGCGCCGCGCAGGAACAGCGCATCGGCCAGCGCCGCGCTCAGCTCCTCGAGATAGACCGCCATGTCGACCGCGCCGTGCGACGCCGCCGCACCGCGATAGAGGTGCCGGTGTGCCCGGGCGATGCTGTCCACCCGGGCGAGCGCGGAAGAGAGGGCCGCCTGAGTCTCCGCGTCCCGTGCGCGGCGGCGCTGCATGTCGAGCAGGGCGGCGACCAGCGTGAAATTGTTCTTCACGCGGTGATCGAACTCCTCGAGGAACAGGTCGCGCTCGGCTATCTCGCGGTCGCGCTCGTCGGAGGCGCGGCGCACGGCGCGGCGGAACAGTTCGGCGATCACGATCACCGCCAGATAGTTGATCGCGGCGAGCGCCAGCCGCGCGGTTTCGTCGGGCGACTTGAGCGTCAGGGAGTGCCGCACCGGCAGCACGAAATACCAGCTGTAGAGCAGCGTGAGCACCCCGGTGAGCAGCCCCGCCTGCCATCGGCCGAACAGCGTCGCGATCAGGATGGCGGGGAAGCCCAGCACGAACGGGCCCGCGGCGGGCGCGATGCTGTCGATCGCGGTGCGCAGCCCGATGGCCAGGGAAGTGGCGAGCAACCCCAGGCCCAGCTGCACGATCCATGTGCCGCGCCCGTTCGGCGCCAGCCGGTCGAGAAGATCGGTTTCGCCTATTCGCCCCATGGCGCGAGCAGGGACCGGCCGCCGATGAGAGTCAAGCGTCCCCGCCGGTCTTTTTGATCTGGATCAGTGCAATTACAGATTGCGTCCCGATCTTCCCGCAAGATCAATCACATATTGCCATGCGACGCGCCCCGAGCGGCTGCCGCGCCGGGTTGCCCAGCCGATCGCGTCGACCGGATCGAAGCTGAGGCCATGCGCATCGGCATAGGCGCGGACGATATCGACATAGGTCTCCTGGTCGACGACATGGAAGCCGAGGCTGAGCCCGAACCGATCCGCCAGCGCCAGGCCGTCGTCCGCCGAATCGCGCGGATTGATCGCGCTCGATTGTTCGGCGATGTCGCGGACGACGAGGTGGCGGCGGTTCGAAGTGACGAGCAGCCGCGCATTGTTCGGCCGGGCCTCGGCGCCGCCCTGGAGCAGCGAGCGCAATGCCCGCGCATCGCCCGCTCCGTCGAAGCCGAGATCGTCGAGGAACACGGCGAAGGGCCGGCCGGTCGTGCCGAGCAGTCCGAACAGTTCGGGCAGGGTGGCGAGTTCGGTGGTCACCGCCTCGACCAGGGCGAGGCGCCCGCCCCGCGCCTGGACCGCGGCGACCGCGCTCTTCACCAGCGCCGACTTGCCGGTGCCGCGCGCGCCCCAGAGCAGCACGTCCTGGGCGGCATGGCCTTCGGAAAGCCGGGTGAGATTCGCCACCAGCGCCTCGCGCTGCGAATCCACGCCGCGCAGGATTTCGATCGGAAGCGGATCGAACACGCGCGCCGGGGCAAGGCCGTGCCCGCGCCATACATAGGCGGGATGCGCCTCGAGGTCGGCGGGCGGCGGCGGCGGCGGGGCGAGCCGGTCGAGCGCATCGGCGATGCGGGCGAGGATCTCTTGGTTCATGGGGGTGGCTATAGCGAGGTGCCATTGCCGGCTCACCCCCAACTTCGCTTTCAGCATCTGTGGGTGCGGCTTGTCAGCCGTTGGCCATCGCCTGGGCCGCCGCCCGCTCGGTGAAGCCCGGATCGGCCAGCGCGGCCTGGGCGTGCTGCTTCGCCTCGGCCTTGCGGCCCAGTGCCGCATAGACCTGGGCCAGGTGCCAGCGCAGGCCCGGATGCCGGGGGGCGAGGATCACCGCTTTCTGGAGCAGCTCGAGCGCGCCGTCCTTGTCGCCGCCCAGGAACAGCGCCCAGCCATAGGCGTCGACCACGGCGGGGTTGGCGGGGGAGAGGCCATAGGCCGCCTCGCCGAAATCGACAGCGGTGCCGGTTTCGCCGGCCCCCGCATAAGCGGCGGCCAGCTCGGCGTTGAGCACCGCGTCGCCGTCGCCGATGCGCGCGCGGATGTCCTCCAGCGAATCGATCGCCGCGTCATAGTCGCCGCCCGCGAGCTGCCAATGGGCCGAGAGGCGCAGCGCCGCGATGCTCGCCGGGTTCTGCGACAGGAACAGGGCGAGTGCGTTCGCCGCGTCCTCGCGCCGGCCCGCGCGATCGAACGCGTCGACCAGGCGGAGCAGCGTCGGCTCGTCGAAGCGCAGGTCGGCGGCGCGGCGATAGGCCGCGGCGGCATCGGCCGAGCGGTTCAGCAGCATCAGCATGTCGCCGAGCACCACCTGCGCGGCGGCGGCGCCGGGATTCCTGGCAGCGATTTCCTGGGCGCGGGCAAGGGCGCCGGCCTTGTCGCCGCCAGCGATCAGCGCACGGATCAGCGGCAGCGTCGCTTCCGGGTTGCTCGGCTGCCGGGCCGCATCGGCGGCAAGCGTGGCGGTGCTGTCGTCGGCGCTGAACGCCGCCGATTCGCCGGTTGCGGGGAAGGCGGCGCGGTCGAGGAAGTGCGATGCGCTGTCGCGGTCGCCGATCCGCTCGAAGCCGCGGGCGGCCAGGGTCAGCGCATAGCTGTCGGCATCGGCGCGGGCGACCACGGGGCGCAGCATGTCGATCGCGTTGCGGGCACGATCGGTGCGCAGCAGGGCGATGGCGAGCAGCTTGCGCGCGGTGATGTTCATCGGCTGCGCGCCGACCAGGTCGGTCAGCTTCTCGATCGCCTGCTCGTAGTCGCCCTTCTCCAGGTCGAGCGTGCCGCCGAGCAACATCGTGCCGGGAAGCTCGTCGATCGCGCCGCCGGTCTTTTCGAGGATCGAGCGGGCGAGGTCGAAATTGCCGGCCCGGGCGGCGATCACCGCCTGGAGGTAGAGCGCCTGCGGGCTGCCCGGCCGGGCGGCGAGCGCGCGGCGCGTGGCGGCGAGCGCGTCGACGGTGCGGCCGGCATCGCCCAGCGTCGCGGCATATTCGATCAGCGCGGCGTGGCGGGCGGGATCGCGCTTGAGCGCCTGTTCGAACCAGGGCAGGGCGGCGACCAGCCCATATTGGCTGCGGACCACCTCGCCGCGCACGACCAGCGCGTCGACCGAGCCGGGCGCGAGCTTGACCGCGCGGTCCGAAGCCTCGGCGGCACCGAGGAGGTCGCCGGCGGCGAAGCGGAAGCGGGCGATGTCGGTCCATGTGCCGGCATCGTCGGGCGCAAGATGCAGGGCCTGGTCGAGGGCGCTCTGCGCGCCGGCATAATCGCCGGTCGCGGTCAGCGCGCGCGCGCGGATGCGCAGCCCATAGGGGCGCAGCTTCTGCGGCGCCTTGTCGGCTTCGGCGGGCGCCTTGTCGGTCTTGCCCTGGAGCACCCATGCCTCGGCGCGCCATTGCGGCACCGCCGCGGCGTCGTAGCCGGCATCGACCGCGCGCTGGATCTCGCCCTCGGCGCCGATGCCGTCCTGCAGCGCGAGCAGTGCGCGGGCGAGGACGATATGGGCATTCTCGTTGTCGGGGTCGCCGCGCACCGCCTCCGCCGCCAGATCGCGCGCGCCGGTGGCGTCGTCGGCCTTGAGCAGCGCCTCGGCGCGCTCGGTGGCCTGGGCGGCTTCGGCTTTGCCCATCCGGCCGGGGGTCAGCGTGAACCAGCCGATCAGCACGGCGAACAGCACCGCCAGGGCGACGCCGATCACCAGCACGCCGCGCACGCCGAAGCCCGAGGATCTGGCGCGGGCGCGCCTATGGCTGGAGGTCATAGGCCTTCATCAGGTCATAGAGGGTGGGGCGGCTGATGCCGAGCAGCCGGGCGGTGCCGGAGATATTGCCCTCGGCGCGGGCCAGCGCATGACGGATCGCCTTGCGATCGGCGAGCTCGCGCGCGGCCTTCAGGTTGACGGGCTCGATGCCCGCCTGCGCGTCGAGATCGAGATCCCCGGCGGTGACGTGCTTGCCCTCGGCCATGATCGCCGCGCGCTTCACGCGGTTCTCGAGCTCGCGGACATTGCCGGGCCAGCCCCAGGCGTCGATCGCGGCAAGCGCGTCGGGCGCGAAGCTGCGGGCGGCGGTGTTCATCTGCCCGGCATATTTCCGGAGGAAGTGCCGCGCGAGCAGCCCGGCATCGCCCGGCCGCTCGGCCAGGCTGGGAATGCGCACGACGATCTCGGCCAGGCGATAATAGAGGTCCTCACGGAAGCGATTGTCGGCGACCATCGCATCGATGTTCTGGTGCGTCGCGCAGACGATGCGGGTGTCCACCGCGATCGCCTGGCGCCCGCCGACGCGCTCGATCACGCGCTCCTGGAGGAAGCGCAGCAGCTTGACCTGGAGCGGCAGCGGCACGTCGCCGATCTCGTCGAGGAACAGGGTGCCGCCCTGGGCCAGCTCGATCTTGCCTTCGGTCGTCTTCACCGCGCCGGTGAAGGCGCCCTTTTCGTGCCCGAACAGCTCGCTTTCGAGCAGGGTCTCGGGAATCGCCGCGCAGTTGATCGCGACGAAGCGTCCCTTGCGCCCGCTCCTGTCGTGCAGCCCGCGGGCGAGCAGTTCCTTGCCGGTGCCGCTGGCGCCGAGCAGCATCACCGACACGTCGGCGCTGGCGACGCGCTCGATCGTGCGGGTGACCTTGAGCATCTCGGGCGCGCCGGTGAGCATGCCGCCCAGCACCGCGCCGGCCTCGACCCGTTCGGCCAGGCGCCGATTCTCCGCTTCCAGCGCATGGACGTGGAAGGCGCGGGCGACGATCAGGCCGAGCGCGTCGATGTCGATCGGCTTCTGGTAGAAGTCCCAGGCGCCGAGCGAGATCGCGCGCAGCATCGATTCGTGCGCGCCGTGTCCGGAGGCGACGATCACCTTGGTGTCGGGGCGGAGCGACAGGATCGTCTCGAGCGTCGCGAAGCCCTCGGTGGTGCCGTCGGGATCGGGCGGCAGGCCGAGATCGAGCGTTACCACCGGCGGTTCCTCGGCGCGCAGCACCGCGATCGCCTCCTCGCGGGTTGAGGCAGTGAAGATCTCATAGCCGTCATAGGCCCAGCGCAGCTGGCGCTGGAGCCCGGCATCGTCCTCGACGACGAGGAGCTTCGGCAGCGACCTGGACAGGGCGGGGGCATCGCTCATGCGGCCCTCCCCATTCCCAGATCCGCGGGGTGCGCTGCCTTCAGGATCACGCGGAAGCGCGTGCCCTTGCCTTCGCGCGACGTCACTTCGATGCGGCCCTCCATGGCATGCGCGAGCTGGCGCGCCTCGAAGGCGCCGATGCCGAACCCGCCTTCCTTCGACGACACGAAGGGCTTGAACAATTTGTCGCGGATGAAGGCGGGCGACATGCCGGCCCCGAGATCGATCACGTCGATCGCCACCCGCTCGCCATCGGCCGAGACCGCGAGGGTCACCGGCTCGTTCGCCGGGCTCGCCTCGATCGCGTTCTGGACGAGATGGCCGAGCAGCTGCTCGAGGCTTGCCGGATCCGCATGGGCGATGGCGCTGCGCACGCCCGAAGTGACCACCGGGTGCTGGCCCCTGCGCTGCGTGGCGACCCGCTCGACCAGCGCCACGATCTCGATGGCATGTGGCGCCTCGGAGCGGCCGCGATGATGCTGGGAGAGGCGCGCGAGCAGCCCGTTCATCCGCTCGGCCGAGCTCTGCAGCGTCGCCACCATGTCGGCGCGGAACTCGGGCTTGTCGGCATGGCGTTCGGCGTTGCGCGCCGTGAGGCTGAGCTGGCTCACCAGGTTCTTGATGTCGTGCAGGATGAAGGCGAAGCGGCGGTTGAATTCGTCGAAGCGCTGCGCCTCGGCGAGCGCGTCCTGCGCGCGCGCCTCGGCGAGATAGGAGGCGACCTGGCGGCCGGCCACTTTCAGCAGGTCGAAATCCTCCCAGTCGAGCGCGCGGTCGAGTGGCGGGCGGGCGAGCAGGATCGCGCCTGCGAGCTCGGCCAGGTGCGGCAGGGGCACGATCACCCAGGCCTCGGCCAGGTCGAGCATCCATTGCGGCACGACGGAGGCGTCGAGATGGTCTTCGCTGCGGCGGACCGCGTCGAGCTCGATGATCCGGCCGCTTGCCTGGAGGTGGCCGCCCAGCGCCGTGTCGCTGGCGACCGGCAGCGTCGCGCGGTCCCAGTTCCAGCTCGCACCGACGCCGAGCCCCCCCGCATCGGGGACGAGCAGCACCCCCGCGGGGCTCTCGGTCAGGTCGGCGATCGCCTTCACGATGCGTTCGTCGAGCGCGGCACCGCCCTGGGGATTGCCGAGCGTTTCGGTGAAGCGCATCCATTCGGTGCGATAATCATAGCGGTGCCGGAAGAGGTGCTTGGCGAGCTTCACCTTCAGCCAGGCGCGCAGCCAGCTATTGGCGACCAGGGTGAGGATCGCCGCGGTCGAGCCCAGCACGAAGGCGGTCTGCAGGATGCGGGCATTGGGGCCGCCGACGGTGGCGATCGCGGACGTGGCGAGCGCGAGCAGCGCGAAATAGACGCCCACCGCGACGAGCGAGAGCGACTGATAGGTGACGGCGCGCGACACCTCGATCTTCCATTCGCCCTTGCGCTGGAGCACGGCGCCGATCGCGAGTGCGACGGCGAGATAGGCGAGCCCGCGCAGCACCAGCGGCTCGATCCGCCACTCGGCAGCGAGATAGGCGATCGTGTAGAGCCCGAGCTCGGCGCACCAGATGCCGGCAAGCGCGAGCACCAGGGTGCGCAGCGGCCCACCCGCGGCCGGGCTCAGCGCCGACCAGAGCGCCTGCACCAGCACCAGGGCCGCGACGGCGACGAGCATGCGCAGCAGCACCGCGGCATTGGCGGTTTGCGCCGCCACGATCGGTGCGGGATCGGCATAGGCGATGAGCGTGAGCGCCAATGCGCCGATCTGCACGAGCGCGACGACGCCATAGACCGTGCCCAGCGCGATCGGCGGGCGGGTCTGCGCGTCGCGGCGGTGGAGCACCAGCATGAAGCCGAGCCAGGCGAGGTTGCGCAGCGTCTCGGCGAACCAGCTGGCGAAATCGGTCGATCCGATGCCGGCGATGGCGAGTGCCCAGAGCGCGGTGGCGGCCAGCGCGAAGGCGAGCGGGCGGCGCGGCAGTCCGGCGAGATCGGTGCGCCACGCCCAGAGCGCGAGCGCGCCGAACAGCAGCGCCGCGAGCGCGTGCAGCCAGAGCAGCAGCGCCCCCATCTAGCGTGCGCCTTCGGGGAACAGCACGACGCGGATGGTCTGGAGCAGGATCAGCACGTCGAGGAACGGCGAATAGTTCTTCGCGTAATAGAGGTCGTATTCCAGCTTCTGGCGCGAATCCTCGATCGACGCGCCATAGGGATAATTGATCTGCGCCCAGCCGGTGATGCCCGGCTTCACCATGTGGCGCTCGGCATAATAAGGCAGCTTGGTCTCGAGATCCTCGACGAACTGGGGGCGCTCCGGGCGCGGGCCGACAAAGCTCATCTCGCCCTTGAGCACGCTCCAGCATTGCGGCAGCTCGTCGATCCGCGTCTTGCGGATGATGCGGCCGACGCGGGTGATGCGGGGGTCGTCCTTCTCCGCCCACACGGCCTTGCCGCCCGCCTCGGCGTCCTGGCGCATCGAGCGCAGCTTGATCACGTCGAAGCCCGTGCCGTACAGGCCGACGCGGCGCTGGCGATAAAAGGCCGGGCCCCGGCTCTCCAGCTTCACCAGGATGGCGGTGAGCAGGATGATCGGCAGCATCAGCGTGAGCAGCACCAGGCTCGCGCCGATGTCGAACAGCCGCTTGAACAGGCTCGACAGCATGCGGCCCGAGGAGAAGCCGTCGGAGAAGATCAACCAGCTGGGATTGACGCTGTCCAGGTCGACGCGGCCGGTCTCGCGCTCGAGGAAGGTCGAGATCTCGTTGACGTGCACGCCGGTGGTCTTGATCCGCAACAGGTCCTTGAGGGGCAGCGCGTTGCGGCGCTCCTCGAGCGCGAGGACGACTTCGCTGGCGTTGAGCACCACGACATGGTCGGCGAGATTGTAGATCGCGTCGCGGGCGATCGCCTCCGGGATCACGCGATTGGCTTCGCTCATCGCGACATAGCCGACCACGACGAAGCCTGCGCCGGGGGTCTTGGAGAGGTCCTTGAGGCGTTGCGCCCGCGCGCCGGCGCCGAGCACGACGATGCGGCGCTTGAACGCCTGGCTGCCCAGCGCCTTGCCGAGCAGGATGCGCAGCGCGATCAGCGACGCGATCGAGCAGCCCATCGCGTAGAGCAGGTTCGAGCGCCAGAAGCCGATCTCGGGGATCAGGAAATAGAGCACGCTCAGGCCGATCACGCCGAGCGAGATCGCCACGATCAGCCGTGCCATCGCATAGCGCAGCGACTGGAGCGAATCGGCGCCATAGACGCCGACCGCGACCATCGCGACTTCGAGGAACAGCGCATAGCTGACCAGCTGCGGCCAGCGTTCCCGCATCAGCGGCAGGCCGATGCCGAGCTGGTGTGCGCGCAGCATCCAGCCGAGCTCGCCCGACATCGCCAGCAGCAGGATGTCGAGAAAGCCGAGCAGCAGCACCGCGTTGGGCACGTAATGCTTGAACAGCCGGATCATGGGAACCTGCTCTAATGCAGAAGTGTAAACAAATCCGACATGCCGATGCCGGCCGGGTCCGCGGAAAAATCCGTCGCGCGCCGGCACCAATGCCGCGGCCCATGTGTTTGACCCCGGGGGCGAATCGCAGCATTGCGAAATCTTCAGGAGGTTCGAAACACATGCCGGATTCGAAGCCGATCGTTCCTGTCATCCTTTCGGGAGGATCGGGCACCCGACTCTGGCCGATGTCGCGGGCCGAGAAACCCAAGCAGCTCCTGTCGCTGACCGCCGAGGAAACGATGCTCCAGCTCACGGCGCGCCGCGCCGCCGGCGAGCGGTTCGGCCGGCCGATCGTCGTCGCCAACGCGCATCATGCCGATATGGTGGAGGAACAGCTCGCCGCCGCGGACAGCGCCGCGCGCGCCCTGGTGCTCGAGCCGATGGGGCGCAACACCGCGCCGGCCATCGCCCTCGCCGCGATCGCGGCGGGCGGCGGGGCCGAGCCGTTGCTGGTGATGCCGTCCGATCACGTGATCGCCGATGTCGACGCCTTCCACCTGGCGATCGAAGCCGCGCTGCCGATGGTGGAGGAGGGGTGGCTGGTCACCTTCGGCATCACGCCCGATGCGGCCGAGACCGGCTATGGCTGGATCAAGGTGGGGGAAGCGCTGGCCGAGGGCGTGCACCGGGTCGAGCGCTTCGTCGAGAAGCCGGCGCGCGACAAGGCCGAGGCCATGCTCGCGGAGGGCGGCCATACCTGGAACGGCGGCATCTTCCTGTTCCGCGCCGATGCCTATCTGGGGGCGCTGGCGAGCTATGCGCCCGAGATGCTGCACGCGGCGCAGCAGGCGATGGAGAAGGGCCGGCGCCATGGCGCCCGGATCTGGCCCGATGCCGAGAGCTTCGCCGCCAGCCCGGCGGACTCGATCGACTATGCGGTGATGGAGAAGGCGCCGCGCGTGGCGGTGGTGCCGGTGACGATGGGCTGGAGCGACGTCGGCAGCTGGGATGCGCTCCATGCCATCAGCCATGCCGATGCCGGCGGCAACGTGGTGCGCGGCGACGCGGTGGTGATCGAATCGAGCAATTGCCTCGTCCGTGCCGAGTCCGGCAAGCGCGTGGCGCTGGTCGGCGTCGAGGACCTGATCGTGGTCGCGTCGGGCGACGACGTGCTCGTCCTCCCCCGCGGCCGCAGCCAGGAAGTGAAGAAGATCATCGAGGCGATGCAGAAGGGCGGCTAGGTCGCGATCCGCCGGGCCTCGAGCGCCACAAAGGCCGGGGCGAGATACTGGTCGGCGATCGCGCGCAACTCGGCATCGGCTTCGCGCTGCTTCGCTTCGCCATCGGCATGGAAGCGTGCCGCCGGGGCCTTGGAATGGCGATTTGCCATCGCGGCCATGGCGTCTCGTGCCGCCGCGTCGGGCGCGATGCCGAAATGGGGGAGGATCTGGTCGAAAAGCGCCTCGGGCAACTGGGCGTAGTTGATCAGCAGCCCCTTGTCCGTGCCGTGCTCGATCACCGCGCTGCAAGTCCGCTCGAGTATCCGGGCAATGAAGGCGCGCTCGGGGAGGTGCGCATCCTCGCGCGCCAGGCCGAACCATTCGAGCGGCACGATGTCGGGCACGGTCTGCACGCCACGCAGGCGCAGTTGCGAAACCAGCACCTCCACGGGATCGCGGTAGAGGAAGATCCACGGCGTCTCGGGAAAGGCGCGGCGGAGCAGCGGCAGCGCGCGGGTGTGCCAGCTGTCGAGTTTGACGAAGAGATGCCCGGCGCCGCGGCCATAGGCATGGACCAGCGCGCGCAATGCGCCTGCATGCATCTCCGGATCGGGGAAGCGATGCCGGATCATTGCATCGAGCGGCGGCGCTTCGGAGATCGAGACGTGCCCCGGAGCGGCGCCGAGCATCTGCGATACGAGCGTCGAGCCGCAGCGGGACATGTGGAAGATGAAGCCCGAAGGCGGCCGCAGATCCGTGCGGCCCAGGCAGCTGGCGAGCGGCGTGGCGGTGCGTAACAGGCGGTTGAACGGCCGGCCCGCCGCTTCGCGCACCGCATCCTCGAAAAAGGGCGTGTTCGGGGAGATGCCGGCGAAGTTGAACCAATGGATCGCGGGCTCGGGCGCGGCCGCGAAGCCGATGGGCAGCCAGCCCCGGGGCGGCCAATCGTGCCGGGTGACCGGCGCCTGGAGGAAACGATGCATCCCGACGGGATCGGGGCGGCCGGCCTCGATCAGATCGGCCGTGGTGAGCGCGATGCCGCGCGCGGCGGCCCAGGCGAGCGCGCGGGCTTCGAATATCGCCGGCTCGCGGGGTTCGGCGAGGTGTGCCTGCGCCTGCGCATCGGCCATCACGGCGGCGCGGAACCGGTCGAGCATGGTTGTTGGTGGCATTGCAATCATCGGGGGCCGGGATAGGCTCATGCGGAAGGAGAGGGCAGGCTAATATGGCGACCATATCCGCACAATCCGCCTGGCCCGACCGGATGCGGCTGCCATTCGGCTTCGATCCCGCGCCGCTCGCCGCCGATATCGCCGCGCTCGAGCGTGGCGACTGGACCGCGCATTTCGTGCAGCGGAACTATGAGGGTGACTGGAGCGCCTTGCCGCTACGCGCGCCGGCCGGCGCCGTCCATCCGGTCCAGCAGATCTACTCGGCGCCGGACGCCACCGCGTTCGTCGATACGCCGTGGCGCGCGCGGATGCCGGCGGTGTCGGCGGCGATCGACGCGTTCGCCTGTCCGGTCCGCTCGGTGCGGCTGATGCGCCTCGCGGCGGGATCGGTGATCAAGGAGCATACGGATTTCGATCTCGACGCCGCCCAGGGCTTTGCCCGGATCCATGTGCCGATACGCACCAACGCGGATGTCGATTTCCGATTGAACGGCACGCGCGTGACGATGGCGCCGGGCGAGGCCTGGTATCTGCGCCTCGCCGATCCTCACAGCGTGGCGAACCGGGGTCGGGCCGCGCGCATCCATCTGGTGCTCGATCTGATGGTGAACGACTGGCTGCTGCGCCAGTTCGAAGGATGAGCGGGCGCGTTCGGCGCAAGCAGGTCGCCGCGGCGATGGAAGCCGCGAAGGTTGCGGCGCCGCCGGAGACCTGCGCGCTCTGCGCCCGCCCGCTCGGCCGGCGGATCGAGCGGCATCATGTGCTGCCCAGGAGCGAGGGCGGCCGGGAGACCGTGCCGCTCCATCCGATCTGCCACCGGGCGATCCATGCCAGCGCGAGCAATGCCGAACTGGCGCGGCTCCATCCCACGCTCGAGGCGCTGCTCGAGCGCGAGGACATCCGCCGCTTCGTCGCATGGATCGCGGACAAGCCGCCCGATTTCCATGCGCCGACGCGGAAGCCTCGTTAGGCGGCACCAGCCCGCTCCCCCACCCGGCCACCCAACGGCAATATTCTATGGGTGGCCGGGTGGGGGAGCGGGCTGGTGCCGCCGACAAGCTAGCCGACCAGCGCCTCGGCCTGGTCGAGCACGTTCTTGAAGTCGGCGACCAGCGCCTGATACGGGGCCGGGCTGGCCATATCGAGCCCGGCGCGCTTCAGTATCTCGGTCGGATAGTCGGATCCGCCCGCCTTCAGCACCGACAGATAGTTGTCGCGCTCCTTCGGGCCGCCCTTCAGGATCGACTGGGCGAAGAAGGTCGCCGCCGAGATGCAGGTGGCATATTGGTAGACGTAGAAGCTGTTGTAGAAATGGGGGATGTACGCCCATTCGTTGGAATATTCGGGCGCGAGGATCATGTTCGGCCCGTGATAGGTGCGCAGCAGCTCGCCATAGACCTTGGTGAACTTGGCGCCCGACAGGCCTTCGCCCGCCTCGGCCATGTCATGGGCCTTCAGCTCGAATTCGGCGAACATGGTCTGGCGGAAGAATGTCCCGCGATAATTCTCCATCTGCTGGCCGAGATAGAAGAGCTTCTCCTCCCTGGTCTTCGCGTTCTTCATCAGGTGCGCGAACAGCAGCTGCTCGTTCAGGGTCGAGGCGATCTCGGCGAGGAAGATCGGATAGTCGGCCTTGTCATAGGGCTGGGTCGAATTGGCGAGCAGCGAGTGGAGCGCATGGCCCCATTCATGGGCATAGGTGCTCATCCCGTCATATTTGTCGCTCAGGTTGAGCAGCAGATAGGGGTGCACGTCGAACGCGCCGGGGTTCATATAGGCACCCGGCCGCTTGCCCTCGCGGGGCCAGGGATCCATCCATTTGGCCGCGGTCGCCTTGGCGATGCGCGCCTGATAGTCGGGGCCGAGCGGCTTCACGGCTTCCAGCGTCGTCGCGCGCATCTGGTCGAGCGTATAGCTGCGGTCCATCGACACGAGCGGCGGGTAGATGTCGTAATAGCCGATGTCGGGCAGCTTGAGCATCTTGCGACGCAGCTCGAAATAGCGATGGAGCTGGGGGAGCCCCTTGTTCGCCTCGGCCACCAGCGTGCGGTACACCGTCTCGGGCACGTTGTTGCCGGAAAGCGCGCGGGCGAGCGAGGTCGGGTATTTCCGTGCCTTGGCATAGAAGATGTCGCCGCGCACCTTGGCACCATAGGTCGCGCCGAACGAGTTCTGGAACTTGCCGTGCGCGGTCCAGAAGGCGTTGAACACGGCCTTGCGGTCCTCGCGGTTGGGCGCGTCGCGGTTGAGCGAATAGCCCTGCGAATCGAGGCGCACCTGCTTGCCGGTCGACAGCGTGATCGTCGGCCAGGGAATGTCGGAGGAGCGCAGCTGCCCCGAGATCTCGCCCGGCGCGGCCAGCGGCGATCCGGCGCTGGCAAGGATCGCCTCGCCCTCGGGCGAGAGCGTGTGCTCGGCCTGGCGCAGCGTGTCGGCCAGTGCGAAGTCGAACCGGGTGCGCAGCGTCGCGCTGGCGGCGAGGAAAGCATCGATCTTCGCCTTGCCCAGCGTCAGCAGCTCGGGCGAGGTCCAGGAACTGGCCTCGCCGAACGCGGTGTAGAGGTCGCGCGCCTGCGCCAGCTTCTCCTGGTTGGCCGAGAGGCGGACGTCCTCGTCGCCCTTCAGGCTGGCATAGGTGTAGATGCGGCTGATCGTGCGGCCGAGGTCGGACTGGAGCACCAGCGCCTCGGCGAGCACGTCGGCGCTTTCGCCAAGGCGGCCCTTGAACCTGGCGACGGCGGGGATCGCGGCGAGTGCCTGCTTGCGGGCATCTTCCCAGGCGGCCTCGCTGGGATAGAGTTCGCTCAGGTCCCACTGCGCCCCGGCGGGCGCGGCGGCCTGGCGGGCCCATGCGGGCAGGGCAGCGACGGCGCCGACGAACGCGGCGGCGGCCAGCGCCTCGCGGCGAGAAAGTTCGGTCATGTTCCAGTTCCCCGAGAACGCGCCTGTAGGCCGGCGCCGTGGTGAGGCGGCCAATCTGTCGCGGTTTCGAGGGGAAAGGAAGTGCTTTGTCGCCCTATGACGCCAGCACGCTCCGGCTCAGCGGGCGCCCTTGGGCGTCACGATCCAGTCGCGCTTGGCACGCCGAGTCATGTGCACGCCGCAATATCGGCATTTCCTGACAAATTTCTCGCCCTCGCCGATGCGCTGGGCATGTTCCTCGGAACGCTCGTGCCGGCCCCCAAGGCAACGCACACGACCGGCAACCCAACTGAACACTTGCAGACCCCCAAAACAAGTTTTCCGTTCATTTCCCCACTGTTTCCGGTGGGTCAAGCGTTTAACCATTCCAGTTCGGCATAAAGCAAGCGGGCCGGGGATCGCTCCCCGGCCCGCCTGTCTTCTTGCCTGAGTGGCGGGACTTAGAAGTCCATGCCGCCCATGCCGCCCATGCCGCCGCCCATCGGGGGCATGGCGGGCTTGTCTTCCGGCAGCTCGCTCACCGCCGCTTCGGTGGTGATGAGCAGGCCGGCGACCGAGGCCGCATCCTGGAGCGCGGTGCGGACGACCTTGGTCGGGTCGATCACGCCGGCGGTGACCAGGTTCTCGTACACGTCGGTCGCGGCGTTGAAGCCGAGCGAGGTGTCGGTGCCTTCGAGCAGCTTGCCCGCGACGACGGCGCCGTCATGGCCGGCATTCTGCGCGATCTGCTTGAGCGGCGCGGTGATCGCCTTGCGGATGATGTCGACGCCGCGGGTCTGGTCGTCGTTCGCGCCCTTCAGGCCCTCGAGCGCCTTGGTGGCATAGAGCAGAGCGGTGCCGCCGCCGGGAACGATGCCTTCTTCCACGGCCGCGCGGGTTGCGTGCAGCGCGTCGTCGACACGGTCCTTGCGCTCCTTCACCTCGACCTCGGTGGCGCCGCCGACCTTGATCACGGCCACGCCGCCGGCGAGCTTGGCGAGACGCTCCTGGAGCTTCTCGCGGTCGTAATCGCTGGTGGTGACTTCGATCTGCTGGCGGATCGCGTCGGTGCGGCCCTTGATCGCATCGGCTTCACCGGCGCCATCGACGATGGTGGTGTTGTCCTTGTCGATCGTGACGCGCTTGGCGGTGCCGAGCATGCCCAGCGTAACCGACTCGAGCTTGATGCCCAGGTCTTCCGAGATCACTTCGCCCTTGGTGAGGATCGCGATATCCTCGAGCATCGCCTTGCGGCGATCGCCGAAGCCCGGCGCCTTGACGGCCGCGACCTTCAGGCCGCCGCGCAGCTTGTTGACCACCAGCGTGGCCAGCGCCTCGCCCTCGATGTCCTCGGCGATGATCAGCAGCGGACGGCCCGACTGCACCACTGCCTCGAGGATCGGCAGCATCGACTGGAGGTTCGACAGCTTCTTCTCGTGGATCAGGATGTACGGATCGGCGAGCTCGACCGACATCTTCTCCGGGTTGGTGATGAAATAGGGCGACAGATAGCCGCGGTCGAACTGCATGCCCTCGACGACGTCGAGCTCGAATTCGAGACCCTTCGCCTCTTCGACGGTGATCACGCCTTCCTTGCCGACCTTCTCCATCGCCTCGGCGATCTTCTGGCCGACTTCGACGTCGCCATTGGCCGAGATGATGCCGACCTGGGCGACTTCATTGGTGCCGGCGACCGGCTTCGAGCGCGACTTCACGTCCTCGACCACCTTGGTCACGGCGAGATCGATGCCGCGCTTCAGGTCCATCGGGTTCATGCCGGCCGCGACCGACTTCATGCCCTCGCGCACGATCGCCTGGGCGAGCACGGTGGCGGTGGTGGTGCCGTCGCCCGCGGTGTCGTTCGCCTTCGAGGCGACTTCGCGGATCATCTGGGCGCCCATGTTCTCGAACTTGTCCTTGAGTTCGATTTCCTTGGCGACGGTGACGCCGTCCTTGGTGATGCGCGGCGCGCCGAAGCTCTTCTCGATCACGACGTTGCGGCCCTTCGGGCCCAGGGTCACCTTCACCGCATCGGCGAGGATGTCGACGCCGCGCAGGATGCGCTCACGGGCGTCACGCGAAAACTTGACGTCTTTCGCAGCCATTGTTCCTACCTCTCAAAATTCGTTCAGAAAGTCATAAAAGCCACGACCCCGTCGCACGCGGCGGGGCCGGGAACCGGGTTCAGCCGATGATGCCGAGGATGTCCGATTCCTTCATGATCAGCAGGTCTTCGCCATTGACCTTGACCTCGGTGCCCGACCATTTGCCGAACAGGATGCGGTCGCCGGCCTTGACGTCGAGCGGGGTGATCTCGCCCTTCTCGTTCTTCGCGCCCGAACCGGCGGCGACGACTTCGCCTTCCTGCGGCTTTTCCTGGGCGGTGTCGGGGATGATGATGCCGCCGGCGGTCTTGGCTTCGGCCTCGACGCGGCGGACGAGCACGCGGTCGTGCAACGGACGGAAGTTCATTGCCTGATCCTTACTTCAGGGTTGATCTCGGATTTGGCACTCACGCGGGGCGAGTGCCAGCCGGCGCGATATGCGAAGCCGATCCGCCCGCGTCAACCAGGGCGCGGCACGCCGTTGCAAATTTAGGCGGCACCGACCGCGGCCCGGCGCCGGCGAAGCGGCGCGAAGGCTCTCGCTGCGAGACAAATGGTCGTTCCTCCGCAATGGCACGGGCATTTACGCGTCCCCCGCGATCCTCTAGCACCACGGGCATATTCCTTCGCATGGGAGCGGCACGTGAAGCTTGTTCGGGGCGCCTGGAAGATCCTGGTGGGGATCAAGGACTTTCTGGTCCTGGTCTTCATGCTGCTGTTCTTCACGATGCTGTTCGCGGCATTGTCCGCCAAGCCCAATCCCGGATCGATCCGCGACGGCGCGCTGCTGGTGGCGCTCGACGGCGCGCTGGTGGAGCAGCCCGAGGAAGTCGATCCCTTCGCCCGGCTCAGTGGCGCGGGCTCGGTGAAGCAGCAGCGGCTGCGCGACGTGGTGCGCGCGCTCGATGCCGCGAAGGGCGACAGCCATGTGAAGGCGGTGGTGCTCGATCTGGATCGCTTCGCCGGCGGCTATCCCGCCGCGATCAGCGAAGTTGCCGCGGCGGTCGGCAAGGTGCGCGCGGCGGGCAAGCCCGTGCTCGCCTATGCCACCGCCTATACCGACGACAGCTATGCGCTCGCCGCCAATGCCAGCGAGATCTGGGTGAATCCGCTGGGCGGCGCGATGTTCGCGGGCCCGGGCGGCACGCGGCTCTACTACAAGGGGCTGATCGACAAGCTGGGCGTGAATGCGCACATCTACCGCGTCGGCAAGTTCAAGTCGGCGGTCGAGCCCTATATGCGCAGCGACATGTCGCCCGAGGCCAAGGAAGCCGATCTGGCGATGTACCAGCAGATCCTCGACCAGTGGCGGCAGGAGATCGCCAAGGCGCGGCCCAAGGCGCGCATCGCCGACTATCTGGCGAAGCCCGCGGAAACGGTGACGGCCGCCAAGGGCGACATCGCCAAGGCGAACCTGACGATGGGCATCGTCGACAAGCTTGGCGACCGGCTCGCCTTCGGCAAGCGCGTCGCCGAGATCGCCGGCGCGCCGAGCGGCAAGCCGGCGGGCAATTTCAACCGGATCAAGCTGGCCGATTTCGTTGCCGCGCATCCGCTGCCCACCGGCGGCGACGCGATCGGCGTGATCACCGTCGCCGGCGAGATCGTCGACGGCAAGGGCGGCCCCGGCAGGGCGGCGGGCGACACGGTGAGCGCGGCGTTGCTCAAGGGCCTGGCGAACAAGAAGCTGAAGGCATTGGTGGTCCGCGTCGATTCGCCGGGCGGCTCGGCGCTCGCCTCGGAGCAGATCCGCCAGGCCGTCCTCCAGGCCAAGGCGCAGGGGCTACCCGTGGTGGTCTCGATGGGCAGCCTCGCGGCGAGCGGCGGCTATTGGGTGTCGACCGCGGGCGACACGATCTTCGCCGAGCCCAACACGATCACCGGCTCGATCGGCATCTTCGGCGTGATCCCCACGTTCGAGAAGACGCTCGCCAAGATCGGCGTCGGCACGGACGGGGTGAAGACCACGCCGCTCAGCGGCCAGCCCGACATCTATGGCGGCACCAATGCGGAGACCGACACGCTGCTCCAGTCGGCGATCGAGGCGGGCTATGCGCGCTTCGTCGGGCTGGTCGCCGGCGCCCGCAAGCTGACGCCGGAGCGCGTCAACGAGATCGCGCAGGGCCGGGTGTGGATCGGCGGCACCGCGCACCAGATCGGGCTGGTCGATCGGTTCGGCGGGATCGACGATGCGATCGCCGAAGCGGCGCGGCGTGCCAAGCTCGATCCGGCCAAGGTCCATGCCGTCTATCTCGAGAAGGAGCCTTCGAGCTGGGCCAAGCTGATCGCGAGCTTCGCCGACGACAAGGACGAGGACGGCGACTGGGCCGATCAGCCGGCCGGGGCGGACCTGTTCGCCCGCGCCGCCATCGGCCAGCGCGCGCTGCTCGCCCAGGCGCTGGGCGATGCCCGGCGGCTCGCCACCGGCGGCTCGGTCCAGGCGCGCTGCCTCGAATGCGGCGGCTTCGGCCCGGCGACCGGCAGCCTCGAGGATGCCCGCCTGTTCGATGCGATCGCGGCGCGGCTCGGCCTGTGATCGGCATCCGCGCAGCCACGCCGGACGATGCCGGCGCCATCGCCGCGATCTATGCGCCGCATGTGCTCACCGGCACTGCCTCGTTCGAGATCGAGCCGCCCGAAAAGGCGGAGATGCGCAAGCGGATGCACGCGAGCGAGGGGCTCTATCCCTGGATCGTCGCGACGACGGGCGGCTCCAGCGCCGATGATCCGGATGCCGGCGTGATCGGCTATGCCTATGCGGGCAAGTTCCGCGATCGCCCGGCCTATCGCTATGTCTGCGAGACGTCGATCTACCTGACCGACGCGTCGAGCGGATCGGGCGTCGGCCGGCTGCTCTACGAGGCGCTGGTCGGCACGCTCCGGGCCCAGGGCTTCATCCATGCGATCGGTACGATCACGCTGCCGAACGACCGCTCGATCCGCCTGCACGAGGCAGTCGGTTTTCGCCGCCAGGGCGTCTATCGCGAAGTGGGCTTCAAGCATGGCCAGTGGATCGATGTCGGCTTCTGGCAGTGCGAGCTGAACGAACCGCGCGTACCTCCCGTGGAACCTCGAAAGTTCGCCGATATGGGGATTGTGCGGGATTGAGGGTATCGGAGGCCGGCGCGTATCGGCGCGGCCTCCCAGTGAACGAGTGTTCCGGTCGTCTATGCCTCATTCCGTTTCCCACAGCATCCAGTTCGATGCGGAGCGCAAGCTCCTCGATCTCCGGATCGGCGGACTGGTCTCGCCCGAGGATGCGGCCTGGATCGGCGAGGAATTGCGCGCCGCGATCCGTGCGCTGGGTCCCGATGTCGGCAAGCATGTGACGCTGTATGATGCGAGCGGCGTGCATGTGGTGCCGCAGGAAACCGTCGAGCTGATCAAGAGCACGCTCGACAATCCCGCGGTTCGCGCGCTCTGGGCGCGCAAGGTCGCCTTCGTGGTGAGCACCGCGCTCGCCCGGCTGCAGGCGCAGCGCCTGCGCGAGGTGCGGCCGGACATCGGCATCTTCGACGATCGCGCGGAAGCGATCGCCTGGCTGATGGAGGAATAGGGCTAGGACGGATCGACATTTAGGCGAAGGGCGTGGCGGGCCGGAGCGCTTCGAACCAACCTCCATCGTCGCCCTGAACTTGTTTCAGGGTCCAACGTGCCACCGGCGATATAGCCGGTGGAGAATTGGATGCTGAACAGGTTCAGCATGACGGAAGAGGGAGGGGCTCCGACATTCGACCTCCGTCCCTCGCCACCGGGAACGGAAGGGACAGAGTTGAACGTCGATCCGTCCTAGCCGTCGAGCGCCTCGTGCAGGCATGCCGTGGCATTGGCCAGCCGGTCCTGTTCGAGGAACATCTCGCCGGCGTGGCGCAAGGCATGCGTGAGGCCGGGCCCGTCGCCCGCGCGCCGGTACAGCGCTATCGTCTCGACCTGGTCGTGCAGTGCCCAATCGAGATCGCCGGAATCCCACGCAACCTGCGCCTGGCGGCCGAGCGCCTGCGCCTCTCCCGAAAGATCGCCCTCCCGACGGAACAGCGCCAGCGCCTCGCCAAAGGCAGCGCGTGCCTGTTCGGGCTGCCCGCCGCGACGGGCAGCTTCGCCGCGCTCCAGCGCATCCCGGCCACGACTCGGTTGCTCCATCCCGCCATATCATGCCCGCGGATGGCGGCGGGCAAAGGCTCAGCGCCGGCGCCGATAGGCGGGCAGGCCGAGTTTCCACACGATCGCAGCGGCGCGCAGGCCGAAGCCCGCGCCGGCGGCGAGCAGCCCGGCGGCGAAGACCGGCAGCCCGGCGACCGTCAGCGCCACCTGCAGCATCGCGGTGAGCGCGGCGGCGGTTACGTAGAGCTCGGGCCGCATCAGGATCGAGGGCTCGCCTGCCAGCACGTCGCGGATGATGCCGCCCGCGCAGGCGGTGACCACGCCCATCACCGCGGCCGGCACCGGCGGAATCCCATAGCCCAGCGCCTTGGCCGCGCCGAACGCGGCATAGGCGGCCAGGCCCAGCGCATCGAGCCAGGCGAAGGTCGCGTCGTTCCACCAGCGCTGCGGCGTGCTCCACACCAGCACCGCGACGGCGAGGATCAGCGCGGCGACGGTCGCGTCGTGCACCCAGAATACCGGCGCTCCGATCAGCAGGTCGCGGATCGTGCCGCCGCCCACGCCGGTGACGAGTGCGAAGAAGGCGGCGGTGACGAAGGTCTGCGCCCGGTGCGCGGCGGCGAGCGCGCCGGTTGCCGCGAACAGCGCGATGCCGAACATGTCGAGCCAGGGCAGGATCGGCCCGATGCGGGCGGCGGCGAGGGCGGCGTCCATCCGCCTTGTTTCTCTCCGGCAACGGCTTGCTGTCAAACGCGCATCCGGGGCATGAGTGCGGCCATGCAGCGTACCGAGTCTCCGCTTGTCGTCATCGCCATCTGCCTCGCCGCGCTTGCCGGCTTCGTCGATGCCCTGGCCTTCACCAGCCTGGGCGGCTTCTTCGCCTCGTTCATGAGCGGCAACAGCACGCGGCTGGGCGTGGGGCTGGGAGGCGGCCTGCCCGGCGACGCGGCGGTGGCCGGGGGCCTGGTGATGAGCTTCGTCAGCGGCGTGATCATCGCCAGCGTGGTGACGCGCTGGCGCCAGGCGCGATTCCGCGAAAGCCTGATGCTGGTCGTGACGGCGCTGCTCGCCGCCGCGGCGACGCTCGCCAGCCTGGCGCCCGGGCCGATCGTGCTGATCTTCCTCGCCATGGCGATGGGCTGCGAGAACGGCATCCTTCACCGCGAGGGCGAAGTGACGGTGGGCGTCACCTATATGACCGGATCGCTGGTCAAGCTGGGGCAGAAGCTGGCGGATGCGCTGATGGGCGATCCCGATCGCTGGGCCTGGACGCGCTATCTGTTCCTCTGGCTCGGTTTCATCGCCGGCGCGGTGATGGGGGCGGCGAGCCATATGCGCTGGGGCTGGACGGCGTTGTGGCTGGCGCCGATCGCCAGCGCGGTGCTTGCCTTCGCGCTGGTGCGGATCCGGCCGAAGCTGGCCGGCCCCTGGGCGGTCCGCTGATGGACGGGCGCTGCACCTGCGGGCGGCTTTCCTATCGGCTGACGGCCGCGCCGATGATCGTGCATTGCTGCCATTGCAGCTGGTGCCAGCGCGAGAGTGGCAGCGCCTTCGTGATCAACGCAGTGGTGGAGACCGCCGCGCTCGAGGTGACCGGGGAGCCCGAGCTGGTGGACACCCCCTCGGCGAGCGGCGCGGGCCAGGCGATCGCGCGCTGCCCGGCCTGCCATGTCGCCTTGTGGAGCCACTATCCCAGTGCCGGGCCCAGGGCGGCGTTCGTGCGGGTGGGGACGCTGGCCGCGCCCGATGCCTGCCCGCCCGACGTGCACATCTTCACCTCGACCAGGCAGGGCTGGGTGGTGCTGCCTGAAGGTGCCCCGGCCTTTGCCGGCTTCTACGATCCGGGCGCAGTCTGGTCGCCGGCGACGCGTGCGCGCTGGGCGGCGATGATGGCGGCCTGAGGCCCTATTTCCGTACCGCCTTCTGGTCTCGCCCGTTCTGGCGCAGCACCGCGCCGGTGACCTTGCCCGACGTATCGCGGGTGAAGTCGATCTGCGCATCGACCGCGCGGAAGAAGAAGCGGTCCTTCGCCTCGGGGAACAGGTCCAGCGGCCCCTGGCCCGTCGCCTGGGCGACCAGGCGCTCACCCTCGGCGCGGATGGTGATGCCGAAGCTCGGGTTTATTTCATAGGTGCCTTCATAGGATTTGAGGATCGCGGGCGCGAGCTTCACCGCCTGGCGTTCGCTGGGCAACGTGACCGTGCCGCCGCGTGCCAGCGTCATCATCGCGCGGCCCAGCGTGCTCGCGCCATTGCCGTTGATATTGGCGAGCGCCACCACGGTGATCTTGCGATCCGGATCATAGCCGAGCCAGGTGTTGAAACCGTCGATCCCGCCGCTGTGCGAGATCGTGGTCGCGCCATCCCGCGTCACCACGCCGATGCCGAATGCGTAATTGTTCTTGTACGGCGTGCGCATGGCCGCGAGCGATTCGGGCTTGAGCAGCTTGCCGCCGAACAGCCCGGCCTCCCATTTCAGCAGGTCGTGGGTGGTCGAATAGAGCGCTCCCGCGCCTTGGGGGATCGACATGTCGATATAGTCGGCATTGACCACCACGCCCTGGCGCGGGCTGTAGCCCGAGGCGCGATGCGGAATCACCCGCGCATGATCGTCATAGCCGCTGTCCGCCATGCCGAGCGGCTTGAAGAGGTTCTCCGCGACGAAGCTCGCATAGGACTGGCCGCCTGCCTTCTCGATGATCGCGGTGAGCAGGACATAGCCCGAATTCGAATATTTGAACTGCGTGCCCGGCTCGAAATCGAGCGGCTTGTCGCTGAACCGCGCGATCAGTTCGGGCAGCGTCACCGGCAGCGGCTTGGTCTTCTCGTAGTTCTCGAACCCGGTGAAGTTGGGCACGCCAGCGCTGTGGGTGAGCAGGTGGAACACGGTCACCTTGTCCCAGGCCGCCGGCGCATCCGGCAGATAGGTCTTTATCGGGGTATCGAGGCGCAGCTTGCCGCGTTCCTGAAGCAGCAGGATCGAAGCGGCGGTGAATTGCTTGGTCAGGGAACCGAGCCGAAACCGGGTTTCGCCGTCGTTCGGGATCTTCCATTCGAGATTGGCCGAGCCATAGCCCTTGTCGAACAGGATCTTTCCGTCCTGGGCGACGAGGATAGCTCCCATGAAGCCGCTCCTGTCGGCTTCGGCGCTGGCGGCCTTGTCCATGCGCGCCGCATCCTGGGAGAAGGCGGGCGCGGCGAAGGCGGTCGCCGCCAGCAGGCCGAACAGGATGTGACGCATGAAGAGCTCCCCCCTATGTGTGTTGCTTGAGTAACACACATAGGGGGGAGCTGCAAGGGGTCGGATACCGGATGGTTGGCCGCAGCCTGTGCCGCCGCCGTCTCGGCTCAGATGTGGATCGGCTTGCCCTGCACCGCCATCGCGGCTTCCTTGAACGCTTCCGAATGGGTCGGATGGGCGTGGCAGGTATAGGCGATGTCCTCGCTGGTCGCGCCGAACTCCATCGCCTGGGCGGCCTGGGCGATCATGGTGCCGGCGACCGAGGCGATCATCCACACGCCGAGCACGCGGTCCGACTTGGCATCCGCGATCACCTTCACCCAGCCGTCCGGCTCATGGTTGGTCTTGGCGCGGCTGTTGGCGATCATCGGGAACTTGCCGACCTTCACCTCGGTGCGCTCCTTGGCCTGTTCCTCGGTCAGGCCGACGCCGGCGATCTCGGGCCAGGTGTAGACCACGCTCGGGATCACATCATGGTTCACGATGCCCGTCAGGCCGGCGATGTTCTCGGCGACCGCAATGCCTTCGTCCTCGGCCTTGTGCGCGAGCATCGGGCCGGGGACGACGTCGCCGATCGCCCAGATGCCGGGGACCGAAGTGCGGAAGTCATGGTCGATCTCGATCTGGCCGCGCTGGTTGGTCGAGAGACCGGCGGCTTCGAGGCCGAGGCCCGAAGTGTTGGGACGGCGGCCGATCGAGACCAGCACCGCGTCCGCCTCGAGCGTCTCGGCGGCGCCGCCGGCCGAGGGCTCCAGGGTGAGCACGGCCTTGCCGCCATTGACCTGTACGCCGGTGACCTTGGTGGAGAGCTTCAGCTCCATGCCCTGCTTCTTGAACAGCTTGCCCGCTTCCTTGCGGACTTCGCCGTCCATGCCCGGCAGCAGCTGGTCGAGGAACTCGACCACCGTGACCTTGGCGCCGACGCGGCGCCACACCGAGCCGAGCTCGAGGCCGATCACGCCGCCGCCGATGACGACGAGATGCTCGGGAACCTTGGGCAGCTCGAGCGCGCCGGTGCTGTCGACCACGACCTTCTGGTCGATCTCGACGCCGGGCAGCGGGGTGACCGACGAGCCGGTGGCGATGACGATGTTCTTGGCGCGCACCTCGCGGTCGCCGACCTTGACGCTGTCCTTGCCGGTGAAGCTGGCATGGCCCTTCAGCCATTCGACCTTGTTCTTCTTGAACAGGAACTCGATGCCGCCGGTCAGGCCCTTCACCGCGTCGACGCGCTGGGCGTGCATCGCATCGAGGTCGAGCTCGACCGTCGGGGTCTTGATGCCGAGCTTGGCGAGCTTGCCGCTGGCGGCTTCTTCATAGAGCTCGGAGGCGTGGAGCAGCGCCTTGGAGGGGATGCAGCCGACATTGAGGCAGGTGCCGCCCAGCGTCGCGCGGCTCTCGGCGCACGCGGTCTTGAGGCCCAGCTGCGCCGCGCGGATCGCCGCGACATAGCCGCCCGGGCCCGAACCGATCACCAGCACGTCGAAATCATAGTCGGCCATTTGCTTCTCTTTCGTCTCTGCGACGGGAACTGGCGGCGGCGCGGGCGGAGGCGTTTCCTCCGCGGGCGCCGGGGCCGGCTCGGTCATCGGGGAGGCTGTTTCTTCCTGCCTCCGCTTGCGCTTCCACAACCACATAGGATGACCCGCCCCGCCTGCAACCCATGAGGGTTAGTGGCGGAGCAAGTCAGTTTTACGACCGCCTTACAGGTCGATCAGCAGCCGGGTGGGATCCTCGATCGCGTTCTTCAGCGTGACGAGGAAGGTCACTGCCTCGCGACCGTCGACCAGGCGATGGTCGTACGACAGGGCAAGGTACATCATCGGGCGGATCACGATCTGGCCGTCGCGGACCACCGGGCGGTCCTCGATACGGTGCAGGCCGAGCACGGCCGACTGGGGCGGATTGATGATCGGCGTCGACATCAGCGAGCCGAACACGCCGCCGTTCGAGATGGTGAAGGTGCCGCCCTTCATTTCTTCCATCTTCAGCGTGCCGTCCTTGGCGCGCTTGCCGAAGTCGCCGATCGTCCGCTCGATGCCGGCGACCGACAGCGTCTCCGCGTCGCGGATCACCGGGACGACCAGGCCTTGCGGGGCCGAGACGGCGACCGAGATGTCGCAATAATCGTGATAGACGATCTCATCGCCCTCGATCGAGCCGTTGACGCCCGGGATGTCCTTGAGCGCCATGCAGGCGGCCTTCACGAAGAAGCCCATGAAGCCCAGGCGGACACCGTGCTTCTTCTCGAACAGATCCTTGTACTTGGCGCGCGCCTCGATCACCGCGGTCATGTCCACGTCGTTGAACGTGGTGAGCATGGCGGCGGTGTTCTGCGCCTCCTTCAGGCGCTTGGCGACGGTCTGGCGCAGGCGCGTCATCTTGACGCGCTCTTCCTTGCGGCCATTGGCCGGGGAAGCAGCCGGCGCGGCGGCGGGCGCCGGAGTCGCGGCCGGGGCCGGCTTGGCGCTGGCCGCGGCGATCACATCGTCCTTGGTCAGGCGGCCGTCCTTGCCGGTGCCCTGCACGGTCGACGGATCGACGCCGGTCTCGAGCACCGCGCGGCGCACCGACGGCGAGAGCGCGGCGGCCTCGGTTGCGGGCGCGGCGGCCGGAGCGGGCGTCGGGGCCGGCGCCGCGGCGGGAGCCGGGCTCGGCGCGGCGGCGGCACCGCCTTCGCTCACCAGGGCGATCACCGCGCCGACCTCGACCGTGTCGCCCACCTTGACGAGCTGCTCGCCCATCACGCCGGCGACCGGGCTGCCCACTTCCACCGAGACCTTGTCGGTCTCCAGGCTCGCGATCGGCTCGTCGAGCTGCACGGGATCACCCGGATTCTTCAGCCATTCGCCGAGCGTGGCTTCGGTGATCGATTCACCCAGTGTCGGGACTTTAACGTCTGCCATTGTCTTTCCTCGTTCCCTGGGGACGGTCTCAGTTGTTGCGGGTGCGACGGATCTCGTCGCGGACATTGTGGCCAAGGGCATCGGCGATCAGCGCGCCCTGCTCGGCCTGGTGGCGCTTCATCAGGCCGGTGGCGACCGCGGCGGCCGGCGCGCGGCCGGCATAGCGCGGCCGGCGTACCTTGCTCTTCGCCTCGGCCAGGCTGGCCTCGATGAAGGGCTCGACAAAGGTCCAATAGCCGTTGTTCTTCGGCTCTTCCTGCGCCCAGATCACTTCCTCGACATTGGCCATGCGCGCGATGCGCTTGGCCAGCGCCTCGCCCGGGAAGGGATAGAGCTGCTCGATGCGGACGATCGCGGTATTCTGGTCGCCGGCCGCGTCGCGCGCCTCGATCAGGTCATAGGCGACCTTGCCGGTGCACAGCACCAGCCGCTTCACATCGGCGTCGGCCGGCGCGCGCGGATCCGACAGGATGCGCATGAAGTGACTGTCGCCCAGGAAATCCTCGGCCTTGGACACCGCCATCTTGTGGCGCAGCAGCGACTTGGGCGTCATCTGCACCAGCGGCTTGCGGAAGTTGCGGTGCATCTGGCGGCGCAGCAGGTGGAAGTAATTGGCCGGCGTCGTGATGTTGACGACCTGCATGTTATCTTCCGCGCAGAGCTGGAGATAGCGCTCCGGACGCGCCGAGCTGTGCTCGGGGCCCTGGCCTTCGTACCCGTGCGGCAGCAGCATCACCAGGCCGTTGGCGCGGAGCCACTTGGCCTCGCCCGCGGCGATGAACTGGTCGATCATGATCTGCGCGCCGTTGGCGAAGTCGCCGAACTGCGCTTCCCACAGCACCAGCGTCTTCGGATCGGCGAGCGCATAGCCATATTCGAAGCCGAGCACGCCATATTCGCTGAGCGGGCTGTCGAGCACTTCGAACGTGCCGTGCGGGATGGTGCTGAGCGGGATGTAGCGATGCTCGTCGCGTTGGTCGACCCAGACGGCATGGCGCTGCGAGAAGGTGCCGCGGCCCGAATCCTGGCCCGACAGGCGCACGCCATAGCCTTCCGACAGCAGCGCGCCAAAGGCCAGCGCCTCGCCCGTCGCCCAGTCGAAATTCTCGCCGGTCTGGAACATCGCGCGCTTGGCGTCGAGCACGCGGCCCAGCGTCTTGTGGATCTCGAGATCGGCGGGAACTTCGGTCAGCGTGCGGCCGAGGCTGTCGAACAGCTTCTTCTCGATGCCGGTGTCGACCGAACGCCGCGCATTCTCGGTATCGACCGGCGCCGACAGGCCCGACCAGCGGCCGCCGAACCAGTCCGCCTTGTTGGGAAGATACGACTTGCCCGCTTCGAACTCGCCTTCGAGCAGCAGGTTGAACTGGCGGGTACGCTCGTCGACGAAACCCTGGTCGATCACGCCCTCGCCGATCAGCTTGCGCGCATAGACCACGCTCACCGACGGATGCTGGCGGATCGCCTTGTACATCAGCGGCTGGGTGAACGAGGGCTCGTCGCCTTCATTGTGGCCAAAGCGGCGATAGCACCACATGTCGATCACGACGTCGCGCTTGAAGGTCTGGCGGAACTCGATCGCCATCTTGCAGGCGAAGGTGACCGCTTCGGGATCGTCGCCGTTGACGTGGAAGATCGGCGCCTGGACGCCCTTGGCGACGTCCGACGGATAGGGCGAGGAGCGCGCGAACTGCGGGCTCGTCGTGAAGCCGATCTGGTTGTTGATGACGAAGTGCAGGCAGCCGCCGGTATTGTAGCCGCGAATGCCCGAGAAGCCGAGGCACTCCCACACGATGCCCTGGCCGGCAAAGGCCGCGTCGCCGTGCAGCAGGACGGGCAGCGAGCCGGTATGCTCCTGCAGGTCGCCGGCGATCGTCTGGATCGCGCGGGTCTTGCCGAGCACCACCGGATCGGCGGCCTCGAGGTGCGAGGGATTGGCGACCAGCGACATGTGGACGCTGATCCCGTCGAACTCGCGGTCGGTGCTGGTGCCGAGATGGTATTTCACGTCGCCCGAGCCGCCGACGTCATCCGGGTTGGACGAGCCGCCCGAGAATTCGTGGAAGATCGCGCGGTACGGCTTCGACATCACATTGGCGAGCATGTTCAGCCGGCCGCGATGCGCCATGCCGTAGACGATCTCGCGCACGCCGAGCTGGCCGCCATATTTGATGATGGCTTCCATCGCCGGGATCATCGCTTCGCCGCCGTCGAGGCCGAAGCGCTTGGTGCCGACATATTTCTTGCCGCAGAACTTCTCCCACTCCTCGGCCTCGATGACCTTGGAGAGGATCGCCTTCTTGCCGTCCGGGGTGAACTGGATGGCCTTGTCCTTGCCCTCCATCCGGTCCTGGAGGAAGCGGCGCTCCTCCACGTCGGCGATGTGCATGTATTCGAGGCCGACATTGCCGCAATAATTGGCGCGCAGGATGTCGACGATCTCGCGCACCGTGGCCTTTTCCAGGCCCAGCGCGCCGCCGAGATAGATCGGGCGATCGAGATCGGCGCCGGTGAAGCCGTGATATTCGGGCGTCAGGTCGGCCGGCACGTCCTGGCGGGCAAGGCCGAGCGGATCGAGCGTGGCGGCGAGGTGGCCGCGCACCCGATAGGTGCGGATCAGCAGCATCGCGCGGATCGAATCGCCGGCGGCGCGGGCGATGTCGGCTTCCGACGCGGCCGGCCCGGCGGGCTTGGCGGCAGGCGCGGCCCCGCCCTTGGCGGGCTTGGGCGCCGGCTCCATCTGGGTCGGGTCGAGCCCGGCGGTGAGGGCATCCGTCTCATCGAGCGGCCAGCGCGGATTGGCCCAGCTCGGGCCGGAGGCGGTGTTTTCGAGGCCTTCGAAGAACTGCTGCCACTGCGGCTCGATGCCGGTGGGATCCGCCTTGTAGCGGCGATACAGCGTCTCAACGAAGGCGGGGCTCACCCGACCGGCAACTTGCTCGAAATCCAGGCCCTCATAGCCCATCGTCAATTCCTCAATCGTCACCCCGGCGAAAGCCGGGGTCCCAGGCCGATACGCACGGCCTCACCGCACGAGATCCCGCCCCGGACCGGGTCCGGGGCCGGATGACGGCCTAGTTGTTAGCCCTTGAGCACTTCCACAAGGGTCGAGCCCAGCTCGGACGGGCTGGCCGCGACGCGGATGCCCGCTTCTTCCATCTTCGCGATCTTTTCCTCGGCACCGCCCTGGCCGCCCGAGACGATGGCGCCGGCATGGCCCATGCGGCGGCCCGGAGGCGCCGTACGGCCCGCGATGAAGCCGGCCATCGGCTTCTTGCGGCCGCGCTTGGCCTCATCGATCAGGAACTGGGCGGCTTCCTCTTCGGCCGAGCCGCCGATCTCGCCGATCATGATCATCGACTGGGTCGCTTCGTCCGCCAGGAACAGCTCGAGCACGTCGATGAAGTTGGTGCCGTTGACGGGATCGCCGCCGATGCCCACCGCGGTGGTCTGGCCCAGGCCGGCATTGGTGGTCTGGAACACCGCCTCATAGGTGAGGGTGCCCGAGCGCGAGACGACGCCGACCGAGCCCTTCGAGAAGATCGAGCCCGGCATGATGCCGATCTTGCACTCGCCCGGGGTGAGCAGGCCGGGGCAGTTCGGGCCGATCAGGCGCGACTTGGAGCCGGACAGGGCGCGCTTCACCTTGACCATGTCGAGCACCGGAATGCCCTCGGTGATGCAGACGATCAGCGGAACCTCGGCATCGATCGCTTCCAGGATCGAGTCGGCGGCGAAGGGCGGCGGCACATAGATGACCGAGGCGTCGGCGCCGGTCTTGGTGACGGCTTCGGCGACGGTGTCGAACACGGGCAGGCCGATATGCTCGGTGCCGCCCTTGCCGGGCGTCACGCCGCCGACCATCTGCGTCCCATAGGCGAGCGCCTGCTGGGTATGGAAGGTGCCGGTCTCACCCGTCATCCCCTGGGTGATGACCTTGGTATTCTTGTTGATGAGGATGCTCACCGATTACTGTCCTTCTCTAGAATCTGTGCCGACAGGTGGACCGGCTGCGGTCCGCCGCTTGTAGTGGGGGCAGTGAAATTGATGCGGGTGCCGGCGGCGGCACTCCAATAGCCGTCGGCGAAGGTCTTCTTGACGACGAGCTTGCCCGGGGTGCCGAATGCGGCGCTCAGCGCGCCCGGCACGTCCGTCGCCGCAGCGAAATCGGGCAGCGAGACGACGAGGTTGCACTGGGTGCCCGCCGCCTTGAACGGGCCATAGGGACCGGTGGTGACATAGGCACGGCTGGTGATCGCGATCGCGCGCTTCTTCAGGCCGGCATCGTCGCCGGTGAAGACCGAGAGCGACGCCGAACGGCCCCGCCACTGCGCGACCCGCGCTTCCGGCTGCTTGCCCTCGGCCGGGAAGACCGCGTCGGCGGGGGCGAGCGCCAGCGAAGAGGCAGCGGCGCGCGCACCGGCCCCGGCGGGATCCGGCAGGCAGAGGCGCTGGAACTCGGCGACGATCTCCGCCGCGTTCGTCGTTGCGGGCCCGGCGAGTCCGCTGCCGAGCGCGCTCGCGCCGCCGACGACCAGGGGCCGGCCGCTATCGTCTGTCAGCGTGACCGACTGGGCGCGGGCCGGCATCGTCAACCCCGAAGCGCCGAGCGCGGCGAGGCCGGCGATCCGCGGCAGGTGGTGCAAGGCGACGCTCAAGCGCATGCGCTCACTGCCCCGCCTTGGCGTCGAGCGGGGAGGAGCGCAGCACGACCCAGCCGCCAAAGGCGGCGGCGGTCAGGCGAACGCTGTCATGCGGGGCGGTGGCGACCGAGGCGCCGAGCGCGCTCGCGGTCGGGCGCGCGGTCAACGGCACGGTCTCCTCGTTCGGCAGGACGAGCTTGCGTGCCGCGAAATAATCTTCGTCGGACAGCGCGTGCCACAGCACGATGCAGCTGTCGCCGATCGGCGTGCCGCTGGGCTGGGCGGTGGGCGGCATGAGATAGAGCTGGCCGCCGGCGATGCGATAGATGGGGTTGCCGACCTGGCCGGCGAGGGGGGCGGGCAGCTTCTCGGCCTCGCCGCGTGTCGCGACGGTGCTCGCGCCGAGCGCGCGCTGGGCGGCGGCGGGGAGCGCCGCAAAAGTCATCGACTCGGCGACGCTCTTGTTGAGCCGCACCGCGCCGCTGACGCAGGCGGCCTGGAACAGCGGCACCGGCTCGGCCGGCGCGGTGGGCGTTGCCTCCTGCGCGGCGGCGGGTAGGGCGGCGCCAAGGCCAAGAACGAACAGCGCGATCCGCTTCATCTCATTCTCCCAGCCATCGTCGTTCGAGCGCACCTCGCGACGCGGTTTCGGCCGCGATCCCCTTGCGGGTCACGGCCGACAACGGCAGCGCGAGCGAGCGCTTCAGCATATCAGGCGAGCGAGCCGTCGATCGCCTTGCAGGCGACCAGCAGTTCCTTCACCGCGTCGACCGAGACCGTCAGATTGGCCTTGGCCTCGTCGGTCAGGCTGATCTCGATGATCTTCTCGACGCCGTCCTTGCCGATGATGATCGGCACGCCGACATACAGGTCGTCGACGCCGTACTGGCCGGTCAGGTGCGCGGCGGCCGGAAGGACGCGCTTCTTGTCGTAGAGATAGCTCTCGGCCATCGCGATCGCCGAGGTGGCCGGGGCGTAGAAGGCCGAGCCGGTCTTGAGCAGGCCGACGATCTCGCCGCCGCCCGAACGGGTGCGCTGCACGATCGCGTCGATGCGCTCCTTGGTCGAGAAGCCCATCGCGATCAGGTCGCTGACCGGGATGCCCGACACGGTCGAATATTCGAGGACCGGGACCATGGTGTCGCCGTGCCCGCCGAGCACGAAGCTGTTCACGTCCTTGACCGAGACCTGGAATTCCTCGGCGAGGAAGTGGCTGAAGCGGGCCGAGTCGAGTACGCCGGCCATGCCGACCACCTTGGTGTGCGGCAGCCCCGAGAATTCGCGCAGCGCCCAGACCATCGCGTCGAGCGGGTTGGTGATGCAGATCACGAACGCGTCGGGCGCGTTGGCGGCGATGCCCTCGCCCACGGCCTTCATGACCTTGAGGTTGATGCCGAGCAGGTCGTCGCGGCTCATGCCCGGCTTGCGGGCGACGCCGGCGGTCACGATGATCACATCGGCGCCCGCAATGTCCGCATAGTCGTTCGAGCCGGTGATCCTGGCATCGAAGCCTTCGACCGGGCCGCACTGGCTCAGGTCGAGCGCCTTGCCCTGGGGCACGCCCTCGACCACGTCGAACAGGACGATGTCGCCCAGGCCCTTGAGTGCGGCGAGGTGGGCGAGCGTACCGCCGATGTTGCCGGCGCCGATCAGCGCGATCTTCTTGCGGGCCATGGAAACTCCCTATGGGTCTGGTTCAACCGGACACAGACGCGCGTACCGGCGCGCCGGTGAAAGCGACGGCGGCTTAGGCCTATAATAGGAGAGTCGCAACCCATGAAAACCGTGGGTGCGGGATTATCTTTGCAACTAATTCGCAAGTGCAATAAAGGGTTTACGCTTCGTCGCCGGCATCGACATAGCGCCGTTCGCCGGTGGCGGGATTGAACCAGATGGTCACGAGCCGCCCGGTCTCTTCATCGCGGAAGCGCTCGGTGGTGGGGTGCCAGCCGGCCGGGTCGACCGGGCCGTCGGCGCCGCGATAATGGAAGCGTTCGAACAGGGTGCCGAGCAGCAGCACGCCGGCCATGGCCAGCATCGGCCAGGCGGCGGCGTCCAGCAAGGTCATCGCGGCCGCCGCGACGAACCACAGGACCGCCACGATCGTCACGACCAGGCGGAGCATCGGGATCAGTCCAGCGGAGCCGGATCGAGCACCACCGCGGTGCCATAGGCGACGACTTCGTTCATCGCCTGTGCGATCTCGCCCGAATCGAAGCGCATCATCACGATCGCATTGGCGCCCATCGCGTGCGCGTTGGCCACCATCCGGTCGATCGCGTGGCGGCGGGCATCCTCCACCAGCCGGGTATATTCGGGGATCTCGCCGCCGACGATCGAGCGCAGCGAGGCGCTGATATTGCCGCCGATGCCGCGGCTGCGGACGACGACGCCGAACACCTGGCCCAGGGTGCGGACCACGCTATGGCCCGGGATATTCTCGGTGGTGGTGACGATCATGGTTCCATCCCTTGAGTCGTTGCCCGCATCCTGCCGGTGTGCGGATGGATTGCCAAGCGCCGCGCCGTGCTGATAGCTCTCTGCCCCGAGCTAGGGGGTGGGATGCACGGAAAGATCGATTTCTCGGTGCTCAAGGTGACGGTGGCGACGTCCGCCGCGCTGCTCGCGAGCGGCTGCGGCGGCGGGTCGCTGGTCGCGAACCAGCCCACCCGGATGTGTGTCGACGCTGCCGGCCGCCGCATCGCCGATGCGAATTGCGGCGGCGCCCGTGGCGGCGGCCTGGGCGGTGGCCATGCCTATTATGTCGGCCGCGGCCAGCGGGTGCCCGAAATGGGAGAGGTCGCCAGGGGCGGCTCCACCCGGCCCAGCGCCGGCGTCTCCTATTCGAACGTGAGCAGGGGCTCGGTCTCGCGCGGAGGCTTCGGGCGCTCGGCCGGTTTCCATGGCGGCTTCGGAGGCGGCTGATGCGACGCACCCCGGTCGCCCCGCGGCCGGACTGGCAGGCGCGGGTCGAGGCGCTGGGCCTCGTCTGGCACAGCCTGGACGGACGCCCCTATTGGGACGAAAGCGCTTGCTATCGCTTCGAACGCCGGGAAATCGACGAGATCGAGGCGGCGACCGCCGAGCTCTATCGGTTGTTCCTGGCGGCGGGCGAGCATGTCCTCGCCAACGACCTGCTCGGCAGCTTCGGCATCCCCGAGCCGGCCTGGGCCGCGATCCGGCGGGCCTGGGACGAAGAGCCGCCCGCGCTCAACTTCGGCCGTTTCGATCTCGGCTATGCCGGCGACGGCCCGCCCAGGCTGTTCGAGTTCAATTGCGACACGCCGACCAGCCTGATCGAGGCCGCAGTGATCCAATGGGACTGGAAGGAAGCCGTTTTCCCCGCGCTGGACCAGTATAATAGTCTGCACGAGCGGCTGGTCGACCAATGGCGGGACATCGCGCCGCTGCTGCCGGGCGGGCACGTGCATTTCGCCCATGTCGCGGACGATGCGGGCGAAGACACGGTCACCATCGCCTATCTGCGCGACACGGCACAGGCGGCCGGGCTCGCCACCACGGCGATCCGCATGGAGGATATCGGGTGGAGCCATGACGCGCGGCGCTTCGTCGACCTCCGGGACCAGGTGATCGAGAACTGCCTCCATCTCTATCCCTGGGAATGGCTGCTCGCCGAGGAGTTCGCGCCCGCATTGCTCGAGAGCCTGGGCGGCACGCGCTGGATCGAGCCGATCTGGAAGATGATCTGGAGCAACAAGGCGATCCTGCCGGTGCTCTGGGAGCTGTTTCCCGGCCATCCCAACCTGCTCCCCGCCAGCCGCCGCCGGCTGCCCGGCGGCGACCAGGTCGCCAAGCCGCCGCTCGGGCGCGAGGGCGCGAACGTCTCGATCCTGCGCGGCGGCGAAGTCGTCGCCGAAACCGGCGGGCGCTATGACGAGAGCGGCTGGATCTATCAGGCGCTCTATCCCCTGCGCGACTTTGGCAGCGGCTATCCGGTGATCGGCGCGTGGATCGTCGACGGCGCGCCGGCCGGCATGGGCATCCGCGAGGATGGCCTCATCACCGGCAACACCGCACGCTTCGTGCCGCACGTGATCGAGGGCTGAGCGCTCAACCCTGTTCCGAAAGGTCCTGATAGAGCATCAGGGCATTGCCGTCGGGATCGTAGAAGGTGAGCAGCCGGACCATGCCGGGGATCTCCTGCGCCGGCCCGTCCTGGCGCACGCCGGCGGCATCGAGCGCCGCCTTGGCCGCGTCGAGATCGACCACGCCGAAAGTGAGCGTGGCGCCGCCGCCCTGGATCACCTTCTCGACCTGGGCGAGGCCGACGGTAACGCGCGCCACCGGGCTCTCGAACTCGCACCAGGCGATCTCGTCCATCCGGTAGAGAAGGTTCATGCCCAGCACGTCGCGATACCAGGCGATGCCGGCATCGAGATCGCTGACATTGATCGCGCAGGTCAGGCCGCCGTCAAAGCCGATGGCGGCGCGGGCAGGGGCTTCGAGCGTGGTTGCCATATCGATTCTCCGACTCTTGAGTTCCATTTATATAGTCGATATGAATTTGATCATGGAGTCAATGCCCCCCGGACCCGTGCCGCTGCTGCGCATGCTCGAGGCCAATCGCTGGGCGATCCCGGTGCTGGCGCTGCTGCATCGCGAGCAGGGTTCGCGCTTCGCGGTGATCGCGCGGGCGTTCGACTTGCCGCACAACAGCCTGGCGCGGTGCCTCGCCCATCTGAAGGCGTGCGGCTGGGTGGTGCCCAATCCCGGCCATGGCCACCCGCTGCGCCCCGAATATGTGCTGACCGAGGCCGGGCTGGCGGTGGGGGCGTTGTGCGCGCGGATCGCGGCGGCGCAATCGCGGCTGAAGCTGGGGGCGGGCGACCTGCCGCGCTGGTCGCTGCCGCTGGTCGTCGGACTGGGTCCGGACTGGGCCCGCTTCGGCGAGATCCAGGCGCGCCTCGCCCCGGTGACGCCGCGTGCGCTGTCGACCACGCTCAAGGCCGTGATCGACGAGGCATTGGTGCAGCGGAAGCTCGAGGATCGCTATCCGCCGCTGCCGCTCTACGCACTCACGGGCAAGGGCGCGGATTTCGCGGCGGCAATGGCCGGATAGGGTTCAGGGAGGAGGATCAGCGTTCCGCCTTCTCCCGTTTCGCATAATCCTCGGCCAGCACCGCGAAGGCCAGTTTGCGCTGGCCGGTCTCGGAGATCAGGCCCTTGCGGTTCCAGCCTTGCTGATAGACCGGGTGCTGTCGGCGCGGCGAGCGGAAGTCCTTGAGGATCCAGGGGCTCAGCCCTTGCAGGAACGGCACCTTGGCCGCCATTTCGAGCGTGCGGCGATAATATTCGGCCTGATATTCCTCGCTGAACTTGTGCGGGGCGGCGGCGGCGTCGTGATAGCCATACAGCGCATCGGCGCCGAATTCGGAGAAGATCAGCGGCTTGGCGACCGGGCTTTGCCATTCGAAGCTCGGGAGCGCGGCGAGCGGGTCGTCCGAATACCAGCCATTATAGGTGTTGATCGCCATCACATCGAGATCGCCCACCAGCGGATCGTCGATCCGCATCACCTTGCCCTGGCGCGCGCTGAGCAGGGCGGCAGTGACCAGCCGGCTGTCGTCCAATGCGCGGACGTCGCCGATCAGCGTGCGCAGAAAGGCGTTGCGGGCGTCGCTCACCGGCGTCTCGTTGGCGACGCTCCACAGCACGATCGCCGCGCGGTTGCGGTCGCGGCGGATATTCTCGGCGATCATCCGGCGCGCGGTCGCCAGCGTATCGGCATCACTCCAGGCGACGCGCCAATAGACGGGCACTTCGCTCCACACCAGCAGCCCCATCGCGTCGGCGAGGCGCGTGGTACCCTCATCGTGCGGATAATGCGCCAGGCGCACGAAATTGCCATGGAGCCCCTGCTTGATCTCGGCGAACAGCGCGCGGGCGGCGGCGGGGCTCATCGCGCGCACCGGAGCCTTGCCCAGTTCCTCCTCGTGCATGGAGATGCCGCGCAGGAAGATCGGCTTGCCGTTGAGCAGGATCCTGTCGCCCCGCACTTCGATCGTGCGGAAGCCGATCCGGTCGGTGAAGCGGTCCGCGCCGGCGGTGATCTCGACGTCGTAAAGCGTCGGGCTGTCGGGCGACCAGCGCTGGAGGGTGCGCGGGGCAGCGAGGCTGGCAGTCCAATTGCCGTCGCCATCGGTGCGTCCCTCGAGCGCGGCGCCGAGCGCGGGGATGGCCAGGCGGATCGGCGCGTCCGCGGCCCGGGGGCCGAGCAGGCGGGCGGAAACCGCGATGCGGCCGTCCTTGCCCAGCCGCACGAACGCGTCGTCGACGAACGTCTCGGGCACGGTGACCAGGCGAATCGAGCGGGTGATGCCGCCATAGGTCTCCCAGTCGGTGACGGGCGGGGGCACGTCCTTGTCGGTCCGCGCGGAATCGACGCCCAGCGTGATCTGGTTGCTGCCGGGGCGCAGCAGCGCGGTCACGTCGAAGGCGAACGGCGTGAAGGCGCCGACATGCTTGCCCACCGGCTTGCCGTTGAGGAAGACGCTGGCGGCATAGTCGGCGCTGCCGAAGCGGAGATATACGCGCTTGCCCGGGCCGGCCGGCTGCCAGTCGAAGGTCCGCTGATACCAGACCAGTCCCTGATAATAGCGCATCTCGGGCGCATGGCCGATCCAGCTGCCGGGCAGGTGCGTGACCGGCGAGCGCTGCATGTCGAACTCGAACAATGCTGTGGGGCGTTTCTCGGCTTCGTCGGCCTGGATCCTGTCCTGGAAGCGCGCGGTGCTCTCGCCCGGCGGGCCGCCATGGAAGCCGGCGACGCCGTCGCGATAGGGGTCGACCGACCAGTGCCAGGCGCCGTCGAGGCTCTGGCCCGGGCGCATATCGGCGGCGGCCAGGGTCTGGGCGGAAGCGGTAAACGGTGTCAGCGCCAGTGCGAGCGCGCACCATGATGTGAGGGTCGGCTTCAACTTACTCTCCCTGGGGTGCGCCGCCCGGATGCGTGCCCGGGCGCTGCGGAATGACGAGGATCAGCACGAGGATCGCCGCGGCGAGCACCGCCGATGCAAGCGGGCGGCTGAAGTCGAGCCCGCCCTTGGCGAGTGGCTTGTCGAGGAAGTCGCCCACCGTCGCGCCGAGCGGCCGGGTGAGGATGAAGGCGGCCCAGAACAGCGCGACGCGGCTCGTCCGGGTGCGGTAATAGAGCAATGCCAGCCCCGCGAGTGCGCCGCCGAACAGCATCGCGCCGCCGGCATAGCCGAGCCCGCCATCATCCGCCGCCCAGTCGCCAAGGGCGGTGCCGAGCGTCTGCGAGAAAGTGATGGTCAGCCAGTAGAAGCCCTCGGCCCGGGGCGAGCGCACCGTGTCCACCGAGACCGATCCCAGCACCGCGTGCCACAGGCCCAGCGCGCCGAGCACGCAGGCGAGCAGCAGGGCCGAGCCGCCGGTATAGCCGATGCCCAGCGAGCGCGTGGCGAAATCGGCCATGGTGGTGCCCGCCGTCGTCGAGGCGATGATCGTAGCCCAGTAGAGGAAAGGGTGGAAGCGCCTGGCCGCGATCTGCCAGGCGACGAGCAGGACCAGCGGAACGACGAAGATCGCGGTGCTGGCGAGATAGCCCATCTGCCAGGTCATCGAGACGGTGTCGCCGCCCGTCTCGCCAAGCGTGGTGGCGAGGATCTTGATGATCCAGAAGCCCAGGGTGACCGCGGGCACCTTGGTGACGAAGTCGCGCTGATCCCGAGTCATGTGCCGTCTCCGCTGGCCGGAGTCGGCAGCCTATCGTTCGCCGTGGCCCTCCGCCAGATAGGCATCCGAACGCATTTCCATCAGGCGGGAGACGGTGCGGTCGAACTCGAAGCGGCCGTCGCCCGCCTCGTAGAGATGCTGCGGCTCGGCATCGGCGGCGGCGAGCAGCTTGACCTTGTGCTCGTAGAGCGCGTCGATCAGCGTGACGAAGCGCGCCGCCTCGTTGCGGTTCTCGGGCCCCAGCCTGGGGATGCCGACCAGGATCACGGTGTGGAAGCGCCGGGCGATGGCGAGATAGTCGGCCGCGCCGCGCGCCTCGCCGCACAGCCGCTTGAACGAGAAGACCGCGACGCCCTTCAGGCATTTCGGCACGTGCAGCTCGCGCCCGCCCTGCACCGGCAGCTCGCAGGCCGGCACGTGCGCGGCATCCTCGACCGGATAGTCGGTCAGGCGGAAAAAGGCCGCGGAGAGCTGCTTCGTCGCGTCCGGGCCATTGGGCACCAGCCAAGTGTCCATCCGCCCGAGCCGGTCGAGCCGGTAATCCGTGGGCCCGTTGAGCGCGAGCACGTCCATCCGCGTCTCGATCAGCTCGATGAAGGGGATGAACAACTCGCGGTTCAATCCGTCCTTGTAGAGGTCGCGCGGCGGGCGGTTCGACGTCGCGACCATGGTGAGGCCGTGCCCCATCATCTCGGTGAACAGGCGCGAGAGGATCATCGCGTCGGCGGGATTGTTCACCACCATCTCGTCAAAGGCGAGCAGGCGCACGTCCTCGGCCATCGCATCGGCGACCTTCACCACCGGATCGCGCGTGTCCTTCTTGCGCTCCTCGTTCAGCCGCTCATGCACTTCGAGCATGAACTCGTGGAAATGGACGCGGCGCTTCCGGCGGATGTTCACGCTCTCGTAGAACAGGTCCATCAGCATCGACTTGCCGCGGCCGACGCTGCCCCAGATATAGAGCCCGCGCGGCGGCTCGGGCAGGCGGCCGAGCGCGCGCCACAGGATACTGCCCTTCTTCGGTACCGCCTCCAGCTCGCCGGCGAGCCGGTGCAGCCGCTCGGCGGCGATCGCCTGTTCGGGATCGGGGCGAAGCTCGCCAGCCTTCACCAGCGCGCGATAGCGTTCGATCACGCCGGTCATTTTTCCTCCCCGCCGCTCCCGTACGGGCAGGGGGCCGGGAATCGCGGGCGATTTCCGGCGTGGCTCTGGGTCCTCGTTCCTGCGGGGATGGGGGAGGAAAGCGTCATGCGGGGGGCGAACTCTTGCGGATGGTGCCGAGGAAGCTGGCGATGGTCGCCTCGCCTTGCCGTATCACGCCGCGCATGAAAAGCATGCGCCCGGTTTCGCGCAGCAATTCGATCTCGGCAACGATCGGCCGGCCGATCGTGCTGGTGCCGATGAACTGGGCAGAGAGATCGAGCGTCACCGCGCCGCCCGCGGAGATCATGCCGAAGCTGCGCGCCGCCGCGAACAATGCCACGTCCATGAAGGCGAGCAGCGCGCCGCCATGGGTGGAATCGCGCAGATTGGAATGCTCGCGCCCCGGCACCATCCGGACCAGCGCCTTGCCATCCTCGATCCGCGTCAGGATCGGGCCGAGAAATGCATTGAAGCGCGTCGGATCGGGTAGTTCCCAGCGCTTCCAGCCGGGATGATCGGCAGCATCTTCATGGATGAAATCGGATTCCGGATCAGAAATCATGTCGATGTTTATCCATTATGGACTGATCCGAGGTGCATTTCTTCAGGATGTCATCATTCACTACAAGAATAGATGCCGAGATTCGAAGATATGAATCTCATTCAGCACTTCCGCTGAAAAGGAGAAAGCAATGAAGAAAGTCATCCTGGCGATCTCGCTTCTCGTTGCAGGTTCTGCCGTCGCTGCGCCTCCCGCGCCATTTTATCGTTGGGCGAGCAAGTTGAACGGGTTCATCACTTGCGCGCAAACTTCGCCCGGAAGCGGGTGGGTGCTGGCAAGCCCGACGCCGTATCGCGATGCGGGTTGCCGGACCCCTTACTGACGCTGCAGCCACAATCCCCGACGGCGGGGTTCGGCCGCGTGCCGGACCCCGTTGGGGCGTTCCCATCCCTTACAGCGTGCGCTCGGCTTCCATCTTCTTGATCTCGGCGATCGCCTTGCCCGGGTTCAGGCCCTTGGGGCAGACGTTCGCGCAGTTCATGATCGTGTGGCAGCGATAGAGGCGGAAGGGATCCTCGAGCTCGTCGAGGCGCTCGCCGGTCATCTCGTCGCGCGAATCGGCCAGCCAGCGATAGGCCTGGAGCAGGATCGCCGGGCCCAGGAACTTGTCGCTGTTCCACCAGTAGCTCGGGCACGAAGTCGAGCAGCAGGCGCACAGGATGCACTCGTACAGGCCGTCGAGCTTCTCGCGCTGCTCGGGGCTCTGGAGCCGTTCCTTGCCCGAGGGCGTGGTCGACACGGTCTGCAGCCACGGCTTGATCGAGGCATATTGCGCGTAGAAGTGCGTGAAGTCGGGCACCAGGTCCTTGATCACGTCCATGTGCGGCAGCGGCGTGATGCGGATCTCGCCCTTGATATCCTCGATCGCGGTGGTGCAGGCGAGGCCGTTGCGCCCATCCATGTTCATCGCGCACGAGCCGCAAATGCCCTCGCGACAGGAGCGGCGGAACGTGAGCGTCGAGTCCTGCTCGGACTTGATCTTGATCAGCGCGTCGAGGACCATCGGGCCGCATTCGTCGAGGTCGATCTCGAAACTGTCGTAGCGCGGATTCTCGCCCGTGTCGGGATCGTAGCGGTAGATCTTGAACTTCTTGACGTTCGTCGCGCCCGGATCCGCCTTGTGCTCCCGGCCCTTGGTGGAGATGCGGCTGTTCTTGGGAAGGCGGAATTGGGCCATCGAGGGGGTTCCTTATGCTTGGGCGCGCGATAGCCAATCGCGCTGCGCCGCTCAACCTCTCAGATGATGTCGAGCACCAGGCCCAGCGAGCGCGCCTCCTCCGCCGCGATATACCAGCCGGCCGGCGCGCGGGCCCGGAGCTCCTCGAAGGGCAGGCGCGAGCCCGCCACGAGCGCGCGGAAGCCTTCTTCCTCGATCCGCGCCGATTCCTCGATTTCGTGCAGCATGGCCTTCAGGCTGGCGGCGCAGCTCTCGAGCGGGCCGGAAAGCGCCACATTGCGAGTGAGGATGCGCTGGCGGAGCATCAGCCGGGTGCCGCGCGTGAGGAAGCGCTTGTCGGCGGGGAAGGCGGCCATGAAGGCGGTGCCGGCCGAATGGACCGCGACCTTGCCGAGGAAGAGCGTTTCGCGCCCCGAATATTCGCGCAGCAGCCGGATCTCGTCGCCCATCAGCCGCGCGATTTCGGGATCGCCGCCCGGTGTCGAGAGCGAGACGACGAGCGCACCCTGTTTCGGTGCGGCGCCAAGCTGCGCGCGGAAGCTGGCGTACATCGCCTGGTCGACCGGGCCGGACAGCGCGACGTGCGGGCGGGCGAGCAGCGGGTAGCACGTCGCCTGGGTGCCGTCGTCGGGCAGGGGCTCCGGTTCGTGCGTGCCGGCGATTGCCGCGAGCACTTCGGGTTCGGGGACGGGCGGGAGCGCGGCGGCGGCGGCCGGCCGCGGCGCGAGCGTGCGGCGCCGTGCCTCGCGTCGCTCCACCCAGCGGCGGACCAGGAACGCGAAGCCGAAGGTGATCAGCAGGCCGAGGCCGAGCTGCAGCAGCCGGTTGCGGAAGCCGCCCGGAAGCGCCTTCTGGATCGCCGCGGGGATCTGGTGCTCCAGATCGCCCGGGATCAATCGCTCCAGAAGGGTCTCCTGCTCGGCCATCTCATCCGCCGGCCTTGAGCGCGTCGGTCGCCGGGCGGCCCACGGGCGACGTGTCGGTCTGGGGCATGCGCGCCTCGAGCGGCGCCAGCCAGGTCGCGACATGATCGCCGATCGCCACCTGCGGGTTGGAGGGCGGCACCCGCGCCGCGCCCTCCCATTCGCCGATCATCATCCGCGCCGCGTCCGACGCCTTTTCGAGCGGCTGGTTCTTGCGCAGCGCATGGTTGATCATCGCGTCGCCGAAGAAGGTCCAGTCATTGTCGGCCTGGCAGCCGAAGCTCGGCCGGTCGGAGGAGGCGGCGGTGAACAATGCGGTGTCGGGGCTGGAGAGTGGCCCCACGAAGATGCCCGAATAGCAGGCCGACAGGATCAGCACGCGATTCCGGATGCCGAGTTCGTCGAGCAGCGCCTGGAGCCGCTTGGGGCTGAGGACGCCATAGCCCTCGTCGCCGTCATGATAGGCGATGCCGACCTTGGCGCCGTGGCTGGTGGTGTAGAGGACGAGGACGTCCTGCTCCTTGTCCATCACTTCGGCGACCCGGGCGAGCGCGAGCGTGAGGCTGGTCAGCGAGCCGTTCGGCAATTCGCTCGGCATGGTGCCGGTGCTGCCGGCGAGCACGATGGTGCGCCCGGCGGCATCGAAGCGGCGCGAGAGCACCTTGCCCGCCTCGCGCGCCTCGCGCCCGAACACCGGATCGCTGTCGAGCGCGACCGAGACGACATAGGCGTCGACCAGTGCCTTGCGCTGCGGCTGGAGCGCGGCGAGCGCGACGTTCAGCTTGCGGGCATCGGCGAGCATTGCCCTGGCCGATCGCCCGCGCTGCAGTTCGGGGCCGGGATCGAGCCCCTCGATGCCATCGCTGCCCGAGACCATCCCGGGCCATTCCGCCTTGTGCTCCGGCGCGCGATACTGGGCGGCGGCGGGCGTGACGGCGAGCGCGGCAGCCGCCGCGAGGATGGCGAACGCGATACGCATGGCAGGCCCGAACCCCCCGGAAATCGTTAACGCCTCACTCTCGCGGGTGCGGGAGCGGTGTCAAGCGGGGACGGAAATCCCGGCCCGCTGCCGCATTTGGGGATCGATGCTCCCTAATGCCAGACCGCGCTGAGCGGATAGAGCAGGATGAGCCAGGCGAGGCATCCGATCGCGATCCGCCGATCCCGCGCCAGGATGGCGAGCAGGGAGACGGGGAAGAAGGACCAGGTGCACACCAGCAACCGGGGGGACAGCATGCCGTTCGTGCCCAGCAGCGCGATGGTCGTGGTCATCAGCGCGACGTTGCAGAGCAGGACGGCGCCCATCACCTTGCGATAGTGCTTGTCGAAATAGCTGTTCAGGTCGCCCCATTCGTCGAAATCCTCGGGGAAGATCAACGAGGCCGCGACATAATAGACGGCGGTCACCAGGAAGCCGCAGAACATCACCGCCCAGTTGAGCGGCAGCAGCTCGCGCAGCGTCCAGCCATACATCCAGAAGGACACGACGTCGCACGAGACGAAGATGCCGAGCAGCATCGTCGCCCAGCCGATCCGCACCTTGTGGCTGGCCTTGAGCGCGCGGCTGAGCCCGCCCAGCCCCTCGGCCAGCGCCAGCCCGAGCAGCAAGCCGAAGAAACTGAAGATGAATTCGAATGCGCTCATGTGGTTATTCCCCCGACCAGGCTCCACTGTCGCGGTGACGAGAGGGGTGTCAAGCGCACGGCACGGCGATGCGGGTCGTCATTCCCCGAAGTGCATTCGGCGATGGCAGTTCGGGCACAGGGCTATCGCATTGGCGACGGTATCGTCTCCGCCCGAGGCCAATGTTTCCTTATGATGGACCTCCAGATAGGGCGATCCATCCGATTTCCGTGAGAAAGGTGCGGGGTTCCCACAACGCTCGCAGCGCCCGTTCGCGCGCGCCAGTACTTCCGCGACCACATCCGGATTGCGCCGGAAAGCGATCGTTTTGACGACATAGACCTGAGGTTGCTTTTGCGCCTGTGTGAGCCGCTTCCGGCGTTCCTCGTTCGGGAGCGCTTCGGATTCTCGTATCAGATCTTCGAAGCGCGGCCCGGTCTGCCGGCTTTCGATCTCGTTGCAAACAGTCTCGATCCGGTTCAGGCGGCCGTTGCCCAGCGCGTTGTAATATTCGATATGCGCCCGCACCGAGCGTAGCGCAGTTGCCATGGCCGAGGCGCCGAAATCGACCTCGATATGCTCGAGATAATATCTGATCGAGTAGGCGCTGAGCGTGCGGTGAAAGGCCTTGCCGGTCAGCATCTGGCGGAGGTTTCGAATCTGGTCCGATGCCGAAGCGGGATTCATGTCCCGCGTCGTGACCAGTTCGGCAACGCCTTCCGCTTCCGCCAATTCCCCGAAAATCACGCGCTTGGCTACGGCGTAGGCTTCTGCCGTATCCTCAGGCGTGATCTTCTTTCGAGGCATCGAGCGGGCTTAGTACACCCGCTTCTTCGGCTTGATGTACTCGATCTCGTCGGTGAGCGTGTAGTCGTGCACCGGGCGGTAATCGATGCTCGTGGCGCCGCCCTTGCCGCCCCAGCCATCGAAGGTGGCGACGGTGTGCTTCATCCAGTTCTTGTCGTCGCGCTCGGGGAAGTCCTCGTGCATGTGGGCGCCGCGGCTTTCCTTGCGGTTGGCGGCGCACTCGATGGTGACGACGGCCTGGCCGATCAGGTTGTCGAGCTCGAGCGTCTCCACCAGGTCGGTGTTCCAGATCAGCGAGCGGTCCTGGATGCCCACGTCCTGGAAGCCCTTGTAGACGTCCCGCATGTAGCCAACGCCCTCGGCGAGCAGCGCGCTGTCGCGGAACACCGCGCAGTGGCGCTGCATCGTCTTCTGCATGTCGGCACGGACCTCGGCGGTCGGGCGCGAACCCTTGGCGTTGCGGAAGTGATCGAGGCGGCCGAGCGCGAACTCCTCCGAGCCCTTGGGCAGCTCGTTGTGCTTCATGCCGGGCTTGAGCAGCTCCTTGAGGCGGAGACCGGTCGCGCGGCCGAACACGACCAGGTCGATCAGCGAGTTGGAGCCGAGGCGGTTGGCGCCGTGGACCGACACGCAGGCCGCCTCGCCGACCGCGAACAGGCCGGGGATCACCGCGTCCGGATCGCCGTCCTTGTTGTGGACGACCTCGCCATGATAATTGGTCGGGATGCCGCCCATGTTGTAATGGACGGTCGGCACCACCGGCAGCGGCTGGCGGGTCAGGTCGACGCCGGCGAAGATCTTGCCGGTCTCGGTGATGCCGGGCAGCCGCTCGTGCAGGATCTTCGGGTCGATATGGTTGAGGTGAAGGAAGATGTGATCCTTCTCCTTGCCGACGCCGCGGCCCTCGCGGATCTCCATCGCCATCGAGCGCGCGACGACGTCGCGGCTGGCGAGGTCCTTGGCCGAGGGGGCGTAGCGCTCCATGAAGCGCTCGCCCTCGGAGTTGGTGAGATAGCCGCCCTCGCCGCGCGCGCCCTCGGTGATCAGCACGCCGGCGCCGTAGATGCCGGTCGGGTGGAATTGGACGAACTCCATGTCCTGCAGCGCGATGCCCGCGCGCAGCGCCATGCCGTTGCCGTCGCCGGTGCAGGTGTGCGCCGACGTCGCCGACTGGTAGACGCGGCCGCCGCCGCCGGTGGCGAGGACGACGGCGTGGCTGCGGAAGCGATGGATCGAGCCGTCTTCCATGCACAAGGCGATCACGCCGCGGCAGGCGCCATTCTCCATGATCAGGTCGAGCGCGAAATATTCGACGTAGAAGTCCGCGTCGTATTTCAGGCTCTGCTGATAGAGCGCGTGGAGCATGGCGTGGCCGGTGCGATCGGCCGCGGCGCAGGTGCGCTGCACCGGCGGGCCTTCGCCCATGTTCTGCATGTGGCCGCCGAACGGGCGCTGGTAGATCGTGCCATTGTCGTTGCGGCTGAACGGCACGCCGGCATGCTCGAGCTCGTACACCGCCTGCGGCGCTTCGCGGACCATATATTCGATCGCGTCCTGGTCGCCGAGCCAGTCCGAGCCCTTGACGGTGTCGAACATGTGCCACGACCAGTGATCGGGCGTGTTGTTGCCCAGGCTGGCTGCGATGCCGCCCTGCGCCGCCACGGTGTGCGAGCGGGTCGGGAACACCTTGGTGATGCAGGCGGTCTTGAGGCCCGCCTCGGCGCAGCCCATGGTGGCGCGCAGGCCCGAGCCGCCGGCGCCGACCACCACCGCGTCATAGGTGTGGTCGATGATCTTGTACGCGCCAGAAGAATTGTTTGGCATCAGAGCGCTGCTCCCGCCGTGAAGGCGATCTTGAGGATCGAGAAGATGGCGGTGGTGCCCGTCGCCAGCGTGAAGAAGTTGAGCAGCACCATCAGCACGATGTGCGTCTCGTCGTGCTGATAGTCCTCGATCACCACCTGCAGGCCGAGGCGGAAGTGATAGAATGTGGTGAGGACCAGCAGGATCAGCGGCACGGCGACCTGGGTCTGGGCGATCCAGTGGCGCGCGGTCTCGAAGTCATAGGCCGGCAGCAACGCGATGCTGAGCACGAACCACAAGGTCAGGATCAGGTTGGCGCCGGCGGTGAGCCGCTGGTGCCACCAGTGATGCGCGCCTTCATGCGCCGAGCCGAGGCCGCGGACCTTGCCGATGCTGGTGCCGTTACCCATTGGTCTTCCCCCAGATGATATAGGCCCAGAAGGCCGCGGTGAGGAGAACCGCGGCGACATAGGCCAGCGTCGCGGTGGTCTTGTTGGCCTTGAGCTCGAAATTGGCGCCCTGGTCGAGGAACAGGTGGCGGATGCCCGAGCTCATGTGCTGGAAGAAGGACAGGGTCAGGCCGATGCCGAAGACATAGCCGGCGATGTTGAGCGCGCCGGACTTGACCGTGAACAGGTCGAGGAACGCCGCATAGGCCACGGGCCCCGAGGCGAGGGCGACCAGCCACCAGACGAACAGGATCGTCCCGACGGTCGCCATGCCCGTGCCGGTGACGCGGTGGGTGATGGAGACCGCCATGGAGGGGCCCCACTTCCAGATCGACAGATGCGGCGACATGGGTCGCGCTTCGTTGCGCACATTGGCCAAGATTATGTCCTTCCTCGGTCGGTGCCGTCTCCTTAATCCCGGCGCCGCCGGATGCAAGCTGGCATGCACGACGGCCGGCTTGGCTAACCCCGCCTTAACCACTTCACCGGCATATCCCGGGGCAAGTGGCCGATCGTCCCGCGGCCGCAAAGGGGACAAGTTTCGTGACCAACGCCGTTTCGCTTGAGGATCTGCCGGTACCGGGCTCCACGGCCGCCCGCATCGACGTGCGCGCCCGGCTTCGCATCTTCGATTTCGAGGGCTCGCTCGCGGCTTCGGGCCGTGCCGCCTGGGAAGCGCTGGAGCCGGAGATTCGCGCGGTTTCGGAGGCCTATTGGCAGCAATGGCTGCGCTGCTTCGCCGACGAGCGCAGCTGGGCGCCCGACGATACGCAGAAGATGATCGATCTCGGCGTCGTCTTCCTCAGGAACCGCTTTCTGGACGCCGAGGGCCGGCCCTGGATCGAGTCGATCGAGCGCTCGGTCGCGGCGGCCTATGCCGCGAACGTGCCGCCGATGGCGCTGCTCTCGATGATCAGCGCAAGCGACCGGGTGGCGCTCGAGATCCTGATCCGCCGCGTCGGCACCGAGGACCGGCGACTCGCCGGCCTGATCGACACGCTGATGCGCCTCTCCGCGCTCGAAGGCGACATCACGGTCGAGATCTACAACATGTACCGCGAGCACAGCGCCCAGGCGGCGCGCGACCGGCTTGCGGAGGATTTCCGCGATTCGATCGGCGGCACCGTCCAGCGCGCCTCGCGCGAGGGCGAGCAGCTCCGCGTCCAGGCCAGCCATACTTCCGCTTCGGCGCGTGGGATGCTGGGCAAGGCGTCGGAAGTGGCGGCGGCGGCGGAACAGTCTGCGGTGGCGATGCGCGAGGCGGCGCAGACGGCGGCCGGGCTGATCCGGGCGATCGAGGATGCGCGGATGGAAGTGGAAGCAGCGGCGGGGATCGCGACGCGGGCGTCGTCGCAGGCGACCGACGCGGTGGGGATGAGCGAGGCGCTGAGCGACCATGCCAAGTCGATCGAATCGATCCTGGGGCTGATCCGCGACATTGCCGGGCAGACGAACCTGCTGGCGCTGAATGCGACGATCGAGGCGGCGCGTGCGGGCGATGCCGGTCGCGGATTCGCGGTGGTGGCGCAGGAAGTGAAGAGCCTGGCGAACCAGACGGCGCGGGCGACGGACGACATCGCGGCGAAGATCGCGGCGATCCAGTCGGCGACGAAGAGCACGGTGGAGACCAACGCCTCGATCCGTTCGACGGTGAGCGAGGTGCAGGAAAGCGCCAATCGCATCCGCAGCGCGATGGAAGTGCAGGCGCAGACCGTCACCGCGATCACCGCGGCCGTGGACGAGACCGCGCTTGCCGCCGACTCCATGTCCGCCACCATCGGCGCTATCCGCGAGGATACCAAGTCGGTCACCCACGAGATCGACACGCTCCAGAAGGACGTGGCCGAAGTCGACGACCGTCTCCACAAGCTGCGTGCCGCCGCGGACAGTTTCTCCAGCAGCGTCGCTGCCTGAAGCGCTTCGTCATTCCCGCGAAGGCAGGGCTCCAGAGGCAAGCAGGACAGCACTTGCTACTCTGGTCCTCCGCCTTCGCGGGGATGACGGGGACAGGGCGAAGCGCTAGGCAGGCGCATGGCCACCCACATCCTCCTCACCGGGGCAAGCCGCGGCATCGGCGCCGCGATCGCCGAGAGCTTCAAGAACGACGCGGTTCGCCTGATCGGGCAGGGCACCAGGAGCGGCATCCCCGCCGATTTCGCCGATCCGGCGGCGCCCAGGGCCCTGTGGGACCAGGCGCTCGATGCGCTGGGCGGGCGGATCGACGTGCTCATCAACAATGCCGGGGTGTTCGAGAGCAATCCGCTCGACATCGAGCATGACGACTGGGTGGCGAACTGGGAGCGGACGATGCGGATCAACCTCACCGCTTCGGCCGAGCTCTGCCGCCTCGCCATCTGCCACTGGCAGGCCGGGGGGCGGCCCGGGCGCATCGTCAACATGGCGAGCCGCGCCGCCTATCGCGGCGACAGCCCGGCGCACTGGCACTATGCCGCGTCCAAGGCGGGCATGGTCGGCATGACCAAGAGCATCGCCCGGGGCTATGCGCGCAGCGGCATCCTCGCCTTCGCGGTCTGCCCGGGCTTCACCATGACCGGCATGGCCGACGACTATCTCGCCAGCCGCGGCGGCGAGAAGCTGCTCGCCGACATCCCGCTCGGCCGGGTGGCGGATGCCGACGAAGTGGCCGTGCTCGCCCGTTTCTGTGCGCTGGCCGCGCCGCCCTCGATGACCGGGGCAGTGCTCGACATCAACGGGGCGAGCTATGTCCGATAGTCCCGGGCCCCGGCTCCCCCTGGCCGCGCGCCCGCCCTTCGTCGGCGGCCTCCTCGTCGGCGCGCTGGCCGTGGTCGGGGCGGGCATCGTGATCCTGGCGGCGGTCCTGATCGGCGGCGCGATGTTCATGCGGGGGCGGGGCAATGCCGATGCCCCGGCGCAGGTCGAGGCCAAGGCTGCCAAGGACGTGTTCGCCGTCGCCGCGGTCAATCCGCTGCACGGAACCAACGTGCTGGAGATCGTGATCGCCACCGATTCCTCGATCCGGCGCGGCGATGCCGGCTCCTATTCGGGCGGTGGCGCACCGGACGAACGCAACGTGATCCTGCTCGACAAGGCGAGCGGTGCCAGCCGCAAGCTGCTGCCGGACAATGGCCGCCGGATCGTCTCCCGCGATTATCTGCCGGCGATGGCGGGTGCCGGGGAGGAAGGCGTGGACACGCAGAAGGCTCCGCTCGCTTATTATGTGTTCCGCGTCCGCACCGTCGACGGCACGCGTCAGGATGTGCTGGTCGGCGACCTCGCCACCGGGCGCCAAGCCTATCTGCTTGCCGGGATAGACGGGATCGACAAGGCCTGGATGCAGAGCCCGACCCGCCTCGCGCTGCTGATGCGCCAGGGCCGCAAGCTGCAATATCGCGCGATCGAGATCCCCGATCTCAAGGTGGTCGTCGCGCGCCCCGTGGAGATCGATTGATGTCGAGCTGGAAGCTCATCCTGCCCTGCACCCGCGCCGAAGCTGAGGCGATCGATGCCGATGACGAGGCATTGTTCGGCATCGAGCCGATGCCCGTGCTGCTGACCAGCGAACGGATCGAGGACGATCCCGACCATTGGCAGCTCGAGGCCTTTTTCGAATCGAAGCCCAACAGTGCCGCGCTCGACGCGGTGCGCGCCCTGGTGCCGAGCGCGAAGGGGGTGAAGGCGGTCGCCGAGAAGATCCGCGACGCCGACTGGGTGACGCTCAGCCAGGCCGGGATCGAGCCGGTCCATGCCGGCCGCTTCTACGTCCATACCGCTACCAACAAGGGCAAGGTGCCCGCAGGCGCCACGGCTTTCCGCATCGATGCCGGCCTCGCCTTCGGCACCGGCACGCACGCGACCACTTCGGGCTGCCTGCTCGCGCTCGACCGGCTGAAGCGGGAGGGCAAGCGCTTCGAGAACGTCCTCGATCTCGGCACCGGCACCGGTCTGCTCGCCTTCGCGGCGCTGCATCTCTGGCCGCGCGCCTATGCCACGGCGTCGGATATCGATGCGCGCGCGGTCGCGGTCACTGCAGAGAATGCCGAGCTCAACGGCATCGGGCTGGGCGGCGGGCAGGGCGCATTGGCGCTGGCCGCCGCGGCGGGCGTCGAGCATCCGCTGCTGATCGGCCGCGCGCCCTATGACCTGGTCATCGCCAACATCCTTGCCGGCCCGCTGGTCGAACTGGCGCCGAGCATCGGCGCGGTGCTGGCCGAGGGGGGGACGTTGATCCTGGCGGGGCTGCTGGTAGGGCAGGCCGAGACGGTGGCCCAGGCCTATCGCCGCCAGGGCCTGCGCCTGGTCCACCGCGCCGATCGCGGCGACTGGCCGACGCTGACGCTGGCGAAGCGGGTGCGCTACGGGACGGAACGGGTAACGCGGATGAGCCGCGGCAAGGGCGAGGCGCCGGGGTTCGGGAGCTGGTAGGGTCGGGAGGCCAAGCCAAGGCCGTTCCCCGCCATCGCCACTTCCGGCTCCTTCACTGTCATCCCTTCTAGCTCCCCTCCCTGGAAGGGAGGGGCTGGGGGTGGGTTGCGTCCAGGCGTACCGCCAACGCCCTGCTTATCCTCGCCGTGACGCGTGCATCCACCCACCCCTAACCCCTCCCTTCCAGGGAGGGGAACAGGTGCGGCACAAATCACTTGAGATGGAAAACCATATAGGTTGTAGAACCCGCCATCCTCCGGCTGCCACCGGCAGACCGGGCCAGCTGCACTTCCGGCGTATGCCCCTTCCCCCGCTCGCGGGGAGAAGGAGAGAAGCACCGGGCTGAGACCCTATTGCTTCGACCGCGCATATTCCTGGGTGCCGCGGGTGACCACGTCGTCCCCCGGCAGGATCTCGGCGATCGGGATGTCCGGCTGGCGGAGGATCTCGTCATAGAGCGGCGCGAAATCGGTCTCCACCGTGGCGCGCAGCAGCTCGGCATAGCTCGGGATGACGAAATAATTCTGCTGGAAGTCGTCGATCCGATAATCGGTGCGCATCACGCGCTTCAGGTCGAAGCCGATGCGGTTGGGGCTGTCGCTCTCCAGCGCGAACACGCTTTCGGCGAAGGAGGAGACGATCCCCGCGCCATAGATGCGCAGGTCGCCGTCCTCGCGGACCAGCCCGAACTCCACCGTGTACCAGTAGAGCCGGCCGAGCTGCTTCAGCGCGCCCAGCTCGAGCGCCCGGTTGCCGCCGCGGCCATAGGCTTCGAGATAGTCGGCGAACACCGGATCGGCGAGCATCGGCACATGGCCGAACACGTCGTGAAAGACGTCGGGCTCCTGGATATAGTCGAGCTGGTCGGGCCGGCGGATGAAGTTGCCGGCGACGAAGCGGCGATTGGCCATGTGATCGAAGAACACGTCGTCGGGCACCAGCCCCGGCACCGCGACCACTTGCCAGCCGGTGAGCTTCATCAGCCGCTCGCTCAGCTCCTCGAAGTTCGGAATGCCCGATTCGGACAGGCGCAGCGCGTCGAGGCCCTGCAGATAGGCCTTGCTCGCCCGGCCCGGCAGCAGCTTCGCCTGGCGCGCATAGAGCCTGTCCCAGGTCGCGTGTTCTTCGGCCGTATAGGCCTGCCAGTTCTGCGGGATCGTCCAGTCGGCCGATGCGCCCTCGGGGGGGCGATCGAGCACATGCGTGTCTTGAGCCATGAAAATAGCATAGCATGCGATGGTGCAGGTGCGAAATGGGGGATGGCCGGTTGCGGATCCTGGTAAGGCTGATCGGAACGCTGGTGCTGCCGGTGGTCGTCTATCTCGCGGCCGCGGCGCTGGGTGCCGGGCTTGCCGCCAACCGCGGGCGCACGCCGCCGGCGACGGGGGTGCGCATCTATGTGGCCGACAATGGCGCGCACACCGATCTGATCCTGCCTGCCGCCGCGTTCCGCGACATCGCCCGGCCCGAGCATCTGGCCGATCCCCGCTACGGCGCCGAGCCCTATCTCGCCATCGGCTGGGGCAATCGGGATTTCTACCTCCACACCGCCCGCTGGCGCGACATCGATCCCTGGCGCACCGCCAAGGCGCTGGCCGGTATCGGATCGACCGTGGTCCATGTCGCCCATGTGCCCGCGCCCCAGGTGGACGGATCGGTGCGCGCGGTGCTGCTGCGGCCCGAGGAATATCGCCGGCTGGTCGCCTATGTCCGGGGCAGCTTCGCCGCGGGGCCGGTGGTGCGCGGCTATGGCGCGCGCGACGCCTTCTATACGGCCAAGGGCGGCTATAGCGCGATCCGTACCTGCAACGAATGGACGGGACGGAGCCTGCGCGAGGCGGGCGTGCGGATGGGCAGCTGGACGCCGCTGCCCTGGGGGGTGATGCTGTGGCTATGATCCCGCGCACCGCCGCCGAGCCGCCGCCCCGCCTCGCCCTTGCGCTCGAGCCGGCCCGTGCCGCGATGACCCTGGCCGAACTCGCCCGTTTCCGCATCGCCGGGCTTGCCCGGGGCGACGGCCGGCCGGTGCTGGTGTCGCCCGGCCTCTGCAACACCGATCGCTCCAATTTCATGCTGCGCGCCATGCTATCCCGGCTCGGCTATCGCCCCTATCCTTGGCGGCTCGGCCGCAATTTCGGCGTGCGCACCGTCGGGCCGGAGTGCGAGAAGCTGATCGCCCGAGTCGAGGAGATCCAGCGCGAGACCGGCGGGAAGGTCACGCTGATCGGCGTCTCGCTCGGCGGCGTGATGAGCCGCATCGTCGCGCATCGCCGCCCCGATCTGGTCCGCGCGGTACTCACCATCAGCGCGCCCTTTGCCGGTGCGCCCAGCGCCACCAATGTCTGGCGCCCTTTCCAACTGCTCACCGGCGAGAAGATCGCCGACCCGGCGGTGGTGGCGCGGCTGGCCGAGGCCGCGCGCCCGCTGCCCATGCCGAGCGCCGCGATCTGGAGCCGCAGCGACGGCTTCGTGAACGGGCTGATCTGCCGCGAAGGCAGCGAGGCGGCGTGCCGCGCGGTCGAGGTGCGCAGCAGCCATCTGCTCGTCCAGATGAAGCCCCAGGTCCTGCGCGCCGTCGCCGGGATACTGGGCGGCTGGACCTAGGGCGCCACCACGCGCAGACTCGTTGCCCGCACGGTGGCGCAGGCGGGCGTGCCGTCCTTGCCGGTGCCCTGGACCTGGATCTCGAGGATGCCGCCCTCCGCCGCGCGCGCCAGCAGCGCGGGATCGATATCGTGGATGTCGATCTTCATCCTGCGCGACCAGGGCGAGGCGGGGTCGCCCGCCGCCTGCCCGATGCGGATATAGACGAAGCGCCGCTCGGGGCCTTCGCGGCGCACCTGGTCCCCGAAGAATTTCGGGCCCGGCGCCACGCGCACGGGAAAATCGAAGTGCAGCGCCTCGCCCGCCCGCGACAGCTTCGGGTCGAGCGGTTGGTCGTCCTTCGCCTGCAGGCTGTGCAACACCCCGATCACCGGCTGCGCGACGACGATCCGAAAGGGGAGGGGGATCTGCTCTGCCTTCGCCATGGCGCGGACCCTAGCAGGGCGCACCGGCATCCGTCTCCCGCAAAGCCGGATCGGGTTCCGGCGTCAGCGATGTTCGGGGCGAAGCGAACTGCCGGCGCGCTTGCCGCGCAGCGCGGTGACATAGGCGAGCGGGTTCAGCCAGGAACCCTCGCCGTTATAGCTGTGGGTGATGATCTCGGCGCGTCCGCCCAGGCTCTCGATCGGCACCGGTCCGCCCAGGCCCTTCTCCGCCAGCGTGAACCGGCTGTCGGCGGACTGGTCGCGATTGTCGCCCATCAGGAAGACATGGCCGGCGGGCACCCGGATCGGGCCATAGGTGTCGCCGGGGCTGACATAGCCCCCCGCAAGATAGGTGTCGCCCAGGTCGATCACGTCGTAGCGCGCGCCGTTCGGCAGGGTCTCGCGGAACAATGGCAGCGCGCAGACGAGCGTGCCGTCCTTCGCCACCTTGCGGAACGGCGCGAGCATCGGCTCGTCGCACGGCACATTGGCGTCGACGGGAATGTCCGCGGTCCCCGCGGCCACGCGCGGCACCGCCTTGCCGTTGAGGATCACCACGCCGTGGCGAACCGCGACCGTGTCGCCCGGCAGGCCGATCACACGCTTGATCAGGTCCGCCCCGTCCCCGCGCCGCGCCACCGTGACGATGTCGCCGCGCTCGGGCAGCCGGCCGAACAGCCGGCCGGGAACCACGCCGCTGCCATGGATCGAGAGCGAGGCATAGGACCAGCCATAGGGATATTTGGAAACGATCAGCCGGTCGCCCTTGCGCAGCGCCGGCATCATCGAGCTGGAGGGAATGTAGAAGGGCTTGGCCGCCACGCTCTGAAAGGCGAACACGCCACCGAAGAGCAGGCCCCAGGCCAGCGCGGTCCGCGTCCAGCCTTGTTTCCGCGGCACGGCGGCCGCATCCTCGACCGCCGGCATCGCCTCAGACCGTCTCGCGGTCGAACAATTCCCGGGCGTCGAGGCCGAGCAGCGCGATATGCTCCTTCACCCGCGGCCAATAGCCGGTGAGGAAGCGCTCGCGCTCGGCGATACGCAGCTTCTCCACCGCGCCCGGCAGCACGAACATGCCGACGCCGCGCCGGACCTCGACATAGCCGTCGTCCTGGAAGCTCTGATAGGCCTTGGCGACCGTGAGCGGATTGGCGCCGTGCTCGGCCGCCAGCGCACGCACCGACGGAAGCTGATCCCCTGCCCGGTATTGCCCGCGCAGGATCGCCGCGGCGATGCTGGCGCGCAGCTTGAGGTAGACCGGGCTGTCCTCATGCTCTAGCGCTGTCATGCTGCGATAATACACCAATCAAGCGGCGGGTCCATACCCCGGATTCCACTTATGTGCGATTTCGGACAGTGACGGCCGGGGGCGCTCCTCCAGCGGCGCGGCGGGGGTGCCGATGAAGACGAATCCCGCGATCTTCTGCGGCGCCGCCCCGAACAGGTCGCGCACTGCGTCCGAATAGGCGGCCCAGCCGGTGATCCAGGCGCCGGCGAAGCCCATGGCATGCGCGGCGTGGAGCAGGTTCATGCAGACGGCACCGGCGGAGAGCTCCTGTTCCCAGACCGGGATCTTGTGCGGCACCACGGGTGCGGAGAGCACCACCACCAGCGCCGGCGCCTGATTGGCGAACTGGATCGCCGCTTCCTCGTCGCGTGCCGTGCAATCCGCCTTCTCGCCGCGCAAGATCGCGACGAGCTTCTCGCCCAGTGCGGCCCGCGCCGCCCGGGGCACGATCACGAAGCGCCAGGGGAAGAGCTTGCCGTGATCGGGCGTGCGCGCGGCGATCTCGATCATCGCGTCGAGCTGCTCCGGGCCGGGCCCGGGCGCGGCCATGTCGCGCGGCTTGCCGGAACGGCGGGTGCGGAGATGGGCGAGCAGGCTGGAGCTATCGTTCAGGACCATGGCCGGGCATCTAGGGAGTGGAAGGCGAGCGCGCAAACGCCACCGGCGCGGACCGGAAGGGATTCGGCCGCGCAACCGCGAGGATGTTCGCACGGCCATCGGCATCCGGGGAGGGCGGGCAGCCGGCCGGGCATCGCCATCCTGCTGGACCGGGTCATTGGTCGCGCGATCGCTCGCGCCGCAGCCATGCACGGGCGCGCATGCTTTACAGCCGCTTCATTCCGTCTAGTTTGGCCGCCCATGCGCCGGGCCTATGGCCTGGAACCGATATCTAAAGGGCAATAAACCGCATGGTCGACACTCCAACCGCCGATAGTCCGGCAGAGCCGGACATCACCCACGTCAATCCCGCTGCGGAGAAGACGTGGTTCGGGCATCCCCGCCAGCTGGCGCGCATGTTCACCACCGAGATGTGGGAGCGCTTCGGCTATTACGGCATGCGCGCGCTGCTGACGCTTTATCTCACGCAGCATTTCATGTTCGGCGATCGCGAGGCGACCGGCCTTTATGGCGGCTATACCGCCCTCGTCTATCTCACCCCGCTGATCGGCGGCTATCTGGCCGACCAGTATCTGGGGTCCAAGCGCGCAGTGAAATTCGGCGCGATCGTCATGTCGCTGGGCTATCTGATCCTCTGCTTCGGCGGCCCCACCGCCAAGCCCCATGCGACGATCGACGGCCAGCGCTACGAAGTCTCGATCGGCAAGTCGGCCGAGGGCAAGGAAGTCCGCTACGTCATCGACGGCGCGAAGAAGCTCGAGATCAAGGGCAATGACGACGGCACCGTAGATCTGCTCGATGCCGGCACCGTCGCGCGCAAGGTCGACAAGGGCAGCTTCGAATCCGGCGCGGACCGCAACGCCTTCTACGTGATGGTGATGCTGATCGCGCTGTCGATGGTGTCGGTCGGCAACGGCTTCTTCAAGCCGAACATCTCCACCATGGTCGGCGAACTCTACGAGCAGGGCGACCGACGACGCGACAGCGGCTTCACCATTTTCTACATGGGCATCAACACCGGCTCGCTCTTCTCGCAGATCCTCTGCCCTTGGCTCGCCGTCGCCTATGACTGGAGCTGGGGCTTCGGCCTTGCCGCGATCGGCATGATGATCTCCTGGGCGCTGATCCAGTTCAACGGCGGCAAGCTCGACGGCTATGGCGAGCCGCCGGCCAAGCCGGGCGTCCACAGCCAGCAATGGATCATCTATGCGGTGGCACTCTGCGTCGTGCCGCTTTTCTATCTGCTCTATGTCAACCTGATGCACGCCGCGCCGCCCGCCAAGGGCTCGGGCTTCATCGGTTACCTCACGCACCTTCCGCTGATGGGCAAGCTGCTGTTCGGCTCGTTCCTGGTTAGCGTGCCCGGAATCCTGATCTGGTCGTTCTTCGCGGGCAGCAGGACCGAGTTCCAGATGATGCTGGCGGCGATGGTGCTGATCGTCTTCAACGTCGTGTTCTGGACGCTGTTCGAGCAGGCGGGCTCGTCGCTCACCCTGTTCGCGGACCGCAACACCGATCTCGCACTCCACTGGTCAACGCCGTTGATCGCCTTCTTCCGGGCGCAGCCGACCGCCTATTACGCCACCTGTGCCGTGCTGATCGGCGCGATGATGTGGAGCGTCCGGGTGCTACTGCCGGAGGTACTGGGGCGCCCGCGCAAGGCGCTCGACGAAGTGATCGTGCTGCTGGTCTTCGCCATTGGCACCGGCCTCCTCTGGTGGCAGCAGAACAGTATCCTCGGCGCGCCGACCTGGTCGATGAGCGCGGGCCAGACCCAGTTCTTCAACGCGGCCTTCATCGTGCTGCTCGCCCCGTTCATGTCGATGCTGTGGACCGCGCTGGCCAAGCGCGGGCTGGAGCCGTCGATCCCGGTCAAGTTCGGCATCGCGCTGATCGGCGTGGCGGCAGGCTTCCTGCTGCTCGTCTGGGGCGCGAGCTATGCCGATGCCAATTTCCAGGTGGGCATCTGGTGGCTGGCCGGCCTCTATTTCATCCACTCCTTCGCCGAACTGTGCATCTCGCCGGTTGGCCTGTCGATGATCACCAAGCTGTCGATCGCCCGCGTCGTCGGGTTGATGATGGGGGTGTGGTTCCTGTCGATCTCGGTGGCGCAGTTCGTCTCCGGATCCATCGCGCAGCTGGCCAGCGTCGATACGGTGGGCGGCCAGGTGACCAACCTCAAGGTCAGCCTCGATACCTATGTCGATGTGTTCACCACCATCTCGATCGCGGCGATCATCCTCGGCGTGCTGCTCCTGCTGCTGAGCTGGCCGCTGAAATACTGGATGCACGGCGTGAAATAAGCGCCGCTTCGTTCGCGGAAGCGAAAAGGGCCCGCGCGCAAGCGCAAACGAAAAGGGGGAGCGGCGACGCTCCCCCTTTTTTGCGTCTGCGATGCCGCCCGTTCAGGCGGCGAGGCGCAGCTCGACCTGCGCGTCGGCAACGGCGCCCGGCGCCTGAATGGCGACCGGCAGCGTGACTTCGCGGCGAGCGGCGAGGAAGAGCGAGATAAGCGAGAACATCGTGAAACCCTCATATCTGCATGCTCTGCTGCAATGCAGCATGTGCAGATGGTTCAGGGTTGCGCTTTCTGCAACTGCAATGGGTTGGGGCGTGGATTGCAGAGTACGCAATCACTCCCATCTTCGTCATACTGAACGCGTTTCAGCATCCAACCTGCGGCGGGCGAGGCGCGTGCGCTTCGTGTCTGTCGCCCGTCGATAGTTGGGCCCTGAAACAAGTTGGCGATTATCCCCTTCAAGCATGTGGCGGGAGGCGGTTCCCCGGCGAAGACCGGGGTCCAGTTCCGAACCCCTCGATGGCATTGCGCCCTCGCGAATGTGCTGCGACTGGGTCCCGGCCTTCGCCGGGGAGCGCATACATGCTCGAACGGGATAGTTCCCAACCAAGTTCAGGGTGGCGAGAGAGGTTGGTTCGAAGTGTTCCGACCCGCCAAGCCGCTCCCTCGGCCTGAATGTCGGCCCCTCCGCTGCTATGTGTCGCCCAGCTCGAGAATCACCGCCCATTCGTCCTCGCGCACCGGCGTGACCGAAAGGCGCGACTGGCGGAGCACTTCCAGTTTGGCGAGCCGCGGCTCTGCCTTGAGCATCGCCAGGGTGACGGGCCTGGCGAGCTTGCGCACCGGCTTCACTGCGACGCTGGCCCATTTGCCGTCATCGCCGTCCGGCTGCCAGGCGCGGGTGATCTCCAGGATTCCCACCGCCGCCTTCTCGGTGTTCGAATGATAGAACAGGGCCTGGTCGCCCGGTACCATGTCCTTCAGGAAGTTGCGGGCGGTGTAGTTGCGCACGCCGTTCCATTCGGTCGCCCCGTCGCGGACCAGGTCGTCCCAGGAATAGGCGTCGGGTTCGGAGCGGAGGAGCCAGTAGCGCATGCCGCCGCCTTAACCGCCTAAACGGCTGCTTAACAACCGATTCCGAACCAGTTCAGCCGCCGGGCGTTATCTCCATGACCTCAGCGCCGCGACTCGTCCCTCCTCGGACGGCCGGCAGGCGCCCGCAAATGAGGAGGAAAGTGATGACCAATTTCGTTAAGAAGGCCGTGCTCGGCACCGTTCTGGGCGCGACCGTGCTGGTCGCCGTCGCGCCGGCGGCCGAGGCGCAGCGCTATCGCGGCCATTATCGCGACCATGACGGCACCGGCACCGCGATCGTCGCGGGTATCGCCGGCCTCGCCATCGGTGCCGCGATCGCCAGCGACGGCCGCCGCTACGACCGCTACGATCGCCGCTACGACTATGATCGCGGCTATTATCGCGACCATGGCTACTACCCGACCGACGGCTATTATTATCGCGACTATTACCGCTCCTATCGCGGCTATTGCGAGGTCCGCCGGGTGTGGGATCCCTATCTCGATCGTCCGGTGCGGGTCCGCTACTGCCGCTGACGTTCTCGCGGAGGGGTAGCCTGGCGCTGCCCCTCCGCTAGGCTGCGGGCATGGGCACCGATTCGAACCTGCAGCCGCGGCAGCACGCCGCCGATCCCTCCGATCCCTATCGCCGGGAAGCCCAGACCTTCCCCGAGCTCGACGACGACATGGCCGGGCGCGCCGCCGCCTTTGGCAGCGTCGAGGAATGGCCGGAGGGCGGTGCCCTGTTCGAGCGCGGGCAGCGCAGCGTCGATTTCTTCCTGGTGCTGGCCGGCGCGGTCGAGGTGCTCGACGTCGATGCCAAGGGCCGCGAGCATGTCGTGCACGTCCATGGCGCGCGCCAGTTCACCGGCGAGCTCGATCTGTTCAACGACCGCAAGATCCTCGTCTCCGCCCGGGCGCTGCCCGGCACCCGCGTCGTCCGAGTCGAGCGGCTGGCGTTTCGCCGCCTGATCGCCGCAGAGCCGGACATCGGCGAGGTGGTGATGCGCGCCTTCATCCTGCGCCGGGTGGGCATGATGCTGCACGGCGAGGCGGGCATCGCGCTGATCGGACCCGCCCATGGCGCGGCCACGGCCCGAATCGAGAGCTTCCTGCGCCGCAACGGCCTGCCCCACCGCCAGATCGACACCGAGACCGACGCCGATGCCGGCGGCTTCCTCGCCTGTTTCCAGCTTGCCCCGGACGACCTGCCCGTGGTGGTGGTCCGGGGCCAGACGCTGCGCCGGCCGAGCAATGGCCAGGTGGCGGACGCGCTCGGCCTAACCGTCGAGCTCGATCCCGCCCATGTCCATGACGTCGCCGTGGTCGGTGCCGGCCCGGCCGGGCTTGCCTCCGCCGTCTATGCCGCGTCGGAGGGGCTCGACACGATCGTCGTCGAATCGATCGCGCCGGGCGGGCAGGCCGGGACCAGCTCGAAGATCGAGAATTATCTCGGCTTCCCCACCGGCATCTCCGGCCAGGCGCTGGCCGGGCGGGCCCAGGTGCAGGCGCAGAAGTTCGGCGCGCGCCTGCTGGTCTCGCGCGGCGCGGTGGGGCTCGACTGCTCCGGGGCGCCGTTCGTCGTGCAGCTCGACGACGGGACCGAGATCCGTGCGCGCGTCGTGGTGGTCGCCACCGGCGCCCGCTATCGCAAGCTCGACTTGCCGCGCTATGCCGAGCTGGAGGGCAACGGCATCTATTACGCCGCCACCAACATGGAAGCCGGGCTCTGTGCCGGCCAGGAAGTGGTGGTGGTGGGCGGCGGCAACTCGGCCGGGCAGGCGGCGATCTACCTCGCGCGCAGCGCCGGCCATGTCCACATCCTGGTCCGCGGCAAGGGGCTGGCCGACACCATGTCGCGCTACCTGATCGACCGGATCGAGGCTTCGGACCGGATCACGCTGCACCCCTTCACCGAAGTGACCGGACTGGAGGGCGAGCGGCACCTGACCGGCCTGACCTGGACCGATCGCAAGACCGGCGAGACGCGCCGGCGCGGCGTGGGGGCGCTGTTCGTGATGATCGGCGCGGTGCCTTCGACCGACTGGCTGGACGGCTGCCTCGACCTGGATCCCGCCGGCTTCGTGCAGACGGGCAGCGGCGAGACTTTCTTCTGTTCGTCCAAGCCGGGGATCTTCGCCGTCGGCGACGTCCGCTCGGGCTCGGTCAAGCGAGTCGCCTCGGGCGTGGGCGAGGGATCGGTGGTGGTCTCCTCGATCCACCGTTATCTTGAAAGCCTGCGCCAATAGCGGCAAAGGGCTGCCCATGAGTGACACGCCCCCGGACCGCCTGTCGGTCAACCAGAGCAGCCCCTATTTCCAGCGCGAACTGCTGGAGCGCGGCATCGGCATCCGCTTCAAGGGCAATGAGCGCCGCGACGTCGAGGAATATTGCATTTCCGAAGGCTGGGTCCGCGTCGCGCTCGGCAACAAGGTCGACCGCAAGGGCAACCCGCTGACGATCAAGCTGGTCGGCCCGGTCGAGGCCTGGTTCGAACGACCCGCCGGAGAGGGCGCCGACGAGGGCTGAGACGCAGGCTCCGTTGAAGCTCCCCAATCCCCCTGATGCATGCGCGAAGGGGAGACTCAGCTCCTCTTCGTCGCCCTGAACTTGTTTCAGGGTCCAAGGTTGGGCCGGGCGAGGGCACGGGTGATCTGATGGCGTCGCTCGCCGCGCGTTGGATGCTGAAACAAGTTCAGCATGACGATGGGAGCCTTGGCAGCGGTTCCGCGATGCCGAGAAGCGGCGCCAGGTCATTCCATTCGGGATTCTGGCGCTCGATCAGGTTGCATTTCCAGTCGCGGTGCCAGCGTTTCAATTGCTTCTCGCGGGCAATAGCCGCGTCCATGCATTCGGCGACTTCGTACCAGACAAGGCAATACGCCTTGTACTTGCTGGCGAAGCCACCGGTCATGCCATTGCGGTGCTGGAAGAGCCTGCCCGACAGGTCCGAAGTCACGCCTATATAGATCGTGCCCCTCGGACCACTGGCGAGGATATAGACGCAGGGCAAGCGGTCCCGCGCCACCTGTTCACCCCCCGAACGCCGCCCGTGCCGCGTCCTCGAACGCCTTGAGCGCGGCCATGTGCGGGAAGGGCCCGTGGCTGATCCGCGCTATGCCGGTTTCCGCCACCGCCCGGGCATCGGGAGCACCGGGAAAGGCCATGAAATTCACCGGCAGCGGCACCGCCTTCGCCACCCGCTCGAGCAGCGCGAGATCGGCGAGGCCGGGGACGAAGAAGCCGCTCGCGCCGGCATCGGCATAGGCCTTGCCGCGCGCGATCGCCGCATCGGCCATCGCGGCGTCATGCGTGTCGCCCGGCGCGATCAGGAAGATGTCGGTGCGGGCGTTGAGGAAGAAATCCGGGCCCACCGTCCAGCGGATCGCCGCGATGCGGGCAGCCTGCTCCTCGACGCCGTGCAGGGTGCGCGCGGCGGTGCCGTGGCTGGCCACGATCTGGTCCTCGAAATTGCAGCCGATCGCGCCGGTGGCGGCGAGCTTCTCGACATTGGCGGCGACCGCATCGGGGTCGACCGCATAGCCGCCCTCGAAATCCACGCTCACCGGCAGCGCTACCGCGGCCACGGTGCGCCGCGCATTGGCAAGCGCGAGGTCGAGCGGCAGCGCCTCCGCATCGTCATAGCCATGCGCGGTGGAGACCGAGGCACTGCCCGTGGCGATCGCCCGCGCGCCGGCGCGTTCCGCCGCGCGCGCGCTGCCCGCATCCCACACGTTGAACAGGATCACCGGGTCGCCGGGCACATGAAGCGCGGCAAAGCTCTGATACTTGGACATGGAGAACCCCTCTTGTTCTTGGATTGTTCTAGAGAGGTAATGGTGCCGGGGCAAGAGGGCGGTGGCGCAACTCCATGATCATGCTGACAGATGTGTCCATCCGCGATCCCCGCTGCTTCCCGCCGTCATCCCCGCCTGCGCGGGGATGACGGCGTTTGCGGATCGAGTCGTGACCCTAGTGGACGAACCGCGCCACCACGTCGCGATAGGAGCGGCTCACCTTCACCTGCGCACCCGAATCGAGCACCAGGAAACATTCGCCATTGGTGTGCGGCTTGACCTGGCGGACCAGGTCGAGATTGACGATGGTCGAACGATGGACGCGCTGGAAGCGGCGCGGATCGAGGCGCTTCTCGAGGTCCTTCATCGTCTCGCGCAGGATCAGCGTGTTGTCGCCGGTGTAGATGCACATATAGTCGCCGGCCGCGTCGATCCGCTCGATCGTGTCGACATCGACCCGGAAGATCTGGCCGCGATCCTTGATGTTGATCAGCTTCTCGAAACGGTTCGATGCCATCTCGCCGTCCATGGCCGAAGCGGCGATCTCGTCGACCGCTTCGGGGGCCACTTCGGCCAGCACTTCCTTCAGCTTCTCGATCTCCTCGACGCCGCGCTTCTCGCTGAGGCGCTGGCGGACGCGCTCGATCGTATCGGCCAGCCGGGCGGGCTCGACCGGCTTCATGAGATAGTCCACCGCCTGCGCCTCGAAGGCGCGGATCGCGTGATCGCTATAGGCGGTCACGAAGACGAACAGCGGCGGCTCGACCTCCATCAGCCCCTGGACGACCGAGAAGCCGTCGAAACCGGGCATCTGGATGTCGAGGAAGACAAGGTCGGGCTTGTGGGTCTTGATCGAACGGATCGCTTCGCGCCCGTTCGAGCATCTGTCGATGATCTCGACGTCGTCATGTTCCTGAAGCCTCAGCTCGAGCCCCTGGATGGCCAGGGATTCGTCGTCGACCAGAATAGTACGGATGGTCATGCGGCCTCTCGATTAGGTTCCTCGATCTGGAACGGTATCTCGATCTCAACGCTGAACCCCTTCCCTGGGTCCGAACGCGTCTCAAATCGATGGTCAGGCCCGAAAGCCTGGGCCAACCGCTCCTTGATATTGGCGAGCCCCACGCCGGTTGAAAGGGTCGGCCGCTGCTTGGCCTCGATCAATCCCGGACCCGTATCGGATACGGCGATCTGCACTCGTTCTCCGGCGAGCCGAGCGGAGACGGTGATATCGGCGCCCTCTTCCTGGGGCGTGACCGCATATTTGATGGCATTCTCGACGAGAGGCTGGAGCAGCAGCGACGGCAGCCGCGCCTTGGCGACGCGCTCGTCGATGTCGAAATGCGGGCGCAGGCGCTCGTCGAAGCGCATCTTCTCGATCTCGAGATAGAGCTTCAGCGTCTCGGCCTCCTGGGCGAGGGTGACGTGCGCCGTCGGTTCGTTCGCCAGCGTGTAGCGCAGGAAGGAAGAGAGGCGGGAGAGCATGATGTTCGCCCGCTCGGTCTGCTTCAGCAGCACCAGCGTGGAGATCGAGTTGAGCGTGTTGAACAGGAAATGCGGGTTGAGCTGGTAGCGCAGCATCGCCAGCTGGGCATGGCTCGCCTGCACTTCCAGCGCCTGCATCTGGTCGATCTGCTGCTCGACGATCAGATAGAAGTTGATCGCGAAATAGAGCGCGGACCAGCCGGCCAGCACGGTGAAGTTGATGAACACGGTGCCGACGACCAGATTGAACGAAATGTTCGGCGTCGGCATCTTGATGAAGGAATAGATGAAGGCGTCGAGCACCGCATAGATCGCCGTCGCCGTGCCCAGCGTCGCCAGCGTCAGCAGGATGCCCGGAATGCGCGGCAGCCGGCGATAATAGCCGTAGAGCGTCGAGAGCAGCAGCGTCAGGCAATAGCCGATGATCGATTCGATGATCACCGCGATCACGCCCTCGACGCTGAAGCCGTTGGACAGCGACACCACGGTGCGCAGCAGCAGATAGCCGGTCCAGCCGCCGGCCTGGAGCATCCAGAAGGCGCGGTTCTTGTCCTCGAAGAACGGGCGCGACAGCGCGGCGGGCGCCGGCTGCTTCAACGGCTGGGCGAGGAACGGGGAGCTAGGATCCAGGGTAGCCACGCCCAAGCCTCTAACACCGCTGACAGGCGGGGGCAAAGAGGCGTAGGCTGTCCGCGCCGGCGCGAGACCGGGACGATGGTGGAGAGCGAGGATGGATCAGGGCGGCGAACGCGCGAAATTCCACGCGATGACCGAAGGCACTGCCGAGGACTGGGCGATCATCGGCGGGGCGTTCCGCGGCTTTGCGGGCGGATTGCCCGATCGGATCCTGGGGCACCTGAAGCTGCTCGATGGCGATTTCGGCGGATTCGCGATCGACCGGCTGCAGCATTCGCTCCAGACCGCGACGCGCGCGCATCGCGACGGACGTGGCGAGGATTATGTGGTGATGGCCCTGCTCCACGACATCGGCGACACGCTGGGGAGCTACAACCATCCCGAGATCGCCGCGGCGATCCTGCGCCCCTTCGTCAGCGAGGAACTACACTGGATCGCCGACAAGCACGGCGCCTTTCAGGGCTATTATTTCTTCCACCATCTCGGGCTGGACCGCGATGTGCGCGAGGGGTTTCGCGGGCATCCGCATTTCGAGGCATGCGCGGAATTCTGCGCGCACTATGATCAGGCGGCGTTCGATCCCGCCTATGAGAGCGCGCCGCTCGCCTTTTTCGAACCGATGGTCCGCCGCGTCTTCGCCCGGCCGCTGAACAGCATCTACGCCAGGGCGGCCGAGGCGTGATTTGCTGATGCCGCGGGGAGGGGGCAGGTGCCTGTCCGCCCGCGGGGAGCCCGGACAAGCTATTGAACTATTTCCGCCATCTCCGTGCAGGCGGGATGGGCCGGCGGATATGCGCTCACTGCCCGGAAGCCGTGCAGGCAAGCCTGCCAAACGAAAACCGCCGCCCCGTTTCCGGAGCGGCGGCTTCGTGTTCCCGTTCGGGAAGCGGGTCTTGGCTTAGAAGCCGACGACCAGCGTGCCCATCACGGTGCGCGGGTAACCGATCTGGGTGAACGGCGGGTTGCCGTAGTTGGTGATCGCACCCGTCGTCGCGTTGTAGGTCGGGCCCTGGTTCAGCGCGCCGTTGCCGCTGTTGATCGAACCGACCCAGAACTCGTTGAACAGGTTGCGAACGTTGACCTGGAAATAGGTCTTCTTGTTCAGGCCGGCCCAGGTGAGGTCGACACGCGCGTTGAGGTCAACCAGCGTGTAGGCCGGGGTCTTGGCCGGGAAGATGTCGAAGGTCTGGACCGCACCGTTGACGGTGAGGGCCTGACGGATCGGCTCGTTGGTGTCGTAGATGTAGCGCGGACCGGTGCGCTTCACGTCGATGCCGAGCGAGACCGGCTCGATGTCGACCGTCGCGCCGCCACCGAAGGTGTAGACGGGAGCGTTCGACTCGCGCTTGCCGGCGGTCGGCGCGTAGATGATCGTGCCGGCCGTGGTGCGGGCCACCTCGACGTTGTTCACGATCTCCGAGTGGAGGTACGAACCAAAGGCGTAGACGCTCAGCTCCTTGACGGGCTGGTAGGTCACCGAGCCGTCGAAGCCGTACTTACGCACGGTGCCGAGGTTGCGGTAGACCGACTTTTCCAGCTCGGGATCGTAGGACGAAGCGAGACGGTTCTTGTAGTTGGTGTACCACGCGCCGAACTGCGCCTGCAGCGTCGCCGAGCGATAGCGGATGCCGAGGTCGAAATTGTCCGTGCTCTCCGGCTTCGGCGTCGCGCGCTCCGAACCCTTCGGGAAGTAGAAGGAGTTGTAGAGGTTGTCGGTGCCCGGGACCTGCAGGCCCTTCGAATAGTTGCCGAACACGTCGACCTGCGGGGTCAGCGACCAGGTGTAGCCGATGTTCGGCAGCACGCGGTTGTAGTTGAGGACGCGCTGCTGCGGCCCCTGCGTCGCGAACGAGCAGGTGGTCACGCCGGTGGTCGCCGGCGGCACCGGCGGGGCGGTGACGCAGGTTGCGCCCGAAGCCGCGGCCGCGCTCTGGGTCACCGTCTGGATCGGGGTACCGGCGAGGAAGCCGGCGACCTGCGAACCGCACTCGATGAAGCCCGAAGCGCTCGAAGTGGCGCAGTAGTTGGTCAGGTTGCGGCGCATGAACGGCGCGCGGACGCCCGCGTTGATCTTCAGCGTGCCGTCGAAGAACTCGCCGCGATATTCGGCCGCGACCTGCTGCAGGATCGCGTACGAAAGACGATCGCGCTTCTGCAGCGAGTTGCCGTTCGCGTCGAGGATCGGGTTGTTGACCGGGAAGACGTCGAAGGGCTTGCCGTTGAGCTGCAGATAGCCGAGCTCGCCGGTCTGACGGTGGCGCGCACGGTCATAGGTGTAGGCGATACGGACGCTCTGGTCGGGCGACAGGTCGTAGCGCAGCGACGCGATGACGCCGATGCGGTGCGTCTGGGTCTGGCTGGGGGCCAGGACGCGGACGGTGTCGAGCGTGTCGCCGTCGCCGTTCAGGTCGCGGCCGGCATAGGGGTTGCCGCCCCAATAGCCCGGCTGGCAGTTCACCGTGCCGCTGTTCGCGGTGGTGTTGCAGTTCGCGCGCGCCGGCGAGCCCGCCGGGTTGAGGTCGAACGCCGACTCGTTCGCGACGACGGTGCCGCCGCCATTGGCCTTCACGAACTGGTAGCTCGGATCGACCGTGAGGACGAGGCCGTCGGACAGGGTGAAGCGCGACTGGGCGCGGATGTTGGCGGTGTTCGACGGGTTATAGCGCTCGTCGAAGGTCGAGCCGCAGCTGTTGGCCAGGTCGGCCTGGCCCGCGCGGGCCACCGTGTTGATGGTGCAGGCCGGGATGTTGTAGAACGCTTCGCCGTTGTTCATCGGGTAGCGGTCGGTCGCGTTCACGCCGGTGAAGCGCGTGCCGTTGGAGATGACGACCTGCTGGCCCGTGGGGCACGGGGTGGTGGTGACGGCGCAGCCGACCGCACGCTGCACGGTGTCCCAGCGCAGCGGCACCGAGCCCTGGAAGTTGTTGCGGTTCTGGTTGTAGTGGCCCGCGATCGCAATGAAGTCGCCGCTATCGCCCAGCGGCTGATAGATCTTGGCGTTGAACTGCTGCTTGTCGATCTTCGAGTTCGGGTTCCAGCGCTGATAGTTGCGCGCCTGGCTCGCCGCGAACCAAGCGCGGGTGCCGGCCGAAGTGAACTCGCCGGTGTCGACGAGGCCGAAGGTGCGGAAGAAGCCGTACTGGCCCACCGAGCCGACCAGCTTCACGCCGAAGTCACGGCTGGGGACGCGCGTGCGGTAGTTGACGGTCGAACCGGTGGCGCCGGCGGTCGGCGAGTCGACGTCGGTCGAGCCGAGGTTGACGTTGACCTGCTCGATCAGCTCGGGATCGATCTGCTGGTTCGAATAGATGGCGTAGTTGCCCGAGTCGTTCAGCGGCACGCCGTCGAAGGTCTGGCTGATGCGCGTCGAGTCGAAGCCGCGGATGCTCATCGAGCCGCCCGACGAACCATAGGGATCGTTATTCTGGAAGCTGACGCCCGGAAGCTGATTGATCAGATCGTTGACGCTGGCGCCCGGCGCCTGGCGTTCGATGAATTCCTGCGTGAGGACGCCCTTGGCCCGCGAGGTGTCCGGAATGATGATTCCGTTCACGCCATTGTCGGCACGGCCGCCGGTCACGACGATCTCGGTCTCGCCCTCGAAGTCCTGCGTACCGGTGGACTGCGCGAACGCCGCCCCCGGGACCATCAGCGCGGCAAAAGCCACGCCCGCAAAAAGCTTGGTGCGCATTAGAGGTGTTTCCCTTTCGGTGTGTGCTTATCGTCTGCACTGAACGCGGTGCGGTTCACCGTCGTCGCCGCCCATGCGATTAATTTATGTCGGTCCTGTGACAGTCAATCCGAGTCCTGCGGGGCAGGCCGGTTAATCTGCGATTCAGGATTGTTGCGTTGCAAAAAAGTCACTCCACAGTGGCGACGATCTGCAGCCATTCACTCTCCGAAATTACGCGGATTCCGAGTTCCGCGGCCTTTTTCAGCTTCGAGCCCGCGCCGGGCCCCGCAATCACCAGATCGGTCTTCGCGGACACCGATCCCGCGACTCGCGCGCCCAGCGATTCGGCCTGGGCCTTGGCCTCGTCGCGACTCAGCGCCTCCAGCGTGCCGGTGAAAACCAGCGTCTTTCCCGACACTTCCGATTCGCGCGTCTCGACGATGAAGGGCGGCGGGGCGACTTCGCCCAAAAGGTCTTCCCACACCGCGCGATTGTGCGGTTCGTGGAAGAAATCGGCCAGGGCCTGGCCGACGGCGCCGCCGACATTCTCGACTCCGATATGCTCGGCGATCGCCTTGTCGAGCCGCGCGCGGTGTTTCGTCTCGGTCTCACCGATCTGTGGCGGCGTCGCATCGCGCAGCGCGATGACCTGGTCGGCGAGCGCCTGGAGCGCGGGCAATGTTGCATAGCGTTTCAAAAGGTCTCGCGCCGTGATCGCCCCGATATGGCGGATGCCCAGGCCGAAGAGCAGCCGCGCCGCGTCGGGCGCGCGCTTGGCTTCGATCGCGGCGAGCAGCGCGTCGACCGACTTCTCCTGCCAGCCTTCGCGGCCCAGCAGTTCCGCGCGATGGGGAGCGAGGCGGAAGATGTCCGCGGGCTCGACGATCCAGCCCAGGTCGAGCAGTTCGATCAGGGTCTTCTCGCCCAGCCCCTCGATGTCGAGCGCGCCGCGGCTGACGAAATGCTTGAGGCGCTCGAGCCGCTGGGCCGGGCAGATCAGCCCGCCCGTGCAGCGGATGTCGACCTCGCCTTCCTCGGCCACGGCTTCCGAATGGCAGATCGGGCAATGGCTGGGGAACAGGAATGCCGGCCGGTCCTCGTCGCGGGTCAGGTTCTCGACGATCTGCGGGATCACGTCGCCGGCGCGCTGGAGCACGACCCGATCGCCCGGGCGCACGCCCAGGCGCGCGATCTCGTCGGCATTGTGCAGCGTCGCGTTGGTGACGACGACGCCGCCGACGGTGACCGGCTCCAGCCGCGCTACCGGCGTGAGCTTGCCGGTGCGGCCGACCTGGATGTCGATGCCGCGCAACAGGGTCTGGGCGCGCTCGGCAGGGAATTTGTGCGCCAGCCCCCAGCGCGGCGCGCGGCCCACAAAGCCGAGCCGGCCCTGCCAGTCCAGCCGGTCGATCTTGTAGACCACGCCGTCGATGTCGAAGGGCAGGTCGGCGCGGACCGCTTCGATCTTCCCATATTGCGCCAGCGCGGCCTCGAGGTCGACGGGGCCGACGAACAGGTCCGAAACCGGGAAGCCCATCGCCTGGATGGCGCGGATCACCTCTGCCTGCGTGTCGCCGGGCAGCGCGCTGGTCTCGCCCCAGCCCCAGGCGAGGAAACGCAGCGGACGCGCCGCGGTGACGGCGGCGTCCTTCTGGCGCAGCGATCCGGCGGCGGCGTTGCGCGGATTGGCGAACTGGCGTGCTTCCTTGCCGGTCTCCGCGGCCTCGGCGAGCAGCCGGGCGTTGAGGGCGGCGAAATCCGCCTTCGCCATGTACACTTCGCCGCGCACCTCGAAGATTTCGGGCGCGCCGGCGATCTCCTGGGGCACGTCGCCGATGGTCCGGGCATTGGCGGTCACGTCCTCGCCGATCTGGCCGTCGCCGCGCGTGAGCGCCTGGACGAGCCGGCCCCTCTCGTAGCGCAGCGAGCAGGAAAGGCCGTCGATCTTGGGCTCGGCGGTGAGGGCGATCGGCTCGGCATCGCCCAGCGCCAGGAAACGGCGGACCCGGCCGAGGAAATCGGCGACGTCGGCGTCGTCGAAGCCATTGTCCAGGCTGAACATCGGCCGCGCATGCGCCACTTTGGCGAGCCGCCCGGACGGCGCGGCGCCGACCAGCCGCGACGGCGAATCGGCGCGGACCAGATCGGGGAAGGCGGCCTCGATCGCGGCATTGCGCCGCATCAGCGCGTCATAGTCGGCGTCGCTGATCTCGGGCGCATCCTCGGCATGGTAGAGCCGGTTGTGGTGCGCGATCTCGCCGGCGAGCTTCTCCAGCTCGAGCGCGGCTTCCTGGGGCGTCTGGGGCAGCGGGTCCATGCCGCCGGGGTTAGGCTGGGCGCCGCATCGCGATCAAGCTTGAAGACGTGCGGATGCGTAACGACATGATCGGCAATGCGCCCGGTCCGGATCGTCCTTGCCATCTTGTTCTGGATCGCGGTCGCGCTGTGCCTTGTCGTCACGGTCGCGCCCTTCTTCCTCGATCGCATCTATTATCGCGGGCCCGTCAGCAGCCATTTCGACGGGCAGCGCTTCTTCAATCCCGACGGCGACGCGCTCGACATTTCCGCCGCCCGCCGCAACAGGCTGCTCCGGCAGCAGGTCTTCGGCGACCCGACCCGGCCCGCCTGGCCCGCGCGCGTGGCGGTGACGCCGGCCAGGCCGCCGGCGCGGGTGACGGGGGGCGAGATGCGCGTCACCTGGATCGGCCATGCCACGGTGCTGGTGCAGGCGGACGGCGTGAACATCCTCACCGATCCGGTGTGGAGCGAGACCGTCGGACCGTTCGGCATCGGGCCCAGGCGGGTGGCGCCGCCGGGCGTGCGCTTCGCGGACCTGCCGAAGATCGACCTCGTCCTCGTCAGCCACAATCACTACGACCATATGGACCTGCCCACGCTCAGGCGGCTCCAGGATCGCGACCGGCCGCTGATCGTGACGTCGCTGGGCAATGACGCGGTGATGGCCAGGGCCGGCGTGAAGGCGACGGCGCTCGACTGGGGGCAGGGGGTGGCGGCGCCGTCCGGCGCGGCGGTGACCGTCACGCGGAGCCACCACTGGGGCAGCCGCTGGTTCGCCGATCGCGGCCGCGCGCTGTGGTCGAGCTTCGTGGTGCACCTGCCGCACGGCAATTTCTTCTTCGCGGGCGATACCGGGCTCGGCGACGGCAAATGGCCGGCCGAGGCGGCGTCGCTCGGCCCGGTCCGCTTCGCCGCGATCCCGATCGGCGCCTTCCGCTTCGACGAGGGGCAGATGGCGAGCGGCACGCATATCGGCCCGCGCGATGCGATCCGGGTGTGGGACGGGCTGGGCCGGCCCGATGCGCTCGCGGTGCATTGGGGCACGTTCCGCCTCTCGCGCGAAGGCTATGCCACGCCGCCCTTCATGCTGCGCGGCATGCTGCGCTGCGCGGGCGAGGATCCGGCCCGCTTCGCCGCGCACCGGATCGGCGAGAGCTTCACGGTGCCGCCGCTGGGCGGGCCGCCGCCCGCGCCCGATTACGGCGCGCTCGACCATTGCATCCAGGCCGGCCGGTTCGACGCGCTGCGCTGACGCGCCGGATTCGGCACGTCCCCGCTTTTCAGGTGCTTGAAGGGACTCGGCGCCCGGGTTTATTCTCCCGCGAATCCGGGAGGGGTCCCCCAGTGAACAACCGCGCGACGGGCGCCGTGCGACGCTATGATACGACGATCGACCGCGCCGGGCTTGCGCTCGGCGTGGGGAGCGCGTTCGCGGGCCTGATCGTGCTCGGGCTGCTGCTGCTCGGCGGCAAGCGGGATCCGCTCAGCCTGGTCAGCGGCTGGCTGATCGGCAGCCTGATCGCCGGCATCGCGATCACGGCGGTGGGCGGCCCGCTCTGGCTGGTGATGCACGTCGCCGGCCTGCGCCGCGCCCACCATGCCGCGCTGGTCGGCGCGGTCACGGCGCTCGCCATCTTCGTCGGCGCCCAGACCTATGGCTTCGGGTTGTTCGAGATGCCGCCGATGGACAATCGCGCGCTCCTGTTCCGCTGGATCAGCGCCGTGGCGTCGAGCGCGATCCTGGCGCTGTTCGCCGCCGGGATCGGCGCCCTGATGTGGCGGATCGCCTATCGCCGCGAATAGCCGCAGGGCTATTCGCGCATCAGGCCTTGCATTCCCCGAGGCGCTTGCCGGTGAGCCGCACGGTCATCGAAGTCGCCTTGGTCTGCCCGGTCGGCGTCTGACGCTGCGTCATCGTCAGGTCGAACGCGGTCGGGGTCTGGGTGCCGCTGAAGCTCGCCTGCGCCTTGCCCATGGGCGTTTCGCATTCCATCGCGGCATCCAGCTTGCCGCCGACGAAGCGATATTTCGAGAAGCGGCAGCCCGATGCCATCGCGCCCAGCCTGGAGACGTCGAGCGGCTTCAGCTCCTCGGCCTTGCGGCAGCCGCGCTCGGTGCGGGGCGGCTTGCCCACATCTTCCTTCATCTTGGCGGCGATCGCCTCGGGCATCGCGCCCGGCTCGAGCGCGACGAGCTGCATCCCGGTTTCCCACTGGCCCGGCTGGCTGGGCGTCTTGGCATCCGCCGCGGTGGCCTGTTTGGCGACTTCCTCGACGCTGGCATTTTCCAGGCGGATATCGCCGGTCTTGCGCGCGCTTTCCTCGGTCGAGGGACCCTGGTTGCAGGCGGCGAGCGGGAGCAGGGCTCCAGCGGCGAAGATCGTCAGGCGCATGATGTTCCCCCGGGGTTGGCGTATGCGCCAGCCACACCCCATATTCCCCGCGATGGCAATCCAGATTCGCACCAGCCTGGCCGAGCCCGAGACCGGGCAGAGCTTCGTCCCGCACCGCCCGCAGCGCCCGGAGAAGTCCGAGGGCGGCAGGCCGTTCCGGCTCGTCAGCGAATATCAGCCCTCGGGCGACCAGCGCTTCGCGATCCCCGAGCTGGTCGAGCAGGCCCAGGCGGGCGAGCGCGACCAGGTGCTGCTGGGCGTCACCGGCTCGGGCAAGACCTATACCATAGCCAAGGTGATCGAGACGCTGCAGCGCCCGGCGCTGGTGCTCGCGCCCAACAAGATCCTGGCGGCCCAGCTCTATGGCGAGATGAAGAGCTTCTTCCCCGAGAACGCCGTCGAATATTTCGTCAGCTATTACGACTATTACCAGCCCGAGGCCTATGTGCCCCGGTCCGACACGTACATCGAGAAGGAAAGCTCGGTGAACGAGGCGATCGACCGGATGCGGCATTCGGCGACGCGTTCGCTGCTCGAGCGCGACGACGTGATCATCGTGGCGTCGGTTTCGTGCCTCTACGGCATCGGATCGGTCGAGACCTATTCGGCGATGATCTTCGACCTGAAGAAGGGCCAGGTGGCCGACCAGCGCGAGATCATCCGCAAGCTGGTCGCGCTCCAGTACAAGCGCAACGACGCGGCGTTCGCGCGCGGCAATTTCCGGGTGCGCGGCGACAGCCTGGAGATATTCCCGTCGCACTATGAGGACAGCGCCTGGCGCATTTCCTTCTTCGGCGACGATATCGAGGAGATCACCGAGTTCGACCCGCTGACCGGGGCCAAGGTGGCGAGCCTCGACTATGTCCGCGTCTTCGCCAACTCGCACTATGTCACGCCCGGGCCGACGATGAAGCAGGCGATGGAGGGCATCCGCCACGAGCTGACCGAGCGGCTGAAGGAGCTGGAGGCCGAGGGCAAGCTGCTCGAGCATCAGCGGCTGGAGCAGCGGACGAACTTCGACCTGGAGATGATCGCGGCCACCGGCAGCTGCGCGGGCATCGAGAATTACAGCCGCTTCCTCACCGGCCGCCTGCCGGGCGAGCCGCCGCCCACCCTGTTCGAATATCTGCCCGAGAACGCGCTGCTCTTCGTCGACGAGAGCCACCAGACGATCGGCCAGATCAACGGCATGTCGCGCGGCGACCATCGCCGCAAGGTGACGCTGGCCGAATATGGCTTCCGCCTGCCCAGCGCGATCGACAACCGGCCGCTGCGCTTCAACGAATGGGAGGCGATGCGCCCGCAGACGGTCTATGTCTCGGCGACGCCCGGCGGCTGGGAGATGGAGCAGACCGGCGGCGTGTTCGTCGAGCAGGTGATCCGCCCCACCGGCCTCATCGATCCGCCGGTGGAGATCAAGCCGGTCGAGGAACAGGTCCAGGACCTGATCCAGGAATGCAAGGCGACCACGGCCAAGGGCTATCGCACCCTGGTGACGACGCTCACCAAGCGCATGGCCGAGGACCTGACCGAATATATGCACGAGGCGGGCGTGAAGGTCCGCTACATGCATTCGGACACCGAGACGCTGGAGCGCATCGAGCTGATCCGCGACCTGCGCATGGGGGTCTATGACGTGCTGGTGGGCATCAACCTGCTGCGCGAAGGCCTCGACATCCCGGAGTGCGGGCTGGTGGCGATCCTCGATGCGGACAAGGAAGGGTTCCTGCGCAGCGAAACGTCGCTGATCCAGACGATCGGCCGCGCGGCGCGCAACGTGGAAGGGCGGGTGATCCTCTATGCCGATCGCATGACCGGCAGCATGGAGCGCGCGCTCGCCGAGACCGGCCGCCGCCGCGAGAAGCAGCAGGAATATAATGCCGAGCACGGCATCACGCCGGAGACGGTGAAGAAGAATATCGGCGACATCATCGCCCATGTCGCCTCGAAGGACCAGGTGACGGTGGAGATCGACGCCGATCGCCCGCACATGGTCGGCCACAACCTGCGCGCCTATATCGAGGAGCTCGAGAAGAAGATGCGCGACGCGGCGGCGAACCTGGAATTCGAGGAGGCCGGGCGCCTGCGCGACGAGATCCGCGCGCTGGAGGCCGAGGAACTGGGCCTGCCCGAGGACCAGCGCAAGGCGCCGGTGATGGGGCGGAGCAACGAGGGCAAGCCGGGGACGCGCAAGACGCGCTACGGCAAGGTGCAGAAGAAATGGGGCGGAGGCGGCCGGCGCTAGACTCCTGAGCCCGCCGCGATAATCCTGCCATGCGATCGCGCATGAAAGGGGGAGCGGATGGCCGGGTGGAGGAAGCGCGTCTCGCGCTGGTGGCTGGACGACATGTTCGGCCCGCGGCACGAGGTCCGCTTCGCGCTTCGGGTCAGCGCGCGCCTCGCCTGGTTGCGGTTCCGCCTGTGGCTGCGCCGGCCCCGGGGAATGGGGCTGCGGCGCCACTGGCCCAAGCCGGTCGCGCTGGCGCTGGTCGGCATCCTGGTGCCGCTCGGCATCGCCACCCTCCTCTCGCTGCTGTTCCCACAAGAGGCGCGCGGCGTCGCGGCCGCATTCCATCGCCTGTTCACCGATGCGGAGGCGCCGCGTCTCGAATGGCGGGAGGCCGCACAGATTCTGCTGCTGCTGATCGGCGTGCCCTCCGCCTTCCTGCTCTGGCTGTTCCGCGACCTCAACGTCAACGCGACGCTCGACAACCAGCGCAAGGACGTGAACCTCAAGGAGTTCCAGGAGATCCAGATGCGCGCCGCCGGCGCCATCGACGAGAAATTCCCCGCCGCCGCGCGCGAGACACTGCAGATCGCGGCGTTGCACCAGATGCGCGCGTTCCTGCGCGGCGAATATGGCAAGAGTTTCCAGCGCCCCGCCTTCGAGCTGCTGCGGGCGCGGCTGGTCGCCAGTGCCGAGGCGACCGGCAGCAGCGTCGTGGGGAACTGGCTGCAGGACTGGCGCGAGCGCTTCCGGCGGCTCGAGGGGCGCGACGTGGCGCGCGCCATCGTGGAGATGAAGCGCGAGATCGCCGGCGCGCGGCGCAAGCTTCGCCCCTGCGCCATCGCCGCCGCGGAGCAGACCATATTGAGCGAGGAATGGGAGGCGGTGCTCCGGGGCAGCCTGCCGCTCGCCGGATCCGCCTTCGATCGCATCCAGCTGGGGCGCAAGACGGTGCTTTCGGGGGCGAGCTTCGTCGATTGCCGCTTCCGGCTGGCGCGGCTGCGCTACGTGCATCTCGAGCGCGCCGAGTTGTCCGGCACCTTTATGGAGGGCGCCTATCTGCGTGGCGCCCATCTCGAACAGGCTGCCTTCTTCTACGCCTATCTCGAATATGCCTCCTTCGTGGGCGCCAATCTCGATCGGGCGCTGCTCCAGGGCGCCAGCGCGGCCGGCGCGCGCTTCACCAGCGCGTCGCTGCGCTTCGCGACGCTGTCTGACGCGGATCTGCGCGGCGCGTCCTTCTCGAACGCGGACCTGCGCGGCGCCGATTTCCGGGATGCCGAGCTTGCCGGCGCGAGCCTGCGGGGCGCGCGCCTGGAAGGGGCGAAGCTTGCGGATCAGGATGCGAGCCTGGTGGGCAATTGCACCGGCGCGACGTTCGACGATGCCACCGAATTCGCGTTCGACTGGTCTTCTCTCCCGGAAAGCGAACGCGAGGCGGTGCGTCAGCCCTGGATTGCCAAGGGCATGCAGCGGGTCTGAGGGCGCTGCCGCGGCAGAACGAAGCGACAGGCCGTTTCGTCGCCGTAGCGGTTGAGCCGCCCGGGCACTTCCCGCATAAGGCCGCGCATGCGCCGTCAGCTGCTCGTCTTCGCCTCCGCGCTCGCAATTGCGGGCTGTTCGGAAACGCCGCGCGTGGTGCCGCCGCCCGCGCCTCCGCCCCGACCCGTCCCGGCGCCTGCTCCCGCGCCGGCCCCGGCGCCGTCGCCCGTACCCCAGGGGGCGGACTGGCGCGACTGGCCGCTCACCCCGGGCGACTGGGTCTATCGCCAGGACGGGCGCGGCTCGGTTGCGTTCTTCGGCATGGCCGGTGGCGAGGCCGAGTTGATCCTGCGCTGCGATGCCGGCCGCGGCCGCGTGGTGTTTTCGCGCAAGGGCGCGGGGGTGGCGAGCGTCACGGTGCGCACCACCAGCACGTTCCGCCAGGTCCCGGTCCAGCCGCTCCCCGGCGCGGCACCGCGGCTGGCCGCCGATCTCGCCCCGGCGGATCCGTTGCTCGACGCGATGGGCTTCAGCCGCGGGCGGTTCCTGGTCCAGGGCAACGGCCTGCCCACGCTGGTGGTGCCCGCCTATGCCGAGGTGCTGCGCGTCACCGAGGATTGCCGCGGATAGATCGGTCGCCCGCGCCGCGGCGGAGAAGCACGCGCGCGAAGCCCAGTATTTCAAGCGGCATCGGGCCTCGCCCGGGCAGGACGGGAGTGGGCGTGCGCGCCCGCCGCGATGCCTTGGGAATATGGGAGAGGGCGTGAGTCGCCGGGGCGGGTTCCCCGCTTTGCGGCCCAGAATTCCAGAATCGCTCAGAAAAAGATTTTATACAAGACTTGTTCTGCGACTCGCAGTGATTCAAATAGTTGGCGTGCCCTTTGAGGGTGCGTGCTTCTTCAACTAGCGAAAGGAGGTGATCCGATGTCTCATGGTTCAGCAATGGGGTCGGTTCAGTTCGTTCGGGAGACGCACCGCTGAGCAGACGGACGCGATCGGAAGCCCTCCGATCGTAAGGCGCGCGGGAGGTATCCTCCTCCAATCAACGGCGCCAGTCCGAAGCAAAGCGGTCCGCATGGTCTCCCGGGCTGGAGCTTCCGGCCGCTGACCATGTCGGAGGTCGCCGGGTCGTCGGGAGACGCCCCGGCGGCCTCTTTCATTTTGGGGATATCCGTGGTGCGGCCCCTGCGAGAGCGGGGCCTTTCATTCGGGCGCGCGCGAGGCCAGCGCCCGCCAGGGCCGGGGACCTCCATTCCCCTCCCCGTCGTCCTCACGGGGGCGGGGTTCCAGAATATATGGGCCGATCGAAGCAATCCTGCGCATGCCGGCCGAGCCGCACGACTCTTGCTCCTGGCCCTGGATCCCGTTTCGGCGGGGGATGACGGACCCAGTTTCAAGGGCTGTGCGGGGCCTGCCCCTAGGGCCAATCGACATTCAGGCTAAGGGTGTGGCTTGGCTTCGAACCAACCTCCTTCGTCACCCTGAACTTGTTTCAGGGTCCAACGTGCCACTGGCGATGTCGCTGGTGGAGAATTGGATGCTGAAACAAGTTCAGCATGACGGAAAGGAGAGGTTTCGACATGCAACTTCCTTCCCTCGCCACCGGGAATGGAGGGGACGGAGCTGAATGGCGATCCGCCCTAGCCGATGCGGTCGAGCCAGCCGGGCAGGGCGGCGAAGCGATCCAGTTGGGCGAAGCGCGGATGGTCGCTCGGCACCGGCGCGCGCTCGTGCGCCCAGGATAATTCGGGCGGCAGGAACGCGGCCCAGCCGCCGGCGGCGAGCACCGGTGCGATGTCGGATCGGATCGAGTCCCCGGCCATCCCGGCGCGCTCGGGCGCGGCGCCGTAGCGGGCGAACAGGCGGACAAAGGTATCCGGCGTCTTGTCGCTGACGATCTCGACGCCGTGGAACAGCTCACCCAGCCCGGAGGCGGCGAGCTTGGCTTCTTGGTGGAGCAGGTCGCCTTTGGTCACCAGCACGAGCCGCACGCGCCGGGCCAGCGCGGCGAGCGTCTCGCCGACGCCGTCGAGCAGCTCGACGGGATGCGAGAGCAGGGTGCGCCCCGCGGCGAGCATCGCAGCGATGGTCTCGCGAGACAGCGCATCGCCGCACAGCTCGGTCGCGGTCTCGATCATCGAGAGCGTGAAGCTCTTGGCGCCATAGCCGTAGAGCCGCAGATTGGCGCTCTCCACCGCCTCGAGCCGCTCGCGCGCCACGCCTTCGGCCGCGAAGGGCGCCATCATCGCGACGAAGGCACGTTCCGCTTCGTCGAAATGGCGCATATTGTGCCAGAGCGTGTCGTCGGCATCGAGGCAGAGTAGATCGAGCGGCATGGCCTGCCCCTAGCGCCGCCCGGCCCGGACGGCCACGCATAAGATATGCGCAAGCACCTTCATCGCGCCGGCGTGAACGTCATTCTGCGCACCGCGCCGTCAAAGCCTTTCGAGCCGAGCACCAGCATGTTGTTGCCGTCGAGCAGCATGAGCCGGCCGGGCAGGCGGAGCGTCCGCCAGCCGGGCGCGGCCGGCACGTCGAGCGCCATCGGCGTGCCGCCGTTCAGCGCCAGCGCCAGCGCGCCGCCCCTGGGCGACTGTATCTCCACTTCGACCGCATAGGCGCCGCCGCCCTCGGCCGAGAGCGAATAGCGCATCCATTCGCCGGGCACGAAATCGCTGACGTACAGATACTCGCCTTCCGCGCGGGCGATGTCGACGCCGTCGTTGCGCCAGGTGCGGCCCTTGTTCCACGGCGTTCGCGCCTTGCCGGTGGAGACATGGTAATTGGCGTCGTCGGTATCGCTATATGCCACGCCGGCTGGGCCGATGTCATAGTCGACGGCGTCGATCGCGCCGCCCTCCCTGGTGACCTGCAGCGGCGCCGAGGGGCGCGGGCTGGGGTCGTGCGGTTGGCGCAGCATCGCGTCGACCACGTCCTGGTGGAACAGGTTGTTCTCGTGCCGGATGTCGTGGCGGGCGAGCTGCATCAGCGTGGCATGGGCCTCCTCGGCGCTCGGGCGCGGACCCTTGCCCGTCCAATAGGCGACCAGCCTGGCCCAGCCGGGATTGGGCGCGATCTCCAGCGGATTGTTGAAGCCGATCTTCTTGAGCGGCCAGAAGGCCCAGCCGATGCCGTTTCGCTCGACGAGCGAGATCGCGTCGCGAAACCAGACATTGGAGTTCTCGCCCGATTCCCCCAGCCAGAGCGGCATGGCGTAGGTATCGCGCAGCTTGAGGAACGGCGCGATCGACGCTTCGTCGTTCAGGTTCCAATATTTGTGGAAGCTGAGCGCGGTGTTCCCATCGGCGAAGGGCAGCAGGCCGGCATAGTTGTTGCCCCAGCAATTGCCCTCGATGACGAGCATGTGGCGCTTGTCGACTTCGCGGATCGCGGCGGCGATATCGGCGTAGAGCTGCTTGAGCGGTCCGTTGCCCGCCTCCTTGCAGCCATGGTCGCCGCCGGGGCCGGAAAAGTCCCAATTGGGCTCGTTGAGCAGATCATAGGCGCCGATCCCGGGCTCGTTCGCATAGCGCTGCGCCAGCTTGCGCCACAGCGCGATCGTCTTGCGGCGGTTCTCCGCGCTCTGCCACAGCGCGGGCCTGGCGGGATCGCGGTCGGCGATCGGCAGGTCGTTGCCCTGGCCGCCGGGTGCGGCGTGCAGGTCGAGGATCAGGTACATGCCGTTCGCCTTGGTCCAGGCGAGCAAGCCGTCGATGCGCCGGAAACCGTCCTCCAGCCAGGTGTCCTTGCCCGGAACCGGCTCCTTCTCCGCCGGCAGGGTGAGCAGATCATAGTGCATCGGCAGGCGCACCGAGTTCATGCCCCAGCGCGCCATCATGTCGATGTCCGCCTTGCGGGTATGGTTGTCCAGCCAGGCCCGATAGAATTCCGCCGTCTTCTCCTCGCCGATCAGGTCGGCGATCGCGGCCCGGATGCGATGCTGCTGGCCGGAGCCCAGCTGGCCGAGCTGGAACATATAGCCCTCCTGCAGCATCCAGCCGCCCAGCCCCATGCCTCGCAGCAGCACTTCGCGGCCGCGCTCGTCGACGATGCGGGGGCCGTCGGCGCGCAGGAAGCCCTGCGCTTGCGATGGCAACGTTGTCATCATCGCGAGGGGGGCAAGCAGCGCGAGCGCGAGCTTCTTCATCCGGGCGGTCCTCTCTGTTCGATTTTGGAGGAGCGTAGCGTGGGGTTCGGCCGGGATCGAGCGGGATTCGCGATCCGGGGATCTCATCTGGGTTCGGGCTTTCGGTCCCCCCGGCTTCTTTACCTTGGCGAAAGCCGGGTCTCCTGCCCTGCGCTACGGCCTGAGATCCCGTCCGGGGCCGCCCGGATGCGGACGGGCGCGTTCAGGGTGAGGATGCGCGATCCGGCCGGTCGTAGAGCTCCCACACCTGCTCTCCCGTCACCACGTCCGCATAGGGCCTGCCGTTCGCATCGCGGCTCGGCGCATAGCGGAAGCGCTTCCTGATCAGGCGGCAGGTCGTCTCGTCGAGATCGGCATTGCCGCTCGATCGCGTCACCTGGCAATCGGTCACCCGCCCGTTCACGCCCACCGTGAAGCGCAATCCCACCGTGCCGCTCGCGCCGGCCTCCGCCGCGGCCTTCGGATAATCGCGCCCGGTGATCCTGCCCTCGAGCAGCTGCAGCACCGTGCCGCCCCCGCCGCCCGATCCGTCGCCGTTGCCGCCCGATCCGGTGCCGGTGCCGGATCCGCCGGCGCCGGTTCCCGGCCCGGCAACGGGTGCGCTGCCCGAATGCGCGTCGCTTCCCTGCGCGGGGATCGTCGCCGCCGGAAGCGGCTGGGGCAGGGGCGTCTTCACCGGCGCCGCCACTTCGGTGGCGCGGGAGACCAGGTTGGGCGGCGCGGCCTTGCCCGATGCCCTGGGCGCGCGGGGCTTCGGCTTCGGCGCGATCCGCGGTTCCGGCGGCGGCGGCGGGGGCAGCACGAAACCCACCAGCCGCATTGCCGGCACCGGGGCGAGATGCAGGTTCACTCCCAGCCCGCGCATCAGCATCCAGACGAGCAGCGCCACCAGGGCCAGCGCGCCCAATGCGCCGGCGATACGTTCCCGCGGGGTTGGGCCGATCCGCTTGCGCGGGGCCGGGATGCCGGCGCCTGTCATGCCGCGGACAATGCGCCGGACACCGGGAACGATCCCGATGAACGCCATGTTGTTTTCGGTTCATGCAACCGCCGGCCATCCGGCAAGTTGTCTGCACATTGGATTCGAGGAAGGGATGGAAATCATGCGCAAGCTCATCGCGGCCGCTGCCGCTCTCGCACTGGCCATGCCCGTCGCGGTCATTCCGACGGCGCCCGCCCAGGCCCAGTCGCACTACAAGGGCAAGTCTTCCAAGTCGCGCACCTATTACAAGAAGTGCCGCCGCTCGACCGGCACGGCCGGCCTGGTCGGCGGCGCCGCGGTGGGCGTGCTCGCCGGCCCGGCGATCATCGGCCATGGCCTGCTGGGTGCCGCGGTGGGCGGCGTGGGCGGCGCGCTCGGCGGCCGGGCGATCGATCGCAGCATCACCGCCAAGAAGCGCTGCCACTATGTCCGTCGATAGATCCTAGGTCGAACGGCCGCGCGCGGTCACCGGCCAGGCGCCGGTCACCGTGCCGCCTTCCACCAGGTGGTAGGCGTCGTACAGATTCACCGTCGGGTCGCAGTGCGGCGGCACCAGCGTGACGCGTTCCGCCAGGCCCGGCAGATCCTCGCCGGTCAGCGCACCCTGCTCGTCGCCCATGAAGGCGTAGCGCGCGGTGCCTGACGCGGGCACGGGCACCCCGGCATCGGTGGCGAAAGACTTCAATCCCGCATCGATCGTCACCATGCCGGGCGTGTTCGCGCTGACCACGGTGGCATCCACCCAGAGCGCCTGCTCGAAGCGCGGCCCTGCCAGCTCGCAGTCGCGATATTCGCGGTCGAGGAAGATATAGCTCCCCACCTGCAGCTCGGTGAGCACGCCCAGCTCCGCGTCGATCGCGAAGGTGCCGGTGCCGGCGCCGGTCACCACCGGGATCGCGAACCCCGCCGCCGCCAGGGCGGCCAGCACGGTGCGCAGATAGCCGGTCTTCGCCACGATCGCCGCGTGCCGATCGGCATAGGCAGCGATATGCTGTTCCGAGCCGCAATAATATTGCACCCCGCCCAGCGTCAGCCCGGCCGCGGCGATCGCCTCCGCCAGCGCCACCGCCGCTTCGGGCGACGTCACGCCGGTGCGGTGCTTGCCGGGGTCGACGTCGACGAAGAGCGTCGCGCCGCAGCCCGCCAGCGCGCGCGCCACCTCCGGATGGTCCGCCACCACCGAGAGCCGGATCCTCGCCGCCAGCGCCGCCAGCCGCGCGATTCCGCCCCGGGTCACCACCGGCGAGGTGAGGTGGATGTCGCCCACGCCGTCCGCGGCGAGCGCTTCCGCCTCGCCCAGCTTGGCGCAGCATATGCCCACTGCGCCCGCCGCGACCTGCCGCCGGGCGATCTCGCCGCTCTTGTGCGTCTTGGCATGCGGCCGGAGCGCCAGGCCGCGGGCCTTCGCGAATGCCGCCATCGCGGCGATGTTGCGGTCCATCGCTGCCACGTCGAGCAGCAGCGCGGGCGTGGCCAGGTCGACGCGGGGCAGGGGGAAGGCAGTCATCGGCCAGGCGATAGCGCAAGGTGTGACTTTTGCCGAATAACGGCGCAAAGCAGCCCCATAGAGTCCAGCTAAGAGTAGAAACGATGTCCAGCTATGCCGACCGCCTCAAGGCCCTGCGCGAGCAGTTGAAGCGCGACCGTCTCGACGGTTTCGTGGTGCCGCTCACCGACGAGCACATGTCCGAATATGTCGGCGCCTATGCCCAGCGCCTCGGCTGGCTCACCGGCTTCCAGGGCTCGGCCGGCACCGCGGTCGTGCTGCCCCAGGAGGCGGCGATCTTCACCGACGGGCGCTATACGCTGCAGGTCCGCCAGCAGGTCTCGGCCGAGGATTGGGAATATGTCGGCGTGCCCGCCACCAGCGTTTCGGGCTGGCTCGGGGCGCATGCGCCGGACGGCGGCCGTATCGGCTATGATCCCTGGCTGCACACCCGCGCCTGGGTGGAGGAAGCGCGCAAGGCGCTCGCCGAGAAGGGCGCGGAACTGGTCGCGGTCGATACCAACCCGATCGACGCGGTGTGGCCGGACAAGCCGGCGCCCAGCGACGCGACGCTGGCGATCCAGTCCGATGTGGCCGCCGGCAAGTCCTCGCCCGCCAAGCGCGCCGAGATCGCGGACTGGCTGGCCGAGCGCAAGGCCGATGCGGTCGTGCTTTCCGCGCTCGATTCGATCGCCTGGGCGTTCAACATCCGCGGCACCGACGTGAGCCACACGCCGGTCGCGCTCGCCTATGCGATCGTCAATGCCGACGGCACCGCCGACCTGTTCGTGGCGCCGGAGAAGATGAACGACGCGGTGCGCCAGCATCTCGGCAATGCGATCCGCATCCATGATCGCGCCGCCTTTGCTCCCGCGCTCAAGGGCTTTGCCGGCAAGCGCGTCGCCGCCGATCCGGGCAGCGCCGTTGCCGCGGTGTTCGATGCGCTCGACGCCGGCGGTGCTAAGGTGCTGGCGCTGCGCGATCCGGTGATCCTGGCCAAGGCGATCAAGAACCCGGCCGAGATCGCCGGGCAGAAGGCCGCCCAGGCCCGCGACGGCGCCGCGCTCTCGCGCTTCCTGAAATGGTTCGAGGAAACCGCGCCCGGGGGCGGGCTCACCGAAATGTCCGCCGCCGACAAGCTGCGCGAATTCCGCGAGGCGACCGGCGTGCTCAAGGACCTCAGCTTCGACACCATCTCCGCCACCGGCCCGAACGGCGCTATCCCGCACTACAAGGTGACGGACGAATCGAGCCTGCCGATCGAGCCCGGCCAGCTCTATCTCGTCGATTCGGGCGGCCAATATGCGGACGGCACCACCGATGTGACGCGCGTGATGCCGGTGGGCGAGGCGAGCGACGAGATGAAGGACCGCTTCACCCGCGTCCTGAAGGGCCATATCGCCATCGCCACCGCGATCTTCCCCGACGGCACCACCGGCGCCCAGCTCGACAGCTTCGCGCGGCGCCCCTTGTGGGAAGTCGGCCTCGACTACGGCCATGGCACCGGGCATGGCGTCGGTTCGTACCTGTCGGTGCACGAGGGCCCGCAGCGTATCGCCCAGCCCTATTATCCGGGCGGCCAGAGCCTGGAGCCGCTGCGCGAGGGCATGTTCCTGTCGAACGAGCCCGGTTACTATAAGGCGCAGGAATTCGGCATCCGGATCGAGAACCTGGTGCTGGTGGTCAAGCAGTTGATTTCGGGTGCGGAACAACAAATGCTCGGCTTCGAGACGCTGACCTTCGCGCCGATTGAGCGAACGCTGATTAAACCATCTTTGCTAACCGTGCAGGAACTTGCCTGGCTCAATGCCTATCATGCTGAAGTCCTGCGGATCCTCGGTCCGCAGCTGGGCGGGGACGCGTTGGCATGGTTAGAAGCGAAGTGCGCACCTATCGGGTGATGTGGTTCCTGGCGGGTGCGGTCACGATGGCGGTATATCTGCTCGGGCCGCACGCGATCGCGCGCAACGCCTATGATGCTGCCGATCGCGTATCGCTCTGGGTGGCTTCGCTCTGAGAATCGGGGCTCTGAGAATCGGGGCTCGGGGAATCGGGCGCGTCGCCGGCCGCGGCCTGGGTGCGCGCCTGCGTCTTGCGTTTCCTCAGATTGGCCCGCAGCGCCTCGGCCAGGCGGGCCTTCTTCTCCGCTTCGCTCATCTTCCTGCGATAAACCGACCATGGGCGGGTTGACAATCGGTCCCGCCCAAGCACATAGGCGCCTCCCGCTTGGGACCCGGCACTGCCGGACCGTTCGAGCGAGTGCTGCCGTAGCTCAGTGGTAGAGCGCATCCTTGGTAAGGCTGAGGTCGTGAGTTCAATCCTCACCGGCAGCACCACTCGCCCGAAGACAACATAGTCGCGTTTCGCCTTCGGGCGCGGACCCAATTTCAGGCCCGATCTCTTAGTGCCTGCGCCTTCCTTCGGCCTTCGTCGCTAAGCTCCCAGCGGCCGCGGGGTGAGTCCGAACGCAAATATCCTTCTTTCTTCAGATCACTGCGCTCCCAACACGTTGCGTTCCACCACCGAGCCTCGCCGGTTTCGACTAACTTGTAGTCTGCAGGACTAAGTCGCGCTTCAACCAGCGGATGCATTGCGTCTCGAATCTCCTCTAGAGAACCGGCGCCGCCCAATTTTTCTAGAGTCAGCAGCAGTGGATTGCGAAACTCCTTCTGCGGCAGCTTTCGCCCAGCGTCTGTAGTCTTCGGGCGGCCGGTGGTAGAACGACCCCTGGTAGGTCTCTCGGTAACGCCTTCTAACGCGTCCAATGCACGCCTTACGATATCGTCAGGCGTGTCTTCGAGTGGACGTGCGTGCCGCTTCATGCGTTCCCAAGTCGCATCCGTAACTCTGATGACCGGCATCATGGATTCCCTCCGTTGAGTTTCGATCAGCTGATAACCTTGTAACAAGGTTTCTGTCAAATACCCGAGATGAGTTATCTTGTGACCCTTGAATCGTTCCGTCACGCAGCTTGGCGAAAAGGGCGCTGTCAATTGTTCAGAGCGGCGGCGCGTCTCAACGAATCGCGAACAAATCCTCCATGCGGGGTTCCCGCTCCACGAAATCCGCCACCGCGGCATAGACCGCGTCGAGATCGGCATCGTCGATGCAATAGGGCGGCATCACGTACACCGTGTTGCCGAGCGGCCGGATCAGCACGCCGCGCGTCAGCGCGAAATCGCGCAGCCGTGGGCCCACGGCATTCAGATAGGCCGATTCGCCCGCGCCGATCTCGGCGGCGACGATCGTGCCCAGCCGGCGCGGGTTGCGGACCAGCGGATGCCGGGCGAGCGTGTCGAGATGGTCCTGCTGGCGGTCGCCCAGATCGGCGATGCGTTCGCGCACCGGCTCGTCGCGCCAGATCGCCAGATTGGCGTTGGCCGCCGCGCAGGCGATCGGATTGGCGGTGTAGCTCGACGAGTGGAAGAACATGCGGGCGCGATCGGTCGACAGATGCGCCTCGAAGATCGGTGCGGTCGCCATCGTCACCGCCAGCGGGATCGCCCCGCCGGTCAGCCCCTTGGACAGGCAGAGAATGTCGGGCACCACGCCCGCCTGCTCGCAGGCGAGCAGGGTTCCGGTGCGGCCCCATCCCGTCATCACTTCATCGGCGATGAACAGCACGCCGTGCGCCGCGCAGATCCTGCGCATCTCGGCGAGCAGGCTGGCGGGGTAGAATTTCATGCCGCCCGCGCCGAGCACCAGCGGCTCGACCAGCAGCGCGGCGGGCTTGTCGCGGCACTGCGCCTCCAGCGCGTCGAGCGTCGCCTGGCTCTGGCCGGGCTCGGGGAAGGGGATGGTCGCGACGTCGAAGAGCAGGGGCTGATAGGGCCGGTTGAACACGCCGCGCGCGCCGACCGACATGCCGCCGATCGTGTCGCCATGATAGCCATGCTCCATCACGACGATGCGGTGGCGGGGCTCGCCGCGATTGTCCCAGAAGCCGAGCGCCATCTTCAGCGCCACTTCGACGCTGGTCGAGCCGCTGTCGGAGAAGAAGACGTGCCGGAGCGGATCGGGCAGGATCCGCACCAGTTCGCGGGCGAGCGCTTCGGCCGGCTCATGAGTCCAGCCGGCGAAGATGATCTGGTCCATGCGGCGCGCCTGCTCGGCGATCGCGGCCATGATCCGCGGATGGCAATGGCCATGCGTCGTCACCCACCAGGAGGAGATCGCATCGACGAAGCGCCGCCCGTCCCGCGTGTGCAGCGCCGCGCCTTCGGTGCGCACCACTTCGGGGATCGGCTCGCCGAGCCCGTGCTGGGTGAAGGGATGCCAGACGGGGGAAGTCATGCGGTGAAGTCCGTGCAGGTGAAGGCTTGGGCGAAGGCGGCGGCGAGGGCGGGGCGGTCGAGCGTGTCGAGGATCGGCAGCCGACCGAGCCGGCGGACCCCGCCGATCGCGGCGATGGTCGCCTCGCTGTCCTCGTTCGCCGCGCCGACAAAGGCGACGCCGAGGATCGGCACGCCGCGGGCGCGGAGCGCCTCGATCGAGAGCAGGCTGTGGTTGATCGTGCCCAGCGCAGTGCGGGCGACGAGGACCACCGGCAATCGCCAGCGCGCGAACAGATCGGCGTAGAGCAGTTCGCGCGTCACCGGCACCAGCACGCCGCCGGCGCCTTCGATCACCAGCGGGTCGATCGCGGGCGGATCGAGCCGCGCCGGATCGATCGTCACGCCGTCGATCTCGGCGGCCAGGTGCGGCGAGCAGGGGGTGTTCAGCCGATAGGCCTCGGGCAGCACCGCCGCGCCGGACAGGGCCGCGACCCGTTCGGCATCGCTGGCGCCCGCGAGCCCGCTCTGCACCGGCTTCCAATAGGTCGCGCCCAGGGCTCCGGCCAGGCCGGCGGCGAACACGGTCTTGCCGATATCGGTATCGGTGCCGGTGACGACGATCCTCATGCCAGGCCCCGCAGCGCATCGGCGAGCGCGGCGACATCTTCCTCGCCGGCATTGAGAGTCAGCGAGATGCGCAGCCGCGACGTGCCCGCCGGCACGGTCGGCGGGCGGATGCCGCGCACGTCGAAGCCCTGTGCCTGCAGCGCCGCCGCCATTTCCATGGTCCGCGCATCGTCGCCGATCACCAGCGGCAGGATCTGCGAACCGGTCGGCCGCACTCCGGCCGGGGCCAGCAATTGCTCGGCGCGCGCGATCAGCGCCTGCAGCCGCCCGCGCCGCGGCGGCTCGGCGATCAGCCCGAGCGCGGCCCGCACCGCCGCCGCCATCAGCGGCGACGGCGCGGTCGAGAAGATGAAGGCGCGGCCGCGATTGACCAGGAAGTCGCGCACCACCCGTGGCCCGCACAGCAGCGCGCCTTCGCAGCCCAGCGCCTTGCCGCAGGTATGCAGCGTGATCAGGTTCGGCCGCCCGGCCAGCCCCGCCGCCAGTCCGCGGCCGTCGGGCCCGAACACGCCGGTGGCGTGTGCCTCGTCGACGACCAGGATCGCTTCGTGGCGGTCCGCGACTTCGGCGAGCGCGGCGAGCGGCGCCTGGTCGCCATCCATCGAATAGAGGCTCTCCACCACGATCCACACGCGCCCGGTGCCGCCTCCGGCCCGCCAGGCGGCGATCGCATCGGCAAAGCCGTCCGCGTCGTTGTGCGCGGCGCCGCGCGCTTCGGCCCGGCTCAGCCGCATGCCTTCATGCGCGCTGGCGTGGATCAGCGCGTCATGGACGATCAGGTCGCCGCGCTGGGGCAGGGTGGCGAGCAGGGCCGCGTTCGCCGCATAGCCGGTCGAGAAATAGAGCGTCTGCTCCGCTCCGAAGAAGCGTGCCGCTTCCGCTTCCAGCTGCTCGTGCTCGGCATGGTTTCCGCGCAGCAGCCGCGAGCCGCCCGATCCGATCGGCACGCCCGCATCGATCGCGCCGCGCACCGCCGCTGCCAACGCGGGATCGCCGGCCAGCGCCAGATAGTCGTTGGAGGCGAAGTCCCGCCCCGCCGGCACCGCCAGCCGCCGCGCGCGCGAACGCTCGGCAAGTTCGGCAAGATCGCGGCGCTGCACATCGAAATAGACCATCCCCGCGCCCATAGGCGCAGCGGACGCGATCGGCCAAGCGGAGAGGCGTCGTGCGGGGAGGATTGCCCGAACGTCGATCCGCCCCGGCGCTACTCCGCCTCGGCCGCCGCCAGGGCCTCCCGCAGCCCGGTCATGGGCATGACGTCCCCTTCGGCCACCTCGACGGCATATTGATTGACGAGGTGCCATTTATTCCGCGTGACCAGCAGGAGCAGGTCCTGGTTGAGCGGCAGCATGTTGCCGTCGATCCGGACGGTTGCGACGAACAGGCCGTCGAGCCACACGAGCGCGACGTTGTTGGTGCCGTTGAAGAAGCAGCCCGGGCCATCGCTGGCGTTGAGCCGGCGCGGCACGGCCTGGCTGCGCGGCTGATACTTGCTCGCGCCCGACTGGTTCCAGCCCGCGATCGTTCCGCCGGCCGTGCCCAGGCCGTTGGTGCTCAGGTTCAGGTCCTGGCTGGTCATGTTGAACACATAGACATTGCCCGTGGCGGTGTTCGCAGTCGCCTCCATGGTCGCTCTCCCTCCGTTTAGCTTATGCCACTCGGACATATCATGGCCCGCGCGCCGGCGTCGCCGCGGATTGGGGCCGTTTCGGCGGCAGCCCGGAGGCCCCATCGGCAGGGCTTGCTCGGGCAGGCGGGTAAGTGTATTATCATTATAATACACACGGGAGAAATGCCATGCAGCGCCCCTTTGCCGGCAATAGCGGAAGGCCCTTCGGCACGGTGGCGGCGCTGTTCTGCCTGCTGCTGGCCGTCGCGGCGATCGTGCTGGGCGACGTGTCGCACGACCTGGCGGGAGCGGCGGACCCGTTCTCGGCGATCGCCCGGAACAAGCTCGACATGGCCCAGCCCTATTGGGGATTGCTGCTCGCCGGCGAGATCGTCCGCTCCGTGCTCGCCAGCGGGCTGCTGCTCGCGATGCTCACCCTCGCCGCGCCGATCGGCCCGCGCACGCCGGGACGGGACGTGGCGCTGCTCGCCGGCGGCGCCGGCATCCTCTGCCTCGCCATCGCCGCGCATTTCAGGATCGAGGCGACCGCGCTGATCGGCCAGGGGCGCATCTCGCCGCGCGCCGATCTCGTCGCCGCGCTCACCCTGCTCGGCCATGCCGGCGTGGCCCTCTGGGCGACGCTGACGGTGCGCGAGGCGCGGATGGCGGGGAGCCTGCCGGGCTGGGTGCAGCTTGCCGGCCTGCTCTTCGCCTGCCTCGTCTTCCTTTCGGGCTTCGTGCGGCCCTTCCTGGAATTCGCCGCCTTTGCCGGCATTCTCTGGTGGGGCGGAATCTTCCTCACCCTCCGTCGTCCGGAAGACCGCGCCATGCGCTGACGCCTTGCAACAAGGCGGCGTTTCCCCGATCACGCCGCCGAGCAAGGAGCAAGACCGATGAAGACCCGCGCCGCCGTCGCCTTCGAAGCGAAGAAACCGCTCGAGATCGTCGAGCTCGACCTCGAAGGGCCCAAGGCCGGCGAAGTGCTGGTCGAGATCATGGCGACCGGCATCTGCCATACCGACGCCTATACGCTCGACGGATTCGATTCCGAGGGCATCTTCCCGAGCGTGCTGGGCCATGAGGGGGCGGGCATCGTCCGCGAAGTCGGGGCGGGCGTCGCCAGCGTGAAGCCGGGCGACCATGTGATCCCGCTCTACACGCCCGAATGCCGCCAGTGTAAGTCGTGCCTGTCGGGCAAGACCAATTTGTGCACCGCGATCCGCGCCACCCAGGGCAAGGGCCTGATGCCCGACGGCACCACGCGCTTCAGCTATCGCGGCCAGCCGATCTACCATTACATGGGCTGCTCGACCTTCTCGAACTTCACGGTGCTGCCCGAGATCGCGGTGGCGAAGATCCGCGAGGACGCGCCGTTCCAGACCAGCTGCTATATCGGCTGCGGCGTCACCACCGGCGTCGGCGCGGTGGTCAACACCGCCAAGGTCCAGGTCGGCGAGAAAGTGGTGGTGTTCGGCCTGGGCGGGATCGGCCTCAACGTGATCCAGGGCGCTCGGATGGTGGGCGCGGACGTGATCGTCGGCGTCGACATCAATCCGGACCGCGAGGCGTGGGGCCGCAAGTTCGGCATGACTCATTTCATCGACGGCAAGGGCAAGTCGCGCGAGGCGGTGATCGCCGAAGTGCTTGCGCTCACCGATGGCGGCGCCGACTATAGCTTCGATGCCACCGGCAATACCGAAGTGATGCGCACCGCGCTCGAATGCTGCCATCGCGGCTGGGGCGAATCGATCATCATCGGCGTGGCCGAGGCGGGAAGGGAGATCGCGACGCGCCCCTTCCAGCTGGTCACCGGCCGTGTCTGGAAGGGCACTGCGTTCGGCGGCGCCAAGGGCCGGACCGACGTCCCGAAGATCGTCGACTGGTACATGAACGGCAAGATCGCGATCGACCCGATGATCACCCATGTCCTCACGCTGGAGGAGATCAACAAGGGCTTCGACCTGATGCATGCGGGCGAGAGCATCCGCAGCGTCGTCGTCTATTGAGGAGAGCGCCATGTTCAGCCACGTCATGCTCGGCAGCAACGATCTCGCCCGTTCGCGGGCCTTTTACGACGCGCTGTTCGGCGCGGTCGGCGGCAAGCCGGCGATGGCCGACGACAAGGGCCGGCTGATCTACCTACACAAGGGCGGGATCTTCATGGTCTCCATGCCGCTCGACGGCGATCCCGCCTGCCATGCCAATGGCGGCACGATCGGCTTCGCGATGGACGGCCCCGAGCAGGTCGTGGCCTGGCACGATGCCGGCGTCGCCGCGGGCGGCACGTCGATCGAGGATCCGCCCGGCCTGCGCGAACTGCCCTTCGGCAAGATGCACCTCGCCTATCTCCGCGATCCCGACGGCAACAAGCTGTGCGGGCTGTGGCGCGTGCCGGCATGAGCGAAGTCGTCAACCTGGCGGAGAAGTTCGCCGGCTTCTCCGAGCATTGGGCGCCGCGCATCGTCGCGCGCTACAACGACAACGACATCCGCATCGTGAAGGTGGAGGGCGAGTTCGTCTGGCACAGCCATCCCGAGACCGATGATTTCTTCCTGGTGCTCGAAGGCGTGCTCGACATCGAGCTGCGCGATCGCACGGTGACGCTCCATCCGGGCGAGATCTTCGTCGTGCCGCGCGGCGTCGAGCATCGGCCGGTCGCGCGGCGGGGCGAAGTGAAGCTCATCGTGATCGAGCCCATGGGCACCCCCAATACCGGCGATGCGGCCACGGCGACGCAGGTGGAGGCGCTGTGATGCCATGGCAGCCGGCCCGCCGCGCATGACCGCGCCGGCCTGGATCCTGACCCTGGATTGCGAGGACCGGCCGGGCATCGTCGCGGCGGTGAGCGGATTCCTCGCCGCGCGCGACGGCTTCATTCTCGACAGCCAGCAATATGCCGATCTCGATTCGGGCCGCTTCTTCATGCGCGTCGAGTTCAAGGCGGTGGGGGCGCCCTTCGAGACCGCGGTGCTGCGCGCGGATTTCGCACCCGTGGCGGAGCGTTTCGGCTTCGACTGGGCGATGGCGGAGAGCAACAGGTTCCCGCGCATCCTGATCGCGGTGTCGCGGGGCTCGCACTGCCTCAACGACCTGCTCCACCGCTGGAAGACCGGCGGCCTGGGCGTCGAGATCGCGGGCGTGGTCTCGAACCACGACACGCTGCGCGACCTCACCGAATGGCATGGCCTGCCCTTCGTCCTGCTGCCCGAGGACAAGGCATCGCAGGAGGCGGCGCTGCTCGCCGAGTTCGACCGCGCCGATGCGGACTATCTGATCCTCGCGCGCTACATGCAGATCCTGTCGCCCGCGCTTGCCGATCGGCTGGCGGGGCGATGCATCAACATCCATCACAGCTTCCTGCCAGGGTTCAAGGGCGCCAGGCCCTATCACCGGGCGCATGCGCGCGGCGTGAAGCTGATCGGCGCCACCGCGCATTTCGTCACCGGCGACCTCGACGAGGGGCCGATCATCGAGCAGGCGGTCGAGCGGGTCGACCACCGTGCCTCGGTCGACGACATGATCCGCATCGGCCGCGACATCGAGGCGCAGGTGCTCGCCCGCGCGGTGCAGTGGATCGGCGCCCGCCGGGTCTTCCGCAACGGCAATCGCACCATCGTCTTCCGCTGAAGGGCCGCCCATGGAACTGCTTTCCTCCAACAAGTCCCAGGGCGGCATGCAGGGCGTCTATCGCCACGCCTCGTCCGCCACGGGCACCGACATGACCTTCTCCGCCTTCGTGCCCGAGCATGCGCCGGGCGCGAAGCTGCCGGTGCTGTGGTTCCTGTCCGGGCTGACCTGCACCCATGCCAATGTCACCGAGAAGGGCGAGTATCGGGCGGCATGCGCCCGGCACGGCGTGATCCTGGTCGCGCCCGACACCTCGCCGCGCGGCCCGGGCGTGCCCGATGACGAGGCCTATGATTTCGGCCAGGGCGCCGGCTTCTATCTCGACGCGACCGAAGCGCCCTGGGCGGCGCAGTTCCGGATGCGCAGCTATGTCGAGCAGGAACTGCCGGCGCTGGTCGGGGCGGAATTCCCGGCGGACATGGGCCGCCAGGGCATTACCGGCCATTCGATGGGCGGGCATGGCGCGCTCACCATCGGCCTGCGCCATCCGGAGCGCTTCCGCTCGGTCTCGGCCTTCTCGCCGATCGCGGCGCCGAGCCGGGTGCCCTGGGGCGAGAAGGCGCTGGGCGGATATCTCGGCACGGATCGGGCGGCGTGGCGCGCCCATGACGCCGTCGCGCTGATCGAGGACGGCGCGCGCCTGCCCGAACTGCTGGTCGATACCGGCGCCGGCGATCCGTTCCTCGACACCCAGCTCAAGCCCGAACTGCTGGAGGCCGCCTGTCGCCGGGCGGGCATCGCGCTGACCCAGCGGCTCCAGCCGGGCTATGACCACAGTTATTATTTCGTCTCCACCTTTCTCGGCGCGCATGTCGCCTGGCACGCGGAGCGGCTGCACGCATGAGATACGACGTCCTCATCGTCGGCGCCGGCCATGGCGGCGCCCAGGCGGCGATCGCGCTTCGCCAGAACAAGTTCGAAGGCAGCATCGCGCTGCTCGGCGACGAGCCCGAACTGCCCTATGAGCGCCCGCCGCTCTCGAAGGAATATCTCTCCGGCGAGAAGCCCTTCGAGCGGCTGCTGATCCGCAACGCTGCCTTTTGGGAAGAGCGCCAGGTGACGCTGCTCCCCGGCCGCACCGTCACCGCGGTCGATCCCGTCGCGCATGCCGTCACCGCCGATGGCGAGGCGATCGGATATGGCCGGTTGATCTGGGCGACCGGCGGCAAGCCGCGCCGCCTGGCCTGTGACGGCCATGACCTTGCCGGCATCCACACCGTGCGCACCCGCGCCGATGTCGACCGGATGATGGGCGAGCTGGACGGCGTTTCCCGCGTCGCGGTGGTCGGCGGCGGCTATATCGGGCTGGAGGCGGCGGCCGTCCTCGCCAAGCTCGGCAAGCAGGTGACCGTGATCGAGGCGCTGGACCGGGTCCTGGCCCGTGTCGCCGGTGCGCCGCTGTCGCATTTCTTCGAGGCCGAGCATCGCGCCCATGGCGTCGAGATCCGGCTCGGCGCGCAGGTCGCGGCGATCGAGGGCGAGGACCGGGTCACCGGCGTCCGCCTGGCGGATGGCGAAGCGATCCCCGCCGACATGGCCATTGTCGGCATCGGCATCCTGCCCGCCGTCGAGCCGCTGCTCGCGGCCGGGGCGGTCGGCGGCAACGGCGTGCTCGTCGATGCCCAGTCCCGCACCAGCCTGGCGGACGTCTTCGCGATCGGCGACTGCGCGCTGCACGTGAACCGCTATGCCGGCGACATGGCGGTCCGCCTCGAATCGGTCCAGAACGCCAACGACCAGGCGACCGTCGCCGCGAAGACGATCTGCGGCGTCGAGGCGAGCTACGACGCCGTGCCCTGGTTCTGGTCCAACCAGTACGACCTCAAGCTCCAGACCGTCGGCATCTCGGCCGGGCATGACACCGTGGTGGTCCGCGGCGATCCCTCCACGCGCAGCTTCTCGCTGGTCTATTATCGGCAGGGCCGGGTGATTGCCCTCGACTGCGTCAACGCGGTCAGGGACTATGTCCAGGGCCGCAGGCTGGTGGTGGAGGGGCTCGCCGTCGATCCGGCGGCGATCGCCGACGCATCCGTTCCGATCAAGGAAATCGCAAGCTAGCCGAGCCTGACATTATGTCAGGTCTTGTTGACAATTGCGCGCGACTCGCTATGTAAGGTGTACCTGACAAGGTGTCAGGTCATGGGGACATGCCGAACAACGGATGCGAAACCGGCTGAAAGTGCTGCGCGCCGAACGCGACTGGAGCCAGGCGGAGCTTGGCGGTCGGCTCGGCGTGTCGCGCCAGGCCGTGAACGCGATCGAGACGGGCAAGCACGATCCGTCGCTGCCGCTCGCGTTCAAGATCGCGCGCCTGTTCGGCATGCCCATCGAGGAGATATTTTTCGATGGCGAGTCGGGAGGCGGGGATGACTGAGCGGGCGGGGCCCGGCGAACGTGCCGAGGTGGCGCGCCGCAATCGTTTCTGGCTGATGATGTCGGGCTTCATGCTGCTCGGCGCCGTGATCGGCGGCACCCTCGTCGCGATCCAGAACAGCCCGTCGGGCAGCCTGCCCGCGATCTGGGCGATCGCGATCACCGTGACCTTCGTCGCCGTCCTGGGCGGCGGCACCTGGTATTTCTACCGCGATATCGACGAGGTGGAGCGGCGGGACAATCTGATCGCGGGCACGATCGCGATCAATTTCTACGCGATCTTCTATCCCGCCTGGTTTTTCCTGTGGAAGGGCGGCCTGGTTCGCGAGCCCGATCACGAAATCGTCTTCGTGGCGACGCTGATTGTCATGAGCGCCGTCTATTTCTGGAAGAAACTTCGGCCCTGAGGGCCGCGCAACTGGAGTGATCCCGCGATGTTGAAGAAGAAGTTGCTCACCGTCCTGGCGGGCTTCACTGCCCTCGCCACGCTGCCGGCGGTCGCCTATGCCCAGGCCGCGCCGAAGGCGGCCGCGGCACCGGCCGCCAAGGAAGCCGATCCGGCGCTCTGGGTGGTCAAGGATGCCGATACCACCATCTATCTGTTCGGCACCGTCCATGTGCTCAAGCCCGGCCTCAGCTGGTTCGACAAGGCGGTGAAGGCGGCGTTCGACAAGAGCGACACGGTGGTGCTCGAGATGGTGATGCCCGAGCCCGCGGTGATGCAGGGGGTGATCATGAAGGCCGCGGTGGCGCCGCAGGCCGATCCTGCGCTCACCGCCAAGCTGCCCGAGGACGCCCGGCCCGCGCTCGCGGGCGCGCTGACCAGCCTCGGCATGCCGGCCACCGCGCTGGACCGTTTCGAGCCCTGGTATGCGGCGATGATGCTCAGCATGCTGCCGCTGGCCAAGCTGGGCTATGATCCTTCCAGCGGCGTGGAGGTGACCGTCACCGCCGCCGCCAAGTCGGCCAACAAGCGGCTGGAAGGGCTCGAGACCTTCGAGCAGCAGATCGGCTTCTTCGACACGCTGCCGGAGGGCCTGCAGGTCAAGTTCCTGGCCAATACGGTCAAGGAGTTCGACAAGATCGGTCCGCAGCTCGACAAGATGGTCGCGCAGTGGAGCGCCGGCGATCCCGATGCGCTCGGCGTGACGCTGAACGAAGAGATGCGCAAGACGCCGGAAGTGGGCAAGGTGCTGCTTTCCGATCGCAATGCCCGCTGGGCGGAGTGGATCGATGCGCGCATGGCCAAGCCGGGCACCGTGTTCATCGCGGTAGGCGCGGGGCACCTGGCCGGTGCCGACAGCGTCCAGGCCTATCTCGCCAAGCACAATCTCAAGGCCGAGCGCATCCAATATTGATTGCCCCGATATTGATGTGACGCCGGGAGCCGGGCAGGGATGGGCGCATCGAGCCCATCCCTGTCCCGGAGTTCCCGATGGCAAAGCCCCGCCCGTTTCTCGGTCTTCTCGCCGGTGTCGCCGCGGGGCTCGTCGCTTCCGCGGCGATGGCCGCTTTCCAGCACCAGGCCGGGAAACTGCTGCCCGAGGATGAAGGCGGGGACCCAGCAACGGTGAAGGCCGCCGACCAGGCGAGCGAGGCGCTGACCGGCGCGCCGGTGCCCGAGCCCTTGCGCGAGCAGGCCGGGCTGGCCGTCCATTACATCACCGGCGCCGTGCTCGGCGGCATCTACGGCGTCATCACCGAGTACAAGCCGGAGGCGAGCGCGGGTTTCGGCGGCGCCTATGGCATCGCGACCAGCGCGCTGCTCGACGAAGCCATCGTGCCCGCCGCCGGCCTGGCTCCAGGGCCGGAGGATACGCCGCTTGCCCAGCATGCCTATGGCGCGGCCTCGCACCTGGTCTATGGCATCGTTCTCGAAGGGGTGCGGTGGCTGATCGCCGGCAGGCGCTGATCAGAACAGCAGCCGCTGTGCCGGCGCGTCGCGCCCCGTGGGCGCCCCGCCGCGACGGCGCGCCAGTTCGGTCTGCGCCGTGAAGCGCACGTCCTCGTCGCGATCGTTCAGGAAGACGGCGAGCGAATCGTCGTCGATCTCGCTCCACTCCTTGCCGCGATCCGGCCCGAAGCGGACGCGCGGCAGCAGGCCCGGCGACTTGGACCATTCGACCAGCTGCGCGACGCCGACCTCGTTCAGCATGTCGCGCAGATGGTGCGCGGTGACATAGGCGTCGGGAAAGGCGCGGTGGGCGGGCAGGCCGCGTTCGTGCACCAGCCCCTCGGGATTGCGCCAATAGCGCAGGAACTGGTTCGAGAAGCCGCCGCTGTCCGGCCACAGCCGGAGCGCGCATTTCCAGGTGCAGATCCAGTCGGCGCCCCGGGTAAGGGCCGGGGTGCAATATTGCTCCTCGAAGCTCGCCCGGTGCGCCGCCAGCGCCACGCGGCGCGGCCAGGGATCGAGGATCGGCCGCGCGACGTCGTGCCACCAGGGCGCGTCGGCGACGTCCTCGTCGCGGATATGGTGGATCGCCATGGTGAGCGGCGGGATCGGCCGGCCGGGATTGACGAGCCGGTTGCCGCCTTCGCCATGGAGCTCCCAACGCCCGTCCTTGCCCATCGCGACGTCCTGCCAGCCGATTTCGCACACGGCATGGGCCGGCGGCTTGTCGCCGGTGGTTTCGAGATCGATGACACGGATGATGGGCGGGTGGGATGACGCCATGACCCCCAAATGGGGGCTGAGCGACGGAATTGCGAGTCGAATCGCCGCGAGGGCCGATCAGGCGGTGGCGGCGATCCAGCGGCGAACGATGTCGCGCAGTGCATCGGCATGCGCGATGACGTCCTCCGCGTCGCGCAGCTGGATCACGCCGCGGTCCGGCGCCGGCCATTGCGCGAGGCCGGCGGGATCCTCGAACCGGAAGCCCGCCATCGCCTTCGCCGTGGCCCCGCGATGCAGGACGATCCGGATGCCGCCCTTGCGATCGATGCCGAGCGTCACCTTGTGATCCTGGGCGTCGCGGAAGCTCGGCGCATTCCACTTCAATTCCTCGACCAGCCCGGGCGCCGCCTCGGCGACCAGCGCACGCAGCGCTTCGACGGCGGCGCGATGCGCGGGATCGAGCGTATCGAGGAATTCGGGAACCGATCCGGCCGCCATCAATGCCCCACCGTCTCCCCGCGCACGAGCCCGCTCTTCGCCAGCTGGTCGTCGATCTGGGCGAGCAGCCGGTCGAGCCCGGCCTGGTCCCGGGCCTCGGCGCGAGCGACCAGCACGTCCTGCGTGTTCGAGGCGCGCAGCAGCCACCAGCCATCGGCGGTGCTCACCCGGGCGCCGTCGGTGCGGTCGACATCGGCGCCATCGGCCTCGAGCCGGTCCAGGACCTCGTCCACCACCGCGAACTTGCGGCTCTCGTCCACCTGGAAGCGCATCTCGGGCGTGTTGACCAGCCGGGGCATCGCGTCCCTCAGCTCGGTCAGCGACTTGCCGATCACATGGATCGCCTGGATCAGCCGGATCGCCGCGTACTGGGCGTCGTCGAACCCGTAATAGTCCTGGGCGAAGAAGATGTGGCCGCTCATCTCGCCGGCCAGCGGCGCATGGGTTTCCTTCATCTTGGTCTTCACCAGGCTGTGCCCGGTCTTCCACATCAGCGGCTTGCCGCCCAGCTCGGCGATTCGGTCGAACAGCATCTGCGATGCCTTCACATCGGCGATGATCGTCGCGCCCGGCTCCACGCGCAGGACGGGTTCCGCCAATATGGACAGAAGCTGATCGCCCCAGATCACGCGGCCCTGCCCGTCGATCGCGCCCAGCCGGTCGCCATCGCCGTCGAAGGCAAGTCCGAAATCGAGCTGCTTCTCCGCGACGAGCCGCTTCAGATCGGCGAGGTTCTTCTCGTCGGTGGGATCGGGATGATGATTGGGGAAATTGCCGTCCACATCGGTGAACAGCGTGTGGTGCTCACCAGGGAGCAGCTTCACCAGCTTCTCGATCACCGGGCCGGCGGCGCCATTGCCCGAATCCCATCCGATGCGATAGGCGCCGCCGGCATAGCCCGCGATCAGCCGGCCGACATACAGGTCCTCGACATCGGCGTCGGTCACGGTCTCGCTGCCGTCGCCTTCGTCCCAATCGCCTTGCGCCGCCATCCGGCCGAGCAGCTGGATCTGCTCGCCGAAGAAGCTGGCGTGCTGAAACACCATCTTGAAGCCGTTGTAATGGCCGGGATTGTGGCTGCCGGTTATCTGGATGCCGCCATCCACCTCCAGCGTGGCCTCGGCATAATATAGCATCGGCGTCGGGCCCATGCCGGTGCGCACCACCGAGCAGCCCGACCTGGTGAGCCCGTCGATCAGTGCTTCCTCGAGCGCGGGCGAGGAGAGGCGGCCGTCGCGCCCCACGGCCACGCGGGTGCCGCCGGCGCGGCGCAGCAGCGTCGCGAAGCCGCGGCCGATCGCGCGGGCGTCGTCCGGGCCGAGGGTCTGCCCCACGATCCCGCGAATGTCGTACTCGCGCAGCGAAGTGGGGTCGAAGCGATGCGTCATGATGCCTCCCGGGGGAATCTCTGGCGGCCTAATTCGCGAATATCGGGGAAAGTTCAATCCGGCTTGGGGCGAAGCGATTCGCGGTGCGGAAGTCTGCGAAGCTTGCGCTATGGGGACGAGGGCTCAGCGGCCATGCCGCAGCAGCGTGTCGCGCGCCGAATTGATCCGCCGGGTCAGCTCGGCCGAGCCGCCCTTGTCCGGATGCACCGCCGAGACGAGCCGGCGATGTGCCGAGCGGATTGCCTCGTCATCGGCATCGGCGGCCACGCCCAGGATCGCGCGCGCCTCTTCCTCGGGCATGCGCGGCCCCTTGGAGCGCGGCTTCAGCACGAGCAGGTACAGCGCGTAGAGGACCAGCGCCGCGATGATCAGCTTCGCCATCAGGCGAACAGCGGCATGGTGACTTCGGGAAGCGCGAGCCCGGCCATCATCTCGCGCAGTTCCTGTCGCGCGGCGACGTGCGCCAGGCCCATCTCGCCGAATTCGCGGCTGTCGAGCATGGTCAGCCCCTGGGGGAACAGCTCGCGATAGATCACGCGCTCAGAAAGCCCCGAGATCACGCGGAAGCCGACGCGCTTCGAAAGCTGGTCGATCGCCTCCGACACGCGCTTCATGTTGCGCGCCTCGATGTGCTGCATGCGGTTGCGCAGCACCACCCAGTCGATCGTCTCGCCGTCGGCCTTGGCGCGGCGCTTGCGCGATTCCCAGATCAGCTCGGAATAGAAGCTGGGGCGGACGACCTTGAAGGTATCGGGGTCGACCTGGCCGATCAGGTCGAAATCGACGAAGCTGTCGTTCATCGGGGTGACCAGCGTGTCGGCATTGGTGACGGCGATGCGGGCGAACTTGTCGTCGCGGCCCGGCGTGTCGATCACCAGGAAGTCCGCGCCCGTGCCCAGCCGGTCGAGCGCCTCGGAGAAATAGGCCATGCTCTCGCCGTCATGCGTGTCGTAGACCGGCATCGGCAGCTCGCGGCCCATGCGCTTCATCGTCGCGCCGCGATTGTCGAGATAGCGGCCCATGGTGCGCTGCCGATGGTCGAGATCGAAGCAGGCGACGCGCGCGCCCTTCGACGCGAGCGCGATGGCGGTGTGGACCGCCGTGGTGGATTTTCCGGTGCCGCCCTTCTCGTTCGCGAATACGAGAACGTGCAGCCGCTTCGATCCTTCGCTCAACGTCTCAACATCCTTTATTGATCGATCGGCCCGCCCCCCATAGAAGGCCGCGCCTCCGTCTTATCGAAAGTGTTAACGCGTGCAAACAGTCCGTCAGCTCGAAGCCCTTCGCGAGGCGATCGCCGCCTGGCGCCAGGCAGGCGAGCGCATCGCCCTCGTCCCCACCATGGGGGCGCTGCATGACGGGCACATGGCGCTGGTCGATGCCGCCAGGCGCGCCGCGAACCGCGTCGTCGTCTCGATCTTCGTGAACCCGAAGCAGTTCGGCCCGGGTGAGGATCTCGCCAAATATCCCCGCAAGGAAGCCGCGGATTCGCGCATGCTCTCGGGCGCGGGGGTGGACCTGCTGTGGATGCCGCCGGTGGAGCTGGTCTATCCCGAAGGCTTTGCGACCAACGTCTCGGTCTCGGGCGTGAGCGAAGTGCTCGAGGGCGCGCACCGGCCGGGCCATTTCGACGGCGTGGCGACGGTGGTCGCCAAGCTGTTCGGCCAGGCCCAGCCCGACATCGCGTTCTTCGGCGAGAAGGACTGGCAGCAGCTCGCCGTGATCCGCCGCATGACCATGGACCTCGACCTGCCGGTCGAGATCCAGTCGGTGCTGACCCAGCGCGACGATGATGGCCTGGCCCTGTCGTCGCGCAATGCCTATCTGATGCCCGAGGAGCGCGCCAAGGCCGTGGCGCTGCCCCGCGCGCTCGGCGCGGCGGGCAAGGCGATCGTGGAGGGCGGCGACGTCGAGGCGGCGCTTGCCCAGGCGCGCGAGACGCTGGCCGCGGCAGGCTTCGAGATCGACTATGTCGCGCTCGCCGATGCCGCTACGCTGGCGCCCGTGGCCGCCTATTCCACCGACCGGCCGCTGCGCCTGCTCGCCGCCGCCCGGATCGGGGCCACCCGGCTGATCGACAACATCGCGATACCCTGAACAATTACGGTTAACGCCGTTAACCATTTGTTTTGGATTCGAGTGCCAAACCCCATCCACCACGAAAGGGTGGAAAGGGGTAAGCGACATGGGCAGCAGCCTGAAGAGTGCGCGTTTCCTTATCGAGAGCCGGCTGCGCGATGCGGCCCGGGGCGATGCCAATGCGTGCTACGATCTGGGGATGGTCTATTCGAGCGGCGCGGACGGTATCGGCGTCGATCTGATCGAGGCGCATAAATGGTTCAACATCGCCGCGGTTACTGGCGACGCTCGCGCGCAGGAATGCCGTGCCGAGATCGCCGAGGACATGACCGCGCGCGAGATCATCGAAGCACAGAAGGCCGCACGGGCCTGGCTCCGCGGTTTCGAGGTGCGGGCGGCCTGATCCGCCGGCCTCGCCTCAATCGAGGCTGAGTTCCATATCGACCCGGTGCATTCCGGGGCCCCAGCCATCGGCGATCCGGCCGCGCGACCGCGCGCCGTGCCGCGCGAAGAAGGGCTCCGACAGATGACTGGCCGCGATGTCGATCATATGGGCGCCGCCTGCCCTGGCCGCCGCCATCGTCGCGGCGATCATCGCCCCGCCGGCTCCCGATCCCTGCGCCGCGGGATCGACCATGATCCAGTTCAGCCGCGCCCGTGCGCCGTGCAGCGCGACTCCGAATGCCGCGACCACCCGGCCATCGCGCTCGCACAACCGGTACTCGCCGGCATGCGCGCGCAGATAGCCGATGAACTCGGCGCGTTCGTTCGGGGCGAAGAAGCGCGGGCAATTGGCATCGAACAACGCCAGGCAGGCGGACAGGTCCGCCTCCCCGAACGCGCGGATGCCCGGCTTCATCCCGTCTTCGCCGCGGCCTTTTTGGGCGCCGCCTTCTTGGCGGGCGCCTTCTTGGCCGGGGCCTTCTTCTTGCCCTTGCCCTTGGCCGGGCCCGCCGCCGCGCGCGCGTCGATCAGCTGGGCGGCTTCCTCGAGCGTCAGCTGGTCCTTGTCGATCGACTTGGGCAGCGTGGCATTGGTCTCGCCATCGGTGACATAGGCGCCGTAGCGGCCGTCCATCAGCTTGATCTCGGCCTCGGTCCGCGGATGCTTGCCGAGCAGCTTGAGGGGCTCGCGCGCGGCGCCCCGGGCCGGACGGCCCGAATTCGCCGCCGCTTCGGCCAGCTTGACCACCGCGGCGTTCATGCCGGTCTCGAACACTTCCATGGTCGAGCCGAGCCGCGCGTACTTGCCGTCATGGGCCAGATACGGCCCATAGCGGCCGATCGAGGCAGTGATCGGATTGCCGGTCTCCGGATGGTCGCCGATGACGCGCGGCAGCTTGAGCAGCTTGAGTGCCAGCTCGAGATCCAGCTCGACGTCCTTGGGGATCGAGGCGCGCGCCGCTTCCTTGCCCTCGCCGAGCTGGATGTACGGCCCGAACCGGCCCGACTTGCGCTCGACGTTGAGGCCCGTTTCCGGATCCTGGCCGAGCACTTCCGGCCCGCTGTCCTCGCCCGCTTCCCCGCCCGGCTGGGCGAAGCGGCGGGTATATTTGCATTCGGGATAGTTGGAGCAGGCGATGAACGCGCCGAACTTGCCGCCGCGCAGCGCCAGCCTGCCGTTGCCGCAATTGGGGCACAGCCGCGGATCGCTGCCGTCCGCCTTTTCCGGGAACAGATAGGGCGCCAGGAACTCGTCCAGGGCGGCCGTGATGTCCGACGGCTTCTGCTCCATCACGTCTGCCGTGCGCGGCTTGAAGTCCTTCCAGAAGGCCTCGAGCACTGCCTGCCACTGGGCGCGGCCGCCCGATACGTCGTCCAGCTCCTCCTCCAGCTCGGCGGTGAAGTCGTAGTTGACGTATTTCTGGAAGAAGCGCTCGAGGAACGCCGTCAGCAGCCGGCCGCTTTCCTCGGCGAAGAAGCGGTTCTTCTCGACGCGGACATAGGCGCGGTCCTTCAGGACCTGGATGATCGAGGCATAGGTCGACGGGCGGCCGATCCCCAGCTCTTCCAGCCGCTTGACCAGCGAGGCTTCGGAGAAGCGGGGCGGCGGCTGGGTGAAATGCTGCTCGGCATGGACTGCCTTCTTCGCCGGAGTCGCGCCTTCGCTCATCCGCGGCAGGCGGCGCGAATCCTCATCGCCTTCGTCGTCGCGGCCTTCCTCGTAGAGCGCGAGATAGCCGGGGAAGAGCACCACCTGGCCGGTGGCGCGCAGCCCGTGCTGGCTGGTGCCGTCCTCCAGGTCGATCGTGGTGCGCTCCATCCGGGCCGAGGCCATCTGGCTGGCCAGCGCGCGCTTCCAGATCAGGTCGTACAGCTTGCCGTGATCGCCCGAGCCGGCGCGATCCTTGGAGAAGTCGGTCGGGCGGATCGCCTCGTGCGCTTCCTGGGCGTTCTTCGCCTTGGTGGTGTAGACGCGCGGCTTGTCGGGCACGTACGACCCGTCATAGCGCGTCGCGACGGCCTTGCGGGCCTCCTGGATCGCGCCAGGGTCCATCTGCACGCCGTCGGTACGCATGTAGGTGATCGCACCATCTTCGTACAAACCTTGCGCGATCCGCATGGTGTGGCTGGCCGAGAAGCCCAGCTTGCGCGCGGCTTCCTGCTGCAGCGTCGAGGTGGTGAAGGGCGGCGGCGGGTTGCGCATCGCCGGCTTGGTCTCGACCGAGACCACGGTGAAGCGGCCTTCCTCGACCGCCTTCTTCGCGGCCTCGGCGGTCTTGCCGTCGCCGATCGAAAGCCGGTCGAGCTTGTCACCCTTGTACTTGACCAGCCGCGCCTGGAACGGCGTGCCGTCCTGCTCCATGTCGGCGGTGACCGACCAATATTCCTGTGGGCGGAAGCCTTCGATCTCGCGCTCGCGTTCGACGATCAGGCGCAGCGCCACCGACTGGACGCGGCCTGCCGACTTGGCGCCGGGCAGCTTGCGCCACAGCACCGGCGACAAGGTGAAGCCCACCAGATAGTCCAGCGCGCGGCGGGCCCGGTATGCGTCGATCAGGTCGGTATCCAGCTCGCGCGGCTGCGCCATCGCGGTCAGGATCGCCGGCTTGGTGATCGCGTTGAAGGTGACGCGCTCCACTTCCCTGGGCAGCGCCTTCTTGTTCCGGAGCACTTCCTGCACGTGCCAGCTGATCGCCTCGCCCTCGCGATCGGGGTCGGTCGCGAGGATAAGCCGGTCGGCCTTCTTCGCTTCGTCGGCGATGGCCTTCAGCTGCTTCGACTTGTCGGCATAGGTCTCCCATTCCATCGCGAACCCTTCGTCCGGGTCGACGGAGCCGTCGCGCGCCGGCAAGTCGCGGACATGGCCGTAGGAGGCGAGGACGCGGTAGTCCTTGCCGAGATATTTCTCGATGGTCTTCGCCTTGGCCGGCGATTCTACGATGACGAGCTGCATGGGGGGTAGGCGTTCCTCACGTGTACGCGTGTAAGGTGGGGAGGGGAGACGGGAGCCGTCAACCCGGTTGATCTGGAACCTGAAGCGGTTTTGCGGGTATCACTCGTCGAGGCCGAGGGGGAGCAGGATATTGCCCGAAGAGACAGTGCCGCCGCAGTCGCGCCGCTCGCATCGGCGCCTGTGGATCTTCGGAACTATCCTGGCCCTGCTCGCGGCGGCCGGCGGCGCCGGCTTCCTCTGGCTCCGCGCCGCGCTCGACGTGAAGGCCGAGGCGCCGCCGCGCGCCAGCGACGCGATCGAAGTGCCGAGGCAGGTTTCCGCGATCGACGTGCCGCTCGACGTGAACGTCTCCGTCCTCAGCCGCGCGCTCGAACGGGCGGTGCCGCGCACGCTCTGGTCGATCGACCAGCAGATCGACAATTGCGTGCCGGCGCAGCGGGTGAAGCTGTTCAGCAAGAAGCTCAAGGTCACGCCCGATCTCGGCTGCACCGTGGTCGGCACGGTCACCCGCTCGGCGATCCGGCTGCGCGGCGCGGGCGACGAGATCATCGCCGACGTGCCGATCCGCGCCAATATCGCCGCGCGCCATGTCGGCGGCTTCCTCAAGGGCAAGACCGCGACCGGATCGGCGATGGTCCATGCCCGGGTCCGCCTGTCGATGACCGCCAACTGGCAGCCCCAGGCGACCGTCCGCCTGGCCTATGCCTGGACGGCGCCGCCCGGGATCGATTTTCTCGGCCGCCGCATCACCTTCACCGACAAGGCCGACGAGAAGCTCCGCCCGGTGGTGCGCGATGTGGAGCGCACGCTGCCGCGCGAGATCGCCAAGCTCAACGTCCGCGCCCGCGTCGCCGATGCCTGGCGGCAGAGCTTCACCGCGTTGCAGCTCAATGCCGAGAACCCGCCGGTCTGGATGCGGATCACGCCGCAGAAGCTCAACTATGGCGGCTATGGCCTGGCTGGGAACCGCCTGCGCCTGCGCCTCGGCCTGTCCGCGCTCACCGAGACGTTCGTCGGCCCGCGGCCCGAGGATCCCGCGCCCACGCCGCTGCCGCCGCTCGGTCGCGATGCGCATGGCGCGAAGCTTGCCTTCTTCATCCCGGTGATCGCCGACTATGCCCAGCTGGAGCCGGTGTTGCAGAAAGCGCTTGCCAAGCGCTCGACGCGGCCGTTCGAACTGCCGGGCATCGGCCCGGTGGTCGCGCGGTTCGACAAGGTGACCGGCTATGGCACCACGGGCGGCCGCATCGCGGTGGGCCTGGCGATCGCCGCCCGCCGGCAGAACAGCGCGACCGAGACGCATGGCCTGGTCTGGCTCACGGCAATTCCGGTCAACCAGCCCGGCTCGCAGAAGGTCGCCTTCAAGGACCTTTCGGTCTCGGGCCAGACCGACGGGATCGGTGGCGACCTGCTGGTCAAGCTGGTGCAGAGCCCGGCCATCGCCGAGACGCTCGCCGAATCGCTGACGCAGAATTTCACGCATGATTTCGACAAGCTGCTCGGCAAGGTCCGCCGCGCCATCGTCCAGAAGCGCGCCGGGGACTTCGTGATCCGCGCCGACATCGCCGACGTGCGTACCGGCGAGCTCAAGGCCGCCGGGCAGGGGGTCTATCTGCCCGTCTGGGCCTCGGGCACCGCGCGGGTGGAGTATGTCGGGCGGTAGCGGGGGAGGTTCCCAGCTCCCCGCCCGTCCAGGGAGGGGAGTGTCTTACGCCGGCATCTTCGCCCGCACCGCATCGATATCCGCCGCCGAATGCCGCTCCGGCACGCGCTGGTCCTCCGGCCCGGTGCCGCGATTGACCAGCCGGCCGCGCTGGACGGCCTCGCGCGCACCGACTTCCGCGACCCAGCGGTTGAAGTGCGCATATTCGGCGGTGTTCAGGAATTCGGCCGCGCCGGGATAGGCATCCCCGCGCGCGACGCCGCCATACCAGGGCCAGATCGCCATGTCGGCGATGGTATAGTCGTCGCCCACCATGTAGCGATTGTCCGCCAGATGCGTGTCGAGCACATGGAGCTGGCGCTTCACTTCCATCGCATAGCGGTTGATCGCATATTCGACCTTGTAGGGCGCATAGACGAAGAAATGGCCGAAGCCGCCGCCCAGGAACGGCGCCGAACCCATCTGCCACATCAGCCAGCTCATCGTCGCCGCGCGCCTTGCCGGATCGCTGGGCAGGAAGGCGCCGAACTTCTCGGCCAGATAGACCAGGATCGCGCCGCTCTCGAACACGCGGATGGCGGGATCGACCGAATGGTCGACCATCGCCGGGATCTTCGAGTTGGGGTTGATTTCGACGAAGCCGCTGCCGAACTGGTCGCCCTCGCCGATGTTGATCTTCCACGCATCATATTCCGCGCCCGCATGGCCGGCGGCGAGCAGCTCCTCGAGCATGATCGTAACCTTCTGCCCATTGGGCGTGCCGAGCGAATAGAGCTGGATCGGGTGCGCGCCGACTGGCAGCGGCTTTTCGTGCGTCGCGCCCGAGACCGGCCGGTTGATGTTCGCGAACTGGCCGCCGCTGGGCTGCTCCCAGGTCCACACCCTGGGCGGGACATAGCCGGCGGGCTGGTTGTTCGCGGGGTCTTGGGCGTCGGCCATGTCGGGGTTCCTTGTGGGGAGGATTGCCCCGGCGATGTAGGAACCGCGGCGGGACTTGCCAGCCCCGGTCAGGCGAAGATCTGCTCGAGTTGCGGCGCCGCTTCCCGGGCCGAGAAGGAATAGATCGCCATCGCCAGGAACCAGGTGAGCACCGTCGAGGCATAGGCAAGCAGATTGCTGGCGAGCGCCGGCACCAGCGGGGCGGGGCCATACTCCGGCATGAGGAAGAGATCGAGCACCGCCGATACGACCAGGCCGGTGCCGACCACCAGAAATGCGAGGCAGATCGGCACGGCCCTGCCGCGCGTACGGGTCCAGCTGGCGCCCAGTGCCGCTCCCATTCCCTTGCCCTCCGCGATCACGATCGGCACGGCGATCGACCAGCGCGCGAGCAGGTAGAGCCCGGGCAGCACGAGGAGGAAGATGCCGAGCAGAATGGCGAGGCCCGAGACGATGCTCAGCAGCGCATAGCTGCCGGCGCGGCCGGGCACGTCGTCGGCTTGCATCAATCCCGCGCGGCGCGCCACCCGGCCGCTCACGATGAACTGGCCGAAGATGCTGACGATCCCGCCGACAAAGGCGAAGCGGGCGTCGCCGCCGCCGCCGGGCAGCACGGCCAGTGCCGTGGTAGGGAGCGCCAGCGCCAGCCAGAAGATCAGCGTGGCGCGGGGCGCGAGCCGGACCATCTCGCCGGTCCGCCGCAGGATCATGCCCGTGTCGTATTCTTCCATTCCGCCCCCCTTCACCGGGCCGCCAGGCTCACCCGCCCGCCCGCATGCCGCTCCAGCCGCCCGGCCAGCTCCAGCTCGAGCAGCACCGTCTGCACCACCGCCGGCGCCAGCCCCGATTGCCGGATCAGCTCGTCCGCCGCCACCGGCACCGGCCCGAGCAGCCCGGCCACAGCGCGGCGATCCGCATCGCCCGCATCCTCGGGCGGCGGGCCGCGCCAGCCGGCGCCCGGCACCCGCACGGCCCGCGGGTCGATCGGGCGGACCATCTCCAGAATGTCGTCCACGCCCTGCACCAGGGTCGCGCCCTCGCGGATCAGCAGGTTGCAGCCCTGCGCCCGCGGGTCGAGCGGCGAGCCGGGCACCGCCATCACTTCGCGCCCGGCCTCGGCGGCGATCCGGGCGGTGATCAGCGAGCCGGAGCGCGGCGCCGCTTCCACCACCACCGTGCCGAGCGCGAGCCCGGCGATGATCCGGTTGCGCGCAGGGAAGAAGCGGGCGAGCGGCTCGGTGCCCGGCGGCTGCTCGGCCAGCAACAGCCCTTCGCGTGCCACGCGCTCCTGCAGCTCGCGATTCTCGGGCGGGAAGGCGATGTCGATCCCGCTCGCGATCACACCCACCGTGCCGCTGGCGAGCGAGCCGACATGCGCGGCGGTGTCGATCCCCCGTGCCAGCCCCGAGACCAGCGTCACCCCGGCCTCGCCCAGCCCGAGCGCGAGCTGGCGGGCGAAGCGACAGGCGGCGGCCGAGGCGTTGCGGGCGCCGACGATGGCGACGGTGGGGCGGGCGAGCAGCGCCGGCCGGCCCCGCAGGATCAGCGCGGGCGGCGCATTCTCCAGCTCGGCAAGGAGCGGAGGATAGTCCGCATCCTCCAGGAACAGGTAGCGCGCGCCCAGCCGCTCGACGGCCGCGATCTCGCGCCGCACCGCGCCCGGATCCGCGATCACCGGCGCCCGCCCGCCGCCACGCGCGGCCAGCATCGGCAGCGCGTCGAGCGCCGCCTCGGCGGTGCCGAAGCGGGCGATCAACTGGGCATAGGTGACGGGGCCGATATTGGCGGAGCGCAACAGCCTTAGCCGTGCCTCCCGCGTGTCAGCCACTTTTCTTCCCGATGCGGGGCTCGGTGCCGTTCAGCAGGCGATCGATGTTGGCGCGGTGCTTCCACAGCACGATCATCGCCAGCGCGAGCAGCATCAGCACCAGCTCGATCCGCCCGAAAAAGGCGGCGCTCACCGGCGCGCTGATCGCCGCGCTCATCCCCGCGAGCGAGGAGATGCGCAGGATCGCCAGCAGCCCGAGCCAGACCACCGCGAACACGATCGCCGAGGGCCAGTGGAGCGCGAGCACCACGCCCATCATGGTCGCCACGCCCTTGCCCCCGTTGAAGCGCAGCCACACCGGATAGCAATGGCCGATGAACGCGGCGAGCCCGCCCAATATGCCGCCGCCCGGCACGAGCATGCCGGCGATCCACACCGCGGCGGCACCCTTGGCGAGATCGAGCAGCAAAGTCGCGGCCGCCAGCCCCTTGCGGCCGGTGCGCAGCACGTTGGTCGCGCCGATGTTGCCCGAGCCGATCTGGCGCAGGTCGCCGGCGCCGAAGAAGCGCGTGAGCAGCAGCCCGAACGGAATCGAGCCCAGCAGATAGCCGAGCAGCAAGACCCCTGCGGGAGCGAGCCATGGAATGTCGGTCGTCAATTCATCCCCCTGCGCCCGCCAACATAGTGGCTGGCGGGGACGGTGCAATGACGCGGATGACGCCCAATCGGATGTATCGGCCGGTTGCATCGGCGCGAGGTTGACGCTGCCCCGCGCCCGGCCCATGCCGCGCGGCGATGTCCGACGATCGGTCCCTCCTGTTCTTCGATTCCGGCATGGGCGGGCTCTCGGTGCTTGCGCCCTGCGCGGCGCTGCTGCCGCAGGCGCCGCTCGTCTATGTCGCCGATTCGGCGGGCTTTCCCTATGGCACCCGCAGCGAGGGCGAGATCGCCGCGCGCGTGCCCGCCCTGCTCGGCCGCCTTGCCGAGCGCTATGATCCGCGCCTGATCGTCATTGCCTGCAACACCGCGTCCACGATCGCGCTCCAGCATGTCCGTGCCGCGCTCGACGTGCCGATCGTCGGCACCGTTCCGGCGATCAAGCCGGCCGCGGCGATCAGCGAGACGCGGGTGATCGGCGTGCTGGGCACCGAGGCGACGGTGCGCCAGCCCTATGTCGACGATCTCGCGGCGCGCTTCGCCGGCGATTGCACGGTGTTGCGCCACGGCTCCGCCGAGCTGGTCGAGATCGCGGAGGCCGCGCTGGAAGGGGTGCCCCCGATCCCGGCGCGGATGCGCGCCGTGCTCGCCGGGCTGTTCGGCCAGCCGGGGGGCGAACGGATCGACGTGATCGTCAATGCCTGCACGCATTTCCCGCTGGTCGAGGGCGAACTCGCCGCCGCGGCGCCGCATCCCGTGCGCTTCGTCGATGGCGGCCCAGGCATCGCCCGGCGCGTCGCGCATCTGACCCAGGGACAGGGCTGGCCCTCTGCGCCGGTGCCGGGAAAGGCGGTGTTCACGGCGCGCAGCGCGCGGACCGAGATGCTCGCGCCGGCCCTGGCGCGGTACGGCCTGGTCGAGATCGAATCGCTCTAGGCGGGGGATTCACATCCTCTCCCTCGTCATCCCCGCGCAGGCGGGGATCCAGGGCCAGACGCGGGAGTCACGCAACTCGGTTTGGCATCTCCGGTGCCCATGGGCGATTGCTTCGATTGTCGCGGGTCACCCCCGATCCGCGCCTGCGCGAGGATGGCGGATGGCGGAATGCCGGGTCCCGAACCCGGCCGTCAGGCCTGGACGCAGGGAATGGCGACGACGGCGATGTCGCGCAGCCGCGCCGAATAGCGATCGGCCATTTCCAGATGGACGCGCCGCGCGATCATGTCGTCGCTGCGTGCGGCATGCTCGCGCTCCTGGCGCTCGCGTCTGGCGAAATATTCCATGTCCCTGACCGTCATGGCCCGATGCTCCTGTTCAAGGCGGGGCGCGCTGGGTCTCTCAGCCGCGGGTCTGCTCGATAGCCGAGTCGCTCGCGACATCTCCTGCTTACCACAAGTCGCGCCGTTCCCGCAGCAATCCCTATCGATTCCGGACCAATGGCATTTTGTTTTCGATCAAAGGAGGGACGGGGCGTTCCGATTAGGCATTATGTCCAACTGGAAATCGCCGGATTTTGGCGATAGGAACGCTGCATGCACAGCGCAGACAGCCCCGCGCCCGTCGACTATTCCCGGGTTTTCTCGTCCGCGATCGACCGGCTGCACGCCGAGGGCCGCTACCGCGTCTTCATCGATATCCTGCGCAACAAGGGCATGTTCCCCAACGCGCGCTGCTTCGCCGGCCATAACGGCCCGAAGCCGATCACCGTCTGGTGCTCGAACGACTATCTGGCGATGGGCCAGCATCCCAAGGTGATCGCGGCGATGGAGGAGGCGCTGCACGATGTCGGCGCCGGCTCGGGCGGCACGCGCAACATCGGCGGCAACACCCATTATCACATCGAGCTGGAGCATGAGCTCGCCGATCTCCACGGCAAGCAGGGCGCGCTGCTCTTCACGTCCGGCTATGTCTCCAACGAAGCGACGCTCTCGACGCTCGCCAAGATCCTGCCCGGCTGCATCGTCTATTCGGACGAACTCAACCATGCCTCGATGATCGCCGGCATCCGCAATTCGGGCTGCGAGAAGCGCGTCTTCCGCCACAACGACCTGGCCCATCTCGAGGCACTGCTCGCGGCGGACGATCCCGCGGTGCCCAAGCTGATCGCCTTCGAGAGCGTCTATTCGATGGATGCCGACATCGCCCCGATCGCCGCGATCTGCGACCTGGCCGACAAGTACAACGCGCTGACCTATCTCGACGAGGTCCATGCCGTCGGCATGTACGGCCCGCGCGGCGGCGGCATTTCGGAGCGCGACGGCGTTGCGGACCGGCTGACGATCATCGAGGGCACGCTCGGCAAGGCGTTCGGCGTGATGGGCGGCTATATCGCGGCCGACCAGATGATCATCGACGTGATCCGCAGCTATGCGCCGGGCTTCATCTTCACCACCTCGCTCTCGCCCGTGCTCGTCGCCGGCGCGCTGGCCAGCGTGAAGCATCTGAAGGGCTCCACCGGCGAGCGCGACGGCCAGCAGGCGGCCGCGGCGAAGCTGAAGGCGATGATGGCCGATGCGGGCCTGCCGGTGATGCCGTCGACCACGCATATCGTGCCGCTGATGGTCGGCGATCCGGTCAAGGCCAAGAAGATCAGCGACATCCTGCTCGCCGAATATGGCGTCTACGTCCAGCCGATCAATTATCCCACCGTGCCGCGTGGCACCGAGCGGCTACGCTTCACGCCCGGCCCCGCGCATGACGAGGCCATGATGCGCGATCTGGTCGACGCACTGGTCGAGATCTGGGGCCGGCTGGAGCTTCGCCGCGCGGCCTGAGGCTGTTCCTCCGATGCGCGCCCTCCCTGCGAGGGCGGGGAGGGCGGATCTGGTTCAAGGGCTTGCACGGGTTCCCACCCTAGGCGTCGTCGTCGTCCCTGTCCCGTGCCGGCAGGAAGCGGCTGTTGCGCAGCAATCCGGCCGAGACCAGCGACACCAGCGCGCCCACCGGGAAGATCTCCGCGAAGGTCATCGGCAGCCGGAACAGGGGATTGTGATAGGTGGCGCGGAAGCCTTCCACCTCCGCCTTGGCCTGGGCCAGCGCATCGCCGCTCAGTCCCTCGAGCTGCGCGCCGGCGAACTTGTCGATGAACGCGTCGATGCCGATCAGGTGGAGCGCCACATCCCAGCACAGCGCATAGACGATCCCCGCGACCAGGCTGATGCCCAGCCCCAGCGCGAATGCGGGCAGGAAGCGGATCACGCCGCCCTGCGTCACGTCGCGCTGGCGCTTGATCGCGATGAAGATGGTGCTCAGGCCGATCAGCATGATCAGATAGCCGATCGCCATGCCATATTGGCCGGTGGCGCCTTCGAAGTTCAGCACGACGACGGACAGCATGCCGCCGGCGATCAGCCCGCCGATCATGCCATATGCCAGGATGGTGCGCAGCATTTCGCGTCTCCCCTTGCTCCAGGTTGCGCCCGGAAGAGGCCATGGGCAAGCCCGCGGCGCAATCGCCCGAAAGGATGATTTGCGTGAAATGAACGGGAGGGGCAGGGGCCCTCCTGCCGGGAGGACGTTATTTCACGATCCCCAGTTCCCGCGCCCGCGCCACTGCGTCTCCGCGACGCTTGGCGCCGAGCTTCTCCAGCAGCCGCGCGACATGCGTCTTCACGGTGTTCGGCGAAACGCCCAGCCGCTCGGCGATCTCCTGGTTCGACCGGCCGGCGCGCAGTTCCTCCAGCACTTCCAGCTCGCGTGGCGAAAGTCCCAGCGTCTCCACGGCCTGCGGATTGCCGTCGAAGCTGCGCGCGGCCGGCCGTGCCATCCCCTTCATGCCCAGGAACAGGCCCAGCGCCAGGAAGCCGCAGGCGATCAGGAAGATATAGACGTCGCCGATATGCGAGCGCACGAGCCGCTGATAGTCGAGCCATTCGAGCAGCAGCGTGCCCGCCGCCAGAAGCGCGCCGTACAGGACGATGCGCTTCCACATCATGCGCTCAGTCCCGCGTCAGCGTCGCGCTCCACACATAGCCGCGCAGGGAGGAGCGGAAGTCGAGCCGCAGGCCCTGCTCCTCGGCGATGCGCTTCAGCACGGCGGGCAGTTCGGCGCGTGGGAACACGTGGAAGTCGTTGAGCGACTTGAAATGGAGCCGCTTGGCGAACCCCGGCAGCCGCTCATACTGGCCGAAATCGACGATGTGCAGGCTGCCGCCCGGCGCCAGCGCCCTGGCCCCCAGCTCGATCGCCTCCACCCAGGGCGGGATCATCGAGAGGGTGTAGCTCATGAACACCCGGTCGAGCTTCTCCAGCCCGAACAGGCTGGTCACGTCGAACGCGCCCGCATCGCCCTGCGCCAGCGTGATCCTGCCGCTCAGGCCGTTCTTCTCGACCGAGGCGCGCGCAGTTTCCAGCATCGCTTCGCTGATGTCGAAGCCGAAGAAGCGCGCCTGTGGGAAGCGCTTCGCCGCGACGATCAGGTTGCGCGCGGTGCCGCAGCCCACCTCCAGCACCGTCCCGCCCTCGGGCGGGTTCAGCCCGCGGATCAGCGCATCGCGCCCCAGCAGGTAGAATTTGCGCGTGAAATCGTAGAAATGGCGATGGAGCGCATAGGTCGCGTCCATCAGCCCCTTCTGGTCGGCCCCCCCGGTCGCGGCACTCATGCGTGCGGCTTCAGCGTCCAGACGTGCGTCGCGCCATAGACCGAGGAGCGGTCGCGGCGCGTCCAGTCGTCGAGCTTGGCCTGGTCCTCATATTCCCACTGATCCAGGATCGCGTCGGGGATATGGCCCTTCACCACGTCGGGGATCGCCGCGGTGCGATAGAGCACGCGGGCACCGGGCTTGGCGGTACGGGTGATCTCGTTCCAGATGCGGGTGAGTTGCTCGTCGGTCATCCAGTCCTGCGCGTCGAGCAGGATGAAGCGATCGAGCGACTGGGCGGGCATCGATTCGAGATAGTCGGCATAGTTGGTGTGGCGGATCTCGACGCGGTCGGCCCGCGCGCGCACCACATCCCAGTTCTTCGCTTCGAGATAGGGCGGCAGCGGCGCGTCCGGCCCTTCGCCATAACCGCGGCCGAATGCCTGCCAGGCGTAGAAATTGTCCTTCAGGTCGAAGTCGCAGGCGAGCTTGCGCAGGCGGCTCCTGAGCGCGCCGGTGATCCCGGCCTGGTCGTCGACCTTGAGCAGGTCGTACTGCGCCGGCGGAATGCCGAAGCCGAACAGCGCGGCGGGCTGGTCGACCAGCCAGCGCAGGAACTTCTTCTCGAAGAAGGGCGCGAAGCGCGTCTCGAAGATCTGGCGCTGCTCCTCGATGGTCTTCGCCGCCAGGATCTCGCGCGGATCGATGCCATAGCGGTGCGCGAGCCAGTGGACGAAGCCGATCAGCCGGCCGAGCAGCCCGTATTTGTAGAAGCCGTGCCGGAACGCGTCGATCCGGCGGGTGCCGTTCAGCCCGCGGCGTTCCCAATAATCGCGATAGGGCGCATCGAGGTGCGGCGCGATGTGCTGGCGATAGGCTTCGACATTCTCCGCCTTGTTCGCCTGGCCGAAGAAGCGGTGGAACGCAGCATAGTCGGGCAGGTTCAGCGCCGCCTGCTTCTTGAGGTTGTTGAGCGCGATGTGCGCCGGGTTCAGGTCCACCGCGGTGATCCTGGCCGGGTTCGCCGTCAGATACGAGAAGACGTTGCACCCGCCCGAGGCGATCGTCACCATGTGATGATCCGGCTGGAGCTGCAGCGCCTCCATGTCGATCACCGGGTCTTCCCAGATCTGCGGATAGACCAGGCCCCGGAACGCGAAAGTGAAGGCGCGCTCGAGCAGGCCTTCCTTGGTCATGTGCTCGTGGCGGTGCACGGCACCGCGCACGGCGACATTCTTCGGCGTCTTGGTAATCGAACCCATCAGTGACTCCTGGGCGCCCGGCGGGCGGCGGCGTTCCGCCACGCCCTATTACCCCTTTGTGACGAACCGGCGTCACCCTTGGGTCAGGAGTGCTGTAAAATCAATCCCGTGTCATGCTCCCGGCCGTCGGCCAATCGGTATCGCCGACGCGTTTCAGCGTCATCCGGAAGAAGGGGCGGGGCGGCTGGCCGTCGGCGACGAAGTCGCCGGTCTCGGTCCAGGTCGTGCCGTCGAAGCTCGCCTTGTACCGCACGCGGGCAGTGGGGCCGGCCGGCACTTCCCAGGCATAGCCCCGCTCGGCCGCGATCAGCGGGAAGCTGCCCGATCGGCCGCCCGTGTGGCTCGCCATGGTGAAGGCCTTCGCGGCGGGATCGTAGGAGACGACGGCGAAAGCGTTGAACGGCACCTTGCCGTCCGCGCCGAACGACTTGCCTTCGATCAGCGTGATCGTGCCGCCGAGCAGCGTGCCGACGCGTTCGGTATGCGTCACCACCAGCTCCTTGCCGCCCGGCATCTGTATCCGCGCCTCGCCGCGCCATCTGCCGTGCATCCAGTCGAGCTTGTGCATCGCTTCGGCCTGCGCGGCCATGGCGGCGGTGTCGGCGGCCTGGGCGTGCGCCGCTGCGGCGGGCAGGGCGAGCGCGGCGAGCGTGGAGGCGAAACGGAACATGGGGCGGAACAGGGGGCGAAGCATGGGGTCTCCCGTTGTGATCCCGGGCCGCGCATGGCAGCCTATCCGCCATGCCCGCAGCCCGATCGCTCCGCACTGGCCCCGTCGCCCGCCTCGCCGGCAAGCGCGGTTTCGCGAAGCGCGCGCGCGGCTTCGCGAAACGCGCGCCCGGATCCGTGCGGCGCCTGTTGCCGCAAGGGCCGGTGCCGGGCTTTCCGCTCCTCTGGGTCGCCTGCCTCGCCGCCGCGGCGCTGATGATCGTCACCGGCGGATTCGAGACCGGCGCGTTGCCGCTCGGCTCCCGCACTGCCTTCTGGCTGCTGCTGATGGGCTGGAACGCATGCAAATGGCAGGTGCTGTTCGCCTGGGGCGTGCGCAAGCCGGGCGACTGGCCGCGCGTCGCGCTGCTCGGCACCGTTCCGCTCAACCTGCCGTTGCCGCTGGAGATCCAGTTCTGCGGCGCGCTGGTCGGCCAGAGCATGCGCGCGATGCCGCTCGACGTCTGGATCCGCGCGGCGGCGATCAGCGCGGGGATCTTCGCGGTCTGCTGGGTGGTCGCGCGGATATTGCTGCGCCGGATGCGCCCGGTACGCGCCGATACCGGCCTGCTCGCCCGCGCCCGGGTTCCCGCCGGCGATCTCGCGGCGATCGAGGCCGAGGACCATTATTGCCGCATCCACCGCCGCGACGGCGGGAGCGCGCTGATCCATTATCGTTTCGGCGATGCGCTGGAGGAAGTTGCCGGCCTCGACGGCCTCCAGGTCCATCGCGGCGCCTGGGCGGCGGCAGGCGCGGTGGAGGGCGCGGAGCGCGACGGCCGCAAATGGCGCCTGCGCCTCGCCGGCGGCGGCAGCGTGCCGGTCAGCGCCACCCATGCGGCGGCGGCGCGGGCGCGGGGATGGCTGCGGCCCGTCAGGTGATCGCCGGCGATGAACAGGTCGAGCACCATCTCGAAATCATCGACTAGACACAGGTCCTGGCGGGCAACCGGTGCATATTCGGCCCGACGGCGAATGGTGCCTGCTTTGAAGAACATCCCCTCCCTGGAAGGGAGGGGAGTGAAGTTGAAAACCTAGTCCCGGCAATAGCCTTCGCCGGACTTCACGCTCAGGCAATCCTTCTTGCCCGCCAGATATTTCAGGCCGGTCGCATCGCCGTCGCTGGCGCGCAGCACCTGCTTTCCGTCCGGCCGCTCGAAGGCAATGCCCCCGCGCGTGCCCGTGCCCTCGAAGCTTCCCTTGTCGTCGAGCGTATATTGCATCTCGAGCTTGTAGGTGCCGGCATCCTTGCCCTTGGCGACGACCAGATAGGTGCCCTCGACGCCTTTCCAGCGGCCGACCCAGTCGTCATGCGCCACCGGCTTGCCGGAGACTTCCTTCTTCAGGTCGGCGGCGCCCTCGGCGACGGCATTGGCTATGGAGCCGCCCACCGCCACCGCGGCATTGCCGGCGGTCTCGGTGGCATTGGCGGTGGCGTCGGCGGCCTTGTCGGCGGCGTTGCACGCGGCGAGCGCCAGCGCGGGCGCGAGGATCAGGAGCGGCCGCATCAGCGCGTCGCCTCGTCGATCGCGTTGCCGACATGCTCGGCACGATTGCCGAGGTCGTCGGCCGTGTTGCCGATCGCGGCACCGGCATCGTCGGCGGCGTTGCCCAGCGTGTTGCCCATGTCGTTCATGCTGTTCGCCAGCGAGTCGCCGGTGCGGTCGAGCGAGTTGGACAAATTGCTCTCCGTACCGGGGGAGCAGGCCGCCAGGCCCAGGGCCAGCACCGGAAGCAGCGGGAAAATCGTCTTGCGCATGTCTCTCTCCGAATAGTCGGTCTAGCCAGCAGGTTCCTTGCGGCGTAGGGGAGCGCGCATGTCGCACAGCATCGCTATCGCCTCGGACCATGCAGCCTACGCCATGAAGGCAGAACTCGTCGAATGGTTGCGTAACGAAGGGCATGAAGTGCTCGATCTCGGTACCAACGGGCCGGAGAGCGTCGACTATCCCGACTATGGCTATCGCCTGGCCAAGGCGATCGAGGACGGCCAGGCCGAGCGCGGCGTCGCGCTGTGCGGCTCGGGCATCGGCATCTCGATCGCGGTGAACCGCAATCCCGCCGCCCGCTGTGCGCTCGTCTCCGAGCCGCTCTCGGCCAGCCTCGCCCGCCAGCACAATGACGCGAACGTCGTCGCGCTGGGTGCCCGTCTCGTCGGGATCGAGATGGCCAAGGCGTGCATCACCACTTTCCTCGCAACCGAGTTTCTCGGCGAACGCCACCAGCGTCGGGTCGACAAGCTCAGCCATCCCGAAAGGACCCCTGCATGAGCACCAACCCCGTTAGCAATGGCGTGCAGCCGGATGGCTTCTTCACCCGCGGCCTCGCCGAGGCGGACCCTGCGGTCTTCGCCGGCGTGCGGCACGAGCTGAAGCGCGAGCAATATCAGATCGAGCTGATCGCCTCGGAGAACATCGTCTCCAAGGCGGTGCTGGAAGCCCAGGGCTCGGTCTTCACCAACAAATATGCCGAGGGCTATCCCGGCAAGCGCTATTATCAGGGCTGCCACCCGTCGGACGAAGTCGAGCAGCTGGCGATCGATCGCGCCAAGCAGCTGTTCGGCTGCGAATATGCCAATGTCCAGCCGCACTCGGGCGCGCAGGCGAACGGTGCCGTCATGCTGGCGATGGTCAAGCCCGGCGACACGATCATGGGCCTCAGCCTCGATTCGGGCGGCCACCTGACGCATGGCGCCAAGGCGGCGATGTCGGGCAAGTGGTTCAACGCGGTTTCCTACGGCGTCACTCCCGACACCCATGTGATCGACTATGATCAGGTCGCGAAGCTTGCCCGCGAGAACAGCCCCAAGCTGATCATCGCCGGCGGCTCGGCCTATCCGCGCCATATCGACTTCGCCAAGTTCCGCGCGATCGCGGACGAAGTCGGCGCGATCTTCATGGTCGACATGGCGCACTTCGCCGGCCTGGTCGCCGGCGGCGTGCACCCCACGCCGTTCGGCCATGCCCATGTCGTCACCACCACCACGCACAAGACGCTGCGCGGCCCGCGCGGCGGCGCCGTGTTCACCAATGACGAAGCGATCGCCAAGAAGATCAACTCGGCGGTGTTCCCGGGCCTGCAGGGCGGCCCGCTGATGCACGTCATCGCCGCCAAGGCGGTGGCGTTCGGCGAGGCGCTCCAGCCCGAGTTCAAGAGCTATGCGGCGGCGATCGTCGAGAACGCCAAGATCCTTGCGGCGACGCTCAAGGAGCGCGGCGCGGCGGTGGTCTCGGGCGGCACCGACACCCACCTGGCGCTGATCGACCTCACGCCGCTGGGCGTGACCGGCAAGGACGCCGACGAGGCGCTGGAGCGCGCGGCGATCACCTGCAACAAGAACGGCATCCCCAACGATCCGCTGCCCCCAGTCAAGACCAGCGGCATCCGCGTCGGCTCGCCGGCGGGCACCACCCGCGGCTTCGGGCCCGCCGAGTTCCGCGAGATCGGCAACATGGTCGCCGACGTGCTCGACGGGCTGAAGAAGAATGGCGAGCAGGGCGACGCCCAGGTCGAGCAGAATGTCCGCGAGCGTGTCCGCGCGCTGTGCGAGCGCTTCCCCATCTATCCGGAGCTCTAAGGATTGCGCTGCCCCTTTTGCGGACATGAAGACAGCCAGGTAAAGGACAGCCGCCCCACCGAAGACGGGGCGGCGATCCGCCGCCGGCGCCAGTGCGAGGCCTGCGCCGCGCGCTTCACCACGTTCGAGCGCATCCAGCTGCGCGAGCTGACCGTGCTCAAGAGCGAGGACAAGCGCGAGCCGTTCGACCGCGACAAGCTGGTCCGCTCGATCTCGGTCGCCACGCGCAAGCGGCCGGTCAACGCGATGCAGATCGAGAAGCTGGTCTCCGGCATCCAGCGCCAGCTCGAGACGGCGGGCGACACCGAAATCCCCTCGCAGAAGATCGGCGAGTTGGTGATGGAAGGGCTCAAGGGCCTGGATTCGGTCGCCTATATCCGTTTCGCCAGCGTCTATAAGGATTTCCGGGAGGCGAAGGACTTCGAGGAATTCGCCGGCAATGTGAGCGAGGTGGGGAAGGGGTAGGTTCCGTCCTTCCTCCGGACCCTCTCGTCATTCCTCTCCCGGACCCATCCGCGCCTATGGCGGCCATGGACAGTTGTCCTCGGCGTATCGTGCGCCCAGGACTCGCGAAGAAGCGATTGAAGAAGTGAGCAAAGCCGTGGCCCCACCCCCCGTCATCGTCCTCGTCCGCCCGCAGCTTGGCGAGAATATCGGCAAGGCCGCGCGCGCGATGCTCAATTTCGGGCTGGTCGATCTGCGTCTCGTCGCCCCGCGCGACGGCTGGCCCAATCCCGGCGCCGGCCCCGCCGCCAGCGGCGCCGACCTGGTGCTGGAACGGGCCGAGGTCTTCGAGACCGTCGCCGATGCGGTGGCGGATTGCGCGCACGTCTATGCCACCACGGTGCGCAAGCGCGGCGTCTCCAAGCCGGTCGTCACCCCCGAAGAGGCTGCCGGCGAGATCCACTGCGAGGAAGGGCGTTCGGCGATCCTGTTCGGCCCCGAGCGTTCCGGCCTGGAGACGGACGACGTCGCCGTCGCCCGCACCATCGTCACCGTGCCGATCAATCCGGAGTTCGGCTCGCTCAACCTTGCCCAGGCGGTGATCCTGGTCGCCTATGAATGGTCGAAGGGCGTGCGCCTCGCCCAGCCGACCCAGGAGGTGCTCGATCCCCCCGCGCCGCAGGACGAGCTCGACGGGATGATCGGCCAGCTCGATGCGATGCTCGAGGAATCGGGCTATTATTTCCCGCCCGATCGCGTGCCGTCGACCAGGCGGACCTTGCGTACCCTGCTCACCAAGCCGGCCTGGTCGAGCCAGGAGCTGCGCACCCTGCGCGGCGTGCTTTCGGCGCTCGAAGGGAAGAAGCGGCATCGCGGCAGCTGATACAGTGCTGCAATACACTTCTGCTTTCCGCAGCTGTGGAATCCCGCTAGATTATGCGAATCTTTCGAGTGGGGAGGGATTTTTGATGCGTTTCGTACCCGTGCTTGCGTTGCTCGCTCTCGCTACCCCGGCACTTGCCCATCAGGATGCCGATGGCGGAGCCGAAAAGAAGACCAAGGCCGAGAAGAAGATCTGCCGGGCGCTCATCTCGACCGGCTCGATCATGGGCAAGCGGGAATGCCACACCAAGGCCGAATGGGACGCGATGAGCGACCGTTCGACCAATGCGCGCGAGAAGCTGGACCGCGACATGGGCGGCCGCACCGGCGGCATCGGCGCCACGCGCAGCAACGACTGAGCGGCTTTCCGCGCGTCGGCGGCGTCGGCCGTCGCGCGGATGCCTGCACTTGCGATTTCACGTCAGCGCCGGTCGAACGCCTCGAGCTCATAAGCGATCGAGGCTTCGACCAGCCTGTCCCAGATCTCGCCGATCGGCGCGTCGGGAATGCCGGCGGCGCGTGCGTGCGCGCGGGCATTGGCGATCACCTGCGCCTTGCGCGCCTCGTCGCGGACATGGCCGCGCTCGGGCTTGATGCGCGCGGCGGCGTCCATATAGCCGAAGCGGCGCTTGAGGAGCTGGACCAGCGCCGCGTCCACCGCGTCGACGCCGGCACGCACCTCGATCATGGTCGTGCAGGCTTCGGGATCGATCGTGTCTTGCATGGCGGCTCCTTGGCCGGGCGGCGCGCCGCTGTCCAGCTTGACTCGGCCGCGCCGCGCCGCTAACCGCGCGCCTTCGCAATGGCCCCGCACCCCGGTGAAGCGGTGGCCCTGTCCTCCCTTGCGGAGATCGGCAGGCGGATACCGGGAAAACCGTTGTTAGCGATTGCAAGGATTTACGAATGTCGAAGCGTTCCAGCGCAAAGTACAAGCTCGACCGCCGCATGGGCGAGAACATCTGGGGCCGTCCCAAGTCCCCGGTGAACAAGCGCGAATACGGCCCGGGCCAGCACGGCCAGCGCCGCAAGGGCAAGATGTCGGACTTCGGCATCCAGCTGCGCGCCAAGCAGAAGCTCAAGGGCTATTACGGCGACGTCACCGAGAAGCAGTTCAAGCGCGCCTATGAGGACGCGTCGAAGATGAAGGGCGATACGTCGCAGAACCTCATCGGCCTGCTCGAGCAGCGCCTCGACATGATCGTCTATCGCGCCAAGTTCGCGCCGACGATCTTCGCGGCCCGCCAGCTGGTCAACCATGGCCACGTCCTGGTCGATGGCGAGAAGTGCAACATCGGTTCGCGCCGCATCAAGCCGGGCCAGACCGTGTCGCTGCGCGCCAAGGCGCAGGAAATGGCGCTGGTGATGGAGGCGCAGAGCCTCGCCGAGCGCGACATCCCCGATTACGTGTCGCCGGACGGCGCTTCGAAGATCACCTTCACCCGCGTGCCGACCCTCGACGAGGTGCCGTACCCGGTGAAGATGGAGCCGAACCTCGTGGTCGAGTTCTACAGCCGCTGATGCCAGGATCTGGCGCAAGCCAGGTCCGGCCATGATCAGCGGCTCGGCCGGCGGCGCCGAAAGCGCCGACCGACGACGCGGCTTTGCCGCGTTGCCGATCCGGAAAGAAACGGGGCGGTCCTTCGGGGCCGCCCTTTTTCGTTGCGGGGATCGAACCGCTATGGCGGATGTCCGGTCTGGTCCGGCCTCTGTGGATCCGGCACAGATGCCGGATGATCGATCCGACCTTGTCCACCCCAGCCGAGGTGCTGGCGGCCGCGCACGCCATCGTGGCGTCGCGCTATCCGGATGCCATCTTCGCGCTCGTCGCGGGGTCGCTGATGCGCGGGGAGGGCACGGTGCATTCCGATCTGGACCTGATCGTGATCCACGACCGGGTCGATGCGTCGCGGCGCGAATCCTTCGTCGCCGGGGGCGTGCCGGTGGAGGCGTTCGTCCATGACGACGCGACGCTGGCCTGGGCGATCGACGTCGCCGCGACGCGCGGCCGGCCCAGCCTTCTCGCCATGATCGCCGAAGCGACGGCGATCGGCCGGGCCCCGCAGCGCGCGGCGCGGCTGAAGGAGGCGGTGGCGGGGATCCTCGCCAAGGGGCCGCCGCCCCTGCCGCCCGCGCAGCTCGATGCGCTGCGCTATGCGATCACCGACGCGGTGCAGGATTTGCGGGGCGCCCGCGGCGAGGCGGAACCCCTGGCGATCGGCGTCCTGCTATATCCCCTGCTGGCCGAGCTGGCCCTGCGCGGGCGCGGCCAGTGGAACGCGACCGGCAAATGGGTGCCGCGCGCGCTGGCCAGGATCGACGGCGAGCTGGCGGCCCGGTTCGACCACGCCTTTCGCAGCCTGTTCGCGACGGGCGCGGCCGACGCCGTCGTCGCGCTCGCCGAACGGGAGCTCGCGCCGCATGGGGGCATGCGCTTCGACGGCGACGTCCAGGTCGCCAATCCCGCCTGGCGCGCACCGGCAGGCCGGTTCGGCGCCTAGTGCTTCCCGGCCTCAGGGCCTGGCGGGGAGCTTCAGCGCCGCGCGCAGGAACCCGTCGCTCCTGTCGAGCATCTGGGTGCGTGCGCGATCATCGTCGAGCTGGTGGTCGAGGCCCTTGAACTCGACCAGCTCGACCGATTTGCCCGCGCCGCGCAGCTTCGATGCCATCAGCCGCGATTCGCCGATCCCGACATTCAGGTCCTGGTCGCCATGGAACATCAGCACCGGCGCCTTGATCCTCTGGGTGTTCTGGGCCGGCGAGCCTTCCCGCACGTGCGGCCCGGAGCCGATGAACTTGCTGACCATGTCGTAATTGGTGAAGCCCAGGGCTTCCTTGCGCAGCGTCTCCAGGTCCGTCACCGGCGCGATCGCCACGATCGCCTTGAACAGGTCGGGGTCGAGGGCCGGGCTCTGCAGCGCCGCATAGCCGCCATAGGACCAGCCGACGATCGCGAGCTTGTCCGGCGCGGCGATGCCCTGGGCGACCAGCCAGCGCCCGCCGTCGTTGACGTCGCCGATCGCGGTGCGCCACGACTGGAAGCCGTTCTTCTGGAACCAGGCGTCGCCATAGCCCGTCGATCCGCGGAAATTGGGCTGGAGCACCGCGAAGCCGCGCGCCGCGTAGAATTGCGCCAGCCAGTCGAATCCCCATTCGTCGCGCGAGCCCGGCCCGCCATGCGGCATCACGATCGCGGGCAGGTTCTTGCCGTCGCTGCCCGGCGGCAGGGTGAGATAGCCCGGGATCGCGGTGCCGTCCGCCGCCGGGAAGGTCACCGCCCGCATCGGCGACAGGCTGGTCTTGGCCAGCCCCGGCCGCAACGGCATCACCTCGGCGAGCTGCCGGCTGGTCTTGTCGTAGAGATAATAAGTGCCCGGATCGGTGTCGCCGCCGGCGAACAGCAGCAGCTTCTTCTCGTCGGCAGTCGCATCGACGAAGGTCACCAGCGGCTTGCCGGGTAGCGCCTTGCCGAGCGCGGCACGCAGCTTCTGCAGCTCGGGGTCGAAGAATTCGGTGTTGCGCTTGTCGGTGGCGTAGCTCACGCCGACCACGCGCCGCTGCCGGCCGATGCGGACCAGCCCGTCGACATCGACCTGGGGGTGCGCGAACACCAGCTTGCGGGTGAGGTTGCCGTCGAGCGCGATGCTGTAGAGCGCCATCCGCCCGTCCTTGGCGTCGAAGCCATAGACGATGTTGGCATCGCGATCGACGGCATAGGGGTTGAAGCCGGAATAGCCGCCGACACCGTCGGCGACGAGTTCGCCCAGCTTCTTCCATTCGCGGCTGTCGGACGTGCGATAGCTATAGGCATAGCGGCCGGTGCTCATCCCCGTGCCGCGGGTCTCCGCCACGCCCAGGATGCGGACATTGCCGTGCCCGTCGCTGATATACTCGCTGGCGCCGCCCCGCGGCAGCTCGACGCTCCTGCGCTTGAGCGTCGTCGCGTCGACCAGCTCCACCCCCATCCCCTCGCGCGTGTTGGCGAGATGGGTGCCGGTGGAATATTCGGGGACCGACATGCTCGTCATCAGCACCGATCCGTTCGATCCGTCCGGGCCCCAGTCGATGATGTCCCCACCCGACTGGACGATGTCGAGCGCGGTCGCGCTGCCCCGCTTGCTCAGCAGCTTGAGGTCCGATCCGTCGGCGTTGAGCGAGACCATCCGGGTGAAGGCGAGCTTCTGGTCGAGCTGCTGGATGATGTAGATGTTGCACACGATTCGCGTCGAGCTGGCCCAGCGGCAGCTGGTGAGCTGATCGGGCTCGCCGCTTGCGGTGAGCACCACCTTGCTCGCGCCGGTCTGCACATTGGCGACCACCAACCCCGCGCCGTGCCCGGGCATCGGCTGGATCATCGCCACCTGGGTGCCGTCGGGCGACAGGCTGATCTGCTGCACGAACTCGCGCGCGCCGAAATTGCGCGCATCCTCGCTCTGCGCCGAAGCGAGCGCGGGCATGGCCGAAGCGACGAGCAGCGCCGCGCGAACGAAAGCTTTCATGAATCCCCCCTTTTCGGACGGAAGCCTAGCCGACGCGCGCACTTTGGCAATCACCCGATCCCCGGTGGTGCGGAGCCCGCGGCACGGGCTCTGTCCCATGCCTCTCGCGACTGGCTCCATGCACATGGGAAATCGTTGTCATTTTTCCGCACAAATAGCTTCATTTCGGTGTCTTCTCCAAGCCGTCCAATCGCAACAGCAGGCGCCTAGCGCGCCCCGGCAGCAGCCTGCGCTGTCCATGCGAAAGGGGATTACCAATGCAGATCAGCCATATGCTGACACGCACCAGCTTCACCGCCCTCCTGTTGACGGCGAGCGTTCCGGCGCTCGCCCAGGCACAGGAAGCCGCCAGCCCGGCCACCGGCGCCACCACGCCCGACGAGGAGATCGTCGTCACCGGCCGCGCCGGCGCCGGCGAGCGCACCAAGCTCGACACCAGCTACGCCGTCACCACCCTGTCGAACGACATGATCCGCTCGCGCGCGCCGTCGAGCGTGACCGAGACGCTCAAGTCGATCCCCGGCTTCTGGGTCGAGGCCTCGGGCGGCGAAGGCTCGGGCAATGTCCGCGCGCGCGGCATCCCGGTCGACGGCTTCGGCTCGATCAACCTGCTCGAAGACGGCCTGCCCGTGCAGCACGATCCCGCGCTCGGCTATCTGAATGCCGACCAGGCCTTCCGCCTCGACGAATCGATCGACCGGATCGAAGTCGTCCGCGGCGGCCCGTCCTCGGTCTTCTATTCGAACGCCCCCGGCGGCGTGGTCAACTACATCACCCGCCGCGCCGGCGATTCGATCACCGGCAATGCCCGCGTGCTCTATGGCCCCACCGCCGAGCTCTATCGTTTCGACGGCTGGATCGGCGCGCCGCTGGCCGACGGCCTCAAGCTCGGCGTCGGCGGCTTCTACCGCAGCGAGCAGGGCGTCCGCGATCCCGGCTTCACCGGCAACAAGGGCGGCCAGGTCCGCGCCGACCTCGTCAAGGAATTCGACGGCGGCTCGCTGACCTTCAGCTACAAGCATCTCGACGACAATGCGATCTTCTACACCGGCATCCCGCTGACCAAGGACCGCAAGGGCAAGATCGTCGGCCTGCCGGGCTTCGATCCGCACTATGGCACCACCGCCAGCCCCGCATCGGCCAAGCTCTCGCTGCGCAGTGCCACCGGCCTGGTGAATTTCGACAACACCAAGGGCACCGACATCCGCCTCGACCAGGGCTCGGTCCTCACCGACTATGAGTTCGCGCCGGGCTGGAAGCTCACCAACGGCATGCGCTACCGCGACAGCTACACCGTCCGCAACGGCGTCTACCCCACTTCGGTGAACACCGCCGCCGCGTTCCTCGCCAGCAACCGCGCCGCGCTGCTCGCCGCCTTCCCGGGCGCGACCGACGTTCAGATCCGCTATGCCGACAATGGCCAGGCGTTCAACGTCGCCAACCAGAACGGCAATGGCGATATCTTCATCAACGCCGCCCGCCCCGTCACGGTCTGGGAGCGCGAGTTCCTCAACGACTTCCGCATCGCCCACAAGTTCGAAGCCGCGGGCACGCATGATTTCGCGTTCGGCTTCTATTATGCGAACATCGACGAGACCTTCAGCCGCTATTCCGCCTCGACGGTGCAGGACGTGTCGAACAATTCGCGCCTGCTCGACGTGGTCGCGGTCAACGCCGCCGGCACCGTCGTCGGCGCGCTGACCAAGAACGGCGTCGCGCGCTACGGCTCGGAATTCGCCAACGGCACCGGCAGCCAGACGACGATCGCGCTCTATGCCTCGGACGAGTGGCAGATCACGCCGACGCTGCGCTTCGACGGCGGCATCCGCTGGGAGCAGATGAAGGCCAGCGGCGCGCAGGAAGGCCAGAAGACGGTCAATCTCGGCGATCCCACCACGCTGGCGGACGACAATGTCCTTACCGGCAGCGGCGTGTTCACCAACTTCGATCGCAAGTTCGACGATATCGGCTATACCGCCGGCATCGACTGGCAGTTCGCCAGGATCGGCGGCGTGTTCGCGCGCTATACGCACGCTTTCCGCATGCCGAGCGTGGGCAGCTTCATTACCAGCGCCACCGCGACGCCGGTGATCCAGGGCATCAACATGTGGGAAGGCGGGCTCAAGCTCTCCACGCCGCTGATCAGCGTCTATGCCACCGGCTTCCTGACCGACTACGACTCCTATTCGATCGGCAATTTCGTCTTCGCGCCGCCGCCGGCCACCGGCGTCATCCAGCAGACGGTCTATACCGACACGCGTGCCTATGGCGTCGAGCTCGAGGCGACGCTGCGCCCGGTCAAGTGGTTCGACTTCACGGTCCAGGCGACCATCCAGGAGCCGACCTTCCGTAACCTGCGTTACAACGAGAACACTTCGGGCGGCCTGGTGGCGCGCGACTATTCGGGCAATCAGCTGCTGCGCGTGCCCAAGCTCTCGCTGCGTGCCACGCCGGCGGTCACCCTGTTCGACGGGCGCCTGCGCGCGCAGATGGACGTCGAGCATTATGGCGACCGCTATGCCGATGCGGCGAACACGTCGAAGCTGCCGGCCTATACGGTGATCAATGCCAGCGTCAGCCTGGGCCTGACGAAGAACATCCGCCTCTGGGCCTATGGCGACAACCTCACCAACACGATCGGCCTTACCGAGGGCAATCCGCGCGCGGGCGAGCTGACCAGCGGCCAGGCCAACGACCTGCTGTTCATCGGCCGCCCGATCGTGGGCCGCAATATCCGCTTCGCAGTGGATTTCTCGTTCTGAGGACTGAAACTCTCCCCCGCCCTCGGTCTCCCCTCCCTGGAAGGGAGGGGCCGGGGGTGGGTGGGGGCCTGGCGATACGGCTGGGTCTTGGTCCGTCAGCAGTCGTATCGCGTACATCGACCCACCCCTAATCCCTCCCTTCCAGGGAGGGGAATTTGTTGAGGCTCCCCATGCTCCACCGCCTCCTGATCGCGCTCGCTCTCCTCCTCGTCCACGCGCCTGCATATGCGCAGCAGGCGGACCAGGTGATGACCGGCGAGATCACCGGCGCGGATCACGAGACCTACAAGCAGATTCCCTTCGATGTGCCGGAAGGGGTCGAGCGCATCACCGTGCGTCTCAGCTATGACAAGGCGAACCGGACGGTCGTCGATCTCGGCCTGTTCGACCCCCGGCGGTTCCGCGGCTGGAGCGGCGGCACGCGCGACCGCTTCACCATCGCCGCCAGCGACGCCTCGCCCGGCTATCTCCCCGGCGCCCTGCCCGCCGGCCGCTGGCACGTCCAGCTCGGCGTGCCCAATGCCCGCAAGGGCGCGCGCAGCCCCTATCGGGTCGAGGTCTTCCTCGATCGCGGTACCGTCCGCAGCGCCAGCGCCGCGATTGCCGATGGCCCGGTCAGGGCCGGCCCCGGCTGGTTCCGCGGCGATCTCCACATGCACGATGCCCATTCGGACGGCAGCTGCACCAGCAAGGCGGGCAGGAAAGTGCCGTGCCCGCTCTTCCGCACCGTCGATGCCGCCGCGCGGGCCGGCCTCGATTTCGTCGCGGTCACCGACCACAACACCGTCGCGCATTTCGCGGGGCTGCGCGAGCTCCAGCCCTATTATGACGACATCCTGCTGATCCCCGGCACCGAGGTCACCACCTTTGGCGGCCATGCGAATGCGATCGGCCTCGATCGCTGGGTCGACTTCCGCATCGGCACGCCCGGGGTCCCCAATGTCGCGGCGATGGAGAAGGCCGTGGCGGAGGCCGGCGCGATCCTCTCGATCAACCATCCGGCGCTGCCCTCGGGCGAGGCCTGTATGGGCTGCGGCTGGATCTGGCCGGACACCGACTGGACGGGCATCGCCGCGGTCGAGGCGATCAACGCCAATACGGTCGACACGCCGCTCTCGGGCATCGGCTTCTGGTACGCGCGGTTGAACGCCGGCAATCGCCTCACCGGCATCGGCGGCAGCGACAATCACGATCCCGATGCCCAGGCCGGCCGCGCGCCGATCGGCCGCCCGACCACCGTGGTCCATGCCGCCGAACTCTCCACGCCGGCGATCCTGGCGGGCATCCGTGCCGGCCGCGTCTTCATCGACGTCGAGGGCACGCGCGACCGGATGCTCGACGTGACGGCCGTTTCGGGCCGCAGCCGCGCGGCGATGGGCGAGACGATCGCCGCCGGCGCCAGGGTCGACGTCGCCGTGACGATCGCCGGCGTCGCGGCGGGCAAGGCAGTGCTGGTCGCCAATGGCGTGGAAGTGCGGTCGCTGCCGGTCGGGCCGGAGGTTGCCTTCCGGCTCGATCGCAAGGCGGCCTGTGGCTGGGTCTCGGTCAAGGTGACGACGGAGAGCGGCAAGCTCCTGCTGGTCGGCAATCCCATCTATGTGACTTGCGGCAAGCCCTGAGCCGCTGTGGCCTCAATCGTCCTCCCCGGCAAAAGCCGGGATCTCGTGCAGCTCCTTCCCGCCCTCGCCTGAGCTCCCGGTTCTCGCCGGGAGGGCGGTCTAGGGCCAGCTTGCCGCCGGCCATGGGTGCCAGCGTGGGGTGGAAACGCCGAAGCAGCCGGCCCCCTTGCGCGATATATGGCGCCGCGCATTGCGATCCCGCGCAACCCTTGCCAACATCCGCGCAACAATGTTCCGTTAGGGGGATCCCATGCGTCACCTGCTCACCGCCGCCCTGCTGCTCGCGGGCACCGCGGCCAATGCCCAGACCATCCCGGTCGAGACGATGAAGGAGGTGACGAAGGAGCTGTCCTCCGATGCCTATGAGGGGCGTGCGCCGACCACCCCGGCGGAGGACAAGACGATCGCCTATATCGTCCAGCGCTTCGAAAAGGCCGGATTGAAGCCGGGCAACAAGGGCAAATGGACCCAGGACGTGCCGCTGGTCGAGCTCACCGCCGGCAACGTCCAGCCGCTGGTCTTCACCGGCGGCAAGGCGCCGGTCAGCCTCGACTATCGCAAGGACATGGTGGTCGCCACCTACCGGGTGGTGCCCAAGGTCGCGATCAAGAACAGCGACGTGGTGTTCGTCGGCTATGGCATCAACGCTCCCGAGCGCGGCTGGAACGACTATGCCGGCCTGGACGTGAAGGGGAAGACGGTCGTCATCCTGGTCAACGATCCCGACTATCAGGCACCCGATACCAAGGGTTTGTTCGAGGGCCGGGCGATGACCTATTATGGCCGCTGGACCTACAAGTTCGAGGAAGCCGCCCGCCAGGGCGCGGCCGCCGCGATCATCGTCCATGACAGTTTCCCGGCCGCCTATCCCTGGGGCGTCGTCCAGTCCTCCTGGGCCGGTCCCCGGCTGGAGCAGGACACGCCGGGCGATCACATGGACCAGAGCCAGGCGATCGGCTGGATGCAGCTCGACAAGGCCAAGGCGCTGTTCGCCGCCGCGGGCAAGGATTTCGATGCCCTCGCCGCCGCCGCGACGAAGCAGGGCTTCAAGGCCGTGCCGCTGGGCGTGAAGGCCTCCGTCAGCTGGGACAATTCGATCAAGCGCCAGGCTTCGAAGAATGTGGTCGGGATCCTTCCCGGCGCCGGCAAGCCTGACGAAGTGGTGCTCTATTCGGCCCATTGGGATCATCTTGGCCGCTGCGACGCCGTGAAGGGCGACGACATCTGCAACGGCGCGGTCGACAATGCCTCCGGCGTCGGCGGGCTGGTTGCGCTGGCGGAAGCCCATGCGAAAGCGGGGCCCGCCCGGCGCAGCATCGTCTTCCTGGCGGTCACCGCCGAGGAATCGGGCCTGCTGGGCAGCAAGTTCTACGCCGAGAACCCGGTCTATCCGCTCGCCAGGACGGTGGGCGGGGTGAATATGGATTCGCTCAACGTCATTGGAAAGACCAGGGATTTCGTGCTGGTCGGCGCCGGCAAGTCCGAGCTCGAGGACCTGGTGAAGCCCATCGTCGCCGCCGAGGGCCGCGTGATCGTCCCCGAGGAACGGCCCGAGGCGGGCGGCTATTATCGCTCGGACCATTTCAGCTTCGCCAAGCTGGGCGTGCCGATGCTCTATGGCGAGAGCGGCGACGATCTGGTGAACGGCGGCAAGGAAGCCGGCGAGAAGGCCGCTCGGGACTATACCCAGAACCGCTACCACAAGCCCCAGGACGAATATGATCCCAGCTGGGACTGGAGCGGCGCGGTCTCCGACCTCAACGTCTATTACGGCCTCGGCCGCCAGCTCGCCGACGGCACCGCCTGGCCCAACTGGTATCCGACCGCCGAATTCCGCGCGATCCGCGACAAGTCTCGCGCCGGGCAATGAACGGGATTATGGGGGCGGAATGACGATTCCGCCTCCCCCCAAGCCCGAATGGGCGCATCATCACGCCGTGTGGATCGGCTTCCCCAGCCATCCCGAACTCTGGCTCGAAGACCTGGCCTCGGCCCGGCTGGAAGTCGCCGCCTTCGCCAAGGCGGTGCATGCCGAGGGCAAGGGCGAGCAGGTGATCCTGGTCGCCGCCAACGAAGAATCCGCCAAGGCGGCCAGGCTGCTCGCCGGCCATGCCGCCAAGGTGGTGATCGAGCCGTTCGGCGACATCTGGCTGCGCGACACCGCCGCGATCATCGGTGGCGACGGCACCGCGCACGACTTCCGGTTCAACGGCTGGGGCGGCAAATATGATCTCGAAGGCGATGACGATATCGGCCATCGCCTGGCCGAGCGCGCCCGGATGCGGGTCGAGGATCATGGCTGGATCCTAGAGGGCGGCGCGATCGACGGCGACGGCACCGGCCTCGTCGTCACTACCGAGCAATGCCTGCTCAACCGCAATCGCAACCCGCAGCTGAGCAAGGCCGATGTCGAGGAGATGCTGCGCAAGGACCTGGGCTATACCCAGGTGCTGTGGCTGGGCGACGGGCTGCTCAACGACCATACCGACGGCCATGTCGACAATCTCGCCCGCTTCATCGGCCCCAACCGGCTGCTGATCCCCGAGGGCGCCGAGAACGACCCCAATTGGCGCATCTACCAGGATGCCGCCGCCCGCGCCGAGCGTGCCGGCGTCGAAGTGGTGCGCTTCCCCTCGCCGGGCCGGGTGCTCAACGAGGATGAGGAGATCATTCCGGCGAGCTACATGAACTTCTATATCGGCAATGCCGCGGTGGTGGTGCCGCTCTACGGGCAGGAGAACGACCAGGCGGCGGTCGACAGGCTGGCCAGGCTCTTCCCCGGACGGGCGATCATCGGCCAGCGCGCCGATCATATCCTGACCGGCGGCGGCAGCTTCCACTGCATCAGCCAGCAGATCCCGGCGGCCTAGGACGAATCGACATTCAGGCTAAGGGTGTGGCCTGGCTTCGAACCAACCTCCTTCGTCACCCTGAACTTGTTTCAGGGCCCAACCTGCCGCCAGCGATATCGCCAGTGGGGAATTGGATGCTGAAACAAGTTCAGCATGACGGAAAGGAGGGGTTTCGACATTCAACTTCCTTCCCTCGCCACCGAGAATGGAAGGGACGGAGCTGAATGTCGATCGGCCCTAGAGGTATCGGGCAACCGATCCCCGGCGACGGCCGGCGATCAGGTTATTTCCCGGCGACCGGCGCAGGCGCGCCCGCGATCGGCGCGCCGGCCTTGCTGCTCACGCGCCAGATCATGTTGCCGACATCGTCCGCCACCAGCAGTGCGCCGCCGGCATCGGTGATCACGCCCACCGGGCGGCCGTTCACTGTCTTGCCGTCCTTGGCGAGGAAGCCGGTGAGCAGGTCGACCGGCTTGGCGTTCTTCAGGGGATAGCCATTGTCGCCGAACGGCACGAAGACGAGCTTGTAGCCCGAGGGCGGCTCGCGGTTCCACGAGCCGTGCAGCGCGACGAAGGCGCCGTTGGCGAACGGGCCGCCGAGCTTGGCGTCCGCCGCGAAGGCGAGGCCGAGCGGCGCGGTATGCGCGCCCAGCGCGAAATCGGGGCGCTTGGTGTATTCGCGCAGGTCCGGCCGCTCCGGCGTCACGCGCTTGTCGACATAGCCGCCCCAGTAATTCCACGGCCAGCCATAAAAGGCGCCGAAATCGACCTGGGTGAGATAGTCGGGCGGCATGTCCGAGCCGAGCATGTCGCGCTCGTTGACGACGGTCCACAAATTGCCGGTATGCGGCTCGAAGGCCATGCCGTTCGGGTTGCGCAGGCCCCAGGCATAGACGCGCGACGACCTGGTCTCGGGCACCACTTCCAGGATCGCGGCGCGGGTGCGCTTGGCGGCGTCGAGCTGCTTCGCGGCCTGGAACGGCGTATCGGCGGCGTAGATGTCGCCTTCCTTGTCGAGCCCGTTCTCGGCGATGTTCGAGGAGGAGCCGACCGCGACATAGATGCGCTTGCCGTCGGGCGAGGCGAGGATGTTGCGCGCCCAGTGATTGCCGCCGCCGGCCAGGTCGACGATCTTCTCCGGCTTGGCGGTGATCCGGGTGTCGCCCGCCTTGTAGGGGAAGCGGACGAGCGCATCGGTGTTGGCGACGTAGAGCCAGTCGCCGACCAGGGCCATGCCGCTCGGCGAGTTGAGCCCTTCGAGCAGGGTCGAGCGCTGGTCGGCGACGCCGTCGCCATTGGTGTCGCGCAGCAGGGTGATGCGATTGGCCGAGGGCACGCCGGCACCGGCGCGGTTCATCAGGATGCCCATGATCCAGCCGGTGATGCCGCCGCCCTCGCGCGGGGGCGAGTTGGTCTCGGCGACCAGCACGTCGCCATTGGGCAGGCGATAGAGCCAGCGCGGGTGATCGAGCTTGTCGGCGAAGGGTGCGACTTCGATCCCGGCGGGCGCCGCCGGCTTCGCGCCGTTCGCCCAGCCCACCGGCTTGGCGATGCGGATCGTCGGGATGTCCTGGTAGCGGGCCTCGCCCAGCTGCGGGATCACGCCGGTCACGGCCTGTTCGGGGAGCTTGGCGACATCCGGCCGGGTAGCCCAGACGAAGAGGCCGATGAGCGCCACCGCAAGGATGGCCAGGACGATGAGGATCCGCTTGAGCATGCAGCGAGGATAGGGGCGGGGAAGGGGGAAGCCAATCGTAATTCCTCCCCGAGACAAGCTCGGGGAGGAACCGGATAGTCACTTCAGGTCGAAGCGATCGGCGTTCATCACCTTGGCCCAGGCGGCGACGAAGTCGTGCACGAACCGGTCGCCGCCACCGGCCTCGGCATAGACTTCCGAGATCGCGCGCAGCTGCGAGTTGGAGCCGAACACCAGGTCGGTGCGCGAGGCAGTCCATTTCCGCGCGCCGGTGGCGCGGTCGGTGCCGGTGAATTCCTCGTCGGCACTCTCGTCGATCTCCTTCCACACCGTCCCCATGTCGAGGATGTTGACGAAGAAGTCGTTGGTGAGCTGGCCGAGCCGATCGGTGAACTGGCCATGCTTGCCCGCCTTGGGATGATTGGCGCCGAGCACGCGCAGGCCGCCGACCAGGACGGTCATCTCGGGCGCCGACAGGCCGAGCAACTGCGCCTTGTCGACCAGCAGCTCCTCGGTCGGCACGCTGAAGCGGACCGACAGATAGTTGCGGAAGCCGTCGGCGCGCGGCTGGAGCACGTCGAAGCTCTCGGCATCGGTCTGCGCATCGGTGGCGTCGCCCCGGCCCGAGGTGAAGGGCACGGTCACGTCATGGCCCGCCGCCTTCGCCGCCTGCTCGATGCCGAGATTGCCGCCCAGCACGATCAGGTCGGCGATGCTCACCTTGCCGCCGAAATCGGCCTGGATGCCTTCATAGACCTTCAGCACCTTGGCGAGTTCGGCCGGCTCATTGGCTTCCCAGTCCTTCTGCGGAGCCAGCCGGATGCGCGCGCCATTGGCGCCGCCGCGCCGGTCCGACCCGCGATAGGTCGAGGCCGAGGCCCAGGCAGTCTTGACCAGCTGCTGCACGGTGAGCCCCGAAGCGGCGATCCTGCCCTTGAGCGCGGCGACGTCCCCATCGCCGAGCTTGGTGCCGGCCGGGATCGGATCCTGCCAGATCAGGTCCTCCTGCGGCACTTCCGGCCCGAGATACCGGGTCTTCGGGCCCATGTCGCGATGGGTCAGCTTGAACCAGGCGCGGGCGAAGGCATCGGCGAAATAGGCCGGGTCGCTGCGGAACTTCTCCAGGATCTTGCGATAGTCGCCATCGTCCTTGAATGCCTTGTCGGCGGTGGTCATCATCGTCGGGACCTTCCTGCCCGGCGTATGCGCCGCCGGCGCGAGGGTCTCCTCGGGATTGCCGACCGGCTGCCATTGCTTGGCGCCCGCCGGGCTCTTCACCAGCTCATATTCATGGTCGAGCAGCATGTCGAAATAGGTCATGTCCCATTTCGTCGGAGTCGGGGTCCAGGCGCCTTCGATGCCCGAAGTGATGGTGTGGTCGCCCATCCCGGTCTCGTGCGTCGAGATCCAGCCCAGGCCCATCGAGGCCATGCCCGCGGCCTCGGGCTCGCGGCCGACATGCCTGGCGTCGCCCGCGCCATGCGCCTTGCCGAAAGTGTGGCCGCCGGCGGTTAGCGCCGCGGTCTCCTCGTCGTTCATCGCCATGTTGGCGAAGGTGCGGCGCAGGTCGCGCGCCGAGCCCTTGGTGTCGGGCTTGCCGCCCGGCCCCTCGGGATTGACGTAGATCAGGCCCATCTGGATCGCGGCGAGCGGCTCCTCGAGCGCCATGCCCGCCTCGTCATCGATACGGGTCTTGTTCTCGGGATGGCCGACCCATTGCTCCTCGGTGCCCCAATAGATGTCCCGCTCGGGCTCGAAAATGTCCTCGCGGCCGCCGGAGAAGCCGAAGGTCGGTCCGCCCATCGATTCGATCGCGACGTTGCCGGTCAGGATGAACAGGTCCGCCCAGCTGATCTTGGCGCCATATTTCTGCTTGATCGGCCACAGCAGCCGGCGGGCCTTGTCGAGATTGCCATTGTCCGGCCAGCTGTTGAGCGGCGCGAAGCGCTGCGAGCCCGAGGACGAGCCGCCGCGGCCGTCGCCCGTGCGATAGGTGCCGGCCGAGTGCCAGGCCATGCGGATGAAGAAGGGGCCGTAATGCCCGTAATCGGCCGGCCACCAGGGCTGGCTGTCCGTCATCAGCGCGGTGAGATCCGCCTTGAGCGCGAAATAGTCGAGGCTGTCGAAAGCGGCGCGATAGTCGAAGCTATCGCCATAGGGATTGGGCGAGACACCGCCCTGGGAGAGGATCTCCAGGCTCAGCTGCTCTGGCCACCAATCGCGGTTGGTGCGGCCGAGCAACGTGCGCAGCGCCTGGGGTTCCTTCGACGGATCACTCAGCGGGCTGCCGGTGGTCGGTGCGTCCATGGGGTCGACTCCTCTCGATTGCTTGGTCGCTCGGAAAGCAGGGCTTTCCTGAGTCTCGCAGAGGCTAGCCGGGGCGCGGTGATCGCAGAAATGGATTAGATCGCCGTCAGTGATCGACCGGGTGATTTTTACGACATGTGGTTGTCACTATGTGAATCATCCGGGTGCCAATCACTTGCGTCACCCTGAACTTGTTTCAGGATCCAACTTTCCACGAGCGATATCGCCTGAAGAGTGTTGGATGCTGAAACAAGTTCAGCATGACGGTGAACGGGGCATGCCGCAGCCTGAGCTTCCGTCCCGGGCAGGCCCGCGGCTGCCGGGATGACGGTGGATGGGATGGCGGCCAGCCGTAGCGGCGGGGTTCACTCCTCCGCCAGCGCCTTTTCCGCCGGCGGATGCAGCCGCAGCCGGGTGACGCGCTTGGGATCGGCCTCGACGATCTCGAGCTTCCAGCCGCTGTCATGCTCCAGGCACTCGCCCGCCTCGGGCACGTGCCCGGCGAGCACGAAGGCGAGGCCGCCCAGCGTGTCGACATCGCCATCGACTTCGCCCAGGCGCGGATCGACCGTCTCGGCGACGTCCTCGAGCTCGGCACGGGCATCGGCGTCCCAGCCGCCGCCTTCGATCGGCACGAGCAGCGCGGTCGGCGCCTCGTCATGCTCGTCCTCGATCTCGCCGACGATCTCCTCGATCAGGTCCTCGATCGTGATCAGCCCCTCGGTGCCCGAATATTCGTCGAGCACGATGGCGAGATGGGTGCGCCGCCCGCGCATCTGGGCGAGCAGGTCGAGCGCGCCCATCGACTGGGGCACGTAGAGCGGCTGGCGGATCAGGCCGGCGATGCTGGCGGGGTGCGGCGCGCCGCTCGCCAGGATGTTGAACACGTCCTTGATGTGGACCATGCCGATGATCGTATCGAGCTCTTCGCGATAGACGGGCAGGCGACTGTGGCCGGCCTCTTCGAACAGCTTCACCAGCTGGGCGAAGCTGGTCCGTTCCTCGACCGCGATGATGTCCGCGCGCGGCACGCCGACATCGCCGGCATCGCGCTCGCCGAAATGGAGCAGGTTCCTGAGCATCTGGCGCTCGATCGGCGCCAGGTCGCCCGCCGGGGCGCGGCCGCCCTCGTCATGCTCGTCGATCGCGTCCTCGATGCGGTCGCGCAGCGTTTCTTCTTGGTCGTCACCGAACAGGAGGGTGCGGATGCCGCGCCATATTCCGCCACCTTCGTGGCTGTCTCCGTTGCCGTTGCTACTAGGGCCCTCGGGCATGTTCGGTGTTCAATCCTCGCGTATCAGATAGGGGTCGTGCAGGCCGAGGTCGCGAAGCGCGGCGCGCTCCATTTCCTCCATCGCCTCTGCCTCGGCATCATTCATATGGTCATAGCCTAGCAAATGCAGCAGGCCGTGGACAATCAGGTGCGTGGCATGATCCTGGACGCCGACCCGGCGCTCCAGCGCTTCGGCGGCGCAGACGCCGTGCGCCAGGACGATGTCGCCCAGCAGCACTTCGCCATCGTCGCTGTTCTCGGTGACCGCTTCCATCAGGTCCGGCTGGATCATTGGGAAGGAGAGCACGTTGGTCGGCTTGTCCTTGCCCCGATACTGGCGGTTGAGGACATGGACTTCCTCGTCCGAGGTGAAGCGCACCGCAACTTCGATCGTCGCGGCGTGATCCAGCCATTCGAGAAAGGGGGTCTGGCGGAGCGCGGTCTCGGCGGCGCGGATGGAGAGGGCTTCCCAATCCGCATTCGGCCAGGGGGATTCGACCAGGGCGGCGACGTCCAGCACTTACTTCCCCTCCCTTTCAAGGGAGGGGAGCGAGGGGTGGGTGGCGTCCTGGCGATACGGATGATGGATGGTCATGCGGATGCCGTAGCGCGTGTATCGACCCACCCCGAACCCCTCCCTTGCAGGGAGGGGCTTATCGGAAAGATCAGGCATTCGGCCCCTCATACGCCTCGACGATGCGGCCGACGATCGGGTGGCGGACCACGTCCGCCGTCGAGAAGCGGGAGAAGGCGATGCCCTCGACGCCCTCGAGCCGCCGCGTCGCGTCGTTCAGGCCCGAGGCGGGCGGGCCGCCGGGCAGGTCGACCTGGTTGGGATCGCCGCAGATCACCATCCGGCTGTTCTGGCCGAAGCGGGTGAGGAACATCTTCATCTGCGCGGGCGTGGTGTTCTGCGCCTCGTCGAGGATGACGAACGCATCCGCCAGCGTGCGGCCGCGCATGAAGGCGATCGGGGCGATCTCGATCTCGCCGCTGGCGATACGCCGCTCGACCTGCTCGGCGGGCAGGCAATCATAGAGCGCATCGTAGATCGGGCGGAGATAGGGATCGACCTTCTCCTTCATGTCGCCGGGCAGGAAGCCCAGCCGCTCGCCGGCCTCCACGGCGGGGCGCGAAAGGATCAGCCGCTGGACGCTGCCGGTGATCAGCTGCGCGACTGCCTGCGCCACGGCGAGATAGGTCTTGCCGGTGCCCGCGGGCCCCAGGGCGAAGATCATGTCGTTCGAGACGAGCGCGCGCATATACTGGGTCTGCGCGACCGAACGGGGCACGATCGTCTTCTTGCGCGTGCGGATCATGATCTGGGGCGGCGCGTTGCCATTGTCCGCCTTGATGATGCCGGTGAGCGTCGGCTCGCTCGACATCGCGATCACCGCGTCGATCAGCCCGGTATCGACTTCCTCGCCGCGGATGACGCGGGCATGGAGTTCCTGCAGCACTTCGCGGGCATGGGCGACGGCCTCGGCGGACCCTTCGATCTGCACGCGCTGGCCGCGGGCGTGGATGTACACGCCGAGCCGCTCTTCCAAAGCGAGGATGTTGCTGTCGAATTCGCCGAAGAGCTGCGGCAGGAGTTGGGGCTTGTCGAAATTCACCTCGGCGCGGCTGCGTTCACCGGACTGGGCGGGGACAGGCTTGCGGCTCATGCGGCTCCTTGCGGCTGCGAGATGTTGACTCTGTTGACGGTGCCACGCGTGCGCGCGGACGTCCCCTGCCCGACGCGCGTAGAGACGCTGCGTGTCAAAGCGAAGACGATGCGGGCGGTTCCCTGGCGCATGCGATATGGGGAGAGTGGCAGAGGATTGCCGACTTGGACAGGGGAAAAGCCGCGGCGAGGCGCATGCACGCCTCGCCGTGTCCCATGCGCAACGCTCAGTCGGCCCGGCGCGACTGGCTCATCCGCCACATCAGTGCATCCTTCCAGCGATCGGGCAGCCAATGGGCGAGGAACAGGAAGACCTTGGCCCCGCCGCCCGTGCCGTAGCGGATGCGCGGGCGGCGCGCGGCGGCGGCCCTGGCGATGGCGTTCGCCACCACTTCGGGCGGGGAGGCGAAGCTGCCGCTTTCGGCGCCGCTCAGCACCGCGGCATGCCGGAGCGCCCAGGGCGCATAGGCACTGCTGCCCGAGCGCTCGACCAGGCTCTGGTGCGCGATGCCGCCCCATTCGGTGCGGATCGCACCGGGCTCGATCACTACCACGCGGATGCCGAAGGGCCTGAGCTCCATGCGCAGGCAATCGCTGAAGCCCTCCACCGCGAACTTGGTCGCATGGTACCAGCCGCCGAACGGCTCGCCGAACTTGCCGCCGATCGACGTGACGTTGACGATCGTGCCCGATCGCTGCGCGCGCATCAGCGGGGTGGCGAGCTGGCAGAGCCGGGCAAGGCCGAAGACGTTGACTTCCATCTGGCGGCGGGCCTCTTCCATCGGCACGTCCTCGATCGCGCCATAGCTGCCATAGCCGGCATTGTTGACGAGCAGGTCGAGCCGGCCGGCGGCGGCGCGGATCTTCTCCATGGCGGCGACGATCGAGGCATCGTCGGTCAGGTCGAGGTCGATCAGCTCGGCGCCGAGGCGCTCGAGCGGCGCCATGCGATCGAGGCGGCGGGCGGCGGCGAAGACCTTGTAGCCGTCCTTCAACAGCCGCTTGACGGTGGCTTCGCCGATCCCCGCGGAGGCGCCGGTGACGAGGGCGGTTTTCTGCATTTCTGGCTCCGGTTGCGATGTGGAGCCTCGTCATATAAGTATGGACCATAGTCCATGGTCAAGAGATGAAATCGCGTGCTGATCTCCGAATTCGCCCGGCGCGCCGGCATGAGCACCGACACGGTGCGCTTCTACGTCCGCAAAGGGCTGCTCGCACCCGCGACGGGCAGGAAGGGCGGCTCCAACCCCTATCAGATCTTCACCGAGGAGCATCTGGACGTGGCGCGGATCATCCGGATGGCGCAGAATCTCGGTTTCTCGCTGCGCGAGATCGCGGCGCTGGCGGCGGAATATCATGATGGGGCGATAACCGCCGAGCGCAGCCTGGAGCTGATGCGGATGCAGCTCGCGCGGCTGGAGGAGAAGGCGGCGCAGGTGAACGCGATGGTCGATTATGCCCGCGCCAAGGTGGCCTGGCTGGAGACGGGGCAGAAGGGTGCCGAGCCGTTGTTCGGGGAATATGAAGGCTGCTGGGCGGAGCCGGCGACCGTGAAGGCGAGCGCGGCCTAGGCCGCCGCGCGCGCCTTCTCCACGCCGCGCAGCGAATTGGCGAAGCCCTCGACGATCTCCGCCTCGACCATGTCGCCGATCCCGGCATCGGTATCGAGATAGACCGACTGGAGCCAGGGCGACTTGCCGAGCATCTGGCCGGGGAGCTTGCCCCGGCGCTCGATCAGCACCGGACAGCTTTTGCCGGCGGTCGCCTGGTTGAAGGCGAGCTGGTCGCGGTTGAGCGCGGCCTGGAGGCGCTGCAGGCGCTCGTCCATCACTTCGGCGGGGACGAACCGGTCGGTCATCTCCGCGGCGGGCGTGCCCGGGCGCGGGCTGTACTTGAAGCTGAAGCATTGGGCATAGCCGACCGCGTCGACCAGGCGCAGCGTCTCCTCGAATTCGGCCTCGGTCTCGCCCGGGAAGCCGACGATGAAATCGCCCGACAGCGCGATGTCGGGCCGCGCGGCGCGGACGCGCTCGAGGATATCCAGATACGAGTCGCGCGTGTGGCTGCGGTTCATTGCCTTGAGGATGCGGTCGCTTCCCGCCTGCACCGGCAAATGGAGGAAGGGCATCAGCTTCGCCACCTCGGCATGGGCGCGGATCAGGCCCTCGCGCATGTCGTTGGGGTGGCTGGTGGTGTAGCGGATGCGCTCCAGGCCCTCGATCCGGTCGAGCGCGCGGATCAGGCCGTGCAGCCCGGTGCCGGCATCGTCGTCCCAGGCATTGACGTTCTGGCCGAGCAGCGTGATCTCGCGCGCGCCGGCATCGACCAGCGCCTTGGCCTCGTCGACCAGTTCGGCGAAGGACCGGCTGATCTCGGCGCCGCGCGTATAGGGCACGACGCAATAGGTGCAGAATTTGTCGCAGCCTTCCTGCACGGTGAGGAAGGCCGTGGGGCCGACCTTGCGGCGCCGGGGCAGCGCGCCGAACTTGCTGAGCGCCGGCATGTCGGTATCGAGGGTCGACTGGCCGCTGGCGGCCTTCGCCACCAGCTCGGGCAGGTTGTGATAGGCTTGCGGGCCCACCACGACATCGACCCTGGCGCGGCGGACGATCTCCTCGCCCTCGGCCTGGGCGACGCAGCCGGCGATGGCGATCATCGGCTCCGCGCGCCCGTCCGCGCGCGCGCCCTTCCGCAGGCGGCCGATGTCCGAATAGACTTTCTCGGTCGCCTTTTCGCGGATGTGGCAGGTATTGAGCACGACGAGATCGGCGGCCTCGCCCTCGGCGGCGGCGGTCATGCCCTGCGCGGCCATCAGCTCGGCCATGCGCTCGCCGTCATAGACGTTCATCTGGCAGCCGAAGGATTTGACCTGAAAGGTCCTGGGATTCTTGGGGGCGTTCATGATTGGCGGGGCTATAGCCAAATCCTTCGTCATGCTGAACTTGTTTCAGCATCCAAGGTGGAATGGGCGAGCCCGTCGCCTGTGAAGGGTTGGGCCCTGAAACAAGTTCAGGGTGGCGATCGGTTATTCGGTTGCCCCCGGCCTCGGCCGATATCCGATCGGATCCTCGGCGAAGCGGAAGGGGCGCAGCGGCTGGCCCAGCACCGCGACCAGCGCCTCCTCGATCCGCCGCCGGCTCTCCGCGGCGATCACCTTGCGGCCGGGAAAGTCGCGCGGGTGGAAGGGCTCGAGGAAATGCACGTCGAGCCGGAAGCTGCCCTTGCGGCCGAGCACGCGCCGCGCATTGTTGAGCCCGCGTTCCTGGCCGATCCAGCAGATGTCGTCCGCCGCCGCGCCATAATGGAGCATCACCGGCTGCACCATCACCCCGGGCGGCGGCGGCTCGAGCACGCGCAGCATCGGCGTCTTGAAGGGGAGGAGCGACTTGCCGTCGGTGGTGGTGCCTTCGGGGAAGACCGTGATCGCCCAGGTCTCCGCCAGCGCGTCGCGCAGCTCGTTGATCTGCTCGGCGACGCCCAGACGGTTTTCGCGCTTCACATAGACGGTGCGGTTGAGCCCGGCGAGCCAGCCGACGATGGGCGAGCTCCGGATCTCGGCCTTGGCGATGAAGGCCGTGCCGCTGGCGCCGCCCAGCGCCAATATGTCGATCCAGCTCAGATGGTTGGAGATATAGAAGACGTCGCGCTTCAGGTGCGTGCCGATGCGGTTGATCCGCGCGCCGCAGATCCTGGCGGCGATGGAGAGGAAATAGCGCGGCCAGGGCGAGGGCAGGCGGGCGAAGCGGAAGAGATAGTGGAGCGGGACGAGCAGCAGCAGCGACAGCACCAGCATCGCCACGCGCCACCCCATCCGGCACCGCTCGGCCAGGGTGAGCGGAGTGTCGTGGCCCTGGATCGCGTCCTCGCGCCGGCGCGCGGCGCGCTGGGCCCGGATCTCGCCGGTGCCCGGCATCTCAGGTCTTGCGGTCGAGCGCGACGCCGTAGAGTTCCATGCGGTGATCGACCAGGCGGAAGCCCAGCCGCTCGGCGATCTGCTTCTGCAACTGTTCGAGTTCGGGATCGACGAACTCGATCACTTCGCCCGTCTCGACGTTGATCAGGTGGTCGTGATGCGCTTCGGGCGAAGGCTCGTAGCGCGCGCGGCCGTCGCCGAAATCGTGGCGGTCGAGGATGCCGGCTTCTTCGAACAGGCGCACGGTGCGATAGACCGTGGCGATCGAGATGCCCGGATCGATCGCCGAGGCGCGCTCATAGACCTTCTCGACGTCGGGATGATCCTCCGCATCGGAGAGGACGCGCGCAATCACCTTGCGCTGTTCGGTGATGCGCAGCCCCTTCTCGTGGCAGAGCGCTTCGAGATCGATCTTACGGCCCATGGGCGCGATGTAGCGTGCGTGCGCCGAAGTTGGAAGACTGTGGCGGAGAAAAGGCGCGGGCAGCGAAAAGGCCGGCCCGGAGCGATCCGGACCGGCCCTTCCAATTCCGGCGGTCTGCGGCTCAGCGCTTGCGGCGCTTGGTGCCCAGGCCGATCTTCTTCGCCAGGCTGCGGCGCTGCTCGGCATAATTGGGGGCGACCATCGGATAATCGGCGGGCAGGTTCCACTTGGCGCGGTACTGCTCCGGCGTCATCTGATAGTGCGTCATCAGGTGACGCTTCAGCATCTTGAGCTTCTTGCCGTCCTCGAGGCACACGATATAGTCGGGCTTCACCGAGGCACGAATGGAAACGGCCGGCTCCTGCTTCACTTCGGGCTCGGCGGCGGCGCGGCCAAGACCCGAGAGCGCGCCATGCACGTTCTGGATGAGAGTCGGAAGGTCGGATACCGCAACGCTGTTGTTGCTGACATGCGCCGCAACAATATCTGCCGTCAGGGTGACCAGCGTTTCATCAATCTCGGCTTGCGTTTCCATTTTTTTCCTTTCGACCCGGCGAAGACGACTATCACTCGTCGCCCGGCGTCACCCTATCGGACCATTTTGGATCAAACGCAAGATCATATTTGCAGATATCCGTAAGTCTCAGTCCAGATCCCGAGCATAGGTATGGGCATCGAACAACTGCCCGCTACGTCCTCGATAATAGTCCTTGCGCTCGCCGACCTTTTCAAAGCCTTCGCGACGGTAGAGCCAGACGGCATCGTTTCCTGAACGCACCTCGAGATGAAGACGAGCGACACCGCGGCCACGGGCTTCTTCGATCACGGCGCGGAGCAGCGCGCCGGCAACGCCGCGGCGGCGCGCGGCGGGGTGCGTGGCGAGGAGCAGCAACTCGGCCTCGCCGGCGATGGCGCGGGCGAGGGAGAAGCCGGCGTCCTGGCCGTCGACGCTGGCCACCACCAGCCAGACGCCGGGGAGCGAGAGCATGCCGAGGCACTGCGCGCTGGTCCAGGCCTCGCCATAACGGGGGTCGAACGCTTCCTGCATGATGCGGTTGACGCTGTGGAGATCGTGCGCCCCGCCCTCGCGCAGCTCGATCAGGTTGATCGTGCCGCTCATGCCAAGCCCCGCTCGGCGAGCGTCTTGGCATCGGGCGCGCGGCCATAGACGGGGCGGGCGGGCAGGGCGGTGAAGCCCCCGGGGAGCAGCCGGACGTCGGCGGCGGCGGGCAGCGCCTCGCGCAGGTCGGGCCCCTCGGCCAGCGGCGCCAGGTGGCGGACGCCGCTGCCAATGGCCGGGCGCCCCTCGAGCGCGGCAAGGGCGGCGGCGGGCGCGAGCGAGCGGAACGGCCCGTCTTCCCGCAGCGGCTGGGAATGGAAAGCCTGCATGAACACCTCACCGTGCCCGCCTTCGAGCACCACGGCAAGGCTGGCGATCGCCGGGTTGGCGGCGAAGCCGGCGGCGGCGACGAGCGCGAGCGACGAAAAGCCGTGCACGTCCGCGCTCCAGCCGATCGACAGGCCGAGCGCCGCGGCGAGGCCGACGCGCACGCCGGTGAAGCTGCCGGGGCCGACATCGACGAGGATGTGCGCCGCCCGGCCCTGGCCCGGCAGCGCGGCGATCATCGGCACCAGCCGCTCCGCATGGCCGCGGCCGACGACTTCATGGGCCGCGGCCACCACGGTCGCCCCATCGAGCAACGCGACCGAACAGGCCGCGGTCGCGGTCTCGATGACGAGAGTCAGATCAGAGGACGCGATTGAACTGCTCGAATTCAGGGCGCGGGAGTCGATCGAAGATGGTGGAGGGGTCGCCATGTCCCAGTGTCGAGATGAAGTTGGACTTCACATTGGGCTGGTCCGCAAAAAAGGCTTCGTCAACCTTCGCGTTGTCGAAACCCGACATCGGGCCGGTATCGAAACCGAGCGCACGGGCGGCGAGCAGCAGATATGCGCCCTGCAGCGACGAGTTGCGGAACGCCGTGGTGTAGCGGCTTTCCTCGGTGGGGAACCAGTCCTTCGCGGTCGGCGCGTGCGGAAAGAGCCAGGGCAGCTGCTCGTTGAACGCCAGGTCCATGCCGATGATCACCGCGGCGGGCGCCTTGCGGATCTTGTCGGCATTGGTGCTGCTCGACAGCTGGGCGAGCTTCTCCTTCGCTTCGGGCGTGGTCAGCCATACGAAGCGTGCGGCCTGGTTGTTGGCCGAGGTAGGGCCCATCTTGAGCAGGTCGTAGATGCTGCGGATATCGGCCTGGGTGACCGGGGCGTCGGTATAGCCGTTATAGGTGCGCGCGGTACGGAAGATCGTGTCCAGCGCCGCGTCGTCGAGCGGTTGGGCCATGGGTATCGGTCCTTTCGTTTTCGGCTTGCTTCGAGCGCGGTGCCGGGGCCGGCACCGCAAGATCTCAAACTGCCCGGACTTCGGTGACTTCGGGGACGTAATATTTGAGCAGCTGCTCGATGCCGTTCTTGAGCGTGGCGGTCGAACTGGGACAGCCCGAGCAGGCGCCCTGCATCTGGAGATAGACCTTGCCGGCATCGAAGCCGCGATAGACGATGTCGCCGCCGTCATTGGCGACGGCGGGGCGCACGCGCGTCTCGATCAGTTCCTTGATCTGCGCAACGATCTCCGCGTCCTCGGGATTGTCGCCGAAGTCCTGGCTCTCGGCCGGCACGCTGAAGCCGGCGGCGGCGGCGTGGAACAGCGGCATGTTCGCCGCGAAATGATCGAGCAGGATGCCGAGCACGCCGGGCTTGGCATCGTGCCATTCGGCGCCGGGAGCGATCGTCACCGAGATGAAGTCGCGGCCGAAGAACACGCCGGTCACGTCGCCCAGGCCGAACAGGGCCTCGGCGAGCGGGGAGGCCTCGGCCTCTTCCGGGCTCGCAAAGTCGCGGGTGCCCGCTTCCATCACGGTGCGGCCCGGCAGGAATTTGAGCGTCGCCGGATTGGGCGTGGCTTCGGTCTCGATCAGCATGGGCGTCATTTGGGCGCTCGGGCGGTGGCGATCAAGCTGGAAGGAGGAAACGAAAGGTTTCCGGTACCCCACCATGGTCATCCGGCCCTGGGCCGGCATGACGGATCGGAGTTCAGTCCTGCCGCTCGTCGTGCATGGTCGCGTCGGTCACGCTCTGGTCGTGGCCGCTCTTGTCGCTGAAGAAGGCGGCGGCGAACAGGCCGCAGCCGAGCAGCGTGGAAAGGAACACGCCGCCGATCGTGGCGAGGATGGCCGAGGGATAGAGCGCGTCGTAGAGCGAGAGATACCAGAGGGCGCCCGCGACCATCAGCACGCCCGCGAATGCGATCCAGGCGATCATCCGGCGGAATTCGGTCCAGGCCTTGGCGCGGTTGGTAGCCATTTGGCGGCAGCTCCTTCGTGTGCGCCATGTGGGCCCGTGGCGCGCGCAAATCAATCGTCGAGCGCCCTCATCGCCGCGTTCCAGCGGTTCACGTTCGCCCGTGCCTCCTGCACGAACGCCGAGCTGCGGATCCAGGCCAGGAACCGGTCGACGAACCACCGGCCGGGCTGGCGGAGCGGCCGGCGGAACTGGACGAGCAGCACCACGCGGGTGCCGCTGGTGTCGTTCCACACCTCGTGATCATAGGTGTCGTCGAACACCAGCGTCTCGCCCTCCGCCCAGCGCAGGATGCGATCGCCGACGCGCATGCGCACGTCGCCGTCGCGCGGCACGACAAGGCCGAGATGGCAGGTGATCAGTCCCTTGGTGACGCCGCGATGCGCCGGGATGTGCGTGCCCGGGGCGAGGATCGAGAAGAAGGCGCTGTTGAGGCCGGGGATCGATTCGACCAGCCGGGTGGTCACCGGGCAGCGATCGAGATTCTCCGGCACGAAATAGCCATAGCCATAGAGGAAATAGCTTCGCCACTTGTTCACCGGCGCGATGGCGCGGTGGTCGGGCGAGATGACGGAGAGCGAGGGCGCGAGATGCGGCGCGATCGCGGCGGCGATCGCCTCGGCGCGGATCGCCTGCCAGTTGGCGCGCAGCGCCTCGGTCCAGGCGAAGTCGCGCACGTCGAGCACCGGGCCGTTCGAGACGAGCGAAAAGCGGGCGATGAACCGGTCGAGGATCCTGCGTAGATGCTTGCCATATTTGATCAGGAAAGGCCGGTCGCGATCGGCGCGCAACGGCGCGTCGGGCATGCTGGTACCCGACATGATCGTAAGATCGGGAATCATTTCCCGTGCTGCGGCGGCCTCGACTTCGCCTGCGTCCCGCCACATTGCGCTGCCCCGCGCGCTCGGCTCGACCTTCACTGCACCTGACCTTGCTGGTTACGCTGCCTTTTCGACCGCGGGACTCGCCCGCACCGCTTCGATTAGCCTGTGGATGGGTCGAAAACATGGCCCCGCTGCGGCGCACAAGGGCCGCTTCGTGTCCCGTGCGTACATCTGGCGGAAAGGTTCGCGCTGGCATGCCCGGCGCTTCGCCCCTAGATGGACGGTCTATGCACTTTTTCCTGCGTGCGCCTCTCGCGCTCCTCGCTTTCGCCGCGCTCGCGCCGGTCCTGCCGGCCCAGGCCCAGGTTTCGACCAATCCCCCGAACGTGCCCGATACGCAGACGGTGGGGCGCCCGGTCCAGACCGCCAAGGATCCCTGGCTCTATGAGAAGAGCGATCTCGTCCATGACGATGCGTGGAAATTCGGGCGGCTTCCCAACGGGGTACGCTATGCCGTGCGCAAGAACGGCGTGCCGCCCGGCCAGGTCTCGGTCCGCGTGCGCATGGATGTCGGCTCGCTCATGGAGCGCGACAGCGAGCGGGGCTTCGCGCACCTGCTCGAACATCTTTCCTTCCGCGGCTCGGTGCACGTGCCCGACGGCGAATCGAAGCGCGTCTGGCAGCGCCTGGGCGTGACCTTCGGCTCCGATTCGAACGCGAGCACCACGTTCACCGCCACTACCTACAAGCTCGACCTGCCCATGGCGTCCCCGGCGGGGCTGGACGAGAGCTTCAAGATCCTGGCCGGCATGATGTCCGGCCCGCAGATCACGCAGCAGATCCTCGATTCGGAGCGGCCGGTGGTGCTCGCCGAGCAGCGCGAGCAGCCGGGGCCGCAGGTGCGGCTGCAGGATGCGATGCTCGACCTGATGTTCGCCGGCCAGCCGCTGTCGCAGCGCGAGCCGATCGGCACGGTGGACACGCTCGTCGCTGCCACGCCGGCAAGCGTGCAGGCATTCCACGAGCGCTGGTATCGCCCCGAGCGCGCCACCGTCATCGCGATCGGCGATGTCGATCCGGCGTTGCTAGAGCAGATGATCGTCAAGCATTTCTCGGACTGGAAGGGCACCGGCCCGGCGGTGCCGACGCCCGATTTCGGCAAGCCCGTCGAAGGCACCCCCGTTGCCGCCAGCATCGTCGAGCCGGCGCTGCCGGTGCTCACCACCATGGCGATCGTGCGCCCCTGGACGGTCGACGGCGATACGGTGATCTTCAACCAGAAGCGGATGATCGACCTGGTCGCGATCCGCATCATCAATCGCCGGCTGGAGACGCGCGCGCGCTCGGGCGGCACCTTCATCGCCGCCGGGGCCGATCTGAGCGACATCGGCCGATCGGCGAACATCACCACCGTGCAGGTGCTTCCCATCGGCGACGACTGGGAAGCGGCGTTGCGCGACGTGCGCGCGGTGATCGCCGACGCCCAGGCCGCGCCGCCGAGCCAGGCCGAGATCGATCGCGAGGTCGCCGAGATCGAATCGTCGATGAAGCAGCGGATCAACACCGCGCCGGTCGAGGCCGGGGCCAAGCTGGCCGACGACCTGGCCGAGGCAGTCGACATCAACGAGACGGTGACGACGCCCGAATTCTCCTACGCGATCTTCAAGGGCGCGGTGGACGGCAAGATGTTCACTCCCGCCACGGTGCTGGCGTCGTCGAAGAAGGTGTTCGAAGGCACCGCGACGCGCGCGATCGTCAACCTGCATGCGCCCGATCCCGCGATCACCACCAAGGTGGCCTCCGCGCTCGAGGCCAATGTCGCGGCGAGCGGCAAGCGCAAGCTGGTGGGCAATGTCAGCTTCGCGGCGCTGCCCAAGCTCGGCGTGCCCGGCAAGGTGGCGAGCCGCGAGCAGATCCTGCCGGGCACCGGCATCGAGAAGCTCGCTTTCGCGAACGGCGTGACGCTGCTGATCCGCCAGGACCCGTCGGAGACCGGCAAGGTCTATGTCAACGTGCGCTTCGGCCGCGGGCTCTCGGGCCTGCCGAACAAGGGCCAGACCCCGGCCTGGGCCGGCGATCCGGCGCTCGTGGCCAGCGGCATCGGCAAATATGGCCAGGAAGAGCTCGACGCCCTGACCGGCCGCCGCCAGATCGGCGCCGATTTCGACGTCGACGACGATGCCTTCCTCCTGAAGGGGCAGACCACCAAGGAAGACCTGCCCGACCAGCTCAAGCTGCTGGCGACCAAGCTCGCGGCACCGGGCTGGGATCCCAATCCGGTGCTGCGCGCCAAGGCGGGCATCCTGTCGGGCTATGCCGGCCTCTCGGCCTCGCCCGACGCGGTGCTGAATCGCGACCTGGAGCGGCTGCTCCACAATGGCGATCCGCGCTGGGGCGTGCCGCCCGAGGCGACGATTCGCGAGACCACGCCGGAGAGCTTCCGCAAGTTCTGGGAGCCGCTGCTGGCGACCGGGCCGATCGAAGTCGAAGTATTCGGCGACATGGATGCCGAGGCGACGGTGAAGGCCGTGGCCGCCACCTTCGGTGCGTTGAAGCCGCGGGTGGCGAGCAAGGCGCCGCTCGCGCCGGTGGAGTTCCCCGCGCACGTCGCCACGCCGGTGACGCTGTTCCACAAGGGCCAGCCCAATCAGGCGGCGGCGGTGATCGCCTGGCCGACCGGCGGCGGCACCGAGAATGGCGGCATCACCGAGAGCCGCAAGCTCGAAGTGCTCGCCGCGGTGTTCCGCGACCGGCTGCTCGACCAGCTGCGCAGCCAGGCGGGCGTGAGCTATTCGCCCCAGGTGGCCAGCCAGTGGCCGCAGGGTTTGCCGGCGGGCGGCAAGATCATGGCGCTCGGCATGGTGCCGCCCGACAAGGTCGACTTCTTCTTCGAGCTGTCGCGCAAGATCGCCGCCGACCTGGTCGCCAAGCCGATCGACGCGGACGAGCTCAACCGCGCGCTCACGCCGCTGAAGCAGCAGATCCTGCGCATGTCCTCGGGCAACATGTTCTGGATGCGCCTGGTCGAGGGCGGCACCTATGATCCCGCGCGGATCGCCGCCGTCGAGACGCTGGCCGCGGACTATTCGCGGGTGACGCCGCAGGACGTGCAGGGGCTGGCGATGAAATATCTCCGCCCGGACAGGGACTGGACGCTCAAGGTGGTGCCGGAGAAGAAGTGAGGCTCCGGCTTCACGCCTGAAACGAGAAAGGCCGGGGTGGAAGCCCCGGCCTTTCTCGTTGGGTTCGCTCTCCAACTTCCACTGTCACCCTGAACTTGTTTCGGGGTCCAACGCGCCTCGCAGGATATCGCTTGGGGAGAGTTGGATGCTGAAACGAGTTCCGCATGACGAAGGGGTGAGGAATATCGATACGCCTTAGTTCCGGTACAGCGCGTCCAGCCGCTCGCCATAGACGGCCTTCAATATGTGCCGGCGGATCTTGAGGCTGGGCGTCAGCTGCTCGTTCTCGATCGTGAAGGGTTCGTCGGCGACCAGGAACTTGCGGACGCGCTCGATCACCGACAGGTCCTTGTTCACCCGCTCCACCGCCGCGCCCAGCGCCGCCTTGTAGTCGGGATCATGGGCCAGTTCCCTGAAGTCGCACTTGGTGGCGGTCCGGGCGCACCATTCGGCGGTCCATTCCGGATCGGGGACGATCACCGCGCTCATATAGGGCTTGCGGTCGCCGGCGATCATCGCCTGGACGATCTCGGGCTGGAGCGTCAGCATGCCCTCCACCTTCTGCGGCGCGACATTGTCGCCCTTGTCGTTGACGATGATGTCCTTCTTGCGATCGGTGATCTTGATCCGGCCCTTCTCGTCGATATGGCCGATGTCGCCGGTATAGAGCCAGCCGTCCCGCAGGACGCGCTTCGTCTCCTCCTCGTTGCGCCAATAGCCGTGCATCACCAGCTCGCCGCGCACCAATATCTCGCCATCGTCGGCGATGCGCACCTCCACCCCCTCGAGCGGCGGGCCGACCGTGTCCATCTTGAGCCCCGCCTTGGGCCGGTTGCACGAGATCACCGGCGCCGCCTCGGTCTGGCCATAGCCCTGGAGGAAAGTGAGCCCGAGGCTCTGGAAGAAGATGCCGACCTCGGGATTGAGCGGCGCGCCGCCCGAGACCATCGCCTTGATCCGGCCGCCGAACTTCTTCGAGAGCTTCGGCTTCAGGGTGGCGCCGAGGAACAGGTTCATCGGCAGGTCGGACAGGCGCCCGGTGCCCGTCGCCTTGCGCCCGCCGATCGCGACGGCCTTGTCGAGCAGGAAATTGGCGAAGCTGCCCTGCTTCTCCACCTGCTTGACGATGCGGGTGCGCAGCACCTCGAACAGGCGGGGCACGACGACCATGATGGTGGGGCGCACTTCCTCGATGTTCGAGGCGAGCTTCTCCAGCCCTTCGGAATAATAGATCTGCGCGCCGAGCCCGATCGGGAAATGCTGGCCGCCGGTATGCTCATAGGCGTGGGACAGGGGCAGGAAGGAGAGGAACACTTCGTCCTCCCAGCCGAAATCCTCGCTGATCAGCGCGCAGCACGCCTCGACATTGTGCAGGATCGCGCCGTGATGCTGCATCACGCCGCGCGGGGATCCGCCCGTGCCGCTGGTGTAGATGATGCAGGCCAGGTCCTCGCGGCGGAAAGTGCAGGACAGGCCGCGCGGATCGGTGTCGTGCTTCGCGACCAGCGCGCGCCAGTCATGGAACTCCAGGCTGCCCTGCTGGGCGACGCGCAGTTCCTCGATGCCGATCACCATCCGGGCCGACGAGGCGCGGATCGCGGCGGGCAGCAGCGCCTTGGCCAGCTTGGTGTTCGAGACGATGATCGCGCAGGCGCCCGAATTCTCGATGATGTGCTGGTGGTCGCGCTCGGTGTTGGTGGTGTAGGTGGGCACGGTCACGCAGCCCGCGGCCATGATCGCCAGGTCGCTGATGCAGAATTCCGGGCGATTCTCCGAGACGAGCATCACCCGGTCGCCGCGTTTCAGGCCGAGCGCGGTCAGCGCCGCGGCCAGGCTCGCCACCTGGCGGGCCGCCTCGGCCCAGCTGGTCGGCCGCCACTTGCTTTCGTCCTTGTGCCAGAGGAAGGGCGCGTCGCCCTTTTCCTTCGCCCGCGCGAAGAACATCTGGACCAGGTTGTCGAACCGTTCGAGCCTACGCATTCCCTCTCCCCATTACGGGCGCCCCTTGTCCGGAGCGTCCCGCCTTCCCCCGACGTTTATTCCGACGGCCGGTTCGGCTGCGCGCCCACGCGATTGATAACGGTCATGTGGCCCTGTTGGTCCATCACGACGCCTTCGCTGCGCGGATCGGCACCGCCGGTCCAGCGGCCCCCGACCCGCTCGACCGCGTTCATCTTCAGCCCGAGCGGGGCGGACTGGACCTTCTCGCCCAGTGCCTGGAGCGCCGGGACCATCGCGTCGAGCTGGGTGCCCTTTTCGGCGACCGCCATCTTGCCGGGCGCATAGAGCAGGCCGAGGCCGATCGCGTCCTGGGCCGAGAGCTTCCAGTCGATCACGCCGACCAGCGCCTTGGCGACCTGGGCGATGATCGTCGAGCCGCCGGCCGCGCCGATCGCGATGCGGACCTTGCCGTCCGGACCATAGACGATCGTCGGCGCCATCGAGCTGCGCGGGCGCTTGCCGCCCTCCACCCGGTTGGCGACGAGATAGCCGTCCTTCTCCGGCACGATGTCGAAATCGGTGAGCTCGTTGTTGAGCATCACGCCGTCCACCGACAGGCCCGAGCCGAACGCGCCTTCGATCGTGGTGGTCACCTGGGCGACGTTGCCGGCCTTGTCGACCACCGAGAGCGAGGTGGTGCCGGGCACTTCCTGCGGCTTCACGGCGATGCGCTTCGGAGCGCCCGGGGGCGTGCCGGCCTTCACGTCGGCCATGGTGCCGTCCGGGCTGATCAGCGCCGAGCGGCCGGCGAGATAGTTGCGGTCGAGCAGACCGGCGATCGGCACCTGCACATAATCGGGATCGCCGACATAGAGGTCGCGATCGGCATAGGCGAGGCGCGAGCTCTCGGCGAACAGATGCCAGGCGACGGGGCTGTCCTTGCCGAGCTTCGCCATGTCGAAGCGCTCGAGCTGGGCGAGGATCATCATCACGGTGACGCCGCCGGAGGAGGGCGGGCCCATCGAGCAGATCTTGTAGGCGCGGTAGCTGGCGCACAGCACTGGCCGCTCCTTGGCGTCATAGGCGGCAAGGTCGCCAATGGTCATCTTCGACGGGTTGCGCGCCGCGCCGTTCACGGTCGCGACCAGCTTCTCCGCCTGCGGGCCGACATAGAAACTGTCGGGGCCGAACTTCGCGACGCGCTCGAGCAGCGCGGCCTGTTGCGGATTGGTCGCGCGCGCACCGGCGGCCAGCGGCTTGCCGTCGGCCTGGTAATAGATCGCGCGGACGCCGGCATCGACGTGCGGCGCATAGTTGCGCAGCGCGTTGGCGAGCCGGGGCGAGACGTCGAAGCCGTCGCGCGCCAGCCGGATCGCCGGCGCGAACAGCCGGGCCCAGGGCAGCTTGCCGGCGCGGGCATGCGCCTTCGCCATGGCGCGCAGCGTGCCCGGCACGCCGACGCTGCGCCCGCCCGGCACGGCGGCCATATGGCTGAGCGGCTGGCCGTCGGCGCCGTAGAACCAATGGTCGTTCGCGGCCATCGGCGCCGCCTCGCGCCCGTCGACCGTGGCGATCTTGCCGGTCTTCACGTCATATTGGAGGAAGAAGGCGCCGCCGCCGATGCCGGCGCTCTGCGGCTCGACGACGTTGAGGGCGAGCATCGTCGCGATCGCCGCGTCGGTGGCGCTGCCGCCGGCATTGAGGATCTCGGTCCCCGCCGCCGCGGCGCGGGGATCGGCGGCGCTCACCACCCCCTGGGCGGAAGCCGCGGCGGGAGCGGCGAGAAAGGCGAGCAGCAGGAACAGCTTCTTCATCCCGCAAGCCGTAGCGGGCTTTGGCCGGAGCGCAAAGACGCTACGTCGGGCGGCAGGCGATCGGATGATTGCGCAAGGGTATAACCGGGCGCAATCTGGCGGAGGCCGAAGCGCCGCATGCCCGCCCATGCCGGACGGGCGCGCGCTCCGGAAGGAGGGCTAGCATGACCCACGGCTCGACATTCGCAACTTCCCCCTCGCTGCTGCGCGCGCTCGGCAAGCGCTGGTGGCTGTTCCTGCTGCGCGGCATCGTCGGCATCGCCTTTGGGATCCTCGCGCTGTTGTGGCCGGGCCTGGCGCTGCTCACCCTGGCGCTGGTCTGGGGTGCCTATGCGCTGGTCGACGGCGCCTTCGCGCTGGCCGCGGCGCTGTCGGGCATGCGTGGCGGGGATACGCCGCGCTGGTGGCTGGCGCTCACCGGGCTGGCCGGGATCGCCGCGGGCCTGCTGACCATCATCTGGCCCGGCATCACCGTGCAGGTGTTGCTGCTGCTGATCGCGGCCTGGGCGATCGTCACCGGCGTGATGGAGGCGGTGGGCGCGATAGCGCTGCGCAAGGAGATCGAGGGCGAGATCTTCCTGATCCTTGCCGGGCTGGTCTCGATCGGCTTCGGCGTGGCGATCCTCGCCTGGCCGGTTGCGGGCGCCATCGGCCTGGTCTGGCTGATCGCCTGGCTCGCAATCCTGGGTGGCGCGGCCTATGTCGCGCTCGCGCTCCGGCTGCGGAAGCTCGCCGGCTAGGCCAGCGCCCTGGCGATGGCGCGAGGCAGGCCGGGGCCCTTGAACACCAGCGCCGAATAGAGCTGGACGAGCGTGGCGCCGGCATCGATGCGGCGCTTCGCCTCGTCCGGGCCGTCGATCCCGCCCGCCGAGATCAGCGGCAGCGCGCCCGCGGCGATCTCCGCCGCCTCGGCCAGCTTCTGGCGTGCGAGCGGGGCGAGCGGCTTGCCCGACAGGCCACCCGTCTCGCCGGCATGAGCCGAGCGGAGCGGCGGGCGCGAAATGGTGGTGTTGGACACGATCAGCGCGTCGATCCGGTTGTCGAGCGCCGCCCGGATCGCCCCTTCCAGCCCGGCGCGATCCAGATCGGGCGCGATCTTGAGGAACAGGGGCGTTCGCCCGCGCGCGGCATGGCTGGCGGCGAGCAGCTCGTCGAGCGCGGGACGCGACTGGAGATCGCGCAAGCCCGGCGTGTTGGGCGAGCTGACGTTGATGGTGACGTAGTCGGCATGCCCGGCCGCCTTGCCCACCCCCAGGGCATAATCGGCGACGCGATCCGCGCTGTCCTTGTTCGCCCCCACATTGATGCCGAGCATGCCCTTGCGCGGCCCCAGCCTCGCGATGCGCGCCAGCGCCGCGTCGATCCCGCCATTGTTGAAGCCCATGCGGTTGATCACCGCCTCATCCTCGGGGAGGCGGAACAGGCGGGGGCGGGGATTGCCGCCCTGGGGGCGGGGCGTGAGCGTGCCCACCTCGACCGCGCCGAAGCCCAGCGCGAACAGGCCGGGGATCGCCTCGGCATCCTTGTCCAGTCCGGCGGCCAGCCCGATTCGATTGGGGAAGGTCAAACCTCCCAATTGGATGGGTGTTTCCACCATTTCGGATCTGAAAACGGTGCCGAGCGATCCCCATAGCGCAAGCGCGCGGATGGCGGCGCGATGCGCCCTTTCGGCATCGAGTGCGAACAGCGCGGAGCGGAGCGGATAGGCCATGGCGAATGGCCTTCGCATCGCTTTTTCCCTCCGTAAAGCTGCGTATGTCGATTCCTTCCAATACCGCCAGGCCGGGCTCGGCTAGGTGGAAACTGCGACCCGAGGGGTTTCCGCTCAATGGGGGAACCCTTTCCTTTTGGCCCGGTCTGGCTTCGGCTGACCGGGCCACTTTTCTATTCCGTGACCGCGCGGTATATTTGCCTCAGAAAATAAGGAATCCGGGAAGGGAAGAGTCTCGGATCGACAGGGCACAAATGCGGGGCGCAACCAGGATGAAACCGGCCCAACCGGCCGCCGAGAATGACCGCGATCCGCGGCCGCAGATCGAATTCCGCAAGGCGGAAGGCGCGCTGCTCCCGCACGTCGAGTCCTATTATCTCTACCGGCACGATGCGGAGGATATCGAGGGGATCGAGCGGGTAGATCTCGGCCAGCTCCGCTTCGTCATCAAGGGCGAGGGCGAGGTCCTTTTCCCTGACGGCCATGTCGAGAAGACCCGGCGGGTAATGGTCAACGGCCCGGGGACCGCCGCGGCCACCTACAAGATCCGCGGGCCCTTCCACTGCTTCGGCGTATCGCTGCGCGCGATCGGCTGGAAGGCGCTGATCGGCGTGCCGGCCCACAAGGTCGCCGACCATATCGTCGACGGCGAGAAGCTGTTCTGCGAGCAGGCCGGGCTGCTCTGGCACCGGCTCCACCGGATGGAGACGCTGGAGGAAATGATCGGCGAGATCGAGCCGCTCCTCACGATGCGCCAGCACGAAGTGAAGCCGGTGCCGCCGGCGCATCTGATCTTCCTGCGCGCGGTGCGCGAATGGGCGGCGACCACGGATCCGACGATCGACGATCTCTATGCGCGCATCCGCAGGAGCTCGAACATCGGCGAGCGGCAGGTGCAGCGGCTGTGCAAGGACTATTTCGCCGGCTCGCCTGCGCATCTGAAGCGCAAGTTCCGCGCGATCGGCGCCGCGATGCGCATCTATCAGGGTGCTTCGGTGGACGATGTGGTGGAGCCCTTTTCCGACCAGTCGCACCTGATCAACGAGATACGGCACTTCACCGGCCACACCCCGACATCGCTGCGGGCGGGCATCGATCCGGTGCTGGCGGTGACGCTCGACAACGAAACCTTCCACTTCCTGCCGGATGTTCTCCCCGAATCGGTTGACCTTCGGCGTCGCTGAGCCCATTTGCGTAATCGGAACGTTTTTGTCCGATTGAGTCCACCGCGCCGTTGCGCGCCGGGACCAGCAAAGGAAGTGCGTGCGTCTTTCCAGCCTTGCCGACTATGCGGTCGTGATGATGTCCGCCGCGGCGCGCCATTGCGGCGGGTCGTGCCGGTTGAATGCGACGCTGCTCGCCGAGGAGACCGCGCTGCCGCTGCCCACCGTGCAGAAGCTGGTGAGCAAGCTTTCCGCCGCCGGGCTGCTCGAAAGCGCGCGCGGCACCGGCGGCGGCTTCCGCCTGGCGCGGCCGCCCGCCGCGATCACGCTGGCCGACATCGTCGAGGCGGTGGAGGGGCCGATCGCGCTCACCGCATGTGTCGACGGCGGCAAGCATGATTGCTGCGTGGAGGAGACCTGCCGGGTGAAGCCGCACTGGAATGTCGTGAACGGCGCGGTAAAGGGCGCGCTCGCGGGCGTCAGCCTCGCCAGTCTGAGTGCAAACATGAGTGAGATTGCCTGATGGCCACCAAGAACGCCGAGGCGCTCGCAGCCGCCAACAAGAAATATGAATGGGGCTTCGCCTCGGACGTCGAGCAGGAGTTCGCGCCCAAGGGGCTGAACGAAGACACCGTCCGCTACATCTCGGCCAAGAAGGGCGAGCCCGAGTGGATGCTCGACTGGCGGCTGAAGGCGTTCCGCATGTGGCAGGAGATGACGCTGCCGGAATGGGCGAAGCTGGCGATCCCGCATATCGACTATCAGGACGCCTATTACTACGCCGAGCCCAAGCAGAAGAAGACGATCAACAGCCTCGACGATCTCGATCCCGAGATCCGGCGGACGTACGAGAAGCTGGGCATCCCGATCGAGGAGCAGAAGGTGCTCGCCGGGGTCGAGGGCGCGCGCAAGGTGGCGGTGGATGCGGTGTTCGACAGCGTCTCGGTCGCGACCACCTTCCGCGAGGAGCTGAAGGCGGCGGGCGTGATCTTCCTGTCGATCTCGGAGGCGATCCGCGAATATCCCGAGCTGGTGCGGAAGTGGCTCGGCAAGGTCGTGCCGGTGCGCGACAATTTCTATTCGGCGCTCAATTCGGCGGTCTTCTCGGACGGCACCTTCGTCTATGTCCCCGAGGGCGTGCGCTGCCCGATGGAGCTCAGCACCTATTTCCGCATCAACGCCGAGAATACCGGCCAGTTCGAGCGCACGCTGATCGTCGCCGACAAGGGTGCGTACGTCTCTTACCTCGAGGGCTGCACCGCCCCGATGCGCGACGAGAACCAGCTCCACGCCGCCGTGGTCGAGCTGGTCGCGCTCGACGATGCCGAGATCAAATATTCGACCGTGCAGAACTGGTATCCGGGCGACGAGAACGGCGTCGGCGGCATCTTCAACTTCGTGACCAAGCGCGCGCTGTGTGCCGGCACCAATTCGAAGGTGAGCTGGACCCAGGTCGAGACCGGCAGCGCGATCACCTGGAAATATCCCAGCTGCATCCTGCAGGGCGATGGCTCGGTGGGCGAATTCTATTCGGTGGCGGTCACCAATGGCCGCCAGCAGGCCGATACCGGCACCAAGATGCTGCACATCGGCAAGAACACGCGCTCGACGATCGTCTCCAAGGGCATCTCGGCCGGCAAGTCGAACAACACGTATCGCGGGCGGGTGCTGGTGAACGCGGCGGCGGAGAATGTCCGCAACTTCACCCAGTGCGACAGCCTGTTGCTCGGCGACCAGTGCGGCGCGCACACCGTGCCGTACATCGAAGTGAAGAACCCCAGCGCGCAGATCGAGCATGAGGCGACCACCTCGAAGATCAGCGAGGACCAGATGTTCTATGCGATGCAGCGCGGGCTGGACCAGGAGGCCGCGGTGGCGCTGATCGTCAACGGCTTCGCCAAGGAAGTGCTGCAGCAGCTGCCGATGGAATTCGCGGTGGAGGCGCAGAAGCTGCTGGGGATCTCGCTGGAGGGGAGCGTCGGGTGATCCTGGCCGCAGCCCTGCTCCTTCTCGCACAGGCCGTCCCCGCCACCCAGGCCGTCGCCGCGCCGGCCGAGGACGAGGCGAACATCGTCGTGCGCGCCACCTTCGGGCGCACCACCATGTTGTTCGACAAGGGAGCGGACGGGCGGCTGCGCAACTGCCGGGTGATGATCTCGAGCGGCAGCCAGCGGCGCGACACCACTGCGTGCGAGGCGACGCCGGTCTGCTATGCCAAGACCGCCGACGAAGTGACCGATTGCCGTGAGCTGAGCATACTCGAACAGGCCGCGGCGATCGGCGCGCCCAGGGCGCCGGCGGCGCCGGGGGTGAGCAAGCCGGGGGTCTTCGAACTGCCCAAGCTGGTGCAGCCCAAGCCGGTGCTCTCCGCCGATCTGGTCGGGCCCATCGGCAATGGCGAGGACAGCCGCGAGACCGAGCGCCAGCGCGTCAAGCCGATCGCGCCGCCGACGAACCCGGCCTCGGACGGTCCGGTCGTGCGCTTCACCACGGGCAACGCGCAGCAGCGCGACGATACCGACAAGTCAGAAAAGCGGCCCTGAGCCGCCCAAGGAATGAACGAAGCGATGTTGAAGATCAGCGACCTCCGTGCCGAAATCGACGGCAAGGAAATCCTCAAGGGCCTGAACCTCGAAGTGCATGCGGGCGAGGTCCATGCGATCATGGGCCCGAACGGCGCCGGCAAGTCGACGCTCGGCTATGTGCTGGGTGGCCGGCCGGGCTATGATGCTACCGGCGGCAGCGTGCGCTTCGACGGGCAGGACCTGCTCGAACTCGAACCGCATGAGCGGGCAGCGGCGGGCCTGTTCCTCGGTTTCCAGTATCCGGTCGAGATCCCCGGCATCTCCAACCTGCAGTTCGTGCGCGAGGCGCTCAACAGCCAGCGCCGCGCGCGGGACGAGGCGCCGCTTTCGGGTGGCGAGTTCCTCAAGCTCGCCAGGGCGCAGGCGGAAGCGCTGGGCATGGACGTCGAGATGCTCAAGCGGCCGGTCAATGTCGGCTTTTCGGGCGGCGAGAAGAAGCGCAACGAGATGGTGCAGATGGGCATCATCGGCCCCAAGCTCGCGATCCTCGACGAGACCGACAGCGGCCTCGACATCGACGCGCTCAAGGCAGTGGGCGAGGGGATCAACCGCATCATGCGCGCCCCCGACAAGGCGGTGCTGCTGATCACCCATTATCAGCGGCTGCTCGACTATGTGCAGCCGGACTTCGTCCATGTGCTCGCCGATGGCCGCATCGTCCGCTCCGGCGGGCCGGAGCTGGCGCTCGAACTGGAGCGCGAAGGCTATGGAGCGGTGGCCGCATGATCCTGTCCCTGTTCCTCATGCTGCAGACCGCGCCTGCGCCGCAGGACGAACTGAACATCGAAGTCGTCGGGCGCCGGCTCGCCGCGATCTCCGCGACCGTCAGCCAGGGGCCCGGCGGCAAGCTCGGCTGCGCGCTGAGCGCGTCGAGCGGCCATGCGAAGCTCGACGAACAGCTCTGCCGCACCGCGACTCAGTGCGTCCGCAAGGGCGCACGCGACGCCGCTGCCGTGAAAGCCTGTATCGACAGGCGCAAGCCCGAACTGCTCGCCGACTTCAAGCGCGGCTGGAGGGCAGGCCAGTGAACACGCTGCTCGAGCTTCCCACGCCGCGCCAGGAGGAATGGCGCTGGGCCGATATGGCGACGCTCAAGGCGGCGGCCGAAACGGAGCAGCGCGACGCCGGGATCGATCCGGCCGGCCTGTTCCTCGACATCGAAGGGCCCCGGCTGCTGTTCGTCGACGGGCGTTTCGAGCCGGCGCATTCCAGGCCCGGCCCGGTGCAGGTGACGCAGCAACTGGCCACCACCGACCATCCGCTGGGCAGCCTCACCGATGGCGAGGGCTGGTCGCTGCATCTCGGCAAGGAGCATGCGGCGACGGCGATCCAGATCGTCCATATCGGCACCGGCGGCGAAAGCCATGTGCCGGCGCGGCTGATGCTGGCCGAGGATGCGGTGGCGAGCGTTGTCGAGACCTATGCCGGCAGCGGCTGGGCGAACCGGCTGACCACGCTTTGCCTCGAGCGCGGCGCGCGGCTGATGCGCTCGGTGCGGCTGCTCCAGGATACGGGCTTCGTCTCGCTGCGCGAAGAGGCCGAAGTGGGCGAGGCGGCGAGCCTGGTCTCGGTGTTCCTCGGTGCCGGCGGCATGGGCAGCCGGATCGACGGGGCACTGCTGGTGAACGGCAAGGGCGGGTTCGCCGAGATGGGCGGGGCGCTGCTCACGTCCGGCAGCCAGAAACAGGAAGCCGCGGTCGCCGTGCGGCACGAGAATGTCGAGGGCACGTCGCGCCAGTTGTGGCGCGCGGTGGCGGCGGACAAGTCGGCCGCCAGCCTGGCGGCGCGCGTCGAAGTGGCGCGCGGCGCGCAGCAGACCGATGGCGAGCAGTCGCTGCGCGGCCTGCTGCTCCAGCGCTCCGCGACGGTGAATCTCAAGCCCGAGCTGGAGATCTTCGCCGACGACGTGAAGTGCGCGCACGGGGCGACGGTGGGTGAGCTCGACAGGATGGCGCTCTTCTATCTGCAGAGCCGCGGCATCGACGCGGGCCGCGCCAAGGCGCTGCTCACGCGCGCCTTCGTGGCGGATGCGCTCGCCCGGATCGGCGAGGATGCGGTGCGCGAAGCCTTTGCGGCGGACGCGGATCGCTGGCTGGATACCGCGCTATGACCGTAACCGCCGACACCCGCCCCCTCGACCTGCTCGCCGATTTCCCGGCGATCCCGGCCGGCTGGCACTATCTCGACACGGCAGCGACGTCGCAGAAGCCGCAGCCGGTGCTCGATGCGATCGCCAGGGCCTATGGCGAGACCTATGCCACCGTGCATCGCGGCGTGTACCAGCGCTCGGCCGACATGACGCTCGCCTATGAGGCGGCGCGCCGGCGGGTAGCGGAATTCCTGGGCGGGGCGGAGAACGAGATCGTTTTCGTCCGCGGCGCGACCGAGGGGATCAACCTGGTCGCGCAATGCTGGGCGGGAACGCAGCTCAAGGCCGGCGACCGCATCCTGCTTTCCACCCTCGAGCATCATTCCAACATCGTGCCCTGGCAGATGGTCGCCGAGCGCGTGGGCGCCGAGATCGACGTGGTGCCGCTCACCGCCGACCAGCGCATCGACCTCGACGCGATGGAAGCGATGCTCACCGAGCGCCACAAGCTGGTCGCGCTGGCGCATGTCTCCAACGTGCTGGGTTCGGTGCTCGATGCGAAGCGGGTGACCGCGCTGGCGCACAAGATGGGCGCGAAGATCCTGCTCGACGGCTGCCAGGCGGTGCCGCGCATGCCCGTCGACGTGCGCGAGATCGGCTGCGATTTCTACGTGATGTCGGGCCACAAGCTCTACGGCCCCACCGGCATCGGCGTACTCTGGGGCCGCTACGAACTGCTCGACGCGATGCCCCCCTATCAGGGCGGCGGCTCGATGATCGACCGGGTGACCTTTGCGAAGACCACCTACGCACCGCCGCCGGGCCGGTTCGAGGCGGGGACGCCGCACATCGTCGGCGTGGTCGCCCTGCATGCGGCGATCGACTATGTGGCGGGCATCGGGCTGGAGCGCATCCATGCGCATGAGGCGGCCTTGGTGCGCCAGGCACGCGAGGCGCTGTCGCAGCTCAATTCGGTCAGGCTGTTCGGCCCCGAGGACAGCGCCGGCATCGTCAGCTTCGCGGTGGAGGGGGTGCACCCGCACGACGTCGCCACCATATTGGATGAAGGCAATGTCGCGATCCGCGCCGGGCATCACTGCGCGCAACCGCTGATGGATGCGCTGGGCGTGCCGGCCACCGCGCGGGCGAGCTTCGGAGTCTATAATGGCGCGGACGACATCGCCGCGCTGGTGAAGGGTATTGAACGCGTGACGAGGATCTTCGGGTGAACCAGGAACGCAAGATCGAAGTCGAGGAAGTGGACGCCGTGGCGCCGCCGCCCAGGGCGCGCGTCGAGGACGTGTTCGATGCGTCCACCGAAGCCTCGGCGGGCGCGTTCGATGCGTCCACCGAAATATCGGCGGACGTGGCCGAGAGCGTCGCCGAGACGTTCGGGCGCAAGCGCGACTATCTCTCGGGCTTCCTCTCGCAGAAGCCGCAGGCGCTGTCGGGCACCGAGCCGGGCGGCGAACTCTATGAGGCGGTGATCGCGGCGCTCAAGGAAATCTACGATCCCGAGATCCCGGTGAACATCTACGACCTCGGCCTGATCTACGGCGTCGACATCACCGCCGACGGCCATGCCGCGGTGCAGATGACGCTGACCACGCCGCATTGCCCGGTGGCGGAATCGATGCCCGGCGAAGTCGAGCTGCGCGTCGGCTCGGTGCCGGGGATCGGCCATGCCGAAGTCAATCTCGTCTGGGATCCGCCCTGGGATCCGCAGAAGATGAGCGACGAGGCCAAGCTCGAACTGGGGATGCTGTGATGACCACCACCGCCACCCGCCAGCGCCCCGCCGCGCTGATTCTGACTCCGGCTGCGGAGCGGCGCATCGCCGATCTGATGGCCAAGGCGCCCGCGGGCGCGGTGGGCGTCAAGCTCTCGACGCCGCGCCGCGGCTGCTCGGGGCTGGCCTATTCGGTCGACTATGTCACCGAGGCCAAGCCGTTCGACGAGAAGATCGAGACGCCCGGCGGCACCTTCTTCGTCGATGGCGGCTCGGTCCTGTATCTGATCGGCTCGACCATGGACTGGCAGGAAGACGATTTCACCGCCGGCTTCGTCTTCCAGAACCCCAATGCCAAGGGCAGCTGCGGCTGCGGCGAGAGCTTTACGGTCTGACCCGGCGGGCATAGGGACGGCTGACAACGCAGTCGGAAGAGGATCGCCATGCCCTATCCCCAGCCCTATGCCGCCGATCCCGCGCGCTATGACGGGCGCATGCCCTATCGCCGCTGCGGCCGTTCGGGGCTCGACCTGCCGGCGATCAGCCTCGGCCTCTGGCAGAATTTCGGTGGGACGGACGTGTTCGAGACGGGCCGGGCGATGCTGCGCCGCGCGTTCGACCGGGGCGTCACCCATTTCGATCTCGCGAACAATTACGGCCCGCCCTATGGCGCGGCCGAGGAGAATTTCGGCCGGGTGCTGGCGAGCGACTTCGCCGGCCACCGCGACGAGTTGATCGTCTCGACCAAGGCGGGCTGGGACATGTGGCCCGGGCCCTATGGCGATGTCGGCGGATCGCGGAAATACCTGATCGCCTCGTGCGATCAGAGCCTGAAGCGGATGGGGCTCGACTATGTCGACATCTTCTATTCGCACCGCGTCGATCCGAAGACGCCGCTCGAGGAGACGATGGGCGCGCTCGCCCAGCTCCACCGCCAGGGCAAGGCGCTCTATGTCGGCATCTCCAGCTACTCGCCGGAACTGACGCGCCAGGCCGCCGCGATCCTGGCCGAGCACAAGGTGCCGCTGCTGATCCACCAGCCGAGCTATTCGATGCTCAACCGCTGGATCGAAGGCGAGCTGCTCGATACGCTGGGCGAACTCGGCACCGGCTGCATCGCCTTCTCGCCGCTCGCCCAGGGCATGCTGAGCAGCAAATATCTCAATGGAGTCCCCGAGGATGCCCGCGCGGCCAAGGGCGGCTCGCTGAACCAGCGGCTGCTGTCGGACGACAATATCGAGCGTATCCGCGCGCTCCACACGATCGCGCAGGCGCGCGGGCAGACGCTGGCGCAGATGGCGATCGCCTGGGTGCTGCGCGACGCCCGCGTCACTTCGGCGCTGGTCGGCGCGCGCACGGTGGAGCAGCTCGACAATTCGCTCGACGCCGTGAACAATCTCGATTTCAGCGCGGAAGAGCTGGCCGCGATCGATGCCCATGCAACCGATGGCAGCCTCGATCTCTGGAAGGTTTCGTCGAGCATCGAGGAGCTTCCCCAGGCATGAGCGTCGCCTTCCGCCGCGAGAGCGACGAGGAACATAAGGAACCGAAGTTCGAGCTGCCGCTGCCGCCGGGGCCCAATATGGTCACGGCGCGCGGGCTCGCGTTGATCGAGGCGAAGGCGGCCGCGCTGGAAGCCGCGGTGTCGGCGGAGCGCGAGGATGACGCGCGCGAAGTGCTGAAGCGCGAACTGCGCTACTGGAACACGCGGCGCACGACCGCGCAGGTCGCGCCGGAGCCTGAGCAGGGCGTGGTCGGCATCGGATCGCGCGTGCGGGTGCGCATGAACGGCAAGGATCGGGTGATCGACCTGGTCGGCCATGACGAGGCCGATCCCGCGGCGGACCGGCTCTCCTTCCAGGCGCCGCTCGCCCGGGCGCTGATCGGCGCCGAAGAAGGCGAGAGGGTGGATTTCGGCGGCCGCGCGCAGGCGATCGAGATCGTCGGCATCGAAACGATTCCGGACTGAGCCGAACTGCGCCTAAGGTGGCGGGCATGACTCGCCTCCCGCTCGCCGCCGCGCTGCTCGCCTCCGCTCCGTTCGTTTCCGGGGCTCATGCCCAGACCGACACAGCCCGCTGGAAGGCGGAAGCGGCGCGCGTGACGATCACGCGCGACGATTGGGGCGTCGCGCATATCCGCGGCGAGACCGATGCCGATGCGGTGTTCGGCATGATCTATGCCCAGGCCGAGGACGACTTCAACCGGATCGAGACCAACTATCTGGTGAGCCTGGGCCGGCTCGCCGAGGCGGAGGGCGAGGGCGCGATCTGGCAGGACCTGCGCCAGCGGCTGTTCGTCGATCCCGAGGCGCTGAAGGCCGACTATGCCAGGAGCCCGGCCTGGCTGCGCAAGCTGATGCAGGCCTGGGCGGACGGGCTGAACCATTATCTCGCCACGCATCCGGCGGTGAAGCCGCGCGTGCTCACCCGGTTCGAGCCATGGATGGCGCTGAGCTTCTCCGAAGGCAGCATCGGCGGCGATATCGAGCGCGTGCCCCTGAGCCAGCTCGAGGCGTTCTACGGCAAGCAGCGCGTCGCGATGACCGAGGCGGAGAAGGGGCTGGTCTTCAAGGAGCCCAAGGGATCGAACGGCATGGCGATCGCGCCGAGCCATGCGAAGAACGGCCACGCGCTGCTGCTGATCAACCCGCACACCAGCTTCTTCTTCCGCTCCGAGCAGCAGGTGACGAGCGGCGAGGGGTTGAACGCCTATGGCGCCGCCACCTGGGGGCAGTTCTTCATCTATCAGGGGTTCAACGCCAGGGCGGGCTGGATGCACACGTCGAGCGGCGTCGACAATGTCGACGAGTTCGCGGAAGACATCGTCAGCAACGTGCCGGGCACGGTCCTCGGCTATCGCTATGGCGCCGAGACGCGGCCGGTGACGGTGAAGAGGATCGCGCTGTCCTATCGCACGGCGGATGGGGGGCAGGCGCAGCGCAGCTTCCGGACCTATGCCACGCATCACGGCCCGATCGTCCGCATGGCCGACAGCGGCCGGTGGATCGCGGTGGCGCTGATGAACAAGCCGGTGGAGGCGTTGCAGCAGAGCTTCCTGCGCACCAAGGCCACCGACTATGCCGGCTTCATGAAGGTGGCGGAGCTCAAGGCCAACAGCTCCAACAACACCCTGTTCGCGGACTCGAAGGGCGAGATCGCGTTCCTGATGCCGCAGTTCATGCCGGTGCGCGACGATCGCTTCGACTATCGCAAGCCGGTGGACGGCAGCGATCCGGCGACCGACTGGAAGGGGCTGCACAGCCTGGCCAGCCTGCCTCAGGCCGTGAACCCGAAAAATGGCTGGGCCTTCAACGTGAACAACTGGCCCTGGACGGCAGCAGGCACGGACAGCCCCAGGGCAGCGGACTATCCGCGCTATTTCGACCAGGCCGGCGAGAATCCGCGCGGCGCGCATGCGCTGCAAGTGCTGAACGCGCGGACGGACTTCACGCCGGAGACGCTGCGCCAGGCGGCCTATGACAGTTTCCTGCCGGCGTTCGACCGGCTGCTGCCCGGGCTGGTCGCTGCCTGGGAGAAGCTGCCGGACGGCGACGCGCGCAAGGCGAAGCTCGCGGAGCCGGTGGCGCTGCTCAAGGGCTGGGACCGGCGCTGGGGCGCGGGGTCGACCGCGACGTCGCTCGCGGTGCTCTGGGGCGAGGCGCTCTGGGCGCCCGGGGCGCAGCCGGCCAGGGACGCGGGCATTTCGGTGTGGGACTGGATGGCGACACGCGCCACCGACGCGCAGCGGATCGATGCGCTGGCTGCGGCCGTGGATCGGCTCGTCCAGGATTTCGGCGGCTGGCGCGTGCCCTGGGGGGAGATCAACCGGTTCCAGCGCAATGACGGCGCGATCGCCCAGAAATTCGACGATGCGAAGCCGAGCATCCCGGTGCCCTTCACGTCGGCGCAGTGGGGCTCGCTCGCTTCGTTCGGCGCCAAGCGCTGGCCGGGGACGAAGCGCTATTACGGCACCAGCGGCAACAGCTTCGTCGCGACGGTGGAGTTCGGGCCGAAGGTGAAGGCCTGGGCAGTGACCGCCGGCGGCGAGAGCGGGCATCCGGAGTCGAAGCACTTCGCCGACCAGGCCGGGCGCTACGCGGCGGGGGATTTGCGGCCGGTCTATTTCTACCCGGAGGATCTGAAGGGGCATGTGGTGCGGGCGTATCGGCCGGGAGAATAGGGGGAGACATTCCGCCAGTCCTTCCCCGGAGGGGAGGATTGATTGAACGCCGATACCTCCTAAGCCCGCGACCAGTGATCAAAGGCCTCGCGCTGAAGCCCCTCGACCAGCGCCCGCGCCGCCGGCCCTTCCCACGGCCCGTCATAGGCCGCGAGCGATCCGCGCGGACTCACCCACCAGCCTTGCCCCGGCATGGCATCGGATTCACGCACGACCAGCACGGCGAGTTCGGGTTCGCCGTTCCGCGCGGCGGCATCGTCGATCGCATCGAGCGTCTTGCACAGCGCACGCATCAGCGGGCGGGTGAAGCGGTGGCCGAGCAGGGCAGGCAGCTCCGAATAGCTGACGGCGCGGTGCTCGCGCGCCGCATCGATCAGCAGCGCGCGGACCTGCGCGGCATCGGACACGGGGACCGGATCGCCGGTCATCACCGCGCGAACGGCTTGCTGAGGAAGCGCGAATTCGCCTCGCCGAACCGCCATGGCGTATCGACTGCCCTGGTTATCCCGATCCGCGGCCCGACCGCGACGGCACGCGGAGCGTCCGCCAGCCGCAGGTCGAACGGCGGCGCATCGAGTGGAACCCCATCCAGCGCGCGGTCGATCGCCAGTGCCTGGCAGAGTTTGCCCGGCCCCGAGCAGAGCTGGCGCGGATCGCCGGTGCCGCGCCGCTGCGCCATCGCTTCGAGCCCCTGGCGCGGCTCGATCGCGCGGATCAGCACTGCGCTGACCGGTGCGCACACGAAGTTCATGCACCAGTGCAGCCCGTAGATCCGGTAGATGTACGCATGGCCGGGCGGCCCGAAGAGCACCGCGTTGCGCATCGTCGGCCCGCCAAAGCTGTGCGAGGCGGGGTCGCGCACGTCATAGGCTTCGGTCTCGACGATCGGGCCGCCGACGCCGTCGATCAGCACTTCGACCCCGATCAGGTCCCGCGCGACCGTCACGGCGTCGCGCTCGAAGAAGGTGCGGTCGAGCATGGATCGAGCGTATCATCTGCTGCCGGAACGGCAATTCGCGGCGAGCAGAGGGGGGCGGACAAGGACGATCCGGCGCATCAACTCAGAACGGCAGTTCCTCGCCCAGCCGCTCCTCGAAGTTCGAGACCGTCACGCCGACCAGCCTGATCCCCTTGGGCGTGGGCAGCACCGAGCGGATCAGGGCAAGGCTCATGTCGCGCAGCGTCTCGCGGCGGTCGACCAGGCCGGTGGTGAGGCTGCGGCTGCGCGTGATGATCTGGAAGTCGCCGTATTTCACCTTCACGGTGACGGTGCGGCCGAATTCCTGCGCCTGATCGCACCAGGTCCAGACGTCCTCGGCCATTTCGAGCACGCCGGCCTCGATCTCGATATTCTCCACCAGGTCGCGGTCGAACGTGGTCTCGGAGCCGGAGGATTTGCGCGGCAGATCGACATGCACCGGCCGATCGTCCTCGCCGCGCGAGATCGCGTGATACCATTCGGCCGCGCTGCCGAAATGCGCGCGGAGGAACTCGAGCGACTTGTCGCGCAGGTCCGCGCCGGTCTCGATGCCGAGCGCGTGCATCTTCTTCGCGGTTACCGGCCCCACCCCATGGAAGCGCGCGACCGGCAGCGCCTCCACCCAGGCCGGCCCCATCTCGGGCGTCACCGCGAACTGGCCGTTGGGCTTGCGCTGGTCCGAGGCGAGCTTGGCGAGGAACTTGTTGTACGAGATGCCGGCCGAGGCGGTGAGGCCGGTCTCCGCGAGGATGCGCGCGCGGATCTCCTTGGCGGTGGCCCAGGCGGTCTCGATCCCGCGCAGGTTCGCGGTGACGTCGAGATAGGCCTCGTCGAGCGAGAGCGGCTGGATGACCGGCGTATAGTCGGCGAAGATCGCATGGATCTGCTTCGAGACGGCGCGATAGACGTCGAAGCGCGGTTTGACGAAGATCAGTTCCGGGCAGCGCCGCATCGCGGTGACCGAGGGCAGGGCGGAGCGCACGCCGAACCGGCGCGCCTCGTAGCTCGCCGCCGCCACCACGCCCCGCGCCGCGGCATAGCCGACCGCGACCGGCTTGCCCCTGAGCGTCGGATCGTCGCGCTGTTCCACCGATGCGTAAAAGGCGTCCATGTCGACATGGATGATCTTGCGGACCGGCTGGGCCCCCATGTTCGGCCCCTTAGTCGTCCATCGGCTCCAGCGCGGCGGCGAAGATGCGCGTCAGCCGCTTCTCGAAGCGGCCGGTCTCCTCGGCGGTGCACATGTCCGGGTCGATGGCGAGGGTGTTGTGCATGATGCCCATGCCCATCAGCACGGCGAAGGCCATGGCGGCGCGCATCTCGGTATCCTGGCCGCCCAGCACGCGGGCGATCGGTTCCAGGATGTCGGTGTCGATCGTCTCGCGGATGATCTCGCCGGCCTTGGGCGATCCGATCGAATGCAGCAGGATCAGGATCTGGTCGATATGGAGGTCGCGCTCGTCCTGCTGTGTATCGCCATCGTCGAGGAAGAGCTGGGCGAAATGCGCGGCCAGCGTCTCGCGCGTGGCACCTTCCATGAAGTCCTTGTCGTCGTCGCGCAGCGTCTCGCGGAACAGGGCTTCCTTGCTGCCGAAATAGCGGCTGACCAGCGCGGGATCGACACCGGCATCGCCCGCGATCTCGCGCAGGCCGACATTCTCGTAGTTCTCGCGCGCGAAGTGCTTCCGGGCCGAGGCGAGGATCGCTTCGCGCGTCGCAGCCGCGTTGCGCGACCGCGGCAAGGCCTGGACGGGCGGGATCATGGGCGCCCTTTTATCGCTAACAGATGGGTAGTCAACCATTGTGGACATATGTCTACAGTCGTTGACAAGTTCCCTGAACGCGCTTAGCGGGTGCCAAATCGGAAGTCGTTCGTTTCCAGTAACGGCACCGCGGAGGATGTCCGGCCAGGGGCACGGATTTAGGGATCGAACATGCATTCGAAGAACCGTCAGCTGCTTATCCCGGCTCTCATGGCCGCGCTCGCTCTCGCCGGTTGCGGCGGCGGTGGACCGCAGATGCCGCAGCAGGGCCCGCCCCCCGTCACCGTCTCGGCGCCGCTGGTGCAGGACGTGGTCGACTGGGACGAGTTCGTCGGCCGCTTCGAGGCGATCCAGACGGTCGAGGTGCGCCCGCGCGCCTCGGGCTATCTGCAGGGCGTGTGGTTCAAGGACGGCCAGTTCGTCCACAAGGGCCAGCTGCTCTTCACCATCGATGCGCGCCCGGCCCAGGCCGCCGTCGCCCAGGCAGTGGCGCAGGTCGCCCAGGCCAAGGCGACGCTCGCCAATGCGCAGACCGAATATGCCCGTTCCGAGGCGCTGGTCGCCCAGCGCGCCGCCAGCCAGGAAGAGCTGGAGCAGCGCCGCGCCGCGCTGCGTTCGGGCGCCGCGCAGGTCGCTGCCGCGGAAGCGGCGCTCCGCGCGCGCCAGCTCGACCTCGGCTTCACGCGCGTCGTCGCCCCGCTGAGCGGCCGCATCTCGGAACGCAAGGTCGATGTGGGCAATTCCGTCACCGCCGACCAGACGGTGCTCACCACGATCGTCTCGGTCGATCCGCTGCACTTCGTCTTCCAAGGCTCGGAAGCGCTGCTGCTGAAATATCAGCGCCAGGGCACCGGTGCGCAGAACGGCACGCCGATCAAGGTGAAGCTGTCGGACGAGAGCGACTATACCCATACGGGCACGCTCGACTTCGTCGACAACGCGCTCGATGCCGGCGCCGGCACGATCCGCGCCCGCGGGATCATCGCCAATCCGGGCGGCTTCCTGAAGCCCGGCATGTTCGGCTCGGCCCGGCTCGAGGCGTCGAAGCCCTATCCGGCGCTGCTGGTGCCGGACACGGCGGTGATGGCCGATGCGGCGCGCCAGATCGTGTTCGTCGTCGACAAGAGCAACACGGTGACGGCGCGCCCGGTGCAGACCGGCCCGCTGCGCGGCAATCTGCGCGTGATCCGCTCGGGCCTGACCAAGGACGACCGCGTGGTGATCGACGGAGCCCAGCGCGCCCGCCCGGGCGTGAAGGTCACGCCGCAGCCGGGCAAGATCACGGAAGCGCCGGCGGCTGCCGCCGCGCCGCCGTCCGATCAGCCGGCCGGCACCGCGCTGCCCGCCGGCAACCGCTGAGGATAGGGCCATGAGCGAATCCCAGGCTCCCCAGCCAGACGCGCCCGTGCACAGCGGCTTCTCCAGCTTCTTCATCGAGCGGCCGATCTTCGCGGCGGTGATCTCGGTGTTCATCACCCTGATCGGCGCCTTCTGCTATCCGCTGCTGGCGCTGTCGCAATATCCGGAGATCGCGCCGCCCACGATCGCGGTGAGCGCCTTCTATGCCGGCGCCTCGCCGGAGACGATCGCCGAGACGGTGTCGACGCCGCTCGAGCAGGAGATCAACGGCGTCGAGGGCATGCTCTACATGAGCTCGTCCTCCACCCAGGGCCAGGCGACCGTCACCGTCACCTTCAAGCCGGGCACCGATCTCAATGCCGCGCAGGTGCTGGTGCAGAACCGCGTCAACCTGGCCGTGCCGCGCCTGCCCGAACAGGTGCGCCAGATCGGCGTGACGGTGAACAAGCAGGAATCCGGCTTCCTGATGATCGTGGCGCTCACGTCGCCCGACAACAGCCTCGACGTCGACTATATGGGCAATTACGCCAACACGGTGATCCGCGACCGGCTGCTGCGCCTCGAGGGCGTGGGCACGGTGCAGGTCTTCGGCGGCGGCAATTATTCGATGCGCGTCTGGATCGATCCGGACAAGGCGGCGGCGCGCAACCTGACCTCGGGCGAGATCGTCGCGGCGCTGCAGGCGCAGAACGTTCAGACCGCGGGCGGCGCGCTCGGCTCGGCGCCGACGGGCAAGGACAATCCGTCGTTCGAAGTGCCGGTGGACGTGCGCGGCCGCCTGGCCAGTGTCGAGCAATTCTCCAATATCACGGTGAAGTCCGATCCGACGGGCGCCGCGCTCACCAAGCTGGGGCGACGTCGCGCGGATCGAGCTGGGCAGCCAGGATTATTCGATCCGCGGCTCGTTCGGCGGCCGGCGCGGCATCGCGCTCGCCATCGTCCAGCAGCCGGGCGCCAATTCGCTCAACGCGGCGGACCTGGTGCTCAAGGAGATGGAGACGCTCAAGAAGGACTTCCCGCAGGGCCTTCAGTACACCATCCCCTACAACCCGACCGAATATGTCTCGGCGTCGGTGGAGGCGGTGCAGCACACGCTGCTCGAAGCGGTGGTCCTCGTCGTCGTGGTCGTGGTGATCTTCCTCCAGACCTGGCGCGCGGCGGTGATCCCGATCGTCGCCATCCCGATCGCGCTGGTCGGCACCTTCGCGGTGCAGCTCGCGCTCGGCTATTCGATCAACTCGCTGTCGCTGTTCGCGCTGGTGCTCGCCGTGGGCATCGTGGTCGACGACGCGATCGTCGTGGTCGAGGCGGTGGAGAAGCACATCCGCGAGGGCAAGTCGCCGCGCGAGGCCGCGCACCTGACGATGAAGGAAGTGTCCGGCGCGCTGGTCGCGATCGGCCTGGTGCTGGTCTCGGTGTTCATTCCGACGGCGATGGTCGGCGGCATCCCCGGCATCTTCTACCGCCAGTTCGCGGTGACGATCGCCGCGGCCTCGGCGATCTCGCTGCTCGTCTCGCTCACCCTGTCGCCGGCGCTCGCCGCGCTGCTGCTCAAGCCGCACCAGCATATCGACGCCGATAGCGGCCCGCGCTGGATGCGGCCGATCAAGGTGGGTGCGGAGAAGTTCAACCAGGGCTTCGACTGGCTGTCGGACCGCTATGGCCGCGTCACCGGCCGGCTGATCCGCATGGGCCTGATCATGATGCTCATCTATGCGGGGTTGCTCGCGCTCACCGGCTGGCGCCTGACCGCCACGCCGACGGGCTTCATCCCCGAGCAGGACCAGGGCTTCCTGATCGGCGTCGTCCAGCTGCCGCCGGGCTCGTCGCTCGAGCGCACCAGCGAAGTCGTCGACAAGGCCTATGCCATCGCCGCCAAGACCGACGGCGTGATCGACGGCGCGGCCTTTGCCGGCCTGGACGGCGCGAGCTTCAGCCAGGCGTCGAATGCGGGCGTGTTCTTCATCAAGCTGAAGGACTGGTCCCAGCGCGGCAAGCAGCAGAGCGCGGAGGCGCTGGCCGGCCAGCTGACCGGCGCGATCGCCGGGCAGATCAGCGGCGCCAACATCTTCATGATCTCGCCGCCCGCGGTGCAGGGCCTCGGCAACGGCTCGGGCTTCGTGATGATGATCGAGGATCGTGCGGCCAATGGCGGCTGGCGCGGGCTCGAGGGTGCCACCGGCGCGATGATGGGCGCGGCGATGCAGGAGCAGAAGGTCACGCAGGTCTTCTCGCTGTTCAACACCGCCAATCCGCGCATCCGCGCCGATGTCGACCGCGACAAGGCGCAGATCCTCGGCGTGCAGCCGCAACAGGTGTTCGACGCGATCGGCACCTATATCGGCTCGACCTATGTCAACGACTTCAACCTGCTCGGCCGCACGTTCCGCGTGACCGCACAGGCCGAGCCGGCCTCGCGCGACGATATCAGCGACATCGGCCGCCTGCAGGTGCGCTCGTCGAGCGGGCAGATGGTGCCGCTCTCGGCGGTGGCGAGCTTCCATCGCGACTCCGGCTCGTCGCGCGTGGTGCGCTACAACCTGCTGCCCGCCGTGGAGCTGCAGGGTGCCGCCGCGCCGGGCGTCTCCTCGGGCGATGCGCTCGCGGCGATGGAGGCGATGGCGAGCAAGGTGCTGCCCCAGGGCTATGGTTATGAATGGACCGGCCTCGCCTATCAGCAAAAGGCGGCGGGCAGCTCGTCGGCGCTGATCTTCGTGCTCGCCGTGGTGTTCGTCTTCCTCGTGCTGGCGGCCCAGTATGAGGCGCTGACGCTGCCGCTCGCGGTGATCCTGATCGTGCCGATGTGCATTCTGGCGGCGCTGCTCGGCGTGAACCTGCGGGCGATGGACAACAACATCCTCACCCAGGTCGGCTTGGTGGTGCTGATCGCGCTTGCGGCGAAGAACGCGATCCTGATCGTCGAGTTCGCCAAGCAGGGCGAGGAAGAGGGCATGAACCGGTTCGATGCCGCGGTCCATGCCGCCCGCTCGCGCCTCCGCCCGATCCTGATGACGTCGTTCGCGTTCATCTTCGGCGTGATCCCGCTGGCGATCGCCAGCGGCCCGGGCCAGGAGATGCGCCAGTCGCTCGGCACCGCCGTGGCGTTCGGCATGGTCGGCGTCACCATTTTCGGCCTGATCTTCACGCCGATCTTCTACGTGCTGCTGCGCAAGCTGGGCGGCGGGAAGGTGGCGCATCACGGGCCCACGCCGCCGGCACCCGAAACGCCTGCCGCCGCGACGGGAGAAGCGCAATGAAGCGGACCCTTGCCCTGATCGCCGCCGGCCTGACGCTGTCGGGCTGCGTGGTCGGCCCCAACTATGTCTCGCCGGCGCCCAAGGCGCCCGCCCAGGGCGATCTGAGCCAGGCGAGCGCGCCGGGCTTCGTCGCTGACGAGCCGCCGGCGGACTGGTGGAAGCTGTTCGACACGCCGGTGATCGACCGGCTGGTCGGCGAGGCGCTGGCGGCCAATACCGACCTGCGCGTCGCCGCGGCGAACCTGCGCCAGGCGCGGGCGAGCCTGCGCGAGACGCGGGCCCAGCGGCTGCCGACCACCAGCGTCACCTCCAAGGCGACGCACGCCCGCGTCCCGGGCGCGTCGCTGGGCATTCCCGGCTCCTCGTTCGAAGGCGATACCTATGACGTCGGGCTCGACCTGAGCTATCAGGTCGATCTGTTCGGCAAGATCACTCGCGCGATCCAGGCCGGCCGTGCCGACCTGCAGGCGAGCGAGGCCGCCTACGACCTGGCTCGCGTCACGGTGGTGGCCGAGACGATCCGCGCCTATTCGGATGCCTGCGCCGCCGGCGAGCAGCTCAAGGTCGCTTCGCAGACGCTCAAGCTCCAGGAAGACACGTTCGACCTGACGCGCCGGCTCGAGGCGGGCGGGCGCGGCACCGGGCTGGAGACCAGCCAGGGCGCTGCCCTGCTGGAGCAGACCCGCTCCCAGGTCCCGGTCTATGCGGCGCAGCGCAAGGCCGCGCTGTTCCGTCTCGCGGTGCTGACCGGCAAGCCGCCGGCCGAAGCGCCCGCCGACGTGGCGAGCTGCGAGACCGTGCCGGTGGTGAAGCAGGCCATCCCGGTCGGCAACGGTGCGACTCTGCTGGCGCGCCGCGCCGATGTCCGCGCCGCCGAGCGCCGGCTCGCCGCCGCCTCGGCGCGGATCGGCGTCGCGACGGCGGACCTCTATCCGAACATTTCGATCGGCGGTTCGATCGGCTCGACCGCGCTGGCGCCCAAGGACATGTTCAACAGCTCGAGCTTCCGCTTCAGCGTCGGACCGCTGCTTTCGTTCAGTTTCCCGAACATGAGCGTCGCACGGGCCCGCATCGCCCAGGCCGAGGCGGGAGCGGATGCCGCGCTCGCCACGTTCGACGGCACCTGGCTGACGGCGCTGCGGGATACCGAGACCGCGCTGGCCACCTATGTGGCCCAGGGCCAGCGCGTCGAGGCGCTGCGGCGCGGCCGCGACCAGAACGCGGAGGCGGCCCGCATCGCGCGGTTGCGCTACCGTGCCGGCGCGGAGCCGTTCCAGACCGTCCTGGATGCCGAGCGTTCGCTCGCCACCAACGAACTGAGCCTGGCCCAGGCCGAATCGGACTTCTCCGACGCGACGGTTACCCTCTTCCTCGCGCTTGGCGGAGGTTGGCAGCAGTCTCCCCAGGGCTGAACTGCCGACCCCCGCCCCCGCGACCCCGCGTACCTTTCGGTGCGCGGGGGCGCGGCTGTTTCCCGCCGCGCCGGAACGCGCGGGAACACCGCCTCTCTACCCGAAAGCGTCGCTCGGCACAGCCTGCTAGGTTGGGGACTCTTATTCCTTCAACCGTCATCCCCGCGCAGGCGGGGATCCAGGGCCAAGGGCAACGGGCACGAGGCTCGCCTTGCCGTTTCCGGCAAGCACCCGCGTGAGTGCTTCGATCATCCCGGATACCCTGGATCCCCGCCTGCGCTATTGCCCGACCAATAATGCAATGTGGCCTGACCATTCTATTGACAGCTGCGCGCGTATCGGCCTTATTGGCCTGACACCGGTGGCCAGCACGACTGGCGACAAGGCAAGCCGGGGCACAGAGGGGGAGGGAGAGTCATGCGACGGACTGCTCTATTTGCTGGCACGGCGATCTGCGCCGTCCTGGTGGCGACGCCTGCGTTCGCCCAGAACACCAAAACCAACACCGATACCCAGGCCAGCGCGCCGCAGGCCGAGGAGCCGGCGCCGCAGGCCGCGGACCAGATCGTGGTCACCGGTTTCCGCCGGGCCTATGCCGATGCGCTCAACATCAAGCGCGAATCCGACCAGATCACCGATTCGATCTCGTCCGACGGGCTTGGCCGCTTCCCGGACCTGAACGTCGGCGAGGCGATCCAGCGCATCCCGGGCGTGCAGATCAACCGCGAGGCGGATTCGCGCAACGCCACGATCTCGCTGCGCGGCCTGCCGGGTTCGTTCGCGCGCACCACGCTGAACGGCGGCGGCTTCGCCGATCCGATCCTGGGGAGCGCGACCAACACGTCGTCCACCCCGCTCGGTGCGTTCAACTCGGACATCTTCTCGTCGATCACGGTGATCAAGTCGCCCTCGGCGGCGAACCTGGCCGGCGGGCTTTCGGGCAATGTCGACCTGAAGATCGCGCCGGCGCTCGGCCGCAAGCAGGGCGGCTGGGTCAAGGCTTCGTACGAGTATAACGATCTCGGCGACCTGGGCAGCCCGGCGCTCGCGGCCGGCTACAACGCGCACCTCGCCGACAATTTCGCGGTGTTCGGCGTGGTCTCGTGGAAGGACGAGAAGTTCCGCCGCGATTCGATGTCGGTGAACAGCTGGGCGAACAAGCTCGGTTCGATCCAGGTCGGCAACCAGGCGGTGCCGGCCTCCAATCCCACCTATCAGGCGCTGATGGCGCAATATCCGGGCGGGGTCTATTATCCCACCCAGGTCCGCCAGTTCGTCCGCCTGAACAAGGGGCATCTGCTCACCGGCGCCGGCGGTTATGAATGGCAGGCGACCGACACGCTCAAGTTCGGCGCGACCGGCTTCTATACCGAGCGCAACCTCGACCAGGGCACCAACCACCTGCTCTATATCGATACGTCCGCGGGCAATAACGGCACCGGCGCGCTGTCGGCCACTTCGGCGGTGGCGCATTTCACCAGCCTGGGCACGCCCTATGTCGTCCAGACGCCGACGGGGCCGCGTGCCTATATCAACCAGTTCACCGCCGAGAATCTGCAGACCTACGATTCGATCCGCTCCGAGCCGGCCAAGCAGAAGACCTGGGCGATCAACCCGACGATCGAGTTCAAGGACGCGGATTGGCGGGTGACGGCGCAGGGCACGATCTCGCGCGCCCAGGTGCTCGCCAACCAGATCGAGCTGGACATCATCCAGAACCCCTATCGCAACCTGGGCACGGCGGGGCTGAACGGGATCACCGCCTCGGTCTATACCGGCGGCACCAGCTTGCAGAACGCGGTGTTCGTCCTCAACACGCCCAATGCCTCGCACATTCCGACGGGCGGCTATCCGCTCGCCTCGCCGGCGAACCAGGCGACCCAGGCCGGCGCGCAGATGCCCGGCGTGGCCGCGGCGACGCTGGGCGATCGCTTCGGCGTCACCGGCACCAACGGCCAGTCATGGAACACGCTCGACGCGGTGCAGCTCGATATCGAGCGCAGCTTCGCGGGCAGCTTCCTTTCCGGCTTCCAGGTCGGCCTGCGCTACGAGCATAACGAATATACGTCGATCGGCTCGCGCAACACTTCGATCGGCGCGGTCACCGCCAATGTCACGCCGGCGATGTCGCTGGCGAACCCCTATGTGAACGACTTCTTCGGCGGCACCGCGGGCGGCTATACCGGCAACTGGCGCAGCATGGACGTGAACCAGGTGCTCGGCGCGATCACGCCGGTGGTGCTGACGACGCGCCCCTCGCAATATGCCAACGGCCTGCCGCCCCAGTTCGCCATGGGCCAGCAATATGGCGTGTTCCTCACCCCCTATGGGCTGGTGAACAATTATTGGGACCCCAATTACTGGAACAACAACTTCACCAACACCAAGAAGGTGATGTCGGCCTATGCCATGGCGAAGTTCGACGGCGACCTGTTCGGCATCCACGTCCGCGGCAATGCCGGCGCGCGCTACGAGGCGACCACGCAGAAGATCGACGCGCTGGACTGCCGCAACTGCCTGGCGGGCCTGTCGCTGCTGCCGCTGCCGGTGAACCACAGCATGAGCACGCGGACCTACAAGCAGAATTATGACTATTGGCTGCCCTCGGCGATGTTCGCGGCGGACCTGGCCAAGAACCTCGTGTTCCGTGGCGCCTATTACCAGACCTATGTCCGCCCGCAGCCGCGCGACAACGTGCCCACGACCACGATGCAGATCCCCGATCCGGCGGTGGTCGGCACGCCGACCTACAATGTCATCATCGGGGCGACGAACCTCAGCCCCTATACGTCGGACAGCTACGACCTGTCGCTCGAATGGTACAACCGCCCCGGCGGCGCCTTCGCGATCGCGGTCTATCAGAAGGACATCCAGGGCTATGTCGGCCCGATCACCGATCGCCGCGTGCTGTGCCCCGCCAACGGCATCTACAACGGCATCGATTTCGGGCTGGGCGCGCTGCAGGACGACGGCACCAACTGCAACATCGTGGGCAACCCGGCCGGCGCGCGCGTGACGGCGAGCGGCGTGACCAACCAGAAGCCGATGCGGGTGCGCGGCGTCGAGGTCTCGGTGCAGCAGAACCTCGATTTCCTGCCGGGCTTCCTGAAATATCTCGGTGGCGCGGCGAACTACACCTATACCGACATCGACGGGAAGGACGCCCAGGGCAATCCGATCACGCTGCCCAGCGTCGCCAAGCACAACATCAACCTGATCGGCTATTACGAGACCAAGCTGTTCGGCGTGCGCGTGGTGTTCAACCATCGCGGCAAATACGACCTGGCGGCGGGCAACAGCTTCGTCGGCGATGCCCGCACCGTGAAGGCGCGCAGCCAGCTCGACGCCTCGGCCTCGCTCAACATCATGAAGAACTTCTCGATCTCGGTCGATGCGTTCAACCTGACCAACGCGACCCGCTCGGAATATGAGAATGATCCGATGCTGCCCCGCCGCATCGACTATGACGGCCGGACCTATACGCTGACGATCCGGAGCAACTTCTAGCGCTCGTGCGGAGCGGCTATTCTCCCGCCGCTCCGCACCCTTTTCGAAGAGGCCGCCCGATGAAACTGCTTCTCTCCAGCGCGGCCGCCCTGCTGGCGTTCGGCGGACTTCCCGCCTGCGCCCAGGACCATGCGATCCTCGGCGCCGGTTTCGCCGGTACGGTCAGGCCGGACGATCCGATCGCCCGCCAGATACGCGGCCGGGCGAGCGCGGCGCTGGAGCGTCCGCCGGGCGCGATCCCGCAGCTCCACACCGAGGGGACGCTGCCGGGCAAGGGCATCCGCGAGATCAGCCTCAAGGCCAAGCAGGACCAGGGGATCGTTCTCGCCCTGGCGCTCGCCTGGCGGCTGACCGGCGAGCGGCGCTATCTCGACCAGGCGGCGCGCTATCTGGCGAATTGGGCGGACGTCTATCGGATGTCGTTCAACCCGATCGACGAGACCGGCTTCGACACGCTGCTGCTCGCCACCGACCTGACCGAGGCGGACCTGCCCCCCGCGCTGCGCGGCAAGCTGGATGGCTTCTGGCGGAAGATGGCGGCGGGCTATCTCGATGCAATGGATGCCGGGCCGAAGAACGCCCATACCAACTGGCAGAGCCACCGCATCAAGCTGGCGACCATGGCCGCGTTCCAGACGGGCGACGCCGTGCTGATCGCCCGGGCGCGGGCGGCGTTCCGCAAGCAGGTCGGCACGAACATCCAGGCCGACGGATCGGTGTTCGACTTCCACGAGCGCGACGCGCTGCACTATGTCACCTATGACCTGGATCCGCTGCTGATGGCGGCGCTCGCCGCCCGCGCGCATGGCGAGGACTGGTATGGCTGGAAGAGCCCCTCGGGTTCGAGTCTGGCCGGCGCGCTTGCCTGGCTGGAGCCCTATGCCATGGGCGAGAAGACGCATATCGAGTTCGTCCGTTCGCGGATCCAGTTCGACCGCGATCGGGCCGCGGCCGGGCAGAAGGAATATGCGCCGCATCCCTGGGATCCGGGCAATGCAGTGAACACCTATGCGCTCGCCCGGCTGCTGGCCCCCGGCTATCGCGACTTCGCGGCGAAGCTCGCCGAGCGCACCGGGCGCCAGCCGGCCGACTGGATCGTGTTGCTCGGCCGCTGATCGATTCCGCGCTGGACAGGAATCGCGGCGGCTGGCTATCCGCCGGCAAATGCCAGTCATCGCCACCGTCATGAATTCCGCCACGGGCCAGCCGATCCAGAAAATGCGCTTCGGCCGCATGCCCAAGCCCTGGGCCTCGTTCACCCTGGAAAGCGGCGAGCTGGTCGCGATCGATCGCGTCGATATCGGCAAGCCGGCGCCGGGCAGGGTGGTGGTGCCGGTCTCCGTCTGGGTCACCCCGAAGAAATAGGCGGGCGCCGCGCCGCCCAGGCGAAGCCCGCGACATAGAGATAGGCGAGGGCGGGCACCGCAAAGGCCCAGCCCAGCCCGGCCGTGTCGGCGATGCCGCCCGCGATCAGGGGCAGCGCGGCGCCGGGGCCGACCGCGAGGACGAGCAGCCCCGACGTCGCCGCTACAGGGGTATCGGAGCGCTCGAGCGTGAGTGCGAAGATGGTCGGGAACATGATCGAATTGCACAGCCCGACCGTGAGCAGGCACCACGCGCCGACCGGCCCCGGCAGCACCAGCGAGGCGAGGCAGAGCGCGGCGGCGGCAAGTCCCGCCAGCAGCAGCAGGCGCGGGGCCGGCACGAAGCGCAGCAGCCAGCTGCCGGCGAAGCGCCCGGCCAGCGCGCCGCCCCAATAGAGATTGGCGACCCAGGCGCCCGCCGCGTCGAGCGGCAGGCCGAGGGTCTGGGCCTGGGAGAGATAGAGGATCAGCGTGCTGCCGATCGTCACTTCGGCGCCGACATACAGGGCGATGCCGAGCGCGCCGCGCAACGCCCAGCGCGAGCGCAGCGCGGCGAACGCGCCGCCGGTGGCGGGCGGCGCCGGCATCGCGGCGGCGGCGATCGCGCGGCGCGCGGCAAGGGCCAGCGCGGCGAGGCCGGCGACCAGCAGCGCCATCACCAGATAGGCTTGCATCATCGCCGCGATGCCTGCGGCACGCTCGGCCGCCGAACGGATCGGCCCGGGCGAATGGAACACCGCGCCCGCCAGCACGAAGCGCGCGCCGAAATGCACGCCGCAGACCACGCCGAGCGCGTTGAACGAATGGGCGAGAGTGAGCCGATAATGGCTGCGCTCGGGCGGGCCCAGCGCGGCGGCGAGCGGATTGGCGGCGACCTGGAGGATGGTCACGCCGCTCGCCAGCACGAAGATCGCGGCGAGCACGACCGCAAAGTCGGGCAGCCGGCCCATGGCCTGCATCACCAGGCATCCGCCCGCCATCACGGCGAGCCCGGCCAATATCGTCCGCATCGCGCCGAACCGGGCGAGCATCGCCGCGGCGGGGAGCGACAGCAGGAAGAAGGCGACGAACGAAGCGATCTGGGTGAGCAGCGCTTCGGTATAGCCCAGCCCGAACACCCGCCGCGCCGCCGCGATCAGCGGATCGTTGTTCGCGCAGACGAATCCCCAGCCGAAGAACAGGGCGGTCACGCTCGCAAAGGCGAAGCGCGCCGGGGGGGCGGGCTCGCTCAACGCGGCTTTCGCCAGCGGAAGGTCGCGGCGCCATGGGGAGCGAGGCGATAGGCGAAGCGGCTGCCTTCCGCCGCCACGGCCACCTCCTGCGCCGTCGCCGCGGCGTTGAACGCGATCAGCACCCGGCTGCCGTCGGGATTGGCATAGGCGACCGTCTCGATCCCGCCGGGCGTGCTGGTCGCGTCGATCCGCCAGGCGCCGGGGCGGACGAAGCGGGAGGCCTGGCCCAGCGCATAATATTCGGGATTGCGGGTGATCGCGCCCGTCTTGCCGTCGATCGTCACCACGCCGCGGCAATCGCCGCAGCCGCCCAGATGGGGCCCGTGATTCTCGTCGAGCGCGAGATTCCACATCAGCACGCCGCGCGCCCAGTTGCGCGGGGCGCCCATCACCAGCGTGCGCAGCGTCCAGCTCCAGCTGTCTGCCCAGGGGCCCGACCAGTCGCCGCCCGAGCATTCGGTGAAGAACACGTCCTTGTCCGGAAAGGCATCGCGCACCTTGGTCTGCGCCGAAACGTCGCCGCCATAGCAATGCCAGGCCACGCCCGCGACATGGCGGCTGGCGGCGGGATCGGCGAGGACGCCGAGCGGATGCTCGGGCTTGTCCCAATTATGGTCCCAGTCGAGGATCTTCGTCTTCAGCTCCATCCGCGCGAATTCGGGGCCGACATGGTCGCCGATGATCCGGGCGCGCTGCGCGGCGGAAAGGCGCATGCCGGGATAGTTTTCCGGCTCGAAATCGGGCTCGTTCTGGATGCTCAGATAGTCGATCGGGCCGATCTCGGCGGCAAAGGCCTGGACGGTCCTGCCGAGATAGCGGGCGAAGGGGCCATAGGCCTCCGCGCGCAGCGTGCCCTTCACCAGCGAGTCGCTCGATTTCATCCAGCCCGGTGCGCTCCAGGGCGAGATCATCACCGTGAGCCCGGGATTGATCGCGCGGGCGGCGCGGGCGGTGGGGAGCACGTCTTCCCGGGCGGGCGCGATCGAGAAATGCGCGAGCGCCGGGTCGGCCTCGCCCCTGGCCCTATCGTCATAGCTGTAATGGGTGCGCGAGAAGTCCGACGCGCCGATGGTGAGGCGGGTGAAGGCGAAGCCCAGGCCCTCGCTGCCGAACAACTCGCGGAGCAGCGCGCCGCGCTGCCGGGGATCGAGCCGGTGCTGGATCAGCCAGGCCGAGGCATCGGTGATCGCCGCGCCGAAGCCGACCATCTTCTGGTAGCGCTTGCCCGGATCGACCGTGATCGCGGCACCGGCACCGGCACCGGCACCGGCACCGGTACCGCGCCGGAGCGGGAGCGAAGGCTGCTTCGCCAGCAGCGCCGACTTGTCGGGCAGGGTAAGCCAGACCTGCACCTGGGGCGGGGGAGCCGGCGCGGCGGCGGTGGCGGCCAGCAGGGCGAGGGCGGGCAGGATGCGCATCATGTCTCTCCTCATCGGGCAGTCAGGCTGTTAGCGTCGCGGCCATGAACCCCATTCCCGTCCGGCACGGCGTCACGCCCGCGATCTTCCAGGAAATCCGTGCGGCCGGCGAGCCCGTGGTGATGAAGGGACTGGCGGCGGGCTGGCCGTTCGTGCGCGCCGCCGATGCCGCCGGCAATCTCCGCGCCATGGCGCTGCCCGGTACGGTCCATTTCATGCGCGCACCGCCCGAGATCGAGGGGCGCATGCATTATGGCGCGACGATCGGCTCGCGCAATTTCACGCGCGAGGAAGCGAGCTTCGCCGGCTTCCTCGACCTGCTCGCCGAACAGGCCGGGGTGGAACGTCCCGAGGCGTTGGCGCTGCAGGGGCTGCCCGCGTCCCAGCTGATGCCGGGCTTTGCCGAGGCGAACCCGATGCCGCTCGTCCCCGGCATCGCGCCGCGGCTGTGGATCGGCAATGCCGCCAAGGTGGCGATCCATCACGATCCGACCGAGAATATCGCCGTGGTCGCCGCCGGCCGCCGGCGCTTCACGCTGTTCGCGCCCGAGCAGGTGGGCAATCTCTACATGGGCCCGTTCGATCCGACGCCCGCCGGCGTGCAGGTGAGCATGGTCCATCTGACCGCGCCCGATCATGCGCGCTATCCGCGCTTCGCCGCGGCGATGGCGGCCGCCCTGGTCGCCGAGCTCGATCCGGGCGACGCGATCTACATCCCCTATCAATGGTATCACCATGTCGAGGCGCTCGACCGGTTCAACGTGCTGGTGAACTATTGGTGGGATCCGGTGCCGGACGCCTCGCCCTGGGAGGCGATGATGCACGGGTTCGTGAGCCTGAGGAGCCTGCCGCTCGATCAGCGCCGCGCCTGGCGGGCGATGTTCGATCGCTACGTCTTCCTGGTGGACGGCGATCCCGGCGCGCACCTGCCGGCCGAGGCGCGCGGCGTGTTCGGCGCCACCTCGCCCCAGGCGATCGCGCAGATGCGCGCGATGCTGCTCGACGGGCTGCGCAAAAGGCTGGGGCGCTAGGAAGATCATTCCTTCCCCGAAGGGGGAGGGGATCGGCTGCGTAGCGGTGCAACCTAAGCCGCGCATGTCTTGGCCACGAACTCGGCATGGTCCGGCATCAGGCCGACGCAGCGGGCGATCACGCGCTGGATGTTGCCGAGATATTCCTCGACCTGCGCCTCGGGCTTGATGTCGACCAGCGGGTCATAGCCGCGCGGGATCACGCCCTGGCCGAGGAACACCTGGATCCAGCTTTCCTCGGTGAACAGCTCGTCGTCCTCGCGGAAGACGCGGCCGTTCGCGGCGAACAGGTCGATCTTGCGCTGGAGCGTGTCGGGCACTTCCATGTCGCGGCACTGGCGCCAGAAGGCCGTGTCGTCGCGGCTGGTCGCCTTGTAGTGCAGGATGATGAAGTCGCGGATGCGCGCATATTCGAAATCGGCCTGGCGGTTGAACTCGGCGATCGTCGCGGGATCGAAGCCGCGATCGGGGAGCAGCCGGACGAGACGGATCACCATGGCCTGGATCAGGTGGATGCTGGTCGATTCGAGCGGCTCGAGAAAGCCGGAGGCCAGGCCGAGCGCGACGCAGTTCCGGTTCCAGATCTGCCGTCGCTTGCCGGTGGTGAAGCGCAGCTTGTTGGGCTCGGCGAGCTGGGCGCCGTCGAGATTGGCGAGCAGCTGAGCCTCGGCCTCTTCGTCCGATATGTGCGCGCTCGAATAGACATGGCCGTTGCCGGTGCGGTGCTGGAGCGGGATGCGCCATTGCCAGCCGGCGGTGCGCGCGGTGGCGCGGGTATAGGGGGTGAACGGCTCGGTGCGGGCGCAGGGCACGGCGATCGCGCGGTCGCAGGGCAGCCAGTGCGTCCAGTCCTCGTACCCGGTCTTCATCGCCTGTTCGATGATCAGCCCCCGGAAACCCGAGCAGTCGATGAACAGGTCGGCGGCGATGGTCTCGCCATCCTCCATGGTGACCGACTGGACGAACCCGTCCTCGCCACCCAGGGTGACGTCCGCCACCTTGCCCTCGCGCCGGCGCACCCCGCGCGCCTCGGCATAGGCGCGCAGGAACTTCGCATAGAGGCCGGCATCGAACTGAAAGGCATGGGCGATATGGCCGATCGGGCTCTCGGCCATCTTGGGATCGGCGCGCATGAACTTGTTGGCACGGGCCGCCGCGCTGTTGATCGAATAGGCGGAGAAGTCCGCGGCGCGGCCCATGGCGCGCATCTTCAGCCAATATTGGTGGCAGCGCAGCCAGCCCAGGTCCTGGCCGATCACGCCGAAGGAGTGGAAATAGGCATCGCCCTTGTGCGCCCAGTCGACGAACTCGATGCCGAGCTTGAAGCTGCCCTGGGTGCGGCGGACGAAGTCGTTCTCGTCGAGCTCGAGCAGTTCGTTGTATTTCTTGATCGCCGGGATCGTCGCTTCGCCCACGCCGACCGTGCCGATCTCTTCGCTCTCGATCAGCGTGATCTCGTACAGCCCCTGGAAGAGCTTGCCGAGCAGCGCGGCGGTCATCCAGCCCGCCGTGCCGCCGCCCACGATCAGGATGCGCTTGATCTGCTGCATATCGCGCCCGTTATCCCCCCGTTCCTTTCCTCACCCTGCCAGCCTCGATTCCCTTCGTCATGCTGAAACAAGTTCAGAGTGACGAAGGGGAATCTAGCAGGCCGTCGGCACCGCCGGCTCCGGCAGCGCCCCGGTGCGGACGGGCCTGGCGTAGCGCAGGCCATATCCCCGCGCGAACTGCACCACATTCCCCGGCCCCTCTCCGGTGGAGCAGGCCGAGCCCGGCCAGGCGAAGGACAGGCGGCCCGAAAAATCGTGGCGCCGGCCGACGAGCAGGTCGGCCAGGCCCGCGCCCTCGGTGCCGGGCAGGAACGCGGCGACAAAGGCATCGGACAGGTTGATCAGGTCGTTCGCATAGGCCGGGCGCCCGGAATAGAGCACCGACACGACCGGCGCGCCCTTGCCCGAGACGCGCCGGAGCACCGCCAGGTCCTCCGGATGGAGGGCGCTGTGCGCCGCCGGCTTGGGCGCGCGGACATCGCCGTTATATTCGGCATAGGGCGTCTCCCCAATCACCGCGACCACGGCGTCGAACTTGCCCGGATCGACATCCTTGCCGTCTTGCGAGAAGGTCACGTTGGCGGTGCCCAGCGCGTCGCGCAGCGCGGCGAGCAGGGTGGTGCCGCCCTTGAAGTCGGCATTGCGGTTCTCGGTCCCCTGCCAGGTGAGCGACCAGCCGCCGGTCTGGTTGGACAGGCTGTCCGCGCTGGCGCCCACCACCAGCACGCGCTTGCCCACCGCCAGCGGCAGCACGCCCTGGTTCTTGAGCAGTACCGCCGACTTGCGCACCGCCTCGCGCCCCAGCTCGCGCGCGGCGAGTGCCTCGGCCTTGCCGGCAAAGGCGCCGTCGTTCGGGTTGCGCTCGAACAGCCCGGCGCGCAGCTTGACGCGCAGGATGCGAGTCACCGCGTCGTCGATCCGCGCCATGGCGATGCGGCCCTCGCGCACGTCCGCCGCGGTATTGGCGATGAACGCCTTCCAGTCGTCGGGCACCATGATCATGTCGATCCCGGCATTGACCGCCTGGGGGCAGTGATCCTTGGTGCAGCCCGGCACCTGCTGGATGCCGTTCCAGTCGGACACGATCAGCCCGTCAAAGCCCAACCGGGCCTTGAGCACCTCGGTCAGCAGTTCGCGGCTGCCGTGCATCTTGCCATGGTCCTGGCCGGCGGCGGTGTCGTTCCAGCTGCTGTACGAGACCATCACCGTCTGCACGCCGGCTGCGAGTGCGGGATAATAGCCGGCGCCGTGCACCTGGATCATGTGTGCGCGGGCGGCGCGGTTCTCGCCCTGGTCGATGCCGTCGAACGTGCCGCCGTCGCCCAGGAAATGCTTGGCGGTGGCCACCACGTCGCCGTCGCCGGTCAGCTCGCCCTGCAGCCCATGGACCATGGCGCGCGAATAGGCGGCCACGATCGCCGGATCGCTCGAATAGCTTTCATAGGTGCGGCCCCAGCGGCGGTTCTCGCCCACCGCCAGGGTCGGCGCGAACACCCAGGAGATGCCGGTCGCGCGCACCTGCCGGGCAGTGGCGCGGCCGATCCGCTCGACCAGTGCGGGATCGTGCGCGGCGCCCAGGCCGATATTGTGCGGAAACAGCGTCGCCCCCGCGACATTGCCGTGGCCGTGCACTGCGTCGGTGCCCCAGATCACCGGCACGCGCACCGCCATGTCGGTCGCCATGGAGGCGCGGTAATAGGCGTCGGACAGGGCGGTCCAGTCGGTGACGGCCGCATCCTTCTTCATTCCCGGCCACGCGCCGCCGCCGTTGAGGACCGAGCCGATATAGTAGCGCCGCACCTCGTCCGGCGTGATCGAGCGGATGTCCGCCTGGGTCATCTGGCCGATCTTCTGCTCCAGCGTCATGCCGCGCACGATGCCGGCGATCCGCGCCTCCATCGCCGCGTCGGGCGCGGTGGGGGAGCGGAGGGTCGGCCAGTCCTGGCCATGCCAGAGCAGGTCGCCGCCCGCGCCGGTGCCGGCGCAGCTCGCCAGCAGGGGAAGGATCAGCCAGAGCCCGGATCGCAGCGCTTTCATGTGGTTACTCATCCGCAAGGGGCGGCGCTCGGGCCGCGAGGATAAAAAAGGGGAGGCGCCGGCATTGCCGTGCACCTCCCCTCGAACGCCCGGAAGGTCGACCCGGGGGGAGGAAATCAGAAGCGGTAGTTGAACCCCAGCAGGAACTGGCGGCCATATTTCTCATAGGTCTCGGGCAGCGGCGTGCCGTCGCTGGTGTGCGTGCCGCCCTTGTCCAGCCCCAGCCGCGTGCGATAGGGCGAGTCGGTCAGGTTGCTGACCTGGAGCAGCACGCCGAGGCCCTTCAGCGCCGAATTGTCCGGGAAGGTGTAGCCGATCTGGGCGTCGAGCTGCCGGTCCGCCAGGATCTCCGTATAGCCGCGGTTGGTGAACAGCTGCACCGTCTCGCCCTTATAGGCCGAACGGAAGCGATAGCTCGCGCGCGCCTGGAAGCCCCATTTCTCGAAATAGCCGGTGACGTTGTACACCGTGCCGGACAGGCCTGGAATGCGGACCACGTCGTTGCCGTCGGTGGGGTTGAGGTCGGATTCCGTGTAGGAATAGCTGCCGGTGAACCCGAAGCCGTCCAGCGCCGGGATGATGCGGCCGATCTCGATCGCGCCGCTGACTTCGATGCCCTTCAGATTGCCGCCCGGGCCGTTGGCCGGCATCGTCACCTGCCCGATCGTGCTGATGTTGACGTTGCCCGGGATCTGGTTGGTGGGGATGGGCAGGCCCGAGAAGTCGATCGCGAAATTGCGGTTGTAGATATAGTTGTCGAGCCATTTGTAGAAGCCGGCGACGCTGATGTAGGTCGCCTTGCCGATGTACCATTCATAGGCGACGTCCAGCGCCTTGGCACGCCAGGGCTGGAGTTTCGGGTTGCCGCCGGTCGCCGACCAGGGGAAGACCGTGCTGCCCGGCGCGCAGGGCGGGCTGCCGCCGCAGGGATTGGTGGTGAAGCTGGGCGTGAAATTCGCGCGCATGTCGTCCATGCGCGGGCGCGCCAGCACCTTGGACGCGGCCAGGCGGATGCGGTGGCCGCCGCCCAGGTCGTAGATCAGGTTCGCGCTCGGCAGCACGTCGGTATAGTGCATCGTCTCGAACACTTGCGACAGCGCGATCGGAGTCAGCGTCTGGTTGATCCGCAGGCCCGACGAGGACTGGAACTGCTCCACCACCTGCACGCCGACATTGCCGCGCAGCCGGCCCCATTCGATGTTCGCCTTCGCCTTCCAGGTGATGACGTCTTCCTTGATCTTCCACGCCTTGTCGAAGTGGTTGGCGTCCTCCAGCGGGGTCTTGTTGTAATAGGTGTCGAGCGCCGCAGGCACGTTCCAGGCGATCACGTTGCCGAAGCCGACAAAGTCGAGCGAGGTCGGATCGAGCAGGAACTGCGAGCCGACCGGCACCTGCGCGCGCCCGTTCTTCAGGTTGAGGTCGAGCTCGTCGACGGTCTTGCGCTTGTTGCGCTGCGTGTAGTTCACGCCGAGCTCGATGTTCCGCAGGAACCCGCCGATCTCCCGGCTCAGCATGAAGTCGACGGCGCCCAGCTCTTCCTTGACGTGCGGCGACTTCACCAGGCCGTCATGGCCCCAGCCGCCCCAGGGCGCGCGATCGCCGAGCGAGACCTGGCTGGCATTCGCATAGTCCAGGCCGAAACCGTAATGCGGGAAGGCGCCGTCGATCGGGAACGAGAAGTCGTAATTGTCCATGGTGCGGGTCTGGAACGGGCCCACGCCATAGCCGCCATAGGTCTCGATATAGGTCTCGTCGCGCTTGTTGGTCGAATAGCTCAGGTCGGCGACGAAGCGCGTGCGCTCGTCGAGCTGGAACTCGTTGTTGAGCCCCGCCGAGAACAGCTCGTCCTTGCGCTCGTTATAGTCGTTGCGGAGGATCGGAACGGCGTTGGTGATGCGGCCCGAAGTCCCGATCGCCGAGCCGCCCAGCTGGCTGGTGCCGATATTGGAGAAGGTCGCGTTGTCCGCCCAGCCATTGGAGAACCACTGCGCGCCGCGGATCACTTCCTTCTGCTTGAAGCGCGAATAATAGACGTCGAGCACGCTGTGGACGCTGTCGCTGGGCTTCCATTCGAGCGTGCCCATCACGCCGTCGCGCTGGTTGCGGCGGCTGGTCGCCCAGGCTTCCTGCCCGTTGAGCTGCAGCGCATTGTCGGCGGAATCGGGCGTGACGGTGTTGGGGCTGCACGGATTGGCGACCGTCGGCTGGCAGACGCCGCCGAACGCCTCATAGCCATAGGCCTTGTAGTGATCGACATGGCTGGGCGAATCGAGATGCGCATAGCCGAGCGACCAGCCGAGCGTGCCGGCGGCGTTCTGGTCGATATAGCTGAGCGTGCCGCGCCAGCCCCATTTTGAGATGTCGGCGTTGCGGCCGCCATCGGCGTCGAGCTCGCCGCGAAGGTTCATCGCGATCGCGCGCTTGCCATAGGCGAGCGGGCGCACCGTGCGCAGGTCCGCGCTGCCCGACAGGCCCATGCCGGCAATGGCGGCATCCGGGGTCTTGTACACCACGACGCTCGACAGCAGTTCCGCCGGATACTGGTCGAACTCGACGGCGCGGTTGTCGCCCGAGCTGGCCTGTTGCCGCCCGTTGAGCAGCGTGGTGGTGAAGTCCGGCGCGAGGCCGCGGATCGAGATCACCTGGGCGCGGCCGTTGACGCGCTGGGCGGCGAGGCCTGGCAGGCGGGCGATCGATTCGGCGATCGAGACGTCGGGCAGCTTGCCGATGTCCTCGGCCGATACCGCCTCGACGATAGAGGCCTGGTCCCGCTTGATGTTGATCGAATTCTGCAGGCCGGCGCGCAGGCCGGTCACGACGATCGTGCTCTCCTCGGCCGGCACCTGGTCCTGCCCGGCCCGTGTGGCGCCATCCTGCGCCCAGGCCTGGGCTGGCAACGTTGTCGCCAGAGCCAGCGTCGAAATCGTGAGCCCGAGATTGCCCCTTGCGCGACCCATGACGCGCACATGCGGACGCTCCGCCATCGCCTCTTCCCCTCTCTAAGTAAGCGGCCGTTATCGACCGTCTTTGCCCCTTGGGCGCATCCGCGGAAATTGGAAGCGCTTCCAATTGGTATCATCGCGTCGCGCGAAATTGTCAACGCGTTACAGAAAACGCTTACGGATTGGCCTGGTACGGTGGGTTCAGCCGCGCGGCGGAGCGACGGATTCGCGCAGGACGAGATGGTGGTCGATCGCGTCGAAGCCCGGCGTGCCCGTGCCCTGGCCGCGCAGCAGGGTCTCGACCAGGCGCTCGACCGCCCGCGCGGCGATGCGGCGAATCGGCTGGTGGATGGTGGTGAGCGGCGGCCAGATATAGGCGGCGACCGGCGCATCGTCGAAGCCGACCACCGACAGCTCGCCAGGCATGAGCAGGTGCATGCGGTGCGCGGCGAACATCGCGCCGACCGCCATGTCGTCATTGGCGCAGACGATCGCGGTCGGGCGGTCGGGGCCGGCGAGCAGCGCCTCGGCCAACTCCACGCCGGAGCGGAAGCTGAAGTCGCCGCGCAATGCCGTCACCGCACCTTCGTCGAGCCCCGCTTCGGCGAGCGCGCGCAGGAAGCCGGCGAAGCGCGTCTCGGCGGCGAGATGGCCTTCGATCCCCAGCATGTAGCCGAAGCGGCGATGGCCGGCGGCGACGACGTGATGGGCGATCTCATAGCCCGCCGCCGCCTCGTCGAACCCGACGCCGGGCAGCAGCGCGCGCACTTCCTCGCTGGGCGAGATGCAGACGACCGGGCAGCCCTGGGCGATCAGCCGGCGGGCGAGTCCGGCATCGGCGGAGAGCGGCGGCGACAGGATCAGCCCGGTGCTGCGGCCCGAGGCGAACAGCTCGATCAGCCGGTCGTCGCGATTGTCGTCCTCGATATGGATGTTGAAGGTGGAAAGCTCGAACCCCGCCGCCGCGGCCGCGCGCAACGCGCCCAGTTCGATCGCGGCGAAATAATAGGAATTGGGCGGCGCGTCGCGCGCGTTGCAGTTGATCAGGGTAAGCGTGTTGCTGGCCCGGCTGGCGAGGTTGCGCGCCTGTGGATTGACCCGGTAGTCGAGCGCCTCGACCGCGCGCATCACCCGGTCGCGCATCTTGTCGCTCACATGCGCCTGGTCGTTGAGCGCCCGCGACACGGTGGCCCGGCCCACACCGGCGAGCGCCGCGACGTCGTCGATCGTCGGCGGCCGTCCGTTCCGGCCGGTCTCCGTGCCGCTGGCGCCCGGTATCGGCGACGATTTGGAAAGCGATGACATTTCTAGAAAGGAATGGGTGGCACAGGCGCTGGCGGAGCGGCAACCCAAAATGCGCGCCGTCCGGCTAGGGAAGCGGCAGCGCCGTCGTCGCCTTCACCTGCGAGAGCGCGACGGTGGAGTTGATCTCCTGCACGCCGGGCAGCTTGGAGAGCCTGGTGAAGAAGAAGCGCTCATAGGCCTCGATATCGGCGGCGACGATGCGCAGCATGAAGTCGAACACGCCCATCAGCACATAGGCTTCCAGTACTTCCGGGAAGGAACGGATCGCCGTGGCGAACTCGTCGAGATTGGCGCGGCCATGCGCGTTCAACTTGATCTGCGCGAAGATGTGCGCGTTGAGCCCGATCTTCTGCCGGTCGACCAGCGCGACGCGCCGGGTGATGATTCCTTCCTTCTCCAGCCGGTCGACGCGGCGCCAGCAAGGCGAGCTCGACAGGCCGACCATCTCGCCGAGCCTGGCGGTGGGCATCGACGCATCTTCCTGGAGCACCTGCAGGATCTTGCGTTCGAACGGATCGAGTTCGGCAGGCAAATCTGTTCTCCAATTCGGCAGAATTCGGTAGGATTTTGCCGATATATGCTTGGAATACGCGAACGAGGCCAGTTTATCCCGCAGGATCATGAAAGAGTCGCCCCTGGATTTCAGGAGCGCTTTCATGGTCGATGCCCCGCAAGTTACCGCCACCCCGCCGGAGAGCGTGCATGTGCTGCGCGATGCCGAGAGCGGGCTGGACGGCGTGATCGTGCTCCACTCCACACGGCGCGGCCCCGCGGCGGGGGGATGCCGGCTGTGGCGCTATGGCGACCATGCCGCGCTGGTCGGCGATGCGATGCGGCTGGCCGAGGGCATGACCTTCAAGAATGCGATGGCCGATCTGCCCCTGGGCGGCGGCAAGGCGGTGCTGAACCTGCCGGCGGGCGATTTCGACCGGCGCCGGCTGTTTGCGGCGTTCGGCCGGGCGGTGGCGCGGCTCGAGGGCGGCTATGTCACCGCCGAGGATGTCGGCACCTGTGTGGCCGATATGGAAGCGGTGCGCGGCCAGACCCGCCATGTCGCCGGCCTGCCGCCCCGGGGTGGCAGGCCCGGCGGCGATCCCTCGCCCTGGACGGCGCGCGGCGTGTTCCTGGCGATGGAGGAAGCCGTCCGCCGCCAGCTGGGCAGCGATCTGCGCGGGGTGCGTGTCGCGGTGCAGGGGCTCGGCAATGTCGGCTCCGCGCTGTGCGGAATGCTCCATGCGGCGGGCGCGCGGCTGATCGTCGCCGAGCCGCGCCCCGGCGTCGCCGCGGATATCGCCTGCCGCTATGATGCGGAGATCATGGGCCGCGACAGCATCCTCGATGCCCGCTGCGCGGTCTTCGCGCCCTGTGCGCTGGGTGGGGTGCTCGATGGCGACGCCGTGGCGCGGCTGCGCGCGCGCATCGTCTGCGGCGCCGCGAACAATGTGCTCGCCACGCCCGAGGATGGCGACCGGCTCGCCGATCGCGGCATCCTCTATGCGCCCGACTATGTCGTGAACGCGGGCGGGATCATCAGCGTCGCCGGGGAATATCTCGGCTGGAGCGCCGATGAAGTGGCGGCGCGCGTCCATGCGACCGGCCTGCGGCTCGGCGCGGTGCTCGCCCATGCCGCGCGCGAGGGGCTGGCGCCGCATCGTGCCGCCGACGCGCTCGCCCGCGCGCGGATCGTCGCGGCATCGCCGGCGCCGGTGCGCGAAGCCGCCTGAGCCCGGCCATGCGGTTCGACATCATGGGCGAGGCGAGCGCTGCCCTGCTGTGCCGCCTGGTCGGGCTGGCCGCGCAGCATGATCTCGCGGCGCCGGCCATGGAGGTGCGGGTGACGCCCGAGCGCATGACCGTGCGGCTCGAGCTCGACGGCCTGGCCGGGCCGCCGGGCAGGATCGTGGCGGAGAAGATGCGCCGCTGCATTGGTGTCGAAGCGGTGGCGCTCGACGGGGTGCCGCTTTAGGCGGGCGCGAACGCGCGCAGGAACACTTCGGCCATCTGCGTGGCCTCGTGGTCACGCTCGGCCGCCGACAGTTCCTGCCCCCAGATCATGCGCTGCTGCACGCCGAGGCAGAGCGAGGCGAGCACGCGCGCCGCGAACAGCGGGTCCGCGCGGCGGAGCGTCCCCGCATCCATCGCGCGCTCGAGAAAACCGGCGAGCAGCTGCTGGGTGGGCATGGGCGCGCGGCGATAGAAGATGTCGCCGATCTCGGGAAAGCGGCTGACTTCCGAGGCGATCAGCCGGTGCAGCCGCAATCCGTCGGGCGACGAGATCTTGGCGATGAAGCCCCGGCAGAATTGCAGCACGGCGGCGCGCACATCCTCGCCCGGCTTGAGCACATCGGCCAGCTGGCCGCGATATTCCCTGGTCGCATCGTCGAGCACCGCGGCGAACAGCTCTTCCTTCGACGGGAAATAGTTCCACAGCGTGCCCTTGGAACCGCCAAGCTCCGCCGAGATCGCCGACATCGAAGCGCCGGAATAGCCCTGGTCGAGGAACACGCGCTTGGCGATCGCCAGGATCGCCTCGCGCCGTTCCTCCTTGCGCGCCTCGCGCTTGCCGGACGGTCTATCCAGTATTTTTTCCATAACCGTACTATAGGGTACGATTACGGGTTGACAAGATGGCGGCCCGCGCCCATCTGCCGCGCCGTACCCGACAGTACGGTATTTAAATCATGATCCGATTCTCCCTTCGTCCGTTGCTGCTCGTCGCGACTGCCGGGACCGCGCTGCTTTCCGCGTGCGCGCCGGTGCCGCAGCTCGGCGCCCGTCCCGAAGTGCGTGCGGCGGCCGGCTATGCCGCCGACCAGTCGCTGGCCGCCCGGGCGGATGCCGCGAACTGGCCCGCCAACGATTGGTGGAGCGCCTATGGCGATACGCAGCTGAGCGAGCTGATCGCGGAGGGGCTGGCCGGCTCGCCCGATCTCGCCGCCGCCGCCGCGCGCCTGCGCTCGGCCCAGGCCTATGCCCAGCAGGCCGGCGCCGCGCTGCTGCCGTCGGTGGGCGTCCAGGCGGGCGCGACCGAGGGCAAGCAGAGCTACAATAACGGCATTCCCGCCGCCTTCGTGCCCAAGGGCTGGAACGACAGCGGCCAGGTCGCGGCGAACCTGAGCTTCGATCTCGACCTGTGGGGCAAGAACCGGGCCTCGCTCGCTGCCGCCACCTCGGATGCCGCGGCCGCGCGGATCGAGCTGGAGCAGTCGCGGCTCGTGCTCTCGACCAACATCGCCAGCGCCTATGCCGATCTCGCGCGCCTGGCCTCGCAGCGCGGCGTCCAAGCCAAGGCGCTGGAGCTGCGCACCCAGACGCAGAAGCTGGTGAGCGACCGGGTGACCAACGGGCTCGATACCCGCGCCGAGCTGAAACAGGCCGACGCCGCGGTGCCTGCCGCCCGCGCCGACCTGGCCGCCACCGACGAGGCGATCGGACTTACCCGCAACCGCATCGCCGCGCTGCTCGGCAAGGGGCCGGACCGCGGGCTGACCATCGCGCTGCCCGCCGGCCCGGCCGGCGCGCACGGGCTGCCGGCGGGCGTCACCACCGACCTGATCGGCCGCCGTCCGGACATCGCCGCCGCCCGCGCCCGGGTGGAGGCCGCCGCAAGCCGCATCAAGGTGGCGCGCGCCGATTTCTATCCCTCGATCAACCTCAGCGCGCTGATCGGCTTCCAGGCCTTCGGGCTCGACAATCTGTTCAAGAGCGGATCGACCTATGGTTCGGTCGGCCCGGCGATCAGCCTGCCGATCTTCCGGGGCGGGCAGTTGGCCGGCCAGTACAAGGGCGCCCGCGCCGGCTATGACGAAGCGGTCGCGACCTATGATTCGACCGTGACCACCGCCTATCGCGAAGTCGCCGATGCGGTGACCAGCAAGAACGCCTTGGTCACGCGCCTTTCGGAAAGCCGCCAGGCGCTCGCCGATTCCGAGGCCGCCTATGCGATCGCCCGCCAGCGCTACGAGGGTGGCCTGTCGACCTTTCTCGACGTGCTGACCGCCGAGCAGGGCGTGCTGCAGAACCGCCAGATCGTCGCCGATCTCGAGGCGCGGGCGTTCACGCTCGACGTCCAGCTGGTCCGCGCGCTGGGCGGGGGCTTTTCCACCGACACCGCGGCCGCCGCCGCAACCAAGGACTCGACCCATGGCTGATGCCGAACCCCAGATCCATGTCGCAAGCGCCGACGCGGCGCCCGCCAAGCCCAGCCTGCGCCGACGGCTGCTCACCGGCATCGCCGGCGCGGTGCTGATCGCCGGTGTCGGCTATGGCGCCTGGTACGTGCTGGTCGGCAGCCATTACATCAGCACCGACAATGCCTATGTCGGCGCCGACACCGCCAGCGTCACGCCGATGATCGCGGCACAGGTGGCCGGCGTCGCGGTGTCCGATACCCAGGCGGTGAAGCGGGGCGACGTGCTCGTCCGGCTCGACGACAGCGACGCGCGGATCGCGCTCGCCCAGGCCGAGGCGGATCTCGCCAAGGCCCGCCGCCAATACGGCCAGACCTCGGCCACCAGCGCGGCGCTCGCCGCGCAGGTCCAGGCCCGTGGTGCCGATATTTCCCGAGCCCGTGCCCAGCTCGTCGCCGCCGAGGCGGATTACGAGAAGGCGCGGGTGGACCTCGCCCGGCGCCAGCGCCTCGCCCCCAATGGTGCGGTGTCGGGCGAGGAGCTCACCTCGGCGACCAACGCCTTCTCCTCGGCCAAGGCCAATCTGGAGCTGGCGAGGGCCGGCGTGGCCCAGGCCAACTCGACGCGCGGCGCGGCCAGCGGCGAGCTTGCGGCGAACAATGCGCTGATCAGCGGCACCACCGCCAATTCGGCGCCGGAAGTGCTCTCCGCCCAGGCCAGGGTGGCGCAGGCGCGGCTCGACCTCGATCGCACCGTGATCCGCGCGCCGATCGACGGCGTGGTGACGCGCCGCAACGTCCAGGTCGGCCAGCGCGTCGCCCCGGGCGCGCAGCTGATGCTGGTCGTTCCGGTGGGCCAGCTCTATGTCGACGCCAATTTCAAGGAAGGCCAGCTGACCCGCGTGAAGGTCGGCCAGCCGGTGACGCTCAAGTCCGACCTTTATGGCGGCGGCGTCGAATATCACGGCAAGGTCGTCGGTCTGTCGGGCGGCACCGGCTCGTCCTTCGCGCTGATCCCGGCGCAGAACGCCACGGGCAACTGGATCAAGGTGGTCCAGCGCCTGCCGGTGCGCGTCGCGCTCGATCCCAGGGAGCTTGCCGAGCACCCGCTCCGGGTCGGCCTTTCCATGGACGCCGAGATCGACGTCTCGAAGAACTGAGGACGGCTGCGATGAACGGCAAGACCGAGACGGCGGCGCCCCTGACCGGGCTGCCGCTGATCCTTGCGGGCGTGGTGCTCGCGCTGACCAACTTCATGGTGGTGCTCGATACCACCATCGCCAACGTCTCGGTCCCGCACATCTCGGGCAGCCTCGGCATCTCGGGCAGCCAGGGGACGTGGATCATCACTTCCTATGCCGTGGCGGAGGCCGTGTGCGTGCCGCTGACCGGCTGGCTCGCCGGGCGCTTCGGCACCGTGCGTACCTTCACCTTCGGGATGATCGGTTTCGGCGTCTTCTCGGTGCTGTGCGGCCTGTCGACCTCGCTCGGCATGCTCGTCGCCTGCCGTGTCGGCCAGGGGCTGTGCGGCGGCCCGCTGATGCCGCTGTCGCAGACGCTGCTGATGCGCATCTTCAAGCCCGAGCAGCGCGCCCAGGCGATGGGCGTCTGGTCGATGACCACCGTCGTCGCGCCCATCCTGGGCCCGATCCTGGGCGGCACGATCTCGGACAGCTGGTCGTGGCACTGGATCTTCTTCATCAACATCCCCGTCGCCGCCCTGTGCGCGTTCGGCGGCATGCGGCTGCTCTCCAGGGTCGAGACGCCAACGAGCAAGCTGCGCGTCGACCGGGTCGGGCTGATGCTGATGCTGCTGTGGATCGGCGCGCTGCAGATCATGCTCGATCTCGGCCGCGAGCATGACTGGTTCAACGACCGCACGATCGTGATGCTCGGCGTGACCGCGCTGATCGGCTTCATGGTCTTCCTCGCCTGGGAAGGCACCGAGGACCAGCCGATCGTCGACCTGCGCGTGTTCCGGCACCGGGGCTTCACCGTGGCGGTGCTGTCGCTGGCCCTGGCCTTCGGCACCTTCTTCTCCTCGGCGGTGATCATTCCGCAATGGCTGCAGACCAGCATGGGCTACACCGCGACCTATGCGGGCTATGCCACTGCCTTCACCGGCGTGGCGGCGGTGATCATGTCGCCGATCGTCGCCAAGCTGACGAGCAAGGTCGATCCGCGGGCGCTGGTGTGCTTCGGCATATTGTGGCTGGGCTTCACCTCGCTGCTGCGGGTCCATTGGAACAGCCAGGCCGATTTCTGGAGCCTCGCATTCCCGCAGATGCTGCAAGGCATCGGCATGCCGTTCTTCTTCATTCCGCTGACCACGCTGGCGCTGGGTTCGGTGCGGCCGGAGGAGACGGCGTCGGCGGCGGGCGTGATGGCGTTCCTGCGGACGATGGCGGGCGCGATCGGCACGTCGGTATCGACCACCGCCTGGGACGACAGCGCCCGCGTCGCCCGCAGCGAGATCGCCGCGCGGCTGAACAGCGACGGCACCGTCGATGCGATGGCGGCGCAGGGCTTCTCGCTCGACCAGGCGCGGCTCGCGATCGCGCAGCTGGTCGACAAGGAGGCCTTTGCGCTGGCGACGAGCCACATCTTCCTGATCTCCGCCTTCGTCTTCGTCGGCGCGGCGATGATCATCTGGCTGACCCCGCGCCCGCGCCGGGCGGTGGGGGCGGGCGCGGCGCATTAGGCCCGCCATCAGGGACGCTTACACATGGGCGTGGATGTGATAGGGACGCCGTGATGCGCCTGTTGCTGCCCTTCATTGCCTGTCTGATGCTGGTGATCACCAGCCTGACGACGGTCGCGCATGCGACCGAGGCGCCGGAGCGGCATCTCACCACGATCGAGATCGATGGCTGGCACGCCCCCGGCGACGCCGATGAAGTGCCGGCGGACCCCGACAAGAACTATCCGCATCATCATGCGACCTGCCACGGGCATGACCTTGCCGCGCCGGTAAAGGCGCCCGCGGCGCCGCTTGCCCATGGCGGCACCCGGCTGGCCTGGCGCATGGCCAGCGCCGAGCTCGCCGCGCGCGTGGCCGACACGCCGCTCAGACCACCGATCGCCTGACACCGGCCTCCGCGCCCTTCGCGGCGCGTCTGTCCCTGTCAGGAGTTCAAGTTCATGTATCGAATCGCAGCGGCGCTTTGCGCCGCGACGCTCATTGCCGGTTGCGGCGCGCCCGCGCCCCAGCCGGAAAACAAGACCGCCGAGGCGCATGCCGAAGGCACCGCCACGCTCACCGCCGAACAGATCGCTTCGGCCAACATCACGCTGATCCGGCCCGGCCGGGGCGGCGCCGGGGCCGCGATCGAGGCGCCCGCGCTGCTCGAAAGCGATCCGGACGCCACCCGGGTGGTCGCCGCGCCGCTCGAAGGGCGGGTGATCGCGCTCGTCCGTAACCTGGGCGATGCCGTGCGCCGGGGCGAGACGCTGGCGGTGATCGAGAGCCGCCAGGCCGCCGGCCTCCAGGCCGAAGTGGAGAAGGCGCGGACCCGGCTGGAGCTCGCCCGCAAGACGCTGGCGCGCGACGAGGCGCTCTATGCGCGCGGCTTCCGCCCGCTGCGCGAAGTCGAGATCTCGCGCGCTGCCGCCGAACAGGCGGAGACCGATGTGCGGCTCGCGCGCCAGCAAGTGGCGGCTTCGGGCGTGCGCGGCGGCAGCCTCAACCGGATCGTGATCACCGCGCCGATCGCCGGCCGCGTCGTCGCGCGCAGCGCGGTGCCGGGCCAGATGTTCACCGCCGATGCGGCGGAGACCGAGTTGTTCCGGATCGCGGCGCTCGAGCGGCTCAGCGTCGCCCTGTCGATCGCCGCCGGCGATGCCGCGCGGGTGCGGCCCGGCAATCCGGTCGAAGTGACGGCGGCGGGGCGCACCGCCATGGCGCGGGTGCGCTTCGTGGCGCCGGCGCTCGATCCGCAGACACGGCTCGTCCGGGTGATCGCCGATCTCGACAATCGCGGCGGCCAGTGGCGCGCGGGCGAACCGGTGCAGGCGCGGATCGAAGTCGCCGGAGCGGGCGATGCGCCGCTGATGGTGCCGGCCACGGCGGTGCAGACGGTGGAGAACCGCCCCGTGCTGTTCGTGCGGACGCCGCAGGGCTTCCGCACCCAGCCGGTGACGCTGGGCGCGCGCGACGGCGCGATGGTCGCGATCCTCTCCGGCCTGGCGGACGGCGAGCAGATCGCCGCCACCAACACCTTCACGCTCAAGGCCGAGCTCGGCAAGGGCGAAGCGAGCCATGAGGACTGAGCCATGATCGCCCGCATCGTCAACTGGGCGGTCGACAAGCGCTGGCTTGTCCTCCTGCTCACCGCCATCGCCGCCGTGATCGGCGCCGCCGCCCTGTACCGCCTTCCGATTGACGCGGTGCCGGACATCACCAACAACCAGGTCCAGATCAACGTCCGCGCGCCCGCGCTCTCGACCGAACTGGTCGAGAAGCAGGTCGCCTTTCCGATCGAGACCGCGCTCGCCGGCATTCCCGGCCTCGAATATACCCGCTCGCTCAGCCGCAACGGCTTCGCCCAGGTGACGGCGGTGTTCACCGACGCCACCGACATCTATTTCGCCCGGGCCCAGGTGAACGAGCGGCTGGCCGGGGTGCGCGAGGGCCTTCCCGACGGCGCCGATCCCGAGCTGGGGCCGATCGCCACCGGCCTGGGCGAAGTCTATATGTGGACGGTCCGGCTCGACCACCGGGCGGACGACAAGCACCAGCCCGGCGAGCCCGGGATGCAGCCCGACGGCAGCTACATCACCCCCGAAGGCGAGCGGCTGGCGAGCGAGACGGACAAGGCGACCTATCTGCGCACCGCGCAGGACTGGATCGTCACGCCGCTCCTCAAGAACGTGCCGGGCTTGGCGGGCATTGATTCGATCGGCGGCTATGCCCGGCAGATCCTCGTCATTCCCGACGTGGCGAAGCTGGCGACGCTCGGCCTGACGCTCACCGATCTGGCCACGGCGATCGAGCGCAACAACACCAGCAGCGGTGGCGGCTTCGTCGATCGCAACGGCGAGGGGCTGGCGGTGCGCGCCGATGCGCTGGTCCGGGGGCCGGCCGAGCTGTCGCGCATCGTCGTCGCCACCCGCGCGGGCGTGCCGATCACGCTCGATCAGGTCGCGACGGTGCGGACCGGCCAGGCGGTGCGCATGGGATCGGCGTCGGAGAACGGCACCGAGGTGGTGGTCGGTACCGCGATCATGCGGATCGGCGAGAACAGCCGCACGGTGGCCACCGCGGTGGCGGATCGGCTCAAGTCGATCAACGCCTCGCTGCCGCCCGACGTGGTGGTCCAGCCGGTGCTCGATCGCACCGCGCTGGTCAATTCGACGATCCGCACGGTGGCGCGCAACCTGAGCGAGGGGGCGCTGCTCGTCATCGTCGTGCTGTTCCTGCTGCTCGGCAATTTCCGCGCGGCGCTGATCGCGGCGGCGGTGATCCCGGTCACGATGCTGCTCACCGGCTTCGGCATGCTGCGCCTGGGCGTGTCGGCCAATCTGATGAGCCTGGGCGCGCTCGATTTCGGCCTGATCGTCGACGGGGCGGTGATCATCGTCGAGAACGCGCTGCGCCGTCTCGCCGAGCGCCAGCACGAAGCGGGCCGGCCGCTAGAGCGGGCCGAGCGGCTGGAGACGGTCTCCGCCGCCGCGCGCGAGATGATCCGGCCCTCCGTCTATGGCCAGGCGATCATCATGCTCGTCTATGTGCCGCTGCTCACGCTGAGCGGCGTCGAGGGCAAGACCTTCGTGCCGATGGCGGTGACGGTGATCCTCGCGCTCGCCTGCGCCTTTGTCCTGTCGCTCACCTTCGTGCCCGCGGCGATCGCGATCTGGCTGTCGAAGCGGGTCGAGGAGAAGGAAGGGCGCATCGTCGGCTGGCTCCGCCGGCGCTACGAGCCGGGCCTGGACCGCGCGATGCGCCGGCCGACCGTCACGATCGGCGCGGCGATGGCGAGCCTGGGCGCGGCGGCGCTCGCCTTTCTGGCGCTGGGCCAGGTGTTCCTGCCACAGCTCGACGAGGGAGACCTGCTGATCCAGGCGCTGCGCATCCCCGCCACTTCCGTCCAGCAGAGCCAGGCGATGCAGGTGCCGCTCGAGCGGCTGATGGCGAAGCAGCCCGAAGTGAAGTTCGTCTTCTCCAAGACCGGCACGGCCGAGCTCGCCTCGGATCCGATGCCGCCCAACGCCACCGACATGTTCGTGATCCTGAAGCCGCGTGCCGAATGGCCCGATCCGGGGCTGCGCAAGGAGGCGCTGGTCGAACGGATCGAGGGGCAGCTCGCGAAGCTGCCGGGCAACGCGTACGAGATCACCCAGCCGATCCAGATGCGCTTCAACGAACTGATCGCGGGCGTGCGCGGCGACATTGCGGTGAAGGTGTTCGGAGACGACTTCGCCGCGATGAACGCCACGGCCGAACGCATCGCCGGCATCCTGCGCCGCACGCCCGGCGCGGCGGACGTGAAGGTCGAGCAGACCAGCGGCCTGCCGATGCTCGACATCCGGGTGAACCGCGACGCGATGGCCCGGCTGGGCGTCACCGCGCAGGACGTGCAGGACCTGGTCGCCGCCACGCTGGGCGGGCGCGAGGCCGGCAGGATCTTCGAGGGGGACCGCCGCTTCCCGGTGGTGCTGCGGCTCTCGGAGGCGCAGCGCGCCGATTTCGACGCGCTGGCGCGGCTGCAGCTGCCCGTTACGGGCGGTGCCTTCGTGCCGCTCGCCAGCGTCGCGGAGATCCGCGTCGTCGACGGTCCCAACCAGATCAGCCGGGAGAATGGCAAGCGGCGCGTCGTCGTCCAGGCGAACGTGCGCGGGCGCGATGTCGGCGGCGTCGTCGCCGATGCGCGCGCCGCGATCGAGCGCGAGGTGCGGCTGCCGGCCGGCAGCTATCTCTTGTGGGGCGGCCAGTTCGAGAATCTCGCTTCGGCGCGCGATCGGCTGGCATTGGTGATCCCTGCCTGTTTCGCGCTGATCCTGTTGCTGCTCTATGGCGCGCTCGGTTCGGCGCGCGATGCGGCCATCGTCTTCACCGGCGTGCCGCTCGCGCTGGTGGGCGGCGTGCTCGCGTTGTTCCTGCGGGGCATGGACTTCTCGATCTCGGCGGCGGTCGGCTTCATCGCCCTGTCGGGCATCGCGGTGCTCAACGGGCTGGTGATGGTCTCCTCGATCCAGGACCTGGTCCGCGCGGGCGTGGCGCGGGCGGAAGCCGCCAGGGCGGGGGCGATGCAGCGCCTGCGACCGGTGGTGATGACCGCGCTGGTCGCAAGCCTCGGCTTCGTGCCCATGGCGCTCGGGCACGGCGCGGGCGCGGAGGTGCAGAAGCCGCTGGCGACGGTCGTGATCGGCGGCCTGATCTCGGCGACCCTGCTCACCTTGTTCGTGTTGCCGGCGCTCTATGCCCGGTTCGGGCAGCCGTCGCGCGACGCGGGGTGAGGCGGATGGCGCGGGGCCGCGCTGGCGGCTCCGCGCGCATCGGCGTTGTCGCCAATCTGAAATGATCGGGCCGTAGGGGCGGCGGCAGGGTGCGGTGTCGGGCTTGCCGCCACCCCTGATACGAAAGACCCCGCCGATCACGAGCATTGCCACAGAGAGACGGATGCTCGCCTATTCGTCCGGCAATTTCGGCAAGGCCCTGGTGTTCGGCGGCGCGGATCTGACGATCCTGTTCCTGCTTACCGACGTGCTGGGCCTGAACGGTGCCCAGGCAGCGGGGCTGATGCTGTTCGCGGTGCTGGGCGATCTGGTGTTCGATCTGCTCGCAGCCCGGCTCGTCCTCCATTGGCGGGCGGTGGGGCGGGGCTATCGCTGGACCCTTGCCTTGGCCGCGCTCCCTTGCGGGGCAGCCTTCGGGCTGATCTACGCGATGCCGGCGCTGGGCCTGCATCGCACCTGGATGCTTGCGGTGGCGATCCTGGTTTTCCGCGGCGCCTATGCGGTGGTTGACGTGCCGCACAATGCGCTGATGGCGCAGGTCAGCCGTGACAGCCGGGCGCGCGGGCGCGTCTCGGGCTACCGGCTCTTCTTCAGCACGGCCAGCGCGCTGGCCATCGCCACAATGCTCACACCGCTGGTCCAGCAAGCGGGACGGACTCGGCATTTTGATGCGCTGGCGTTCACCGGGATCGGTGCGGGCCTGGCCTTTGCGCTGACCATGCTCCTGTGCGCCTGGGCTTCGGGCGGGCGCGGCGAGAGCGGCACGGCATCCGCGCTGCGCGGCGATCGCATCGCCGTTCCGCTGCGCGACCCGATGGTGTTGGCAATGGGCGCGCTGGCCCTGCTCACCGGCTTCGCCATGCCGTGCTTCGGCCGGATGCTGATGTATCTGGGAACCTATGTCGTCGATCGACCGCGTGCGGTCCCCTTGCTGCTTGCCGCGCTGACGGCGGGGCAATTCGGCGGCGTGCTCGCCTGGACTGCGCTCACCCACCGATTCAGCAAGAGCCGCCTGCTCGGTGCGGGACATGCGGTGAGCGCGTTGGGCCTTCTCTTCTTCGCCCTGTGCATGGCATGGCCGGCGGGGCAGGTGGCCGGCGCGGCACTGATCGGCTTCGGCTTTGCGAGCGTGTTCATGCTGCCCTGGGGCCTGCTTGCCGACGCGGTCGACGTCGTCGAATGGCGGCACGGCCGGCGGCTCGAGACGGGGCTGTTCGCCTTTTACCTGGTCCTGGTGAAGGCCAGCGGCGCCGGGGCGACCGCCACGATCGGCTGGGTGCTGAGCATGCTCGGCTACGTCCCCGGCGCAGTCCAGCCGGCCGGGGTGCGTCTCGGCATGCTCGGCCTCGGCCTGGGCGTACCGCTCGCCGGCGCGCTGCTGGCGATGCTGCTGCTCAGGCGCTTCACGCTCGACCATGGCCGCCATGCGCGACTGCTGCGCGCGCTGGGACGGCGTCAGGCCGGGGCGGAGCCCGTCTCCGGATCGAACCGGGGGTTGGAGAAATCGAGTGGCGAGGGCGCCACCTTGGCAGGCGGCGCCGCGCTTTCCGCCCAGGCACGGCAGAACATGTCGCGCAGCATCGCCGCGCCCGCGGCGGTGCGCTCGTAGATCAGGGCGCGGACGTCCTTGTCGGCCATATTGCCGAAGCCGTCGCGTTTCTCGAGCCTGTAGACCGTCTCCATCCGATCGCCGGACCGGTCGAGAAAGGCGAGCACCGCGTCGAACATGTCGCCGTGGAGATGCGTCGGCGCGCCGATCCGGGGCACGATGTCCGCGGCGGTGAGCCCGATGCCGTCGACGAAGCGGCTCTCGAACCGCCCATGGATGCTGCGGTCGCGGGTATAGCCGTTCGGATTGGGGCCCAGCCAGCCGTCCGAGTTCACCGAGTTGTGCAGCGGCTGCGAGCCGTCGCCGACATAGTGGCCGAGCCGGATCGCCTGGAACGCGCAGTGCTGCTCGGGAACCGATGCGTCGCCACCGCTCGCCTGCGCCGCGCGGATCGCGCGCATGCAGACGATCAGCCGCTCATAGGCTTCCATCGCCGCATAGGGCAGCGTGCCGGTCCAGCGGACATTGGTACGTGCGGCGGTGGCGGGATCGCTCTGCTTGATCCTCTCGTAGCGCTTGTAGAGCGCGAGGATGAAGGCGTAGCGCGATCGCGGGACGGGCTTCAGAAAGGCGAACTGCTCGCGAAACCAGCCATGGTTCGGGTCTTCCTCGATCTTCGAGAAGCCCTCCGCGTCCCCGCGCCAGCCGTCCGGCAGTGCGGCGGAGGCCGAGATATAGTCGATATGGCGGCGCAGAAAGACCGGGCCGCCATCGGGTATCGTCTGGATCGCCGCGCGGTCGATCACCGCATGCGCCGTGCCGCCCCAGGCATGGGCGACGGCGGGGCACAGCAAGAGGGCGGCAGCCAGGGCAAGGCGGCGCATGACGGCTCCTTTCAGGGATCGAGGGGATCGCGCGGATCGATGCGTTCGGACGTCCGCGACGGGCGGAACACCAGCTCGTTCGGCGACACCCGGCGAACGACCGCGCCGGGCTGGTAGCCGAGCTCGGCGGCGTTGCGCTCGGCGAACCTGGCGCTTTCGATATAGGCGCTCTGCAGGGGATTGCAGACGATCACGGTCTCCGCCTCCAGCGGCGCGCCCATCCGCGCGAGCAGCCGGCCGGCGTTGCGCAGGTTGGTGGTGGTGTGGCGGGCATAGGGCTCGATGAGGATCGCTTCGGCGGGGACGCCGTAGCGCTCGATCAGCGCCTTGCGCATCTCGACGGCCTCGGTGAAAGGCGTTGCGCGCGGGTGCGCCCGCCCGCCCGTGACCAGGATGAAGGCGATGTCGCCCTGCGCGAACCGGCGCGCGGCGATGCGCAGATGATATTTGCCGAACGGGCTGAGCGGTTCGCCCTCGATCTCGGGTCCGACGCCCGTGACGATCATCGCGCTGTAGCGATAGCGGCGCCAGTCGAGCCCCTTCGCCCGTGCCATCGCCGCGGCGTTGGCGCCGCCGCTCAGCGGTTCATGGCCGATCGCATCGGTGCGCTCGCTCACGTCGAGCAGCGCGAGCGCATAGTCGATGCTGGGATCGAGCCGCTGTGCCGATCCGGCGCGGGGCGTCTCGGCGATCCAGTCGGCGGCCTGGAGGCGTGCCCGGTGATCCTGCGGAGAGACGGTGCCGGGGCCATCGATCACGGTGGCGGGGATCGCCCCCAGCGCATAGGTCCGCACGATCATGTTGATGCCCGCGATCTCGCGATCCACCTGGGCGGCGGGGCCATCGTCCGCGGCGGGAAGGCCCGGCGCCTGGGCAACGGCGCGCCGCACCGCATCCGCTTCGCGATCGCTCCAGAGCAGCGCCTGCGCGCGACAGGCGAGATCGGTGCCACATGCGGCGCGGCGCTCCTGCCGCACCCGCAGCATGTTTTCCATGCCGGGCGCCCTGGCGATCCGCTCGATCGCCGCCGGATCGTGCCCGGCCGCATCGAGCAACGGGAAGAGCCGCGCGGACAGTGCCGCCATCACCCGGTCGTCCACCGCCCCGGCCGAAGCCGGGGCGGCGAGCACCGTCACCGCGAGCGCGGCGGCGGAGAATATGGCGCGCATCACCAGCTGCGGCTGACGATGAGGCGGAAGTTCCGGCCGAACAACGGACGGCCGTAGATCGCCTGGCTGGAGCCCTGGCCGGCGAACTGGTCGGTACGCGTGTTGCCCTCGGTCAGGCCGTGCGCGTTGAACAGATTGTCGCCGACCACCTGGAAGCGCCACGCCCCCCAATCGAGCGACGCGCCCGCGCCGGTCGTCTGGTAGCCCGGCATCGCCGTGCGGTTGAACAGGTCGACATAGCGCCGGCCGACCCACTCGAAGCGCCCGAAGATCGAGAGCTTCTGCTCGCCCAGGTCGAAGTCGAAGCTCGGCCGCAGATTGCCGAAGAACTTCGCCTCGCGGATGATCTGCTTGCCGTTCACCGCGCTCGGATCGGCGCCCGAATTGTTCTGGAGATTGGCATATTCCGGCTTCTGCCAGGTCACGGACCCGTCGAGCGAGAACCAGCGGACCGGCACGATCCGGCCATCCACTTCGACGCCCTTGACCGAGGCCTCGCCGATGAACGGCAGCGTCTGGTCGTTGCGGCCGGTCAGCGGGTTGAACGCCGCGAAAGAGGCGTTGAACGGGTTGAACTTGGTGTAGAAGCCGGTGGCATAGAGATAGTTCGGGCCGAAGCTCGCCTTCAGGCCGACTTCATACTGGCGCGCCTTGGTCTTGACGATGGTCGCGTTGATGCCGGACACCACACCCATCTGCGGCGGCACTTCCAGATTGGAGATGCGGCCATAGGCGCCGAGATGGCCGTCCAGGTCGTAGCTGACGCCGACGGTCCAGTTGGTCGCCTTGGGGCTGAGGCGCTGGTCGAGCACCTGGCCGGTGAAGGCGCGGGTGGTGTCGTCGGCCAGCGTCGTCGCATCGCCCAGATTGACCTGGGTGGTCGGCAACGCGAAGCCCCTGTAGCCGTAGCGCTCGGTGCGGATGCCGGCATCGACGCGCAGGCCGCGGGCGATGTCCCAGGTGTCGTTCGCGTAGAAGGCGATCATCTGCGCATCGCCTTTGCCCTTGTTGAGGGTGGTGGTGTAGCGCAGCACGCCATTCTGGGTGACCGAGCCCAGCACCGCGCCGGTCGACGAATAGGCGAGCAGGTCGAGCGTGCGCGGCTGGCTGCGCACTTCGATCAGCATGTCCTGATAGGCCTGGAGCAACGTGTTGCCATAGAACGCGCCGTACAGGCCGACGCGCACGTCATGGGTGCCGATGCCGGTCTCGAACTTGCGGGTGACGCTCAGGTCGCCCTGCACCGAATAGAAGTCCGATTCCGAGGCGCGATACTGGCCGGACATGACCAGGCCCGAGGCAGTGGAGGGATCGTAGACCGACGCGCCGTTGGTGCCGGCGAAGGCATAACCGAGCCGGGCCACATTCGGCCCGAAGGCAGTGCGCGCGGCGGCCAGATAGCCGGCGGCGAAGCTGGTCGCGTCGGCAGGGTTGGTGGTCGAGTAGAACGCGTCGAAGCTCGACTTGCCCTTGGTCCCGCCGACCTTGGCGGAGACCTGCCAGCCGCTGAAATCGGCCTCGTAATCGACCGCCGCGTTGAAGAAGCGCATGTGGCGGCCGCTGGAGAGGTCGCGCTGCAGGCTCTGCAGCGTTCCGGCGCCGTCGCGATACTTGATGTTGACGTTGCGCAGCGACGGCGAGTTCATCGTGCCGGTGAAATAGTCGATATAGGGATTGAGCGAGACCGCCGGGTTGCGCGGATCGTTGGTCGGGATCGGCAGATAGAAGACGTTGTGGTCGTTCACATATTCAGCCGAGATCTTGACGTAGCCGTTGGTCAGCTGGCGCTTGAGATTGGCGCGGATCTGGCCGCCCTTGTCGCTGGGGAAGCCGGCATAGCGATAGCCGTCATGCTGGCGCAGGAAGCCGCCGATCGCGAAATAGGTGTTGTCGCTGATCGGGCCGGACTGCATCGCGTCGAGCCGGTAGAGGCCGGTATCGCCCAGCGTGATCTGCGCCTTGCCGCGCGCCTGGGGGCCGCCCGACACGGTGATGTTGTTGGCGATCGCCGCGGCGCTGCTGGCATAGATCGGTGCCGGGCCGCCGCGCACGATCTCGACACGCTCGGTCATCAGGTCGTAGCGGTTCATGCCTTCGCCGGAATTGAAGAAGACGCCGTCGATCTCGTGGTAGAGCGGCAGGCCGTCCTGCTGGAAGATCAGATAGCCGCGATCGGTGGGGATGCCGCGCACGCGGGTGATGTTCTGCACTTCGCCGCCGGTCGCCTCGACCTGGATGCCGGGGACGGTGCCGAGCAGGTCGGCGAAGCTCTTCGGCGCGATCTTCTGGACGTCCGCCTGGCTGAGCGAGTTGATCGCATAGGAGACGTCGAAGCGGCGCTGCGCGCGCGCCGAGCCGGTGACGATGATGTCCGCGCCCGCATCGTCGGCGGTCTGCGCCGGGTCTGCGGCTGGCGTGTCGGCGGTCTGCGCAAAGGCCGGCGCGGACAGGATGCTGAACGCGAGCACCGCACAGCCGGCGGCGAGATTGTGCTTCTTCATCGGATCGTTCCCCCGAGATTCTTGTGAACTCGCGGCGCCGATGCGCGGTGCGGATGACAGATTTATTTATTTCTGAGAAAATTAATCGCGGGCCGTGCGCCGGGCTGCTATTGGCCCCGGGCGATGAGGCATCCACCGGTCACGCTGCTCGAGGAGGAGAAGCGGCTGCTCTGGCAGCTGCGCATGCGTGGTCCGCAATCGCGGTCTGCCCTGGCGGAGACGCTGCAGATCAGCAACGGCGCCATATCCAAGCTGACCAGGGCGCTGATCGGGCAGGCCCTGATCGAGGAATTGCCCGCCGAGGCGCTGGCGGGGCGGGGCCGCCCGACGGTGCCGCTGCGGATTTCCCCGGCCGGGGGCTATGCCGTCGGGCTGGCGATCTATGCCGGCCTCCTGGAGATCGCGCTGGTCGATTATGCCGGGGGCGTGGTGTCGCTCACCTCCGAGAAGATCGAGCCGATCGACCCGCGGGGTTTCGCCCGCCATGTCGATCGCCGTATCCACGAACTCGCGATCGAGCACCGCCTGTTGGGAAGCCGCTTGTACGGCGTCGGTTTCAGCGTGCCCGGCCCGGCCCTGTCGCGCGACGGCAATCGCTGGCACGTCGTCCGCAACCTGCCCGGCTGGAAGGATGCGCCGCTGCGCACGATCTTCGAGGAAGCGCTTCGGCTGCCGATCTGGATCGAGAACGACGCGACGGCGGCGGCGCTCGCCGAATATTATCTGGGCGGGCTGATCCGGCGCTGCACCACGGCGGTGGTGATCCTGCTGGGGCATGGCGTCGGGGCGGGGATCGTCCATGAAGGCCGGCTGATGCGCGGCGAGACGGGCAGCGCGGGCGAGATCGGCATGTTCTACCCGGGCAACCAGCCGCGCCCGACGACGCTCGATCTGATTGCAACGCTGCAGGCGGCCGGGTGCAAGGTCGGATCGCTGGCGGATTTCGCCGAGGCGATCCCGGGATATGAAGCGACGATCGATCATTGGCTGGAACGGGCCGCCGATCAGCTCCTCCAGACGATCAACTCGGCGCTTGCCTGGTTCGATCCGGGAGCGATCCGGCTGATGAGCCCCTTGCCGTCCGCGATCATGCACGGACTTGCCGATCGGCTGAACCGCCGAGCGATCAAGTGGGGCGACCATATCGCGGAGAGCGAGAAGGAGCGGTACGAGATCGAGATATCCCGGCTCGGCGGCGCCGGCTCCGCGCTGGGTGCAGCGCTGCTGCCGATTCATGCGTCGATCGCGCGAGCATGACGACAGGATTGCGGCATCGCTGTCGACAATCCGGCGGTGACGGAGCGCACCCGGGTGCCGTTCGCGAAGCTGCAACCGGTTCGTTACCGTGCAGGATCAATCGCGATGGGAGCGTGGTGCCCGGGGACGGAGTCGAACCGCCGACACTGCGATTTTCAGTCGCATGCTCTACCAACTGAGCTACCCGGGCATGCCCGGCGAGTGCCGGGGAGCGCGCCTCTTAGTCGCGCGAATCGGTGCTGTCCACCCCCGAATGCGCATGGGGATCCACGCGCTCGCCGGGAATGCGATAGCCCTCGCCCAGCCATTGCAGCAGGTCGCGGTCCCTGCAGCCGCGGCTGCAGAAAGGCTTGTTCTCGATATCGGTCGGCTGCCCGCAGACGGGGCAGGTGTCGCTCTTCGCCATTTCACTCCTTCGCGCCGGTCCGGTCGCCGGCGGACGTGAACCCGGTTACGCCGCCGATTCGCCGCGCCAACTCGGCGGTCCAGCCGGGTTGCTGGGCGAGGCGGCGGGCGACGTTCCTGGTCACCATATGGGTAGTCGGGGGCGGTGGGGGAAGCCGTTCGACCCGCCTCAGCTCCGCCCGCGTCTCGGCGCCGATCGGATCGGCGCGCAGCAGCTCGGGCAGCGAAGGCCTGGTGCGGCGGCGCACGATCTGGAGGAAGCCGAAGCCGTTCACCGCGGTCCGCTCGAAAGGCTGGGGCAGGGCGGCGTCGATCGCTTCGGCCACCGCCTGGCGCGCACCCTTCCCGGCGAGCGTGGGGAAGTCGATGCCGATCGAGCCGGCGATGCCGTGCCGCTCGATCGCCCGCGCCACCGCATGCGCGGCGGCAACCGCCAGCGGCTCGATCGGGCCGGAGCCGTCAACGTCGAACAACGCCATCGCCGGGGTGGGCGAAAGGCGCAGCGCCCCGCCCGGAAAGGCGATCTCGCCGGTGATCGCTTCCTCGATCACTTCGGACCAGCCGGCTGCCTCCAGCGCGTCCGGCTCGTGCGCGCGGAGCATGCGGAAGGGGAGGCCGGTGGCGGCGATACGATCGAGCAGGGTGGGGCCGTCGGTGAGTTCCTCGTCGCTCGGCACCGCCTTGGGCAGCTTGGCGCGGCCCGGCTCGGGGATCGCTTCGCGAACGATCTTCACCCGCAGCTTCGCCCCTTGGGTGATCGCCTTGGGGACATGGTCGCACAGCGCCTCGCCGCCGCCGTCGAGCGCGATCAGCTTGGCCGCCTTGTCGACCAGCCGCGCATCGAGCACCGCGCCGGCGCGCGGCCGGGTGCCCTCCAGCTCGATCCGTGCCTTCCAGATGCCGCCGCGCGAGACGAGCGCGGCGCGGTTCTCGCCGATCCCGGACTCGTACAGCCACTCAGCCAAGGCTGTATCCGGCGCTCTCCAGCAGCGCGCGCGTTTCGAAGACGGGCAGGCCGACCACGCCCGAATGGCTGCCGGCGAGGTAGCGGACAAAGGCCTCGGCCTTGCCCTGGATGGCATAGCCGCCCGCCTTGCCCATGCCTTCGCCGCAGGCGACGTACCAGTCGATCTCGGCCTGGCTCAGCCGCTTGAAGGCGACGACCGTGTCCGAGATGCGCGTGCGCGCCTTGCCGTCGGCCCCGATCAGGCAGACGGCGGACAGGCAATGGTGGCGCCGGCCCGAGAGCAGCGCGAGCATGCGGCGCAGATCCGCCTCGTCCTCGGGCTTGGCGAGGATGCGACGGCCGACCGCGATGGTGGTGTCGCCCGCGAGCACGATCTCGTCCGCGGCGCGGGGCACGGCATGCGCCTTGTCGATGGCGACGCGCAGCACATAGGCGCGTGGCGTCTCGCCGGCGCGGACATTCTCGTCGACATCGGGCGCGGCGACGCGCGCGGGCTCGGCGCCGATCCGCTTGAGCAGATCGAGCCGGCGCGGCGAAGTGGAAGCGAGGACGAGCCGCAAGGGCACCGCCCGCTTACTTGAAGCGATAGGTGATACGGCCCTTGGTCAGGTCGTAGGGCGTGAGCTCGACGAGCACTTCGTCGCCGACCAGCACGCGGATGCGATTCTTGCGCATCTTGCCGGCGGTATGGCCCAGGATCTCGTGATCATTTTCGAGCCGGACGCGGAACATGGCGTTGGGCAGAAGCTCAACGACCTGACCCCGCATTTCAAGCAGTTCTTCTTTGGCCAAAAATTACCTCATGGGTGCGCGCGCTAAAAGTGGCGGTGCCTTTACAGTGCGCAGGGAGAAAAGGGAAGGTGGAGAACCCGACAAAGCCGGCCACCTTGATCCGATATGGGGATTGCGCCGGTTTTTGCCATTCTGCGCGGCAGTTCCGGCCGATTTGATCGACGGATGCGCGTGCTTCGTCGCCGCCCGATTTGCCGCGCCGGGGCAACCTGTATCTCCCGCCGCCGATCATTCGGGAGTCGGGAAAATGCGTCCTTCGTTTCTGCTGGGCTCGGCGCTGTGCGTGCTGGCCGTCCTCACCGCCGTCGATGCGCGCGCGCAATGCGCCGCGCGGCTGGAGCGGGCCAATCACAATGCGCGCGACATGCCGGAGAACACTCCTTCCGAGGTGCATGACCAACTGTCCGACCAGTCGCTGCTCGCCGACGAGACGAAGGACAGCAATCCCGCCGAATGCTTGAAGGCGGTGGTACGGATGGAAGCGCTGATGCGCCGCCACGGCAAGGCCATTGTCGAGGAATCGGGGATGCCCGCCGCCGTGGCAGCGGCGCGCCCGAGGACGCTCGACGAGCTCTTCCCGCCGACGCCGCTCTCGCGGCGCCTGGCGCAGATGCGCGTCCCGACCGGGGGGCAGACCCGGGCCGATGCGCTGGCGCTCAACGAATATGCCAATGCCAGCCGGGCGCTGGGCTTCGCGATCTATAGCGGCACCATCGAGAGCAATGCCGCCGCCGCGGCCGAGGCCGTGTCGGTTACGGACAGGGCTGTTGCCGCGGCCGAGGCGACGCAGGAAACCATGATCATGATCAACCAGGAAGGCGACATGCTGCACGCGCAGCTCGAGGACGCCTTTCGCGAACTGGAGACGGCACAGCGCGCGCAGGATCGGTTCGCGCAGAAATATGGGGAACTGGCGCCGCTGTCGCAGGACCCCGTCGCCAATCCGCTGAAGCGGCTGGAGGCGGCGAAGCGCAACCTCAAGAATGCGACGGATCGCCTGAACAAATGGATCGAGCGCAATCTGGAGGAAGGCTTCGCGCCGGGCTATCTCGGCGCGATGCGCGTGCTGGAGGCGCGCTACAAGCCCAAGTTCGAGAAGATCGAGGAACAGTGCGAGAAGATGCGGCAAGCGGCGTTCGACAAGTTTGCCCAGGCCGCGCTTACGGGGAAGAAGACGACCGCGCTCGAGGACGCCGGGAAGGCCTGCTCGCAAATGGAAAAGCCGCTCAAGGAGCAGTCGCAGCGTGAGGAAGACGAGATCCACAAGAAGTACAAGCTGCCGGAGAAGCCGGACGACGACCTGCTGGCGCCGCTGACGCCGGAGCCCAAGGGCGCGGGCAAGGAGGCGGCTCCGGCAAAGGCGCCCGAGGCCTCGGACGATGATCTGCTTGCGCCGCTGACGCCGGAGCCCAAGGGCGCGGGCAAGGAAGCGGCTCCGGCAAAGGCGCCCGAGGCCTCGGACGATGATCTGCTTGCGCCGCTGACGCCGCAGCCCAAGGGGGCGGGCAAGGAAGCGGCCCCGGCAAAGGCGCCGGAGGCACCGGCCGACGACTTGCTCGCGCCGTTGACGCCGCAGCCCAGGGGTGCCGGCAAGGGGCCGGGTTCGGGCAAGCCGAAATAGAAGCCGTTCCCCGCCGGTCGGTTTGCGCGAGGGCCGGAGGGCGATGCGCGGGGCGGCCTGTCGCCATGCCGCCCCGTTCGCTCAGGCCGGATTGTGCTTGTCGAGGAATTTCTTCACTTCCTGCAGGAACTGGGTCCGGTCCTGTTCGCGCAGCAGGTTATGGGTGTTCAGCGGCTGCTCGAGATACAGGAAGTCGACGCCCTCCTTCTTGCCTGCGCCCTTGAGCTTGCTGACCAGCCCGCGCGACTGGGCGACGGGGACGCGCTGATCCTTGGCGCCATGGACGATCAGGATCGGCGTCGAGAACATCTCGGGATGATAGGCCGGGGAGATCGCCCTGAGGTCGCCCGCCGCGCCCAGGCCCATCTTGGCGCCGTAGCCGCCGAGATAGTTCTTGTCGTAATTGACCATCGCCGGGAGGTCATGGACGCCCGCGCCGCTCACCGCGCAACGATATTTGTCGCCGTCGCGCTGCGCCGCGCGGCTGGCGGCATAGCCGCCATAGGACCAGCCCACCATGCAGACCCGCTTGGGATCGATGGTCCCGTCCTTGGCGAGCCAGGGGATCACGTCGTTGAGATCGTCCTGCATGCGCAGGCCCCAATTGCCGTCCACGGCCTTGCCGAATTCCTTGCCGTAGCCGGTCGACCCGCGATAATTGGGCTGGACGACGACATAGCCATATTCCGCCAGCGTCTGGGCCCATTGGTAGCTGTCCCAATCGGCGTCGTCGCGCGCCCAGGGGCCGCCATGCGGCATCACGATGAGCGGCAGGTTCTTCTCCCCCGTCCGGTGGCGCGGCAGGGTGAGGATGGCCTCGATCGATTTGCCGTCGGAGGCGGTGTAGCGGATGGCCTGCACCGGATTGAGCTTCGCGTTCTTGAGCGTCTCGTTGCTCCACGAGATCAGCGAGATGTCGCCGGTCACGGTGTTGAGCAGATAATAAGCGGGGACCTGGCCGAGCGCGCTGAACGAGAAGAGGATCTTCTCGCGCTTCTGGTCCGCCGACAGCAGATTGACGTTGCCGGCGCCGAATTCCTGATCGAGCAGCTTGGCGACTTCCTTGAGCCTGGGCTCGTAGAAGACCCGGCGGGTGCGCTGGTCGCTATAGGTCACGCTCTGCAGCGCGGTGCCGTCCGGCGTGATCGTCGCATCCGAAATGTCGTAGCCCGCGACGCCGAACACCTTCTTGCCGAGCGCCATCTTGTCGAGGTCATATTCGTAGAGCGCGCGGAAGCCGTCGCGATTGCTCAGGGCATAGGCCTTGTTCGAGCCCGACAGGATGTAGTCGGGCAGTTCGGTGTCGTCATATTGGTCCGGCGTCTCGTGCAGGATGGTACGGAACGTCTCCGATTCGCCGGTCCGGTAGAGCACGCGCACCTTGCCGTTCTCGCGGTCGCGCGCCGAGCCCATCCGGACGACGCCGCTCCTGTCGGCGGTCCAGGAACTCACTACCGGATTGGAGCGCTGCACGTTGCGGACGGTCCCGGTCTCGACATCGATGTCGATCACTTCGGGATGGGCCCACATTTCGCTGCTGTTGCGGTTGGTGAAGCGCTGGAGCAGCAGATGCGGCTTGGGCGTGCCCGGCGGCGACATCCACAGCACATCGCCCGCCCATCCCGCGGCACCGTCCCAGCCGAGCGGCGTCGCCTTGCGCGACTTGATATTGTAGGCGGCGATGCGCGTGACGTCGATCCACTGGCCGAACTCGAAATCGAGGCCGCGGATCCAGATCAGCAGGTTCTGGTTGTCGATCCATTGCCAGCGATAGATTTCGCGGTCGCCGAAATTGCCCTTGGAGAAATCGGAGTCGCCCGCGACGATGAACGGCTTCGCGTCCGGCTGGCCGATCGGCAGGATCGCGAGCGCCTGCCGCCCGTCGGCGCGGGCCTTGGCCGCGATCAAGTCGCCATTGGGCGAAAGTGCCGGGCGGTCGATCGACGGGAATTGGCCGAACACTTCGATCGGGACGGTCTTCTTGGCCCATTCGGTGTCGGGCTGGGCGCTTGCCGGCGCGGACATGGCGATGATGGCAACCAGGGCGCCGAACGGCGCAAAGCGATGCAACAAGATGATCCTCCCCCGTAGAGGAGGGCGAAATGCCCCCTGCGCCGAAATTCATCAGCGTCGATGGGGTTTGTCCAGCGGAGTTTGGCACCGGCGTGGCGCCATCCGGACAAGGAAGGCCCCGCCCGGATCGCTCCGGGCGGGGCCAGTCCTCGATCTTGCCGAAGGCGGAAGATCAGCCCGCGGCGTGACCCGCCAGCGCGGCGAGCAGCAGCAGCGCCACGATGTTGGTGATCTTGATCATCGGGTTCACGGCCGGGCCCGCGGTGTCCTTGTACGGATCGCCGACGGTGTCGCCGGTCACGGCCGCCTTATGGGCTTCCGATCCCTTGCCGCCATAATTGCCGTCCTCGATATATTTCTTGGCATTGTCCCACGCGCCGCCGCCCGAAGTCATCGAGATGGCGACGAACAGGCCGGAGACGATCACGCCGAGCAGCATCGCGCCCACGGCCGCGAAGCCCTGGGACTGGCCGGCGACCGCGGTGATGATGAAGTAGATCGCGATCGGGCTGAGCACCGGCAGCAGCGACGGAACGATCATCTCCTTGATCGCCGCCTTGGTGACGATGTCCACGGTGCGGGCATAATTGGGGCGGCTGGTGCCGGCCATGATGCCCTTGTCGGCGGCGAATTGCTGGCGGACGTCCTCCACCACCGAACCCGCCGCGCGGCCGACGGCGGTCATGCCGAAGGCGCCGAACAGATAGGGCAGCAAGGCGCCGAGCAGCAGGCCGACGATCACGTACGGATTGCTCAGGGAGAAATCCACCGGCACGTCCGGGAAGAACTCCTTGAGGTCGGTCGTATAGGCACCGAACAGCACCAGCGCGGCGAGCGCGGCCGATCCGATCGCATAGCCCTTGGTGACGGCCTTGGTGGTGTTGCCCACCGCGTCGAGCGCGTCGGTCTTGTGGCGGACTTCATCCTCCAGGCCGGCCATCTCGGCGATGCCGCCGGCATTGTCGGTCACCGGGCCATAGGCGTCGAGCGCGACGACCATGCCGGCCAGCGCGAGCAGCGACGTGGCGGCAAAGGCGACGCCGATGATGCCGGCGATCTGATAGGCCGCGATCACCGCGACGACGATGACGAGCGTCGGCAGCGCCGTCGATTCCAGGCTGATCGCCAGGCCCTGGATCACATTGGTGCCATGGCCCGTCACCGAAGCCTTGGCGATCGACTTGACCGGGCGATACTGGGTCCCGGTGTAATATTCGGTGATCCACACCAGCAGGCCGGTGACGGCCAGCCCGATCATCATGCAGATGAACAGGCTCCAGCCGGTGAACTGCGCGCCCGAGGCCAGGCCCTGCACCGCCTCGGCGGTGACCTGGTCGCTCGGCTCGAGGAAGGTGCTGGGATCGATCGAGAGGCCGCCGATCGGCGCGTTCATGTCGCCCAGCGCATATTGGGTGACGAACCAGATCGCCGGGACCGAGAGGATCGCGGTGGTCCAGAAGCCCTTGTAGAGCGCACCCATGATCGACTGGCTCTTGCCCAGGCGGACCATATAGGTGCCGATGATCGAGGTGATGATGCACACGCCGCCGACGATCAGCGGCAGCGACATCAGCTTGAGCAGCAGTTCGTCGGACAGATTCTTCACCAGCAGCGCGATCGAGACCATGGTGAGGCCGAGCGTCACGACATAGGTTTCGAACAGGTCGGCGGCCATGCCGGCGCAGTCGCCGACATTGTCGCCGACATTGTCCGCGATCACGGCGGGGTTGCGGGGATCGTCCTCGGGAATGCCGGCCTCGACCTTGCCGACCAGGTCGGCACCCACATCGGCGGCCTTGGTGAAGATGCCGCCGCCCAGGCGCGCGAAGATCGAGATCAGCGAAGCGCCGAAGGCGAGGGCGGTCAGCGCCTCGATCACCTTGCGGCTGTTGGGAGCGAGCCCGAACGGGCCGATCAGGTACCAGAACAGCACCGCGATCGCGAGCAGGCCCAGGCCCGCCACCAGCATGCCGGTGATCGCGCCCGAGCGGAAGGCGAGCGTGAGGCCGCCCTGCAGCGAGGTGCGCGCGGCTTCCGCGGTGCGGACATTGGCACGCACCGAGATGTTCATGCCCACGAAGCCCGCCACGCCCGAGAGCACGGCACCGACGAGGAAGCCGATCGTCGAAAGCGTCCCCAGCGTGAAGAACAGGACGATGGCGACGATCACGCCCACTACGGCGATCGTCATATATTGCCGGCCGAGATAGGCCTTGGCGCCTTCCTGGATGGCAGCGGCGATGCTTTGCATCTTCTCGTTGCCCGCCGGCGCCTTCAGCACCTGCTGGCTGGTCAACAAGCCATAGAGCACTGCGAGCACGCCGCAGGCTATGGCGATGTACACAATCGTCATGCGTTCAAGCCCTTCCCCTATTGGATATCGAGCCGCGCCGGTCTGTGTGCCGGTTTAAAAGGCCCGGTATGGGGAGGCTATCGAGCGGTGGCCCGCAGCGCAAGCGGATCAGCGATGCTGGTAGCCCAGCGGGAAATCGGGTGCCGCGCCGTCGAGCAGCAGCGGCACGGCCCGCTTGTCCGTCAGCGTGCCGATCCGCGTGGCCGCCACGGGCGGCGCGAAATCGGCGGGGGCGGCGAAGAGCAGTTCGTAATCGTCGCCCCAGGTCGCGGCGCGCAGCGGATCGGCGCCGGGAGCGACGGGCAGGGCGGCCCGGGCGATCTCGACGGTGCAGCCGCTGGCTTCGGCGAGGCGGAACGCGTCGAGGAGAAGCCCGTCCGACACGTCCATCATCGCATGGACGTGCGGCGCGAGCGCGCGGCCCTCGGCGAGGCGCGGGCGCGGGCGGAGATAGGCGGCGCCGTCGCCCGCCTCGAACCCCAGCATCGCCGCGCCGATCGTGCCGGTCACCCATAGCGCGTCGCCCGTCCGGCCGCCGTCGCGGCGCGGCACGGCGGCGCCGGCGCGGCCGATCGCGGTGCAGCCGAAGGTGGCGGGCTTGACCGAGATGGTGTCGCCGCCGAGCAGCGGCACGGCATATTCGGTGAGGATCGCGCGCAGCCCCTCGACGAAGCGCTCTGCCCCTTCCACCAGCACGGCGCCGATCAGCACGCCCAGCGGCGCGGCACCCTTGGCGGCCAGGTCCGACAGGTTCACCGCGACCAGCTTCCAGGCGATGTCGAACGGATCGGTGCCGGGGCGGTAATGCACGCCCTCGGCGATCGCGTCATGGGTGAGGATCAGCGTCTCGCCGCCGATCGCCAGCGTTGCCGTATCGTCGCGCAGGCCCTCGGCGCCCGGATGGAGCGGCAGGGTGCGCAGCGCGGCGATGAACTCGGCTTCGTTCACTTCAAATCCTCCCCGAACTTGTCTCGGGGAGGGGGATCATCCGAAGGATGGTGGAGGGGTCGTGCCGAAGGCGCGCGGTCCCCCTCCCCGAGCGGAGCTCGGGGAGGATTTGGATCAACCCCGGACTTCCTTGGCCACGGCGTCGAGGATGCCGTTGACGAAGCCCTTCTCGCGACGATCGTAAAAGGCGTCGGTGACGTCGAGATACTCGCTGATCGCCGCGCCCACGGGCACGTCCTTGCGCGCCATCAGCTCATAGGTGCCGGCGCGCAGGATCTGGCGCATCGGCTTGTCGAGCCGGTCGAGGCTCCAGTCGGCAGTCAGCTTGGCGGCGATCAGCCGGTCGATCTCGTCGCGGCGCTCGGTCACGCCGACCACGATGTCGTCGAAAAAGGCGATGTCGGCCTCGGCATATTCCACGTCCTCGATCACCGCGCCCAGGCGATGGTGGTGGAACTCGTGGAGCAGCGCCGGGATCGAGGTCGCTTCCATCTCGTGCTGGTACAGCGCCTGCACGGCGGCGAGGCGCGCGGCGGCGCGCGCCTTGGAACGGGACTTTGCTTGATGGCTAGGCATGCTGCGCCCCATAGGTCCGTTCGACCGAGATGGCAAAGCGTCTTGCGTGAGGAGCGCCCCTCCCTCTCCCCTGCGAGGAGGGAGGTGCGCCTAATCGCGCGGCCAGGCCTTGAGCGGCGCCCGTGCGGCATAGTCGCGGCTCTCGGCGTTCCCCGCCTGCACCTCGATCACATGCTCCGGCCCGAACGGCACTTCGGTACCCAGCCAGAACTCGTCATTCTCGTCGATCTCGGGCTCGTTATCGAGCAGCCCGAAATAGGTGCCGTCCGCGGCCTCGCGCACCACGACCCACATCCGCTCGACGATCGGTTCGTCATCCTCCTCGACCGCGATCACGAAGATCAGCTTGGCGAAGTCGCCGGGCTGCAGGCCGGCGCGCGTCGCCTCATCGGGGATTTCGAAGCTCTCGGGATGGAGGAGATGGCGCTCAAGCCCGCTTTCGAGGCACCAGCCATCGTCATCCAGATCGGGCGTGCGCATCAGCTGCTCCTCAGGCGAATGGCGACGGACTCGGCGTGCGCCGGCAGCCCCTCGGCATGGGCGAGCGCCACGGCTGCCGGGCCGATGGCGGCCAGCCCGTCCCGGTCGAGCGACAGGAAGCTGGTCCGCTTCATGAAGTCGAGCACCGACAGGCCCGACGCGAAGCGCGCCCGGCGGCCGGTGGGGAGGACATGGTTCGGACCCGCGACATAATCGCCCACCGCCTCGGGCGTGTAGCGGCCGATGAAGACGGAGCCGGCATGGCGGACCAGGTCGAACAGCGCCTCGGCATCATCGCAGGCGAGTTCGAGATGCTCGGGAGCCAGGCGATCGACCAGCGGCATCGCGGAAACGAGATCGGGCACCAGGATGATCGCGCCGTTCGCTTCCCAGCTCGCCCGCGCGGTCTTCTCGGTGGCGAGCGCGGCCAGCGCCCGCGCCACCGCTTCGGCCACCTTGTCGGCGAACCCGGCATCGTCGGTGAACAGGATCGACTGGCTGGTGGGATCGTGCTCGGCCTGGCTGAGCAGGTCGGCGGCGATCCAGTCGGCATCGTTCCTGCCGTCGGCGACCACCACGATCTCGCTCGGCCCGGCGACCATGTCGATGCCGACCACGCCGTAGAGCTGGCGCTTGGCCTCGGCCACCCAGGCATTGCCCGGCCCGGTGATCACGTCGACCGGCGCGATCCTGTCGGTGCCATAAGCGAGCGCGGCGATCGCCTGCGCTCCGCCGACGCGCCAGATCTCGTCGACGCCGGCAAGATGCGCGGCGGCGAGGACGAGCGGGTTCACTTCGCCGTCCGGCGTCGGCGTCACCATCACCAGCCGGCCGACGCCCGCCGCCCTGGCCGGCAGCGCGTTCATCAGCACCGAGCTGGGATAGGCGGCCCGGCCGCCCGGCACATAGACGCCTGCCGCGTCCACCGCCCGCCAGCGTGCGCCCAGCCTGATGCCCTGCGCGTCGATCTCGTCGCGATCCTCGGGCTTCTGCTTGGCGTGATAGGCGGCGATCCGCTCGGCGGCGAGCTCCAGCGCGTCGCGCAGCTCGGGGGAAAGCCCCTCCCAGGCGGCGAGGCAGTCGGCGCGGTCGAGCTTCCAGCCCTGGGTGTCGAGGTCGAACCGGTCGAAGCGCCGGGTGAGGTCCCTGAGCGCCGCATCGCCCTCGGCCCGGACCCGGGCGACGATCGCGGTCACGTCGCGTGCGACATCCTCGTCGGCCTCGCGCCGTGCGTCGACCAGATCGGCGAACGCCCGGGCGAAGCCCGCATCGCCGGCGTCCAGCCGGATCATGCGGCCACCGCCCGGCGGAACCCGTCGACCAGCGGCACCACTTCGGTCGCGCGCGTCTTGAAAGCGGCGCGGTTGACGATCAGCCGGCTGCTCACTTCGGCGATCACCTCTACCTCGACCAGCCCGTTCTCCTTGAGCGTGCGGCCCGAGGAAACGAGGTCGACGATGCGCGGCGCCAGGCCCAGCACGGGCGCCAGCTCCATCGCGCCGTTGAGCTTGATGCACTCCGCCTGCACGCCGCGGGCCTCGAAATGGGCGCGGGTGATGTGCGGATATTTGGTGGCGACACGGACATGGCTCCAGCCGCGCGGATCGTCCCGTTCCGCCAGGTCGGCCGGCTCGGCGACCGAGATGCGGCAATGGCCGATTCCCAGGTCCACCGGGGCATAGAGTTCCGAATAATCGAACTCGGCGAGCACGTCCGAGCCGACGATGCCCAGCTGCGCCGCCCCATGCGCGACGAAGGTGGCGACGTCGAACGCCCGCACGCGGATCAGGTCGATCGCGGGGGTGTTGGTCCGGAAGCGGAGCGCGCGCGAGCCCTCGTCGGCGAAGTCCGGCTCGGGCACGATGCCGACGCGGGCGAGCAGCGGCAGCGCCTCGTCGAGGATACGTCCCTTGGGGACGGCGAGGATCAGCGGTTCGGTCATCGAAGGCGGGGCTTTACTAGGGGCACCCCATGGGCGCAACAGACGCGCCGCGGAGGTAATTCTTATGGCCAGTGAAGAGAATAACCGCGGCGCGTTTCGGATCCAGGAATTCTATTGCCGCAAGATGGACGCGCCCATCTATGCGGACATCTGCGCGGCGATCGCCGACGGGCTGACGCGCGGCAGCGAAACCGGCCGCCGCGTGCTCGACTGGCCGGGCGAGCCGACTCGCGACGCGCTGCCGCTGCGGCTGGTCGGCGGGCTGCACGCGCTGGTGCTGGCGGGCAGCGACCCGGAGCTGGCCGAGGCGTTCGCGGGCAGGCTGGCGGGCGAAGCGTTGCAGGCGGCGCTCAACCGCGTGCTGGCGCGCAACGATGCCGCCCTGCTCCCCTGGCTCGACGGCCCCCCGCAGACCAACGAGCCGGGCCGTTCGGGCGCGCTGATCGTCGGGCTGATCGACGTGGCGCGGCGCCATGGCCCGAAGCTGGAGATATTGGAGATCGGATCGAGCGGCGGGCTTAACCTGCTGATCGATCGCTATCGCTTCGATCTGGGCGGCGCGCTGCTCGGGCCGGCCGATTCGCCCGTCACGATCGCGCCGGCATGGCTCGGCGACCCGCCCGCGCTGCCGCCGCTGGAGATCGTCTCGACCCGGGGCTGCGACGTGGCGCCGCTCGACGTTACCGATCCGGCGGTGGAGGCGCGGCTTTCCGCCTATGTCTGGGCCGAGACGCCGATGCGGCTCGACCGGCTGCGCAAGGCGATCGCGATGGTGCGCGCGAGTGGCGTGAACCTGGCCCGCGCCGATGCGGCCGACTGGGTGGAGGCGCGCCTGGCCGAGCCGCAGGAAGCGGGGGTCACGCGCGTGCTGATGCATTCGGTGGTCTGGCAATATGTTCCCGATGCGAGCACCGCACGCATCCGCGCCGCGATGGAGGCGGCCGGTGCCGCGGCCACGCCCGAACGGCCGCTCGCCTGGGTGGCGATGGAGCCCGATCGCGCGCTCGGCGAGCAGGTGGTGAGCGTGCGGGCCTGGCCCGATGGCGGGCCGCGCGTGGTGGTTGCCACCGCGCACGCCCATGCCGCATGGGTCCGCCCCGGCGCGGAACGCAGCAGCGAGCAGGGCATTCTCCTCGATGCCGCGGCCGAGGTGCGCCTGTGACGAAGTCGACCAATTATCGCGACACGCTGATCACCGCGTCTCCGGACACTCCGGTGCAACAGGGCATCGTGCCCGGGAAGCCGGGAACGGTGGCGGCGGTGCAGCGTGCGCTGCTCGCCAAGCCCTATGCGATGACCAGCGACGACCTGATCTTCGCGGCATATCGCGCACGTGGCGGGGACAAGAGCCGCGAGGATTTCTTCGCCAGGCCCCAGGCGTGCCTGCGCGCCTCGCCGCTGGTGAAGCAGTTCGGCTGGGGCGTGCATCACGATGGCGAGAGCCGGATCGCGCTGCTCGGCATGGAGAGTGCCGAATATCGCCGGCTGCTCGACGATCCTTCGGTCGCCAAGGCGCCCGGGATGCGCCGGGCGCGCTAGGGTCAAGGGTGCGCCAAACGCGCGGTCCTCAGCCGTTCCGCGCGGCGAGCCAGTCCCGCATCGCCTCGGCCACCGCATCGGGCCTTTCCCAGGGCACGAAATGGCCGGCGTCCGCGATGCGCACCAGGGTCAGGTCCGGCACCAGCGCGTCCAGTCCGTCGAGCTGGACGGGCAGCAGCGCGCTGTCCCGCATCCCCCAGATCACCAGCGTCGGCTGGCCGAGCGGCGGGAAGGGCGCGTCGAGCCAGGGCGGCCGCTCCGGCGTATCGCCCGGGGCGGGCACCTGGATGGTGCTGGCGCGGTACCAGTTCAGCATCGCGGTCATCGCGCCGGGCTGGCTCCATTCGTCGAGATAGGCGGGCTTCTCGGGCGCGAGCAGCGCCGGATCGGCATGCTTGGCGAAAGTGGTGTCGAAGAAATTCTCCAGCCCGATCCGCGCGAGGAACTGCTCGAAATCGGGGTTGCGGAACGCAGTGATGTACTGGCTGGCCTCGCGCTGGGCCGGATCGTCGAACAGGCTGCGCTGGAAGACCAGCGGGTGCGGGGCGTTGACGATGATCAGCCGAGCGATGCGCTGCGGGTTCTGCAGCGCCGCCATCCAGGCGATGGCGCCGCCCCAGTCGTGCCCAGCCAGGGTGAAGGGCGCGAGCCCGAAATGATCGGCCAGCGCGAGCAGGTCCGCCACGGGCTTGTCGGGCGTATAGTGCGCCACGCCTTCGGGGCGGGCGGAATGGCCGAAGCCGCGCTGGTCGGGCGCGATGACGAAATGGTCGCGGGCCAGCGCCGGGATCTGGTGGCGCCAGGTGCGGTGCGATTCGGGGAAGCCGTGGAGCAGCAGGACCGGCGGCGCGGCGGGATCGCCCGCGATGGCGACGTTCAGCGCCACGCCGGTGGGAAGCGTGATCTGCCGGAGTTCGAAATCGGCCATGTCTGCCTTTCCCGCTTGTCTCTTTGCCACAGGGTAGGCCGGGGGCGACCCATCCTCAACCGTCATCCTCGCGCCCGCGTGTCGATAATGGCGGCTGTCCGGGCCGTATCGCGCGCTTGCCCCTGGTGCGGCTGGTCAGGTGATAATGGAAGCAGCGGTCGCAGCGATAGGGGCGCAGCGCCAGCCCCGATGCGCGGATCGCGTCCAGCGCATCGGGCATCGTCGCATAGCGCCGCTTGCGCCGGCAGATGCTGAGCCGCGTCCTAGGGATAGCTCACCGTCTTCGGCACTTCGGGGATCGGGATGAACTCCTTGTCGTCGCCCGGCACCTTGGGGAAGTTGCCCGCCTTCCAGTCTTCCTTGGCCTGGTTGATGCGGTCGCGGCTGGAGGAGACGAAGTTCCACCAGACGTGGCGCGGCGTCGCGAAATCCTCGCCGCCGCACAGCATCACGCGTGCGGCGCCGGTGGAGCGCAGGATCGCGGTGATGCCGGGGCGCAGGATGTAGAGCGTGGAGACTTCCATCTCGATCCCGTCGATGCTGGCATCGCCATAGGCAAGATAGATGGCGCGCTCGTCGGCGGAGGGATCGATCGGCACCGCGCCGCCCGCGTCGAGCGCGATATCGGCATAGATGGTCTGGGCATAGGTGGTGGTGGGCGCCCTGGCGCCCCACAGCTCGCCCATGATCACCCGGCAGCGCGCGCCGGGCGTCTCGACGAGCGGCAGTTCGCCGGCGCCGACATGCTCGAAGGCCGGGGCCATTTCCTCGTTCGCCTCGGGCAGGGCGAGCCAGGTCTGGATGCCGGACAGCTCCGGGCCCTTCGCGCGCTCGGCGCTGGGCGAGCGTTCCGAATGGACGATGCCGCGCCCGGCGGTCATCAGGTTCACCGCGCCCGGCTCGATCGTGGCGAAGGTGCCGAGCGAGTCGCGATGGTCGATCGCGCCGGCATAGAGATAGGTGACGGTGGCGAGGTTGATGTGCGGGTGCGGGCGCACGTCGATGCCGGTGCCGACGTCCAGCCGCGCCGGGCCCATCTGGTCGAAGAAGATGAAGGGCCCCACCATCGTCCGCGGCCGGGAAGGCAGCGTGCGGTGGACCTTGAAGCCGCCCAGATCATGGGTGGTGGGAGTGATGGTCTGGAGGAACAGGTCGTCGGTCATGATGCTCTCCTTGGAGAGCGGCATAGCTCGGCCGGCCGGCGGCGGACAGCCACGCTTTGGAAAGGCAGGATTTCCGATCGTGCGGTTCCGCCGCGCGGCACCGGCTCATTCTCCCGGCGCGCGGGCCCGGATCGCCAATGCGTGGATGCGCGAGACGAGCAGGTCGGCGAGCGCGTTGTTGATCAGGCGCTGGCGCTGAACGCGCGACAGGCCCTGAAAGGCTCCGCTCTCGACCACCACGGTCCAGTGCGATTCGCCGGTGCCGTCGTCGCCCAGATGGCCGGCATGGTGATGGCTGTCGTTGATCACTTCGAGATGCGCCGGGGCGAGCGCGGCGGTGAGACGGGCGGCGATGATGTCGGCGAGTCCGCCGGTGGCAGTGTCGGTCATCGCGCCTATATAGGCGGTTTGCGCAAGGGAGGTAGCGTGGCCGAGGGCCAGCACAGGAAGGACAGGCCGAACGCCCGTTTCCACGGCCGGGTGGAGGCGCCGGGGCGGTTGTGCGCCGAGCCGGGCTGCACCGAACCGGGCGAGTTCCGCGCGCCGATGGGCCATGCGCGTGGCGGCTATGACGGGCCGGGCGAGTATCGCTGGCTGTGCCTCGATCACGTCCGCGCGTTCAACTCGGGCTATAATTTCTTCCAGGGCATGACGCCCGACGAGATCCATGACGCCCAGCGCCCCTATGCCGGCTGGGAGCGCGAGACGCGTGCCTTTTCGGGCACGGGCGGCGCCGACAGGCCGCCGCGCTGGGCGGATTTCGCCGATCCGCTGGATGCGATCGGCGCGCGCTTCAAGGATCGCATGAAGGACCGGGCGGAGCGCAAGGACGGCAAGCCGCTCTCGGGCAAGGACCGCGAGGCGCTCAAGGTCCTCGACCTCGCAATCGATGCCGACCGCACGGCACTGCGCAAGCGCTATTCCGAACTGGTCCGCAGGTTCCACCCCGATCGCAATGGCGGCGACCGCAGCCATGAAGGCCGGCTCCAGCGGGTGATCGAAGCGTATCAGACGCTCAAGGGCTCGCCCGCCTTTGCCTAGGCGGTATCGTCGGTGGCGGGTTGGACCCTGAAACGAGTTCAGGGTGACGGAAGAAGTTGGTTCGAAGTGTTCCGGCTCGCCAAGCCAATCCCGCAACCCGAGTGCCGCTTCGCCTAGTCCGCCGGCCGGGTGTTCACCGCCAGCTGGTCCGCGAAGGCCCGCCGATAGGCCGGTCGGCCCTCGCCGCGCGCCACGTAGGCGGCGAGGTTCGGATATTCGTCGAGCAGGCCCGAGGGGCGGCAGCGGAGCAGCACCGAGACCATCATCAGGTCGCCCGCACTGAACGCGCCGTCGAGCCATTCGGCGTCGCCGAGATGCGTCGAGAGCTGCCCCAGCCGGGCGCGGATGCGGTCCTTGACCAGCGGCAGGCGGTCCTGGGTCCAGGGCTGCGCGCCCTCCTGGAACAGCGCGGTCGCAAGGTCGAGGATCGGCGGCTCCACCGTGTTCACCGCGGCGAACATCCAGGCGATTGCCCGGGCCCGCGCATCGGGGTCGTCGGGCAGCAGGCCCGCATGCCGCTCGGCAAGGTGGAACACGATCGCCCCGGTCTCGAACAGGGCGAGGTCGCCTTCCTCATAGGTGGGGATCTGGCCGAAGGGGTGCAGCGCGAGATGCGCGGGCGCCTTCATCGCGGCGAAGGAGACGAGCCGGACCGCATAGGGCTGGCCCGTCTCCTCGAGTGCCCAGCGCACCCGCGTGTCGCGCGCCAGCCCCTTGCCGCCATCGGGCGACCGTTCGAACGCCGTGATGGTGGCGGTCATCGCGGCTCAGCTCTTGCCGGGCGAGACGAAGCCGCAGGCCACGCCCTCGGGATCGACGATGCTGATCACCCATTCGCCGCCGGGCACCTGCTCGGGCCCCCACACGACCTGGCCGCCGCCGGCCTCGACCTTGGCGATCGCGTCGGTGATGTCGGGCACGCGGACATAGAAGCGCCAGCCCGGAGGAGTGCCCGGCTGCACGCGCATGATCGCGCCGACCGCCTCGCCCTTGCTGTCGCCATTGGCGATGAAGCTGTACTCGCCCATCTCGCCCATCGGCATGCCGCCCACCTTGGTGATGGCGAACAGCTTTTCGTAGAAGGCGAGCGCGGCGGCATCGTCGGGCGCGAGCAGCTCGTTCCACGCGACATGGCCGAGGCCCATCCGCTGATAGGCGGTGCTGGTTTGCGGCGAGGCGCCGCGCATCACATAGAAGGGCACGCCCTGCGGATCGGTGACCATCGCCAGCCGGCCGACATCGGGGATGTCGAAGGCGGGAAGGTGCACCTGCCCGCCGGCCGCGACCACCGCGGCGACCGATGCATCGACGTCATCGACGCCGAGATAGCCGAGCCACGTGGGCCGGGCGCCGCCGGCGATCATGTCGGCATTGAGCTGCATCACGCCGCCGGCCTGGCCGTCGGCCGCGTTGATCATGCGATAGTCCATGCCGCCCGGGGCGGGCTCGGCATCGATGTTCCAGCCGCAGACCGAATCGTAGAAGGCCTTGGCCTTGGCGGAGTCTCCGGTAACCAGCTCGTACCAGATGAAGCTTCCATGCGCGTTCATTTGCCTGCTCCCGTGTCCACGATCGCCTCGAAACCGCCCCAGAACATGCGCTGGCCGTCGAACGGCATCTCGCCCTCGGGCTTCATCCGCTCGTCCGCCATCACCTTCTCCCAGCCCGAATCGCGCGTCGCCTTGTCGGGCCATTCGATCCAGGAGAAGACCGGCGTCTCGCTCTCCTCGGCCTTCACCGCCATGTAGAAGTCGGTCACCTTGCCGCGCGGCACGTCATGGCCAAAGCCTTCCACCACGCGCAGCGCGCCATGTTCGATGAAGATCGGGGCAGCCTTCCTGGCCATCGCCAGATAGGATTCCCGGTCGCGCGCCGGCGCGACGAAACCGTCGATATAAGCCATTTTCACTCTCCTCTTCCGTCTTTGTCAGGCCGCGACCGGCGCGGGCTGGAAATCCGCGAGCTGCGCCGCCATCGCGCGCCGGAAGGCGGGCCGCGCCATGCCGCGCTCGACATAGGCGGCCAAAGCGGGGCGCGACGTGATCAGCGTGCTGCCGTCGGCGTTGCGCAGCACCGTCACCATCGCGATGTCGGCAACGCTGAAGCCGTCGCCCAGCCATTCGCGCTCGCCCAGCGCATCGGCGAGCCGATCCAGCCGCTTGCCCATGTCCTCCATCAGGCTCGGCAGGCGCAGCTTCGCCCATTCCGCGTCCTTGGAGAACAGCGTGACGTTGCCCAGTTCGAACAGTCCGGGCTCGACGCTGTTGAGCGCCGCGAACAGCCAGGCGATGCTCGTCGCCCGCTGCTGCGGATCATGCGACAGCAGCCGCGTGTCCTTCTCGGCCAAATGGAGCAGGATCGCGCCGCTCTCGAACAGCCGGACCTCGCCATCGTGCAGCACCGGCACCTGGCCCCAGGGCTGCTCCCTGAAATAGGAAGCGGGCTTGGGCGGGACCGGACTGATCAGCCGCATGGCATAGGGCAGGCCGATCTCCTCGCAGGCCCAGCGCGGCCTGAGATCGCGGACATAGCCGCGCGCGAAATCGGGCACCCAGTTGAAACCGGTGATCTCGACGGTCATGGCATCCTCCTCAACCGCGCGCCGCGGCTTCGATCGTGGCGATGTCGATCTTCTTCATCGTCATCATCGCCTCGAACGCCCGCTTCGCGCTTGCGGGATCGTCGCTGAAATTGAGCTCGATCAGCCGACGCGGGGTAATCTGCCAGTTGAAGCCCCATTTGTCCTTACACCAGCCGCACATGCTTTCCGCGCCGCCATTGCCGACGATCGCGTTCCACAGGCGATCGGTCTCTTCCTGGTCCTCGGTGAGGATCTGGAACGAGACGCTTTCGTTCGGCTTGAAATTGGGGCCGCCGTTCAGCCCGGCATAGCTGCGCCCGGCCAGGGTGAACTCGACGACCAGTGCCGCGCCTTCCTTCCCGCTCGGATTGTCGCCCGGCGCGCGGAAGATCCTGCCGACCCGGCTGTCGGGCAGCAGCGAGACGTAGAAGCTGGCGGCCTCCTCGGCCACATGGTCGAACCACAGGACGGTCGTGATCTTGTCTGCCATCGGTCCTCTCCTTCGGACTCTGAAATCAGCCGGCGATCGGGATCAGCGCGCGGACGCGGGGATCGCGGAACCACAGTCCGCCCCAGGCGAGCACGCCCAGATAGACGCCGAACAAGGTGTAGCTGAACAGCGGGCTGCCCACCCGGAAGTGCATCGCGACCGCGCCGCCCAGATAGCCGGTGAGCAGGATCGCGCCGAGCACCGCGGTGCGCGGCACCGCATAGAGAATGGTGCAGATCGCTAGGATCAGCCCGAGCTCGCGATACAGGTTCACGTCCGGGGCGATCCCGAGCGGCGGGCTGTAGGCGATCATCGCTGCCGGCGCGACGAGCTTGCCGCCCGCATCCATCGCCAGGAACAGGATGACGAGGCCGCTCAGCGCCCAGCCGATTGCGAAGTCACGCTTCATGCCGCGTCTCCTTCCCTCGCGTCCGCTCAGGCCGGCTCATGGGCGGGGCCGTCGGGGAACGCCGCCATCGCCGCCTCGAGATCCATGAACATCGGCTCGAAGATATGGCCGTCCGGATCCTCGAAGCTGCGGCCGTACATGAAGCCCATGTCCTGCTTCTCGCGGATATCCGCCTTGCCGCCGGCCTTGCCCGCCGCCTCGACGATCGCGTCCACCGCCTCGCGGCTGTCGCGCGAGATGCAGATCAGCGCCTCGGTCACCGCATGGGCATCGGCGATCGGCTTCGGCGTGAAGGTTTTGAAGAAGTCCCGCGACAGGATCATGAACACGATCGTGTCGCTGAGCTGCATCGCCGAGGCCTGCTCGTTGCTGAAGCGGGCGTCCTTGGTGCAGCCGATCGCTTCGTAGAAGGCGGTCGACCGGGCGACATCGGTCACGGGCAGGTTGACGAAGATCATCTGGGGCATGTTTTCTCTCCTGGGGATTTGGTTCAGTAGGTGAGGGAGGGATACCAGTCGGTCCCCCGGCCCTCGGGCGTGGAATCGAGGATGGTCCAGAGCGGCATCAGGTCGGGCGCGCCGCGCGGGTCCTGGCCGGGATCGGCACTGTCCGGGCCCATCTCCCCCGCCCAGAACAGGCGGGGGGTGCCGTCGCGCCGGGTGAAGACCAGCAGCTGCGGAATGTCCGAGCCGTCGGGAGCGATCGCGCCATAGTCGCGGCTGAACGCCTGGTCGCCGTCGGAATAGAGCGGGAGATGCCGCCAGCCGCGCTCGGCCTTGAACGCCGCGAGCTTGCCGATCGGCGATCGCGCGATCACCGCCAGGCCGGTGCGCCGGAGGATGTCGGGCGCCTCGCCGTCCCAGGCCGACAGCAGGGAAGTGCACATCGGGCAGGGCCGTTCGCGCTGCGGGCCGAACATATAGGTATAGACCACCAGCGTATCGTGCGGGCCGAACAGGTCCGTGAAGCGGGCCACGCCGTTTTCGCCCTGGAACGCATAGTCGCCGGTCACTTCCGGGCCCGACGGCAGCGCGCGACGCTGCTCGGCCACGCTTTCCAGATGGCGGCGCAGCGCGATCTCCTCGGCGAGCAGCGCGGTGCGCGCGGCACGATATTCCGGGGACTCGCCCGGCCAGCGCGTCGTCTCGCGCGCGGCCAGCTCTGCGGCGGGAACCAATGTCATCGGACTAAACCTCCGCTTTGGGTGGTCGGCGAATCGCTTTCTTGATCCTGATGCCCGACTCGGTTATTAAAAGCAACTATGGAGTCACAAAAAATAACTAACTCGGATTTCGCAAAGGCTCGCCGCTGGTATCAGGACGCGTGCGGGACGGCGCTCGCGATGGATCTGATCGGAGAACGCTGGTCGCTGCTGATTGTTCGCGAGCTGCTGCTGGGGCCGCGTCGCTTCGGCGAGATTCGCGGCGCGCTGGAGGGGCTCAGCGCCAATATCCTCACCCAGCGGCTCGAGGGGCTGGAGAAGGGCGGCATCCTGCGCCGCCGGCAGCTCCCCTCGCCGGTCAATGCCCAGGTGTATGAATTGACCCGCTGGGGCGCGGCGCTGGAGGAGCCGATCTTCGCGCTCAGCCGCTGGGCGGCGGGTTCTCCCGCGCACGACGTCACGCTGCCGCTCAGCAACGGCGCCTTCATGCTTTCGCTCAAGACGATGATGAATCGCGAGGGCGCGCAAGGGCTCTCGATCGACCTCGGCTTCCGCATCGGCGGCGAGCCGTTCCGCGCGACGATCGTGGATGGCGGGCTGGTGATCGAGCGCGGCGACCCCGCTGGCGCCGACGTGATCTTCGAAGGCGTGCCGACTCCGCTCGCCGCGACCTTCTATGGTCCGCAGCCGCTCGCCGAATCGATCCGCGAGGGGCGCGTGGCCGTCACCGGCGACGTCGCGCTGGCCCAGCGCTTCGTCGATCTGTTCGGCTTGCCCAGGTTCGAGAACGACTAAGGGCGGCCTGCTATCGGCGTCATCCTCGCTCGCGAAAGCGGGGACGGCATGGGCGTCCCTAGGTCCGGTTGCAGAAGCCCGGGCGGCGATCGCCCATGTCCCAGCAGCCGTCGAGGATCATCGTCTTCAGCGTCTCGCAGCCCCGCTGCGGCCCGCATTGGCCGTCGGGATTGACCACCGTGCACTGGCGCGCGAGCAGCGCCGCCTTCTGCCAGCCGATCTTCGATGCGCAGCTCGGGCCGTTGTCGCGCCAGTTCAGGCGCTTCTCGCGGGGGCGATAGTGGACCGGCCGCGGCGACGGGGCGGGCCGCCATTCCGGCGGCTGCGTCCAGCGGGGCGGCGCCTTGAGATAGCGGCGATAGGCAGTGCCGACGCATTCCGCCGTCTGGCAGGCGTCGCGCTCGCTGAGCAGCGCCTGGAGCTGCTGGCGCTGGACCCAGAGCCGTTGGCGGTCGGCGCCCTGGCGCTCCTCCGCCCATTGGCCGGCCAGCGTGCGGTGCAGCCAGTTCAGGCCCTTGTTGTCGCAGACCAGCCATTCGCCGCGCCGCAGCGCGCCTTCGCAATAGGGGACGGGATCGAGCCAGTTCGGCCCGCGATCGACCGGGCGGACCACCGGCGGCGGCGGACGCCGCGGGGGCGGGGGAGGCTGCTGGCCCCAATCGCAACCGGCGAGCGGCGCGAGCAGCGCCAGGAACAACAGCTTCCCGTTCATTGTCTTCCCCAGAGAAATGGATCGGTAGGTGCGCGCGCCCGTTACTGTGGCGTCATGATCCCATGAAAGCCGATTCGAGGAAAGGGCTTGCGGCGGAAGGCGACGTCGGTGCGTTTTGCGCGATGCCCGTTGCAGTGCGGCACGGGAGCTTCTAGTCGCTCTGGCGACGGAAGGATCCGAAGACATGGCCGATATCCCCAACACCCAGCCCGACAGCCGGAGCACCACGATCCTCGACACGCCCGACAAGATGGTGAAGGCGCGCGACCTGTTCGGGATCGACAGCGACCTCGAAGTGCCGGCGTTCAGCGAGGCGGACGAGCGCGTGCCCGATCTCGATCCCGCCTATGTCTTCGATCCGGATACGACGCTGGCGATCCTGGCCGGCTTCGCGCACAATCGCCGCGTGATGGTCCAGGGCTATCACGGCACCGGCAAGTCGACGCATATCGAGCAGGTGGCGGCGCGGCTGAACTGGCCCTGCATCCGCATCAACCTGGACGCGCATATCAGCCGCATCGACCTGATCGGCCGCGACGCGATCGTGCTCAAGGACGGCCAGCAGATCACCGAGTTCCGCGAGGGCCTGCTCCCCTGGGCGCTGCAGACCCCGACCGCGCTGGTGTTCGACGAATATGATGCGGGCCGCCCGGACGTGATGTTCGTGATCCAGCGCGTGCTGGAGACCGAGGGCAAGCTGACGCTGCTCGACCAGAACCGCGTGATCCGCCCCAATCCCTATTTCCGCCTGTTCGCCACCGCGAACACCGTGGGCCTGGGCGACACCAGCGGCCTCTATCACGGCACCCAGCAGATCAACCAGGGCCAGATGGACCGCTGGAACATCGTGGTGACGCTCAACTATCTGCCCGCCGCGGTCGAGGCGCAGATCGTACTCGCCAAGTCGGGCGATTTCGACAAGCCGGGCGGCAAGGAGCTGGTCGAGAACATGGTCCGCGTGGCCGACCTGACCCGCAAGGGCTTCGTCGCCGGCGACATCTCCACCGTGATGTCGCCGCGCACCGTGATCACCTGGGCGCAGAATGCCGAGATCTTCAAGGATGTCGGCTTCGCCTTCCGCCTGTCGTTCCTCAACAAGTGCGACGAGGCGGAGCGCGCGCAGGTGGCCGAATATTATCAGCGCGTGTTCGGCAAGGACCTGCCCGAAAGCGTGGTGAGCAAGGCCTGACTGAGCGGCGCGGCGGCGCCTAGCCCTTCTTCTCCGTCTCGCGCGGCGCGAACTCGATCGCCACGGTCATCGCCAGCCACACTGCGAGCGTCGGCTGGAGCTGGACCGGCAGCTGCGCGCCCGGCGTGAGCAGGATCTTGAGCGCGAGCGGCATGAGCGCGACCCCTGCCGCGGCGAGCAGCGCATAGGCGATCCGCTGCTTGCTCGACGAGACGTAGAGGATGGTGATCACCATCGACGCGGTGCCGACAAGGACGATGGTATAGTCGCGGGTGCCCAGCGTCTCGGTGCTCGCCATCACGAAGCCGAGCACCGCGCCGAAGAAGATGCCCAGGCCATTGAGGTTGGCGCTATATTCCCCGTGGCTCATCCGCCCGAGGCCGATACGGTCGAGAAGCTTCATTCGATCCCCCTTGCCCGGAACCATGAAGCGCGGGCGCGGCCAAGGCAATCATGGATCGATCGGCGATTGTGTTGCCCTTCGCGCCCGGGCAAGCTCGGCGCGGGGAAGCGCGGGCAATCGCGCGAAAGGGGGGAAGATGATCCGGAAATCGAAGGGGCTCGCCATGCTGGCGGGCGTGCCGATGCTTATAGCCACGGCGCCGGCGGGTGGCGGCAATATGGCGGTGTTTCCGCTGCCCGACACGATGTGGCCCGATCCGGCTGCGCCGATCGGCAGGGCGTTCACGCTGAAGCCGGGCGAGGAACTGATGCGCGCTTCGGTCAAGCAGACGCAGAAGCTCACGCTGCTCGCGCCGGTGAAGGTGTCGATCGACAGGTTCACCGACGAGATCGCCGCCGGCGAGGAACTGACCGCAGTGGTCGCGCCCGAGGCGACGCAGGCCAAGATAGGCGGCAAGGGGCTCTATTTCTGCGGGCGCGACCAGCGTGGCCGTTCGGGGCTGGGCGCGGCGCTGCTCGGCGGCCTCGCCTCCAAGTTCATGCCGATCGTCCGCTTCTGCTTCATCGATGGCGACAAGGACGGCAAGCTCGACCAGGTCTTCCTCGCCGGTGCCAAGGACGAGGCGCTGCAAAAGGCGATCCCGATCGATGCGGTGGCGTACAAGACCGAATATCTGGTGCCGCGCGATGCCGGCCAGTATCTGCGGTTGCGCTATCGGAAATACACGCCCGAGAGCAACAAGGTGCAGCTCGAGCTCGAAGTCTATGAAGACGGCAGGAAGCGGAGCTTCGACTATGTGCTGTACAACGGCTCTGCCGGGCCGCTGCAGCGTCAGGTGCCCTATCTCCAGACCAATCCCAGGAAGATCCCCTATCCGGTGTTCTTCAACAATGTGATGGGCGCGGTCGTGCGGGTCGACGGCGTCGACGCCGAGGGCAATGCGCGCTTCACCATCGAGCGCAATTTCCGCCCGACCCTGTTTCGCCCGATCTCGATCGAGGTGCGCTACATCTACATCTATATCTAGCCGAGGCTTGCATCGCGCGGCCAAGCTTCCCAAAGCGGGAGCATGGCCGCCGACTCTCCCCTCGACAGGTTCCGCAACGTGCTGGGCGGCGCCGCGCGCGCGCTTTCGGGCGAGCGCGAGGCCGAGCTGAGCTTCACCGGCGAGGCGCCGCGCCAGGACGGGCGCCAGATCAAGGTGCCGACGCCGTCACGCACGCTGCCGGCCGAGGAAGTGGCCGAGGCGCGCGGCTTCGCCGACAGCTTCGCGCTGCGCATGCGCCACCATGACAACGGCCTGCACCTGAAAGCGGCGCCCCGGGAGCCGGTGGCCCGCGCGGTGTTCGACGCGGTCGAGACGGCGCGGGTCGAGGCGCTGGGTTCGCGCGGCTATGCCGGCATCGCCGCCAATCTCGAGCACGCGCTCGAACTGAAATTGCGTGCCGATCCGATCACGCGCGCCCGCAATCGCGAGGAAGTGCCGCTCTCCACCGCGCTGGGATTGATGGTCCGCGAGCGGCTGACCGGGCGCGAATCGCCCGGCGCGGCGGCGCTCGGCATGGCGCTGATCCGCGACTGGATCGAGGCGCGGGCCGGTGCCGACCTCGATGCGCTGGCGCTGGCGATCGACGACCAGCGCGCCTTCGCCTCGCTCGCGTCGAAGCTGCTCCACGACCTGGAGCTCACCGAAGGCGATGTGCTGCCCGATGAGGCGGACGAGGGTGGCGGCGAGGACGAGGGCACCGACGAAGAGGAGCAGCCCGGCGACGAGGAGGGCGAGAGCGAAACGAGCCAGGGCGAGGGCCAGGCCGAGGCGCGCGGCGAGCAGCGCGAGTCCGATACCGGCGAGGAAGGCGAGCAGCAGCAGTCCGACGCGATGGAGGATGGCGACGGCGAGCCGGGCGACGAAGGCGACGAGGGCATGATGCCCGTGCGGCCCAATCGCCCGTGGAGCGACCTGCCGCCCCAGTTCGAATATCGCGCCTATACCACCCAGTTCGACGAAGTGATCGCGGCCACCGAGCTGTGCGACACCGAGGAGCTGGATCGCCTCCGCTCCTATCTCGATCAGCAGCTCGTCCATCTCCAGGGCGCGGTGACCAAGCTCGCCAACCGGCTCCAGCGCCGGCTGATGGCCCAGCAGAACCGCAGCTGGGACTTCGACCAGGAGGAGGGGCTGCTCGACGCGGCACGGCTGGCGCGGGTGGTGATCAACCCCATGCAGTCGCTCTCCTACAAGGCGGAGAAGGACACCGAGTTCAAGGACACGGTGGTCACGCTGCTGATCGACAATTCGGGCTCGATGCGCGGGCGGCCGATCTCGATCGCGGCGATCAGCGCCGATATCCTGGCGCGCACGCTGGAGCGGGTCGGCGTGAAGACCGAGATTCTCGGCTTCACCACGCGCGCCTGGAAGGGTGGGCAGAGCCGGGAGAAATGGCTCACCGATGGCCGCCCGGCCCAGCCCGGCCGCCTCAATGACGTGCGCCACATCGTCTACAAGCAGGCCGACGAGCCCTGGCGCCGCGCGAAGAAGGCGCTCGGGCTGATGATGCGCGAGGGGCTGCTCAAGGAGAATATCGACGGCGAGGCACTGCTCTGGGCGCATCAGAGAGCGATCGGCCGGCCCGAGGACCGCAAGATCCTCATGGTGATATCGGACGGTGCGCCGGTCGACGATTCGACGCTCTCGGTGAATTCGGGCTCCTATCTGGAACGCCATCTGCGCCAGGTGATCGGCTGGATCGAGGCGCGCTCTCCCGTCGAGCTGGTGGCGATCGGCATCGGCCATGACGTGACGCGCTATTACAGCCGGGCGGTGACGATCATGGACGCCGAGCAGCTTGCCGGCACGATGGTCGAGCAGCTGGCGGCGCTCTTCGACACGGAATGAACGTCGATCCGCCCCCGGGCGGCTTTCACGGGCCGGTCAAGCGCTCCGTCACCATTGCCGGGCATCAGACCTCGATCAGCCTCGAGCCGCTTTTCTGGGAAGCGCTGGAGCGCGCGGCGGCCGAGCGCGCCCTGCCGCTCAACGCGCTGGTCGCGGCGATCGACCATGCCCGGATCGGCGGCGAGGATCCGCCCAACCTTGCCAGCGCGATCCGCACCTGGTTGCTGGGGCAGCCGCGCGATGGGCAGCTGCCGCCGGCAGCATGACGTTATTCCGCAACAAATTCGCGACAAAGATGCGAACCGCTCGCATTAGCATTGACTCTGAGAACGCCTCGCAATAGCTCGCCCCGAAATAACCTGTTCAGGGGGACCAATTGTGAGTCGTGTTTCCACCGCGCGTTCGGGCGCGTCGTTCCTTGCGCTGGCCTGTGTCGGCTTCATCGCCACCGCGCCGGCCGCGCATGCCGCCGACGGCAGCGGGCCGGTGCCCGCCGACGCGGACAAGGACGGCCAGGATCGCAGCGCCGAGGATCGCGAGCAGATCGTCGTCACCGGCGGCCGCGCCGAGCTGCAGGGGCCGAAGGCCACCGCCTCCGTCCAGAACACCCCGCGTTCGGTGGTGATCCTGCCGAAGGACGTGATCGACCAGACCGGCTCGACGACGCTGGCCGATGCGCTGCGCACCGTGCCGGGCATCACCTTCGGTGCCGCGGAAGGCGGCAACCCGATCGGCGATCGCCCCTTCATCCGCGGCTTCGACAGCCAGGGCTCGACCTTTGTCGACGGCGTGCGCGACACTGCGGCTCAGTCCCGCGATACGTTCGCGATCGAGCAGGTCCAGGTGATCCGCGGTTCGGATTCGACGCTGGGCGGCCGCGGCAGCGCCGGCGGCTCGATCAACATCATCACCAAGGTGCCGCAGCAGGCCAGCTTCATCCGCGCGACCGGCAGCGTCGGCACCGCGGACTACAAGCATGCCGCGCTGGACGTGAACCAGTATCTGGGCGGCGGCATCGGCGTGCGCGTCGCGGCGATGTGGCACGATCAGGACGTCGCCGGCCGCGATGCGATCTGGCAGCGGCGCTGGGGCGTCGCGCCGTCGGTGACCATCGGCCTCGGCACGCCCACCCGCCTGACGGCCTCCTATTATTACCTCGAGAGCCATGAGCTGCCCGACAGCGGCATCCCCTATCTCTACACGCTGGCCAATGCCCCGGGCACCGGCGAGATCTATTCGGAGCCGGCCATCGGCAATGTGCGGACGATCGCCGGCGTGACCGGCCGTGTCGACCGCGACACCTTTTACGGCCTGAAGAGCCGCGACTTCCGCGATACCTTCACGCATCAGGCCACGGTACGCGTCGAGCATGACTTCGGCACGGTGACGCTGCGCAACACCTCGCGCTACAATTACAACGAGCAGAACTATATCTACACCCAGCCCGACGATCAGCAGGGCAATGTCTATGGCACCAATGCCGCGGCGACGGCGACGGCGGGCGGTCTCGTCTGGCGGCGGGCGAACACCCGCTATGGCTATGCCGAGTCGCTCACCAACCAGACCGACCTGTTCGGCACCTTCGAGACCGGGGCGATCAAGCACAGCTTCGCGACCGGCTTCGAGATCAGCTGGGAGAAGGCGCGCCGCGGCGCCTATGTCCTCGCCACCGGTTCGGGCATCACCCCGCGCTGCACGCCGGCCGCGATCAGCCGCTTCTACTGCACCAGCCTGTTCAGCCCGAACCCGAGCGACCCCTGGGTCAACTATACCGGCGACGCCACCACTGCGACGACGCCGATCGTGAAGGGCGCGCCCACCGCGGAGACCCAGAACGACGCGCACACCCTCTCGGCCTATGCCTTCGATTCGATCACGCTGCTCCCGTCGCTGATCCTCAACCTGGGCGGCCGCGTCGACCGGTTCACGTCGCGGATCACGCCGGCGCTCGCCGCGGGCGCCACCCAGACGACGCCGCTCGAGCGCACCGACACGCTGTTCAACTGGCAGGCGGGCCTGGTCTTCAAGCCGACGGCGAACACCAGCCTATATGCGAGCTACGCGACCGCGGCGACGCCGCCGAACAGCCTGCTCGGCGAAGGGCAGGAGCCGAACGCCCTGCCGACCACCAACACCGCCGCCAACCTGGCGCTGCTCGACAGCCTGAAGGTGGAGAAGACCAAGAGCTATGAAGTGGGCGCCAAGGCCGGGCTGTTCGACAACCAGCTCTCGCTGACCCTGGCCGCCTTCCAGACCGACACCGACAATGCCCGCGCGACCGGCCCGGACAATACGGTGCAGTTCATCGGCAAGCGCCGCATCCGCGGCATCGAGTTCAGCTTCAACGGCAACCTGACCAAGTGGCTGAACGTGTTCGGCGGCTACACCCATCTCGATCCGAAGATCGTCGATGGCGGCTATACCGTGCTGACCGCGGCGGCGGTCACGGTGGGCGGCGTCGTCGTCCAGCAGCCCAAGACCCTGCTCGTGCCCTCGGTCAACACCGGCCGCCAGGCGACCCAGACGGCGCGGGACAGCTTCACGCTGTGGGCCAATGCCACGCCGATCAAGGGCCTCAGCATCGGCGGCGGCGCCTATTATATGAGCCGGGTGTTCGGCGGCTATTCCGACAATCGCAGCTTCACCCAGAATGCCGCGGGCGTCACCACCTACACGCCGGCCACCAAGGTCCGCATCGTGACGGTGCCCGAATATTGGCGCTTCGACGCCCGTATCGGCTACACGATCAACGAGCATTTCGATGTGAGCGTCAACGTGCAGAACCTGACCGACAAGGTCTATTTCCCCCAGGCCTATACGGCGCATTATGCGTCGATCGCGCCGGGCCGCTCGGCCTTCGCCACGCTGGGAGTGAAATTCTGAGCGAAAGCCTGGACAGCCTCTCCGCGGACGAAATCGCCGCCCGCCTCTCCGGTTCGCCGGAGGCGCGGGCGGCGCTCGTTCGGGCGGGCGCCGAGCAGGGTGTGGCCGAAGCGCAGGCCGTGCTGGGCCAGATGCTGCTCGACGCGGGCGAACCGCGCGAAGGTTTTGCCTGGTTCAACAAGGCGGCCGCCCAGGGCCATCTGATGGCGCTCAACATGGTCGGGCGCTGCTATGATCTCGGCTGGGGCACGCCGGTCGACAAGGCGCGGGCCGCCGAATGCTTCCGCATCGCCGCCGCGCGCGGGCTCGATTGGGGCATGTACAATTACGCGACCGCGCTGGCACTCGGCGCCGGCGTGGCCGAGGACAAGGCCGCGGCGCTCGCCTGGTTCGAAAAGGCCGCGGCGATGGGCAATGCCAAGGCGATCAACTATGTCGGCAGCTTCCATGAGGATGGCTGGGTAGTAGCGCGCGACATGGCCAGGGCGGCGGATCTCTATCGGCAGGCGGCCGAGGGCGGCGATTTCCGCGGCGCATTCAATCATGCCCGGATGCTGCTGGACGCGGGCCGGGTGGCGGAGGCACGGACCTGGCTCGCGCAGAGCCGCGAGACCGCCACGCCGGCCTTCGCGCAAAAGGCGCGCGACTGGCTGAAGGCCTCGCGCTGGCCCGAACTGGAGGCATTGCTGTGCTGATCGCCATTCCCGAACTGCTCTCGCCGGAAGAAGTGGCGGCGATCCGCCAGGTGATCGATGCGGCCGAATGGGTGGACGGCAATGTGACCTCGGGCGCGCAATCGGCGCTCGCCAAGCAGAACGACCAGCTGCCCGAAGGCGGCGAGGCGCATCGCCGCGCGGGCGCGATCATTCTCGACGCGCTGGGCCGCTCGCCGCTGTTCGTGGCGGCGGCGCTGCCGCTCAAGGTCTTTCCGCCGCTGTTCAACCGCTATGGCGGCGGGCAGAAGTTCGGCACTCATGTCGACAATGCGGTGCGCATCCAGCGCGGCACCGATTTCCGCATCCGTTCCGATCTCTCGATGACCGTCTTCCTCGAGGATCCCGCCGCTTATGACGGCGGCGAACTGCTGATCGAGGGGCAGTTCGGCGAGCAGGCGGTCAAGCTGCCGGCGGGGCATGCGATCCTCTATCCCTCGTCGAGCCTGCACCGGGTGGAGCCGGTGACGCGCGGCACGCGGGTGGCGAGCTTCTTCTGGCTCCAGTCGATGGTGCGCGACGACGGTGCCCGGCGGATCCTGTTCGAGATGGACCAGGCCGTGCAGCGGCTGGTGGCGACGCTCGGCAACGACGATCGCTCGGTAATCGAGCTGACCGGCGTCTATCACAATCTCCTGCGCCGCTGGGCCGACGCCTGAACCGAAGGCTGGCTCGGGCCCCAGGGTGGATCGACATTCGGGCAGGGGCCCTCTGCTCCCCTCTCTTCCAGGGAGAGGAAGCTAGAGCATCGCCTGAAATGCGGGGGAGAGATGCTCCACGAACCCGGTCGCCTCCCGCATGACCATATGCGCCGCCAGTCCCTCCCGTTCGGCCAGCGTCATTCCCGCCGGTCCCAGCACGGTGAGCGCCGTCGCCCAGCCGTCGGCCAGCATGCAGCTGGCGTGCAGCACCGTGACCGAGGCCATGCCATTGTCCAGTGGCCGGCCAGTGCGCGGATCGAGGGTGTGGGCATAGTCGCGCCCGCCATGCGCGAAGCTGCGGCGATAGTCGCCCGTGGTCGCCACCGACAGGCCGTGGAGCGCGGCACGCAGCGGCGCCAGGCGGCTGCCGGGCACGGGCTCGAGATCGATCCACCAGGGCTGGCCATCGGGCCTGATGCCTTCGCCGCGCAGTTCGCCGCCCACTTCGATCAGGAAATCGTGCAACTCCATGCTGCGCAGCATCTCGGCGACGCGATCGACGCCATGCCCCTTGGCGATGCCGGAGAAATCGAGCACGGCCTGGCCATGCCGGCGGGCGCGGCGATCGTCCTGCTCGATATGCGCGCGGCCGGAAATGGCGCGGGCGGCCGCGACTTCCCTGTCGCCCGGCAAGCCGGTGCGCGGGCCGGGCGGGCCGAAGCCCCACAGGTCGACCAGCGCGCCCATCGCGGGATCGAAGGCGCCGTCGCTCTTCTCCGCGATTTCGAGCGCGGCGGCGAGGACGCGGGCGAAACCGGCCGGCAGCGGCTGCCAGCGGCCGGGCTCGCTGCGGTTGAAGCGGGAAAGGGCGGAGTCCGGCACCCAATGGCTCATCTCGGCGACCACGCGGTCGAGCTCGGCCTGGATCTTCAAGGCGATCCCCTCGGGCGGGGCGACCAGGCGGGCCGACCAGCTGGTTCCCATCGTCTCGCCGGTGCAGCTGACGACCGGGGCTCCCGCCCGGCAGCGACGGAACGCTGCCGGGGAAAGGGCGGGAGGGATGGCTATCCTGGCGGTCATTGGTCGATCGCCATCCCGGTGAAGGCCGGGATGGCGGAATGTCGGTTACGGCGCCAGCACTTCGAGCGTGGTGACGTAGCTGACGCGAGCGCGGGGCGGGCCGGCGGGGCGATCGCCGCCGGGGCCGCGCGGGGCCGCCTGCTGGCCGGCAGGCGCCGCGCCGGCAGGGCGGGGAGCACCGGCGCCCGGGCCTTCGGGGCGCTCGCCGCCCTCATTGGCCATCACCCAGTACATGCCCGGATCGCCCCATTTGATCGAGACCTTGCCCTCGGCATCGGTCTTGAGGACCTGCTCCTTCAGATTGTCGCGATAGCGGATGCCGCCGGGAATGATGGTGACGGTGAGGCCGGCGCCGGGCTTGCCGTTCTTCAGGAACTGGAAGTTCGCCGGCTCATTGGTGACGAGATCGTTCGGATGGGTGATCGGCACCAGCTCGATGCCCCTGCCGCTGGTCTTGAACACCGTGCTGGTCGGCGCGCCCTGGGTGATGAAGATCTCGTTGCGGCTGAGATTCTCGGCGGTCTGCACATCGGTCGCGCCGGCCGGGATCGCGGCGGCGAGCGTCGCGGTGGTGGTGCCCCGCGGCAGCATCTTGCGCTCGCCGTTCAGCATGTAGCTGCCGAACACGCCCTCGTTGACCACGGCGACCTTGTAGGTGCCCTGCTGCGTCAGGTGCAGGTCGAACGTCGCGCGGAACTTGCCGACATTGTGGTTCTCGACCTTGCCTTCGCTGCCGTCGGGCTGAGTGACCAGGGGCACGGCGCGCAGCGGCTGGTGATCGAAGAAGAACAGGTCGTTCGACACGGCGGCGTCGACGGTCACCCAATTGTCGGTGCCCGAGACGGTGGTCGACGACGGCAGCATCCACATGCGGTGGGCGATGGCGGCCGGGGCGGCGATCGCGGCGATCGCGGCGGCGGCGAGAAGCGGCTTGCGGAAGTCCATGGCTCTATTCCCCCTGAAATCAGCGCTTGATCGAGACGGTGACGGCGCCGAGCTCGCTCGTGCCCTTGGCGGCGCCACGCGCGGCGGCGCCGTTCCAGGTGAAGGGCACCGTGACGACTTCGCGGCCGCCGACTTCGCGGGCCGCCTCGACCATCAGCTTGTAATTGCCCGGCGTGAGCGCGGGCATGCCGCCGCGCCCGGCGACGAGCGTGACCTTGTGGCTGCCCGCCGGGCGCGTGGCGCCGGTGACGCCGTCGGCCGGGAAGGTCATGCCGCGCCCGACCACGCGCCACCATTGGCGCATGTCGCGCAGCCATTTGGTGCCGGCGCCTTCCTTGCTGTTCCCGTCGAAATCATACCAGACCTGGAGGGTGCGCGGCGCGGCGCCCTCCTTCTCCAGCCAGATCGCGACATAGGGCCGGTGATATTCGGCGACCTTGAGCTGCGGAATGGCGATCGACAGGTCGAGCGTCTGCGCGCCGGCTGCGGCGGGAAGGCCCGCCCCGCCGATCGCGGCGAGCGTGAGGCCGGTGATGCGATAGTGCATGGACATGGCTCCCTAGTGGATCAGGAAAATCGCGACGAGCGCGGGGATGACGAGGCCGGCGATGACGAGCGGCCAGGTGCTCTTGCGGTGCCTGGAATGCATCCAGAGCAGCACCAGGCCGGTGAGGGTGAAGATGATGCAGGCCAGCACGAAGATGTCGATGAACCATTTCCACGCGGTGCCGGCGTTGCGGCCCTTGTGGAGGTCGTTGAGATAGGCGATCCAGCCGCGCGAACTGACCTCGCTCGTCACCGCGCCGGTGTCGCGGTCGATCGATATCCAGGCGTCGCCGCCGGGGCGCGGCTTGGCGAGATAGATCTCGCCGGCGGACCATTCGGCCGTTCCGCTCGCATCGATCTTCACCTGGTCCTGCACCCATCTGGCGACATCGGCGGGGATCGGCTTCTTGCTGTCGGGCTGGTCGTCGGCCTTTACCCGGGCGAGCAGGGCAGGCGGCAATTGCGCCGCGCGCTCGACCGATTTCGGCGCGGCCTCGATATCCGCGGCATGGTTGAGCGTGAAACCGGTGATCGCGAAGAGCAGCAGCCCGATCAGGCTGATCGCCGAGCTCATCCAGTGCCAGGTGTGCAATTGCTTCAGCCAGAAGCTCTTCCGGCTGCGTTTCGCTTTGGCCTTGGCCTGCGCTGCCTGGGCGGTGGGGGCGTGCATTTCGGGTGTGTGATTCCGGGGCGATTCGATGCCGGTCCGTAACGCGAACGATTCGCAATTGCAAACCTGATGCAGGGGTGGATCGGGTGGGGAGCGCCTAGGACCAATCGACATTCACCTTCCGCCCCTCCCGCCGGGAAGGAACGGAGCCGAATGTCGATCCGCCCTAGCCCTTCGGGGAGAAGGATGGGTCCAGATCTCGCAAATGCAGCAAAGATACACCGCAGTGCAGCGACGAATGTTTCTTGCCGAGTCTCAAGAAATTACGCAGCTTCCTTCCAGATAAGACTTGGGAGGACTGGATGTCGGCACTTTATATCGGTCTGGCGGTGGTGTGCGTAGTCGGGGTTTCGGCCTGCCTTGGCGGCATGTACCTCATCCTGCGGAGCACGCCATCGGCGGCACGGGCCGACTCCGAAGCCTGACAGCGACTTGATCCTCGGGGCATGAGAGCCCGGCCGGTCCGCAGGGGGACCGGCCGGGCTTTTCTCTAGCGGGCGAGGAGCACGCGCGCCTGGCCGGCGATCTGCGCGAGCATCGCCGCGTTCGGCACCGCGGCCTGGCGAGCGCGGCGGACCAGGGCCGTGAATTGCTCGACCCGCGCGGCATTGGCGGCCAGCCAGGCATCCACCGCGGCCTGGGGTTCCGCGGCCTGGCCGCGGCTCAGGAAGTCGAGGCGGATCTGCTGGAAGTCGCGGGCGAGGCCCGCGATCAGCAGCCGTTCCCACACATCGCCGGTGGTGATGCGCGCGGCGGTCGACTGGGCCCAGTCGAGCCCCAGGGCCTGGCCGAGCGACGTGAAGGCGCGGGTGAGCGGCGTCACCTCCAGCCCCATGCTGACGCCGAGATCGGCGAGGCCGACCGCGCCGTCCAGCTCGAACAGCTTGACCACTCTGGCGACCAGCTCGCTCGGCGCGCCGGCGGCCTCGAGCCGCGCGGAGATGCGGCTCGACTGCGCCTTGACCTCGTCGAGCAGCAGGCCCTTGGCGGCCTTGTCCAGCGCGTCGATGCCGGGTTTCAACCGGTCGATCACTTCGGCGGGGCTGGCGCCCGGCGGGGAGACGCGGAGCAGGTCCGCCACCTGGCCGCGCACCGCCACCGCCATCTCGTCGAGCAGCGCGATGCGCGCGCCTTCGGAGATCGGGGCGGTTTCCACCGCTTCCCACAGCGCGGGCAGGCAGAAGAGCCGCTCGGCGACGACGAACATCGCGGCGATGTCGGCCATGGCCGCGCCTTCCTCTTCGGCAAGCTCGAAGGGGTGGAGCACGCCGAGCCGGTTGATCACGCGGTTGGCGAGCTTGGTGGCGACGATCTCGCCGCGCAGGCGGTGCTCGTCGATCGCCTTGCCGAACTTCGCCTGCATCGCCTTGGGGAAGGCATGGCGCAGATCGCTCTCCAGCGCCGGATCCTGGCCTAGCCCGGTATGCTCGATCGCATCCTGCAGCGCGAGCTTGGTCGAGGCGAGCAGCACGGCGAGTTCCGGCCGGGTCAGGCCGTTCTTGTCCTGGGCACGACGGAGCAGTTCCTCGTTGCTGCCAAGGCCCTCCACGGCGCGGTCGAGCCGGCCCGAGCCTTCGAGGATCTCGATCACCCGGACATAGGAGGGCAGCGCGACATAGCCGTCATTCTCCATGAAGGAGAGCGCGAGCGTCTGCAGGCGGTTGTCCTCGAGCACCAGGTGCGCGACGTCGTCGGTCATCGCGGCGAGGAGCGTGTTGCGGTCCTCGAACGCCAGGCGGCCCTCGATCATCTCGCGGTTGAGCGCGATCTTGATGTTGACCTCGTTGTCCGAGCAGTCGACGCCGGCCGAATTGTCGATGAAGTCGGTGTTGATGCGGCCGCCCTGCGAAGCGAAGGCGATGCGCGCGGCCTGGGTGACGCCCAGGTTCGCGCCTTCGCCCACCGCCTGGCAGCGCAGCTGCTCGGCATTGACGCGCAGCCGGTCGTTCGCCGGATCGCCGACCTCGCCGTTACTTTCGGACGCGGCCTTGATGTAGGTGCCGATGCCGCCGAACCAGAGCAGCCCGACCTGGGCCTTGAGGATCGCCGAGATCAGCGAGGTCGGGTCGATCTCGGTAAGCTGCAGTCCGAGCAGGGCCTGCACTTCCGGGCTGAGCGGGATCGACTTCTCGGTGCGCGGGAATACGCCGCCGCCCTTCGAGATCAGCGCGGGATCATAGTCCGCCCAGCTCGATCGCGGCAGCGCGAACATGCGGGCGCGCTCGCCCCAGCTCCTGGCCGGATCGGGATCGGGGTCGAGGAAGATGTGGCGATGGTCGAAGGCGGCGACCAGCTTGATCGCCTTCGACAGCAGCATGCCGTTGCCGAACACGTCGCCCGACATGTCGCCGCAGCCCGCCACGGTGACGGGCTCGGACTGGATGTCGGTGCCCATCTCGAGGAAGTGGCGGCGGACCGAGACCCAGGCGCCCTTGGCGGTGATGCCCATCGCCTTGTGGTCGTAACCGTGCGAACCGCCGGAAGCGAAGGCGTCGCCCAGCCAGAAGTTGCGCTCGGTCGCGATCGCGTTGGCGACGTCGGAGAAGGTCGCGGTGCCCTTGTCGGCGGCGACGACGAAATAGGGATCCTCGCCGTCGAGGATGCGCACGCGCTCGGGATGGACGACCGCGCCCGACACGATGTTGTCGGTGATCGACAACAGGGTGCGGATGAAGATCCGGTAGCTTTCGGTCCCTTCGGCGAACCAGGCGTCGCGATCGGTGGCCGGGGAGGGGAGCTGCTTGGGATAGAAGCCGCCCTTGGCGCCCGTGGGCACGATCACCGCGTTCTTCACGCGCTGCGCCTTCATCAGGCCCAGTATCTCGGTGCGGAAATCGTCGCGCCGGTCGGACCAGCGCAGGCCGCCGCGCGCGACCGGGCCGGCGCGCAGATGGATGCCCTCGACCCGGGGGCTGTAGACCCAGATCTCGCGCCAGGGGAGCGGCTGGGGCAGGCCCGGCACCTTGGCCGAATCGAGCTTGAACGCCAGCGCTTCCCTGGCGGCCGGGGCATAGGCGTTGGTGCGCAGCGTCGCGAGCACGACGCCGCGGATGGTGCGCAGGATGCGATCGTCGTCGATCGCCTGGACCTGGGCCAGGCCGGCCTCGATCGCGGCGGCGGCGGCCTCGATCGCCGCATCGTCGCCCGCGCGGGCCGGGTTGTGCGCGGCATCGAAACGCTCGATCAGCGCATTGGCGACGCCCGGCGCCCGGCGCAGCGCGTCGACCACCGTGGCCATGCCATAGTTCATGCCGGTCTGGCGCAGATAGCGGAACCAGGCGCGGAACAGCACCACCGATGCCGGCTTCATGCCGCTCTCGACGATCAGCCGGTTGAAGCTGTCATTCTCGGCATTGCCCTCGAGCACGGCGGCGAGCGCTTCCTCGATCACCGCGGCATCGCCCTTCAGCCCCGTGGCCGAGACGGCGAAATCATGGACGAAGGCGCCGCCGGTGAGCGCGGTCGGCACTTCCTCGATCACGCGGAAGCCGAAATTCTCGAAGGCGGGCACCGCGTCGGACAGCGCCAGCGCGCCGCCCTGGGCATAGAGCTTCACGCGATATTCGCCGGCCTTGCCGTCGATGGGGGTGATCCGCACCGAGCGATCGCCCGGATTGTCCAGCCGGGCCAGGTGCAGGATGTCGCGCGCCGCTTCCTCGGGCGTCGAAGTGGTGCGATAGGCGGGCGGGAAGGCATGCGCATAGCGCAGCGCGAGGCGCGTGGCGCCGGTCGGCCCGGTATCCTCCATCAGCGCGGCTTCCACCGCGGGCACCCAGCCGCGCATCATCCGCTCGAGCTGATTGTCGAGCGCCTCGGCGTCCGGCATGGTGCCGCCCGCGCGCAGATCGAGCGTGTAGCGCAGCAGCGCGACCTCGCCATCCTCGAGCGCGATCGACCAGTTGATGATCTTGGCATTGGCGGCTTCGGCGAGCAGCTCGCCCACCGCTTCGCGCCGCGTGGTGGTGACTTCGTCGCGCGGCAGCCAGACGAATGCGAACAGGTGCCGGCCGAGCAGGCTCTTCACCAGCACCAGCTTGGAGCGCGGACGATCGGCGACCGACATGGTGGTGAGCACGAGATGCTCGAGCGAATCGGCGTCGAACGCGGTGGTCAGGTCGTGCGGCAGTGCCGTGAGCGCATGCTGCATCGCCTTGCCGGTATGACCCTTCGGATCGAAGCCGAACTTGCGCTCCAGCCCCTCGAGCCGGGCCCGGAGCACCGGCACTTCGTCCGGATTGGCGAACAGCGCGGCGCTGGTCCACAGGCCGGCATGGATCGACAGGCCGGTCACTTCGCTGCCGGTGAGGATCGGCACCGCCACGATGTCGAGCGGCACGCGGCGATGGACCGGCGAGATCGAGTTGGACTTGAGGAGCAGCGGCGCTTCGCCGCCCTTGTTGAAATAGTCGACCGCCGCCTTGCGCGAGGCTTCGGCGAGGATCGGCGTGTCGAGCTCGTAGCGGGCGAGGCCGAGCTTGTCGGAAACGCTGCCGTCGGTACGCCAGGTCTCGTGCCCGAGCAGCGTCATCGCGCCTTCCTGGAACCAGCGGAGCAGCTTGGCGCCCTCGCGCGAGCCCACGGTGGCGGCGTCCGAGCCGACCGCGCTCTGCAGCGCGCGCCAGTCGTTCACGGCGTCGCGGACCTGGGCGAGCGTGCGTTCCAGCTCGGCGACCAGGCTGCGCCGGGTGCGCGCGTCGGCGCGTTCCATTTCGATGTAGATCATCGATTCGCGCTTGCCGGCGCCGATCGATTCGAGCTTGCCCGCCTTGTCGCGCTTCACGGCGATGACGGGGTGGATGATGCGGAAGACGGCAATGTCGTAGGTTGCGATCGCGCCCGAGATCGAATCGACGAGGAAGGGCATGTCGTCATTGACGACGGCGAGCCGCATCCGGCGGCTCTCCTCGCCCTGGAAGGTCTCCAGTGCGACCTTCGCGGTATCGGGGGGGCGGACTGCGGCGGCTTCCGCGACGAAATTCGCCGCTTCGGCCCGCTCGGCCTCTCCGAAATCTTCCAACTCTCCCGGCAGCGCCCCTTCGAGCAACCGCGCCTCGAACGCCTGCGTCAGCGACGTCATCATGCTTTTCATGGCAGTACCGCCTACGCTTGTGCGGTGACCGGCTCAAGACTCGTTCCGTAAGAAAATTACAAACATGCCGACATTGTTGCGGAGGCGAACGAAAGTGTCGGCGAGGCGGGTCTGACGGCCTCGCGCATCCCCCGCTTCGGCGGAGTCGCCGGACGGACGCGAATGGCGATCCGGCTTAAGCTGCGGCCTTGCGGACGGCGCGTTCGGTGAGCGGGCTGTCCTCGACCCTGGCGACGATGTCGAGGCCCTGCTTGCCGGCGCGGGCGAGCAGCACGACGAACTCGCTGTCCGCCGGAATCTCGAACGCGATGTCGATATGGGCGAGGGGCGGGCGGCTGCGCAGCTCGGCGGCGATCTGGGCGAAGAGGTCGGGCTTGGGGGCGGGACGGCGATAGGCCCGCTCGGCCTTCACCACGCCCTTGATGCCGCCTTCGGCCGCGTCGAGAAAGGCGTCGAGCCCGCCCTGCGACACCCCGACCCGCCGGGCGTGGCTGAGCACGGCGGCGAATTCGGTGATGCGGGTCTTGTCATAGTCGGCGCCGAAGACGAGCTTGACGGCGGGAGTCATCGGCGCGCGTGCCTGGATGGTGAGCCCGGCATCGGCGAGCAGCGCGGCATAGCCCTGGGCGTCGTCATCGGCGGCGAGTGCGAAATCATAGGCGCGGGCGAGCGCGCGGTAGAGCGCCGAGCGGCTGCGCGTATCCGAAGCGCGCGCGGCGGCGGCCGATTCGCGGGCGAGCAGCAGCTTGTCGGCCAGGCTCGCATCGCCGGCGACCGGCGATTCGGCGGCCGGTACTTCGTCGGCCGGCGCGTCGAAGCTTGCGCTCGGGCCATCGGCCCAGACCGGCGCGGCGGCGAGGCTGCGCGGCGCGGTGCGGCGCGATTCCTCCACCTCGGCTTCGAGCCGCGCCTGGGTTTCGGCGTCGACCAGTTCCTTCCAGTTGATGACGCCGTAGATGAAATCGATCGTGTCGGCGTCCGAATCGGCGCCCGACGAGAAGGGCATCAGGATGCCGCGATAGAGCGTGTTGTGCCCGCGCGTGCCGACGAACTCGGCTTCGAAGCCGATCGGCGCGCGGTTGGCGATGATCTGGAGATAGTGATCGGTCAGGCGCGACAGCAGGGAGCGACTGGGCACCTGGGCGACATGGGTGATCGAGGTGTCGAGCCCGGTCTCCTCGCGCAGCGCGCGGCCGAGGAAGCGAATCGCGGGATCGTCGACGCCCTTGGAGAAATCGAGCAGTACGCTGTGTGCGCCAAAGTCCATGATGTTGTCCGGATCGAGATCCTCGATCGACGGATAGGCGCGGCCGCGGAGCAACGAGACCCAGTGGTTGTAGGCGCGCACGTGCATCCGGCGCTCGTCGGTGCCGATCGCCAGCGCGCGATCGTTCACGGCTTCGTCCGTCGCCTCGCCCTCGGGGTTCGAGTCGAGCGGGTGGTTGATGCCGCGCGCCATGTCCATGCCAAATGCTCCACTCGAGGCGGTACGCCCCCTTCATTCGTGGAACCGCTTGTGCACGCTGTGTGGTAAACGACGCGTAAAGGCGGCGCTTTTCCCGGCCTGTTCGCGGCAAGGCTTTCGCAACGCTTGTCAGCTAGGAAACATGCTGGTAAGCGCGCCGCTCCTTCGGGGCTCCGCGCCCCTTGGTTGGCCGCCTTAGCTCAGCTGGTAGAGCATCGCATTCGTAATGCGGGGGTCACAGGTTCGAGTCCTGTAGGCGGCACCATCCATTTCCCAGCGTTGAAACTAGGACGAGCGGGCGCCCCCGCTTGCGGGCGGATGTTCGGTAGATCCTGTCTGCCACTCTTGGGAAAGCTTGTACGAATCGTGGAGAAAGCGCTGCAGGCTGCTCCAGTCGTTGCCGAGCACCAGCCGCCGCAGCTTCACCACCAGGCTGTTCCCCGTGCGCGATGCCACCAGGCCGATGGGCAGGAAATGCCGGCAACCGGCCGAATGGAGCACGAGATTGTGCATGATTCGGGCAGTGCGCCCGTTGCCGTCGAGGAACGGATGGGCGTGAATGATGCCGCCATAAGTCACCATGGCGCAGGTGGCCGGCCATTTGTCGATATGCATGCCGACGAATTGCGCCAACTCCGCCATCAGGCTGTCGCACAGCCGCCAGTCCGGAAAATGCGTAGCGGCACTCTTGTCGTACGCGGCAATGCGCACGCCCGAGCGGCGGAAGGCGTTCGCGCCGGCGCGGCAGCGGCGATGCACTTCGATCGTGTCGCGCACGAACCGGGCTGGATCGCGGTAGCTGATATCGGGATTTGCGCGGAGGAAGGCGCGGTAGATGTCGAACTCCAGGCGCGTACGCCTCCGTGCTTCCTCCGCCCTTTCCGCGGGCGCCGCGCCGAGGACATGGGGTTCGAGTTCGTCGTGCAGCCCGGCGAGGGCGGCAATGCGCTCATCCGGGGTATGCGGATAGGACGCCATAAGCCGCTGCATGGCGTCCGCGTCCGTGGGCTGCAATTGTATCACAACCGCTTCAAGCGCGGCGCTCAGGACAGTAAAATTCGAGATGCCTTCAAGTGAGGGGAATTTCAAACGAAGAAGCGTGTCAATAACTTTCTCGCCATCCACAAATATTACCCATTTATTACAGCGGGTAGAATATAATTTCAGATATGAATTTGCAAATCATATTTGAAAATAGCTAGATTGAGATGCGAATCGCGGTTCGCATTTTTGCGGCAATGGAGGTTGTTCGTGAGGGTATTGACCGAATTCGAAATGGCGCTCGTTGCGGGCGGGGCCAGGAGCTCCGAGATCATCGTGAAAGACCCGAGGGATCGCGATGATCGTCCGCCGCCCGACTGGAACGAAGTCTGGGACAACGACCCGCCCTATGACGGCGGCAACTATGACAACCCTGACGGCGCCTATCCTTCAGGCGGCGGTTCTCCGGGCAGCGTTGCTATCGCGGGCGGTGGCCCGGGTGTTAACGGCCTGATAGATTCAAAGCACATCAAGAAACTGTCTCCGACGGGCTCGGTTATTCAATCGAACGGCTATGTGCTGGTCGATTTCAACCGCGATGGCATCTTCGACATGGCATGGCAGCACATCAGCGGCAAAGGTTGGGAGATGTCGGCCGACGGCAAGCTCTGGACCCCCGACAGAGATCCGGGCGGGCCGGCCGTCTTCATTGCCAACCCCCCGCAATAATCACTCCCCACAAGCAGAGGCGGACCGGGTGTTCGCCTCTGCACTAGGAACCGTGCATGCGCCTGCTTCTTTCGGCACTATTGACGTCCCTGGCTACGATGCCTTCCGGGCAGGATGTCCCCGGCGAGATCGAGGGATTCAAGCTCTATCTTCTCCCGGAGTCGAGCGCGAGTTGTTACGAGAACCGATTGATGGTCGACCCGACATCTCGACGGGTAGTTACCTGGACTTCGCCGCGGGACCTACGCGACTTCGATTCCGTGATGCCGCATTCGTTCCAGATCATGAATCTTCCGGATGACGGAACGGCAACGCCGGTGATCGTGATCGGGACCAATGCGCGGGTCGAGCCCTTGCGCTGGAGCGAAAGCGGGGATCGGCTGCTGTTCCGCGTCGATGCGCGCGGCACCGGCTTCTATCTTGCCGACCAGCAGCGTGTCGAAGTCGGGCCGCGCATGGATCCTCTATGGGAAGAGGTGAAGATCGAGGCGGTGGCGAACGGCGATCTTGCCTTTCACCAGCGGCCCGAGGCGCTGGCCCTGCTGCGCCGGGTCCGGGCGGATGGCGAGCCCAGGCGCGTGCTGCTTGCCCAGGGGGCGACGTCCGCGGCCCTTCTCGCCTTTCATTGGCGCAATCAGTTTCGCCTGACCGCCTATGCCGGCACGCGGCGGTGGGAGACGGGCAAGAACATAGCCTTCACTTCGGCGCCGCTGCTGATGCCGGGGACGGCGCGCGTGCGGCAACTCGGCGAGCAGGAGGCGGGCCGCCCCTTTCTGCCCTATGCCCTGCCTTTTCTCGATCGGCGGCTGGGTGCCATCGCCGGGCGGTTCGGGATCACGCGGATCGAGCCGCTGCGCGGGCGTGCAATCGACCTTGGCAAGCATTTCGGCCAGCTCACGGCGATCGCGGACGTTGCCGCAAATGGCACGACATTGTTCGCGCTCGTCGACCTGGAGCGGGAGCGGCGCGTTGCCCGTATCCGCGACGGCAAGATCAGCAGCTGGCTGCTCTGCGAGAAGAAGCCGTTGCCGATCCCGATCAAGCTGCCGCCCGATGACTCGCTTCCCGCCGATACGCCGGTTGTCCGCAGCGAAGTGCCGTTGGGGCCGGGCATGGGCCATGCCTTTGCCACGCTGTATCGGCCCGTGCATGCCGATGGCCGGTTGATCGTCTATTTCCATGGCGGCCCGACGATCCCCTTCTCGCTCGATGCCGTTCCCTGGGGTGTCCGCGAGGCTGCGGCGAGCGGGATCTCGATTCTTGTCGTGGAATATTCGGGCATGCAGGGCGGTGGCGCCGCGCTTTCCGAGCGATTGCCCAGGCTCGGCATCGCTGCATATCGGCAGGATGTGGACCGGGTAATGCGCTGGGTGGCGCGCAGTCCGTTTCAGCGCCGATACCTGCTGGTGGACAGTTTCGGCGGCATACCCGGCGTGCTCACCGCGCGTTATCATGCGGCGCTGTTCGATCACATGTTCTTCCGCGCGCCCGCGCTGACACTGCATTCGCCCGAAGAGACGCTGCGGGATCGGGAAGGTTTTGCCAGGGACAGAGTATCGCCCGAAAGCCAGCGTGAATTCGAAGCCGCGATATATGGCGGCGATGCCGGCCGGGCGCGCTTCGTTGCGGATCTTCGCGCCGAGGTGAGCCAGCTGCGGCCGTCGTCGCGCCTGTCCTTCTATTTCGGTACCAAGGACGGAGCGTCGCAGCCGGGCGACCTTCCCGCGCAGTTCCACGGCCGTCCCGAGGTGATGATCGTGCAATCCACGCATGGCATGCTCGCCAATCTGGAGGAAGTGGAGCGGGACATCGCCATGAAGATGGCGTGGCCGGGCCGGCAAGAGCAGTTGAAGGCGCCGTGACGGATTCGATGGCGCCCCCCTTTTCCAGCGGCATCGGCGAGCATCTCCTGGCGAGCGGGCGGGCCGCTTGAGCGCGTCGATACGGCGCCTGCTTCGTGGCTCCCGCGTCGTCGCCCCAACCGGGAACGCGGCGCGCCTTCCATTCTGCCGAGAAATTTCGATCCGCTCCTAAACGATCGCGAGATTCCTCCGATTTGGATGTGAAGGGGCGGCGTGTCGTGCCGTCCGGGTTGATGTTTGGGGGAACGGATGGTTGCGATCTTCACG
>NZ_NFUR01000002.1 GCF_002127225.1 Sphingomonas sp. IBVSS2
CGTGCAGGCCCTTGATCTCCTTCTTGGTGATGACGTTGATCACGCCGGCCACCGCGTCGGCGCCATAGGTCGACGAGGCGCCGTCCTTCAGCACGTCGATGCGCTCGATGATCGCGCTGGGGATGGTGTTCAGGTCGACGAAGTTGCGCTGGCCGTCGTCCGCCAGCGGATAGGGCGCCATGCGCAGGCCGTCGAAGATGGTGAGCGTCGCCTGGACGGTGAGGCCGCGCAGCGAGATCGCGCTCGCGCCCGCCGCGAAATTGCCGCCCGCATTCCAGCCCTGGGTGATCGTGCCGGCATTGCCGGCCGACAGGCGCTGCAGCGCTTCGGTGACGGTATTGAGGCCGCGCTGCTCCAGCGTCTCGGCCGAAAGCACGGTGACCGGCGACGGCGTTTCCGTGTCGGTGCGCCGGATCAGCGAGCCGGTGACGACGATCTGGTCGCCCGGTGCTTCCTGGGCAGCCGGTGCGGCCGCGGGAGCAGCCGTGCCCTGTGCGGATGCCGCCGCCGGGGCGGCTTCCTGTGCGATCGCCGGCGTGGCGATCAGCATGACGCCGCAAAGCGCCGTCGAGTCCCGCAACAGCCGGGTGATGGTCCTGGTTCGATTTATCATTGTCAGCCCTTTTGCTTGTGGCCGCGGCGGCAGCCTGTGCTCAGGCTGCTCGCGTGGCGGACCACTCCCTCTTTCGCTCGCGCGGCGGGGCTGCATCGCGCTCTGGCCATTTCGCTTGGGAAATTTCGCCGACCCGATCGTCCAGGATGTCGCCCGGCAGCCCGCCCGCTCGCTGCGCCGCCTTCACGATTGAAGCACGGGCGCAGGGGGCACGCTGCGGGGAGCGGGGGGCAGCTTCCTCCGTTAAGCGACCGAGGCGGCGCCTATTGCGACGAAGCCGGATCGATCGCGCGCGGGGCTGACGAACGAAAAGCCGGCGGGGTCGCCGCCGGCTTCGGAGTTGCTGGTAGGAAATGATCCGGGCCCGGCCAGAGGGAAGCGGCCGGACCAGAAGAGGGTGGTCAGGCCGGCTTGGCGCCTGCCGTGCCGCACTTCACGAACTTGCCCTTGGCGTCCTTGCAGTGAGTCGCCTTGGCGGGCGCGGGCGCAGGCTTGGCAGCCGTGGCCGCGGGCTTGGCCGCCGGCTTGGCTGCGGGCTTGGCGGGTGTAGCCGCGGGCTTGGTGGGGCACTTCATGAACTTGCCATGCGCGTCGCGGCACGGCGCTGCTGCGATCGAAGGCGTCGCCGCGGCGAGCATGGCGAGCGAGGCTCCGGCGATCATCAACTTCCTGAACATTGGCACTCTCCTGCTTGTGGAGAGGCGAGACTGCACCCGCCCGGGTGGCCGACAGTTCTCCGCAAGATGAACTTTCTGCAATATTCGGACACGGGAGAGTCACAGAGCGGCCGACTATTTCGGCGCGCCGGGAAAACATCCTGGCGCAGGGGTGATTGCATAGTGGTGGAGTAGGAATAGGCTGACGACTCGTTGAGCGTGCCTTCCCGCCCCGCTGGGAGATAAGCGAATGCCCGAGAATGGCCTCTTCGATCCGTCGCTTCCGACACTGACCATCTATGATCGTGCCGATCGTCCCGCCCGCAGCCTGCTCGCGCATGCCGGGCAGATCATCGAGCTCGGCGGGGGCGGGCGCAACCTGTGGGCCGCGCGGCTCGACGAGGCGGTGCGCCTGACGGAACGCCCGGTGATCCTGGTCGCGCACGGCATCGGCTGTTTCGCGGTGACCTGGTGGGCGCGGCTCTCGCCGGCTTCCTATGTCGAGAAGGTCGCCGGCGCGGTGTTCGTCCGGCCGCTGGGATCGGCGGTGACCGCCTCGCCCGAGCAGCTCTTCGCCGGGCCTCGCCTGCGCATCGCCTTTCCTTCGATCCTGGCGGATACCGGGGCCGATGCCGCGGCGCTGGCACGCGACTGGGGCAGCCGTTTCCTCGATTCGACGCCGGTGCGCTCGATCGGCGACCTGCTCGCGTCGCTGCGCAGCGAACCGGATGCAGTGCCCGCGGTCGAGAATCCGCTGCTCTGCCTGGCGGGCTGAACCACAAAGCGCTGGATTTTCACGGGCGCCTGCCCTAGGCCGGGCAGGTGCTGCCCCGGCAGCAACTCGCTATTTGGGGAGTAGCCAGCCGCGCCGTCGCGCGGGCTCCCGCGTCAACATACTTGGCCGAGAGGCCATGGCGCGGGAGGGACGGGTCACCGTTCGGGCGAGACCAATGGCGTCGCATCTCCGCTCTTGCCGGGCGGGGAGATGCGATGTCGTTGGATTTCGTCTCCGTCCGGCCCGGAGTATGTCCCTTGGAAGCCCTGCTCAGTTCCACCGCGCTCGTCGCGCTCGCCGAGATCGGCGACAAGACCCAGCTGCTCGCCATCCTGCTCGCCACGCGCTTCAAGAAGCCGGTGCCGATCATCCTCGGCATCCTGGTCGCGACCCTGGCCAATCATTTCCTTGCCGCCCTGGTTGGCTCGGAAGCCGCCGCGCTGCTCCAGGGCGCCTGGTTCCGCTACCTGATCGCCGCTTCGTTCATCGCCATGGGGCTGTGGACGCTGATCCCCGACAAGATCGACGATATCGAGGACAGGCCGGCCCGCTTCGGCGCCTTCCTCACCACCGCCATTGCCTTTTTCCTGGTCGAGATGGGCGACAAGACCCAGCTCGCCACGGTGGCGCTGGGCGCGAAGTTCCATAATGTCTGGGCGGTCACCGCCGGCACCACGCTGGGCATGATGCTGGCCAATGTGCCGGCGGTGTTCCTTGGCAACGCACTGCTCAAGCGCGTGCCGCTGCGGCTGGTGCACGGTATCGCCGCGGTGCTGTTCATCGCCGCGGGTATCCTGATGCTGGGCGAGACCGCCGGCTGGTTCTGACGCCTATGGGCGCTGGATCTCGCCCATCTCGGCGGTGAAGGTGACGCGCAGCGCTTCGGAGAGGCTGCGCGCACCGAGCTTCTGCATCAGATTGGCGCGGTGCACTTCCACCGTGCGCGGCGAGATGCCGAGATCATAGGCGATGGTCTTGTTGGGAAAGCCGGCCGCGAGCCCGTCCAGCACTTCGCGCTCGCGCGCGGAGAGGTTGGCGAGCTGGGTGCGGGCCGCGTCGGTGCGCGAGGCGCCGTTCGATTCGCGCATGCGCTCAAAGGCCTTGTCGATCGCGTTCAGCAGGCGATCGGCCTCGAACGGCTTTTCGAGGAAGTCGACCGCGCCCCCGCGCATCGCCTTCACCGCGATCGCCACGTCGCCATGCCCGGTGAGCACGATCACCGGCATGGCGGCGCCGCGCTCGTTGAGCAGCTGCTGGACTTGCAGCCCGTCGATTTCGGGCATGCGGATGTCGAGCAGGACGCAGCCCGGCTCGACGGTGCGCAGCTCGCGGAGGAACGCTGCGCCCGACGGCCAGAGGCGCACGGCATAGCCCGTGGTCCGCAGCATGAACCCGATCGAGTTCCGGACGCTGTCCTCATCGTCGATGATGTGCACCAGACGCTGGCCGTCCATCTAAATTACTCCATTTTGGTGCAAACGGAACGAAGCGAATAAATGAAGGGTGTGGCCCATGCGCGACGGTTGTCGCGGACGATGCGATGCCATTGCCGTCCAAATGCTGCCGAAGCGCCCCGCGATCTTCTCGTTTGTCAGTTCGGCAGGTCCGCACGAAGGCCCGTGGCACGCATCGGCAACTTGCAGGGCGGGCGCCATATGTTTCCGCCAACTGGTGAGTCGAGTGGATTCAACCATGGGAAGCGCGTAATCCCACCGACCGGCAAGTTCACACCCGTGAAAATACAGTGGTTAACCGGGGTGGAATGCGGAGGCGCCGCAAGGCATTGGACTTTTGGGTCCATCAACATTATGTACCGGTCATTATGGAAATCACCGCCTGTGCCGTCGCCAAGGGGCGCCCCCGCGAATTCGACACCGACTCGGCGTTGACCGCGGCGCTGCGCGTCTTCTGGAGCAAGGGCTATGAAGGCGCTTCGCTGAGCGATCTCACCGAGGCGATGGGCATCACCCGGCCGAGCCTCTATGCGGCGTTCGGCAACAAGGAAGCGCTCTTCAAGAAGACGCTGGATCTCTATCAGCGCGAGAAGCTCGACTATATGGGCAAGGCGCTGGATGCGCCGACCGCGCGCGGCGTCGCCGAGCGGCTGCTGATCGGCGCGCTCGAGATGCAGATGAGCTCGTGCGACCCCAAGGGCTGCATGGGCGTGATCAACTCGGTGGCCTGTGGAGCCGAGGCGGAGTCTATCCGTGCCGAGGTGCTGAAGCGCGGCGCGATCGTGAAGCAGGGGCTGATCGATCGGTTCGAGCGTGCCAAGGACGAAGGCGATCTGCCCGCCGATACCGACGTGATCGGGCTCACCGCCTATCTCACCGCGCTGCTGCAGGGCATTGCGCTCCAGGCGGGTGGCGGCACTTCGTGCGTCGACCTCAAGGCACTGATCGACACCAGCCTGGCCTGCTGGCCGAGCAGGTAGGCTGTTCAATTCCTCCCCCAGCTTGCTGGGGGAGGGGGACCACTGCGCCGCAATGGTGGAGGGGCCGCCGTCGAAGACGGCGGTTTCACCGCCGCCTCTCCACCACCGCCTTTGGCGGCGGTCCCCTCCCCGAGGCAAGCTCGGGGAGGAATTTGAGGGGCCCGGAAAGTTTTTTCTCACCCATCTCGACAAAAAAGTACCGGCCGGTATAAAAATGCCCTTGACGCAACGCAGCACGATTTCTATACCAGTCAGTATAGAATGAGGGAAGCTGCCGAAGCGACGACAAGGGGCCGATGCCCCGGGCCATCACTCCAGCAGCGCAGAATTTAGACAGGACCGGGACGGTGCGCCGCAGACATGTGCGTCTGCGCGAAAGCCTCGTCTCGTGCCGGTTGGGGATGACCGGAAATGCAGGCGGAAACCGTTCCGCGTGGCACGGGGAGGCTTTTGCCTTCCGCCGGGCAACAAGCAGGAGGAGACGATCATGGCCTATCTCAACTTCGCCGCGCTCCAGGGCAGCCCGATCGCGGTGCCTGCCGATGTCCTCCCGGTCAGCGGCCTTTCCGCGCTCGAATGGCAAGTCGTCGCGATCGCGCAGCACGACCGGCTGGCATCGCTGGAGAAGCCCGGCCGCCTCTCGGTGGCGCTGGGCATGATCTTCGGGGGCGAGGTGCCCAATCCGAAACTCGCGGACCAGAAACTCGAGGCGCTGCGCCGCATGTCGGTGCTCGCCTGGCACAAGGGCTATGCCGTGCCGCGCCACGAGATCCGCGCCTTCCACGAAGCGGGCTTCACGCCCGAGCAATATGAAACGCTGCTCGCCTCGATCAGTCGCGGCCGGGCAGCCCTGAATCAGGGGAAGCGATTCCAATGAACATGATCACGCGCATCGAATCCGAGACGGGCGACAACAAGCCGGGCGTCTCGGAGCGCCTCCGCCGCATGCCGTTGTGGCAGCGCGGCAGCCTCGTCGCGCTGCCGGTGGTGCTGGTTGCCGCCGGGCTCAGCGTCGCCAGCAAGGACGCGCCCGCCGCGATGGCCGCGCCGCCGCCGCCGGTGGTGACGGTCGCCACGCCGCTGGTCCGCGACGTCAACGAATGGGACGATTATGTCGGCCGCTTCGAGCCGAGCCGCGCGGTCGAGGTGCGCCCGCGCGTCTCGGGCGCGATCACTGGCGTCCACTTCACCGACGGCGCGATCGTGCAGAAGGGCCAGCTGCTCTTCACCATCGACCAGCGTCCCTTTGCCGCCGCGCTCGCGGAGGCGCGTGCCGGGCTGGCCAGCGCCGAGAGCGATCTCGCGCTCGCGCGTTCCGACCTGGGTCGCGCCGAGCGGCTGGTGTCGGTCGAGGCGGTGTCGAAGAGCGATGTCGAACGGCTCCAGGCCCGGGTTCGCGCCGCCGGTGCGTCGGTGTCCGCGGCGCAGGCGCGGGTGCGCAGCCGCGCGCTCGACATGGAGTTCACCCAGGTCCGCGCGCCGATCGCCGGCCGCATCTCGGACCGCCGCGTCGATCCGGGCAACCTGGTCGCGGCGGGCGAGGGGCAGGGCGGTTCGCTGCTGACCACGATCAACGCGCTCGACCCGATCTACTTCACCTTCGACGGTTCGGAGGCGCTGTTCCTCAAGACCAAGCGGGCGAAGGAAACGGGCGCCCAGGAGTCGCCGGTGGAGATCCGCCTGCAGGACGAGACCGACTATAAGTGGAAGGGCAAGCTCGACTTCACCGACAACGGCCTCGATCCCAAGTCGGGCACGATCCGCGGGCGCGCGGTGCTGAGCAATCCGGGCATGTTCCTGACGCCCGGCATGTTCGGCAACATGCGCCTATCGGCCGGCGGCACCACCCAGGCGCTGATGGTGCCCGATACCGCGATCCAGACCGATCAGGCGCGCAAGCTCGTGCTCACCGTCGGCAAGGACGGCACCGTCGCGCCGAAGCCGGTGACGCTCGGCCCGGTGGTCGACGGCCTGCGCATCGTCCGCTCGGGCCTGACCGCCCAGGACAAGGTGGTGATCTCGGGCACGCAGTTCGCGGCTCCGGGCGGCAAGGTGAACCCGAAGCCCGGCAAGATCGCGCCGACCGCAACCAGTCAGGCGCCGGCCCTCACGGCGCCGGTGACGGGCGAAGCAACCTTCGCCCGTTGACCGTCAGCCGCCGGATCTCCCCAGGGTCCGGCGGCTGACACTTTCTTCGTTTCAGACCTCTTTTTCGAGGAGTGGCCCCATGCGCCTCTCGCGGTTCTTCATCACGCGCCCGATCTTCGCGGCCGTCATCGCGGTCGTGATCACGATCATCGGTGCGATCGCCTATCTCGCGCTGCCGATTTCCCAATATCCCGACATCGTCCCGCCGACGGTGACGGTCACCGCCTCCTATCCCGGCGCCTCGGCCGAGACCGTCGCCGAGACGGTCGCCGCGCCGATCGAGCAGGAGATCAACGGCGTCGACGACATGCTCTACCAGTCGTCGCAATCGACCGGCGACGGCAACGTCACCATCACCGTCACGTTCAAGTCGGGGACCAACCTCGATTCGGCGCAGGTGCTGGTGCAGAACCGCGTCGCGGTCGCGATCCCGCGCCTGCCCGAGGAAGTGCAGCGCCTGGGCGTCGTGACGCGCAAGACCACGCCGGACTTCCTGCTGGTGGTGAACCTGATCTCGCCGGACAATTCCGTCGATCGCGAATATATCTCCAACTATGCGCTGACCCAGGTGAAGGACCGCCTGGCGCGCGTGGAAGGCGTGGGCGACGTGCGCATGTTCGGCGCGCGCGACTATGCGATGCGCGTGTGGATCGATCCGGGCCGCGCCGCCGCGCTCAACCTGACCGCGGGCGACATCGTCCAGGCGCTGCGCGCGCAGAACGTCCAGGTCGCCGCGGGCACGCTCGGCCAGCCGGGCTCGACGCCGACGGGCAATGCCTTCCAGCTCAACATCGAGACGCAGGGCCGCCTGAAGGACCCGGCGCAGTTCGGCCAGGTGGTGATCCGCACCGATGCCGATGGGCACCAGGTGCGCGTGAGCGACGTGGCGCGCGTCGAGCTGGGCGCGGCGGACTATTCGTCCAACACCTATCTCTCCAACAAGCCGACCGTGATCCTCGCCGTGTTCCAGCGTCCGGGCTCGAACGCCCTCGCCGCTGCCAATGCGGTGCAGGACCAGCTCAAGGCGATGTCCAAGAACTTCCCCAAGGGCCTGGAATATCGCGTCATCTACAACCCGACCGAGTTCATCTCGCAGTCGATCGACGCGGTCTATCACACGCTGGGCGAAGCGATCCTGCTCGTCGTGCTCGTCGTCATCGTCTTCCTCCAGAAATGGCGCGCGGCGATCATCCCGGTGCTGGCCATCCCGGTCTCGCTGATCGGCACGATGGCGGTGCTGTTGCCGCTCGGCTATTCGCTCAACAACCTCTCGCTGTTCGGCCTCGTCCTCGCCATCGGCATCGTCGTCGACGACGCGATCGTTGTGGTGGAGAATGTCGAGCGCAACCTGGCGCGCGGCATGACCCCGCTCCAGGCGGCGCGCACTTCGATGGACGAAGTGTCCGGCGCGCTCGTCGCGATCGTGCTGGTGCTGCTCGCGGTGTTCCTGCCGACCTTGTTCCTCAACGGTTTGTCGGGCGCCTTCTACAAGCAGTTCGCCGTGACGATCTCGGCCGCGACCGCGATCTCGCTGCTCGTCTCGCTCACTTTGTCGCCCGCCATGGCGGCGCTGCTGCTGCAGCATCACGAAGGCGAGCCCAAGGGGCCGATCGGCCGGATCGTGCGCCGCGGCGCCGATGCGTTCAACAACGGCTTCGAGCGGATGAGCGTCGGCTATGCCAAGCTCACTCGCGTGCTGGTCACCCGGCCGAAGCGGATGATGCTCACCTATGTCGGCCTGATCGCCGCGACGATCGGGATGTTCTGGGTCACGCCGGTGGGGTTCATCCCGCAGCAGGACCAGGGTTACTTCCTCACCGTCATCCAGTTGCCGCCGGGCTCGTCGCTCGAGCGGACGGACGAAGTGATGCGCAAGGTCGTCGCCCGCATCCTGCCGATCAAGGGCGTGAAGGGATCGGTGATGCTCGCCGGTTTCGACGGCCCGTCGCAGACGCTCGCCCCGAATTCGGCCGCCGCCTATGTGCCCTTGCTCTCCTTCGACGAGCGCAAGAAGCTCGGCGTCACCTTTGACGGGATCATGAACGAGGCGCGCCAGCGCACCGCCGACATCAACGAGGCGATGCTGCTCGTCGTCCCGCCGCCCGTCATCCAGGGCATCGGCTCGGCCGGCGGCTATCGGATGATGATCGAGGACCGCGCCGAGCATGGCTATGACGAACTGGGCAAGACCGCGTTCGGGCTGATCGGCCAGGCCAACCAGACTCCGGGGCTGAAGCAGATCTACACCTTCTTCAACACGGCCACCCCGCGCGTCTTCGCCGATATCGACCGGCGCAAGGCGGACATGCTCGGCGTGCCGCCGGAGCGGGTGTTCGAGGCGCTGAACGTCTATCTCGGCTCGGCCTTCGTGAACGACTTCAACATGCTCGGCCGCACCTATCGCGTGACCGCGCAGGCCGATGCGCCGTTCCGGGCGACCGAGGCGGACATCGCCAACCTGAAGACCCGTTCGAACTCGGGCGCGATGGTGCCGATCGGTTCGGTCTCGACCTTCGAGAACAAGACCGGCCCGTATCGCGTGACGCGCTACAACCTGTTCCCGGCAGTGGAAGTCGATGGCGATACCGCCCCCGGCTACAGCTCGGGCGCGTCGCTCGACACGATGGAGAAGCTCGCGAGCAGCTTGCCTCCGGGCTATGGTGCCGAATGGACCGGCATCGCCTTCCAGCAGAAGATGGCCGGCAGCACGGCCGGGCTGGTCTTCGCGCTGGCGGTGGTGTTCGTCTTCCTGGTGCTGGCGGCGCAATATGAAAGCCTGACGATGCCGCTGGCGATCATCCTGATCGTGCCGATGTGTCTGCTCGCGGCCATGGCCGGCGTGAATCTGCGGGGCATGGACAACAATGTGCTCACGCAGATCGGCCTCGTGGTGCTGATTGCACTGGCGGCTAAAAACGCGATCCTCGTGGTCGAGTTCGCCCACCAGGCGGAGGTGCAGGACGGGCTGTCGCCGGTGGAGGCCGCGGTGCGTGCCGCGCGCGACCGCCTGCGGCCGATCCTGATGACGTCGTTCGCCTTCATCCTCGGCGCCGTGCCGCTGCTGATCGCGAGCGGGGCGGGTGCGGAGCTCCGCCAGGCGCTGGGCACCGCGGTGTTCTTCGGGATGATGGGCGTGACGGCGTTCGGCCTGCTCTTCACGCCGACCTTCTACGTCGTCTGCCGGGCGCTGGGCGATCGCATCGCGAAGATGCGCGGCAACCGCAAGGCGCAGGACGAAGGCGGCCACGAGCCGGCGCTGCAGCCCGCCGAGTGAAACCCTGCCGCCGCTCCGGGCCGGTCCCGGAGCGGCGGGAAGGAGGAAATGAAATGACCTACCGTATCTTCCTCGCAACCGCCTCGGCCCTGGCGCTCGCCGCCTGCGCCGCCGGTCCGAACTATGTCGCGCCGACGCCGCCCCAGACCGCGGCCGGCAACTTCGTCGCGGCCAATCCGGCAGTGACCGCCGCGCCCGTGCAGGGCGACTGGTGGCGGCTCTACAATGATCCGGTGCTCGACCAGCTCGTCGCCGACGCGCTGGCCGCCAACACCGATATCCGCGTCGCCGTGGCGCGGATCGAGAAGGCCCGCGCGGTGCTGCGCGGCGCCAAGGCCAACCAGCTGCCCCAGGCCAGCCTGAGCGCCGGCGCCAATTACGGGCGCCTGCCCGCTGCCCAGCGCCTGCCCGGCGCGCCGCGCGAGGACTGGCAGGTCGATGCCGGGCTGAGCGTCAGCTACGAGGCCGACCTGTTCGGCCGTCTCAGCCGCGGCACCGAGGCGGCGCGCGGCGATGTCGGCGCGGCCGAGGCGGATGCGGATGCGGTCCGCGTGATCGTCGCTGCCGAGACCGCGCGCGCCTATGCCGATGCGGCGTCGTCCGCCGAGCGGCTGGGGGTGGCCGAGCATATCGTCAAGCTGCTCGACCAGTCGATCGACCTGACCGAGCGCCGCCGCGGCGTGGGCCTGGCCACCCGGCTCGACACTGCCCGGATCGGCGCGCTCCGCAACCAGCGCCAGGCCGAGGTGCCGGCGCTCCAGGCCGCGCGCGATGCCGCGCTGTTCCGCCTCGCCACGCTCACGGGCCGCACGCCGGCCGACCTGCCGGCGGTGGCGGGCGCGCGCAGCGCGACGCTGCGTCTCGGCCAGCCGATCCCGGTCGGCGACGGCGCCGCGCTGCTGGCGCGCCGGCCGGACATCCGCGCCGCCGAGCGCCGCCTGGCCGCCGCCACTGCGCGGATCGGCGTGGCGACCGCGGACCTCTATCCGCGGATCACGCTCGGCGTTTCGGGCGGTTCGACCGGCACCGATTTCGGCGACGTGTTCGGCGCGGGCCCGCTGCGCTGGCTTCTTGGCGGGCTGATCAACTGGGCGGTCAACCCCGGCCCGGCGCGCGCGCGCGTCGCCGGGGCGGAGGCGGACAGCAAGGCCGCGCTCGCCACGTTCGACGGCACGGTGCTGAACGCACTGCAGGAGACCGAGACGGCGCTCTCCGCCTATGGCCATGCGCTCGGCCGGCGCACCGCGCTCCAGGCGGCGCGCAACGAGGCCGAGGCGGCAGTCAACATCGCCCGCGCCCGCCAGCGCGAGGGCGATATCGATTCGCTCGCCCTGCTCGATGCCGAACGCACCTTCGCCGATGCCGAGGCGGACCTGGCACAGGCCGACGCCTTTATCGCCGAGACGCAGGTGGACCTGTTCCGCGCGCTGGGCGGCGGCTGGCAGAAGAGCTGAGGATCTCCTCCCGTCATCCTCGCTCGCGCGGGGATGACGGGAAGAACATCCCGTCCTAATCTTGCCCGCATGACTCATTCCATCGCCAAGATCGGGCGCGCCGCGCCCTATGCCACGGACATCAGCTTCGGAAAGCGCGGCCTTGTCGCCGACGAGCCCGAGGCGCGGGGTGGGGGCGATGCCGGGCCGGCGCCCTATGAGCTGCTGCTGGGCAGCCTGGGCGCATGCACGGCGATCACGCTGCGCATGTATGCCGAGCGCAAGGCGTGGCCGGTGGAGAATATCGAGGTCGCCCTGTTCCTTCACGGCCAGGGCGAGACGCTCAATATCGAGCGCATCCTGACGATCACCGGCACCGATGCCGAGCAGAATGCCCGCCTCGCCGAAATCGCCGAAAAGACGCCGGTAACGCTCACTTTGAAGCGGGGAGTCCCGATCGCGACCAGGCTCGGGTGAATCTTGTTACAAATTCGCGCAACACCCTAGACGCATTTTGTCGTAGAAGCTGAAATCATGCTTGCTACCGTGACTTCCCAGGACGATTCGGCGACCCTGCTCGTCGTGGACGATGACCGCGACATCCGCATGCTGCTGGCGAACAGCCTCGGTTCGCGCGGCTACAAGGTGGAGACTGCGTCCAGCACGCGCGACATGGATCAGATCCTCGCGCGCACGCCGGTCGATCTCGTGATCCTGGACATCATGATGCCGGGCGAGGACGGGCTTTCCGCCTGCCGCCGCATCGCGCGCGCCGATGGGCCGGAGATCATCTTCCTGAGCGCCCTTGGCGAGGAGCAGGATCGCATCCTGGGCCTCGAGGTCGGCGCCGGCCATTATCTGCCCAAGCCGTGCAGCCCGCGCGAGATCCTTGCCACGGTGCGCGCGGCGCTGCGCAAGCGCGGCGCGATCGCCACGAACGAGAGCGGCGACGTCTATGTCTTCGAGGGCTGGCGCATCGATCTCGGCAGCCACGAGCTGTTCGATCCGAATGGCGTGCTGGTCGGCCTCACCGATGGCGAGTTCGCGGTGCTGCGCGTGTTCATCGAGCGTCCGCGCCGCGTGCTGAGCCGCGAGGCGCTGCTCGCCGCGGCCCGTGGCCCGGATTCGGATGCCTATGACCGTGCGATCGACGTGCAGGTGAGCCGCCTGCGCCGCAAGCTGCGCTCGGGCGGCGACGAGATCATCCGCACGGTGCGCAACGAAGGCTATCTGTTCGTGCCAAAGGTGGTTCGCGCGTGAAGCAGCGGCGCGGGGGGGCGGGTTCCCCGTTGTTCCTGCGCGTCTTCGTCCTGATGGTCGCCTGCGTGGCGATAACCCAGCTGATGAATCTCGGCCTGCTGATCGCGGTGCAGACGCCGTCGACCAAGGTCTACAGCGTCGGGCAGATCGCGAATGCGATGCGCGGCATCGGCGATCCGGACAGCGATTTCCGGATATCCCACCCGGCATTCATCGAGGCGACTGCCTGGAATCCCCGGAGCGAGCGCATCGAACTCGCCCTGGCCAAGGCGCTGCAAGTGCCGGTGGAGCGGGTGCGGATCAGCTTCCCCACGCCGTTCATGCAGCGCGAGAAGATCTATGATCGCGCCAGCGTGCCGCGCGCCGTCCCGCCGGCCAGCGACCAGGCGGCGCGGGCCGTGGTGATCATCGGCGATTTCTCCGCCGCGTTCCGCAAGGACGACGGGCAGTGGACCCTGATCGATTCGAACCACAGCTTCGAGCCATGGCGCCTGTTCGTGCTGTGGTGGCTGATCCTGTCCGCGGCGGCGGTCGCGCCCTTTGCCTGGGCGCTCGCCCACCGTATCGCCAAGCCGATCGGCGCCTTTGCCGAAGCCGCCGAGCGGCTCGGCCGCGATCCCCGGGCCGCGCCGATCGCGATCGAAGGGCCGACGGAAATCGCCGATGCCGCGGCGGCGTTCAACCGGATGCAGGCCCGGCTCAATCGCTATGTCGATGACCGTGCCACCGTGGTCGGCGCGGTGGCGCATGACCTGCGCACGCCGCTGATGCGCCTCGGACTGCGGCTGGAGGCGGCGCCCGACGCGCTGCGCCAGGCCTGCGAAGGCGATATCCGCGACATGGAGGCGATGATCTCCGCGACGCTGAGCTATCTGCGCGACACGACCAAGCAGGGCGTGCGCAAGCCGCTCGACCTGCGCTCGCTAGCCGAGACGGTGACCGACGACATGAGCGATCGCGGCGCGCCGGTGACGCTTGCGCCGGGCGACCCGGTGGTGGTCGAGGGCAATTCGCCGGCGCTCAAGGCGATGCTCAACAATCTCGTCACCAATGCGCTCAAATATGCCGGGAGCGCCGAAGTCTCGCTGGTCGAGGCTGACGGCCAGGCGCTGATCGAGGTGTGCGACGACGGGCCCGGCGTGCCGCCGGAAGACCTGGATCGCGTGTTCGAGCCCTTCTTCCGCGGCGAACGTTCGCGCAACCGCGATACCGGCGGGATCGGCCTGGGCCTGGCCAGCGCCCGCGCGGTGGCGCGCGCGCATGGCGGGGACCTCATCCTCCGCAACCGGAAAGAGGGCGGTCTTTCCGCGCTGGTGACCTTGCCCGTCTAACACGGCCACAAAGCGGAAACGCGCCAGCGACGTACCGAAATCCCGCCGACACCCGCGCCGCCGAACCACGTGCCCGAGCGGGGAGGGCGAATGGGTCGGGATCAGCAAGTTCGGGTCGAAGCGGAAAGCGGCGCATTGGAGCGCCTGCTTGCCCGGCCCGTGCCGCTGTGGAGCCTGGTCCTGACGCTGCTGTTCGTTCCGCTCGCGGCGATGGCCACGGGCGCGATCGTCGACGGGTGGGAGAAGTCGGGCACGGTCGGCCGCGTCGCGATCACGCTGGCGCGCGTGCCGGACACGATCCAGCACCTGTTCCGCAGCAACGCGCCCTATTTCCACGGCGCCTATGAGAAGCTGCCGGGCGGCTTCTCCCGCGATCCGGGGTTCGTCGATGCCGGCTATGCGCTGATCTCGCCCTTCGAACCCCGCCGCAAGCGATCGGTGGTGCAGCTCGTTCGCCTCGCGGACGGCGCGGTGGTGCGCGAGTTCGTGCCCGATGTCGACGCGGCCAATGCCCGCTCGCGCTTCGCTTCCGCGCTCACCGACGTGCATCGCGACAAGAATGCCGCGCGCAACCGGCTGATGCACCCGCTGCTGCTCGCCGATGGCAGCCTGGTGCTGCACGACAGCTCGCCGCTTGCCCGCTACGACGCGTGCGGCAAGCTGCTCTGGTCGCTGGACGGCATCTTCAGCCATTCCACCGAACTGGGCCCGGACGGCGATCTCTGGGTGCCCTATCGCTATCCGGTGCCGCGCGAGCCGGGGGTAAGGGCCGATTTCTGGGACGATGCGGTGGCGCGGGTCTCGCCCGAGGGGAAGCTGCGCAACGTCGACCGCATCGCCGACATCCTCGAGCGCAACGGGCTGGCCAAGCTGTGGCGCGGCCGGCCCTATGTGCAGGATCCCTTCCATCTCAACGACATCCAGCCGGCGATGGCGGACGGCCGTTTCTGGAAGAAGGGGGACCTGTTCCTCAGCATCCGCAACCTCTCGCTGATCGCGCTCTACCGGCCGGCCACCGGCGAGATCCTGTGGTGGAAGATCGGCCCGTGGCGCTTCCAGCACGATGTCAGCATCCTCGACGATCACCGCATTTCGGTGTTCGATAACAACACCCTGATGGGCTATCCCGACGAGCGCGTGAACGGGCACAACCGCCTACTCGTCCATGACCTGTCCAGCGGCGAGACCAGCTCGCCCTGGGATCGGGGCTTCGCCGCCAACCGGATCGCCACCCGCGCCCAGGGCCGGGGCACCCCGCTCGCCAATGGCGATGCGATGATCGAGGAGACCGAGCAGGGGCGCCTCGTCCGCATGTCGCCCCAGGGCGCGGTGCGCTGGCGCTACATCTCCGCCGATTCCGCCGAGCGGCGCATGGCCCTTTCCTGGGCGCGCTATCTCGATCCCACCACCGATGGCCCGGCCATTCAAGCTACGGTGAATGCCAAATGTTCGTGAAAATCCTTCGTTTCCTGTCGTTTGCCTTCGCCCTTTCGGCACCGCTCGCGGCCCAGGCCTATACCGGCCCAGGGCTGGGGCTGGGGGCGATCGGAGTCGCCTTCGGGCTGATCGGCTCGATCCTGCTCGCGATCGTCTCGGTGGTCTGGTACCCGATCAAGCGGCTGGTCCGCCGCATCCGCGGGCGTGCCCGGTGATCCTGTTCTTCCTCGCCGTCGTCGCGATGCTCGAACTGGCTCGCGCCCTGCCGCTGATCCCGGCCTTTCGCGAGCTCGCCGCCTGTGGGCAGCATGCCATGCGGCTGCTCGCCCGCCGGGGCGTTTCCGAATGGGGCAAGGAACGGGCGCTCCGGATACTTTCGGGCCGCATGTTCGTGCGGGCGATGCGTGCCGGCGGATTGCTGTTCGCCGCCGCCGCCCCGCTGCTGGTGGTGCTGGCATTGGACGCCAACTGGCCGGAGATCGCGGCCTTCCGGACGGACTGGGCGACAAGGCTGGCACTGATGCCCTTCACGCTCGGTTATGCCGTGCTGCGCTGGCAGGTGATCCCGCGTGTACAGCGGGGCTGACAAGCTCCTCCACCGCATCGCCCTGGGTTCGCCCGCCCTGCTCGAAGCGACCTTCGACATCGAGCGCGCCACCCACCGCAAGCGGATAGCGGCGGTGCCCGTCCGGCGCCCGGTGTTCATCGCCGGACTGGCGCGCGCGGGCACGTCGATCCTCACCCGGCTGCTCCACCAGGGCGGCAGCTTCGCCGCGCCGTCCTATCGCGACCTTCCGTTTCCGCTTGCGCCGAACAGCTGGGCCAGGCTGGGCGGCAAGCGGCATGTCGAGGCGAGCGAGCGCGGCCATGGCGACGGATTGACCCATGATCTCGACAGCCCCGAGGCGATCGAGGAGATCTTCTGGCGCACGCGCGAGGGGAGCCGCTATCTGCGGCGCGACGGCCTGGCCCCGGTCGCGCCCCAGGCGGACACGCTCGCTGCCTTTCGCGACTATGTGCGCCTGGTGCTCCTCTGCCATGGCGGCACTCGCTATCTATCGAAGAACAATAACAATATCCTGCGCCTCGAAGGGCTCGCCACCAGCTTTCCCGACGCCCTTCTGGTCCATCCGTTCCGCGATCCCCTGCAGCAGGCGCTGTCCTTGCTGTCGCAGCATCGCCGGGCGGCCATGCTGGCGCAGGAGGACCCGTTCCGCCGCCGTTTCATGACCTGGCTCGGCCATCACGAGTTCGGCGCGGATCACCGGCCCTTCCTGTTCGACGGCGCACCCGGCCGCGACGAGGACGCGAGCCGCGTCGATTACTGGCTGAAGCTGTGGGACAGCGTGCACCAGGCGCTGCTTTCGGCACCGGCCCGGGTGCAGGAGCGCCAGCTGTTCCTCGACTATGATGCGTTGTGCGCCAGCCCGCGCCATTATGCGCCCCGGCTCGCGGTGCTGGTCGAGGCGCCGATCGACGCTGCCGCGCTGCGCCCGCCCGATCCTCGCCAGGCCGAAGCCGATCCGGCATTGCTGGCAAGGGCGGCGGAGACGCATGCGGCGCTTCGTGCCTGTTTCCGCGCGCGCTTCGATTGACCGGGTGATTCCGGCATCCCGCCGCGCAGTTCGGGCGCGGAAGGATTGCGCGACAGGCGGCGGGCCGGGACGATATACCGCTCGGTGCGCCGGGGCCGGGCGATCCCGCGGGCAGGACGGAGAAGAGAATGACCGATACGACACGGCGCGCGGTTCTGGCCGGCATGGCGGCGCTGCCCGTGGCGCCCGGGGTGGCGCTGGGCGAGAGGATCGGGGGCATCACGCGCCTCGATCCGGCGCTCGACGCGCTCATCGACACGGCCAGCCCGATCGAGGTGATCGCCACCGGCTTCAAATGGGCCGAGGGGCCGGTATGGGTGAAGCGGGGCGGCTATCTGCTCTTCTCTGACGTGCCGGCGAACATCGCGTATCGCTGGCGTGCAGGGGAGGGCGCCAGGCCGTTCCTGAACCCCTCGGGCCTGGCCGGGCCGATCCCGGCGGGCGTGCGCGAGGCCGGGTCGAACGGGATGGTGCTCGATGCCCGGGGCGACTTGCTGATGGCCGATTCGGGTACGCGCGCCATCGCGCGGGTACATTTGGCGACCCGGCGGAAGACGATCGTCGCCGCCGCATTCGAGGGCAGGAAGTTCAACAGCTGCAACGACCTGGCGATCGGGCCGGGCGGGAGCATCTATTTCACCGATCCGCCCTATGGCCTGGCCGAGGGCGATGCGTCGCCGCTCAAGCAGCTGGCGTTCAACGGCGTCTTTCGCGTCAATCCCGACGGCAGCGGCCTGCGCCTGATCGACAAGAGCCTGAAGCGGCCGAACGGCATCGCCGTCTCGCCGGGGCTCGACCGGCTCTATGTCAGCCAGTCCGATCCCGAGGATGCACGGATCTTCAGCTGCGAACTGGCGGCCGATGGTTCGGCGATGGGCGCGCTGGCGCCGTTCGTCGACTTCTCGGCGGAAGCGGCGCGCAAGCTGCCGGGCCTGCCCGACGGGATGAAGGTGGCGAAGAGCGGCCATCTGTTCGCCAGCGGTCCGGGCGGCATCCATGTGATCGCGCCCGACGGCAGGAAGCTGGGGCTGATCGCGACGGGCAAGGCGGCCGCGAACTGCTGTTTCGGCGAGGATGGGCGGACGCTGTTCGTCACTTCGTCCGACAGGGTGGCGAGGGTGCGGCTGAAGATGGCGGGGTGGTAGCGCGCCAGTTCCTCCGCCCGCTTGCCTCGGGGAGGAATGGGGTGTCCACCGCCCGCCGCACGGCCTAGACCCGGTCCCATGACCGACGAACAGGCGATTCCCGCCGCCACCGTGATCGTGATGCGCGAGGCCCGTGACGGGCCGCCCGAACTGCTGATGGTCGAGCGCGCGGCGGCGATGTCGTTCGCGGGCGGTGCGCTGGTCTTTCCCGGCGGCCGCGTCGATCCCGGCGATTTCGTCCTGGCCGGCCGCCATGCCGGCGATGTCGAGGAGAATGCCGCGCGCATCGCCGCGATCCGCGAGACGCTGGAGGAAGCGGGCGTCGCCATCGGCCTCGATCCCGCGGGAGACATGCCGGCGCTGCGCCAGCGCCTCTATGCCGGCGAGCCGATGGGCGATCTGCTCGACGAAGCCGGTGCCGCGCTCGCGCTGGACCGGCTGGTGCCTTTCGCGCGCTGGCTCCCCCGGGGCGTGCACCACAAGGTGTTCGACACGCGCTTCTACCTCGCCCGCGCGCCGGAAGGGGCCGAACCGCAGGTCGACGGCAACGAGAATGTCCGCGTCTTCTGGGCGAGCGCGCGCGCGGTGCTCGACGCCGCTGATCGGGGCGAGGCGCACATCATCTTCCCCACGCGCCGCAATCTCGACCGGCTGGCGCTGTTCGCACGCTACGAGGATGCGGTCGCCGATGCCCGCGCGTATCCGATCCGCACCGTCACGCCCTGGATCGAGGAACGCGACGGCGAACGCCACCTCTGCATTCCGGATGATCTTGGTTATCCGGTCACCGCCCAGCCCCTGGACCAGGCGATCCGCATGTGAGGCGTGTCCGCCGTGCCGTGATGGCGGCGATCCTGATCGCGGTGCTGCTCGGCGGAGCGTTTCTCACCTGGGCCGCGCTGCGCGACCGGCCGCAGGACCTGCCCTGGACCCGACTCGACCTGCGCCGGCCGATCGGCGTCTTCACCGGCCGCAAGCTCGCCGGGCTGGCGGGCGACTATGCCCAGTGCCGGGCGCTGCTGCGTGCCGCCGGGGTGCGCTACACGGCGCTGGCCAGGGTTGCCGGCGACGCGCCGCAATGCGGCTATGCGGACGGGGTGCGCTTCGCGCCCGGAGGATCGCGGGGGATCGCCTTCGTGCCGGCCGCCCCCGGCACCTCCTGCCCGGTCGCCGCGGCGCTGTCGCTCTGGGAATGGGAAGTCGTCCAGCCCGCCGCGCAGCGGCATTTCGGCGCGGCGGTGGCCCGGATCGAGCATCTCGGCAGCTATTCCTGCCGCCGCATGTACGGCCGCAGCGCCGGCGACTGGAGCGAGCATGCGACCGCCGATGCGATCGACATCGCCGCTTTCCGCCTGGCGGACGGGACGCGGATCGGCGTGGCGGAGGATTGGGGGGAAGGGGGCGAGAAGGCCGCCTTTCTGCGCGAAATACGCACCGGCGCCTGCAAGCTGTTCTCGACGGTGCTCTCGCCGGACTATAATGCGGCGCACCGCGACCATTTGCACCTCGACGAGGCGGAGCGGGGGGAATGGGGCTGGCGGACCTGCAGATGAACGCCGGTTCCTCCCCCCGGCTTCGAGGGGGAGGAAGGCGCGAATCAATGCGAGAGCGACGCCGTGTCGACCTTCTCCACCCAGGCCGGATAGAAGCTCGGCTGGCGGTTCGACCAGCCCGAGGCCGTGGCCGCGGCTTCGCTGATCGACTGGAGCAGCTTGCGGCGCAGGTCCGGATGCAGATGCGGCAACGCGGCCGCGGCGCAGAAGGCCGAGGGGAGCCACGGGCGCACTTCGGCGCCGATCAGCCGCTCGTAGAGGAAGCGGAAGCTCGAAAAGCTGGTCAGGCGGCCCTGGCTCAGGTCGAAGGCGGCGATGGCGACGAGCGGCGACATGAACGGCTCGATGGAGTCGAAGTCGCTGTCGTCGGGCATCAGCGCGCGCACTTCGTGGAGGCGCTCATAGACATGCGCCTGGGCGCGGATGCTGGCGGCCTCGACCACGTCGCGCGACCAGCGCGCCATCGCGTCGTCGCGGTCCAGCCCAATGTCGAGCGAGCGGCGCACATAGCGCTGCGTCGCCGCGCTGAAACCCGCGAATTCCTTCATTTCGGCCAGCGTCATCGCGCCTTCCGCCGGTTTCGCCCTTGCTCCCATGGTTCAATACTCCCGCCCAGATCGTGACCCTCCGAGACCGATACTGCGACAATATGGTTAACGAGCCGCTGAACCAGTCGTCGTCCCCTGTTCATTATAGGAAACCAACTGATTCCGCGGCGCAACATGCATGCGATGAACCGAAGTCCCGCTTGTGGAAAACTGCACATACTGATGGGGTTGCGGGGGCTAGCTGCCCATCCGGGGCGTATCCGGGTCCGGGTTAGCACCTAGGCCCTGCAGGCCGGCCCTGGCGCTTCGGCGGCGGGTTCGCGGGCGCGGTTCCCCGCAAATGGGCGCGAATCCGCAAGTCATCGACTCGTCGCAACGGTTCGTCCCATCGACCGGCCGCGGGCCTATACTTCCGTCCCATGATCTGGTCAGTCGCTGTTCATCAGACTGCTTCCTGACCGGGGGGTCCATGAATTTCCGTGTTTTCGCAGCGCGTTTCGCGCTGATGGTTGTTTGCACCCTGATGATGGTCGCCCCCCAGGCGGCTTCGGCCAAGGGCCGTACCTTCTGGCAGTGCGCGCCCTATGCCCGCGAAATCTCCGGAGTGAACATTCACGGGAATGCCTGGACCTGGTGGTCGCAGGCTGCCGGCCGCTACCAGCGCGGCGAGACCCCGAAGGTCGGTTCGGTGATGTCGTTCCAGCGCACCGCCCGCATGCCGCTCGGCCATGTCGCGATGGTCAGCCAGGTCGTCAGCGATCGTGAAGTGCTGCTCACCCATGCCAACTGGTCGCGCGCCGGCGGCATCGAGCGCAACGTCCGCGCCGTCGACGTCTCGCCCGAAGGCGACTGGAGCGAAGTGAAGGTGTGGTTCGCGCCGATGGGCGGCCTGGGCACCTCGGTCTATCCGGTCAACGGCTTCATCTATTCGGGCGGCGCGCCGCACGACTTCGACGACGACTTCAAGCCGTCGCTCGACCTCGACCTCAGCGACCTGATGGCGGAAGCGAAGAACGAGACGCCCGACGCGGGCTGATCGTTTCGCCAAGGTGGATATGGAAAGGCCCGGCATCGCCCGGGCCTTTTCGTATTTGCTCCCCTCCCTTCCAGGGAGGGGAATAGAAGGGGACTAACCTTTCGCCACGAACGCCAGCGCCGCGCCGTTCATGCAATAGCGCTTGCCGGTTGGCGGTGGGCCGTCGTCGAAGACATGGCCGAGATGCCCGCCGCAGCGCCGGCAGAGCACTTCGGTGCGGCGCATGCCGAGCGAATTGTCCGCACGGGTGATCACCGCCTTGGGCAAGGGCTGCCAGAAGCTCGGCCAGCCGGTGCCGCTGTCGAACTTGGTCGTCGAGGCATAGAGCGGCAACGCGCAGCCGGCGCAGACGAAGGTGCCGGCGCGGTGCTCCTTGTTGAGCGGGCTGGTGAAGGCCCGCTCGGTCGCGCCCTGGCGGAGCACCTGGTAGGCGAGCGGGCTCAGCCGCTTCTTCCACTCCGCATCGGTGAGGGTGAATTCGAACTTCTGCGCCGCCTGGGCGGGTGCGCCGCCGCCGCATGCGGCGGTGAGGGCGCCGATGCCGGCGACGGTGAGGAAGGCGCGACGGCCAGTTTCCATGGGAGGAATGTGGACCTTCACTCCCCTCCCTGCAAGGGAGGGATTGGGGGTGGGTGGAGGCTTGGCGGTACGGTAACGTAGCAACCAGTCGATACCGTATCGCGGTCATCGACCCACCCCTAACCCCTCCCTTGCAGGGAGGGGGATTGCCGCCCTCAATAGTGCGACAGCTCCACCGCCATCTTCTTGTAGCCGTGCACGAAGCAGGCGGCGACGCGCTCGGGCTCGCGCAGCACGTTGGCGCGCAGGCGGCGCTTCGCCATCTCCTCCATCAGGATGCCGATCTGCAGCTCGGCCAGCCGCGCGCCCACGCAGCGATGGATGCCGTGCCCGAAGGCGAGGTGGCGCCGGGCATTCTCGCGGTCGACGATGATCCGGTCGGCATCGGGGAAGATGCTCTCGTCGCGATTGGCCGAGAGATACCAGAGGCCGAGCTTGTCGCCCGCGCGGATCTTGTGGCCGTCGAGCTCGGTGTCCTGCGTCGCGGTGCGGCGCATGTGCGCGAGCGGCGTCTGCCAGCGGATGATCTCCTGCGTGGCATTGCCGATCAGGCCCGGATCGGCCTCGAGCTTCGCGCGGGCCTCGGGGAATTGCTCGAGCCCCCAGGCAAAGGCGCTCATCGAATTGCGCGTCGTGTCGTTGCCGCCGACGATCAGCAGGATCAGGTTCCCGAGGAACTCCATCTGGTCCATGTGGCTCATCGCGTCCGAATGGATCATCATCGAGATCAGGTCGGGCCTCGGCTCCTTGCCCAGCTTGCCCTGCCAGAGATTGCCGAAATAGGCGGCGCATTCGAACAGGATCTGGCGCCGCTCCTCCTTGCGCACGGGATCCTTCGCGATCTCGATATCGCCCGCCCAGTCCGACCAGTAAGTGAGCTTGCGCCGCTCCTCCCAGGGAAAATCGAACAGGAGCGCGAGCATCTGGGTGGTCAGCTCGATCGAGACGCTGTCGACCCAGTCGAACTCCTGGCCGACGGGCAGCGAATCGAGGATCTCGGCGGTGCGCATGCGGATATTGTCGCTCATCCGCACCATCTCGCTCGGCGTGAAGGCGGGGGCGACGGTGCGGCGCTGGTCGGTATGCTTCGGCCGGTCCATCGCGATGAACATCGGCATCTTGATGTCGCCTTCCTGTATGTCGGCGATGGTGATGCCGCCGGCCTCGGACGAATAGAGGTCGGGCAGCGATTCGACCTGGACGATCGGCTTGTAGGTGGCGATCGACCAATAGGGGCCGAAGGCGCTGTTCTCGCAATGATAGATCCCGCCCCGGGCGCGCAGCTCGCGGAACGGCGCCTGCCAGACATCGTCGCGGTAGAGTTCGGGCCGGCTGACGTCGAGCGGATCGACGGTTTCGGAAACTCCGGCTTCGGTCACAAGCGTAGCCATGCTGCCTCTCCTGGCGTTTGCCCGGAGGAAACGCCTAATTGACAGAAGTGTCAATAGTGGAGGTGGCTGACCGTCTCATTCCTCCCCCAGCCTGTCTGGGGGAGGAATTTAATCAGAGGGCCGCCTCGATCTTCGTCCGGCGCTTGGGGCTGCCCGATTTGAGTACGCCGCGGCGGAACACCCGCGCTCCCACCGTGATGATGATCGCCACCCACAGCGCCTGCCAGCCCAGCGCGAGCAGATGTGGCCAGATCGCCGGCGCGCTCCCCGCCAGCCCGATCATCGCGAAGGGCGAGCTGAACGGGAAGACCTGCGCCGCCGTCTCGATCCAGCTGCCGGGCCGCGTCGCCGCGCCCAGCGCCAGGCCGAACATCATCATCTGGAAGATGGTGATCGGCAGCGAGAGCATCTGCAGCTCGCGCTGGGTGGAAGTCAGCGCGCCGATGCTGAGGAACATCGCGCCGAGCAGCATGTAGGACATGGTGAAATAGGCGATGAAGAGAAAGGCATAGGCGGGCGCGCCGATCGCCGCGACGAGGCTGGGGAAGCTGCCGGCGATCTCGGGCGGGAGCAGCCTGGTGGCGTTGATGATGATCGTCGCCCAGAACAGCACGAACAGCACTGCGGCGCCGAACATGCCGATCAGCTTGCCGAAGAACACGCTCTCCAGCGGCACCGCGGCCGCCAGTATCTCGATTACCTTGTTCGAGCGCTCCTCGGCCATGGTGCCCACGGCCTGGCCCGAGAGGAACAAGGTGAGGAAGAACATCGCGAACACGCCGATCGACGCCGCCTGGCCGCGCCCGCTGGGCGAGCCCTGGCCGCGCTTCACCACCGTCTGGGTGACGGTGCTGGCGGGGGCGGCGCTGCCCAGCTTCTGCGCGCGCAGACTCTGCTCGGCGAGCTGCGCGAGGAACTGCGCCTCGGTCCAGCCGCGGCTGGCATAGAGCACCTCCGGCTTGTCGAGCGGGCCGAAGAGCACTGCCGCGGTATCGACCTTGTCGCTGTCGAAATAGGCGCGGGCCTGGGCGGCGGGATCGCCCGTCGGCGCCTCGATGGTGAGCGGCGGCGGCATCAGCTCGCTCTTCCTGGGGAAGAGGGTGCGCAGCTGCTTGTCGGTCTCGAGCAGCGTCGGCGCCTGGGCGGGCGGTGCGATCACCACCATCCGCATCTGCGAATCGTCGCCGACGATCGACTGGGCGCCGATCCCGCCGACCGTGCCGAAGCCGATCATCAGCACCGGGGCGAACAGGAAGAGCAGGAAGGTGGGCGTGAACACCGTGGCGGTGAAATCGCGGCGCGCGACCGTCAGCGCCTGGCGCAGCATGCGCGAAAACTTGCTCACGCCGCTTCCTCCTGATCCGCAAGGGCATCCGCGCCGACGATCCGCACAAAGGCGTCGTGCAGCCCCGGCCGCTCGATCGACAGGCCCGAGACGCCGTAGCCGCCGTCGATCAGCTTCACGAGCAGCGATTCGACGCCGCCGGCGGGCAGGGTGAAGCGCCAGCCATCGCCTTCGCGCTCGGCATCGGCGGGGAGCAGCGCGCGCGCGCCCTCGACATTGTGGTGCGGCGTATAGTGCGCCTTCATCGGCAGCGTCGCGCGGGCGTCGTTCACCGTGCCCTCGAAGCGGACCTTGCCGCCGGCGATGATCGAGAGCCGGTCGCAGAGGCGCTCGGCATGGGCCATGACATGGGTGGAGAAGAGGATCGTCGCGCCGCGATCGCGCTCGGCCCGGATCAGCTTCTCGAGCTTTTCCTGGTTGACCGGATCGAGGCCGGAGAAAGGCTCGTCCAGGACGAGCAGCTCGGGTTCGTGCACCACCGAGCCGAGCAGCTGGACCAGCTGCGCCATGCCCTTGGAGAGCTTGCGGATCTTCTCGTCCTTGGCATGGCCGAGGCCGGCATTGTCGAGCAGCGCATCGGCGCGCTTGCGCCCCGTCGCCCAGGGCAGGCCGCGCAGCGCGCCCATGAAGGCGATCGCCTCGCGGCACTTCATGTTGGGATAGAGGCCGCGCTCCTCGGGGAGATAGCCGACCAGGTCGCTGGCGTCGCGCGGATGGGATCGGCCCAGCATCGAACGGGCGCCCTCGTCCGGCTCGATGATGCCGAGCAGCATGCGCAGCGTCGTGGTCTTGCCGGCGCCGTTCGGGCCGAGCACGCCATAGACGAGCCCCTTGGGAACTGCGATGTCGACGCCGTCGACGACGCGCCGATCTCCGAAATATTTGACGAGCCCCCGGGCGCTTACGGCCAATTCGCCAGACAAAAGAGTGTCTCCATCAGTGTCTCGGCCACGCCGAGGACGGCACCAGCCCGCTCCCCCACCCGGCCACCCAACGGCAGTATTCCATGGGTGGCCGGGTGGGGGAGCGGGCTGGTGCCGTAAACCACCAAAACGTGGTAGCGGGTCCGCGTGGAACAGCACAAGCCACTGGAAGCACGAATAAAGGCCAAAGCGGCGGAAATCGGGTTCGCCGATTGCGGGATCGCGCGCGCCGATGCCGCGCCGAAGACCGCCGAGCGGCTGCGCCAGTGGCTGGAGGAAGGCCGCCACGGCTCGATGCTCTGGATGGAGGAGCGCGCGCACCACCGCGAGCGCCCGGCCGGGCTGTGGCCCGAGGTGCGGTCGGTGATCTCGCTGGGCATGAGCTATGCGCCGCGCACCGATCCGCTCGCGCTGGCGGGGGAGGGTGAGGTGGGCCGCATCTCCACCTATGCCCAGGGCGCCGACTATCACGACGTGATGAAGCGGCGGCTGAAGGAGCTGGGCCGCTGGCTGGTCGGCGCCGCGCCCGGCGCGGAACTCAAGGTTTTTGTCGATACCGCGCCGGTGATGGAAAAGCCGCTGGCCGAGGCGGCGGGACTGGGCTGGCAGGGCAAGCACACCAACCTGGTGAGCCGCACCCATGGCAGCTGGCTGTTCCTCGGCGCGATCTACACCACGCTGGAACTGGCGCCCGATGCGCCGGTGCGCACCACGTGCGGCAGCTGCGATGCCTGCCAGACGGCCTGCCCGACCGATGCGTTCCCGGCACCCTATCGGCTCGATGCGCGGCGCTGCATCTCGTACCTGACGATCGAACACAAGGGGCCGATCCCCGAGGAATTCCGCACCGGGATCGGCAATCGCATCTATGGCTGCGACGATTGCCTGGCGGTGTGCCCCTGGAACAAGTTCGCGCGCGCGGCCCAGGCGAACCTGGCCTTCGCGCCGCGCGCGGAGCTGACCGTGCCGGCGCTGGCGGACCTGCTCGCGCTCGACGATGCGGGGTTCCGCGAGGTGTTTTCCGGCTCGCCGATCAAGCGGATAGGGCGCGACCGGATGATGCGCAACTGCCTGATCGCGGCCGGCAACAGCGGCAGCGCGGCGCTGATCGCGCCGGTGCGGGCGCTGCTCGACGATCCTGACGAGACGGTGCGCGAGGCGGCGGGCTGGGCGCTGGGCCGCTTAAGTCCCCCTTCCGCTTGCGGGAGGGGTTAGGGGAGGGCATGTCCTCCCCCGCCGCGTCCGGAAATACTATAGCCCCTCCCCCGACCCCTCCCGCAAGCGGAAGGGGAGAGGAAGCTCACCGTCCGCCGGGTCGTCCGCCGCTCAGTGCGGCCACGCAGCTCGCCTCGTCGATCGGGCGGCCGTCGCGCTGGCGGGCGTCGATATGCGTCACCACCGGCTCGCCGCGTTTCTGGGGATAGAGATAGGTGTCGAGCACGCAGATCGGCCCGGCGAACTGGAGCTTGCGGGCGGTGCCTTCGCTCATGTCGAGCTGGGGCTTGCCGAAGCGCGCGATCAGCCCGGGCGCGGTGGCGCCCCGCAGCGCGCCGATATTGCCCGGCAGCGGCGCCGCCGGGCCCGGCGCGGGCCGGGCGCTCGGCACCGGGACATAGCCGGCGCGCGGCGGCGGGATCACGCCGCCTTCGCTACAGGCGCCCAGCGCCAGCATACCGATCAGGATGAGTCTCTTCATGCCCGCCTCCCGCGGTGGAATGCATGGGTGGCCATCGCGGCTCCGAGCACCGGGGCGACCAGGTTCAAAATCGGGACGAGGAACAGCCCGGTGCCCGCCGCGCCCAGCGCGAAGCGGCCGATGCCGGTGCGCCGCCGCCAGCCGCGCAGCTCGTCGCGCCGCATGTGCCGCGCCGCGACCATGTCGCCCAGGTCGCGGCCGAGCAGCCAGCTGTTGACCAGGAAGAAGGCCAGCGCCGTGCCCACGCCGGTGACGAGCAGGACCAGGTAGAGCGGCGAGAGCAGCAGGTTCACGCCGATCAGCCGCAGCGCCGAGCCCAGGCCCATCGCCAGCGCGCGGCCAAAGGGCAGGTCGTGCGCCTGGGCATGGGCGCCGGGATAGTGTTTCTTCTCCACTGCGGCGACCACTTCGTCGGCGAAGATGCCGATCACCGCCACCGCGATGGCGCGGAACATCAGCCAATGGGCGACGAGCACGATCAGGATGGTGGCGATGTCGGCAAAGGCGTCCGAGCCGCTCCAGCCCCCCAGCCATGCCGCGATCCCGTCGGCCAGCGCATGCATGCCGAACCACAGGCCGACGCTCGCCGCGGCGAACAGCACCAATGTCAGGATCACGGACTTGACGAAGACAGCCAGTATCGGCCGGTCGAACAGCTGGCCCAGCGACAGGAAGAAGGCCTGAATCATTGCATCCTCTATTGCCCGCCACTAGGGCGTCCGCGCAATCTTTTTGGAGCACCAGTTTGACCAGCCCGACTTATGACGTCGTCGCCATCGGCAACGCGATCGTCGACATCCTCGCCCAGGCCGAGGACAGCTTCATCGAGGAGATCGGCGTCGCCAAGGGCTCGATGCAGCTCATCTTCTCGCCCGAGGACGCTGACGCGCTCTATGCCCGGATGGGCCCGGGCCGCGAGATCTCGGGCGGTTCGGCGGCGAACACCGTGGCGGGCATCGCCGCGCTGGGCGGCAGGACCGCGTTCATCGGCCAGGTGGCCGACGACCAGCTGGGCCAGGTCTTCGCGCACGATATCCGCGCCGCCGGCGTCGATTTCGACACCGCCGTGCGCCCCGGCCAGCCCAGCACCGCCCGCTGCCTGATCTTCGTCACGCCCGATGGGCAGCGCACGATGAACACGTTCCTCGGCGCCTCGCAGTTCCTGCCGGCCGCCGCGCTCGACGAGGAACTGATCGCCAATGGCGCGATCCTCTATCTCGAGGGCTATCTGTGGGACCCCGAGGAGCCGCGCGCCGCGATGCGCAAGGCGATCGAGATCGCCCGCGCCGCCGGCCGCAAGGTGGCCTTCACCCTGTCCGACGTGTTCTGCATCTCGCGCCATGGCGACGATTTCCGCAAGCTGATCGAGGGCGGGATGATCGACATCCTGTTCGCCAACGAGAACGAGCTGCTGGCGCTGTGCGAGCGCGAGGAGTTCGAGGCGGCGGTGCAGCACCTGCACGGCAAGGTGCCGGTGCTGGTCGTCACGCGCAGCGAGAAGGGCGCGATCGCGCTGGTCGGCGGCGAGCGGGTCGAGGTTCCGGCCGAGCCGATCGCCCGGCTGGTCGACACCACCGGCGCGGGCGACATGTTCGCGGCCGGCTTCCTCCATGGCCAGGCCCAGGGCCGCTCGGTGCGGGATTCGCTGCGCCTGGGCGCGCTCTGCGCCGCGGAGATCATCCAGCATTACGGCGCCCGCGCCGAGGTGGACCTGAAGGAACTGGCGGCCGAGAAACTGGCCTGAGCCCAAGCCGTCACCCCGGCGGAAGCCGGGGTTTCGTGCGGCTCCTGTCCCGCGCCTTCGCCCGGGATCCCGGCTTCCGCAAAGATAGGAAAAGGGCCGGAGGATCGCTCCTCCGGCCCTTTTTCTTTTGCCTGGAAACGGCGCCCTCAGCGGGTGCCGGGCACCGGCGGGTCCAGCTCGTCATAGGCCTCGGGCTCGTGCACGTCGACGATCCCGCGGCCGACATGGCTGCGCGAGCGGCTATAGCCGAAATAGACGAGCAGGCCGATCACTGCCCAGGACAGGAAGAGGATGATGCTCTTGTGGTCCAGGCTGATGAACAGATAGAGGCAGCCCAGGATCGCGATCGGCGCCGTCAGGAACACGAACGGCGTCTTGAACGGGCGCTTGCGGTCCGGATCGGTCTTGCGGATCACCATCACCGCGATCGACACCGCGGCGAACGCGAACAACGTGCCCGAATTCGAGATGTTGGCGAGCTGGCCAACCGGGAAGAAGGCGGCGAACAGCGCCACCGCCACGCCGGTGATGATCGTGATCACGTGCGGCGTGTTGAAGCGCGGGTGGATCTTCGAGAAGGCGGCGGGGAGCAGGCCGTCGCGGCTCATCACGAAGAAGATGCGGGTCTGGCCGAACATCATCATCAGGATGACCGAGGGCAGCGCCAGGCCGGCGGCGAGGCCGAGCAGGTTGCCGATCTGCGGCCAGCCGATCTCGCGCAGGGTGAAGGCCAGCGCCTCCTTCGAGCAGACCACGTCCTTGAAGCCTTCGGCGGCGCGGGTGGCGCACTGGGCGGCGAGTTCGCGGCTGCCCGGCTCGAGCGCATGGCCGGCGGCGTCCATCACCGGCTGGGTGCTGAGGCCCGGCGCGCCGATCACGCCGGCGGCGACGAGCAGGTAGAAGATGGTGCAGATGGCGAGCGAACCGATCAGGCCGATCGGCATGTTGCGCTGCGGGTTCTTGGTCTCCTCGGCCGCGGTGGAGACCGCGTCGAAGCCGACATAGGCGAAGAAGATCGACGCCGCCGCCATCGAGACGCCGATGAAGCCGGTGGGCGCGAAGGGCGAGAACTGCGCGCTGTTCATCACCGGCACGGCCAGCACGATGAACGCGGTGAGCGCCGTGATCTTGATCGCGACCAGGATGGCGTTGACCGTGGCGCTCTCCTTGGTGCCGATCACCAGCAGCCAGGTGACCAGGCCGGCGATCAGCATCGCGGGCAGGTTGATCAGTCCGCCGTCGAACGGCCCGGTGACCAGCGTTTGGGGTATGTTTATGTGGAAGCTGTGCTCGATCAGGCCGACGACATAGCCGGACCAGCCGACCGAGACCGCCCCCGCGGCCACGGCATATTCGAGGATCAGCGCCCAGCCGACCATCCAGGCGATCAGCTCGCCCATCACGGCATAGCTATAGGTATAGGCCGAGCCCGAGACCGGGACCATCGCGGCCATCTCGGCATAGCAGAGCGCCGCGAAGGCGCAGACCACGCCGGCGATGATGAAGCTCACCATCATGCCGGGGCCCGCGCGCTGGGCGGCTTCGGCGGTGAGAACGAAAATGCCGGTGCCGATCACCGCGCCGATGCCGAGCATGGTGAGCTGGAAAGCCCCCAGCGAACGGTGGAGCGATTTTTTCTCGGCAGTGGCGAGGATGGCATCGAGTGGCTTTACGCGCCCGAAGATCATTGGATGGTCCCCTCAACGGCGGTTTGTCCCGCCGCCCCTTTTGGATGAAAGCGCGGAGCCTAGCCGCAAAACCGGGGGAGGCAATCCTTTAGTGGCGCAAAGCGGCGAGTCGTGCGGCCCGGCGATCGTGGAAGTCCACAAAGTTATTGCTGTGCGGCCCCCCGGTTCCGGTATCCCCGCGCCGGCCCTTCGTGAAGGCCGCGATTCGGCTCAATGCGCCGCCGCCCGGGAGAACAGGTTCATCACCAGCACGCCGGCGATGATCAGGGCCATGCCGAGGATCGCCGGCAGGTCGAGCTTCTGGCCCTGGAATGCCCAGGCGATCGCCGCGATCAGCACGATGCCGACGCCGGACCAGATCGCATAGGCGATGCCGGTGGGAATCTCGCGTAGGGTGAGCGAGAGGAAATAAAAGGCGATCGCATAGCCGAGGATGGTGACCGCCGAAGGGACGAGCCGGGTGAACCCCTCGGACTGTTTCATGAACGAGGTCGCGGTGACTTCGGCGACGATCGCGACGGCGAGGTTGAGATAGCGCATGGCGGCGAGGCAAGCAGGTGGCGGCGCCCTTGGCAAGCGCGCCGGTCCGCCGGTCAGTCGTGGGTCTGCACTTCCCAGGTGGCGTGCTGCACGGCATGCGTCTTGGCCAGGTGCGCGACGATCGCATCCAGATCGGCATCGGCCGCCCCGGTGCTGACCAGCGTCGCCCGGATCTCGACCAGTTCCTCCGATCGCTCGGAGATCTCGGTATCGGCCACGGGATAGCGCATCAGCTCCAGGTGATCGACGAGCAGGTCGCGCAGCGCCGGCGCATCGGCCGGATCGGTGGTGAGGATGACCGAATAGGTCGCCTCCAGCGTGCCGCCGGCCAGCGGGATGCGGTTGATCGCGTTGACGACGGGCCGCAACAGGGTGTTGCCGGCCACCACGAAGACGGTGAGCGTCGCTGCCTCCGCCGCCATGTCGGTGCCGGCACAGGCGCCTACCGCCGCGGAGCACCAGAGCGTGGCGGCGGTATTGAGGCCGCGGACGTTCATCCCCTCCTTCATGATCACGCCCGCGCCGAGGAAGCCGATCCCCGAGACGACATAGGCGATCACCCGCACCGCCTCGACATCGCCGGCAAGCTTCTGGGCGAGGTCGACGAACGCCGCCGCGCCGAGCGCGACGAGCGCGTTGGTGCGCAGCCCGGCGGTGCGCTGGCGATATTGGCGCTCGGCGCCGATCAGCGCGCCCAGCACCAGCGCGAGCGCATAGCTGACCAGCGTGTCGAGATAGGAAGCGAGATGGAAAGTGTGCTGGAAGTGCATGACGCTCCCCGGATCCGGCGGTTTCGGCTAGCGGGCCAGCATCGGGCCGAGCGGCTTGCCGGCGAAGATGTGGACATGGAGATGCGGCACCTCCTGATGCGCGTCGAGCCCGGTATTGGCGAGCAGGCGATAGCCCGGCGCCACGAACCCTGCCTCGCGCGCGACCTGGCCGACCGCGCGGACGAAGCCGGCGATCTCCGCTTCGCTCGCCCGGGCGGAGAAATCGTCCCACGAGACATAGGCGCCCTTGGGAATCACCAGCACATGGTGCGGCGCCTGCGGATTGATGTCGTGAAAGGCGAGGGCGAACGCGTCCTCGAACACCTTTCGCGACGGGATCTCGCCGCGCAGGATCTTCGCGAAGACGTTCTGGTCGTCATAGGACTGGGTGGCGTCGATGGGCATCTTGTTCCCCTTCCGCTTGCGGGAGGGGTTAGGGGAGGGGATGTCCTCCCACCCGTCGCGCGGTCTCGGGGTGCACATGCCCTCCCCCGGCCCCTCCCGCAAGCGGAAGGGGAGCGCTCATGCCGAGCGCCCTGCCTTCTCCGCGATTCCCGACACGCCCTCGCGGCGGGCGAGCTCGGCGCGGACGTCGTCCAGGCCCAGGCCGGCATCGGCCAGCAGCACGAGCAGGTGGAAGACGAGGTCGGCCGCTTCCTTGGTGAGTTCCTCGCGATCGTCCCGGATCGCCGCGATCACGGTCTCGGTGGCTTCCTCGCCCAGCTTCTGGGCGATCTTGGCGCGGCCGCGATGCGTGAGCTTCGCGACATAGGAACTGTCGGGGCTCGCCATGCGGCGGGCGCGGATCACGGCTTCGAGGGCATCCAGGGAGTCGGCCATGGCCCCCGGCTGCGGGAGCCGGACGCGCCTGTCAATCCTCGGGCTTCAATCCCGGGGCGCGGTCTTGCGGAAGCGCGCGCGCAGCTGGCGGCGGGCGAACCAGATGCCGCCGGCGGCACAGGCGGCGAGCGCCAGGTCCGAAAGCTCGGGCATCGAGCGCGTGCCGGCGCGGCCGGTGTGCGGCGGCTCGTCGGCGGCCAGCACGGGCATGGCGGCGAGCAGCAGCAGGGGAAGCAGGGCGTTGCGCATGGTACGCGACCTTAGTCGCAACGCCCCGACAAATCGTTAACTGCGGCGACGGGCCCGGCGCGCGACGAACGCACCGATGGTGCCGAGTGCGAACAGGCCGAGCATGCCCGGCTCCGGGATCGAAGTGGGGCTGCCCGAGCCGCCGCTGCTGCTGCTCGTGGTGCCGCCACCACTGCTGCTGCTGGAGGGCGTGCCCGGATCGACGGGCGGCTTGTCCATGGCGAAGGCCGGTGTGGCAGACAGGGTAACGAGGAGGCCGAACGCGGCCAGATTGGCGAAGTTACGGATCATTGTCCTGATTCCCTCTTTGATTGTCTTCGGGAGGGAGCAAGAAACCGGCCGCTTTGCCGAAACCGGCATTTTCCGCCGCTTTCGATGGTTAAGCTTCGGCTTGCGGAATTGGTGAATGTAAAGCTAACCGACGACCGGGCTGCGCACCGGGATCCCGGCGGCCGCCATCGCGCGATGGGCGTCGGCGATGCTGGCCTCGCCGAAATGGAAGATCGAGGCCGCCAGCACCGCGCTGGCATGGCCGTCGCGAATGCCCTCCACCAGATGGCGGAGGGTGCCGACTCCGCCCGAGGCGACCACGGGCACCGTCACCTGGTCGGCGATCGTGCGGATCAGCTCCAGGTCGTAGCCGTCGCGGGTGCCGTCGCGGTCCATCGAGGTGATCAGCAGCTCGCCGGCACCGAGATGGGCGAGGGCGAGGGCGTGCGTCACTGCGTCGATGCCCGTGGGCTTGCGGCCGCCATGGGTGAAGACTTCCCAGCCCTGCGCGGTGCGGCGCGCGTCGACCGAGGCGACGACGCACTGGCTGCCCATCTTCTCGGCGATCTCGGCGACGACCTGGGGACGCGAGACGGCGGCGGAATTGACCGCCACCTTGTCGGCGCCGGCCAGCAGCAGGGCGCGGGCATCCTCGACGCCGCGCACGCCGCCGCCGACGGTGAGCGGCATGAAGCAGACCTCGGCGGTGCGGCGGACCACGTCGAGGATGGTGCCGCGCGCTTCGTGGCTGGCGGTGATGTCGAGGAAGCAGAGCTCGTCGGCCCCCGCCGCGTCATAGGCGCGCGCCTGCTCGACGGGATCGCCGGCATCGACCAGATCGACGAAGTTGACGCCCTTGACCACCCGGCCATTGGCGACGTCGAGACAGGGAATGACGCGGGCGCGGACGGTCATGCGATTTGCTCGCGATAGAGAGCGAGGGCGCGGGGAGATTGTTCGCGCGACGACGCGACGACGCTACGAAGAAGAAGAGATTTGCTCGCGCGGAGACGCGGAGGCGCGGAAGGGGCAGGCTGTCTTGCGGCGTCAGCCGCGACCTCTTGTGCGAGGTCCTTGGCATGCGACGGGAAGGAGGGACCGCTGGCGCAGCAACGCGATTGCTCCGCGCCTCCGCGTCTCCGCGTGAACAGAATCGTCGCGTCGTTGCGTCTTCCCGCGAACCTCATGCCCGGCCCATTTCGATCGCCCATTTCAGGTCGAGCCGGCCGTCATAGAGGGCGCGGCCGGTGATCACGCCTTCCACCCCATCCGCGACGTGCGGGCGCAGCGCGTGGATGTCGGCGATGTCGGTCACGCCGCCGCTGGCGATCACCGGGATCGAGACCGCGCGGGCCAGGGCGACCGTCGCCTCGACGTTGCAGCCCTTAAGCAGCCCGTCGCGGCCGACATCGGTGAAGAGGAGCGCGGCGACGCCGGCATCCTCGAAGCGGCGCGCGAGGTCGGCCACCGACACGTCCGACACATCGGCCCAGCCGCGCGTGGCGACCATGCCGTCGCGCGCGTCGACGGCGACGACGATCCGGCCGGGATTGTCGCGCGCGGCTTCGCGGACCAGGTCCGGATTCTCCAGCGCGGCCGTGCCGATCACCACGCGGCGGACGCCGAGGTCGAGCCAGCGCTCGATCGATTCGCGGTTGCGGATCCCGCCGCCGAGCTGGATCTTGCCGCCGAAGCGCCCGAGGATCGCGGCGACGGCGGCGCCGTTGACCGATTCGCCGGCAAAGGCGCCGTCGAGATCGACGACGTGGAGCCATTCCGCGCCGGCCTGGGCGAAGCGCTCGGCCTGGGCTGCGGGATCGTCGCCATAGACGGTGGCGCGGGCCATGTCGCCTTCGGCCAGGCGGACGACCTGGCCGGCCTTGAGGTCGATCGCGGGGAAGATGATCAGGCCATCCGGGTCTAGGGGTGCCAAGCGAGGAACCTTTCCATCAGCGCGATGCCGTAGCGCTGGCTTTTCTCGGGGTGGAACTGGACGCCGATCATGTTGTCGCGGCCGATCGCGGCCGTGACCGGGCCGCCATGGTCGGTAGTGGCGAGCACCGCGTCGCCGGTGAAGGCGAAGCTGTGCAGGAAATAGGCCTGGCCCGGCTCGATCAGCGGGTGGGAATGCGTGGGGACGACGTCGTTCCAGCCCATGTGCGGCACGCGGATGCCGGGTGCGGGCGCGATCGCGCGGACGGTGCCGGAGATCCAGCCCAGGCCGGGATGGGTGCCCAGCTCTTCCCCTGTATCGGCCATCAGCTGCATGCCGACGCAGACGCCGAGGAAAGGCGCACCCTCGCGGCGGACGCGCACGTCCAGCGCCTCGATCATGCCGGGGATCGCCCGCAGCCCCGCGGCACAGGCCCCGAATGCGCCGACGCCGGGCAGGACGACGCGGTCGGCCCGCATCACCGCCGCGGGATCGGCGGTGACCGCGACGTCCGCGGCGCCCGCCGCCTTCAGGGCGTTGTGGACCGAGTGGAGATTGCCGGCGCCATAGTCGATCAGGGCGATGGTCATTCTCTCCCCTCCCTGGAAGGGAGGGGGCGGGGGTGGGGTGATGCACGCGATACGACGCCGGTCAGCGCGACGCCGCAGTATCGCCTGGACGCGACCCACCCCCAGCCCCTCCCTTCCAGGGAGGGGAGTTTGATGGAATCGTTCACAGCACCCCCTTGGTGCTGGGCACCGCATCCGCCTTGCGCGGATCGATCTCCACCGCCTCGCGCAGCGCCCGGGCCAAGCCCTTGAACGCGGCTTCGGCGATGTGATGGTTGTTGGTGCCGTAAAGTGTCTCGATATGGAGCGTCAGCCCGGCCGTCTGGGCAAAGGAATGGAACCAGTGCTCGAACATCTCGGTGTCCATCTCGCCGAGCCGCTTCTGGCTGAACGCGGTCTTCCAGACGAGATAGGGGCGGCCCGAAATGTCCACCGCGACGCGGGTGAGCGTCTCGTCCATCGGCGAGAGCGCGTCGGCATAGCGCCGGATGCCCCTCTTGTCGCCCAGCGCCTTCGCGATGGCCTCGCCGATCGCCAGCCCGGTATCCTCCACCGTGTGGTGCTGGTCGATATGCAGGTCGCCCACCGTCTTCACGTCGAGATCGATCAGCGAATGGCGGCTGAGCTGCTCGAGCATGTGGTCGAAGAAGCCGATCCCGGTGGAAACGGCATAGGCGCCGGTACCGTCGAGGTTGACGGTGACGTCGACGGCGGTCTCGCTCGTCTTGCGGCTCACGGTGGCGGTGCGCATGGCGTCCCACATAGCGATGGTTGCCGCGCATGCAATCTTGACCGCGCTGCCCGGTACGCTACCCAAGGGGCATGACCGGCAACGTGCCTGACAGCCTGATTCCCTATGATGAGATCGTGCAGGAAGCCCTGCGCGCCGTGGTCGGCCGCGTGCTGGGCTCGGTCGCCGACTCGGGTGGAAACCTGCCCGGCGGGCATCATTTCTACATCACCTTCAAGACGCACGCGCCGGGGGTCGACATCCCGCAGCGCCTGATCGATCGCTTCCCGGACGAGATGACCATCGTCCTGCAGCATCGATTCTGGGACCTGAAGGTCGACGACAACAAATTCTCGGTGGGCCTGAGCTTCAATCAGGTGCCGGCGATGCTCAACATCCCCTTCTCGGCGATCACCGGCTTCCACGATCCGGCGGTGAATTTCGAGCTGCGCTTCCAGGCGGCCGATGGCGGCGACGAGCCCGAGCCCCAGCATGACGAGGCCGAGAATGACGAGCCGCCGGCCAAGCCGGTCGAGGACGGCTCGAACGTCGTATCGGTGGATTTCAAGCGGAAGAAATAGGGCGGCGCTCGCCTCGTTCCGAGGGGCTGGGCCGCTTCGAATTTTCCGTCGCCCTGAACTTGTTTCAGGGCCCAACGGTCCACGGGCGATATCCTTCGCGGCACTTTGGATGCTGAAACAAGTTCAGCATGACAAAGGAAACAGAGGCTCGAATCCACCCTCAGCGCATCAGTCGCGCGCGCAATTCCTGCATCGCCACGCCGTCCACCGCGGCGGCGGGATCGTCCGCGCCCAGGATCGCGCCGAGGTGATCGAGGATCTGGCTGGCGCGATCGAGATTCTGCAGCGACGCCATGTGCGTGGCGATCACGTGCGGGTCGTCGATCAGCCGCTCGCCCAGCCGGTCTAGCAATTCCCGGACATGGTAGATTTCCTCGACCAGGCGCGTGCCGAGATTGGCGAGGTCCGGCGCGGCGCCGGCCATGGCCGGTTCCGCGGGCAGCTCGGTGCCGCTGCGCACCGCCTGCTGGATCGCATCGACGCGGGCCTGGCCGCGATGGCCCTGGAAACTCGCGACGCGATTGCCGGAGACCCATTCGTCGACGGTGATCGCGGTCGTATCGAAGGCGACGCCGCACCGGCCCTGCGTCTGCCACACCACTCTTCCGCCGACTTCGATCTCCGCGCGCGTGAGCGTCAGCAGGGTTCCGGTGCGGGGAAGGGCCGATCCATCCACCATCGCTCCGCCCTCGGAGAGATTGCGGATGCGGACGGGCACCCTGAGCCCGTCCGCCTCGATCGTGGCGGCGAGCAGCAGGTTCTTGCGCGGCTGGCGTTCTTTCGCCGCGCGGGCAGCCATGGACGCATCGACGTACATGATTCGCTTTTAGGCAGCCAAAAACGCACTCTTGGTTAACGCGTACGCAGAATCCCTGAGCGCTGGAATCGCGGCGGCCCAGGGGCTAGGGGAGCGCGGAACGGACAAGAGGACCAGCCAGCGTGACCACCCGTACCGAAACCGATTCGATCGGCGCGATCGAAGTTCCCGCCAACGCCTATTGGGGCGCGCAGACCCAGCGCTCGATCGAGAATTTCCCGTTCGGCGAGATGGAGCGGATGCCGCTCGGCATCGTCCACGCCCAGGCGATCGTGAAGCAGGCCGCGGCGCGGGTGAACGTGAAGCACGGGCTCGACCCGAAGATCGCCGAGGTGATCGACCAGGTCGCGCAGGAGATCGTCGACGGCAAGCTCGACGACCAGTTCCCGCTGGTGATCTGGCAGACCGGCTCGGGCACCCAGACCAACATGAACGTCAACGAAGTGATCGCGGGCCGCGCCAACGAGATCCTCACCGGCAAGCGCGGCGGCAAGTCGCCGATCCATCCGAACGACCATGTCAACATGGCCCAGTCGTCGAACGATTCGTTCCCGACCGCGCTGCACATCGCTGCCGCCCGCGCGGTGACGCTGAAGCTCTATCCGGCGCTCGACCGGCTGCACGCCTCGATCGAGGCGAAGGTCAAGGCCTGGGATCACATCGTCAAGATCGGCCGCACCCACCTGCAGGACGCGACGCCGCTGACGCTCGGCCAGGAATTCTCGGGCTATGCCGCGATGCTGGAGTCGGCCAGGGCGCGCTTCGCCTCGGTGCTCGATCTCGACATCTTCAAGCTGGCGCTGGGCGGCACTGCCGTCGGCACCGGGCTCAACGCCCCTCCGGGCTATGCCGAGGACGTGGCGGCCGAGATCGCGAAGATCACCGGCCTGCCCTTCGTGACGGCGCCGAACAAGTTCGAGGCGCTGGCGACCAAGGACCAGCTGGTCAACCTGTCGGGCACGTGCAACACGCTGGCCGTGTCGCTCACCAAGATCGCCAACGACATCCGCCTGCTGGGCAGCGGCCCGCGCTCGGGCCTGGGCGAGCTGGACCTGCCGGCCAACGAGCCGGGCAGCTCGATCATGCCGGGCAAGGTGAACCCGACCCAGAGCGAATCGCTGACGATGGTCGCGGCGCAGGTGATCGGCAATCACATGGCGGTCACCGTCGGCGGCATGCAGGGCCATTTCGAGCTGAACGTGTTCAAGCCGCTGATCGGCTCGAACGTGCTGCGCTCGATCGAGCTGATGTCGGTCGGCATGGTCAGCTTCGCCGAGCGCGCGGTGGACGGCGCCAAGGCGAACGAGGCGCGGATCAAGGAGCTGGTCGATCGCTCGCTGATGCTGGTGACCGCGCTGGCGCCGGCGATCGGCTATGACAATGCCGCCAAGATCGCCAAGAACGCGCACGAGAAGGGCCTGACGCTCAAGGAGAGCGGGCTGGCGCTGGGCCTCGTCGACGAGGCGACGTTCGACCAATATGTGCGGCCCGAGACGATGATCGGGCGGTGATTCCGTACTTCCCCTCCCTGCAAGGGAGGGGATCGAGGGGTGGGTAGAGGCCTGGCGATATGGAGCCGTGTCGCTGGGCCTTTCCGTATCGCGAGCACGCCAACCACCCCTGACCCCTCCCCTGCAAGGGAGGGGAACTTTGAACCCTTTCAATCGCTTGCTCCCCCATCACCACCAAGGGAGCGCATATGATCGGGGACGTGATCGCAGGCTGGATCGGCAACCGCATCGACCGGGCGGACGGCGAAGGCGGGGCGCTGGGCGCCGTTGCCGGGGTGCTTGCCTGGAAGGCCGCGAAGAAGATCGTGCCCGCCGCGATCGTGCTCGGCGCCGCCGCCTATGGCGCGCACCGGCTCTCGCGACGGTGGAACGCACCGGCCTGAGTCGACTCGCATGACTTGACGCGGGTGGGACTCCCAAGCCAAAGGCGCCCATGCCCCATCGCACCGAGACCGACCCGCACGGATTCAAGCGCCGCGGCGTATTGTTCGTGCTTTCCTCGCCCTCGGGCGCCGGCAAGTCGACGATCGCCCGCAAGCTGCTCGCCGCCGACGACCATCTCCAGATGTCCGTCTCCTACACCACCCGCGCGATGCGCCCGGGGGAGAAGGACGGCGTCGACTATAATTTCGTCGATCTCGAGAAATTCCGCGAGATGGTCGCGAACCATGAGTTCCTCGAATGGGCGCATGTGTTCGATCATCGCTACGGCACGCCGCGCGCGCATGTCGAGGCGATCCTCGATTCGGGCCGCGACGTGCTGTTCGACATCGACTGGCAGGGTGCCCAGCAGCTCTTCCAGCTGGCGGGGGGCGACGTGGTCCGCGTCTTCATCCTGCCGCCGTCGTTCAAGGAGCTGCACCAGCGGCTGATCAACCGCGCCACCGACACCACCGAAGTGATCGACGCCCGCATGGCGCGCGCGGCCAACGAAGTGAGCCACTGGGACGGCTATGACTATGTGCTGGTCAATGACGATGCCGACCAATGCTATCGCTCGGTCCACACCATCCTGAACGCCGAGCGGCTGAAGCGCTCGCGCCAGACGGGCTTGATCGGATTCATCCGCGGGTTGATGAAGTAGCCTTCCCAACAGGGGGAGGTATCGATGACAAGACTGTTCCTCGGCGGCGCGCTCGGCGGGCTGGCCATGTGGCTGGTGGGCTTCATCTTCTGGGGAACGCCCCTCAGCCTGCTCGCGCTTTCCCAGACCGATGCGGCGACGACGGCCGCGGTGCAGGCGGCGCTCGCCCAGCATCTCGGGCCGCTCGGCAGCGGTGCCTATCCGATACCCTGGGCGGGCACGCCCCAGGGCACCCAGCTCTATGGCCAGGGGCCGACGGCGATGGTGATGTTCAACACCGGCGGCTTCGCGATGCCGGACAGCGGCGCGCTGATCGGCGGGCTGGTGCTGGCGATCGTCTGCGCGCTGCTTGCGGGGTTCGCGCTGCGTGCGGTGGCCGGCGGGCTGGATTTCGCCGGGCGGCTCAGGCTGGTGGCGATGGTGGCGCTGGCGGTGACGGCCTATTCCGATCTCGGCCAGCCGATCTTCAACCACGCGCCCTGGGGCTATTTCTTCTACCTCTGGGTGAGCGACCTGGCGAGCTGGATCGCGGCCGGCGCGGTGCTCGCCTGGGCGCTGCCGCGGCCAGCTGGGGCATCCGGCGCCTGACGTACATCTGTGTGCTGGTGGTACGAAGCGGCTGACATTGGGCCTCTGATTTAGTTCCTCCCCCAGCTCGTCTGGGGGAGGGGGACCGCGCCCGTAGGGCGTGGTGGAGGGGCGGCGGTGGAACCGCCGGCTTCGCCGACGGCCCCTCCACCATCGCTTTGCGATGGTCCCCCTCCCCGAGACAAGCTCGGGGAGGAATTGCCTACAGCAACCCCAGGAACCGCACGCCCGCGTCGAAATCCGCTCGTCGCGCATCGCGGGCCTGCACCGCCAGCGGGTCCTCGCCCCATTGCTCGGCCTGCCACAGCTCGTCGACATGCGCGGCCTGCCACAGCGTCTCGGCATTCGCCGCGCCTTCGAGCAGCGCCAGCGCGCCGACCAGTGTGCCGCTCACCGTCACCACCGGCGAGAGCCCGGCGAGGTGAAAGGCGTCGAGCGCATGCACCGCGTCGGCCAGCCGCGCGACGGTCGCTTCGGGCTGGGCCTTGTGCATCACGCCGGTCGCTGTCTCGAAATGCACGTCGTAGCGGCCCTGCGCCCAGTCGAGCAGCGGGTCCCAGGCCTCGGCCTGGCGCGCGACCAGCGGCTCGGGGCCATCGGCACGATAGTAGAGCAGGTCGCTCTCGCCATAGGCGGCGAGGCCCTGGGCGAAGGGCGCGGGATCGGCCGAGATCTTGTCGATCGCGGCATTGGCGAGCCCGGTGAGCTTCATCGCGCGCGGATCGATCGTCTCGCCGACGGCGCGCCATTCGTCCGCCACTGCCTCTGCCAGCGCCGGGGTGGGCAGGGCGAGCGGCGCGCGATCGGGCGTGCGCACCGGCTTGCCGTCGAGCGCCACCTGGCCGTCCTCGACGGTGACTTCCTTCCAGAAGCGCTTCATGCCTCGGGCGTCGCCTCCGCGGGCGTCTTCCAGCGGCGCGCGAGGAAGCGCGGCACCACCGCCATGAAATAGAGCGACGACAACAGGATCGCGCCGCCGAAGACCGTCATGCCATAATGTTGCGCGCGGCCGGCGACCAGCAGCCCGATCACCGCGCCGGCGGTGCCGAGCATGTTGACCGCGACGATGATGTAGTAGCGCTTCATCGCCAGGCGTTCGGCGTCTGTCATAGCGTCTCCAGATGCGCGAAGAGCTGGCTGGCATGGTCGGCGACGTGATGCGCGCCGGCGCCGAGCAGCTCCCCGGACGTGTGGTATCCCCATAGCACACCAAGGGCATGGGCGCCAGCGGCGCGCGCCATCGCCATGTCGAAGCTGGTGTCGCCGATCATCGCCGTGGTCTCCGGCGCGGCGCCGGCTTCGGCGATGGCGCGCTCGAGCATCGCTGGATGCGGCTTGGAGGGGTGGCGATCGGCGGTCTGCAGCGTGACGAAGCGCTGGCGGATGCCGTGATGCTCGAGGATCAGGCCCAGGCCGCGGTCCGACTTGCCGGTGGCGACGCCGAGCAGCCAGCCGGCCTCGTCCAGCGCTTCGATCGTCTCCAATATGCCGTCGTAGAGCGGTTCGGGATCGAGCGCGTTGGAGGCGCGCATCGCGAAGAAGGCGCGCTTGTATTCGGCCGCCATCGCTTCGTGCAGATCGGCGCCGGCTTCGGGCAGGAGCCGGGCGATCGCCGGCACCAGGCTGAGCCCGACGATGCGGCGGATGTCGCTGCGATCCGGCGGGTCGAGCCGGTGCGCGGCGAAGGTGGCCTCCATCGCCCGGCAGATGTTCGCCTGCGAATCGACCAGCGTGCCGTCGCAATCGAATACGGCGAGACGGTTCACGGAAATCCTCCCCCGCTTCGCGAGAAAGAAGGGAAGATGGGCGAAGTCACTTCGCCTCCCGCATCAGCGCGGCGACGGCGTGGCGGCCCTGCGCGTCGAGCGCGTCCGCCGCTGCCAGGCGCGCGGCGTCGGGCTTGTTCTGGCCAAGCTTGCGGGTGCCGCGCCAGGCCCGGATCTCCAGCCGATAGCCGATGATCGCCGTGAGCAGCTTGGCGGCCCTGGCGGGATCGACCTTGTCCAGCGTCCATTCGGGCTTGGGCGCGAGGCGGCGTTCCTGCGCATGGCTGATCGCATCGAGAATCGCGACCAGCCCGCCCTCGTCGGTGCGCGTCACCTGGCCTTCGAGTTCGACCGCGACATAGTTCCAGGTCGGCACCTCGTCCGGGCCGGTGCCGTACCAGTCCGGGCTCACATAGGCGTCCGGCCCCTGCAGGTTGAACAGGGCGGTGGCGCCGTCCAGATGGCGGGCGAGGCCGTTGCCGCGGGCAAGGTGGAAGCCGAGCGTGTCGTCGCCCAGCCACACCACCGGCACATGCGCGACGCGCGGACCATCGGGCGTCGTGGCGAAGATCGCGCCGAAGCCGATGTCGCGGACCAGTTCGCGGATCGCCGGGCGGTCCTCCCAGCGGAAGGCCGGATGGGGATGCATCAGCGGCTCCGGGGCGTGCGCGGCCTGTCGCCGCCGGCGCGCGGGCCGGGCCGGGCGCCGCGCGGCGAAGGCTTGCGAGCCGCCGGCTTGCCGCCCGGTTTGGCGGCGGGCGGCTTGCGCGTGCTCGGCTTGCCGCCGCTGCGGGGCGCGGGCTTGTCGCCGCTGGGGCCTTCACCGCGGCCGCGCCGTTCGCCGCGGCGCTCCTTGCGGACCGTCTTGGCATGCGCGCGCGCATTGGCCTTTTGCTGCTCCCGGGTGAGCGGGGCGGGGCCGTCGTCCAGTTGCAGCGCGTCGCCCTCCGCTTCCTCGAAGCCCAGGGTGGCGAGCGATTCGGCGAAATGGTGGGGCAGCGCCGCGCGCACGTCGATCTTGTCGCCATCGGGATGATCGACCCGGATGCGGCGCGCATGGAGGTGCATCTTGCGGCTGATCCCGCCGGTGAGGAACGCCTCGGGCCCGCCATATTTGCCGTCGCCGACGATCGGGAAGCCGATCGCCGCCATGTGGACGCGCAGCTGGTGGGTGCGCCCGGTAAAGGGCTGGAGCTCCACCCAGGCGGCGCGGTTGCCGGCGCGGCCGATCACCCGGTAGCGCGAGCGGCTCGGCTGGCCTTCCTTCTCGTCGACCTGCATCTTCTCGCCGCCGGTGCCCGGCTGCTTGCCGATCGGCAGGTCGATGATGCCGTCCTCGATGCTGGGCACGCCGACCACCAGCGCCCAATAGACTTTCCGCGCGGTGCGGCTGGAAAAATTCTTCGAGAAGGCCGCGGCGGCGCGGGCGGTGCGGGCGACGAGCAGCGCGCCCGACGTGTCCTTGTCGAGCCGGTGGACGAGCTTGGGGCGGCCCTCCGCTTCGAACTGGAGCGCGTCGAGCAGTCCGTCGACATGCTCGGTGGTCTTGGTGCCGCCCTGCGTCGCCAGGCCCGGCGGCTTGTTGAGCACCAGCGCCGCATCGTCGCGGTGGATCACCAGGCTGCGCGCGAAGTCGATCTGTTCCTCGCTGAGCTTGATGCGCTCGCGCTTCGGGCGGCCGGGCTTTTCGGGCTTGGCGGCTTCGGCCGGGGGCACGCGGATCACCTGGCCCTCGGAGACGTGATCGCCCGGCTTGGCGCGCGCGCCGTCGACGCGCAGCTGGCCGGTGCGTGCCCAGCGCGAGACGGTGTTGAAGCTGGCATCCGGCATGTGCCGCTTGAACCAGCGATCGAGCCGGATGCCGTCGTCATCGGCCTTGACGGTGAACTGGCGGACGTCCTGTGCGGGTCGAAGGGTCATGGCAGTGCTCGCAGGATGCTGAGGCCCGCGAACAGCGCAAGCGCCGAGCCGACGACCGATGCGAGGACATAGGCCAGGCCCATGCCGTAGTCGCCGCGCTGGATCATGTTCATCAGGTCGAGGGTGAAGGCCGAGAACGTGGTGTAGCCGCCGAGCACGCCGACGGCGATCAGCAGGCGCCACTGCTCGCCGCCCTGGCCGAGCTTGGCGAGCGTGCCCACGAATACGCCCATGAGGAAGCCGCCGATCAGGTTCACGGCGAGCGTGCCCCAGGGATAATTGGGCCCGAACCAGGCAAGCGTGAGCTTGCCGGTGAGGAAGCGCGCACCGGAACCGAAGGCGCCGCCGAGCATGACGAGGAGAAGGGCAGGCATCCCGAGCGGTTAGCCTGTTATCGCGGGGAGGGGAACCCAAAGCAGATCCTCCCTCGCGAAGCGGGGGAGGGGGACCGCCGCCGAAGGCGGTGGTGGAGGGGGCTGGCCGCGAGCGGATCGCCTGTGGATGGAACACCCTCCGTCGCGCTGCGCGCGCCACCTCCCCCGCTGCGCGAGGGAGGAATTAGAGGGTCAGATCCCGTTGTTCGCGACCATGTCGATGTCCGTCCCGCCGTCGGAACGGGCGGTGAGGAACAGCACATATGCCCCGCCGTCCTTGTCGCGCGTGCCACCCAATATGTGCTCGCGGCCGTCGACCTGATGCTCGCTGGTATAGCCCGAGCGGATCGCCCTTGTGTAATACCAGTCGAGCATCACCTGCATCGGCTGGGGCGAGGAGAAGCTCACCACGCGCAGCTGGCACTTGCCGGCGGTGCTGCCCGCCGCCTCGGTCACGCGGGCCTGCGGGTAGAGCGGCAGGTCGCGGGGCAGGCGCTGCGCCCAGCCCGCGGCATATTGCAGCGACGCGGCGCACTGGTTGGACTTCGGATCCTTCTGGCGCGCGGCGAGGCCGCCGAGCGTCACCGCCTCGCGCGCTGCGGCGCACTGGGTGCACTCCTTGGTCGCCTGGGTCGGGGCCGGAGTCTTGAGCAGCGGGCCGTTGTCGATCTTGTTGCCGTTGGCCGCGACATTGTCGTTGGGCACGCCGCCCGAATAGGGCTGGCCCGGCGGGCGGATCGCGTCGCCATTGGCCTGGCGGCCGAGCTGCGGGTCGACCATGATCTGGTCCTGCAGCGCGCTGGCCAGCGCCGGATCGGCCGCGTTGCCGCTCTCCGTATCGGCGGCGTCGCCCAGGCTCCCGCGGCTGCCGCACCCCGCCAGCGCGAGAGGCAGGGCAAGCATCAGGAAATACTGTCGGCGGACCATCTCGAACGCTCCTTTGGGCCGTTTTCATGCCCGAGGAAGGTTAAGGAAGCCTTGGCCAAGGCGAATTCCGGCCGGTCTGGAGGGCGACGGCAAGCGGAACTCCGGCCGCCCATATGCGTATCTGCAGCAGCGATCAGATGGGGTTTGCATGCAGCTCAATGCGAAGATGGTCGGCGCCGGCGTTGCCGCCGCGGTTGCCGCCGGTGTGGGATATGCGTTGCTCTTCAGGCCCGAGGACGAGGCCGCGTTCAGCACCGTCACGCGCGAGGGCGCGTTCAGCGTGCGCGACTATCCCCGGCTGATCGTCGCCGAGGCGGTGGTGCCGGGGCTTCGCCAGGCGGCGCTCTCCGTCGGCTTCACCCGGCTTGCCGACTATGTGTTCGGCCGGGGGCGCGCGGGCGGGCGCCTGCCGATGACGGTGCCGGTGCTGTCCGACGGCGACGAGGACGGGCGCGGCTGGCGCACGCGCTTCGTGATGCCTGCCGATGCGAGCATCGAGTCCCTGCCCGATCCGTCCGCCGGCGTGCGGCTGCGCGCGCTCCCGGCCCGGCGGATCGCCGCGCTGCGCTTCACCGGCGTGGACAGCGACGGCCAGCTCGATGCGCACGAGGCGGAACTGCGCGCCTGGATCGGCGACATGGGCCTACGCCCCGCCGGGCCGGTCGAGCATGCCTTCTACAATTCGCCCTTCACGCCCGCGCGCCTCAAGCGCATCGAGGTGCTGATCCCGCTCGTGGCGTAACTGTTATATATTGATAATACACCTTGGATGGGATATAGCGGCGGCCATGCTGAACCTGCTCTCGATCCTCGTTGGCATCATTGCCCTGCCGCTCATGCTGATCGCGCTGATCCCGCTGCTCGGCTGGCTCAACTACATGGTGATCCCGGTCGCGGTGATCGGCATCGCGCTGGGGGCGCTTTCGGATTCGAACACGGGGCGCAACCTCAATGTCGTCGTCGCGATCGTCGGCATCGTCCGCCTCTGGCTGGGCGGCTTCATCTTCTGATCCGCGCCGTGTGCGCATGAGAAAAGGGCCCGGCGTTTCCGCCGGGCCCCTCTCTGCCTGCGTGGCAAGCCCTTAGCGGCAGCGCACCTCGCCGCGATCGACCGACGAGCCCAGCGCCGCGCCCGCGGCCGCGCCGAGCAGCGTGCCGAGCGTCGCGTTGCGGCCGTCCGACAGCGCGTTGCCGAGCAGGCCGCCGGCGACGCCGCCGACGATCAGGCCGGTCGTGCCGTCCGAGCGGCGGCAATAATAGCGGCCGTCATTGCCGCGATAGATGCGGTCGTTCCGGGTCAGGCGGCGCTCGCGATAATAGCGGCCGTCGCGATAATAGTCCGACGGATTGTAATAGCGCTCGCCCCGCGGGAGGCGATTATAGTCGTAGTTGCGGTAGCCGCGCCAATCGCCCCGCCAATCGCGGTTGCCGCGATGGTCCCGGCGATCGCGACGGTCGCGGTCGCGCCAGTCCTGCGGCGCGGCTGCGGTCACGGCCGCGATCGCGAGCGGCGCGTTGGCGATGGGGGCCGCGGTGGCAGGCGCGGCGGCAATGGCCGCGCCGGCGATCGCAATGGCATAAAGGATACGCATGGGGAGTCCTCCTTATGGTTCCTGCCGACCAACGTACCGCAAAGGGGCGAGTTGCGTGAACGGGAAACTACCTCCCGTTCATCGCATGGCCATGGCTCAGAGCCGCGTATCGCCCGGATAGGCGAAGAGCAGGTCGCTGCCCGCCTCGGCATGGAGGCTGGCGCTGCCGTGAAGGGTCACGCATTCGCCGGCGCGGAACGCCACGCCGTCCACCACGCCTTCGCCGCGCAGCGGGATCAGCCAGCCGGTGACGCCTTGGGGCAGGCTGAGCGCGCGCGCGCCGCCTTCCCAGCGCTCGAGCACGAATTTCGGCCCCTCGACCAGGATCTCCCGGCCGTCCGCGACGCGCCCCGGCATCGGATGCGGCGTGTAGGGGACGGGATCGGAGACGGCGATGCCCTGGTCGAGATGGAGTTCGCGGGGGCGGCCATAATCGTAGAGGCGATAGGTGGTCTCGCTGTTCTGCTGCACTTCGACCAGCGTGATCCCGGCGCCGATCGCGTGGATCGTGCCCGAGCCCGAATAGAAGAAGTCGCCCGCCTTGACCGGCTTCCAGTCGAGCAGGTCCTCGATCGAGCCGTCGAGCGCGGCGGCGCGCAGCGTCTCGCGGTCGACGGGCCGCTTGGTGCCCAGGGCGATCGTCGAATCGGGCTCGGCATCGAGGATCACCCAGCATTCGTCCTTGCCCCGCGGCAGCCCGGCGGCGTGCGCCTGGGCGTCGTCGGGATGGACCTGGACGGACAGTTTCTCGCTGGTGAAGAGATATTTGATCAGCAGGTCGGGCGTGCTGTCGCCCGGCGTCTGGAACCAGATCTCGCCCACCGGCTCGCCGTCCGCCGCGGGATCGGCGAAGCCCGGCCACAGACGATGGCGGCCCCAGGGTTTGTCGACGCGGTGTGTGGCGAGCAAGGTGGCGGTCACGAATTTCCTCCCGAATCAGCGCTCGCTAGCGCAACGCGCGGCGCCTGTCGCGGGTCCGCCGCAATCCCGCCGCGAAAAGGATTGTTTGACGCCACTGGACCGGGCTAAGACCCCCACCCATGCGTACTCCCACCACCCGCGCGCTCGCGCTCGCTCTTCTCCCGGTTCTCGCGCTCTCGATGGCCGGTTGCGCCAAGAAGGGCGGCGGCAAGGACCTCCCCTATGTCGCGCGCGACGTCGGCACGCTCTATTCCACGGCCAAGCAGAAGCTCGACCAGCATCAGTACAAGCTGGCCGCGGCGCTGTTCGACGAAGTCGAGCGCCAGCACCCCTATTCGGTCTGGGCCCGCCGCGCGCAGCTGATGGGCGCGTTCAGCTATTATCTGAACCGCGACTATACCGAATCCATTTCGTCGGCGCAGCGCTTCCTCGCCGTCCACCCGGGCAATCGCGACGCGCCCTATGCCTATTATCTGATCGGCCTGTGCTATTACGAGCAGATCAGCGACGTGCAGCGCGACCAGAAGATCACCCAGCAGGCGCTCGATTCGCTGGGCGAGCTGACCCGCCGCTATCCGAACACCAAATATGCCGCCGATGCGCGCCTGAAGATCGACCTCGTCCGCGACCATCTCGCGGGCAAGGAGATGGAGATCGGCCGCTTCTACGAGACGCGTGGCCAGTGGCTCTCGGCGACGCTGCGCTTCCGCACCGTGGTCGACCAGTATCAGATGACCACGCACGTGCCCGAGGCGCTGATGCGTCTCACCGAATCCTATCTCGCGCTCGGCGTGCCGGAAGAGGCGGAGAAGGCCGCGGCCGTGCTCGGCGCCAACTATCCGGGCACCGACTGGTACAACCATGCCTACAAGCTGATGCAAGAGAACAAGGGCAAGGTCCAGCAGGCCCAGGCGGCGACCAAGCCTGCGAGCTGATGCTCGGGGCTTTCGTTCCTGTTAAGTTCCTGCGATAGGGGCAGGCGCATGCTGACTGCGCTGGCCATTCGCGACGTTGTCCTGATCGAGGCGCTCGACCTGGAGTTCGGGGCCGGGCTCGGCGTGCTCACCGGCGAGACCGGGGCCGGCAAGTCGATCCTGCTCGATGCGCTGGGGCTGGCGCTGGGCGCGCGGGGCGAGACCGGGCTGGTGCGCCAGGGCGCAGCGCAGGCAGTGGTGACCGCGACCTTCGAGGTGCCGGCGCGGGACGGCGAAGTCGCCAATATCTTCCACCAGAACGGGCTGGAGCTGGAGCCGGGCGAGCCGCTGATCGTCCGGCGCATCGTCAAGGCCGATGGCGGCAGCCGCGCCTTTCTCAACGATCAGCCGGCCTCCGCCGGCCTGTTGCGTGAACTGGCGCCGCATCTGGTGGAGATCCACGGCCAGCATGACGATCGCGGCATGCTCAATCCGCGCGGCCACCGTGCGCTGCTCGACGCGTTCGGGCGCTGCGATCCCGGGCCGGTGGCGATCGCACACAAGTCCTGGCGCGATGCCGAGGCGGCGCTGGCGGTGGCGCGGGCCGAGCAGGACCTGGCCGAGCGCGACCGCGAATGGCTGGAACATGCCGTCGCCGAACTGACGGCGCTCGCGCCCGGGGCGGGCGAGGAGGAAGTGCTCGCCGAGCGCCGTGCCGCCATGCAGCGCGGCGAGAAGGTCGCGGGCGAGTTGCAGGGCATCGCCGAGCTGCTCGACGGTTCGGAAGGGGGGCTGAGCCAGCTCCGCCAGGCGGCGCGCGTGCTGGAACGGATCGCCGGCGATCACGACGCGCTTGCCGAAGCGCTCGCCGCGATCGACCGCGCGATCACCGAGGCGGCCGAGGCGCAGGATCGGGTGGACATCGCCGCCGAGGCGCTGGCCTTCGATCCCGCCGCGCTGGAGGCGGACGAGGCGCGGCTGTTCGAGCTGCGCGGGCTGGCCCGCAAGCATCGGGTGCAGCCCGATGAGCTGCCGGTGCTGCTGGAAGAGCTGGCCGGCCGGCTGGAGCGGGTCGAGAGCGGCGGGGCGGGGATCGCGAAACTGGAAGCGGTGGTGGCGGACGCGCACCGCGCCTATGCCGATGCGGCGAAATCGCTGTCCGCGCTGCGTGCCATGGCCGCGGCCCGGCTCGATGCCGCGGTAGCGACGGAGCTCAAGCCCCTGAAGCTCGATGCCGCGCGTTTCCGCACCGTGGTCGAGCCGCAGGACGAGGCCGGCTGGTCGTCCTTCGGCATGGACCGGGTCGAGTTCGAAGTCTCGACCAACCCGGGCGCGCCGTTCGCGCCGCTGGTCAAGATCGCCTCGGGCGGCGAGCTTTCGCGCTTCATCCTGGCGATGAAAGTGGCGCTGGCCGAAGAGGGCGGGGCGCGGACGCTGATCTTCGACGAGATCGATCGCGGGGTCGGCGGCGCGGTGGCGAGTGCCATTGGCGAGCGGCTGGCCCGGCTGGCGGACACGGCACAGCTGCTGGTGGTGACGCACAGCCCGCAGGTGGCGGCGCGCGGCGCCCGCCATCTGCTCATCGCCAAGAGCCATGACGGGACGGTGACGCGCACCGGAGTCACGCCGCTCGATGCGGCCGCGCGCCGCGAGGAGATCGCGCGCATGCTCTCCGGCGCGGAGATCACCGACGAAGCGCGCGCCCAGGCCGAGCGGCTGATCGCGGCTTAGTCGCCGGGGCCCGAGACGCGCCGCTCAGGCGCGGGCGAGCGCGCGCATCATGTCGCGGCGGATCTCGTCCTGGCGCGCGCGGATCATGCCGGGGATCAGCAGCGCGTCGATCAGCACCCAGACGAAGCCGATCAGCACGAAATAGGACAGGATCTGCAGGATCGCCGAGACCGGCCTGCCCAGATAGAAGCGGTGGGCGCTGACGAACCACAGGAACAGCCAGAGCAGATAGGCCACCACCACGCTTGGTGCGTCGTTGGTCACGCGCTGCTCCACCAGCGTCAGTTCGGCAATCGAGAGCGCCATCTGCTTCCTCTTCGTCTCCGGCCGGGAATCTAGGGGCGCGGCGACCCGCGTCAATCGATTCCACCGACCCTCCGGTCGCCGCGCCGGAGCCGCGTCCTCCCGAAGATGAACGGAACCTCCGCGCGCGCGACAGCTTGCGACACAAATGCACGGGGATGGGGACAAGCATGCGACAGCCGCCACCCATAACCGGTTTCAGGCCGCAGGGGCGGCCCGGTTTCAAAAGAGGAGCGTAAAATGAAGAAGTTGACCCTCATGCTGGCTGGTCTCGGCATCGCCGCTTCGGCCGTTCCGATGACCGCCGCGATGGCCGCGCCGCATCCGGCGCCCGCCTATCAGGCATGGCAGTCGATCAACGGCCGCCAGGCGAATCTCGAGGCCCGCATCAACCAGGGCGTGCGCTCGGGCCAGCTCAGCCGCAGCGAGGCGGCCCGCCTCCGCGCCGAGTTCAACAGCCTGACCCGGCTCGAGGCCCAATATCGCCGCTCGCGCCCGGGCCTGACGCTCGCCGAGCGCCGCGACCTCGATCGCCGCTTCGATGCCCTTTCGGCCCGCATCCGATACCAGAAGCACGATCGCGAGCGTCGCTGGTAAGGATATAGGAAAGACCTAGCAGGTTCCCCTTCCCTGATCCCCCGGGGAACCTGGCCAGGACGGGCTCCGCCGCGAGGCGGGGCCCGTTGCCATATCCGGTCAGCGCAGCGGCTTGCCGCTGTCCTTCCATTTGTCGAGAATCTGCGATTCGCCGTCGTCCGCGGGCGTGGCGGCGGGCAGGGGCCTGGGGGCATAGCCGCCGATGGGCGTGCCGCTCTGGGCATAGGCCGGCTGGATCGCCTCGCGCGGCGTCGTGATCGGCGTAGCGATCTTGCCCGCCATGGCCGGCATCGTTGCCACGGCCGGCATCGGCACCATGGGCGCCATCACCGCCGCCAAGTCGGTCCGCACATGCGGCGCGGGCAATGGCTCGCCACCGCGATAGGCCTGGCGGAAGGCGGCGGCGGTGCCCCACCAGCCCTTCCAGCGGTGGAAGAAATGTGCGCCGAACACACCGGTCATCACCAGGCCACGGTTCCATACGGGCGTGACGGCATAGGTATGGTAATGCGTCGCCATCCCCACCGGCGCGAACACCTGGCCGGAGAGCGCGGCGGCGGCGACGCGGGCGGCGCGGTCCCAGGCCGTGCGGGAGGGCGCGCGGTCCATCGCGCCGTCACAGGCAAAGCTGAACTGGCAGCCGCGCTTCTCCGATCCCTGGAACACCACGCCGCACACGGTGGCGGGAAAGGCCGGATGGCGCACCCGGTTGAGGATGACCTGCGCCACCGCGCGCTGCCCGTCGGCCGGCTCGTTCGCCGCTTCGTAATAGATCGCCGTGGTCAGGCACTGGAGCGCGCGCGCCTTGTCCACACCGTTGCCGGCGAGGTGGAAGGGCAGTGCGGGCTGGATGGATCCGTCGACCGGCGCATCCACCGCGTCGGCGGGGATCGGCATGTCGGGAAGCTTGGCGGTGCCGGTCGTGCCGGCGCCCACCGCGGCATCGTCGTCGACGGCATAATAGAAGGCGGCACCGGGGAAATGGTCCTCGGCTTCATAGCCGGTCGCGACCGGCCTGGGCTCGGCCTTCGGCGTGCTTGCGGGCGCCAGCGCCTGGGCGGAGAAGCCGGCGCCGATCAGCGACGCGACCAGCGCCGCCGCGATCCCGCGTGCCTGCATCTTCGAGAAACGCCGCCAGAACAAAGTCGCGCCTACCCCGCCCGGGCCGTTCGCCCGTGCGCGGCAATAGCCGATTTCAGCGTCGCCCGCGCCCCCGGATTTCCCCGCGTCCCAGGACGAAACACTTGATGGTAAAGGTAATTTTTACCCTAGCGGCCGCCGCCGCCCAGCCTGGGCAGGAGCAGCAGGATCACGACCAGATTGACCGCCATGGCGGCGATCAGCAGCGGTTCGACCGGCTTGCTCGGCACCAGATAGCCCGCAAGCGCGACCGAGAAGACGCCGAACGCATAGGCATTGGCGGCGACCAGGGCCGGCGCCGCGCCCTTGTTCGGGATCAGCGCGGCAAGCACCATCACCGCACCCACGGCAAGATCGGGCACCTTGAACAGCGTGCTGGTCATCTGGCCGCCCAGCACGCGCCAGGCCGTGAAGCCGCCGACGACGAGCGAGAGCAAGCGGAGCATCGGCAGCATCAAATCCCCCTCTTCGTCATCCGGCGTCCGCCGATCGGGTTCTCACCCTAGTCCCGCCCACCATGGTAGGAAGCGCGGAAGCCATTCGCGAATGCGGCAAGCCGGCCCTCGCCGATCGCGGCGCGCAGATCCTGCATCAGCACCTGGTAGAACCAGATATTATGCTCGGTCATCAGCATCGCGCCGAGAATCTCGCCCGCGCGGACGAGATGGTGGAGATAGGCGCGGCTCCAGGTGGCGCAGACGGGGCAGGGGCATTCGGGGTCGAGCGGCCCCTGATCCTCGGCGAACCTGGCGTTGCGGATGTTGATCGGGCCCGTGCGCGTGAAGGCCTGGCCGGTGCGCCCGGAGCGGGTGGGAAGCACGCAGTCGAACATGTCGATCCCGCGCTCGACGGCGCCGACGATATCGTCGGGCTTGCCGACGCCCATCAGGTAGCGGGGCTTGGCGGCGTCCAGCTGGCCGGGCGCATAGTCGAGCACGCCGAACATCGCGTCCTGGCCTTCGCCCACTGCCAGGCCGCCCACCGCATAGCCATCGAACCCCACGTCGAGCAGTGCGTCCGCCGACGCCTTGCGCAGCCCCTCGTCGAGCGCGCCCTGCTGGATGCCGAAGATCGCATTGTGTGCGGCATGGTCCTCGGCGGCGAAGAAGGCGTCGCGGCTGCGCTTCGCCCAGCGCATCGATCGCTCCATCGCCGCGGCCTGCACCTCGCGGGTCGACGTGGTGGGGACGAGTTCGTCGAAGGCCATGGTGATCGAGCTGCCGAGTAGCCGCTGGATCTCGATCGAACGCTCGGGGCTCAGCATGTGGCGCGAGCCGTCGAGGTGCGACTTGAAGGCGACGCCCTCTTCGCTGCGGGTGGTTAGGTCCGCCAGGCTCATCACCTGATAGCCGCCCGAATCGGTGAGGATCGGCCGGTCCCAGCCCATGAACTTGTGCAGGCCGCCCAGCCGCGCGACGCGCTCGGCGCCGGGCCGCAGCATCAGGTGATAGGTGTTGCCGAGGAGGATGTCGGCGCCCGCGGCGCGGACGTCGGCGGGCTTCATCGCCTTGACGGTGGCGGCGGTGCCGACGGGCATGAAGGCAGGCGTGCGGATTTCGCCGCGCGGCATCGCGATGGTGCCAAGGCGCGCCTTGCCGTCGGTGGCGTGGATGGTGAACTCGAAACGGGGCATGTGCGAGCCCTTGCCTCCTTTGGCGGGGGAGCGCAACGGCGGGGGATGACCGCGAACCTTCTCGCCGACCTGCCCGATGCCGGCGCGGGCGAAATCTTCACCGAGCTGCTGCGCCGCCCGGGCATCCGCATCGAGCGCATCGTCTCGCAGGGGCAGGCGACTCCGGAGGACGCGCCCATGGTGCAGGACTGGGACGAGTGGGTGCTGCTTCTCGAGGGCGCGGCCGGGCTGCGGATCGAGGAGGGGGACGAGCTGGTGCTGCATCCGGGCGATCATCTGTTGATCGCCGCGGGACAGCGCCACTGGGTGACCTGGACCGCCGGGGACCGCGCTACGGTCTGGCTGGCGGTGCATCTCGGCTGAGGTCGAGCGACCAGGTCTCGCCCATCACCGGTTCCCCGAACATCGTATGGGCCGCGCTGTCGACGAGCTCGAAGCCCTGGGCCGCATAGATGCGCCGGGCGCTTGCGAGGATGGTGTGCGTCCACAGGTCGAGCCGCGCATAGCCCGCGGCGCGCGCGAATTCGACGCAGTGGCGCACCAGCGCATCGCCGATGCCCAGCCCGCGCGCATGGCTCTCGACATAAAGGAGGCGCAGCTTGGCGATGCCCTTGCCGCCATCGGCGAGCATCACCGATCCGAGCATCTCGCCGCCGCGCTCGGCGACCCAGCATTGCTCGCGTCCCGGCTGGAAATCGCGCAGGAAGCCGGTGGTGACATCGTTCAGCAGCAGCTCCATCGGCCGCTCCCAGCCATAATGCTCGGCATAGAAGATCGCCTGGCGGCTGGCGATCGTGCCCATGTCGCCGGTGCGGAGCGTGCGGATGGTCCAGTTGCCCGTGCCGCCCTCGATCAGCGCCCGCGCGGCGGCGAGGTGATGGCCGAGGAGCGGGCCGCCGCCAGGGCCCAGCGATTCGAGCTGGCGCCGGCTGTGCGCGCGCGTGGCCGTGTCGAGCGCATCGAACGCCGTCCGGCCGGCGGGGAGCAGGGCGATCGGCCGCCGACGCGCATCCTCCGCCCCGCGCGCCCGGGCAACCCAGCCGCGCTCCTCGAAGCGCTTGACCGCGCGGCTGACATAGCCGGCGTCGAGCCCGAGCACTTCCTGCAACTCGATCGCGAGCACCGGCTGGCGGCCGGCGATCTCATAGAGGAGCCGCGCTTCGGCGACGCCCAGCTCGCTGTCCATGTAGCGCGGCGCGAGCACCGCGGCGAAGCGGGTGTGCGCCCGGTTGAAGGCGCGGAATTGTTCGATGGCCTGTTCCATACGGCAAGATTGCACGGATATAATTGATTGAGTCAAGTATATCCGTGCGCGGCGGGCTCGCGGGGCAATCGCTCCGGCCGGATCAGGGCACCAGGGTGGTGAAGACGAACACGCCGAAGATGACGAGGTGCACCACGCCCTGCAGCACCGTCGTCCGCGCGGTGGCGAGCGACTGGGTGGTCACGAGCAGGGTCAGCGAAAGCAGGACGATGCCGCGCGAATCGAGGCCGAGTGCCAATGGCAGGCCCTGGGACAGCGACAGCACCGCCACGGCCGGGATGGTGAGGCCGATGGTCGCCAGCGCCGAGCCGAGCGCGAGGTTGAGGCTGGTCTGCAGCCGGTTGGCCATCGCCGCGCGGACCGCCGCCACGCTTTCCGGCAGCAGCACCAGCATCGCGATCACCACGCCCACCACGGCGTGCGGGGCGCCAGCCGCGGCGACGCCGTCCTCGATCGCGGGCGCGAGCGCCTTGGCGACCAGCACCACTTCGACGAGGCAGGCGACGAGCAGCACGCCCGACAGCAGCGTCTGGCGCCCGCTCGGCGGCGGGGCATGCGCCTCCAGGTCGGCGGCTTCCTCGTTGGGCGGGAGGAAATAGTCCCGGTGCCGCACGGTCTGCACGGCGACGAAGGTGAGATAGAGCAGCAGCGAGACGATCGCGACGAAGGCGAGCTGCGACGGCGCATAGAAGGGGCCCGTGGAGGCGGCGAAATTGGGAAGCACCAGCGTCAGCACGGTCAGCGTGCACAGCGTCGCCAGCGATGCGCTGACGCCGACCTGCTGGAAGCTCTGTTCGCGGTGGCGCAGCGCGCCGAGCAGGATGAACGCGCCGATCAGGCCGTTCAGGATGATCATCACCGCCGAGAAGACCGTGTCCCGCGCCAGCGTCTCCGCGCCCGATTTGCCCTGGAGCATCAGCGTGAGGATCAGGCCCACCTCGATCACCGTAACCGCCAGCGCGAGCAGGAAGGTGCCGAAGGGCTCGCCCACCTTGTGCGCGATCAGCTCGGCATGATGGACGGCGGCCAGCACGGTGATGATCAGCACCAGGCCGAGCAGCAGCGGCGGTATGTCGACGACGCCGCCGAAGAGCACGCTGGCCGCGCCCGCGAAGGGCGGAAGCCAGATCCAGGTCCAACGCAATCGTTCCATGCCCGTCACTCTACAGACAGGGGCGGCGAGTTCAACGATCGCGAGGTCCCTGGCGGGTCAAAGGAAGATTTCGAGGCCCCGTCAACGATGCGCGGCGACATAGTCGATGATGTCCTGCGGCGTGCGGAACATCACGTCGGGGCGCATCGCGACGAGCAGGTCCTCGGCGGCATAGCCCCAGAGCACCGATCCCGCGCGCATGCCCACTTCGCGCGCCGCGTCGATGTCGCGCGTCTCGTCGCCGACCGACAGCACTTCGTGCGCCTTCAGGCCCATCTTCTTGAGCACCCGGCGGAACTTGGGCGCCTTGCCGAACAGCGAGGAACCGCAGGCGAAGCAATCGATCCGCGCGGCGTGCACCGGGCCCAGGATCTTGCGGGCATTGGCCTCGGCGTTCGAGGTGACGAGGGCGATCTTCACCCCGGTTGCGGTAAGCTGTTCGAGCAGGTCGGGCGTGCCCGGGAAAAGCTCGATCTCATGCGTGTTGCGGCCGACCAGCCGGCGCAGGTAGCGCGCGATCAGCGGCAGCTTCCACTTCGGAATGCCGAGGAACTCGATCACTTCGCGCGAGCTCTTGTGGCGCAGCATGTCCACTTCGTCCGGCTGGACGGTGCGGAACCGGAACCGCTTCGCCAGCTCGTCGACGACCGAGAGGAACCAGTCGCCGCTGTCGGAGAGCGTGCCGTCGAAATCGAAGATCACCAGCCGGATGGGCGCGGCATCACTCATGCGCGTGTCCATTCCCATGCATGCGACATTCCGCCCCATCCCCCAATTCGATCTGGACGGTCGTATGATCGATCCGGAAGTCATGCGCCAGCCGATGTTGCAGTGCGATCAGGAACGCGTCGCCCGGATGGCCCTCCGGCATCACCAGATGCGCGGTCAGCGCCGCCTCGGTGGTGCTCATCGGCCAGATATGGAGGTCATGGACGCGGCTGACGCCGGGCAGGTCCGCCAGCGCCGATTCCACCGCCGCCGAATCGATGCCCTTGGGCACCGCCTGCAGCGCCATGGTGAGCGATTCGGTGAACAGCCCCCAGGTGCTCCACAGGATGACGACGACGATGAGGAGGCTGACCACCGGGTCGATCCATTCGGCGCCGGTGAGCAGCATCAGCGCGGCGCCGACCACCACTCCCGCCGAGACCGCCGCATCGGCCGCCATGTGGAGATAGGCGCCGCGGATGTTGACGTCGCCCTTGCGCCCGCGGGCGAAGAGCAGGGCGGTCGACAGGTTGATGACGATGCCGGCGCCGGCGACGATCATCACCGTCAGCCCGGGTATTTCGCGTGGTTCCGAAAGGCGCTGGATCGCCTCGAGCAGGATCGCGCCCACCGCGACGAACAGCAGCACGGCGTTGGCGAGCGCGGCGAGGATCGAGGAGCCGCGCAGGCCATAGGTGAAGCGCGGCGAGGCCGGGCGCTTGGCGAGTTCGGCGCCGCCCCAGGCGATCAGCAGCCCGAGCACGTCCGACAGATTGTGTCCGGCATCCGCCAGCAGCGCCATCGAATGGGTGATGAAGCCGGCCCCGCCTTCGACGACGACGAAGCCGAGGTTCAGTACCGTGCCGATGGCGAAGGCGCGCCCGAAGTCCGCGGGCGCATGGCTATGGCCATTATGGCTGTGGTTATGGTCGTGATGCGCGGCCATCGTTTCGCTCTTAGCTCCGTCCCGGCATGTGATGCTAGGACATCAATTCGGGCCGCGGCCCTTCTTGCCCCGGCCCATGCCCGGACCCATCATCACCTGCGGGCGAATGGTGACCAGTTCCTTGCGTTCGATCACGCCGTTCCTGTCCGCATCGAAGCGCTTGAAGAGCAGGTCGAAACGTTCGACGAGTTCGGCGAAGCTCACCTTGTTGTCGCCGTCGCGATCGACTTCGAAGGGGCTGGGCACGGTATTGCGATCGCCCATCCAGCGCTCCTGCCAGTCCGAGTAGGCGATATAGCCCAGCCAGCCCTGGTGCTGGGTATCGACGGCGTCGAAGCTGCGCTTGAGCCCCGTATCGAATTCGGCGCGAGTCACCTTGCCGTCGCCGTCCGCATCGAAGGCGGCGATCATCATCGCCACCGGTTCGACGATCACGGTGAAGGCGGGCTGCTGGGGCGTGCTGGCGCCGATCGGGGCAGCGCTGCCGCTCTCGGGCGTGGGGATGCGCGTCCGCCCCTGCGCGAAGGCGGGAGTCGCGACGAGAAGCGCGAGGGCGAACAACGAACGCATGGGGATCCTTCCGATTCGCGGCGAAGAGGACCCTGCCGCGCGCGCACCCAAGCCGCAATCTGTGGCGAAGGTGGGGCGGGGTGCCGGCGGCGCGGGCCGGGGGGAGGGGCCGCGCTTGCATTGGCCCTCGGAACACCGGCGGCTTGCTGGGGTTGCTCGAGAGTTTCCGCGGACGCGGCTCTTCGAGGCGCTCCAAAAGAAAGCCTCCCATCGAGAATGGCTATCCTCTCACGGCAGCAGCAGCGATGCATCCCCGTAGGAATAGAAGCGATAGCCCTCGGCGATGGCATGGGCATAGGCGCCCTGCATCCGGTCGAGCCCCATCAGCGCCGACACCAGCATGAACAGCGTCGAGCGCGGCAGGTGGAAGTTGGTGATCAACCCGTCCACGCCCTTGAAGCGATAGCCCGGCGTGATGAAGATCGCGGTGTCGCCTTCGAAGGGGCGGATCACATCGTCCTCCCCGGCAGCGCTCTCGATCAGGCGCAGGCTCGTCGTGCCTACCGCGATCACGCGGCCGCCCGCGGCGCGGACCGCGTTCAGGCGGTCCGCCGTGGCCTGGTCGATGCGGCCCCATTCGGCATGCATCCGGTGCTCCGCCGTGTCCTCGGCCTTGACCGGCAGGAAGGTGCCCGCGCCAACATGCAGCGTGAGCGTGGTGTGGCCGATCCCCGCCGCGTCGAGCGCCGCGAGCAATCCGGGCGTGAAATGCAGCGCCGCCGTCGGTGCCGCCACCGCGCCCGGCTCGGCGGCGAACATCGTCTGGTAATCCTCGGCATCGCGCGCGTCGGTCGCGCGCTTCGACGCGATATAGGGCGGCAGCGGCATGCGGCCGCAGCGCTCGAGCAGCAGCTCGACCGGCTCGTCGCCGGCAAAGTCGAGCGCGAAGCTGCCGTCCTCGGCGCGGCCGCCCGCCATGGCGGTCACGCCCTGGCCGAAATCGATCGTGTCGCCGTCGCGCAGCCGCTTGGCGTTGCGGATGAAGGCGCGCCAGCGGCGTGGCCCTTCGCGCTTGTGGAGCGTCGCGCCGATCCGGGCCTCTCCGCGCAGCCCTTCGAGCTGGGCGGGGATCACGCGGGTGTCGTTGAACACCAGGCAATCGCCGGCCCGCAGCTGGCCGGGCAGGTCGGTGACGCGCAGGTCGCGCGTCCCGGCGCCGTCGAGCACGAGCAGGCGCGCCGAATCGCGCGGTGCCGCGGGGCGCAGCGCGATCCGGTCGTTCGGAAGCTCGAAGTCGAAAAGGTCTACGTTCACGTATGCACTTGCCGGGCCGGCGCGCGTTACTGCGGCAGCGTCGCCTTCACTTCGCCCGGCGGCAATGCCTTGGGAGCATCGGCCGGCAGGTTGGCATAGGGCGGCGGGTTGTCGGACTGGATATAGGCATGGACGATCTTCGTCGGGTTGGCCGGCGGTTCGCCGCGTTCGATCTTGTCGACCCATTCCATGCCGGCAACGACGCGGCCGAACACGGTATAGTCGTGATCGAAGGCGAGCTTTGGCGCCATCATGATGTAGAACTGGCTGTTCGCGCTGTTCTCGGCCTCGGTCTTCTGCGCGGGCGTGGCGTGTTCCGGCGCGCCGCGGCGGGCGGCAGCGACGGTGCCGCGCACATGCGGCAGGTTGTTGAACTCGGCCGGCACGTTGGGCAGGTCGGAATCGCCGGTCCCATTGCCCTTGGGATCGCCGCCCTGCGCCATGTTGTAGGGATCGTCGACCACGCGGTGGAAGGTCAGCCCGTCATAGAAATGGCGGCGCGTGAGCGTCTTGATCCGCTCGACCATCTTGGGTGCGGCATCGGGGCGCAGCCGGATCAGCACGCGGCCGCCGGTCGACAGGTCGAGCACCCAGGTCTCGGCCGGGTCGGCGGGCACCACGGCCGGATAGATGCTGTTCACATCCTCCGCGCTCACGCCCTTGAGCGGCTCGGCGGCCGGCTTGCGCGCCTTGCCGCCGCCCTGGGCGAGCGCAGGCGTGGTGAACATCATCAAGGCCGAAACGGCCAGTGCGGCAAGCAAACGCATCAAATTCCCCACTCGGATACACCCTCGACAGGCGGTCTAGACCAATAGCGCGGCCTCAACCACTCCCTTTGCGACCGATCGCGGCGATGCGCGCGGTCATCTCGGCATTGACGGCGGACGGAACGAACTTGCGGATATCGCCGCCATAGAGTGCGATTTCCTTGACCAGCCGGCTGGCGATCGGCTGGAGCGAGACATCGGCCATCAGGAAGACCGTCTCGATCCGGCTGTTCAGCTGCTGGTTCATTCCCGCCATCTGATATTCATATTCGAAATCGGCGACGGCGCGCAGGCCGCGGACGATCATGCTGGCGCCCTCGCGCTCGGCAAAGTCCATCAGCAGCGAATCGAAGCTGACGACATGGATCTCGCCCGCGATCCCCGCCACTTCGCGCTTCACCATCTCCATGCGTTCCTCGACGGTGAACATCGGGTTCTTGGAGGGATTGGTGGTCACGCCGATCACCAGCCGGTCGCACAGCTTCGCGCCGCGGCGGATGATGTCCATATGGCCGAGCGTGATCGGATCGAAGGTGCCGGGATAGACGCCGGTGCGCACAGTCATAGGTCCTTTCCTCCGTCGCGATGACGGCAAGAATAAGTCACCGGTCGCGTTCCAATGTGTAGCGCGCGATATCGCGCAGCAGATCGGCCTCGGCGCCATAGGGTTTCAGATGCGCGATCGCCTGCTCGACCAGCATCCGCGCCTGCTCCCGCGCACGGTCCATGCCGAGCAGCGAGAGGAAGGTCTCCTTGCCTGCCGCACCGTCCTTGCCCAGCTTCTTGCCGACCAGCGCCTCGTCGCCCTCGGCGTCGAGGATATCGTCGGCGATCTGGAAGGCGAGGCCCACGTCGCGGGCATAGCCGCGTAGGCCCGTGCGGCCCTCCTGCGGCGCCCGGCCCAGGATCGCGCCGCTCTCCACCGCGCAGCTGATCAGCGCGCCGGTCTTCATCGCCTGAAGCCGCGTGACGGTGGCGAGGTCGAAGCTGGTCTTCTCGGCTTCCAGGTCCATCATCTGCCCGCCCGCCATGCCGGCCGGGCCGGCGGCGAGGGCGAGCGTGCCCGAAAGTTCGATGCGGACAAAGGGATCGGGGTGCGTGCGCTCGTCCGCGATCACTTCGAAGGCGAGCGCGTGCAGGCAGTCGCCGGCCAGGATCGCGGTCGCCTCGTCGAATTCCCGGTGCACCGTCGGCTTGCCGCGGCGCATGTCGTCATCGTCCATCGCCGGCAGGTCGTCATGGATCAGCGAATAGACATGGATGCATTCCAGCGCGAGCGCGGTGCGGGCGATGCAGGTGCGGTCGACGCCGAACAGTTGCGCGGTGGCGGAGACGAGCAGCGGGCGCAGCCGCTTGCCGCCGCCGATCGCGGCATGGCGCATCGCGCGGTACAGCCCCTCGCGCGGATCGGAGGGAATCGCCAGCAGCAGGTCGAACTGGCGGTCCATCTCCGCCGAGACCTGCTTGAGCGCCGCCTGCAGCGCGAGGGAGGCGTGCGCCATGGCGTGGTTCAGCCGGCGGCGAAGGGTGCGGTGCCCGCGGCCCGGCCTTCGGCGTCGGTGCGGATCGCCTCGATCCGCGCCTGGGCGGCATCCAGCCGCGCGGCGCATTGCCGGCGCAGCCGATCGCCGCGCTCATAGAGATCGATCGCTTCCTGGAGCTGCGCCTCGCCGCTCTCCAGCCGCGCGACGATGCGTTCCAGTTCCTTCAGCGCTTCCTCGAACGAGAGCGCGGTGACGTCCGCTTCTTCTGCCATGGTTTCGCTATGCGCCGGGCCGGGGCGCGATTGCAACCGCGCATCCCGCTTCCTAGCTGCGCGTTACGGGATCGGGCCCAAGGAGAAGCGCGCATGTTCACCAGCATCAATCCTGCCACCGGCGAGACGGTCGGCACCTACCCCGAGCTGGACGCGGACGGGATCGAGATGGCGCTCGCCCGTGCCGATGCCGCCTTCCGCTCCTGGCGCGATTCGCCGCTGGAGAAGCGGACCGAGCTGCTGGGCAGGATCGCGGACGCCTGGGAGGCGAACAAGCAGCATCTGGCCGAGACCGCCACGAGGGAGATGGGCAAGACGCTGGCCAGCGCGGTGGCGGAAGTGGAGAAATGCATCACCGGGTTCCGCCACTATGCGACGAACGGTCCCGGCTATCTGGAGTCGGTGACGGTGCAGACGGCGGGCGGCGGCCATGCGGTGGCGCGCTGGCTGCCGATGGGGCCGGTGCTGGCGGTGATGCCGTGGAACTTCCCCTATTGGCAGGTCGTCCGCTTCCTCGCGCCGACGATCATGGCGGGCAATGTCGGCCTGTTGAAGCACGCCTCGAACGTGCAGGGCTGCGCGGCGCTGATCCAGCAGATGATGAGCGCGGCCGGCGCGCCCGACGGGCTGTTCCAGAACCTGCCCATCAAGTCGGACAAGGTCTCGGCGATCATCGCCGACAGGCGGGTCGTGGCGGTGACGCTCACCGGCAGCGAAGGCGCGGGCGCGCAGGTGGCGCAGGCGGCCGGCCGCGCACTCAAGAAAGTCGTGCTCGAACTGGGCGGGTCGGACCCGCTGATCGTGATGCCTTCGGCCGACATCGACCTCGCGGCGAGGACCGCGGTGACCGCGCGCATCCAGAATGCCGGGCAGAGCTGCATCTGCGCCAAGCGCATGATCGTCCATGCCGATGTGTACGACGCGTTCCTCGAGCGGTTCGAGGCGGGGATGAAGGCCGTGACGATCGGCGATCCGATGGCGCGCGACACGGGCATGGGGCCGCTCTCCAGCGCGGCGCAGCGCGACGCCGTGCTCGAACAGGTCGCGCGCGCCAGGGCCGAGGGCGCGACGCTGCGCTTCGGCGCGGAGAAGATCGCGCGGGAAGGGGCCTGGATGACGCCGGGCGTGCTGACCGACATGGATCCCGAATCGGACGTGGCCAAGGAGGAAATCTTCGGACCGGTCGCCGCGGTCTACAAGGTCAAGGACATCGACGCGGCGATCGCGCTGGCCAATGACGTGCCATATGGCCTGGGCTCGTCGGTGTGGACCGGCGACGATGCCGAGATCGAGCGCTTCGCCCGCGACATCCAGTCGGGCATGACTGCGATCAATTCGCTGCTCGCCTCCACGCCCGAAGCGCCGTTCGGCGGCGTGAAGCTCTCCGGCCATGGCCGCGAGCTCGGGCCCTGGGGCATGCACGAGTTCATGAACCTGAAGGCCGTGATGTTCGGCAAGGACGTGAAGGCCGGGGATTAGATTGGCTCCTCCCCCGCGAGCTCGGGAAAAGGAACTCAGCTAACCACGAACTTCCCCGTCATCCCGAAGCTCGCATGGAGCAGGTGGGTGCACTTGATCGGATAGGTGCCGGCCCTGGGCGCGGTGAAGTGAAGGTCGACGGCCGTGTCGCTGTCGAGCTCCACCTTGCCGTCCCTGATCTTCGCCCGGTCCGCCGCCGGCATCGCCGCCGCCGCGAAGAAATCCCTCGCGGCGAAGCTGTGCCCGCCGCTGCTGGTCAGGTGCAGCACATAGCTCTGGCCATGGACCAGCGCGATCGTCGACGGCGTGAACTTGAAATTGGAGAGCGCGACGTCGATCCGCTGCTCGGCTGCGGGTGCTGCTGCCGTGAGCGCGAGCGCCAGCACGGGCAGCAGCGCCTTCATCCCTGGCGCTCCGCCATCACTTCGTTGATCAGGTCCTTGCGGCTCAGCTTGCCGATCATCGTCTTGGGCAGGCTCTGGCGCACCACCACTTCGGCGACGCGCTCGTGCTTGCCGATGCGGGCATTGACCCATTGGGCGAGCGCCGCGCCGTCGATCGGCGCGGCATCCTCGTCGAGCGTCACATAGGCGTGCGGCATCTCGCCATGATAGGCGTCCGGCAGGCCGATCACGAGCGCCTCCTTCACGGCGGGATGCTGGTAGAGCACCGCCTCGATCTGGCTCGGGAACACCTTGAAGCCGCCGACGGCGATCATGTCCTTCAGCCGGTCGACGATGCGGATATAGCCGTCCTCGTCGATCAGCCCGACATCGCCGGTGCGCAGCCAATGACCATCGACAAAGACATCGGCATCGGCATCGGGGCGGTTCCAATAGCCCTTCATGATCTGCGGGCCGAAGACGACGATCTCGCCGGGCTCGCCCTCGGGCGGCGGGCGGCTGGGGTCTTCCTTGTCGACCAGGCGGACGCGCGTGCCCTGGATCGGCTGGCCGATCGTCCCGGGCTTGTTGAGCCCGTCATAGGGATTGGTCGAGACCACGCCCGAGCTTTCGGACAGGCCATAGCCCTCGATCACGCGCGCGCCGGTGATGCGTTCCCATTCCTCCTTGAGCTGGGCGGGCAGGGGGGCGCCGCCCGAGATGCAGAAGCGCAGCGACTTGAAGTCCTCGGGCTTCATGCCCGGCGCGTCGAGCAGCGCCTGGTACATGGTCGGCACGCCGGGCAGCGCGCGCGGCTGGGTGCGGCGCAGCTCGGCCAGGGCCTGCTTCGCGTTGAAGCGGGGCAGCATCACGATCTCGCCGCCGGTCACCACGGTGCGATTGAGCACACAGGTATTGGCGAAGACGTGGAAGAAGGGGAGTACCGCGAGCACCGTGTCCCTGGCCACGCCCATCTCGGGGTCGAGCCGGGCGACCTGGCGGGCATTGGCCGACAGGTTCTGATGCGTCAGCATCGCGCCCTTGGGCGTGCCGGTGGTGCCGCCGGTATATTGGATCAGCGCCAGGTCCTTCTCGGGATCGATCTTCGGCGCGATGCAGGCGCCGTCGTTCGCGATCAGCCCGGAAAAGGCGAGGATGCGTTCGTCCTGTGGCCGCTCGGTCACTTCGGCGCGCTTGAACAGGCGATAGAAGAAGGATTTCGCCGCGGGCAGCGCGCCCGCCACCGATCCGACCACCAGCCGCTCCAGCGCGCTCTGCTCGAGCACCTTCAGCGCAGTGGGCAGCAGGGCCGAGGCCGAGATGGTGAAGAGCAGCCTGGTGCCCGAATCCTCGACCTGGTGGCTCAGTTCCTCGACCGTGTAGAGCGGCGAGAAATTGACCACCGTCGCGCCGAGCTTGAGGATGCCGTAATAGGCCGCGACATAATGCGGCACATTGGGCAGGAAGAGCCCGATCCGGTCGCCCGGACCATAGCCCAGCGCCTTCAGTCCGCACGCGACCCGGTTGGCGCCGTCCAGCGTCTCGCCATAGCTGTAGCGCCGCCCCATGAAATCGAGCAGCGGCGCATCGGGGTGCGCGCGGGCGCTGCCTTCGAACAGATCGACCATGGACTGGGGCGGGAAGCGGGTGTCCCATGCGCCCGGGTGACGATAGCTGGTACGCCAGATCTGTTCGGGGTCAGTCATTGACACAGGTGTAAGCAAGCCTCTGTGGGGGTCAAGTCGTAAGCCGTTTGCTCCAGGTGATGAGCACCGAAACGGCGAAGATGCCGATGTCCAGCACGGCTTCGAGGCGCTGCGGCGAGAGATCGTCGATGCGCTGCATCCGGATGGCGATGTCGGCGCGGCGATCGGGCGATGCGAAGGCGAGCAGCGCAAGCACAGCTAGCGCCCCGAAGGCTATCCTCCTGGCTCGTCCCGACATGGTAAAGGCCATACGCCGCGCATCGCGGGCGGGCAAGGGGATCAGGCGGCTTCGCGATGCGCCGATCGGGCGCGGTCGCGCCCGGCCGACTTGGCCTCGAACAGCGCGATATCGGCGCCGCGATAGAGCGTCTTCCAGTCGATGTCGCTGGTCAGCGGGCCGGTGCAGGCGCCGATGCTGGCCGTGACCTTAAGATCGAAGGGCATGCGTGTGGTGCGCAGCCGGGCGAGCAGCTGCTCGGGTTCGACGCCGGCATCGACCGGCGCCAGGATGGCGAACTCCTCGCCGCCCAGCCGCGCGACCAGGGCGCCAAGCGGCGCGCTGTGGCGCAGCGTGCGGGCGAGCAGGCGCAGCACCTCGTCGCCGCCGTCATGCCCCAGGGTCTCGTTGACGCGCTTGAAATGATCGATGTCGGCGATGAGCAGCAGTTGCTCGCCCGGCCGGCCGATCGCCTGGGCGAGGAAGGCGCGGCGGTTGAGCAGCCCGGTGAGCGGGTCGGTATCGGCCAGGCGGCGGGCCATCACCTCGCTGGCGATCGCGTCGTCGCGCTCGTCGCGCAGCAGCTTGATGCGATAGGCGATGGCGAGGCTCGACATCAGCGCCTCCAATGCCATCGACAGCAAGGTCGAATTGTCGAGCCAGAAGCTCCATTGCAGGACGTGGAAATTGGCGAGCGTCCGCATCAGCGAGGTGAGGATGGGTGCGCCCCAGCCGATCGCGAACAGCCACAGATAATTGGAACGCACCCGCCAGGCGCGCCACAGCATGGGCGCCACCACGGCGCCCAGCATCAGGAAGACGGAGCTGAAGGCGGCATCGACGATCTGGACGTTCAGCGGCGCAAAGCAGAAGACGAGCAGCCCCACGCCGAGCAGCGCTCCCGCCACCACATAGATGAAGCGGCTGAGCCAGCCGGCGAACACCTGCTCCTCGAAGAAGCTGCGGGCGAAGATCAGCGCGCTCGCCCCGGTGAAGCCGAGCAGGAGATAGTTGAGCCGCAATCGATCATTGTTGGCGATGTCCGGAAGAGCCCAGGCCAGCGCGCCGGAGGAAGAGAAGACATAGCCGAGCAGCCCCAGCGCCATCACGCAGTAGAAGAGCTGGAAACGGTGCCGCAGCGCGCCCCACAGCGCGAGGTTGTAGACGAACAGCGCCAGGCACAGGCCGCCGAAACCGGCATAGAGAGCGGTGAGCGCGATGTTGGCCTGCTGGCTCTCGGCGCCGGTCACCAGCCGCGGTCCCAGCATCACGCCGCGCATGTTGGCCGATCCCTCGACGTGCCAGAGCAGGCGCACGACCCTGGCCTCGCGCCGCGCGAGCGGCATCTCGGCGACCGCGCCGAGCTGGATCCAGGGCGTGATGCCGCGGGCGTCGGTACGCTGCGTCGCCATCCGCCCGTCGGCATAGAGCGCATGCAGCGCAAGGCCCCGCTGCCACAGGCTGGCGAAGCGCACGGACAGGGGATTGGACGCGCGCGAGCGCTGCTCGATGTCCCGCGAGATCACCCAGAAACTGCCGGGGCCGAGCCGGTATTGCGGGGTCTTGCAATCGAAGCGCTCGGGGTGGCGGATCAGTTCGGCCGGGTTCATTCCGCCAGTGTCGCGCAGCACGCAGATGCTGAGCGCCTGGCCCACATTGCCTTGGGCTTGCGCAGGCACGACCAGGCCCAGCAGCGCGATCAACGCGCCGACAAGGACGGACAGCCGCAGGAAACGCAACGCCAGCATGGCGCGGGTCTACGCCCAACATGACGAACAACCCGTAAAGATACATGCGTACCGGATCGTCTTTATGATCCGGCTCAGCCACTTACCGCGGGTCCCGGGGGAGCGGCGCGGTGGCGCGTCGCTCCCCCGGCCGCATCGGTTCAGCAGCCGTCGCCGAGACCGGCGGCACGTTTCAGCAGCCCGCCGAGCCTGGGCTTGCAGGGCTTGGGCTTCTGCTCGGGCCGTTCCTCGTCGCTGTCCGACAGCTGGCCGCGCATTGCGTCGCCCATGTCGGGCATGCCGGCCATGAAATTGCCCATCGCCCGGTAGCGGACCTTGGCCGTCCATTTCGGGCGCCAGGCGATCTTCGGATCCCTGGGCCGTTCGGGAAAGGCGAAACTGGCCTCCGGCCCATAGGCATAGAGGAAGCCCATCATCACGTCGCCCGCGGCCTTCTTCACTTCGGCGGGGATGGCGCAGCTGGTCTGGCTGGGCGGCATCACCACCTTCTGGCCCACCAGGCGATTCACCGTGCCCGGCGAGAGCCAGCCCCACAGGTCGCCGCCGAACTGGCGCGTGGCGGAGGATGCCCACCAGATCATGTCGTCCTTGCCCTCGCCGGCCGAGCCCATCGCCCAGGCATAATAGCCCGTCGCGGCGGGGACCGCTGCCCAGTTGAGCGGAACCGAGCCGTCGGCCGCCTGGCCGGACTTCACGCGCGGCGCGGCCATGAAATCCTGGTTGAGCGTGAAGCCGATCTCCGGGCTGTAGTTGCCGGCGATCCGGTGCGCGCCGATCAGCGAGGAATTGCCCCCCACCTTCGCGCCGGTCTTGCCGTTGGGCCAGTCGCCATAGGTGCGGCTGGTGCTCGCCCGGGGCACCGCCTCGGCAGGGATGCGCGCGCTGAACAGCTCGGGCGGCATCTGGCCCTTGCCGAGCCTGGCGAAGTCGATGACGAGCGGCTGGCCGGGCCCGGCATGCGCGCCGCAGCCCCAATAGATCAGCAACCGCCCCTTGGGCCGCGCGAGCTTGTCATAGGCATATCTGTCTTCGTCGTCGCGAGGGCCCGGCTTGCCCGGCTCGGGCGAAGCGAGCGGCACCGATGCGCCCATGCGCATGCCCTCGGGCAGGAAATGATCGGCCCTGGGCGCACCGCCCGTGGCGGGGAGGCGCGAACCGAGGCGCAACGTCATCTCGCGCCCATCGGCCTGGCCCATCATGCCGGCGGTGGTGCCGACGTCCATCACATAGCGGGCTTCGGGTGCGGTATCGTTGCCCGTCTGCGCCACGACCAGGCCGGCGGCGAGCGTGCCCGCCAGCGCGGAGCCGGCGCCCGCAATCTTCCATTTCATCGAACGCATTCGGATTCTCCCTGGCAAGACCATGGCTGCGACCCGAAGCGCGCGGCTTCCCTGCGGTATCGGCGCGGGAACGCAATGGGTGTGTTGTTCATATATGACGCGCATGCCCTGATCATTGGGGCCATGCGCCTGGCCCATCGCAATCGTCACATCAAAGACCGCGCGACGTAACCGTCCGATCATGCGGCTTACGCATCGCGCGAATAGGGCGCGCCCGGGCCGGCGGCAGACCGGCCGCGAGGAGCGGGTAGAAGACCATCTCGCCCAGGAGCATGTCATGAAGATCTTTCTCATCGCCGCCGCGCTCGCGGTTCCGGCGGCACCGGCGCTCGCCCAGCGCAGCGTGAAGATTTCGTACCGGGCCGGCGCGCTCGCCACGGCCGAAGGCCGTCAGGCGCTGCATCGTCGCGTGAACCGCGCGGTCGTCCATGTCTGTGGCGACGATCGCGCCACCGGCTCGATGCTGTCCAATCCTGCCGTCCGCGCCTGCCACAGGCAGGCCGCCGCCGCGGCGCGTCCGCAGGTGGATCGCGCCATCGCGCTCGCCAATCGCGGCGTCGAAATCGCGAGCCGCGACCGCTGATCCTTCGGCATCCGCGCCGCCAGGCCCGACCATCTGGCCTGCGACGGAAAAGCGGGGCCGCCGCGGGGCCGGACGAACAGAGCGGGCCGGGAGTCACCTCCCGGCCCGCATCGTCTTCGAATGGCCGAGGCCGTTACTTGGATGCCTTGGCGGCCTCGGTCTTCTTGCCCTTTTTCGGCTTGGGGGCCGCCGGCGTGACCTGGAAGTTCAGCACGCCGTCCTTCAGCTTCACATTCACCTCGCCGCCATGGACGAGCTTGCCGAACAACAGCTCCTCGGCCAGCGGCTGCTTGATCTTCTCCTGGATCAGGCGGCTCATCGGGCGGGCGCCATAGAGCTTGTCATAGCCCTTCTCGGTGAGCCAGGCCTTGGCCGCTTCGTCCAGCTGGATGTGCACGCCGCGATCCGCCAGCTGCAGTTCGAGCTGGAGGATGAACTTGTCGACCACCCGGCTGACCACCGCGGTCGGCAGGTAATCGAACGGCACGATGGCATCGAGGCGGTTGCGGAATTCCGGCGTGAAGAGCTTCTTCACCGCTTCCTCCTGCACATCGTCGCGGCTGATCTCGCCGAAGCCGATGCTCTCCCGCGTCATGTCCGAAGCGCCCGCGTTCGTGGTCATGATCAGGATCACATTGCGGAAGTCGACGGTCTTGCCGTGGTGATCGGTCAGCTTGCCGTTGTCCATCACCTGGAGGAGGATGTTGAACAGGTCCGGATGCGCCTTCTCGATCTCGTCGAGCAGGAGCACCGAGTGCGGCTGCTGGTCGACCGCGTCGGTGAGCAGGCCGCCCTGATCATAGCCGACATAGCCCGGAGGGGCACCGATCAGGCGCGAGACGCTGTGGCGCTCCATGTACTCCGACATGTCGAAGCGCTGGAGCGGGATGCCGAGCAGCTCGGCGAGTTGCTTCGCCACTTCGGTCTTGCCGACGCCGGTCGGGCCCGAGAACAGATAGTTGCCGATCGGCTTGTCCGGATCGCGCAGGCCCGCGCGGCTGAGCTTGATCGCCGAGCTGAGCACCTCGATCGCCTTGTCCTGGCCGAACACGACCCGCTTGAGGTCGGTCTCCAGATTGGCCAGCGTCTTGGTGTCGTCGGTCGACACGCTCTTCGGCGGGATGCGCGCCATCGTCGCGATCACCGCCTCGATCTCCTTGGGCGTGATCGTCTTCTTGCGCTTGGACGGCGGCACCAGCATCTGCATCGCGCCCACTTCGTCGATCACGTCGATCGCCTTGTCGGGCAGCTTGCGGTCGTTGATGTAGCGCGCGCTGAGCTCCACCGCCGACTTGATCGCGTCCGGCGTGTACTTGACGTGGTGATGCTCCTCGAACGCGGTGCGCAGGCCGGCGAGGATCTTGATCGTGTCCTCGACCGTCGGCTCGTTCACGTCGATCTTCTGGAAGCGCCGGAGCAGTGCCCGGTCCTTCTCGAAATGGTTGCGGAACTCCTTGTAGGTGGTCGAGCCGATGCAGCGGATCGAGCCGCCCGACAGCGCCGGCTTGAGCAGGTTCGACGCGTCCATCGCGCCGCCGCTGGTGGCGCCGGCGCCGATCACGGTGTGGATCTCGTCGATGAAGAGCACGGCATGCGGCAGCTTCTCGAGCTCGGTGACGACCTGCTTCAGCCGCTCCTCGAAGTCGCCGCGATAGCGGGTGCCGGCGAGCAGCGCCCCCATGTCGAGCGAGTAGATCACCGCTTCCTTCAGCACCTCGGGCACTTCGCCCTCGACGATCTTGCGCGCCAGGCCCTCGGCGATGGCCGTCTTGCCGACGCCCGGATCGCCCACATAGAGCGGGTTGTTCTTCGAGCGGCGGCAGAGGATCTGCACGGTGCGGTCCACTTCGGCGGCGCGGCCGATCAGCGGATCGACCTTGCCGGCCTTGGCCTTCTCGTTGAGGTCGACGGTGAACTGCTTGAGCGCGCTCTCGCCCTTGCCGGACTTGGTCTCCTGCTTGGCGGCCTTGTCCTCGTCGGCGGCGCCCTTGGGCGTGGGCGCTTCGGTGCTGCCGGTGCCGCCCTTGCCGACGCCGTGCGAGATGTAGCTCACCGCGTCGAGGCGGCTCATGTCCTGCTGCTGCAGGAAATAGACGGCATAGCTCTCGCGCTCGCTGAACAGGGCGACGAGCACGTTCGCGCCGGTCACTTCGTCGCGGCCCGAGGACTGGACGTGGAGGATCGCGCGCTGGACGACGCGCTGGAAACCGCTGGTCGGCGACGGGTCGGTCGCCTGGTCGACCTTGAGCGCTTCGAGCTCGGTGTCGAGATAGTGCGCCACGGTGTTCTTGAGCTCGCCCAGGTCCACGCCGCACGCGCTCATCACCTTGCTGGCATGCTCGTCGTCGACGAGCGCGAGCAACAGGTGTTCGAGGGTGGCATATTCATGGCGACGGGAGGACGCGGCCTCCAGTGCCTTGTGCAGTGTCGATTCCAGAGCGGAGGCGAAACTAGGCATTCAGGTACAACTCCTGTGGGCCGGAAAGGATACGCGGCCCGTTGACCCCCATGTCGGGATCGTTGGGCCTCGCATCAAGCGCAGCGGCCCCGCACCGGAGTTTTGCATGGGCCTGGGCCCCATCTCCGGTGCCGTCACGCTCATTTCTTAAATAGAGCGTCCGCGCTTGCGCGGTGGTTAAGGGCAAATGAAATTTTGTTCCGACTTCGCGCGATCTCGGCCTCGAGCAGCGCGATGCGCTCGTTAAGCTCCTCAACCGAAAGGGGATCGAGGTCCTGCTTCGCGAGCTGGGCGACAAGGTCGTCCTTGCGACGCGGAAGATTTTCGTCGGCGTCCATGATGGCCCAGCGTTGACCGGGGCCGGACCGATGTCAATAAGACCCGGGGTTTCTTCTGCGTTCGAAAGCGACGAGCCGATGGGTCTTCCGGAAACGATGCTGGCAATCGACCCCGAGGCGCCGGGCGGGCCCGAGGTGCTGGTGCCGGTGTCGCGCCCGGTGCCCCGGCCAGGGCGTGGCGAGGTGCTGGTGAAGGTCGCCGCCGCGGGGGTGAACCGGCCCGAGGTGATGCAGCGCAAGGGGCTGTATCCGCCGCCGCCCGGCGCGCCCTCGATCCTCGGCATGGAGGTTTCCGGCACCGTCGCCGCGGTGGGCGAGGAGGTGCCGCGCGAGCTGCTGGGCCAGCGCGTCTGCGCGCTGATCGCGGGGGGCGCCTATGCCGAATATGCGGTGGCGCCGCAGGGCCAGTGCCTGCCCGTGCCGCCCGCGCTCTCCATGGTCGAGGCGGCGGCGATGCCGGAGACGCTGTTCACCGTGTGGAGCAACGTCTTCGAGCGTGCCTATGCGGCGGACGGGGAGTGGATCCTGGTCCATGGCGGCACCAGCGGCATCGGGACGATGGCGATCCATCTCGCCAACCTGTTCGGGCTGACGATCATCGTCACCGCCGGATCGGACGCGAAGTGCGAGGCCGCGCGGCAAATCGGTGCCGATCACGCGATCAACTACAAGGCCGAGGATTTCGTCGCCCGGGTGATGGAGATCACGGCGGGCAGGGGCGTCGACATCGTGCTCGACATGGTCGGCGGCGATTATGTGCCGCGCAACCTCCAGTGCCTGGCGGAAGAGGGGCGGCATGTCTCGATCGCCGTGCAGGGCGGCATGCAGGCGACGATCCCGATCTTCGAGATCATGCGCAAGCGGCTGGTGCTGACCGGGTCGACGCTGCGGCCGCGCCCGCTCGAGTTCAAGGCGCTCCTGGCCGATGAGCTGCACCGTACGGTGTGGCCCTTCGTGGCCGAGGGCAGGCTCAAGCCGGTGATCGACGCGGTGTTCCCGCTCGCCCGGGCGGCCGAGGCGCATGCCCGCATGGAATCGGGCGAGCATGTCGGCAAGATCGTGCTGACGATCGACTGAGCACTTCAGCTCGGACCGGGGCCTGGTCGCCGCACGGTGCGCCGGCGTGCAGAGAACGGCTATATCTGATCATAAGTGGTGCTTATGTTTCAGATGGCTGTTTCTATTGGACGCCGCGCTCCGGCAGGTTCGAAGAACGGACCGATCAAGGGAGGGAATCATGGCTGCGCTGGTGCTTCACGAATATGCCGCGTCGGGCAATTGCTACAAGATCCGGCTCACCGCCGCGCATCTGGGGCTGCCGCTCGAGCGGCGCGAATATGATATCGTGAAGGGCGAGACGCGCACGCCCGAGTTTCTGGGCCAGGTCAACGCCAATGGCCGGATCCCGGTGCTCCAGGTGGGCATTGATGATTTCCTGCCCGAGAGCAACGCCGCCTGTTTCTACCTGGCCGATGGCAGCGACCTGATCCCGCACGACCGGTTCGCGCGTGCCGACATGCTGCGCTGGCTGTTCTGGGAACAATATAACCACGAGCCCAATGTCGCGACACTGCGCTTCTGGACCGTCTGGATCGGCCTCGACAATCTCAGCGACGTGCAGCGGGCGATGCTGCCGGCCAAGCGGGCGGCGGGCGAAGCGGCGCTGGCGCTGATGGACGAGCATCTGGCGAAGCGCGACTGGTTCGTGATCGACCGGCCGACGCTCGCCGACATCGCGCTCTACGCCTATACCCATGTCGCGGAGACGGGCGGGTTCAGCCTCCAGCCCTATCCTGCGCTGCGGGCCTGGCTCGACCGGATGGCGGCGTTGCCGCGGCACATTCCGATCACCGCCTGATGCGTAGAACCTCTGATTCGCAGAGCGGAAGCGATCGATTATGCAGGTTTCTGTGACATCCGCGTGAAGTCGAAACGATTCCAATTGTAATATTCCGCGGCCATTTAGCCGGGCCAGGCAAGGGCATTTGCAGGGCTGGTTAAATGGCCACGATCACCAGGCTTCCGTTCGACGCGCAGCACGTTGCGGATTTCCATGCATCGACTCCGTCGATCCCCGAAAAGGCGATCACCGAGCGCAAGCGTTATCGCGCGATCTGGATCTCCGACATCCATCTCGGCACGCGCGGCTGCAATGCCGAGATGCTGATCGACTTTCTCGACCATGTCGATTGCGACGTGATGTATCTGGTGGGCGACATCATCGATGGCTGGGCGCTCAAGAAGCGCTTCTACTGGCCCGATTCGCACAACGACATCGTCTGGCGGTTCCTGAAGCGGGCGAAGCGCGGCACCGAGATCGTCTATATCCCGGGCAATCACGACGAGATGTTCCGCCAGTTCTCGGGCCTGAACTTCGGCGGGGTGCACATCCGCCGCCAGGCGATCCACACCACCGCCGATGGCCGGCGCCTGCTCGTGCTGCACGGCGACGAGTTCGACGCGATCACCATGTCGCATCGCTGGCTCGCGCATCTGGGCGACGCCGCCTATGAGATGATGATGGGCCTGAACCGGCTGGTGAACCGGGTCCGCCGCTGGCTCGACATGCCCTATTGGTCGCTGAGCAAATACGCCAAGGCCAAGGTGAAGAACGCAGTCGAGTTCATTTCGAAGTTCGAAGAGATCGTCGCGCACGAAGCCGGTGCGCGGGGAGTCGACGGCGTGATCGCCGGACATATCCACACTGCCGAGATGCGCGACATCGAAGGCATCGCCTATTACAATGACGGCGATTGGGTGGAGGGTTGCACCGCGCTCGTTGAGCATTACGACGGTACCATGGAAATTCTCCATTGGGCCGAAGAGATGGCGAAACGCGAGAGCGAGGCAGCATCCGGGGTCAGACTGGCGGCTGCGTGACGGCAACGGAGGTCGGACCTGTGCGGATAGCTATCGTGACCGACGCCTGGGAGCCCCAGGTGAACGGAGTCGTGCGCACGCTGCAATCGGTGCGCCGGGTGCTCGAGAAACAGGGCCATCTGGTCGAGGTGATCTCGCCCGATCTCTTCTACTCGCTGCCATGCCCGACCTATCCCGAGATCCGCCTCGCGCTCGCCCGCGTCGCCAGCGTCGGGGCGATGCTCGAGGAGTTCGGGCCCACCGCGATCCATCTCGCCACCGAGGGGCCGCTGTGCGTCGCCGCGCGGCGCTGGTGCATCCGGCACGAAATGCCCTTCACCACTGCCTATCACACCCAGTTCCCGGACTATGTCTCGGCGCGCTCGGGGGTGCCGGCCGAGTGGATCTGGCGCTACATCAAGTGGTTCCATGCGCCGAGCCAGGCGATCCTCGCTTCCACCCCCTCGATCCGCCAGTCGCTGACCGATCACGGCCTTTCCCATGTGAAGCATTGGGGCCGGGGCGTGGACCTCGCCAATTTCCGTCCCGGCCTCGATCCGCATCCTGCGATGCAGGATCTCGACGGGCCGGTGCAGCTCTATGTCGGTCGCGTCGCGATCGAGAAGAATCTCGAGGCCTTCCTCAAGACTACGCATCCGGGCACCAAGGTGGTGGTCGGCGACGGGCCGGCGCGCGCCTCGCTCAAGGCCCGCTTCCCCGAGGCGAAGTTCCTCGGCCCGATGTTCGGCGCCGAACTCGCCTCGGCCTATTCCGCGGCGGACGTGTTCGTCTTCCCGAGCAAGACCGACACATTCGGGCTGGTGATGATCGAGGCGCTGGCGTGCGGCGTGCCGGTCGCCGGCTATCCGGTCACCGGGCCGATCGACGTGCTCACGCCCGAGACCGGCGCGATGGACGCCGATCTCACCCGGGCGATCGGCGAGGCGCTGACCAGGGACCGCGCGGCATGCGCCGCCTATGGCAGGACCTTCACCTGGGAAGCCAGCGCCCGCCAGTTCCTCAACGCGCTCCATCCGATGCACGGCGAACGGGCCGCGGCCTGACCCGATCGTCATTCCGGCGAAAGCCGGGATCCCGGGCGAAGGCGGGACAAGCGCCGCACGAGATCCCGGCTTTCGCCGGAATGACGGTAATTGCCGCTGGTTACCTCCCCCTTTTCCTTGCTCTTCGTGGCGCATGGCATTAAGTCAGGCCCGTTACAGGCCGCCCGTGAAGGGCGGCCCTTTCTATTTCTGGAGACTGTAAGTGGCCCAGCCGCTGATGCCCCATGCGACCGCTTCCTGGCTGGTCGACAACACGTCGCTCTCGTTCGACCAGATCGCCGAGTTCTGCGGTCTGCACATCCTCGAGGTCCAGGCGATCGCCGACGATACCGCCGCGACCAAGCTCACCGGCCGCGATCCCGTCCGCGCGCACGAGCTGACGATGGACGAGATCGAGAAGGGCCAGAAGGACCCGAACTACGTCCTCAAGATGCTCAAGGGCCCCGAGCAGGTCCGCCGTACCAAGGGGCCGCGCTACACGCCGGTCTCCAAGCGCCAGGACAAGCCGGACGGCATTGCCTGGATCCTGCGCAACCATCCGGAGATTTCGGACGGCGCGATCGGCAAGCTGATCGGCACCACCCGCACCACGATCGCCGCGATCCGCGACCGCAGCCATTGGAACATCGCCAACATCGTGCCGAAGGATCCGGTGACGCTGGGCCTCACTTCGCAGCGCGAGCTCGACGCGATCGTCGCCAAGGCGGCGAAGGCCGCCGGCATCGAGGCCCAGGTCGACACCCGCCTCGAGGGCGACCGCGAGGCACTGATCGAGCAGCTCCGCGCCGAGCGCCAGGCCGCGACCCGCGATGCCGAGGCTGCCGGCGAGGATGCTCCGGCGGCTCCTGTCGAGCACACCGCCGAGACGCTGTTCCGCAGCAGCAGCAACAACTGACGACCGGCCGGCCCCCCGAAACGGGGCCGGCTTTCGTTGTTCCGCCCGGCAAGGGGCGCGGCGGTGTCCCCTCGAACGCGATTCGGGGGGATTCGCGTATCTGCGCGTCTTCCGTGGTGCGATCGGCGGCCCTAGGCTTGGTCGGGGAACAAGGCGGCATGGCGGGCGCAGACCGTGTCCCACAGCCCGGCCGCTTCCGGCACCTGCAATCCGAAACATCGCTCGAGCCGTTCGACCAGCGCTTCGGCATCGGGAAGCAGTTCGTGCGTCTCGCCCGCGGGGCCCCGCCGGGTCAGCACGCGCCCGCGCAGCGTCGTGTGGCGGTCGCCGCGGCGCTGCAGGACGACGAGATTCTGGACGAACGGCGATTCGGGCTGGCGCTGCAATTCGCTGCAACGCCGCGCGAACAGCGCCTCGTCGGCGGGTGCGTCATGGAAGTCGTAGCTGAAGGGGTCACCCTCGCCATACCGCTCCTCGAAGCGCCACCAGCCGTCGACCTGGCGCAGCGCCACGTCATAGGGCGGGTGGTGTTCGCTGCCCGGCGCCAGGGGCAGCGGCGCCGCCTGCATGCCGCCAAAGCCGACATCGACCAGCCATGGCCGGTTCTCCAGCGCCACCATGAGCGCCAGATGGTTGCCCATCGCGCCTTCGCCGTGCACATGCCGCATCACGCCCGCCGAGATGCGGCGCACGTCGAAGCCGAGCGCTTCGAGCACGCGCCCGAACAGTCCGTTCTGTTCGAAGCACCAGCCGCCCCGCCGGCGGACAACCAGCTTGTCGAAGATCGCGCCCGGCTCGATCGAAACCGGTCGCCCCAGCTGCACGTCGAGATTCTCGAAGGGGAAGGCGGCGAGATGCGCCTGCATCAGCGCAGTCAGCGTCGCGCGGTCGGGGGCCAGCGGCCCGTCATGCCCGATCCGCGCGAAATAAGCCTGGAGATCCATGCGCCGCCCCCATTTGAGAGGGCGACGCATGCCGGGCTCAGCCGTCGATGTCGAGCCCCAGCGCGACCCGCGCGGCCAGTACCTGCTGCGGCTCGCGTTGCAGCGGATGGAAGCGGGCGCCCTGCACGTCGCGAAAGGCGCGTTCCAGCCCGGCCTTGCGATAGAAGCCCGCGCCCCCGGCGACGTCCATCGCCCGGCTCACCGTCCCGATCGCCGCGTCGCCGAGCAGGGTGCGGCACGTCATCGCGCGGCTGGTCGTGACCGGCCCCGGCGCGCCGCCGGCCGCGATCGCGATCATCTCGCGCATCGCCATGTCCGCCGCGGCATGGGCATTCTCCATCTCGCCGATGCGCTGGAGCAGATGCGAGTCGGGCCGCCGGGTGCGCGCGATCTCCAGCGCGCGCCGCCGGGCGCCGTCCGCCACGCCCATATAGGCCGAGTAGATCGCGGCGAAGGCGATCATGCTGATCACATGGAACAGCATGTGCCACTTGCCCTGCGGCCGCCGGCCGGAGATCGCGGCGTCGGCGACGAACAGCCCGTCGAGCATCAGGTCGTGCGAGCCGGTGCCCCGCATGCCGAGCACGTGCCAGCTATCGGTGATCGCCACGCCCTCCGCGCGCAGCGGCACGCCGAAATGGAGCACGGTCGGCCCCGCCTCGGGATCGTCGTACACCGCGCTGGTCATCAGCAGGTCGCCCAGTTCGCAGCCACTGGAGAAGGGCTTGCGCGCGGTGATGCGGAAGCCGCCTTCCACCTTCTCGGCGATACCGGCGCTTTCCAGCCAGTCCGATCCGCCGCTCGAGACGAGGATCAGTTCCTCGGCCGCCACCCGGCGGAGCAGGCCCTCGGTCGGCGCATCCTGGTGCTTCAGGCGCCACGCGGCGGCGGCGACCAGATGGGTGTGCATCGAAAAGGCGAGCGCGGTCGAGCCGCAGGCGGCGCCCAGCACGCGGATCGCCCCGCAGACATCGGCGAAATCGGCGCTGCCGCCGCCCAGCGCTTCGGGCACCAGCGCCTTGAAGAAGCCCGCTTGCTTCAGCCGCGCATAGCCTTCCGCCACGAAGCTCTCCTCGGCATCGTGGCGATCGGCATGTGCCGCGATGTCCGCCGCGATCATCCGGGCCTCGGCGATCCAGTCCCGCGGCATGGCCTTGCCTTCCATCGTCATTCCCCTTTCGGTCGATTGGTCGCGCTACCAATCACCCATCCTGCCGGCCGCGCTCCAGTTCAGAAACTGAACTTGCCCGGTACAGAGTCTGAACTATCCTGCCTGCACGTTCGTGAAGGATCAGGAATGACGCAAGGGAGCTACAAGCAATTCTGCCCGGTCGCGATGGCCGCGGAGATATTGTGCACGCGCTGGACGGTGGTGCTGCTGCGCGAACTGTTCGCGGGATCGACGCGGTTCAACGACCTGCGCCGCGGCGTGCCGCGCATGTCGCCCGCCTTGCTCTCGCAGCGGCTCAAGGAACTCGAATGCGCGGGCATCGTCGCGCGCGAGGAGGGCGGCAGCGACTATCGCCTTACCGAAGCCGGGCGCGAACTGGAGCCGGTGGTCGAGGCGTTCGGCATCTGGGGCCAGCGCTGGGTGGCATATGAACTCTCGCTCCAGCATCTCGATGCGCAGCTGCTGATGTGGGACATGCGCCGCAACCTCGATCCAACGCCGCTGCCGCCCAGGCGCAGCGTGATCCAGTTCCGCTTCCCCGAACAGCCCGAGCCGCGTCGCCGCTACTGGCTGGTGGTCGATCCGCAATCCGGGGTCGACCTGTGCTCGATCGATCCCGGCCATGATATCGATCTGTTCGTCTCTGCGGATCTGCGGACCATGACTGCGATCTGGATGGGGTATGAGACGGTGCGGGACGCGCTCGATCGCGAGACGCTGCTGCTCACCGGCGCTCCCGGCATCGCGGCGCAGATGCAGCGCTGGCTCGGCCTCAGTCCCTTTGCCCGCCATGCCCGGCAGGATCGCCTCGCGGCATGACGGACGCGGGCGGGGCGTGTAGCCTCGCCGCCGCGACTCGGCACGCCGGGGCGCTATCCGCGATCATGGAGGGATCCCATGTGTGACGAGCTGACCGCCGCCGACAATGCGCACTTCCTGCTGACCCGCCGTGAGTTCGGCGCGGGCGCGGCCGCGATGGGTGCCGCGGTGCTGCTGCCGGTTCCGGCCGGTGCGGCCGAGATCGCGGGGCGCGACGTCGTCATCGCCACGCCGGACGGCAGCTGCGACGCCTATTTCGTCGCGCCGGCGGCCGGCAGGCATCCCGCCGTGATCGTGTGGCCGGACATTTTCGGCTTGCGGCCGGCCTTCCGCCAGATGGCCGACCGGCTGGCCCAGTCGGGCTATGCGGTGCTCACCGTCAACCAGTTCTACCGCTCGACCAAGGCACCCTTCGTCACGCCTGGCCAGGGCTTTGACGACGCCCTGCGGGCCAAGGTCGGTCCCTGGCGCCAGCTGCTCACGCCGGATGCGAGCACGCGCGATGCCAAGGCCTTTGTCGCCTGGGTGGACCGGCAGAAGGAAGTGGACATCAAGCGCGGCATCGGCAGCACGGGCTATTGCATGGGCGGCCCGATGGTCATGTACACCGCCGCCGCGGTGCCTGCGCGCGTCCATGGCGGCGCGACCTTCCATGGCGGCGGGCTCGCGGCCGAAGGCCTGATCGCGCTGGTGCCCCAGATGAAAGCGCATTGGCTGATCGCGATCGCCGAGAATGACGATGCCCGCGCCCCGGAGGACAAGGACAAGCTCAAGGCCGCCTTCGCCGCCAGCAGCCAGCCGGCCGAGATCGAAGTCTACAAGGGCACGATGCACGGCTGGTGCCCGCCGGACAGCCAGGTCTACAACGCGGATCAGGCCAATCGCGCCTGGGAGCGCCTGCTCGCCACCTTCGCCACGCTTTGAACGGCGCTTGACGCGATCGGTTGATTTGTTCACTTTATGTTCGATTGATCCGGAGGGAAATCATGACAGGCGACCTGACCTTCTACACCCATCCCCAGTCGCGCGGGCGCATCGTCCGCTGGGCGCTGGAGGAGACCGGCGCACCCTATGAGACGCAGGTGGTCGAATATGGCACGACGATGAAGGGCGAGGATTATCTGGGCATCAACCCGATGGGGAAAGTCCCGGCCATCGTCCATGGCGGCCATGTCGTCACCGAATGCGCCGCGATCTGCGCCTATCTGGCCGAAGCCTTTCCGGCGGCGGGCCTCGCCCCCGATGCGAGCGAGCGTGCCGATTATTATCGCTGGCTGTTCTTTGCCGCCGGCCCGGTCGAGCAGGCAGTGACCAACCATGCCGCCCAGTTCGTCCCCAGGCCGGAGCAGGGCCGCATGTTCGGCTATGGCAATTACGAGCTGACGGTGGACGTGCTGGAAAAGGCCGTCTCGGCGCATCCCTATATCGCCGGCGACCGCTTCACTGCGGCGGATATCTATGTCGGCTCGGCGATCGGCTGGGGCACGATGTTCGGCACGCTGCCCAAGCGCGCGGCGTTCCTCGACTATTTCGGCCGGCTGAGCGGGCGCGAGGCCTATCAGCGCGCCTCGGCCAAGGACGATGCGCTGGCGGCGGAGCTGCAGCCGGCACAGGCGCCGGCCTAGCCGGTCCTTTCGGTCACCCCGGTACGCGGCCGGGGTGACGAAGCGCGGATGGCATGCAACCGATCCTCTTCTTCCGGGAGAGGATCGGGGGAGGTGCCTCGCATCGCTTGATGTCGATACGGCCTATGCGCTCACAATTTGTAGAAGCGCACGGCATTGTCGTGCAGGATATCCTGCTTCTGCGTCTCGGTCAGGAAGGCTGCGCTCTCGATCCCTTCGATGGCGAGACCGATCGCATCGGGCCAATACATATGGTCCGATCCGAACATGATCCGCTTGGAGAAGCCCGAATCGACGAAGGTCCGCAGATAGGCGTGAAAGGCGGGGCGCGGCAGCAGCCAGTCGATCGCGCCGGTATCGATGTTCACGTTCGGGTAGAGCATCAGCATCGCGATCGTGTCGTCGAGATAGGGCCAGCCGCCATGCATGATGTTGAGGCGCAGCTTGGGGTGGCGGTTGAGCGCTTCCTCGACCAGCTCGGGATTGCCGAAGCGGGCCCGCGCCGATGTGCAGCAGGGATCGAAGCTGGTCCCCGCGGGCATGGTGCCGGTGTGGAGTGCGACGGGCACGTCGAACTCTTCGGCCAACGCGAGATAGGGATCATATTTGGGATCGCTGAGCGACAGCCCGGCATATTGCGACGTCACTTCGCCGAGCACCTTGAGCCTGCCATCGGCAAAGGCCTTGCGGAGCACGTCGATCGGCGGCAGCGGCGTGTCGTCCGATCCGCGGATTCCGGCGCCGGCGACGAAGCGGTCGGGGTCGCGGTCATGCCAGTCGATCGCGGCCTGGAGCCGGTCGCCGTCGCCACCGCTCACCACGCCCTTCACGACATTGTGCTTCTTCATCTCGGCGATGCAGGCGGCGAGATGGTCGGCCCCGGTCCGGATCGGGCTCTTGAAGCCCGAGATCGGATTGGTGACCGGGGCAGGAAGCTGCATCGTCGCCGGATAGGCGTGCATGTGCACGTCGATGATCGGGCGCCCGGTCGCAGGTGCGGCCGCTGCGCCCGGCAGCAGCGCATATGCAGCCCCGGCGCCACCCAGCTTCAGAAATTCCCTGCGGCCGATATCCATGACGATCCTCCCTGGAAGCTCCGTTCGCGCCGGAGTCGCACCTCTGAATCGCAATTCCGGGCCGCGGCTGTCCATGCGGTTCGTCCCGCCGGCGGCCCGTTCGTCACAAATCGCGGCGGGCGCGGATGGTTGCGGCGGCGACGGGAGGATTCATATTCTCCACCGTCATCCCCACCTGCGCGGGATGACGGGATTTGCGCATCGGGCCGGGATCCTAGCGGAGCTTCCCCTCCAGCCGCTCCATCCGCGCGGGCAGTTCCGCCATCACCGCGTCGCGATCGGCCTGGTCGGTCTCGCCCCAGCGGGCGATCTCCGCGAGCGTGCGGCCGCAGCCGATGCACCACCCGGTAGCGGCGTCCATCACGCAGATGCTGACGCAGGGGCTCTCGACGATGGGCACATATTCGATCATCGCGTCCAGCGTGCCAGCCAGTCGGCCATTTCCTGGGGTTGCATGATCCTGGCATCGCCCAGGCCGAGAATGTCGTCGCGGTTGCGGAGCTTGCCGGTGCGCGGGTCGATCACCAGGATCGCCGGCACCGCTTCGAGGGAGGCGGCACCGAAGCGCCGGGGCAAGTCCAGGTTGCGGTCGAACATGCCGATGTCGATCTGGACCAGCACGAAATTGCGCGCCACCCAGCCGCGCATCTCGGGCAGCGCGAGCACGCCCGCCAGCACGCGGCAATCGACGCACCAGTTCGCGCCGAAATCGAGGAGCAGCGGCTTGCCCGATTTCCTCGCGCCGGCGAGCGCGGCGTCGATGTCGCGGCGCGCATCGCGCCCGGGGTCATAGGGCGCGGGCAGGGGAAGCGGCAGCCGGTCGAGCGTGCGCGCCTCGAGCCGCGGGGCGCTTTGCTGGGCAGGCGCCGCGCCGGGCAGCATCGCTGCCACCAGCGCGAGAGCCAGCCCGGCGCGCCGGATCATTCGGCCAGCGTGTAGTTCAGGAAGTCGGGGATGGGGCCGTTCCAGCCCTCGTCCGGGCCGTCGTCGCGTTCGTCGCGGCGGCGGCTGCGGTCCCGGCGCGGCTGCTCGTCGCGGGCGCGGGTCTCGCGGACCGGTTCTTCGCGGCGTGCCTCTTCGCGCCTGGGCTCTTCCTTCCGCGAGCGCGGCTTGCGTGCCTTGTCCTCGTCGCCCTTGCGCCGGCGGCCGCGCGGCGCTTCCGCGGGCTCGTCTTCCTCGGAGGGGGCGGGCGCGTTCCGCAGCTTCACCCGGTCGATCTTCTGGCCGGTGAGCTTCTCGATATTGGCGATGTTCTCGGCGTCTTCCTTGGTCACCAGCGTATAGGCGGTGCCGGTCGCGCCCGCGCGGCCGGTGCGGCCGATGCGATGGACATAATCGTCCGGATGCCAGGGCGCGTCGAAATTATAGACGTGGCTCACGCCCTTGATGTCGAGCCCGCGCGCGGCGACGTCCGAGGCGACGAGGATGTTCACATCGCCCTTCTTGAACCGCTCGAGCTCGGCGATGCGCGCCGGCTGGTCCATGTCGCCATGGATCTCGGCCGAGCGGATGCCGTGGCGCTGCAGGCTCTTGTTGAGCTCGCGCACCGTGGTCTTGCGGTTGCAGAAGATGATGCCGGTCTGGACGTCGTCCGCCTCGATCAGCGCCCGCAGCACCTCGCGCTTCTTCATCGTCGTGGTCTCGATGAGGAACTGGGTGATGTTGGTGTTGGTCGTCGCCGGGCGGGCGACTTCCACGCGCTTGGGATCGTTGAGGAACTTGTCCGCCAGCTTCTTGATCACCGGCGGCATCGTCGCCGAGAAGAGCAGCGTCTGCCGTTCCTTGGGCAGCTTGGTGCAGATCTCCTCGATATCGGGGATGAACCCCATGTCGAGCATGCGATCCGCTTCGTCGATCACGAGCAGGCTGCAGCCGTTGAGCAGGATCTTGCCGCGACCGAACAGGTCCATCAGCCGGCCCGGCGTGGCGATCAGCACGTCGACGCCCTTTTCCAGCGCCTTCACCTGGTCGCCCATCTGCACGCCGCCGATCAGCAGCGCCATGGAGAGCTTGTGGTGGGTGCCGTACTTCTCGAAATTCTCGGCGACCTGGGCGGCCAGCTCGCGCGTCGGCTCGAGGATGAGCGAGCGCGGCATCAGCGCGCGCGTACGCCCCTCGCCGAGGATGTCGATCATCGGGAGGACGAAGGCGGCGGTCTTGCCCGTGCCCGTCTGGGCGATGCCGATCAGGTCCTTGCCCATGAGGACCGGGGGGATCGACTGGCGCTGAATGGGCGTGGGCTCGGTATAGCCCGCGTCGGTCACTGCGCGCAGAAGTTCGTCAGAAAGGCCGAGATCGGCAAAGCTCATGCAATTTTCCGGAAAATCGGCGTGGCAGGTCCACGCGCGAAGCCTTCACGCGCTTGCGGATTTATCGGGGAAAGTCAAGCGCGGAGGTGCTCAACGCTCCAGCGCGAGCGTCTTGAAGTCCTCCACGTCGCACGAGCGGCCGGCCCGGGTGCGGATCGAATCGCGTCCCGCGCAGATCTTCTGGTCCTTGTTCGTCTTGACGTAGAAGCCGTTGTAGAAGCCGAGCGCCTGGCATTTGCGGCCCAGCTTGGCGCGCAGCAGCGAGCCGTCGCGCAGCACCAGGTCGACGCTGTCCTGGGTGTTCACGCCTGCGAAGCCGGAGATGTCCTGCACCTTCACGCAGTCCTTCGCCTTCTTCTCCACCACATGGGGAGCACGGCGCACGATGATGGTCGCGCTGCTGGTGATGGTGACGCGCGGCACCTGGATCGTCACGCGCTGCTGCTCTTGCTGAAGGTTCAGGGTAACCGCTTTCCAGTCGGGCACGCCTGCGGGCGCCGCGGCGGGCGCAGCGACGAAAAGCAGGAGGCTGGATGCGACCAGGAACGGATTCGGCATTTCGCGTTGGTTATGTACGTTGCAGGTTTGAACAGTGGATGAACTGACACCGGTCGTGCTAGCCCAAAAATGCCATGACACCAGCCCAGCAGCAGCTTGTCGATACCATCCTGGAACGCTTCGGCCCCAAGACGGTGACCACGGATCCCCACACGATCGAGCCCTGGGAGTCGGACTGGCGCGGCCGGTATCACGGTCGCGCGCCGGCGCTGCTCTCGCCCGGATCGACGGAGGAAGTCGCCGCGATCGTCCGCCTTGCCGGCGAGCTGGACGTGAAGATCGTGCCCCAGGGCGGCAATACCGGCATGGTCGGCGGGGCGACGCCGCCGGAGGACGGTTCGGCGCTGCTCCTCTCCACGCGCCGGATGAACCATATCCGCTCGGTCGACACGGTCGGAAATCTCGCAGTGGTCGAGGCCGGGGTGATCCTCGCCAATTTCCATGCCGCCATGGCCGAGCAGGGGCGCCGCTTCCCGCTCACGCTCGGCGCCAAGGGCAGCGCGACGATCGGCGGGCTGGTCTCCACCAATGCCGGCGGTACCCAGGTGCTGCGCTTCGGCAACATGCGCCACCTCGTCGCGGGGGTGGAGGCAGTGCTGCCCGACGGCTCGATCCATGAGGGGCTCGTCCCGCTCAAGAAGGACAATCGCGGCTATGACCTCACCCAGCTGCTGATCGGCGCGGAAGGCACGATCGGCATCGTCACCGCCGCGACGCTGCGCCTCTATCCCGCCATCGTCGAGCGTGCCGCGGCCTGGGTCGGCGTCGCGGATCCCGAGGACGCGCTCCGCATCCTGCGCCTGATGGAGGCGCGCACCGCCACGATCGAGAGCTTCGAGATCATCCCGGGCGAGATACTGGGCCATGTCCTCCACCATATCCCCGGCACCCGTTCGCCGCTGGCCGGCGCGCATGCCTGGCATGTGCTGATCGAATCGGTGGCGACCGAGCCGGGCGCCGAGCCGCCCGCCGCCCTGCTCGAGCGGCTGCTCGTGCCGGTGTTCGAGGCAGGCCTGGCCGAGGACGCGGTGATCTCGACCAGCGAGGCCCAGGTCGAGGCCTTCTGGCATATCCGCGATTCGATCTCGGAGGCGGAGCGGGCGCTGGGGCCGGCGATGCAGCACGACATATCGGTGCCGGTCGACAGGATGCCGCGCTTCATGCTCGCGGCCGCGGCCGAGGCCGAGCGGCGCTTTCCGGGCACGCGCGCCACTGCCTTCGGGCATCTGGGCGACGGCAACGTCCATTTCCACGTCCGCGCGCCGCAGGGCGCCGATCGCGACGCCTGGTATGCCGGCGACGGGCCCGCGGTGAGCCGCCTCGTCTACGACATGGTGGTGGCCGAGGGCGGATCGATCTCCGCCGAACATGGTATCGGACAGATGAAGCGCGCCGAACTGGAGCGTTTGAGCCCGCCGTCGCGTATCGCGGCACTGAAAGCGATCAAATCGGCACTGGATCCCCGTGGAATCCTGAATCCCGGCAAGCTCGTAGCGCTTGCGCCCGAGGCTGACACCCCATAGACCCTCGCCCCGGGATTCCAGACATCAGCATTTTTAGTTCCCAGGAGATTTAGGATGGCTTCCGCCCCGCAGCAGTCGCTGCCTCTGTTCTACAACGAGCTTGAGCCGCTCTCGAGCCAGCAGCACGCCGATTTCAAGATTCGCGCCGCCGACAAGGCGCCGTTCCTCGCCAAGCAGCATGCGGTGCCGGTCACCGTCGAGGAATTCCCGCTGGTGCAGCGCTTCATGCCGATCGTCTTCTCGCAGGGCGAGGAGCCGGTACCGCTGGCGCTGATGGGCCTGAACGAGGGCGTCAACACCTTCTTCGACGAGGATGGCACGCTCAACGAGACGAACTTCTACGTCCCGGCCTATATCCGCCGCTATCCCTATCTGCTGGCGCGTCTTCGCCCGGACAGCGACGAGCTGTCGCTCTGCTTCGATCCGACCTCGGACACGGTCGGCGCGTTCGACGAGGGCGAGGCCCTGTTCGTCGACGGCCAGCCGAGCGACACCACCAAGAACATCCTGCAGTTCAACGAGCAGTTCGAGCAGGCCGGCGCCCGTACCGGCCAGTTCATGCAGGAGCTCAAGGAGCTCGACCTGCTGATCGACGGCGAAGTGACGATCCAGCCGGACGGCGCCGCCCAGCCCTTCGTCTATCGCGGCTTCATGATGGTCGACGAGAACAAGCTCAACGAGATGCGTGGCGACCAGCTGCGCAAGATCGTGCAGAACGGCATGCTGCCGCTCATCTACGCGCATCTCTTCTCGCTTGGCCTGATGCGCGACATCTTCGGCCGCCAGCTGCGCCAGGGCAAGATGCCCGAGCCGCAGCTCGTCCAGCCGAACGCCTGACCGTGACGGCGCGCGGCGATCGATACAGCCGGGGGGCGATCGCGTTCCACTGGTCGATCGCCGCGCTCGTCCTGTTCAACCTCATCGTCGGCCTGTTCCACGACGCGATGCCGCGGGCGTGGGGCATGATGCCGATCCACAAGTCGGTCGGCATCGCCGTGCTGGTGCTCACGCTGGGCCGGATCGGCTGGCGGCTCACGCACAAGCCGCCGCACCTGCCCGAGTTGCTGCCGGCCTGGGAGAAGGCGACGGCGCATACGGTCCACTTCATCCTCTATGCGCTGCTGCTGGTCCTGCCGATCAGCGGCTGGCTGCTCTCCTCCAATCCCGAGCGTCCGCGCCCGATCAACTGGTTCGGGCTGTTCAAGATTCCCGTGCTGCCCGCCACGCCGGGCATCGCCCATAACGCGCACGAGGCGCACGAGCTGCTCGGCTATCTGATGGCGGCGCTGGTGGTGATCCACATCGCCGCGGCGCTGCGGCACCATTTCATCCTGCGCGACCGGGTGCTGGTGCGCATGCTTCCGGGGGCGGGCCGGCGCGGCTGATCGCGCGCTGAAAACGGTTTCCCGCGACCCCTTGAACTATCCGACCTCTCACTTATATTTGCTGTGTACGGCGTCGTGTCCCCCCTTTCGCGAGGCCGTACGGCACGCCTTCGGGCGTGTCTCCTCCCTGAACCTTGGCCACCTCGTGGGTAACCACGAGGTGGTTTTTTATGTGCCGCCTTGCCGCCGGCCCATGGTAGGAATCGGGCATGGACTGGTTCTGGAAATGGTTCTGGCTCTGGCCGTCGCTGCTGGGGTGTCTCGTGTTTGGGCAAGGTGTGGTTGCGGTCGTCCGGCATCGTGTCCTGGTGTTTCGCAACCCCGATCCCGATGCGGCAATCTACCGGGAGTATGAGCCGGGCCTCTATTGGCTGCTGGTGATGGCGCATTTCCTGATGGCCGGCCTGTTTTTCTGGATGGCCGGGTCAATGGTTCCCTGACCGGCGCTATTCCGCTGCGATCGCCCCCGGCAGCGCTTCGTCCGCCACGGCGTCGATGATGTCGCGCAGCAGCCGCACCGCCGTCGCCAGTCCCGGGCCCGGCTGGTCGAGCGCCGGATCGAGATAGAGCGCGCGGTCGAACTCGAGCTGGATCGCGTGCACGCCGCGGCGCGGATCGCCGTGCCGCTCCAGGATGTGGCCGCCCGAATAAGGCGTGTTGGCCATGGTGCGGATGCCGTGCGCGCGCGCCACGCCTTCGATCCGCCCAAGGAAACGTCCCGCCGCCGACTTGCCGAACCGGTCGCCCGGCACCAGTCGCGCCGCCGCCGCCGGATTGCCGAGCGGCGGCATCGAATGGACGTCGAGCAGCACCGCCACGCCGAAGCGCGCCCGCGCCGAAGCCAGCGCCGCGGCGATCGCGGCATGCCAGGGCCGGTGGTCGGCATGGATGCGCTGCTGCACTTCGTCGGCGCTCAGCCGGCGCTGCCAGATGTCGCCCGCATTTCCCACCCGGCGCGGCACCAGCCCCAGTCCGGAGCGCAGCTTGGCCGAAAGCGGCGCGCCATGCGGCCAGGCGCCGTCGTCGAGCCGCGGGTCGCGCTCGTGCTCGGCGCGGTTGAGGTCGATCCAGGCGCGCGGGCGGGTGGCGACGAACAGCGTCTCGTCGCGCCGGGCGGCCAGGGCGATCGCGTCGGCATGCCGGTCTTCCAGTCCCCGCAAAGCCGCCAGCGGCACGCGCAGCGCGGCGCGCAACGCGTCCGGATAGTCGCGCCCGGCATGCGGCACCGACAGGATCACGGGGCTTCGCGGCTCGGCGGCACCATGGCGGACGAAGGATTCTCCGGTCACGACGTCATGACTATGCGTGCCATCGCGCTGCCGCAATGGCATGGAATGGTATAAGGGCGGAAAATCTTAAGGGCTTCGGGTATAGGATGGGGTCCTGTTGATTTCGAGTGGGGGAACATGATCCGGATTCTGCTGGCCGAGGATGACCGCGTGATGCGGGAATACCTTACCCGGGCGCTCGAGCGTTCGGGCTATGCGGTCAGCGCGGTCGATCGCGGCACCGCGGCGATACCGCTGCTCGAGAGCGAGCGCTTCGACCTGCTGCTAACCGATATCGTGATGCCCGAGATGGACGGCATCGAGCTGGCCCAGAAGGCGAGCGAGATCGCGCCGGACATGCGGGTGATGTTCATCACCGGTTTCGCGGCGGTGACGCTCAAGGCGGGCAAGCAGGTGCCCCAGGCGCGGGTGCTCTCCAAGCCCTTCCATCTGCGCGACCTGGTGCTCGAGGTGGATCGGCTGTTCGAGGCGGAGAATGCCGGGTTCAATTGAGGTTTTCGATTCTGGCGGTGCCGGCTCGCAAAAACTGAAAAGCGTGCTTGCGCGGGTCTGTGTTGCCCGCTAAAGGCCCGCTTCCCGTTTCGGCCGACAGGCCAATGGGCGCGTAGCTCAGTGGTAGAGCACTGTGTTGACATCGCAGGGGTCGCAAGTTCAATCCTTGCCGCGCCCACCATATAGAAAAGCCGCCAGGTCACCGATCTGGCGGCTTTTTTGATGCCTTGCGCTGGCGTCGCGCCGCGCTTTGGCGCATCCTGGCCCGCATGCGGGAAAAGGCTTCGGAATATGATTGGGCGGGCGGCCGCGGCGCCCAGTGGCGCGACCAGCTCGACGGGATGGAAGCGATGCTCGCGCCGGTCGATGCGCCGTTCATCGCGGCGCTGGCACTGGATGCGCCCTGCCGCATCGCCGAGATCGCCTGTGGCGGCGGCGGCACGACGCGCGCCATCGCGGCGGCGGCGCCGGCCGGCAGCGACATCACCGGCTTCGACATTTCGCCCGACCTGGTCGCCGCCGCCACCGCGCGGGCGGGCACGGTGGCGCGCTTCGTCGAGGCCGATGTCGCGCGCTATCGGCCCGAGCGGCGGTTCGATCGGCTGGCCTCGCGCTTCGGGGTGATGTTCTTCGACGATCCGGCGGCGGCCTTCGCCAATCTGCGCCACTGGCTCGCGCCGGGCGGACGGCTGGCCTTCGCGGTCTGGGGGCCGGCGGCCGAAGTCGGCTTCATGGCGCAGATCCGCGCGGCGATCGCATCGGTGATCGAACTGCCGCCCGCGGATCCCGACGCGCCCGGTCCGGTCCGCTATGGCGACCCTGCCAGGCTGATCGCGCTGCTGGATGCCGCCGGTTTCCACGACGCCGCCAGCCATAGCTGGCACGGCGCGCTGCCCGTGCCCGCCACAACGCCTGAGGCTGCGGCCGATTTCCTGCTCGCCTCCTCGTCGACGGCGGCACCGTTGCTCGGCGCTCCGCCCGCCCAGCGCGAGGCGGCGCGCGCCAGCCTGGCCGAAGCCTGTGCGGGCCAGTGGAGGGACGACAGGGCCTGGATGCCGGTGCGGGTGGAGATCGTCACCGCCGCCGGTTAGGCGACGCGCAGTTCCGCCAGAAAGGCATGGACCTGGTCCGACAGGGCATCAGCGCCGAGATGGAGCCGGCCCGCCACGTCGCGCATCGCCCGTGCCTGGTCCGAGGCATCGCGCGACGTGCCGCCGATCGCCTCGACGTCGCGCTGGATGCCGGTGCTCGCATGCACTGCCTCGTCCACGTTGCGCGCGATCGTCCGCGTCGCTTCCTCCTGCCGGGCGACGGCGCTTTCCACCGCGTCGGCCAGCGTCGCCATCGCGCCGATCGCCTGCTCGACGCGGCTGTGCCCCGCGGCAACCTCGTCGATCCCGCCGCGGATCTCGCGGACATGCGCGGTGATCCGGTCGGCCGCGATGCCGGTCTGGGTGGAGAGCTGCTTCACTTCGTTCGCCACCACGGTGAAGCCGCGCCCCGCCTCGCCGGCGCGCGCCGCCTCGATCGTCGCGTTGAGCGCGAGCAGGTTCACCTGCCGGGCGATGTCGCTGATCAGCCCGATCACCGAATCGATCGACTGCGCCGAATGGAGCAGGTCGCGCGTCCGCGCGCTCCCGGTCTCCACCAGTTGCGAGACCGCCGCCGCCGCCTGGCGCGCGTCGCTGGTATTATGGGCGATCCCGGAGAGCGCGCCGGCCAGCTCGCGCCCGCGTGCGGCGATCTCCGCCATGTTGTCGCTCGTCTGCGAGGCGGCGGTCGCCACCGCCAGGGCACGGTCGCCCACGCCGCTCGCCCGGTCCGCCGTCAGCACCGCGCCATCCTCGAGCGCGGTCGAGAGCAGGCCCATGTCGCGCGACAGCGCCTCCACCTGCGCCTCGAAGCGCCGGCTCGCCGCCTCGATCCGCGCCGCACGCTCCACCTGGGCGCGCGCCGTCGCCACTTCGCGCTCGGCGGCGAGATGGACGAGCCGGCGGTTGTTCACCGTCGCCTGCACCCGGCCGCCCCGCGTCAGGATCATCCCCTCCGATCCGCCCGAGGCGCGGTAGCTCTCCATCAGCCGGCCGAGATCGTCGGTCATCTCCGCCACCGGGCAGGCGCGGACATAGCGCGACACCGCCGCGCCATAGGAGGGGTTGCGCATCAGCGCGTGGCCGAAGGGGTTGAGCAGCAGCCGCCGCACGTCCTTCTCGAAGATCGCACCGAGCGGGCGCTCGCGTTCGTCGACGATCGCGACCAGCCGCAGCTCGGGATCGCTGCCGAACAGCTCCGCCGCCCGCCACATCGTGTCGGTGAGCGTCAGCAACGGCGGACTGAGCTCGCGCTCGGTAAGCCAGGTGCCGCCTGGGGCGGGCGAGGGATCGGCCAAGGACATCCCCCGCCGGATAGGGGGCGGTTGGTAAATGCGCACTTAGCCCAGCGTTACAGTACCGAGACAAAGCGCATTTTTTCGCGGGTTGCGGCCGATTCTTCCCGAAAAACGCGCTGCGGACTGTAACCCGGTTGTCATCTGTCGATGCCTAGGGCGGGGAATGAAGCTCAGCATCGAGAATCTGGCCCTGAACCGGGGCGAGCGCCGCGTGCTCCAGGGCGTGGATGCGGTGCTCGTGCCGGGCAAGGTGACGGCGATTCTCGGCGCCGCCGGCGCGGGCAAGGTCCTGCTGTTGCGCGCGCTCGCCGGCCGTGCCGATGCCGATGCCGGCCATGTGCGGCTGGGCGGCAGGCTGATCGGCCGCCTGGGCCGGGCCGAGCGCGCCCGGGCGATCGTGCTGGTCGAGCGGGATCGCCGCCGCCTGCTCGGCCGGGGCCCCGCCGATCTCGCCGCCGCGCTGGCCGCCCGCCCCGGCTGGCTGCTGGCCGAGGATCCGCTGAGCGCGCTCGACCCGGCCGCGCAGCTCGCCCGGATCGTGCAGCTGCGCGCGGCCGCCGCGCAGGGGACGGGCATCGTCGTCACGCTCGCCGATCCGGTGCTGGCCGCGCGCGTGGCGGACGCGGTGCTGCTGCTCGGCGGCGGCGGCATGATCGCCTTTGGTGCGCCCGGTGAGGCGCTCGCCCATCAGCCGCTGCGCGCGGCGTTCGGCGTGGAGGTGATGATGATCGGCGACGCGCAGGGCCGGTTGCTCCCCGTGCCGATCGGCTGCGTCCCGGCCTGAGCTTTCCCATCGGCCGGCGCGTGACAGCGCCCGTCGCTTGTGCCACTGCGTAATTAAATTACACGAACGAGTCGGGCCGGCGGAGTCCGCAGGAGAGCGAAATGCGTAACATCGACCATGTCATTGTCGGCCATGATGGCGGCGCGGGCGCCCGTCAGGGCCCAACGGGCGAAGCCCGCACTGGAGACGTGTTCGACCCGAATACCGGCCAGGTCCAGGCCCGGGTCCAGCTCGGCACCCAGGCCGATCTCGACAAGGCGATCGCCGCCGCCCAGGCCGCGCAGCCCGGCTGGGCCGCGACCAACCCGCAACGCCGCGCCCGCGTGATGTTCGCGTTCAAGGCGCTGGTCGAGAAGAATATGGACGCGCTGGCGCACCTGCTCAGCTCCGAGCATGGCAAGGTGATCGCCGATGCCAAGGGCGACATCCAGCGCGGCCTGGAAGTGATCGAGTTCGCCTGCGGCATCCCGCACGTGCTGAAGGGCGAATACACCCAGGGCGCCGGCCCGGGCATCGACGTGTACAGCATGCGCCAGCCGCTCGGCATCGGTGCGGGCATCACGCCGTTCAACTTCCCGGCGATGATCCCGATGTGGATGTTCGGGGTCGCCATCGCCTGCGGCAACGCCTTCATCCTCAAGCCCAGCGAGCGCGATCCGTCGGTGCCGGTGCGCCTTGCGGAGCTGATGCGCGAGGCGGGCGCGCCCGAGGGCATCCTCCAGGTCGTGCACGGCGACAAGGAAATGGTCGATGCCATCCTGGATCATCCCGCGATCGCGGCGGTCAGCTTCGTCGGCTCGTCGGATATCGCGCACTATGTCTATCGCCGCGGCGTCGAGGCGGGGAAGCGCGTCCAGGCGATGGGCGGCGCGAAGAATCACGGCATCGTCATGCCCGATGCCGATCTCGACCAGGTGGTGGCGGACCTGTCCGGCGCTGCCTTCGGCTCGGCGGGCGAGCGTTGCATGGCGCTGCCGGTGGTCGTGCCGGTGGGCGACAAGACCGCCGATGCCCTGCGCGAGAAGCTGATCCCGGCGATCGAGGCACTGCGGGTCGGCGTGTCCACGGATGCCGAGGCGCATTACGGCCCGGTGGTGAACGCCGCGCACAAGCAGCGCGTCGAGAACTGGATCCAGACCGGCGTGGACGAAGGCGCGGAACTGGTGGTCGACGGGCGCGGCTTCCAGCTCCAGGGCCATGAGCAGGGCTTTTTCATCGGGCCGAGCCTGTTCGACCGAGTCACGCCCGAGATGCAGGCGTACAAGGAAGAGATTTTCGGACCCGTCCTCCAGATCGTCCGCGCGCCCGATTTCGAGACGGCGCTGCGGCTGCCGAGCGACCATCAATATGGCAACGGCGTCGCCATCTTCACGCGCAACGGCCATGCCGCGCGCGAATTCGCGGCGCGCGTCAATGTCGGCATGGTCGGCATCAACGTGCCGATCCCGGTGCCGGTCGCCTATCACACCTTTGGCGGCTGGAAGCGCTCGGCGTTCGGCGACACCAACCAGCACGGCATGGAAGGCGTGAAATTCTGGACCAAGGTGAAGACGATCACCCAGCGCTGGCCCGATGGCGGCGGCACCGGCGACAGCGCGTTCATCATCCCGACCATGGGGTGAGGGCATGGCGGGGACGATCGCGCTGGCCCTTCTCGTCCTGCCCTTTGCGCAGGGTGCCGAAGCACGGCCCGAGCGGTTGAAGGGGCCGCTCGCGATCTGCTTCAACTATAGCAGCTTCGATCTCCCCGCCGGCCAGATGCTCGACGATTTCAAGGCGGGGACCGAGACGATGCGTGCCCGGGTCAAGGGGCGCGGCGCGGGCTATGAGATCGTCGAGAGCGAGCTTTGGGAGATGCCCGCGGATCGCGGCACGCTCGTCGCGACCTATGGCGACACCCATATCTATCGTCTCGGCGATGAGCGGGGCGCCGCCTATGCCGTCGATGGTCCCGCGCGCTTCTTCCGGGGCGAGGAACGGCGGATCGTCCGGTTGCAGGGGCGGGTCTTCGCCGGCGACGCGCGCGACGCGGCGATATATTCGCGCTTCCGCATCGTCGATCCCGCCACCGCGCCGTGCAAGCATCGCTTCGTCTATGGCTGGGACGCGATGTCATGGGACGCGGCGGAGGCCGGAGATCGGCCGGCGCCGAACCATGGCCGCGCCGCCGCCGCGAAGGCTTCGTGGTAGCGCGGGTGCTCGGTGCCCATCCAGCGATCCCACCAGGTGAAGTAGAGCCCGAAATTATGTCCGCCGCCGCTATGGTGCAGGTCATGATGCGTCGCCGTGGTCAGCCAGGCGGTGAGCGGGAAGCGCGTGAATCCCGGCGGCATCAGCTCGTGCCCCGAATGGCCCAGCACGTTGCGGCCGATCTGGTGGAGCAGGAAGGCGAGCACCACGACCGCGTGCATCGGCACGAACAGCAGGAAGAGCGGCAGGAACATGCCCTCCAGCACGCCCTCGATCGGCGCGAAGCTATAGGCTGCCCAGGGCGTGGGCGTGCGCGACTTGTGATGGGTCAGGTGCGCGCGGCGGAACATCGCCCGGGTGTGGAGCCCGCGGTGCATCCAGTAGAAATAGGCGTCGTGGACGACCACGATGGCCACGAACTCCAGCACCGCCTGCCACCAGGGCGGGGCGGCGAAGGCGAGATGGATGATCCCCGCCTGGTTCATCGCCAGCGTGGCGATGCTCCACAGCGCGAAGATGCCGACCGACAGCAGCGAATGGCCGAGCTCGCGGGCCCGGTCGCCCCGGGCGGGGGCGCGCTTCTGGATGCGCCGGGCCGCGGTCCAGCGTGCGCCGGCCCAGAGGATGGCGGTCATCCCGCCGGCGGCGACGAGATAGCGGGCCAGTTCGACGGCGAAGCTGTGCGCGCCGTGCGCGGCGAGCGGTACGATCCAATGCTGCATGTCGCATCCTCGAAAGCGGATGCCGATTTGCTAGGCTGCGGCGCCGCGCCGGTCCCGCTGCGCCCGGAAAATGCCGCGCATTTCCGGAATCGATCAGCCTTTTTCGGGATCGAGGATCGCCGCGCGCCGATATTCGCTGGGGCTGGTGCCCGTGGCGTCGCGAAAGGCGCGGTTGAACGGGGCGAGGCTGCCATAGCCCAGGTCCATCGCCAGGGTGAGCACCGGCAGGTCCACCCTGGCCGGGTCGCTCAGCCAGGCCCTGGCATCGGCGATGCGGTGCGAATTGAGGAAGTCCGAGAAGTTGCGATAGCCCAGCCGCTGGTTGATCAGCGCGCGCAGCCGATGCTCGGGGACGCCCAGCTTGCCGGCGAGCACGCCGATGCCCAGCCCGGGCTCGCGGTGGACATGGGCGGCCATCGCCGCGTCGAGCTTCTGCTTGAGCACATGCTCGGCCGGCGACAGCGGGGCCCGGGCGGGCGGCGGCGCGGTCTTGTCGAACAGCAGCTCGGCATTGGTGGTGAGCATCGCGGCGCCGAACGCCAGGATCGCGATCAGCGCGGTGCCCGACTGGAGCAACATCAGCCAGATGTCGGTGCGCAGCAGGTCGTACACGCTTTCCACCACCACGATGCCCAGCGTCTGCACGCCCACCACGATCACGAAGCCCAGCCGGAACATGCGGCGCTTCTCGAGCAGGTCGTCGCCGCGATTGGCGATGGCGATGACGATGGCATGCACCGCGAGCAGGAAGGCGATGCCGTGCTGCACCGCGCCCGCCGCCACCGGCATCCGGTGGGTGACGTACAGCGCATGGGTGAAGAGCAGCCAGTCGATCAGCGTCACCCCCAGGGCAAGCGCGAACAGGCGCCTGTCGACGGGCCGCTCGAAGATCAGATGGGCGAACACCCACAGCGCCAGCGGGGCGTTGAGCGAGAAGAGCTGGATCACCGGCCAGGCCGCCGAGCGCCACAGCTGCAAGGCGGGCGAAACGATCGCGAGATAGGCCGCCACGCACACCAGCAGCGCGATCGTCGCCCGGCGGATCGGGGCCGGCGCGCCGCTGCGGCCCGCCACCAGCGCCATCAGCAGCAGCTGGCCCACCCCCATCAGCCGCATCGCCGTATCGATAAGCAACAGCCGCTCCATGCGCAGCCTTATGGCGCCGCCCTTCGCCAGCGTCTATTGGCGGGAATGGCTGGAACCGGGGGAGAGGGGCGATGACCGGGTTGCGCTTCGTGCTCAAGGCGATGATCGCCTGCATCGCGCTGGCGATGGTGGTGCCGGGCAAGCGCACGATCAGCGTGATCGCGTCGACGCCGCCCCAGGCGGCCAAGCGCATCGCGCTCAGTTTCGACGACGTGCCGCGCGGCCGCGGCGCGTTCCTCACGCCCGACGAGCGCACCGCCCGCCTGGTCGAGACCTTTCGCTCGCGCCACGTCCCCCAGCCGGTCTTCTTCCTCAATCCCAACCGGATCGTCCATTTCGGCGACGGGATCGACGCACCGAAGCGCATCGCCGCCTATGTCGCGGCCGGCGGGGTGCTGGGCAACCACACCAACACGCATTTGAAGCTGTCCAAGGTCGCGGCGGAGACTTTCCTCGCCGATATCGATCGCGCCCAGGCCTATCTGAAGACGCAGGGCAAGGCGTATCGTCCCTGGCTGCGCTTCCCCTATCTGGACGAGGGCGGGCCCGACAAGGCGAAGCGCGATGCCGTCCGCGCCGGGCTGGCCGCGCGCGGGATGATGAACGGCTATGCGACGATCGACGGCTCGGACTGGAATATGGAAGGCCAGGCCATCGCCGCGCGCAAGGCGGGCAAGGCCGTCGACATGGACGCGCTGCGCGACCTTTATGTCGAGACGCACGTCCAGTCCGCCGATTTCGGCGACGAACTGGCCCGCCGCGCGCTCGGCCGCTCGCCGGCGCACGTCCTGCTGCTGCACGAGACCGACATGGCGGGCCTGTTCCTGGGCGACCTGATCGACGCGCTGCGCCAGGACGGCTGGGAGATCATCGGCGCGGACGAGGCCTATGCCGATCCGATCCACCGCGAGCGCCCGGACGTCGCCTGGACGGCGGGCACGATGATCGAGCAGCTCGCCTGGGAGAAGAAGCTCGCCAAGCCGCGCTGGTACGAGCGCAACGACGTGAAGGTCGCCAATGCGCTCTTCGCCGAGCGCGTGCTGCACGAGAAGCCGGGGGCGGGGAAATGACGCCGCGCATGCGCCGGCTATGTTCCCCTCCCTGGAAGGGAGGGGTTAGGGGTGGGTCCCGTCCGGGCAATACGGACGGCCTATCTCCCGCTTTGCCGTATCGCGCGCAAACGCCCACCCCCGACCCCTCGCTTCCAGGGAGGGGAGTGCAGATGTCGACTTTCTCATCGCCGGCGCGTTTCTCCGGCCCAAGGACCCAGCCATGACCCAGTTCGAACTCACCGACGACCAGCGTGCCATCCAGGATATGGCCCGGAAATTCACCGCCGATGCGATCACCCCGCATGCGGCCGAATGGGACGAGAAGCACATCTTCCCGCGCGACACGATCCGGGCGGCGGCGGAGCTGGGCTTCGCCTCGATCTATGTCTCGGAAGAGAGCGGCGGCATCGGCCTGGGCCGGCTCGAGGCGGCGCTGATCATGGAGGCGATGGCCTATGGCTGCCCCTCCACCAGCGCCTTCATCTCGATCCACAACATGGCGAGTTGGATGATCGACCGTTTCGGCAGCCAGGCGGTCAAGGACAGATATCTGCCCTCGCTGATCACGATGGAACGGATCGCCTCCTATTGTCTCACCGAGCCGAGCTCGGGCTCGGACGCCGCCGCGCTCAAGACGCGCGCAGTGCTGGACGGCGACCATTATGTCGTCAACGGCTCGAAGCAGTTCATCTCGGGCGCGGGCGAGAACGAGATCTATGTCACCATGGTCCGCACCGGCGAGGAGGGACCCAAGGGCATTTCGTGCCTGGTGATCGAAAAGGACATGCCCGGCGTCGGCTTCGGCGCGAACGAGCGCAAGCTGGGCTGGCATTCGCAGCCTACCCGCCAGGTAACCTTCGACAATGTCCGGGTGCCGGTGGAAAATCGTATCGGGGGCGAAGGCGAGGGCTTTCGGTTCGCCATGATGGGCCTGGACGGCGGCCGGCTGAACATCGGCGCCTGCTCGCTCGGCGGCGCCCAGCGCTGCCTCGACGAGGCGGTGCAATATACCAAGGATCGCCAGCAGTTTGGCAAGCCGATCGCGGATTTCCAGAACACCCAGTTCGTCCTGGCCGACATGGCGACCGAGCTGGAGGCGGCGCGCGCGCTGCTCTATCTCGCCGCCGCCAAGGTGACATCGGGCGCGCCGGACAAGACCAAATTCGCGGCCATGGCCAAGCGGCTGGCGACCGACACGGGCAGTTCGGTGGTCGATCGCGCGCTTCAGCTGCACGGTGGCTATGGCTATCTGATGGACTATCCGATCGAGCGCTTCTGGCGCGACCTGCGTGTCCATTCGATTCTCGAGGGCACCAACCAGGTGATGCGCATGATCGTCGGCCGCGAGCTCACCCGCCAATGAGCCCTGCGTCAGATGGGGCGGACCATGATGGCCTCCAGCCCCTGCGAGCCCATCCTGGCTTCGAATTCCAGGCGCTGACCCTCGGCGAGCTGCGCGAGGCCCGCCGCGTGCAGCGTCGCGAGACGCACGATCACGTCCTCCTTGCTCCCGTCGTGCGTGATGAAGCCGATGCCCTTGTGCATGTTGTACCACTTCGTCGTGCCGGTTCCGGTCATGGCGTGTCGCTCCCTCGTGTCGCGGCGAGGCTATGGCCCCGCGTGCGGGTGGGCAATCTGATGAAGGACGAAAATGGACGCTGAAGTCATCCTCCAGATCGAAGGCAAGGCGGGCCGCATCCGGCTCAACCGCCCCAAGGCGATCCATGCGCTCAACACCGGCATGTGCCGCGCGATGCTCGATGCGCTGACGGCGTGGCGGAACGATCCCGCGGTGGAGATCGTGCTGATCGATCATGCCGAGGGGCGTGGTTTCTGCGCCGGCGGCGACATCCGGATGATCGCGACGAGCGGCGCCGGCGACGGCAGCCAGGCACGCGACTTCTTCCGCGTCGAGTACCAGCTCAACCACGCGCTGTTCACCTATGGCAAGCCGATCGTCGCGTTCATGGACGGCATCACCATGGGTGGCGGCGTCGGCATCTCGCAGCCGGCGCGCTACCGGGTGGCGACGGAGAACACGCGATTCGCCATGCCCGAGACCGGCATCGGCCTGTTCCCGGACGTGGGCGGCGGCTGGTATCTCTCGCGCCTGCCGGGGAAGATCGGCGAGTCTCTGGCGCTGACCGGCCACCGGCTCGACGGCGCCGAGTGCCTCGCGCTCGGCCTCGCCACCCATTATCTGCCCGCCGCCGCGCTCGACGGGGCCAAGGCGCGCATCGCCGCCGATCCGGCATCGGTCGAATCGGTTCTCGCCGAGCTGTCGATCCCGGCGCCCGACGCGAAGATACGCGCCTTCCAGGACATCATCGACCGGCTCTTCGCCGCCGATACGGTGGAAGGCGTGTTCGCCGCGCTCGCGGCGGATGGCGGCGAATGGGCCGCCGCCCAGCTCGCGACGCTCCGCACCAAATCGCCCCAGTCGATGAAGGTCTCGCTCCGCCTCGTCCGCGAGGGCCGGTCGAGGGACAGCTTCGCCGCGGAGATGGCGCAGGAATTCGCGATCGGCGGCCGCGTTGCCCGGAGCCATGACTTTATCGAGGGCGTCCGCGCGCTGATCGTCGACAAGGACAATGCGCCGCAATGGAACCCTGCTACGCTCGAAGGCGTCAGCGATGCGATGGTCGATGCGATCTTCGCGCCGCTGCCGGCCGATCAGCAATGGGAGCCCTGATGCGCTACGCCACCCCCGCCGATTTCTACCATGCCGTCAAACGCGCCTGGAGCGCCGAGACGATCGCGGACGCCTTCGATCCGGCCAATCCGTGCCGCAACCAGTGCGCGGTGACGGCGCTCGCCACCCAGCGTGCGTTCGGCGGGGAGATCTTCAAGACTGCCACCAAGGGTGGCACCCATTTCTACAACCGGATCGACGGACGCTATTGGGACCTTGCGACCGATCAGTTCGACGAGCCGATCCCCTATGACAATAGCCCCAGCTCGATCGAGGAAGCCCATGAGCATGCGACTCCCGCGCAGCTCGCCGCGCTCCTCGCCAATCTCGAACGCCTGCCCCAGGAGGCCTGAATGACCTACGAAACCATCCTCGTCGAGCAGCGCGGCGCCGCCACGCTGATCACGCTGAACCGTCCCCAGGCGCTCAACGCGCTGAACAGCCAGGTTCTGTCCGAGCTGCTCGACGCGATGAAGGCGTTCGACGCCGATCCGTCGCAGGGCTGCGCGGTGATCACCGGCAGCGAGAAGGCCTTTGCGGCCGGGGCGGACATTAAGGAGATGCAGGCCCAGGGCTTTGCCGACATGTACGGCCACGACTTCTTCGCCGGCTGGGATGCGTTCACGCGCACCCGCAAGCCGATCATCGCCGCGGTTGCGGGCTATGCGCTGGGCGGCGGCTGCGAGCTGGCGATGATGTGCGACTTCATCCTGGCGGCGGACAGTGCCAAATTCGGCCAGCCCGAGATCAAGCTCGCCGTCTCGCCCGGCATGGGCGGCTCGCAGCGGCTCACCCGCGCCGTCGGCAAGGCCAAGGCGATGGAAATGTGCCTCACCGGCCGGATGATGGACGCCCAGGAAGCCGAGCGCGCCGGGCTGGCCAGCCGCATCCTGCCGGCCGCCGAACTGGTCGAGGAAGCGGTGAAGACCGCGCAAGCGATCGCCGCGATGGCGCCGCTGGCGGTGCTGGCCAACAAGGAGATGGTCAACGCGGCCTATGAGACCAGCCTGGCCCAGGGCGTGCAGTTCGAGCGCCGGCTGTTCCACGCGCTGTTCGGCACCGCCGACCAGAAGGAAGGCATGACGGCGTTCGTCGAGAAGCGCCCGGGGAACTGGACCGGGAAGTAAGCGATACCTGACCCCCGATAAGAAGAGAGGAAGACCAAGTGGCACGCGTAGCATTTATCGGCCTGGGCCATATGGGCGGCGGCATGGCGGCGAACCTGGCCAAGGCGGGGCATGACGTCCGCGCCTTCGATCTCTCGCAGGACGCGCTCGATCGCGCGAAGGCCGCGGGTTGCCTGCCCGCCGCCAGCGCCGCCGAGGCGATCGCGGGCGCCGAGGCGGTGATCACCATGCTGCCGGCGGGCAGGCATGTGGAGGCCGTCTATACCGACACGCTGCTCGACAACGCCTCGCCCGGTGCAATCCTGATCGATTGCTCGACGATCGACGTCGACACGGCCCGCCGCATGGTGCAGGCGGCCACCGAGCGCGGGCTGATGGCGGTCGACGCGCCGGTCTCGGGCGGCATCGCCGCGGCCAATGCCGGCACGCTCACCTTCATGGTCGGCGGCACCGAGCAGGCGTTCGGCCGGGCGGAGCCCTTCCTGGCGGACATGGGCAAGGCCGTGATCCATGCCGGCGCCAGCGGTGCGGGCCAAGGGGCCAAGATCTGCAACAACATGATCCTGGGCGCGACGATGATCGCCACGTGCGAGGCTTTCGCCCTGGCCGAGAAGCTGGGGCTCGACGCCCAGCGCTTCTACGACATCGCCTCGGTCAGTTCGGGCCAGAGCTGGTCGATGACGAGCTATTGCCCGGTCCCCGGCGTCGGCCCCGAAAGCCCGGCCGACCGCGACTATCAGGGCGGCTTCGCGGCGCCGCTGATGCTGAAGGACCTGAAGCTGGCGCTGGAGGCGGCGGCGAGCGTCGGCGCTAACGTGCCGATGGGCACGCGCGCGGAGGAACTCTACCAGGCATTCGTCGACGGCGACGGCGCCGGGCTCGATTTCTCGGGGATCATCAAGACGCTGCGGTAACGCAATTCCTCCCCGAGACGAGCTCGGGGAGGAATTTTAACGCCTGCGGTCCTATCGAAGGGGCCATGCGCCTGCCCATTCTCTCGGCCATTGCCCTGATCGCCGCGCCCGCCGCCGCCCAGCAGCAGCGCGCGCCCTTCGTCGTTGCCGAGACCGGCCAGGGCTTCGCGCATCTGGACGATGCGGTGAACGCCGTGCGCGACGGCACCGCGACGATCCTGATCGCGCCCGGCACCTATCGCGAATGCACGGTCCAGACCGGGGGCAGGATCACCTTCAAGGCAGTCCAGCCCGGCACCGCGATCTTCGAGAGCCAGACCTGCGAGGAAAAGGCCGCCTTCGTGCTGCGTGGCCGGGGCTCGGCGGTGGACGGCATCGTCTTTCGCGGCTTTTCGGTGCCCGACGGCAATGGCGCCGGCATCCGCATCGAGATGGGCGACCTCACCGTCACCAATTCGATGTTCCTCGACAGCCAGGAAGGCATACTCGGCGGCGGCCACGAGACGGTGCGCCGCATCACCATCGACCACACGACTTTCGCCGGCCTCGGCCAGTGCGAGACCGAGAATTGCAGCCATGCGATCTATCTCGCGGTGGACGGCGACGTGGTCGTCACCAATTCGCGTTTCGAGCGCGGCACCGGCGGTCATTACGTCAAGCTGCGCGCCCGCCGGGTGACGATCACCGGCAACAGCTTCGACGACAGCCGGGGCAACAAGACCAACTACATGATCGACCTGTCCGAGGGCGGCACCGGCCTGATCGCCGGCAACACCTTCGTCCAGGGGCCGCGCAAGGAGAACAGCTCCGCCCTGATCGTGGTCGCGGCGGAGGGGCGCACCTATCCGAGCACGGGCCTGCGCATCGAAGCCAACACCGCCACCATGGCGCCCGGCGCGCCGGGCAATCCCGCCTTCGTCGCGGACTTTACCGGCCAGCTCGGCACGCTCGGCCAGAACGATCTCGGCCCCGGCATCCGCATCTTCGAGCGGCGGCGGTAACTCCCTCTACCCGCTTGCGGGGAGAGGGAGAAGTTACGTCACTTGCAGCTGTCCCCCGCACCGGCGTCGAGATCCAGGCAGCGCCCGTCGATCTCCACCGGCACCGGCACATGGATGAGCGCGGCGAGCGTCGGGGCGATGTCCACCGTCTCCACCGACAGCGGCTGCTCGAAGCCGGTCATGCCCTTGCGCCAGAACAGGATCGGCACGCGGCGGTCATAGTCCCAGAAACTGCCATGGGTGGCGATCGAGCCGCCCTCGGTGCCGGCGATCGGCGTGACGCGCGGCTTGAGCGCGATCACCAGGTCGCCCGAGCGCTGCTGATCATAGGAAGCGCGGGCGCGCTCGAGCAGGGTCCAGGTCTCGGGCGGAGTGTGGACGATCGGCGTCGCCGCGATCTGGGCGCGGGTGAGCACCGCCTCGACCTGGGGATTGGCCGACCAGCGCTTGATCGCCTCGGCCTGCACGCGGGCGCGATCGGCCTTGCTCAGGTCGGGCGAGAGATAGACGTCGCCCGAATTGCCGCCCACCAGCACCGGGCCGGCGATGCCGAGCGCCGCGCCGATCTCCTTGCCCATCGTCTTGGCGTCGAGCCCCTTGGCGACGCGCGCCGCCATCGGCGCGGCATGCTCGCGGTTGCGCTCGGGCATGTCGTGGCCGCCATGGTCCGCGGTCAGCACCACGGCATAGTCGACGCCGGTCTTGTCGAGCACGGCGAAGAGCTTGCCCAGCGTCTGGTCGAGCGAGAGCAGCTGCAGGCACATCTCGCTGCCTTCGGTGCCCAGCGTGTGGCCGACATAGTCGGTGGCGGAGGCGCCGACGATGAGCAGGTCGGTATGGCCCGACTGGCCGAGCTTCATGTCGGTGGCGAGCCCGGCGGCGGTCGCCACGATCGCCTCGTCGAACTCGGGCGAGGCGCGGAAGGCGGTGCTGTTGCCGGCGGCGCGCGCGAAGCGGCCGTCGCCGACGCTGCGGTTCGGGTTGAGCTGGAAGGCGCGGCTGCGCGCCTGGCAGAAGGGCGGCAGCTCGAGCGGCTCCTGCGCCTCGGCGATCCGCTTGGTCACGTTGGCGTTCATCCGCGTGACCATCGCCGGCTCGGCGCGGCCGGCATAGGAGACGAACGCCTTGCCGTTCCACCACCAGATCTCGTCGGTCTTGTGGCCGCCCATCATCACCGCGGCACGGTCCTTGCCGGCCACCGAGACGACTCGGCTCTGCGGATCGGCGAGCTTCATCCACTCGCCCAGCGTCGGCACCTTCAGATGCTTGTCCGAGACGGTGTAGTTGTTCGAGGTGCTGCCGGGCACGCTCTCGTCCTCGGAGCAATAGACTGTCTTGTCCGCGCGGGGCGCGCTGAAATCGGTCCAGTCATTGGCGATGATCCCGGTCTTCGCGGGATGATCGCCGGTCAGGATCGTCGAATGGCCCGGGCAGGTCTCGGTCGCGGCATGGCTCTGATAGCCCGAGGGGAAGACCGCGCCCGACATCAGCCGGGCGAAGCCGGCGCTGAACTGGGCGCGATATTCCGCGAACAGATCGGCCGAGAACTGGTCGACCGAGATCACCACCACCAGCGACGGCGCGGCGCGCGGAGCCTGGGACGGGACATTACGCGCCGGCGCGGCTTCCTGAGCGGCGAGCGGGGCTGCTGCGAGCAGCGCGGCGGCTGCCGCTGCGAGCGGACGGAACGACTTCATGCTTTGGCCACCTCCGGCGTGTGCAAATCCTGCCGGGCTGCTATTGGGCCAACAGCTCTTCCACGGCAAGGACGCTCCATGGCGGCGGTTCGTTTCGGATTGATGGCGTTGTTGCTCTGGTTGTTTGCCGGCGTGGCCCTGGCCCAGGCGCCGGGCGAGGAGCATGTGAAGATCACGCTGGTCGCGGAGAGCGATCGGCCCGCGCCCGGCAGCGAGGTGACGCTCGCGCTCGCCTCGGTGCCCGAGAAGGGCTGGCACGCCTATTGGCTCAATCCCGGCGATGCGGGCCTGCCGGCGCGCGCCGAATGGATCCTGCCCAAGGGGGCGAGCACCGGCGAGATCCGCTATCCGGTTCCCGAGCGGCTGACGATCGCCGGGCTGATGAACTATGTCTATGAAGGCCCGTTCGCGCCGCTGGTGACGCTCAGGATCCCGGCCGATGCGACGGGCGCCTTTCCGATACGAGTGAAGCTGAACTATCTGGTCTGCACCGATGCGATCTGCGTGCCGGGCAAGGCGGACCTGTCGACGACGCTCCAGATCGGCGACGGCAGCGTGGTTCCCGGCATGCGCGCGCAGTTCGACGTCTGGCGCGCGGCGCTGCCCAGGCCGCTCGGCGCGGAAGGGGCCTATCAGGTCGAGGGCAAGGCGCTGCGCCTCGCCATTCCGTTCCCCGCCGCCGCGACGGCACGGGGCGAGGGGTATTTCTTTCCCGCCACGCACGGGGCCTTCGACTATGCCGCCCCCCAGAAGGTGACGCGCGACGGCGACCGCGTGGTGGTCGAGACGGCCGGGGTGAAGTCGGTCGGGCCGATCGAGGGGCTGCTGGCGTTCGGCAAGCAGGGCTTCTGGGTGCGCGCGGTGCCCGGCGCCGTGGCCGCCGCGAAAACGGCGCCCGCGCAGATGCCGTGGAGCGGCGCGCTGCTCGCGTTCCTCGGCGCGGTGCTGGGCGGGCTGATCCTCAACATCATGCCCTGCGTCTTCCCGATCCTCAGCCTCAAGGCGCTGAGCCTGGCCAAGGCCAATGCCGAGGGCGGCAGCCCGCGCGCCGAGGCGCTGGCCTATACCGCCGGCGTAGTGCTGGTCTGCCTGGCACTGGGCGGCAGCTTGCTGGCGCTGCGGGCGGGCGGCGCGACGCTGGGCTGGGCCTTCCAGCTGCAGGATCCGCGCGTCATCCTGGTGCTGCTCCTCTTGGTCACCGGCATCGCCTTCAACCTGGCCGGGCTGTTCGAGCTTTCCGCCCCCGGTTTCGTCAACCGCGCGGCCGCCAGGGGAACCGGCGGCGCCTTCATGACCGGCGCGCTCGCCGCCTTCGTGGCAACGCCGTGCACCGGCCCGTTCATGGGCGCGGCGCTGGGCGCGGCGCTGGTGCTGCCCTGGCCCGCGGCGCTGGCGGTGTTCGGCGGGCTGGGGCTCGGCATCGCGCTGCCCTTCCTGCTGCTCGGCTTCGTGCCCGCTTTCCGCCGGCTGCTGCCCCGGCCCGGCGCCTGGATGGAGACGCTGCGCCGTATCCTCTCGGTGCCGATGTTCCTCACCGCCCTCGCGCTCGCCTGGGTGCTGGGGCGGCAGGCCGGGGTGGGCGGCATGACGATCGGCCTCGCCGCCGCGCTGCTCGCGGTGCTGGGCCTGTGGTGGACGGGCCTGCGCCAGCGCCGCGGCAAGGCGCGTGCCTGGCTGCCGGCGGTGCCGCTCCTCGTCCTCGCCCTCGGCGCGGTCGCCCTGGTCGGCGCCGTGCCCGCCGAGACCAGGGCGGTGCCGGGCGCCGAGAAGTTCAGCGAGGCCCGCCTCGCCGAGCTGACCGCGCAGGGCAAGCCGGTCTTCGCCTATTTCACTGCCGACTGGTGCCTCACCTGCAAGGTCAACGAGAAGGCCGTGATCGAGACCGATGCCGTCGCCAGGGCGCTGGCCGCGCACAAGGTGACGGTGCTGGTCGGCGACTGGACCGACGGGGACCCTGCGCTCGGCCGCTTCATCGAACGCCATAACCGTGCGGGCGTGCCGCTCTATCTGTGGTACAAGCCGGGCGAGGCCGAGCCGCGAGTCCTGCCCCAGATCCTGACCCAGGCGATGCTGATCGACCTGGCCAGGTAATCCGCGGCGCGTCGGCGCCGTTCGCATCGTGGTGTGCCTTCGTCGCAAAGCGCTGTTCCGCCGGGCCGGCATCCGGTTCCTCCATCGCAATTCTGGAGGAGGTGGAACGATGCGTGGAATAGCGATGCGTGGAATATTGTCCCTTGCCGCCGGCGCCGCGATGCTCCTGGCGAGCAGCCCAAGCCTTGCCGCGCCTTGCCCGGCATCGCGGGAGGAAGGCCGGAAGTTCCTTGCGGGCCTGACGAAGCTCGGGCCGGAAATGTGCTTCCATCCCTGCGCCAGGGCCTTCAAATATGATGCTGCCGGCCAAAAGGCTCTCGGCGTGCAGCCGCTGGCGATCCTGGACCGATCGGAGCTGCAGGCGGGGCTGAGCGCGGTGATCCACGTCCTGCCCGGGCCGCTGGGCAAATACGCCGCCGGGTTCAAGAAGGCCTTCCCGGGCGCTTCGTGCAATTCCTTCGGCGATTCCTGTTATCTCGTCGTCCAGAACGCCGGGGAGAATGCGCTCCGCCAGGTGCTGCTCTCCGTGGATGGGCGAACCAAGGATACCTGGCTCCACTGCAACTTCGAGCTGATGGACTGACCGTTCCCACGGGTTGTGATACAAGCCCCGCAGGATCGAGAGGAGGAGCGCGAGGATGAGGAACCGCATGCTGGCCGGAATGGCCGCCCTGGCCGTGGCCGCTGCGGCGCCGCTGATGGCCGAGCCCGATGTCGCCGCCGCGGTTCCCAATTTCCGCGCCCTGGACATGCACGGCAAGGTGGTCGACCTCTCGGCCTATCGCGGCAAGACCGTGGTGCTCGAATGGAACAACCCCGGCTGCCCCTTCGTGAAGAAGCATTATGGCAGCGGCAACATGCAGAAGACCCAGGCGGCGGCCACCGCGCAGGGCGTGGTGTGGCTGACGATCAATTCGGGCGCGCCGGGCCTGCAGGGGCACATGACCGGGCCCGAGGCGCAGAAGTTCGTCGCGGCGGAGAAGGCGAAGCCCACTGCCTATCTGCTCGATCCCAAGGGGCTGGTCGGCAAGGGCTATGGCGCCAGGACGACGCCGCACCTGTACATCATCGATGGCCAGGGCCGGCTCGCCTATAAGGGCGGGATCGACGACAGGCCGACGGCCGACGTCGCGGACATCGCCGGCGCGCGCAACCATGTGCTGGCGGCGCTGGCCGAGATGCGCGCGGGCAAGCCGGTATCGGTGCCCGAGACGCGCCCCTATGGCTGCAGCGTGAAATACGCCGGCTGACGGCATGACGCCTGCCCCCTTGTGCAACGCAACAAAGCGTTGCAGCATGCGATCCGTCGGTATTGCCGGCACATGGGAGGCGCATGGCGGCACGCGGGGCGTTCGACGAAATCTGGGGGCATGGCGGGCCTGACAGTCCGCGCGCCGAGTTCGCCGCGCTCTCGAGGTGGCTGGCCGAAACCGACGCCGCCGAGCTGCAGCGCCGCCAGCAATCCGCCGAAGCCGCGTTCCGCCAGCTGGGCATCACCTTCGCCGTCTATGGCGACAGCGACGCGGCGGAACGGATCATCCCGTTCGATATCGTGCCGCGCGTGTTCCTGGCCGGCGAATGGGCGCGGCTTTCGGAAGGGCTGGTCCAGCGCGTCGAGGCGATCAACGCCTTTCTCGAGGATATCTATGGCGAGCGGCGGATCCTGCGCGAAGGCGTGATCCCGCCCGAGCTGATCTATCTCAACGAGCAGTTCCGCGCCGAGGTCGACGGCGTCCGTCCGCCGCACGGCGTGTGGGCGCATATCTGCGGCATCGACCTGGTGCGCACCGGGCCGGACCAGTTCTACGTGCTCGAGGACAATGCCCGGACGCCTTCCGGCGTGTCGTACATGCTCGAGAATCGCGAGGCGATGATCCGCCTCTGCCCCGAGCTGTTCCGCGACTTCCGCGTGGCGCCGGTGGACAGCTATCCCGATATGCTGCTGAAGACGATGCGGTCGGTCGCGCCGGGCGGCAACCCCCGGCCGGTCTGCGTCGTGCTCACCCCGGGCCATTTCAATTCGGCCTATTACGAGCACAGCTTCCTCGCGGATTCGATGGGCGTCGAGCTGGTCGAGGCGGCGGATCTGGTGGTGGACGACGACGTCGTCTGGATGCAGACGATAGCGGGGCGGGTGAAGGTCGACGTCATCTATCGCCGCATCGACGACGATTTCCTCGATCCGCTGGTCTTCCGCGCGGATTCGATGCTCGGCGTGCCCGGCATCATGGCGGCATATCGCGCCGGCAACGTCGCGATCCTCAACGCGCCGGGCAACGGCATCGCCGACGACAAGGCGATCTACAGCTACATGCCCGAGATCGTCCGCTTCTATTCGGGCGGCGAGGCCAGGCTGCCGAACGTCGAGACCTGGCGCTGCCGCGAGCCCGATGCGCTGAACTATGTGCTCGCCAACCTGCCCGAGCTGGTGGTGAAGCTGGTCGACGGATCGGGCGGCTATGGCATGCTCGTCGGCCCCACTGCGACCCGGGCCGAGATCGAGGCGTTCCGCGCCGCGCTGGTCGCCGAGCCGCATCGCTACATCGCCCAGCCCACGCTGGCGCTGTCCACCGTGCCCACGCTGGCCGAACAGGGCCTGGCGCCGCGCCATGTCGATTTCCGCCCCTTCGTGCTGACCGGCAGCGACGGCGTGCGGGTGGCGCCGGGCGGGCTCACCCGCGTCGCCCTTCGGGAAGGCTCGCTGGTGGTGAACTCCAGCCAGGGCGGCGGCACCAAGGACAGCTTCGTGCTGCTGGACGACGGGGCATGAGGGGAGGCTTCCGCTCAAATCCTCCCACAGCTTGTCTGGTGGAGGGGCTGGCGCGGTACGCGCCGGTACACCGGCGCGCCCCTCCACCACACCCTGCGGGTGCGGTCCCCCTCCCCGAGCGAGCTCGGGGAGGAATGGTGCTGCCATGCTGATGCTCTCCCGCACCGCGGCGGCGCTCTACTGGCTCGGCCGCTATCTCGAGCGGGCGGACTTCATCGCCCGGCTGGTCGAGGCGACCATCCGCCTCGACGCGCTCTCCGCCCGTCCCGCCGGCGACGCGGCGTGGCAGAGCGCGCTCGCCGTCACCTATACCGACCAGGCCTTTGCCGCGACCGGCCAGGAGATGGCCCAGGCCCATGTCGCGCGCTTCCTCACGCTCGACGACGGCCATCCCGGCTCGATCGTCCGCTGCCTGGAAAGAGCGCGCAACAATGCCCGTGCGGTGCGCACCGCGCTCACCCGCGAGGCCTGGACGGCGATCAACCGCGCCTGGCTACTCTTCCAGAACCGCCAGACCATCGGCGGCGCCACCGCGACGCTCAACCTGCTCGAGCAGGTGAAGGGCGAGACGCGCGGCTTCGAAGGCGCGATCCACCGGATGATGCGCAACGAGGCGACCTTGCTCATCCAGCTCGGCGCCGCGATCGAGCGGGCGGACAACACCGCGCGGCTGGTCGACGTCAAATACCATCTGCTCCTGCCCGAGGACGAGCGGGTCGGCGGCGTGGTCGACCGCGACCAGTGGAACACGATCCTGCAGACCGTCTCGGCGGTGAACGCCTATCGCTGGCTCTATGACGACGGGCTCCAGCCGGCCAATGTGATCGACCTGCTGATCAGCCGCGCCGAGCTGCCGCGCAGCCTGGCGGCCTGTGTCGAGGAAGTGGTCGCGCTGCTCAACGCGCTCGCCAAGCGCACCGGGCTCCAGGGCGAGGCGGACCGCATGGCCCGCGCCCGCCTGGCCCGGATGCAGAAGACCAGGACCGATGAGGTGATCGTCTCCGGCCTGCACGAGCATCTGGAGGCGTTCGTCCGCGAGAATGCGCTGCTCGATGGCGCGATCGCCCGGCAGTTCAGGTTCATCTGATGCGGATCGCGATCGAGCACCGCACCACCTATCGCTTCAGCGAGCCCCAGGCGCGCATCGTCCAGATGCTGCGGCTCACCCCGTGCGACACGCAGGACCAGACGGTGGTGAGCTGGCTGGTCGGCGTGGATCGCGACGCGCGCCTTCGCGATACGGGCGACGGCTTCGGCAACATGGTGACGATGCTCTATGCCGAGGGACCGATCGAAGCACTCGACATCACGGTGACGGGCGAAGTGCTCACCCGCGAGGCGAGCGGCGTAGTGCGCGGCGCCCTCGAGCCGCTGCCGCCGCTCTTCTACCTGCGCGGCACGGCGCGCACCAAGGCGAGCGACGCGCTGTTCGTCTTCGCCGCGGACAGTGCCGGCACGGCCGGCGACACGCTCGAGCGGCTCCATGCCTTCAACGCCGCGCTCCACCGGCGTTTCCCCTGCGTGCCCGACCTGCCCGATGCCGGCTGCACGGCATCGAAGGCGTTCGAGACGGGCGGGAAAGTCAGCTCGCGCGACGTCGCCCAGATGTTCATCGCGGCTGCCCGCGGCCTGATGGTGCCGGCGCGCTATGTCTCGGGCTATCGGGCCGAGGATGCCGCGCGCTCCGCTCCGCATGCCTGGGCGGAAGCACATGTCGAGGGGCTGGGCTGGGTCGGCTTCGATCCCTCGACAGGGCTCAGCCCCGACGAGAGCTATGTCCGCGTCGCGATCGGGCTCGACGCCAGCGGCGCCGCGGCGACCGGCGGCATGCGGATCGGCCAGGGGCAGGAGCAACTGGCCGTGGACCTGCACGTCGATCGGCTGGGAGGCGAGGAATAGGATCTTCCCCCGCAATCTGGCTGCGCGGGGGGAACCGGATCAGGCGAAGGCGGCCGCGTTCGCCTGGATCGGCGCGGCGACGTGCAGGTCGTCGTCCTCCAGCACCGACCAGCCATTGGGGCCGAGCACTTCGATCGGGCGATAGCGCGTCTTGTAGGCCATCCGCTCGCTGCCCTTCACCCAATAGCCCAGATAGACATAGGGCAGGCCCGCCGCCTGGCTGCGCAGGATGTGCTCCATGATGATGAAGTTGCCCAGGCCCGGGCGGCTGTCGTCATCGGCGAGGAAGAAGCTGTAGATCATCGACAGGCCGTCGGCCTGCTGATCGGTGATGCAGGCGCCGACCAGCCGGCCACGCGCGCCGTCCACCGAAGGCTCGCGATATTCGATCACATAGGAGCTGACCGGCGACTGCTCGACCATGTCGGCATAGTCGTTCTCGTCCATCGCCGCCATGCCGCCGCCGGGATGGCGCGCGCCGAGATAGCGGTGGAGCAGCGCGAACTGCTCCTCGGTCGCCCAGGGCTTGCAGGCGGTGATCTCCAGGTCCGAATGGCGCTTGAGCAGCTTGCGCTGGCTGGCATTGGGCTTGAACGCATCGGCGACGACGCGGACCGAGACGCAGGCGGTGCAGCCCGCGCAGCTCGGCCGATAGGCGACCGACTGGCTGCGGCGAAAGCCGATGCGGCCCAGCGCATCGTTCAGCTCGCCCGCATGCAGTCCCGAAAGCTCGGTGAAGATCTTCCGCTCCTGCCGCCCCGGCAGATAGGGGCAGGGGGAAGGGCTGGTGACGAAGAACCGCGGAAAACGGGAAAGTGCAGTCACCCCTGATGCCCCTATCTTCTGGCCGATACGATGACCCGACAGGGCTGAATATGCGGTGCTTCGCGAAGGATGAAAAGCGGCTTTACCATGAAAGAGGGTTAACGATTCACCAGTTTCACGGAGAGCCGGGGCATTAACCATCGGGCCGCGTAAGCCGCTGCCTGAAAAGGGGAATTTGTCCTGTGTGGCCATCATACCGGTTGCGGCGAATCGTGTGAATCCAGCGACGACTCAATTCGTCGCGCGTGCGATTCGTTTCGTCCGGTTGGAGAGGAACAGAAGGAGTCCTGCTGAGTCGCGGGCTGTGCTCCCCTCCCTGGAAGGGAGGGGCTGGGGATGGGTAGATGACCGCGTTACGGTGCGATCAGTACTCGGCCAGCAGTATCGCCCGGACCCCATCCACCGTCGACCCCTCCCTTCCAGGGAGGGGAGCCGCGCTTGCAATATAGAATCTCGCCCGCTCCCCGCGGGGAACCGCAGGCCGCCCGGATGCCCTGCGCCCGGCCTATGCCAGCTCGACCAGCTGCACCTCATATTGCGCGTGGCGCAGCGCGGTCATCAACCGGTCGAGATGGTCGCGGTCGCGGGTTTCGCACTCCACGTCCAGGCTCAGGCCCTTGGCGGGCAGGTTGGTGAAGATGCGCTGGTGCGACAGCTCGAGGATGTTGACCGAGAGCTGCTCGAAGATCTGCGCCACCTTGTAGAGCGCGCCCGGCCGGTCCTGCAGGCGGATGCGCAGCCGCGCCATCCGGCCCGAGCGGGCCAGGTCGCGCAGCAGCACATAGGCGAGCAGCCGCGGATCGATATTGCCGCCGCACAGCACGATGCCCACGGTCTTGCCCTTGAAGCGCTGCGGCTCGGCCAGCAAGGCGGCGAGGCCGGCGGCGCCGGCGCCCTCGACTACCGTCTTCTCGATCTGGAGCAGCAGGCTCACCGACTCCTCCAGGCGGCGTTCGCTCACCAGCACGATGTCGTCGACCAGCGCCTCGACCAGCCCGGCGGTGATGCCGCCCGGCTGCTTCACCGCGATGCCCTCGGCCAGCGTGTCGCCGGCGCAGGGCATGTCGGTATGGTGGATGCGGTTGTACATCGAGGGGTAGAGCTCGGCCTGGACGCCGACCACTTCGATGTCGCGCCCTTCCGACTTGGCCACCGTGGCACAGCCCGAGATCAGGCCGCCGCCGCCGATCGGGACGATCAGCGTATCGATCTCCGGCACGTCCTCGACCATCTCGAGCGCGACGGTGCCCTGGCCCGCGATGATGCGCGGATCGTCGAAGGGATGGACGAAGGTGAAGCCGTGCTCGGCTTCGAGCTGGCGGGAATGGGCATAGGCGGCGTCGAACGTCTCGCCTTCCAGGATCACGTTGGCGCCGTGATGCTCGGTCTGCGTCACCTTCACGATCGGGGTGTTCTTCGGCATCACGATCGTGCTCGGGATGCCGAGCCGGGTGGCGTGATAGGCGAGGCCCTGGGCATGGTTGCCCGCCGATGCCGCGATCACGCCCTTGGCGCGCGCCGCCTCGTCGAGCTGGAGCAGCGTGTTGAGCGCGCCGCGCTCCTTGTAGGCGGCGGTGAACTGCAGATTCTCGAATTTGAGATAGACCGTCGCGCCGGTCAGGTCCGACAGCGTCTTGCTCACCAGCGTCGGCGTCCGCACGATCTGGCCCATGATGCGCGCCTGCGCTGCACGGACGTCGTCGATCGATACGGGGAGCGGCTGGGTCGCCGGGACTGTCTTGCTTGCCATGATTCCGCTCGCCTAGACCATCTGGCGGCGGGGGGAAACCACGCTTCTGCGATGAAGGCCATGTTCGTGCGGCAGGAAGGCGCCGTATCTGGCGCGCGGGGAGAACAGGCCCTATGCCCTGGCCCCATGCTGAAGCGCCTCCTGCGGCTGTTCGCCGCGCTCGCCCTCGTCCTCGCCCCTGCCGCCGCCATGGCGGACGGGCTGATCGACAACGTCAACGGCATGACGCTGGACGAAAAGGGCGATGTGGTCCGCTTCAACGGCATAATGTTCAACCGCGACGGCCAGATCACCGCACTGCTCACCCGCGAGCACAAGCGGCCGAAGAAGCTCGAATGGAAGCTCGACATGGGCGGCAAGACGTTGCTGCCGGGCATGATCGACGGGCATGGCCATGTGATGGGGCTGGGTTCGCAGCTGCTGCTGCTCGATCTCTCCGCGACCACGTCGCTCGACGAGGCGCTGGCGAAGATCAAGGCCTATGCCGATGCCAACCCGACCAAGTGGATCATCGGCCGCGGCTGGAACCAGGAGACCTGGAAGCTGGGCCGCTTCCCCACCGCGGCGGAGCTGGACAAGGCGGTGTCCGACCGGCCGGCCTGGCTGCAGCGGGTCGACGGCCATGCCGCCTGGGCAAACAGCCGCGCGATCCAGGTCGCGGGCGTCACCGCCGCGACCAAGGATCCGAATGGCGGCCGCATCGAGCGGGACGCAAAGGGGGCGCCCGCGGGCGTGTTCGTCGACGGCGCCACCGCGCTTGTCGACAAGTTCGTGCCCCGGCAGACCCCGCGCGAGCGCAACGCCGCCTTCCTCGCCGCGCAGGACCGGCTGCTGTCGCTCGGCATCACCGCCACCGCCGACATGGGCACCAGCGTGGACGACTGGCTCACCTATCGCCGCATGGCGGACCTGGGCCAGCTGCGGATCCGCATCATGAGCTATGCCAGCGGCGTCGAGACCGCACTGGCGGTGGCAGGGCAGGGGCCGACGCCCTGGCTCTATGGCGACAAGCTGCGCATGGGCGGGATCAAGCTCTATGCGGACGGCGCGCTCGGCAGCCGCGGCGCCTGGCTCAAGGCGGCGTATAGCGACGCGCCGGGTGACAAGGGGCTGGGCTTCCTCACCGACGACCAGCTCCTCAACATGATGACGCGCGGCGCGATGGACGGTTTCCAGATCGCGGTCCATGCGATCGGCGACCGTGCCAACCAGCAGGTGCTCGACGCGGTGGAGGTGCTGTCCGATACCTATAAGGACGATCGCCGCTGGCGGATCGAGCATGCGCAGATCGTCGACCCCAAGGACCTGCCGCGTTTCGCCAAGCTGGGCGTGATCGCGTCGATGCAGCCGGTCCACCAGACCAGCGACATGAAGATGGCCGAGGCGCGGCTGGGCCCCGACCGGCTGGCCGGCGCCTATGCCTGGAAGACGATGCTCAAGGACGGCACCCGCATCGCCTTCGGCTCCGACTATCCGGTCGAGAGCCCCGATCCCTGGGCCGGCTGGGCCGTGGCCTTCACCCGCACCGACGCCAATGGCCAGCCCTTTGGCGGCTGGCGGATCGAAGAGGCGGTGACGCGCGAGCAGGGCTGGGCGGGCTTCACCACCGGCGCGGCCTGGGCGGGCTTTGCCGAGAAGCAGATCGGCCGCCTGGCGCCGGGCATGCGCGCCGATTTCATCATCGTCGACCGTGACCCGCTGCTCGCCTCGCCGGCCGAGCTGCGCGGCACCCAGGTGCTCGAGACCTGGGTGGGCGGCGCGCGGGTCTTCGTGAAGAAATAGGCGGGCGGATGCGGGTTGCGATCGGGCGGCTGGATCGACTGCTGCGCCTGCGCCAGCTGTCCGGCACCAATTGGCGGGAGCGTGCCGTTGCCGCGCTGGGAGCTTCGCTTGCCATCGGCGCGGCCGGAGCGGTCAGCGCGCTGATCGTCGGCAGCCATGCGGCGCTGCTGCTCGCCGCGCCGATCGGGGCTTCGGCGGTGATCCTGTTCGCGGTGCCCTCCAGCCCGCTCGGCCAGCCCTGGCCGGTGATCGGCGGCACGACCCTGTCGATCGCGTGCGGCATCCTCGCCACGCAGCTGCTCGGCCATGGTCCGCTCGCCGCCGGCGTAGCGGTGGGGGCGTCGATCCTGGCCATGTCGGCCACACGCTCGCTGCATCCGCCGGGTGGCGGCTGCGCGCTCCTGGCCGTGCTCGGCGGGCCCGAGCTGCTGGCCAAGGGCTATTGGCTGGCGTTGGTGCCGGGCGGCCTGAATGCGGCGCTGCTGGTGGTCGCCGGCCTCGTCTTCCACCGCTTCTCCGGCCACAGCTACCCGCATCGCCCGGCGCCGGTGCCGGCCGATCCGCGCATCCTGCCCGAGGATATCGATGCCGCGCTCGCAGCGGCGCACGAAAGCTTCGACGTCAGCCGCGAGGACCTCGCCGCGCTGCTCGAGGCGGCGGAGCGCCATGCGATCGCACGACGCAGGCGCTGACGAACGAAAGGCCGCGATCCTCGTCGGATCGCGGCCTCGCCAACCCCCTTGGAAACCGTCGCGTCAGGCGACGGCCGAAACCGCCTCCTCGATGCCGTCCGGCTCGCGCAGCACATAGCCGCGGCCCCAGACGGTCTCGATATAGTTCTCGCCGTCGCATGCCATGCTGAGCTTCTTGCGCAGCTTGCAGATGAACACGTCGATGATCTTGAGCTCGGGCTCGTCCATGCCGCCATACAGGTGGTTCAGGAACATTTCCTTGGTGAGCGTCGTGCCCTTGCGGAGCGAGAGCAGCTCCAGCATCGCATATTCCTTGCCGGTCAGGTGCACGCGGGCGCTGTCGACTTCGACCGTCTTCGCGTCCAGGTTCACCGCCAGCTTGCCGGTGCGGATGACCGACTGGCTGTGTCCCTTGGAGCGGCGGACGACTGCGTGGATGCGCGCCACCAGCTCTTCGCGGTGGAAGGGCTTGGTCACATAGTCGTCGGCACCGAAGCCGAAGGAGCGCACCTTGGAATCCATCTCGTTGATGCCGGACAGGATCAGCACCGGCGTCTGCACGCGGGCGACGCGGACCTTCTTCAGGACATCATATCCGTGCATGTCGGGCAGGTTCAGGTCGAGCAGGATGATGTCGTAGTCATAGAGCTTGGCCAGGTCCAAGCCCTCCTCGCCGAGGTCCGTCGTATAGACGTTGAACCCCTCGGTCGTGAGCATCAGCTCGATTGCCTTGGCAGTGCTCGGCTCGTCTTCGATCAACAGCACGCGCATCGTCAAAGTCCCCTTGCCCGCAGGCTGCCTTGCCCCAATGAAAGGCATGCCCTGAGCGATTCATTAACCTAAGCGTGTCTGAAGGCAAAAGGTTAATTTCTCCCTAACCGGCCTGAATCCACGAGTCGCAGGGAATCTACCTAGGCGAGGACTCATCCTCGTTACGGAGTCGAGTCCTTTCGAGGCGAACTTCGCCACACGTGCGCTTCAGCTGCTCGGAAAGGAACGCGATCATCGTCTCGACGCGGGCGGGGCGGAGCGTGCCGGGCGGCGTGAGCAGATGGAGCCCGGCCGCGCTGGCCGACCATTCGCCGAGCACGGCCTCCAGCCTGCCCTTGGCCAGGTCGTCGCCGACCATGAATTCGGGAAGCCGGGCCACGCCCAGGCCGGCGCGCAATGCGGGCAGCATCGCGTCGCCATTGTCGGTGCGCATGGGCCCTTCGACCCGCACCGCCGCTTCCTCTCCACCGGCCTTGCGGAAGCGCCACACATCGGGATTGGCGGTGTTGGTGTAGACGAAGCAGGCATGGCGGGCGAGGTCGGCCGGATGCTGGGGCCGCCCCACGCGATCGAAATAGGCCGGCGATCCGACGATATGGGCCACCATCGGCCCGAGGCGGCGGGCACGCAGCGAACTGTCGGGAAGCTCGGCGATGCGCAGTGCGATGTCGATACCCTCGCCGACGATGTCGACGAATGCGTCGGACAGGCGCAACTCCACCTTGATGCCCGGATAGAGCTTCATGAAGTCGGCGAGCACCGGGGCCACTGCCTGGATGCCGAAAGTGAGCGGTGCCGCGACCCGGACCAGGCCGGCGGGCGCGCTGGCGGATTCGAAGGCGGCTTCCTCCGCCGCCTCGCCTTCGCTCAGGATGCGCTGGGCATGTTCGGCAAGGCCGCGCCCGCTGTCGGTGAGCGTCAGCCGGCGCGAGGTGCGGTGGAAAAGCGTGGTGCCGAGCCGCGCCTCAAGCCGGGTGATCGCCTTGGACACCGTCGCCTTGGACACGGCCAGCGCGTCGGCCGCGCCCGAGAAGGAGCGGTGCTCCACCACCGCGGCGAAAACGGCCCAGGCCTCGAAATCGGGAAGTTTCATGCGTCGTTTCTCTTGTCGCTGTTCATGGCCGCCGGGTGTCGACGGCGATCCAGTTCAATTCCCAGTTCTTGCCGCCATCGGTTGAAAAGGCCTGCTCGAACCGCGCCGAGTTCGGCGTGATGTCCGCGATCACGAAGCGCACCAGGATGGCGCGTCCTTCCCAGCTGTCCTGCGCATAGAATTCGCCGCAGCCCTTGTGGAACGCGCCGATCGGTGCCGGCGTGAGCACGCCTCCGCCGGCGCTGGCGAAGTTCAGCGACCATTGGCGGGCCTGCGGATTGTAGAGTCGCAGCGAGGCGCCCTCGATCCGGCCCGCCGGCCCCTCGACCTTGAGCTCGACGAGGTTCGCCCGCCCGCCCATCACCGGGCGCACCTCGCTGGTGCCGCTATATTCGACCCAGGTCGTCGAGCCCGAGAGCGGGTTCTTCAGGCGCTTGAGGTGAGTCGTCCAGGATCCGATCTCCCAATCGAAATCCCTCTGCCCGTCGGCATCCGGCGTCGTCGCGGCGGGGCAGGTCGTCGGCACCGGGGCCTGCTGCGCCAGTGCGGCGCCGGGCAGGACGAGCAGGAGGGCGGGGGCGAGGATTCGACGAAGCACATGCGGCATGACGGCTGCTTTCGGCGGTGGGCCGGCCCAGTCTAGCAGACTTGGTTTCGAACGGAAGCCTTGGGAAACGATCGGTTTCCAACGTTTCCATTTACCGTGCGATCGGACCGCCTATCTTCCTGCTCAACACAGGAGGTTCAGACCCCATGATCGACAAACGACCCTTTGAAACGCTTGGCCATGCCGACCATGGCTGGCTCAATGCGCGGCATCATTTCAGCTTCGCGGACTATTATGATCCCCGCCGGATGAGCTGGGGCGCGCTGCGCGTCTGGAACGACGACGAGATCGCCGCAGGCGCCGGTTTCCCGCCGCATCCGCACCAGGACATGGAGATCATCACCTATGTCCGCCGGGGCGCGATCACGCACCAGGATTCGATGGGCAACAAGGGCCGAACCGGCGCCGGCGACGTCCAGGTGATGAGCGCGGGCACCGGCGTGCGCCATGCCGAATATAATCTCGAGCCGGAGACGACGACGCTCTTCCAGATCTGGATCATGCCGCGCGAGCGGGGCGGCCAGCCGAGCTGGGGCGCCAAGCCTTTCCCCAAGGGCGATCGCTCGGGCAGGTTCGTCACCCTGGCGAGCGGCTTTGCCGAGGATGCGGATGCCCTGCCGATCCGGGCCGATGCCCGGGTGCTCGGCGCCACGCTGAAGGCCGGCGAGAGCGTCACGCACGAAGTGGGCGACGGCCGCCACGCCTATCTGGTGCCCGCGGTCGGCAGGATCGAGATCGATGGCGAGCCCGTCAATGCCCGGGACGGCGCCGCGCTCTCCAGCGGCAAGGCCTATGTCATCACCGCGATCGAGGATGCCGAGATCGTCCTGGTCGACAGCGAATAACCGACTTCCCCCCTCCCGTTCGCGGGAGGGGCAGGGGGAGGGCGCGCGGCTCTCCCGCTTTGATCACCCCCTCCCCCAATCCCTCTCGCCAGCGGGAGGGGAACTCGAAGGAAATCGTCATGTCCAAGATCCTGGTCCTCTATTATTCGTCCTATGGCCACCTCGCCAAGATGGCCGATGCCGTTGCCGAAGGCGCGCGCAGCGCCGGTGCCGAAGTGGATGTGCGCCGCGTGCCCGAGACCGCGCCGTTCGAAGTGGCGCAGGCCGCGGGCTTCGTCGCCGACCACAGCCATGCGGTGCTCGAGGACGTCAATGAACTGGCCGGCTATGACGGCATCATCGTCGGCGCGCCGACCCGGTTCGGCCGCATGGCGAGCCAGATGGCTTCGTTCTGGGATCGCGCCGGCGGCGTCTGGTTCCAGGGCCAGCTGAACGGCAAGGTCGGTGGCGCCTTCACCTCGACCGCCACCCAGCATGGCGGCCAGGAGACGACGCTCTTCTCGATCATCACCAACCTGCTGCACTTCGGCCTGACCGTCGTCGGCCTGGACTATGGCTTCCAGGGCCAGTCCGGCGTCGGCGAAGTGAAGGGCGGCTCGCCCTATGGCGCGACCACGATCGCGGATGGCGACGGCAGCCGCCAGCCGAGTGAAGTGGAACTGGACGGCGCCCGCTATCAGGGCCGCCGCATCGCCGAGGTGGCCAACAAGCTCGCGGCTTCCCCCCGCGAAGTCGAGACCGCGTAATCTCCCCCTCCTGGCGCGGTCTCCAGGGACGGCGGCCGGACTTCGTGTCCGGCCGCCGTTTTGGTTTGCTGGCGCGGAATGGCGGCAGGCGCCGGGAAGTTCGTCCGCGCGGCGGCGAAGCGGGCACGGGCCGCGGGCGTGCCCACCCAGCGCCAATGCCAGGGCTCCCAGCCCACGCCCTGCTTGTTGCCCGCGGGGAAGGAGAGCTCGAAGCCGAAGTCCGGGGCCCGGCGCATCAGCCATTGCCCGCCCGGCGTCAGCGCGAAGCATTGCTCGACGGCGCGGCAATTCGCGCCGCGCTGGACAAAGTCGATCGCATAGCCGGTGGCGTGCTCGCTATATCCCGGCGGCGCCACGAAGCGGGCTCGCAAGGCCGCCTCGCCGTCGCAATCGCGCAGCCCCGCGCAGAACACCCGGCGCTGATGGGCGATCGAGCGGAAGCAGGACAGGGCGCCGAGCGCGATTCCCTCCGCCCGCGCCGCCGCGAGCAACCGCTCGACATCGGGCACAGCCTCCCGCGCCATGACGCAGCCCGCCAGGCCCGGCACCGGTTGCAGGTCCGCGGCGGATGCCTCGCCATAGGGAAGATGGTTGAACAGGCGCGTGACGGCGGCGGGCGCGGGCGGAGGTGCGGTGTCGTCGCCGGCATGCGCCGCCAGCGGCAGAAGCGAGAGCAGGATCAGGGCCGAAGGACGCATACGCAACCTCGCGACGCTGCAGAAAAAAGGCGTCACCCGTTCAAACGCGGTTCAAGCGGAAAGGCTCACGCAACTTTGCACATTGCTGTGTCGTTGCGCAGTTGTGTCCACAGGGTCAAAAACAGGCCCGCCGTTGCAGCAGAGGGAGAAATCATCATGTTCCTGCGAGTTTCATGTCTTGCCTTGTCCGCGGCGCTGCTGAGCGCCACCGCTTCGGCGGCGCCGGCGCCGAATTACGCCGCGCCCGCCGCCATGCAGCGGGTGGACGGCAACAATGTCGGCCGCGTTCGCCACAGCGGCGGCGGTGCCTTTGTCGAGACCCGTCCGGGCCGCTGGGTCGAGTTCGCCGACGACGGCACGCTCATCCATCGCTTCGACGAGACCGACCGCAGCCGCGACGCGGTCAACCTCTACGATCCGTCGCGCGGCGCGCGCGTGCGCCTCGACCTGCGCCGCGGCGACATTTCGGGCGTGCCGCGCTCGGGCCCGCCGCGCTTCCTCTACCGCATCACCGACGTCGATCCGCGCCGTTCCCGCGGCTGGGGCGACAATGGCGGCTGGGGCGAGGGCGGCTGGGGCCGTCCGGGCGGTGGCCGTCCTGGCGGCGGCGGCTGGGATCGTCCCGGCGGTGGCCGTCCCGGCGACGGCGGCTGGGATCGCCCCGGTGGCGGCCGTCCCGGTGACGGCGGCGGCTGGGGCACCGGCGGCGTGATCCGCGACATCGAGGTCGGCCCGATCTGGAACCAGTCCGACGCCGAGCGCAAGTGCCGCGACACCGCCCGCAACATGCGCGCCGAATGGACCGGCAACTGGCACACTACCGCCGAAGGCCGCCAGTCGGTCTGCTCGATCCGCTTCCAGCGCTGATCCGAACCCACCACCGCTGGCGCTTCGGCGCCGGCGGTGGCATGGGCAGGCGATGTTCAAGGATCGCGTGCTCTTCATCGACGGCGAGGCATTGGTGATCGACAAGCCCGCGGGCCTGCCGGTCGATCGTCCGCGGGACCGCGCGGAAAGCCTCGAGGACCTGCTCGACCAGCTCACCTTCGGTTTCCAGCGCCTGCCGGTGCCGGTCCACCGGCTCGACCGCGATACCAGCGGCTGCCTGCTGCTCGCCCGCAACCCCAAGGCGCTGAAGCGCTTCGCCCAGGCCTTCGAGGCCGGGGCCGTGGCCAAGCGATACCTGGCGATCCTCGACGGCGAGCCCGCACAGGACAGCGGCACGATCGACTTGCCGCTGGCCAAGGTCTCGACGCGCGAGGAAGGCTGGCGGATGGTCGGCGACCCCAGGGGCAAGCCCTCGATAACCCGTTACAAGGTGATGGAACGCAAGGGCGGCAAGAGCCTGGTCGCCTTCTATCCCGAGACCGGCCGTACCCATCAGATCCGCGTGCACGCGGCCGAAGGGCTGGGCGCGCCGGTGATGGGGGACCCGGTCTATGGCCGGGGCGGGCCAGCGATGATGCTGCATGCGGTCGAACTGACTCTCCCGCGCGAGGGCAAGGACGATATCCACGCCACCGCCCCGCTGCCGGTGCGCTTCCACAACGCAGGGTTCGGGGCCGGGTTCGGCCGTGGCTGAGATACCCGACGAGGCGATCGTCGAGGAGAAGTTCCTCGCCTCGACCGGGCCGGGCGGGCAGAATGTCAACAAGGTCGCCACGGCAGTCCAGCTGCGGATCGACGTGTTCAAGCTGGGCCTGGCGCCCCATGCCTATCAGAAGCTCAAGACGCTGGCCGGCACCAAGCTGACCGCGGGCGGCGAGCTGGTGATCACCGCCCGCAAGTTCCGCACCCAGGAAGCCAATCGCGCCGATGCCCGCGAGCGCGTCGTCGAGCTGATCGCCAAGGCGTATGAACGTGACGCCAAGCGGATCAAGACCAAGCCCAGCAAGGCCGCAAAGGCGCGGCGGGTGGACGAGAAGAAGGGGCGCAGCGCGGTGAAGGCGGGCCGGGGCAAGGTGCGGTTCGACTAGTGGATCTACATTCAGGCTAAGGATGTGGCTTGGCGGGCCGGAACACGTCGAGCCAACCTCTTTCGTCATGCTGAACTTGTTTCAGGGTCCAAGGTGCCACCAGCAATATCGCCGGTGGAGAATTGGATGCTGAAACAAGTTCAGCATGACGGAAGGGAGAGGCTTCGACATTAAACTTCCGTCCCTCGCCGCCGGGAACGGCTTTTCCTCCGCCGGCAATGCGCGCTCGATACAGATCCCAAATGGCGATCCACTCTAGCGTTGTCGCTCCAGCCACCCGCGCGGGCTCGTGCCTGTCCAGCGCTTGAACGCACGGGAGAAGGCGCTGGGATCGGAGAAGCCGACCAGATAGGCGGTCTCGTTCACCGAGGTCCGCCCGCCGCTCAGATAGTTGAGCGCCATGCGGTGGCGGAGCGCGTCGAGCACCGCCTCATAGCCGCTGTCCTCGTCCTTCAGCCGGCGCTGGAGCGAGCGCTGGCTGAGCCCCAGTTTCCGGGCGACGGCCTCCATGGCGACATCGCCCCGGTGGAGCATCGGCATCAGCGCGGCTTCGACCCGGCCGCGCATCGACTTCGCGCTTTCCAGCGCGCGCATCAGCTGGTCGGCGCGTTCGCTGAGCACGCCAAAGGCATAGCGGCTGGGATTGTGCAGCGCGATGCCGAGCCAGGACGGGTCGATCCGGATCGCGTTGCAATCGCTGGCGAAGGTGACCGGCACGCCCAGCACCGCTTCATATGCGTCGGCATGGGCCGGGGCGGGATGGGTGACGTGCACCGCCAGCGCGAAGGGCGCGTCGGGGAAGTGGCGCTGCGTCTCGCCGATGAAGCGGGCCCAGCTGGCCTCGGTCATCTCGGGAAAGGCATTGGGGTCGGCGCGGGTGTCGGTGAGCCAGGTGCCGCCGTCCCGCTGCTCGATCCGGAAGCGGGGGCCCGTCATCGCCAGATCGACCTCGGCGACGAGCCGGCCATAGCGATTCAGCTCGGCCAGCGCCTCGCCCATGGTCGGCGCGGCATAGCAGATGAGGCCGACCACGGAGAATTCGCGGAAATCATTGCCCGCGCCCAGATGCAGCGCGAGCGCGGGCATGCGGCACAGTTCCTTCGCGGCGTGCATCAGCGCCTTATAGCAGGTGAAGGGGATGCGGGTGTCGGGATCGGCAAGGCCGGCCGGATCGATCCCGGACCGCCGCGCCAGTTCGGCCGGGTCGGCGCCGCGGGCCACGGCGAAGCGCCACAGATAGCAGGCATAGCCCGCCGAGACGGTCGGCGCACCCTGGCGCGCAAAGTCATGCTTTCCGGTCGGCGCGGTCATGTCCGGGGCCAGTCTCGCCGGGTTATCGACCCCTTGGCAAGTCCGGGAGGGAAGATGACCGAGAATACCGTCGCCATGTGGAGCGTGAAGGCGCTGAGGGGCTCCGTCCTCTTCTGGTTCGCCGTCGCGACGACCGGTCAGCTGGCCTTCGTTCTCTACATCGCCGGCTTCTATGGCCGTGCCGCCGCCCAGGGCGATTTCGCGCGGTGGAACCAGGTGCTGGTCGGCGGCTATGTCCCGGGCGGACTGGCCGGCAATCTCGTCCTCGCCATGCACCTGCTGCTCGCGGCGGTCATCACGCTGGGCGGCCCGCTCCAGCTCGTGCCCGCGATTCGCCGCCGCTGGCCGCGCTTCCATCGCTGGAACGGCCGGGCCTATATGCTCACCGCGTTGCTGATCAGCCTGGGCGGCCTCTACATGGTATGGACCCGGGGCACGGCGGGCGGGCCGTTGCTGCGGATCGGGATCAGCCTGAACGGGCTGCTGATCATCGGGGCGGCAACGGTCGCCTGGCGCTTCGCCCGCCTGCGCCGCTTCGCCGAGCATCGCCGCTGGGCGCTGCGCGCCTTCGTGCTGGCGAGCGGCGTGTGGTTCTTCCGCGTCGGGCTGATGTTCTGGATCCTCGCCAATCGGGGCCCGTTGGGCATCGGGGCCGATTTCGACGGCCCCTTCGTCCGCGCCTGGGCCTTTGGCTGCTATCTCGTGCCGCTGGCGATGCTCGAGCTCTATCTGGCCGCCGAGCGGCGCGGGCCGTTGTCGCGCTTCGCCGTCGCTGTGGGGCTCGGGCTGCTCGCGCTGGCGGCCGGGGTCGGCATCTTCGGCGCGGTGATGGCGATGTGGCTGCCGCGCCTGCTCGGTTGACCCCTCCCGCCCGGGCGCCGGATCGACTACATGGGAGCCATGTACGCCTTCGACATCGACACCGCCGACAAGACCGAGCTCTATCGCGACCTCGCCGCCGCGCTCGACGCGCTCACCGCCGACGAGCCCGACGCGATCGCCAACATGGCGAACGTGTCGGCGCTGATCTGGCAGTATCTGCCGGACCTGAACTGGGCGGGCTTCTATCGCAATATCGGCGGCGAGCTGGTGCTCGGGCCGTTCCAGGGCAAGGCCGCCTGCATCCGCATCCCCTTCGGCAAGGGCGTGTGCGGCGCCGCCGCGGCGACGCGGGAGACGCAGCTGGTCGACGACGTGCACGCCTTTCCCGGCCATATCGCCTGCGATGCGGCCAGCCGCTCCGAGCTGGTCGTGCCGATCGTGGTCCAGGGCGCGCTGATCGGCGTGCTCGACCTCGACAGTCCCAATCCGGCCCGCTTCGATGCCGGCGACGCTGCCGGCTGCGAGGCGCTGATGCGTATCCTGGGTCCCCGTCTGGCCGGCTGACCCGGATCGGGACTCCGTTAAGCATAGGCAAAAGTGGCGCCCCGCACGCGCGGGGTTTAACTCTTTGGCAACCATCGGAGCAGCGCGCGCTCCGGCATGGGGCGAAGGAGTATCGATATGCGTCACCTGTTGAAGCCGGCCCTGATGGCCTCGGCCCTGCTGGCAGCGATGCCCGCGGTTGCGCAGGTGGCCTCGCCCGGCCCGGTCTGGGGCGGTAGCGGCGGTCCGATCCCGGCCCCGGGCGGAGCCTATGGCGGGCGCAGCGTGCCGATGCCGCCGCCGCCGCGCGTTCCCGGCCCGCCGCCGGTGGTCCAGAACGGCCCGGGCGTGCCCACCGCCGGCGCGCGCGTCTGGCAGAATGGCCGCTGGATGGCGCTGCCGCCGCGCGGCCATGGCCAGGTCGGCCGGCCGAACGGCAATCGCTGGGGCGGGATGATCGGCGGCCGTTGGTATGCCGGTGCGCAGGCGCCGGGCGGCTGGAACGGCTATCGCCGGCTTGGCCGGGGCAACCATCTGCCCGGTTATTGGATGGGCGGCGGCTTCCGCATCCCCGACTATCTGAGCTGGGGCCTCGCCGCGCCGCCCTACGGCTATTTCTGGGTCCGCTATTATGACGATGCCGTGCTGGTCGACGATCGCGGCGATGTGTGGGATTCGGTGAGCGGCATCGGCTGGGCCGATGCGGATTCCTGGGCCGATTCGAGCGGCAGCTATTCGAGCGCCTATAGCCGTTCGGGCGCGGGCTATCGCGAGCCTATCCAGCCGATCGATCCCAATGACTATTATGACGGCTATCCCGGGGACTATGCGCCGCCGGCCGGCGCGCCGCTCCCGCCGCCGGGCGTCCAGGTCCAGGGCTATTACGGGTCCGGCGGCGCCTATTACGGTTCGGGCAGCTACCAGTCCGGCGCCTATTATTATGGTGCGCCGGTGGGCTCGACCGTGATCGTCACCATGCCGGCGGTGACCACCACCACCACGGTGACCGAGGAAGTGGTCGAGCGGACCACCTATGTCCGCGCCGCGCCGCGCCGGGTGGTGCGCAAGGCGCCGGTGCGGCGGTACAAGCCCAGGGTGCAGTGCTGCGTCTGCGGTTGCCGGTGATTTCCCGCCGCGACGCGTAGCGCATGCGCGGCGATCCCATATTGCAGGAAATTGCAGGAATAACCTCCCCTCCCTTCCAGGGAGGGGAGTGACGGGCGTCACCGCCGCCCGAACGTCACCAGGCTCTCGGCCCCGTCCGCGCCGATTGCCGATACCCCGACGAAATTGTCGTCGACGATCACGCCCTTCAGGCTGGCTTCGGTGCCGGCGACGTCGAGATGGTCCGTCCAGTCGCGCGCGTCGGCGCGGCGCCAATGGACGCGATACTTGGCCGCGCCGGGCACGGCGGCCCATTTCACCGACGTGTCGGAGGCGAGCGCCCCGCCGATCGTCACCTTGTCCGGTGCGGCCGGCGCGGCGGCCAGGCGGCGGATCGTCGCGACGTTGAGCGCCGTCACTCCGGCCAGATAGGGAAAGTCCATCCGGTCGACCGTGTCGCCCTTGCCGGGGGCGAGGTCCTGGTGCTGCGCGTCGTAATTCTCGACCCCCACCGAGAAGCGCACCGCCGGATAGCCGAGCTTCTGGAACGGCGAATGATCGCCGCCGCGGCCGAACCGGTCGGGCCGGCGGACCAGGAAGGCGCCGAGCCCGCCGGGGACGGTGCCCGCGACCTGGCCGATCGCCTTGGCGAGCGCGCGCGAAGGGCCGTCGTCCTCGCCGCCATCGGCGCGCAGGCCCTGGAGCGCCTGGGCGGCATCATTCTCGCCGAAGCTCTCGGAAAAGATGCGCACGCGGTCCGCCACCTTGCGCCCGTCGGTGCCGACCGTGTTGCCGACGATGTCGTTGTTGAGCACCGCGGTGACCGTCCAGCCCCGTTCCTTCGCGGTCTCGGCGAGCAGCTGGCCGCCGAACAGCCCCTGCTCCTCGCCCGAGAGCGCAGCATAGACGATCGTCGCCCGGAACTTCTCCCTGGAAAGGATGCGTGCCGCCTCGAGCACCAGCGCGACGCCGGAGGCATCGTCATTGGCGCCGGGGGCATCGGCGGTGGCGTTCATCACGTCGCTCACCCGACTGTCGATATGGCCCATCACGATGACGACTCGCTTCGGATCGGTGCCGGCCTGGAAGCCGAGCACGTCGACGATCTGCACCCCGTTCGGCGCGCGGGGGCCGGTGAAGCCGCGCGCGATATTGGCCACTTCGATGCAGCCGCACCGGTCTCCCAGCCTGGCGAGTTCGGCGGCGAACCAGCGCCGGGCGGCACCGATGCCGCGGCTGGGGTCGTCCGCATCCGAAAGCGTGTGGCGGGTGCCGAAGCCGACCAGCTTCTCGACACTGGCCTTCAGCCGGGCGGGATCGGGCTTTTCCTGGGCCTGGGCAATGGTGGGGAAAGCGAAGAGGAGCGGAGCGAGGGCGAGAATGCGCATGGGGCGAGAGTGGCGGGGGGGCGGGGTCGGGTCAATCCAACCCAGTTCCTCCCCGAGCGAGCTCGGGGAGGTATTTACTCAACTCAACCGGTCGATCGCATCCATGTCGAGCGCGCCGGGAATCACCATCAGCGGCACGGGCAGCTTGCCGGCATCCGATCCGGAGAAGTGCGTGACCATCGGGCCCGGCGGCCCGCTTGCCGCGGCACCGAGCACCAGGGCGGCGATGTCGCGATTGGCGGCGATCATCTCGTGGACGATCTTCGGCCCGTCGCCCTCGCGCACGGTGATCGAGGGTTGGAGCCCCGATTCGGCGAACAGCGTGCCGGCCGCGCGCGCCACCAGCGCCTCGGCGCGTTCGCGCGCTTCCTCCTCGATCGTGGCCATCACGCCGCCCCATTGGACGAAGTCCGGCTTGGGGATCAGCGCGAGGATTTCGACGTTGCCGCCGGTCTTCACTGCACGCCGCGCGGCGAAGCGCAATGCGATCTCGGCCTCTGGGCTCTCGTCGATCACCACCAGATAGGTGCGCATGGATTGATCCTCTCGCTTGCGCGTTACGTGCCCCGTAGCGTCAAATCCTGCAAGCGTGTCCTCTTGACCCGGGGCAGGGGCGGCGCAAAGAGGGCCCGAACCTGTTCAGGGCTCCAACAACGGGAACCTTCATGTCGATCGAAATCAAGATGCCGGCGCTTTCTCCCACCATGGAAGAGGGTACCCTCGCCAAGTGGCTCGTGAAGGAGGGCGATACGGTGAAGTCCGGCGACCTCATGGCCGAGATCGAGACCGACAAGGCGACCATGGAGTTCGAAGCGGTGGACGAGGGCGTGATCGCCAAGATCCTCGTCCCAGAGGGCACCGACAATGTGAAGGTCGGCACCGTGATCGCCGTGCTGGCGGGCGAGGGCGAGGATGTCGCCTCGGCCGCCGCGTCGCCTGCGCCGACTCCGGCCCCGGCACCCAAGGCCGAGGCTGCTCCGGCGCCGACTCCGGCCGCCGCCGCGCCCGCGCCGACCCCCGCTCCCGCCCAGGCGGCCGCGGCTTCCGGCGACCGCGTCAAGGCGAGCCCGCTCGCCAAGCGCCTTGCCGCCGAGAAGGGCGTCGACCTGGCCGGCGTGGCCGGCTCGGGCCCGAACGGCCGCATCGTGAAGGCGGACATCGACGGCGCGAAGCCGGGCGCCGCGCCCGCCGCCGCCGCGCCAGCTCCTGCAGCCGCTCCGGCGCCGGCCGCAGCCGCTCCGGCCGAGCACAAGCCGGTCTGGTGGGACGAATCGATCCCGCACGAGGCCGAGAAGCTCTCGAACATCCGCAAGACGATCGCGCGCCGCCTCACCGAGTCGAAGCAGACCGTCCCGCACATCTACCTCACGCTCGACATCCGGCTCGACGCGCTGCTCAAGCTGCGCGGCGACCTGAACAAGGCGCTCGAGGCGCGCGGCATCAAGCTCTCGGTCAACGACCTGCTGATCAAGGCGCTCGGCGTGGCGCTGGCCCAGGCGCCCAAATGCAACGTCACCTACACCGGCGACCAGCTGATCAAGTATAGCCGCTCCGACGTGTCGGTGGCGGTCTCCACTCCGACCGGGCTGATCACGCCGATCATCCGCGACGCGGCGAACAAGGCGGTCTCGGCGATCTCGACCGAGATGAAGGACCTGGCGGCGCGCGCGCGCGACGGCAAGCTGAAGCCCGAGGAATATCAGGGCGGCACGGCGTCGCTTTCGAACATGGGCATGTTCGGCATCAAGCAGTTCGAAGCGGTGATCAATCCGCCCCAGGGCATGATCATGGCGATCGGCGCGGGCGAGAAGCGTCCGTACATCGTCGACGACGCGCTGGGCGTGGCGACGGTGATGTCGGCCACCGGCAGCTTCGATCACCGGGCGATCGACGGGGCCGACGGCGCTGAGATGATGAAGATCTTCAAGGAACTGGTCGAGAATCCGTTCGGGATGATCGCCTGAACCGGAGGGCGCGGCCATGCGCGTGCTGATCGAAGTGGTGCACATCGTGATCGGACTGCTTGCCGCGGCGTTGATCTCCGCGGCGGCGGCCTGGTCCTATCCGCGCGCGACCGGGGACATCTGGCTGGTCGGCTATGCCTGCATGATCGCCGTGGTGCTGATGGGCGTCGGCCCGGTGCGCCGGGCCTTTGCCGAGGACAAGGCAAAGCTCGCGGGCACGGAGCCGCGCGCCGATGGTTGAGGGTGGCGCCACGCCCCCGCAGCAGCAGCCGGCGATCCGCGTGAGCACCATGCCCGCGGATGCCAATGCCTATGGCGACATCTTCGGCGGCTGGCTGATGGGCCAGATGGACCTGGCCGCCGGCCTGGTCGCCGCGCGCCATTCGCGCGGGCGGGCGGTCACCGTCGCGGTGGAGGGCATGAAGTTCCACGCGCCCGTTGCGGTGGGCGACGAAGTCTCGGTGTTCGCCGATATCGTCAAGGTGGGGCGCACCTCGATGACGATCGACGTCCAGTCCTGGCGCCGCGCCCGCCACTCCGAGGAAAGCTGCCTGGTCACCCAGGCGCAGTTCGTGTTCGTCGCGGTGGACGAGCACAAGCGGCCGCGCCCGGTGGACGCGGCCCCGGCCAACCCTATCTGATACAGAACCAACAAGCGGAAGGACTTCCCCCTTGGCTGACACCTATGACGTGATCGTGCTCGGCTCCGGCCCCGGCGGCTATGTGGCGGCGATCCGCGCCGCGCAGCTGGGCCTCAAGACGGCGATCGTCGAGCGCGAGCTGCTGGGCGGCATCTGCCTCAACTGGGGCTGTATCCCGACCAAGGCGCTGCTCCGCTCGTCCGAGATTTTCCACTACATGCAGCACGCCAAGGATTACGGCCTGGTCGCCGAGAAGATCAGCGCCGACCTGGAAGCCGTGGTGAAGCGCTCGCGCGGCGTCGCCAAGCAGCTCAACCAGGGCGTCACGCACCTGATGAAGAAGAACAAGATCGCGGTGCATTTCGGCACCGGCGTGCTGACTGCGCCGGGCAAGCTGACCGTGACGGCCGAGGATGGCAAGAAGACCGAGATCGAGGCCAAGAACATCATCGTCGCCACCGGCGCCCGCGCCCGCGACTTGCCCTTCGCTCCGGCCGACGGCAAGCGCATCTGGACCTATCGCACCGCGATGACCCCGCCGGAGATGCCCAGCAAGCTGCTCGTCATCGGCTCGGGCGCGATCGGCGTCGAGTTCGCCAGCTTCTACAACGACATGGGCGCCAAGGTGACCATCGTCGAGATGCTCGACCGGATCGTGCCGGTGGAGGACAAGGACGTCTCCGCGCATCTCGAGAAGCAGTTCAAGAAGCAGGGCATGGACATCCGCACCGCGACCGGCGTCGAGAAGATCGACGTGACTGGCACGGGCGTGAAGGCCTCGATCAAGGGCAAGGACGGCAAGGTCACCGTCGAGGAGTTCAGCCACGTCATCGTCGCTGTCGGCATCGTGCCGAACACCGAGAATATCGGCCTCGAGACGCTGGGCGTGAAGACCGAGCGCGGCCATATCGTCACCGACGCGGCGTGCAAGACCAACGTGCCCGGCCTCTATGCGATCGGCGACGTCACCGCGCCGCCGTTCCTGGCGCACAAGGCCAGCCATGAGGGCGTGATCGCCGCCGAGGCGATCGCCGGCAAGCATCCGCACGCGATGGACGTCCGCAACATCCCGGGCTGCACCTATTGCCACCCGCAGATCGCTTCGGTCGGCCTCACCGAGGCCAAGGCTAAGGAAGCCGGCTATGAAGTGAAGGTCGGCAACTTCCCCTTCATCGGCAACGGCAAGGCGATCGCGCTGGGCGAGGCCGAGGGCTTCGTGAAGACCGTGTTCGACGCCAAGACCGGCGAGCTGCTCGGCGCGCACATGATCGGCGCGGAAGTGACCGAGATGATCCAGGGCTATACGATCGGCAAGACGCTGGAGACGACCGAGGCGGAACTGATGGAGACGGTGTTCCCGCACCCGACGATCAGCGAGACGATGCACGAAGCCGTGCTCGGCGCCTATGGTCGCGCGCTCCACATCTAGGCGGTCTTCACGCTTTGTTGCCGATCTCCTGCCATGTTCGCCAGAACTGGTCGGAGATTCGGCGTGCGCATGTTCAAGCTGATCCTGTCGCTGCTACCCCTCGTCTTCATCGGGGGGCTGCTGTTCTATTTCACTGGCTTCGAAGGCTGGAACGGCGGGTCGCTCACCCAGGGGCTGGGGCCGACGGTGCTCGGATTGGGTGCGGTCGGGCTGATCTTCTGCATCCCGCTCGCCTTCCGGCTGCTCAAGCTGACCATCACGCCGCGTGGCCCGTCCCAGGCGAAGGGGAGCGAGGCGGAGGAAGAGGAAGCGTCGAGCTTCGACGCCGATGCCGCGCTCGCCCGCTATCTGGCGCGCAAGGCCGAGGCCGGCGACGCGGTGCCCGAGAGGGTGTCCGAGCGGCCGCCCGAGCGTTCGGTAGCCTTCCCGCACGGCGATGCTCCGCCGCGTCCGGTATTCGGCCGCAAGATCGGCTAGGAGCCTCGCGTTGAGGCGCGTGTCGCCCGCGGCTCGGGCGGCGCTCGCCGCGTCGCTGCTCTGCCTCGCCATGCTCGTGCTGTTCTGGCCGGGCGTCGCGATGTTCGACACGCTCAACCAATATGCCCAGCTGCGTTCCGGCAGCTATGACGATTGGCACCCGCCGGCGATGGCGCGGTTCTGGGCGCTGTTCCACGCGGCGGGCTGGCACGGCCAGGCGCCGATGTTCCTGCTCCAGCTGCTGCTCTGCTGGACCGGCCTGGGCCTGTTCGCGGCGGCGCTGGCCCGGCAGGGCGCGCGAATCGCGGCGGGCGCGGTGCTGCTGCTCGGCATCTGGCCGCCGATCGCCGGCTGGCAGGTGGCGGTGCTGAAGGACGCGCAGATGGCAGGCGCGCTGCTCGCCGCCACCGGGCTCGCCGCCTGGTGGCGGCTGCGGGACCGGCCATTGCCGCGCTGGGCGATGCTGCTCGTCGGCCTGTTGCTGCTCTATGCGACGCTCGTCCGCATCAACGCGGTGTTCGCCACGGTGCCGCTCGCCTTCGGGCTGCTGGGAGCGGGGGCGTGGCGGCGCCCGGTGCGGCGCGGTGCGATGATGCTGGCGGCGATGGTCGCGGTGCTCGCGGCGCTGCCGCTGGTCAATCACGGGCTGCTCGGCGCCGGTGCCAGCGAGGTCGGGCGGGCGCTGCCGACCTATGATCTGGCCGGCATCGCGCATCATGCCGGCGCCGAGGCGGTGCCGGTGCTGCCGGCGCCGGTGTGGCAGGCGGCCGAGGCGGAGCGGTGCATCCGGCCGATGCTCTGGGATCCGCTGGGCGATCGCTGTGACTTCGTCGCGGAGGGGCTGGCGATCACGGCGCCGGGCGGCAAGCTCACCAAAGCCTGGCTGGTGACGATCGCGCGCCATCCGGTCGCCTATGCCGAGCATCGGCTGGCGCATTGGAATGCGACGATGCGCTGGCTGGTCCCCTGGCGCTATCCGCTGGCGGAGCCGCAATCGGATTCGGAGCCCAACCTGCTGGGGATCGGCTCGCCGTCGCCGCGGATCGCGCCGTTCCAGCAGCTTGCGGGGATGCTCGCCGAGAGTCCGTTCGGCGCGCCGATATTGTGGCTGACCGTGGCGCTGGCGGTGCTGGCGCTGGCCTGGCGGCGTGACGACCCGCGCAGCCGGCTCGCGGTCACGCTCGCGCTGTCCGCGGTGCTGACCGAGCTGGCGTTCCTCGTGATCAGCGTCGCCGCCGACTATCGCTATCATCTGTGGGCGATGCTTGCGACCGGGCTGGCCGTTGCGCTGGTGGCGGGCACGCCCTTGCCGCGGCGCGGCCGGGGAGTCGCGCTCGCGGCGTTGCTGCTGATCGGAGCGACGACCCTGGTGGCGCGGATCGCGCTGCCACCCGTCGGAGAAACTTACACCGATGCGGCCGGATAAATCCGCCGCTACGGGAAACCCCGGATAGGGCGAACCGTTACGCATGGGTAACATGACGTTAACGGAGAGACGGGTGGCCCAACGCGACGACCATGAGGAGATCCGGCGCAAGTTTCACGAAGTGGTGAACATGACGCCGGAAGAGATCGAGGACTGGCTGGAGACGGCGGAGAGCCGCAAGGTCGGCTTCAAGCGGGATGGCGGGGAGAGCGTGGGCCATGCCTCCGGCCGCAGGATCGTCGGCATCCTGCGGACGCCGGAGGAGGATCTCGACGGCGGCGACTATGCGCATATGCGCAAGGTGGTGGGCTTCGTCGCCCGCCACCGCGCGCAGGGGCCGCACGAGGAGTATCGGATTCCCACCTCGCGCTGGCGCTATTCGCTGATGAACTGGGGGCATGATCCGCTGAGGGAGTAGATCCGGCGCCCGGCCAAGCCGGTCCCGCGAGAACTGGACAAGGGTCGGGGTACCGTTGGTCATGTTTTCGGCATGGATCCGTAACGTTCCCCAGCTAGGGCGGTGACATGACCCTTGCCTCGATCCGCATCCTCCTCGCCGCCGCGCTCGCTCCGGCGCTTCTCGTTCCGACGGCGCCGGCCGCGGCGCGCCATGCCGTTGCCGCGGAGCCGGTCGTCGCGATCGAGGCATGGCTGGCCAGGCCTGAAGCCGAACGGCGGCTCGACGACCCGGCGCTCGCCCGCCCGCTGCGCCGCGCGGAGGCGGATCGCGCGCTGGCGCTGCTGGGCGCGGCGCATATGCGCGCGGTGGCGGCGCGTTCGGCGGAAGCGATCGCCGCCAGGCGGATCACCATCGGCGACAAGACCTTGAAATGGGAAAGCAAGCTCTTCGGGAACGCGGCGCCCGGCAAGCGCAGCCTGTGGATCTCGATGCATGGCGGCGGCAATGCCCCGCCGGCGGTGAACGACGAGCAGTGGCGGAACCAGATCCGCCTCTACGCGCCGGCCGAGGGCATCTACCTTGCCCCGCGCGCGCCGACCGATACGTGGAACCTGTGGCACGAGGGACATATCGACCCGCTGTTCCAGCAGCTGATCGACGCGCAGGTGGCGGTGAACGGCGTGGATCCGAACCGCGTCTATCTGATGGGCTATTCGGCGGGTGGGGATGGCGTGTGGCAGCTGGCGCCGCGCATGGCCGATCGCTTCGCCGCGGCGGCGATGATGGCGGGCCATCCGAACGAATCCTCGGTGTTCGGCCTGCGCAACCTGCCCTTCGCCATTTTCATGGGGGGTGCCGATGCCGCCTATGACCGCAACCGGATCGCCGCGGACAAGACTGCCGAGCTCGACCGGCTGCATGCGGGCGATCCGGCGGGCTATGTCCATATGTCGCGCATCTATCCGGGCCTGCCGCACTGGATGGACCGCAAGGATGCCGAGGCGCTGCCCTGGATGGCGGGCTTCACGCGGGATCCCTGGCCGAAGCGCGTCGTCTGGCTGCAGGATGACGTGACGCACGATCGCTACTATTGGCTCCACATTCCCGATGCGGCGGCGGCCAAGGCCGGCGACACAATCCTCGCCTCGGTCGAGGGGCAGACGATCAGGCTGACCGGCGCCGTTCCGTCGGGCATGACGCTGCGACTCTCCGATCGACTGCTCGACCTCGACAGGCCGGTGCGGGTGATCGTGAACGGCGGGACGGCCTATTCGGGCAAGATCGCCCGGACGGGGCTGGCGATCGAGCAGTCCTTGCGGGAACGGGCCGACCTGCCCGCCGCTGCCACGGCGGTGCTGAAGCTGCGCTGAGCCGGGGTTCGCTGCCCGGATGCCGTCCTCGTTACGGAGGCGGGCTCAGGCGCGGACGGCATATTCCCCGGAGAGCTTGCCCCAGTCGTTCCAATCGGGATCGCCCGGATAGCTGTGCACCGCGCCGGTCTCGACCCAGGGGAGCTTCTCGCCGGCCCAGGTCTCCAGGAACGGCGGCCGGTCGTCGGGCGCGTCGAGCATCGTCGTGCGGACGTTGACGAACCAGTCGATTCCTTCGGCGCGCGTGAAAACCCAGCTCTTGCAGCGATCGCAGTGATAGTGGTGGGCGACCGGGCCGTGCAGGCCGCCGATCACCGGCTCTCCCCGGAGCAGCGCGAAGCCGGCGGCGGGCATGGTCAGCGTCAGCGAAAAGGCGCTGCCGGTCATCTTCTGGCAGCCCGCGCAGTGGCAGGCGCTGGTGAGCATCGGGGCGCCGGTCAGGCGGAAGCGCAGTTCGCCGCAGCGGCAGCCGCCTTCCTGTGCCTGGGTCCAGTCGGTCATTCGGTATCTCCCTCGGTTCGCCGCGTCGCGCCGCGATAGCCGGAACGGCGTCCGCATGCTCGCGTTCCCTTTCCTGAAACAGGAGGAATGCCTGGATGAACAGATACTTCTTCGCGCTCGGCCTGGGGCCGGCCTTCGCGTTGGGCGCCTGTGGCGGCAGCGAGCCGATCACCACGGTCGACAATATCGTCGCCCCGGACAATGGCGCCGATGCCAATGCGGCGGCCGGCGCGGTGGCGATGAGCGGCCAGGGATTCGCCGACGCGGTCGGCGCGAGCGACGCCTATGGGATGGAAGCGGGCAAGCTCGCCCGGCAAAAGGCGACCGTGCCTGCGCTCAGGGATTTCGGCGGAGCGATGGCGCGAGTGTCCGCCGAATCGGCTGCCGGGTTGAAGGCCGCGGGCGCCAGGGCGCGGCCGGCGATCGTTCCCGATCCCAGGCCGAGTGCCGAGCAGTCCGCGAATCTGGAGACGCTGCGCCAGGCGACGGGCACGGACTTCGACGCCGCCTACAAGGCGCAACAGACCGCCGCGCAGGAGAAGGCGCTGGCGGCGGTGCAGGACTATGCCGCGAACGGCACGGTGCCGGCGCTCAAGGCCTTTGCGGCGAAGAGCGTGCCGGAAGTGCGGGCGCAGCTGGACAAGGTGAAGAGGCTATAGGGGGGCTACCCCGCTCCACCGGCGCGCGCGAAAAGGGAAGTGCAAAAAGGAAAGGGCGCGCTCCGCCGGGGAGCGCGCCCTTCCTGTTCCGTGAGAAATCGAAGCCTATTCGTTCGCCGCCGCCGCGAAGGGGGAAGGCGCAGCCTCGACCGGGCGCGGGCCCGCCGGGGCCGCTGCCACCGGGACGGTGCTCATATGCTTCAGGCGCCCGTCGATATGGCCGCCATTCTCGATGGTGATGTTCTCATATTCGACATCGCCGGTGATCTTGGCCGAGCGCTCGATGGTGAGCTGGCGCACGCGCACCGTGCCTTCGATCGCGCCGGCGAGGCGCGCGGTCTCGGCGGTGACGTTGCCGAAGACCTGGCTGTCGGCGCCCTGTGCCAGGCTGCCGCAATTGACGTCGCCTTCGATGCGGCCGTCGATGTGCAGGTCCGCGCTCGCCGAGACATTGCCCGTCACGGTCACGTCCGGACCGATCACCGAGAACATGCCGCGCTTGCCCCCATTGCCGCCGCTCTGCTGCGGAGGTGCCGGCGGCATCGCCGGACGTTCGTCGCGATCGCGACCACGATTATTGCCGTTGAACATTCACGCTACTCCCCAATTCGGAACCCGAATCCCTGGCGATTTCCCTAGCATAATGCAGGGAGCCAGGCATCGGCGAAAAGCGGGGCCAGAAGCGGGGCACGCGTTCCAGAGAGGGATTGTCGTTCGCGGCGGGGCAGCGGGCGCGGCAACGCCATGCGGCGGCGAGCATCGCCCCGCCGGCGACCGCCGCGGCGAGGGGGCCGGCGCCGAGCGCGCCGAGCATGCCGGCGAGCGTCAGCGCCCCGGCGAATCGCTCGGCCGGCGGCAACAGGGCGGCGAGCGCGGCGGGCACGAGCAGGGCGGGGGCGCCGATATGCGGAAAGACGATCAGCGGCGCCAATGCGGCGGGAAGTGCCGCCCGGGCGAGCGGGCCGGGGGGCAGGGCGCTCAACCGGGCGAGATGCCAGGCGAGGAAGCCCGCCCCGCCGGCGATCGCGAGCCCGAACAACTCCCAGGACAGCAGGCGGGCAGGGGCGGCGATCGCGGGGCCGACGCCGCCCAACAGCAGAGTCGCGGCCAGCGCCGCCAGCGCGGCGGCAAGGGGCTTGAAGCGGGGTGCGTGACGAACCATCCGCCGGCTCTAACCCGGGGGAGGTTGACGCTCTCTTATCCCCCGGCCGACTCAGTTGACCCGCTCGCCGCCCGTCGCTATAGGCGCCCCCGTTCCGCGAGGGGCCGGTATTCCGGCGCATATCCCGCGTGGGACAAGAGCTGAACGTTGCTGGAGACGCAATGGCCCGGGGGGTCAAGGACACCCGGGGCCTTTTCGTATTTCTCGTACCAGGGTTCCAGCAAAGTAACCGCCGGCCATGCCGGTAACATAAGGTGAAGGGCTTCATGCCGACGATCAACCAGCTGGTCCGCAAGGGCCGCGAACTGCAGAAGACCAAGTCGAAGGTCCCTGCGATGGAGCAGAACCCGCAGAAGCGCGGCGTCTGCACCCGCGTCTACACGACGACTCCGAAGAAGCCGAACTCGGCGCTTCGCAAGGTTGCCAAGGTCCGCCTGACCAACCAGCGCGAAGTCATCTCGTACATCCCGGGCGAAGGCCACAACCTGCAGGAGCACTCGGTGGTGCTGATCCGCGGCGGCCGTGTGCGCGACCTTCCGGGCGTGCGCTACCACGTGCTGCGCGGCGTGCTCGACACCCAGGGTGTCAAGGACCGTCGTCAGTCGCGTTCGAAGTACGGCGCCAAGCGTCCGAAGTAATCACAGCCATAGTAAGCCCCGGACGGGTTCCGGATCGGCTGAAGTTTGTAAAGGAAGTTTCAGATGGCTCGTCGTCGTCGTCCCGAAAAGCGGGAAATTCTGCCGGACCCCAAGTTCGGTGACATCGTTCTTTCGAAGTTCATGAACTCGGTGATGCTGGACGGCAAGAAGTCCGTCGCCGAGGGCATCGTCTATTCGGCCCTGGAAACCGTCGAGACCCGCGCCAAGCGCGATCCGATCGGCGTGTTCCATGACGCGCTGAACAACATCAAGCCGGGCATCGAGGTCCGCAGCCGCCGCGTCGGCGGTGCGACCTACCAGGTGCCGGTCGAAGTTCGTCCGGAGCGTGCCCAGGCGCTCGCGATCCGCTGGCTGATCTCGTCGGCCCGCAACCGCAGCGAGAACACCATGTCGGCCCGCCTCTCGGGCGAGCTGCTCGACGCTTCGAACAACCGCGGCAACGCGGTGAAGAAGCGCGAAGACACCCACCGTATGGCCGAGGCGAACCGCGCCTTCAGCCACTACCGCTGGTAAGTCTCGGGGCGCCGGCCGGGCTGGCGCTCTCAACTTTCGTTCCTACATATCGGGGAGCCGGATCGTCCGGCTCCCCACATCCTTAAGGAAACCAGGTCATGGCCCGCAGCCATCCGCTCGAGCGTTACCGCAATATCGGCATCATGGCGCACATCGACGCCGGCAAGACGACGACGACCGAGCGCATCCTCTACTACACCGGCAAGTCCTACAAGATCGGCGAAGTGCACGAAGGCACCGCGACGATGGACTGGATGGAGCAGGAGCAGGAGCGCGGCATCACCATCACCTCGGCGGCGACCACCTGCAAGTGGCGCGCGGAAGAGGGCAAGGGTGAAGAGCACCTGATCAACATCATCGACACCCCCGGCCACGTCGACTTCACCATCGAAGTCGAGCGTTCGCTGCGCGTGCTCGACGGCGCGGTCGCCTGTTTCGACGGCGTTGCCGGCGTGGAGCCGCAGTCGGAGACGGTGTGGCGCCAGGCGGAGAAGTACAAGGTTCCGCGCATGTGCTTCGTCAACAAGCTCGACCGCACCGGCGCGAGCTTCGAGCGCTGCGTCGACATGATCAAGGACCGCCTGGGCGCCCGCCCGGCCGTGCTGTATCTCCCGATCGGCATCGAGGGTGGCTTCAAGGGCCTGGTCGACCTGGTCGAGAACCGCGCGATCATCTGGCTCGAGGAGTCGCTGGGCGCGAAGTTCGAATATCAGGACATCCCGGCCGACCTGGCCGATGCCGCCGCGACCGCGCGCGCCGAGCTGATCGAGATGGCCGTCGAGCAGGACGATGCCCTGATGGAAGCCTATCTCGAGGGCAACGAGCCGTCGACGGCGGACCTGAAGAAGCTGATCCGCAAGGGCACGCTGAACTTCTCGTTCGTGCCGATCGTCTGCGGCTCGGCGTTCAAGAACAAGGGCGTGCAGCCCCTGCTCGACGCCGTGGTCGACTATCTGCCGAGCCCGCTCGACATTCCCGACGTGCAGGGCGTGAAGCTCGACGGCGAGACCCCGGATTCGCGTCCGGCGTCGGACACCGCGCCGCTTTCGTTGCTCGCCTTCAAGATCATGAACGATCCGTTCGTCGGCTCGCTCACCTTCGCCCGCATCTATTCGGGCACCCTCACCAAGGGCCAGTATCTGAACTCGGTGAAGGACAAGAAGGAGAAGATCGGCCGCATGCTCCTGATGCACGCGAACTCGCGTGAGGACATCGAGGAAGCACGCGCCGGCGACATCGTCGCGATCGCGGGCCTCAAGGAGACCACGACGGGCGATACGCTGTGCGACACGGCGCACCCGATCATCCTGGAGCGCATGGAGTTCCCGGAGCCGGTGATCGAGCTGTCGGTGGAGCCGAAGACCAAGGCCGACCAGGAGAAGATGGGCCTCGCCCTGAACCGCCTGGCCGCCGAGGATCCCTCGTTCCGCGTTTCGACCGATCACGAGTCGGGCCAGACCATCATCAAGGGCATGGGCGAGCTCCATCTCGAGATCCTGGTCGACCGCATGAAGCGCGAGTTCAAGGTCGAGGCGAATGTCGGCGCGCCGCAGGTGGCGTATCGCGAGTATCTCGCGAAGCCGGTGGACATCGACTACACCCACAAGAAGCAGTCGGGCGGCACCGGCCAGTTCGGCCGCGTCAAGGTCAAGCTGACGCCGGGCGAGCGCGGCTCGGGCTTCGTCTTCAAGGACGAAGTGAAGGGCGGCAACGTGCCGAAGGAGTATATCCCGGCGATCGAGAAGGGCTTCCGCGAGACGGCGATGACCGGTTCGCTGGTCGGCTTCCCGATCATCGACTTCGAAGTGCTGCTGTATGACGGTGCGTACCACGACGTCGACTCGTCGGCGCTGGCGTTCGAAATCACCGCCCGTGCCGCGATGCGCGAAGCGGCCCAGAAGGCCGGCATCAAGCTGCTCGAGCCGGTGATGAAGGTCGAGGTCGTCACTCCCGAGGATTATCTCGGCGACGTCATCGGCGACATCAACAGCCGCCGTGGCCAGATCCAGGGCACCGACAGCCGCGGCAACGCGCAGACGGTCGAGGCGATGGTGCCGCTGGCCAACATGTTCGGCTATGTGAACCAGCTCCGCTCGTTCACCCAGGGCCGCGCGCAGTACAGCATGCAGTTCTCGCATTACGACGAAGTGCCGCCGAATGTGGCCGACGAAGTGAAGGCGAAGCTGGCGTAACCAGGAATCAGCCGCTATGGGGCTCGCCTTCCGGCGAATCCCCTGGCGGCGCGGAAACAGAGATCAGAAGGTAGGAAAACAATGGCGAAGGCAAAGTTTGAGCGGAACAAGCCGCACCTCAACATCGGCACCATCGGCCACGTCGACCATGGCAAGACGTCGCTGACCGCCGCGATCACCAAGGTTCTGGCCGAGAACGTCGCGGGTAACGCCGCCGTCGACTTCGCCAACATCGACAAGGCTCCGGAAGAGCGCGAGCGCGGCATCACCATCTCGACCGCGCACGTCGAGTACGAGACCGACAAGCGTCACTATGCGCACGTCGACTGCCCGGGCCACGCCGACTATGTGAAGAACATGATCACCGGCGCCGCGCAGATGGACGGCGCGATCCTCGTGGTCGCCGCCACCGACGGCCCGATGCCGCAGACCAAGGAGCACATCCTGCTCGCCCGCCAGGTCGGCGTGCCGACCATGGTCGTGTTCCTGAACAAGGTCGACCTGGTCGACGACGAGGAAATCCTCGAGCTCGTCGAGATGGAGATCCGCGAAGAGCTGTCGCGTCGCGAGTTCGACGGCGACAACATTCCGATCATCCGTGGTTCGGCCACCGCCGCGCTCTCGGGCTCGGACGACAAGCTCGGCAAGGACGCGATCCTGGCCCTCATGGCCGCCGTTGACGAGTCGATCCCGCAGCCGGATCGTCCGCTCGACAAGCCGTTCATGATGCCGATCGAAGACGTGTTCTCGATCTCGGGCCGCGGCACCGTGGTGACCGGCCGCGTCGAGACCGGCGTCGTCAAGGTTGGCGAGGAAGTCGAGATCGTCGGCATCCAGGAGAACGTCCGCAAGACCACCGTCACGGGCGTCGAAATGTTCCGCAAGCTGCTCGACCAGGGCGAGGCCGGCGACAACATCGGCGCGCTGATCCGCGGCGTGGGCCGTGACGAAGTCGAGCGTGGCCAGGTTCTGGCCAAGCCGGGTTCGATCAAGCCGCACACCGACTTCAAGTCGGAAGTGTACGTGCTGTCGAAGGACGAGGGTGGCCGTCACACGCCGTTCTTCGCCAACTATCGTCCGCAGTTCTACTTCCGCACCACCGACGTGACCGGCACGATCGAGCTGCCGGAAGGCACCGAGATGGTGATGCCGGGCGACAACGTCGCGCTGGGCATCAAGCTCATCGCGCCGATCGCCATGGACGTCGGCCAGCGCTTCACGATCCGCGAAGGCGGCCGCACCGTGGGTGCCGGCGTCGTCGCCGAGATCCAGAAGTAAGCTTCAACCGTAACGGTTGGGTTTGAGAGCCCGGTCCCCGAGAGGGGGCCGGGTTTTCGCTTTCCAGGCGCCTGGGAAAGGCGGCTGCAAGCTGGTGGCCGGCATCGGGGTGATGGCTTCGCATGCGAAGCTGTAGTAGTTCGACGTGTCTCGCGCTGCCGAGGTGCTTTGGGGGGCCTCAGATGATCGGTTTGTGGCGAGCGGGCTTGGTCGGGTGGAAATGGATTTGGGCGAAACGCAAGGCGTTCAAGAACGAGGTCGCGGCGATAATCGCGGCACCTTCAGCGCCAAGTGAGTCCCGAGACAATACGCCCTTTGAGCTACCCGGTGGAACGGCGTGTCAGGTGTCGCACCTCATGGCTGCCGCGGGTAATCACCTCAATCGCGTGGACAAGCTGGCTGATACCGAATGGAAGGTCACGCTCGCATTCTGGGCAGCTATGCTTGCCAGTGGCGCGAGTCTCATCGGCGTGGCCGGCGGCTCCAAGCCGCAAATAGCTTATCTGATTTATTCAAATTCGGCAGCGATACTGGCGATTTACCTTGCCGGGGTGTCGATATTCATCTTCGGATTCAGCAGCAATCAGTCGCAATCTATCTCTACGGAGCGCAACAGGTTTCTTACCTATCAGGCTGCCGCACTGAAGGCGGCCGGAGTTGCGGATTCGCTGATTATTCCAGTCGACCCGCCTATGGGCGCGCATAGCCCGCTTGCACGGGTTCCGCGCGCGCAGACGCGCAGAAGCCCGGTATGGGCGATGAAGCTTGCCGCGAGCACCTCCTTCGTTCTTACGATCACGGGTACAGCGGTTGTGCTTGCGGGCGTCCGGGCGACGGAATGGCCATCGACTGTGACGATGGGTAGCCTTTGGGCGGCGCTGAATTTCGTGGCGGCGGGATGCATCGGGTTCCTCTGGCTCGAGTTGGTCGCGCGCTTTCTGGCGCGCGCACGCGCATCACGGCAATGAGGGTTGGGCTGTGCGAGGCGTTGCTCGCGCGCCGTCGGCATCGCCGGTTCGGTGAGATTCCGCAGATCCCCTGCTCCGGGACCGTAAAAAACAGGGCTCGACCACTTGATCCGGATCACGTCCGCCTGTATGGGCCGCCCCTCGGTTCAAACACAGCATAGAAGCCCGGCAACGGGCTCCGCTCTTTCGCATTGGTAGGGACATGGAAACGCAGAATATCCGTATTCGCCTGAAGGCGTTCGATCATCGAGTGCTCGACCAGGCGACCGGCGACATCGCCGACACTGCGCGCCGCACCGGCGCTCTCATCCGTGGCCCGATCCCGCTTCCGACGAAGATCGAGAAGTTCACGGTCAACCGTGGCCCCCATATCGACAAGAAGTCGCGCGAGCAGTTCGAGGTGCGCACCTACAAGCGCATGCTCGACATCGTGCAGCCGACTCCGCAGACCGTGGACGCGCTGATGAAGCTCGACCTCGCCGCCGGCGTCGACGTCGAAATCAAGCTGGCCTGAGCCAGAGGACGGGCCCCTGCGAAAGCGGGGGTCTTTCACGTCCTGCCGCATCCTTCGCAGGAATGCAGGTGAGGGGGTGGACAGGGAAGCGCTGCTGACGTAAAGGCGCGCCTCCACACGAGATTCGCGATTCCCTCGAGGGGGATTCGCCGGTTCCTCCACCGGATCGATCCCGATCCGAAGCAAGGAACCCGGAGGGCGCCAAGCGCGCACTCACATCGCGATAGGGATACCGCCGGCCTCTTCGGAGAACCGGGCCTGCGTCCCCCGTCGCCTCTCCTTCGGGAGGGGTTCAGCCCGGACGGGGGCTCGCATCATATTTCGGGCTGAGGCACGCACCCGTGGGAATTCCCCCTCGGGTGCCTATGCATGGGAGCAACTGGTCATGCGCACTGGCGTGATCGCGAAGAAGTTGGGGATGACCCGCCTGTTCCAGGACGACGGCCGCCACGTGCCCGTCACCGTCCTGGCGCTCGAAGGCGTGCAGGTCGTCTCCGTCCGCGAAAAGGATCGTGACGGCTACACCGCCGTCCAGCTCGGCGCCGGCACGGCGAAGAGCAAGAATGTCGCCAAGCCGCAGCGCGGCCACTTCGGCAAGGCCGAAGTCGAGCCCAAGGCGGTGGTCCATGAGTTCCGCGTCGACGCGGACGGTCTGCTCGAAGTGGGCGCCGAGATCTCGGCCGACCATTATGTCGCCGGCCAGTTCGTCGACATCCAGGGCAAGACGCAGGGCAAGGGCTTTGCCGGCGGCATGAAGCGTTGGGGCTTCGGCGGTCTGCGCGCCACGCACGGCGTTTCGGTCTCGCACCGCTCGCTCGGTTCGACCGGTCAGCGCCAGGATCCGGGCAAGGTCTTCAAGAACAAGAAGATGGCCGGTCACATGGGCGACAAGTTCCGCACCCAGCAGAACCTCGAGATCGTCGGCACCGACGTCGAGCGCGGCCTGATCTTCGTCAAGGGCTCGGTCCCTGGCTCGAAGGGCGGCTGGCTGTTCGTCAAGGACGCCGTCAAGGTCGCTCGCCCCGACGCCGCGCCGTTCCCGGCCGGCATCAAGTCGGTTGCCAACAACAACGACACCGCCCCCGCGGAGACCCCGGCTGAAGTGACCGAGGCCCCCGAGGCGACCGAAGGCCAGGAGGGCTAAGTGAAGGTCAAGGTTCAAACCCTCGACGCCAAGGCATCGGGCGACATCGAGCTCAACGACGGCGTCTTCGCCATCGAGCCGCGCGCCGACATCCTGCACCGCGTCGTCACCTGGCAGCTCGAGAAGCGTCGCGCCACCGCGCGCGGCACCCGCGAGCGCGCCGATGTCGCCCGTTCGGGCAAGAAGTTCGGTCGCCAGAAGGGCGGCGGTACCGCCCGTCACGGCGATCGCCGCGCTCCGGTGTTCATCGGCGGCGGCAAGGCGCACGGCGCTCGCGTTCGTGACTTCAATCCGTCGCTGAACAAGAAGATCCGCGCGCTCGGCCTCAAGATGGCCCTCAGCAGCCACGCCAAGGCCGGCTCGCTGATCGTCCTCGACGCATTCGGCACCGCCAAGACCGCGGAGCTCAAGGCGCAGTTCGCCAAGCTCGGCACCGGCAAGACCGCGCTGGTGATCGACGGCGAGGCTGGCAACGGCTTCCTGGCCGCGCGCAACCTGATCGGCGTGAACGTCCTCCCCGCGGTGGGCGCCAACGTCTACGACATCCTGAAGCACGACACGCTGGTCCTGACCCGCGCTGCCGTCGAGAAGCTGGAGGCGCGCTTCAATGGCTAAGAAGCAGGCAGCCGCGATCGACAACCGTCATTACGACGTGATTGTCGCGCCGCACATCACCGAGAAGTCGACGCTCGTCTCCGAGCACAACGCCGTTGTGTTCAAGGTCGCCGGCGACGCCACCAAGCCCGAGATCAAGGCCGCCGTCGAGGCGCTCTGGAAGGTCAAGGTGACCGGCGTCAACACGATCGTCCAGAAGGGCAAGACCAAGAAGTGGAAGGGCGCCCCCTACAAGCGCTCTGACGTGAAGAAGGCTATCGTGACGCTCGCCGACGGCGACCAGATCGACGTGACCTCGGGGGTCAATTCGTAATGGCACTCAAGAATTACAATCCGACGTCGCCTGGCGTCCGCGGCCTGATCCTGATCGACCGTTCGGCCCTGTACAAGGGTCGCCCGGTCAAGGCGCTGACCGAGGGCAAGACCAAGACCGGCGGCCGCAACAACAAGGGCCATGTGACCTCGCGCGGCATCGCCGGCGGCCACAAGCAGCGCTATCGCATCATCGATTTCAAGCGCCGCCTGTGGGACGTCGAGGGCACTGTCGAGCGGATCGAATATGATCCCAATCGCACCGCCTTCATCGCGCTGGTGAACTATGGCGCCGACGAGAACGGCAAGGACCGCGTCGCCTATATCATCGCGCCGCAGCGCCTCGCCGTCGGCGACAAGGTGATCGCCGGCAAGAAGACCGACGTGAAGCCGGGCAACGCCATGGAGCTGTCGTCGATGCCGGTCGGCACCATCGTCCACAATGTGGAGATGAAGCCGGGCAAGGGCGGCCAGATCGCGCGTTCGGCGGGCACCTATGTGCAGGTCGTCGGCCGTGACCGCGGCATGGTGATCGTCCGCCTGAACTCGGGCGAGCAGCGCTACATCCACGGCAACTGCATGGCGACGGTCGGTGCGGTGTCCAACCCGGACAACCAGAACACCAACCTCGGCAAGGCCGGCCGCAACCGCTGGAAGGGCATCCGCCCTCTGACCCGCGGTGTCGCGAAGAACCCGGTCGACCACCCGCATGGCGGTGGTGAAGGCCGGACCTCGGGCGGCCGTCACCCGGTCACGCCGTGGGGCAAGCCGACCAAGGGTGCGCGCACCCGCCACAACAAGGCGACGGACAAGATGATCATCCGCAGCCGTCACGCGAAGAAGAAGGGCTAACCGATGGCTCGCTCCGTTTGGAAGGGTCCGTTCGTGGACCTCCACCTGCTCAAGAAGGCGCAGACCGCGCAGGAGCAGGGCACCCGCGCCGGTCCGATCAAGACCTGGTCGCGCCGCTCGACGATCCTGCCGGACTTCGTCGGCCTGACGTTCAGCGTCTACAATGGCCGCAAGTTCGTGCCGGTCTCGGTCAACGAGGACATGGTCGGCATGAAGCTCGGCGAGTTCGCGCCGACCCGGTTCTTCCCGGGCCACGCTGCCGACAAGAAGGGTAAGCGCTAATGAGCAAGCCTGCAGCCCCCCGCAAGGTCGGCGACAAGGAAGCCCTTGCCGTCGCCACGCAGATCCGCGGCTCGGCCCAGAAGCTGAACCTCGTTGCGGGCCTGATCCGCGGCAAGAAGGCCGGCGATGCGCTGAACATCCTTCAGTTCTCGACCAAGGCCATGGCCGTCGACGCCCGCAAGGTTCTCGCCTCGGCGATCGCCAATGCGGAAAACAACCACAACCTCGACGTCGACGCGCTCGTCGTCGCCGAGGCTTCGGTCGGCAAGTCGATCACGATGAAGCGCTTCGCGACCCGCGGCCGTGGCAAGTCCACCCGCATCCTGAAGCCGTTCAGCCGTCTTCGCATCGTCGTCCGCGAGCAGGAAGAAGCATAATGGGTCACAAGAGCAACCCGATCGGCCTTCGCCTCCAGGTCAACCGCACCTGGGACAGCCGCTGGTTCGCCGAGGGCGCCGATTACGGCCGCCTTCTCATGGAGGACCTCAAGATCCGCAAGTACATCCTCGAGACGCTGCCCCAGGCCGCGATCTCGAAGGTGGTGATCGAGCGCCCGGCCAAGCTGTGCCGCGTGTCCATCTATGCTGCGCGCCCCGGCGTGATCATCGGCAAGAAGGGCTCGGACATCGAGAAGCTGCGCAAGACGCTGAGCGCGATGACCTCGAGCGACGTGAGCCTGAACATCGTCGAGATCCGCAAGCCGGAAGTCGACGCCAAGCTCGTCGCCCAGGGCATTGCCGACCAGCTCGAGCGTCGTATCGCCTTCCGCCGCGCCATGAAGCGCGCGGTGCAGTCGGCGATGCGTCTCGGCGCCGAGGGCATCCGGATCAACTGCGGCGGCCGTCTCGGCGGCGCCGAGATCGCCCGGTCGGAATGGTATCGCGAAGGTCGCGTTCCGCTGCACACGCTGCGCGCGAACATCGATCACGCCACTGCCGAAGCGCACACTGCCTATGGCGTCTGCGGCGTGAAGGTGTGGATCTTCAAGGGTGAGATCCTCGGCCACGATCCGATGGCGACCGATCGCCTCAACCTGGAATCGCAGACGACGGGCGTGCGCCCGGCGCGCGAAGACCGCCGCTAAGGGTTAGGACAGAATCATGTTGCAACCGAAGCGCACCAAGTTCCGCAAGGCCTTCAAGGGCCGCATCCATGGCGACGCCAAGGGTGGCACCGCGCTGAACTTCGGGTCGTACGGCCTGAAGGCGATGGAGCCGGAGCGGATCACCGCCCGCCAGATCGAAGCGGCTCGCCGCGCGATCACGCGTCACATCAAGCGCCAGGGCCGTCTCTGGATCCGCATCTTCCCGGACGTGCCGGTTTCGTCGAAGCCCGCCGAAGTCCGCATGGGCTCGGGCAAGGGCTCGCCGGAATTCTGGGTCGCCCGCGTCAAGCCGGGCCGCATCCTGTTCGAGCTGGACGGCGTGCCGGGCCCGCTCGCCGCGGAAGCGTTCGAGCGTGCGGCGATGAAGCTGCCGATCAAGGTCAAGGTCGTGGCTCGCCTCGGCGATACCTCGCACCTGGAGGGTTGATAGAATGACCAAGGCTACCGATCTTCGTGCGAAGACCGAGGACCAGCTGAGCGAGGAGCTCGGCAACCTGAAGCGCGAGGCGTTCAACCTCCGCTTCCAGGCCGCGACCAGCCAGCTCGAGAAGCCGAGCCGGGTCCGCGAGGTCCGTCGCGACATCGCCCGTATCAAGACGCTGCAGAACGAGCGCTCGCGCTCGGCTGCGAAGTAAGGAAGAGACCATGCCGAAGCGCGTGCTGACCGGGAACGTGGTTTCCGACAAGGGCGACAAGACGGTCGTCGTGCTCGTGGAGCGTAAGGTGAAGCACCCGCTCTACGGCAAGATCATCCGTCGCTCGAAGAAGTATCATGCCCATGACGAGGGCAATGAGTACAAGGCCGGCGAGACCGTGCGCATCGAAGAGACTGCGCCGATCTCGAAGCTCAAGACCTGGAAGGTGATCGAGCGGGTGAACACCCACGCGACCCCGACCAAGTCGGACGCCGCCGCCTAATCTTTTTAACTGGAACCGCCGGGCAGCGATGTCCCGGTAGGCCGAACGAGAAGGAACCGGATCGATGATCCAGATGCAGTCCAATCTCGACGTCGCAGACAACAGCGGCGCGAAGCGGGTGCAGTGCATCAAGGTGCTGGGCGGATCGAAGCGTCGCTTCGCCTCCGTGGGCGACGTCATCGTCGTCAGCATCAAGGAAGCTGCTCCCCGCGGCAAGGTGAAGAAGGGTGACGTGCACCGCGCCGTCATCGTCCGCACCGCCAAGGACGTCCGCCGCGCCGATGGCTCGGTCATTCGCTTCGACGGCAACGCTGCCGTCCTGGTCAACAAGAACGAGGAGCCGATCGGCACCCGTATCTTTGGCCCGGTGGTCCGCGAGCTGCGCTCGAAGGGCTTCATGAAGATCATTTCGCTCGCCCCCGAGGTGCTGTGATGGCTACTGCCAAGATCAAGAAGGGCGACCAGGTCATCGTTCTGTCCGGCAAGGACAAGGGCCGGACCGGCGAAGTCGTCAAGTCGCTGCCCAAGGACGGCAAGGTCGTCGTCTCGGGCATCAACGTCGCCGTGCGCCACCGCAAGCCGAGCCAGACCAACCCGCAGGGTGGCCTGGAGCGTTCGGAAGCGCCGATGGCGGTGTCGAAGGTCGCGCACGTGACCAAGGACGGCAAGCCGACGCGCGTCCGCTTCGAGGAGCGCGACGGCAAGAAGGTCCGCGTCGCCGTCAAGACCGGGGAGGTCATCAATGGCTGATTCCTACACGCCGCGCATGCGCAAGCTCTATGACGAGCAGATCGCCAAGGCGATGACCGAGAAGTTCGGTTACAAGAACGTCATGGAAGTGCCGAAGATCGAGAAGATCGTGCTCAACATGGGCGTCGGCGAAGCCACGCAGGACAAGAAGAAGGTCGAGCAGGCCGCGTCGGAGATGGAACTCATCGCCGGCCAGAAGCCCGTCGTGACCAAGGCGAAGAAGTCGATCGCGCAGTTCAAGCTGCGCGAGGGCATGCCGATCGGCGCGAAGGTCACGCTTCGCCGCGAGCGCATGTACGAGTTCCTCGACCGCTTCATCACGATCGCGCTGCCGCGCGTTCGCGACTTCCGTGGCCTCAACCCGAAGTCGTTCGACGGCCGTGGCAACTATGCCTGCGGTCTCAAGGAGCAGCTGATCTTCCCGGAGATCAGCTACGATAAGGTCGACAAGATCCGCGGCATGGACGTGATCGTGACCACCACCGCGAAGACCGACGACGAGGCCCGCGAGCTTCTCCGTCTCTTCGGTTTCCCGTTCCCGCAGGATGCGGACGGCGAAGCCAAGGCCGCGTAAAGGAAAGAGAACTTAAGTCATGGCGAAACTGAGTTCCGTGAACAAGAACGAGCGTCGCAAGCAGCTGGTGAAGAAGTACGCCGGCAAGTATGCGAAGCTGAAGGCGATCGCGAACGACGAGAGCCTCGATGAGACCGAGCGTCTCATCGCGCGTCTCAAGCTGGCCGAGATTCCCCGCAACGGGAACCCGACCCGCATTCGCAACCGGTGCGAGCTCACCGGTCGCCCCCGCGGTTACTACCGCAAGTTCCGTCTCGCTCGTGTCATGCTGCGCGATCTGGCCAACAAGGGCCTGATCCCCGGCGTCACCAAGTCGAGCTGGTAAGGATCACGAAGATGGCAGTGACCGATCCCCTGGGTGATATGCTCACCCGCATCCGCAACGGCCAGCGCGCCCGCAAGGACTCCGTCCTGACGCCGGCGAGCAAGCTGCGTGCGCGCGTTCTCGATGTGCTCCAGCGCGAAGGCTATATCCGTGGCTATAGCGAAGAGCAGATGGGCCCCGCCGCGGGCATCCGCATCGAGCTGAAGTATTTCGAGGGCCAGCCGGCGATCAAGCACGTCGCGCGCATCTCGAAGCCGGGCCGCCGTGTCTACTCGGGCAGCCAGGAGCTTCCCCGCGTGCGCAACGGCCTGGGCATCACGATCGTCTCGACGCCTCGCGGCGTTCTCTCGGACGCGGAAGCGCGCGAGCAGAATGTCGGCGGCGAAGTGCTGGCGGAGGTGTTCTGATGAGCCGCATCGGCAAGAAGCCGGTCACCGTGCCGGCAGGCGTTACCGCCTCGATCGAAGGCCGGGTGCTGAGCGTGAAGGGCCCGAAGGGCACCCTGTCGCTCAATCTGCGTGACGAGATCAGCTACACCGTCGAGGACGGCGGCATCGTGGTGAAGCCGGCGAACGAGACCAAGCAGGCGCGTGCCTTCTGGGGCATGCAGCGCACGCTGGTCCAGAACCTCGTCACCGGCGTGACCGAGGGCTTCTCCAAGAAGCTCCTGATCACCGGCGTCGGCTATCGCGCTGCGTCGCAGGGCAAGGTGCTCAAGCTCCAGCTCGGCTATTCGCACGACGTGAACATCGACGTGCCGGAAGGCATCGAGATCAAGACCCCGGATCAGACCACGGTCGAGATCTCGGGGATCGACAAGCAGAAGGTCGGCCAGATTGCGGCCGAGATTCGCCGCTGGCGCAAGCCCGAGCCGTACAAGGGCAAGGGCATCAAGTACGACGGCGAATTCATCTTCCGTAAGGAAGGGAAGAAGAAGTGATCAGCACCAAGGGTCTCTCGCTTTTCGCGAAGCGTCGTCGCCGCAACCGCACTGCGCTGCGTGCGCGTGCCGGTGGTCGTCCGCGTCTTTCGGTCCATCGCTCGGGCAAGCACATCTATGCCCAGGTGATCGACGATACGCAGGGCAAGACCGTCGCCGCGGCTTCCACCCTCGACAAGGACGTGCGCGGCAAGACCGGCGCGACCATCGAGGCCGCGCAGGAAGTCGGCAAGCGCGTTGCCGCGGCTGCCAAGGCCGCCGGCATCACCCAGGTCGTGTTCGACCGCGGTGGCTTCCTCTATCATGGCCGCGTCAAGGCGCTGGCCGATGCCGCTCGTGAGAGCGGGCTGGAGTTCTGAGAATGGCTGACGAAAACAACCAGGCGCCGGAAGGCGCGGGCTTCGAGGCCCAGGACGCCGGTGCCGGTGCTCCCCAGGAGCAGCAGGGCCGTGGCCGTGGCCGTGGCCGTGGTGGCCCGGGCGGCGGTGGTGATCGCGGCCGTGGCGGCCGTGACGGCAACCGTGGCCGTCGCGACGATCGTCGTGGCCAGAACGCCGAGGACGGCGGCGAGGAACTGATCGAGAAGCTGGTCCACATCAACCGCGTCTCGAAGACGGTGAAGGGCGGCAAGCGCTTCGGCTTCGCGGCGCTGGTCGTCGTGGGCGACGGCAAGGGTCGTGTCGGCTTCGGCCATGGCAAGGCGCGCGAAGTGCCGGAAGCCATTTCGAAGGCGACCGCCTCGGCCAAGAAGAAGATGCTGCGCGTTCCGCTCAAGGAAGGCCGCACGCTGCACCATGACGGTGCGGGTCACTTCGGCGCCGGCCGCGTCTATGTGCGCTCGGCCCCGCAGGGTACCGGCATCATCGCGGGCGGCCCGATGCGCGCCGTCTTCGAGAGCCTGGGCGTGGCGGACGTGGTGACCAAGTCGGTCGGCACTTCGAACCCCTACAACATGATCCGCGCCACCTTCGAAGCGCTCGGCGAGCAGACCTCGCCGAAGAGCGTTGCGCAGCGCCGCGGCAAGAAGATTGCCGACCTGCTCGGCCGCGGCGGTTCGCAGACCGCCGAGGCGGATGCTGCGGCTATCGCGGAGTAATCGATCATGGCGAAGATCAAGATCCAGCAGATCGGCTCGCCGATCCGCCGCACCAAGGATCAGCGCGCGACGCTGATCGGCCTTGGCCTCAACAAGATGCACAAGGTCTCGGAGCTCGAGGACACCCCCGAAGTTCGGGGCATGATCCGCAAGCTGCCGCACATGGTGAAGGTGCTCGAGGGCTGAGGCCTTCGATCGCTGGCAGCGACAATAGGGAAGGGGCGGCAGGCGACTGTCGCCTCTTTTCGTTATGGGCGCGGGCGAAGCGGCGAGGGGACGCCGTTGGCTTGGGTGCTTCAATCCGTTGCCGCGTGCTTCCGGCGGCGATCTCGACTGGAGCGGCGCCGTCCTCGGGATCTGTCCGGCAGCATCCGGATTCGCGCTCCAGATACCGAACTCTATCCTTGGCCAGTCTAGGGTGATCGGGGTTGCTGTTGCGTGGCGCAGTGCACGCCGCCGCCCGATTCGCCGATCGGATCGATATCCAGCATCACGATCTCGCGTTCCGGGTACAGGTGCTTCAGAGTGTCGCGGGCCTGCGCATCGGTTTCGCGATCGCCGAACCGCGCGCCGATCACCGCGCCGTTGCAGACATAATAGTTGATGTAGCTGGAGACGAAATCGGGTGCCCGCGACCGGATGGCATCCGGTTCCGGCAGCTTCATGATTTGCAGCGGGCGCCCGCTCGCATCGCGCGCCTGCTCCAGTACGCGCAGCGTTTCATGCGCTGCCACCGACCAGGGGTCGTCATGGTCGATCGCGTCGTCGATCTGGATCAGAACCCTGCCGGGCCCGACGAAGCGCGCCAGCGCGTCGATGTGATAATCGGTGATGTCGGCGCCGGCGATGCCGGGCGCCCAGATCGTCCGGCGTGCGCCCAGCGCCAGTTCGAGGCGCCGGGCGATCTCGTCGCGCGGCAGCGTATTGCGATTGCCATTGGCCCAGCAGCTTGCATGCGCGAGCAGTGTTCCGGCGCCATCATGCTCGACGCCGCCCTGTTCGCCCACCAGTCCGGTCTCGAGCAGCGGCATGCCCAGCCGTGCCGCCACGCGTGCCGCGATCCGCGCATCGTTGGCGTGCGGCTGCTTGTTGCCCCAGCCGTTGAATCGCAGATGGGCAATGGCGAGGCGCCCCGCCGCATCGGCGACGAAGGTCGGGCCCGAATCCCGGCACCAGAGATCGTCGGTCGGAATATCCCAAAGCTCGACCTTGGCGCTCAATAATCTCCTGTTGCCGGTGCGGGCCGTGTCCGCGCCCAGCATCGCCACCGGCTCGAATTCGGCGATGGCATTGGCGATATCGGCGATCGAGCGTTGCACTGCGTCCAGATCGCGGGCGCCATAGGCGGCGCGCGATACCGGCCACTGCATGAAGGTGCGTTCGTGCGGGCCGCTCTCCAGCGGCATGTGATAGGCTTTGAGCCGGGCATCGGGCTCGCTGGCTGCGGTCGATCCGGGCATTGCGAGCGACCAGGCCCCCTTTGTCGTCACCGTTGCAGCGGCCAGGCCCGCTCCCATGATCCGTCGCCGACTCAGCATTTTGCGCCTCCGGCTTGGTCGAGATGCGTATCTAGCGCCTTCGCCAGGCGGTGCCAGCCGCGAAAATCGCCCCCTTGCCGGGGCATCCGTTCGCGGAAGGAGGAAGGCCCGGAAGCCGATCCTGGCGGAGGTTTCGATCGGGGAGTCGACAAACCCCGTCTCCCCCGCTATGGGCCCCGCTTCCTTTTCCATCAGCGCGACAAAAGCGAAAGCGAGTGCACGACCATGAAGCTCAACGATCTCCGCGATAACAATGGTGCCCGTCAGGGCCGCGTCCGTGTCGGCCGCGGCATCGGCTCGGGCCTGGGCAAGACCGCCGGCCGCGGCCAGAAGGGCCAGAAGAGCCGCGAAGGCGTCTCGATCAAGGGCTTCGAGGGCGGCCAGATGCCGCTCCACATGCGCATCCCGAAGCGCGGCTTCAACAACATCTTCGCCAAGGACTATGCCGAGGTGAACCTGGGCGCGATCCAGAAGGCGATCGATTCGGGCAAGCTGACCGCGACCGACCTGACCCAGGCCGAGCTGAACGCGGCGGGCCTGACCCGTGGCGGCAAGGACGGCGTGCGCCTCCTCGCCAAGGGCGAGCTCAAGGCCAAGCTGAACTTCACGGTCGCCGGCGCGTCGAAGAGCGCGATCGAGGCGGTCGAGAAGGCCGGCGGCACCGTGACGATCCCGACGATCGTGCCGGCCGCCGAGAAGGCCAAGGCCAAGCACCGCGTCGTGCAGAAGGCCCGCGCGGCGGACAAGGAAGCCAAGAAGGCCGCCGCCAAGGCCTGAGCGTCATCCCGGCGCAAGCCGGGATCTCGTGCAACGCGCGGGCGCCCGCGGCCCGAGACCCAGGCTTTCGCCGGGGTGACGGAAGCGCGGCGAACGCCGGAGCAGGGCGAGGGCGCATTGCCCTTCGCAGCTTAGGACTTATATCAGCGGCGGGGGGCGGTAGAACGCTTTCCCGCCGCTTTGATTTCCGGGACTGACCAACACATGGCCTCCGCCTCCGATCAACTTGCTTCCAGCATCAACCTGGCGAAGTTCGCCCAGGCCACCGATCTCAAGAAGCGTCTGTGGTTCACCCTCGGCGCGCTGATCGTCTTCCGGATGCTGAGCTACGTGCCCCTGCCGGGCGTCGACCCCACCCAGCTGAACCTGCTCGCGCAGCAGACCCAGGGCGGCGTGCTCGACTTCTTCAACAACTTCACAGGCGGCGCGCTCAACCGCATGTCGATCGTCGCGCTCGGCGTGATGCCCTACATCACCGCCTCGATCGTGGTGCAGCTCGCGACGTCGCTGTCGCCGCAGCTCAACGCGATCAAGAAGGAAGGCGAGAGCGGCCGCAAGCGGCTGAACCAATATACCCGCTACGGCACCGTCGCGCTGACCGCGGTGCAGGGCTATTTCATCGCCGTGGGCCTCGAGACGTTCGGCGCGAGCCAGGGCCTGCAGCCCGTGGTGGAGCCTGGCCTGATCTTCCGCATCGGCGCGGTCATCTCGCTGATCGGCGGCACCATGTTCCTGATGTGGATCGGCGAGCAGATCACCAATCGCGGTATCGGCAACGGCATCTCGCTGATCATCATGGCCGGCATCGTCGCCCGCCTGCCCACCACACTCGTCCAGCTGTTCGAGAGCGGCCGCACCGGGTCGATCGATCCGCTGCGCCTGATCACGATCATCGTCGGCGTGGCGATCCTGGTGCTGTTCATCTGCTTCATGGAGCGCGCCCAGCGGCGTATCCTGATCCAGTATCCGAAGCGCCAGACGGCGCGCGGCGTGCAGGCCGAGCGCAGCCACCTGCCGCTCAAGCTCAACACCGCCGGCGTGATCCCGCCGATCTTCGCGTCGTCGCTGCTGCTCTTGCCGCTGACCGTCACCCAGTTCGCCGGCAACATGACCGCGGGCGAGAACTGGTGGAGCGACCTGATCATCAACCTCAACACCTGGCTGCGCCACGGCTCGCCGGTGTACATGACGCTCTACGGCCTCGGCATCATCTTCTTCTCCTTCTTCTACACCGCCGTGGTGTTCAATCCGGAGGAGACCGCCGAGAACCTCAAGCGCTATGGCGGGTTCATCCCGGGCATCCGCCCCGGCAAGAACACCGAGCTCTATTTCGACTATGTGCTCACCCGCATCACCGTGATCGGCGCGGCCTATCTGACGATCATCTGCCTCGTTCCCGAGGCGGTGTTCTCGTCGATGAGCATCCCGTTCCTGATGGGCGGCACCAGCCTGCTCATCGTGGTCAACGTGACGATGGACACGGTGACCCAGATCCAGTCGCACCTGCTGGCCCACCAGTATGGCGACCTGATCAAGAAAGCGAAGCTCAAGGGCCGCGCGCGCTGAGCGCGGCCCAAACTGGCCGAAACTGAGGGGATAGGCTTAGTGAACATCATCCTGTTGGGCCCGCCGGGAGCCGGCAAGGGCACCCAGGCTAAGCGGCTCGAACAAGAGCGCGGCATGGTTCAGCTCTCGACCGGCGACATGCTGCGCGCCGCAGTCAAGGCGGGCACGCCCACCGGCCTGCAGGCCAAGGCGGTCATGGACGCGGGCGAGCTCGTGTCCGATTCGATCGTCTCGGGCATCATCGGCGAGCGGCTCGACATGGAAGACACGCTGAAGGGAGCGATCTTCGACGGCTATCCGCGCACCGCGGCCCAGGCCGAATCGCTGGATGCGCTGCTTTCGGAGCGCGGCCGCAAGCTCGACTATGTGATCGAGCTCGAAGTGGACGAGGACGCGCTGGTCGAGCGGGTCGAGGGCCGCTTCACCTGCGCGAATTGCGGCGAGGGCTATCACGACAAGTTCAAGCTGCCCAAGGTCGCGGGCACGTGCGACGTGTGCGGCCATCACGAGTTCAAGCGTCGCCCGGACGACAATGCCGAGACGGTGCGCACCCGCATGGCCGAGTATCGCGCCAAGACCGCGCCGATCCTGCCCTTCTACGAGGCCAAGGGCCTGGTGCGGAAGGTCGACGGCATGGCCGACATCGCCGATGTGGGCGCGCAGATCGACGCGATCCTCGACAGCGCGGGATAGGCCGGGGTCCGAGGCGGGGGCTCGATCGAGGTTTTGATTTCCTTCGTCGTCCCCGCCTTCGGGGGACGGCGCGGCATATCGATTATGCCGCGACCCCGAGGTCTCCGCTCCCTCATGGGGAGCCGCGCGAGATTCCGGCTTTGTAATATATTGTTGCCCTAACCCCTGCTTAAGCCGGGGCTGGGACGATCCCCCTTTGCTCCGGCATCCCGGCCGGGCGGGGGATTGGTCGTCGATGCTGCCCAAGCGCGCCCTGTTGCGAGCCGCCCGGTGGACCGGCCTGTCGATGCTCGCCCGCCGCGCGACCGGGGCCCAGTTGCGCATCCTCTGCTATCATGGCCTGTGGCTGGCGCCCGGGGCCCCTTTCGGCAGTTGCCTGTTCATGACGCCGGACCGGTTCGCGGCGCGCATGGCGCGGCTCGCGCATTCGGGCCTGCCGGTGCTGCCGCTGGGCGAGGCGGTCGAGCGGCTCGCCGCGAACCGCCTGCCGCGCGCCGCGGTGGTGATCACGATCGACGATGGCTGGGCTTCGACCCACAGCCACATGCTGCCGGTGCTCGAGCGGTATCGCCTGCCCGCGACGCTCTATGCGACCACCTGGTATACGGGGCGCGACCTGCCGGTGATCAATGTCGCGGTCGACCATCTCATCGCCGCTTCGGGCCGGCCAGGGGCGGAGCGCGGCGCGGTGATCCGCCGGATCGAGGCGCTGCCGGAGCGGGACCGGCTCGAGGCGCTGCGCGCATATGGCCGGGCGCTCGGCGTGGGCGAGGCCTGGCTCGAATGCCGGCAGTTCCACCTCATGCGCCCGGCCGAGATCGCCGACGCGCATGGCCGGGGGCTCGACATCCAGCTCCACACCCACCGGCATATCGACGTTGCCGGCCGCATCGGCCAGCTCGTGCCCGAGATCGCGGCGAACCGGGCCGCGCTGGTCGCCGCGACCGGTGCCGGCGCGCCGGAGCATTTCTGCTATCCGAGCGGCACCTTCCATCCATCCGCGCCCGCGCTGCTCGCGGCGAGCGGCATCCGCTCCGCCACTTTGGTGACCGAGGGGCTCAACCCGCCCGGCGCCAGCCCCTATGCGCTGCGCCGTTTCGTCGATGGGCAGCATGTGCGGGCCAGCGCTTTCGATGCCTATCTGGACGGCACGCTCCATTATCTCTCCCGCGCACGGGCGGTGGCCGGCCGGATCGAGATCGAAGTGCCGCGTCGTGTCGCCGCCGCTTCTGGAATGCTGCTCTGCGCGCTATGATCGCTCTGCCGGTTTGGGGGAGGGGAGATGAATTGGGCGCCGAAGGTCATCGTCATTGCGACGCTGGTGCTCTTTGGGCACCTGATTGATATCAGATCGACGGAAATGGAGATCGGCGGTCTTCACATCGATCTCGCCGATAGTGCCATCCTCCGAGGCGCTCTAGCTATCGTCTATCTCCATATATGGGCGTCATCCATGCATGTCGGTGCGCTCACCGATCACGCAAGCATGCATGCGAAAGCACTCAAGCGCCTGCGCGTCCGTAACTTCGTCAGGATGTCTCGGTCACTTCCGACAGGCGAAGCACGCAAGCTGACCATCAAGTTTTGCACGGCGCTCGCCACGATAGGCTTCAATGCCCACATGGCGTTGCTTCAGATCGTAACTTGGACTGCGGTCTTCTTCGCTATTTTCGATGCCGCTTCGTTTCTCGGTCTCATAGGTAGACGGTTCCTTTTCGGGCATTGAGTTTTCACGCGGATCGCATCTGCCATGCCGCTTCTGGAATGCTGCTCTGCGCGCTATGATCGCTCTGCCTCGACAGGGGAGGGAGAAGATGAAGGCTCGTTTGTCGATCGTGCTGGCGCTCGCCGCCGCCATGCCCGCTGCCGCCGAAGTCACCGCTTCGACGGAAACCAGCTTCACCGTTGTCGAGAAGGCTGCGATCGCCGCCCCGCCCGCCAAGGTGTGGGCGGCCCTGGTCACGCCCTCGGCCTGGTGGAGCGGCGAGCATAGCTGGTCGGGCAGCGCCGCGAACCTTTCGCTCGATCCGCGCCCCGGCGGCTGCTGGTGCGAGAAGCTGCCGGACGGCGGCGGCGTCGAGCACATGCGCGTGATCTTCGTCCGGCCGGGCAAGATGCTGCGCCTCAGCGGCGGGCTGGGGCCGTTGCAATCCTTTCCGGCCAGCGCGGTGATGACGGTTACGCTCGATCCCGCGCCGGACGGCAAGTCGACCGGGGTGACGGTGGAATATGCCGTGGCGGGCGCGCCGGGGCTGGGCCGGATCGCCGCGCCGGTCGATGGCGTGCTCGCGGCGCAGGTCGCCGGGCTGAAGGCCGCCGCCGAGCGCTGAGCGCTGAGCGGTTTCAACATTACGGTTTTTTCATGCCCCGGTCACCGCCCGGGGCGCCGCCGGGGGCTATCAGCAGCCCATGGCCGGCACGCCCCCGCCGGTCATGCATCAGAGGTCAAACACATCCGGTTCACGCGTTGCTCTTCCCGGCGCCGGCCCGCTCGCTCCTCCCCCTGCGATCGCCGCCGCGCCGATGGTCCGGATCAGCCCCCTTTCCGGATCGGGCTCGCCGGGAAGAGCGCCTGGGACGCGGATGCGCACTGAAGGCGCCGATGCTGCCCTGGCATCGACGCTCGGCCGGCGGACGCCCCCTTGTCCGTCGGCCACCCCTTTTGCCGGGTCGGGCGGAGGATGGACGTGACGCACCATATCCTGATCGTCGAGGATGACGCCGCCGCCGTGGATTTCGTGGCCCAGGGGCTTGCCGACGCCGGTTTCGCCATCGAGGCTTGCGCCGATGGCAGTACCGGTCTTGTCCGCGCGGCGGAGGGCGATTTCGACTTGTGGATCTTCGATCGCATGCTTCCCGGCATGGACGGCCTGTCGATGCTGGGTGCGCTGCGCGAGCAGGGGTTGCGGACCCCGGCGATCATGCTCTCCGCGCTCGGCACGGTCGACGACAAGGTCGGCGGCCTTGCCGCGGGTGCCGACGATTACCTTGCCAAGCCCTTCTCCTTCGCCGAGTTGCGCGCGCGCATCGCCGCGTTGCTGCGCCGCGCCGATCGGGCCGAGGCGGATGCCAAGGCGACCCGGATCGTCGTCGGGGATCTCGAGATCGATCTGCTCAGCCGCACCGTCGCCCGCGCCGGCCGCGCCGTGCCCCTGGTAGCTCGCGAGTTCCACCTGCTCGAATATCTCGCCCGCCATGCCGGCGAGGTCGTCACCCGGACCATGATGCTGGAGCATGTGTGGAACTGCCGCTTCGATCCCGGCTCGAACGTGGTCGACGTGCATATCGGCCGGCTGCGCCGCAAGCTGGAGGAAGGGGAAGCCCCGATCCTCCACACGGTGCGCGGCGCGGGGTATCGGCTGGCGGCGGAAGGATAGGGGAAGCCTGCTCTCGACGACGATCCGGTCGAACGTCATGCGTGCAAGGTGGGCCGGCGGCATCGGCTTGGCGGAAGCCCAAGATTCGTGTATAAGTCCATTTCCGGCGAAAGCCTTTCCCACAGCGCTTGACTCTGCGCTGGTGGATGCATATGTCGCGCATCTTCCGAAACACCGGTGTCCGGCGGCGTGCTTGTGCGCTCGTCGTGCCGCCGCATTTCGGGATCAACGCTACGAGATGGGGTGCGAGCTGCCATGCGGCACCCCGTGGAGCTGGGAGAACAAATTTCATGGCTCGTATTGCAGGGGTTAACATCCCGACCGGTAAGCGCGTCGTTATCGCGCTGCAGTATATCCATGGCATTGGCGCGGCCAAGGCCAAGGAGATCACCGCCAAGCTGAACATCGCCGACGAGCGCCGCGTGCAGGACCTGTCGGACCAGGAAGTGCTGCAGATCCGCGAGGCGATCGACGCGGGCTACACCGTCGAGGGCGATCTTCGCCGCCAGACCGCGATGAACATCAAGCGCCTGATGGACCTGGCCTGCTATCGCGGCCTCCGTCACCGCAAGGGCCTTCCGGTCCGTGGCCAGCGCACGCACACCAATGCGCGCACCCGCAAGGGCAAGGCCAAGCCCATCGCCGGCAAGAAGAAGTAAGGGAGCGCTGAGAAATGGCACGTGAACCGCAGCGCATCCGCCGTCGCGAGCGCAAGAACATCACCGCCGGCGTCGCCCATGTGAACGCCAGCTTCAACAACACCATGATCACCATCACCGACGCGCAGGGCAACGCCATCTCGTGGTCGTCGGCCGGCATGATGGGCTTCAAGGGCTCGCGCAAGTCGACCCCGTACGCCGCCCAGGTCGCCGCCGAGGATGCGGGCCGCAAGGCCGCCGAGCACGGCGTGCGCACCCTCGAGGTGGAAGTGAAGGGCCCGGGTTCGGGCCGCGAGAGCGCCCTTCGCGCGCTTCAGGCGGTCGGCTTCCAGATCACCTCGATCCGCGACGTGACTCCGATCCCGCACAACGGCGTCCGTCCGTCGAAGCGCCGTCGCGTCTGATCGTTCCTGCTTGTTGCCGCGGGCCCAGAGGCGGGTCCGCGGTCTTGCAGCAATTACCTGGCGGGACGCGCCTCTGGTCCCGCCCAACATGAGGAAAGCCCGTGTCGGTCAACGCTAAGAACTGGCAGGAACTCAAGAAGCCCAACGGCCTCGAGAAGAAGCCCGGTGGCGATCCCAAGCGCAAGTCGACCTTCGTGGCGGAGCCGCTCGAGCGCGGTTTCGGCCTGACGCTCGGCAACGCGCTGCGCCGCGTGCTGCTCTCGTCGCTGCAGGGCGCCGCGGTCACTTCGATCAAGATCGAGAACGTCCTCCACGAGTTCAGCTCGCTGGCGGGCGTGCGCGAGGACGTGACGGACATCGTCCTCAACGTCAAGCAGATCGCGATCCGCATGCAGGGCGAAGGCCCGAAGCGCCTCCAGCTCTCGGCCACCGGCCCGGCTGAGGTGAAGGCCGGCGACATCGCCGTCTCGGGCGACATCGAGGTGATGAACCCCGATCTCGTCATCTGCCACCTGGACGATGGCGCTACGCTCAACATGGAGCTGACCGCCGACACCGGCAAGGGCTATGTCCCCGCCGCGTCGAACCGTCCGGCGGATGCGCCGATCGGCCTGATTCCGGTCGATGCGCTGTACAGCCCGGTCCGCCAGGTCTCGTACAAGGTCGAGAACACCCGCGTCGGCCAGGAGCTCGACTACGACAAGCTCACGCTGTCGATCGAGACCGACGGCACGATCACGCCGGAAGACGCCGTGGCTTACGCTGCGCGCATCCTCCAGGACCAGCTGGCGCTGTTCGTCCATTTCGACGATTCGGCGATCACCCGCTCGGCCCCGATCGGCATGGCGGCCGCGGCTCCGGCGGCGGAGGGTGCTGCGGGCGACGCTTCGCAGATCAACCGCTACCTGCTGAAGAAGGTCGACGAGCTGGAGCTTTCGGTCCGCTCGGCCAACTGCCTCAAGAACGACAACATCATCTATATCGGCGATCTGGTCCAGAAGACCGAGGCCGAGATGCTGCGCACGCCGAACTTCGGCCGCAAGTCGCTCAACGAGATCAAGGAAGTGCTTTCGAGCATGGGCCTGCGCCTCGGCATGGAAATCCCGGGCTGGCCGCCCGAGAACATCGAGGAAATGGCCAAGAAGCTCGAGCAGGAGATCATGGGCTAAGGCCTGGGGTCACTGTAGAACAAACGGAAGGGCCGTCCCGTGTGGGGCGGCCCTTTTCGGTTTTGGGGGTGGGAGGGAAGGGGCGGATTTGCGCCCCAATGTCGGTCACTACGACCGTTACGCCGCGAACCTGAAAGCCGTCGTTCGTTCATCTGGCTGCGAGCGGCTGCCGAAACGAGCGGCATTGAGACTTTGCCGTCGGCTGCTGAATATCTGATTTTTGACATGAGCGGTCGGTGTGCGTTCTCATCCGATTGCAAAGGGATGACTACGCCGAATTGATGTGCAACGGTGCGGCGAAGTGAGCTACCTGGGGAATAGGGTGAGACTTGAATCGATCAGGATCGAGAAGTTCAAGCGAATTGACACGATTGACCTGCCGCTAGCGGACCTCAACATTCTTGTTGGGTCCAATGGCAGCGGAAAGTCGTCGATCCTACAAGCTCTACACTTGGCGTCATGCCTGATGCGTCAAGCTGACCGAATTCGCGCTGCGTCGACGGCGATGGTGCGCGTGGCGGACCTCGATTATCTCCCTTCTGATGAGTACTGGCGGTTAGGTCATGGCGCACCGTGGGGCAATCGATCCGACAGCCCATCCTCGAAGGTGTTTTTCGTTTTTCGGGATGGCGATGGAGCGGAGACGATGGCCCATCTCGAAATGCGATCCGCCCGTAACGCCGGTATCTCAGTGCAAGGTGAGCTGCCTGAGGTCGTCAGGCACCAGTTTCGCGGCGTCGAAACTTTTTTCAGCGGGTTCATTCCGGGAATATCGGGCATTCCAAACGTCGAGCAGAAGAACTCGAAGCGGGTGGTGCTGAAGGCATGCTCCTTCGGTGATTCAAACGTCTATCTCAGAAACGCACTTAATCTACTTTCTGCAGAAGATTTAACCCAGATAGAAGCTTGGCTTGAACCGCTCCTTGGTCAAATTAGATTGAAAGTAAAGTTTGACGAGTCTACTGATTTCGATATCCACGCGGAGGCCGAAATTGGTGGAATGTCGACGCCACTTGAGCTTTTGGGAACAGGATTTCTACAACTAATTCAAATATTCTGTTACATATTGCTGTTCAAGCCGAAAATCTTGCTTGTCGACGAACCTGACATCCACCTGCATCCGACCGTGCAGGAAAAGTTGGCATCCGGCCTACTTGAGATCGCTCGCGCGCAAGATATCAAAATCGTTATGACCACCCATTCACCTTTCATCGTGAGGGGTGCCCCGGCGGACACGAACGTCATCTGGCTGGCGGAGGGGCAAAAGAAAACGGATGATCGATCGGTCGTCGAGTTGGCGCTTGGCTGGGGCGCTTTCGGCAAAAAGGTAATTGTCGTCAGTGAGGATGCCAAGAACGATTATCTGAAGAAGTTGATTGGTCAGTGGCCGGAAATCGAACGTGCGGTCACCGTTTTACCTGGTCGGGGATACAAACACCTTCTCACCAAAGGTGAGGCCAGCGAGCTTCGTACATCGCTCGGCGATAAATTCAAGGTTCTCGTCCATCGAGACAGGGATTCTCTAAGTGACGAAGAGGTAATTGCTCTGAAGGACGATTACTCAAACGAAGGTGTCCGTCTCTGGGTAACTGACCAATCTGACCTAGAAGCCGAATTCTGTGACCCAAGCTTCTTGTCCTCTTTGACCGGGGAAACGCTGAACACGTGCGAAGCATGGGTTGCGGAGGTGCTCGCTCAAAATCAGGCCCCCATAAATGAACAATTTGTCTCTCAGCGAGCCGCCCATAATAGCGAACTTCATAAGGCAGGCGGCGGCCCGACGAATGATGACGTTTGGGCTTCTTTCCAAACACGACCTCTCAAAGGAGCCAAAGGCAAGACCGTTTTCAGGCAGCTCAAGAACAAGGTTCCCGGTGGAAAATTTTCCGACACCTCGGTTCTTGGCCACATTGGCTTTCCCGAGCGCGCAGCAAGCCTCAAGGCGAATCTCCAGGATCTTCTGGCTTGAGGCAATCGATGATCGCCGTTTACTGGGATCAATGCATCGGTCGATAGCTCGCACCTCCCCCCTTTTGGCGGACACCGGTTTCGGAATGAGCCGACATTCCTACCAACTGCAGCGGGAGGACTTAAGTTGGGTCGAAAGCAGCCGGCTGATCGGACGCCTGCGAACGGCGGTTATCCGCGTTTCGCGCTTGGAAGCGGTCAGTCCGTAGACGGCCCAACCTCCCCCTTGACATCGCAACGCTATTCTGGTACAAAACAAGAACAATGCCGTCCCGTGCCTTTCGTGCCGGGCGGCATTTTTCGTTTCGGGAGTGTGCGATGGCGGACGGCGATACGGAGAAGACGGGCAAGGCCGGCGGGCGCGTGGTGCGGCAGGCGCGGAATCGGAAGACTCAGGTGATCCGCACCAGCGGCAAGCGCTGGTCGCAGGAAGCGGAGCAGCGGTTCCTCGAGGAACTGGCGGCCACCGCCAATGTGCGGGCGGCAGCGGCGGCGGCGGGGTTCTCGACCATCACCGTCTACAAGCGGCGGATGCGCTGGCCGGGCTTCGCGGCGGAATGGCAGGCGTGCCTGGAGCAGGGCTATGCGCGGATCGAGGCGCAGCTGGTCGAGCGCGCCACCGACAGCCTGCGCAGCGAACCGGTAACCGGGGCGGCGGCCGGCAAGGCCATGAGCGTCGCGGAGATGATGAACCTGCTCAAGCTGCACCGCGCCTCGGTGAAGGGCGGTGCGCCGCAGCGCTACGATGCCCGGGCACTGCCGCCCGATATCGAGGTGGTGCGCGCGAGCATCCTCCGCAAGATCGACGCCATCGAACGGGGCGGCGGCGGCGCGAGGGCTCCGGCGATGGAGGCGGTGGCGGAGGCCGGGGCAGGGGCCGGGGCGGTTGCCGGCCCGGAGGACCGCGACGGGGCGGGCGACGCGCCGGGCGAGCCCGGGCATGCAGGGGAGGCGTGACATGGGCATCGTGCGGCCACGGCTGGAACGGCTGGATGCGGGGCAGCGCGCGCTCCTGCTGCGGGCGCTGAGCGACGCCGAGCTGCGGGCGCTGGACGGCGACTGGGGCGAATGGGCGCATGCCGGGCAATGCGCGCCCATGGGGGCATGGCGAACCTGGGTGCTGATGGCCGGGCGCGGCTTCGGCAAGACGCGGGCCGGCGCCGAATGGGTGCACGGGCTGGTGCGCGATGCGGGCGCGGTGCGGATCGCGCTGGTCGCGGCGACGATCGAGGAGGCGCGCAACGTGATGGTGGAGGGCCCGTCCGGGCTGCTGGCGACCGCGGGGCATTTCGGCGGGCGGCCGGTGTTCGAGGCGAGCCGGCGGCGCGTGCTGTTCCCGAACGGGGCGGAGGCGGTGCTGTTCTCGGGTGCGAATCCCGAGGGGCTGCGCGGCCCCGAACATCATTTCGCCTGGTGCGACGAGCTCGCGAAATGGCGGCACCCGGCGGAGAGCTGGGACATGCTGCAGCTGGGGCTGCGCGCGGGCGCGGCGCCGCGGGCGCTGGTCACCACCACGCCGCGGGCGGGGCTGGCGGCGCTGCGCGGGATATTGGCCGATCCGGGCACGGTGGCGACGGGCGGCGCTTCGGGGGACAATCCGCATCTGCCCCGGGCTTGGCTCGCGGCAATGGCGCGTTCCTATGGCGGAACGCGGCGCGGGCGCGAGGAGATCGAGGGGCTGCTCGATGCCGATATCGCCGGCGCGCTATGGCCGGCTGCATTGATCGCGGCGTGCCGCGGCGCGGTGCCGGATCGGGCGGCGCTCGTCCGCGTGGTGATCGGCGTGGATCCGCCGGCGAGCGCCGGGGGAACCTGCGGCATCGTCGCCTGCGGCGTCGACGGGAGCGGGACGGGGCATGTGCTGGCCGATCATTCGGCAAGCGGGCTGTCGCCGGAAGGCTGGGCGCAGCGCGTCGCCGCGGCGGCGGAAGCGCATGGCGCGGACCGGGTGGTGGTGGAGACCAACCAGGGCGGCGAGATGGTGCGGGCGGTGCTGCGCGCGGCGGACGTGCGGCTGCCGCTGCGCACCGTGACCGCGACGCAGGGCAAGGTCGCCCGCGCCGAGCCGGTGGCCGCGCTGTTCGAGAGCGGCGGCGTGCGGCTGGCGGGGCGGTTCGACGCGCTCGAGGCGGAACTGATGGGCCTGACGGCGATGGGGGGCTATCAGGGACCGGGGCGCTCGCCGGACCGGGCGGACGCGATGGTGTGGGCGCTATGGGCGCTGATGCTGGCGGCGCCCGCCGCGCCGCGGGTGCGTACGGCTTGACTTCTGCCGCCGAATCCGCTTTGGGCGCCGCTTCACGAAAAGTGACAGGCTTTGGGCGGTGGCCATCTCACCGCCTGGTCCGGGGTACCTGATACGGCCCCCGAACGAACGGAAGGAAGAAGACAATGCGTCATCGCGTTGGCGGCCGCAAGCTGCAGCGTACCTCGGCCCATCGTGCGGCCCTGTTTCGCAACCAGAGCGCCGCGCTGATCAAGCACGAGCAGATCACCACCACCCTCGCCAAGGCGAAGGAGCTTCGTCCGTATGTGGAGAAGCTGATCACCCTCGCCAAGAAGGGTGGCCTGTCGAACCGCCGCCTGGCCCATGCCCGCCTGCTCGACGACGCCCAGCTGGTGAAGCTGTTCGACGTGCTGGCCGCGCGCTATGCCGACCGCAACGGCGGCTATACCCGCATCATCAAGACCGGCCCGCGCGCCTCGGACGCGTCGCCGATGGCGATCATCGAGTTCGTCGATCGCGACGTCTCGGCCAAGGGCCAGGATTCGGGCCCGGTGCTGGTCGACGAGGATTTCGACGCCGTCGCCTGATCGGCCTCGATCTCGAGACAGGGAAGGGCGGTCGCACGATGGTGCGGCCGCCCTTCCGCTTTTCCGGCGCCTTCATCGCTTCGTCCTCCCCCTCCGTCGAGCCATGCTTGCCCGGCCGCCGCCCGGCGGAGCAGGCCTGCCGCGATCTTCGATATCGGGAGGGCTTCGGTGCGTCTGGCGATCTGGTTCCTTGCGTTGCTGCTGGCGGCAGGCCTTGCCGCGACTCCGGCTGTGGCGCAGGACCGGTACATGGCCGGCCTGGGCAACAATCCGGGCGCGCCGGTGGGCACGCCGTTGGTCCTGCCCGCGGGCGTCAGGCTGGTGTCGGTCAAGGGCTTCGACAATGACGAGGACTGCAAGGAAACCGAGCTCGGCGTCGGCGACGAGGAGCTCTGCCTGACCTTCTGCACCGAGGAGGATCGTTCCTTCATCGCCCATATCCCCGCCGGCACGATGTTCAGGAACCTGGCCGGCGAGATCTTCGACCGGATGAAGCGGGAGGGGAAGAGCTTCCAGAACGTGATCGTGGTGGAAGACCTCAACATCTTCATCGCGGACAGCCTTTGCGCCCATCTCATGCTGCCCCCTTCCGACAGGGAGGAGGCGAAGCGGAAGCTGCGGGCGCAGAGGGCGGCGCAGGGAGCGCCGTCGCCCGCCAATCCCGGCTTGCCGTCGGGAGGGCGCTTCCTGCTGCGCGCCATGTGCCTGAACCAGCAGATGGACGTGCCCGGCGAGGGCGCCGAATATGCGCTCGGGACGGTCACCAGCCACCCGAAGCTTCGCCTGGTCCTCGACGCCGCCAAGGGCCGGAAGATACAGGACAGCGGCGCCAAGCGCCTGCTTCAGAATGCCATATGGGACGTAACCGAGGGCTATGGCCTGGGACAGGAAACGCTGGCCAGGCTGCGTGCGCTTCCCGCCGGCCGCTAGCGGCGCGCGGCGATCCGGAGGGAGCCAAACCGGTCATTGGGTTCCCGCAACATTTCCTGTCCTTCCCCGGCCGTCCGCGGTTTCCCACATGGCGCGCATGAACCGGCAGTTCCCGCAATCCTCCCTCGGCGCCTGGCTTTCCGCGGCGCTGGCCCTGGCGCCGCTCGGCATCCTGTTCTGGGCCGTTTCGGCGACTTCCGGCAACGGCTCGGCTTGAGCGATGGCGCAGTCCGGGTAAAACCGGGCCTTTCCCATTCGGAGGCCCCATGCGCCGCGCCCTCATCCTGCCCCTGCTCCTCGCAGCCCCCGCATTCGCCCAGACCCAGCCGGAGACCAAAGTGACCAAGCCCGCCTATCCCGATACCCGCCGCGTCGACGTGGTGGAGGAACAGTTCGGGATAAAGGTCGCCGATCCCTATCGCTGGCTCGAGAACGACGTGCGCAACGACAAGGAAGTCGCCGCCTGGGTCGATGCCGAGAACAAGGTGACGGGCGCCTATCTCGCCACGCTGCCGGGCCGGGAATGGTTCAGGACCCGCATCAAGCAGCTCTTCGACTATGAGCGCTTCGGCGCGCCGCAGAAGAAGGGCGGCCGCTATTTCTACCTGCACAATTCGGGATTGCAGAACCAGGCGGTGCTGTTCGTCCGCGACAGGCTCGACGGCGAGGGCCGGGTGCTGATCGATCCCAATGGCTGGTCGAAGGACGGCGCGACGGCGCTTTCCGAATGGGCGCCCTCGGAGGACGGCAAATATCTGCTCTACGCGATCCAGGACGGCGGCACCGACTGGCGCACCGCCAAGGTGCTCGACGTCGCCACCGGCAAGGAGACCGGCGACACCGTCCATGGCATGAAGTTCACGTTGAGCGCAGCCTGGGCCAAGGACGGCAGCGGCTTCTATTATTCGCGCTATCCGGATGTCGCGGCCGACGCGAAATACCAGGCGCTCAACGAGAACCACAAGATCTACTTCCACAAGCTCGGAACCCCCGAGAGCGCCGACACGCTGGTGTTCGAGACGCCCGACCATCCCAAGTGGAGCCATTACGCCCAGGTCACCGACGATGGGCGCTGGATGGTGATCACCACCAGCGAGGGCACCGACGACCGCTACCAGATCACGCTGATCGACCTGCAGGACCCGGCGCGCAAGCCGCGGGTGATCGTGCCGGGGCTGGAGAACAGCTGGGGCCTGGCCGGCAATGTCGGCACGAAATTCTACTGGGTCACCAACAAGGGCGCGCCCAAGCTCAAGATCGTGACCATGGACGTGGCGGCGGCGAACCCGGCCGCGACCGCCACCGACCTGGTGCCCGAGGATGCGGCGACGCTCGAAGGCGCCGCGATCGTCGGCGGCACGCTGGTGGCGAGCTATCTGGTCGACGCCAAGACCGAAGTGCGCCGCTACAAGCTCGACGGCGGCGCGATCGGCCCGGTCAAGCTTCCCGGCGTCGGCACCGCCTCGGGCTTTGGCGGCGAGCCGGACGATCCCGAGACCTTCTACGCCTATACGAGCTTCAACGAGCCGACGACCATCTATCGCTACGACATGGCGACCGGCACCAGCACGCCCTGGGCGCGCCCCAAGCTGCTGTTCAAGCCCGAGGACTATAAGGTCGAGCAGCGCTTCTTCGCGTCGAAGGACGGGACGAAGGTGCCGATGTTCGTCGTCCGCAAGAAGAGCGTGACCGGCCCGGCGCCGACGCTGCTCTGGGGCTATGGCGGCTTCAACGTCTCCTATGGCCCCAGCTTCTCTTCCTCGCGCCTTGCCTGGCTGGAGCAGGGCGGCGTGTTCGTCCTCGCCAACATTCGGGGCGGCGGCGAATATGGCAAGGCGTGGCACGATGGCGGCCGCCTGGCCAACAAGCAGAACGTGTTCGACGACTTCATCGGCGCGGGCGAGTATCTGATCCGGGAAGGCATCACCGGGAAGCACCAGCTGGCGATCCAGGGCGGCTCGAACGGCGGCTTGCTGGTGGGCGCGGTGGTGAACCAGCGGCCCGACCTGTTCGCCGCGGCACTGCCGGCCGTGGGCGTGATGGACATGCTGCGCTTCGACCGCTTCACGGCCGGGCGCTACTGGGTGGACGATTATGGCTATCCGTCGAAGGAAGCCGATTTCAAGACGCTCTACGCCTATTCGCCCTATCACAACATCAAGTCGGGCGTGGCCTATCCCGCGATCCTGGCGACCACCGCCGACACCGACGATCGCGTCGTGCCCGGGCACACCTTCAAATATACCGCGGCGATCCAGCATGCGGACATCGGCGACAAGCCGCACCTGGTCCGCATCGAGACGCGCGCCGGCCATGGCTCGGGCAAGCCGACCGACAAGATCATCGAGGAAGCCGCCGATCTCTGGGCCTTCACGGCCAAGTGGACCGGCCTCGACGTGAAGAGCAAATAGGCAAGGCGGGCGCCGTTCTCCTCGCAGGGGAATGGCGCCCGGTCGCAAATCGGTTCAGCCGGGCGACAGGCTGGCGCGCATAATTCTCGTTTCGTGAAGGTAACGGAGGGCGGCATGGATGTTCTGAAGCTTGCGGGCGGCGGGATCGCTGCGGTGGCGATGATGGGGCTGGCGATGCCGGCCCAGGCGCAGGAGCGCTGGCGCCCTTCGCGCGAGAAGCACAAGGACAAGTTCGACGTGGGCGACGCGATCGTCGGCGGGCTGGTGGTCGGCGGCGTGCTCGCGCTGATCTCGAGCGGGAAGAAGAAGTCGCACGGCGCCGAAGCGACCGAGGAGCGGGTGCCGATCGACACCGGCCCGGTCGACGGCAGCCGCTATGGCGAGGCGCCGCAGCCCGCCGCCGGCCCGGTCGCCGAGATGCCGGCGCCGAATTCCGCGCAGTTCGACGGGCTCTATGACGAGGATGCCGCCGCCGATCGCTGCGCGGTGGAAGCGGAAAGCCTGGGCGAACGCTATGCTCGCCTCGCCCAGGTCTCCACGGTCACCAGCACCGTCTGGAACGGCAAGAGCTGGGTGATCAAGGGGCAGGTGGAACTGGCCGACGGCTATCGCGACACCACTCGGGAGAGCCATGGTTTCCGCTGCGCCCTGCGTCGCGGCAACAGCCCGATCGTGACGATCGAGGGGCTGCAGTCGCTCTGAGGTCATTCGGCGCGCACGCGATGGTCCCGGCTTTCGCTGGAATGAGGATGAAGCGTATGAGTCCTCAGCCAAGGCCTATAGACCGGAGCGATATCGAAATGGCGTTGCGATGAATCGGTTCGACGAGTTGGCACTGACGGCGGCGATACCCCTGGAGGGGCATGGAGCATGACCGAGCCCAGGCTCCTGTCCGGCGGCAATCCCCAGATTCCCAAGGGCGAAGGCGACGTGCCGGTGCAGGCCTATATCGCCGCGATGCCCGAGTGGAAGCAGCGGATCGGGCGCGCGATCGACGATCTGGTGATGGGTGCCGTGCCCGGCGTGCGCAAGGCGGTGAAGTGGAACACGCCCTTTTACGGTGCGCCCGATCGGGAAGGCTGGTTCCTCGCCTTTCATTGCTTCGACAGATATGTGAAGCTCACCTTCTTCCGCGGCGTTGCACTCGATCCGGTGCCGCCCGGTCCATCGAAACAGCAGGACGTGCGCTATCTCGATATCCGCGAGGAGGACGCGATCGACGAGGCGCGGCTGGTCGCCTGGATCCGACAGGCCAGTGCCCTGCCCGGCGAGAAGCTCTAGGGGCGGATCGCCATTTGGAACGAAGGAACGGCGATGGCCCAGTTGCCACCCCGGCCTCTTGGTCCCGCAAGTCCAGCACCCGAGCTTTCTGCTTCCAGCCGAATGTCGAAGCCTTTCCCTTCCGTCATGCCAAACGCGTTCAGGGTGACGAAAAGCGGTTGGTCCGAAGTGCTCCGGCCCGCCACGCCACTCCCTCAGCCCGACGACCGCCCCGTCTAGTCGTTCAGGAAACGCCCGAGCGTGACGACTCCCTGCCGTTCCAGCCCGAGCGCTTCGTAGAAGCCGAGCGCTTCCGCATTGCCCTCGCGCACCATCAGCTGGATCTTCGGGCAGCCCCGCGCGCGCAGCCATGCCTCCGCCTCGGCCATCAGTGCGCGGCCGAGCCCGGTGCCGCGGGCGACAGGCGCGACCGCAAGATAATAGACCCAGCCGCGATGGCCGTCATCGCCCAGCATCACGCTGCCCGCGATCGCGCCGCCTTCCTCCTGCGCTACCAATATCGTCGCGGCTTCCGCTGCGAGCGCGCGGGCGAAATCCTGCCCGGGATCGTTCCACGGCCGCGTGAGGCCGCAGTCCCGCCACAGTGCGATGACCGGCCCGGCATCTGCGGCCTGCGCCCGCCGGATCATGCCGGCCGCCGCGCGATATGCCACAGCGTCACCGCGCCGATCAGCATCCACACGATGTTCAAGGTCGCCGAGGGGATGGCGCCGTTCCAGCCGCTGTTGATCACGAAACAGCCCGCGCCGACCACGTTCATCCACTGATAGGCGCGCGACCGGCCGGTGAGCCTGCCGGAGGATAGCAGCAGATAGGCGGCCAGGATCAATGCTGCCCCCGCCCAGCCGACGATCTCGATCAGCAGCCTCTCGACGCTCATCGGGCGATGCAGGTGACGCCGGCCCAGAGATTGGTCACCTTGCCGTCGGGCGCGGGCGAACTGAGCAGGCCGGAAAGTTCGCCCATCATGAACTCGTTGCCGATCGACGTCTCGCCGACATCCACCGTCCCCGCCGCCTCGAGTTCCTTGCGGCTGGTGCCGATGCCGATGCCCTTGGCCGTGGCGAACCCGGCGGCCTCGCGCCCGTCCAGGTCCCAGCCGGCGAACTTGCCGTCCTGGAAATAGAGCGAGAGCCCGTCGCGAAAGGCCGCATAGCCGAGCGGACCGGCGCCGCAATCCTGGCTGCTCGACTCCTCGACCGGGCTGCCGAGCGCGGCGGCGAGCATCCGCACCGCATCGGCCCTGGCCATGCCGAAGCGCAGCTGGCGGGAAGCGCCGCCGGGCAGCGCCAGGATCAGCGCATCGGGCGCCAGCCTGACGCCTGCGCCCGGCGCCTCCTCGTGCGCGTTCGCCGGATGGGTTTCGGCATTGCCGGCGGGCGGGACGATGATCTCGGCCGCATCGGCCATCGCATCCTTCTCCACCGGCTGTTTCGGCTCGGGCGAGCAGGCGGCGAGCAGGCCCAGCACGACGGGCGCCCATGGCAATGGCTTGATCGTCATCTTCGCTTCCCCACCGCGGTTGGCGGCCATTTTCTCACTATCCCGGCGTGCCCGCAATGACCTCAGGCGAGCGCGGCGACCGGTTCCCGGCGGAAACAGCCGCGTTGATGATCGTTCACCAGCCCCACCGCCTGCATCCAGGCATGGACGATCGTCGGGCCGACGAACTTGAAGCCCCGGCGCTTCAATTCCTTCGAGACCGCCTCGGAGAGCGGCGTGGTGGCGGCGAAGCCGTGCCCCGGGCTCAGGATCGGCTTGCCGCCGGTGAAGGCCCAGCAGAACTCGGCGAAGTCCTCGCCGCGCGCCTGCATCTCGCACCAGATCTGGGCGCCCCTGATCGTCGCCTCGATCTTGGCGCGGGCGCGCACGATGCCGGGATTCGCCATCAGCCGCTCGACGTCCTCGGGCCCGAAGGCGGCGACCTTCGCCGGATCGAAGCCGGCAAAGGCCGCGCGAAAGGCTTCGCGTTTGCGCAGGATGACGATCCAGGCGAGCCCGGCCTGGAAGCCCTCGAGCATCAGCGCCTCCCACAATTCCCGCGAATCGCGGATCGGCACGCCCCATTCGGCATCGTGATAGGCGCGGTGGAGCGGATCGCTCACCGCCCAGGCGCAACGCGGCAGATCGTCGGTCATTTGCTTCCCCTGATCGTCTCGCCGATACGCACTTCGCCCAGCCCGAGCCAGCCTGCCATGCGGGCGAGTTCGATCGCCAGCCGTTCCTCGGTGTCGCGCGGCGCGTCCGGCTCCAGCGTCACCCGGTGCGCGAGCAGCCGGCCGGCCTGGCGATCGGCCTTGAGGTCGACGCGCGCGGTGAGCGCTTCGTCCATCAGGAAGGGCAGCACGAAATAGCCATGGGTCCGCTTGTCGGCGGGGACGTAGATCTCGATCCGATAGCGGAAATCGAACAGGCGCTCGGTGCGGCCGCGTTCCCAGATCAGCGGGTCGAAGGGTGCCAGCAGCGCGTCGCCGCGCACACGGCGCGGCATGCGCGCGTCGCGGTGCAGCCAGGCCTTCTGCGCCCAGCCCTGCACCCGGACCGGGATCAGCGTGCCGTCTTCCTCCAGCTCGGGGATGGCGCGATTGGCCTCTTCCGGCTTGAGCCGGAAATAATCGCGCAGATCCGCCGCCGTCGCCACGCCGAGCGCGCGGGCGCTGCGCTCGATCAGCACGCGCTGGGCAGTTGCCGCATCGGGCGTCGGCAGGTCGTAGATCGCGCGCGGGATCACCCGTTCGCTCAGATCATAGACCCGCTCGAAGCTGCCCCGCCGCGTGACGGTGGTGATCTGGCCCGACCAGAACAGCCATTCGAGCGCCAGCTTGGCCTCGCTCCATTCCCACCAGCCGCTCCGCGAGCTGCCATTCTCGAACTCGGAAGCGGCGAGCGGCCCCTCGTCGGCGATGCGGTCGCGTACGGCCCGGGCTTCGGCATTGCGTTCGTGCGCGAACAGGCGGAGCTGCCGCCAGCCGATCTCGCCGCGTTCGGCCCGGGCCATCCGCCACCGGAAATGCGGGTGGAGGTCCATCGGCAGCAGCGAAGCCTCGTGCGCCCAATATTCGAAGAGCCTGCGCCCGCGCTTCGGCCCCCAGGCATCGCGCTCGAGCAGGGTGCGGTCATATTCGCCCAGCCGCGAGAAGGCTGGCAGATAATGCATCCGCGTCAATACGTTGACGCTATCGATCTGGTGGAGGCCCAGCCGGTCCACGGTGCGGCGGAGATGCGCGGCACCGACGCGGGCGGGCCGGCGCGGGCCGAAGCCCTGCGCCGCGAGGAAGATGCGGCGCACCTGCTTCGGCGAAAGCGTTTCCCCGGCGCTCATTGCGTGGCCAGCGCCGCGAGATCGGCCGGCAGCAGCTGCTTGAACAGGGCGAGCACGCGCCTGCCCTCGGCGGGCGGCAAGGTGATCGCGTGGCGCACCGCGGCGGCGATCAGCGTCATCATCAGCTGGGCATAGCGCTCGATCGCCGCGGCGCTCGCTCCCTCCGCGACCGGCCGCACCGCCTCCGCAAGCAGATTGGCGAGAAAGGCGCCGTCCTCTTCGTCGAGCTTCTGCAGGGCACGGTCGGCCTGGGTCGCCTGCCAGATGTCGCGCATCACCGGTTCGTCCATGAACATCCGGTAATAGCTGTCGACGATATGGCCCAGTGCCGGGCGCAGGTCCGCGATGGTCTCCACCGTGGCGAGATCGCGTGCCACGCATGCGCGGCCGATCGCGTTGTAGCGCTCGGCCAGCGTGCCGATGATCGCCGTCTTGTCCGGGAAATATTGATAGAGCGAGCCGAAGGGTATGCCCGTGCGCTCGACGATGTCGCTCATGCGAAAGGCTTCGCCGCCCTTCTCCGCCATCACCGCCGCGGCGCATTGCAGGATGCGCTCGAACCGCTCGCGGCTGCGCTTCTGCACGGGCACCATCGGCGCCCGCGCCTCGGGCGATGCCGCCTCTCGCCCCTTCGCTGCCGGCCTTCGCCCCATTCCGCTTCCCATCGCATTCGCTTGACGATTCGAATACGAGGCATTATCGGGTTTTGCAAATACGATATATTCTCGTATTCAAGCGAAGGGCCTGGATCATGCGCACCTTTCTCATTCCCGGACTGCTCTGGTTCTCGGCGATCGGCTGCGGGCTGATGGCCGGGCTCTACTACGCCTTCTCCACGTTCATCATGGCGGCGCTCGGCCGGATCGCCCCGGCCTCGGGCATGGCGGCGATGAACGCGATCAATGTCGACATATTGCGTTCGTCCTTCCTGCCGCTGTTCCTCGCGACCAGCATCGCGGCCGGGCTGCTCGCGGTGATCGGTGCGCTGCGCTGGGGCGAGCCGGGCGCGCTGGCGATGATCGCAGGTGGCGCGATCTATCTGCTCGGCATGTTCGGCGTGACGGTGTTCTTCAACGTGCCGCTCAACGACGCGCTGGTCGCGGCCGGCGACGGCACCGGCTCGGCCGGGATCTGGGCGCGCTATCTCAAGGAATGGACGATGTGGAACCATGTCCGCACCCTGAGCTCCATCGCCGCGCTCGCGCTGTACATCGCGGCGCTGGTGCAGCGTTAGGGTCGGGATCCGGTCAGCAGATACCGCCCGTTGATCGAAGCGGTAGCCCGGGGCCGGGCCTCACTCCCACTCGATCGTCCCCGGCGGCTTCGAGGTATAGTCGTACACGACGCGGTTCACGCCCCGCACTTCGTTGACGATGCGCGTCGCCACCCGCGGCAGGAAGCCGCCCGGGAATTCGAACGCCTCGGCGGTCATGCCGTCGATCGATGTCACCGCACGCAGCGCCAGCACCGAATCATAAGTGCGGCCATCGCCCATCACGCCCACCGTGCGCACCGGCGTCAGCACCGCAAAGGCCTGCCAGATCGCGTCGTAGAGCCCCGCGTTGCGGATCTCCTCGAGATAGATGGCATCCGCCTTGCGCAGGATGTCGCAGCGCTCCCGCGTCACTTCGCCCGGGATGCGGATCGCCAGGCCCGGCCCCGGGAAGGGGTGCCGGCCGACGAAGATCCCGGGCAGGCCGAGCTCGCGGCCCAGCGCGCGGACCTCGTCCTTGAACAGCTCGCGCAGCGGCTCGACGAGCTTCATGTTCATCCGCTCGGGCAGGCCGCCGACATTGTGGTGGCTCTTGATCGTCACCGAAGGCCCGCCGGTGAAGCTCACGCTCTCGATCACGTCGGGATAGAGCGTGCCCTGCGCCAGGAAATCGGCGCCGCCGATCTTCCTGGCCTCTTCCTCGAACACGTCGATGAAGGTCTTGCCGATGAACTTGCGCTTCGCCTCCGGATCGGTGACCCCGGCCAGGCCGGTGAGGAACAGCGTCTCGGCATCCACATGGACGAGCGGGATGTTGTAATGGTTGCGGAACAGGCCGACGACCTGCTCGGCCTCGCCCGAGCGCATCAGCCCGTGATCGACGAACACGCAGGTGAGCTGCTCGCCGATCGCCTCATGGATCAGCACCGCGGCCACGGCGCTGTCGACGCCGCCCGACAGGCCGCAGATCACTTTGCCGCTGCCCACCTGGGCACGGATCTCGGCGATCTTGGTCTGGCGGAACTCGGCCATGGTCCAGTCGCCCTGCAGCCCGCAGACATGGCGGACGAAATTGGCGAGCAGCTTGGCGCCGTCCGGCGTATGGACCACCTCGGGGTGGAACTGCATCGCATAATAGCGCCGCGTATCGTCGGCGATCACCGCGAAGGGAGCGCCGGTGCTGTGCGCGACCGGGCGGAAGCCGGGGGCCAGGTTGGTCACCTTGTCGCCATGGCTCATCCACACCTGGTGGTTCTCGCCCTCGTGCCACATGCCGTCGAACAGCACGCAGCCATCGTCGATCTCGATAAAGGCGCGGCCGAACTCGCCGCTGTCGCCAAGCTGCACCGTGCCGCCGAGCTGGTGCATCATCACCTGCTGGCCATAGCAGATGCCCAGCACCGGCAGGCCGCTGTCGAAGATCTCCTGCGGCACCCGGGGGCTGCCCTCGTCCAGCACCGACGCGGGCGAGCCGGAGAGGATGATCCCCTTGGGCTGCATCCTGGCAAAGGCCTCGGCGGCGGTGGTGAAGGGCGCGATCTCGCTATAGACGCCCGCTTCGCGCACGCGGCGCGCGATCAGCTGGGTAACCTGGCTGCCGAAATCGACGATGAGGATGGAATCTGCATGCTGGTCCATGCCCAGCGCGCTTAGCCAGAACCGGCGCCGGGGGAAAGGCCGGCGCGCGATTATGCATAAGTTTATTCGCCGGGTCGGGGGGCCATGAGGTTGTTCGCGCCATCGCCGCCTGTGCGGGGATCGTGCCGGGGAATGTGGGGGCCCGACCCGGCGCAGGTCCCGCCCGATCGAAAGCCGACTGTTTTCCGCCGCGAAGCGCGCTATCGCAGGGCCGAACCAGAAGCAGGCGAGGGCGCGACGTGACGGTCACCATGTACGGCATCAAGAATTGCGACACGATCAAGAAGGCGCGTGCCTGGATGGACGAGCACGGCATCGCCTATGCCTTTCACGACTATAAGGCATCGGGGATCGATGCGGCCCGGCTCGCGCGCTGGAGCGGGATCGTCGGCTGGGAAGTGCTGCTCAACCGTGCCGGCACCACGTTCCGCAAGTTGCCCGACGCCGATCGCGAGGGCATCGATGCCGGCAAGGCGGCGGCGCTGATGCTGGCCCAGCCCTCGATGATCAAGCGCCCCGTCCTCGAATATCCGGGCGGTATCCTGGTCGGCTTCAAGCCGGAGAACTATGCCCGGACCCTGCTCTGACCGGCACGCGCGCCGCGCGCCACGCACGCTCATGCCTCCCAGCTGAACACTTCCTCCAGCGGCTTGCCGAACACCTGGGCGATGCGGAACGCGGCTTCGAGCGACGGCGAATATTTGCCCTGCTCGATCGCCGCGATCGTCTGGCGGGTGAGGCCGATCTTCTCGCCCAGCTCGGCCTGGGTCATCTCGCCGGCGAGGAAGCGCAAGGTGCGCACCTGGTTGACGACCCTAGCCATGCCAGCCCCTCCGATAGCTCAGCAGGACCAGGCAGTGGTTCACCGCTTCGGCGATCACGATCGCGAGCAGCGCGGTATTGACGATCTTGGGCGGCGGCTCGCTGAACGGCATGACCACGCCGACCAGGATCGCGCCTGCCATCAGCACATAATAGCCCGCGGACGCGCCGCGCCGGGCGATCGCCTTGTCGCGTTCGTCCGGGCGGCGGCCCGCGACGCCCGGGGCTTGGGCGGCGAGGACGATATGGCCGATGATCACCACCACCGCCTGGGTTCCGGCGATGATGCCGAAGGTCCACAGGATGTCGAACAGCGTGGGCGGGGTTTCGCGCAGCGCCATCATCGGAAAGTAGATGCCATAGGCCACGGCCATGCAGACCAGGGTCAGCCATGCGGTCTTCTCGCGATAGGCCATGTCAGTTCCCCCTGCGATAGCCGGTGATCTGCGCGGCATAATGGACGACCTCCGCGATCACGATCGCGGCCATGATGGCATAGGCCATGTCGATCTTGTCGAAGCCCAGGTGCACGCTCCCGGCGATGCAGAACACCAGCGCGATCAGCACGGGATAGGCAAGGGCATAGGCGCGCCGGGCGATATCGCGGTCGCGCTCGTCGCTGCCGGCATTGGCATCCGCCGGGGCGAGCGCCGCGGTGACGATCGCGGCCCCCGTCGCCAGGATCGTCTGGACGATCACCGCGGCGATGAAGCCGGTGAAATAGACGGCGCCATGCAGCTTGCCGCCGGTTGCCAGCATGAAGCCGAAAAAGCTGCCCCACACCAGGATCGTCGTGATCACCGAGATCCAGGCGATCTTTTCCTTGAACGGCATAATTCACCTCAGGTTCGAAATCTATGACTCAATGTTAAATATATCGAACATAGAGTCAAGCGATTCGAACCCGCACCTTCGTATTCTCGCCTTTGTGGGGCGGGCGGGGGTGGAGAAGGGGGAGGACGAAGGGAGGTCACAAGGGGGAGCGGGCAGGGCGCGCCGGCCGCCGTCGCACTGGCGACCATCGCTGCAACCCGCTAGACCCGCAGCCATGTCGCACGTCACCATGGACACGGCCACGAGCCGCGCAAACCCGACCCCCGCCCCGATGAAGCGGCTCACCGTCCCGGCGATTCGCGATCGCAAGGGCAAGGATCCGATCGTGATGCTCACTGCCTACACGACGCGGATGGCGCAATTGCTCGACCCGCATTGCGACGTGCTGCTGGTGGGGGACAGCCTGGCCCAGGTGATCTACGGCCTGCCCTCTACCCTGCCGGTGACGCTGGAGATGATGATCGCGCACGGCGCCGCGGTGGTGCGCGGCAGCTGGCATTCGCTGGTCGTGGTCGACATGCCCTTTGGCAGCTATGAGCAGGGGCCCGAACAGGCCTTCGCCTCGGCCGCGCGCGTGCTCGCCGAGACCGGCGCGGCCGGCGTGAAGATGGAAGGCGGCGAGACGCTGGCGCCCACCGTCGCGTTCCTCACCCGGCGCGGTATCCCGGTGGTCGGGCATGTCGGCCTCACGCCCCAGGCGGTCAACGCGCTCGGCGGCTATGGCGCGCGGGGCCGGAGCAATGCGGAACATGCCCAGATCCTCGACGATGCGCGGGCGATCGCCGCCGCCGGCGCGTTCGGCATGGTGGTGGAAGGCGTGGTCGAGACGCTGGCGCGGGAGATTACTGCGGCGGTCTCGTGTCCGGTGATCGGCATCGGCGCCTCGGCGGAGTGTGACGGCCAGGTGCTGGTGATCGACGACATGCTCGGCATGTTCGAGCGGACCGCCCGGTTCGTGAAGAAATATGACGATCTCGCCGGCCGTATTTCCGCCGCGGTTGAAACCTATGCCGCCGATGTTCGGTCGCGGGCCTTCCCGGGGCCCGATCAGGTCTATGCGCCGCGGGATTGACGGGCTACCGAGCGCTCTGGTGATTCCCGCACGGCACGATCAGGTTCGCGCCCGCAAGAGACGCATGGAGTAGATTTTGGCGCTTCCCCCCTCCGGCACGACAGACGAAGCCTTCCTGCGCGAAGTCGACGAGGAATATCGCCGTTCGCAGATGCTCGGCATCTGGCAGAAATACGGGCGCCTGATCGTCGGCGCCGTGGTGGTCGGGTTCCTCGCGCTCGCCGGCTTCCTGTTCTGGCAGCACCAGAGCGATTCCGCCGCCGGCCAGAAGGGCGAGCAATATGACGCCGCCCTGCGCAACATCGAGCAGAACCAGCTCGACAAGGCGAATCCCGAATTCGCCAAGCTCGCCGCGAGCGGCAACAACGGCTATGCCGCGATGTCGTCGATCATCGAGGGCAATCTGCTGCTGCAGAAGAAGGACGCGAAGGGCGCCGCCGCCAAGTTCGCCACGGTTGCCGGCAACAGCGCCTTCGCCAAGCCGTTCCGCGACTATGCGCTGCTTCGCCAGACTTCGGTGGAATATGACACGTTGAAGCCCGAAGTGGTGGTTTCGCGCCTCCAGGGCCTCGCCAAGCCGGATTCGGCCTGGTTCGGAAGCGCCGGCGAGATGGTGGCGGCCGCGCAGATCAAGCTCGGCAAGCGCGCCGAGGCGGGCAAGCTCCTCCAGCAGATCGCCCAGGGCGGCGACAATGTGCCGGATACGACGCGGCAACGCGCGGTTCAGCTGGCGAGCGTATTGGGGATCGATGTCCTCGATCAGTCGAAGGAAAAGCAGGCTAAATGAACAATAAGCTGAGGGTGGCTGGGGCCCTTGCGGCACTCGCGCTGGTTAGCGGCTGCGGGGTATTCAAGGGGCAGGGCAAGAAGACGCCCGTGCTCGGCGAGCGCGTTCCCATCCTGATGTCCGAAAACGACATCACCAGCGACAGGTCGCTGGCGAGTGTCGACGTGCTGGTGCCGGAAGCGGCGGTGAACCAGGACTGGACCCAGCCGGGCGGCAATGCCGCCAAGTCGATGGGCCATCTCGCCTTGTCCGCCACGCCGTCGCAGGCCTGGAGCCAGCAGATCGCCAAGACCTCCAAGAAGGAGCGCCTCGCCGCTTCGCCGGTGGTCGCGGGCGGCAAGCTGTTCGTGATGGATACCGACGGCCAGGTCCATGCGCTGGACGCCGCCACCGGCGCCGAGCTGTGGCGTGCCGCCACAGTGAAGGCCGACGCCAACAAGACCGCGCGCTTCGGCGGCGGCGTCAGCGTCTCCGGCGAGCATGTCTTCGCCACCAACGGCCTGGGCGATGTCGTCGCGCTCAAGGTCGCGGACGGCACCGAGCTGTGGCGCAAGCGCCCCGGCGGTCCGCTGCGCGGGGCCCCGACTCTCGCCAACGGCAATGCCTATGTCCTCACGCAGGACAACCAGCTGTTCGTGATGAACCAGGAGAATGGCGACGTCAGCTGGACCGCTTCGGCCAGCCTCGAATCGCAGGGCGTGTTCGGTGTCGCGGCGCCGGCCTCGGCGCAGGGCACCGTGATCGCCGGCTTCTCGTCGGGCGAGCTCAACGCCTATCGCTACGAGAATGGCCGCTCGCTGTGGAGCGACGTGCTCTCCCGCAGCAGCATGAGCACCTCGGTCTCCTCGCTGTCGGACATCGACGCCGAGCCGGTGATCGACCAGGGCCGCGTCTATGCCGTGGGGCAGGGCGGCCGCATGGTCGCGATGGACATCGCCACCGGCAACCGCATGTGGGAACAGAATATCGCCGGCATCTCCACCCCCTGGGTGGCGGGCGAATGGCTGTTCGTGGTGACCGACGATGCGCGTCTGCTGTGCCTTTCGCGCACCAGCGGCAAGGTGCGCTGGATCTCCCAGCTCAAGCGCTACAAGAACGACAAGAAGCCCAAGGATCCCTGGGGCTGGGTGGGCCCGGTCCTGGCCGGCGGCAAGCTGATCCTGGGCAGCACGCGCGGCGAGCTGGTCTTCGTCTCGCCGACCGACGGCAGCGTGAGTTCGACGATCGAGCTGAAGGCGCCGATCTCGCTCCAGCCGGTGGTGGTGAACAACACGCTCTATATCCTGGACGACAAGGGGCGCCTGACCGCGTTCCGCTGATACCTATCCCGGCCATGGCAGGCGGGCGGGGCCGTGAGGCCTCGCCCGTTTGCTTTTTGCACTATATGCCCTTCTGCTGGGCACACCCCGAGAAGAGTTACCCTTATGCCATTGCCCATCGTCGCCATCATCGGCCGGCCGAATGTCGGCAAGTCGACGCTGTTCAACCGGCTGGTCGGCAAGAAGCTCGCGCTGGTCGACGATCAGCCGGGCGTGACGCGCGATCGCCGCGAGGGCGATGCGAGCCTGCTCGGGCTCGAGTTCCGCATCATCGACACCGCGGGCTATGAGGACGAGGACGCGGCGACCCTGCCCGGCCGGATGCGCCAGCAGACCGAGGCGGCGGTGCAGGATGCCGATGTCGCGCTCTTCCTGGTCGATGCCCGTGCCGGGGTGACGCCGCTCGACGAGGAGATCGCCCGCTGGCTGCGCTCGACCGACCGTCCGATCGTGCTCGTCGCCAACAAGGCCGAGGGCCGCGCGGGCGAAACCGGCGTGATCGAGGCGATGGCGCTCGGCTTCGGCGATCCGGTGCAACTCTCGGCCGAGCATGGCGAGGGGATGGGCGACCTGTTCGAGGCGCTGCTGCCGCATGTCGAGCGCGAGGAAGAGGACGTCGAGGAGGAGGATCCCGACAATCCCAACGCCCCGCTCAAGCTGGCGATCGTCGGCCGGCCGAACGCGGGCAAGTCGACCCTGGTGAACCGTTTCCTTGGCGAGGACCGGATGATCACCGGGCCCGAGGCCGGGATCACCCGCGATTCGATCGCGATCGATTGGGAGTGGGAGGATTTCGACGGCAATATGCGCCCGGTCCGCCTGATCGACACGGCGGGGCTGCGCAAGAAGGCGCGGGTGGAGGAGAAGCTGGAGAAGCTCTCGGTCGCCGACACGTTGCGATCGATCGACTTCGCCGAAGTGGTGGTGCTGCTGCTCGATGCCACGCGCGGGCTCGAGGTGCAGGACCTCAAGATCGCCGACCGCGTGCTCCAGGAGGGCCGCGCGCTGATCATCGCGCTCAACAAATGGGACGTGGCCGAGAATGCCTCCAGCCTGTTCAACGGCGTGAAGGGCGCGCTCGACGAAGGGCTGGCGCAAGTGAAGGGCGTGCCGCTGCTGACGGTCTCCGCAGCGACGGGCAAGGGGCTCGACACGCTGATCGACGTTGCCTTCAAGACGCGCGAGGCCTGGTCGCGCCGCGTCTCCACCGGCCAGCTCAACCGCTGGTTCGAGCGCGCGGTCGAGGCGAATCCGCCGCCCGCGCCCGGCGGCAAGCGGATCAAGCCGCGCTACGTCACCCAGAACAAGACGCGCCCGCCCAGCTTCGTGCTGTTCGGCACCCGCGTCGACCTGCTGCCGATGAGCTACCAGCGCTATCTGATCAACGGCCTGCGCCGCGAATTCGATTTCGGCGCGGTGCCGGTGCGGCTCACCTTGCGCGCGCCGAAGAATCCGTTCGATCGCGATAAGGAATGAGAATCCAATCGCTTCCGTAACGATCCCGACCCCAAATCAACCCTGTGTTTACACACGGGCAGTACCCTTCGGAACGCTCTGGAGGGTGCGGAGTAGGGGAAAGAAGCGATGACCGGCAACGAGCAGCTGGTGAACTGGGACAGTTTTGCGCAGGCGCGGGCCGAGCTCGGCGCCAATTTCGTGCGCATTCTCGGCTATTTTCGCGAAGACGGCGTCAAGTCCGTCGCGCGGATCGAGGAAGCCATGCGCGCGAACAATGCCGCGTCGATGGTGATTCCCGCGCATACGCTGAAGGGCGAATCGCGCCAGTTCGGCGCCGATCCGCTGGCGGACCTGGCCGAGACGATCGAAATGAGCGCGCGGCTGTGCATCGAGCGACAGGACACGCCGACGGACGTGCTCGAGCATGTGGTGCAGCTGCGCCCGCTCTTCGAGGCGACGCTGGCGCTGCTTGAGCGCGAATCGAACCCGCTGGTGGAGCGCCGCCCGGTGTTCGGCCGGCGCTCGCTCGCGGGGTGATGCGTTCCCCTTCCGCTTGCGGGAGGAATTAGGGGAGGGCGTATCCAGCCGGGCGCCCTGCGTTTCCTTGCAGCCCCGCCCCCGACCCCTCCCGCAAGCGGAGGGGGAGAAAGGGGGCAAAGATCCTGGAACGGATCGACCTTCAGCTCTGCCCCTTCCATGCCCATGGACGAGGGAAGGAGGATGGATGTCGAGCCCTCTCCCTTCCGTCATGCTGAACTTGTTTCAGCATCCAATCCTCCACCGGCGATATTGCTGGTGGCACCTTGGACTCTGAAACAAGTTCAGGGTGACGAAGGAGGTTGGTTCGAAGCGTTCCGGCTTGCCAAACCGCCCTCTCAGTCTGAATGTCGATTGATCCTAGCTCGCCTCGGCCGCTTCGCTGTTGAGCTGGATGTAGTTCTCAAGCCCCATGCGCGCGATCATGTCGAACTGCTTCTCCAGTGTATCGACATGCTCTTCCTCGCTTTCGAGGATATGGGCGAACAGATCGCGCGAGACATAGTCGCGCACGCTCTCGCAATGCTGGATCGCGTCGCGCAGCAGCGGGATCGCCTCCATCTCCACCGCCAGATCGGCCTTGAGGATCTCCTCCACCGTCTCGCCGATGCGCAGGCGGCCGAGCAGCTGGAAATTGGGCAGGCCGTCGAGGAACAGGATGCGCTCCGCCAGCTTGTCGGCGTGCTTCATCTCGTCGATCGATTCGTGGCGCTCGAGCTCGGCCAGCTTGGTGACGCCCCAATTGTCGAGCAGCCGGTAATGCAGCCAATATTGGTTGATCGCGGTGAGCTCGTTCTTGAGCGCCTCGTTGAGATAATCGAGGACCTTGGGGTCGCCCTTCATTGCCGCCACCTGTTTCTGTGATTGGATTTCGGGCGGCAGAATAGGCGCGGAAGGCCGTATTTGACAGAGGAAAATGGCTGATTTCTGCGGTTCTCAGCTGTTGCGAACGTTATGCAGCAGCACGTTCCTGGGCAATGATCTCACGCGCGAACGGCACGCATTGTCCGCACTTGGCCTGGCATCCGAGCGCCCGATAGGCCTGGCAGGCACTGGTCGCGCCCTCGCGCGCGGCCTCGCGCACGTCCCGTTCCCGAAGAGCATTGCAAACGCAAACGACCATCAGACCCTCACGACTCTCTGGAGACGAGTTAGGGCTATTGACACTGATTCGCAAGACTATTGCGAGGCACTCGCATTACTATCCGGTGCGCCCCCGCGGATCGGCTGGAAGCGCCAGCGCGCCAGGCTGCGCCACACCCATTCGAACGGGCCGAATCGGAAATGGTCGAGCCAGGCCTTGGACCAGAGCAGGATCAGCGCCCAGATCGCGAAGACCACGGGGTAGAGCTGCCAGCGCGCCAGTTGCCCGTACCAGCCCAGGCCATAGCCGTAGAAGAGCGTGGTGCAGATCAGGCTGGTGGCGAGATAGTTGGTGAAGGCCATGCGCCCTGCCGCGGCGAGGCGGGCGGTCAGCGCGCCGTCCGGGCGGGCGAGAAGCAGGATCAGGCAGATCCATCCCGCGATCATCGGCGGGCGGACCAGCGCGGTGAGCGGCAGCATCGCCGCGACCACGCGCATGTCGAAGCCGGAACGCCATTGCCACCATGCCAGCGCGGCATAGGCGGGCAGGCCGATGCCCCAGCAGGCGATCAGCCAGCGGCGATAGCGCGCCCGGGGCCATTCGCCCCGCAGCATGCCGCTGCGCAGCGCCGCCATGCCGAACAGCATGTAGCCGAGCGTCTCCGGCCCGAAGAAGACGAACAGCGCGAACAGCGCGCCGCCGTCCTCGCGGAGCCGATCGGCGAGGATCGTGCCATAGCTGCCGCGATGGAGCGCCAGGTCCTTGGCGATGTCGGCAGGGGAGGGGATGCCGAACGCCTGGGCATAGCCGTGCAGCGCGGGGGCATTCGGGGTCTGCGCCTGGAGCTGGACGATGCCCAGCGGAATGGTCGCGAACAGGACCGCGCCGGCCAATGCGAGCATCGCGCCGAGCACCAGCAATCGCGGCACGGGCAGGCGGCGCATCGCATAGGCGATCATGCCCATCATCGCATAATGGGCGAGGATGTCGCCGTGCCAGACCAGGAACAGATGGGCGATGCCGAAGACGAGCAGCCAGGCCATGCGCCGATAGTGCACGCCGGCCGGGCTGCGCCCGCTCGCCTCGGCACGTTCGACCACCAGCAATGTCGAGGCGCCGAACAGGAACGAGAAGAGCCCGCGCATCCGCCCGTCGAACAGGACGAAGTTGATCGCCCAGGTCGCCAGGTCGGCGCCGTGCCAGCCGCCATAGGCACGCGGGTTCACATAGGCGGCCTCGGGCATGGCGAAGGAAAGGATGTTGAGCAGCAGGATGCCCAGCACCGCCACGCCGCGAACCACATCGAGGGAAGCGAGCCGGGCGCCCGCAGCGGAAGGGGACATTCAGCGCCGCGCGGCGACGAGTGCGATCGGGATCCCGACCAGCACGATATGGTAGAAGAGCTGGGTCGCGACCGTCTGCGGATCGAGATGCGGGAAGATGGCCGGCCAGCGCAGCGGCAGCACCACCAGGTTCATCGCCGCCCAGGTGGCGACGCCATAGCCGATGCCCGCGGTCACGCGCCGTGCCTTGAGCAGGGGCAGCCGATCGGCGGCAAGGACGAAGACCGCCGCCATCACGGCCATGATCGCGAAATGGACCGCCAGCCCCAGCACCGCGCCGGCCGTGCCCCAGCCGGTCGCGTCGGGGAAGGGGCCGCTGGCGACGCCGCGCAGCATCCTGTCGGGCGTGCGCCCGGCCTGGAGCGCGAGGATCGCCGCCGCGGCGATGTCGAGCGTGCCGGCGATCAGCGTCGCCACCAGGATCCGGCGTCCGGCATGGGCCATGTCTATTGTCCTCCCGCTCTCCTTGCCGGACGCTACAGCCAGGAGCTGATCTCCTCCAGCGGCTTCTTCATGCTGCCGGCCGCCGGGATCATGGCTTCGGGCGCCGGGTGGCCGGCGACGATCAGCATCAGCGCCTTCTCGCTGTCTGGCCGGCGGCAGACGCGGTTGAGGAAGCGCATCGGCCTGGGCGTGTGGACCAGGGTGGCGATGCCGGCGGCATGCAGCGTGGCGAGCAGGATCCCCGTGGCGATGCCGACGCTCTCGGTGACGTAATAGTTGCGCGGCACGGCTTCCTCGTCGGCAAGGCGCCGGGCGAAGACCGCGATCAGCCAGGGCGCCGTCTCGAGAAAGGGCTTGTCGGCATGGGTGCCGAGCGGGCGTACCGCGTCGAGCCAGGATCGCGGCGCGCGGTTGGCGTAGAAATGGCGTTCCTCCTCCTCGGCGGCGACGCGGATCGCCGCCTTGGCCTCCGCCCCCGCGATCGCGCAGAAATGCCAGGGCTGGCGGTTGGCGCCGCTCGGTGCCGAGCCGGCGGCCCGGAGCGCCGCCTCGATCACTTCGCGGGGAACGGGCCGCTCGCCAAAGGCCCGGCAGCTGCGGCGGGTGGCGATCTCCGCCAGAAAGGCCCGGGCCCGCGCGATGCGGGCTTCGTCGTTCAGTTCCGGATAGGGCTGCCACGGCAGCGCTTCGTGCTCGGCCATGGATGTTCCCTCTGATTCGACGATGCCACCGGTGTCTCGGGCCGGGCAATCCGGTTTTCCCCGTAGCGCTCAGCGATTCTCCCGGCGGATCACCAGCTTCAGGCCCGACCAGACCGGGTCGACCGCGCAGACCTTGATGTCGACCAGCCCCCTGGGCAGCGCGACCGCGCGGATCACGTCCTCGGTGATGTCGGTCTCCACCCGGGCTGCCTTTTTGGGCCAGGAGACCCAGATGAAGCCGTTCCGGTCGATCCGGGCGAGCAGCGCCGCCAGCTCCCGCTCGAGCCGCGCCCGCTCGGTGACGAAGACGTGCGCCGCCTGCAGCCCGGCACAGGCGACGGCATATTCCTCGATCCCCAGCCCCGCGGGATCGATCTCGGCGCGGACGCTGTCCGGCATGTCGCGGAACCAGCAGCGCATGCCGGGCTTGAGCCCCAGTTTCTTCGCCAGCGGCGTGCCGGAATAGCCAGCGGTCATCACGACCTCCCTCATTGCCGGCCCGGCATGCGCCTACCTCATGCCAGGGCCGCGTCTTCCCCCATCAGCTCCGGGAAGAACGCTTCGTGCGCCGCCTTGAGATCGGCCAGGCTCACGCAGAAATCGCCTTCTTCCAGCTCGAAGATGATCCGGTCCTTGATCGTGCGACCGATCGGATCGGCGACCAGCCCGGCCTTGTCCGCCGCGACGAGGAAGTCGGCAAGGCAGGTGTCGCAGATCGTGACGACATACAGGCCCTGGTCCTCGCCGAAGAACGAGCCGGCGATGCCGAAGGGCTGGGGCTGGTCGATGATCGCGCCGATGCCCGATGCCATCGCCATCTCGGCGATCGCGACCGCCAGTCCGCCGTCCGATACGTCGTGGCAGGCAGTGATCGCGCCGGTGCAGATGCCCGAGCGGATGAAGGCGCCGGTGCGGCGTTCCATCATCAGATCGACCTCGGGCGCCGGCCCTTCCTCGCGGCCGTGCAGCTCGCGCAGCCACAGCGACTGGCCGAGATGGCCCGAACGCTCGCCGACGGCGAGGATGATGTCGCCGGTGCCCTTGAAGGCGATGGTCGCGCTCTTCGAATAATCCTTGAGCAGGCCGATCGCGCCGATCGCCGGGGTCGGCAGGATCGCCGAGCCGCCGCCGGTCGCCTTGCTCTCGTTGTAGAGCGAGACATTGCCCGAGACGATCGGGAAGTCGAGCGCGCGGCAGGCCTCCGACATGCCTTCGAGGCAGCCGACGATCTGGCCCATGATCTCGGGGCGCTGCGGATTGGCGAAGTTGAGGCAGTTGGTCACCGCCAGCGGAGTCGCCCCCACGGCCGAGAGGTTGCGCCACGCCTCCGCGATCGCCTGCTTGCCGCCCTCCACCGGGTCGGCGAAGCAATAGCGCGGGGTGCAATCGGTGGTGATCGCCAGGCCCTTGCCCGAGCCATGGACGCGGACGACTGCCGCGTCGCCGCCCGGGCGCTGTGTGGTGTCGGCGCCGACCATGTGGTCATACTGCTCCCAGATCCAGCGGCGGCTGGCGAGGTCGGGCGTGCCGACCAGCTTGAGCAGGTCGGCGGCCGGATCGGTGCTCTCGGGAACATCGGTAAGCTCGGCCGGCTTGGGCGTGGGCACGTGCGGCCGGTCGTAGAGCGGCGCTTCGTCGGCGAGCGGGGCGAGCGGGATGTCGGCGACGACATCGCCCTTCCACTTCAGCACCATGCGGCCGGTATCGGTGACATGGCCGATCACCGCGAAATCGAGCTCCCATTTGCGGAAGATCGCCTCGGCAAAGGCTTCGCGGCCGGGCTTGAGCACCATGAGCATGCGCTCCTGGCTTTCCGACAGCATCATCTCGTACGGCGTCATGCCGGTTTCGCGCTGGGGCACGTCGTCCATGATCAGCTCGATGCCGACGCCGCCCTTGCTCGCCATCTCGACCGAGGAGGAAGTGAGGCCGGCGGCGCCCATGTCCTGGATCGCGACGATCGCGTCCGACGACATCAGCTCGAGGCACGCCTCGATCAGCAGCTTCTCGGTGAAGGGATCGCCGACCTGGACGGTGGGGCGCTTCTCCTCGCTGTCCTCGCCGAAATCGGCCGAGGCCATGGTCGCGCCGTGGATGCCGTCGCGGCCGGTCTTCGAGCCGACATAGACGATCGGATTGCCGACGCCCGAGGCAGCCGAATAGAAGATCTTGTCGGTATCGGCGATGCCGACGGTCATCGCGTTGACCAGGATGTTGCCGTCATAGGCCTTGTGGAAATTGACCTCGCCGCCGACGGTGGGGACGCCCACGCAATTGCCATAGCCGCCGATGCCATGGACCACGCCGGCGATGAGGTGCTTCATCTTGGGATGGTCGGGCCGGCCGAAGCGCAGCGCGTTCATGTTGGCGATCGGGCGCGCCCCCATGGTGAACACGTCGCGCAGGATGCCGCCCACGCCGGTCGCCGCGCCCTGATAGGGCTCGATATAGGACGGGTGGTTGTGGCTCTCCATCTTGAAGATCGCGGCCTGGCCGTCGCCGATATCGACCACGCCGGCATTCTCGCCCGGCCCGCAGATCACCTGGGGCCCCTCGGTCGGCAGCTTCTTCAGGTGGATGCGGCTCGACTTGTAGCTGCAATGCTCGGACCACATCACCGAGAAGATGCCGAGTTCGGTCAGGTTGGGCTCGCGGCCCATCGCCTTCAGGACGCGCTCATATTCCTCGGGGGTGAAGCCGTGCTCGGCGACGATCTCGGACGTGATCTGGGTCATGGGCGCAGCCCATAGCGAGGGCGTGTGCCCGCGTCACCCCCGAGCGGCGGCGGCGCGAAAATCTCGGCTCGCCCGACCGGCCCGCATGGGCGGCCGGGGCGTTCGCATCATGGCCGGGCAAGCGAATGGAATCCTGCATCAAAAGGCCGAATCGCCGGGATATGCGGGGGTTGGAGATTAACCATTGGAGGCGTAGCAAGGCGGACGGAGTGGAGCCTTGGGTGTAGCGGGATGAATCACTGGATAGATCGCGTGGCGGCGCCGCCGCCCGGGCGCGTGCCGATGGGTTGGGCGAACGCGCTGCACGTCGTGCCCGATGGTGCCCCCGCGGTGCTCGCGCCGATGCCTGCCGCCTGGGAATGCGACCTTTCCGACGATTCGCTGCGCTGGACCCCGGGCGTGTTCGCGATATTCGGCCTGCCGCCCGATCGGCCGGTGCGCCGCGACGAGGTGGTCGCCATGTACAGCCCGGAATCGCGGGCCGAACTGGCCAGGCTGCGATCGGAGGCGATCGCCAATTGCGGGAGCTTCACCTTCGAGGCCGAGATCCGCCGGCCGGATGGCGAGATGCGCTGGATGCGCGTGACTGCCGATGTCGAGGTGCGCGACGGCCGCCCGGCCTATCTCTACGGCCTGAAGCAGGACATCACGCACCTGCGACGGGGCTAGAAACTCCCCTCCCGGAAGGGGCGGAACCAGCTACACCAGCGGCAGGAACAGGTCCGTCAGCGCCTCGCCGGCCGGCACGTCCGGGAAGAAGCGGACGCGCTGGACGAACATCGGGAAGTCGCGCGGTTCCTCGCCGCTGCGGGGCAACCAATCGGCGTAGAGGAAATGGGCCGGCGCGCGCAGATCGTCGCCCGGGCCGGCGATCCGCATCATCGCGCAGCGGCCGGCGGGAATCAGGCCCTCGGCCACCCCGGCATGGTTGGGCGCGACGCGCGAGACGGCGCAGGCGATGTCGAGGCGATATTCCGCCGGCGGCACGCCGTCCGGATCGTTGTGGAATATGTTGAAGGTGGCGCTTTTCTTCGGTGGCAGCGCATTGGCGCGGCGCCAGTCGATGAAGCGGCGGATCGTGTCGCCGATCGCCCCCGGATCGCCGCGATGCTCGATCAGGGCCACCGGCGTGGCGGGGAAATCGACGATGGTCACGTCGGCATCGGTATAGGTCGGTGTCATGTGCTGGCTCCTTGCCTGTGCGAGCGGCGCGAGGGCCGCGTTCCAGGGAGCCCATTCCGGCCCGGCGCGGAATTCGCTCGGGCTCTGTCCGATCCGCTGCCGGAACGCGCGCGCAAAGGCCTCCGGCCCGCCGAATCCCGAATCGAGCGCGATGTCGAGCACCGGATCGGTTCGATAGGCGAGGGCGAGCGAGGCCCGCTCGATGCGGGCGAGCTGGACGTAGCGGTGGACGCTGATCCCGAAGAGTTCGGCGAACTGGCGATGGAAATGGAAGGGCGAGAAGGCCGCGACGGCCGCCAGCGCCTCGGTGCCGAGGTCCGCATCGAGATTCGCGTCGACATGGTCGAGCACGCGCCGCATGCGGGCGAGGTAGCGCTGGCGGGCATCTGGCTTCACGGTTCCTGGTCTCCCTGGCGCCGCTGTGCCGCAGGCCGGACGAGTCGCGCCTGACCGATCTTGCGGAACTGGTTGCCGATCGAGTCCGCCCTAGGGCCAATCGACATACAGCTGCGTCCCCTCCGTTCCCGGTGGCGAGGGACGGAAGTTCAATGTCGAAGCCTCTCCCTTCCGTCATGCCGGACTTGTTTCAGCATCCAATTCTCCACCAGCGATATCGCCGGTGGTACGTTGGACCCTGAAACAAGTTCAGGGTGACGCAGGAGGTTGGTTCGAAGTGTTCCGGCACGCCAAGCCACGCGCTTAGCCTGAACGCCGATCCGCCCCTAGGCCGCCGAGGCGACCGGCAGCGAAGACGTCACCACGCGATCCTTGCCGGCATGTTTCGCGGCATAGAGCAGGTCGTCGGCAAGCCGCAGCGCGGCGGCGTGATCGCCCGCGATCGGCGCGACGCCGGCCGAGAAGCTGATCCTGCCGATCGGCAGGTCGGTGGTCTGGTCGCGCAGCAGCCGCTCGCGCAGCCGGGCGCGGCAGCCGTCGAGCAGGTCGGCGGCTTCTTCCGCATCGGCGCCCTCGAACAGGCAGACGAACTCCTCGCCGCCATAGCGCGCGACCGTCACCCGGCGGCCCAGGTCCTCGCGCAGGAAGCGCGCGACGAAACGGAGCACGCGGTCGCCGGTATGGTGGCCGTGCCGGTCGTTGATCGCCTTGAAATTGTCGATGTCGCAAAGCGCGAGGGCAAAGGGGGCGGCATCCGGCCGGGCCAGCGTCTCCTCCATCCGCGCGAAGAAGCCGCGGCGATTGGGCAGGCCGGTGAGATGGTCCTCCTCCGCCTCGCGCACCGCGCGCTCGAGATCCGCGCGCAGGCGCCGCGTGTCCTCGCGCGTGCGCTCGAGCCGGCCGCCGATCCTGCGGGTCGTCTCGGCGACTTCGAGCGTGACTTCGAGCAGCCGGCGATAGGCCTCGCCCGGCTCGCTGCCCATCTGGTCCGCCGCTTCGCCGAGCGCGGTGGAATAGGCGCTGGTCGAGGCAGTGGCGTCGCCCACCGCGGCAAGGCAATCGGCGACCTTGCCCTCCAGCTCGCGGGTGAGCTTGTCGAGCTTGTCGGGCGTCTCGCCCGCGGCGCAGCGCTCGACGATCCGTTCGACATCGCGGTCGGTCAGGCTGCCCTTGGCGTTGAGCAGTTCCTGCGCCGCGCGCACCAGCGGGGCCTCCAGGCCGTCGAGGAAGCGGCCGGCGAAGTCGAAATTGGTCGTGCTGGGCTCCAGCCCGTGCTGGAACAGGAAGGCGCCGATCTGTTCATAGCGCAGGCGGTGGAGTGCGGTCCGGTCGGGCGCGGCCCATGGGTCCTCGCCCTCGCCGCGGCGGAACCAGGACACCAGCCGATCGAGCGGCGAGTGGAGGGATACGGGCGTGCTCATGCCCGGGTCCCGCCGGCCCATGCGGCGATTCGCGCGGCGCCCTTGCCCGCGCGACGCCCGTCGATGCTTCCCCTTGTTCGCATTTCCCGCCCCCGTTTTCGACGAAATCGTTACGGGAGCGATCGTAATATTCGCGTTAATCCGGAGTGGAATTCGCCAAAACGGGTAATGTGGGGGTTGTGGGTTGGGGACCTACGCCCTCCATCGTCACCCCCCGCGCAGGCGGGGGGCCAGGGCCAGGAGCAAGAGGCGCGAGGCCCGCTTTGCCGTCTCCGGCAAGCCAGCGCGTGATTGCATCGATTGTCCCGGGCTACCCTGGATCCCAGCCTGCGCGGGGATGACGGATATGGCCTCAGATACGTCGAGTCCCCGCCCTACAGGATCTCGCGCACCCGCTCCGGCGGGCGGCCCAGGCGGGCGCCCTTTTCGGTCACCACCAGCGGCCGCTCGATCAGGATCGGATTGGCCGCCATCGCGTCGAGGATCGCATCGTCGTCCGTGCCCTTTAGCGGCTTGGCGGCGTCCTCGGCGATGCGCAGGCCCTCGCGCGCGGTCATGCCGGCGCGCCGGTACAGGTCCTTCAGCGTCTCGCGGCTGGGCGGAGTCTTGAGATATTCGATCACCTCGACCGCGAGGCCCGGCGTCCCGTTCAGGATCGCCAGCGCCTCGCGCGACTTGGAGCAGCGGGGATTGTGGTAGATGGTGGCCTTCACGACTGGGCGTCGTCCTGCCGGGCCAGCCACTCCTCCAGCCACTTGATCGTATACTCGCCCTTCTGGAATTCGGGATCGTCGAGCAGCGCCTGGTGGAGCGGGATGGTGGTCTTCATCCCGTCGATCACGAACTCTTCCAGCGCCCGGCGCAGGCGGCGCAGCGCGCCCTGGCGGGTGGTGCCGTAGACGATCAGCTTGGCAATCATCGAGTCGTAATAAGGCGGCACCTTGTAGCCGGCATAGAGGCCCGAATCGACGCGGACGTTCATGCCGCCCGGCGCGTGATAGCCCTTCACCAGCCCCGGCGAGGGGGCGAAGGTGCGCGGGTCCTCGGCGTTGATGCGGCATTCGATCGCATGGCCGCGGAAGACGACGTCCTCCTGGCGCAGCGTCAGGCCGTGCCCTTCGGCCACGCGGATCTGCTCGCGGACGAGATCGAGGCCGGTGATCGCCTCGGTCACCGGATGCTCCACCTGCAGGCGGGTGTTCATCTCGATGAAGTAGAACTCGCCGTCTTCCCACAGGAACTCGATCGTGCCGGCGCCGCGATAGCCCATGTCGGCCATCGCCTTCGCGCAGATCCCGCCGATGCGCTCGCGCTCCTCGGCCGAGAGCACGGGCGAGGGGGCTTCCTCGAGCACCTTCTGGTGGCGGCGCTGAAGCGAGCAGTCGCGCTCGCCCAGATGGATGGCGTTGCCGTTGCCGTCGCCGAACACCTGCACCTCGATGTGGCGCGGGTTGCCGAGATATTTCTCCAGATAGACGGTGGCGTCGCCGAACGCGGCCTTCGCCTCGCTGCCGGCCTGGAGCATCTGCGCTTCGAGATCGGCGGGGTTGTTGACCACCTTCATGCCGCGGCCGCCGCCGCCCGAGGCCGCCTTGATGATCACCGGATAGCCCGCGGCTTCCGCGATCTTCTTGGCTTCCTCGACATCGCTGATCGCGCCGTCCGAGCCGGGGACCAGCGGCAGGCCGAGCGCGCCGGCGGTGCGCTTCGCCTCGATCTTGTCGCCCATCGTGCGGATGTGCTCGGGCTTGGGCCCGACGAAGATGATGCCGTGTGCTTCGACGATCTCGGCGAACTTGGCGTTCTCCGAGAGGAAGCCATAGCCCGGATGGATCGCGTCCGCGCCCGAGATCTCCGCCGCGGCGATGATCCGGTCGATCTTGAGATAGCTCTCGGCCGCGGCCGGCGGGCCGATGCAGATCGCCTCGTCCGCCAGGCGGACGTGCATCGCGTCCGAATCGGCGGTGGAGTGCACCGCGACGGTCTTGATGCCCATCTCGTGGCAGGCGCGATGGATGCGCAGCGCGATCTCGCCGCGATTGGCGATCAGGAGCTTCTTGATTTCCGGCATGGGGCCGCCGTTACTCGACCACGACCAGGGGCTGGTCGAACTCGACCGGCTGGCCATTGTCGACCAGGATCGCCTTGACCGTGCCGGCCGAGGTGGCGTGGATCGGGTTCATCACCTTCATCGCCTCGATGATCAGCAGCGTGTCGCCGGCCTTCACCGCCTGGCCGACCGAGACGAAGTTCGCCGCTTCGGGATTCGGCGCCAGATAGACGGTGCCGACCATCGGCGACTTGACTGCGTTGAGCGCGGCGACGGGCGCTGCCTCGGCGGCGGCGGCGGCGGCAACCGGCGCGGCGGCGGCCGGAGCGGCTACGGGAGCAGCCATCGGCGCCTGCAGGATGGCGGGCGCGGCCTGCACGGTGCGCGCGACGCGGACCTTGCGATCGCCGTCCTCGACTTCGATCTCGGTGAGATTGGTGTCGTCCAGCACGGCGGCGAGCTGCCGCACCAGGTCGATGTCGACCTGCATTGCGCCCGTCTTGTCGTTCTTTTCTGCCATTTGATCTCGTCTTCCGATGAAACGGCGCCCTTTGTCAGAGGAGCGCGGCGGCTTCAAGCGCAAGCATGTAGGACAGTGCCCCGAAACCGGCGATGGTTCCCCTGGCGGCCATGCCGACATAGCTGTGGTGGCGATATTCCTCCCGCGCGAGCGGGTTGGAGATATGTACTTCGAATACCGGCGTCCGGATCGAGCGGATCGCGTCGTAGAGCGCAAGGCTGGTATGGGTGAACGCGCCCGCGTTGAGCAGGACGGCCTTCGCGCCGCGGGCCTGGGCCTCGTGGAGCCAGTCGATCAGATGGCCCTCGTGATTCGACTGGCGCAGGTCGATCTCCAGCCCCAGTTCCTTCGCCCGGTCTTCCAGGCGGCCCGCAATGTCGTCGAGCGTGTCCGAACCGTAGATCTCCGGCTCGCGCAGTCCCAGCAGGTTGAGGTTGGGACCGTTGAGGACGTAGATCATGTCGGCCAAGGCCAAGCCTTTCGGTTGCGGGCGCGGGAGCGGCTTCCCTATATGAGCGCGCGCTCCCGATCAAATTTCCAAGGACAGTTCATGCATATCGACGGCACCGTCTCCATCACCGTCAATGGCGAGCACCGGCGGGTGATGGCCGGCCTGACCATCGCCCAGCTGGCCGAGGAACTGGGGCTGGTGCCCGCCAAGCTGGCGGTGGAGCGCAACCTGGAAGTGGTGCCGCGCTCGACGCTCGACCAGGTGGTGGTCGAGGACGGCGACGAGCTGGAGATCGTGCATTTCGTCGGCGGTGGCGACCATCCGGTCGCGGGGGGCGACGTCGACCATGGCAGGCCGGTCGACGAGGACAGATGGACCGTGGCGGGCAGGACCTTCCGCTCGCGGCTGATCGTCGGCACCGGCAAATATCGGGATTTCGAGCAGAACGCCGCCGCCGTCGCCGCCTCGGGCGCCGAGATCGTCACCGTGGCGGTGCGCCGCGTGAACGTCAGCGATCCCAAGGCGCCGATGCTCACCGACTATATCGACCCGAAGAAGATCACCTATCTGCCCAACACCGCCGGCTGCTTCGATGCCGAATCGGCGATCCGCACGCTGCGCCTGGCGCGCGAGGCGGGCGGCTGGGAGCTGGTGAAGCTCGAAGTGCTGGGCGAGGCGCGGACGCTCTATCCGGACATGGTGGAGACGCTGCGGGCCACGGAAATCCTCGCGAACGAGGGCTTCAAGCCGATGGTCTATTGCGTGGACGATCCCATCGCGGCGAAGCGGCTGGAGGATGCCGGCGCGGTGGCGATCATGCCGCTGGGCGCGCCGATCGGTTCGGGCCTGGGCATCCAGAACCAGGTGACGATCCGGCTGATCGTCGAAGGCGCCAAGGTGCCGGTGCTGGTCGATGCCGGCGTCGGCTCGGCGAGCGACGCGGCGGTGGGCATGGAGCTGGGCTGCGACGGCATCCTGATGAACACCGCGATCGCCGAGGCGAAGGATCCGATCCTGATGGCGGCGGCGATGAAGGCGGCGGTGGAGGCCGGGCGGCTCTCCTATCGGGCCGGGCGCATGGCCAAGCGCCGCTATGCCGATCCGTCGAGCCCGCTCGCGGGGCTGATCTGATGCGCGGGCCGGCCGCCGCGGCGCTGGCGCTGCTCGCGCTTTCCGCCTGCCACCCCAGGCCCGCCGCCGTGCCCAAGGAATCGCGCGCCATCTCCGCCGAGCCGGTGACGCTCACTGCGGCGGACGGGGTGAAGGTCTTCGGCGTCCACACCAGCGTCGAGAAGCCCAAGGCGCTGATCCTGCTCTTCCACCAGGCCGGCTCGGGCAAGGACGAATATGCGACCATTGCCCCAAGGCTGGCGACCTGGGGCTATAGCTCGCTGCGTATCGACCAGCGTGCCGGCGGCGACCTGTTCGGCGGCAATGCGACGGTGAAGGCGCTGGGCCGCTCGACGAGCTATTATCAGGCGAAGCCGGACCTGGTGGCGGCGCTGGCATGGGCGAAGGACAAGAAGCTGCCGGTGATCCTGTGGGGCAGCAGCTATTCGGCGTCGCTCGTCTTCCTGCTCGCCGCGGACTATCCCGATCAGGTGAAGGCGGTGATGGCATTTTCGCCCGGCGAATATTTCGACGACAAGACGATGGTGCGCACCGCCGCGGCGAACGTGAAGGCGCCGGTGTTCGTTACGTCGGCGCAGGATGGGCATGAGGTCGACGAGGCCCGGAACATCCTCGCCGCGGTGCCGGGGCAGAAGGAGCAGTTCGTGCCCAAGCAGGGCGGGGTGCACGGCGCCTCCACCTTGCTGCGTGCGAAGAATCCCGAAGGCGCCGAGCCGGCCTGGACCGCGGTGATCGCCTTTCTGCAGAAGGTGGCGCCCTGAGCGCATTCCCCTCCCTGGAAAGGAGGGGAGTCCTAATGCGGCCGCCGCACCAGCCACACCGATCGGCCCCCCGTCGCCGCGTCCTCGGGCGCATGGGCGACTTCGAACAGGCCGGTCCTCGCGAACACGGTGCGATATTCCGCCGGGCCGGCGCTGGCATGGTAGAGCTGCTCGCCGAACTGGCAGCCCATCGCGATGCCGCGCTCCGGCCCCGTATTGAACAGCAACGCCCCGCCGGGCGACAGCCGGGGCGCCAGGCGTTCGAGCAGGGCGAGCTGGTCGTCGGCGGGCAAGTGGAAGAGGCTGTCCCAGGCGATGATGCCGCCGAACATTCCCTCCGGCACCACGCCGCGCATGTCCGCCGCGATCCAGCGCTCGCGCGGGAAGCGGGTGCGGCAAAGCGCGATCATCTTCGCCGAGATGTCGACGCCGGTGATCGGATGGTGCGCATCGTGCAGATAGCGCGCGATCGGCTCGCCCGCGCCGCAGCCCAGGTCGAGGACCGGCGCGCCCTTCGGGACCCCCAGCAGGAAGCGATCCAGCCAGGCGCGCTCCGTAAAGCGCTTGCGCCGTTCATGATCGAAGGCATGGGCATGGCGCTCATAATGTTCGGCAACCCGCTCTGGCATGACGGAACCCATATCCGGCGCGGACCGTTGTTTCAGTCGAATGGATCACAGGCGCGGCCAAGCGCCGATCCGCGGCCAGGAGATTGAAATCATGGGTGAACTTACCGACAAGATCAAGGGCAACGTCAACGAGCTGGTCGGCAAGGCCAAGCAGGCGCTGGCGGGCGATGCCGACGATCCCAACCGCACCCGCGCGGACGACAAGCTCGACGCCGAGGGCAAGGTCCAGGAGCTGAAGGGCAAGGGCCAGCAACTCATCGGCAAGGTGAAGGGCGCGCTCGGCGACGATATCTGATCCCATTGGGGATGCTCAGGCGAGGCCGTTCCGGGCAACCGGGGCGGCCTCTTCGCGCGTGCGGGATTCGGGGATAGGATGCGGCATGGTTTCGAAGACCAGCCTCACCGAGAGCGTCCGCCGGCATCGCATCGAGGAGGTGCGCGAAGGGCTGGCGGCCAGGCCGGACCTGCTCGGCCATCGCGACGAACGCGGGCGGAACTGGCTGCACCTCGCCTGCGCGACGCCCGGCACCGGCATCGCCATGGCCGAGCTGCTGCTCGGGCTCGGCCTGGGTATCGACGATGCCGCCTTCACCGAAGGCGAATGGCGTGCCACGCCCTTGTGGTTCGCGGTGGCGCACGGCGCCAATCGCCCGCTCGCCGAACATCTGCTGGAGGCAGGCTCCGACCCCAATCATTGCCTGTTCGCCGCCGCCTGGAACGAGGATCGCGCGACGATCCGCCTGCTGCTCGCGCACGGCGCGGACATCGAGGAAGGGGCGGGCCGCGGCGAGACGCCGCTGCTGGGGGCGGTGGGCTGGAGCCGGTTCGGGCCGGCGGAGGAATTGCTGATCGGCGGCGCCAATCCCGATGCGCGGGACGGGAAGGGCCGCACCGCGCTGCACCTGATGCTGAAGAAGGGCAGCGCGGCGGAGCATTTCGCCATGTTCGTCCGCGCCGGTGCGCGCGGGGACATTGCCGACGAGGAGGGGCGCACCGCGGCCGCGATATTGGGGCGGAAGCGCGATCCGGCCTGGTGGGAGATCGCGGAAGCGCTGGCGACCGGCTGATCGGCCTGCGCATTCCTTCCCCCCCCCAAGGGGGAGGAATCCTGGATGCCGATATGGCCCCGGGGAGCCCGCCGCTCAGTCCGGAACGTAGAACGACCAGAGATCGCTCTGCAGCTTGTGCGCGGCGAAGCGCACCGGGCGCGTCCTCGGCCCGATCTCGCAGATCATGTGCGAGAGTATGTCCACCGGCACCAGCGGATCGGGCAGGCGCACGGTCTCGCCGTTGATCCAGCGCCATTCCTCCTGCCAGACCCGACGGCTCTGGATGGTCAGATTGTCGCCCTTCTGCCCGACGTGCAGGTGCCGCCAGCCCATATACTCGCCTCTTCGCTTTCCCTGCCCGCATTATAGCGGGGGCGGACCGGCCAAGGCCGTGGGCCGGCGGGATTATTTGCTCCTGAGGCCCGAGACGGTGAGCCCCGGGGTGATGAACTCGATATCGGTCTTGAGATGGAGCAGGCGCAGGCCGGGCTGCGCGAGGGCGCGGTCCAGCGCGGGCGCGAACTGCGCGGTCGTCTCCACCGTCTCGGCCCAGCCGCCATAGGCGCGGGCGAGCGCGGCGAAATCCGGGTTCCGCAGCGTCGTGCCCGAAAGGCGCGCGGGATATTCGCGCTCCTGGTGCATGCGGATCGTGCCATAGGCCGCATTGTCGACCAGGAGGACGATCAGATCGGCGTCGTGCTGGACGGCGGTGGCGAGTTCCTGGCCGTTCATCAGGAAGTCGCCATCCCCCGCGAGCGCGACCACCGCACGCTCCGGGAAGCGCAGCGCGGCGGCGACCGCGGCGGGCACGCCATAGCCCATCGCGCCGGCGGTGGGGGCAAGCTGCGAGGGCTGGGGGCCATAGGGCCAGTAGCGGTGCCACCAGCTCGAGAAATTGCCGGCGCCGTTGCAGATGATCGTATCCGCCGGCATTGCCGCGCGCATCGCCGCGACGCATTGGCCCAGGTCGAGGGCGACGCCGTCGCGCGGCCTGGGGGTGGACCATTCGGTCCAGTCGGCGTGCGCGGCCTCGGCATCGAAGCGCGGCAGCTCGACCTCTTCGTCGGCCGCCAGCGTCGCCGCGAACTCGAAGGGGCGGGCGCAGATCGGCAGGTCGGCCAGATAGACGCGGTTGAGTTCGTTGGGATCGGGATGGACATGGACCAGCGTCTGGCCCGGATGGTCGGGCGTGATCAGGGCATAGCCGTCGGTCGTCGCCTCGCCGAGGCGGGCGCCGACGACGAGCAGCAGGTCGGCCTCCTTGATCCGCTGGACCAGCTTCGGGTTCGGGCCATAGCCGAGATTGCCGGCCCAGGCGGGGGAGCTGTTCGGGATCGCGTCCTGCCGGCGGAAGGCGCCTGCCACGGGCAGGCCGATCCGCTCGGCGAACCTGGCGAATTCCTCGCCGGTTTCGCCGTCCCAGCCGCCGCCGCCGACGATCGCGACCGGGCGCTTCGCCTTGCGCAATTCGTCGTAGAGCATGTCGACCTCGACGAAATCGGGCGACTGGAGCGGCGGGGCGAGGGCGGGGCGGTCCAGCGCCTCGACCTCGTCGCACAGCATGTCCTCCGGCAGCGCGATCACCACCGGGCCCGGCCGGCCGGAAGTGGCCACGGCCCAGGCGCGGGCGACATATTCCGGGATGCGGCGCGCGTCCTCGATCCGCGTCGCCCATTTGGCGAGCGGGGCGAACATCGCGGGCAGGTCGATTTCCTGAAAGCCTTCGCGGTCGCGCATGCCGCGGTCGACATCGCCGACGAACAGGATCATCGGCTGCGAATCCTGCATGGCGACGTGCACGCCGATCGAGGCGTTGGTCGCGCCGGGCCCGCGCGTGACGAAGGCGATGCCGGGCCGGCCGGTCATCGCGCCATCGGCACAGGCCATGAAGCCGACGCCGCCCTCCTGGCGACAAGTGACCACGTCGATCGCGGGCACGTCGTGCAGCGCGTCCAGCACGGCGAGGAAGCTCTCGCCCGGCACGTGGAAGATGCGGTCGCAGCCTTGCGCGACCAGGTTGTCGACGAGGATCCGGCCCCCGGTTCGTTTCGCGGTCATGGCCCAACTCTAGACCGGCCGGGGCGGGAAGCGTAACCCCTGGCGCCATGCTGATCATTGGCAATCATGTGTCGCCCTATGCCCGCAAGGTATTCGTCGCCCTGGATCACAAGGGCGTCGACTATGAGATGGACCCGATCGTGCCCTTCTACGGCACCGACGCGTTCACGCGGGTGAGCCCCCTGCGCCGCATCCCGGTGCTGATCGACGGCGAACTGGTGCTCAACGATTCGACCGTGATCGCGGAATATGTCGACGAGCGCTGGCCCGAGCCGCCGCTGATGCCCCGGGGCGCGGCCGATCGGGCAAAGGCGCGCTGGATGGAGGAATATGCCGACAGCCGGCTGGGCGACCTGATCATCTGGCGGCTCTTCTACCAGAAGACGATCGTTCCCTATGTGTGGAAGCGCGAGCCCGATCATGCCCTGATCGCGCAGGTGACGGCGCGTGACCTGCCCGAAGCGCTCGACTGGATCGAGGCGCGGGCGCCGGCGGACGGGTTCCTGTTCGACCATGTCTGCACCGCGGACTTCACTTATGCGTGCTTCTTCCGCAACGCCTCGCTCGCCGGGTTCGAGATCGACGCGGCGCGCTGGCCGCGCACGGCGGGCTGGCTGGAGCGGGTGCGGGCGGTGCCGGCCTTTGCGGGGACGATGAAGTTCGAAGCCGCGATCGTCGGCGTGCGCTCGCCGGATCGGCCGGACGCGCTGCGCGCGGCGGGGGCCCGGGTGGCCGAGCAAAGCTATGGCGGGCGCGAGCCGCACCGCTCGATCATGTTGGGGGACGGGCCCTAGGCGCTCATTTCCGTAGCCAAAGGGCGAGGAGAGCGATCGCGACGGCCAGTTGCGCGGCGGCGATCAGCAGGAGCCGGGTGGAGAAGGGCTGTTTCCGCGTCTTGTGGCGGAACAGCCGCCGCGCGGCGAATGCGCCCGGCGTGCCGCCCAGCAGCGCGAGCCGGAGCAGATGGGCCTCCGGAATGCGGCGCAGGCCGGCCGCCGCGCGCCGCTTGTCCTGCCGGAAGCGCAGCACCGTCCACAGGTTCACGCCGACGATCCATGTGAGAAGGGCTGCGAGCATGCCGCGCTATCGCAGCGGAACCGAAAACGGAAAAGGGCCGCGCAGTCGCCCGCGCGGCCCCTTCCTGCTCGGATCGGAAGATCAGAAGCGGACGCCGAGGCCCGCGAGCACCTGGTGGCGCTCTACGTCCTGGCTGTAGTTCGAGTAGCGATACTCGACCTTGCCATAGAGGCGCTGGCCGAACGCGTGCTCGACGCCGGCACCCAGGCGGAAGCCGTCGAGATTGTCGGAGACGCGGACGTTGCCGGTCTCGCCGGTGATGCGGCCGTTGGTGTAGCCGCCCTTGGCGTAGACCAGGGTGGTCGGCGAGACGGCGACACCGGCGCGGACGCCCGCATACAGGTCACGGCCGGCCTTCACGGTGACGCCGGCTTCAGTGGCCTTGGTGGTCGAGCCGGTCACTTCGGCGTCGACGCCGAACACGGCCTTGCCGCGCTGCAGGTCATAGCCGATGGCGCCGCCATAGACGAAACCCGACTTGCCGTCGCCATCGCCGTTCACGCGGTCCCAGCCGCCGATCACTTCGGCGCGCGGACCCTGGAAGGCGCCATCCTGCGCGAGGGCGGGGGTTGCGGTGGCCGCCACGAGGGCGAGCGCGGTCGTTGCGAGAATTCGCATTTCTTTTCCTACCTTTGGACTTTGATACTCAGGTTCGGATGGCCATCCGGGCCTCTACGTAGGCCTCCGATTCCGCAGTGCAATATGGCAATTTAATTACAATCCTGCCGTGTTGCCTTTGTGCCACACCACCGGTTCCGATCATCTCCTGTTCAGCTTGGATCGCGGGCGGTTCGGTCCGTTGCTGCGGTGCAGCGAAGTTGAAAGCTGATTCAGGTTCGCTTGACCGGACCTTCCGCGCCGGACTATCGCCCCCGGCGAAGTCAGGAGAGAATCGCGGATGAAGAAGCTCTACCCCAACGCCACGGCAGCGCTGGAAGGGCTGCTGTTCGACGGCATGACGATCTGCGCGGGCGGTTTCGGCCTGTGCGGCATTCCCGAGCGGCTGATCGACGCGATCCGCGATGCCGGGACCCGGGACCTCACCATCGCCTCGAACAATGCCGGCATCGACGGCGAGGGGCTGGGCAAGCTGCTGCGCACGCGCCAGGTGAAGAAGATGATCTCGTCCTATGTCGGCGAGAACAAGGAGTTCGAGCGGCAATATCTGTCGGGCGAGCTCGAGGTGGAATTCTGTCCCCAGGGCACGCTGGCCGAGCGCTGCCGCGCGGGCGGGGCCGGCATCCCGGGCTTCTACACCAGGACCGGCGTCGGCACGCAGGTGGCCGAGGGCAAGGAAGTGAAGTTGTTCGACGGCGAGGAATATATCCTCGAGCGCGGCATCCGCAGCGACCTGTCGATCATCAAGGGCTGGAAGGCCGACGAGGCGGGCAACCTGATCTTCCGCAAGACCGCGCGCAATTTCAACCAGCCGATGGCGACGGCGGGGCGCGTCTGCGTCGCCGAGGTGGAGGAAGTGGTGCCGGTGGGCAGCCTCGATCCCGACCAGATCCATCTGCCGGGCATCTATGTGAAGCGCATGATCGTCGGCGCGCCCTATGACAAGAAGATCGAGTTCCGGACCACCCGACCGCGTCCAGAGACCCTGGGGGCCGCGTGAACCGCGTCTGCGCGATCGCGGGCCTTGCGCTCGCCGCGAGCGGCCTTTCGGGTTGCATCGCCGCGGCGGCGGTGCCCCTCGGCGCCGCGGCGGGCGTGATCAAGACCTCGCAGGATCACAAACGCAAGAAGAGCAGGGCCGAGCGGCCGGCGCCGCAGCCGGGCCAGGTCTTCGAGACCGAGGACGGCAGGAAGGTCCAGCTCACCAACCTGACCGCGCTGCCGCCGCCGGGCGGCGTGCCGGCTGCCCCGGCCCCCCCGCCAACGCCCGGCGGCGTGCCGCCGGAGATGCAGTTCCTCTACGGCTCGGGCGAGGCTTCGGCGCTCAGCCTGCAGGCCTATGCGGCGCTGTGGAACTATGTCCATGGCGAGCTGCGCTTCCGCCGCGACAAGAGCCAGGTCACCTCGGTCGTGATGACGCGCGATTCGACGCTGACTTCGCCCCGGTTCGAGACGTGCGGCAAACGCCCGCTCGCCGTGGTGTTCGACGTGGACGAGACGGTGCTGCTCAACCTGGGCTTCGAGAGCGATGCCGCCCGGCGCGGGCCCGGCTATAACCAGGGCCGCTGGACGCGCTGGGAGGAGACCGGAGCCGGCAAGGTGGAAGCGGTGCCCGGCGCCGCCGAGACGATCGCGGCGATCCGCGGCGACGGCATCACCGTGATCTACAACAGCAATCGCTCGGCGAGCACCGCGGCCTTCACGATCCAGGCGCTGGACCATGCCGGGCTGGGGCCGGTGACGCTCGGCGACACGCTGATCCTGCGCGACGACGCCGCGCCGGGCGGCAAGGACGAGCGGCGCTGGAAGATCGCCGAGCGCTATTGCATCGTCGCGATGGGCGGCGACCAGCTTGGCGACTTCAGCGACCTGTTCAACGCCAAGGAGCTGTCGGTCCCCGCGCGCCGCAACACCACCGCCAACACGCTGATCGCGCCGCTCTGGGGGCATGGCTGGTTCATCCTGCCCAACCCTGTCTATGGCAGCGGCCTGAAGGGCGGGATGGACGATGTGTTCCCCAAGGACAAGCAATGGGCCGATCCGGCCGAGGAGAAGAAATAATGGCCTGGACCCGCGATGAGATGGCGGCGCGCGCCGCGAAGGAGCTGCGCGACGGCTTCTACGTCAATCTGGGGATCGGCATCCCCACGCTGGTGGCGAACCATATTCCCGACGGCGTCGAGGTCACGCTCCAGTCGGAGAACGGCATGCTCGGCATCGGGCCGTTCCCCTTTGACGACGAAGTCGATCCCGACCTGATCAATGCCGGCAAGCAGACGATCAGCGAGCTGCCCCAGTCGGTCTATTTCGGATCGGAGCAGAGCTTCGCGATGATCCGCGGCGGCCATATCGACCTGACGGTGCTGGGCGCGATGGAGATCAGCGAGACCGGCGACATCGCCAACTGGATGATCCCCGGCAAGATGATCAAGGGCATGGGCGGCGCGATGGACCTGGTCGCGGGCGTGAAGAAGATCATCGTGGTGATGGAGCACAATTCCAAGAACGGCGATCCCAAGTTCGTGCCGAGCTGCGAACTGCCGCTCACCGGCAAGAATGTGGTCGACATGATCATCACCGACCTGGCGGTGTTCCAGCGGGCGGACCATGATTCGCCCTTCCGCCTGGTCGAGCTGGCGCCGGGCGTCACCGAAGCGGAAGTCGCGGAGAAGACGACGGCAAAGTACGAAGTGGCCCTTGTCGCCGCTTGAGTGGCGGCATGGCCACATGACCGCGAATTAATCTTCGTCCGGCTGGCGGGGGCGGAAACAAAAGCGTAGCATTCCTGGATGCTAGCATGGTTCCGCCGCCGCTATCTCGACCTGCTCGGCTCGATCTATATCTATAACGAGCATCGTGGGTACACGAGCATCGACCGGGTGCTCGAAGCAGTTAAGGCGCGGGCGCCCGACGACCATGGGCTGATCGCCGCGATCGAGAAGCATCGGGCCGACGAGCGCAAGCATTATGTGATGTTCAAGCGCTGGTTCGAGTTGCAGGGCAAGATGCCGCTGCAGGTCGACCGGACCTGCGGGCACATCGACCGGTTCGTCGAGATCATGTTCCGCCGCACGATCGACGAGCTCGATACCCAGGCGGTGATCGACGACGACGCGCAGTTCGAGAAGCTGTGCCGGGTGATCTCCCTCACCGAACAGCGCGGCTACAAGCAGGTCGACGTGCTGCTCCGGCATCCGCTGGTGCGGCACGACAAGGTGCTGATGAAGATCTTCCGGGTCATCGAGAAGGACGAGCCGAGCCACTGGGCACCCTATGACGGCTGGCTCAAGGCGAACGGCAAGCGCGACCCGCGCTGGTGGGAGCGGGCGATCGACGGGTTCATCCATTCCGAGCTGCTGTTCCTCAAGCTGCCGGTGCTGTTCCTCAATCCCGGCGTGAAGCGCCGCACCGAATGGGCGGATGCGCGCGAACCTGCGGAGGCCCGGGCTTCCGCCGTTCCCAGCCTGGCCTGATTTCACCACTTTCGACGCGCATGCGTGCGGCATGGTCGCCGGCATGTCCGGATTCGTCGCAACATTGCGGCGCGGCCCGCCCTTCCGATGCATGGGAGCTCGCCGCAGCATCAAGGTCGCACTGCTGCAACCTGCCGGAGAGGGTGTGCCGGGATATCGGCGCACGGGCGTAACGGGGTTTGTGCATGCGTAGGATGGTCTGCGGCCTGACCGGGCTGATCTGTTTTTTTGCCGCTGTGGATCTGTCGACCGGGCTGGAGCATGGCGATGTCGCGGTCGAGGCGGAGCGGGCGCGCGCCCTCGGCCGTGCCGTCCATGGCCGCGAGGCGGGCGCATCGCATTTCTCCACGCATTGGACCGCGCCGTCGTGCCGCTATCTCGTGTCGGACTGGCAGCGGAGCTGACACTCGTCTATCGAGCCCGCATGCACATTCTCTTGACAGGATCGTCCGGCTGGCTCGGCCGTTTTCTCGCGCCCCTGCTTCGCGCGGAAGGGCATGCGGTGACCGGGCTCGACATTGCGCCGGGCGCGGACACCGATGTGATCGGATCGGTCGCCGATCGCGCATTGGTCGACCGGGTCTTTGCCGAGCGCGGGATCGAAGCGGTGATCCATGGCGGCGCGCTGCACAAGCCCGACATCGCGCGCTATCCGGCCCAGGCGTTCGTCGACGTCAACGTCACCGGCACGCTCAACCTGCTCGAGGCGGCGGCCAGGGCCGGGCACGACCGGTTCGTCTTCACCTCCACTACCTCGCTGATGATCAGCCAGGCGATCCGCGACGAGGCCGGGGGCGCGGCGACCTGGCTCGACGAGGATTCGGGTCCGATCGAACCCCGCAACATCTATGGAGTCACCAAGCTTGCCGCCGAGCAGCTCTGCCGGCTGGCCTGGCTGAACGACGGGCTCAATTGCGTCGTGCTGCGCACCAGCCGCTTCTTCCCGGAAGAGGACGACACCCATCGCGGGCTTTCCGGCGAGAACATGAAGGCGAACGAGCTGCTGCATCGCCGGCTGACGGCAGAGGATGCCGCGCGGGCCCATCTGCAAGCACTCGAAAGGGCCCCGGAGATCGGCTTCGATGTCTTCATCGTCTCCGCGCCGACGCCCTTTGCGCGCGCGGACCGCACCGCGCTCAAGGCCGATGCGGGCGCCGTCATCGCGCGCTATTTCCCGGATGCGCCGGCGCTGTACCGGGCCCGGGGCTGGGAACTCCCCACGAGCATCGGCCGCGTCTATGACGCCGCCCGCGCCGAGCGCCGTCTCGGCTTCCGGTGCGAGACCGGGTTCGCCGAAGTCCTGGATGCGCTGCGGGCGGGGCGGCAGCTGCCCTTCGCCCATGATCCGGCCTATGTCTCGCCGAAGGAGCCGGCGGGCGCTGCGTGACCCGGGTGGGGCGGGCGGGCTTCGTCGCGGCGGTGTAACGAAACTAGGCTCTGGATCGCGCCCGGGAATCCGGGGGGAATCCGATGCGAAACGTGGTGAAGCTGTTCGAGGCCCTGGTGGCGATCGCGATCGTGCTGGCGGCCGGGCTCTTCGTCGGTTCCGAATGGATCATCGAGCGCGGCCACGCCGCGCCGGACGACAGGATCGCCATTCCCCGCGATCCGGCCGCGGTGGCGGAGGGCGGCCGGCTCGCCACGCTGGCGGGCTGCCGGGGCTGCCATGGCCGGAACGGCGAGGGGCGCGTCTGGGCCAGCGACCGGCTGACCGGCACGATCGCGCCGCCGGCCCTGGCCCGCAAGCTCGCGGGCTATTCGGACGCCGAGCTCGTCCGGCTGATCCGCTACGGCGTGAAGCGCGACGGCGGCGCGCTCTTCCTCATGCCTACCCAGGCGCTGCGCAGCTGGGCCGACGAGGATCTCGGCCGGATCATTGCCTGGCTGCGCACGCTGAAGCCCGGCGCGGCGGATTCGCGGGCGGAGACCCGCTACGGCCCGTTGCCGCGCCTGGGCATGCTGACCGGCGGCTTCGAGGAAAGCCATCGCACCATCCGGCTCGCCCCGGCGCATCGCCCGCCCGAGATTGGCCGCTATGTCTACGACACCACCTGCGCCGCATGCCACCGGCTGGGCGACGACCATGGGCTGGGCGACGGGTCGGTCGCCCCCGCGCTGGCGCCCAAGGCCGCCGGCTATGACCCCGCGGCTTTCCGCAGGCTGTCGCGCACCGGAGCGGGGATGCATGGGCGCCGTGGCGGGCGCATGTCGGCCATCGCCCGGGAGGCGACCCATGCGCTCAGCGACATGGAGATCGCGGCGCTCCATGCCTATCTCAGGGGCGAGGCGGCGCGGCTGGGTCGCTGACCGGAGAATAGTTCAATTATGCGATGGAAAATTGCAAGAACGCTTGCCTGTGCGCAAGAATCGACTAAAGCGCCCGCATGACCGCTCAGCCGCGTACCCTTTACGAGAAGATCTGGGCCGACCATGTGGTCGAGCGCCGGGACGATGGAACCTGCCTGATCTATATCGACCGCCACCTCGTCCATGAGGTGACCAGCCCCCAGGCCTTTGCCGGCCTGCGCGCGGCGGGGCGGCCGGTGCGCCGCCCGGACCTGACGCTCGCGGTCCCGGACCATAACCTGCCGACCACGCCGCGCGCGGATGCCGCGGGGCAGATGCTGCCGATCGCCGATCCGGCGAGCGCTGGCCAGCTCGCCGCATTGCGCGCGAACGTGGCGGAGTTCGGCGTGCCCTATATCGACGCGCTCGACGCGCGGCAGGGCATCGTGCACGTGATCGGTCCGGAACAGGGCTTCACCCTGCCCGGCGCCACGCTGGTGTGCGGCGACAGCCATACGTCGGCGCATGGCGCGCTGGGCGCCCTGGCCTTCGGCATCGGCACCAGCGAGGTCGAGCATGTCCTCGCCACGCAGACCCTGCTGCTGAAACAGTCCAGGACGCTCGAGATCCGCGTCGACGGCACGCTTGGCTTCGGCGTGAGCCCCAAGGACGTGGTGCTGGCGATCATCGGCCGGATCGGCGCGGCCGGCGGCACCGGCTATGTCATCGAGTTCACCGGCGACGTGATCCGCAGCATGTCGATCGAGGGGCGGCTGACCGTCTCGAACATGTCTATCGAGGGCGGCGCCCGCTCGGGTCTGATCGCGCCCGACGAGACGACCTATGCCTATCTCAAGGGCCGCCCGATGGCACCGGCGGGCGCGGCGTGGGAGCGCGCGGTCGCCTATTGGAAGACGCTGCCGACCGATGCCGGCGCCGCGTACGACAAGAGCGTGGTGCTGCAGGCCAGCGACATCGCGCCCTCGCTCACCTGGGGCACCAGCCCGGAGGACGTGGTGCCGATCACCGGCGCCGTGCCCGATCCGGAGAGCTTCGCGGATCCCGCCAAGCGCGCCGCGGCGCAGAAGTCGCTCGACTATATGGGGCTGATCCCGGGCACGCGGATGGAGGACGTTCCCATCGAGCATGTCTTCATCGGCTCGTGCACCAACAGCCGGATCGAGGACCTGCGCGCCGCCGCGGCGGTGGTGAAGGGCCATCACGTCGCCGATCGCATCCGCCAGGCGCTGATCGTGCCGGGCTCCGGCCTGGTCAAGCGCCAGGCCGAGGCGGAGGGGCTGGACCGCATCTTCCGCGAGGCCGGGTTCGAATGGCGCGAGCCGGGCTGCTCGATGTGTCTCGCGATGAACCCCGACAAGGTTCCCAGCGGCGAACGTTGTGCTTCCACCTCGAACCGTAATTTCGTAGGGAGGCAGGGTCCGGGGGCGCGGACGCACCTGCTTTCACCCGCAATGGCGGCGGCAGCGGCGATCCGGGGGCGCCTCACCGATGTCAGGGAGCTGATGTCGGAGGATGCGTAAGGGGATGTTCTATGAAGCGGGCGCTAGTCGCGTTGATTGCGGGTACGGTACTGAGCGGCCTTGCCGCGGCCTATGCGGCCACGGGCAAGGCGGTCGAGGCCCGGGCGGAGATCACGGCCACCCGCTGATTGGGGAGGTTGTGTAGCGTGGAAGCCGTTCGCAAGGTCGAGGGGCGCGCCTATCCGTGGGGCGCGAGCAATATCGACACCGACATCATCATTCCGGCGCACTGGCTGAAGACCACCACGCGCGAGGGGCTGGGCAAGGGCGCCTTCGAGAGCGTGCGCGCGCAGCCGGGCAATGTCTTCGACGACCAGCGCTATGCCGGTGCGCCCGTGCTCGTCGCCGGCGACAATTTCGGCTGCGGATCGAGCCGCGAGCATGCCGCCTGGGCGCTCGCCGACCTTGGGATCAAGGCCGTGATCGCGCCGAGCTTCTCCGATATCTTCTCGGGCAATGCCTTCAAGAACGGCATCGTGCCGGTGGTGCTGCCGCAGGAAGCGGTGGACCGGCTGGTCGAAGTCGCCAGGACCGACGAGGTCACGATCGACCTGGAGACGATGACCGTCACCACGCCCTTCCAGGATCGCTTCGCCTTCGATCTCGACCCGTTCCGCCGCCAATGCCTCATGGAGGGGCTGGACGAGATCGGCATGACGCTGGCACAAGATACCGCGATTTCGAAATTCGAAGCCGGGATGGCGAAGGATCGCCCCTGGCTCGCGGTGGAGACGGCGAATGAAGGCATTGCTCTCGAAGCAACCGGGCGGACCTGATACTCTAATCCAGGAGGATCTTCCCGATCCGGTCGCGGGCAGGGGGCAGGTCGTGGTCGCGGTGAAGGCCTGTGCGATCAACTATCCCGACTTCCTGATCATCGAGGACAAATACCAGTTCAAGCCGCCGCGCCCCTTCGCGCCGGGCGGCGAGATCGCCGGCGTGATCGAAAGCGTGGGCGACGGCGTGACCGACTGGGCGGTGGGCGACCGGGTGATCGCAGTGACCGGCCATGGCGGGCTGTCGAGCAAGCTGGCGATCGAGGCGGTGCGATTGTTCCGCCTGCCCGAGGGCCGCAGCTTCGAGGAGGGCGCCGCGCTGCTGCTCACCTATGCGACGACGATCCACGCGCTGCTCGATCGCGGGCAGCTGCGCGAGGGGCACAATCTGCTGGTGCTGGGCGCGGCGGGCGGCGTGGGCCTTGCCGCGGTGGAACTCGGCAAGGCGTTCGGCGCGCGCGTGGTGGCGGCGGTCTCCTCGGAGGAGAAGGCCGCGGCAGCCCGGGCGGCGGGCGCGGACGAGGCGATCGTCTATGGCCGGGCGCCGTTCGACAAGGACCAGTCCAAGGCGCTGGCCGAGCAGTTCAAGGCGGTGCTGGGCCCGCAGGGCGCCGATGTGATCTACGATCCGGTGGGCGGCGATTATTGCGAGCCGGCGTTGCGCGCGATCGCCTGGGAAGGGCGTTACCTGGTGGTCGGCTTCCCCGCCGGCATCCCCCGGCTGCCGCTCAACCTGACGCTGCTCAAGAGCTGCGACGTGTGCGGCGTGTTCTGGGGTGCCTTCGCGGCGCGCGATCCCAAGGCCAATGCGGCGCATGTCGGCCAGCTCTTCCGGCTCTGGTCCGAAGGCCGGATTTCGCCCAGGGTCACCGAAACCTTCGCGCTCGCCGATGGCGGCAAGGCGATCGCCAAGATGGCCGCGCGCCAAGTGATCGGGAAGGTCGTGGTGACGATCTAGGCGCTCCCCTCCCTGGAAGGGAGGGGCTGGGGGTGGGTGTAGGCCTGGCGATACTGCCGGGTTCGAAGCCCGCTCTCGCCGTATCGCGTATATCCACCAACCCCGACCCCTCCCTTCCAGGGAGGGGAGAAGGCCGGCTTGCCCTATGCCCATCGCCCCCCTATCTCCGCACCAAACGCCAGTTAGGGGATTGCAATGACCACGTTCGACGATCGCGAAAAGGCATTCGAGGCGAAGTTCGCGCGCGACGAGGACATGGCCTTCCGCGTCACCGCGCGCCGCAACCGGCTGGTCGGCCAGTGGGCGGCCGCGCAGATGAAGCTGACCCCGGAAGAGACCGACGCCTATGCCAAGGCGGTCGTCCAAGCCGATTTCGAGGAAGCAGGCGACGAGGACGTGATCCGCAAGCTGCTCGGCGACCTGCTCGCCGCCGGCATCGAGACCGATGACGCCACCGTGCGCCGCGCGCTCGAGGAGCAGGCGGTCGAGGCGCGCCGCCAGCTGATGGGCGAAGTCTGATGCCGATGGCCGCCGCCGAGATCGAGGACCTGATCAAGGCCGGCATCCCCGATGCCCGGGTCGAGATTACCGATCTCGCCGGAGACGGCGATCATTATGCGGCGCGCGTGGTCGCGCCGATGTTCAAGGGCATGCCGCGGGTGCGCCAGCACCAGGCGGTCTATGCCGCGCTCGGCGGGCGCATGGGCGGCGTGCTCCACGCGCTCCAGCTCACCACCGAAGCGCCGCTCGAGGAGTAAGTGAAGTGACCGACGATACCCAGGCGCGCATCAAGGCGCTGGTCGACAGCAACAAGGTGCTGCTGTTCATGAAGGGCAGCCCGCTCTTCCCGCAATGCGGCTTCTCCAGCCGCGCGGTGGCGATCCTCAATCATCTCGGCGCCGAGTTCGAGAGCGTCGACGTGCTCCAGGACCAGGGCATTCGCCAGGGAATCAAGGAATTCTCCGACTGGCCGACCATCCCGCAGCTCTATGTGAAGGGCGAGTTCGTGGGCGGCTCGGACATCATGATGGAGATGTTCGAGAGCGGCGAGCTGGGCGAACTGCTGGCCGACAAGGGTGCCGGAGCGGCTTCCGCATAACCACAGCCCCCGCAATCCCTGCTCTCGCATCCCCGCGAAAGCGGGGATGCCGACTCATGGGGCGAGCGCGCCCTATTCGATATCGGCTTTCGGTGGACCCCGGGTCGGGTGGGTCGACGCGAGACCGGGGAAAGTAGCGGTCGACCCACCCTGAAATGAAGCGTTGAACGCTTGGGGTGCCTTATACCCTGCAGCCCTCGTGCCAGTTCGCGTGGACCACGGTTTTCCGCGCCTCATGCTGGTTATCGGCTTTTAACCCTATCGCGCAGCTGTAAGCCGTTCCGACAGTTTCCCGCCCCCGGGGCGAAGGGCACATCAAAAATCCGACAGAATTCGTTCAGCCGGCGTTCACCCGCTTGACTACAGACGTAATCGTAACGATTACAACAGTAGTCGAGCGAAAGAGGGACCCGATGACGGAACGGATCAGCGACGCCGAGCACGCCGTGATGGAAGTGCTGTGGGAAGAGTCGCCGCTCACTGCCCAGGAAGTGGCCGAGCGCGTGCCCGCCGAGCGCGGCTGGAGCGCCAACACGGTCAAGACCCTGCTCGGCCGCCTGCTCGCCAAGAACATCATCGCGCATCAGGAAGAGGGGCGGCGCTATCTCTATCGCCCGCTGGTGGTGCGCGGCGACTATGTCGCCGGGGAATCGCGCAAGCTGATGGACCGCCTGTTCGGCGGCAGGCTCACGCCGCTGGTCGCGCATCTCGCCGAGCGCGACGAACTCACCGATCAGGACATCGCCGAGATCGAGGCGCTGCTGAAGGAGCTCAAGCAATGACCGGCTGGCTCATCGAGACCTTCGTCGCCACCACGCTGCTGATGCTGCTGGTGCTCGCCGTCCGCGCGCCCGTCCGCCGCGCGTTCGGGCCGCAAATGGCTTATGCGCTGTGGGCGATCCCGGTGATCCGGATGCTGCTGCCGCCGCTGCCGGGCGACTGGCAGCTCACCAGCCTGATCGCACCCTTCGTCCGCGAGGCGGACGTGCCGGGGATCGTCACCGGCGTGATCAAGCCTGAGGCGCTGCCCACCGGGATCGACAAGAGCGCAGTGACGATCGTCGAGATCGGCGCCGGCAGCCATCCCGCCACCGCGGCGCTGGTCGCGCCAACTTATGGCGCGAGCGGGCCCAGCCTGCTGATCCTCGGCATCGGCTTGTGGGCGATCGGCGCGCTGGCCTTTCTCGGCTGGCATCTGATCGCTCATCGCCGCCACTGCGCGCGCCTGCTCAAGGCCGCCCGCGTCGATCGCACCGTGGCGCAGGGCAAGGTGCGCGTGATCGAGACGGACGCGGTGCACGGCCCGCTCGCCTTTGGCGTGCTGCGCAAATACGTCGCCTTTCCGTGCGACTTCACCGAGCGCTATGACGAGCAGGAGCGCGATCTCGCGCTGGCCCATGAGCTTGGCCACCATGTCCGCGGGGATCTGATCGCGAACTGGGTCGCGCTGTTCGTCCTCGCCATCCACTGGTTCAATCCGGTCGCCTGGAGGGCCTTCCGCGCCTTCCGTGCCGACCAGGAAATGGCCTGCGACGCCCTGGTGCTCGCCGGCCGCGCCCAGGCACTGCGCCATGCCTATGGCCGTGCGATCGTCAAGTCCGCGCATGGGGGTGCGGTCTCGGCGGCATGTCACTTGCACACGATCAACGAAGTCAAAGGGAGGCTACGCATGCTTTCGAAGACCCACAAGAACACCCCCGTCCGCCTCGCCACCGGCCTGATCGGCACCGGCGCGCTCGGCCTCGCCGCGCTCGGCCTCACTGCCTCGGGAACGCAGGCCGCCGAGCAGATCAAGGCGAAGGTGGAGACCGTCACCGGCGTGAAGCTGGACCAGGACGTGCCCGCGCCGCCCGCACCGCCGGTTGCCGCCGAGCCGGCCGCCCCGCGGGCGCCCGCCGCCGCGCCGGAAGCGCCCGAGGCTCCGGCCAAGGCCCGGCGCTATGTCTACAGCTATAGCGACGATGGCGACGGCAAGGACAAGAAGGACGGCAAGCGCGTCACCAAGATCGTGATGGTGCATGCCGATGGCAGCGCGTCCGAGACCAAGCTGCCCGATCTCGACGCGCTCCGCGCCAGCGTGCCCGAGGTCCGGAACGGCAAGTGCACCGACACAGCGGACGGCAAGCCGGTCGTCGAGAAGTTCGAGCGGGACGGCAAGAAGGTGATGATCGTCTGCTCCAACCGGATCGAGCGGATCACGATCAATGCCGAAAGGGCGGCGATCGACGCCAAGCGGATGGGCATGCGCAGCGCGATGATGGGCCTACGCATGGCCCGGCGCTCGATCGAGAGCCAGTCCGATCTCAGTGCCGAGCAGCGCGCCAAGGCGCTGAAGGGCATCGATGAGGCGATCGCCGAAGTCGAGAAGAGCGCCGCCGACGACAAGTGACATGGAGGGGAAGGGCGTTCGTCAAAAAGCCCCTTTCACGAGCGCCTTTCGACGGGGCCGGCCGATCTCCTTCGCGGCCGGTCCCGTTTCCGTTTTTCAGGCCGGCCTTGCGCTGCGGCGCGGCAAAGGCCATTTCGGGGGCATGGACATCATCGCGGATGCCCCGACCGGCCTGGCCATGGCGCTCGATCCGCTGGTCACGCGGGTGCTGGCGCCCAATCCCTCGCCCTTCACCTATACCGGCACCCAGACCTATCTGGTCGGCACCTCCGTGCTTGCCGTGATCGATCCCGGCCCGGACGATCCCCGCCACCTCGCGGCGCTGGCCGCGGCGATCGGCGGGCGCCGGGTGGCGGCGATCCTCTGCACCCACACGCACCGCGACCACAGCCCGGCCGCCGCGCCGCTCAAGGCCGCCACGGGCGCGCCGATCATCGGCTGCGGCCCGCTCACGCTCGAGGATGCCGGCCCGCGCGCCGATGCCGCGTTCGATACCGGCTATGCGCCCGATCGCGTGCTGGCCGACGGGGACAGTGTCTCGGGCCCGGACTGGACGCTGGTCGCCGTCGCCACGCCCGGCCACACTTCCAACCATCTCTGCTTCGCCCTGCCCGAAAGCGGCGCGCTGTTCTGCGGCGACCATGTCATGGGCTGGTCGACCACCGTGGTCGCGCCGCCCGACGGCGACATGGCTGCCTATATGGCCAGCCTCGACAAGCTGATGGCGCGCGAGGACGACCGCATCTATTTCCCCGCGCATGGCGAGCCGATCGAGAAGCCCCATCGCTTCGTGCGCGGGCTGATCGGGCATCGCAAGCAGCGCGAGGGGCAGATATTGCGCCTGCTCAAGGCCGGTGTCGGCGCGGTTCCCGCCATGGTCGAGCGCATGTATGCTGGGCTCGATCCCAGGCTGAGTGGCGCGGCCGGGCGATCGGTACTCGCGCATCTGATCGACCTGCACGACCGCGGGCTCGTCATCGAGGAGGGCGGCGTTTGGAAGACGACAGCGTGAAGCAGGGCGGCGGGGGCTGCCTCAAGCTGTTCGGTGTCACCCTCGTGATCGTGCTGGCGGTAGTCCTGACGATGGGGGCCGGCTTCTGGTTCCTGGGCGATACGATCAAGCGGCAGTTCCAGGGCCCGACGCCCGAGACGGTGGCGCAAGCCAGCCTGCAGGGACTGCGCGAGCAGAACCGCCTGTCCGCCTTCGCGGCCAAGTTCGTCGCGGTGGTCACGTCGAAGCAGAGCCAGCTGGGCCTCACCGCGCAGAAGACGATGATCATGCCGGGCAGCGTCCGCTATGAAGTCGATCTGTCGAAGCTGCGCCAGGAGGATGTGACCTGGGACGCGCAGAACAAGCTGCTGACCGTCCGGCTGCCGGCCGTCGAGGCAATGGGCCCGGACGTCGATCTCGACCAGGTCCGCCAGTACGACAATGGCGGCATCCTGCTCTCGGTCACCGATGTCGGTGGCAAGCTCGACGATGCCAATCGCAAGGCCGGCCAGCAGGAGCTACTCCGCCAGGCCCAGTCGGGCCCCTATATGCGCATGGCCCGCGACGCGACGCGGCGCGCGGTGGAGCGCAGCTTCACCATGCCGCTCCGGGCGACCGGCATCGCCGCCGATGTCCAGGTGATCTTCCCCGACGAGGCGAACCGCTCGAGCGAGCGCTGGGACGAATCGCGCAGGCCCGAAGAGGTGATCGCCAACAAATGGTGAGCGGCCGGGCCGTTGAGCGGTCGGCCCGAATGCGCTACCTTCATGGCATTGCATATTTCAGTTGGGGGACTGAACATGGCGACACTCGCCGAACCGATGCCGCGCGTCCAGCGCGACCGCTTCTTCCTGATCCTGTCGCTCGCCATGATCGCGGTGATCCTCGGCGGCTTCTCGCTCAACCTGGCGCTCGGCCGGTCGAGCTTCGGCCTGCCGCTGATCTATCATGTCCATGCCTTTGTCTTCATGGGCTGGATCCTGATCTATCTGGCGCAGAACCTGCTGATCGCCACCGGGAACGCGGCGATTCACCGCCGACTCGGCTGGATCGCGCTGGCCTGGGTGCCGGCAATGGTGGCGATGGGGCTGGCGATCACGCTCTATGCGGTGCGCGATCATGGCGGGCCGCCCTTCTTCGCGCTGCCCGAGTTCCTGTTCGGCAATCCCGCCGGCCTGCTCTGCTTCGCCGGGCTGGCCCTTGCGGGATTCGCGATGCGCGGTCGCTCGGACTGGCATCGCCGGCTGATGCTCTGCTCGATGGCGGCGATCACCGGGCCGGGCTTCGGGCGGATCCTGCCGGTGCCGTTCATGATCCCCTGGTCGTGGCTGGTCGCGGCGCTGCTCGCCCCGGCGATCTTCCCGCTGATCGGCATGGCGGTGGACCGGCGGCGCATCGGCCGGGTGCATCCGGCCTGGCTCTGGGGCCTGGGCGCGATGATCGGCACCTTCGCGGTGGGCGAGGCGATCGCGTTCACGCCGTTCGGCGAATCGGTGACGCGCGCCGTGGTGGCGGGCACGCCCGGTGCCGATCGCGCCTTTGCCGCGCACTTTCCCTGATCGACCTTGAACCCGCGCGCCTGCCGGGCCATGTGCGGCGCGGGCAAGGGAGTGTTAGGCATGGACGCGCGCAATGGTATCGGCGGGAGCCTGTCGGGGCTCGATCTTCGTGCGGAGATCGACCGGCTGCGCAAGGAGCGCAATGCCGTCATCCTCGCCCATTATTATCAGAAGCCCGAGCTGCAGGACCTGGCGGACTTTGTCGGCGACAGCCTGGACCTCAGCCGCAAGGCGGCGGAGACCGATGCCGAGGTGATCGCCTTTTGCGGCGTGCGCTTCATGGCCGAGACCGCCAAGATCCTCTCGCCGGACAAGATCGTGGTGCTGCCCGACATGAATGCCGGGTGCAGCCTGGAGGACAGCTGCCCGCCCGATCAGTTCGCCGCCTTCCGCGCCGCGCATCCGGACCATATCGCGCTGACCTATATCAACTGCTCGACCGAGGTTAAGGCGCTCAGCGACATCATCGTCACCTCGAGCTCGGCCGAGAAAATCCTCGCCCAGATCCCGGAGAGCCAGAAGATCATCTTCGGCCCGGACCGCAATCTGGGCGGCTATCTCAAGCGCAAGGTGGGGCGCGACCTGCTGCTCTGGCCGGGCGTGTGCATCGTGCACGAGGCGTTCAGCGAGGCCGAGCTGCTCAAGCTCAAGGCGCAGCACCCCGGCGCGCCGGTGGCGGCGCATCCCGAATGCCCGCCGCACGTGCTCGATCACGCCGACTATGTCGGTTCGACCCGCGGCATCCTGGAATTCTCGCAGACCGTTCCGGGCGATACGCTGATCGTCGCCACCGAGCCGCACATCATCCACCAGATGCAGAAGGCGATGCCGGGCAAAACCTTCATCGGCGCGCCCGGCGCCGACGGCAACTGCAACTGCAACATCTGCCCCTATATGGCGCTCAACACGATGGAGAAGCTCTACCTCGCGCTGCGCGACCTCACGCCGCGCATCGAGATCGAGGAGGGCCTGCGCCTCCAGGCCAAGAAGAGCCTGGACCGGATGCTCGAGATGGCGGCGGGCACGGTGGGGCAGGGCGATCTGGGCGCGATCGGCGGCGATCCGGCCGGGAGGCGCTGAATTCGCGCCGTTCCCCAAGGGGAAGGGGCGCGCTCACCGCCACGCCGGCTGGATGCCCATTTCCGCCGAATAATAGTTCACATATTGGGCCAGCCGCGGCTGCCCGGCCGTGTTCGGGCTGGCGCCGTGCGGCAGGTCGTGCCGCCAGATGATCAGGTCGCCGGCACGGGCGGGGACGCGCACGGCCTGGTCGCTCAGGTCCATCGTTCGCGGATCGGCGCCGCCCAGCGCGGCCAGCCACTCGGCCAAGCGATGGTGGAAGCCGGGAACCAGCTCGAACGCGCCCTGATCGGCGGCCGTGTCGGAGAGATAGAGGATGCCCTGGGTCGCGAAGGCGATCGGCGGGACGAGGCTCACGTCCCAGTGCAGCCGCGGCGCCGCGAAGCCGTGCGGTGCGCGCAGCGGCGCGTTGAAGCTCATCCGGTCGACGCGCGGCCACAGGTCGCTCGTGCCCCAGAGCTGGGCAAAGGCCTTGTGCACGCGCGGTGCGCGTCGCGCCGCCTCCAATGCGGGATGCTGGAAGCGCTGGACCATCAGCCCGTTGGTGCGTGGGCCATGCCAGCTTGCCGGATCGGCCGGATCCGCCCCGGCGGCTTCCCAGAGCAGGGCTGCGGCCGCTTCGACTTCCCGGGGCGTGATCGCGCCGCGCAGGATCACATAGCCCTGCGCATCCCAATGGGCGAGGTCCGCTGCGTCGAGCACCGCCGGCATCGCGTCGATCCGCGAGAGCTGGGCGGAGACCTGCGGTGGAGGCGGGGCGCCGGCGATCGCTGCATGATAGCGGGCGATCGTCACCGGGTCGGGCGGGCCCGCGGTAGCGACGATCCAGCGCCGGAAGGCATCGAAATCGGGCCGTTCGCGGCCCAGGAACTGTAGCGTCTGCTCCAGGCCCAGGCCCAATGCGTCGAGCAGCAGCTTGTCGGCCATCCACTCGTCGGGCGGCGACGGCCGATGCGTGACGCGGCGTTCCCAATAAGCGCGCAGCCGGCGGACTTCGGGCATCGCGGCGGGTTCGATATCGGCCATGGAATCAGCCTGTATGCGTGCCGCATCCCGGTCAATTCGGGTTGGAACCGATCCCGCGCGGTTCCGCGCCCCCTTGCCGTCCACGCGGACTGTGCCACAAGCGCGCCATGCCACACGTCTTCGCGCTTCCGGGATTCGATCTCGATGCCTTTATTGCCGCCACGCTCGCCGAGGATCTGGGCGAGGAGGGCGATATCACGTCCGCCGCGGTGATCCCGGCCGATGCGGTGTTCGCGGGGGTGATGGACAGCCGCGACGCGATCACCGTCGCCGGCCTGCCCGTTGCGGAGGCCTTTTTCCGCGCGCTCGATCCCGAGGTCAAGATCGAGCGGCTGGTCGAGGATGGCGATCGCGTGGCGCCGGGCACCGATCTGATGCGGCTGCGCGGCCGGGCGCGTGCCTTGCTCACCGCCGAGCGTTCCGCCCTCAACACGGTGCAGCATCTCTCCGGCATCGCGACCATGGCGCGAGCCTATGTCGATGCCATGGCGGGGACCGGCGCCACGCTGCTCGACACGCGCAAGACGCTGCCCGGCCTGCGCAGGCTGGAGAAATACGCGACTCGCATGGGCGGGGCGACCAACCACCGCATGGGCCTGTGGGACGCCGCGATGATCAAGGACAATCACGTGGCCGTCGCCGGATCGGTGGCCGAGGCGGCGCGGCGGGCCGTCGCCGCGGGGATCGCGCGCATCATCGTCGAGGTCGACCGGATCGACCAGATCGAGCCGGCGCTTGCCGCGGGGGCGACGCATCTGTTGCTCGACAATATGGGGCCGGAGACGCTGCACGAGGCCGTTGCGCTGGTCGCGGGCCGGGTGCCGACCGAGGCGTCGGGCGGCGTGCGGCTCGACACGATCCGGGCGATCGCCGCAAGCGGCGTGACCTATGTCAGCGTCGGCAGGCTCACCCAATCGGCGCCCGCCGCCGATATCGGCCTGGATTTCGCGCAAGGATGAGGAGCATGGACGTGCGCAAGCTGGCTCTTGGTCTCGTCGGCACCGGCCTTGCGCTGCTGCCCGGCATCGCTTCCGCCCAGGCGCTGATGTGCCATGTGCCGGGCAAGGTCGAGCGGCCACGCCCCGATCTGCCCGGCGCGAAGGAGCCGCGGCGGATCATGCCGATCGGCTCCTATACGCTGGCGCTCACCTGGAGCCCCGGTTTCTGCCGCGCGCATGGCGACGAACCGGAGAATCGCTTCCAGTGCGGCCAGGGCGCGCGCTTCGGCTTCACCCTGCACGGCTTGTGGCCCGATGGGGAGACGCGGAGCTGGCCGCAATATTGCGCGGACACCCGCATCCTGCCGCCCGCGCAGATCAAGTCGATGCTCTGCGCCACGCCCTCGGCGCAGCTGATCCAGCACGAATGGGCCAAGCACGGCACCTGCACCTCGATGTCGCCCGCCGCCTATTTCGGCACGGCCAGGCGGCTCTATGATGCGGTCCGCTATCCGGACATGGAGGGGCTGTCGCGCGGGGCGCTGACCGTCGGCCGGTTCAAGGCGCGTTTCGCCGAGGCCAATCGCGGCATTCCCGCCGATGCGATCCGCGTGACGGTGACGCGCGAGGGGTGGCTCGACGAACTCTGGCTCTGCCTCGACAAGGGGCTGCGCTACGAGGCGTGCCGGCCCGGCACCGGCGGGGCCGCCGATGGCAGCGCGCTGAAGATCTGGCGGGGCGGGCGACGCTAGGTTGGGAAGCCAAGCATGATATCTGTCATCCCCGCTTTCGCAGGGATGACTATGGAGAGCGGGAACGACGAAAGATGAGTCCCGACCCCTAGCCCTGATGGACCGTCGCGGTGCCCGGATGGTGCCGGTCGAGATGGCGCTTGATCAGCCTGAGGTTGCGGGTGTTCGACCTGAACAGGAAATCCGCCGCGTCGCCCACCACCGGGACCAGTCCGATCAGCCAGTCGAAGCCGACATTGCCGACCATGCGCATCATCGTCGTCGTCGGCATCTTCAGGTTGCGCGCCTCCCAGACGATATAGAGGCCGAGCAGCGCGGCGATCAGGTCGCCGCCCACGGGCACGAGGCCCAGGATCGCGTCGAGGCCGACCTTGGCCTTGGTGCCGGGGATGGGCACGCTGCGCTCGAGCAGATGCTCCATCATCTCGATCCGCCGGCGCACGTCCGCCGCATGCGTTCCCAGCGGCAGCGCCGCCGCTGCCGCCTTTGCCCCCGAAGCCATCCGCGTCGTTCTCGCCACGTTCACCTCGTCTCGTTGCGCAGGTGGTTCAACGGGTGCCACGCGCGAGCGTTCCCCTGCCAGGCCTGCAGCCGCAATGCGACGATAGACCATCGGAAGGGCTGGGCGATAGGGATGAAAGCGCCGTCCGCGGTGAGCGCGGCATCGGCCTCGGCGATGCGATGGGCACGGGCGTAGAGGTCCGGCGCGTCGCGCCCGGCTTCGATCAGCGTCTGCGCATCGTCGGAGCAGGCCTGGCAGGCGGTGGCGACGAACCACCGTGCGCTGTCATAGGGTGCGACGGCATCGACGAGGCGCAGGTCCGCGGGGGCGTCTAGGGCACTGCGGACGGGCATGATGCCGATCGCATAGAGCGCCTCGGCCAGCCGCGACCAGACGAGCGTGGCGCCCGGCCCCCCGGGCAAGGCGATGCGCACGGTGATTTGGCCCGGATGCGCGCGCCGCCAGCCGGCGACCGAGGCCCGCGCATTCTGCCGGCGCTGGTCGAGGTCGAGCGGCGCCCAGGCGGGTTGCGCGGGTGGATTGGCCGAATCGAGTTGTCCCGGAAGCAGCGTTTCGACGGGCGCCCAGTCCGGATGGATCTCGTGCGTGAGGGTGGGGCGATCGATCGCCATCGCGATCGCGGCGCGATTGGCGGGATCCGCCAGAAACCCCTGGCGCGAGACCACGGCCAGGCCGAACAGCCCGAGCGCGTTGTCCAGCTTCACATTGGGCGCGGCGATGCTTGATGCCACTACCAGCGGCCAGTCGGCGAAGCTGCCGCCCAGCACCAGGTCCGACTGGCCGTCGCGGAAACGGGCAAGGGCCACCGCGGCGCGCTCGCCATGGAACTGCAGCATCTCCTGGGGGCGGGGCGCGCCGGCGTCTTCGGCCGCGTCCGGATCGGGCGCCGGGCGCAACAGCACGCTGGCGTGGTGCTGCGTGGCCCGGAAGGGGCCGCTGCCGTCGAGCTTGTCGAGCCGGAACACCGCCATTTCGGGTTGGGCGAACAGCTTGAGCAGGTCGGGCCGGGGGCGTTTCAGCCGCACTTCGATCACCTGCGGCGTCATTTCCACGATCTCGTCGATCACCGCGAGAAAGGGCGAGAGCGCGTTGCGCGAACGCGGCGCGATCGTGCGGCGCAGCGCCCGTACCACTTGTTCGGCGGTGACCGGCTCGCCGTCCGGCCAGGTCGCATCGTCGCGCAGGCGGAAGATATAGCTGCGGCCATCGTCGATCACGATCCAGCGTTCGGCCAGCCCCGGCTCGATCTGGCCGGTGGCGTCGAATCGCACCAGACCCTGCGCCGTCGCGCCGAGCAGCACGCGGCGGGCGGAATCCAGGGGGCCGGCGTCGGGGTCGGCGAGCGCGCTGCTCGCACCGATCGCGCTGACCACCACTGCGGTGTCGTCGCGCCGCTGCCCCGCGCCGCCGTCGCACGCCGCGAGCATGACGAGGGACAGCAAACAGAGGAGGCGAGGGGACATCAGGCAAATCCGGCTGGGCGGAACGGGTGTATGATCGCCGGACCCCGCTGCCAACCCCCGTGGCGCTTCACTGATTTGCTGCGGTGCGGGAACCATCGAAGCATGCGAGGCATTTCATTCCCATTCCTTTGAAAGGGGAGTGTGTACGATGCGTATTCTTGGTCGGGCGGCGGCTGTCGCTGCCCTGGTTTCGCTGGCCGCCGTGCCGGCGCTCGCTGCGTCTGAAACCTCGGCGTCGAAGCTGTCTCTGCGTGGAGCGACCAGTTCCAAGCACAAATCGGATATCGCCGGTGCGCCGATCATTGCGATCATCGGCGTCGTTGCGATCGTGGCCGGAGGCGTGATCATCGCCACCCAGGACGACAAACCCGACAGCCCGTGAAGGGCATCGGTTTGAAAGACATTGGTGCGGACGGCGGGACTCGAACCCGCACGCCCTGAAGGGCAGAAGATTTTAAGTCTCCGGCGTCTACCGGTTCCGCCACGTCCGCACGCGTCCACGCAAGCGCATGGAATCGCCAGCGTCAAGCGGCGCGCATCGCTCAGACGTTGAGCTTGATGCGCATTTCCTTGCCGGGCTTGAAATAAGGGACGCGCTTGGCATCCACTTCGACCGTCTCGCCGGTGCGCGGGTTGCGGCCGACGCGCGCATCGCGCGCGCGGGTGGAAAAAGCGCCGAAGCCGCGCAGCTCCACGCGGCCATCTTCCTGGAGCCGGCCGACGATCTCGTCGAAGAAGACCGACACGATCTTCTCGACCTCGCGGACCGAAAGGCCCGGATTGTCCTGCACCAGCAACTGAACCAGTTCCGAGCGGATCATCCGCAACCCTCCCTTTGCCCACGCGGATCTGCGGTCTTCCGCGCGAGCGCCAAATCCCTGATGGGCTCTCTAACCCTGTTCGCCAACCTGCATCAACCCGCAGATGGCTATTAACCCATGATATTCCGGAATAAACGAAACGGGGAGCGGTTTTGCCGCTCCCCGTCGCCGTTCTCAGTTCTTTTCGTTGCGGGCCTTGAGGGCCTCGCCCAGGATGTCGCCCAGCGACGCGCCCGAATCGGACGAGCCATACTGCGCCACCGCCTGCTTCTCCTCGGCGATCTGCATCGCCTTGACCGAGAAGGTGGGCTTCTTCGAACGATCGAAGCCGGTGACCATCGCATCGAGCTTCTGGCCGACCTGGAAACGCTCCGGACGCTGCTCGTCGCGGTCGCGGCCGAGATCGGTGCGCTTGATGAAGCCGGTCGCGCCGTCTTCGCCAACCTGCACTTCGAGGCCCGCGTCGCGGACTTCGAGGATGGTCACGGTGACGACCTGGTTCTTGTTCAGGCGATCGGCCGAAGTGGTCGAACCCGCAGCGGCGACGCCGCCGCGCTCGAGCTGCTTCATGCCGAGCGAGATGCGCTCCTTGTCCGACTCCACGGCGAGCACGATGGCCTTAACCACCTCGCCCTTGCGGTGCAGGTTGAGCGCGTCCTCACCCGAGATGCCCCAGGCGATGTCCGACATGTGCACCATGCCGTCGACGTCGTTGTCCAGGCCGATGAACAGGCCGAACTCGGTGGCGTTCTTGACTTCGCCCTCGACCTCGGTGCCAACCGGGTGCTCGGCCGCGAACTTCTCCCACGGGTTCTGCTGGGCCTGCTTGAGGCCGAGCGAGATGCGGCGCTTCTCGGCGTCCACCTCGAGCACCACGACTTCGACTTCCTGCGAGGTCGAGACGATCTTGCCCGGATGCACGTTCTTCTTGGTCCAGCTCATCTCCGAGACGTGGACCAGGCCCTCGATGCCCGGCTCGAGCTCGACGAACGCACCATATTCGGTGATGTTCGTCACGCGGCCCGACAGCTTCGCGCCGACCGGGTACTTCACCGCGGCGCCATCCCACGGATCGCTCTCGAGCTGCTTCATGCCGAGCGAGATGCGCTGGGTGTCGCGGTTGATGCGGATGATCTGGACGCGGACCGTGTCGCCGATGTTGAGCATCTCGGACGGGTGGTTGACGCGCTTGTAGCTCAGGTCGGTGACGTGCAGCAGGCCGTCGATGCCGCCCAGGTCGACGAACGCACCATAGTCGGTGATGTTCTTGACGACGCCGTCGATGATCTGGCCCTCGGCCAGGCTCTGGATGAGGCCCGAACGCTGCTCGGCGCGGGTCTCTTCGAGCACGGCGCGGCGCGACACGACGATGTTGCCGCGCTTGCGGTCCATCTTGAGGATCTGGAAGGGCTGCGGGATGTCCATCAGCGGGGTGACGTCGCGCACCGGGCGGATGTCGACCTGCGAGCCGGGGAGGAAGGCCACCGCGCCCGAGAGGTCGACGGTGAAGCCGCCCTTGACGCGGCCGAAGATGACGCCCTCGACGCGGGCCGACTTGGCGAACTCGGCTTCCAGCTTGTCCCAGGCGGCTTCGCGGCGGGCGCGGTCGCGGCTGAGCATCGCTTCGCCATTGGCGTTCTCGACGCGGTCGACATAGACTTCGACTTCGTCGCCGACCTTCAGATCGGCCTTCTGGCCCGGCGCGGCGAATTCGCGCAGCGGCACGCGGCCTTCGGACTTGAGGCCGACGTCGATGACCGCGAGGTCGTTCTCGATGCCGGTGACGGTGCCGATCACGACGCGGCCTTCGAAGCCGTCCGCCTGACCGAGGGTCTGTTCGAGAAGCGCCGCGAAATCGTCGCGGCTCGGATTTGCCGTAGTGGCCATAAGGGTTTCAGTTCCTAATCATGTTGTTTCCGGCCAGTCGGTTGGATCCGACGGTCTTTGGGCCAGACTCGCCGCGGCGGCCGGTCGCCGGTCGCGGCATCCGTCGTGCGGGCGCAGGCGAAGGAAAGACAAGACGCCGATCAAAGCGAAAAGGGCGCGTGAGAGTCACCCCTCCGCGCCTTCCTCCGCGAACACCCGTCCGCCGGACGCGCGCGCTCTAGCCGAATCCGCCCATATCCGCAAGCATTGCAGAGAGGCGCGCGGGATGCGACGTGCGGGGCCTGAGACCAGGTCGCGGGGAATCAAGATGGAATATGACAAGCAGCGTTTCGAGAATGTCGAGATCGTGCTCGACGGCAACGTCTTCCGCAATTGCACCTTCAACGAAGTGATATTCGTCTATTCGGGCGGGCCGGTGGACATGGTCGATTGCGGCATCGAGCGCTTCTCGATGCGGTTCGACGGCGATCTCGCCCAGGGCCTGTTCACGCTCTATCAGCTGTTCGGCACCGAAGGCATGTTGCAGATCATCCGCGGCTTCACCCAGCCGGCGGAAGGCGAGATCCAGATCGATATCTAGGACGGATCGGCGTTCAGGCTAAGCGCGTGGCTTGGCGTGCCGGAACACTTCGAACCAACCTCTTTCGTCACCCTGAACTTGTTTCAGGGTCCAACGTGCCACCGGCGATATCGCGGGTGGAGAATTGGATGCTGAAACAAGTTCAGCACGACGGAAGGGAGAGGCTTCGACATTGAACTTCCGTCCCTCGCTGCCGGGAACGGAAGGGACACAGCTGCATGTCGATTGGCCCCAGGGCGCTGCGTCAGCCGGAAGCGCGGGTCGCGTTCGTCTTGCTCTCGACGATCGCGATCGCGCGCTGCACGGCGGCGTCGATCGAAAGGAAGCTGGTGTCGAGCAATGCGGCGTCGCTGGCCTGGGTCATCGGCGCCTCGGTGCGCTTGGAATCGCGCTCGTCGCGTGCCCGGATGTCCGCCAGCACCTTGTCGAGGCTGGTGAGCACGCCGTGCTTGCGGAGTTCCAGGTGCCGGCGCTGGGCGCGGATCATCGGCGTCGCCTTGACGAAGAGCTTCACGTCCGCGTCCGGCGCGATGACCGTGCCGATGTCGCGCCCGTCGAGCACCGCGCCGCCGGGCTGGCGCGCGAACTTCTTCTGGCGGTTGAGCAGCGCGGCGCGCACCAGCGGGTGCGCGGACACGACGGACGCGGCCTTGCCCACCTCGTCGGAGCGCAGCCAGGGATCGTCGAGCAGATAATCCTCGAAGCTGCAGGCCGAGACCGCGTCGGCTTCCCGCGCCGGATCCAGTTCCTCGCGCAGCACCGTGGCGGCGACGGCGCGATAGAGAAGGCCGGTATCGAGATGCGGCAGCCCGTAATGCTGCGCCAGGGCGCGCGCGATGGTGCCCTTACCAGAGGCTGCCGGTCCGTCGACTGCGATGATCATATGTCCGAGCGTTCGCGGCACATGCGCGCGCCGTCAAGCGATTCGGATGCAAAATTCGCGTTCAGGCGGCGTCGTGGCGTGCCATCCACGCGCGCAGCAGGGCGAGATAGGCTTCGGGTTGATCGGACAGGATCGAATGCGCCGATCCCGTCACTTCCCGGAACGTCGCGCCGGGCACGCGCGCGGCGAACTTCGCCACCGTCTCTGGCCGGGCCTCGTCATATTCGCCGCAGACGAACAAGGTGCGCGGGCCATCCAGCTTCGCGAGCAGAGACTCGCCGTCATAGTCCCTGAGCGTGCCGGTGGAGACGAACTCGGCCTTGCCCCACATGCGCTGGTAAAGCGTGTCGCCGGCATCGCGCGGCGCCCGGGCGCGATAGGCGGCGATGCCGTCGGCGCGCTGCGAGCGGATGACGTGGCGACGATAGAATTCCCAGGTCGCCGCATCGCAGGTCTGGGCCGGCGGCGGCGCGGCGGTGTCGCATTTCTCCAGCGTGGCGCGCGTATCGGCCGGCATCCGGGAGCGCAGGAGATCGGCGTCCGCGATCCAGCTCCTGGTGGACACCAGCGGCGACTGGACGATCAGGCTCGCCGTGCCCGGCCGCCGGCGCGCGCCATATTCGATCGCCAGCGTGCCGCCCCAGCTGCCGCCGCCGACGTGCCAGCGCGTGATGTCGAGCGCGTCGCGGATCCGGTCGATCTCGTCGACGAAGCGCGCGACGCGCCAGTTCCTCGGGGCGAGCGGCGCGTCCGAACGGCCGCTGTCGAGCTGATCCCACAGAATCACCGCGCGCTCGCGCGCCAGGGCAGTGAGCGGAAGCAGCCCCGAATGATCGCCGCCCGGGCCGCCATGGGCATAGATCAGCGGCGGGCGCGGGCCCTTGAGGTCGCCGTTCACCCGCACATAGACGCTGCCTCCCTCGACCGGGACCGTCAGCTCCCGGTCGGGCTTGAACAGGATCTCGTCGCGCAGCCTGGCCCAGGCCGGGACGGCCAGGGTGCCGGCAGCCATCCCGCCCAGAAAGGCGCGACGGCCGAGCTTCATGCGACGAGGCTGTCGAGCACGTCGAAAAAGCCGGGATAGCTGGTCTGCACCGGCGCGATGTCGTCGATGGCGATGGGCGCCGCGGCGGCGAGGCCGGCGACCGCCATGCTCATCGCGATGCGGTGGTCGAGCCTCGTGACCGCAGCGCCGCCGCCCGGGATCGGCGCGCCGCCCGTGCCGGTGACGGCAAGCCCGTCCTCGAATTCCTCCAGCACGACGCCATTGGCTTCGAGCGCCGCGCGCATCGTCGCGATCCGGTCCGATTCCTTGACGCGCAGCTCGTGCGCGCCACGCGCCACCGTCCGCCCTTCGGCGACCGAGGCGGCGACGAACAGGATCGGATATTCGTCGATCATGCTGGGAGCGAGCTCGGGCGGCACTTCGATCGCCTTCAGCGGGGCATGGCGCACGCGCAGGTCGGCGACCGGCTCGCCGCCCACTTCGCGCGGGTCGAGCGCCTCGATCGACGCGCCCATCATCCGCAGCGCCTGGATCAGGCCGGTGCGGGTCGGGTTCATGCAGACATTGGCGATGGTGACGTCCGATCCGGGCACGATCGACGCGGCGACCATCCAGAAGCCGGCGGAGGAGGGGTCGCCCGGGACCACGATGTGCTGGGGCTTCAGTTCCGCCTCGCCGCGGATCGAGATGATCTTGCCCTCGGGGCCGTCCTCCACGGTCAGCTCGGCGCCGAAGCCGCGCAGCATCCGCTCGCTATGATCGCGAGTCGGCACCGGCTCGATCACGCGGGTGATGCCCGGCGTGTTGAGCCCGGCGAGCAGCACCGCCGACTTCACCTGGGCGGAGGCCACCGGCAGCGTGTAGGTGATCGGCACGGCCGGGCTGATCCCCTTCAGCATCAGCGGCAGGGTCTGGGTCCCCCTGGCACCCGGGCTGGCGGTGATCTCCGCGCCCATCTGGCCGAGCGGTTCGATCGCGCGGCCCATCGGGCGGCCGGAGAGCGAGGCGTCGCCGGTGAAGGTCACCGTGATCGGATGGCTGGCGACCAGGCCCATCAGCAGCCGGGTCGACGTGCCCGAATTGCCCATGTCGAGCGCGGTCTCGGGCTGGAGCAGGCCGCCGACGCCGACGCCGCTGACCGTCCATGCGCCATCGTCGCCGCGCGTGATGGTCGCGCCCATCGCGCGCATCGCCGCGGCGGTGGCGAGCACGTCCTCGCCCTCGAGCAGTCCCTCGATCCGGCTTTCGCCGACGGCGAGCGCCGAGAACATCAGCGAGCGATGGCTGATCGATTTGTCGCCGGGAACGGTGACGCGGCCCTTCAGGGGACCACGGGCGGAGATGCCGAGCGGGCGGGGAGGAGAGGCAGACATGACGCCCGGCTTTGACAGCGCCCTTGCAGCATGGCAAGGCGCCTCCCACTTTCCGGGACCTGTTCCCGAAATCCAAGATTTGAAAGGCGAAGAGGCAACACATGGTGAAGCCCGAATGGGGCACGAAGCGCGCGTGCCCGAAGTGCGGAACGCGCTTCTATGATCTGACCAAGGACGAGCCGGTGACCTGCATCAGCTGCGGGTTTGCCTGGGATCCGGAGCCGATCCTCAAGTCCAAGCAGCCGCTGCCTTTCGAGGCGGTGAAGACCGAGAAGCCCGAGGCGGAGGATTCCGATCTGGGTGACGAGGATCTGGACATCGGCGACGACGACGAGGAGCCCTCGGCGGACGATGACGTCGATCTGGGCGGCGACGACGATCTGGGCGTCGAGACCGGCGGCGACGACGAAGAACAATAATTCGGGGAAATTGGCAGGGACCGAAAAAAGGTCCTTGCCAGACCCGCGGAGCCCTTCTAGAGGGCCCGTCTTCCCGGGGTTTGGGGCCGTAGCTCAGCTGGGAGAGCGTCGCAATGGCATTGCGAAGGTCAGGGGTTCGATCCCCCTCGGCTCCACCATTCCCCCCGTCCGCGGCAATGCGGACCATTCCAGTTCCAGCCAGCTCGTAGCGGCGCGACCGGCGACCGAAATGGTCGTGCGCGTCCCGATGGGGCGCGTCGCCATCTTCGATACGTGCCGGTAACGGGCGTGGCGCTTCAGGCCACGCGGCTGAGCTGCTTCTGCTGCGTCTGTGCGAGTGCCTGGGCGAGGGCGCCGATAAGCGGCAGCGCCTGCCGGGTCGCTTCTTCGTCGGTGCGGCCAAGCAGTCGCGAGGTTTCGGCGAGACCGAGCGTGATCGCGACGATCTCCCGCGCGCTGCGTTGCGGATCCTGGTGGAAATCGCGGGCGCGCCGCGCGCCGAGATAGCCGGCGAGGGTGGTGCTCAGCGGATCGAGAAACTCGCGTTCGAAGGCATTGCGCAGTTCGGGGCGATCATTGCCGTGGCGGACCAATGCCAGGTGAAGGTCGAAGAAGCCGGGGCTGGCGAACAACCCCAGCAAATCCCGCATGAACCGCGTCAGTCCCGCGTGCAGCTGCCGTTCGGCCGGAGGGGCGGGCGGCATCTGCGCCTTCAGTTGCCGAAGCGCCTGGTGAACGACTCCCGCGAACAGGTCGTCCACATTGGCGAAGTGGTTGTAGATCGTCCGGCGCGTCAGCTGCGCCTCGCGGGCGACATGTTCGAAGGTGACACCGGAAACGCCGTGGCGCGCGAACAGGATGCGGCCCGCGAGCAGGATCGCGGCACGGTTGTCGCGCCGGCTGCGGGGTGCCGAAGTCCCTGCATCCCTGTCCCCGACAATGAACATTGCTGTCCCCTTCTCAACGCTGGTCGTGCCCATGCGCAATCAGGGCCGCCGATGCCGCATCGGCTGCGACCGAAGCCGTCCGTCCCGCGACGGGGCCGGGGATTGCACGCCTCTGGGAAGGAATGGCGGCTGTGCGGCGATGCCCGGTCGCGGCTAGGATGCTCGATTGCTCTGGTTCGCCCGGGAGATTGCATGCGATTGCTGGCCACCTGGGAGCTGGGACTGGGATATGGCCATGTCGCGACGCTCGCGCCGATCGGCCGTGCGTTGCGCAAGGGCGGGCACCATCTGACATTGGCGGCACGTACGCCGCAGACGGCGCTGCGGCTCGAGCGCGATGCATTCGACCTGGTGGTGCAGGGGCCGCGCTTTGCCGGTTCCGCGCCCCGGGGCGAGACGCTGACCTATGGCCAGGTGATCGCCGCGGGCGGGCTGACCGATGCGGCGGGCGCGATTCCGCTGGTGCGGCAATGGCTGGATGCCTTCGAACGCATCCAGCCGGTCCTGGTCCTGGCCGAGCATGCGCCCCTGTCGCTGCTGGCGGCGCATATTGCCGGGCTCCCCGCGCGGAGGCTGGGGCCGACCTTCGTGGCGCCCCGCGCGCGTGACGCGGGTGCGAGCCTGCAGCCCTGGGCCGGCCACGACGCTGCCGAGCTGGCGGCAGCGCAGCGGCCGGCGGACCAGGCGGTCCGGGAGGTTTGCCGCCATTTCGGCGCACCCGAGCCCGCCGGACTCGGCGCGTTGCTCGCGGGCGCGCCGCTCCATTCGCTGGCCTGGGCCGAACTCGACCATTACGGGCCGGACGCGACGGGCTTCTATTACGGTCCGCTGATCGGCATCGAGGCGGATGCCCATCCCGAATGGCCCCGGGGCGCGGGGCCGCGGACGCTCGTCTATCTGCCGTTCGACCGCCCCGGCAGCGCGATCGTCGCGCGGGCGCTGGGCGGACTGGGCTGGCCCGTGCTCTGGCATTCGGCGGTCCCGCCCGGCGAGGCGCTGCCCGCCAACATCCTGTTCAGCGCCGCGCCCGTCGATCTTGCGGCGGCGGGGCGCGAAGCGGCGCTCTATGTCGGTCGCGGCGGTTACGGAGCCTCGGCGAAGATGCTCGCTACGGGCGTGCCGCAGCTTCTCCTGCCCGATACGCTGGAATCGCTGCTGCTCACCTATCGGCTGCGTCTTGCCGGCGTGGCGCGGTCGCAGGCCGTGTCCGCCGGTGCCGACGCCGTGCGGGAGGCGCTGTGCCGTGCCGCGGGCGACGATCGTATGCGCCACCGGGCTGCCCGGGTGGCGGCGCGCCATGGCAACTATTCGGCCGCCGTGATGACCGAACTGCTGGTCCAGGGCATCCTGGCCGGCATGCCGGGGTGAAAACTGCACAACCGCGTGAAGTTGCATTCCGCTGTGCAATTAAAGGGTTGGAACTCCTCTTCGAACATCGGCACCTGCCCTTGCTGTTCACGCTGGCGCGCACATCCGGGCCGGCACTTCCGGCATTGGAGCAGCATCATGGCGCGTACTGCGTTTCCCACTCGTATCTCGATTCTTCCCGGTACCAGGGGCCGCACCGCGTTGTTCGTGAGCGCGGCGACGCTGGCGATCGCGCTTTCCTCGACGGCGGCGCGCGCCCAGTGCGCGGGCGAAGGCGCGCAGGTCGTCTGCACGGGCACGTCCGCACCCTTCGTCATGACCGTGGCGAGCGGCACCGTCACCGTGCAGCCCGGCGCGACCGTGGGCAGCCAGACCACCGAGGGCCCGGCGCTTCGCTTCGATGTCGGCGGCAAGCTGATCGTCGAAGGCGGGGTGTTTTCCCAGGGCCCCGCGGTCCTGCTCGCGGACGCGGTGGACCTCAATGTGAAGATCGGCAAATCGGGCACGCTTTCGGGCGGCAACGCCCTGCGCCAGGGCGACGACAGCGGCGCCTTCATCGCGCTCGACAATAGCGGCCTGGTGCGCGGCACCGACGGCACGGCGGTGCGCGCGCGCTCGGCCGTGCTGGACCTGCGCAACCGCGGCACCGGCCGCATCGAAGGCGGCGTGGACGTCTATGAGGTCCAGGGAGCAAATGCCGGCACGATCGAGGCGGGCGAGGTTTCGGCGATCCGTGCCCAGTATCTCGACATCGACAATAGCGGCACCATCGCGAACGGCTCGGCTACCGAAGCGACCGTCGCCGTCGCCCAGGGTGCCATCCGCAATCGGGGCCTGATCGAGGCGCGCGGTGCCGCGCCGGCGATTTCGGCGGCGGATCTGGAGCTTCGGAACCAGGCCGGCGGCGTGATCCGCAGCGCCGGCGACACCGCGATCCGGGTCACGGAGCAGGCGGTCATCGAGAATGCCGGCCGGATCGACGGCGGTGTCACGCTCGGCCAATATGGCGATCGCTTCTACCAGCGCATCGGCGGCAGCGTGGCCGGGAACATCGCGATGGGCGATGGCGACGACCAGTTCTGGCGCGAGGGCAACGCGACCGGCGTTGCCGGCATGCCGGGCGGCGCGCTCGACGGCGGCGACGGCATCGACATCTATGGCATCCGCATGACCGGCTCGGGGACGATCGCCTTCGGGAACCTGCCGACGGGGTTCGAGCGCTATGGGCTCGACCTGTGCGGTTGCGATCTCGACGTGACCATCGCCGCGGAGAACCTGACCGGCGCGCTCAACGTGTCCGGCCCGGGGGTCGTCACCAACCTGGCCGACTTTACCTATGCCGGATCGGACGCGGGCCTCAGGCTGAGGGCCTATAATGGGTCCGGCAACGGCGGGACGTTGACCGTCACCAATCGCGGCGCGCTACGCTTCACCGGCGTGTCGGCTCCCGAGAGCGGCCCGCCGGTCGCGCTGATCGATGCCAACGACTTTCTTACCGCCTTCGTCAACGACACGGGCGGCACCATCAACTTGTCCGGCGAGGCGATCTACGGCATCCGCACGGCGGGCCGCAATTCCGCCGACAGCGCCCATGGCTTCATCAACCGCGGGTCTATCCATGCCGAGGGGCTCGTGTCCACTGCGGTCGCCGTGTCCGGCTCGGGCTATAACAGCGGCACGATCTCGAGCGCGGTGGAAGGTGGGGTCGCCCTGAGCCTGGAGGGAGCTTCCGGCCGGTTCGTCAACGACACCGGCGGCGTGATCCGCGGCGATCAGGCGGTGAGCATGCAACATGGCGCGAGCCTGACGAACCGCGGCACGATCGTCGCGACCGGCGAGAACGCCGCCGTCTCCGGCTACAGCACGCAATATTCTCGCGCTGCCAGGCTGATCAACGAGGGGGAGATCCGCGCGGGCGAAGGTGCCGCCGTCGGGCTGTATAGCGAGGCGCCCTATGGTGCGCAGGTCGCGAACAAGGGCACGATCGTGGGCGACGTCGTGCTGGGCGGTTCGGGCAAGGACATGCTGTGGCTGGCCGAGGGCAGCTCGCTGCAGGGCAATGTCTCGACCGGCAATGGCGACGACAAGCTGGTCGTCGACCTGAAGCGCCTTGGCCAGGACGGCAGCGTCAACACCGGCGGCCTGGTGACCGGAGCGGTCGACATGGGCGCCGGCAACAATGTGTTGCAGGCCCGGGCCGGCGAGAGCCAGGCGTTCTCGGTGCTGCGGGGGAATGCCGCGGGCTTCGCGGGCGGCACGATCTACGAGGCTGCGGGGGCCGGCACGGTGCTGACGCTGCAGGGGCCGGCCGACGGCAGCGGCGGCCATTACAGCTATGACGGATTGCTGCGCGTGGCCGGCGACGGCCGGGTCGTACTGAACATGAACTTCAACAATGGGGGGTATGATCGTCCGTCGATCATCGTCGAGCAGGACTCGACGAGCAGCGTGTTCGGCGAGGAAGGGCGGGGCCTCGACCTGGTGATCGCCGGCGCCGTCAACGGCGGCACGGCGGGCATCGCGGTCGACGCGACCCATGCCCGCCGCGTCGAGCTGCTCGCGCAGAGCGGCTATATCGGCATCACCGGCGGCACCGCGCTGAAGACCGGCGCCGGCACCGAAGTGCTGATCTCGGCGAGCTCCAACCTGCGCAAGATGGGCAATGCCTATGGCGTGCTGCTCGAGGCCGAGGGCAGCACGATCACCAATCGTGCCTCGATCTGGGAAGATTCGAAGGACGCCTCGACCGGCAATTTCGGGCTCGGCGTGGATCTTCGGTACGGCATGTTCACCAACGATCGCGGCAATCTGGGCGTCGGCCGGGTCAGCATGCAGGGCACCGGCATCCGGATGGAGGATTCGGTAGTCGACAACAGCGGCGACATCGTCAGCGCCCATGGCAATGCGATCGAGACGGTCGGCTATGGCGTCAATCGCATCGTCAATCGTGCGGTGGGCACGATCCAGGGGCATGCGACGGACAATGCCGCCGGCACCGCGGGCGCCGCGATCGTCGGCGGCAATGCGGACGACATCGTCGAGAATGCCGGCACCATCACCGGCCATGTGCTGCTCGGCAACGGCAATGATCTCTATGTCGCGAACGGCGGCAAGATCACCGGCGATCTCGACATGGGCAATGGCGACGACACGGTGCTCACCCGCAACGGTGCGGGGCTCGACGTGAGCGGCACCGTGACCGGTGGGGCGGGCATCGACGCCTATGGTCGGTCCTTCACCAGCAACGGGACCTTCGATCTCGCGGGCAACGTGCTTCCTGCGGGCTTCGAGCTGCACGGCGTCGAGGCGAACGGCGCGCAGACCGAAGTGACGATCACTGCCGCGGCGACGCAGACCAGGGGGCTGCGTGCCCTCGGCGACGGCAAGGTGATCAACAACGCCAATTTCGACATCACCGACGACACGCTGTACGCGGCGATCGAAGTCACCGATCCGCGCTACGATACGCGGCTCGACCTGGTGAACAACGGCACGATCGCCAGCACGGTGGATGGGGTTCTTGCCTATGGTGCGCTGTCGAGCTTGGCCAACACCGGCACGATCGCCGCGCGGGGCAATGGCCTGTCGGTCTATCGCGACTATGACGGCATCGGGGCCTTCACGCTCAACAACAGCGGCAGGATCGCCTCGACCGAGGGGCATGGCGTTCAAGTCCACAACTATGGCGTCGACGAGACTGGTCGCAGCATCGATGTGACGAACAGCGGCCAGATCACGGCGTCGGCCGATGGCGGCAACGGCATGGAGCTTCAGGGCGGAGGGGGGCTGGTCAAGCTCGCCAACACCGGCACGATCGGCGCGGCCAGCCGCCACGGCAGCGGGGCATTGATCAGCGCCCGGTCGTTCGACGTGACCAATGGCGGCACCATCGAGTCCACCGGCCGGAGCGGCACCGGCCTGCTGCTCACCGCCCTTGGCGGCGCCGGGTTCGGCGAGGACTGTCCCGATCCGCAGCAGCCGGTGCTGGTCGGCAAGCTGGTCAACAGCGGCCGGATCGCGGCCAATGGCGGCGGCGGCAACGGAGGTTCGTCGCCGGACCTCGCCACCGGCGTCTTCGCGGCCCTGCTCGGCGACAACGGCATCGTCGGCATGACCAACGCGGCCGGCGGCACGATCGAGGCCACCGGCGGCGTATCGACCGCGCTGATGGTCGCCGGCCTCGACGACGAGGGCTATGGCAGCGCCGGCGTCGATGCGGCCCTGCGGCTGTTCGAGCTCGACAATCTGGGGACGATTCGCGGCGGAGCGGACACGGTCCTGCACGGCGACAGCAATTTCGACGCCGGTGGCATCGATCTCCATGCGCCGGGCGACGACACCACCGAGACCTATGTGATCGCCGGCGGCATCCAGACGATGCATAGCACCGACAAGATCCGCAACCTCGCCGGCGGCACCATCATCGGCAATGTCGACCTGGGCCAGGGCGACGATCGGTTCGAGAATTACGGCACGCTCCAGGGCGATCTGCGCCTCGGCGACGGCAACGACACCTTCGTCTATGCCGCCTCAGGCATCTTCACCGGCACTGCCTATGGCGGCGAGGGTACGGACACGCTGCTCGTCGATGTGAATGGCGGGGGCACGGTCAATTTCGACCAGTTCCGCGGCTTCGAGACGCTGGGCCAGCGCGGCACCGGCTCGATCACGATCCGTGGCACCGCCGATCTCGAGACGCTGAGCATGGCGGGCTCGAACGTGACGGTCGCGGCCGGCACCCGCTTCCAGACCCAGAGCGCAACCGCGCTGGCCGGTTCGGACGCGGCGGAATCGGTCATCGTTTCGGGCGCGATCGGCGGCAGCCTGGCCATGGGCGGCGGCAACGACACCGTGACCCTCAACACGGGCGGCGTGGTCGAAGGCAATATCGACCTGGGCGCGGGCAATGATCGCCTGGTGCTCGCCGGCGGCACCGCCACCGGCCTGATCGACGGGGGCGACGGCATCGACACCGTGGCCTTCGAGATCGCGCAGGACACCAGCAACCTGCCCAACGTCACCAATTTCGAATCGCTCGACGTATCGGGCAATGCCCGCCTGACGATCGGCATGAACCAGGACTTCGACACGGTGACGCTGCGCAACGGCGCCGACCTGACGGTGAATCCGGGCGAGGGCGATCACCATATCGGCACCATCATCGGCGACGACAGCGCGCAGTCGGTGATCCTCAACACCGCGCTCACCGGCGGCGTGTCGCTGGGCGGCGGCGACGATTCGCTGACCATGCTCCTGAACGGCACGCTTTCCGGCGCGCTCGACGGCGGCGCGGGCAACGACGTGCTCAACCTAAACCTGACGGGCGACTCGCGGATCGCCGGCGGGATCACCAGCTTCGAGACGATCAACGTCGCCGGCGGCGCGTCGCTGACGCTGGGCGGCACCATCGCCGCCGACCAGACGCTCAACTTCGACGCGCATGACAACCAGTTGATCGTCGATGGCGGCTCGATCCTCGGCACCGTCAATGGCGGCGCCGGGCACGATGCGCTCGTGTTCAACACGCTCGCCGACCAGACCTCGACGCTGGCCACCGCCAAGATCCTCAACTTCGAGGACATTCTGGCGCGCGGCGCCGGCAACCTCGCGATCAGCGGCAATGGCAGCTACCAGACGATCTCGGTGGATCAGGGCGACCTGACCATCGCGGCGGGGAGCTCGGTCTCCGCGGAGCAGGTCAGCTTCGGCGCGGCGGACAATGTCCTCACGCTTTCCAGCCGCGCGATCCTGAGCGGCGCGATCGACGGCGGCGACGGCATCGATCGCCTGGTGCTCAACCAGGCGGCGAACACCGTCCGCCAGCTGAGCAGCGTCAACGCCACCGGCTTCGAACAGCTCGAATCGGGCGATGCCGGCGAACTGATCATCGATCGCGACGCGCAGTTCGACATTGTCGACCTGTTCGGCGCCAAGCTGACGGTCACGGCGGGCGCGACGCTCACCACGCCGGCGCTTGCGGGCAATGACGGCGCCAACCACCTCAACGTGCAGGGCACGCTGGCGGGCAATGTGGCGCTGGGCGCGGGCGACGACCGCCTGACTCTCGGCCGCACCAATGCGATCACCGGCACCGCCAGCGGCGGCGCCGGCTATGATACGCTCGAGTTCAACACCCCGGGCACCTATGCCGCGCCGACTGCGTGGAACGGCCAGGGCTATTCCGAATTCGAGGCGTTCAACGTCGCCGGCGGCGTGGTCTCGCTGACGGGGAACATCAGCTACGACACCGTCTCGGTCACCGGCGGCCGCCTGATCGGGCAGGCGGGCACCACCATCACCTCGGCCAAGACCATCGTCGTCAGCCATGGCGCGACGTTCGGCACCGCGGGCACGGTGAACGCCAATATCGAAGTGCGCGGCACGCTGTCGCCGGGCGCCTCGCCGGGCACGATGACGGTCAACGGCAACGTGCTGTTCACCAACGGCTCGAACCTGCTGCTGGAAATGGCGCCGACCGGCAGCGACCGCCTGAACATCTCGGGCACCATGAACATCCAGGCGGGCGCCACGCTGGACATCACCGGCATCCTCCAGTCCACGCCGGGCGGCGCGCTCGATCTCGTGGTGGCGCAGGGCGGCATCACCGGCGGTTTCACCACGATCAACAAGTCGGAAACGGTGTTCGGCTTCGTGGCGACGCGCGGCAACCGCATCCAGCTGGTCGGCGAATTCCAGAACGACAATGCGTTTGGCGCCAATGTGCGCGATTCGATCCGCTACGCCAATGCGGTGCTGGGCGGCGGGCAGATGGTGCAGGCCTTCACCAATGCCCTGCCGTCGCTGGTCGAGACCAACGGCGCCTCGCGTGCCGCGAGCTTCGCGGCGCTGAGCCCGGAGGCCTTTGCCGCCGCGGACCAGGCGAGCGTCGAGAGCGGCCTGGCCGTGGTCGATGCGATGCGCACGCAGGACAATGGCGGGAAGGGCCATGTCGGCTTCTACGGCTTCGCGCAGGGTCTGCATCAGGAGGGCGCGCTCCAGGGGAATGCCGGCACCGGTGCGCATGACCTGCGCAGCGACAGCCGCGGCCTGCTCGGCGGGTTCGGCTGGGGCTTCTCGGAGGCGGCCCGGGTGAATGCGTTCGTCGGCACGCTCTCGACCAACCAGACGGTGGAGGGCCTGGGCGCCTCCACCAAGCTGGAGGGCATGCAGGTCGGCGTCTCGGCCAGTGCCGAGCTCGGCGGTCTCGCGCTGCGCGGCCTGGTCGCCTATGACCTGTCGCGGGCCAAGACCCGTCGCGCCGTCCCGGGCGGCACCGCCACTTCGCGCTATGACCTGGGCGGGTTCGTCGCCGATATGTCGGCGGGCTATCAGGTGTCGCTGGGTTCGGCGCGCATCACCCCCCGTGTCGGCCTCACCTATGTCGAGGCCGGCCGCAACCGCCTGGCCGAGGGCGGTTCGGGCTTCGCGCTGGAACTGGTCAAGAACACCGGCAACGCGCTGTTCGGCGATGCCGCGCTGGGCGTCAGCTTCGATCTCGGCGGGGTCACTCCCTGGGCCGAGGCGGGCCTCCGCCATCAGTTCAGCGGCAACAACGGCCGGGCCTCCGCTTCCTATGCCGCAGCGGGCGCCGGCGGCCTGATGTCGGCCCTGGCGGCCGAGCGTGGCGACACCATGGCGCATCTCGCGCTGGGCGTGACCGCGCCGGTGTCGAAGGGCGTCCGGCTGAATCTCAGCTACTCGGGCGAATATGGCGCCGGGGCGGGCGGCAGGTTCGGCGACACGGCCCGCCACAGCGTGAATGCGGGCCTCTCGATCGCGTTCTGATCCGGAGCCACCCCCCGGTTTCCCGCCGCTGAAGGAGCACTCGTAATTTGCGTATCCCGTTCAGGCCATTTCCCGTCTCCGCCCGGCCGCGCGCCGGGTGGATATGCTCGATCCTCGTCAGCGCGCTGTTGCTGGCGGATGCGCTGGTGATGCTGCTGGCGCCGGCTGTCCTTGCCGGGCCCCAGGCGCATATCGGCTATCCGCCGGGACAATTGCCCTATCTGGCGGGGATCCTGATCCTCGGCGTCGGCGCGTTCCTTACCCGCGGATTGGCGGCGATGGGCTGCGCCGTGCTGACGGCCTTTCTCGGCGGGGCGATCGCAAGCCATGCGCGTATCGGCGAAGCGCTTTCCCTGCCGGTGCTGATCTGCGGCATGCTGGGCGTGCTGCTCTGGGCGGGCTGGCTGATGCGAGAGGCGGTGACGGAGGCACCCGGCACCGCCTCCTAGCAAGCGATCGGCTTCCCCGCCTGCCGAAGCCCGACTATCGCGGCTTTCCCGACGCTGCGCGATCCCCCCGGGATCTGCCTCCCAACGACCGCATCTCCTGACCATATTTTCCCGGCCCTTGCGCGGAAGCCCCCGAAATGGTGCGACAAAGCCGGGCGGCGCGACTTTTCCTTTACGGGATGGGCGAGGGGTTGCGTCTTAGGGGTCGGGAGGAGCTTGCATGCCAGATGCCGCCAGGCACCCGGGGCTGGATGAAGTCGTCGCGCAATATCGGGTGCCGCTGCTGCGTTTCTTCCAGCGCAGGGTCGAGCATTTCGAGGATGCCGACGATCTGGTGCAGGACGTCTTCAGCCGGCTGGCCGCCCAGGATCTGGCGGCCATCGCCAATGTCCAGGGCTATGTCTTCCAGGTCGCCGCCAACGTCCTGCGCGACAAGGCGCGCCGGGCGAACGTGCGCAGCATCATGAGCCCGGCACCCGAGGGTTTCGACATCGAGGACGAGGCGGGCTTCTCTCCCGAACGCATCCTGCAGAGCCGCGAAGCGCTGCAGATCATGATCGCCGCGTTGTACGAGCTGCCGGAAATCGTGCGCGTGGTGTTCAGCCAATATCATTTCGACGGTGTCGCGCAGGTGGAGATCGCGCGCCGCACGGGCCTGTCGCTCAGCACCGTCGAGAAACACATGGCCAGGGCGAACGGCCATCTTCTCCATCGCCTCCGGAAAGCCCGATGAGCAAGTCGCTCGACAAGGTGGAGGAAGCGGCGGCGACCTGGGATGCGCGCCTGCGCGGCGCCACGGCGACGTCCAGCGACCGCCAGGCCTTCCAGGCTTGGCTGCAGGAAGACCCGCTGCACCGGATCACGCACGACCGCCTGCAGATGGCGCTGTCGGAGTTGCGGACCCATGCGCGGCTGCCCGAGCTCAGCGCCCTGCGCGACGAGGCGCGCAACGGCGTCGATGCGATCCGGCGGCGGCGTCTCGCATCGATCTTCGCGGTCGCGGCCGCCATCGTGCTGATCGTGATGGCGAGCATCGGCGCCCAGACCGAGCGAGGTGCCGAGATCCTCGCCCGGCTCCAGGGCGGTTCGGTCTATGTGACGTCGCCGAACGAGCGGACCAAGGTGACGCTTGCGGACGGTTCGGTGGTGACGCTGGATTCGGGCACGCGGCTCTCGGTGCTGCTCGGCGCGTCGCGGCGCGACGTCACCCTGCTCGCCGGACGGGCATTGTTCCAGGTCGCCAAGGATCCGCGGCGGCCCTTCGTCGTCAAGGCCGGGGAGCGGACGATCACCGCGCTGGGCACCGTGTTCGACGTCGATCTTTCGAAGGGCGAATTGCGGGTGACCCTGGCCGAGGGCAGCGTCGCGGTGCGGCCGGTGCAGTTCCGCCGCGGCTCCCCCCAGCAGATATTGAAGCCCAGGCAGCAGCTCGTGGCGACGGCCGGCGACGCGCTTCCCAAGCTGCGCACCGTCGATACCGAGCGCGCGATGAGCTGGGCGGAGGGGCAGGTCTTCTTCGAGAACGAGCCGCTCGCCAGCGCGGTGGAGGAAATGAACGAATATTCGAGCCGGAAGATCGTGGTCGATCCCGCCGTGGCGGACCTGCGGATCAACGGCATGTTCCGGACGAGCAACCAGGCCGGCTTCCTGGAGGCGCTGCAAGTGACGCTGCCCGTCGAAGTCCGCAACGACGGCGAGGGCAGGATATTCGTCTCGAAACGGCCGGGGCCGATCGCCGAATGACCAAGGGGAAAACCATGCGATACTCGTCTCTCGCTCTCGCTGCCGTATTGCTGCCGGCCACGGCCGCCGCGCAGGACAAGCCCGACCCGGCCCGGCTCAAGGCCGATGTCGAGAAGCTGGTGAGCTTCGGCACCCGGCATACCCTGTCCTCCCCCGACGATCCCAAGCGTGGGATCGGGGCGGCCCGCCGCTGGTTCGGCGAGGAGATGAAGAAGACGGCCGCCCGGTGCGGCGGCTGCATCCAGGTCTCCACGATCGAGCGGGTGTTCGCCAACGAGCGGGCGCCGGCCGGCGTCAACGTCGTCGATGTCCTCGCCATCCAGCCGGGCAGCGATCCCGGCCGCGTGGTGATCGTGCAGGGCCATATCGACAGCCGCGTCAGCGATGTGATGGACATTACGCGCGACGCCCCGGGGGCGAACGACGACGCCTCGGGCGTGGCGCTGGTGCTCGAGGCGGCGCGGCTGCTTTCGCAGAAGAAGCTCAAGGCGACGATCATCTATGCCGCGCTCTCGGGCGAGGAACAGGGGCTGCTCGGCGGCACGCTGCTCGCGGAGACCGCGAAGGCGCGGGGGTGGAACGTCACGGCGGTGCTCAACAACGACATCGTCGGCAATACCCTGGGCCAGAACGGCGCGCGGGTGGCGGACCGGGTGCGCGTCTTCTCCGAGGGGATCCGCGCGTCGGAGGACCTGGCCGGGCAGATGGCGCGCCGCGTCAATGGCGGCGAGGACGACGGCCCCAGCCGCGCGCTGGCCAAGGCGATCGACCAGGTCGCGCAGGGGATACCGGGCGGGCTCGACGTGTTCGTCGATCGCCGCAACGACCGGTTCGGCCGCGGCGGCGACCATGAGCCGTTCCTCAAGCTCGGCTATCCGGCGGTGCGCTTCTCGGTGGGGATCGAGAATTACAACCAGCAGCACCAGGACCTGCGCACCGAGGGCGGCATCGAATATGGCGACACCGTCGACAAGATGGACTTCCCCTATCTCGCCAAGGTGACGGCGATCAACGTCGCGACGATCGCACGGCTCGCCGCCGCGCCGGCGGCGCCGGCGGAGGTGAGCCTGAACGGTGCGCTCGGCATGAACACCACCGTGACCTGGGCTCCGGTGCCCGATGCGGCCGGCTATCGCGTCCGCTGGCGGCGCAACGACAAGCAGGACTGGACCGAGCAGCGCGACGTGCCGGCCCCGGCCAGCGAGACGGTGCTGAAGGACGTGATCGTGGACGATATGTTCATCGGCGTCTCCGCTCTTTCGGCCGATGGCGCGGAGAGCCTCGTCACCTTTGGCGGCCGCGCACCCCGTCGCGCGCCGCGCTGAGGGGAGTCCCCGCCGAAATCAGGAACCCGTGCGGAATGGTCCGCACGGGTTTTTTCTCGCGCCCGGGAAACCGCCATCCCGGCCTGCACCGGGATGGCGGCGGCCAGTTCAGAACTTGAACCGGAAGCCCATGCGATAGCTGCGGCCGATCATGTCATAGGGCGCCGAGGTGCCGAACGAAGTGCCGCTGCTGGGGATCTGCTCGGGCGCGCGGTCGAACAGATTCTCCACCACGCCGAACAGCGTGACCTTGCGGCTGCCCAGCTTGATGTCGACATTCTGGGCAAGCTCGAAATACCAGACCGGATCGACATGGTTCAGCGCATCCGGAATGCCCGTCCGGCTCGTCTCGGGCTGGTTGGTGATCCTGCCCGGGCCGAGATAGCGCGTCGTCAGCGTCGTGCGGCTCGGGCCGACGGCATAGGTGGCGGTCATCAGGCCGCGCCATTTCAGGCTGCTGAAGGTACCCAATATGGGCGGCGCGGAATCGCCGGGCAGGTTGGTCTCGTCCTTCAGCCGCTGCGAGACCAGCAGCCGCAGGTTGATCGACCCCGGCAGCTTCGCGGAGATGTCGCTGAGATTGGCGCGATAGCTCGCCTCATAGTCGATGCCCTCCACCGCCACGTTCTGCGCGTTGATGCCGCTGGTATAGATGGTGGCGTTCACCAGGTTGGTGGCGCCCGGCGCCAGCACGATCGAGCCGCAGGCCGCTGGGTTCACCGGACGGTTGAATCCGTAGCACATGTCGATGATCTGCTGGGCGCCGACCGCGGTGATCGCGTTCTTGATGTCGATCTTGTACCAGTCGACCGAGAAGCTGAAGCCGCGCAGCCAGCGCGGCGTGTAGACGCCGCCGGCGGTCCAGGTATCGGCGATTTCGGGCGTCAGATTGGGATTGCCGCCGCTCAGCGTGGTGTTCGGCACTTGCGGGCTGCCCGGCTGGGTGCGGTCGAGATAGGCGTTCACGAACTGGCTGGCGGGCGCGAACAGGTCGTTGAGGTTCGGCGCCCGGATATCGCGCGAGCGCGTGCCGCGCAGCCGCAGCCCGTCGACGACTTCCCAGCTCAGCCCCGCCTTCCAGGTCGTCACCGGGCCGCTCGTCGAATAGTCGGTGCGCCGGATCGCACCGTTCAGCTCCAGGCTCTTCGCGACGACCGAATCCTTCAGCAGCGGCACCAGGACCTCGCCGAAGAACTCCTTCACATTATAGCCGTTGCTGCCGCCCTTGAAGTTGCCGACGTTCCATAGCGACTGGAGCGAATAGCTGTCGGCCGTCGAGGAGAAGGACTCCTTGCGATATTCGAAGCCGGCGGCGATCGAGACCGGCCCCGCCCAGGTCGAGAACGGATTATACTGCGCGTCGATCGACCAGACGTCCTGATAGAAATCCAGGTCCTGGCGGGTCCGCAGCCCGTCGGCATAGCCGGTGACCCAGGCGATCGAGGCCGCGCCGAGCGATCCCTCGCCGAACAGGTTCATCGGCACGCAGCCATTGCCCGGATTGGCGAGCGTCGAGCGGCAGATCGGCGTGCCCGCCGCCACTCCGGCAACGCCGCCCGCCGCCGGATTGGCGATCACGTCGATCGCCTGGTTGAACCGGCTGAGGATGATGTTGTTGTCGCGGGTGTACCAAACCTTGCTGTGGCCGCGCTGATAATAGGCGCGCCATTTGCCGCTGCCCAGGAAACTGCCCTCCAGCGCGAGCAGGACGCGATCCTGGCGGCGGTTATATCCCGCCTCGCCGATATGCGAGCCCGGCGTGTTGATCATGTCGTAGAACAGGCGGTTCATCTGGAACGACGTGACCTGCGCCGAGTCCATCGCCTGCCGCGTCGCCAGGGGGATGAAGGGATTGTCCCGCGTGACGGTAATCGCCGTGGTGCCCTGGCGATTGTAGACGGCCGACCAGTTGATCGTGTCGTTGCCGGCATAGCTCGCCTCGACGATCGCATTGATGTCGTCGGTGAGTTCGTAGCTGAGGCGGCCGTAGAGGCTCCAATGCTTGTCGTCGGGCATCAGTGCGCCGCGGACGGGCATGGATTCCACCGTGCCGCCGGCCTGGACCTGGCCCTGCTGGATCGGCCCGAACACGAAGGTGCCGACCGTGCCGCCCGGGCCGAAGGACGTGCCCTTCAGCGGGCCCGTGGCGATCACGCCGCCCGGCGTGCTGTTATAGCCGGCATCGGTGCGCACGATCTGGCCGGGCTCGCCGTTGGTCGCCGTCCATGCCGGATTGTTCATCAGGCGCAGGCCCGGCTGAAACCAGTCGCGGACATGGTTGTAGAAGTCGATCCGGTCGCCCTTGTAGTAGTTGCCGCTCAGCAGGACATGGCCGCGCCCGCCCGCGAACCTGGCGCCCCAGGCAAGGTCGCCGGTCACCACGCGCCCGTCGGCATAGTCGGTCTGGCTGAAGTTGAAGCCGCCCTTCAGCCCGGTGAACTTCGTGTCGAGGATGAAGTTGACGACGCCGGCCACGGCATCCGAGCCATAGGCGGCGGAGGCACCGCCGGTCACCACGTCGACGCGCTGCACCAGGTTCTGCGGCAGCATGTTGATGTCCACCGCGGGAGACATGCCGGAGCCGACGACGCGGCGGCCGTCGAGCAGGGTCAGCGTGCGGGTGACGCCCAGGTCGCGGGCGCTCAGCTGGTTCGCGCCGCCCGTGGCATTGGCGAACAGGGTCGTCGTGCGCGGCGTGTTGCCGGTCCCCATCGCGGGCAGCTGGCTGACATAGTCGGCGATGTTGGTGGGATTGCGTTCCGAGATGTCCTCGGCGCTCAGCACGGTGGTCGGCGTCGGGGCGTCGTTGCCGTTGCGCACGATGCGCGAGCCGGTGACGATCAGTTCGGCGCCCTCGGATGCGGCTTCCTCCTGTGCGGCGGGCGTCGGATCGGTGCGATCCTGGTCGCGTGCCGGGGCGGCCGGAGCTTCGAAACTCGCCGTCTGGCGGCGCACCTCCTCGGGCCTTGCGATCCTGCGCAGGGTGAGGACGCTTCCACCCTCGACGCTCAGCCCGGTTCCCTCGAGCAGGACGCGCAGCGCGTCGCGCGGCGTCAGGCTGCCATGGATGCCCCTGGTGCGCTTGCCTGCCACCATCGCGCTGGAGAAGATGATCTCCTGGTTCGCCTGCCGGGCAAAGGCATTCAGCGCGCTGCCCAGGTCCCCGGCGGCAATGTTGAAGCTGCGCGCCTGCTGCGCCGCCGCGGCCGGAGCGACGGATACACACAAGGCCGCCGCCATCGCGGAGCAAGAGCTATGGATCGAGAACGCCCCCCTGTTTCGCATATTGTCCCTCCCTGCCGCGCTGATCGCGGTGTCACTCCGTGAGACGCAGGGAGAAGCCGATCCCGCCGAAAAAATGTCGGCGGGGCCGGGGGGCGCGACGGCCTGCGGCCCGCGATGGCTCGCGGGCCGCCCTTGGTTCTAGGACTTGAGGCCCTTGGCCATGTTGAGATGCGCAGCCACTGTCGGGACCAGCTTGGCGGCGAAATCGCGCAGCTGCTGCGGTACGTCCTTGTTGGCGACGGTCGCCTTCACCGCATCGAGCGTCTTCTGGTGCGCATCGACCTGGGCGGCGGCATAGGCCTTGTCGAATTCGGCTCCCTTCAGGGGCTTGAGCGAATCCAGCGCCTGCTGCTGCGCGGCCGTCAGCGTCGGATCCGGGGTGATGGCGGGCGCGGCCGCGCTCGCCGCCGTCTTGAGCTTCGCGGTCGATTCGGTGTGCGCCTTTATCATCGCGTCGGCGAATCTCCTGATCGCTGCGGATTGCGACTGGCCCTGGGCGAGCTTCGAAGTCTCGATCTCGAAGGCGTCGCTCGCCGCGGCGGCATTTGCGAAGGCCTGGCCGGCGGACGCGGCGGCGGGAGCCATTCCGTTCGCCATCATCGAACCATCGGTGTTGGTGGTGACGGTGGTCGTGTCGGTCTTGGTGGTTTCGGTCTTCGAACCACAGCCTGCGAGTGCGAGCCCGGCGGCCCCCAGCATCATCCAGCGAAGAACCTGCATCCTTACCTCCTGTTCGAGCCCCTGGTGCGGAGCCATGGCGTGAACGCCTGCCGCTATTGCCCGTTCCGCCCGAACCCTTTTGACGCAACGCGCGTTTGAACCGGCGCGCCTGCGCTTCATCGCACGTGACGGGAGGATTGAATGAGCATCTTCGGCAGCATCATGGGCAAGATCTTCGGCCACAAGGCGGATGCACCCGCCCCCAGTCCCGCACCCGCAGAAGCGGAAGCCGCTCCGGCCGCGGCGCCGGCTCCCACCGCGGACGCGACGCCGGTCGATGTCGGCGCCGTCCTGTCCGAGATGGCGAGCATGAAGGGCGGCGGCGGCAATTACCAGACGTCGATCGTCGATCTGCTCAAGCTGCTCGATCTCGATTCCAGCCTGGATGCGCGCAAGCAGCTCGCCGACGAGCTGGACGTGCATGCCGGCGAGCCTGGCACCGCCGAGCAGAACATCGCATTGCACCAGGCGGTCATGGCCAAGCTGGCCGAAAATGGCGGCGTGGTGCCCGACAGCCTGCGCGGAGGCTGAATCCCGGCTGCCCCGGCGCGCGGGCTCAGGCCGCGATCGCTTCTCCGACGAAGTGGAAGAAGGCGCGGCTTTCGGCCCGGCGGGCAGCATCCCATTCCGGGTGCCACTGCACGGCGAGCACCGGCGCGCCGGCAGGACGGGCCGAGAATGCCTCCACCAGGCCGTCGCCCGCGGCATGGGCTTCGGGCGCCAGGCCGCGGCCGAGGCGCCCGATACCCTGTCGGTGCACCGAGTTCACCCGGATGCGCCGCTCGCCCGTAATGGCGGCGAGGAGGCCTTCGGGGCGCAGTTCCACCTCATGGCCATGGTCGAACAGCGCCTCATAGGGCAGGTGATCGCCCTCCCGGTGGTGCGCGGCGAGGCCGTCGGTCAGCGTGCCGCCGAACAGCACGTTGAGCTCCTGCAGGCCACGGCAGATGCCGAACACCGGGCGGCCTGCATCGATCATGCGGCCGGCCAGCGCGAGCGCCACTTCGTCCCGCTCCTCGTCGAGCGGGCCTTGGGAAGTGCCGTCACTGCCATAGCGGCTGGCCGCGATGTTCGAGCGCGAACCGGTGAGCAGCAGGCCATCGAGCCGAGCGGCGAGCGCCGCCGCGTCGAACGCGCCGGCGACGGCGGGCACCAGCAGCACGGTGGCGCCGGAAATCTCGGCCAGCGGGCGGATGAATCGTGTCGCGACCGCCTGGATCGGCCGGTCGGCGATTTCGTTGCAGCACAGGACGCCGATCAGCGGGCTCACGCGCCATGCTCCGCCAGCCGCTCGGAAAGCGCGTTGCGCGCGGCGCGTTCGAGCCGGATTCCCTCTGGCTGCGCCACGATGCTTTCGGGCGGCACATCGTCGAGCAGCCACACATTGCCACCGATCACGCTGCCGCGCCCGATCGTCACGCGGCCCAGGATCGTGGCGCCGGCATAGATGGTGACGCCGTCCTCGACGATCGGATGCCGGGCGTGCCGGGTCCGCGGCCCGGTGGGCGCCAGGCCGAGCGGACTGCGTGCGCCCAGGGTGACGTGCTGATAGAGGCGCACGCCCCGCCCGATGATCGCGGTCTCGCCGATCACCACGCCGGTGCCATGGTCGATGAAGAAGCTGGGGCCGATCGTGGCCCCGGGATGGATGTCGATGCCGGTGCGCGCATTGGCCAGCTCCGAGATCACGCGCGCCACGATCACCGCGCCCAGCGTGTGGAGCTGGTGCGCGATCCGGTGATGGAGAATGGCGAGCGCGCCCGGATAGCTGATCAGGATCTCGTCGGTGCTGCGCGCGGCGGGATCGCCGACAAAGGCGGCTTCGACATCGGCATCGACCAGCGCGCGGATCTCGGCGAGCGTCGCGGCGAACAGGCGGACGATCGCATCGGGCTGATCCGGCTCGAAGGGCTGGTCGGATTCGGCCTGCCAATAGTCGAGCTCGCTCGCCACTTCCTCGCGCAGCAGCGTCAGCGCGCCGTGCAGTTGATCCGCGACGAAATCGTCCTCGCCTGCCGGGCCGTCGCGGAAGCCGCCCAGCCTGGCGGGGAAAAGTGCCGCCGAGAGATGCTCGACGACGCGTGCCAGGCCGGCCGGGGAGGGGAAGCGCGTCACGCTCCCCCGGCCGGGCTGCCGCGTCCGCCAGGCCGAGCGCACGGCATTGAGCGCGGCGATGGCGTCCGCGATCTCGGGGGCGAGGGTGGGGGCCGGCTGGCCGGGGGACGTCGAACGCATGGAAGCTGCCTCGTGCTGCGTGCGCTTAACATCCCCTGATTTGATAGGATTTTCAGCAAAGGAAATATTGGCGGGCGCGAAAGCCTGGGGAAGCAGGATCAGGCGGGCAGGGCGCGGGCGCCTTCGATCGGCAGCAACAGCGTGAAGCGGGTGCCCTGCGGCGTCGATTCGAGTTCGACCCTGCCGCCGATCACTTCGGCCCGGCGGGCCTGGTTGCCGAGGCCACGGCCCTGTGCCGCCATGGTCGCGTCGAAACCCCGGCCATTGTCCTCGATGCCCACGCGCACCTGGCCGTCGCGCACCCCGGTGGTGACGACGATCTCGTTCGCGCCGGCGTGCTTGATCACGTTGGTGAACGCCTCCTGCAGGATGCGCAGCACGTGGAGCGAATGGCGCTGGTCGAGCCAGGGGAGCGGCGGCACGTCGCGCACGTCCCAGCGCAGGCGGATGCCCGTGGCCTCGAGCCGGGGCTGCAGGCGGAAGCGCAGGGTGCCCAGCAGCAGCAGCAGGTCGGTCTCCACCGGCTCCATCGAATCGATGGTGAGCTTCAGGTCGTCGATGCAGCCCTTGAGCAGCTGGGCGATGTCCGCTTCGTCGATATGGCCGTGCTCGACCATGCGCAGGGTGCTCACCAGGGACGAGCCGAGCCCGTCGTGCATGTCCTGCATCAGGCGCTGGCGCTCCTGGAAGAGCACTTCGCGCCGCTCGATCTCGCGCAGCTTCTGGTGGCTGGCGTTGAGCTCCGCCTCGCGCTCGGCCAGGCGGCTGGCGAGCACCAGGTTGGATTCGGCCACGGCATGCATTGCCCTGATATAGCGGCTCAGCATGATCTGGCAGAAGGCGATGATCAGCGCGATCTGCGCGTAGAAGGAGACGAACAGGCTCTCGATGTCGATGATGTTGTTCTGCAGCAGCATGTCGCGCCCGCCCAGGATGAAGGAGAGCAGGCCGCAGATCGCCAGCCCGATCCCCTCCATGGTGCCCGCGCGCCGGCTCCAGACGATGTGCACGATGAAGGTGAAGGTGCCCACGCTCACCATGGTGATGTACATCAGCGGCGAGACGATCGTGGCGTCGGCCGTCCCCTCGAACAGCGGCAGGGTGATCCCGCCGAAGCCCAGGCACATGACGGCGATGATCGCGGTCAGCCAGCGCGCGTGGTGATGGTGCAGCGCGGTGAGGAAGAGATGGGCGATCAGGACCGTCCAGCCGACCGAATTGACCGTGACCCAGCCGAACCAGGCATCGGAGATCGGCAGGCGGTCCGCGCCCATATAGGCGTGCATCACGCGCAGGAACGTCGCGACGGTCATCAGCGCATAGAGGAGGTAGAGCGTCTCGCGCCGCGACCGCAGCCAGACGAGGAAGGCGAACACCCCCGTCGCGAGGAACATCGCCGAGCTGATATAGGGCAGCTCGGCCTGGAAGAAGGCGCGGGTGTAATAGGCCGCGGCGAGTTGGCGATAATCGCCGATCCACAGCGTGGAAAGCGCGCCGCCGATGCCGCGGACGTGGCGGATGCGGATCAGCAGGTCCCTGGGCGGGGCGCTCTCGGCGGCTTCCTCGAGCGGAATCCACAGCGGCCGGTTCGAACCGTTCCACTGGAGATTGGCGTGCGTCTGGTAGAAGAGCCGCCCGTCGACATAGATGGCCAGCTCGCCATCCGTCTTCCAGCGCGGAATGTAGAGATAGGCGCCGCTCGGCGCCGCCTGCGCGGGATCGATCGTGAAGTGATACCAGGTCGTCTGGGTGGGCAGCAGCCCGGCGTCGCCGGCCCCCGGCAGCATGTGCGGCCGGGGCGCATGGGGCAGCGTGACGTCTTGCCACCGGCCCGGCAGCGCGCGCCAGTCGGCGGTGCGCGACGGCGGGGGATAGCCCTGGGTATATTGTACCAGCAACTGTGCGCGGGTCAGGTGAATGCCCTGCGGCCGGGATCCGAGATAAAGGGCGACGAGGATCAGCGTCGCCAGTCCCGCATAGACGAGGAAGGTCCGCAGCGACCTAGAGAATACCATGGTTGCGGGCCTCGAAGATCGCTTCCGCCTTCGAGGTGACCTCGAGCTTCTGGTAGATTCGGCGGACGAAGGTCATCACCGTGTTGCGCGAGACCAGCATCAGCTCGGCGATCTCGTCATAGCTGAAGCCCTTGGTGATCAGCTCGAGCGCCTCGCGCTCGCGCGGCGAGAGCGGGGAGGCGATCGGAGTCGCCGTCGCCAGCGCGGCGGCGGTTGGCACCTGCGGTGCCTGCTCGGCCGGGCGGAAGCGCAGCAGGATCTGGCGGGCGATGCGCGGGCTGATCGGGCTGCCCCCGGCATGGAGGGCGCGAATCTCGTCGGCGATCTTTTCCGCTGAGCTGTCCTTCAGCAGATAGCCCGCCGCCCCCGCCTCGATCGAGGCGATCACGTGCTTCTCGTCGGCGAAGGTGGTGCTCACCATGATCCCGCAATCGGGCCAGCTCGCATGGGCCGCGCGGATGACGTCGATTCCCGATCCGTCGGGCAGACCCAGGTCGACCACCAGCACGTCGAGCGGATCGCCGGCGAGCATCCTGCGCGCCTGGGCGACGTTGTGCGCCATGCCGATCAGCTGCATGTCCGTCGAGTTGCGCACCGCGGCGGCGAAACTGTTCTGGAAGGCGATATCGTCCTCCACCAGCGCGACCCTGAGCAGTGGCGAGGCGGCATCGGGCATCGGGGCATCCTGGAGCGGCCCGCGTCCCGTCGCGTGGCCGTGGCGGCGATCGGATGGGCGCATGGCGACGCCCGGCTTTCGCGCTCTTACCATTCCAACGGCCCCGGGCTTGTCCCTAGAAATAGCGACATACGCGATATTTCGTGTTCGTTACAATTTGTTCCGGAGCCCTGCCCTGGTTAATGTCACATTTCCCAGGTCGGGCACAAACAAGAGTCGCGTCATGCCAAGCCCGGAACCCTTGACGCCCCTGCTGGTGGCGGAGCTGGTCGGCGGTATCTACGAAGCCGCGCTCGATCCGTGCCTGTGGCAGCGGCTGGTCGATCGCGTCGAGGAGATCTACCCCGAGATCACCGTCGCGCTGTTCAGCCATGAGAGCCACCTGCCGGCGGCTGCGCTCACGGTGACGGCCAATTACTCCGATGCCGCGATGCGCGACTATGCGGCCCATTATTTCTCCAACAGCCCCTATGTCGATTTCGTGCCGCGCAACGGCGTCGGCCAGCCGGTGCGGACCGAGGCGATCATCCGCGAGGAGGAGCTGTTCCGCACCGAGCATTACAACGACTTCATGCGCGTCCACCGGATCGGTCATTACGGCACCGGCATGGTGCTCGAGCGCGAGCCGGGCGGCTGGGCCTCGCTCTCCTTCGCCGACCGGCGGAACGACACCGCGCGGCGCGAGCACCAGATGCAGCTGCTCCGGCTGCTCGCCCCGCATTTCGGCCGCGCGTTCAAGCTGCGGCGGACGCTGATGGACGCGCGCATGGCGGGCATGGCCGCGCAGGCGGTGTTCGACGGCTGGATGCACGCCGCCTTCGTGCTGGATCGCGAAGGGCGCGTGATGACGATGAACCGCCGTGCCGAAGCGCTGGTCGCATGCGGCGAGGGGGTCATGCTCAACCGTTTCGGCCAGCCGCGCAGCTTCGACGACAAGTGCAGTCGCGCGCTCGACCTTGCGTTCGCCGCCTGCCGGGTCAGCGCGGATGCGCCGATGGAGGCGAGCGGCGAGCTTTCCGGCGTGATGCTCCCGCGCCGCAGCGGCGGGGTGCCGCTGCACGCGATGCTCTGGCCGGTCGCCACCGCGGCCGAGTTCGGTTTGCCGAGCCTGCCCGGGCAGGTGCTGCTCATCATATCCGATCCCGACGATACGCCGCCCGGCGCGGTCGCGTGGATTGCGCGGCGCTTCGCTCTGTCCCCCGCGGAAGAGAAGCTCGCCGATGCAGTGATCGCCGGCGTGCCGCTGAACGAGGCGGCGGAAAATCTCGGTATCCAGCTGTCGACGGCGCGCACCCGGCTCAAGACCATCCAGGCCAAGACCGGTTGCCATCGCCAGCTCGACCTGGTGCGCCTGGCCATGTCGGTGCCCACCGTCCGACTCGGATAGGGCGCGCGCACCGGCCGGTTTCCCCGCGAAGATGAACCGCGCCTAAACCACTACCATATGGGAGCTATTCGCTCCCGGTGCGCCTGCCTAGGCAACTCCATTCCGGATCGTGTCCGCACGATCGCGGTCGGGGGTCTGCGTCGATGAAGTTGGTGTTTTCCTGTCGTGACTTGCGTGTGGGACGGGGGCGAACGGGGGAATATGGAGCGGCGGCTGCACCGTTCCGTAACGTCATTCCGCTGTCACTATTAGTAGCGACAGACGGAAAATTCCGCCTGCGGTACGATCGGCAGGCAGGATCGCTCGCCCGGGTCGTGGGGCGGAGCGGCCTCCGGGTTTCCCAGTTCCAGACAAAAAAAGGCCGAGCGATGCCGAAGGTTGCCGTGCAGCATCTCCCGAGCGGGCGGAAGACGCTTGCCATGTTCCTGCTCCTCGGGGGCACCATGCTGGCCTTGCCCGCGGCCGCGCAGGTGCTGCCCAACCGCCAGCAGCTCAACCCCGCCCAGCAGACGCCGATACCCGCCGCGCCGCGCGGCGAGCTGTTCCGCGACATGGAAGCGGGGCCATGCCCCTTCGCCGACAGCGACCTGAAGGTCACGCTGACCGGGGTCGAGTTTCAGGGCGCCAATGGCGCTCTCGCGCTGGGCGAGGACAAGCTGCGCCTCGCCTATGCCGATCTGCTCGGCAGGGAAGTGCCGATCGCCACGATCTGCACGATCCGCGACCGGGTGGCGGCGCTCTACCTGCGCCGCGGCGTGCTCGCGGCGGTGGAAATCCCCCAACAGCGCATCGCCGACGGCAAGCTGATCCTCTCGGTCGTCGAGGCGCATGTGGTCTCGGTGAGCTATCACGGCGATGTCGGCCCGGCACAGCGCCAGGTCGAGCGCTATCTCGACAAGCTGAAGGGGATGACGCCCTTCGATCTCAATGTCGCGCAGCGCTACCTGCTGCTCGCCTCGGACATTCCCGGCGTGATCGTCCAGGCTTCGCTCAAGCAGTCGCCCGGCGGCAGCGGTGCGGTCGATCTCGACATTGCGGTCTCGCGCACGCCGGTCACCGCCACCTTCGCGGTGAACGACTATGGTTCGGACTCGATCGGCCGCGACCTCGCCACCGCGCGCGTCGACTATAACAGCTTCACGCCGCTCGGCGAGCGCACCACGATCGTCGGCTATGGCACGATCTCCAGCCCGGAGCAGCGAGTCATCCAGCTGACCGAGAGCGTCAAGCTGGGCGGGGAGGGCCTCCAGCTCGACCTGTCCGGCTCGTTCGCGCGGACCCGGCCCGGTGCCGCGCTCAAGCCGCTCGACCTGCTGGGCAACAGCTTCGCGGGCAATGCGCGGCTCACCTATCCGCTGCTGCGCCACCGCCGCTACAATCTGAACCTCTCGGGCGGCCTGGAATGGATCGACCAGAAGGTCGAGTTCGGCGGCGGCGTCGCCACGCTGACCGAAGACAGGCTGCGCGTGTTCTTCGCCCGGCTCGACGGCCATCTGGCGCCGCGCGAGCTCGCCTCGCATTCGGTGGCCGCCACCGGCTCGCTCGAGCTGCGCAAGGGCATCAACGGGCTGGGCGCAACGCCCTATGGCAACCGCGTCGCCTCGCGCTTCGGCGGGCGCCCGGATGCGACGGTGGTCCGCGCGGATTTCTCGGTCGGCGGCCGGGTGGTCGGCCCGGTGACCGCCAGCGTCTCGGCCAGCTGGCAATATACCGACACGCCGCTGCTCTCGTACGAGGAGTTCGCCGCCGGCAACCTCTCGATCGGCCGGGGCTATGATCCCTCGGCCGCCTCGGGCGATCGCGCGCTGGGCTCGACCCTGGAGATCAGCACCGCGCCCTTCGCCTTCGCCAAGCGCTCGGTCTTCCGCCCCTATGCGTTCCTCGATGCGGTGCGGCTCACCAATATCGGCCCGGGCGCCGACCAGGTGACGCTGCGCTCGGCCGGCTACGGCGTCCGCGCGCAGATCGGCCCCTGGTTCTCGCTCGATCTCGCCTGGGCGCATCCGTTCGACCGGGTCGCGCCCAAGGCGCCCAAGCCCGCCGACCGCATCCTCGTCAGCCTCTCCGCCTCGATCTTCTGAGGGATATGCTCATGTCCGCCCCCCGCCGCCGCAGCCGCCTCTTCACCACCTCGGCCTTTGGCGCGCTCGCGCTTGCCGCGCTCTGGGCGGCGCCCGCATATGCCCAGCTCACGCCGACCGGCACGACGGGCAATGGCGGGGCCCCGGTGATCGACCAGCCGAACGCCAACACCACCAATGTGACGCTGAACGGCTCGCGCACGGTGATCGACTGGAGCCGGTTCGACATCAACACAGGCGACACCGCCAATTTCGTCTTCGCCAATCGCAACGACATCGTGCTCAACCGCGTCAACAGCGCGACTTCGAGCACGATCAACGGCAACCTCAACGGCACGATCGGCGCTGGCGGGGCGGCCGGCGGCAATATCTGGATCTACAACGCCAATGGCGTGGTGATCGGCGCCAATGCCCGGATCAGCACCGGCGGCCTGCTCGTCACCACCGCGGCGGTGGACCGCGCGACCGATTCGAGCCCGGGCGGCTTCCTCGACGATACCGCGACCAGCTTCGGCTTTACCGGCGCGGCGAGCGGCACCGGCATCACCGTGCAGAACGGCGCCCAGATCGCCAGCCATGGCGGCGCGATCGCGCTGGTGGCGCCGGTGGTCACCACCGAGGCGGGATCGAGCATCTCGGCGCAAGACGGCGGCAACGTGCTCTATGGCGCGGCGGCCAAATACCAGATCAGCTTCCGCCAGACCGGCGCGGACGATCTCGACCTGCTCAGCTTCGAAGTGGCCAGCGGGGCCGACGGCACCGGCGATGCCAACGCCCTCACGCTCGGCGGTGCGACGAGCGGCAACCGCGTGTTCGCCGCGCTCGTCTCGAAGACCGGCGTCATGTCGAGCCTGCTGCTCACGGGCAACCTGACCGCGACGACCGCGGCGCTCGACGAGACCGGCGCGATCGTCCTCACCACCGGGCACAATATCGTGAACGGCGCGGCGGATGCGGCTGCCGTCGCGGGCAATGGCGGCGCGGATATCGCCACCGCCAACTTCATGGATTTCACCGCGCCCGCGATCTCGATGCTCTCCAGCGGCTCGATCACCACCGGCGCGAATATGAACGCCGCCGGGGGCACGGTCGACCTTGCCGCCGAGGGGGTACTCTGGAGCAATATCGGCGCGGTCACCACCGGCACGCTGACGGCCCGGTCCGGCGGTTCGATGCAGTTCGGCGGCTCCAACCAGATCGCCAAGATCAACGGCATCACCGCCGGCGGCGACATCACCTTCTACAACGGCCTCGGCAGCACGGAGATCGCCGGCGACATCGTCTCGTCCGGCCGCGCCAACCTGAATATCGGCCAGGCCAGCGGCAGCGGCATCGTCCGGGCCAGCAGCGCCATGCTGTCCGGCGGCGGCGCCTATAACCTCGATAGCGCCGCCACGCTCGAATATGTCTATGCGATCACGCGGGATCTCACGGTCAACAGCACCGGCGACCTGACGCTGAACCTGAGCGGCAGCGCGAACGACCTCGGCTATAAAGTCACCCTCAACGCCGCGAACGGCGCGATCCGCCAGACAGGTGGCGCCGGGCTGGTCGGCAGCGTGGTCGCCAACGCCCTTGGTGAAATCGATCTCGCCAAGGCCAACAGCTTCACCAGCCTCACCGCCAATTCCACCGATGGCGAGCGCATCACGGTCAACGCGACGGGCAATCTCGACTTCAAGGTGAACACCTTCTCGGTCGCGCGGATCACCACCGGGGGCGATGCGACGTCTTCGGGCACGAACGCACTGATCTCCGGCGGGCTGTTCGTGACCGCGGGCGGCGCGATCAACCTCAGTTCCGACGGCGGCTACACCGAGTTCGGGGATCTGAGCGCGGGCGGCAACATCGCGGTCACGATGGACGGCAATGTCGTTCTCGGCGGTGTCCTCCACGCGGGCGGCGCGCTGTCGCTCACTTCGCGGGGCGGCGCGATCCGGCAGACCAGCGGCACGATCAGCCTGGGCAGCAGCTTCACCCTCAACGCCGTCACCGGGATCGACCTGAACCAGACGGGCAACCATCTGGGCGACCAGAGCCTTGTTTCGGACGTCACCAGCGGCACCGGCAGCAATGTGCGGATTCGCGGCGACGCGATGAAACTCTACCTCCACGGCGCGCTCGGCAATGTCAGCCTGTATGGCGAGAGTGGCGATGTCGTCGTGGGCCCCGGCCTCACCGCCAGTTCGCTGACCGCCGAGGCCGCTCGCGACATCCAGATCGGCAGCAATGGCAACACGGTCGCTGTCGCCACCTATCATCGGCTGATCGGCACGAACGTCTCTGTCTATAACAACGGCGACTTCACGGTCGACGGGAATGTCGGCCGAGCGGACGTCGGTCGGGTGGAGCTGGTCGCGCCGAACGGCACGCTGACCCAGGCCGCCGGCACGATCTTCGGATCTGACATTTCACTCCGCGCCACCTACGCGATCAAACAGGACAGCGGCGCGAGCGTTCAGGCAAGCAATGGTAATTTTGGGGCAATTGCCGGTACCGACCTGCTATTAACCGGCGCGAATCAGTTAGGCGCTTTCCCCTATTTCAGCTGGGGCACCAACGCCGACGTCACGATACGCTCGGTCAGCAATCTGTACTTCGATACTAGTAATTTGGGCATGTGGCTCGTTCCCTTCCACACGCTCAAGCTGATCTCGGACGAGGGTTCCGTCGGCGTGTACGGCGGCTTCATCGCCGACACGCTGAACGTCCAGGCGCATGGCGACATCCTGCTCGACGATGCGACTTACATCGTGAACAAGGTCGGCAGCGTCACCGGCCTGACGAGCGCGACGGGCAATATCAGCCTTAGAGAAGCCGATGGCTTCGACATCAATGGCGATATCAGTGCGGCGGCGGGCAACATCACCCTCAGGTCCGACGGGGCGATCGAAACCTATTCGGGCGCGCTTTCGCTCGGCGGCACGCTGGCGGTAACCGCCCGCGGCGGCGCATCGCTGACCGGGGCCGGGGCCATCAAGCTCGGCGCGGTGAGCACTTCTGGCGGCAGCAATTTCTACCTGGGCAGCAACGGCGACATCGATCTGACCGGCGCGATAAACACCGGCACCGGCACCCTGATCCTGTCCACCACCAATGGCGCGATCACCAGCAATGGTGGCACGATCTCGGCCGGGGTGACCAATGCCTATGCCACCGGAGCGATCACGCTTGTCGGTTCGGGCTTCGCCAATTTCTGGGCGACCTCGACGGGTGGCGGCGACATCCATCTCAGCAGCGACAATGATCTCGGCTTCGTGGCCACCACCACCGGCGCCGTCACCGTCGATACGAGTGGGCTGGCGTACAACACCGGCGATCTGGGCGCCCATTCGGTGTCGATCACCGCGGGCACCGGGATCAACCTGGTCAATACGGGCTTCACGGTCGATGTCGGCAGCTTCAGCCACCTCTCCACCGACGACGGCCTGGTCAGCGTCGACCTCCAGGGAGACATCAAGCTCGCCGGCAACGTCACCGCCGGCGGCACGGGCAACACCGTCAGCCTGACCTCGGGCGGGAGCATCCTGCAGAATTCGGGCACGATCACCGGCGACATCATCAAGCTGAGCGGCGCCTCCGCGATCACCCAGGCCAGCGGCGCGACGCTGCACGGCGGCGCCCTGTCGCTCACCAGCGGCGGCAATGTGGCGCTGGGGCAGGCCAATGACTTCACGAGCATCGCCGCTCTCTCGATCGGTGGCGGCCTGACGCTGCGCAACCTGGGCAGCATCGATCTCGATCCGACGACCGGCGGCGGCGCCACCCTGGGCGGCGCGCTGACCGTGACCTCGGACACCGGCGACATCTCTGCCGGCAATGTCCTTACCACCTCGAAGCTAACCGCCTCGGCGCTGAACGGCTCGATCCTGATTGGCGGGGGCGCGCATCTGATCGGTTCGCTCGGCACGTTGACGGCGGGCAGCGTCATCCAGATCGGCACCGATGTCCCCGGCTTCACCCTGACCGGCGACATCACCGCCACGAATGTGACTCTGCTCGCGATGAACGGCGGGATCACCCAGAACGCCGGCACCAAGATCACCGCCGGTACGCTATACGCCACCGCCAACAACAACATCACGCTCGACCAGGCGAACGCCGTCACCACGGTGGGCGGGCTCAACGCCAATTTGTTCACCAGCGGCCACAACATCACCTTCCGCAACGACGGCGCCATCACGCTCGACGGCCGGATCGATGCCACGGGCGGCACGCTCACGCTGACCTCGAACACCGGCGGCATCACCCAGAACAACGGCGCGAGCATCTACCTCCGCGCGAACCAGCTCTTTCTGAACGCCGCGGGCGCTATCGCGCTGGGCAGCACCAACAACAATGTCACGACGATCGGCGGGATCACCAACCTTGCCGGCGAGACCCTGTATCAGGACGCCGATGGTTTCGACGTGGCGGGCAACCTCATCGCCAGTGCCACCGGGGGCTTCATGTTGCGCGCCGGCAACAACGGCGCGATCACGCAGAGCGCGGGCATCGTCAGCGCCGGCTATTTCGGGGCGCAGGCCGGCTCGGTCACCTTCAGCCGGGCGAACCAGTTCGCGAGCCTGCTCCAGACGCAAGCCGCGACCAGCGTCACGATCAACACCGTGAGCGACCTCGCCATCATACAGGGCCTCACGGGCGACACGATCTCGCTGACCTCGGGCGGGGCGATCACCCAGCAGAGCGGAACGAGCTATGTCAATGCCTACAACACGCTCAACCTGAGCGCGGTCACCGGCATCGACCTGTCGCGCGGCGTCTTTGGCGCGAACAACATCATCAATCTCGGTACCCTCATCAACACGACGAGTGGCGGCATCCGCATCGCCACCAACAACGGTGGCTACGGTACCACGCTGACCGGCAATATCAGCGCCACCGGCCAGACGGTGACGATTTCCGACGAACTAGGCGCGCTCAACCAGACCGGCGGCGTGATCACCGCCGATACGCTGAACCTGTCGGCGACTGCCGGGATCAACGCGACCCGCGCCAACGCCGTCACCAATCTCGGCACGCTGAGCGCGGGTGGGGCGAGCGCCTTCACCAATGCCGGCAGTTTCAACATTAGCCAGTCGATCAATGCGGCCGGCAACAGCCTGGCGCTGACCTCGACCAGCGGTGCGATCACGCAGAATGCGGGCACGACGCTCACCGCCGACACGATGGCGCTCACTGCGGGCACCACGATCAGTCAGGGCACCGGCGCGAGCCTGCACAGCACCGAGCTGTCGCTGACCAGCGGCGGCACCACGACGCTGGGCGGGGCCAACGACTTCACCAAGATCACCGGCCTGGACGTTGGCGGCGACCTGACGCTGCGCAACCTGGGGCTCATCGATCTCAGCCCGGGCTTCGCCAGCTACTCCTATCGCGGCGGTGGCGCACTCACCCTGATCTCCGACACGAGCAGCATCCTCAGCACGAATGGCGGGGTGTTGACCTCGCGGTTGACCGCAACGGCGGCGGGCAACGTCAATCTCTCCGGCGACATCGCATCGCTGGGCAATATCAGCGCCAATGGGATCTTCCTGGGGACGTTCCACGGCAACATGGTGCTGACCGGGAACATCACCGGTAACAATGTGAGCCTTGGTGCGGACCAAGGTTCCATCAGCCAGACCGGCGGCATCATCGATGCGGGCCGCCTCAACATCACCTCCAGCGGCGCCATCTCGCTGACCGCCGCAAACCAGGTCGATGTGTTCGGCCGGCTCAACACCGACAGATTCTCCACCGGAACGCATCACGACATCACGGTGCACAATGTCGGCGATATCGTACTCGACTATCTGGTCGAGGCGGGCGGCGCGACCGTCGACCTGACCTCGGACACTGGCGGGATCAGCCAGACCAGCACCAATGGCGGGTTCATCACCGCGGGCACGCTCAAGGCCAATGCGGCGGGCGACATCGTGCTCGATCAGGGCAACGACTTCGACCATCTCGGCGCGATCCGCAGCACCGGCGGCAACGTCACCATCGTCGATACCGATGCCTTCGACCTTACCGGCCAGGTCCGCGCGGCCGGCGCGCTCACGCTCACCTCGGGTGGCGCGATCACCACCAATGGCGGGCTGGTCGTCGCCGGTGGTCTGCTCAACGTGTCGGGGACCAGTGCAAATCTGATCGCCGGCGGCAATGTCCAGCTCGGCGCCGTCACCACCAACGGCAATTTCGCGATCGACACCGATGGCAATCTCACCGTCGCCGGCCTGCTCAACACCAATGGCGGCGACGCGACGCTGAAAGCGAATTTCGGCACGATCGGGCGCGGCGCCAGCGGCACGATCGCGGCCAACTCGGTTACCGCCACCGCGCGTGACAGCATCACGCTCGATAGCACCGGCAACGCGATCATCTGGGCGAGCTCGAGCAATGGCGGCGACATCAACCTGACCGGCAATGCCGACATCTTCTTCAAGATCGACACCACCGGCGACCTGACCGTCGATGCCGGTGGCATTGCCGGCAACAACGACAGCGTGATCGCGCGCTCGGTGGGTATCAACGCGGCCGGCGGCATCTATCTGAACGACCAGACCGTCACCATCAATGTCGGCAGCTATCGCTACCTCACCTCGTCGGCCGGCGCGATCGACATCGAGAACCAGCGCGACATCAAGCTCGACGGCAACGTCACCGCGAACACCCCCGGCCAGTATATCCGCCTCTATTCGAGCCAGAACTCGATCCTGCAGAACAGTGGCACGATCACCGGCGACAATGTCCAGCTCCGGACCGCCGGCAATGTCACCCAGTCCAGCGGTGCCAAGGTGGTGGCGAACACGCTGGCGCTCGCCGGCATCGACGTCTCGCTGGGCGAGGCGAACGAGATCGGCGCGCTCGACGCCTATTCGATCAGCCGCGACTTCACGCTGCGCACGGTCGGCACGCTCGATCTGGGCGGGGCGGGCAACCAGGTCGCGAACAACGGCAACCTCACGCTGACCTCGGACACCGGCAACATCACCGGCGTCTATGTCGAGACCAACAAGCTGACCGCCACCGCCACCAACGGCAGCATCGTCTTCACCTATGGCAACAACAAGATCCGCGGGCTCGGCGACCTGACCGCCAAGAGCACGAGCGGCACCGACATCAACATCTACACCGCCACCGCGCTCGGCCTGAGCGGCAACATCTCCGGCGGCGGCGTCCAGATCTATGCCGGCGGCGGGGCGATCACCCAGGGCGCGGGCGGGATCACTGCCGACCGGCTGGTGATCGGCGCGGGCACCAGCCTGCTGATCGGCGGCGCGAACAATTTCGTCACGCTGTCGGACATGGGCCATGGCGTGGGCGCGGACGTCACCATCCGCAATCGCGGCAACCTGCTGCTGCCGAGCAACGGCGCGGCGATCGGCACGCTGAACCTGACCTCGGACACGGGCACGATCAGCCAGACCAGCGCCCTGACCGCGAACACGCTCATCGCGCATGCCGCGACCGGCATCGGCTTCAACAGCAGCTCGAACAATTTCACGACACTCGCGGGTCTCGCCACCGATGCCGGCGACATCCGCATCCGCGACACCGGCGGCCTGGCGATCGAAGGCGACATCACCGCGCCCGGCACCGTGTTCCTCAGCACCACCGGCAACATCACCACGGGCACCACCACTGTCGGTGTGGTGACCACCCCGCATGGCAAGGTCGCTGCGGACAAGCTCAGCGTGGTTGCCATCAACGCCACCATCTACGCCGCGGGTGACATCAAGCTCGACGGCATCGGCGTCAACAGCGGCTTCACCCTGATCGCCGACAACAATATCGATCTGACCGGCAACCTCACGGCCGTCGCGACGAGCCTGATCGCTGCGGCCGGCGCGATCACCCAGAGCGGCGGGACCGTCAACGTCACCACCGGCGCCATGGCAGCGGTGGGCAACGTCACGCTCGGCGGCGACAACCGCTTCACCAACTTCATCGGCACCTCGACCGGCGGCGGCACCATCACGCTCAACAATGGCGGTTCGGGCGGGATCGTCGTGGGGCTCAACACCACCGGCAATGCCGTGGTGACCGCCGGGGGCAATCTCGCCTCGAGCGGGATCAATGTCGACAGCCTGTCGATGACCGCCGGCCATATCGACCTGACCAACAGCGTCGATGTGAACAGCTTCAGCAAGCTGGTCGCCACCTATGGCGACGTCCTCGTCTCCAATGCCGGCAGCTTCACCGTCGCGGGCGACGTCAGCGCCAGCAAGGTGGGGCTGCGCTCGGTCAACCTGCTGGCCAATGGCGGCGGGATCTCGCAGACGGCGGGCACGATCTCGGCCAATGACGTCACGCTGCGCGGCAGCGGCGACATCGTGCAGAGCGGCACGGGCCGCGTCGACGCCAATGCGTCGATCCTGACGGGCGCCAATCTCGACCTGATGGGCAACAACAGCTTCGGCGCCGCGACGCCCACCGTGGTCCGCGCGGGCGGCACCGTGCGGCTGAACGGCGACACGCTGTACCTGCAGTTCATGAACCCCGCGGGCGACGTCACCCTGAGCGCGGCAGGCGACATCACCGTCAACAATTTCGGGCTCCAGGCCAGTTCGCTCACCGCCAATGCCGGCGGCCGGCTCTCGGCGACGAGCAGCAGCAACCAGATCGCGACGGTGCACGGCCTGAGCGGCACCAGCATCGACTTCGCCAGCAGCGGATTCACGCTCGACGGCAACGTTACCGCCACCAACGGCGCGACGCTCACCGCGACGAGCGGCGGGATCGCCCAGACCGCCGGCACGATCTCCGCCGCCAGCGCGACGCTCGGCGCCGCCGGCGGCTCGGTGGTGCAGAGCGGCAATGCCAAGATCGTGGCGCCGAGCCTGAGCGTGACTTCGGGCGGCGACCTGATCCTCGGCGGCGCGAACGACTTCACCGGCGCCAGCTCCAGCTTCGCCTATGGCGACGGCAGCAATGTCACGCTCCATAATCTGGGAAGCATCGATTTCGCCGGGACGCCGGGCTACACCATCAATGCGCTCTCGCTGACTTCCGATACCGGCGCGATCAGCCAGGGTGGCCCGGTTGCCGCGAACAGCCTCTTCGCGAAGGCGGCGACGGGCATCGCCTTCGGCCATGCCGGCAATGCCATCGGCACCATCACCGGGCTGGCCAACAGCACCAGTGGCGGCATCCTCTTCTCCACCTTCACGAACCTGGACCTGGCGGGCGACATCTCGGCGGCGGGCCAGGAAGTGATGCTGGTCAGCATCGGACATGCGATGACGCAGAGCAGCGGCGGGATCGTCGCCAGCACGCTGCGCGCCACGGCGTCCACCGGCCTGTCGCTCACCAGCGCGACCAACAATGTCGTCAATATCGCCGGCCTGACCAACGCCGCCTCTGGCGGCATCGCCTATACCGATGCCGACAGCTTCGACATCACCGGCGACATCAACGCCATGAACGGCCAGGCGCTCTCGCTCACCACGATCGCGGCCACTGCCTATGTCCGGCAGAATGGCGGGCTGATCACCTCGGGTACGATCAATCTGAGCGGCGGCCAGGGCTTCAGCCTGCGCGGTTCCGGGGGGATCTGGAACAGCATCACCGGCGTTGGCAATGTCAACACGATCGCGCAAGTCTATGTCGATGGTAATGTCGGCCTGACCGGCACGATCAACTCGCCCTATTTCGAACTCTGGAGCCAGGGCGGCAGCATCACGCAGAGCGCCGGCCAGATCCTCTACGCTCCGGGCAATTTCCTCGACCTGCGCGCGAACGGCATCTCGCTGACCAGCGCCACCAACCAGCTGGGCAGCGTAGATGCACTGATCGCCTATAATGGCGGCAGCATCACCGTCGTCTCGGGCGGCGATACCCGGTTCGGCGCCGTGGAGGGCGGAACCGCCTCGCTCACCGTCACCAATGGCAGCATCGGCAACCTTGGCGACCATGTGAATGTCGACACGCTGAACGCAGCGGCTTCCGGCACCATCAACCTGGGCGGCCGGATCGGCACGCTGGGCAACGTCACCGCGGGCGGCGACGCATCCTTCCGGTCCAGTTCGAGCCTCAGCGTCAACGGCACGATCAACCTCGGCACCGGGCGCCTGTCGCTCGGCACGGGCGGCACGCTCTCCCAGCTCAGCGGCGCGATCACGGCGGGCGGGCTCGACGTCACCGCCGCCGGTGCGATCACCATGAACGCCAACAACAATGTCGGGACGATCTATGGCCTGGCGACGCAGAACGGCGGCATCTCCTATTCCAGCAACAGCGGCTTCGCGCTGGGCGGCGACATCACGGCCGGCGGCGGCAATGCCGTCTCGCTGAACGCCACGCTGGGCTCGATCAACCAGAATGCCGGCATCATCACCGCGGCCCGGCTGGACGCGAGCGCGGGCAACCAGATCCTGTTGACCCGGGTGAACCAGGTCGGGCAGCTCGGCGATCTGACCGCGGGCAATGCGGTCAGCTTCACGGTGCGCGACGATCTTACGCTGCTCGGCACCATCTCGGGCAGTTCGGTAACGCTCAGCTCCACCGACGGCGCGATCAGCCAGGCCGGCGGCGCGATCATCACCGCCAGCCTCTCGGCCTATGCCAGCACCGGGCTCGACCTGTTCCGGGCCAACAACGTCACCGCGCTGGGCGGGCTCAGCACCACCAGCGGCAATCTGCGCTTCCGCAACAGTGGCGATATCGCGCTGACCAACATGACGGTGGGCGGCAACCTCACGCTGGTCTCGGATAGCGGCGCGATCCGCCAGAATGTCGGCACCATCCTGACGGTGGGCGGCACGGCCACGCTCACTGCGGATGGCGGTATCCGCCTGGACGGCAACGCCAACGCGATCAGCCGTTTCGGCGCGGTCCGCAACCTCGGCTCCAGCGGCGACATCACGCTCGCCAATGCCGGCGACCTGATCCTGACCGACGATGTCGGCGCGTTCGGCCAGCAGCTGGCGTTCTATTCGAACAGCGGCGCGATCCTGCAGCAGGGCGGGACGCTGACCGGCGACAACCTGATCGCGCATGCGGATGGCGCAATCACCCTTGGCGCGGCCAACGATATCAACCCCTTCAGCAGCATCGAGCTCGTATCGACCACCGGCGACATCCGCTTCCGTTCGGCGAACTCGATCAGACTCGGCACCGTCAGCACGCCCGGCCTGCTCTCGCTCACCTCGGACACCGGCGGGATCAACCAGACCGCCGCCATCTCCGCCGGCGCCCTTACCGTCACTTCGCTTGGCGGCGACATCCTGCTCGACCAGGCCAATGCGATCGGCACGGTGAAGGACGTCACCACGAACGGCCGCTTCACGCTGAACGCCAGCGGCAACCTGACGCTCGACGGCGAGATCTCGGCGCCGGGCCTGGTGAAGCTCACCGCCGCCGGGAACCTCACCCAGACCGGCACCGGGGTGATCCGCTCGAGCGAGCTCCAGGCGACGAGCGGCGCGGGCGCGGCCAACGGCATCAGCCTGCTCAACCGCAACGACGTCACGCTGGCGACGCTGAACTCGAACGGCAAGGACCTGCGCTTCCGCAACACCGGCGATTTCGCGCTCGGCAACATCAGCGCGGCCGGCCATATCGTCGAGATGATCTCGGACGGCGGCGCCGTCACCCAGCAGGCCGGCACTTCGATCGTCGCCGGCATCTTCTCGGCCACCGGCACCAATGTCGTGCTCGACAATGGCGGCAACCAGATCAGCCGCATCGGCCTGATCTCCACCGGTTCGAACCTCAACCTGCGCAACGGCGTGGCGCTGCAGATCGACGCGATCGACGCCGGCAGCCACAACGTCACGATCAACAATGGCGACAATCTCACCGGCGGCAACATCACCGCCGGCACGCTGACCCTCAATCTCACCGGCGGCTATGTCGACCTGACCACCGCCAACCATGTCGCCTCGCTCGGCGGGTTCAGCGGGGGCCAGCTCTCCTTCACCAATGCCGGCAGCTTCACCATCTCGGGCGCGATCCAGAACGGGATGTACCAGAGCATCCTGACCAGCCAGAACGGCTCGATCTCGATGGCGGGCGGGGCGGTCAACAGCGGCGGGATCACCGTCCAGGCGGCGACCGGCATCTCGCTCACCGGCAATATGAGCTATGTCTACGGCGCGACCGCCACGACGGGCGACGTGTCGATCCTGTCCGGCCAGCTGGATATCCAGGGCGATATCCGCGGCGACACCGTCACGCTCGGCGGCACGGCGAATGGCGGCTATGTCCGCCAGACCTCCGGCTCGATCACCGCGAGCAAGCTGATCGCCACCGGCAATGCCTTTGTCGACCTGAACGGCGCGACCAACCGCATCGCTTCGCTCGGCGCGCTGAGCAGCCCCAATGGCTATGTCAGGATCGCCAGCCTCAATGCCGTGGCGCTGACCGCCAATGTCGACGCGGACGACACCTTCACGCTGAATGCCGGCGGCGCGGTTCGCCAGACGGGCGGCCGGATCAACACCGGCTGGCTCAGGGTGAGCGCGGCGGGCGATATCGAGCTGGGCGCGGCCAACCAGATCGACGCCGGCAGCGATGTGATCCTGGCGGGCGACAACGTCACCTTCGTCAACACCGGCACCTTCACGATCGCCGGCATCACCGCGGCGAATGGCGGGGCGATCGACGTCCGTTCGACCAGCGGCAATATCTGGCAGTCGGGCGCGATGACCGGCGGTTCGGTCACCGCTTCGGCGCATGGCTCGCTCTCGCTCAACCAGGCCAATGTGATCGGCACCGTCGGCGCGCTCAGCGCCGGCACCGAGCTGACCTATAACGGCGCGACCGCCTATGATCTGACCGGCGACATCTCCGCCGGAACCAGCGTCACGCTGAACGGCGCCACGGGCATCAACCAGACCGGCGGCACGATCACCGGGCAGACGCTGAGCGTCGCCGCGGGCAGCGCCGATCTGCGGCAGGTCAATGCGGTCGGCCGGCTCGGCACGATCACCACCAATGGCGACTTCCTCTTCCGCAATGTCGGCGACATCGCGCTGTGGGGCGCCGTCCATGCCGGCGGCAAGCTCGGCTTCTATTCGGACACCGGCAGCGTCACCAACCCGGGCGGTCTGTTCACCGCCAACACCCTCGACGTCACCGCGGCGGAGGGCGTCGAGCTGCTCGGCGGCAGCTTCAGCTATATCGACAGCCTGACCTCGCAGAACGGCGACATCACGCTTACCACTGGCTCCAACATCCTTAGTGCCGGCCTGATCGCCGCCGAGAACGGTATCGTGGACCTGACCGTCGGCCGCATCACCGCGGACTCGGTCAAGGCGAACCTGCTCAACATCGACGCTACCGGCGGCGATATCGAGCTGACCGGCGACAACGCCATCGCCCATCTCGGCAACCTCTCCGGCGTCAATATCTCGCTGGCGGTCGGCACGACCGACATCACCGGCTGGCTGAACGGCACCGGCAGCGTCGCCTTTGTCCGCTCGGCGCTGGCGGCCGACTTCGCGCTGACCATGGCCAGCGGCGGCGTGATCACCACGCCGATGATCAGCCTGAGCAACACCGGCACCGCCGGCACGGCAACGCTGAACAACATCTCCGGGGCTGGGCCGCTCGAGCTGAACTTCAACTTCAACGGCAATGCGACCGTCTCGGCGACCGGCAGCGCGGTCACCCTGAACAACGCGACCGTGGACGGCAATCTGTTCGTCCGCGGCACCAGCGTCACCAATAGCGGTGCCGGCACTGCCATCAGCGGCACGCTCGGCGCCACGGCCCTTGCGGGCAATATCAGCCTGTTGTTCGGCACCGATCACATCGGCCAGTTCGGCAATCTCTCGGCGGGGAGCGGCACCGTCTCGATCAGCGCCGCGAATGTCGACCTGACCGGCAACGTCGTCGCGGCGGGCGCCTTCGGCGTGACCGCGACCAACGGCTCGGTCACCCAGTCCGCCGGCTCGCTCGCCAACGCCGCGAGCGTTGCGGGCTCGGCGACCGGCGACATGCTGCTCGGCGGCAACAACACGATCGGCACGATCAACGGGCTGAGCGCGGGCGGCGCCCTGACCTTCAAGACCAGCGGCGCCCTCGACATCTCTGGCGCGCTCACCGCCGGCACCAGCTCGGCCATGACCTTGATCGCGGGCGGCGACGTCAACGTCACCGGCGCCGACCCGATCACCGGCGGCACGCTGAACGTGTCCACGCCGGGGCATTGGGCGAATTTCTACAGCACGCCGATGTCCCCGCGCACCATCCGCTTCAGCGCGCTCGGCGATGTGAGCGCCGGCAATTTCCAGCTGTACAATGACGGCGCGATCGACCTCACCGGCAATATCGTCGTGACCATGGGAGCGGTCATCGATTCGACCGGCCAGATCACTCAGTCGGCGGGCGCGCTGACGGCCGAGCTGCTGACGCTCAACGGCTATGGCGTCGCGGCCAACCGGCAGAACCATGTCCAGAGGCTGCAGGGCTCCGCCTATAACGGCACCGCGTTCAGCTTCACCAACGCCCAGGACCTGCGGCTCATCGGCAATCCCGGCTCCGGCGACGTCACGCTGGATATCGACGGAAACCTGACCGCCAATGCCGGTATCAATACCTCGGGCGACATCCTGATCACCGCCAAAGGCGGCTATGCGCGCGAGCTCTGGGGCAACAACGTCACCTTCAATGGCGGCGCGAACGACCTGAACATCGGCGCCATCACCACCAGCGACGATGTCTCGGTGACCGGCACCGGCAACGTCACGGTCGGCTCGCTCTCCCTGTACAGCAACAACGACGCCGGGGGCGACGGCTTCAAGGCGCTGATCTCGGGCGGCAACGTCACGCTGGGCGCGGCGACCGGCTCGATCACCAGCGCCAACGTCGTCGACTATGGCGTCGGCGCCACGCCGGGCTTGGTCAAGATCCAGGCCACCGGCAACGCGACGCTGGGCGTCGATGCGATGTACAACACTTCGGTCGCCATCGCCGCGGCGGGCGACGTCGATGCGCGGTCGCTCGGGCGGTTGCTGCTCGGCACCGTCGCCGGCGCGAACGTCACGCTGGTCGCGGATGCCGATGTCCAGGCGAGTTCGATCGCCACGCCGGGCACCTATTCGGTGACGGGCAGCGACATCGGCCTTGGCGCACTCACCTTCGCGAACGGCGTCCCGCTCGATGTCTTCGTCACCGACACCCAGGGCAATCTGGCCCTGCCGGCCACGTTCGGCGCGAGCCGGAACCTCACCATCTCGGCGGTCGGCGACATCACCGGCGGGCAGGTGGATGTCGGCACGGGCACGCTTTCGATCACTGGCACGGGCATCGCGCTCGGCCGGGCGAGCAGCAGCTCCGGCAATGTCGAGCTCAACGCGGGAATCGGCACCGTCGATATCGGCACCGTCTATGTGGCCGGCGACTATGTGCTGAGCGGCGGGTCGCTCCTGAACGGCGCGCTGGCACCCGGCGGCCCCCGGGCGGGCACCTGGACCCTGACCAGCGCGGGCGCCCTCGACATGGGCGGCCGCACGCTGGAATATGGTGGCGACATCGCCTTCCTGGTCTCCGGCCTGCTCGGCAACGGCACGATCCGTTCGCTTTCCGGCTCGGTGACCGGCTCCGCCATCGCGATCCAGGCGAACGAGCTGCTCGGCGCGACGGGTGTCGATGTATCCACCACGGCGGGCAACTTCGAGGCCGTCCATGTCGACGGCGGCACCGGCGACGCCCGCGTCGCGAGCGCGGGCACCCTGAACCTGACCGGCAGCATCGAAGCCGGCAGCGACGTGCACCTCTCCACCACCGGCAGCGGCGGCATCACCGCCGGCTATGCCAGCGCGGGCGGCAACATCACGCTCTACGCGCAGGGCGGGGATGCGATCCTGCGCCAGGCGAAGCTCACCGGCGCGACCGGCGATCTCCTGGTGCAGAGCACCACCGGCGACGCGGTGCTCGGCGCCGACGACTATTCCGGCATCGCGAACGACACCTATTTCGAGCGCGCTTCGGGCTCCACGGGCACGGCCAAGGTCCTCGGCATCACCGGCGCCTATGTGAGCCTCGACCATTCGGCGGCGCTCACCCAGGTCACGGGGGCAAGCGCCACGGTCGACGTCCTCGACGGCGACCTGTCGATCGGCGAGCTGAAGGCCGTCACCGGCAACGCCAGCGCCTATCTGGAGAACGGTGCGCTCACGGTGGGCACGGCTTCGGGCGACACGGTCGATCTGGAGGCCCGGCGCGGCAACCTGATCCTGGGCGGCGGCAGCATCACCGCCAACGATCTCTACCTGACCGGCGGTGGCCTGGTCGACACGAGCGCCGTCGCCATCCTGACGGCCGACCGCTATCTCGAGATCAACGGCGGCGAAGTGCGGGCGGCATCGCTCGGCTCGGGCGGCGACGTGGTCGTGAACAGCTTCACCGGCGGGATCACGATCGACGAGCTGAACGCCGCCCGGGACGCGTCGGTCATTTCCGCGGGTAATCTCGCGATCAACCAGGTCTCGCTTGCAGGTGGCGGCCAGTTCGCCGCGGGCGGCAGTGCCACGGTGCGCGGACTGACCGCGGTCGACGGCTTCGCGCTCGTAGCCCAGGGCAATGTCACGCTCGGCGCCGATACGGCGGCGGCGATCGACGTCGCGAACTCGGTCGTCACGGGCGGCAGCCTTGGCGGCTGCGGCTGCGGCACCGGCGGCGGCACGGTCGTCTCGCTGGGCGGCGACGTCACGATCAACCTGCTCGGGCTGACCGGCGTGTTCGACACGATCCAGTCCGACGGCAACAGCAGCGTCACCATCCAGTCCGGCAATCTGGGGATCAACTTCCTCCAGGGCCATGACGTCACGCTCGACGCCGGCACCGGCACGATCGAGCTGAACCTGGCCCCGGTCGTGGGGCATGACTACACGCTCACCGCCGGCCATTTCGCGGGCAACAGCTTCGCATCGCTCGGCACGCTCGGCGGCTCGCTCAGCATCACCGACACGGTTGGCGACTTCGACTTCGGCACGACCGATTTCGCCGCTGCCGGCGGGGTTTCGATCCGTGCCGCGCAGGGCCAGCTGCACGTCCGCAACGTCCAGGCGGGCAACGCGATCAGCCTGGCCGCCGGCGGCGACCTCACGCTGGCAGGGGCCGCGCTGACCGGCGCCGGCGCCAATGCGTTCTCGCTGAGCGCGGGCGGCAACCTGACGTTCGGCGCCACCGATGCAGCGTCGATCACCAGCGGCAACGCCTTCGCCAATGCCGGCACCCTGCTGGCGGGCAAGAGCCTGGATGCCGATGGCGCGCTCGCGATCAATCTGTACCGGGCCGACGCGCTCGGCGCGGTCGATGGCGGCACGGTGGAGGCCAGGGTGCTCACCGGCAATCTCGCCATGGGCAATATCAACGCGGTCGGGGCAATCGCGATCGCCGGGCCGACGGGCACGCTCACGCTCGGCGACGTGACCACCAATGCCGGCCATATCAACATCGCCGGCCAGGGCGACGTCACCACCGGCGATATCTGGGGCCGCTTCGTCGTGAACGTGGGTGCGAGCACGGGCAGCCTGCGCTTCGGCAACCTCGCCGGCGGCGACGTGGCGCTCGCGGTGGCGGGCGGGATCACCGGCGCCAGCGTCTCGGCCGGCACGCTGGGCGTGGTGGCGGTGAACGGCAATGTCGACCTCGACCAGGGCGGCAGCGGCTCGCGTGTCGCCAGCCTGGGCATGGTGACCGTCAACAATGGCGGCTTCAGGCTGCGCAACCTGCAGGACCTCGGGCTGGACGGCGTGGTAGAGGTGCATGGCACGCTCGACCTCCAGGTCGACGGCGCGCTTACCCAGAACAACTATTACATCATCGCCGATCGCCTGCAGGGCGGCGCCACCGGCGCGGCGCTGCTGACGGGCGGCAACAGCATTGCCGCGCTCGGCCAGTTCTCGAGCAACGGGCTGAAGCTCACCAGCAATGTCGGCCTGACGATCGACGGCACGGTGCAGGGCAATGGCGGCGCGGTGACCATCGCCTCGCATGGCGGCATGACGATCTCGGTCAATGGCCGGATCCTTTCGTCGGCGGGCGGGGACGCGATCACGCTCGCCTCGGACGGGCTGTTCACCAATGCGCGCGGCGCCGATGCGCTGGCCGCCGCGAACGGCCGCTGGCTGATCTACACCCAGACCGGCGGCAATTTCGGCCATTCCGATCCGAACAACAATTTCGGCGGGCTGGCGGGCACCAGCTATTATGGCGATTTCTATGATTTCGGCGCCGGCACCTTCGCCACCGCGCCGAACGCGGGCAACCGCTTCGTCTATGGCTATCGCCCGCTGCTGACCGTCACGCCGGACAGCTTCCATGTGACCTATAACGGTGCCATCCCGGTCCTCACCGCGACGATCACCGGGCTGGTCAACGGCGACAGCGCGAGCGGCGCCTGGTCGGGCGCGGCGGCGCTCAGCGGGGCGGGCCGCGATGCCGGCACCTATGCGGTCTATTCGGCGCTCGGCACGCTGGCCTCGGAGATGAACTACGCCTTCGCCTTCGGCGCGGGCACGGTGGTGGTCGATCCTCGCGTGATCAGCGCCATCCTCACCGCCGACAACCGCATCTATGACGGCACCACCAACGCCACCGGCGGCCTGACGCTGAGCGGCCTGGTAAGCGGCGACCAGGTGACGGCGAGCGGCGTCCTGGCCTTCGACAGCAAGAATGCGGGCACCCGCACGGTCACGGCGAGCGGGATCACCCTCTCGGGCGCGAACGCGGCCAACTACGTGATCGCCAGCACCAGCACGACCGCGCTGGCGGACATCATCGCCAGGACGATCACCGCGACGCTGACCGCCAATGGCCGCACCTATGACGGCACCACCAACGCCACCGGCACGCTGAGCCTGAACGGGCTGATCGGCAACGACCAGGTGGCCGCAAGCGGCACGCTGGCCTTCGACAGCAAGAACGCGGGCACCCGCACGGTCACGGCGAGCGGCATCACCCTCTCGGGCGCGGATGCGGGCAATTATGTGGTCAGCGGCACGGCGACCGCGCTGGCGGACATCCTCGCCAAGGCGATCACCGCGACGCTGACCGCCAATGGCCGCACCTATGACGGCACTACCAACGCCACCGGCAGCCTGGCGCTCAACGGCGTGGTCGGCGGCGACCAGGTGGCGGCGAACGGCAGCTATGCCTTCGACAGCAAGAATGCGGGCACCCGCACGGTCACGGCGAGCGGCATCACCCTGTCGGGCGCCGATGCCGGCAACTACACCGTGGGCGGCACGGCGACCGCGCTGGCGGACATCATCGCCAAGACGATCACCGCGACGCTGACGGCGAACGACCGCACCTATGACGGCACCACCAACGCCACCGGCACGCTGGGCCTGAACGGCGTGGTCGCGGGCGACGCGGTGACGGCGAGCAGTGCGGGCATGGCGTTCGACAGCAAGAATGCGGGCACCCGCACGGTGACGGCGAGCGGGATCAGCCTCTCGGGCGCGGACGCGGGCAATTATGTCGTCGCCGCGACGGCAACCGACCTGGCGGACATCCTCGCCAAGGCGATCACCGCCACACTGACTGCCAATGGCCGCGTCTATGACGGCACCACTGCTGCCACGGGCACGCTCGGCCTGAACGGCGTCGTCCTGGGCGACCAGGTTGGCGTGACCGCCGCCGGCATCGCCTTCGACAGCAAGAATGCCGGCAACCGCACCGCCACTGCCAGCGGCCTCGCGCTGACCGGCGCCGACGCGGCGAACTATACGGTCAGCGGCACGGCCACCGGCGCCGCGACGATTGCCCAGCGCGCGATCACCGCCATCGCGACGGCGGACAGCCGTGCCTATGACGGCACCACCGGCACCACCGGCCGGATCGCGCTCACCGGGGTGATCTCGGGCGATGCGGTGACGGGCACCGCCACCTATCGCTTCGCCGATGCCAATGCCGGCACCGGCCGTGCGGTGCAGGTGAGCGGCCTGGCGCTCACGGGCGTGGACGCGGGGAACTATGCCGTCAGCCTGTCGGGCGCGCCGGTGATTGCCGACATCACCCGCCGCGCGGTGACCGTGACCGCGCAGGATGCGACCAAGCTGTTCGGCCAGCCCGACCCGGTGTTCGGCTATGCCGTCTCCGCCGGCTCGCTGGTGAACGGCGACGGCTTCACCGGCGCGCTGGCCCGCATCGCCGGCGAGCAGGTGGGCAGCTATGCGATCGGGCAGGGGACGCTCGCGCTGTCGGCCAATTACCTGCTGACCGTGATCCCGGGCACGCTCGCGATCAGCTTCACCCAATCGGGCGCCGATGCCAGCGACGCCCTCAGGATGCTGCGAGTCCGCGGCGGCGGCGGCTTCTCGCTCGACCAGAACCCTTCCCGGAATCTCGAGGGCGATGGCGAGCGCGAGGGCGCTGGCGACGGAGACAAGTAGCAAGAGAGCCCGCGCGGTCCAGCCGCGCGGGCTCTCGGCCCTTTTCGGGGGGCGGGCGCCGCGCGGGTCGCGGCGCCCAACGAAAACCGGCGCGATGCATGCGGGTGCCAATTAACCTGGATCAATCCCTCGGCCGTCGATCGGCGTCCAGGTGCAGCGTCAGGTCGGCCCAGGCGTGCCCGTGGCGCAGCATGTGCCGGGTCAGCCGCTCATAATATTGGACGAAGCGCCGGACATCGGCATCGGACATCGGCCCGTGCGCGGCATGTTCCTGCTCGATCCGCCAATCGGCCACAACTTCGAAGCCGGGCGCCGCGAGGAAGACGAGCTGGTCGATCCGCGCCCAGAGCGCCTGATAGGCACCGGCCAGCTGCGCGTTCACCCAGCGCCGCCAGCGGCCGCCCGCATCGTGCGCGCGTTCCAGGTCGTTGACCGGCGCGACGAGCTCCGCCGCCGCCTGTGGTCGGGCGCCCAGGCACCAGCCCTCCAGGATCAGCATGTCGGCCGGTCCGGCCACGCGCTCGGGGCCGCCGGGCTCGTCGCGCGCCTTGTCGAAGCGGGGGAGCAGGGCGGGGCCGTGCGCCAGCGCCTCGATCGCCGCCAGCCCGGCGGCGACGTCGTGCGTGCCCGGCACGCCGCGCGTGCGCAGCAGGGGATGCACGGTCTCGGCGAGCCGTTGCCGGGCGGCGCCGTCGAGATAGAGGTCGTCGAGCGACAGCACCGGGCAGCCGAAACGGGCTGCCAGGGCACGCGCGATCGTCGACTTGCCGCTGCCCTGCGCGCCGGCGATGCCGAGCACGAAGGGCCGCCGCCGGCCCGGGCGGAGCCGCGCGGCGATGATCCCGGCCGCGGCGGGGAGAGGCTGTGCCATGTCCATTGCCCCGCTTCTTAGCTTGCGTACTGCCAGCGCTGTCAAATATGGCTGTCACAGGCCGGGGCTGCCTCCCGGCGGGGAAAGTGATGTCCAGCCGTCCCACGATCAAGGAAGTGTCGAAGATCGCCGGCGTGTCGTTCAAGACCGTCAGCCGGGTGCTCAACAACGAGAAGCATGTCAGCGAAGAGACGCGCCGCCGGGTCGAGGAAGTCGTCGCGCGGCTCAACTTCCGCCCGAGCCATGCCGCCCGCACGCTTGCCGGGCGCAAGTCGTTCCAGGTGGGCCTGCTCTACGACAATCCCAGCCCCTATTACATCTATCACGTGCAGACCGGCGCGCAGCAGCGCTGCACCGAGCTGGGCTATCGCCTGCTGCTGCAGCCGATCGACAGCCAGTCGCCGGATCTCGTCTCGAACGTGCTCGCGCTGATCGACGAGACGCATCTCGACGGCCTGATCCTCTCGCCGCCGGTGACCGAGGCCATGGCGCTGCTCGACGAGCTCGACCGGCGCGGGCTGCCCTATGTCCGGATCGCGCCGGGCGCGCGCAAGGATGCCGGCATGTCGGCATCGATGGACGATATCGCCGCCGCGCGCGAGCTGGTCGGGCATCTGATCGGGCTCGGGCATCGCCGCATCGCGATGATCCGCGGCCTCGGCAGCCACGCCTCCTCGGCGGATCGTCTCGCCGGCTACAAGGCCGAGCTCGCGGCGCACGGTATCGCCTTCGATCCCGCGCTCGTCGTCGCGGCGGAGAACGACTTCGCCTCGGGCGCGGCGGCCGCGCGCGAGCTGCTGGCGCGCAAGGAGCGGCCCAGCGCGATCTTCGCCGGCAATGACGACATGGCTGCCGGCGCGCTCGCCGTCGCGCACGAGAACGACATCGACGTGCCGGGCGCGCTCTCGATCGTGGGGTTCGACGATTCGGATCTGGCGCGGGCGGTGTGGCCGCCGCTCACCACCATCCGCCAGCCGGTGCACGAACTCGCTGCCGCCGCGGCCGAGCTGATCCTGGGCGGCAATGCGCCCCAGCCGCGCGTCACGCTCGAGCATCAGCTGGTGGTGCGGGCGAGCACGGGGCCGGCCGCGCGGTAACCAAGGCGTGTCCCGCCGCCGGACAGTGGTTAACCATAGGTAGTGCTGGCGGCAAAGGTTAAGAAGTCGTTAACTGCTGGCCATGCAACGCCAGCTCGTCATCGAGGGCTACGCGCCCCGCCGCCACCCGTTCCGCCGCCATGTCCGCCGCGCCGTGGCGCAGCAGCGCAAGCTGCGGGACGACAGCGACGTGAAGCTCTTCGCATTGAGCTTCACTGCCTTCTTCGTCTGCTTCTTCACGTTCATCGCCTGACGGCGGCGGCCCGCTCCGGGTTCAGCGCCCGCCGAGCCGCATCAGGGGAGTATGTCCGGCACGTGCGGCGCGTCCTCGGCCTTGTAGAGCCGGTTCGCGCACCAGGCCGAGGCCAGGCAGAGCACCACCACGACCAGGATGCATTCGGCCACGCCGATCCCGGGAATGTTGCTCACGCCGAAGATGCCGACCGATCCGAACACCATGAAGCCCGAATTGACGATGTTGTTCGCCGCCACGGTGCGCGCGGTCTGCGATTTCTCGACGGTGGTGGTCAGGAAGGCATAAAGCGGCACCACGAACATGCCGCCGGTGATCGCGATCGCGATCAGCAAGCCCAGCACCGCCCAGCCCAGCGGCATCATCACGAACGCCGCGGTCTTGATCAGCGGCCCGTCGTGCACCGGCCAGAAGCGCGCGACGAAATAGAAGGCAATCACGAACACCATCATCGTCAGCACCGAGCGCACGGCATATTTCGCCGAGACGTGCCCCTTGAGCAGCCGGTTGATGATCACCGATCCGATCGCGATGCCCACCGAGAAGATGCCCAGGAACACGCTCGCCACGTCCTTCTGGGCGTGGAACACGTTCTTGACCAGCGGCGGGAAGAGCACGCCGAGCACCGCCGCGATCGTCCAGAACACGCTGATCGAGATGATCGCGAGATAGAGCCGGCGGATGTGCATGGTGGCCGAGATCAGTCGCCATGAGGCGCGGAAGATGTTGAAATCGATCTTGAGCGTGGTGAGCGGCGGGGCGGAGGGGATCCGCAGCGAGGCGAGCCAGCCGGTGATCGCGACGCCGATCACTGCGAAGGCGGCGGCCTTTGCGCTGATCACGCCGCCGGCGATGGTGCCGCACAGGATCGCGATATAGGTGCCGGCTTCGACCATGCCGGTGCCGCCCAGCACTTCGTCTTCCTCCAGATGCTGCGGCAGGATCGCATATTTGATCGGGCCGAAAAATGCCGAGTGCACGCCCATGCCGACCAGGGCGACGAGCATCAGCTCCAGATTCTTGAGGAAGATGCCGGAAGCACCCACCAGCATGATCAAGACCTCGGCGGCCTTGATGATCCGCATGATCTTCGCCTTGTCGTACGTGTCGGCGAGCTGGCCGGCGAGCGCGGAGAAGAGGAAGAAGGGCAGGATGAAGATGCCGGTCGCGATCGCGCTGAACCGGGTCTCGTCCTCCACCGAATTGAAGATCTGGTAGGTCGCGAAGAAGATCATCGCGTTCTTGAAGAGGTTGTCGTTGAACGCCCCGAGGAACTGGGTGACGAACAGCGGCAGGAACCGGCGCTCCCGCATCAACCCGAGCGCCGCACCATGCATAGAACTACCTTCACCTCTGCGCGCGGGCTTTCCCGCTGATTGAGGCGTGGGCATAGCCGAGCGGCGTGCATGGCGGCAATCGGTTAATGGTCATGGCCTCCCTTCTTCCCTCCCCTCCCTTCCAGGGAGGGGAACTATGATCTCACCCCCCGCACGACTCCCGCACGATCAGGTCCGTCGGCAGCCGTTCGGCGCTGGGATCGGGGGAGGGGTCGAGGATGCGCGAGACCAGCTGGCGGCCGGCCTCGAACGTGTCCTGCCGGATCGTGCTGAGCGCGGGCGTGGAGAGCCGCGCGAGCAGCATGTCGTCATAGCCGACCACCGATACCTGGTTCGGCACCGATACGCCCGCCCGCCGCAGCGCGCGGATCGCGCCGAGCGCGATCAGGTCGGACGAAGCGACGATCCCGTCGAAATGGACGTGGCGCCGCAGCAGCCGGCTCACCGCCGCATCGGCGGATTCGAGCTCGAAGTCGACCGGCACCACCAGCTTGGGATCCATTTCCAGCCCGGCTTCCCGGAGCGCTTCGTTGTAGCCGCGCTTGCGCTGCATCGATTCGGGGTCGGTGCCGCCCAGGAACAGTATGGCCTTGCGCCCCAGCCGGGCGAGATGGGCGGTCGCGCGGCGCCCGCCGAGCTGGTTGTCCGAGCCGATCGAACAATAGAGCTGCCCGGCCATCTGCGCGCCCCATACCACGAAATTGGCATTGGATTCGGTCAGCTGGTTGAACGCGTCGTGCAGCATGGACTGGCCGAGGAAGATCACCCCGCTCGCCCGGCTGGTGGTGGTGGTGGCGACGAGGTCCTCATAGTTCGCGGGGGTGGTGTGGCTCACCGTGAAGTCGCAGTCGCGCGCGCGCGCCGCCTCGCCGATGCTGGCGAGCAGCTCGAGGAAGAAGGGGTGCGAGAGCGGCAGCGGCCGGCCGCGCATGAAGGGCGTGACGATCACGATCGTCCCCTCGGCTCCCACCGGCGCCGCCGGCATATAGGGGCGGAAGGGATAGTCATGGTCGCGCGCGAGCGCCCAGATCTTCTGCTTCGTCCGCGCGCTGATCAGCGGATGATCGTTGAGCGCCCGCGAGACGGTCGAGATCGATACGCCGGCCAGCTGCGCGAGATCCTGCAGCGTCGTATTGTTGTTGCTACTGCTGCCCATTGTGCCCAAGCTTGAGGAAAGCCGAATACGGCCAGTTTAGAACGGTGAGGGGGGAGCATTGCAAGCTGGCGACGCGAGCGACGCGCCGCGTGTAGCGCGGCTCGGCTTGCTGCAGATCTGGAACATGTGCTTCGGCCTGCTCGGCATCCAGATCGTCTGGGGCCTGCAGAACGTCAATACCAGCCGCATCTTCCAGACCCTGGGCGCCGAGCTCGACGACCTGGCCATCCTGTGGATCGCCGGTCCCGCCACGGGGCTGCTGGTCCAGCCGATCATCGGCCATCTGAGCGATCGCACCCGCGGCCGGCTCGGCCGGCGCCGGCCCTATATCCTGGCCGGTGCGCTGTGTACCGCGCTCGCCCTGTTCCTGATGCCCAATGCCGCCAGCCTCTGGGCCGCCAGCCTGATGCTCTGGGTGCTCACCGCCTCGATCAACATCGCGATGGAGCCGTTCCGGGCGCTGGTGGCGGACCGGGTGCCCGAGAGCCAGCGCACCGCCGGCTTCGCGATGCAGGTGTTCTTCATCGGCACGGGCGCGGTATTCGCCTCGGCCCTGCCCTGGATGCTCGTCCATTGGGCGGGGCTGAGCGGCCAGCCCGAGCCGGGCATGCTTCCGCAATCGGTGCGCATGGCCTTCTATATCGGGGGCTTCGCCCTGCTGGCGGCGGTGGGCTGGACGATCGTCACCACCCCCGAATGCCCTGCGCCGGCGCGGCTGCCCGAAGCGGCGATGCCGCCGCACGTCCTGTCGCCCGAACGCGCCGCCTCGCTGGTCCGTCACGGCATGGCCTGGATGCTCGCGGGCATCGGCATCGCGGGCGCGGCCGCGCTCGCCGGCTGGAAGCGCGAAATCTATGTCGTCGCGGGCATCTGCTTCCTGTTCGGGCTGCTCCAGGCGGTGGTGGTCCGCCTGCGCCGGCTCGGTCGCAGCTCGATCGGCATGCTCGAGATCGTGGAGGACATCCGCTCGATGCCGCTGCTGCTCAAGCGCCTCGCCATCGTGCAGTTCTTCACCTGGTACGGCCTGTTCGCGATGTGGATCTATACCGTTCCCGCGCTGGCGCTGCGCCACTATGGCACCGCCGATCCCGCTTCGCCGGGCTACAACGCCGCCGCCGATTGGGTGGGCGTGCTCTTTGCCGGCTATAACGGTGTCGCGGCGCTGGGCGCGCTGCTGTTGCCGGGCATCGGCGAGCGGCTCGGCCGTCGCGCCACGCATGCGCTTTGCCTGGCGTTCGGCGCCGCGGGGCTGCTCGGCTTCCTGCTCGTCGCGGATCCGGTGGCGCTCTGGCTGCCGGCCATCGGGGTGGGGCTGGCCTGGGCGGCGATCCTGTCCATGCCCTATGCCATGCTCGCCGGCAGCGTGCCGCCGGGCAAGGCGGGCGTGTACATGGGCATCCACAACATGTTCCTGGTGATCCCCCAGCTCGTCGCCTCGACGATGCTCGGCCCCCTGGTCGGCCGCGTCTTCCACGGCCAGGCCGAATATGCGCTGGTCCTCGCCGCCGCCGCGCTGCTGATCGCGGCCGGCTTCGCCCTCACGCTTCCGCCCGGCGCCGATACCGGCACCCGGTGACGTCGCCGGCGGCGCGGCGTGCGAAGTTGCGCTGCTTTGCATTGCATCGCCAGTTTGTGCAAAACTTGCATTGATTGCAAGGCGAAATTGCATTCCTCGACTCATTGACGCTCGCGTGATTCCAGTCTGTTTTGGCGCTAAATCGGCATAATATTGTTATATTATAATGCGATAGTGCCATTTGAATTATCGAAAATTTCCCTCTTGCGATCGTGCTCAATTTACGCAAAGTTACGCAAAGAGCTTCCCGGCAGGGCCGGCGGCGTTTTCGCGCCACCGGATCGGGCGGCTCGCGGTGGATGGCGGTGCCGCAGAGCGTCGCCGGCACGTAAGGAGGGTGTCTTGGGGGAAGCGCGGCATGGCCGGCTTGCGATCGCGCGCGGCGGCGCAGGGCGCTGCCGCGCGCGCATTTCCACGCACCGACAAGGGAATTGACGCGAGGCCGCGGGGCGGGGGCCCTGGGGCGTCGTGCGTGCAACAGCTCCGCAAAGGAGCGACGGAGGGAGGAAAGATGAAGCAGACCACCATCTTGCGGGGCGGTGCCTCGCTTGCCGCCATGGCCCTGATGGGTCTTGCCGGCATCGCCCAGGCGCAGACCGCCCAGGCGCCGGCCAGGGCGCCCGAAGCGGCCCAGGAAGACGACGGCTCGCCCGCGATCGTCGTCGTCGGCGTCCGCAAGGCGCTCGAGACCGCGCAGACGATCAAGCGCGATTCGGACACGGTGGTCGATTCGATCACCGCGACCGACATCGGCGCCTTCCCGGACACCTCGGTGTCGGGTGCGCTCCAGCGCGTGCCGGGCATCACCACCTCGCGCCTGCAATCGACCGACGATTCGACGCACCCCTCGGGCGAGCCCACGGGCGTGCTCATCCGCGGCCTCACCTTCGTCCGCACCGAATTCAACGGGCGCGACAGCTTTTCGGCCGACAGCTATCGCGGCCTCAATTTCAACGACGTCTCGCCCGAGCTGATGGCGGGAGTCGACGCCTATAAGAACCAGACGGCGGAGATGATCGAGGGCGGCCTGGCCGGCACGGTCAACCTGCGCACGCGCCTGCCGTTCGACCAGAAGGGCCTCGTCGTCGCCGGCAATGCCAAGGCGACCTATGGCACCCGCTCCAAGGAGTGGACCGGCGAGTTCTCGGGGCTGATCTCAAACACCTGGGATACCGCGATCGGCCGCTTCGGCCTGCTCGCCGATTTCGCCCGCAGCCATGTCATCACGCGCACGGAAAGCGTGATCATGGACAAGATCGACACCTTCTGCACGACGGGCTCGACCAACGCTTCGGGCGGCGGGATCGTCAATTCGGACGGCTCGGTCGCCTGCGCCTCGAACCCGTTCGGCGGCTCGGGCTGGGCCTATATTCCGGACGGCATCCGCTATTCGCAGGTCGATTATGACCGCGTCCGCCGCGGCATCTCGGCGGCGGCGCAATATGAGAACAATGCCGGCAATTTCCGGATGACCGCGCAGTACAACGACAGCGAATATCACAATGCCTGGCTCGAGCGGGCCAGCCATGTGATCTTCCAGGGCGACGCGTACGGCAAGTCGGCCTTCTATCCGCGGACCAGCTCGTTCCTCGGCGCTGCGCCGGGCACCTCGCCCTTCGTCTTCGGGGCGGACGGCATGCTCCGTTCGGGCACGCTCACCCAGGGGCATGGCAGCTGGCGCGGGAGCTGGGACAGCACCCAGGAAGCGATCAACACCGGCTCGGCGGTGCCGGGCCTGCCCTTCGTCAACAATTGCGCCGCACCGTCGGTCTGCACCACGCTTCAGGACGGCCTCTATTTCCAGAACGAGGCGCGCAACTTCGATCACCGCGAGCGGACCCAGGATCTCTCGGGCAATATCAGCTGGGATCCGACCGAGAAGCTGCACGTCAATCTCGACGTGCAGCACATCTGGGCGAACACGACCAATGACGACATCCTCGTCGCGGTCGGCTCGATGGCCAACATGCAGTACAGCACGAACAGCGACGGCACCCCCCAGGTGAAGCTGCTGCCCGGCTCGAACGTCAATTACGCCACCGGCGGCCTCTCCAACCCGCACAATTACTGGATGCCGTTCATCCAGGCGCACATGGAGCATAATGACGCCAAGGAAACCGCGTTTCGCGGCGATGTCGCCTATGATTTCGACGAGGGCGGCTGGCTCGACTCGCTGAAGGTCGGCGTGCGCTATGCCGATCGCAGCCAGACGGTCCGCTACTCCACCTTCAACTGGAGCCCGGTCGCGGCTTCGTGGAACTGCAACGGCCCGGGTTTCAACATCGACAATACCACGGGCGGGGCCTATCCGAGCTGCAACGCGGGCCACCCGGCCTTCAAGGGCTATGGCGCGGGCATGTGGGAGTCGGTGACTCTCGGCGACGGCTTCTACAATGGCAGCGTCTACGACAATCCGGCGCTGGTCTATATGAACCGCGCCACGCTGATGGACCGCGCCCGGCTGGTGCAGGGCGTCAGCGGCGCGACCACCAATTCGCCGATGAGCTGGCAGCCGATCTGCGACCGCGTCGATGCCACGATCGAGGGCTGCTACCTCCCGTCCGAGGTGATGCACGTCAAGGAGAAGACCAAGGCCGCCTATGCGATGCTCCGCTTCGGCGGGGACGGCATGAACATCGGCGGGCTGAACGTGCGCGGCAATATCGGCCTGCGCTTCGTGCGCACCGAGATCGCCTCGGACGGCAGCGTCGGCTATCCGCTGACCACCACCTTCAACAACTATGTCCCCTGCGGCGGCCCGCTGCCGACGGGCTGGGTGGTCAACCCGATGTGCTTCGTCACGCCCGCGGTGTCGGCCTTCGCCAGCGGCGGCGGCAGCCCCAACAGCTATACGGCGAGCTATGACAACTGGTTGCCGAGCTTCAACCTTCGCCTCGGCCTCGACGACAAGACGTTCGTGCGCTTCGGCTATTCGCGGGGCATGTCGCGCCCGGACTTCGGCCTGTTGCGCAACTTCGTCTCGATCCTGGGGCCGGATCTCAACGGCCGGCCGGACTCGCCTTATCTGGTGAAGAACGGGGCGGGCACGGTGACCGGCTATAATTTCGTGTTCCGCGCGGAATCGGGCTTCCCGGCGCTGAAGCCGATCACGGCCGACCAGTTCGACCTCACCTTCGAGCATTATTTCGGCCGCAGCAGCTCGTTCACGATCGACGGCTTCTACAAGAAGCTGAACGGCACGATCGCCTATGGCGAGTTCCTGCGCAGCTTCACCAACAACGGCTCCACCCAGACGGTGCTGATGCGCGGGCCGCGCAACGGGGCCGGCGGCGGCGAGCTGAAGGGCGTCGAAGTCGCGTTCCAGACCTTCTTCGACTTCCTGCCCGGCGTGCTGAGCGGCTTCGGCACGCAGCTCAACTACACCTTTGTCGACCAGTCGGGCATCAGCAACTCGAACCTGGTGACTCAGGGCGCGCTCGATGCGGGCGGCACCGGCGGCTTCGGCGCGGGCCTCGACGTCTCCGGCGGGCGCGGCGTGGTGATCGACTCGCACCAGCTGGCGGGCATCTCCAAGCACACGTTCAATGCCGTGGCACTGTACGAGAAGGGCCCGGTGGCGATGCGTCTCGCCTATAACTGGCGCTCGCGCTTCCTTACCAACAATCTCGACTGCTGCATCGGCCTGCCGGTGTTCCAGAAGGCGGCGGGCTTCCTCGACGGGTCGCTGCGCGTCTCGCTGGCCAAATGGGTCGAATTGTCGATCGAGGGATCGAACCTGCTCGGCACCACCACGGTGTTCCAGCAGCAGATCTTCGGGGACTCGAGCGCCACGCCCAACGCCAAGCCGGTGTTCCGTGACGCGAACTGGAGCCGCGTCGACCGGCGCTTCCAGTTCGGTGCCCGGTTCAAATTCTAACTCCCCTCGGCGCCGCCGGTACCCTTCATTCCCGGCGGCGCCAGTTTTTCCATTTCACGAGCGGGTGTCATGCAGCCCAGGTCGAACCCATCCCCGGCGCCGCTGCGCGTCGTCATCGTCGGCGGCGGGACCGCCGGCTGGATGTGCGCGGCCGGCCTCGCGCGCCTGCTGCCGCAGACCGATTATGCGCTTACGCTGATCGAATCCGACGAGATCGGCACGGTCGGCGTGGGCGAAGCCACGCTGCCGCACATCCGCGAGTTCAACACCATGCTCGGGCTCGACGAGGCCGAGTTCATGCGCGCCACCCAGGGCAGCTTCAAGCTCGGCATCGAGTTCGTCGGCTGGGACAGGCCCGGCGGCCGTTATGTCCACCCGTTCGGCAGCTTCGGCGAGCGCTGGGGCGGGATCGACTTCCAGCATCATTGGCTGCGCGCCCGGGCCGCCGGCCATGATGTCGGCGACTGGTTCGACCACAGCTTCGCCGTGGCGATGTGCCGCGAAGGCGTGTTCGACCTGCCCAACGAGGATCCGCGCTCGATCCGCTCGACCTTCTCCTATGCCTATCATTTCGATGCCGGCCTCTATGCCGAATATCTGCGCGGCTGGGCGACCCGGCGCGGCGTGCGGCGGATCGAGGGCAGGATCGTCGATGTCGCCCGTAACGCCGAAAGCGGCCTGGTGGAGAGCGTCGCGCTCCAGTCGGGCGCGCGGATCGAAGGCGACCTGTTCATCGACTGCTCGGGCTTCCGCTCGCTGCTGCTCGGCCAGGCCATGGGCGTCGCCTGGCACGACTGGAGCGCATGGCTGCCCTGCGACCGCGCCATGGCGGTGCCCTGTGCCAGCGTGGCGGGCATCACGCCCTTCACCCGCTCCACCGCCCAGACCGGCGGCTGGACCTGGCGCATCCCGCTCCAGCACCGGATCGGCAACGGCTATGTCTTCTCGAGCAGCTTCTGTTCGGAGGAGCAAGCGCGCGAGACGGTGCTGGGCGCGATCGACGGCGCTCCGCTCGCCGATCCCCGGCTGCTCCGCTTCCAGGCCGGGCGCCGGGCGCGGGGCTGGGAGGGGAATGTCGTGGCGATCGGATTGTCCTCGGGCTTTCTCGAGCCGCTGGAATCGACCAGCATCTTCCTGATCCAGGCTGCGGTCACCGATCTCGCCAACCTGATGCCCGCGCCCGGCGGCGGCCCGCCCGACCCGCGCCTGGCGGCCGAGTTCAACCGGCTGTTCGCGATCCATTACGACCGCACCCGCGATTTCCTGGTGCTCCACTACACGGCGAATGCGCGCCACGGCGAACCGCTCTGGGACCATGTGCGCAACATGGCGCTGCCCGACAGCCTGGCGCACAAGATCGCGCTGTTCCGCTCGAGCGGCCGTGCGCCGGACTATAAGCTCGGCCTGTTCTCGCGCGACAGCTGGCTGGCGGTGCTGATGGGGCAGGGGATATTGCCCCAGGCGCATGACCGGCTTGCCGACCGCGCGCCGCTCGACGAAGTGGTCGAGCGCCTGGCGGACCTCAGGGAGCGCATCGCCACCAATGCGGCAGCGTTGCCCGCGCATGCCGAGTTCATCGCCGGCTATTGCTCCGCCGCGCGCGGCACCGCGGACGACCGGGCGGTGGTGGCATGAGCCGGCCCTTCACCGTGATCGTCGCCGGCCGCGACGCACCGCTCTGGCTCGCCGCCGCTGCACTGTCGCGCGGGCTCGGCGCTTCGGGCGTGCAGGTGGAGGCAGTGGAGCTGCCCAGCGCGCTCGCGTCGGTGGATGCCCATGCGACCTTCCCGGCGCTGGAGGCGCTGCACAATCAGCTCCGCATCGACGAGGCCATGCTGCTCGGGGCCACGGGCGGCAGCCTGACTCTTGGGCGGAACTTCACCGATCTCGCCGGCGCCCGGCCCGCCTTCCTCCATGCCTATGGTTCGGCCGGCACCCAGATCGGCGGGCGCGACTTCTTCGCCCATTGGGTGAAGGCGCGGGCCCATGGGCTGGGCGTGCCGCTGGACGACTTCTCGCTCACCGCCGCCGCCGCGCGGCAGGGCCGGCTGATGCTGCCCGACGAAGAGAGCGAGATCTATGGCCGCTGCGACTATGGCTATCACCTGCCGGCCATTCCCTATGCCGCGATGCTGCGCGACGTGGCGGCCCGGCACGGAGTGCGCATCCATCCGGCCGCCTCGGTCACGGTCGTGCCGGGGGAGGGGGCAGTTGCGGCACTCGATCTGGGCGAGGGCCGCCGGCTGCGCGCGGATCTGTTCGTCGATGCCGGCGGCGCGTTGCCGCTGGGCGACAATTTCCTGAGCTGGCGGGACTATTTCCCCGTCGACCGCCTGCTCGCCGCGGCGGCGCCGCCGTTCGCGAACCTCCCGGTCTATGCCGAGTGCCGCGCCGGTCCCACCGGATGGACGGCGTTGCACCCCGGCCGGCCGGCGACCTTCGTGACTCACGGCTGGTCCAGTGCGCATGGCGACGATGCGGAGGCGCTCACGGCCGCTGGCGCGGCGTCGGGCCTGCCGCTCGCGGGCGCCGTGGTACGCGCGGTCGTGCCCGGGCGTCCGATCCAGCCCTGGCGCGGCAATCTCGTCACGCTCGGTGCCAGTTTCGATCCGGTGCACGGCGTCGAGCTGCTCGGCTTCCAGATCGGGCTGGTGCAGCTGCTCGCCAGTTTTCCCGCCGGCTCCGACTTCGCCGCCGAGCGCGACGAATATAACCGCGCCGCCACTGCTGCGCTGGACCGCATCCGCGACTTCCAGTCCGCGCACTATGCGCTGGCCCGCTATGCCGGCCCCTTCTGGGATGCCGCCCGTGCCGGCCTCGTCTCATCCGATCTCGCCCATGCCGTCGCGCTGTTCCGCGCCCGCGCCGAACTCGCCCCGTTCGAGGAGGAGAATCTGCCGCCCGACAGCTGGCGCGCGCTCTTCCTCGGCCATGGCGTCGAGCCGGAGCGCTGGCCGCCCGCGATCGACCGGGTGCCGCCCGAGGAAGTGAAGGCGCAGTTCCGCCGCATGCTCGGCTTCGTGCGCGAGCAGGTGCTGCGCCAGCCGACCCAGGAGGCATATCTCGCCGGGCTTGCCCATGGCTGAGCCGCTCCGCCGTGCCGCCGCTGGCGAGCCGGGTCCGCTCGACGGACTGCCGCGCGTCTCGGCCCGGGCCGCACCGCCGGCCGCCGGCCTTGCCGAGCTGATCGAAGCAGGCGTGCCTGTCGTCCTCAAGGGCCTGTTCGGGCATTGGCCCGCACTCGCCGCGGGACAGGCGGGGCAGCTGCCCGCCTATCTCAAGGGCCTCGATCGCGGCGCGCCGGTGCCGGTGATGGAGGCGCCCGCGCGCACGCTGGGCAAGTTCGGCTATGGCACCGATCTGCGCGAGTTCAACTTCACGCGCCGCAGCGCCCGGCTGAGCGACGCGCTAGACCGGATCCTGCGCCTCGCCGGCGAAGGGAATGCGCCCCATGTCGCGGTCCAGATGCTGCCGCTGGCGGCGCAGATGCCCGATTTCGTCGCGCAGAACCCGATGCCGCTGCTCCCGGCGGACGTAGCCCCCCGCCTCTGGGTCGGCGGCCCGGTCCACACCCGCACGCACAATGATCGCGACCATAACCTCGCCTGCGTCCTTGCCGGGCGACGGCGCTTCCTGCTTTTCCCGCCGGACCAGGTGGCGAACCTCTATATCGGCCCGCTCGACAATCCTCCGCCGCTCTCGCTGGTCGATCCCGAGGCGCCCGATCTCGTCCGCTTCCCGCGCTTCGCCGATGCGCTGGCCACGGCCCGGGTCGCGTTGCTCGATCCCGGCGATGCGCTCTTCCTGCCGCGCTACTGGTGGCACCACGTCACCTCGCTGAGCCCGTTCAACGCGATGGTGAATTATTGGTGGGGCGACGATGCCCTGGGCGTGGAGCAGCCGCACGACGTCTTCCTCGCCGCGTTGCTCGCCTATCGCCGGCTGCCGCCCGCCGAGCGCGGCTATTGGCGGGCGATGTTCGAAACCCATGTCTTCGCCGGGGACGGTGCCGCGCACATTCCGCCCGGGCAGCGCGGGCCGCTGGGCGAGATGCGCGCGAGCGAACGCGCCGCGCTCCGCCAGCGCCTGCGCACTGCATTCCTCAAGTCATGATCTCCCCACAGGAAAGAAACCGGATGACCTCTCGCACCCTCGTCACGCTCCTTGCGCTCGCGCTGCCCGGCACTGCCTTTGCCGGAAGCCGCGAATGTGCCCAGTCGCCGGGCAAGGTGCTCGAAGTCTGCGTCTCGGTCGAAGGCGGCGCGGCGCTCTACGAAGTGAAGCGCGGCGACCAGCTCGTCATCGCTCCCTCGAACCTCGGCCTCAGCTTCGCCGGCGAGCCCCAGGCACGCTATACCGCGATCACCGATGCCCGCCGCGTCGCCTCGGATACCAGCTGGGAGCAGCCCTGGGGCGAGCAGCGCCTGATCCGCGACAACCATAGCGAGCTCGCCGTGACGATCGCGGGCGACACGGCGCTGAACAAGGCGATGCAGGTCACCTTCCGCATCTTCGACGACGGGATCGGCTTTCGCTATTCCTATGCTGGCATCCCCGACGGCCAGCAGGTGAGCGTGCTGGCGGATCGCACCCAGTTCAGGACGAAGGGCGCGTACCAGGCCTGGTGGTATCAGGGCCTGGGCCAGGAGCGCGACGAATATCTCTACACCCAGACCGACGCGCGGCGGATCACCCTGGCCGAGACGCCGCTGACGCTGAAGGGCGACAACGGGCTCTATCTCTCCTTCCATGAAGCCGCGCTGGTCGATTTCCCGAGCATGCTGCTCCGGGGCGACGGCGCCGGCACGCTCACGGCGTGGCTGATGCCCTGGCCCGATGGCGTGGGCGCGAAGAAGACCGGACCCTTCACCACGCCCTGGCGCACGCTGCTGATCGGCACCACGCCGGGGGCGCTGGCGGACAGCCGGATCGAGCTCAACCTCAACGAGCCGAGCAGGCTCCCGGACATCGGCAAGTGGTTCAAGCCCGGCAAATATGTCGGCGTCTGGTGGGAGATGCATCTCAACCGCACCACCTGGGGCAGCGGGCCCACCCACGGCGCCAACAACGACAATGTGAAGCGCTATATCGATTTCGCCGCGAAATACGGGTTCGACGGGGTGCTCGTCGAAGGCTGGAACCAGGGCTGGGACGGCGAATGGATCGACAATGGCGACAAGTTCAGCTTCACCAGATCCTATCCCGATTTCGACCTGCCGATGCTGTCGGCCTATGCGAAGTCGAAGGGCGTCCATCTGATCGGCCATCACGAGACCGCCGGCGCCGTGGTGAACTATGAGGACCAGCTCGACGCCGCGCTCGATCTCTACGCCAAGGTCGGCGTGCCGGCGGTGAAGACCGGCTATGTCCGCCATTCCGGCGACATCCTGGATCGCGAGGGCGGGAAGGAGTGGTTCGCCGGCCAGTTCATGGTCCGGCATCATCTGAAGGTGATCGAGGCCGCGGCGAAGCGCCATATCGTCATGGACACGCACGAGCCGGTCAAGGATACGGGCCTGCGCCGCACCTGGCCGAACTGGGTGAGCCGCGAAGGCGCCCGCGGCCAGGAGTTCAACGCCTGGGGCCGGCCGACCAACCCGCCCGAGCATCTGACGATCCTGCCCTTCACCCGCATGCTCGGCGGGCCGATGGACTTCACCCCGGGCATCTTCGACCTCGAGCATGGCAAGACGCTGCTGACCGAGCGCAACCAGTCGACGCTGGCCGCGCAGCTCGCCGAATATGTCGTGCTCTATTCGCCGATCCACATGGCGGCGGACCTGCCCGAGAATTACGAGAAGCATCGCGACGCCTTCCAGTTCATCCTCGACGTGCCGACCGACTGGGAGACGACGAAGACGCTGGCGTCGGAGATCGGCGACTATGTGGTGGTCGCCCGCCAGCCGCGCGGCGGCGGCGACTGGTATCTGGGCGCGATCACCGACGAGACGGCGCGCAAGCTGCCGGTGAAGCTCGATTTCCTGGCGCCGGGCCGGAAGTATGAAGCGCAGATCTACCGCGATGCCGCGGACGCCGATTATGTGAAGAAGCCGGTCGCCTATGCGATCGAGAAACGGGTGGTGGGCAGCGCCGACACGCTCGATCTCGACCTCGCGCCGGGGGGCGGGCAGGCGATCCGCTTCAAGCTGCTGAAATAGCGCCCATAACCGCCATTCAGGCGAAAGCCCGGACCTCATGCGGCTCCTGTTCCGAGCCTTCGCCCGAGATCCCGGCTTCCGCCGGGATGACGGCTTGGGGTGGAACGACGCGAGAGGCGGGGATGACGGAAGGGTAAATGGGGTGGTACAGCGTCCCCGATGCTCACGCTGCCCAATATCCTGACGCTCTCGCGCATCCTCGCGGTTCCGCTTCTGGCGGCGTTCCTCTGGTGGCCCGAATGGCGGCTTGGCTATGGCATCGCCTTCGCGCTCTATTGCCTGATGGGCATCACCGACTATTTCGACGGCTATCTCGCCCGGGCGCAGGGGACGGTCTCCAAGCTCGGCGTGTTCCTCGATCCGATCGCCGACAAGATCATGGTCGCCGCGGTGCTGCTGATCCTCGCCGGGCGCGGCGTGATCACCGATCTCCACCTGGTCCCCGCGCTGGTGATCCTGGTGCGCGAGATCGCCGTGTCGGGCCTGCGCGAGTTCCTGGGCGGCATCCAGGTCTCGCTTCCCGTCTCGCGCCTCGCCAAGTGGAAGACCACGCTCCAGCTCGTCGCGCTGGGCGGGCTCATCCTTGCCGGCGCGCTGCCCTTTGCCTGGCTGTGGGACACTGCGCTCGCCGCCTTCTGGCTCGCCGCCGCGCTCACGCTGATCACCGGCTGGGACTATCTGCGCGTCGGCCTGCGGCACATGGACAGCTGATGGACCTGCTCTACTTCGCCTGGGTCCGCGAGGCCGTGGGGGTAGGGCATGAAACCGTCGACCCGCCCGAGACGGTCCGCGACGTCGCGGATCTGGTCCGCTGGCTCGCCACCCGCAGCTCCGGTCACGCCGCCGCCTTGGCCGATCCCGCGCGGCTTCGTGCCGCGATCGACCAGCGCTTCGTTCCGCTCGACGCGCTGCTCGGCGATGCGAAGGAAGTCGCGCTCTTCCCCCCGGTCACCGGCGGATGATCCGCGTCTCGATCGATCCCGCGCCGATCGAGCTGGCGCTGGAGCTGGCGGCGCTGGAAGCGCGCGGCGCGGGCGGCGTGGCGAGCTTCACCGGCGTGGTCCGCGGCGATGGCGGCGTGACCGCGCTGGAGCTGGAACATTATCCCGGCATGACCGAGGACGCGCTCTGCACCCTGGCCGAGGCGGCGATGGAGCGCTGGAACCTGCTGGGCGTGACCATCCTCCACCGCGTCGGCCGGATGGAAGTGGGCGAGCGCATCGTCTTCATCGGCACCGCCGCCGCGCATCGCCGCGAGGCGCTGGAGGCCTGTGCCTATCTGATCGACCGGCTGAAGACCGACGCGCCCTTCTGGAAGCGCGAATGGCGGGGGGATGCGGCGCGCTGGGTGGAAGCGCGGGAAAGCGATGCGGCGGCGGCGGCGCGCTGGCAAGCTTGAGGTGTCAACGATATTCCACTATATCGTGACAAGGAGGCGCCAATGGCCACGACCCTCAATGTCCGCGTGAACGGTCCGCTTGAAGAATTCATCGCTGAGAATATCGGGCAGGATGGCCTGTACGAGAATGCCAGCGAATATGTCCGGCACCTGATTCGGCAGGACAAGGAGCGCGTGGAACAGGCACGGTTCGAAGAGCTCAAGGCTGAATTGCAACGGGCCTTTTCCGCACCGGATAGCGACGCCAGGCCCTTTGACCGTGACGCTTTCCTGGAACGTGCACGCAAGCGTTGGCAGGCTTGAGCGGGTATCGGCTCTTCCCGCAGGCCGAGTTGCGACTCGCAGAGATCGTCGATTACACGCGCTCGAACTGGGGCGATGCGCAGGCGATTGCCTATCTCGACGGTATGCTCGCGCATATCGAGACGATCGCCGAACGCGCGAGCCCATGGCGTACCATTCCGGCCGAGCTTGGCGTTGCGGGCTATTATTGCCGGTTTGAACGCCATCTGCTTTATTGGCGCGTCCTCGAGGATGGCGACATCGGCATTGTGACGATCCTCCACGAGCGGATGCAGCAGGTGAATCCTCTGCGCGAGGCTTTCGCCAGTCCGGACTAAGGCCGCGCCTCGGCCAGCACGTCCGCCAGCAGCCGGAAGTCGCGCTCGCGGGGCGAGGCCTTGCGCCATACCAGCGCGATCCGCCGCGATGCATTCTCCGCCTCGAGCGGCCGCGCCGCGACCTGGGTATGGTCGAGAATGCCCGAATCCACCGCCATCTCCGGCAGCATCGTCACGCCCAGCCCATTGTCGACCATCTGCACCATGGTGTGGAGCGAGGTGCCGAGCATCGTCGCCTCGGCGCGCAGTTCCGGGCGGTTGCAGGCGGCCAGCGCATGTTCCTTCAGGCAATGCCCGTCCTCGAGCATCAGCAGCCGCGTCTCGTCGATCTCGGCCGGGCGGATCGAGGCGCTGGGATCCATCTCGCCCTCCGGAAAGGCGACGAACAGCCGGTCGTCGAACAGCGAGGCCGTTTCCACATCGCCACAGGCATAGGGCAAGGCGAGCAGCACGCAATCCGTGCGACCGTGATGCAGCCCTTCACAGGCCTGGCCGCTGGTCTCCTCGCGCAGATAGAGCCGCAGGTCGGGATAGTCGCGGCGCAGCTTCGGAAGGATGCGCGGCAGCAGGAAAGGGGCGATGGTGGGGATCACGCTCATCCGCATCTCGCCCGAAAGCGGCCGCCCGGCGGCACGGGCAAGATCGCCCAGTTCGTCCGCTTCGCGCAGCACCCGCCGTGCCTTTTCCACGATGCGTTCGCCCAGGGGCGTGAAGCGCACCACGCGGCGGGTGCGCTCGACCAGCACCACGCCGATCAGCGTTTCCAGTTCGCGGATGCCGGCGGAGAGCGTCGACTGGGTGACGTAGCAGCTCTCCGCGGCGCGGCCGAAATGGCCATGATCCTTGAGCGCGACCAGATATTGGAGCTGCTTGAGCGTCGGGAGATAGGTGGTCTGCGCCATTGATCGCCTGTTTCGATTATTGGCGCGTAGATAAGCGCTCCGGGCGATTAATCCACCCCCAAGCGGGTAGGGTCATTTCAGCTTGTCACATAGGATGTAGCGCTGGTGCCCATAGCTGATCGGCTCCTCGGTCCAGTGCTTGCCGTTGCTACTGGTGTAGTGGACATTCGCGCGGCCGATATTCTTCGCCGCGTCGAAATAGTGCATCGCGTGCTCGGTGCCGAAATTGGTCTCGAAACGGCCGGGCACGAACCAGGGCTCCAGCTTAATCCGATATTCGAACAACACCCCGGCGCGGATCTCGCATTCGCCCTTCGACCAGATATCCAGCGGATAGACCTTGACGATCTCCGGCGTGCCGATCCGGAAGCCCCAGCCGAATTCCACCGGATAGGCGTAGCGATTCACCAGGCAGCTTGCCGACCATTGCGCGGCATAATCGGTGACGTCGTACCAGATGCGCTCCGGGTCGTCGGGGGCCCCGGTGGGCCTCTCGGCGAGCTTGACCAGGCCGGCCTGGAGGAAGGGCTCGAGTGCGGCGCGGTCCTGCACCGTCACATACATGTGCTCGCCCCAATATTTGTTGATCGCGCGGGGCGCCAGCACGCAAAGCGGCTCCTGTTCGAGGATCCTTGCGCCGGCGCTGCGCGTCTCGGCCTCCGGTGGCTGGCTGCCATGGACCCGGGCGGCGCTCCCGTTCGCCTTGTCTCGCGGTCGCTCCTGCGCCTGCGCACCAGGGCCAGGCAACAGGGCGGCGATCAGGCACCACCCGGCGAAACCGCCATTCCGCATCGGCCATCCCCCTCCCGATATCCCGTGCCAGGCTATCGGAAAGGGGGAAGGGAGGTAAAGGAGCGCCCCGCAGGACGCCCCGTTTCGGTTCAGGCCGCCTCGCTCAGCTCGTCCGGCAGGCGGATCATATAGTCGAACGCCGAGAGTGCCGCCGTCGAGCCCGCGCCCATCGCGATGACGATCTGCTTATAGGGCACGGTGGTGCAGTCGCCCGCCGCGAAGATGCCCGGCTGCGAGGTCTCGCCGCGCGCGTCGATCTCGATCTCGCCGCGGTTCGACAGGGCGATGCCGTCCTTCAGCCACTCGGTATTGGGCACCAGGCCGATCTGCACGAAGATGCCCTCGAGCTCGATCCGGTGCTCGGTGCCGTGGTTGCGATCCTTGTAGGTCAGGCTGGTCAGCTTCTCGCCGTCACCCGCCACCGCGGTGGTCAGCGCCGAGGTGATCACCTTCACGTTCGCCAGGCTGCCCAGCTTGCGCTGGAGCACCGCATCGGCACGCAGCTGGCTGTCATATTCGATCAGCGTCACATGCGCGACCAGCCCGGCCAGGTCGATCGCGGCCTCGACGCCCGAATTGCCGCCGCCGATCACCGCCACGCGCTTGCCCTTGAACAACGGGCCATCGCAGTGCGGGCAATAGGTCACGCCCTTGTTGCGATATTCCTCCTCGCCGGGCACCCCCATCGTCCGCCAGCGCGCGCCGGTGGAGAGGATCACGGTGCGCGCATGCAGGCTCGCGCCGCTTTCCAGCACCACTTCGTGCAGCCCGCCCTCATGGCGCGCCGGCACCAGCTTCGCGGCGCGCTGGTGGTTCATGATGTCGACGTCATAGTCCTTGACGTGCTGCTCCAGGTGCGCGGCCAGCTTCGGCCCCTCGGTGTGCGGCACCGAGATGAAGTTCTCGATCGACATGGTGTCGAGCACCTGGCCGCCGAAGCGCTCCGCGGCGATGCCGGTGCGGATGCCCTTGCGCGCCGCATAGATCGCCGCCGCCGCGCCGGCGGGGCCGCCGCCGACCACCAGCACCTCGAACGGCTCCTTCGCCGCGATCTTCGCCGCGGTGCGCTTTTCGGCGCCGCTGTCGATCCTGGCGACGATCTGCTCCAGCTCCATCCGGCCGCTGGCAAAGGGCTCGCCGTTCAGGAACACGCTGGGTACCGCCATCACCTTGCGCGCCTCCACTTCGGCGGGGAACAGTCCGCCGTCGATCGAGACGTGCGTGATGCGCGGATTGAGCACCGCCATCAGGTTCAGCGCCTGCACCACGTCCGGGCAGTTCTGGCAGGAGAGCGAGAAATAGGTCTCGAAGGCGAAGTCGCCGTCCAGGTTCCGCACCTGCTCGATCAGCTCCTGCGCCGCCTTGCTCGGATGGCCGCCGACCTGGAGCAGGGCGAGCACCAGCGACGTGAATTCATGCCCCATCGGGATGCCGGCAAAGGCGACGGCGATATCGGTGCCGGCGCGGCGGATCTGGAAGCTGGGCTTGCGCGCATCGCTGCCGGTGCGGGCCACGGAGACCTGATCGGAAAGCGCGGCGATCTCGTCCAGCAGTTCCGCCAGCTCGCGCGACTTGGCATCGTCGCCCAGCGAGGCGACCAGCTCGATCGGCGCGCGGATGTTCGCGAGATAGCCCTTGAGCTGCTGGGTCAGGTTTGCGTCGAGCATGGCGGAAACTCCACAGGATTCAGATACAAAACGGCCCGGGACGAGGGGATGGTATTCGTCCCGGGCCGCATGGTGGCGCCCGCAAGGGGGGCTGGACGGGCGCCTGGGGGATCAGATCTTGCCGACCAGGTCGAGCGACGGCGCCAGCGTCTCGGCGCCCTCTTCCCACTTGGCAGGGCAGACTTCGCCCGGATGCGCGGCGATGTACTGCGCGGCCTTGATCTTGCGGAGCAGCTCGGTCGCATTGCGGCCGACGCCCTCGCTGGTGATCTCGACCAGCTGGATCACGCCCTCCGGATCGACGACGAAGGTGCCGCGATCGGCCAGGCCCTGGCCCTCGCGAAGCACGTCGAAGTTGGTCGACAGGACGTGGTTCTGGTCGCCCAGCATATAATAGTTGATCTTGCCGATCGCGGGCGAGGTGTCGTGCCAGGCCTTGTGGCTGAAATGGGTGTCGGTCGACACCGAATACACCTCGACGCCCATCTTCTGGAGCTGCGGATAGATGTCCGCCAGGTCCTCCAGCTCGGTCGGGCACACGAAGGTGAAATCGGCCGGGTAGAAGAAGAACACCGCCCACTTGCCCTTCGTGTCCGCGTCGGTGACCTGGACGAACTTGCCTTCCTTATAGGCCTGCGCGGTGAACGGCTTGATGGTGCTGCCGATGAGAGCCATTGCTTGGTATTCCTCCGGAACGGGGGTTGTTGTTGCAACAGCGAGATAGGGCTGCTGCGGCGCAATGTGAAATTGGAAAGCCCGTTCGCGATGATCGGTTTAATCGATCAATATCGAATGATTGATTGATTGCATGATTTACCTGCAATGCCGTGCAGCTATGGCCGTCACACCCCGTTCTTCACAAGGGGCAGCAATGCCGCCTTCGGGGGAAGGCCTGCTGCGCTGCAAGACATGCAGGCCTAGTCCTTGCGCGGCTGGGCAGGGGGAAGCATCACCGGCGGCCCGCAGGGTTCGAGCTCGGCGGTCGCCATCGCGCGCGCCTTCAGGAACAGCGCCGTCGCCACCGCTTCGTCGGGCAGCCGCACCGTGCTGCTGCTGAGAAGCTTTCCGTCTCCCGAGAAGCGCTCGCCCCGAAACGCTTCGCCGCGGCGCGCGGCTTCCAGCGCTTCGGTCCGGTAGGCCAAGGCCCCAGACTGCGCCATCGTGATCGAGGCGCTGGCGACGGGTGATTCCGGCGCGCGCTGGAGCCTGACCCATCCGCCGGTTCCGGTGCCGGGCTGCGCGCCCTCCAGAGACCATAGGAGCCGCTCCGGCGGGCCTTCCAGCCCTTCCGTAACCTCGCCATAGCCGCGGATGGACAAGTGGCTGGGCGCGTTCAGCACGTCGCCCTCGGGCCGGTAGCTGGCGTCGAGCACGAAGCTGCGGTCGGCATTGGGAGACTGGAGCCATACCCAGGTCACGCGCACCGGCCCGGTGCCGTCCTGCCTGATCAGCACCATCATCTCCAGCACGCCCTGCTTCACCGTGGCGCCGCCGCATTTCTTCTCCGCCTGTGCGGCGGGCATGCTCGCCAGCGCGAGGGCCAGCCCAGTCGTCCAGAACATGCGAATCCCCCCCTCTTTGCCGCGCACGATCCGCGCAGCGGGCGCGCCTGGCAAGGTTATTCCATGCCGGAACGGCCGGATCGGGCCGGCTCGCCGATGCCCGAAATCAGATCGACCGGGCGATCATCGAGATCATGGTGATCAGGATCATGCAGCCCAGGATAAGGTCGAGCGGGCGGCGCGCGCCGAGCCAGTCGACGACGCTGGTCCAGCGCCGTTGCCACGGGCCCTCATAGGCGCCCAGGCGCCGGATGCGCGCACGGCGGCGCGCTTTGCTACGGTCCAACATGGCCGGGATATGGGCCCGCCCGGCATTAAGCTTCGAGAGGGAAAGCGCGCCCGCGCATAAGGATCGCGTAAAGTCCGGCGCCCGCCGTTCAACGCGTCAGCGCGACGTACACCGAATAGGCACTGGTGAGGGTCAGCAGCGCACCCACCAGCGTCATCAGCGCGCGGGTCGGCACTCGCTTGGCGAGCAGGCCGCCGAACGGCGCCGCGATCAGTCCGCCGATCAGGATGCCGACGGTATGCAGCGAGAACGCGGCCCAGCCCAGCGTGGCGATGAACGCGGCCGAGACGGTGGCGGTGAGGAAGAACTCCACCGTGTTCACCGTGCCGATCGTGGTGCGCGGGCTTGCCCCCTGGACGAGCAGGTTGCTGGTCACCACCGGCCCCCAGCCGCCGCCGCCGGCCGCGTCGAGGAAGCCGCCGGCAAGGCCCAGCGGCTCGATGATCTTCGGTTCGCGCGGCTCCACCTTGCCGCGCCATGCGCGGTAGAGCAGGTAGACGCCGATCGAGGCGAGATAGGTCATGACGAAGGGACGGGCGATCGACGCGTCGATGTTGCTCAGCACATAGGCGCCCAGCACGCCGCCGATCACGCCGGGGATCAGCAGCCGGCCGAACAGCTTCCAGTTCACGTTCTTGTGCCAGATATGGCTGGCGCCCGACGCGGCCGTGGTGAAAGTCTCGACGGTGTGCACCATCGCCGATGCCTGTGCGGGCGGAACGCCCATCACGCTCACCAGCAGCGTGGAGTTGATCACCCCGAACGCCATCCCCAGCGCGCCGTCCACCATCTGGGCGGCGAAGCCCACGGCAATGAACGGCAACAGGGCGGAAAGGTCGATTCCAAAGATCATTCGCACCTTGAAGTTTGGGCCTGAGGGGAATGGATGACGGCGGCGACGCGTTCCAACAAGATACATAGTGTTTAGCGCGGCAAAGCCTGGGATGGGCCGTTCTGGAAATCGGAAGGATCATGCACTAAATGGACGCGGCAAAGGGGAACCGGCCATGTTCCAGCGTCTTAAGGCGTATCTAGATTCCATTCGCGCCCGCGATCCCGCGCCGCGCAGCCATGCCGAGATCCTGCTCTATCCGGGCGTGTGGGCGCTCGCCTATCACCGGATCGCCCATGCGCTGTTCCGCAACCGCCTGTTCTTCCTCGCCCGTGTCGTGAACCACTGGTCGCGCTTCGTCACCGCGATCGACATTCATCCGGGCGCGAGGATCGGCCGCAACTTCTTCATCGACCATGGCTTCGTCGTGATCGGCGAGACCGCGGAGATCGGCGACGACGTCACCATCTACCAGTGCGTCACCCTGGGCGGCACCAGCCCGGACAATGGCGTGGGCGGCAAGCGCCACCCGACCATCCGGGACGGCGCGATCCTGGGCTCCGGCGCGCAGGTGCTGGGGCCGATCATCGTGGGCGAACGCGCCCGCATCGGCGCCAATGCCGTGGTCACCCGCGACGTACCCGAGGGCGCGGTGATGGTCGGCATCCCGGCCAAGTCCACGCTGGTCGAGGCGCAGAAGTGGCAGAAGGATTTCGTGCCCTATGGCACGCCCTGCAGCGAGCTGTTCGATCCGCAGACGCAGAAGCTCGAGATCATGCGCTGCGAGCTGGAGGCGATGCGCAAGCGGCTCGATGCCGTGCTGGCCGAGCGCCGCGAGCAAGGGGAGCAGCGCGACAGCGCCTAGATGGGTACCGTAACCCCGCTCCCTATCGGACGTCCCGGCCAGGTCGGCTTCGAGCGCCCGGAACTCACCCGCATCCTCGATCTCTATGGCCGCATGGTCGCCGCCGGGCATTGGCGCGACTATGCGATGAACTTCGACACCGATGCCGCGATCTTCGCCGCGTTCCGCCGCGCCGCCGAGCGCCCGGAATACCGGATCGAGAAGCGCCCGGCGCTGCGCAACCGCCAGGGCATGTGGGCGCTGGTCAACGAGAGCGGCATGATCCTCAAGCGCGGGCACGATCTGGGCCCGGTGCTGGCCCCGGTCGAGCGGCGGCTGATGAAGCTGGTCGAGGAGTGAGGGGCAGGACGCCGACCGTCAGCCTCCCCACCGGGCGCCACGAGGATTGTCACGCGCGCCCCGCTTGCGGGATGGCCGGGCCCTCCGCGTCGCGCTATGCCCGCAGGCCAACCGGAAGGGGATTGTCGTGACGGATGGCGTGAAGCTCGAAGGCCAATGCCTGTGCGGTGCGGTGCAGGTGCGGATCGCCCCGCCCGAGCCGCATATCGGCGCCTGCCATTGCGGAATGTGCCGGCGCTGGGGCGGCGGCCCCGCCTTGTCGCTCAGGCTGGTGCCCGACCCCGAGATCGAAGGCGCCGAGCATGTCGTGCGCTATCCGTCCTCCGACTGGGCGGAGCGCGGCTTCTGCCGGAGGTGCGGCACGCATCTGTTCTATTTCTACCGGCCGCAATCGGGCTATTCCTTCCAGGCCGGCCTGTTCGAGGGCCTGGACGGCCATGACCTGGCCGAAGAGATCTTCATCGACGAGAAGCCGAACTATTATGCCTTTGCCGGCGAGCGCGAGCGGATGACCGGAGCCGAGGTGATGGCGAAGGCCGGGATCGAGAGCGCCTGACGCGGCGCGCTTCCGGCAATCGCCCGGATCAGCGCTCCCAGGCCGCCGGGACCGGGCTCATCCCCCCGGTCTCGCGGATCACCACCAGGGTCTCGAAGGTCCGCACGCGTTCGTCTGCCGAGAACAGGCGGCGTACCAGATCGTCATAGCTTTCCATGTCGCGCGCGATGACCCGCACCGCGAAATCATGGTCGCCGGTGACGTTCCAGGCCTCCATCACTTCGGGCTCGGCGCGGAAGATCTCGAACATCTCGGCCACTGTGTTGGCATTCTCGCGCTCCAGCGTCACCAGCACGATCATCGAGAGCGGCCAGCCCAGCGTCCTCGGCCGCACCACGGCGATCTCGCGCTCGATCACGCCGGTCTCGCGCAGCCGGCGGATGCGGCGATAGCAGGCGGGGGCGGAGAGGCCGACCTTCTCCGCCAGCATCGCCACCGGCTGCTGCACATCGACCTGAAGCAATTCGAGCAGCTTGAGGTCGAACGAATCGAGCGATTCAATCTTCGTCATCGCAGCAGCATAGCGTGATAAAATTTATCGCATAACCGCAAAGATAAACCGCTCTTATCGACGGAAATCCCTATCTCTCGGGGCGTTCCTTCCACATCCGTTCGAGTATCGTTCGATGAGCAGTGTCGTCGCCCTTCGGCCCCATTCCCCGCGCCTCGATGCCGTCGGCCTCGGCGCGCTGTTCCTGTCGATGCTGTCGGTGACCATCGGCGCGACCTTCGCCAAGCAGCTGTTCCCGCTGGTCGGCTCCGAGGGGGCGACCGCGTTGCGGCTGATCGTCGGCGCGGCGATCCTCTCGGCGATCTTCCGGCCGTGGCGGTTGCGGCTCGACACCGGCTGGCGCTCGCTGCTCGGCTACGGCCTCGTGCTCGGGGTGATGAACCTCAGCTTCTACAAGGCTCTGTCCTACATCCCGCTCGGCATCGCTATTGCGATCGAGTTCACCGGCCCGCTCGCGGTCGCGGTGCTGACTTCGCGGCGCCGGATCGACTTCCTGTGGATCGGGATCGCGGTGTTCGGCCTGTTGCTGCTCCTGCCGATCTGGAAGGGCGCCGCGCATCTCGACTGGCGCGGCGTCGCGCTCGCGCTGATCGCCGGTGCCTGCTGGGCGGCCTATATCCTCACCGGCCGCCATGCCGGCCAGGCGCACGGGCCCGCCGCCGCGGCCGGAGGCATGCTGATCGCGGCCCTGCTCGCCGTTCCCGTGGGCGTGGCCCATGCCGGTGCGGCGCTGCTGCGGCCCGAGGCGCTGATGCTCGGCCTGCTCGTCGGCATCGTTTCCAGCGCCATCCCCTACGCGCTCGAGATGATCGCACTGCCGCGGCTGCCGGCGAACACGTTCGGCACCCTGCTCAGCGCCGAGCCCGCGGTGGGGGCGCTGATGGGGCTGCTGCTGCTGGGCGAGGTGCTCACCGGCACCCAGTGGCTGGCGGTCTGCCTGATCGTCGTCTCCTCGGTCGGCACCGCGATCAGCGCCCGTCCCGGAGCGGCGATCGAGCAGCCCTAGACGGGAAAACCCCTCCCGTGCCGGGGCACGGGAGGGGCAGGATTTGGAAAGCCGGGCTGGGGACCTTGCTCTCCGCGTGAAAGGCCTATGTCAGGATCAGGCCGTCACGATCTGGGTGGGCGGCAGCCGCTCCTCGAGCCCGCCGAGCAGGCCGACGACGATGCGTCGCACCGGCTGCCAGAAGGCGGAGAGCAGCAGCAGCGCCGATCCGATCACCAGTGCGGTGAGCGCCGCCGCCAGCTCGACCGCGCCGGTCGCCTGGAACAGGGCATACATCGCCCAGAGCACATAGATCAGGCTGGAGACGAGCAGCGCACGGCGGTCGACCGCCAGCGCCACGAAGGCGAAGGCCACATAGAGCGCGATCACCACCGCGGCGACCGGGCCGGTCACCTCGCCGTCGAACACGCCGAGCATGTGGAATACCGGGTGCGCGATCAGCGGCGCCGCGGCGAGGTGCAGCCAGAAGGCGACGTCCGAGCGGCGGGTGCGGCGCTGCAGGTCGCTCATGTCCCAGCGCATCGCGAAGAAGAACATCGCCACGCCCGCAACCAGCAGCATCTCGTTCACCCAGTCCTTGGCCTGGGGCACGAAGGCTAGCACCAGCGAGACGCCGACCCCGACGAGCGCCAGCGCGCCGGCTGCCACGGTGATCGGCACCATGAAGCGCTTCCAGTGGATCCAGGTGGCGGTGGCGGTCAGCAGCCCCACCGCCGCGGCGACGCCGCCGGCCAGCTGCTGCTTCTGCAGGTCGGTCGCCAGGTGCATCTGCTGCTCGATCCAGGGGATGTTGGCGGCGAAGATGCCCGAGAGACCCGCCGCGATGCCGCCGGTGAAGCCGAGCATCAGCAGGATCGAGGGGAGCGCCATGCGGCGGCGCGCGGTGAAATATTCGGCGAGCATCCAGCTGGTCGCTGCCACGGCGAAGCCCCCGCCGATCATGTTGCCGCCGACGACCCGCTCTTCCGGCCCCGCGCCGATCAGCAGCACCCCGAAATAGGCGCCGATGCGGGCCGCGGCGACGAGGATCAGCGCGGCGGCGATCGCCACGAAGATGTCGTTGAAGCCGGTGAGCAGCTTGAAATGTTCTTCGTCCACCGCGGGCGCCGCTCGGCGCTCGGCGACATAGTTGCGCAGCGCATTGGCGGCGGCGGGGGAAAGCGCCCCCGCTTCCACGGCACTGGCCAGATCGCTCTCGCTATACATGGCAGTTTCCTCCTGTGGGGAGGTTTTACCATATGTGTATTAGTGATGCAATACGGTGAGGCGGTTGTGTCCCCCTCCCTGCAAGGGAGGGGAGTTTCAGCCCCTTTGCAGCTTCCCCAGGATCAGCATGGTCTGTTCCGCACCCGAGCCCGGCACGATTTCGCCGGTCCGGTCGGTGATCTGTGCCCATTGCGCCTGCACTGCCTCTGGGGTCAGCGCTTCGAGCTTCGCGCCCTGGGTCAGCGTCACATAGGCGGCCTGGACCACGCCGCCGCCCGCGCCGACGATCTGGTTGGTCGGGGCGTCCTCGGAGACGAGGAACAGCGCGGCGGGGGCGACATTCTCGGGGGCGAAGGCCTTGAAAGCCTCTTCGGGGAACAGGTCCTCGGTCATCCGCGTGCCCGCCACCGGCGCGATCGTGTTGACCTTGATCCCGTATTTCGCGCCTTCGAGGTAGAGCGTCTTGGTCAGCCCGGCCAGGCCGAGCTTGGCCGCGCCGTAATTCGCCTGACCGAAATTGCCGAACAGGCCGGTGGACGAAGCGGTCATCAGGATGCGGCCGTAATTCTGGTCGCGCATCGTCTGCCACACTGCCTTGGCGCAATTGGCGGAGCCGATCAGATGGACGTCGACGACGAAGCGGAAATCGGCCGGCTCCATGTTGACGAAGCTCTTGTCGCGCAGCACGCCGGCATTGTTGATCAGGATGTCGATCCGGCCCCATTTGGCCTTCGCCGCCTCGACCATCGCGACCATATGGTCGTAGTCGGTCACGCTGCCGCCATTCGATATCGCCTCGCCGCCCAGCGCTTCGATTTCCTCGACCACCTTGAGCGCCGCGTCCGAATGGCCGGTGCCGTCGCGGGCGCCGCCCAGGTCGTTGATCACCAGCTTCGCCCCGCGCCTCGCCAGTTCGAGCGCATAGGCGCGGCCCAGGCCGCCCCCCGCACCGGTGACGATGGCGACGCGGTCCTTGAAGTCGATGGTCATTGGTCTCTCCCGATATCGGGGAGACCTTAGCCACAACGACCGCGCCGCAACAACAGCCGTCATCCGGCGCCGCAATCGTCATCCCGGCTTTCGCCGGGATGACGGGAAGGGGCGGCAATAGCGACCGCCCCAGGTCCCTCCCAGGTCCCTCATCGCGACTGGCCTCACCGCGACTGGCGGCAATGGTCCTTGATGGTCCTGGAGCAGCGCGGATAGCTTTTCGGATCGGAGGGCATCGGCGCGGCTGCCTCGGGTGCCGGGGGCGCCGGAGCCGCTGCCGGCGGAGTGGGCGCCATCGCCGCATCCGGGGCGGCGGGCGCTTCCGGCGCTGCGGGTGGCGGATTGGTGGCCGGGGGCGGCGGTGCCGCCGGATCGGCAGGCATGGCGGGATCGGCCGGCGGCGGTGGCGGCGCAGCGTCGGTCGGCGGCGCGGGCGGGGTAGGGGCAGGGGCCGGCGCGGTCTGCGGAGCCGTCTGGGGCATGTCCTGCGCGATGGCGGTGCCGCCCATCGCCAGGGCCGATGCCAGGAGCATGAACTTCATCGAAACTTCCTCTCTATCGCCCCACCCGCCTGCCTCCGGAAAACGCATGTGCCGGGCGCGACGTTGCGCGCCCGGCACATTCGGTCCCGCAAAAAGGGGCGATCGGCGCTATTGGCGCTGACGGCACCCGTCGAACTGGCCGCGCTTGCACATGGGATATACCGCCTTGGGTGCCGGCGGCGGGAAAGCCTGGGTGGGCGTCTGCGTGCTGGGCACGAAGACCACCTGGGTTCCCGGCGGCGGCGTGGAGCCGCTGCTGAACAGCGGCGCGGCCGGCGCGTAACCGCCCAGCTTGCTGGCATCGTTGTTGGTGGGGGAATCGGCCTTTTGCGCCGAAGTCTGCGCATGCGCGGCGCCAGCGACCAGGGTCAGCGCGGCGGCCAGGGCAAGTAGTTTCATGGGATGCGTCTCCTGAAACCGGGCGAGATCGTTACGCCCGTGCCTGCAACGCGAGGAGACGCGGTTGGTTTCGTTAAATTGTGGTCATGTGGGGAGGCGGGCCGTGGCGGTGCGCCTGTCCGTGGGCGGCGACCCCGGATGCGGGAGGCCGAAGAGAGGAAGGCGGCAGGAGGGCGCCAACCACCGACCGTCACCGCGGTCTTGTGCCGGGATCCACGGCGAGGCGGGCATCGGACGGGAGGCTCGCGGGCAGAAACTGCGGGCGGTCCACCCCGGCACAAGGCTGGGGCGACGGCGGGCCTGGTCCGTCATCCCCGCGAAAGCGGGGACCCATCTCCTGGACCGTCTCCAATCACTGCGGGCGTATTCGCGGCCAGTGCACGAGATGGGTCCCCGCTTTCGCGGGGATGACGAAGGAAGCTGGAGTTGCGAAGGGAATCAAAGGCCTGATCGGGTTCTACCCCCAGGCCGTACCCCTAGTTCCCCGCGTCGAGCGCATATCCCGCGGAGCGCACGGTGCGGATGATGTCCGGCCGGTTGCCCTTGTTGATCGCCTTCCTCAGCCGGCGGATGTGCACGTCCACCGTGCGGCTCTCGATGTCGCTGTCATGCCCCCACACCGCATCGAGCAGCCGCTCGCGCGAGAACACCCAGCCCGGATGCTCGAGGAAATGCTTGAGCAGCCGGAACTCGGTCGGCCCCAGCTGCACCACTTCGCCCGCGCGGCGCACCTTGTGGCCCACCGTGTCCATCTCGATGTCCGAATAGGTCAGCGCCTCGCCGGCCAGTGCCGGGCGCACGCGGCGCAGCACGGCGCCCACCCGGGCGACCAGCTCGCGCGGGGAGAAGGGCTTGGTGACGTAGTCGTCCGCCCCGGTTTCCAGCCCGCGCACGCGATCTTCCTCCTCGCCGCGCGCGGTGAGCATGATGATCGGCACATTGGCCGTCTCGGGCATGCGGCGCAGGCGCCGGCACACTTCGATCCCGCTCAGTCCCTCGACCATCCAGTCGAGCAGCACGATGTCCGGTGTCGCCTCCTTGGCGAGCAGCAGCGCCTCTTCCCCATCGGGCGTGTGCTTCACCTCATAGTCTTCGCGCTTGAAGTGATAGGCGACCAGTTCCGCGATCGCGGCGTCGTCCTCGACGAGAAGCATCTTCACTCGGGCCATATATTCCCCGTTTCCCCGCTCAGTTCGCTTGGGCCTCGCCGGTCTCGCGCTCGGCCATGTAATCGCCTGTCGCCGCGAAATAGACCATTTCGGCCACGTTGGTGGCGTGATCGCCAATCCTCTCCAGGTTCTTCGCCACGAACAGCAGGTGCGCCACCTGGCTGATCGTCCTCGAATTCTCGACCATGTAGGTCACCAGCGTGCGGAAGATCGAATCGTAGAAATCGTCGAGCGCATTGTCGCGCGCGCAGATTCGCACCGCCGCCTGGGCATCGCGCGCCGAATAGGCGTCGAGCACGTCGTGCACCATGTCCGCCGCCAGCTGCCCCATCGCGGGCAGGATCGAGACGACGTCGATCCGTTCCTCGCCCGCCTCGCCATGGATCATCGGCACGCGCTTGGCGATGTTCTTGGCATAATCGCCGATCCGCTCGATCACCGCGGCGATCTTCAGCGCGGCGATGATCTCGCGCAGATCGTCCGCCATCGGCGCGCGCAGCGCGATCACGCGGACGACGAGCTTCTCCAGCTCGGCCTCGATCGCATCGATCTGCTTGTCCTTCTGGCGCACTTCGTTGGCGAGCGCGGTGTCGCCCCGCTGGAGCGCCAGCATCGCGTCCTCGATCGCCTGTTCGGCCAGGCCGCCCATCTGCGAGATGAGCGCGCGCAGCTGCCCGATATCCTGATCGAACGCCTTGACGGTATGTTCGTGGCTGCTCGCCATGGGCCTACTCCTAGCCGTAACGGCCGGTAATGTAATCCTTCGTCCGCTCCTGCTTCGGCGCGGTGAAGATATTGTCGGTGTCGCCATATTCGACCAGCTGGCCGAGATGGAAGAAGGCGGTCTTCTGGCTGACCCGGGCCGCCTGCTGCATGTTGTGGGTCACGATCACGATCGCATAGCGCCCGCGCAGCTCGTGGATCAGCTCCTCGATCTTGGCGGTGGCGATCGGATCGAGCGCCGAGCAGGGCTCGTCCATCAGGATCACCTCGGGGTCCACCGCGATGGCGCGGGCGATGCACAGGCGCTGCTGCTGGCCGCCCGAAAGCGCGGTGCCGCTGTCGCTCAGCCGGTCCTTCACTTCGTCCCACAGGCCGGCGCGGCGCAGCGATCCTTCGACGATCCCGTCCAGCGCGACCTTGGAGGCGGCCAGGCCGTGGATGCGCGGGCCATAGGCCACGTTCTCGTAGATCGACTTGGGGAAGGGATTGGGCTTCTGGAACACCATGCCCACCCGCGCGCGCAGCTGCACCACGTCCATCGCCGAGGAATAGATGTCCTCGCCGTCCAGCGTGATGTCGCCGGTCACCCTGGCGGAGGCGATGGTGTCGTTCATCCGGTTGAGCGTGCGCAGGAAGGTCGACTTGCCGCAGCCCGACGGGCCGATGAACGCCGTCACATGGTCCATGTCGACATCGATCGAGACGTCGCGGATCGCCTGCTTGTCGCCGTAGAAGACGTTCACGCCCCGCGCCGACATCTTGTGCCCGGTCGCCGTTGCAGTGGGAAAGAGAGTGGCGTCGGTCATTACCAGCGGGTCTCGAACTTGTTGCGAAGATAGATGGCGAGCCCGTTCATGGCGAGCAGGAACACCAGCAGCACGATGATCGCCGCGCTGGTCTTCTCCACGAAGCCGCGGCTCACTTCGTCCGACCACAGGAAGATCTGCACGGGCAGCACGGTGGCCGGATCGGTGAAGCCCTGGGGCGCGGTCACGATGAAGGCGCGCATGCCGATCAGCAGCAGCGGCGCGGTCTCGCCCAGCGCGCGGGCCATGCCGATGATCGTGCCGGTCAGGATGCCCGGCATCGCGAGGGGGAGGACATGGTGGAACACCACCTGGATCCGGCTCGCGCCGATGCCGAGCGCGGCGTCGCGGATCGAGGGCGGCACGCCCTTGATCGCGTTGCGGCTGGCGATGACGATGACGGGCATGATCATGAGCGCGAGGGTGAGCCCGCCGACCACCGCCGCCGAGCGCGGCAGCAACGGGCCGAAGCTGTGCCCGCCAATCTCCCAGGTGCCGAGGAACACCGCCAGCCCGAGCAGGCCGAAGATGATCGAGGGCACTGCCGCCAGATTGTTGATCGAGACTTCGATCAGGTCGGTCCAGCGGTTCTTCGGCGCATATTCCTCGAGATAGATCGCCGCGAGCACGCCCACCGGGAAGGCGATCAGGAAGGTCACCAGCATCGTCAGGAGCGAGCCCTTGAGCGCACCCCAGATGCCCACCGCCACGGGATCGTTCGAATTGCTCGCGGTGAAGAAACCCCAGTTGAAGCCGGTGCGCAGCTTGCCGGCGCTCCGGAGCCTGCTCGCATCCGCCTGTGCGGCCGCCGTGCCTTCGCCGCGCGCGCCCATCTCGAGCGCGGTCGATGCGGGTACCCAGATGGTCTTCCTGCCGCCCAGGATCGAGGGATCCGCCTTGATCGCGTCGCGCACCGTGATCCAGGCGCTGTTCGCGGCCAGCGAATGATCGCCGCCGCTCTCCGCCGCGATCTCCACCTTGTCCTGCAGCCCGGCGCCCGACAGCGCCAGGTCGGCGCCCGGCGTCGAGAGATGCGCGCGGTCGACCGCGAGCCCCATCTTCGGGAAGTCGAGGTCGAGCGCCACTTCGCTGCGGGTGAAGCCGCGCGCGCCGTTCGCCACCATGGTGAGGATCAGGAAGGCCAGGAACGCGGCGGACAGGATCACCGCCAGCATCCCGAACAGGCGGAAGCGCCGCTCGGCGGCGTAGCGGCGGCGGATGCGCTTCTGCATCGCCGCGCCCTTCCAGTCGGTCGGCGTCCGCTCGGGCACGGGGGCGGGGGCGGCGCGCTTACTCATAGGCTTCGCGATACTTCTTCACGACGCGCAGCGCGACGATGTTGAGCAGCAGGGTGATCACGAACAGAGTCAGGCCCAGTGCGAAGGCGGCCAGCGTCTTCGGGCTGTCGAACTCGCTCTCGCCGGTCAGCAGGTCGACGATCTGCTTGGTGACGGTGGTGACGCTCTCGAACGGATTGAGCGTGATGTTGGCCGCCCCGCTGGCGGCCATCACCACGATCATCGTCTCGCCGATCGCGCGGGAAACGGCGAGCAGCACGCCCGCCACCACGCCCGGCAGTGCCGCGGGGAGCAGCACGCGCGAGATCGTCTCGGAATTGGTCGCGCCCATCGCCAGGCTGCCGTCGCGCATCGCGGTGGGCACCGCGGCGATCGAATCGTCCGCCAGCGAGGAGACGAACGGGATGATCATCACGCCCATCACCAGGCCGGCGGCCAGCGCGCTCTCGGCCGAGGCGAAGGGCATGCCCAGATGCACCGCGAGGTCGCGCACCGCCGGCGCCACGGTCAGCGCGGCGAAATAGCCATAGACCACCGTCGGCACGCCGGCGAGGATCTCGAGCATCGGCTTCATCCAGCGGCGCACGCGCGGCGCGGCATATTGGGTGAGATAGATCGCGCTCATCAGGCCGAAGGGGATGGCCACCAGCATCGCGATCACCGCGCCGATGAAGAAGGTGCCCCAGAACAGCGGCACCGCGCCCAGCGACTTGCCCGGGTTGTTCGGGTCGATCAGCTGCGGGCTCCAGTGCGTGCCGAACAGGAAATCCTGCGGCGGCACCATCGCGAAGAAGCGGATCGATTCCCAGAACAGCGACAGGAAGATCCCGATCGTCGTCAGGATCGCGATCAGCGAGGCGACGAGCAGGATCAGCATCAGCCCGCGCTCCACGCGGGTGCGGGCGCGGAAGGCGGGGCTGATCCGGCTGAACGCGAAGGCGCCGCCGGCAAAGGCCAGCAGGATGGCGATCGCCGTGCCGGTCCAGCCGTAGAAACCGATCGCCTCGCGCATCGGCGCCACCAGCGCGTCCGCGGTGGGATCGAAGGTCGAATCGGCCCGGCCCAGCGCCACGTCGCGCGCCTCGCCCAGGATCGTGTCGCGCTCGAACGCGAAGTCGGAGAGTTGGCTGGCCGCAGGCGCCTTGAGCACCTGGTCCCTGATCAGCGCGGGGCTGAGCGCGGTCCAGGCCGCGACGAACAGCAGCGCGGGCAGCACCGTCCACATCGCCACGTACCAGCCATGCTGCGACGGTAGCGAATGCAGCCGCTTCTGTCCGCCGCGATCGAACCGCACGGCGCGCGCGCGCGCGGTCAACCAGCCGATCAGGCCAAGGCCGACCACCACGAACAGGAGCGCGAAGACATTCACCAGGAGGTCAGCTCGGTACGGGATTCAGGAAGGGAAGCGATGATGTCCTCGTTTCAGTGCAGCTGGGAGGGATCGAGCGCAATCCCCTTCTCGATGATCTCGGCCGAATGTTCCTGCACCTCGCTCGGCGCCGCGATCAGCCCGCGCTTGGTCAGCTCGCCCTTGGGTTTCCACATCGTGGCATAGAGGTTCAGGAAGTCCTGCATCCCGCGCACCGCCTTGATGTGGCGCTGCTTCACATAGATGTAGAGCGGGCGGCCGCCCGGATATTTGCCGGTGACGATCTCGTTGTTGGTCGGCTCCACGCCTTCGATCGGCGTGCCGTGCAGCCGGTCGATATTCTCCTCGAGATAGGAATAGCCGAAGATGCCGAGCGCGTTCGGGTTCTGGCTCAGGCCCTGGACGATCAGATTGTCGTTCTCGCCCTTGTCGACATAGGGGCCGTCGTCGCGGATGCGCAGGCACGCGTCCTGGAACTTGGCGGGGTCGGCACCGGCCTTCAGCGCCTTGGCCTCGGGATAGGCCTCCAGGCAACCCGGCTCGAGCATCAGCTCGGTAAAGGCGTCGCGCGTGCCGCTGGTCGAGGGCGGGCCCATCACATAGATCGGGATGGCCGGCAGCGCCGGATTGACGTCCTTCCAGGTCTTGGCGGCATTGGGCTTGCCCATCGGGTTCGCCGCGAGCGCGAGATACAGGTCCTTGCGGGTGAGCTTGAGCCTGGGCCCCGCATTGCTCTCGGCCAGCACCACGCCGTCCAGCCCGATCTGCACTTCCAGGATCTCGCCGACATTGTTCTTCTGGCACAGGTCGTATTCGGTACGCTTCATCCGGCGCGAAGCGTTGGCGATGTCCGGATATTGCGATCCCACGCCCTCGCAAAAGGCGCGGAAGCCCGCGCCCGAGCCGATCGATTCGATCACCGGGGCCGCGCGGCGCTTGTCCTGGTTGACAAAGGCCTCGGCCACCGCGGTGGTGAAGGGGAAGACGGTCGAGCTGCCCACGGCGCGGATCGGGCGGGTGGTCCCGCTGTCGCAAGCCGAGAGAGCCACTGCGGAAAGCGCGAAAAGCACAAGTCTGCCAAGCATCGCCGTCTCCTGTCCCTGGGATTGTAAGAATCACGGGGCACGCGCCCGGACGGCTGCCCCCATCGGGGCCCTTCGGCTTCTAGCGTGACAGGTTCATGACAATCGGTGGACGGGCAGCAGCACGGTCACCGTCGAGCCCTTGCCCACGGTGCTGGCGATGTCGAACCGCCCGCGGTGGCGCTCGACGATATGCTTGACGATGGCGAGCCCCAGCCCGGTGCCGCCCAGCGTGCGGCTGCGCCCCGAATCGACCCGGTAGAAGCGCTCGGTCAGGCGCGGCAGGTGCTCGGGCGCGATGCCTTCGCCCTGGTCGGTTACGGTCAGCCGCACCATCGATTCGCCCTCGGGCGTCAGGCTGACGAGGATCGGCGTGCCCTCGCGGCCATATTTCATGGCGTTGCCGATCACGTTGTGGAGCAGCTGGCTCAACTGCGAGGCGTCGCCGCGCACCGGCTCGGTCTCGGCGATCTCGGTCACCACGTCCGCCGCGCGCGGCGCGCCGGAGAGTTCCAGGCACACTTCGTCGATCAGCTCGTCCATCGCCACCGGATTGTCCGGCGCGCGATATTTCTCCGCCTCGATCCGGCTGAGCGAGATCAGGTCGTCGATCAGCCGCTGCATGCGGCGCGCCTCGTCGTGCATGATCTTCAGGAAGCGCTTGCGGATGCCGGGGTCCTCGCTCGCGCCATCCTCCAGCGTCTCGACATAGCCGAGCAGCGAGGCGAGGGGGGTGCGCAGCTCGTGGCTGGCATTGGCGACGAAGTCGACGCGGATGCGCTCGCTGGCATAGCTGCCGGTGCGGTCGATCAGGTGGACGATGCGGCGCCCGTCGCCCAGCGCGGTCACGCGCATCTCCCAGCGCTGGTCGCGCGTGCCCAGGCCGACCAGGTGGATCGGCGCGGAGGAATCATGATCGCTCGGATTCATCAGCCGCTCGGCGGCGGCCGGATGGCGGATGGCGACGCGCACGTCCTCGCCCAGGATATGCTGGCCGAGCAGGGTGCGTGCGGGCGGATTGGCGGCGATCACGCGCCGGTCGGCGATCAGCAGCACCGGTTCGGCGATCGCGTCGAGCACTTCGCCGATGCCCGGGCCCTCGGCCGCCGCGGGAGCGGTGTCGAGCGGGCCCATCGGGTCGCCGCCCGCCGTCGCCACCAGCACGGCGGCGACGCCGCACACCAGCATGACGAGACTTGCCTGCACGTCGCCGTTGAGCAGCAGCCCCGCGAGCGCGCCCGCGGCAGCGATGCCGAGCGCTGCGAGCGCCTTTATGCCAGGAGAATAGGGCATTCAGGGCCTTACTAGGGGCGGCGCGCGCGTTCGTCATCCCCGCAACTGAGTGCGCTCCCGTGAAAGCGGAGGTGCGGCTGTCCCACAATTTACGATTGCGAAACGCCGAGAGGCGCAGGACAATGCGCCATGGCAGACGAAGATCCGGCCCCGAAGGCTAGCCGCCGCGCGCTGATGCTGGGCGCCGCGAGCGCATCGGCGATCGTCTCGATCCGGCCGGCGCTGGCGCAGACCAGCGCCTCGGTGATGCATTGCGAGATCCCGGTTCCCGATCCCGGCCGCGCCGGCCAATATGTCGCGGCGGACGGCAAGCTCGTCCCCGCCGGCACGCCGGGCGCCTTTCCCGCGGCGGGCACGCCGTTCAAGGCGGAGGACGTCAAGCGCGCGCTGAACGGCGGCACGCTGCCGGGCACCACCTACGAGCAGAGCCGCGCCTACACCAACTATATCCGCCGCCTCCAGTCGGGCACCAGCGGCTTCACCTGCTTCGCCTCGCTGCAGATGCCGCGCGGCTGAGGCCCATGTTCGCGCAACGACGCGACGGCGCGACGAAGAGGATTCCGTTCACGCGAAGGCGCGAAGCCGCGAAGAAGGAAGAAGCGGTTCGCGCAGAGGCGCAGAGGGCGCTGAGATGCCTCGCGCCGCGCCAGCGGCGCCCTCCATTGCGACGTTTCCAAAATTCCTGCTGCTGCCGCGGCGCCGGGGCCGGTCGCGAGCAAAACCTCTTTGCGCTCTCTGCGCCTCCGCGCGAACAAAATCTTCTTCGCGGCTTCGCGCCTTCGCGTGAATCAAAATGACGGCCTATCGCGCCGCGCCGCCGGAAACCCTGCGCATCGTCCCGCTCGACGCGCTCACGCTGATCTATCACCGCGCCTCGGGCATTACCCATGTCGTCGATGCGCCGGTGCCCGAGCTGATCGAGGGGCTTGCCGCCGACGCCCTCACCGTCGGTCAGCTGCTCGCAAGGCTGAAGGACCAGTACGACCTGCTCGACGCCGATCCCGCGGCGCTGGCCGTCCGCCTCGACGAACTCGTCCAGGCCGGCCTGGTGGAGCGGCTGTGAGGCACGCCACGCGCCTTGCCATCGGTCCCGCGGCCTTCCGCATCGGCAGCGACTGGCGTGCGCCGATCGCCCGGCTGGAAGACCTGTACCGCGACTATCCCAGGCCCGACATTCCCGACTTCAACGTCCATCTCTTCGCCGCGCGGCCCTGGCGGAAATTCCTCCGCCCCGCCGTCCACATCGGCGGCGACTACAGCATTCCCGATGCCGCGCCGCTGCCGCTGGCCCAGGGGCTGCTCGCCGCCGAGATGGGGATGAACCTCCAGATGGCGCTCGCCCAGCGCCGGTTCCTGCTGCTGCATGCATCCGCGGTCGAGCGGGGCGGAAAGGCAGTGTTGCTGACCGGCATTTCCGGTGCGGGCAAATCCACCCTGGCCGCCCTGCTGATGGCGCGCGGCTGGCGGCTGATGGGCGACGAGTTCGTGCTGATCGATCCCGCCACCGGGCTGGCACATGGCTTTCCCCGCCTGATCAGCCTGAAGAACCAGGCGATCGCGGTCGTCCGGGCCGCGCTGCCCGATGCGCGGTTCGGGCCGCTGCTTCCCGGCACGCCCAAGGGCGACATCCGCCATCTCGTTCCCGATGCCCGGGCGATCGCCGCGATGGCCGTGCCCGCCGAGCCGGCGCTCCTCCTCTTCCCACGCTTCGGCTTCGCCGCCGCCGAACGCCCGGTGCCGCCGAGCGAGGCGTTCGTCCGGCTGACCCAGGCTTCGACCAACTATGTCCATCTCGCCGAGCGCGGCTTTGATGCGCTCACCCGGCTCGTCCGGACGGTGCCGGCGCGGGCGATCGACTATCCGGACACCGAAAGCGGCATTGCCCTGGTCGAGGCGCTGGCATGACGCCCGGCTGGCGCCTGGCCCATGTGCTGCGCGAGCCGAGCCTCGCGATGGATTTCACCGCGGGGGAATGGACCGAGCTCTTCGCGGTGGCCCGGGCCGAGCAGATGGCGGGCACGCTCGCCCATAGGCTGAACGGCCTCGCGCTCCCCGCCGCGGTCCGGCGCCTGGTCGAGGACGCCATCGCCTCGGCCGAGCAGGTCCGCCTGGCGGCGCTCTGGGAGGCAGAGATGGCACGGCGGGCGCTGGCGCCGCTGGGCATGCCGGTCGTCCTGCTCAAGGGCACCGCCTTCGCCGCCGCCGGGCTCTCGCCCTCGGTGGGCCGCAACATCGGCGATCTGGACATACTGGTCCCCCGCGACCGGATCGGGGAAGCCGAGGCCGCCTTGCTCGCCGCGGGCTGGGAATGGGTGAAGCCCGATCCCTATGACGATGCCTATTATCGCCGCTGGATGCATGAGCTGCCCCCGCTGATCCACCGCGAACGTGACCGGATGATCGATGTCCATCACACGATCCTGCCGCTCACCGCCCGGATCACCCCGGACGCCGAGGCGCTGCTGGCGGCCAGCGAGCCGCTCGGCAACGGCCTGTCCATACTTTCCGGCCCGGATCGTCTGCTTCATGCCGCCGCCCATCTTCTGGCGGACGGCGATCTCGCCGGCGGCATGCGCAATCTGTGGGATATCCATTGCATGTTCGTGTCCGAAGCACCCGCCGGCCTGTCGGAGCGTGCCCGTCGCCACGGCCTGACCCGCGAAACGGCCCGCGCCGCCCGGCTGTCGCACGCCCTGTACGGCACCGAGGTGCCCCCGGAATGGCGGGGCCTCGGCGCCATCGACCGCCTCTATCTCCGCCGTCTGACGGCGCGGGACGGCTGGGGCCGCCAGACCCGGAAGCTCACCCGGCTGGGCTTCTATGTCCGCAGCCACTGGCTGCGCATGCCGCCGCTGATGCTCGCCCGGCATCTCTGGACCAAATACCGCAAGGGCTATCGGCCGGTCGGCTGAAGACGTTGAAACAAAACAAGAACAAATTCTTGCCCTGCGGGGGCCCTGCGGCTATTCTGCGCGGGCATTCGAGCAGAAGGGATCGCCATGTTCCGCAAGGTCGCTTTCACCATGTATCCGGTCGTCGATCTCGCGCGGGCGCGCAGTTTCTACGAGGAGACGCTCGGCCTGCCGCCCAGCCAGGGTCCCGAGGGGATTCCGTGGATCGAATTCGATCTGCCCGGCGGCGGCTGTCTCGCGCTTACCAACGTCACCGGCGACAGGCCGGCCTCGGATGCCGGCGGCACGATCGCCTTCGAGGTCGAGGACCTGGATGCGCTCTGCGCTGAGCTGGAAGGGAAGGGCGTCACCTTCAAGAGCGACCTGATCCACTCGCCCGTCTGCCGCATGCGCGTGATCGAGGACAGCGAAGGCAACGCCATCCTGCTCCACCAGCTGAAGGATCGGGGCTGATCCTCTCCCTCGTCGTCCCCGCTCAGGCGGGGATGACGGTTGAGGGGCGGGCCGGGAGCTCGGCCCCCAGCCGCTCGAGCGCCGGCACCAGTTCGGCATAGCTGTCGATCACTGCGTCGGCCCCCAGTTCCGCCACCGGCTGCGAGAGAAAGCCGAAGCTGACGGCGATGCTCGGCACCCCGGCATTCCTCGCCGCCAGTGTGTCGAAGATCGAATCGCCCACGAACGCCGCGCGCCCGCCGCCGCAGCGGCGGATCATCTCCAGCAAGGGCAGGGCGGAGGGCTTGGCGTTGCCGTCGCCCATGGTGTCGCCGCCGATGATCGTGGCGAAGCGCGCGCGCAGCCCCAATTCCTCGATCAGCTTCACTGCCAGATCCTCGCGCTTGTTGGTCACGATCGCCAGCGTCGCGCCCCGGGACGCCAGCGCGTCCAGCGCCTCGATCATGCCGGGGAAAGGGCGCGAATGGTCGGTGAGATGGTCGCGATACCAGTCGAGCAGCGCGGGGTGGAGCCAGGCCATCAGCGCCTCGTCATGGCCGCCCGATGCTTCCAGCGCCTGCTCCAGCATGTGCTTGCCGCCGCGCCCCACCATCGTCATCACCGCTGCCTTGTCGAGCAGCGGCCGCCCGGCCAGGCCGAGCGCGTGGTTGGTCGCGCCCAGCAGGTCGATGCTGGTATCGATCAGGGTGCCGTCCAAGTCGAAGCCGACGATGTCGAAGGGGAAATCAGCCATCGCGGTGCTGCCTGCCAGCGGACCTATGGAATTGGCAAGCTTATCGTGGCAGGGGGCGGGGGCACGGAGGGAAAATGACGGCACCGATTGCAGCAATCATCCTCGCGGCCGGCAAGGGCACGCGGATGAAGTCGGACACCCACAAGGTGCTCCACCCGATCGCCGGGCGGCCGATGCTGCTCCATCTGATCGACAGCGTGAAGGCGCTGGGCGCGGAGCGCGAAGTGGTGGTGGTCGGCGCAGGCCGCGAGCAGGTCGAGGCTGCGGTCCATCCGCTCGGCGTCGAGACTGTGGAGCAGGCCGAGCAACTCGGCACCGGCCATGCTGTGCGCATGGCGGAGGGCGCGCTCGCCGGTTTCCAGGGCGATGTGCTGATCCTCTATGGCGACGTGCCGCTGGTCACGACCGAGACGATGCGCCGGATGCTCGACGCGCTCCACGGTGATGGCGGTCCCAGCGTGGTCGTGCTCGGCTTCCGGCCGGCGGATCCCGGCGCCTATGGCCGGGTGATCGTCGGCCCCGACGGCAGGCTCGACAAGATCGTCGAATACAAGGACGCCACGCCCGAGGAGCGGGCGGTGACGCTGTGCAATTCCGGCCTGATGGCAGTGCGCTCGGCGGACCTGTTCCGCCTGCTCGCCCGGCTCGGCAACGACAATGCGGCGGGCGAATATTACCTTACCGACCTGGTCGAGCTGGCGCGCCGCGACGGCCGCTTCTCGGTCGGGATAGAGACCGATGCGATCGAAGTGGCGGGAGTGAACAGCCGCGGCGAGCTCGCCATGCTCGAGCAGGAATGGCAGCAGCGCCGCCGTGCCCGCGCGATGGTGGAAGGGGCCACGCTGATCGCGCCGGAGACGGTGTGGTTCGCCTATGACACCCAGGTCGGCCGCGACGTGACGATCGCGCCCAATGTGGTGTTCGGCCCCGGCGTCTCGGTGGCGGACCGGGTTACCATCCATGCCTTCAGCCATGTCGAGGGCGCCGAGATCCTGTCCGGCGCGGATATCGGCCCCTATGCCCGGCTGCGTCCCGGCGCGCGGATCGAACAGGGTGCCAAGGTCGGCAATTTCGTCGAGATCAAGAAGGCGGTGCTCGGTCCGGGCGCCAAGGCCAATCATCTGAGCTATATCGGCGATGCCGTGGTGGGTGCGGGGGCGAACATCGGCGCCGGCACGATCACCTGCAATTATGACGGATTTTTAAAGTACCGGACAGTGATCGGAAACGGCGCTTTTGTAGGTAGCAACAGCGCCCTGGTCGCGCCCGTCACCATCGGCGACGGAGCGATCGTGGCGGCCGGATCGGTGGTGACGCGCGACGTCGAGGCCGATGCGCTGGGGATCGTGCGGGCCGAGCAGCAGGTGAAGCCGGGCTGGGCGCGCAAGTTCCGCGAGGCGATGAAGGCGAAGAAGGAGGCGGCGAAGAAGTGATGCGTATGCGAACCCTGTTCTCGATGCTTGCATTGACCGTCGCCGCGCCGGCCGCCGCGCAGACCGCCGCGCCGATGAACCCCGGCCAGGCGATCGAGGCCGTCGCGGCCTCGAAGACCGGTGCGGTCGAGGGGGTGTTCGAGTTCGTCGTCGCCTCGGCCGGTGCGGGCGGGTTCAGCGTCTATCTGAACTCCGCGGCCAATTATCGGGACCCAGGCAACCTCACCATCGAGCTGCATTCGGCGGCGATCGCCGCGCTGAAGCAGAAGCTCGGCGGATATCCCGAGGATTTGCTCACCGGCAAGCGCGTGCGCGTGAAGGGCATTGCCCGCCGCGTGCCGGTGGGCGCGCATTTCCAGACGCGCATCGCGGTCGACAGCGTCGCCCAGATCGAAATCCTCGGCTGATCGCCGGGCCTTAGAACAGGAACACCCAGAGCATGTGCGGAATCGTCGGTATCGTCGGCAAGGAGGAAGTCGCGGAGCGGCTGTTCGACGGTCTCAAGCGCCTCGAATATCGCGGCTATGACTCGGCGGGCATCGCCACGGATGTCGACGGCCGGATCGAGCGCCGCCGCGCCTCGGGCAAGCTGGTCAATCTCGGGCGGGAGCTTGCGGCCAATCCGCTGCCCGGCACCACCGGCATCGCGCACACCCGCTGGGCGACGCATGGCGGCCCGACCACCAATAACGCCCACCCGCACGCCACCGGCGAAGTCGCGCTGGTCCACAACGGTATCATCGAGAATTTCAAGGGACTGCGCGACGAGCTGATCGCCCGCGGCCGCACGTTCGAGAGCGAGACCGACAGCGAAGTCGTCGCGCACCTCGTCAGCGAGAAGGTCGAGGCCGGCATGGCCCCCGCCGAGGCCGTTGCCGAAGTGCTGCCGCGTCTCCACGGCGCCTTCGCGCTCGCCATCCTGTTCCGCGAGCATCCGGATCTGCTGATCGGCGCCCGCCTCGGCTCGCCGCTGGTCGTCGGCTATGGCGAGGGCGAGACCTATCTCGGCTCGGACGCGCTTGCGCTTGCGCCGCTCACCCAGCGCATCGCCTATCTGGAAGAAGGCGACTGGGTCGTCATCACCCATGACGGCGCCCGGATCTTCGACAAGGACAACAATCCCGTCGAGCGGCCGATCACCATCTCGGGCGTCACCGGCGACCTCGTCTCCAAGGGCAATCACCGGCACTATATGCTCAAGGAGATCTACGAGCAGCCGATCGTCGTCGCCCAGACGCTGCGCGCCTATCTTCAGCGGATGGAGGAGCGGGTCACGCTGCCGATCCCCGATTTCGACCTGTCGGCGATCAAGCGCGTCACCATCGTCGCCTGCGGCACCAGCTTCTATGCCGGCATGGTCGCCAAATACTGGTTCGAACAATTCGCCCGCGTGCCGGTCGACCTCGATGTGGCGAGCGAGTTCCGGTACCGCGCGCCGGTGATGGAAGAGGGCGGGCTGATGATCGTGATCAGCCAGTCGGGCGAGACTGCCGACACGCTCGCGGCGCTCCGCCATGCGCGCGCCGAGGGCCAGACGATCGCCGCGGTGGTCAACGTGCCCACCAGCTCGATGGCGCGCGAGGCGGACCTGCTGCTGCCGACGCATGCCGGGCCGGAAATCGGCGTCGCTTCCACCAAGGCGTTCACGTGCCAGCTCGCGGTGCTCGCCGCGCTCGCCGCCAATCTCGCCAAGGCCAAGGGCAAGCTCTCCGAGGTCGAGGAGAAGGCGCTGGTCAAGCATCTCGCCGAAGCCCCCGCGGCGCTCAACGGCGCGCTCGCCTATGACGAGGCGATCCAGGCGATGGCCGGCGTCGTGGCCGCGGCGCGCGACGTGCTCTATCTGGGCCGAGGCACCGATTATCCGCTGGCGCTGGAAGGCGCGCTGAAGCTCAAGGAAATCAGCTATATCCATGCCGAGGGCTATGCCGCCGGCGAAATGAAGCATGGCCCGATCGCGCTGATCGACGATGCCGTGCCGGTGATCGTGATCGCCCCCTCGGGTCCGCTCTTCGAGAAGACCGTGTCGAACATGCAGGAAGTGCAGGCGCGCGGCGGCAAGGTGATACTGATCTCCGACTATGACGGGATCGAAGCGGCGGGCGAAGGCTGCGTGGCGACGATCACCATGCCCAAGGTCCACCCGCTGATCGCGCCGCTTGTCTATGCGGTGCCGGTGCAGCTGCTCGCCTATCATGTGGCGGTGGCCAAGGGCACCGACGTCGATCAGCCGCGCAACCTGGCGAAGTCGGTCACCGTCGAATAACCGGGTCAGGGCTGCCAGAACATGGCGGCATGGGTGCCGGCGACGTCGCCGGCATCGGCGAAGCCCAGCCGGCGATAGAGGGCATGCGCGCGCGAGTTGGTGTGGGCGACGCTCAGGCGCAGGCCGGCGGCGCCCGCGTCGCGCGCGGCCTCCTGCAGCCAGCCGATCAGCGCGCTGCCGATCCCGCCGGCCTGCGCGCGCGGATCGAGCACTATGTCGATCAGCACCCATTCGGGGCCGCTGCGGTCGAAATAGAAGCGGCCGACCGGCGCGCCCTGCCGGGTCACCAGCCGGAAATCGCCCTTGCGATGGTGCTGCACGAAATGCGCGTGCTGGAGCGCGAACTGCGTGTCGAGGAAGCTGCGCTTCTGCGCGGGCGACCAGGGGGCCAGGAGCAGTTCGGCCAGGCGCGAGGTGGCGTGGAGATCGGCCAGCAGCCCCATGTCGGCCATGCGCGCGGGGGGCAGCGCCACAGCCAGCTTGCGCAGCGCTTCCGGCAGCATCGGTAGCGGTCGTGGAGCGGGGAAGGGTGCTAGCATGTGATCGGCTCTAGCATGGTATCGGCTTTTGCCCCGAAATGGCGCGGACCGGCTTCACGCGCCGCCGCGGACCCGGCAGGATGGCTCTTTCGGAGCCGGAGCGATCGTCCGTTCGGCGGGAGGGGAAAGAACATCATATGCGAATGCTGGCACCGGAAGATTTCGAGCCCTGGGTCGGTCGCAAGGTCCGCCTCAGCACCTTGCCCAACCCGGTGGAGATCACGCTGGTCCGCATCGAGCGCAGGCCGGCGCTGATCGGGATCGACACGCGTTCGCCCTTCTCGCTCTTCTTCGAAGCGCCGCTCGGCGTCTATCTCATGGATGCCTCGTACGAAATGGACTGCGGCAAGGGCGGCCCCCACGACATCCTGATCAGCCAACTGGTCCCTTCGGCCACCACTCGCCACTATCAGGCGGTCTTCTCCTGACCGGCGGGCCGGGTTCGTGGCCCGGCCCATGAAAAACCCGGCCGCGCCGCTGCTGGTGCAGCAGGCGCGGCCGGGCCGTTTTTCCGGATTCCGGCTCAGTTCCGCGACGGGAACACGCCTTCCAGCGCGATGTTGGTCTGGATGCCGAGATAGGGCTGCATGACCGGGACCGGCTGGCTGCCGCCGCTGTTGGCGACAGTCACCGTGCCGGTGCCGCCGCTGCCGCCGGTGATGTTCAGGCCGCCCAGGTTGACCGGCGTGGTGCCCGTCTGGCCGGCCGGCACGTAGAAGGTCGGCGTGACGCTGCCCGAGGAATCATTGGCGACGCCGAGGAACGAGCCGGCGGCCGGCGCCGCGGTCTCCGCGTTGAGCGCGCCGGTCATCGCCTGGAGCGTGCCGGACACGGTGCCGCCGCCGGTCGGCGTGAAGGTGGCGAGGTGGTTGTGGATCGGCATCTGCAGAATGCTGAGCACTTCGCTGTTCACACCGCCGATTTCACCCAGGGTGATCGGCGAGAGCCCCGGGCCGTTGCCCTGGCCGACAAAGACGCGACCCCGCGAGTCGGGGAGGCCGAACGTGCTCTGGCCGTTGCCGCCATAGACGGTGCCCAGCAGCGAGAACAGCGCAGTATTCTGCTGGATCGACATGATCTGGCCCTGACAGGGCGCCCAGCCGCGCGGTGCGAAATTGAAGCCGACCTGCATGATCTGGCCAACATATGGTTCCGACATTTTGCCCCTCCCAATTTGAAGCGGGCCGGACGGTAACTCAAAAATCGGAACGCGTCCCGTCCACATTGCCAAATCGGACCAAAATCATTTGTGGCACCGAATTGGTGTAATAATCGAGGAGTGCGCCCCCGTCCGCATCTCAAGTCGGGACAGCGGATAAGATTGCATGTTTATGAAATCATATGCATAACATGACAGGTTTTTTACGATTCCGTCTCATTTTAGCGAGTTGTAGCGCGTAAATGGGGATGTAGCGGCCAAGTGGGGATGCTTGCCGTTTCGTCGTGAATCGATTGCAAGAACGCGCCGGATCTGCATCCGGCGCGTGAAAGCTGGGGTCGGGGGATATGAAGCAGCTTTTCACGCCAAAGGCGGCCCATGTGGGGAACATGGTGCGCGCCGGGTCCGGAGGGCGCACGGCATTCCGGCCCTTCAGGTGGCAATGGCTCGCGGCCCTGATCGGATTGCTCCCCGATATCGCTTCGCTGTCGAACGGCCTTTGGCGCAAGGCGCATGCCTTGGTGCTGGCGCTGTCGACTGCCCTGATCCTGTTGTCGCCGGTCGCCGTCCGGGCCGCCGATGGCGATGGCTGCAACTATCTCAGGAACAATCCCGCCGATTATGATGGCGGCGCCTATGTCATCACCAGCGGCCCCGTCACTCGCCCGGCACCTCCCGGCAATCAGACCGGCATCGTCAACTACGCGTCGGGAACCGTTCTGTATTACAGCTACACGGTCTCGGATCCTTCGATCACCGCCAGGCTGACCTATTCGGGGCTGAGCGGGCTCGGCATCGACATCGTGTCCAACACATCGACCGGCGGCAGCGGGTCCTTCACCCTGCCGGTGGACTCCCGCGCCGTAACCCCCTCCGGTACGATTCCGGGCGCCGGCCCCGGCGGCACGGTGACCTGGACGGTCTATTGCGGCGTCCGGGCCAACCAGGCCATCGCGTCGGCCACGGGCACCGTGGGCACGGCGATGAACTTCACGCCGGTCACCGCGTCCTTCGGCCACGGGACCTATAGCTATGCGCTGAGCGGCGGCACGCTCCCGAGCGGCCTTTCGTTCAACACCGGCACCGGCGCCATCACCGGAACGCCGACCGCCACGATCGCCGCCACGACCTTCACCGTCACCGTGAGCCATCAGGGGACGGGCACGTCGTCCAAGACTTTCGCACTGACCGTCAACCCGCCGCCGCCCACCGTCAGCGGCGTCTCGCCGACTGCCGGCCCGATCGGGGGCAATACCACGGTGACGATCACCGGCACCGGCTTCTCGATCGCGAACAACACGGGGGCGGTGCTGTTCGGCGCGAATCCCGCGACCTATACGATCGACAGCAACACCCAGATCACTGCGACCTCGCCGGCCGGCAGCGCGGGCACGGTGGACATCACCGTCACCAATCCGGGCGGCACCAGCCTGACCAGCGCGGCGGACCGCTTCACCTATGTCGCCGCGCCGACGGTTACCGCGGTCTCGCCCATAGCCGGCCCGACCGGCGGCAATACCACGGTGACGATCACCGGCACCGGCTTCTCGGCGGCGAACCCGACGGGGGCGGTGAAGTTCGGCGCCGCCATCGCGACCTATACGGTCAACAGCGACACGCAGATCACCGCGACGTCGCCGGCGAATGCTGCGAACACGTACGACGTCACGGTCACCACGCCCGGTGGCACCAGCGCGATCAGCGCCTCGGATCAGTTCACCTATGTGGCGGCACCGACGGTCACGTCGATCTCGCCGACTGCCGGCCCGACCAGCGGCGGCACCACGGTGACGATCACCGGTACCGGCTTTTCGGCGGCGAACCCGACGGGAGCGGTGAAGTTCGGCGCGACGATCGCGACCTACACGATCAACAGCAACACCCAGATCACCGTGAACAACAGTCCGGCGAGCCCGGCTGGCACCTATGACGTCACGGTCGCCACCCCGGGCGGCACGAGCGCGACCACCGCGGCCGATCAATACACCTATGTGGCCCCGCCGGTCGCCAGTTCCTTCACCGCGTCCGCGATCGCCTACAACGCCACCGGGGCGAGCTTCAGCATCGCCGGCCATGCGACGAACAGCCCGACCAACTTCGCGGTCGGTTCGGCGACCACGGCCCAGGGCGGCTCGGTCTCGGTCAATGCGGCGGGGCTCGTCACCTATGACGCACCCACCGGTTTCCGGGGCAATGACAGCTTCACCTTCACCGCGACCAATCTGGGCGGCACGTCGGCCCCGGCGACGGTCACGGTGCCGGTGAGCAACCCGGCATTGGCGTCGACCCTTGCCGGCAGCGGCACGCGCGGCATCGCGTTGTCGGGCGTGCAGATCAACACGAGTGGCGGCAGGGCGACCTATAGCTGCTCGACCCTGCTGGCTTCGGGGGCGCTGCCGCTGGGCACGCAGCTCAACCCCGATTGCACCGTCACCGGCACGCCGGCGGCGAGCGGCAACTTCACCTTCACCGCCAATGTGACGGACAGCTCGCTCGGCACCGGCCCCTTCACCCAGGCGACCGGCTCGCTCACGCTGAACATCGCGGCCCCCACGGTGACCCTGTCCCCGGCCGCCGGCGCGCTGCCGGGCGCCACAGTCGGCACCAGCTATTCGCAGAGCTTCACCGGCGGCGGCGGCACGCCGGGCTACACCTTCGCCATCACCGGCGGCGCCCTGCCGACGGGCCTGACGCTGAGCGCGGCCGGCGCCCTCACCGGCACCCCGACCGCCACCGGCCCGTCCAATTTCGACGTCACCGTCACCGACGGCTCGTCGGTCGGCAGCGGCGGCCCCTATACCAGGATGCAATCCTACAGCATCACCGTGGTCTCGGGCGGGCAGACGATCAGCTTCGCGGCATTGCCCAATGCCTCGCTCTCGGCTTCGCCGCTGACCTTGTCGGCCACCGCGACCTCGGGTCTGACGGTCGCCTTCGCCTCGACCACCACGAGCGTCTGCACCGTCTCGGGCACCTCGCTCACGCTCCTCCAGATCGGCACCTGTTCGATCACGGCGAGCCAGGCGGGCGACGCCAATTGGACGGCGGCGAGTGACGTCTCGCACAGCTTCACCGTCACTCCGGCCAATCTGGTGCTCGCCACCGGCTCGGCTTCGGGCCTGATCGTCGGCGGGAGCTACAGCCAGGCCAATACCGCCTCGGGCGGCCTCACGCCCTATACCTACAGCCTCGATGCGGGCGCCTTCGTGCCGGGAACGACGCTCGGCTCCGACGGCACCGTCAGCGGCAGCGCGACGGTTGCGGGTTCGTTCAGCTACCGGATCAAGGTGACCGACGGCCAGGGCACGCCGGTTACCGCGATCGGCTCGATCGTCACGGTCACGATCGCCAAGGGCAACCAGGCGATCACCTTCGCCTCGACCGCGCCGAGCGGCGCGACGGTGGGCGGCGCCACCTATGCGGTGAGCGCGACGACGCCGTCGTCGCTTGTGGTTGCCTTCAGCTCGGCGACGACGGCGGTCTGCACGATCAGCGGCAACATCGTGTCGATGGTCGGCACGGGCACCTGCACGATCAACGCCGACCAGGCGGGCGATACCAACTGGAACCCGGCGGCCCAGGTGCAGCAGAGCTTCACCGTCGGCGCGGCGGGCGCGGTCACTGCCTCGCTCAGCTTCTCCTCGGCCTCGCTGGGCGTCGGATCGACAGGAACGCTGACGATCACGCTGACCAATCCCAACAGCTCGGCCACGCCGAGCATCGCACCGCTGCTCGGCGGCAGCGCGCTGCTCAGCCGCGTGAGCGGTGCGCCGGGCGGAAGCTGTGGCGCCAGCGGAGCGGATTCGGGCGCGAACTACCAGTTCAATCCCTTCTCCGTTGCACCGGGCACCTGCACGGTCACGCTCGGCTATACCGGCACCACCCCGGGTTCGACCTCGGGCTTCGTGCTCGGGGCGTTCACGCCCAGCGGCTATCCGACCACCGGCGCGACCAATAGCGGCAGCATCGCCGTCGTCCCGACGGTGACCGGCGTCTCGCCGCCTTCGGGCCCGGTCAGCCAGGTGGTGACCGTCAGCGGCACCGGCTTCAGCACGACGCCGGGCAGCAACACCGTGACCTTCGGTTCGGCGGGCAACGGCACGGTAACCGCGGCGAGCGCGACTTCGCTCACCGTCACCACGCCGGGGACGGGCTCGGGCCCGGTCAACCTGACGGTCACCGTCAACGGCCAGACCAGCACGAATTCCGTGGCCTATACCTTCATTGACAAGCCGATCGCGGCGAACAAGCCGGGCGTGGCGGTGCCCTATAACAGCACGGGCACGGCGATCGACCTGTCGACCTCGATCACCGGCGGTCCGCACAGCAGCATCGCGATCGGCACGGCGGCTGCGCACGGCACGACCAGCATTGCCGGCGATGTGGTGACCTATACGCCGACGGCCGGCTATTTCGGCACGGACAGCTTCACCTATACGGCGACCGGGGCCGGCGGCACTTCGAACGTCGCGACGGTGAGCCTCACGGTGGCGACGCCGACGGCACCGACGGCCGCCGACAAGAATGCCGCGATTCCCTATAACAGCACCGGCACCGCCATCGACCTCGCGCCGTCGATCGGTGGCGTCTATTCGACCGTGGCGATCGGTACGGCCCCGACGCACGGCACGGTGAGCATCGCGGGCGCCGTGGTCACCTATACGCCGACCGCCAACTATTATGGTCCGGACAGCTTCACCTATACGGCAACCGGCCCCGGCGGCACCTCGGCACCCGGCACGGTGGCCCTGACGGTCGCGACGCCGCCCGCGCCGGTCGCGGCGGACAAGAGCGGCGTGGGCGTGCCCTATGCGAGCACCGGGACGGCGATCGACCTGTCGGCTTCGGTCACCGGCGTCCATTCGAGCATCGCGATCGGCACGGCGCCGGCGCATGGCACGGTGACGATCGCGGGCGATGTGGTCACCTACACCCCGAACCCGGCGACTTATTATGGCGCGGACAGCTTCACCTATACGGCAACCGGCCCCGGCGGCACCTCGGCCCCGGCGACGGTGACCCTGACGGTGGCGACGCCGGCCGCACCGGTCGCGGCGAACAAGAGCGGCGTGGCGGTGCCCTATGCGAGCACCGGGACGGCGATCGACCTGTCGGCTTCGGTCACCGGCGTCCATTCGAGCATCGCGATCGGCACCGGGCCGCAGCACGGAACCGTGAGCGTGGCGGGGGACGTGGTGACCTACACCCCGAGCCCGGCGACCTATTACGGGGCGGACAGCTTCACCTATACGGCGACCGGCCCCGGCGGCACCTCGGCCCCGGCGACGGTGAGCCTGACGGTGGCGACGCCGCCCGCGCCGACGGTGGCGGACAAGAGCGGGGTGGCGGTGCCCTATGCGAGCACCGGCACCGCGATCGACCTGTCGGGCTCGATCAGCGGCGTGCGCGGCAGCATCGCGATCGGCACGGCGCCGGCGCACGGCACGGTGACGATCGCGGGCGAGGTGGTCACCTATACGCCGGCGGCGACCTATTACGGGGCGGACAGCTTCACCTATACGGCGACGGGCCCTGGCGGCACCTCGGCCCCGGCGACGGTGAGCCTCACCGTGGCAACGCCGGCAGCGCCGACCGCGGCCAACAAGACCGGCGTGGCCGTCGGCTATAACAGCGGCGGCACGCCGATCGACCTGGCGCCTTCGGTCACCGGCGTGCACAGCATGCTCACGGTTGCCACGGCGCCGGCGCACGGCACCACCACGGTCAATGGCGATGTGGTCACCTATGTGCCCACCAGCGGCTATTTCGGCGCGGACAGCTTCACCTACACCGTCACCGGTCCGGGCGGCACGTCCGCCGCGGCGACGGTAAGCCTCACCGTGGCCAACCCGCCGCCGCCGAACGCGGGGCCGGGCACCTCCACGGTCGCGGGCAGCACCACGACGGCGGGAACGAGCGTCCAGATCAACCTCTCCGCGCTGGTGACGGGCGTCTATGACTCGATCCAGCTCGCCAGCCAGCCGGCGCATGGCACGGTGACGCTGAGCGGCGGCGCCGGGCCCAGCCTGACCCCCGTGGCGGTGGCGGCGACCTCGCCGTACATCGCGACCTATACGCCGGCCGCCAATTTTGCCGGCACCGACAGCTTCACTTATGTGGCGGTCGGCCCGGGCGGCACCTCGGCACCGGGCACGGTGACGATCACCGTGGTCGGCCAGGTGCCGGTCGCGGCGCCCAAGACCGCGTCGGCGGGCGACGGCCAGATGGTCTCGGTGATGCTCACCGACGGTGCGGTGCGCGGGCCGTTCACCGGCGCGAACGTGGTGAGCGTAACGCCGGCCAATTCGGCGACCACGGCGATCGCGGCCGCCGGCAACGGCGCCTATCGCCTCGACGTGACCCCGAACAACCGCTTCGGCGGGCAGATCGTCGTCGCCTATACGCTGAGCAACGTCTTCGGCGCCTCGGCTCCGTCCACGGTTACGCTCACCGTCCAGGCGCGCCCGGATCCGCGCAACGATCCGGATATCGCCGCGATCAGCGATGCCCAGGCCGAGACGACGCGCCGCTTCGCCCGGGCGCAGGTGTCCAACTTCATGCGGCGCACCGAGCAGCTCCACAATGGCGGCGGCGCCACCGGCCTGGCGATGGGCGTGACGCTGGCCTCGCGCGACGGTTCGGCGCCGATGCAGCGGCCCGACGACAAGAACTGGGGCCTGGCGATCACCGAGCGGATGCGCGTCTCGGGCGAGGATCCGGCGATCGGCCGACTTGCCAACAACCCGCAGTCGCGGCTCGGGCGCACCGACCAGCTCGGCTATGGCCGCACGATCGCCGACACCGGCGGGGCGGACGGCGCGGCGGGTGACGGCTCGGGCGCACCGGGCAAGGGCGCGGTGGACGAGGACGGCAATCGCCGGATCGGCTCGCTGGCCACCTGGGCGGGCGGCGCGATCGACATCGGCACGCGCGACCGGCGAACCGACCGCAGCAAGATCACCGCCACCACCGCGGGCCTCAGCGCCGGTGCCGACATAAAGCTCTCCGAGGGCGTGCTGGTCGGCCTGGGCGGCGGCTATGGCAATGATCTGAGCCGGATCGGCACCGCGGCGCAGGTGCGCGGGACCAGCACGATCTATGCGGCCTATGCGAGCATCCAGCCCGCCAGCGGGACCTTCATCGACGGCATGCTCGGCCGCGGCCAGCTCGACTTCACCACCCGGCGCATCGCCCAGGCGGTGAACGCGACGGCCCATGGCAGCCGCGACGGCAACTACACCATCGCGGCGATCTCGCTGGGGATCGATCGCGCGGGCGGGCCGCTGCAATGGTCGATCTACGGCCGCGGCGAGTATATGGACGCGGAGCTCGACGCCTATGCGGAGAGCGGTGCCGGTCGCTACAACCTGCGCTTCGATGCCCGCAAGGTCCGCTCGATCACCGGCACGATCGGCGGCCGCCTGGAGTATCGCCAGAAGACGGGCTTCGGTTCGATCACGCCGCGCCTGCGCGCGGAGTGGAACCACGAGTTCGCCGATGTCGATGCGCAGTGGCTCGATTACGCCGATATTCCGGGCGCCGCGATCTATGCGCTGGCGGGCAATGGCTGGAAGCGCGAACAGCTCCAGCTCAGCTTCGGCACCCGCTTCGACATCCTGTCCAGCGGCTGGTCGTTCGACTTCGAGACCGGGTTGCGCGCAGCCCGGGGCGAGAAGGCCGGGACGCTTCAGCTCCGCCTGTCGAAGCGCTGGTGAGGAAAGGGGCCCGGGGCGGCTGCGCCATCCCGGGCCTGTTCCCGGTCGGGCCTTTATCGCCAAGGCGGCGAGCACCGGGTTCCGGCCTGGGGCTCGCCTAGGATAGCAGCCTTGCGAGCGCGTCGGCCAGCTGGGCTTCGCGATAGGGTTTCTCGATCATCGGCACCTTCTTGCCGAACCCTTCCGGCGGGGCGCCATAGCCGCTGGCAAAGGCGAAGGGCACGCCGCGCGCGCGCAACGCCTCCGCGATCGGGGTGCTGCGTTCTCCGCTCAGGTTTATGTCGAGGATCGCCACGTCGAAGCCGCCGCCCTCGGCCAGCGCCAGCCCGTCGGCCAGCCGGCTCGCCGGGCCGATCGTTTCGCAACCCAGCGCTTCGAGCAGATCCTCGAGATACATGGCGACGACCGGCTCGTCCTCGACGACGAGCACGCGCAGGCCCCGGAGCCCGCTCACGCGGCGCCCTCGGGCAGCGGGGCGTCGACGATGCAGACCAGCCCCTCCGGGCGGAATTCGATGCGCACCGTGCCGCCCAGTTCGGCGGCGAGGCCGCGTTCGATCATCCGCGTGCCGAAGCCGCGCCGTGTCGGCGCCACGACCGGCGGGCCGCCCGCTTCCTCCCAGCGCAGCGCGAGCCTGGCGAGGCCGCCGAGGTGCGCGCGCTGCCAATGGACGGTGATCCGCCCCTCGGGCCATGACAGGGCGCCATGCTTCACGGCGTTGGTCGCCAGCTCGTGGATGGCCAGCGCCAGGCTGATCGCGGTCTTGGGCTGGATCGACAGGTCCGGGCCGTCGAGCGCGAAGCGGCTCGGCTCGCCGTGCGGGCGCAGGGCGTCCTCGATGATCCGGCGCATCGAGACCAGGCCCCAATGCTCGCGCGTCAACAGATTGTGCGCTTCGGAAAGCGCGGCGAGCCGGCCCTCGAACGCGGCACGGGCCTGGGGCGGGGGCACGTCGTCCTTGAAGCTCTGCCGGGCGATGCCCTGCACGATCGCCAGCGTGTTCTTCACCCGGTGGTTCAGCTCGTCGATCAGCAGGCGGAGATGCGCTTCCGCGCGCTTCGCCTCGGTCATGTCGCGCCCGATGGCGTGCAGCGCCACCGGGCGGCCCTGCGCATCGAGGTTCAGCCGCGAATTGACTTCCCAGATCAGCTCGCGTCCATCCTTGGCGCGCAATTTCAGCGTCAGCCGGGTCGAGCCGCCATGCTGCAGCTTGCGGTTGAACGCATCCATGCTGATCGCGAACTGGTCCTCGTCCATGAAATCGCGGATCGAACGGCCGAGGATCTCGTCCTCGCGATAGCCTATCGCCTCCACCACCGCCGGATTCACCGAGGTCACCCGATTGTCGAGCGTGGTGGTGATCAGGAAGTCGTTGGCCTGTTCGAAGATCGTGCGGAAGCGCGCCTCGCTCTCGCGCAATTCCTGTTCGGCGCGCTTGCGGTCGGTGACGTCGAACGAGACGCCGACGAAGCGGCTCGGCCGGCCGTCGCCATAGTCGATCCGGCTGCCATGGCTCTGCAGCCAGCGCTCGGCGCCGTCCACGGCACGCACTATGCGATAAGTGATCGCATAGGGCTCGCCCGCAGTGAAACAACGCATCGCGGCGTCGTGCACCATCGTCCGGTCGTCGGGATGCGCGCGCGCGATCCACTCGTCGAAGCTGCCGCGCGGATCGGCACGGCGCGGCATGCCGAGCAGGTCGAAGCGGTTGGGCGACCAGGCGCCCTCCATCGTGTCGAGATCCAGCTCCCAGGTGGCCATGCCGGCCGCCTCGGTGGCCAGGCGCAGCGTCTCCTCGCTCTTGCGCAGCGCATCCTCGTCCGCCCGCCGCTGGGTGACGTCCAGCGTCACCGAGAGCACCCCGAAGGGCTCGCCGGAGGGCCGGCGGATCACCGCGACCGAATTGTTCACCCAGACCACGCCGCCGTCCTGGCGGACATAGCGTTTCTCATGGGTATAGGGCGTGCCGTCCCGCACCACCTGCTCGAACAGCGGCAGGTTGCGGGCGAGATCGTCCGGATGGGTGATCTGCTGCATCGTCATGCCGCCCATCAGCGCCTCGCGGCTCCAGCCGGCGATCTCGCAGAAGCGATCGTTGACCAGCGTGAAGCGGCCCGCGATGTCCACCTGGGCGAAGCCGGCCGTGGTCTGGCTGATGAACGCCGAAAGCTGCGCCTCCCGCTCGCGCAGCGCGAGTTCGGCGGTCTTGGCCTCGGTCACGTCATGGGCGACGCCGATGAAGCCGATATGGTGCCCTTGCGCATCCCAGCGCGGCTGCGAGGTGGAGTGGAGCCAGCGCCACTCGCCATGGACGTTGCGATAGCGCCCCTCGAGCTCGAAAGTGCCGAGGCTCGCCTCGCCGGCGACCGATTGCGCAAGGACCTGCGCGGCATCGTCCGGATGGATGATCCGCCGCCAGTCGAAGTCGAGCGCCTCCTGATAGGAGACGCCGAGGAACGCGACATAGGCGCGATTGACGAAGCTGCGCTTGCGATCCAGCCGAGTCACCCAAACGGCGACGGGGGCGCTGTCCGCGATCATGCGGAACTCGTCCTCGCCCACCGGAAGCGGTTCTGCCGGTGCGTCGGTCATCGGGGGCCGATGGAAAGCATCAGCAATTTCCTAGCCTTGCGCCAAGGTAGATCAAGGCTCGTCACCGGCGCATCGCAAGCACCGCCCGTGCGCGCTTCAGGTGCGGCATGTCGAGCATCTCGCCGTCCAGACCGATCGTGCCGGCGCCGGGGGCCGCGGCGAAGGCCGCGACGATCCGCTCGGCGCGATCGATCTCCATGGAGGAGGGCGAGAAGGCGCGGTTGATCACCGGCACCTGATCGGGATGGATGGCGAGCATCCCGCGGAAACCCGCGCGGCGTGCCTTGGTTGCAACCTTCTCTAGCCCCTCGAGGTCGCGGAAGTCGCCATGGATCGTCTCGATCGGCGTCACGGCCGCGGCGGCGGCCCCGGCAAGGGCCAGGGCGCGGAAGACCTGGTAGGGAAAGTCATATTCGCCGGTCTCGTCGCGATTATGGGTGGCGCCCAGCGCAGTGGCGCTGTCCTCCGCCCCCCAGGTGAGCGCGGCGAGGCGCGGGCAGCCGGCATAATCGCCCAGGCCGAAGATGGCCGGCGCGGTTTCCGTCGCCACCACGATCGTGCGGATCCCGCCCTGGGGCAGGCCGTGGGCGGCCTCGAGCGCGGTGAGATAATGGTGGAGCAGTTCGGCCTCGGCCCGGGTCGCCTTGGGCAGCATGATCCCGTCGGGCGCCCCCGGCACGATGGCGGCGAGGTCGAGCAGCGCGTGCGGCGTGTCGAGCGGGTTGATCCGCACCCATTGCGGCTGGGCACGCGCGGCGGCCTTCAGATGCCCGGCGACCAATGCGCGGGCGGCGGGCTTGTTGGCCTCGGCCACGGCGTCCTCGAGGTCGAGCAGCACCAGATCGGCTTCGCTCGCGCCTGCCTTGGCGAGCTTGCGCTCGGAATCGCCCGGCGCGAACAACAGCGATCGGGCGGCCAGCGGGTCGGTCATGCATCCTCCTATTGTGGAGGACTTGCTATCGCGCGGGGACCGGCGGGTAAACCGCGTGCAGTCCTTAACCCTTGGCGACGGTTTTCGCTCTGTGCAGCTGCCGGATTTTACCCCTCCTTAACGCTGTCCGCTTACCTCGTTTGGGGATGAGCGAGGGGATTTCGAACGTGCGCATTCTGATCGTGGACGACGAACCGGCGATGCACGAATCATATCGCCAGGTGTTCGGGGCCCGCAGCACAGGCAATGCCAGCGCGCTGAACGCGATGGCGGCCGAGCTGTTCGGCGACGACGATGGGGCGCCCGAGCCGGCCAACGACGCGATCGATTTCCAATGCGCGCACTTCAACCAGGGCCTCGACGCGGTCGAGGCGATCAAGGACTCGCTCGAGACCGGCAAGCGTTTCTCCGTCGCCTTCATCGACGTGCGCATGCCGCCGGGGATCGACGGCAAGGAGACCGCGCGGCGCATCCGCGCGCTCGATCCCGACATCAACCTCGTCATCGTCACCGGCTATTCGGATTTCTCGCCCCTCGACATCAGCCGCGCCGCCGGCCCGGCCGACAAGATCTTCTACATCGCCAAGCCCTTCCAGGCCGAAGAGGTGATCCAGACCGCCACTGCGCTCGCGCATCGCTGGGAGGCGGACGCCAAGCTACGCAGCGCGATCACCCTGCTCGAGGAACAGAAGCTCGAGCTCGCCGCCAATGAATCGCGCGCCGTGCACATGGCGAACCATGATTCGCTCACCGATGCACCCAATCGCCTCGCCTTCCTGCAGATGCTCGGCAAGGCGGTGAAGGGCGAGCAATGCTTTGCCATGGCGATGATGGACCTCGACCGGTTCAAGATCGTCAACGACACGCTCGGCCATCTCGCCGGTGACGAACTGATCCGCATGGTCTGCGAGATACTGCGCCAGCAGGTGCCCGACCATGGTTTCGTCGCGCGCCTGGGCGGCGACGAGTTCGCGATGCTCTATCCGGTGACCGGCGAGGACGAGGCGACGATGATCGCCGAGCGGATGCTCAAGGCCGTGTCGATCAGCTTCAAGGTATTCGGGCATTCGGTCCAGGGCGGTGCCTCGGTCGGCCTGATGGTCGTCCAGCCGCGCACGATCCACGATCCGATCGACGTGATGCGCCGCGCCGATCTCGCGCTCAACGAAGCCAAGCACAATGGCCGCGGCATCGTCCGCCTGTTCGACGAAGTGATGGACGAATCGATCCGCTTCCGCCGCCAGATCGAGGGCGGGCTCTCCGAAGCGATCGCCAAGGGCGAGCTCAAGCTGGTCTTCCAGCCGATCGCCGGGCGCGACGAGCTGGAGATCACCGGTTTCGAAGCGCTGATCCGCTGGTGCAGCCCGGAATATGGCATGGTCTCGCCGGGCATGTTCATCCCGATCGCCGAGGAATCGAACCTGATCCACGAACTGGGCGACTGGGTGATCGACCAGGCGGTGGAGACGCTCAAGACCTGGCCGGGCCAATATGTCTCGGTCAACTTCTCGCCGCGCCAGTTCCGCCGCCACAATTTCGTCGGCCATGTGATGGAGCGCGTGGTGAACGCCGGCGTGGAGCCCGGCCGCTTCCAGATCGAGATCACCGAGACTGCGATCTTCGACGATGTCGAGCGCGCCGCCGAGACGCTGTTCAAGCTCCGCCAGATGGGCTTCCGCATCGCGCTGGACGATTTCGGCACCGGCTATTCGAGCCTCTACAACATCCGCCGCTTCGCGCTCGATTGCCTGAAGATCGACCGCAGCTTCGTCGACGGCATGGGCCGGGAGCGCGAGAGCGCGGCGATCGTCCATTCGATCATCCATCTCGGCCGGGCGCTGGGCATGGAAGTGGTCGCCGAGGGCGTGGAGACCGAGGCGCAGCTCCAGGCGCTCCGCCTCGCCGGCTGCAGCCATCTCCAGGGCTATTATCTCGCGCGCCCGATGGATGCCGAGGACGCGCTGGTGCTCGCGCGGAAGGGACATATCGGCGATGCGGAGCCCGCCGAAGTCGAGCTGGGCAACGGGACGCACGGCTGATGCCCCGTGCAAGGCGCCTCAAGGCGCCGGCCTCGCTCGGCGCGAAACTGGTCCTGATCCTCACCGGCGTCGGCGTCATCGGCGCCGCTGCGCTGACGCTGATGCTCGCTACCGTCATCACGCCGAGCTTCAACCGGCTCGAACGCGACGCGGTCGACGCGCATGTCGCGCGCACCCAGGCGGTTGTCCATGACGTGTCGGCCAAGGTCGAGAATGCCGTGCGCGACTATGGCGACTGGAACTCGTCCTACGACTATATGGCGCATCCGACCAAGGCGTTCGAGGACGAGAGCTTCTCCACGCTGGCCATGGTCAATCTCGACGTCAACGGCATGGCCTATGTGCGGCCCGACCGCGGAATCGTGATCGCGCGCTGGCTCGATCTCGAGAAGCAGGCCGATGTGCCCGCGATGCGCGCGCGCCTCGCCGACGCCATCGCCCGGTTCGATTTCGCGCGGATGCTGCACGGGCAGAGTTCGGCCGGCTTCTTCATCCGCCTGGGAGACCAGCTTGCCGCTATCGGCATCGCGCAGGTGCGCAGGAGCGACGGCAGCGGCGCGCCGCGCGGCTATGTGCTGATGGCCCGCACCGTCACCGCGGCGCAGCTCAGCACCCTGCTCCAGCTCGAGGCGAGCCTGGCGCTCGACCACCCGGTCGCCGCGGTCACCAAGACCCCGGGCGCCACCCGTACCCGCATCGCCGTGCCGATCCCGGGCCCGGACGGCCGCCCCGTCGCCACGGCCACCTATACCGTGCCGCGCGATCTCTCTACGCTCGGCACCCGGATGCTCGTCCTCGCCGTGGTCGGATCGTCGATCCTGCTGGCGATCGTGCTGCTGGTCCTGCGCCGGATGATCGCCCGCCTCGTCCTTGCCCCCTTGAAGCGTGTCGAGCGCCACATGGGCGTCGTCCGTGCCTCGGGCACGCTCGGCCTGCTCACCGACAAGCCGCGCGACGACGAGATCGGCAGCCTCGTCACCAGCTTCAATTCGATGCTCCGGCAGCTCAAGGACCTGCGCGAGCAGCTGGAGGTGCAGAGCTTCACCTTGGGCCGCAGCGAGAGCGCGGTCGCAGTGATGCACAATGTCCGCAATGCGCTGAACCCGATCAGCACCGTGCTGAGCCAGGGGCTGGGCACCGGCGCACCGATGGACCGCGCGCTGTTCGACCGCGCGCTCGGCGAGTTGGCCGGCGAGGCGATTCCCGCGGCGCGCCGCCAGAAGCTCGTCGCCTTCCTTGCCGCCGCAATCGAGAGCGTGGAGCAGGAGCGGGCCGATCGCCGCGCGCAGATCGCGATCGGCCGCGAGGCGCTGCACCATGTACTGGAGATCATCGGCCAGCAGCAGGAAGCCGCGCACGAGCGGCCGCCGCTCGACGCCTGCGACATCACCGACATCGTCGCCCAGAACGCCACCATCGCGCGCTATTCGGGCGAGAATTCGATTGCCTTCAGCTTCCCGTCCAAACCGCATTGGGTGATGGCCAACCGGGTGATCCTCAGCCAGGTCGTCGGCAATCTCTTCGCCAACGCGGCCGAGGCGATCGCCGCGACCGGGCGCGGCAGCGGCTCGATCTCGGTGACGATCCGGGACAAGGGCGACACCACCGAGATCCATATCCGTGACGATGGCGAGGGTTTCGACCCGGCCACGGCGCCGACGCTCTTCCAGCGCGGCTACTCCACCCGGGCGCACAAGTCGGGCGGCCTGGGGCTCCACTGGTGCGCCAATTCGATGCTGACGATGGAAGGGAAGCTCGACCTCGTCAGCGACGGCAAGGGGACCGGCGCCAAGGCGATCCTGACGCTGGGCACCGCCCGGCTGGTGCAGGCGGGCGATCTGGCGGCCTGACCTCCCTCTCTCCTTCAGGGGAGCGGGGGAAAGGAGCTTATGCCTCTCGCCGCCAATTCGGATCGGACCTCATCCGTTTCGGACAGGCCTATCCCCGCCCCACGGCCTTCCGCTTGCCCGCCACCTCGTCCTTGCGCCGCAGATAGGGCGCGACCAGGTTCCGCGCCCGGAACCATTCCTGCCGGTCCGGATCGAGGCTGTCGAAATTGCCGATCACCCGTCGGCATTCGGGGGCGCGGCACTGGCAGATCATGTGCCAGTTCGATTCCCTGAGGGTTGTCGAATAGTCCCAGGCGACCTCCTCGCCCGGCTGGATCGCGCGCACCGCGACCAGGAATACGCCCGCATCGGTGAAGCGCAGGCCGGCATTGGGCGCGCAGCTGTGATTCACCAGGTCGTCGATCCGGCCCGAGGGGCCCATATAATGGTCCGGCGTCACCTGCACGAAACGGTCACCGCGGCCGCGCATCAGGCTGGGGATCTGATCGGCACGGAAACGGCGGCCGGTGAATTCGATCAGCACATCGCCCTCGGCAAAGGCGCCTGTGGCGAACACGGCCTTGCCCAGATGGTTGTCGCCCACCTTGAACAGATTGTTCGAGGGACGATAGCGATCGAACCAGAGCAGCCTGCCGCGGCGGGTGCCGAAGGAACGCAGCGGGTTGATCGTCGCCAGGCCGATCAGGAACCATATGCTGGCATGGCAGAGGAACTCGACGATCACATAGGCGAGCTCGGCCACGCCCGGCTCGGTCGCACGCACCGCGACCAGCAGGGTGGCGAGGTCGCCGAAGGTCCACAGCCCCCAGGCCGGCGAGCGCTCGCGGCCGCGATCGGTCCATACGCTCGCCCAGGTCGGCCAGAAGCTCACCGGGACGGCGAGCACCACCAGCATGTGCGCCCAGAACGCCTCGCGGAAGACGAGCCAGAGCATCAGCGCGCTCAGGCTGGCCGCGATGCAGAAGGTCTCGGTGGGCGAGGGTGGGGCCCAGGACGAGCGCCGCCAGATGCCGATCGTCACCACGATGCAGGCGATCGAGGAGAGGGCGAATACCCAACCCTGCGGCGCGCCGGGGTTCACCGCGGCATAGGTCAGCGCCTCGAGCGAAGTCGCCGCGCTCCAGATCAGCCAGGACGCGCGGTTCGGTTCCACCAGCTCGCGGCGCAGCCCGATCAGATAGGTCGCATAGCCCGCAAAGCTGAATCCGATCGCCAGCAGGAACCAGATATCGGCGGTCAAAATACGCTCCCTCCCAAACGGAGCGTTTACCATGTCCAGGATTCGCCGTCTACGCGCGACTCGCGGTAACTCCACGAGTCGCGGGGAATCGTTGGGAGTCACTTACGGGGCGGATTTCACATATTCCGTCATCCCGGCACAAGCCGGGATCCCAGGCGAAGGCACGGGGAAAGCGCCGCACGAGATCCCGGCTTTCGCCGGGATGACGCTATTGGCAATCCTGCACGGCCTCGAGCACGATCGGCGCCCATTCCCGGCGGCAGATCAGCAGGTCGGGGATGCTCGTGCTGGCCTGGTTGTAGACGATCGGCGAACCGTCGATCCGCGAAGCATGGAGCCCTGCTGCCAGCGCGACCGCCACCGGCGCGCAATTGTCCCACTGATGCTGGCCGCCCGAATGGAGATAGATCTCGGCCTCGCCACGCACCACCGCCATGGCCTTGGCGCCGGCCGAGCCCATGCCGATATGCACCGCGCCGATCCGTTCGCCCACGCCCGCGCAGAGCTGGCTCGGCCGGCTGCGGCTCACCAGCATGCGTGGCGGCAGCTCGCCCTCGGGCAGCGCGGGCGGCTGGTCGCTGGAGAGCGTGCAGCCGAGCCGGGGCAAGGCGACCGCGCCCAACGCGGCACGGCCGTCGATGGCCAGGGCGACATGCACCGCCCAGTCCTCGCGTCGCTCGGCGAACTCGCGCGTGCCGTCCAGCGGGTCGACGATCCATACCCGCCGGGCCGACAGCCGGGCCGGATCGTCGGCGGATTCCTCCGAGAGGATCGCGTCGTCGGGCCTGGCCGAGCGCAGCCGGGCGAGGATGAGGTCATTGGCTTCGCGGTCGCCGCGGTCGCCGCCCGCGCATTCGTCCTGAATGCGCAGCAGCAGCGCGCCCGCTTCCTCGGCGATTGCCCGGGCCAGTTGCGCGTCGGTCAAATCACGGGACTCCAGGTGCCCATGATCGCCTCCACGATCCGCTCCGCCGCTGCTTCGGGCGTCTCCCGGGTCGTGTCCACGCGGATCTCCGGATTCTGCGGCGCTTCATAGGGGCTCGAGATGCCGGTGAAGTTGGCGATCTGGCCGGCGCGCGCCTTCTTGTAGAGGCCCTTCACGTCGCGCGCCTCGGCAACCTCCAGCGGCGTGTCGACGAATATCTCGAAGAACTCGCCTTCGGGCAGCAGCTTGCGCACCAGCTCGCGTTCGGCGCGGAAGGGCGAGATGAAGGCGGTGAGCACGATCAGCCCCGCATCGGTCATCAGCCGGGCGACTTCGCCCACGCGGCGGATATTCTCGATCCGGTCGGCATCGGTGAAGCCCAGATCCCGGTTGAGCCCGTGGCGGATATTGTCGCCGTCGAGCAGGAAGCTGTGCTTGCCGAGCGCGTGGAGCCGCTTCTCGACCATGTTGGCGATGGTCGACTTGCCCGAGCCGGAGAGCCCGGTGAACCAGAGCAGCCGGGGTGCCTGGTGCTTCTGCCGGGCATGCGCCTCGCGGTTGATCTCCACGGCCTGCCAATGGACGTTCTGCGCCCGGCGCAGCGCGAAGTTGAGCATGCCGGCGGCAACGGTGGCGTTGGTCGCCTTGTCGACCAGGATGAAGCCGCCCAGGTCCTTGCTCTCGGCATAGGGCTCGAAGACCACGCCGCGATCGGTATAGACCTCGGCCACGCCGATATCGTTCAGCCCGAGCGTCTTCACGCTCAGCTCGGCCATGGTGTTGACGCATACGGCATGGCGCGGCGGCTGCACCGTGGCGCTCACCGTCTGGGTCCCGAGCTTGAGCCAATAGGCGCGGCCGGGAAGCATCTCCGCCTGGTCCATCCACACGATCGTCGCCTGGAACTGGTCGGCGACCTGGGGCGGTGCGGCGGCGGCGGCGATCACGTCGCCGCGCGAGCAATCGACTTCGTCGGCCAGCGTGATCGTCACGCTCTCGCCCGCCACTGCCGCGCTCCGATCCCCGCCGAACGCAACGATCCGCGCGACCCTGGTGGTCTGGCCGGAAGGCAGGATGCGCACCGCGTCTCCGGGTTTCACGCTGCCCGCCGCGATCATGCCGGCGAAACCCCGGAAATCGAGATTGGGGCGGTTCACCCATTGCACGGGCAGGCGGAAGGGCCGCGCGGCATCGGCATCGGCATCGATCTGCACGCTTTCCAGATGCTCGAGCAGCGCCGGGCCCGCATACCAGGGCATGTTCGCGCTCGGGCCCGCGATATTGTCGCCCTTGAAGCCCGAGATCGGGATCGGAGTGAAGCCGGCGATGCCGATGCTCTCCGCGAAGGCGCGATAATCGGCCACGATCGCGTCATAGGCGGCCTGATCATAGCCGATCAGGTCCATCTTGTTCACCGCCAGCACGATGTGGCGGATGCCGAGCAAGTGGCAGAGATACGAGTGGCGCCGCGTCTGGGTGAGCGCGCCCTTGCGCGCGTCGATCAGGATCACGGCGAGATCGGCCGTCGAGGCGCCCGTCACCATGTTGCGGGTATATTGCTCGTGGCCGGGCGTGTCGGCGACGATGAACTTGCGCTTCTCCGTCGCGAAGAAGCGATAGGCGACGTCGATGGTGATGCCCTGCTCGCGCTCGGCGGCGAGGCCGTCGACCAGCAGCGCGAAGTCGATCTCCTGCCCCTGGGTGCCCAGGCGCTTGCTGTCGGCCTCGAGGCTGGCGAGCTGGTCCTCGAAGATCATCTTCGAATCATAGAGCAGCCGTCCGATCAGCGTGGACTTGCCGTCGTCCACGCTGCCGCAGGTGATGAAGCGCAGCAGCGACTTGTTCTGGTGGAGCTGGAGATAGGCGGAGATGTCGGACGCGATCAGGGCGTCGGGGCGGTAGGAGGTCATGCCCGCACTCCGTCATGCTGAACTTGTTTCAGCATCCAAGGCGCAACAACGGATGCCTTCGCTTGCGGAGGGTTGGACCCTGAAACAAGTTCAGGGTGACGAGGAAGGATAAGATGGGCCATCAGAAGTAGCCCTCCTGCTTCTTCTTCTCCATGCTCGCCGCCTGATCGTGGTCGATCGCGCGGCCCTGGCGTTCGCTCGTGGTGGTGAGCAGCATCTCCTGGATCACTGCTTCCAGCGTATCCGCCTCGCTCTCCACCGCGCCGGTCAGCGGGTAGCAGCCGAGCGTGCGGAAGCGCACCGATCGCTCCACCGGCACTTCGCCCGGATGCAGCCGGAAGCGATCGTCGTCGACCATCAGGATCAGCCCGTCGCGCTCCACCGTCGGGCGCGGCGCGGCGAAATAGAGCGGCACGATCTCGATCCCCTCGGCGAGGATATATTGCCAGATGTCGAGTTCGGTCCAGTTGGAGAGCGGGAACACGCGGATGCTCTCGCCCTTGTGCTTGCGGGCATTGTAGAGGCGCCACAGCTCGGGACGCTGGTTCTTCGGGTCCCAGCGATGCGAGGCGGTGCGGAAGGAGAAGACGCGCTCCTTGGCCCGGCTCTTCTCCTCGTCACGCCGCGCGCCGCCGAACGCCGCGTCGAAGCCATGGTGGTCGAGCGCCTGCTTCAGCCCCTCCGTCTTCCACATGTCGGTGTGGCGGCCGCCATGGTCGAACGGGTTGATCCCCAGCGCTTCGGCCTCCGGGTTCTTGTGGACGAGCAACTCCATCCCCGCATCGCGCGCCGCCTTGTCGCGCAGGGCGTACATCGCGCGGAACTTCCACGTCGTATCGACATGGAGGAGCGGGAAGGGCGGCGGCGCCGGATAGAAGGCCTTGCGCGCCAGGTGCAGCATCACTGCGCTGTCCTTGCCGATCGAATAGAGCATCACCGGCCGTTCGGCCTCGGCGACAACCTCGCGCAGGATGTGGATGCTCTCGGCCTCCAGCCGCTGGAGATGCGTCAGCCGCGCGGGCGAAATCCCCCGGGTCGCGCCGATCGCCTGTGTCTCCGTCATGTTCCCGGAATGCAGCATGGCGGGGGATTTAGGAAGCCGCCGGGAAAGGCGCGATCTAGTTTATGTTTAGCCGCGCATACCGCCGCGCCCAGGGTTAGCGGTTCTTGAACCAATTGCGGTGCATCAAGGGCGGGGGCGCATCTGGCGCCACAGGGGAGGGCTGCAAACCCATGGGCAAGGCTGGCGCTAAGGGGATCATCCTCGCGGGTGGGGCCGGCACACGCCTCTATCCTGCGACATTGTCGATCTCGAAGCAATTGCTGCCGGTGTTCGACAAGCCGATGATCTATTATCCGCTCTCGGTGCTGATGCTTGCCGGCATTCGCGACATCCTCATCATCTCCAGCCCGCGCGACTTGCCGATGTTCCGCCTGTTGCTGGGGGACGGATCGGCCTTCGGCATCAATTTCGAATATGCCGAGCAGCCGAGCCCGGACGGGCTGGCCCAGGCCTTTCTGATCGGGGAGCAGTTCCTCGAAGGCGGTCCGGCCGCGCTGATCCTGGGCGACAACATCTTCCATGGCGACGGCCTTGCCGCCAAGGGCCGCGCCGCCGCCGAAGCGGCCGCACAGGGCCAGTCGACGGTCTTCGCCTATCAGGTCGACGATCCCGAGCGCTACGGCGTCGCCACCTTCGATCCCGAGACCGGCAAGGCGACGAGCATCGTCGAGAAGCCGGCCGAGCCCAAGTCCAACTGGGCGGTGACCGGCCTCTACTTCTTCGACGACCGAGTGGCGGACATCGCCCGCACGCTGAAGCCCAGTCCGCGCGGCGAGCTGGAGATCACCGACGTGATCTCCGCCTATCTCCATCGCGGCGAACTCAACGTGAACCGGCTCGGTCGCGGCTATGCCTGGCTGGACACCGGCACGCATGACAGCCTGCACGATGCGGCCAGCTTCGTGCGCACGATCGAGAACCGCCAGGGCATCAAGATCGCCTGCCCCGAGGAGATCGCCTTCGATCTTGGCTATCTCGATGCGGACACGGTGCTTGCCCGCGCGGCGACGCTCGGCAAGACCGACTATGCCGCCTATCTCCGCCGCTGCGTGGAGGCGGCGGCCGCATGAGCTTCCTCGAGCCGATCGGCACGCCGGCGCCGCGCATCCGCCGCGTCCTCGTCACCGGCGGGGCCGGGTTCATCGGCTCGGCGGTGTGCCGTTTGCTGGTGGCGAGGCGCTATCACGTCGTCTGTGTCGACAAGCTGACCTATGCCGGCAATCTGGCTTCCCTGGGCAGCATCCTGGGCAAGCCCAATTTCCGTTTCGTTGCCGCGGATATCGGCGATGCGGCGCACCTCCATCGCCTGATGCGGGACGAGCGGATCGAGGGCGTGATGCACCTCGCCGCCGAGACGCATGTCGATCGCTCGATCGACAGCCCGGCCGCCTTTGTCGAGACCAATGTCCTCGGCACCGTCCGCCTGCTCGATGCCACGCTCGAGCATTGGCGCGGGTTGCCGGAAGCGCGGCAGCGGGAGTTCCGCTTCCACCATATCTCGACCGACGAGGTGTTCGGCGACCTGCCGTTCGATCGCGGCGTGTTCACCGAGGAGACCCCCTATGCGCCGTCCTCGCCCTATTCGGCGAGCAAGGCGGCGTCGGACCATTTCGTGCGCGCCTGGCACGAAACCTATGGCCTGCCGGTGGTGCTCTCCAACTGCTCGAACAATTACGGGCCGCATCACTTCCCCGAGAAGCTGATCCCGCTCGTCATCCTCAATGCGCTCGAAGGCAGGGAGCTGCCCGTCTACGGCAAGGGCGCGAACGTGCGCGACTGGCTCCATGTCGACGATCATGCCGAGGCGCTGGAACGGGTGCTGACGCGAGGCAAGGCCGGCGAGACCTATCTGATCGGAGGGCGGCAGGAGCGGACCAACCTGCAGGTGGTCGAGGCGATCTGCGATCTGCTCGATGCGCGCGTCGGGCAGCGGCGCCACCGCGATCTGATCCGCTTCGTCGCCGACCGGCCCGGGCACGACCGCCGCTATGCGATCGATCCGTCGAAGATCGAAGCCGAGCTGGGCTGGGCACCGCGCGAGACGTTCGAGACCGGGCTGGCGAAGACGGTGGATTGGTATCTCGCCAATCGGGACTGGTGGGAGCCGATCCGCAGCGGTGCCTATAGGGGCGAGCGGCTGGGGGTTCTGTAGCTTCGCCCCAACACCCTGAACGCGTTTCAGGGTCCAACGTGCCTCAAGCGGGATCGCTGGCGGAAGGCCGGATGCTGAAGCAAGTTCAGCATGACAAAAGTTAGCGCGAGACTCCGGAAATCCAGCTGCGCAGCACTTCCAGCTCCGCGTCCACCAGCACCAGGTCCGCCCGGAAACCTGGCGCGATCCGTCCCAGTTGCCCGCCCAGCCCCAGGAACGCGGCCGGGGTAGCCGAGGCCATGCGGGCGGCGACGTCCAGTCCGACCCGGCCCTGTGCCATCATTCCCCTCACCGCGCCCGCCATGGTGAGCGTCGAGCCCGCCAGCGTGTTGTCCGCGCCGAGCAGCCGGTCGCCGTCGCGGTGGATCTCGCGGCCATGGATCAGGAACACGGTCTCGTCGCTGCCGACGCTCGGCATCGCGTCGGTCACCAGCATCAGCCGCTCGGGCCCTTTCGCCCGCAGCGCCACGCGGAGCGTCGCCGGATGGAGGTGATGGCCATCGGCGATGATCCCGGCATAGACGTCCGGATCCTCGAGCGCCGCGCCCACCATGCCCGGCGCGCGGTTGAGCAGGGGAGACATGGCGTTGAAGACATGGGTGAAGCCGGTCAGCCCATTGTCGATCGCGTCGCGCACCGTCTCGTAGCGTGCATCGGAATGCCCGGCCGAGACGATCACGCCCGCCGCGACCAGCCGGGCGACTTGCTCGGGCGTCGCCGCCTCGGGTGCCAGCGTCACCAGCGTCCTGCCGTGCCTGCCCGACTCCAGCAGTCCCAGGAATTCGTCGCGCAGCGGCTGGATCTTGCTCTCGCTGTGGATCCCCCGCCGCACGGGATTGAGGAACGGCCCCTCGATATGGATGCCGAGCACGCCGGGGACGCCCGCCGCGATCGCGGCGTCCACCGCACGGATGCCGGCCTCGACCACCGACAGGTCGTCGCTGATCAGGGTCGGCAGCAGCCCGGTGGTGCCGTAGCGCCGATGCGTCTCGGCGATCACGCGGATCGTCTCCACGCTCGGATCGTCGTTGAACAGCCGGCCGCCGCCGCCATTCACCTGCACGTCGATGAAGCCGGGGAGCAGGGTCTGCCCGGCGAGGTCGATCGTCTCGGCGCCGATCGGCGGTTCGGGGAGGACCGCCGCGATCCGGTCGCCTTCGATCACCACACAGGCATCGTCGCGCCAGCCTTCGGCCAGCAGCATGCGCCCATTGACCAGCGCCCTCACGACAGCCTGTCCAGCACCGTGCCCAGGCTGCCCCCTGCCGCGGCCAGCCGCGCCTCGGCGTCCGCCGGGGCCAGGCCATGCGCGATCAGCACCGCGCGCTTGATGTCGCGCCCGCCGGCATCGAGTGCCGCCTCGGCCGCGGCCCCGTCCACGCCCGCCAGCGTGCCGACCATGCGGATCGCACGGGCGCGCAGCTTGGCGTTCGAGACCTGCATGTTGACCATCAGCCCCTCATGAACGAGCCCGAGCCGCAACATGATCCCGGTGGAGAGAAGATTGAGCGCGACCTTCTGCGCGGTGCCCGCCTTCATCCGCGTGGAGCCCGCCACCACTTCGCTGCCGGTATCGGCGAGGATCGCATGCTCGGCCGCCGCCAGGACCGGGGTGCCGGCATTGTTGGCAAGAGCGATCGTCAGCGCGCCCGCGGCGCGGGCCGCCTCGAGCGCGGCGATCACATAGGGGGTGCGCCCGCTCGCCGCGACGCCGATCAGCACGTCGTCCGCGCCGATCTCCTCGATCGCCACGGCTGCCAGCGCGGCCTCGCGGCTGTCCTCCGCGCCTTCCTGCGTCCGCGTCAGCGCGGCCGGCCCGCCCGCGATCAGGAAGGCCAGCCGCTCGACCGGCCAGTTGAAGGTGGGGGTGAGTTCCACCCCGTCCTGCACGCCGATCCGGCCCGACGTGCCCGCGCCGGCATAGGCGATGCGCCCGCCGCGCCGCAGCCGCTCCGCTGCCGCGTCGATCGCCGCCGCCATCGCGCCGGTCTGGCTCTTCAGCGCCGCGATCGCCGCTAGCTGGGCTTCGAGCATCGCTTCCACCGCCGCCTCGGTGGGCCAGCGGTCGATCGCGCGGTAGCGGGGGTCTGCGGCTTCAGTCGGCATCGGGCTTCCGGGTCGGGAGGGCAGTGGCGGGCAGGCCGGCGAGCAGCAGCGCCCCGTCGAGCGGATCGGAGACCGCATCGACGAGCCGTGCGACGGTGCGCGCGCGCAGCCAGGGCCTTATCCGCATGGCGAGGCCCCCGGCGAGCGCGCAGCGGACCGCGCCACGCGCGAAGATCGTCTCGATGAACCGCTCGATATGCTGCGCCGCGTCCTCCACGATCGAGCGGGCGATCGCGTCGTTGTTCTCGGCATAATCCATCACCAGCGGCGCGAAGGCGGCATAGTCCTTGGGGGTGGCGGCATCCATCCAGGCGACTGCGCGGGCCGTGTCGTGCCCGAAGCCGGCGGTGACGGCGTGGCTGAGCGGCGTCACTTCGCTGCGCCCGTCGAGCGCCCGGAGCGCATGGCGCATCGCGCTGAGGCCCAGCGCGGCGCCGCTGCCCTCGTCCGAGATCGGGAAGCCATAGCCGCCGATCGTGAAGCTGGTGGTGCCCACCCGCACTTCGGCCACGCTGCCGGTGCCGATGATCAGCGTCGCGCCCTCGACGCCCGCATGCGCGCCGAGATTGGCGATCGCCGCGTCGGTGACGAACTCGATCGCGGCGAAGGGGAAGGGGAGCGCGGCGAGCTGCTCGCGCATCCCGGGGCGCGAGATGCCCGCGATGCCCATGCCGGCCCGGATCGTCGCAACCTCCGCTTCGTCGAGCCCTGAGGCCGAGATCGCCTGGCCGGCGACGTCGCGCAGCACGGCGTGGAGCCGCTCGATGCCGATCCGCGTATTGGCCGGGCCGCTCTCGCCGGTGCCGAGGATCGTTCCGCGCTCGTCCGTCAGCCGGCTGCGGCAATGGCTGCCGCCCGCATCAATACCGAGGAAATAGGCCATGCTCGCTCCCTACAGCAGCCGGCGCGCATTTTGCCATGCCGAACCGCCCAGGGGGCCATAATCCGCGGATATGGCCGTTGTCGGTCAGATCAGGCCCTTGCGCACCGCGATCACCGCCGCGTGGATCTTGTTCGATGCGGAGAGCTTGCGCGTGGCATTGACCAAGTGGAACTCCACCGTCCGCTGGCTGCGGCCCATGATCGTCGCGGTTTCCCAGGCGGTCTTGCCCAGGCTCACCCAGCGCAGGCATTCGATCTCGCGCTCGCTCAGCGCGGCGCCCGCCGCCCCGATCGCCGCGGCGGGATCGGGAATGTCCGGGTCGCTGCGCGTCGCAGGGCGGGTAAAGGCGCGCGCGGCGGCGATCAGCGCGAAATCGGTATTGTCGGTGATGCATCCCACTGCCTTGTGATGGCCCGATCCGGCATCGAGCAGCAGGCAGGCGACCGAGCGGATCCAGCGCGTCTGCCCATCGGGCCGGATCAATCGGAAATCGACATGATAGCGCAGGTCGCGCGCGATCAGCTCCACCACCATGGCCAGGTCTATCGTCGTGGCCAGTGCTTCGTCTTCGGGATGAATGAAGGGCCGGAAATCGGCAAGGCTGCGCACCATGTTGGGCTGCAGCCCGGTGATCTGATACCAGCGCGCGTCGCAGACGAGCAGGTCGGCATCGATGTCATAGTCCCATAGCCCTACCTCCAGGGCCCTCAGGCGCAGTTCAAAGTCTTCGTCGGGGCGGGGCTCGGCGCTTTCCCCAGATGTCATAACCCTCCAACCACAATCTTGTCGTGTTCCGCCGGAGAACGTTTCCCAGACGTCACGGTTCCTGTGTGGCCCTCGGTTAACCCGAGGGCAAGGGTGATGGGAGCCCCTCCGTGGCTCGCCGGAAACACGTAAATTTACGAGTTTTCCCTCCCGCTCGCGGGGCGCAGGCTTCGCCCGAGACCAGTGAGACGAAACGACCATGCCAGCGAATGCGAAGCGCAAGGACCCCGATCTCGAACAGGACGCCGTTCCGGGCGGGCGCGTGGCGCTCCGGGATGTGGCGATGTTTTCCGGCGAGGAACTGGTCCTGCGCTTCGGCGCTTCCGCGGCGCAGCAGCTGGTCGACCTGATCGTCGCCGCGATCCGCAAGGGCGACGACGACGAAGTGGCCGCGATCGACGGACGGCTCCAGGAAGTGGAGCGGGCGCTGCGGGGGTAGGCGGGGGACCTGGCCTTCCCGGTGGCACTCCCCCGGGCCGGGAAGGCTAGAAGCGCGCTTCCTCATAGACGCGGCGGATGTCGCCCTGCCAATCGCCGTTGAAGCGGTCGAGCAGCACCTGCGCCGGCACCTTGCCGGTGCGCACCACTTCGCGCAGCGGATCGAGGAAGCCGGACTCATTGTCGCCCGAGGCATTGAGCTGCGCCCGTGCATTGAGCCCCGCCGCGGCGATGTCGAGCACCTCGCCGGCGATGTCCCTCAGCTTGCCGCCGCCCGGCAGCGGCGCATCGAGGGCGAGCTTCGGCACCGAGCTGCGCAGCTCCTCGCGCGCTTCCATCGACCAGCCCTTGACCAGGTCCCAGCCGGCATCGAGGGCGCCCTGGTCGTAGAGCAGGCCCACCCAGAGGGCGGGGAGGGCGCAGATCCGCCCCCAGCGCCCGCCATCGGCGCCGCGCATCTCGAGGAAGGTCTTCAGCCGCACTTCGGGGAAGGCCGTGGAGAGATGGTCCGCCCAGTCGTCCATCGTCGGCTTGTGGCCGGGATAGGCGGGCAGCTCGCCCTTCAGGAAATCGCGGAAGCTCTGCCCCGCCGCGTCGATATATTTGCCGTCGCGATAGACGAAGTACATCGGCACATCGAGCGCATATTCGGCGTAGCGCTCATAGCCGAAACCTTCCTCGAACACGAAGGGCAGCATGCCCGTCCGCGCCGGATCGGTGTCCGACCAGATATGGCTGCGGTAGCTCAGATAGCCATTGGGCTTGCCCTCGGTGAAGGGCGAGTTGGCGAACAGCGCCGTCGCCAGCGGCTGCAGCGCCAGTCCGACGCGGAATTTCTGTGCCATGTCCGCTTCGGAGGCATAGTCGAGGTTCACCTGGATCGTGCAGGTGCGCAGCATCATGTCGAGGCCGAGATTGCCCACGCGCGGCATGTGCCGCAGCATGATCCCGTAGCGGCCCTTGGGCATGATCGGCAGCTCGGCGCGGGTCTTGTCGGGCCACATGCCCAGGCCGAGGAAATTCAGGCCGAGCTTGTCGCCGACCTGCTTTACCTGTTCCAGGTGCCGCCCGGTCTCGCCACAGGTCTCGTGGAGATTCTCCAGCGGCGCGCCCGAAAGCTCCAGCTGGCCGGCCGGCTCCAGGCTCACCGTGCCGTCGGGCCCCGAGAGTGCAATGACGTTGCCGCCTTCGAGTACCGGCTTCCAGCCGAACTGGGTCAGCTCGCCCAGCAGGTCGCGGATGCCGCCCGGCTCGTCATAGCTGGGAGCGTGAAAGTCCCTGGTCGCGAACACGAACTTCTCGTGCTCGGTGCCGATGCGCCAGCGATCCTTCGGCTTCTCGCCCCTGGCGAAATACTCGATCAGCTGGGCGCGGTCCTCGATCGGAGCCGACACCTTGTTGCTTTCGGTCTTGGTGCTCATGCGAAGGTCTCGACGGGAGGGATGGGGCGGCGGTGGCGCAGCACCGGCACGCGGGAACGGATATCCTCGACACGCGCCAGGTCGATCTCGGCGGAACCGAGACCGGCTTCCTCGCCCATGTCGAGCAGCACTTCGCCCCAGGGATCGATCACCAGCGAGTGGCCATAGGTGGCGCGGCCGTCCGCGTGCAGCCCGGTCTGCGCCGCGGCGATGACATAGGCGCCGGCCTCGATCGCGCGGGCACGCAGCAGCACGTGCCAATGCGCCTGGCCGGTGGGACGGGTAAAGGCGGCGGGGACGGCGAGGGCGGTGGCGCCGGCATCGCTGAGCGCGCGGAACAGGTCCGGGAAGCGCATGTCGTAGCAGATCGCGAGGCCGAGCTTGCCGATCGGCGTATCGACCAGGATCGCGCGTTCGCCCCGGCAATAGGTGTTGGATTCGCGCCAGCTCTCGCCGGTGGCGAGGTCGACGTCGAACAGGTGCAGCTTGTCGTAATGCGCCCGGATCGCGCCGGTGCCGTCGATGACGAAGCCGCGGTTCAGGAACTTCTCGCCTTCGCCCTTGAGCGCCAGGGAGCCCAGATGCACCCAGATGCCGTGCTTCGCCGCGGCCTCGCGCGTCGCGGCCAGGACGGGATCCTCCGCCTCCGCCACCACGTGGCGGCGCGCGCGCGCGCGATCGCCGTCGAGCAGGCCGGACATCTCGGGCGTGAACAGCATCGCGCTGCCCTCCGCCGCCGCCTGCGCGATACCGTCGATGACGGTACGGGCATTGGCGGCCGGATCGATCCCGCTCGTCATTTGCAGCAGGCTGGCCTTCATCGCTTCCTCCCCTTCAGGGCCGGGATCAGCCGTGCTTCGGCTTGCCGACGCCGACCAGCTTCAGGCCGGCGCGCTCCGCCTCGGCCGGCGGATAGATGTTGCGCAGGTCGACCAGCAGCGGCGTCTTGAGCACCGCCTTGATCCGGCCGAGATCGAGTGCGCGGAACGCGTCCCACTCCGTCACGATCACCAGCGCGTCGGCTCCGTCCGCCGCGGCATAGGCGCTTTCGCTGAACTCGACGTTCGGCAGCAGCGGACGCGCCTGCTCGAAACCTTCCGGATCATAGGCCTTCACCGTGGCGCCGGCATCCTCCAGCGCCGCGACGATCGAAAGACTGGGCGCGTCGCGCATGTCATCGGTATTCGGCTTGAAGGTAAGGCCCAGGATGCCGATGGTCTTGCCGCGCACGTCGCCGCCCATCGCCTTGATCACCTTGCGGCCCATGGCGCGCTTGCGGGCGTCGTTCACCTGCACCGTGGCCTCGACGATGCGCAGCGGAGTCTCGTTGTCGCCCGCCGTCTTGAGCAGCGCCAGCGTGTCCTTGGGGAAGCAGGAGCCGCCATAGCCGGGGCCGGCATGGAGGAACTTGCTGCCGATCCGGTTGTCGAGCCCGATGCCGCGCGCCACTTCCTGCACGTCGGCACCCACTTCCTCGCACAGGTCGGCGATTTCGTTGATGAAGGTGATCTTCACCGCCAGGAATGCGTTGGCGGCATATTTGATCAGCTCGCTGGTGCGGCGGCCGGTGAACAGGATCGGCGCGCTCTGGTTGAGCGAGAGCGGCCGGTAGATCGCGCGCATCACGTCGCGCGCTTCCTCGTCGTCGGTGCCGACGACCACACGGTCGGGCCGCTTGAAATCCTCGATCGCCGCGCCTTCGCGCAGGAATTCGGGGTTGGAGACGACCCTGGCGCCGGCACCCGAGGCCACTTCGCGCATGATCCGCTCCACTTCGTCGCCGGTGCCGACGGGCACGGTCGACTTGGTGACGATCACTGCCGGCCCGGTCAGGTTCTCGGCGATCTCGCGCGCGGCGGCGAAGACATAGCTGAGATCGGCATGGCCATCGCCGCGGCGGCTGGGCGTGCCGACCGCGATGAACACCGCGTCGGCACCCTTCACGCCTTCGGCCAGGTCGGTGGTGAAGGAGAGCCGGCCGGCCTTCACGTTCGAGGCGACCAGTGCGTCGAGCCCCGGCTCGTAGATCGGCATCACGCCCTGGTGGAGCAGCTCGATCTTGCGCGCATCCTTGTCGACGCAGACCACTTCATGGCCGAAGTCCGAGAAACAGGCACCGGAAACCAGGCCGACATAGCCCGTGCCGATCATCGCTATGCGCAACGTGGATCCCCTTGGGAAGAAAGTCTGTTGCGCAGATAGCGACGCCAGCGCGCGGGGCAAGGGGGCGGGTTGGCGACGCGCTCCGGCGCGGCCGGCAAGAAAAGCGCGGACAAGGAAACGGGCAATAAAAAAGGCGGCGCGCGGCCGCCTTTACCAGTTGTCGTCCGGGCCGGTCAGCACGGCCTCACATGAGGTCGCTCCACCGCCGGCCCGGATGAACGTTCCTCAGAACGGGCGGATTTCGTTACCGCCGCCGTCACGGAACATCAGGCTGAAAAACGCGAACATTCATAGTCTCCCATCGGTGCGCACTTGTGCGCGATTCAGATGGTTAAAGCCTTCTTAACAATGAATCAATCCGGATTTCTGCGGAGTTGGCTTCGCAAAAAGCGCTTCGAACGCGTGGTTTAACCGTTCCTTCAAGGGTCGGGGACTAGGCCTAGGGGGCATGTCGGCACGCAGAGAGCCCTTGGCGACCTTGGTCGGTGCTTCCACGAGCGCCGTCGCGATCACCGCGGAACACGCGGGAATCGCGAGGGAATTCGTGCAGGTGCACAGTGCGCGGGCGGGCGGTGCGGACGCCGGCGTTCGCGGACGTGGCGGCAAGCGCGAACTGCACCGGGCAAGTAACGATCGCCATGTCGAGGGGCGCCTGTGGAGCGTCCTGGGCCTGTGCGAGATCGCGAATTTCGCGTCGCTGCGCCGCCATCTGGGCCGGGCGCGCGCCGATTCGCTGGTGCTGGACGTGGCGCGGCGAATCTCCGGCCTGGTGCCCGATATCCGGATCGCCGCCGCCGGCCGGTCGCTGATCGAGATCTGTTTCGAGCGGGAGACGCCCGAAGCCGCCGCCGACGATATCGATCGGATCCGCAAGAGCTTCCAGCGTACGCTCGACCTCGACGGCGAGCCGTACCATCTCCAGATGCATTTCGGCGTCGCCGCCGCGCCGTCGGTCGAGGATGACGAGGTGCTGCTCGCCGAAGCCGCCGAATCCGCGCTCGAACAGGCGCGGGCCGACGGACGGGTGGTGATGCTCGACCTGTCGCGCGCGGATCTCGCCTTCGACAAGCTCACCTTGATGCGCGAACTGCCCCGCGCGATCGCCAATGGCGAGATGTTCCTGCAATATCAGCCCAAGGTCCATGTCCGCCGGCAGGAGATCGCCAGCGCCGAGGCGCTGGTCCGCTGGCAGCATCCCACGCGCGGCCTGATCCTGCCGGGCGATTTCATCTCGGTCGCGGAGCAGGCGGGCGAGATCTCGACGCTCACGCTCTGGACCCTGCGCCAGGTGATCGAGGACCAGCGCAAGCTGCGCGCCGACGGCTTCGACATGCTGCTCTTCGTCAACATCTCGGGCCAGCTCCTCGCCGATCCCGCCTTCGTCAACGAAGTGTGCGAGATGCTGGCGAACACCGATGCGAAGCTCGGCTTCGAGATCACCGAGACCGCGGTGATCCGCGACCCGGAGAGCGCGATCCGCCACCTCCAGTTCTTCGCCGACAGCGGCGTGACGCTCGCGATCGACGATTATGGTGCCGGGCTCTCCTCGCTCGCCTATCTGAAGAAGCTGCCCGCGCGCGAGCTCAAGATCGACAAGATGTTCGTGATGCAGCTCACCAGCAGCAACCGCGATCCGCTGATCGTGCGCTCGACGATCGATCTCGCCCATGCGCTCGAGATGGAGGTCACCGCCGAGGGCGTGGAGACGCCGTCCGCGCTCGCCCTGCTCAGCGTGATGGGCTGCGACATGGTGCAGGGCTTCCTCATCTCTCGCCCGCTCGGGCTCGATGCGTTCCGCAAGTTCCTGGCGGACGATGGCCATCTCGACAATGCCAATGGCCATCCGGCATCGTTCGTCCGCCCCGAGAGCTTCTGGAAGCGCGCCTGATGCGCGCGCTGCTGGGTTCTCTCCTTGCCATGGCAGCGCTGTTCGCCGGCGCGCCCGCATTCGCCCAGGCGCCGCATCGTTCCGATTTCCCGCCGGCGATCGAGGCCGAGATCCGGGGCGCCAAGGAAAGCATGATGTCCGATCAGGCGGAGGCGCTCCGCCACGCCGCCGCGATCGACGGGCTGGCGCTCGGCCTGCGGGACGAGCGGCGGCGGGCGCTGGCGCTGGCCACAGCGCGCTGGCTGGCCGCCGAGGCGCATATCCGCAACGAGGAGCCCGCCAAGGCCGCGCCGCTGCTCACCGACGGCCTGAACCTGATCCGTTCGATCCCGGAGCCGATCAAGCTGCGCGGCGACCTGCTTATGTCGCAGGGCGCCTTCTTCATGGCACGCGACCAGGCGGTGCAGGCGCTTGAGAGCTACCAGAACGCCTTCCGCATCTTCGGCGAGGTGAAGGAGCCGCGCAGCCAGGCGATCGCGCTGCAGAACATCGGCGGGCTCTACAGCGTCGCCAACGACGATTCGCGCGCCGAGGAATATTTCCACCAGGCCGCCGTGCTGTTCACCGACGACCCGGTGCTTTCGCTTTCGCTCCACAACAGCCGCGGCAATGTGCTCGCCAAGCTCGGCCGGGATGCGGAGGCGAGCAAGGAATATGAGACGGCGATCGTCATCGCGCGCGGCATGAGCAAGCCGCTGCTCGAGGCGCGCCTGCTCAGCAACCTCGCGCGCAGCCAGGTGGCGCTGAAGCGCTATGACGACGCCAACCGGACGATCACCCGCGGGTTCGAGCTCGCCCGCGGCGCCGATGCCGATGTGCTGCGGCGGCACCTGCTCGCGACGGCGGCCGCCCTGGCTTCCGAGCGGGGGAATATCGGGGAGGCGCTGCGGTTCATTCACGGCACGTTCGACGGCATGGACCTGGGAAAGACCACGGTCGAATTCCGCAGCGACCATTTCTACGCCTACCAGATATTCAACAAGGCTGAGAACACGCGGGAGGCGCTGAAGCATCTTCAGGCGATGAAGCGTCTCGACGATGAATCGACCAAGGTGGCCGCAACCGCCGGTGCGGCGCTGATGGCGGCGAAGTTCGACTGGGCGAAGCAGCAGAACCAGATCCTGCTGCTCCAGACGCAGGAAGCCGAGCGCCGGGTCCGCTACCAGCAGACCCTGTTCCTGCTGATCGGCGCGGCGACGGTGATCGTCATGGCCGCGCTCGGCTGGGGCCTCATCACCGTTCGCCGGAGCCGCAACAAGGTGCGCGCCGCGAACGTCGTGCTGGGCGAGACCAATGTGGCGCTGGAAAAGGCGCTCAAGGCCAAGACCGAGTTCCTCGCGACCACCAGCCACGAGATCCGCACGCCGCTGAACGGCATCCTGGGCATGACCCAGGTCATGCTCTCGGATCCGAAGCTCGAGGCGCAGACGCGCGAGCGCATCGGCATCGTCCACGGCGCCGGCGTCACCATGCGCGCGCTGGTCGATGACATTCTCGACGTCGCCAAGATGGAGACGGGCAATCTGAGCGTCGAGGCCGCGCCGATGGACCTGTGCGCCATGCTGAAGGACGTCACGCGCCTCTGGGAGGAGCAGGCGCGCGACAAGGGGCTCGCCTTCCGGCTCGAGCTCGGCGATGCGCCGCACTGGATCGTCAGCGACGCCGCCCGCCTGCGCCAGCTGGTGTTCAACCTGCTCTCCAACGCGATCAAGTTCACCGAGAAGGGCGGCGTCACGCTGCGCGCGGCGGCCGGGGGCGAGGGCGATGCCCGGCGGCTCAGGCTGGCCATCGAGGATACCGGCATCGGCATCCCCCGCGAGAAGTTCGAGGAGATATTCGAGAGCTTCCGCCAGGTCGACACCAGCACCACGCGCCGCTTCGGCGGCACCGGCCTCGGGCTGGCCATCTGCCGCAACCTGGCCCGTGCGCTGGGCGGCGACATCATGGTGGAGAGCGAGGACGGCAGGGGCTCGCGCTTCATCGTCGACCTGCCGCTCGTCCCCGCCGAAGCCCCCGAGGCCGTCGTGGCCGACGAAAGCGCGGCGGGGCTCGACCTGGTCGTGCTCGACCGGAATCCGATCGCCCGCTCGATGCTGCGCACGCTGCTGGAGCCGCGCGTCGCCCGGCTGCGCTTCGCCGGTTCCGCCGCGGAGGCGCTGCCGATGCTCGAGGCCGGCGGTGTCAGCCATCTCCTCGCCGACGAAGCGACGCTCAAGGTCGAGGCGGAGGGCCCTGCCCCCGCGCTCGCCGGCTTGCGCGCGGCGGCGCAGGACGTGGTTCATGCCGTCCTCTGGCTCAAGCCCGATGCGGAGACCGCTGCTCAGCTGATTGCGGCAAGCAACTGCAAGATAATCGAAAAACCCATTACCGGCGTCGGCCTGATCGATGCTATCATTCCGTCAGCGGAAGAAAATTCCGGCAAGCGGGAGGGGGACCCGCTTGTATCTCGGGCGGCTTAGGACGATAGCACACCGGACATGAAAAAAACGGTCGCGCGCATCTCGGGGAAACCGGTCGCCACGGGCGGACGGGCATGAACATCCTCTTCATTGAGGACGATCCGATGAACCGTCGGGTCGTGAAGGACATGCTCGACGTCGCGGGGGCGACGATGGCGGAGGCGAGCTGGGCCGAAGAGGGCCTGGCGATGCTCGACGCGGAATCGTTCGACGTCGTGCTGGTCGATCTGCGCATGCCCGGCATGGACGGGTTCGAGACGATCCGCCGCATTCGCGCGCGCGGCGACGCGAAGGGGGAATTGCCGATCATCGTCGTCACCGCCGATACCGCCGTGGACCTGCGCGAGCGCTGCCTCGCGATCGGTGCCGACGACGTGCTGTTCAAGCCGGTGGCAATGGACGCGCTGTTCGATTCGATCGGCCGGGTCCTCGCGATCCGCGGCGGCGGGGGCATGATCCTCTAGGCTGGGGACCCAATTCTCCTCCGCCGTCCCTTCAATCGTGTTGGCGCGCGCGTGCCGCCATTGGCCGGCGGGTGCTCAGGTCGGCAGCCGCACGCGCACCCGCCCGCCGCCGCCCGGGCGATTCTCCAGCGTCACGGTGCCGCCATGCGCCTCGGCGATCGAGCGGACGATGGCGAGGCCCAGTCCCGTGCCTCCGGTTTCGCGGCTGCGCGAGGCCTCGCCGCGCACAAAGGGGGCGAACAGCGCCTCGGCGCGGGCGAGGTCGAAGCCGCGCCCGTCATCCTCCACCACTGCGTCCACCGTGGCTTCGCCCAGGCTCCAGCGCAGCCGGGCGCGCTCGCCATAGCGCACCGCATTCTCGATGAGGTTGGCGAACAGCCGTCGCAGCGCCGCGGAATCGCCGCGCACCACGGCGCGCGGGCCCGGCTCGACGGTAACCGGTTTGCCTGCGGCCGCGAGATCGTCGACCAGGCTCTCGATCAGGCTGCCCAGGTCGAGCTTCGCATGCGGCGTGCCGTCCCGCCCGTCGCGCGTGAAGGCAAGTGCGGCCTTCAGCATCGCGCGCATCTCCTCGATGTCCGCCTCGGCGCGCAGCCGCGCCGCGTCGGGAAGCTGCTCGACCCAGAAGGCGATCCTCGACAGGGGCGTGCCCAGGTCATGGGCGATCGCGCCCAGCATCGCGCTGCGATTCTCGGCCTCGAGCAGGATCCGCTCCTGCATCGAATCGAGCGCGCGGGCGAGCTCGTGCACTTCGCGCGGGCCCTTCTGGGGGATCGGCTGGCGCGCGCCCAGCCGCACACGGGTCGCCGCGCCCGCCAGGTCGCGGATCGGCCGCGAGATGCGGCGGGCCACGGCCCAGGCGAGGAGGGAAAGCACCAGCAGCGTGCCGAGCATCCCCAGCAGCCGGGCGAGGTGCCAGCGCGTGAAGGTCGGGCGGTACACGCTGGATGCGACGATCCAGCCATTCCCGTCCTCCATCGCCACGGTGAAGCTGCCGCGCATATCCTGCTCGGGATCGCGCGCCGGGAGCTGGTACAGCCCATGGATGCGTTCGGCGGGCACTTCCATCAGGCGCGCTATCGCCGCGTCGCGCGCCGGGGAGGGGCGCTCGTCCTGGCGGCCGAACTTGTCCTCGTTGGTGCGCGTCACCGTCATCCGCGCCCGGGACGTCGGCGGGACGATGCCGGTGCGCAGCGCCTCGGCGACGCGGGCCAGCGGCAGCGGCCCCGGCCCGGGCGGCGGGCCGTTGAACATGATCGTGAACTGCGTCGTCGTCGCGATCAGCGCGGCGGCAATGACGAGCAGTACGATGGGAACGGTGATCGAACGCCGAGTCACGGGATCACTTGGCCGCGACTTCGGCGACGAACATATAGCCTTCGTTGCGGATGGTGCGGATCAGGTCCTCGGAGCCCGGCCGGGCGAGCTTCTTGCGCAGCCGGCTCATCTGCACGTCGATCGCGCGGTCGAAATGCTCGGCATTGGGGCCGCGCGAGAAATCGAGCAGCATGTCGCGGGTCAGCACCCGGCGCGGCCGCTCGACCAGGGCGAGCAGCAGGCGGAATTCGCCGTCGGACAGATTGATGATCACGTCGTCCGGATCCCAGAGCTGGCGGGCCACCGGATCGAGCCGCCAGCCGGCGAAGCGCAGAAAGGCGCGGCTGGGTGCCGCCGCCGGCGCGGCCCGGTCGCCCTGGCTGCGGCGCAGCACGGAGCGGATCCGCGCCAGCAACTCGCGCGGATTGGCGGGCTTGGGCACATAGTCGTCCGCGCCCATCTCCAGCCCGACGATCCGGTCGATATCCTCGCCGATCACGGAATGGAGGATCACCGCGGGCCCGGTCTCGCGATCCATCGAGCGCAGGATGGCGAGCCCGTCCTCGCCCGGCATCATCACGTCGAGGACGATCAGCGCATAATCGTGCCGCGCTGCGAGCGTGCGCATCTCGATCGCGCCCGCGGCCGTGTCGACCACATAGCCGTGCTGCGACAGGAAGGCCGCGGTCAGTTCGCGGATACCGGGATCGTCGTCGACGATCAGCAGGCGGGTTTCCAGGTCCAAGGCTAGTGCGGCTTGCAGCATCCACTGGTGATCGGGTGCGAGCCTAACGCTGGTATTGCAGGGCTGCAATGCACCGAAACATATCGACGGGGCGGGATGGGGAAAGCCGCAAAGGCTTTTGTCCCATCCAGCTGGCCGCCCCGGCCTCGTGCCGGGGGCCGCCGTCCCGCTTGGCGTGCGCTAATGATTAGCAATAACTCTCAATCCTCGAGGATCCGCGAGTGTTTCGCAGTGTCGCGCATGCGCAGATACGTCACCAGCGACACGCCGATCATTGCGGTGACGTACCAGTAGAAGCCACTTTCCCAGCCCGCGTCCTTGAACCACAGGGCGACATATTCCGCCGTCCCGCCGAACAGCGCATTGGCGACGGCATAGGGCAGGGCGACGCCCAGGGTGCGGATATGCGCGGGGAAGAGCTCTGCCTTCACCACCGCGTTGATCGAGGTGTAGCCGGTCACGATCACGAGCGCGCCCAGCATGATCAGGAAGGCGAGCATCGGGCTGCGCACGCTCTCCAGCGTGGTGAAGATCGGCCAGGTGAGCAGCACGCCGAGCACGCCGAAGCCGATCATCAGCGGCTTGCGCCCGATCCGGTCGGAAAGCGCGCCGGCCAGCGGCTGGATCAGCATGAAGCCGAACAGGGCGGCGGCATTGATCTCGGAGGCGGTGGCCCGGTCGAAGCCCGAAGTGTTGACCAGGAACTTCTGCAGGTAGATCGAATAGGCATAGAAGGCGAGCGTGCCGCCCGCGGTGAGCAGCATCACCAGCGCGGCCTCGCGCGGATGGTGCTGGAACAGGGCGAAGATGCTCGACTGGCCGCCGCCGCGCTTCTCGAAGCTTTCCGTCTCGGCCAGCCGGCGCCGCAGCCAGAAGACGATCACCGCCAGCGCCCCACCGATCAGGAAGGGGATGCGCCAGCCCCAGGCGTCGAGATCGGCTTCGCTGAGCGTGGATTGCAGCACCAGCAGCACGAGCAGCGCCACCAGCTGGCCGGAGATCAGGGTGACGTACTGGAAGCTCGACCAGAAGCCGCGATTCCGCTTGCCGGCCATTTCGGAGAGATAGGTGGCGCTTGCGCCATATTCGCCGCCCACCGAAATGCCCTGCATCAGCCGGGCGAGCACCAGCAGCGCGGGCGCGGCCACGCCGATCGTCGCATAGCCGGGCGTGAGGGCGATCAGCAGCGATCCGGCGCACATCAGCGTCACCGAAAGGGTGAGCCCCGCCTTGCGGCCATAGCGGTCGCCATAGATGCCCATCAGCCAGCCGCCCACCGGCCGCATCAGGAAGCCGACCGCGAACACCGCCGCGGCATTGAGCAGTTGCGCGGTCTGGTCGCCCTTGGGGAAGAAGTGCGGCGCGAAATAGAGAGTGAAGGCCGAATAGGCATACCAGTCGTACCATTCGACCAGGTTGCCGGCCGATCCCCCCAGGATCGAGCGCAGACGGTGTCGGGGCGGCGTGGTGGTATCGGCTGCTGTCATCGCATCACTATGCCGTCAGGAATCGCGCTTGTCTTTGGCTGCGATATCGGCTGTGTGGCGCCACGAATTTGGAGAGGGATTTCCGGAATATGCGTGCCATCCTGCTCTTCGGCGCCCTTGTGCTCACCGGTTGCCAGTCCGCCGCGGAGCGGGAAGCCGCCGCCACGGGCGAGTTCGAGGTGCGGAATGCCTCGATGAAGGAGGTCGCGGGCCTGTCCAAAGCGGCGCATTCCAAGATGCTGATGCAGCCGGGCACCTGGGATTCGGGCATGCAGGTCGTTTCCGCCGAGTTCGCCGACGGGCCGGACAAGGCGGACCAGCTGGCGGCGGTGAAGAAGCAGGAGCGCCATGCCGTGAAGTGTCAGACGGCGAGCGACCTCAAGCCGCTCGACATCGAGAATCTCGAAAAGGTCGCCGGTACCTGCACGTTCCCGCGCTTCGTGCAGAAAGGGGGCAGGCTCGACGTCGAGATCCAGTGCACCCAGGCGAGCGGCGCGAAGACCACGCTTCTCTATGCCGGCACCATGGGCAAGCAGGCCTATGACGTGACGGTCGATCAGAAGAGCGGCGTGAAGGGCCAGCCCGGCTATGCCGCGATCCGGCTGCGGGTCTACGGCAAGCGGCTCGGGCTCTGCCAGGGCCAGCCGGCCGCCTGATCGGCTCGCCGCATCATTGCGGGGCCGGAGCCTGTTCGCGCTTGAAAAATCGGAATTGCGCTGTTAGGTGGCCGCCACGACGCCGCAACCCCGCGTTCCGGCGAACCCTTTTCTATTGAATTGAAGATCGGAGCACTGACCGGTTTATGCAGATCATCGTTCGCGACAACAACGTCGACCAGGCGCTGCGCGCGCTCAAGAAGAAGCTGCAGCGTGAGGGCGTCTATCGCGAGATGAAGCTTCGCCGTCACTACGAGAAGCCCAGCGAGAAGCGTGCCCGCGAGCGTGCCGCCGCGGTTCGCCGCGCCCGCAAGCTCGAGCGCAAGCGCATGGAGCGCGACAGCGCCCGTTGATTTCGCGACCCGGCATTGCGCGCCCAGCGCGCGGTGCCGCCGTGACTTTTCTGACTTTCGGGTAGCTGGCTGCCCGCGCCTGGAGCTCATCGCATGTCCGTGACCGCCGTTCCGCTCCAGCCCGTCAAGCGCAGCTACAAGGTCTGGCTCTGGGCCGGGCTGGTGCTGGCGATCGCCATTGCGGTGGCGCTGGCCTGGACCGGCACGCGCGCGCCCGTCGCCGTCAAGGGCAATGACGCGCAGTTCCTTGCCTGGAACAAGGGCCAGCTCGGCGTGCGCACCACGGACTCGGGGCTTCAGTATCAGGTCCTGAAGGAGGGTACGGGCCCGAAGGCGCAGGAGGGCGACGGGGTTTCGGTATGGACCGTCGGCACGCTGCGCGACGGCACCGTCTTCCAGCCGGCCGGTGAAATCCGGCTGCCGGTCGGCGGCGCGATCCCCGGCTTCGACGAAGCGCTCAAGATGATGAGCAAGGATTCGAAGCTGCGCATCTGGATCCCGGCCAGCCTCGCCTATGAGAAGGCCGGCCCGCAGCATCCGCTCTACGGCAAGCTCCTGCAGTTCGACCTCGAGATCAAGCAGATCATCCCGGCCGCCGAGCTGCGCCAGATGATGCTCCAGCAGCAGATGATGCAGCAGCAGCAGGGTGGCGCTCCAGGTGGTCCGGGCGGTCCTCCGCCGGGTGGCCCCGAGGCGGGCGAAACCGGGCGGTAATCGCCGGGCTTGGCCGATACGTCCCGAGCCTCGAGCGCACTGGAAGGCTCTGATGTCGATATCGCGTCGAACGTTCTTCGGTGTCGGTGCCGGGTTGGTCGGGGCTTCGGCGCTGGCGATTTCGCCCGAGACCTTCGGGGCGCTCGGCGATGGCAAGGCTGACGACACGGAAGCGCTTGCGCGGGCGCTGGATGCCGCGAAGGTTGCCGAAGGCGTTGTCCTGCTCGAGGCGGGGAAGGTCTACAGGGCCGGCGACCTGAGAATCCCGCGAGCCGCGGTGCTGATCTTTTCTCCGCGCGCGCGCCTCGCGCCGGCGCGACCGGGGGCCAGGCTCACAATCGATGGCAGGATCGACAGCACCGGGCTGGACAGGATCTTCGAAGGCGGCTGGACGTTCCGTAAGAGCGAACCGGACATTCTGGACGGATTTCCGGACGTCCCCCTGGAATGGTTCGGCGGGCGCGCTTCCTGGACCGATCGCCCTGATTCGCTCGCTGCCTTCCGATATGCTCTTGCCTTCTGCAAGGCGATGCGCTGCAGGGCCATCCTGCTCGGTAACGGCAGCTATTTCGTGTCGGATACGGTTCGGATCGATGGCCCCGTGGGCATCAAGGGGGCGGGGATGGAGTCAACCTTCCTGATCCGTCATGGCGGCGTAGCGAACGCGCCGACGATCCAGCTTGTCGGTGTCCGGGACGACGCCGTCAGCAACCTGGAATTCAGCGGTTTCTCCCTGCTTCCCCTCGAGCGGGAAGGCGCGGGGACGGGCATTGCCGCCGATTGGTTCGCGCATGTCCGTCTTGCCGATGTCGAGTTCCGCAATTTGGCAACGGGCCTGGATCTCGTTGACGGCGCCTATTCGTGGCAGATTCTCGGCTGCCGGTTTCTGAACAATCGAATTCACCTCGCGCTGGGCGCCAACGCCAACAACCTGATCGTCGCGCGGTGCCAGCTGATGCATGGCGAGACGGGAATCGATTGCAAAGGGGCGAGCAACAGCATTTCCATCGGCGGCGAAACCAATTTCGAGGCGCTCACCGGCCAGCCGATACGCTGGCGGGGGAATGGGACGACGTTGTTCCGGCTTTCGGTTTCCAACTGTCGTTTCGAGAAATGCGTCGGAGCGGTCGGATATGGCGGGGGCAACGCCCGGGCACTGGCTTTCTCGTTCGATCAGAGCTTCGTCGAAAACGTGAATGGCACGACATCGCATTTTCTCGATCTGACCAACTGCGAAGGTGCCGTCATTTCGCGATCCTATTTCCAGCGATGCAATGCGGCCCTGGTCAACGCGCCCCGGTCCGCGAGTCAGGTGGTGATCTGTGACAATGTCCTGCGCGATATTCCGCAGGTCAATTCGGCCTCAAAGTCCGGCGGCTTCTCACCGGAGGAAGGCTTCAAGCGATGTCGCGCCTATAATTGCGGCAATGTGAAGGGGGCTGCCTGACTGCTGGCGCGTGCCACGTTGACTCAGCTCCGATCTCTCTGCAGGTCTCTTCTTTACGAGCCTCCGCTCAACCTCCATCGCATTGCGGAACATTTCCTTGACGCGCTTCCCTCCCGATCGACTGTTGCGCTCGGCTCATCTCTGGGTCCTGCTGGGTTTTCTGGTCCTGCTGGTCCTGACCGGCGGGGGGGCGCGCGCGGACATACCGGCGCTGATGGTGCTGCGGCCTGCGGCGGCGCTCGCGCTGGGCTTCGGGCTATGGTTCCTGACGCCCGAAGAGGCGCGTCGATATCGTTTCCTCCTGGCCTATGTCGCCGCCGTGGCGTTGGTGGTCGCGATTCAGCTCGTGCCGCTTCCGCCCGCCATATGGCAGGCATTGCCTGGGCGGGCCATCGTGGTCGATGTCGATCGGGCGGCCGGGTTGCCGGCGCTCTGGCGGCCGATCAGCCTGGTCTCCTACCAGACCTGGAATGCCTTGTTTTCGCTGCTCGTGCCGGCGAGTGTATTGGTGCTGTGCATCGGCGTGGGGCGCGAACAGCGCTTTCTGGTGTTGCCGCTGCTGATCGGCATGGGCGTGCTCGGCGGCGTGCTGGGCCTGATGCAGGTGATCGGCCCGCCTGACGGGCCGCTCTATTTCTATCGCATTACCAATAATGGATCTGCGGTGGGTCTGTTCGCCAATCGGAATCATCAGGCAATCTATCTCGCCTGCCTGTTTCCGATGCTGGCGGTCTATGCCGCTTCGGCGCCGGCGGGCCTCACGCTGGCGCATCGGCGCACGCGCTTCTGGTTGTGCGTGGGCGCGGGTCTGCTTTTCCTGCCTCTCCTGCTGGTGACCGGTTCCCGGCTCGGCTTGATCGTCGGCTTGATCGGACTTGCCTCGATCCCCTTTCTTTACGCGCCGCAGCCGGATCGTTCGGCATCCTCCCGCTCGTCGCGGCGATGGTGGTATGCGGCCGGGGGCATTGCCGTGGTCGCCCTTGGTGCGTTTACGGTCTTCGCTTCGCGGGGCATCGCCGTTCAGCGACTTCTTGCCGGGAACGTCGGTGACGATGCGCGTGTGCCGCTATGGCAGACGTCGATGACGATGCTCGGCAAGTATTTCCCGTTCGGATCGGGATTCGGCTCCTTCGCCGATGTCTATCCGATCGACGAGCCTGATTGGGCGCTGCGGCCAACCTATGGCAACCATGCCCATAACGAGCTGCTCGAGGTTGCGTTGACGGGTGGAATTCTCGGCATCGCCTTGATGCTCGTCGCCGTGCTGGCCTGGGCGGTGGCGAGCTGGCGCGTCTTTCGCCGGCCGCTGCGCGAGGGGCAGGATGTGGCCTTTGGCCGGCTCGCATCGGTGTTGATGCTTATCTTCGGCGTTGCCAGCGTCACCGACTATCCGTTGCGGACTCCCTTCCTCGCCGGCGTGCTCGCGATTTCGGCCGTCTGGCTTTGCGCGGGTGCATATCCTTCGTCGCGGAATCCATCGAAAGCGGCGTATCGCGCGCGTTGAACGGCGCGCGGTATCGTTTCCAAAAAACAATAGCGCCACTGAGTGGTCTCCGCTAGCAGGCGCAAAATACGGCAAAAGGTGCTTGATGTTGTCGAGAGCTGCAATTTGTTTGGCTGCGCTGCTGCTTGCGTCCTGCATGGGGCGTCCGCAACTGAGCGGGGGTGCGGACGTTCATGTCATGCCCGGCGATGGACTGCCGGTGCCGACCAAGGCTGACCTGTTCGAGCAGAACCGTCCCTATCTGATCGGCCCCTTCGACAAGTTGGCGATCGACGTTTTCGGCATTGCCGATCTCAGCCAGAAGGAAGTGCAGATCGATGCGAGCGGGCGCCTGTCGTTTCCGCTGGTCGGCACGATCGAGGCTTCGGGCAAGACCCCGGGCGAGCTGGCGGAGCTTATCGAAGCCCGTCTGCGCGCCGGCTTCGTGAAGAATCCGCAGGTTACCGTGAACCTCAAGGAAACGGTGAGCCAGGTGATCACGGTCGACGGCGAGGTGCGCGAGCCCGGATTGTATCCCGTCGTGGGTCGCATGACGCTGATGCGCGCGGTCGCCACTGCCAAGGGGCTGAGCGAATATGCGCGGATGGACGATGTCGTGGTGTTCCGCACCGTGAACGGGCAGAAGATGGCGGCGCTGTATAATCTCCGCGCGATCCGCCGCGGTAGCTATTCTGATCCTGAACTCTACGCCAATGATGTCGTGGTCATCGGCGATTCGCAGGCGCGTCGACTCTTCAAGGACCTTCTCGCCGCTGGTACCATCCTGAGCTATGTTGCCGTTGCGGTGCTGAAGTAAGCGGCGTCGGTGATCCTGCGTTTTCGAAAATCGAGAAAATGATGCTAGAGACCTCGAGCTCCTCCCTCCCGGGCCAGCTGAACGATGCGCGGGACGAGTCCGTTTCGCGCGGCCTCGCGATTCCGTCGTTGCTTCAGGTTTGGCATATCGTGCTGCGCTGGAAGTGGGTGATCGCGACCATCCTCATCCTGTCCCTGGTCGCCGGCCTCGTCGTTACGCTGCTCACCACTCCGCAATATACGGCGTCGGTACGGCTCGAAATCAGCCGCGAGCAGAAGAATGTGACCAACGTTCAGGGCGTGGACTCCGAACAGGTGGGTCGGGATCAGGAATTCTATCAGACGCAGTACGAGCTGCTTGGTGCCCGTTCGCTTGCCGAGCGAGTGGTCAAGACGCTGAAGCTCGACGAGCGGCGCGATTTCTTCGATCTGCACGGCGTCAAGGTGAACCCCGTATTGTTCCCCGTGGCGCGACAGAATCTGACCGACGCACAGCGTAAATCGCGTTTCGATCTCGCCGTGCGAGTGCTGCGCGACCATGTCTCGATCCGTCCTATCCTTCGGTCGAGTCTGGTCGATATCACTTATACTTCGGCTTCGTCGGATCTCGCCGCGACGATCGCCAACACCTGGGCGGCGCAATTCATCGCGGCGAGCATCGATCGGCGCTATGCCTCCACCGCGGACGCGCGCACCTTTCTCGAACAGCGCCTTTCCGCGCTTCGCACCCGGCTGGAACAGTCCGAACGCGATCTCGTCAGCTATGCCGGCGACAAGGAAATCGTCGCCTTTGGCGCGACGACCGACGAAAGGGGGCGGACTCAGGCCGGGCGCACCCTTATCGAGGCGGATCTCGAAGCGCTCAATCGCGCCCTGGCCGATGCGACCGCCGCACGCATTGCCGCGCAGAGCCGGACCGGCATTCCCGCCAATGGCGTGAGTTCGGAGTCGGTCAGCAACATTGCGATCGCCAATCTGCGCCAGCGTCGTGCGGAAGTTGCCGCAGAATATGCCAAGATGCTCGTCCAGTTCGAGCCGAGTTATCCGCCGGTACAGGCGCTGCATGGTCAGGTGAGCGAGCTCGACCGGGCCATTGCGCGCGAGGAAGGCCGCGTCCGTAGCGCGGTGTCGGACGAGTATAGCAATGCGTTGAAGCGCGAGCAGGCGCTCCGCGCGCAGGTCGAACAGATCAAGCGGCAGTTCGAGCAGCAGCGCGGCAACAGCATCCAGTACAATATCTATCAGCGCGAGGCGGATACCAATCGCCAGCTCTATGACGCGCTGCTGCAGCGCTATAAGGAAATCGGCGTCGCCGGTGTGTCTGCGAACAACGTTTCCGTAGTGGATGCGGCAAAGGCCCCGAATGTGCCGTCTGCTCCGAAGCTGCCCATGAACCTCGCGCTTGCGCTGTTCGTTGGTATAATTCTTGCCGGCGCGGCCACGTTCGCTCTCGAGCAGATCGATGAGGGGGTTCGGGAACCGTCACAGGTCAATCGGATCCTCCAGGTTCCGCTGCTCGGCAGCGTGCCGGACGCGGGCGACGAGAACATGCTTGCCAAGCTCGCGGACGCGAAGTCCGATGTGTCGGAGGCCTATCTCTCGATCCGCTCGAGCCTCGCCTTTTCGACCGATCACGGCATGCCGCGATCGATCATGGTGACGAGTACCCGGCCGGGAGAGGGCAAGAGCGTTACGAGCTTCGCACTCGCTACCGTCCTCGGCCGGACCGGCAAGCGAGTGGTGCTGGTCGATGCTGACATGCGCTCGCCTTCGCTTCATGGTTTTCTCGCCCTCAGCGGGAGCAAGGGCCTCAGCAACTTCCTGTCGGGAGAGAATAACGCTGCCGATCTGCTCCAGCCCACTCCGGTGAAGAATGTCACGCTGATGGCTGCCGGCCCCATGCCTCCGAGCGCGGCCGAACTGCTGAGCACCGATCGGATGCTGACCCTGGTGCCCAAGCTGCTTGAGGAGTTCGATCACGTCGTTATCGACGCCCCGCCGATCCTGGGGCTTGCTGACGCGCCGCTGCTGTCGCGTGCGGTGGAAGGCACGGTCTTCGTGATAGAGGCGGAAGGCGTCGCCGTGCGTGGCGTGAAGGCTTCGCTCGGCCGGGTCCAGGCGGTGCATGCGCATATCTTCGGTGCAGTCCTGACCAAGCTCAAGCGCCGTCAGGCGGGCTATGGCTATGGCTATGGCTATGGCTATGGCTATGGCGGTCAGGACGACAGCAAGGCGGCATAAACATGGCTGAGGCGCCTCCTCCAAACGCGGTTCCTCCAAGATCCTCGCGCAGTGGTCTTTATATCTATCGCGGTAGCGTGGCGGCGGCGGCACTCGCGCTCGCGATCGGCAGCGTTGCCTCGGCGATGACGGGGGTCTTTCGTGGAACTAATGCGCTGGCGGCGCTGCGGATTTCGCCGAAGGATCCGGTGGCCCTGGCCCGCGAGATCGACAACTCGCTCCTGATGGACGGAGAGACGACGCTCAAATCGGGCAGGATCGGGCCCGTGGCGCGCCAGTCGCTTGAGGGAACGGCACTCAATCCCGAAGCGGTGCGGCTGCTGGCTATCGACGCTGGCCTGCGCAACGACGCCGGGCGTTCCGCTGCGTTGCTCCGTTTGGCGGAGCGGCTCTCGCGGCGTGACCTGGGTACGCAGCTGCTGCTGATTGAGGAGCAGGTGGCCGCGGACGACGTGCCGGGAACGCTGGCCCATTATGACAAGGTCCTGCGCGCGAGTCCGCAGTCGCGGGCGTGGTTGTTCTCCACCCTGGGCGAGGCTGCATCCGATCCGGCCATGGCGGCGGAGATTGCGCGGATGTTGCGGCGCGACCCGCCCTGGCTCGGAGAATTTATCGATTGGACCATCTTCGAAGCGGCCAAGGTCGATAATCTGGGCGGTGTCTTCGCAGTGGTGCCACCTACCGCGCCAAGGACCTGGACCGACGACCGCAAGCGCGCGCTGATCGGCAAATTTGCCGGATCTCAACCCGGGGCCGCCTTCCGGCTTTACCGTCTCTATGCGGGTGATATGGGCGACCTGGTCCGCGATGGCGCCTTCGAGCACGCTTCGCTCTATCCCCCGATCAGTTGGGAGACGGGCGGGGGCTCCGACGTGGAGGCGAGCCTTGGCCAGTCGGGCGCGGAATTCGGTGCAAGCAATGGCGGATTGGGCAAGGTGCTTTCCCAGATGCTTGCGCTCGCACCGGCCAAATATGTTCTAACGGTACGCATGCGTCATGACGTGGCCGATCCGGCGGCGGCGCCGCAATGGTCGCTGGCCTGCGTGGGCACGGGCGCGCCGATCGCGAAACTGGCGGCCGGACCAGCTTCGGACAAGCTGGCGGAGAGCCGGCTCTCGTTCGAGGTTCCGGCCGGGTGCGGGTTCCAGTGGCTGCGGCTCGAACTACACTCTGTTGAGAGCGTGTCGGGGCAGCATGGAACCGTCGAAAGAGTCCGGATCGACGCCGTGCGCTGATCTCAGTGCTTGCGCTTCAATGCAGGGCGCTCGACGAGATACCAGGATAGCAGCGCGGAGAGAATTGCTCCGCTTGCCGCCGTGAGGATACCTGCCACCGGGGCCATGCCCAGAAACAGCGTCAGGTTGATCAGCGGCATATGGTATAGATAGAGGCCGTACGAGAAATCGTTGCGCCCGATATATGTCTGTACGCGTCCGGCGAACGATATCGGAAGATAGGCGAGCTTGAAGATCAGTATCGCCAGGATCAAGAAAGAGACCGGGTTTATCGAATTCTGGGCGTTGTGCTCATATCCCCCGAGCGCGAAGATCGAGACGATATAGGCGAATGGCAGTCCCCAGAGCCAGTTCGGCTTGGCCAGTGCCTTCGTCAGGCCCGGCCGCTGGGCAACGAACATGCCGATCATGAACATGTACACCCAGGGAACGAACGAGACGGCGATCAGCTTGTCGAGCAAGGAGCGTCCGCCGCCCACCCATCCCAGGTAGAGATTGGTTGCCAGCGATGCCGCGAAGAGCATGGCGGCGATACGGGGTTTGCGCGATATCAGCCACATGAGCGGAGGGGTGAGCAGATAGAATTGCAGTTCGACTGTAATCGTCCACAGCGCGCCGTTAAGCACCCCTGCGCCAAAGCCCCGCATGAAATCGGGGTTATAGAACTGAAGGAATGTCATCTGCCCCAATACCCATCCGGCAAAATGCGCCGGCGAAAAGGACTGGGTGGCCAGATAGCCGGTTGCGGCGACCATTGCCGTCGAGAGCAGCACGCAAACGACCAGCGCCGGATAGATGCGAAGGACGCGATTGCGAAAGAACTCGCGCAGCCCGTTCTCGCGGGTCCGCAAATAGGAGGTGGATATCAGGAAGCCGCTGATGAAGAAGAATACGGGGACGCCGGGGATCGCCTTGAAGACGTCCGCGCCCCAGCCGGTGATCCCGTAGTGGTTGAGGCCGTGCACCACCAGGACTTGGGCAGCGGCACACAGGCGGATCAGGTTGAAATTGTTCGAATGGGCAGCAAGCTTAGGCATAGGAGCGCTTCGGTGACGGCAGCGCGGCGCGCTTCTTCGCCAAAGGCGCCCGGGACGGGCGGCCGAACAGCAGGAACATCGAGAAATACATCACGTCGAATGGCGTCGGGAAGAGAATCGGCTCGGTCGATGCTCGCAGCAACAGCGTTGCGAGCATCGCCATATGGAAGGCCTTCTCGGTGAGGGAAATGCGGGCGAACAGCGGCCGGAGCGCCATCAGCCCCATCAGCAGGATATAGAAAAGGCCAAGGAAATGATGCCCACGAATATAGGAATTGTGGGGGTTTCCGTTGAAGAACCGGTCGATCAGCGTATTGTCGAAGCTTGCGCCGAAAAGGATATTGAGGCCGCTCAAGCGATTCCAATATTCTTCGATCATCGCGGCGCGGGGTTCATCGTAGAGCCCGGTGCCAAGCTTGGTGTTGTTTGTGGCAAAATTGTAGATGATCTGGTAATTCTCGGCGATCAGGAAGGCTGAGCCCAGGGCCAGCACCGCCGTGGCGGCGATTGCGTAGATGCGCGGCAGCGGGCGGAAGGCGAAGAGCAAGGAGATCAGCATGATCGCAGTGCCCGCGAGGATCGAGCCGCGCCCATAGCCCACCACGCAGATGAAGAAGGTGATCGCGCTCGTCAGAGGTGCCGCGCGGCCGCGGGCGTGCAGGTTGGCAACGCAATAGTTGATCTGGAGGCAGACGATGTAGGATGTGATGCCGTTGCTGCTCGTGCCCTCGATCATGTCCTCGAGCGGAAAATTGTCGAGACCCGCCTTGCGCAGGAACCAGAGCACGGCGCCTTGCGAGAGCAGCAATGCCAGGAGGCTCGCAGCGGCGTAGGCGCGCGGCGACTTCGCGGCCACCAGCGCGCCCGCCAGCGTCGCGAGCACCATGGAGAAGTGCAGCGCGGATGTGGGCGTCCGGAAAACATTGATCGGCAGGATCAGCGCCGTGGCGACGAGAGCAAGGGCCAGGTAGTTCTTGTCGTCGGTGCCGAGATAGTCGATCTCTTTGTTATAGAGAACGAAAAGGCCGAAGCAGTACAGGATGAAGGCGGCCTGCAGCGCGACGAACTGCAGCGCGACCGATGTGACCATGAGGATCAGCATCGCCGCGAGGAGCAAGGTCTTCAGCTGAAGATAGTCGGAAAGATCGATTCTGAGACGCATGCTCTTAATGCTTGTCAGCGAGGCAGGGTGCCGCCGCCATATCTGCCCTGGTGAAACCCCGGTCGGCGCCGTCGTTAGAGCAAATGCATCCGCCTGTCACCAGCACGATTGGGGTTGCTGCAGCACAAAAAACCAGGCTGGAACATGCTAAGACAACTGGCAAAACGCGACACTAGCGTCTAGAGCCCGCCCACATTGGAGGGGCCGTCCGATCGGCGAAGCGGGTGAACGGATTTATCATGCGGGAATACCAAGTTTGCAGCAACTGCGTGATGGACACCACGGACACGCAGATCGAATTCGATGCACATGGCGTTTGCGATCATTGCCGCGGTTTCAAGGAGCACGTCCTTCCCAAATGGCATCCTGACGACACCGGTCGGGAAATGCTGCGCCGCACCGTCGAGCAGATACGCGAGCATGGAAAAGGGCGCGAGTTCGACTGTATCATCGGGATGAGCGGGGGGCTCGACAGCTCCTACATGCTGCATCTGGTCGTCACGGAATTCGGCCTGCGCCCGCTGGTGTTCCATGTCGATGGGGGATGGAACACCGATATCGCGGTCAACAATATCCAGGTCCTGGTCGAGAAGCTCGGCCTCGACTTGTATACCGAGGTGATCAACTGGCAGGAGATGCGGGACTTCCAACTCGCCTTCTTCAAGTCGGGCGTTCCGCACATCGATATCCCGCAGGATCATGCGTTCGTCGCGACCCTATACAAGTTCGCGAACAAGCATGGGATCAAGTATATCCTGAACGGGGGCAACATCTCTACCGAGTGTGTTCGCAATCCGCTCGAATGGTTGTACCACGGCACCGACATGGCGCAGATCAATGACATTCGGCGCCGCTTCTCGACTGTAGAGATGCCTACCTATCCCTTCAGCAATATCTTCTTTCATAAGTTCTATTTGCGTTATATCCGCGGCTTGCGTGTGGTGAAGCCGCTTGACTGGCTGCCCTATACAAAGGCGCACGCGCAGCAGACCCTGGCTGACAGCTATGGCTGGAAGGCCTATCCGCAGAAGCATTTCGAATCGAGATTTACCCGCTTCTTCGAGGGTTATTGGCTGCCGGAGCGCTTCGGCTATGATACGCGCAAAGTGCAATATTCGAGCCTGATCCTCACGGGGCAAATGACGCGAGAGGATGCTATCGAGAAGCTCAAGATTCCGGCTTACGACCCTGAGACGATCCAGCACGAATTCGATTTCATTGCCCGCAAGCTGGAAGTCTCCAGCGAGGAGCTTCGCGGTTATTTTACCATGGAGAAGAAGACTTTCCGTGACTATAAGAACCAGGAATGGATCTTCCAGACCGGTTCGCGCCTGTTGCAGATGATCGGGGCGGAAAAGGCCGTCAAACGGTGATTGCGATCCTCAGCTACGGGTTTGGCAATGTCCGAGCCTTCGCCAACATCTATCGCGAGCTCAACGTGCCGCATCTGATCGCGGATGATGTGGAGGCATTGGGCGCGGCCGACAAGATCATCCTCCCCGGTGTCGGCGCCTTCGACCACGCGATGCAGCGGCTGCGCGCTTCGGGCCTCGCCGAACCGCTGCAAGAGCATGTGATCGGCCGTGGCAAGCCGGCTCTTGGCGTATGCGTCGGCATGCAGATGCTTGCGGACATGAGTGAAGAAGGTGAGGAATCTGGCCTGGGCTGGGTTTCGGGGACGGTGGAGAAGATTCGGTTTCCCGAGGGGGAGGGCGGGCGGTTGCCGCATATGGGCTGGAATACGATCCGTGCCGGAGACAATCCCATCCTCGCGGGCATGGACGAGGCCTTCGGTTTCTACTTTCTGCATTCCTATCGCTTCCGCTGCGCCGATGCGGCGGATGCCATCGCGACCGCCGAATATGCCGGCAACTTCACCTGCGCCGTGAACCGCGGGAATGTGTTCGGCGTTCAGTTCCATCCCGAGAAGAGCCATCACAATGGTGTGCGGCTCCTCAAGAATTTCGCAGAGCTCTAAGCCATGCTGCGCGCCCGTGTCGTCCCCTGCCTGCTCGTCCGCAACGGCGGACTCGTCAAGACGCGCCGATTTGGCGACGACAAATATGTCGGCGACCCGATCAACGCGGTGCGCATCTTCAACGAGAAGGAAGTCGACGAACTCATAGTCGCGGATATCGATGCGACGGTGAAGGGCGCAGAGCCGAATTATGCGATGATCGAAAATCTCGCCGCGGAATGCCGGATGCCGCTTTGTTACGGCGGCGGCGTGACCAGTGCCGAGCAGGCCAAGCGGATCATGGACCTGGGCGTGGAGAAAATCTCGATCAGCGCGGCGGCGATCGAACGCCCGGAGCTCATCAGCGAAATCGCCAGGCAGGTCGGACGGCAGAGCGTCGTGGTGGTGCTGGACGTCAAGAAGAAGACGTTCGGCGGACATCAGCTCCGGACCCACAATGGCAACCGTGCGGTCAAGCTCGACCCGGTCGAGTTCGCCCGGCGCGCCGAAGCCCTGGGGGCGGGCGAGATCGTCATCAATTCGATCGACCATGACGGGATGATGGACGGCTATGATCTCGCGCTGGCCAGGCAGGTCCGCGCGGCGGTCGAGGTTCCGATGACCATCCTGGGCGGCGCGGGCTCGCTCGCGGACATGGAGGCCGCCGTGCGCGCCCTCGGCACGGTGGGTGTCGCGGCCGGTAGCTTCTTCGTCTTCAAGGGCACGTATCGCGCGGTGCTCATCAGCTATCTCTCGAGCGAGCAGAGAAGGGCGTTGCAGGAGCAGGTGGCCGCCTGAGAGGCTGCGCGGGGTTCGAAGGGGAGCAGGCGCGGGCCGGACCCAGGCTTTTTCGAGGATCAGATGAAACAGATCGTCCAGTATTTCAACACCGGTGAAACGAAGATCGTCGATGCGCCCGCCCCGATCGCCGGGGCAGGCCAGGTGCTCATCAGGACCACCAACACGCTGATCTCGGCGGGGACGGAGCGCATGCTGGTCGGCTTCGGCAAGGCGTCGATGCTCCAGAAGGCGCGTCAGCAGCCCGAGCGCGTGAAGGAAGTGCTCGCGAAGGTGAGGACCGATGGGCTGATGACGACGATCGACGCGGTGCGTTCGAAGCTCGATCAGCCAATCCCGCTCGGATATTGCAATGTCGGCGAAGTAATCGCGGTGGGGCGGGGTGTGGCCGGCATTTCGGTTGGCGACCGGGTCGCTTCCAATGGACCCCATGCCGACATCGTCGCGGTCGGACACATGCTCTGCGCAAAGATTCCGGACAATGTCGACGACGAGGCCGCGGCCTTCACCGTGGTCGCGAGCATCGGATTGCAGGGCATTCGCCTCGCCCAGCCGACGCTGGGAGAGACGGTGGTGGTCACCGGCGTCGGGCTCGTCGGCCTGCTCACCGTCCAGTTGCTGCGCGCCCAGGGTTGCCGGGTGCTGGCCATAGACTTCGATCCCGCCAAGCTCGAGCTGGCGCGGCGCTTCGGCGCCGAGACGTGCAATCCCGGCAAGGGCGAGGATCCCGTCGCGGCGGCGATGACGTTCAGCCGCGGCCAGGGCGTGGACGCCGTGATCATCACGGCTTCGACCAGCTCGAACGACCCGGTCACCCAGGCGGCGCACATGTCGCGCAAGCGTGGCCGCATCGTGCTGGTGGGAGTCGCCGGCCTGGAGCTGAATCGCGCGGACTTCTACGAGAAGGAGCTGACCTTCCAGGTTTCCTGCTCCTACGGCCCCGGGCGCTACGACGCGGCCTATGAGCAGCAGGGCCATGACTATCCGCTTCCCTTCGTTCGCTGGACCGAAGGGCGCAATTTCGAAGCGGTGCTCGACATGATGGCAAGCGGTCAGCTCGTCACCGATGCGCTGGTCACCCGGCGCTATCCGTTCGAGCAGGCCGGCGAAGCCTATGAGGCGCTGACCACCGACAAGTCGGGTCTGGGCCTGCTTCTGCAATATACCGCGCCGGCGGAGGAGCGCCTGACTCGCTCGGTCGCTCTCGACGCGCCGCGCGCCTTCGCCGGCGGCGGTTCCTCGGTGACCGTGATCGGTGCCGGCAACTATGCGTCGCGCGTGCTGATCCCGGCCTTTCGCAAGGCGGGTGCGCAACTGCACACCATCGTCAGCGCCGGCGGCCTTTCGAGCGCGATCACCGGCCGTAAATTCGGCTTCGCCAGAGCATCGAGCGACGCCGATGCGGCGATGGTGGACCCGGCCGTTGACATCGTGACGGTCGCGACGCGGCACGATAGCCATGCGCGGCTCACCGCACAGGCGCTGGCCGCGGGCAAGCATGTCTTCGTCGAGAAGCCGCTTGGCATCACGGTGGAAGATGTCGATCTGGTCGAGCAAGCCTATCGCGAAGCGCATGCTGCCGGGGCAGGCCCGCAGTTGATGGTCGGCTTCAACCGTCGCTTCGCTCCCCAGATCGTAAGGATGAAGGCGCTGCTTGCCGGCACGCGGGAGCCCAAGTCGTTCGCGATGCTGATGAACGCCGGCGCGATCCCTGCGGATCACTGGACGCAGGACTTGGGCCGAGGCGGTGGCCGGATCATCGGCGAGGCCTGTCACTTCATCGATCTGATGCGCTTCCTGGCCGACAGCCCGATCGTCTCCATCAGCGGGCGGCGGATGGGCCGGCCGGGGGGTGACGGGTTGGTGGAGGACAAGGCCTCGATCACGATCGGCTTCGCGGATGGATCCTTCGGGACGCTGATGTATCTCGCGAACGGCGCCAAGAGCTTCCCCAAGGAGCGGATCGAGGTGTTCGTCGCGGGTCGCACGCTCCAGATCGACAATTTCCGCCGGATGAAGGGCTTTGCCTGGCCGGGTTTCTCGAAGCTCAATCTGCGCCGCCAGGACAAGGGGCAGGAGAATTGCTGCGCGGCCTTCCTTGCCGCCGTTGCGGGCGGCGTTCCTGCAATCCCGGCCGATGAGATCTTCGAAGTCGCGCGCGCGACGATCGAGGTGGCCCGACAGCTTCGCGAGCAGCGGGACAGCGCGCCGGCGGACGGGATTTAAGGGTGGCAATCACCTATCGACTATGGCAAGGCCCGCGCCGCGCTTGCAGGGGAGGCGGGGCGAGGGCCCGGATATTTCCGGTTGCTTTGGCCACAGGGGTTTAGATGAGTCTCAGGATTCTCACTGTAGTCGGGACTCGCCCCGAGGCGATCAAGATGGCGCCCCTGTGTACAGCGCTTGCCAGCGATCCGCGGTTCGAGGCTCGCTTGTGCGTCACCGCGCAGCATCGCGAGATGCTCGACCAGGTCCTCGAGCTGTTCGCGCTCCGGCCCGATTTCGATCTGGACATCATGCGTCCGCGGCAGGACCTGACCGATGTGACTTGCGCGATCCTGCAGGGCATGCGCGAGGTTTTCGGGCAATGGCGGCCGGATATCGTGCTGGTGCATGGCGATACCGCGACCACGATGGCCGTGAGCATCGCGGCCTATTATCAGCAGGTCGCGATTGGCCATGTCGAGGCGGGGCTGCGCACCGGGAACCTCTATTCCCCCTGGCCGGAAGAGGCGAACCGCAAGCTTGCCGGGGCGCTGGCCAATCTCCACTTCACGCCGACCCAGGCATCGGCCGACAATTTGCTGCGCGAGGGCGTTTCGCCCGCGGCGATCGATATTACCGGCAACACGGTGATCGACGCCCTGCTCTCGGTCGTCGAGCGCTTGCAGGGTGATGCGGCGTCGCGAGCCGAGCTCGATGCGAAGTTCGACATGCTTCGCCAGGGCGCGCGCTTGTTGCTGGTGACCGGGCATCGCCGTGAAAGCTTCGGCCAGGGCTTTGAGCGGATCTGCGAAGCGCTGGCGCAGACCGCCGGGGAGTTCCCGGATCTCGACATCGTCTATCCGGTGCATCTGAATCCGAATGTGCGCGAGCCGGTGATGCGCCACCTCTCGGCCGTGCCCAACGTCCATCTGATCGAGCCGCTCAACTATCTCCCGTTTATTTATCTGATGAACCGTTGCGACTTGATTCTCACCGATTCGGGCGGGGTGCAGGAAGAGGCTCCCTCCCTCGGCAAGCCCGTCCTGGTGATGCGCGACACCAGCGAGCGGCTCGAGGCGGTGAGCGCCGGGACCGTTCGCCTGGTCGGCACCGATATCGAGCGTATCACGGGCGGCCTGCGCGAATTGCTGACCGATCGCGCGGCCTATGCCAGGATGAGCGGCGCCTACAATCCCTATGGCGACGGCAAGGCCTGCAGCCGGATCGTGGAGCGGCTCGCGGCATACGGGCAGGAATTGCGAGAGCAGGGGCGCCTGCATCTGGAGCGAGCATGAGTTTCGAGACTATTTGCGTCGTCGGCCTGGGGTATATCGGCCTTCCCACCGCTGCGATCATCGCCTCGCGGCGACGGAAGGTGATCGGCCTGGACGTGAACGCGGCCGTGGTCGAGAGCATCAATCGCGGCGAGACGCATATCGTCGAGCCCGATCTCGACGCGGTCGTGCGCACTGCCGTGCTGGACGGGTATCTACGCGCGACCACCGAGGCCGAACCGGCCGATGTCTTCGTCGTCGCGGTGCCCACGCCGTTCCGCGACGGCCATGTGCCCGACCTCAGCTATATCGAGGCGGCCAGCCGCACGATCGCGCCGGCTTTGCGGGCGGGCAATCTGGTCATTCTCGAATCGACCTCGCCCGTCGGCGCGACCGAGGCGATGGCCGGCTGGCTTGCGGCGGCGCGGCCCGACCTGACCTTTCCGGAGACCCACGGCGGCGACAGCGATATCCGCGTCGCGCACTGCCCCGAGCGGGTGCTGCCGGGGAACGTGCTCCGGGAACTGGTGCAGAATGACCGCGTGATCGGGGGGCTCAGCAAGCGTTGCTCGGAGCAGGCAGTCGCGCTGTACCGGATTTTCGTCGAGGGTGAGTGCATGATCACCGATGCTCGCACCGCGGAGATGTGCAAGCTCACGGAGAATAGTTTCCGTGATGCCAACATCGCGTTCGCCAACGAGCTTTCGCTGATCTGCGACAAGATCGATGTCGATGTGTGGGAGCTTATCCGCCTCGCCAATCGCCATCCGCGGGTCAATATTCTCCAGCCCGGCCCCGGGGTGGGGGGGCATTGCATCGCGGTCGACCCGTGGTTCATCGTGCACAGCTCTCCCGATGCCGCGCGCCTGATCCGCACCGCGCGCGAGGTCAATGACGGCAAGCCGCACTGGGTGGTCGACAAGGTTCGCGCCCTGGTCGCCGCGCAGCCTGGCCGGGCGAAGGTCGCGTGCATGGGCCTGGCCTTCAAGCCCAATATCGACGACCTGCGCGAGAGCCCCGCGCTCGACATCTGCCTCGCGCTGGCTTCGGCAGGTGATTGCGATGTGCTGGCCGTTGAGCCGCATGTCGAGGCGCTGCCCGCGCGCCTGGAGGGCAGGGCAATGCTCGTTTCCGCCGCGCAGGCCGTCAGCGAGGCGGATATCGTCGTCTTCCTGGTCAACCATTCAGCCTTCCGTGAGCTGCCCGGGAACGCATTCGCCGGCAAGGCGCTGTTTGACGCCTGTGGTTTCTTGCGGAACAGCGCCTGAGCGGCGCTGTCGGCCCCATCATCGCCCCATCGCGTCGGCGAACAAGTCTGGAAAGATTATGATGTTGGAAAACAAGTCAATTCTGGTCACTGGCGGAACGGGGTCGTTCGGCAACGCCTTCGTGCCGATGACTCTGGCCAAGTACAATCCGCGCAGGATCATCATCTACTCGCGTGACGAGATGAAGCAGTGGGATATGGCCAAGAAGTTCGCGGACGACGATCGCGTCCGCTTCTTCATCGGCGATGTCCGCGATCGCGAACGCCTCTATCGCGCGCTGGACGGCGTCGACTATGTGGTCCACGCGGCCGCCACCAAGATCGTGCCGACTGCCGAATACAATCCCTTCGAATGCGTCAAGACCAACGTCATCGGCGCCATGAACCTGATCGATGCCTGCATCGACAAGAAGGTGAAGCGCGTGGTCGCCTTGTCGACCGACAAGGCGAGCAGCCCGATCAATCTGTATGGGGCAACCAAGCTGGCGTCCGACAAGCTGTTCGTTTCGGGCAATTCCTATGCGGGCGGGCAGGATACGCGCTTTGCGGTGGTGCGTTACGGCAACGTCATGGGCTCGCGTGGCTCGGTGATCCCCTTCTTCCTGTCGATCAAGGACAAGGGAGTGCTGCCCATCACCGATCCGCGGATGACTCGCTTCATGATCTCGCTCGAGCAGGGTGTGGAACTGGTCTGGCATGCGTTTGACGACATGCAGGGCGGGGAAATCTATGTGAAGAAGATCCCGTCCATGAAGGTTACCGACGTTGCCAGCGCGATAGATGCGGAGGCACGGCAGGAGATTATCGGTATCCGTCCGGGCGAGAAGCTGCACGAGCAGATGATCAGTGCCGAGGACGCGCTCTATACCTACGAGTATCCCGAGCACTTCAAGATCCTGCCGGCGATCCATAACTGGAGTGTCGATCCCTACCGAATCAAGGATGGCAAGAAGGTAGCCGAGGACTTCGTCTATTCGAGCGACAACAATCCCGAATGGATGGCCCCGGAAGAGCTTCAGGCCTGGATCGAGCGCAACCGCGAGAAGATCGGGGCGATCTGATGGATTTCATTCCGTACGGCCGGCAGCACATCACCGACGAGGATATTGCTGCGGTCACGGCCGTGCTGAAATCCGATTTCCTGACGCAAGGACCGTGCGTCCCGGCGTTCGAGGAAGCGCTTGCCGCTTATTGCGGCGCAGCGCGCGCAGTGGCGGTGAATAGCGCGACCTCCGCGCTCCACATCGCTTGCCTGGCGCTGGGATTGGGTGAGGGCGACTGGTTGTGGACGACGCCGATCACTTTCGTCGCGTCGTCCAATTGCGCGCTCTATTGCGGAGCGCGGGTGGATTTTGTCGATATCGATCCCGCGACCTGCAATATCAGCATCGACGCGCTTGCCGCGAAGCTGGAGCAGGCGGAGCGTCAGGGCAGGCTTCCGAAGATCGTGGTGCCCGTGCACCTCAGCGGCCAGTCCTGCGACATGGCGCCCATCCGCGCGCTTGCCGATCGCTACGGTTTCAAGGTGATCGAGGACGCCTCGCACGCCGTTGGCGGCCGCTATCGGGACAAGCCGGTCGGGAGCTGCGCATTCAGCGATGTCACCATCTTCAGCTTCCACCCGGTCAAGATCATCACGACTGCCGAGGGCGGTGCGGCGCTCACCAACGATCCGGGGCTGGCGCGGCGGATGGAGCTGCTGCGCAGCCACGGTATCACGCGTGACGCGGCGGAAATGACTCACGCGCCGGACGGCCCCTGGTACTACCAGCAGGTCGAGCTCGGCTTCAACTATCGCCTGACCGAGCTGCAGGCGGCGCTCGGCCTGAGCCAGCTCGCGCGCATCGACGACTACGTCACCCAACGGCATCGCATCGCCCAGTGCTACGATACGCTGCTCGCCGATCTTCCCGTCATCGTGCCGTATAACATTCCCGAGTCCTATTCGGGGCTGCACCTCTATGTCGTGCAGCTCGACAGCGATCGGACCAATCGCGATCATCGCACTGTGTTCGAGGCGATGCGCGGCGACGGGATCGGCGTGAACCTTCACTATATCCCGGTGCATCTGCAGCCCTATTATCGCGCTTTTGGCTTCCAGCCGGGCGATTTCCCCGCCGCCGAGCGTTATTACGCGCGTGCAATCAGCATCCCTATGTATCCCCAAATCGACGACGAGGCAGTCGAGCGCGTCGTGGCCAGCCTGGATAGGGCCCTACGCGGATGAAGCTCGCGCTGGGAACGGTTCAGTTCGGGCTCGATTACGGCGTCACGGGCAATGGGCAGGTTTCCGCCGGAGAAGTTCACCGCATCCTTGCGGAGGCCCGCGCGAGTGGGATCGATACGCTCGACACGGCCATTGCCTATGGCACCAGCGAGACCGTGCTCGGCGCGGTGGGCGTTGCCGATTGGAACATCATCACCAAGCTGCCGCCCGGGCTTTCGGCGAATGAAGATCCGGCGGCATGGATGTCGGGCGAGCTGGCGAAGTCATTCTCGCGCCTGGGCGTGGAGCGGGTCGAGGGGTTGCTGCTCCATCGTCCGGAGCAGTTGCTGGAGGCGAACGGCCCCGCGCTCGCGACGGCCATGACGCAGGCCAGGGCGAGCGGGCTGGTCGGGCAAATCGGCGTTTCCATCTATTCGCCCGATGAGCTCGATCGAATCTGGCCGATCCTGCGCCCCGATATCGTGCAATGTCCGTACAGCCTGTTCGATCGGCGCATCGAGACCAGCGGCTGGTTGGCGCGCCTGGCCGACGCCGGTACCCAGGTGCATGCGCGCTCGTTGTTCCTGCAGGGCCTGCTGCTGGCCGGCGCTGACACGCTGCCGGCCTATTTTGCTCGGTGGAGGCCGCTCTTCGTTCGCCTCCGGCAATGGACGGCGGAGCAGGGGATCAGCCAGCTTGCAGCGTGCCTGCGCTTCGTATTGGGCAACCCGGCGATCGCACGCGGGGTGGTAGGGGTGGAGACCGCCACGCAGCTCCGTGAGATCGTGGAAGCGGCCGAGGGCGATTTGCCGCCCCTGCCAGCGAATCTGGCCACGGACGACCTGGATCTTCTCCTGCCTGGACGCTGGACCTGAGCCATGCGGGATGACGCGGCGCTGCTACGGCTCGGCATCATCGGCATGAGCGAAGGCAATGGCCACCCATTCTCCTGGGCGGCGATCATCAACGGCTATGATGTTGCCGCGATGGCGAGCTGCCCATTCCCGGGCATTCCCCAATATCTGGGCGAGCGCGTCTATCCCGACGACTTCATCTCCGGCGCGCGGGTAACGCATGTCTGGACGCAGGATCCGCTGCTTTCGCGCCATATCGCCGATGCCAGCCTGATCGAGACGATCGTGGAGCGTCCCGAGGACATGGTGGGTGCCGTCGATGCCGTGCTGCTCGCGCGGGACGATGCGGGCAATCACCATCGCTTCGCCGAGCCGTTCCTGCGCGCGGGCATTCCAATCTATATCGACAAGCCGCTGGCGCTGGCGCGCGCCAAGGCGGAGGCGCTTATCGGCATGGCCGCGAGCGACCGGCACCTGTTTTCCTGCACGGCACTGCGCTACGCCGCTGAGTTGGCGCCCACCGCCGAGCAGCTTGCGCGGATCGGCCGGGTGCGGATGATCGACGCCTGGGTCCCGAAATATTGGGACACCTATGCAGTTCACGCGATCGAACCGGTGTTGCAGGCATTCCCCGCTCTTTCGAAGGCGCGGAAGCACGACCTCATCATATCCCAGGGGATCCACCAGTTGAGCCTCGTCGCCGAGAATGGAATGGTCGGCAGGTTCACCAGCACGGGCGATGGGCTTTCGCCGATCGGATACCGGATTCTGGGCGATTCCGGATATGCGGATCTGGTTTTTCGCGATTCCTTTTCTGCGTTCAAGGCTGCCTTGATCCGCTTCCTTGCGGTGGTAAGAGGACAGGCGACGAATATCGACCGCCAGGAAACGCTGGATGTGGTCGAAATCATTCAGTTGGGAAGGCGATCGTAAACAATGAGCAGGAATTCATTCAGCTTCGAAAGATCGCATCAGCTCATTTCGCAATTGCATGAACTGGTTCCTGGTGGTGGCCATACTTATAGTAAGGGGCTGGATCAGTTTCCCTATAATTCTCCGCAGCTGATAGAATCGGCAAAGGGTGCCTTTTGTACTGATGTGGATGGCAATCGTTTTCTCGATTGGGCAATGGGCAATCGGGTCTTCATTCTTGGTCATGGTGACGAGGATGTGAACGATGCCGTAAAGGCTGCCATCGATGAAGGCGTGAACTATACGCGGCCCGGATTGCTGGAACTCGAGGTCGCGGAGTATCTGCTCGGTCTCCATCCCTGGGCGGGGATGGTCAAATTCGGCAAGAATGGTTCGGACGTCACCACCGCGGCGATCAAGCTGGCGCGCGCCGCGACGGGCCGCAAGCTGGTCGCGGTTTGCGGGGATCATCCCTTCTTTTCGACCCATGACTGGTTCATCGGTTCCACCAATATGGATGCGGGCGTTCCGGCCGAGGAAAGCGGGTGGACGGTCAAGTTCCGCTACAACGACATTGCGTCGGTCGAAGACCTGTTCGCCCGGTATCCCGGCCAGATCGCCGCGCTGATCCTCGAGCCGGTGAAGAACGACGAGCCGGTGGACGATTTCCTCCAGCGGCTTCGCGATGTCACCAAGCGCGAAGGGACGGTGCTCGTGTTCGACGAGATGATTGCCGCGATGCGTTTCCATCCGCTCGGGGCCCATCATCTCTACGGAGTGCAGCCGGATCTCGCGACCTACGGCAAGGCGGTCTCCAACGGCTTCAGCTTCTCGTTCCTGATCGGTGACAGGGAACTGATGAAGCTGGGCGGGCTGCAGCATGACCAGCCGCGCGTTTTCCTGCTGTCGCAGACCCATGCTTCGGAGACGGTGGGACTGGCAGCCTGCCTGGCGACGATGCGGAAATGCATAGCCGAGGACGTCTCCGCACATGTGTGGCGGCTCGGGAAACAGATGAAGGAGGGGTTCCGGGCGCTCGCCGGCTCAGTCGGCGTGTCGGATCACGTGCGGATTATTGGTTTCGATTGCAATCCCCAGATCCTGTGCACCAAGGCGGACGGCACCTATTGGCCCGAATTGCACACGAGCTTCCACGAGGAAGTGGTGGCCAATGGCGTGCTGATTCCCTGGATCTCGATCACGGCAGCGCACGGCCAGGCGGAGCTCGACCAGACCTTCGACGCGCTGCGTGCCGGGATGGAGAAGGTGGAACGCGTTCTCGGCAGCAGCGCGGACGTCGTCTCGACCTATCAGGGCGACGCCGTGAAGCCGGTCTTCCGCAAGTACAACTGATCCTGACTTGCCGGAGATCGCGATGCAGTGTTTCGTTCAGGCGCGCATGGGCTCGAGCCGCTTGCCGGGCAAGGTGCTGATGGAAGCGGCAGGCAAGCCGTTGCTCACGCATCTGTTCGAGCGGCTCCGCCGCGCCGAGCTGCTCGATGCGGTCTATGTCATCACCAGCGCATTGCCTCAGGACGATCCGATCGCGGAATGGGCCGTCGCCAACGGGGTCGAGAGCTATCGCGGCAGCGAGCATGACGTGCTCGATCGCTATTATCGGGCGGCGCAGCGGTTCGGAGCAGACCATGTCGTGCGCGTCACCGCCGATTGTCCGATCATCGATCCCGCGATCGTGGACAATGCGGTTCGGCTAGCACGGCAGGAGGCAGGCAGTTTCGATCTGCTGACCAACCGCCACCCCATTACCTTCCCGGATGGCATGGACGTCGATGTGATACCGTTCGCGTCGCTGGAGCGCGCGTGGCACGAAGCGCGGACGAGTTTCCAGCGGGAGCATGTGATCCCCTTCTTTTGGGAAGAAGGGCAGCGGGTGCGCAATTTCGAATCGGCGATCAACTATTTCCGCACGCACCGCTGGACGCTCGACTATCGGGAGGACTATCACCTCCTCAAGGCCATCATAGAAGCATTTCCTGGCCGGGAAGACAGTTTCACGCTGCAGGATGCGCTCGATCTGGTTGCGGCGAACCCGGCAATTCCGGCGATCAATGCGATGCACCTGCCCGGCTGAATCGGAACTACCGTCATGGGCGAGAACAAGGCGATGACTGCAACGGTGCGCCCGATGCGCGAGGAGGATCGCGCGCGCGTACTTCTCTGGCGCAATGCCCCAGAGGTCCGTCGCTACATGTACGATCAGGACGAGATCGGTCTCGATCAGCATCGTCGTTGGTTCGCCGCGGTTGAGGCGGATGCGAAGCGCCACGCGCTGATTGCCGAGACGCTCGCGGGGCCGATCGGCTTCGTCAACATCGCCGAGCTTCATCCCGGCGTGGCGAGCTGGGGCTTCTATGTCGTGCCCGGATCGCCGCAAGGCACGGGAGCCTTGCTGGGCGATGCCGCGCTGCGCCATGCCTTCGACGTGCTGCGGCTGCACAAGCTCTGCGGAGAGGCGCTCGCCTGTAATGAACGGTCCGTGCGGTTCCACGCGCGCCTGGGGTTCCGCGATGAAGGAACCCTGCGTGCGCACCGTCTGGTAGATGGCGTCTATCGGGATGTTCGCTGCTTCGGCCTGCTCGCCGAAGAGTGGCGCGCAAGGCAATGAGAGATTGACGGTGTCGAAAGTCGCAATCCGCGTCGATGCGTCGATCGCGATCGGAACCGGGCACGTGATGCGCTGCCTCACGCTTGCCAGGGCGCTGGCGGACCAGGGGGCGGATGTCCACTTCATTTCGAAAGATCATGCCGGCAACCTCAACGCCTATGTCCGGGCCGCCGGGTTCCCGGTCCTGGAGATCCATGCCGAGGGCGGGGCGGCGGCGGTTTCTCCTGCCGATCCCCCGCATGCGGGGTGGCTCGGCGGCACTTGGGAAGCGGATGCCGGGCAGACCGCGAGCCATGTCGCCGCCCTTGGTATCGATTTGCTGGTGGTCGACCATTATGCGCTCGATGCGCGATGGGAAGCCGGGGTCGGCATCGTTCCCGAGCGGATCGTGGTCGTCGACGACCTGGCTGACCGCGCCCATAGCTGCGCGATGATCGTCGATGCCAATCTCGGCCGGCGGCCGACCGACTACGCTGCCGTGGCGCGGCCTGGGACCGTGGTGCTGGCCGGCGCGGAATATGCACTACTACGTGCCGAATTTGCCGCCGCCCGCGAAAGCAGCCTTGTCCGGCGGGAAGATTCGTCGTTGCGCCGCATTCTGGTGGCAATGGGGGGCGTTGATGCATTCAACGCGACGACGCGGGTGCTCGATGCGCTCGATGCCTCCACGCTGCCCGACACCTGTTCGGTCACGATCGTTCTCGGCTCCAGGGCGCCCTGGCTGGATGCGGTGCGGAAGGCCGCGGCGGGAATGCGCGGATCGGCCGAGGTGCTGGTCGATGTGACCGATATGGCCGAGCTGATGGCGAGCAGCGACCTGGCGATCGGAGGTGCGGGCGTGACGGCCTGGGAGCGTTGCTGCCTGGGGCTGCCGACGCTCATCGTCACGATTGCGGAGAATCAGGTTGCCGGCGCGAAAGCGTTGGCGGATGCCGGCGCCGCGGGCCTGGTCGGTGGCGTGGAGGACGTCGTGTCGCGCCTCGGGGCCTTGGTCGAGGATGCCGCGCGACCGGGGGCGTTGGCCGCGATGAGCCGGGCGGCAAGCGCCGTCACCGACGGCAAGGGAGTCGATCGGGTGGTCGCGCATATCCAGGGGCTGTGCCGGGCGGGGTGACCGCCCGGCGGCGGCCCGCTAGTCCGCGAACAGATCCCAGCTGGTGGGCGTTCCGCGAGTCACGGCGACTTTGAGCCGCTTGCCGACTATGGCGTCGAACTGCGAAGGCGCCAGGCCCATGCCGGGACGGATACGGCGCATGTCCTCCGGCTTCACCGTCGCGCCGGCCTCGAGGTCATTGATGAAGTAGATGGAACGGCGGAAGATGCGGTTCGCTTCCTCCACCTTCTGCCGCTTGAACTCGCCGGTGCCGAGCGCCGAGAAGGCGCTTCGGGTGTCGGTGCACAGCCGCGCGAGTTCGTCCGGCTCGAGCGAAAACTCGCTGTCCGGCCCCTTGTCATTGCGATCCAGCGTGAAGTGCTTCTCGATGGCACATGCGCCGAGCGCGGTCGCGGCGACCGCCGCGGTGGTGCCCATGGTATGGTCCGACAGGCCCACATGCGTGCCGAAGCGCTCCCGCAATATGTTGATCTGCCGCAGATTGGCCTGGTCCATCGGCGCGGGGTAGCTGCTGATGCAGTGAAGAAGCACGAGATCCTTCGCGCCGGCGCCGTGCGCGGCATCGACCGCTTCCTGTATCTCCTGCTCATTGGCCATGCCGGTCGACATGATCATCGGCTTGCCGGTCGAGGCGACGTAGCGGATCAGCGGCAGGTCGGTGACTTCGAACGAGGCAATCTTGTAGGCCGGTGCTCCCAGCTTCTCGAGAAGGTCGACGGCAGTCTCATCGAAGGGCGTCGAGAACACGGTGATTCCCAGCGCGCGTCCGTGATCGAACATCGCCTGGTGCCACTCATAGGGGGTTTGCGCCCAATTATAGAGATCGTAGAGCTTGTAGCCGTCCCAGAGCCCGCCTTTGATCAGGAACTCGGGCCGGTCGCTGTCGATCGTCATGGTATCGGCGGTGTAGGTCTGGAGCTTGACCGCGTCGGCCCCGCAGCGCTTGGCGACTTCGATCGACTCCAGCGCGCGTTCCAGCTTGCCGTTGTGGTTCGCCGAGAGCTCCGCGATGATATAGGGAGGGGCGTCTGGCCCGATTTCGCGTCCGTCGATTGCAAAGCTCATTGTTTCGATCCTCTTGGACTCCGCGTCGCGCGGGTGTCCCTGCGTATAAACTCCGGCATAGTCCACACTTTTGTCGGACCGGGCGGGCGTGACACTTCGCGATGCCAAGACATCGGGGCGCGTCGCGCTTTGCATGCGCATGCGCCGAATTTGCTGCTCCCAATAGGAGGCGTCTGCGCATATTGCGAGCAAATGCGGACGAAGCGGGTGACGATGGCGAAGATGCTGGACGAGGCGGCTCCCGGCAGTCGGGGAGTGGGGGTTGGCGAGGCGCGATTCGGCCGGAGCGCGGCACATGCTTGAGCGAAGCCTCGCCTTCGTCGATGCGCAGATGGCACGGCTTGCCGCGATGCGGAACAGCGTGCTCGCGCTGGCATTCGCCTATGCCGGAAGCGCCGTTCTGCAGAAGGGCGTGGGGTTCATCCTTTTCCTTTGGCTGGCCCATCAGCTGTCGGTCAGCGACTATGCCCGCTTCGGCTTGCTCTACGCGCTGCAAAGCGGCGTTTCGGCACTGGCGATGGCGGGGATCGTCGAAACGGCGATCGGAAGGCTGAAGGTCGCGCGCGACCCCGAACGGCAACGACGTCTGCTGGCCGGCGCGAACCTCGTCTTCCTCGGCACCGCGACAATGAGTGTCCTGCTGGCGATCGCCGGATTCTCCTGGACGAACGCGTTCGACACACGGGCGCTCCTGGTCGCCGCGGCGAGCGGCGCGCTGATCGGTTTCTATACGATCCAGTCCCAGCTCTCCCGGATCGTCGAACGCCATCGCGCGGCCCTGTCGGTGGGGCTGGTCGCGCCGCTGATCGGCCTGTTGGGCGGACTGGCCGGCTATCTGATATTCGGCAGTTCAGTCGGTTTCTTCGTCGGTTCGACGGCCGGGCTCCTGCTCGCACTTCCGCTGACCATGCTGACGGCGATCGGCTTCTCGCGGTCCGTGCGGGATGAGGATGTCCGCTACATGGCGGCGCATCTCGCGCCCTACCTGCTGGTAGCGCTGATCGACTGGTTTGCCGGTTACGGCAATACCTATCTGGTGAAGATATTCTTCTCGACCGACGTGGTTGCCCGTTTCGTATTTGCCTATACGCTCTCCTCAATCATGCACCTGGTGGCGACTTCGCTGAATCAGGCCTGGAATCCGCGGGTTTTCCGCCTGATTCATGATGCTCCATCCCGACAGGTCGAAGTGGAGAATCGTCGCTTCTATCTTTTGCAGGGCCTGGCGTTGGGTGCGGCGGCGGGAGGGATTCTGGCCCTGCTGCCCTGGGCCCTGCGGATCGGCGGGGCCAGTTTTGCACACTATCAGGGCATAGAACGCGAGACGGCGATCCTGTTCCTAGCCTATGTCCTCAACATCCCCTGGTATCACGTCCAGAACTATTATTACGCGCATGCGCGCGGTGCGCTGCTGATGAAGATCAGCGTCGGTACGAGCATCGTGGGTCTGCTGCTCTGGATCGCTGCGGCGCTCACCCTCGGAGAACTGGGCCCCTATGTCGGTTTCATGCTGATGATGATCGCGAAGATGGCCGGCGGCGTGTTCTGGGCGCGGCGCGAGTGGAAGGTGGGCCTGCTCTGGCACGGGCCGGCGGCCGGGGTGGCGCTGCTGGCATTGGGTGAGCTCGTCGGCCTGCTCCTCGCCTGAGGCATGGCGATCTTCCCAAATGGAAGAGGCAATGCCGATGTGGCTGGACATAATACCGTCTCGACGATAGCAGCTGCCGGACCAGGGGGCTCTAGAGATACACAGGCGCAAGTGCCCGGAAAATCGGATGCTTTGACCATGTTGGCACCTCAATGCTCATGACCCGCGACCTGATCCGGCCTCGCGCGCGTAGCGTCGCGAACTCGTTGGTGCTGCAGCTGATGGGGTTGCTGCTGACGGGGTCGGCGCTGCCGATCGCGATTTCCTATCTGTCGGGGAAGACGCCTGATATCACCAGCGAGCAGACGCTGGCCACTGTCGCCGCTTCATGCATCGCGGCTGTCGTCGCGCTGCTGGCGATCCGCAAGGTAACTTCCTTTCCCGGCACGCGACATTTTTCGTACATCATCCCGGCATTCTCGGTAACTTTCGGCTCCGCGATCGGTGCGCTGCTCTTTCTCCGCGTGGACTATGCGAGCGTTATGCTGATGTCCGCGTTCCTGCTCGGCACGTTGTTCATCTTCATGATGATGCATCTGGGGGCAAGGGCCGGCCAGTCCTTCTATGTCGTGCCCTTCGGCAAGGCGCTTGAGCTGGTCGATAGCGAGGATGCGAACTGGCTTCTGCTGAAGCATCCCACTTTGCCCGAGAATGATGACCGTACGCCGATCGTGGCCGATCTGCGATATGATTTTGAGCCCGAATGGGAACGAATGCTGGCGGCGGCGGCGATTTCGGGCCGCGCGGTCTATCATAGCAAGCAGGTGCGTGAATCGCTGACCGGAAAGGTCGAGATCGAGCATCTGTCGGAGAACGGATTCGGGTCGCTGCTTCCCAACAGCGCGTATAGGCAGACCAAGCGCATCGTCGATATACTCGTATCCCTGGTCGTGATCCCCCTGCTGCTGGTGCCCATGCTGATACTCAGCGTTGCCATCCGGCTGGATTCACCGGGGCCGGTTCTCTTCCGCCAGCGGCGGATGGGCTATCGCGGCCATGATTTCGAAGTGCTGAAATTCCGTACGATGCGCACACGCGCATCCGTGGCTTGCGTCGAGGCGGCGATCGAGGATGCGATTACCCAATCGGAAGATCACCGCATCACCAAGATCGGCCGCTTCCTGCGCCGTACCCGTATCGACGAGCTGCCCCAGATCTGGAATGTCCTGCTCGGGGACATGAGCATCATCGGCCCGCGTCCCGAAGCCATTCCGCTTTCCGAGTGGTACGAGCGCGAACTGCCTTTCTACAGCTATCGGCACATTGTCCGCCCCGGAATCACCGGCTGGGCTCAGGTAAGCCAGGGCCATGTCGCCGACCTCGATAGCGTGCATACCAAGCTCTATTACGACTTCTACTATATTAAGAACTTCTCGGCTTGGCTCGACTTGCTGATCACAATCCGGACGGTCCATACGGTCCTTTCCGGTTTTGGATCCAAGTGAAGGCCGTTCTTCTTTCACGGAGCTGAAATGGGTTTCACCGGTGACGTGCTCCGTTATTGGAACACGCTGCGCTATCTGAAGCCGATCCAGATCGCGGGCAGGCTGCGTTTTCGCTTCAAGCCGCACCTCGAGGACATGGGGCAGGCGCCGGTTCGGCGTGTGCCTGCTGGCGTATGGCAGGCACCGGTCGAAAGGCCGGTCTCGCTGCTTGGCGAGCGCTGCTTCCTGCTCCTTGGCGTCGAATATCGACTTCCCGAAAGGGGAGGGTGGGATGACGAAGCCGTCGACAAGCTCCGGCGCTACAATCTCCATTATTTCGATGATCTGATCGCTCCGCCGGATCGCGCCGCGGCGGCCTGGCATGGCGCCTGGATCGCGCGCTGGATCGCGGAGAATCCCCCGCGCGCCGGAACGGGCTGGGAGTCCTATCCGACCTCGCTGCGGATCGTGAACTGGATCAAATGGGCGGTTGCGGGCAACGCCGTGCCTGAGGGTTTCGACCATAGCCTCGCGCTGCAGGCCCGCTGGCTCTCCAGGCGCCTCGAATGGCATTTGCTAGGCAATCATCTCTTCGCCAACGCAAAGGCGCTATTGCTCGCTGGCCTGTTCTTCACCGGCGACGAAGCGGATGGATGGCGCCGAACCGCGCTGGAGATCCTGGCGCGCGAGTTCCCGGAGCAACTGCTCCCCGACGGCGGGCATTTCGAGCTTAGCCCGATGTATCACGCGATCTTCACCGAAGATGTGCTCGACCTGATCAATGCCGCCGAGCACTGGCACGGCGCCCTCGCCATCGAGGCTGTGGAGCCGTGGCGGAAGGCGCTGCCCGCGATGTTGAAGTTCCTTCGAGGAATGGCGCATCCCGACGGCGAAATCGGATTTTTCAATGACGCCGCCATCGGAATCGCGCCGGCCTATGCCACGATCGCGGCCTATGCAGCGCGGCTCGGGGTTTCGCCGCCGCCGCCATGGGGGGAAGCGGCGCAGTCGTTCCCCGACAGCGGTTATGTGCGCGTCTCGGCCGGTCCGGCTACCGCCTTGCTCGATTTGGCGCGCGTCGGGCCGGACTATCTGCCTGGGCACGCACATGCCGATACCTTGTCGTTCGAGCTGTCGCTGGGGGATCGGCGTCTCATCGTCAACGGAGGCACATCGGAATACGGCACGGGCGCGGTCCGCCTCTTCGAGCGCAGCACCGCGGCGCACAGCACCGTTGTCGTAGATGGCGCGGACTCTTCGGAGGTCTGGGGCGGCTTTCGCGTGGCCCGGCGCGCTTATCCGGTCGATCGCGAAATCACCCCGGGCGCCCCGCTTGAAGTGCGTTGCGGACATGACGGCTATCGGCGCCTTCCGGGCAAGCCTGTACATCATCGTCATTGGGCCTTCACACCAGCCGGGCTGACGGTGGAGGACCATGTCTCGGGACGGCACGGGAGTGCGGTGGCGCGTTTCCTGCTCGCGCCCGGCACCGACCTGGTTGCGATTGCCCCGGGCAGCTTCGAAATCGATCTGGACGGCGGGCGGATTGCCACGATTCGCATTGCGCGGGGCAGTGCGGCGGTCGCCGATGGCTGGTACTCGCCGCATTTCGGCGAGCGGCTGCCCACGCGCTGCCTTGAGGTCGCGCTCGATAACGGGAGCTCGCGCGTCGAGTTCGAATGGCACTGATGCACATCCTTTTCCTCTCCGACAATTTCCCTCCCGAAGTGAACGCTCCCGCGAGCCGGACCTTCGAACATTGCCGTCAATGGGTGGAGGCCGGCCACCAGGTGACGGTAGTCACCTGCGCGCCGAATTTCCCCGCCGGCAAGCTGATGAACGGATATCGAAATCGGCTGTGGCAGGAAGAGGAGATCGCGGGAATTCGCGTGATCCGCGTCTGGAGCTACATCACCGCGAACGACGGTTTCGCGAAGCGTACCCTGGACTATCTCAGCTATATGGTCGCCGGTACGATCGGTGCGCTGTTCGTACGCAAGCCGGATGTGATCGTTGGCACATCGCCCCAGTTCTTCACCGCGGTAGCTGCTTGGACGGTGGCATTCTGCAAGCGGCGGCCCTGGGTTTTCGAATTGCGGGACATCTGGCCAGAATCGATCAAGACCGTCGGTGCCGCCAAGGACGGCATCGCGATTCGGCTGCTCGAGCGGCTCGAGATGTTCCTCTATCGCGCGTCGGACCGGATTGTCGCGGTGACGTATTCTTTCCGCGACACGCTTGCGCGCCGCGGGATCGATCCCGCCAAGATCGACGTCGTGACCAATGGTGTCGATCTGGACAATTTTGCGCCGCGGCCCAAGGACGCGGCCCTCCTCACGGAACTGAACCTCGAGGGCAGGTTCGTCGCGGGCTATATCGGCACGCATGGCATGGCGCATGCGCTCGAGACGCTGCTCGACGCGGCCGGGCGCCTGGCGCGCGACCCCAAGGGGCGCGACATCGTGATCCTGCTGCTTGGCGACGGGGCCCGTAAGGCGGCGCTCAAGGCGGAAGCCGAAGCGCGGGGCCTCGACAATCTCATCTTCCTGGATCCGGTGGCGAAGGACCAGGTCGGCCGCTATTGGTCGTTGCTCGATGCCTCGATCATCCACCTGCGCGCTTCGGAACTGTTCGAGACGGTGATACCGTCGAAGATGTTCGAGGCGCTTGCCATGGGAATTCCCATTCTGCTTGGCGTGCGGGGCGAAGCGGCGGGCATTCTGAACCGCTCGGGGGGGGGCGAGACCTTCACGCCGGAGAACGGCGAGGAACTTGCCGCACGGCTCGTCGCCATGCGCGAAGACCCCGGGTTGTGCCGCAAATATTCGGCCGCGGGCATTGCCTCCGCTCCGCAATATGAGCGCCGGACCCTGGCTGGCCGCCTGCTCGACATTCTCGTTGTCGTATCCGCAAGCGGTCGCGGGCGCGGTCGCGCAAAGGCTAGTTCCGCACCATCCGCGCCAGATCCGCGATTGGATCCTTGAGTCCCGAAAGGTCGATTTCGGCCTCCAGGGGCTCGATCGTCGCCAGCTTGGCGATTGCTTCCACGTCGCGGGGCTTGTCGGCATCGATCGCTATCTTGGGATAGCTGATCAGCGGCTCATAATAGGGTGGGTCGATCTTGAGGCGTCCTGTGCTCCAGATTGCGATCGGCTTGCGGAGCAGCACTGCGGAATAGAGCAGCGACGACGATGTCCCGATGATCAGATCGGCTTCGACGAGCCCGGTGAAATCACGCCGCGTGTCGATCCGTGCGCCCGAGGCCTGACATATCTCCGCAGTGAATTCCGCAGGTTCGCCCGGGTGCGGGCGATAGACCAGGCCATCGAAACCTGTCTCGCGGACCAGGTCGGCCAATCGAGTCAATATTTCGGCACAGGCTTTCCGGCTCTCGGGATTGGAGAAATACTCGGGATAGGGGCTGGAGATGAAATAGGCTTGGCCCTTGTGCCCCGTTGCGCGGCGTGCCGGCGGCGCGTTGCGCAGCTGGCGAAGCAAGCGCGTAACGTCGAGCGTGCCCGATTCGACTATTCTTGCGCCGGTCGTGATGGCGCCGAATTTCTTCTCGAAGTAACTGGCGATACTGGCATCGTATAGAATTAGCGTATCGATGGATCTCGCATAATATTGTTGTACGGCGGCATTCGGCTGCCATTGCCAGGATTGATAATCCCCAATCAGCGAGCGATAGACCCGAAGCGCCTTGCCAAGGTCATTCTTGCGCGAGCCATTGCGTATCATCTGGAAATGGAACTTCCAGAAGAAGCGTGTGTAATATCCTGCGCGAGGTAGCTTGGAGAGAAATGCGGAAAATTTCCCGGCAAGACTCTTTTTCTTGCTCTCCACGGGTTGGGGGGAGTCCTGCAGCAGGAAGATGCCGTGCGGGATGAAATAAGTCGGGACGTTCCGGCTGGTGGCGTAGCAGAGTGCGGTCCGGTCCTCGATATGGTGCAATGACGTTACGAGCAGCGCATCGGGCTTGATGCGTTCGAACATGCTTTGGAAATCATAGCCGAACTCGGAGAAGTCATGGACCCAGGACGGGGCATCATATTGTTTCCGGAAAGACTCATATTCCTTGGCCGGCTCTCCGGTCTGCATCGAGGACGTGTGCACGAAGACCAGGGATATCCCGGGCTCATTGGCCAGTTCGGCGACATAGGTAAATCCGGGAAGCCAGCAATCGAAGGCCAGGATCGTCCTCGTACGGGCGTTCTCCTGCCCGGTGTCCGCAGAAATCACCATGTTCCCCTTGTCGCACAACGATATCGTTCCGGCATCGGATCCGGTGCCGGGCTCAGGGCGGCCGTAGCAGCGTTCTGCCGCAACCCAAAGCTCTCCATGGCTTTGTCGTCGCATTGGAGTATGGCTATCGAGGTCGCGGTGCGGTCCGCGGCGCGCAAGCGTCTGGAGGGAGAGGGCGGTGGGCGTACTTCGGATAAGGTCGGCGCGCTGTGCGCTCGTGCTCGCATGTCTGGCGGGTTCGGCCTGTAGCGGAGGAGCGGGGGCTCCAGGGCCGGCGCCCACGCCTGCCCCCACGCCAGTGGTGAATACCAAGCCGTATTTCACTTCCGCGAAAGTCGCGACGGTGCCCGAGAACAGCACCGCAATATTCTATACGGCAACTGGCATCGATCCGGAGGGCGATCCGGTCAGCTTCCGGGTCACCGGCGGCGACGATGCGGCCTTCTTCCAGATTACGCCATCGGGGCAGCTCTCGTTCAGGAATCCGGTCGATTTCGAAGTTCCCGCCGATAAGGACAAGGATAACAAATATATCGTCGAGCTGACGATCAATGACCCCGCCGGGCTGGGGGAGGGGCTCATCCTGGCGGTAACCGTGACCGACGTTGCTACCGGCTCTTACCATGTTCGCCGGGTCGCCAGCGGCTTTACGCAGCCCGTTTATGCGACGGGCATGACGGACGGTTCGGGGCGGATGCTCGTGGTGCAGAAGGCGGGGCGGATCCGCGTCGTCGACCCCGATTCCGGCGTGATCGCGGAGACGCCGTTCCTCGATGTCTCGGGGCAGGTCTCGACGGACGGTCAGCGCGGCTTGCTGGGCCTGGCATTGGCTCCGGACTTCGCGACGAGCGGTGTCGCCTATGTCTTCCTGTCGAATACTGCCGGGGACATCGAGATTCGTCGCTACGCTACGCCTGCGGCGGACCGTTCCCAGCTGGATCCCGCCACCGTCAAGCTGGTCCTGCGCATCCCCCACGCGGTATCCAATATCAACTATGGCGGCTGGCTTGGCTTCAGTCCCAATGACGGGCTTCTCTATATTGCAACCGGAGATGCCGACGATTGCGGAACCGGAGTCACCACTCTCGCCGTTGCCACAAGGTGCAACGCGCAAGCCTCGGCCCTTTTGGGGAAGGTGCTGCGAATCGACCCCGCCAGGGATGATTTCCCCGACGATGTCGACAGGAATTACGGCTTGCCGGCGACCAACCGGGATTCCATCTCGATCCTGCGCGGTTTTCGGAACCCCTATCGGGCGAGTTTCGACCGCGCCTTTCCGCGCAATTTCTGGGTAGGCGATATCGGTCAGGGCGCGCAGGAAGAAGTCGATCTAGTGCAAATCAAGAATACCTATGTCGGAAACAACTATCACCAGGATGAGCAGTTCGACTGGCCGCTCCTCGAAGGAGATGTTGTGCATGTGAGCGACATCTCCTATCTGCGCGGAGCAGGCTATAGCCGGTTTACTTGGAATCATGGCAACGGTGACTATAATGCCAACGCCATCGTCGGCGGCTACGTTTATCGCGGGCCGGCCGAATCTCTGCAGGGTATCTATATAGCGGGGGACTATTCGAGCGGCAGGATCTTTGGAATCAGGAACGACGGCGTCAGTGCGGGGCTGCGACTGACGGCATCGTTCCGGCCTGACGCCGGCAGCATCGACCATATCTCAAGCTTCGGGGAAGATCAGAGAGGGAACCTCTATATCGTCGATTATGACGGCGAACTTTTCGTCGTCATGCCCGGCTGAGGCGAGGGCATCGATCAGGTCTGGAGCAGCCAGCGCTCGCCTTCCTGGAGGCCGAGCGCGGTAAGTCGGTTCGATGCATAGGCGCCGGTATCGATGCCGATGCGGTTGGGGCCCCAATCCACATCCTCGCTGATCGTATGCCCATAGACCACAACGCGCTCAAGGCGAGCGGTGTGATCGAGGAAGTCGCGCCGAATCCAGCGCAGATCCTTGACCTTCTGGGAGTCGAGCGGAACCTCGGGGCGAATGCCAGCGTGGACAAAGGCATAGTCGCCGACGCAGATCATGTCCTCGAAGGAATTGAGGAAGGCAATATGCTCCTGTGGCACGGCCGCCTGGAGCGCCTCCATGAGTTCGTCATAGTCGAGGGCGTCATATTCCTCGGGCGTGATCCCATAGCTGAGGATCGTTTCCTTGCCGCCTATCCGCGTGAAGAAACGAAGGGCTTCGGCATCGCCTGCTACCGCCAGCAGAAAGACTTCTTCATGGTTGCCGAGCAGGAAGCGGACCGGCCGGCGCTTCGATACCTCGATCAACCTCTCGACCACCTGCGCGGATTGCGGGCCGCGGTCGATCAGGTCGCCAAGGAAAATGACCTGTTCTTCGGCTGCGGGGCGCGCCTGGCTATCGATGTCGATCCGGGTCAGGAGCGCGTCGAGCAAATCGAGGCGGCCGTGGATGTCCCCCACGGCATAGATGCGCTGCCCGGAGGGAATGGTGCCGGCTGGGGTGCCTGGTGGCTTGAAGAGCTTGCGAAACATCGGCTGGATGTGCGTGGCGTCTGCAGGGATTGCAATCGCGGATGACCGGCAACTGCTTCAAATGCCGTGTGGAGCGGGCATAAAAAAGTGGCGGCCGTTAGGCCGCCACTCGTAAACTCGTAAACTCGAAGAGACTACGGGCTATCGGGCTTGTCGTCGCTGTCGGCCAGGATGACCGCGCCACCGATGATCGCGACAGTCGCGAGAACGCCGATCAGGACCGCCGGGGCCAGATCGCTCTTCTTCTTGCTGACAGTCGCGGCGCGAACGCCCGACAGAGACAGCTTAGACGCGCTCGTCGGAGCGGCCAGAACAGGGGCAGTCGCCATCGACGCGATAGCGGCAGCCGTAAGAAGCTTAGTGAACACTCTTTTTCTCCCTCTTTCGAGCTCTGGTGCTCTCGTCGGAAAGCCCTATGGCACAGGACCCATCCAGTCGCAACACCTCAAACCTGGCCCCGGCGAGAAAGTTCTCGACGTGATCCATTAGCAACACCGGTCCGGTTGTCTCCGGACTCCTCAATTTGCACCCGGGCGACCCGCACCAAGCGGTTGCGGACCCGTCCTTAACGCGCCGCACCAATATCGCCAAGGGGTTAATGAAGCGTCTTTGTCGAATGGTCTTGTTTCGCAGCGGTTAGAAGGGATTTCGTGTGACGTTTTTGTTGCTTTACGCGTTATTTGACATGGGTGCGTTGCAAAAAATTCCGCTCCTTTCGGTGCTTGGAGAAAACGGTTCAGTGGAGATCCTGGGGTTTGGCATTGCCGCCGCGGAGCCGTAGGAGAGTAGGCATGAAGTTCCCGTTCCTCGGTCGCGTGCGCTGCGCCTATCTTGGCCTGTTGGCCGCCGGCTATTGCGCTCCATTTGTTCTTTGGGAAGCGCCCGCTCGCGCGGACGACGGCCCGCTCTTCGAGGCGGTACGCGCGGCCGACCTGCGGGTGGCCAATATGGGATGGAAGCTCGCGGTTTCGAATGCTCCGCTTTGCGACCGTCTCGAGGCCGGCACCGGCATGCAACTCCATACGCTGGATCAGTTCGATGCCGCCAAACGCGAATCGGCGCGGAAGCACTTTGGTTTCTCGACGCCCGTTGCGGTGGAAGGAGTCGTCGCAGACGGCCCGGCGGCGCAGGCAGGCCTGCGGATCGATGATGCGCTCGTGCGGATCGGCCCGATCGAGATCGCCAAGCTTGCGGGGCGGCCGGGTACGACGGATCGACTGGTCGCCATCCAACTGGCGATCGCCGCGCTCCCCATCGGCGCGCCCGTTGCGGTCGAGGTGATTCGGGCCGGCGCGCCCGTCCATCTCAGCTTCCGACCGGTGCCGGCTTGCAAGTCCCGCTTCGAACTGGAGCTCGATGGCGGTTTTGGCGCTTCGGCCGACGGATCGATGGTACAAGTCGGATCCGGCCTTCTCGACGACTATCCGGAGGATCAACTTGCCGCAGTGATCGCGCACGAGTTCGCGCACAACATCCTGCACCACCGCGAGCGGTTGGAGGCGCGGGGCGTAGCCTATGGTCTGTTGGCCGGCTTTGGCGGCAACGTGAAGTATTTCCGCCAGACCGAGGTGCAGGCCGATTTGCTTTCGGTGTACCTGCTCGCCAATGCGGGCTATCCGGTTCGCGCTCCAATTTCCTTCTGGCAACGCTTCGGGCCGAGCAAGGCGGGCGGCGTCTTGCGCAGCCGGTCTCACCCGGCCTGGCGCGATCGGATCGCCACCTTGGCGGCGGAGGCTCTCAAGGTGGAGGCGATTTCCGCGCGCCCGATCATTCCGGCGAGCTTGGCGGAGCGCGGCAAGCCGCTGGACGGCGACTGGCAATCCATCTTGATCCGCAGCCGTTGATGAGATCGATTCGGACGTAATTGCGAAACGGCTTACCCACCGTTATGGGCGCCCGATTGACCCAGAGAGGCGTTTCTCGAATGACCATCAAGCCGTTGCGCAAGGCCGTGTTTCCCGTCGGCGGCCTGGGGACGCGTTTCCTGCCCGCCACCAAGGCGATGCCCAAGGAGATGCTGCCGGTGGTCGATCGCCCGCTGATCCAATATGCGGTCGACGAGGCGCTGGAAGCCGGCATCGAGCAGATGATCTTCGTCACCGGCCGCGGCAAGAGCGCGATCGAGGACCATTTCGATATCGCCTATGAGCTGGAGACGACGATGTCCGCGCGCGGCAAGTCGCTCGAGATTCTCGACGCGACCCGGTTGAAGCCCGGCGCCGTCGCCTATGTGCGCCAGCAGGAGCCGATGGGACTGGGCCACGCCGTCTGGTGTGCGCGCGACATCGTGGGCGACGAACCCTTTGCGGTGCTGCTCGCCGACGACTTCATGCTCGGCAATCCGGGCTGCCTGAAGCAGATGGTCGATGCATATAATCAGGTGGGCGGCAACCTGATCTGCGCCGAGATCGTGCCCGACGACCAGACTCACCGTTACGGCATCATCACGCCCGGCACGCAGAAGGGGGCGCTGACCGAAGTGAAGGGCCTGGTCGAGAAGCCGGCACCGGGCACGGCGCCGTCGAATCTCTCGGTGATCGGCCGTTACATCCTGCAGCCCGAAGTGATGCGGGTGCTCGAGAAGCAGGGCAAGGGCGCCGGCGGCGAGATCCAGCTGACCGACGCAATGGCCCAGATGATCGGTGGCCAGCGCTTCCACGGCGTCACCTTCGACGGGACGCGCTATGATTGCGGCGACAAGGCCGGCTTCATCCAGGCGAATATCGCCGTGGCGCTGGAGCGGGACGACATCGCCCCGGCGATCCGCGAATTCATGGCCAGCCGCTGCCCCGGCTGAGCCGAAGGTCGCGTGCCACGGAAAGACGCGAAGTTTCGACCCGGCAGGGTATAGTGACACGAGGCCGCGGCGCGACGACGCCGGGTGAGATCCCGCCTTGCTAGCGGGCAATCATGCCCGGACCACCTTGTCCGAGACGATACCTGCCTTGCCGCAGGCGTTGCGCGTGTCGACGATCAGCTTCGCGGCCCCGGCCAGGCCGGCATAGTCGACCGCGTCGTGATCGGTGGCGATCAGCACCGCGTCATAGTTCGCGATCTCCGCCTCGTCCCACGCCACCCCGTGGCGGAAGTTGAGCGTCGGATGCTCGCGAGTGTTGTCGATCTGGGCGACGTGCGGATCGTGGAAATCGGCGATGGCGCCACGCGCCTCGATCATCTCCATCAGGCGGAGCGACGGGCTCTCCCGGATATCCTCGACATTCTTCTTGTAGGCTACGCCCAATACCAGGATGCGCGCGCCGCGCAGGCCCCGGCCGAACCGCGCATCCATCGTGTCGGCGAGGACGCGGACGACGTGCTGCGGCATGTCCGCGTTGATCTGTCCGGCGAGCTCGATGAACTTGGTATGCTGGTTGTACTCGCGCGCCTTCCAGGTGAGGTAGAAGGGGTCGATCGGGATGCAGTGCCCGCCCAGGCCCGGGCCGGGATAGAAGGGCATGAAGCCGAACGGCTTGGATTTCGCCGCGTCGATCACTTCCCACACGTCGATGTCCATCGCGGTGAAGATGAGCTTGAGCTCGTTGACCAGCGCGATGTTGACGGCGCGGAACACGTTCTCGGTGATTTTCACCGCTTCCGCCGTCGCGGCGGACGAGACCTGGATCGCCTGGGGGACGATGTGGCGATAGACCGAAAGCGCGAGGGTGGCGGAGACGCCGTCGTCGGCGCCGACCACCTTCGGGATCTTGGTGGTCGAATAGGTGGGATTGCCGGGGTCCTCGCGCTCGGGGGAATAGGCGAGGAAGAAATCCTTGCCGGCGACGAGGCCGCCCTCTTCCAGGATCGGCTGCATCACTTCGGCGGTGGTGCCCGGATAGGTTGTGGATTCGAGGATGACGAGCTGGCCGCGGCGCAGCGTCTTCGCGATCGCCCGGGTGGTGCTCTCGACATATTTCAGGTCGGGCTCGAGATGGCGGGTGAGCGGGGTGGGAACGCAGATCAGCACCACGTCCGCCTCGTCCAGCCGGCCGAGATCGGCGGTGGCCTTGAGCTTCCCGTTCCTCGCCAGCGGCGCGATGCGGGCGGCGTCGATATGCTTGATATAGCTCTTGCCGGCTTCGAGCGCGTCGATCTTGGCCTGGTCGACGTCGAAGGCGAGGACGGGGCAACCGGCTTCACCGAATGCCACGGCGAGGGGCAGGCCGACATAGCCCATGCCGATCACGCCGATGATCGCCGTGCCGCCTTCGATCCGCGCCTGAAGCTTGAGCCCGTGCGCGGGCCATTCGATGCTCATCGGGAAACCCCATAACGGTGGAAGTACGCTTTCGCGCCTTCATGCCGGAACAGGGGTTTCAGTTTCGATAATGCGCCAGATACCAATCGATGAAGGCGGGAACGCCCGTGCTCGGCGGCGTGGCGGGCGCATAGCCGGTAAGGGCCTTGAGCAGGGCCGAGCTGGCTTCGGTCGCCGGAACGTCGCCCTGCTGCATCGGCATGAAGTTCCTGATGGCTTCCTTGCCCAGCGCGCGCTCGATCTCGCCGATATAGTCCATCAGCTGGGTCTGCCGGCCCGCGCCGATGTTGACGGTGCGGAAGGGCGCGACGGGGGACAGGCTGTCGCCCTCGACCGGCACGGTGCCGGGAATGGCTTCGGTGAGCTTGACGATCGCTTCGGCCAGGTCGTCGACATAGGTGAAGTCGCGGACCATCTGGCCGTTATTGTAGATGTCGATGGGCTCGCCGGCGAGGATGCCCCGGGTGAACTTGAACAGCGCCATGTCCGGCCGCCCCCATGGGCCATAGACCGTGAAGAAGCGGAAGAAGGTCATCGGCGTCTTGTAGAGATGCGCGTAGCTGTGTCCCATCAGCTCGGTCGCGCCCTTGGTGGCGGCGTAGAAGCTGAGCGGCGTGGCGGTACGCTGCGTCTCGGTGAACGGCATGTCTGTGTTCGCGCCGTAGACCGAGCTGGTGGAGGCGGCGAGCAGATGCTTCGTGGCATGGCGGCGGGCCAGCTCGAGCACGTTGAACGTGCCGATCAGATTGGCCGCGACATAGCTTTCGGGCGCGTCGATCGAATAACGCACGCCGGCCTGCGCCGCGAGGTGGATCACCACGTCCGGCTGGAACTCGGCCCAGACGCTGCCGAACGCCGCCATGTCGTCGATCGAGACCCGGGCGACGCGGAAATTCGGGTGGTTCGACAGGATGTCGTTGCGCGCTTCCTTGAGCGCGGGATCATAATAGTCGCTGAAATTGTCGACGCCGAGCACGGTCGCACCGCGCTGGAGCAGCTTGCTGGCCGTGTGAAAGCCGATGAAGCCGGCCGAGCCGGTGACGAGGACGCGGGTCATGGGGCGGCAGGTGCCTCAAGGGCGCCGGGAAGTCCAGTTTCTCTCTTGCCGGCTTCCCCCCGGGATCGTCACCCGCAGGCCGGGCAACCGGGGTCCTTGGGCAAGGCCAGCGTCCGGAAGCGGAAGGCGAGCGCGTCGACCAGCAGCAGCTTGCCGGCAGGATCCTCGCCGAAGGGAGCGATGGCGCGGATCGTCTCCAGCGCGGCAAGGCTGCCCATCACCCCGGTCAGCGCGCCGAGCACGCCCTGTTCGGCACAGCTGATGCCCGGCCGCTCGGGATCCTGGCCGACGAAGCAGCGATAGCAGGGCTTGTCCGCTTCCCAGCCGCGGAACACGCCGAGCTGCCCCTCGAATTCCGACACCGCGGCGGAGACGAGCGGGAGGCGATGGCGAAGACAGGCATCGGCAACGGCGAGGCGGGTGGCGAAATTGTCGCAGCCGTCGAGGACGACGTCCGGCTGGAACTCGGCGATCAGCGCGTCGGCATTGCGCGCGTCGATCCGCTGCCGGAAGCCGGTGAAAGCCACTTCCGGGTTCAGCGCGGCGACCCGGGCGCGCGCGGCCTCCACCTTGGGGCGGTCCACGTCCGTGGTGGCGTAGAGCGTCTGGCGCTGGAGGTTGGAGAGCGAGACCTGATCGTCGTCGATCGTGCCGAGCGTGCCGATGCCGGCGGCCGCCAGATATTCGATCGCCGGCGAGCCGATCCCGCCCGCGCCGATCACCAGCACGCGCGCAGCCTTCAGGCGTACCTGTCCGCCGCCGCCGATCTCGCGCAGCACGATGTGGCGGGCATAGCGTTCCAGCTCCGCGTCGGAGAGGTTCATTGCGGCAGGGTGAAGGTGAGGGTCGTGCTGTACCATTGCTCGCTCGCGCCGGGGCGCGGGAGCAGGTTGCCCCGGGCGAAGCCCGCCGCGAGGGCCGCGGCATATTGCTCGACCGAGGGGCAGGCGATCGCGCGCGGCACGGTGGTGCGGATCGCGCCATTCTCGTCGACCAGCACTGCGATCGAGACTTCGAGCGTGCCTGGCTTGGGCGTGGTGCATTTGCGCAGCTTCACTTCGCGCTGGACGAAGCCCTGCATGTCCGGCGTGAGGACCGGAGGCGTGCGCCAGGGCAGGGGCGGCAGCGCGTCCCAATCGATCGGCGCCGCCTGGAGCGCCGCTGCCAGAATAACCGATCCGATCACGTGCCCGTCGATCCGAAGCCCCCGATGCCGCGCGCCGTTTCGTCGAGCGTCCCCACCTCCTCGAGCGCCGCATGCTGAACCGGTGCGGGCACGAGCTGTGCGATACGGTCTCCACGCGCGACGGTGAACGGCGCGTCACCGAGATTGGCGAGGATCACCTTAACCTCGCCGCGATAGTCGCTGTCGATCGTGCCGGGCGTGTTCAGGCAGGTGATGCCGTGCTTGAGCGCGAGGCCGGAGCGCGGCCGGACCTGGACTTCATAGCCCGGCGGGATCGCCATGGCGAAGCCGGTCGCCACCGCATGGCGCGCGCCGGGAGCCAGCACCACCGCCTCGGCCGCGACCACGTCCATCCCGGCCGCACCCGCCGTGGCATAGGTGGGGAGCGGCAGGCCGGCTCCGTGCGGCAGGCGTTGGAGAGCGATACGGATCGGAGCGAGCATCAAGACTTTCCTGGAAGAGCGGCGGCGAGGCGCTGGAGCGCGGAAATCACTTCGGGATCGCCAAGCAGCTCATGGTCCTTGCCGGGGACGATGCGGAAATCGGTGGCGATCCCGCGCAGCGACAGCGCTTCGGCATAGAGGCGCGAGAAGCGGAGCGGCGTGGTCTTGTCGTCGCCGCCCACCAGCACCGCGGCGCGCAGGCTGGGCGGCATGCCGCCGACGAGCTTGACCGGATCGAGGCTGTCGACCGGCGCATCCCAGAGCGGCGTGGGCGCCACCGTCTTCATGTGCTTGCGCCATTCGGGCAGGGCGCAGGGGCAGGAGACGAGGACGATGCCGTCGACCAGGTTCGGCCAGGTGGCGGCGAGGTCGGCGGCGATCGCCGCGCCGCCGGAATGGCCGACCAGCACGGTGCGGGCCTGGCCATAGCGGTGCTGGAGATGGCGGATCGTCTCGGCCACGGCGGCGATGCGATCGGGCGTGTAGTTGTCGCCGGTGGTCTGGCCGCGCTCGCCCGGGGAGCGATGGCCCTGCGGATCCTCATAGCCGGGGCGGAGCAGGGCGACCGCGATGCTGTTCGGCACGGCATCGGCGGCGGCGCGGGCGAAGGCATAGTGATAGTCCGGCTTGGTGGCGGGGGCGTCGCCGTGCAGGACCACGATCAGCGTGCGCACCTGGCGTGCCGGGGTGTTGCCGAAGCTCTGGGTATAGAGGCCCGTGCCCGGCGGGCCGGCCGGCGCATCCGGGCGCGTGGCCGGCATGCCGCAGGCGACAAGGCCGGCGCAGAGCAGCAGCGCGAGGCTAGAGCGCATCGGCGATACGCTGCGCGAGCCGGCGGGCGACTTCGTCCTTGGGCAGTCTTTCCCAATGTTCGACACCGTCGGCGGTGACGAGATGGATGGCATTGGCTTCACCGCCCATCACATCGCCCGAAACATCGTTGGCGACAATCCAGTCCGCGCCCTTGCGAGCGCGTTTCGCGGTGGCATGTTCGACGACACGCTCCGTTTCCGCGGCGAAACCCACGACCAGGGCCGGCCGGCGCGGGCTGGCGGCGAGCATGGCGAGGATGTCGGGGTTTTCGGAGAGCTGGAGGCTGGGCGGGGTGCCGCCTTCCTTCTTGATCTTCTGGCCGGCTGCATCGGTGCGCCAGTCGCCCACCGCCGCGACCATCACCGCGGCATCGGCGGGCAGCGCCTGGGCGACGGCATTGGCCATGTCCTGCGCGGTCTCGACGTCGATGCGGGAGACGCCCGGCGGCGTGGCGAGGGCGACCGGCCCCGAGACGAGCGTGACGCGCGCGCCCAGGGCGGCGAGCGCCCCGGCAATGGCATAGCCCTGCTTCCCCGAGGAGCGATTGGCGATGTAGCGCACCGGATCGATCGGCTCATGGGTGGGGCCGGCGGTAACGAGGATGTGCTTGCCGGCGAGCACGGCGCCGGTGCCGCCGCCCAAATGGCGCTGGATCGCGGCCAGGATCGCCGCGGGCTCGGGCAGGCGGCCGGGGCCGTATTCGCCGCAGGCCATCGGGCCCTCATCGGGCTCGAGCACCGTCACGCCGTCGGCGCGCAGGGTGGCGACGTTGCGGCGCGTGGCGGCGTGCTGCCACATCCGCACGTTCATTGCCGGGGCCGCGAGCACCGGCTTGTCGGTGGCGAGCAGCAAGGTGGTGGCGAGATCGTCGGCGATGCCGGCCGCCATCTTCGCCATCAGATCGGCGGTGGCGGGCGCGACCACGACCAGGTCCGCCTCGCGGCTCAGCTGGATATGGCCCATCTCGGCCTCGTCCTTGAGGTCCCATAGCGTCGTATAGACCTGGTTCTCGCTCAGGGCCGCGAGCGTCATCGGCGTGACGAAATGCTGGCCGCCGGCAGTGAGCACGCACTTCACTGCGATCCCGGCCTTGCGGCACAGGCGGATCAGCTCGCACGCCTTGTAGGCCGCGATGCCGCCGCCGACGATGAGGAGGATCTTCTTGGTCATCGCCAACTCCCATGACGGAGGCGAAAAGCGGCCGCGGCACCGGACATTCCGAAGGCATAGGCGGCCAGCACCGGCGGGATTGTCCAAAGCTCACTGGATTGGCGGCAATCCTCGAAACAGTCGCCCAGATGCTGCAAGGCCCAGACGACGAACGCGAACGGGGTGGTGGCTGCGAGGCCAAGCATGAGCCAGAACAGGAGTGGCCTGGATGCGCGGCGCTCGGCCAGCATGGCCAGGGTGATGAGGAGGAAGAGGGTGACTCCCATGGCGACCGCGAGATAGGGTGTCGCGTAGAGCGTTGTCAGGGGGGTATCGCCACCGACGCCACCTGCCGGCTGGGAATTGGATCGCGCGCTCATCCAGGCCAGCAACGCCGCCAGGGTCAGGCCCAGCGCCACCAGCGAGCCGCCGAGCCAGGCCACCAGCCAGCTTCCCTGTTTGCGCGTGCCAGGAGCGTCGCGGTTCATCGCGTCACCTTTGTCACGGTGATCCTACGCCTGTCGAGCGCCTGGCGGAACAGGTCCCGCAGGCCGTCGGGCGCGAAGGCGAGTCCGATCAGCGCGAGCGGGGCGACCATGAGGGCCCAATAGAAAGTGTCCGGCCGCGCGAACAGGGCGATCGCCAGGCCGAAGGCGGCGAGCGTGCCGGCGACGCGTGCCGCAACCGGGTCCTTCCAGCCGATCCAGCCGAACAGCGCCAGCGTGAAGAGCGGCGCGGCCAGCGCCATCGGCAGGAGCCGGAGCGCGGTGGACAGCACCACCGACTTGGCGAAGAAGCCATAGCCGTGCAGCCCCGCCCAGCCGGGCGAGGCGGGATCGGCGGCGGTGGTGACCTGGCCGACCGCCCAGGCATGGAAGCCGAGCGCGGCGGCGAGGCAGGCGATCGCCACGCCCCAGCCGATCGCCTCGCGCTTCCGGCCTTCGAACCAGGCGGCGGCGAGCATGACCAGCGCGAACAGCGCGGCGGTCTCGCGGATCAGCATGGCGAGCAGCGCGATCGCCACTGCCTCGATCCAGCGGCCGGGCCGATAGATGCCGAGCGAAAGGGCGACGAACAGCCCCGCCCAGATCTCGTGGAACGCCCAGAGGTCGGGCTGAACGAACGCCATCAGCCCAGCGGCGAGCAGGGCGAGGCCGATCGCCACGGGCGGCCAGCGCGTCATCGCGCCGCGCAGCTTCATGCCCCAGACGGCGAAGACCGATGCGACGAGCAGATAGAGCAGGCCCATCGTCGCCAGGCGGGGAAGATGCGCCTGGACCATCGCCAGGCCGGGCAGGCGGAACGTGACGAAGGGACGCAGCGGATAGTTGCCGGCGCGAAGCGCGTCGGCGGCGACTTCGTAATAGCCGCCGCCATGGCGCACACCCGCGACGATGCTCTCATAGAGAACCACGTCGCTCTGGTCGTCGGCGCGCTTCGCGGGGTCGCCGCTCACCGGCGGCGGGCCGACGGTGACCAGGGCGGTCAGCGAGAGCAACAGGAACAGGCCGAGCGCGCCCAGCGCGATCCGGGCGCGGGAACGGCCGAACGCGGCGAAGCGCGTCGGCTCGGCCAGCCAGCGGATCGCGGGCAGCTTCACGAGAGCAGGTACATCATGATCGCCGCGCCCACGGCACCGGAGAGCACGGCCACCGCGGCATAGCGCCAGCCGCCGACCACGCGGATGCGCTCGATCTCCCGGAGCGGCGGCGCGGGCGGCGCGCCGCCGGGCGCCGGGAAGCGCCGCTCGATGTTGCGGATCAGGTCGGGCAGGCGGGCGAGGGTGCGGATATCCTCGACCAGCCGGTCGGCGATCTTGGCCTCCGGACCCAGCTCGGTGCGGATCCATTCGCGCACGAACGGCGCCGAGACGTCCCACAGGTTGATGTCGGGATCGAGCGTCCGCGCCACGCCCTCGACCATCACCATCGTCTTCTGCAGGAGAAGGAGGTGCGGCTGGGTCTGCATGTCGAAGTCGCGGGTGATCGAGAACAGGCCGTCGAGCATCGCGCCCATCGACATGTCCTTGACCGGCAGCCCGCGCATCGGCTCGCCGACCGCGCGCAGCGCCGTGGCGAACTCGGCGACATTGTGGTGCGGGGGCACATAGCCCGCCTCGAAATGGATCTCGGCGACGCGCTTGTAGTTGCCGGTGATCAGTCCGTAGAGGATCTCGGCCAGCCAGACCCGGGCGCGCCGGTCGATCCGGCCCATGATGCCGAAGTCGATCGCGGCGATGCGGCCGTCGGGGAGCGCGAAGAGGTTCCCCTGATGCATGTCGGCATGGAAGAAGCCCTCGGCGATCGCCTGGCGCAGGAAGGCGCGGATCAGCCGGCCGGCAAGCAGGCTCGGGTCATGCCCCGCGGCGACGATCCGGTCGCGATGCGAGAGCTTGATGCCGTCGATCCATTCGAGCGTCAGCACCTTGCCGGTGGTGCGCTGCCAGTCGATCTGCGGGACCATGAAATCGGGCTCGGCCTGCATGCCCTCGGCCAGTTCCGAGGCGGAGGCGGCCTCGCGGCGCAGGTCGAGTTCGCGCGCGGTCCAGCGCTTGAAGGTCTCGATGACGAGGCGGGGGCGCAGGCGCGATGCCTCGCCGCCCATGCTCTCGACCTGGGCGGCGGCCCATTCATAGGTGTCGATCGCCCTGGCGAACTCGGCCTCGATCCCCGGGCGCAGCACCTTCACCGCGACCTGGCGGCCATCGGCGGTGATCGCGCGGTGGACCTGCGCGATCGAGGCGGCCCCGATCGGCGTCTCGTCGAATGCGGCGAAGAAGGTCTCGAGCGGACGGCCGAAGCTGCTCTCGATCCGCTGGCGGATCACCGGGAAGGGCAAGGGCGGCAGCGCGTCCTGCAGGCGGAGCAGGTCGTGGGCGGCTTCGTCGCCGACCAGGTCGGGGCGGGTGGCGAGCGTCTGGCCGAGCTTGATCGCCGCCGGGCCGATCGCCTGGAAGGCATCGGCATAGCGCGGCACCTGGGGCACACGCGCGCCGAAGCGGGCGATCCGGGCGATCCGGCGGACCGGCCTGGGCGTGTTGGGATCGCGCTCGATCCCGCGCAGCGCGCCATGACGCGCAAGGATGCGCCCCCATTTGAGCAGGCGCCAGAGATGGACGGCGGGTGCGGTCACCAGTTCCCCTTCCGCTTGCGGGAGGGGTTAGGGGAGGGGATGTCACAAAGGGCCGGGCTTCTTCTCAGCCCCTCCCCCGACCCCTCCCGCAAGCGGAAGGGGAGCAGAAGAAGAGAAGCCATCAAATCTTCCAGCCCGAATGGATCGCGACCAGGCCGCCGAGCAGCGGCTCGACCTTGGTCTGGGTGAAGCCGGCCTCGCGGATCATCCGCTCGAACTCCGGCATGGGCGGGAAGCGGCGGATCGATTCGACCAGGTAGCGATAGCTGTCCGCGTCGCCGGTGAGCAGCTGGCCGATCTTGGGGATGAGATGGTGCGAATAGGCGTCGTACACCTCGGAGAAGCCGGGCCACTGGGTGGTGGAGAATTCGAGCACGAACAGCCGGCCGCCGCGCTTGAGCACGCGGTGCGCCTCGCGGAGCGCCTTGGGGATGTCGGTCACGTTCCGGATGCCGAGGGCGATGGTATAGGCATCGAAGAATTTGTCGGGCCATTGCAGTTGCTCGGCATTGGCCTCGCTCCACACCAGCCCGTCAATTCCGCGCTCGGCGGCGCGCTCGACGCCGACGGCGAGCATCTCGGGATTGATGTCCGCCACGGTGACCGACGCACCGGACTTGACCATGCGGAAGGCGATGTCGCCGGTGCCGCCGGCCATGTCGAGGATATGCTCGCCCGCGCGCGGCTTCACGCGGCGGACGAACTTGTCCTTCCACAGGCGGTGGAGACCGCCCGACATGGCGTCGTTCATCAGGTCGTATTTCGAAGCGACATTGGAGAAGACCTCGCCGACGCGGCGGGTCTTTTCCTCGGGGGCCACGTCTTCGTAGCCGAAGGAGACGGTGTCGGTCATGCCAGGGGCTCTAGCGAGGTGCATGGCCGGGTTAAAGCCCTAGCATCATCCCGGCTTTCGCCGGAGCGGCGGGGACGGTACGACGGGGGCATGCCGGAACTGCCCGAAGTAGAGACTACCGTCCGCGGCCTGGAGCCCGTGCTCGAGGGCGAGACGATCACCCGCGTCACGCTGCACCGCGGCGACCTGCGTCGGCCGTTTCCCGTGGGGCTCGGCCAGCGGCTGACCGGCGCGACCGTCACCGGGCTGGGGCGGCGCGCGAAATATGGGCTGATCGAGACGGATCGCGGCGACACGCTGATCTTCCATCTCGGCATGTCCGGGCGCTGGCGGATCGATCCCGGGGAGATCGGCAAGCACGATCACCTGGTGCTGGAGACGCAGCACCATCGGCTGGCGCTGAACGATCCGCGGCGATTCGGCTCGGTCGACCTGGTGCCGACGGCGGAAGTCCCGGCCTGGGCGCCCTTCGTGGCGCTCGGGCCGGAGCCGCTGGGGCCGGACTTTGACGCGGCCCATCTGGCGCGGGTGTTCAAGGACCGGATCGCCCCGGTAAAGGCGCTGCTGCTCGACCAGCGCACGGTGGCGGGGCTGGGCAACATCTATGTGTGCGAGGCGCTCTATATTGCCGGCATCGCACCCATGCGCGAAGGCGGTTCGATCGCGAAGGCGCGGCTGGCGAAGCTGGCCGCCGCGATTCGCGCGGTGCTGGAAGGCGCGATCCGCGCCGGCGGCTCCACGATCCGCGACTATGCCCGGCCCGATGGCGAGCTGGGCTATTTCGCCAAGGAATGGCAAGTCTATGGCCGGGAAGGGGAGCCGTGCGGGTGCGGAGGGCTGGTCGAGCGGCGCGTGGATTCGGGGCGCTCCACCTTCTGGTGCCCGAAATGCCAGTCGTAATGGTTGACCCGAATCGCCGGTGGCGCTAAGGGGCCCGTCTTTCCGGGCGTGGAGGCATGTTCCCCGCGCCCTAAACATTTCGAGCTAGGAACGAGACGGCATGGCGAATACGCCGCAAGCGAAGAAGCGTATCCGGCGCAATGCGCGCCGCGCGGAGATCAACGGCACCCGCGTGAGCCGTATCCGCACCTTCGTGAAGAAGGTCGAGTCGGCCCTCGAGGCCGGCGACAAGGCGGCGGCCGCTGCCGCGCTCGCCGCTGCGCAGCCGGAAATGGCGCGCGGCGTCGCCAAGGGCGTGCTCCACAAGAACACCGCCTCGCGCAAGTTCGCGCGTCTCAACAAGCGCGTCGAAGCGCTGGCGTAATCGTAATTTTTTCGTAATAAAACCCCGCGGAACTCCGATTCCGCGGGGTTTTTGTCGTGTCTGACAAAGGTTTGCGGAACGAATCAAGCCTGGCCCATGGAACCCTGAGATTCGCGCGAGTCGCAGTGTCTTTGGTTTGCAATAATTCGCAGAAGCCAAGCTTTTCAGTAGTTTGTAAGGTTGCCCCCACGGTTTTCCGCGGGTTACGGCGAGTCAACAAAACTATTTCAGTATCTTTACACTCGACCCCCTTGATCGACTCAGAAAGGGGTTCCTAAAACAGACCTCCCAGGCGAGTTCTCGCCAGGGCATTTAGCGAAGCCCGTCGCACAGGGACCGGGGATGTCCGGTGTCGAAGGGCCTCATGTCGGAGCGAATTAGCGCACGGGAAGCGGCTGCTTCCCGCGAAGGAGGGGTGCGTCACGGTGACTCAGGTGCAGGCCTTGGAACGGGACGGAATGGAAGCAGCGGTTGCCAAGGCTTGGTCGCATGTGCGCGCGAACCTGCGTCGCTCTGCGGGCCAGCGCCTGTTCGACCAGTGGCTCAAGCCGGTCGTCCTGATCGAAGGCAGCAATGCCGAGGTCGTGCGTCTGGGCCTGCCCTCGGCGTTCATGACCCAGTGGGTGAAGAATCACTATGCGGAGCGGCTGCTGCTCGAGTTCCGCGGCCAGATCCCGGCGGTGCGCAACGTATCGATCGAAACGCTGGCGGAGGAGCCGGCGCGCGTCCTGAGCACGGCGTCCGCGCCCGTGGCGGCCGATTCGGCCCCCGTCGCGGCTGCCACGGCCTCGCCGGCCGAGCGCCCGCAGTTCGACATGCGCTTCACCTTCGATCGCTTCGTGATCGACGCGACGAATCGCGTGGCGTGCAACGCGGCCAAGACAATGGCCGAGCCGGGCGCGCCGCGCTTCAGCCCGCTCTATCTCCATGCCGGCACGGGCCAGGGCAAGACGCACCTGATGCACGCGATCGGCCATGCGTTCCTCGAGGCGAATCCGGAAGCGACCGCGATATACGTGACCGCCGAGCGCTTCATGTTCGAGTTCGTCCAGGCGCTGCGCAACAAGGACACGCACGCCTTCAAGGCGCGGCTGCGCTCGGTCGACCTGCTGATGATCGACGACCTGCAGTTCATCGGCGGCAAGGATGCGACGCAGCAGGAGTTCTTCCACACCGTCAACGAGTTCATGTCCTCGGGCAAGCGGCTGGTGATTGCGGCCGATCGCGCGCCGCAGGCGCTGGAGGGCTTCGAGCCGCGGCTGGCCGGCCGGCTGGCCTCGGGCCTGGTGGCGGACATCAAGCCGGCCGAGCTGGAGCTGCGCCGCGCGATCGTCGGCCGCAAGCTGCTGGACATGCCGGCAGTGACGATGCCGCACGAAGTCATGGACCTGCTTGCCGCGCGGATCACCACCAATGTCCGCGAGCTCGAGGGCGCGCTCAATCGCCTGGTCGCCTATGCCCAGCTGAACGGCGAAGTGATCACGATCGACTTCGCGACCAACGTGCTCGGCGAGGTGCTGCGCTCGGCCCAGCGCCGCATCACGATCGACGAGATCCAGCGCGCGGTCTCGGCGCATTTCGAAGTGAAGCAGATCGACCTGATCTCCGAGCGCCGCGCCGTGGCGATCGCCCGGCCGCGCCAGATCGCGATGTATCTTGCCAAGCGCCTGACCACGCGCTCGCTGCCCGAGATCGGCCGCAAGTTCGGCAATCGCGACCATTCGACGGTGATCCATGCCGTGAAGCGCATCGAGGAGCTGCGCGGCAAGGACGTGGAGATCGATACCGCCGTGCGCACGCTGATGCGCACGCTGGAAGGCTAAGGAGCTACATTCCCGCCTCTTTCAGGGGCGGGCGGGGTGGAGGAGCTGAGAGCGGGGCAACGCGGATCGGTCACGCCTCCACCCTGATCAACAGAAAGGCCGGGCCCATGCGGGTCCGGCCTTTTTGTCTAGACATAATGGCTACCAGCAGATGGTCTGGCCGATCCGCGGGTCGTAGACGCAGCCGCCATTGCCGCTTTCGAGCAAGGGGCAATAGTCACTGTAGTAGGTCACGCAGTCGCCATAGCTGGCGAAGCCCCTGGCCCGGTAGCTGGTGCAGGTGACCGATGGCGGATTGTCGCATTCGGCGACGCTCGGCCGGGCCTGGAGCGGCTGGGCCAGGATGGCCTGGAAACCGGCCGCGGCGGCGAGCGAGAGCGAGAAACCGATCTTCTTGCGCATGGGTGCCTCCCTTTGTCGTGGGAAGCGCAGGCTAGGCCGCGATGCCGGCACGGCCCAGCGGAGCTGAGACGGATATGGTGCTTTGCGCCGCTCAGGGCACCAGCCGGAAATAATAGCTGTAGCTGCGGGGGGCGCCGCCGACGAAGACGTTGCCGATCGTCACGTCGTAGATGGTGTTGGCGGCCAGCCCGGCGACTTTCCATTGCAGGCTGTTGGGCAGGCCATAGCCGTCATTGTCCCATGACACGTTCGACACCGTGAGCGCGGCGCCGCCCCGGGCGCGCACGGCGATCGTGGCGTTGGCGAAGCTGACCGCGGCGTTCGCTCCGAAATTGGAGGTCTTGTTGGCGATCACGCCGAAGGAGAGCAGCGCCGCCGTATCGAAATAGCGCGCCGGATATTCCTCGAACGGATAGGCGACATAGTCGGGCAGCGGGCCGGCGGTGTTCTGGGTGGTGTTGATCACCTTGATCGAGGCGCCGTCCGCGCGGTTGCTTCCCTGCCAGACGCCGGCGACCCGGCCATAGGCAATGGTCGAGAGGAACGGATAGAGCAGCCAGCGGCGATGGCCGATATTGTTCGCCACCACATTGTTGGTATCGGTGAGCCAGCCGATCAGCAGGTCGGCATCCTGCGAATAGCGCAGCCCGCCCGTGCCCAGATAGATGTTGCTTTGCCCCGCCGCGGTGGCGCCGGCGGAGGTGTAGCAGTTCCAGCTCGCCGGCGGATTGTGGCTGAGCTGGCCGTTGGCGGCCATCATCAGCGCCGATTGCTGGGAAGCGGGCTCGTCGGCCGGCGCATAGGTGACCGCGGGCAGATTGTGGTGCGCGCGGATGTCGTTGAGCGTCGCCAGCACCCGCGCCCCGACCTCGGGCTTGAGCGTTCCGGCCTGGCAGGCGGCGATGTTGGGCGGCGTGCTGTAGAGCTGTGCGACCGAGCTCAGGAAATCCGAGCCGGTGGCGGGCTCGGTGCTCGTCGGGCTGGGCGAGGGCGTGGGCGTGGTGGGCGTGGGCGTCGATGGCGTGGGGGTGGGCGTGACGACCGTTCCGCCCCCTCCGCCCGAACCGCCGCCGCTGCACGCGGCCAGGGCGCTGCCGAGCAGCAATAGGGCAACCAGCTTACGCATCCGCATGCACTCCCGCTTGGCAGAACCCGAAGGGCATGGCGCGGCTCCAGCCCCTCCCTGGAGCATAGCGCCCGGGGAAGGGCTGTCAGCAGTTATCGGCAGACGGGTCGGCCGGCGGGGTGATGTGAGTGCGATGCGAAGCCCATGGCGCATCGCGCGCCGCCCGAAAGCGAACGGGCCCGGACGATGCCGCCACGGCACCCGCGGCGGCGCGGGTGCCGTGGATCCGGTATCAGATCTGCAGCCCGACGGCCTTCTGCGCCGCCTTGAGCGTGGGTTCGGCGAGGGCGCTGGCACGCTCGGCGCCCCTGGCGAGCTGCTGGCCCACTGCCTCGCGGTCCGCCAGCAGCCGGTTCAGCCGCTCGCGTACGGGCCCGAGCACCGCAATGGCGAGATCCGCCAGCGCCGGCTTGAACGCGCCGAAGCCCTGGCCGGCGAACTCCGTCACCACCGACTGGGGATCGCGATCCGACAGTGCGGCGAAGATGGTCACCAGATTCTTCGCCTCGGGCCGCTCGGCAAGCGCGTCGAACGAATCGGGCAGGGGCTCGGGATCGGTCTTCGCCTTGCGGAGCTTCTGCGCGATCATGTCGTCATCGTCCGACAGGTTGATGCGCGATAGGTCCGAAGGATCGGACTTGGACATCTTCGCGCTGCCGTCGCGCAGGCTCATGATCCGCGGGGCCGCCTTTGAGATGAAGGGCTCGGGCAGCGGGAACAGTTCGACTTCGAAATCGGTGTTGAACTTGGCCGCGATGTCGCGGGCGAGCTCGAGATGCTGCTTCTGGTCCTCGCCCACCGGCACGTGCGTCGCCTTGTAGGCGAGCACGTCGGCCGCCTGGAGCACCGGATATGCGAACAGGCCGACGCTGGCGCCCTCGCGGTTCTTCCCCGCCTTGTCCTTCCACTGGGTCATGCGGTTGAGCCAGCCCATCCGCGCGGTGCCGTTGAGGATCCAGCACAGCTCGGCATGCGCGGGAACGCGCGCCTGGTTGAACAGGATCGCGCGATCGTCGATGCCCGAGGCGAGCAGGGTCGCGGCCATCTCGATCGTGGATCTGGCGAGCTCCTGCGGCGAGATATTGCCGGTCAGCGCATGGAGATCGGCGAGGAAGAACAGGCATTCTCCCTGATCCTGCATCGCCACCCATTGCTTGATCGCCCCGAGATAGTTGCCGAGGTGAAGATTGCCGGTGGTCTGGATGCCGGAGACGACGCGCATGATTCTGTACTCCGCGCCCGGGCTGACCGTTCGGCCTTTGGACGGGCCGCGGGTCCGAGACGGCGGGGACGCGGCCGCACAGCGATGTCAGGGACGGAGCGGGCTGTAGAGGGCCGGTTTGTCGCTGTCCAATGCCATGATAGGGAACCGGCATGCCGCCGGGATACGCCCTGTTGGTCACCGCAATCGCCGTTCCGGCCGCCGACTGGCTGATGGTGACGGGAAGCGCGGCGAAAATGGTCAGCTTCGACTATGTCTACTGGCCACCCAGCCGCCTGCGGATCATCGGCATCGTACTTCTTGCCGCCGGGCTATTCACCACCCTGGTGCTGGTGCGCCCGCCGGAAAGCAACGCCGGGCTGTGGAAGTTGCTGCCCGTGGCGGCCGCGCTGGTGGTCCATGTCGCAATCGCGATGCGGGATCTGCTCGCGCAGCGACGGGCCGCCCAAGGCCGGCGGGCCGAAGCCGATGCCGACTAGAGCCTAGGCGCGTCGCCGCCGCACCAGCGCCTTGATGTCCGAGACCAGGAAAGCGCGGGTGAGGAAGCAGGCGATGCCGTAGACGATGCAGCCTGCACCCACGAGCACCACCAGCGCCCCATAGCGCTCGATCATATGGCCGTTCAGCCAGGGGTCGAGCAGATGATCGAACGCGAACAGCGCGCCGCCCATGATCGCGGCGGCGATCGCCAGGCGGGGCAGGCGGCGCTTGAGCTGCGCGTCGGCGGTGAAATGGCCGCGCCGGTGCAGCGTGCGATAGAGCATGAAGGTGTTGACGCTCGACGCGATCGCGGTGGCGAGCGGCGGCCCGCTGGCGCCGATCAGCGGGATCAGCGCCAGATTCAGGACAATGTTCACTCCAACCGAGACGATCGCGTAGCGCACGGGCGTCTTCATGTCGTGGCGGGCATAATAGCCGGGCGTGAGCACCTTCACGAGGACATAGGCGGGCAGGCCGACCGAGAAGCCCGCGAGCGCCAGCGCGCAGGCGCGCGTCGCCTCGGGGCCGAAATGGCCATATTGGAACAGGCCGCGCACGATCGGCTCGGCCGCGACGATCAGCGCGACCATCGCGGGCAGGGTCAGGAACAGCGCGAGCTCGATGCCGCGATTCTGCGTCTCCATCGCCTCCTCGTCCCGTCCGGCGCCCAGCAGGCGCGAGATGGTGGGGAGCAGGATGGTGCCCAGGCCGATGCCGATCATGCCGAGCGGCAGCTGGTTCAGCCGATCGGCATAATAGATGTAGGAGAGCGAGCCCGCGGCCAGCAGTCCGCCGGCGAGCGCGCTCGAGATCAGCAGGTTGATCTGCGAGGCGCCGGCGCCGGCGGCGGCGGGCAGGATCAGCTTCATCAGCCGCTTCACCTCGGGATCGAGGCGGGGAAGGCGGGGCTTGAGCGACACGCCCGAACGGCGGCAGGCCAGCGCCAGCCAGCCGAGCTGGAGGGCCCCGCCGATCGGCACCGCGATCGCCTGGGCCCGCGCCGTCTCGAACGGATCGCCGTTGAACACGGCGAGCGCCACCACCATCGCGATGTTGAGCAGGATCGGCGCCGCGGCGTTGACCCAGAATTTGTCGAGCGAATTCAGGATGCCGCCCAGCAGCGAGGCCAGGCTGATCAGCAGCAGATAGGGAATGGTGATCCGGCTCAGCTCCACGGCGAAGGCGAAGCGATCGGGCGCGACGTCGTGGAAGCCGCCGGAGAGCAGCCAGGTGAGCGGCCAGGCGGCGGCCAGCATCACCCCGGTCATCACCGCGAGCGCGAGGAACAGCACCGAGAGCGCGCGCTCGGCGAAATCCAGGCCCTGCGAGAGCTCGCCGGTCTCGCCCACCTTCCGATTGAACATCGGGATGAAGGCGGCGTTGAACGCACCCTCGGCGAACAGGGCGCGGAACATGTTGGGGAGGCGGAAGGCGATGGTGAACGCATCCGACGCGAAGCTGGCGCCGACATAGCGGGCCTGCAGCGAATCGCGGACCAGCGCGAGAATGCGGCTGGCCAGCGTGAGCCCGCCCACCGAGCCGAGGCTGCGGGCGAGCTTCACGGCTCGAATCCTCCCCGAGGCGAGCCCGGGGGGGATTTGGGAACCATCACCCCCGGATACTCCTTCAGGCTTCGCCCGCGACTTCGCCGGTAAGGCCCGATTCGTTCATCGCGCGCTGCTGGATGTAGATGCCGCCGAAATCGATCGGCTCGAGCATCAGCGGCGGGAAGCCGCCGTCGCGCACCGCATCGGCCAGCACGCGGCGGGCGAACGGGAAGAGCAGGCGCGGCGCCTCGCCGAGCAGGAAGCCGTCGAGCGCCTCGCCCTCGGGCACGTTGCGGATGCCGAACAGGCCGGCATAGGACAGGTCGACGATGAAGGCGGCCTGGCTCTCGGCGGTGGCGCGCACTTCGATCTTGAGGACGACCTCATAGACCTCGTCGGCGACCTTGGCCGAGCCGATGTTGAACTGCACGTCGATGGCCGGCGCGGTCGGGTTCTGGAAGATGGCCGGTGCGTTCGGATTCTCGAACGAGAGGTCCTTCACATATTGCGACAGCAGGCCGGCGGCCGGGGCGGTATCGGCGCCATTGGCAGCGGGCTCGCCGAATTCGGCGATCGTGTCGTTCTCGGCCATTTCGATGTCCTCTTTATTTCCGGAAAGATTGGCGCCGTTTGCGCGTTGGATCGATTGCGCGCCTAGCAGGCGGGCGCACGCGTTTCAATTGCCCCCGGATTCGACGCGCGGAACCGGATATTTGAAACCAGCGTCGCTTAGGCCTATGTTAGCGGCGAAGCGTTTGGAGGCTTAGTGTACACGATAATCCTGTTCGCAATGGTGGCCGGTTTCCTGGCGCTCCGACTCTATGCCGTGCTTGGCAAGCGCACCGGCCATGAGCAGGCGTTGCCGAAGCCGAGCGAGGAGCGCGTGGCGGTGTCGCCGGCGGCCCGCACCATCGATCAGACGCCCGAGATGCGCGAGATCGGCGCGCGAGTGATCGGGACGGGCGCGGAATCGGGCCTGAAGGCCGTGATCGCCGCCGATGCGAGCTTCGACGTCGCGCAGTTCCTCGACGGCGCCAAGAGTGCGTACAAGATGATCCTCGAGGCCTTCTGGAAGGGCGACGAGGAGACGCTGACCTGGCTGGTGGAGGACGATGTCCGCGCCGGCTTTGCCCAGGCGATCGCCGATCGCAAGGCCGCCGGCCATGTGCTGGAGAATCGCCTGGTCGCGATCGAGCGCGCGCTGATCTCGGATGTGGTGGTGGAGGGCAAGGCCGCGCGCATCACCGTGCGCTTCGACGCCGATATCGCGGCGGTGACGCGCGATGCCGATGGCAATGTGATCGCCGGTTCGCTGAGCGACGCGGTGGAGACGCACGACATCTGGACCTTCGCGCGGAGCCTCCGCAGCGACGATCCCAACTGGAAGCTCGTCGAAACCGACGAAGCCTGAGGGGCCGACTATGCGGATCTGGGGGGGAGTCGCGCTTGCGGCGCTGCTGGGCGCTTGCTCGGGCGGCATGGTGCCGCATTCGGTGGAACCGGGCTATACGCCGCCGCGCGAAGCGCCGAGGGAACGTCCGCGAGAGATGCCGCGCGAGCCGGGGCGCGTTTCGGAACCGCACGGCAACCCCGCCGCCCGCCAGCCCATCCCCGCGACGCCGCTCGCCGCCATCCCGGCACCCGCCGCTCCGGCCGGCACGCTCGCCGCCGCCTCGGCCGGACTGCTTGCCGGGCCGGTGCTGGATTCGCTGCCGTTGAGCGATGCGGCGGCGGCGCGCGCGCTGGTCGCCTATCGGTTGAGCTGTCCGTCGCTGGTGCGCCGCACCGATGCGAGCGGGCTCACCCAGGGACGGGACTGGCAGCCTTCCTGCGATGCCGCGAAAGCCTGGGACGAGCGGGACGCGCGCGGCTTCTTCGCGCGCTGGTTCGAGACGGTGCAGGTCGCCGACGGCAAGGCGCAGGCGACCGGCTATTACGAGCCCGAGATCGCCGGGTCGCGGCATCGCCGCCCCGGCTATGAAGTGCCGGTCTACGCCAAGCCCGACGACATCATCGAAGTCGATCTCGGCCAGTTCTCGGCCGACATGAAGGGCAAGCGGATCCGCGGCCGCGTCGCCGGCAAGACCTTCATTCCCTATTACGACCGCAAGGAGATTGATCAGGGCGCGCTGGAGGGGCGCGGGCTGGAGATCGCCTGGGCGGCCGATCCGATCGAGCTGTTCTTCCTCCAGATCCAGGGATCGGGGCGATTGCGCGGGCCGGACGGCCAGCTGATGCGCATCGGCTTCGCCGGCCAGAACGGCCGCGAATATGTCGGCATCGGCGCGCTGATGCGCGACCGTGGGCTGCTCAAGCCCGGCGGCGCCTCGATGCAGGGCATCATCGCCTATCTGCGCGATCACCCCGAGGAGGGGCGGGACATCATGTGGGAGAACAAGAGCTATGTGTTCTTCCAGGAATTGAAGGGCGCCGGGCCGAACGGGTCGCTCGGGCTGCCCGTCACCGGCCAGGTGAGCGCCGCGGTCGATCCCAAGTTCATCCCGCTCGGCGCGCCGGTGTTCCTGTCGATGGACCGTGCCGAGGCGAACGGCCTGTGGATCGCGCAGGACACCGGCGGCGCGATCAAGGGGCCCAACCGGGTCGATACTTTCTGGGGGGCCGGCGACGATGCACGTGCGATCGCGGGCGGCATGAATGCGCGCGGCACCGCCTGGCTGCTGCTCCCGGCCGGAACGCTCAGCCGGCTGGGCGGCGCGCCGATCGCCACGGTGCCGGCGCCGCAACGCCAGCGGTGAGGCGCCTCGCGCCCGAGGAAGCGGCGCTGTGGAAACGCGTGATCGCCAGCGTGACTCCGCTCGAGAAGCGGGCTGCGCGCGCGGTAGCGCTCCCCGAGGAACCCGCACCGGCACCGGCACCGGCCCAGCCCCTGCCCGCCAAGCCCAGGGGGCGGGTGCTGCCGCCACGCGCCGCGGCATCGCCGGCCGCACCGGTGCGTGGGCAAGCCGTCAACACGCTCGACGGATCCTGGGACCGGCGCCTGGCGCGCGGGCTGGTCGCGCCGGATTCGACCGTCGACCTGCATGGCCACAGCCTCGCCTCGGCTTATGACCGGCTCGATTTCGGGCTGGAGGCGGCGATCGGGCGGGGCGACCGCGTGCTGCTGCTCGTCACCGGCAAGCCGCCGCGGCGGGAATCCGAGCGCCCGCATGCCCGCGGCGCGATCCGTGCGGCCGTGGGCGACTGGCTCGCTTCGTCGCGCCATTCCGATCGTATCGCTGCCGTAAGGACCGCGCATTCCCGCCACGGCGGGGCCGGTGCGCTCTACATCGTGCTCCGGCGTCCCCGGGAAAAATCTTAACTTCTCTCTGCGATGTGTCCGGTGATCGAGGCCGGTATCTGCCGGTCCGGCGACGGGTTGCTGGGGGGAAGAGCGAGCGCAGTGGAAGGATTTTCGCTCAAGAGCCGTGCGATAGCCTTTGCGATGTGCGCCGGTGCCGTGGCGTTCATCCTGGCGCTGGCCGCGGCCTCCACTCCCGGCATGATCACCGTCGAGACGGCGGGCCGCGCGCTGATCGCGGCCATCGTCTGCGGCGTGATGTGCTGGGCTTCGGCCGAGCGCAGCATCGCGTCGACCGCCGAAGCCATCGACGCGGCGATCGCCCGCCTCCAGGGCGCGGCCAATGGCGACCTGCAGAGCGGCATCCCGCCCCAGGTGCATGTATCGGTACCGACGCTGGCGCGGGCGATGGACGGCCTGTTCCGCCAGCTCCATGCCAATCTGGAGAGCGTCCAGCGGCTGGCGATGTTCGATCCGGTGACGTCGCTGCCCAATCGCACCAATTTCCGCCGTACCGCCGAGCGCATGCTCGCGGATTTGCCGCCGGGCAATGTCGCGGTACTCTATTTCATCGATCTCGACCGGTTCAAGCACGTCAACGACACGCTGGGCCATGCCACCGGCGACGCGCTGCTCGGCATGGTCGCCAATCGCCTGCGCGCCGTCGCCGACCGCTTCGCCGCCGAGGCCGATGCGCGGCCGCCGCTGATCGGGCGGCTGGCGGGCGACGAGTTCACCATGTTCTTCCCGGCGCTGCGCCATGTGCGCGAAGCCGAGCGGATCGGGCGCGGCATCCTCTACGCCCTTTCCGAGCCGTTCGACCTGGCCGACCAGGAAGTGTCGATCGGCGCCTCGATCGGCATCGCACTGCGTCCCGAGCACGGCACCACCCTGCACGACCTGATGCGCGCGGCCGATGCCGCCATGTATCACGCCAAGGCGATGGGCCGCGGCCGCGCCGAGCATTTCACCGAAATCCTCGCCGCCGAGATCGCCGAGCGCGCCCGGCTGGAAAGCGACCTGCGCGAAGCAGTGGACAAGGACCAGTTCACGCTCGTCTACCAGCCCCAGGTCTCCGCCGCCGACGGCCGCATCGTCGCCGCCGAGGCGCTGCTGCGCTGGCGCCATCCGGACGGGCTCAAGATGCCCGGCACCTTCATCCAGCGTGCCGAGGAAACCGGCCTGATCGTCGAGATCGGCGAATGGGTGGTCGAGAGCGTCGCCGAGACGATCTCGCGCTGGGGCCGGCTGGGCATCCAGCAGCGGCTCGCGGTCAATATCAGCCCGCGCCAGCTCGACCATGCCAGCTTCTTCCGCAAGCTGCGCGAGGCGATGCTGGCGGCCAGCGCGCCGGCCAACCTGCTCGAGCTCGAGATCACCGAGACGCTGGCGATGCACTGCTCGAGCGAAGTGCTCGACGCGATCGCCACGCTGCGGGCCGACGGCGCCACCATCGCCATCGACGATTTCGGCACCGGCTATTCGAACATCGCCCGCCTCCGCAGGTTGCCGATCGACCGCATCAAGCTGGACCGCAGCCTGATCGAGCAAGTCGCCGAGAGCGCCGACGCGCGTACCATCGCCCAGGCGGTGATCGGGCTGATCCATGGCCTGGGCTGCGAAGCCGTGGCCGAGGGGATCGAGAGCGAGGACCAGGCCACGGTGCTGCGCGTCATCGGCTGCGATGTGCTCCAGGGCTATGCCGTGGCGACGCCGATGGAGGAGGGCGCCTTCCTCGAATGGGCGCGCGGCATCGCGCCGCGGCGGATCGCGGGCTAAGCGTTCGTTCCTCCCCGAGACGAGTTCGGGGAGGAGTTTATTGCATCACCCGCCGCAGCACCTCTTCATAGACATCCGTCAGCGCGGCCAGATCGGCCAAGGCAACCGCCTCGTCGAGCTTGTGCATCGTGGCGTTCAGCAGGCCGAACTCCACCACCGGGCAGAGCTTCGAGAGGAAGCGCGCGTCCGAGGTGCCGCCGGTGGTCGAAAGCTCCGGCGCCAGCCCCAGCCTCGCCTGGATCGCCCCGGCGACCAGCGCCGAAAGCGCGCCGGGCTCGGTGAGGAACGCCTCGCCATAGACGCGGCCCTTGACGATCCCCGACGGAGCATGGCGTTGCACGATCTCCTCGATCCGGGCGATCAGGTCCGGCCCGCGCTGCTGGTCGTTGAAGCGGATGCTGATCCGCGCGCCGGCATGGCCGGGGATCACGTTGGTCGCCGGGTTGCCGACGGCCATGTCGATGATCTCGATGTTCGAGGATTGGAACCAGGCATTGCCCTGGTCCAGCTCGATGGCATCGATCTCCGCCAGGGCGCGGACGAGCCGGGGGACCGGATTGTCGGCGAGGTGCGGATAGGCGACATGGCCCTGTTTGCCGGGGATCGCGATGTCGATCACCGTCGAGCCGCGCCGGCCGATCTTGATCATGTCGCCCAGGCGGTGCTGCGACGTGGGCTCGCCGACCAGGCACATGTCCGGCGTCAGGCCGCGCTCGGCCATCCGCTCGATGAGGCGCGGCGTGCCATAGGTGGCGGGGCCTTCCTCGTCGCCGGTGATGATCAGGCCGACCATCCCCTCGGGCACGCGCGCCGCCGCGGCGACGAAGGCGGCGATGGCGCCCTTCATGTCGACGGCGCCGCGGCCGTACAGCAGGTCGCCCCGGACTTCGGGCGTGAAGGCGTCGCTCGTCCAGCCCTGGCCGGGCGGCACCACGTCGAGATGGCCGGCAAAGGCGAAATGCGGGCCGGCGCCGTCCCGCACCGCGAGCAGGTTCTCGACCGGCCCCTCGGGCGCCTCGCCCTCGACGAAGCGCTCGACCCGGAAGCCGAGCGGCAGCAGCGCCGCTTCCAGCACGTCGAACACGGCGCCGCGCGCCGGGGTGATGCTCTCGGCGGCGATCAGCGCCTTGGTGAGTTCTACGGGATCGGGCAAGATGGTCTCCGGCATTGGTGGAGGTGGCATTGCCCAAGCTTGATCTCGATACAATCCCGCAGACCAACGCGACCGGCTATCCGCCCGAATTCGCCGAGCCGGTGCGGGGGCGCTGGTATCGCCGGCTCGCCCCCGCGAGCGGGGTCACCGATTTCGGCTTCAGCCATGTGACGCTCGAGCCGGGGGCCTGGTCCTCCCAGCGGCACTGGCATGCCGGCGAGGACGAGTTCGTGGTGATGCTGGCGGGCGAAGCGGTGCTGGTCGACGACGGTGGCGAGACGCCGATGCGGCCGGGCGATATCGCCGCCTTTCCCAAGGGTGACGGCAACGGGCACGTCCTCCAGAACCGCGGCGACGCGCCCTGCGTCTACATCGCGGTGGGCAGGCCCGCCGCGAGCGACTGCCACTATCCGGACATCGACATGCATCTGGCGGCGGGGCAGGGGTTTCGCCGGAAGGATGGGACCGGATTCTCCTGATGCCGATCCGGAAGGAGGGCGTTCCTCACAAGATCAGCGCCTTCATCGCGGCGTGGCGCGCCCGGCGATCGGCCCATCCGTTCGGCTCCTTCGCCGAGCGCGGGTCGCCGCGATTGATGCCGTTGGAGACGGCCCTGAGATCGTCCCGGTCCGCCCAGGCATTGAGGCCGCACGCGTCCCAATAGGTGCAGAAGGCAAGCAGCCCGAGCGACCAGGCCTCGAGCAGTTCGGGACGGCGCTCCAGGTCGATGCCGAGCTTGCGGCCATAGAGCCGGTAGTTGGCGCGGCCGGTGAGCTGGCCGGGGCCGCGGCCGAGATAGCGCTTCCCGTCGCCCGGCCGGTCGTTGCCGAGCTTGGCGCTGCCCTCATAGGCGCGCTGGGCCGCGGTGGGGCCCCAGACCTCCCTGGCGTGCTGGTATCCGCCGCTCTCGTGCGCGCAATGGGCCAGGAAATGCGCGAGGCGCCGGCCGCTGGCCAGGATGCGATAGCTGCGAAAATGGACGTTGGCGGCCAGGCCGAGCTCGGCCGCCACCGCCGGCGCCGCGCCCGAGGCAGCGAACAGCGCGGCAAGCGTGCCCTGGCCGAGCAGTCCGTCCGCCTCCAGGCCCAGCCGCTGCTGGAGCTTCCTCACCTCCAGCATCGCGCGCGCCCCCGCCGGGCCGCGCGCGGCCGCCTCAGGCCGGATCCATCTCGAACTGCTGGATCACCCAATCCTCTTCCTGCGCCGCGGCGATCCAGTCCTGCATGAAGGGATGCTGGAGCACGGCGTTCATATAGGCGGGCGCGAAGCGGGCCACCGGCAGCGAATAGGTGACGAAGCGCGTCACCACCGGCGCGAACATGATGTCCGCCGCGCCGAACGCGCCGAACAGGAACTGGCCTTCGCCGCCGAACCGGGCGCGAGCCTGGACCCAGAGCTCCATGATCCGGCCGATCTCCTGCAGCACATCGCTGTCCGGTGCCTTGGGCGGATAGACCTGCCGCACGTTCATGGTGTGCTTTCGGCGCAGATTGGCGAAGCCCGAATGCATCTCGGCTGCCATCGAGCGGGCCATGGCGCGTGCCGCCGGATCCGTGGGCCAGAACCGGGTGTTGCCGGTCTTGTCGTTGAGATATTCGATGATCGCCAGGCTGTCCCACACCACGGCATCGCCGTCCCACAGGATCGGCACCTTGCCCGAGGAGGGAGCGAACTCGTCGCCCTCGCGCCGCTTCTCCCATGCCTCGTCGTACAGCGGCACGACCACTTCCTCGAAGGGAAGGCCGGCCTGCTTGCAGGCGAGCCAGCCGCGCAGCGACCAGGAGGAATAGGCTTTGTTGCCGATATAGAGCTTCATGAACCCAGGGATAGCGGCGGGGCAGGGGGGCTGGCAACCGCCACGAAATGTCGACTCGCTCGACTCTCCTCGCGGGCGCGCATGGGAGTGAAATGGGGGTGGACTGGAACATAAAGAGAACATACGCAGCATCGGCATATGTAGGGAAGCGCTGAAATATCGTTTATGTGCAATGGCTTAATCGGCAGCTGGCGCGTGGTTGCCAATGCGGAGCGACAGGCTAAGCTGGTCGAAAAGGGGGAGTTCATGCTGAAATCGGGTCGGATCGCGCTCGCGATGATGGTGGCTGCGATGGTGGCTGCCGTGCCGGTGCATGCCCAGGTGGTGCCGCAGGCGCAGGATGCCGATGCGCTCCAGGTCGGGATCGGGCGCTTTGCCGAGCCTGCGGAGCGCGCATTGCTGCCCGACCTGGCGACGGCGCTGATGCAGAAGGAATCCAGGGAAAGGCTGGCCGCCCTCGACGCGCTTCTCGCCAGGCTCGATCGGCCGACCCAGTTGCGGGGCATCGTCCAGTCGATGCGCGGCGCGATGCTGCTCGACCAATATCGCCACCCCGAAGCGCTCGCGGCGGAGGAGGAGGCGATCCGGCTCGCGCCCGGCGTGCCGCCGGTCAAGCTCTACGCCGTCCATGTGATGATCTTCGCCGGTGCGCCGCAGCGCGCGGCGGACCTGTGGCTTGCGCTGAGCCGCGAATATCCCGCGATCGCGGCCGGGCTTGGCGGCTATGAACTGGATGCGCTGCGCGAGCGGCTGCGGGATATCGGCGACAACAAGCGCGCCGACGCGCTCTCCGCGCGGATCGCGGAGGTGGGGGTTGCCACCCATTCCGGGCCGCGCGCCTCGGACGGCGCGCTGGCGCAGATCCGGCTGCGGATGGGCGAAGGGAAGATCGCGGAAGCGGCCGCGCTCGTCCCGTCCGTGCTGGTGACGCGCGACCTAGCGCAGCTCTATCTCGATCGCCGCTATGAGGCGTTGTGGCCGGCGATCGCCCGCTGGGGCGGCCAGGACCTCGGGCTTGGCCAGAAGCTCTATCTCGAGGCGCTGCGCCGCGATTGGCATGCGAGCAACACCCTGGAGGGCGCGACCGATTACGCCCGGGCGCTGAACGGCGTGCGCGCCTATGCGGCGGTGACCCAGCTCTTCCTGCCGCTGCTGGCGCCGGAGGCCCTGAAACTCGACAAGGACGGGGCGGAATATCTCGCGCCGCCCGTGGCGCGGGCGATGCTGGGCCAGGGACAGGCCGAACAGGGCATCGCCCTGCTCAAGCGCGTCGATGCGACCTTCACGGAAGATACCGCGCAGAAGCTGAACCTGAGCGGCAACCTGGCGGAGACCTATCTCACGATCGGCCGCTTTGCCGAGGCGAGCGCCACTGCGAGCGAATGGCTGGTCATCGCGCGGCGCATGGGCGCGGAGATCAACAAGGCGGCGTTGATCGGCGTGCAGGCGGTGCGTGCCTGCGCGCTGATCCGCGGCGGCAAGGCGGATCAGGCGGGCGGCGATGTGGCCGATGTGCTGATGGCGCGCACGGGGCTGCCCGATCCGGCAATGGACATCTATGCATGCCGCGACGATTTCGCCGGCGGCAAGGCGCTGGTGATCGAGAGCCTGAACGACGAACATCGGCGCGGCTGGGCGTTGCGCTGGATCCAGCCGAGCGGGGTGAATCTCCCCTTCGAGGAGTCGCGCCGTTCGGACCGGTTCCAGAAGCGCATCGCCGCCGATCCGGAGGTGCGCGCCGCGGCCGGGAAGGTTGGCCGGATCCTGCCCATGACGGTCATCGAGCGCCTGCCCGACGGGTTCGACCCCATGGCGCCCGCCGATCTCCACGCACCCGATCAGGAGGCGCCTCCGGTGAGTTGAGGCTTGATCATGCATATGCATCATGCATACACACGATGCATATGCATGACGATTCGCTCCCTTCCGTCTGCGCCTGCACGATGCTGCGCAAGGCCGCGCGCATTACCGGCCGCCTCTACGACTCCGCGCTGGCCGGGCACGGGATGACGACTGCGCAATTCGCGATCCTGCGGCACGTCGCCCGGGGCGAGCCGCTGGCGCTGAGCCGGCTGGCGGAGCAGCTCGAGATGGATCGCAGCTCGCTCTACCGCGCGCTTGCGCCGATCGAGAAACGCGGCTGGGTGGGCGTGACCGCCGGGGCCGGCCGCAGCAAATGCGCATCGCTGAGCGCGGCGGGCCGGAAAGCGCTGCATGCTGCCGAGCCCGACTGGGCGGCGATGCAGCGGCGGGTGGAGGCGGAGGCGGGCCCGGCGCTGTGGCGGGAGCTCAAGGCCGGGATCAAGGGCTTCACGCAAAGCCTCGAGCGTGCGGGAGGCCGGGCATGATCGCGCTGCTTTCCCGCCTGCCGGTGGGCGCGCGCGGCTATGCCGGCATCGTCGCCGCGATCACGTTCGTCGCGCTGCTCGTCTCTGCCGGCCTGCGCTCGGCGCCGGGCGTGATGATGCTGCCGCTCGAGCAGCATTTCGGCTGGGACCGCGCGACCATCTCGGCCGCCGCGGCGATCGGCATCTTCCTCTACGGGCTGGTCGGCCCGTTCGCCGCCGCGCTGATGCTGACGGTGGGGATCCGGCGAACGATGCTGGGCGGGCTGGTGCTGATGTCACTGGCCACCTTCGCGAGCCTGTGGATGTCCGAGCCCTGGCAATATGTGCTGAGCTGGGGCGTGTTCTCGGGCGTGGGCAGCGGCGCGGTCGCCTCGGTGCTGGGCGCGGCGGTGGTCAATCGCTGGTTCGCGACGCGCCAGGGGCTGGTGATGGGCATGCTGACCGCGAGCACCGCGACCGGCGCGCTCGTCTTCCTGCCGATGCTAGCCTGGCTGGCCGAGGGCGGGGCGTGGCGGCCCGTGGCGCTGGCCGTTTCGATCGCCAGTGCCGCGGTGATCCCGCTGGTGCTGCTGTTCGTGCCCGAGCATCCGCAGCAGCTGGGCGTGCGCCGCTTCGGCGAGACCGAGGCGAGCATGCCGCCGCCGCCGCTCAAGCAGGCGGCGACGCCGGCGCTGGCCTTCACCGCGCTGTTCCGCGCTTCGAAGAGCATGACCTTCTGGCTGTTGTTCGGAACCTTCTTCGTCTGCGGGCTCACCACCAACGGGCTGGTGGGCACCCACCTGATCGCCTTTTGCGGCGATCACGGCATTGCGCCGGTGCAGGCGGCGGGGCTGCTGAGCCTGATGGGGCTGTTCGACCTGATCGGCACCACCGCATCGGGCTGGCTGACCGATCGCTATGATCCGCGCAAGCTGCTGTTCGTCTATTACGGGCTGCGCGGCCTCTCGTTGCTGGCACTGCCGTTCCTCGACTTCAGCGCCTCCAGCCTGCTCCTGTTCGCGATCTTCTATGGGCTCGACTGGATCGCGACCGTGCCGCCCACGGTGAAGCTGGCCAATGTCCATTTCGGCGAGCGCGACGCGCCGATCGTGTTCGGCTGGGTGATGGTGGGGCACCAGATCGGAGCGGCGACCGCGGCGTTCGGCGCGGGGGCGGTGCGCGCCTGGACGGGAACCTATACGCCGGCCTTCCTGGTGGCGGGCGCCTTCGGGCTGGTCGCGGCGGTGGCGATCCTCGCGGCGCGGGCGGAGAAGGAACCGCAGCCGGCGCTGGCCTAGGGAGGATCGACGTTCAGCTCTTTCCCTTCCGTTCCCGGTGGCGAGGGACGGAGGTCTAATGTCGAAGCCTCTCCCTTCCGTCATGCTGAACTTGTTTCAGCATCCAATTCTCCACCAGCGATATCGCCAGTGGCACGTTGGACCCTGAAACAAGTTCAGGGTGACGAAAGAGGTTGGCTCAACGCGTTCCGGCCCGCCAAGCCACATTCTCAGCCTAAATGTCGATCTGGCCTAGGCCGCCCGCAACGTCTCGAGGAAGCTGCGCATCTCGCCGAGCAAGCGGCGGGCCTGGTTGACGAGCTCGTCGGTGGCGGCATCCATCTCGGCCGCGGTGCGCGCGGCTTCGTCCGTGGCGCTCTCGGCGCCTGCCGCGCCGGCCTGGAGATCGGCGGTGAGTGTCGCGGCGGTGCCCGCATAGGCCTGGATCGAGCGGATCACTTCCCCCTGGTGCCGTACCGCATGGCCCACCGCACCGCCGACTTCGCCGATCCGGTCGAAGCTGTCGCGCATGTCGCCGACGATGGCGGTAGTGGCATGGACCGCGCCGGTCATCCGGGCGAGCTGGGCGCGGATGTCGTCCGTGGCGTGCGCCGTCTGGGCGGCGAGGCTCTTCACTTCCTGCGCGACGATCGCGAAGCCGCGGCCGGCCTCGCCGGCGCGGGCCGCCTCGATGCTGGCGTTGAGCGCGAGCAGATTGGTGCGTGCCGCGATCTCGGCGATCATGTCGGCGATGGTGCCGACGCTGGCACTGTGCTCGACCAGCGTGGCGAAACGGGTATCGGCCGAGCGGGAAAGGCCATGGAGATGCGCGGTGGTCTCGCTCTGAGCGTCGAGGCTGGCTTCGACCGCGGCGAGTGAGCGTCCGAGGTTGGCCGATTCCTCGAGCAATGTCGCGGCGCCGGTATCCGCGCGCGCGGCGCGATCGGCGACGCCGCGAATCTCGTCGCGCGTGGCGGCGGCGGTTCCGACCAGGCTGCCGGCGGAAGTGCGGGTCTGCTCGGCCGCGGCGGCCAGCTCGCTGATCGCGGCGACGAACTGGCGCTCGAACCGGTCGGCGATGCGGGCGATCTCGGCGCGGCGGTCGCGCTCGGCGTCCAGCTGGGCGCGGTGGCGCGATTCGGCGGCATGGGCGGCCTGTTGCAGCTCGTCGCGCTGGGCCGCGGCGCGCAGCAGGTCGCGCTCGGCGGCGGCGCGGGCCAGCGCCTCGCCTTGCGCGAACTGTTCGCCGACCAGCGCTGCCTGGCCCATCACGGTGCGGGCGAGCAAGGCGACGAAGACGGCAAGGAAGACGAACACGCCCGCCGGGATGTTGGCGAAGACGGCATAGAGCGCGCAGATCGCCACGGCGATGCCGAGCCACGCCAGGCTGGCGGGCGGCAGCGGCGCATAGCGCAGCGCGCCGATCGCGACGACGCCGGCGATGGCGGTGGTGGTGACGATCAGTTCCTGGTCGGTCGCGCCCAGGCCGATCGTCAGGAGGAACAGGAACCAGCCGAGCGAGGAAGCCGCCGCCTCGATCACCATGGCGCGCAGGGTTCCGGGGGGATCGTCCACACGCCAGTCGCGCCGTTTGCCGTCACGCCAGCGGACCAGGACCGCGGTGCCGATCGCGAGGTGCAGCGCCAGCGCGGCGATATGCCACGACCAGAAGCTTTGGGCGTGGATCATCAGCGTCAGCGCGATGCTGACGAAGACACTGGTGGCATAGGAAAGCGGATAGCCGCGCTGGATGGCGAAGGCATGGGCACGCATCAGCGGCGGCGGGAGCGCCGCCCATCTGTCCCAGATCGCCCGCTTCAGGGCGTTTCCGTTCGCCTCTGCCATCCTGGCCAGCGATTAGCCCGGCATGGTTACCATCGCGTTTACAGTCGCAGGTGGATGCCCCGGCGATGGAGCGGAATCAGCAGCGCCAGCACCAGCAGCAGCGCCGCCAGCGCGAAGAGGAACGAGGCGAGGAGGAGGTTGCCGGGGAGGAGGGCGGCGAGCGCATGCCACGCCCAGGCCTGGAACCCCGTGCGCATTGCCGCGAGCGAGAGCAGCAGCGAGAGCAGATAGCCCAGGATCGCGTTCATCCCCAGCACGTCGAGCGGCCACAGCGCCTTGCGGACCGCTTCGCTGCGCGCGGCGAGGATGCAGCCGACGAACAGGATCGCCGACAGGCCCGAGGTGAGCAGCGCGAAGCTGCTGGTCCACAGCTTCTTGTTGAGCGGGAGCCAGGGTGCGAGCAGGAGGCCGAGCGCGGCGAGGGCGATGCCGGCGAGCAGGATGCGCATCGTCGCGCGTTCGGGCGCTGCCTTCCAGAGCAGGGCGGCGAGCGCGCCGAGCAGGACGTTGACCAGCGCGGGGAGGGTGGAGAGCAGCCCCTCGGGATCATAGACGATGTTGCCCGCCGCGTCGGTGCCGAGGCGGTACATGTGATGCGTGCTCACCACGATCCGGTCGACATAGCCGGCGAGGTTGCCGGCGGGGCTGAGATCCCCGGCGCCGTGTCCGGGCACGGGCACGAAGGCCAGCAGCGCCCAATAGCCGAGCAGAAGCGCGGCGCTGGCGATGCCGAGCGCGGGGGCACTGAGATGCGCGCGCCCGTCCGCGTCCCTTCGCGCGGTGAGGATCGCCAGCGCGGCGGCGAGGCCGTAGCAGAGGCCGAGGCGGGGCAGGACGCCGAAGACGCGGAAATCCGCCAGGCCGGGGCGGGCCAGCATCTGCCACGCCCAGCCGATCAGGATCAGCAGCAGCGCGCGCCGGACGACACGGCCCCAGAGCCGGGCGTCGACCCGGCGGGGGAAGGACAGGCCCAGCGCCACGCCCATCGCGCAAAGAAAGGCGGGGAAGACGAGGTCGGTGGGCGTGAAGCCGTGCCACTCGGCATGGTCGAGCGGCCACCAGACATGCGCCCAGCTGCCCGGCGTGTTGACGATGATCATGAACGCCACCGTCAGCCCGCGGAACAGGTCGAGCCCGCCGAGCCGTGCGCTTGCCTGCATCCTGCCTTCGGTCATTGCGTCCCTCCCCGCCGCACCATGGATCGGTTGGGTCGCCCGGTCAAAGCGCGGCGCTTGCGGCGGGAACGCGGTGTGTTAGTGATCTAGCACGATACTGTGGGAGTCGGGGATGGGCGGAGTGGAGATCAGCCGGCGGGGCGTGCTTGCGGCCGCGGCGGTGGCGCCGGTCGCGGCGATGGCCAGGGCGGCGCCGGCCAGGCTTTCCGTCGGCGACCGGCTGGCGCGCTTCGACCTGCTCAAGCCCGGCGTGCACAGCTATCTCCGCTCGGCCGAGAAGGACGGCGCGCATGTCGCGCGCGACATCTGGCGGCGCGAAGTGCGGTTCGAGACGGTCGATGGCGCGCAGAAGCTGCGCATCGTGCAGCGATGGGACGGGACGGGCGCGAAGCCCTCGCTGGTCACCCGCGATTCGCTGTTCGAACCGGGCACATGGCGGCCCTCCAGCCATTTGCGTGTCACGACGGTCGAGGACAAGAAGACGGTGGAGGGTTTCCTGTTCGCCCCGGACAGGATCAGCGGCCTGCCGGGCGTGGCGGACAATAGCCGCGCCGATTTCAATGTCGCCTTCCCCGAACCAATGTTCAATTTCGAGACCGACATGGAGATGCTCGGCACGCTGCCGCTGGCGCATGGCTATCAGGTGTCGATCCCCTTCTACCATCCGGCCGGCGGGCCGCCGGCTCGCTATCTGTGGACGGTGACGGGGGACGCGCAGCTGGCCGGGCCCGACGGGCGGCCGATCGACTGCTGGATCGTCGAATGCGACTATAACAGCGGCAAGGACCCGTCGCGCTTCTGGTATGCCAAGCGCACGCAGCAGTTCATCAAGCTGGAGGCGAAGGCGCCGGACGGATCGCTGTTCCGCAAGACGCTGCTGTTCTGAGGTCAGGTCAGGCCTTCACATACACCCAGGCCGTCGCGCCGCTGGCGAGCGGCGCCTCGATGCGGGCATAATTCTCGCTCTCGTACACGTCCGCTGCGGCCAGTTCCTCGGATGTCAGGCGGAAGACCTTGCCGGGAATGGGCGGGGCGTCGGCATCGGGAACCAGGGCCAGATGCACCGCGATGCCGCTGGCTTCCAGCACGTCCGGGTCGCGGATCGTGATCTCGATCTGCCTGTAGCCGTGGAGGATGTCGTCGCTGCCGTCGAGCAGCCGGCCGGACTGGCGCAGCTGCACGCTGGCCAGCTGGAGCGTGCCATAGGAGAAGAGCAGCGCGCCCTGGCTCATCCGGCGGTGCCGCTCACCCGATCGCCTCGAGCACCGCGGCGCGCAGCTCGGGAATGCCCATGCCCTTCTCGCTCGACGTCGCGATGATGTCCGGATGGGCGGCCGGGCGCTTGCGGGCCTCCGCCTCGGTGCGCTCGCGTACTTCGATCAGCTCGGTCGCCTTGATCTTGTCCGTCTTGGTGAGGACGATGCGGTAGCTCACCGCGGCGCCGTCGAGCATGTCGAGGATCTCGCGATCGACTTCCTTGATCCCGTGGCGCGCATCGATCAGCACCAGCCCGCGCTTCAGCGCCTGGCGGCCGCGCAGATAGTCGTTCACCAGGTAGCGCCACTTGCGGACCATGTCCTTGGGCGCCTTGGCGAAGCCATAGCCGGGCATGTCGACCAGGCGGAAGCGCAGCGGCTCGCCCACGTCGAAGAAGTTCAGCTCCTGGGTGCGGCCCGGCGTGTTCGAGGTGCGCGCCAGGGCGTTGCGCCCGGTCAGCGCGTTGAGCAGCGACGACTTGCCTACGTTGGAGCGGCCGGCGAACGCGACTTCGGGCACTTCCTGACCGGGCAGGAAGGCGAGCGTCGGCGCGGACTTGAGGAACGTGACCGGGCCGGCGAAGGTCTTTCGCGCGGCCTCGATCATATCTTCGTCGAACCCACTCACTTCGCTGGGGATTCCTTCTTCACCGGCTGTTTCAGCACCGGGTGGCGCGAATAGAGCCACTGCTGCTGCAGGATGGTGATCACGTTGGAGGTGATCCAGTAGACCTGCAGGCCCACCGCGAACGGCGCCATCAGGAACATCAGCATCCACGGCATGATCGCGAACACCTGCTTCTGGATCTCGTCCATCGGCGCCGGGTTGAACTTCATCTGGAAGTACATCGACACGCCCAGCAGCACCGGGATCACGCCGATCGCCAGGAAGGAAGGCGGCGTGAAGTGGAGATAGCCGAACAGGTTGATGATCGTCGCGGGATCGGGCGCCGAAAGGTCGCGGATCCACAGCACGAAGGGCTGGTGGCGCATTTCGATCGTGAGCAGCAGCACCTTGTACAGCGCGAACATGATCGGGATCTGGAGCAGGATCGGAAGGCAGCCCGCGAGCGGGTTCACCTTCTCTTCCTTGTACAGCTTCATGATCTCCTGCTGCTGGCGCTGCTTGTCGTCCTTGTGGCGTTCCTGCAGCGCCTTCATCTTCGGCTGGATGACGCGCATGCGCGCCATCGATTCGAACTGCTTGTGCGCGATCGGGAAGAGCAGGCCGCGGATGGTGATCGTCAGCAGGATGATCGCCACGCCGAAATTGCCGACCAGGCGGAACAGCATGTCGAGATAGTAGAAGATCGGCTGTTCGATCACGCCGAACCAGCCCCAGTCGATCGCATAGCTGAACCGCGTGATGCCGAGCTTTTCCTGATAGGAATCGAGCAGCTTCACTTCCTTCGCGCCGGCGAAGAAGCGGCTGGAATAGCTGGTCTGCTTGCCCGGTGCGATGTTGAGCGGCTGATCGAGCTGATAGTCGGCCTGATAGGCCTTGCTGGGGTTCTGGCGCTGGCCGAAGGTGACGCCCAGGCGCTGATCGGGGATCAGCGTGGTCAGCCAATAATGGTCGGTGAAGCCGGCCCAGCCGCCCTTGGTCCTGAATTCCTTGGGCGTGCCCTCGACATCGGCCCAGCCGAGATAATGGGCTTCGTCCGCCGTGGCGGCGATCGGGCCGACGCGGGCGGCCCATTGGCCGGCGTCCTTCGAGCGCTCGGCGCGCGAGACCGAGGCATAGGGCGTGACCGAGACCGGCGCCTGGCCGAGATTCGCGACCGTCTGGCGGATCGTGAACATATAGTCCTGGTCGACCGCGAGATCGATGCGGAAGATCTGGCCGGTGGCGGTCCTGGTCGTCAGCGTCACCGGGGTGGTCGGCGTCAGCCGGGTGCCGCTCGCCTGCCACACGGTATTCGCGTTCGGCGCCTGCACGCCCGAGCCCGACCAGCCAAACTCGGCGAAATAGGCGCCCTGCGTGCCATTGGGCGAGAGCAGGTGGATCGGCGGCGAGTTCTTCGCGGTGGTCTCGTCATATTTGACGAGGACGAGGTCGTCGATCCGCGCGCCCTTGAGGTTGATCGAGCCCTTGAGCGAAGGCGTTTCGATCGCGACGCGCGGGTTCTCGGCCAGCACGACGGCGCGGTCGCGCAGGGCCGCGGGTGCATCCGCGGTCGGCAGCGGCTTGGCCACTTGCTTGCCGTTCACCATCTGCGTGGTGGCCGGCTGCTGCGGGAAGAACCAGTGCATGGCATAGGGCCATGCGAACAGCAGCAGCCCCGCGATCACCGCGAACAGCAGGAAATTCTTCTGATCGTCCTTCACGTAACCGATTCCCCGGAAAAACTTATGGCACTGGGTCGTAGCCGTGCCCGCCCCATGGGTGGCAACGGGCGATCCGCCGGATGGCGAGCCAACTGCCTTTGACAGCCCCATAGCGGCGAAGCGCCTCGATTGCATAGGCCGAACAGCTGGGCTGGTAGCGGCAGCTGGGCGGAAGCACGGCCGATGGGCCGATCTGCCAGGCCCGGGCGAGCAGGATCAGGAGTTTGGCGAGCACTGCCATGCTCCCAATTCGTCATCCCCGCAAAGGCGGGGATGACGGGAATAGAGTGAATGGCGCGAAGGGAGGTGGAGGCTCACCGCTTCACCTTCCCCAGCGCCTTGACCAGTTCGGCCCGCAGCTCGTCGAACGGGCGCTCGATGCCGCCATTGCGGCCGATCAGCACGTGATCGGCGCCGGGCAGGCCGGCTTCGGGCAGCACTTCGCGGGCGAGTGCCCGGAACCGGCGCTTCATCCGGTTGCGGATCACCGCGTTGCCGACTTTCTTGGATACGGTAATGCCGACCCGCATGACCGGATCGGCATCGTTGCGCGCATGGACGATCAGGACAAAGCCGGGCATGGGAGCCCGCTTGCCCGCGTTCGCCGCGAGATAGTCCTTGCGCTGCGTGAGCCGGCCAAGGCTCACCGCCGCACCGTCGGCGATTACGCCGACAGCTTGTTGCGGCCGCGGGCGCGGCGGGCACGGATCACGTTGCGGCCGCCCGGGGTCGCCATGCGGCTGCGGAAGCCGTGCCGGCGCGCACGCACCAGGTTGCTCGGCTGAAAGGTCCGCTTCATCGCTCATCCTCAAGTATCTAGAACGTAAAAGGGCCACCACAGGGGCGGCCGCGTGTCGGGTGCCCATAGTGGGGAGATCCGGCCGAGTCAACGCGTTCCGTTCCGCAAACCGGGCAGTTCGGCCTCCGCGCGCGCGATTTCCGCTGTGCCTTCGCGCAGGCGGCGCCGGCGGGCGCTGCGGCGGCGTAGCGCCATGTCGGCATAGCGGCCGAATCGCGGCCAGCGCCGCTTGGCGCGGCAAAAGGCCCTTTGCGCCCAGGCCGAGTTCCGCAGCACCAGGACGAGCCCGGCAGCGAAGACGAAGATCCCGCCCGGGCCCGGAAGGATGCCGACCAGCGGCGAGACGGCGATCACCAACACTCCCGTGACGAACAGGGCGGTGCGGACGATCGGGCTGCGCGCGCTTGCCATGCGGTCGAAATGGGGAGCGTGTGTTGCCTGTGCAAGACACGTCGGCCGTGGTTCATCGCTGCTTAGCCTTGTTTCGTCGCCCACCGGTCGCCCCCGGTCGCGCGCGCGTCGCTCCCTTTGGAGGGGAATCGGCATAGGCGCGGCCATGATCCGCTCTTCCTGCCTGTTCGCCCCGATGCTGTTCCTTGCCGCCTGCAGCGGCGGGGGAGGCGATGGCGGTGTGGTCACGCCGGTGCCCACGCCTTCGCCCAGCCCGTCTCCGTCGCCGACGCCCACGCCGAGCCCCAGCTCCGCAGTGACCGTCGAAGTCGGCCCCGCGGCCTTCTCGCTGCCCACCCAGGCGACGCGCCACTTCGCCTGTACCGTCACCGGCGCGACCGACACGCGCTGCACCTGGTCGGTGCAGGAGGCGAATGGCGGGGCGATGTCGGCCGACGGCATCTATGCCGCGCCGGCCAACCCGGGCACCTATCACGTCGTGGCGACGAGCGTCGCCGATCCCGCCAGCTCCGCCAGCACGGCAGTGACGGTGACCGTTCCGGTCACCAACAAGCCCTGGGTGACCGGCTACTATCTCGGCTATTTCTCGCACACCATGTATCCGCCGGCGCAGGTCGATATGACCGCGCTCACGCATTTCGTGTTCGGCCGCGTCGCGCCGGGCGGGGGCTCGCTGGACGGCAATCCGGGCGATGTCGTGCTCGGCGGCGGCAATTCGCACGATCCCGGCCTGTCGCCCGACGGGGTGCGGAGTATCGAGGACTATCTGATCAAGAAGGCGCACGATGCCGGGCGCAAGGCGCTGCTGATGATCGGCGGCGCGGCGGACGGCAACGGCTTCCTGCTCTCCACCACCGATGGCCGCCGGAAGGACTTCGCGCGCAAGATCGTCGATTACATGGTCGCGCACGACTATGACGGGCTCGACCTTGACTGGGAGGACAAGTTCGAGGGCAGCGACGAGATCACGCCGCATGTGAGCGGCGCCGAGGCCAAGCGTCGCGCCTTCGCGCTGATTGCGGATCTCCGCGCCGAATTCGCCCGGCGGCCGCGCTATCAGGGTGCGGGCCGGGCGGCGCTGCTCACGCTGCCGGGCTACACGGTCTCGATCAACGATCTGGAACCTGGGGGCAGGGTGGAGCAATGGCAGGCCGATCTCGCGAACAGCGTCGACCAGTATAATCTGATGAGCTACGGCATCGGGACGACCTGGAACGGCAATGGCTGGCTGTCCTGGTTCAGCAGCCCGATCTACGGCGCCACCGGCGTCACGCCACGCGACCTCAACACCAGCGTCGAGGCCTATGAGCGGACCGGCGTGCCGCGTGGCAAGATCGGTGTCGGCATCGGCTTCTACGGCATCTATTTCGGCCCCACGATCACCGGGCCGCGGCAGGACACCGAACGCAACCCGATCTACGAGACCGACGACGTGGCGCTCAACTATGCCGAGATGGTCGGGATGGGGTACATGTCCCATGGCACCTATCATTGGGACGAGATCGCGCAGGTCGGATATCGCAGCTATGCGAATGGCGGCTATATCCCGACGGGATCGGGCCGGAATCCGGCGGGCTTCCTGTCCTATGAGGATCCCCTCTCGATCGCCGCCAAGGCGCGCTATGTCCGTCAGGCGGGGCTGGGCGGCGCGATCATCTGGGCGATCAACTATGACTATCTGCCCGACGGCACCAGCCCGCTGCTGGGGGCGGTGAAGCGCAACTTCCTCACCGCCACGCCCTGACCGCTGCGCCCCGATCGATTGGTCCGTTCCGGGGACATCCCGGTGCGCATCGGGCGCCGTCGCCGCTATCGTCCGGTTCCGGTTGGGGGGAAACGGGCTTGGTCGCGAGCGTATCGACGGTTGCCTATCTGGGACTCGAGGCGCGCGCGGTTGAGGTGCAGTGCAACCTCGTCGCCGGGCTGCCCAAGTTCGTGGTGGTCGGCCTGCCCGACAAGGCAGTGGCGGAGAGCCGCGAGCGCGTCCGTGCGGCCATGGCCGCGATCGGGCTCGCATTGCCGCCCAAGCACATCATCCTCAACCTCTCGCCCGCGGACCTGCCCAAGGAAGGCTCGCATTTCGATCTGGCGGTGGCGCTGGCGCTGCTGGGGGCGATGGGCGTGGTCGATGCCGAGACGCTGTCCGGCTATGTCGTGGTCGGCGAGCTGGCGCTGGACGGACGGATCGCGCCGAGCCCCGGCGTGCTGCTCGCGGCGCTCCACGCCGCCGAGATGGGCAAGGGGCTGGTCTGCCCCGCCGCCCAGGGGCCGGAAGCGAGCTGGGCCGGGCAGGTGGAAGTGATCGCCGCGCCCGATCTCATCGCGCTGCTCAACCATTTCAAGGGCAACCAGCTGCTGCCCGCGCCCATGGCCGGCACGGTCGAACCGCCCGCGCCGGGGCCCGATCTCGCCCAGGTGAAGGGGCAGGAGACGGCGCGGCGCGCGCTCGAGATCGCGGCGGCGGGCGGGCACAATCTGTTGATGTGCGGGCCGCCGGGGGCGGGCAAGTCGCTGCTCGCCTCCTGCCTGCCGGGCATCCTGCCGCCGCTCGACGCCGCCGAGGCGCTGGAGGTGTCGATGGTCGCCTCGGTGGCGGGGACGTTGCAGGGCGGGCGGCTGACGCGGACGCGGCCGTTCCGCAGTCCGCATCACTCCGCCTCGATGGCGGCGCTCACCGGCGGCGGGCTCAAGGTGAAGCCGGGCGAAGTGAGCCTGGCGCATCTCGGCGTGCTGTTCCTCGACGAACTGCCCGAGTTCCAGCGGGCGGTGCTCGATTCGCTGCGCCAGCCGATCGAGGCGGGCGTGGTGAGCGTGGCGCGGGCGAATGCGCATGTCACCTTCCCCGCGCGGGTCCAGCTGGTCGCGGCGATGAATCCGTGCCGTTGCGGGCATCTGGGCGACCCCGCGCTCGCCTGCGCCCGAGCGCCGCGCTGCGCCGCGGATTATCAGGCCAGGGTCTCGGGGCCGCTGCTCGACCGGATCGACCTGCATGTCGAAGTGCAGCCGGTGTGCGCCGCGGATCTGGTGCTGGATCGGCCGGCGGAGGGCTCGGCGGCGGTGGCGGAGCGGGTGGCCGAGGCGCGGGCGGCGCAGTCCGCGCGCTATCGCAATGCTCCCGCGCGCACCAATGCCGAGGCGGACGGCGATCTGCTCACCGACCACGCCCTGCCCGACGAGGCCGGCCGCAAGCTGCTGGCGCAGGCGGCAGAGGCGATGCGGCTCTCGGCGCGGGGCTATACCCGGGTGTTGCGTGTCGCCCGCACGATCGCGGACCTGGCGGGCGCGGACGGCGTGGGGCGCATGCACGTCGCCGAGGCGCTGAGCTACCGCCGCCAGGCGCCGCGCAACTGATCCGATTGTATCCCGGCCGATCTTGTGCACTGATGCCGAAGTCCCGCGGGGGGCTTTCAAAAGGGGGGATATATGCGCTGGATGATCATGCCGCTCAGGCGCTATTTCGATTTCTCGGGCCGTTCGCGGCGGCTCGAATATTGGATGTTCACGCTGTTCATGTTCATCGTGGCAATCGCCTGGGCGATCGTCTTCTTCCTGCTCGGCGATGCGGCCGGGGAGGGCATCGACGCGACCCGGGAGATGAACGGCGCCGAGACGGCCTGGGTGGTGCTGGGCTGCCTCCTCTATCTGGCTATCCTGATCCCGGTCCTGGCCGTGCAGGTGCGCCGCTTCCACGATCAGGACAAGACGGGCTGGCTGTGCCTGCTCAGCTTCATTCCCTATATCGGCGGGCTGATCGTGCTGGTGTTCATGGTGCTGCCCGGCACCAAGGGCGAGAACCGCTTTGGCGACGATCCCAAGGATCCGTTCGGCGCCGAGGAGGCGGCCGACGTCTTCAGCTAGGGCGCGTGCCCCGCGACGATCGGCGCCGAGCCGCCTTCGGCGGATCGCCGTCGTGCGGAAAGGCGGGAGGTGCCCGGCAACGCCAGGCACCTCCGTCGTGCGGCGTCAGCGGGCCGGCAGGCTCGCCGCGAGGCCGTTCACGAACCCGGCGCCCTCCGGCACCTGTGCGGTCGACGCCCGGATCGAGTCGCCGATCGGCTCGGCGCGGCCGCCAAGGCATTTGCCGAGGAAATTCTCGGCCACCGCATTGAAGGCGATATTGTTCTGCGGGCGGGCGAAGCCATGGCCCTCGTCGGGGAACAGGACATAGGTCACGGGAATGTTCTTCGCGCGCATCGCCGCGACGATCTGGTCCGATTCCGCCTTGTTGACCCGCGGGTCGTTGGCGCCCTGGCCGATCAGCAGCGGGCGGACGATCGCGTCGGCCTTGTAGAGGGGCGAGGCGGCATCGAGGAGCTTGCGCCCTTCCTCGGTCGTCGGATCTCCCATCCGCTTGTAGAATTGCTGCTTGCCCGCTTCCCAATAGGGCGGGATCGTCTTGAGCAGCGTCTGCAGATTGGACGGGCCGACGATGTCGACGCCGCAGGCAAAGGCCGTCGGCGTGAAGGTGACGCCGGCAAGGGTGGCATAGCCGCCATATGAGCCGCCCATGATCGCGACCTTGTCCGGGGTGGTCACGCCCCGCGCCACCGCCCAGCCGACCGCGTCGAGCAGGTCGTCGTGCATCTTGCGGCCCCATTGCAGGTTGCCGGCGGTGATGAAGTTCTTTCCGAAACCGGTCGAGCCGCGATAATTGACCGACAGCACCGCATAGCCGCGATTGGCGAGCCATTGGTGATAGCTGCTATACCCATATTCGTCGCGCGCCCAGGGCCCGCCATGGACGAACAATACCATCGGCACCGGCTTGTCCGGCTTGCCGTCGCCATCCGGGTCGGTGCCGGCCGGGAGCGTGAGGTACGACACGAGCGTAAGCCCGTCGCGCGCCTTGATCTCCTCCGGATACATGGCGACGAGCGGCGCGCCCTCGAGCTGGGGGCGCGAGACGTAGAGCTTGCTCAGCTTCTTCGCCTTGCGATCGAACAGATAGGTGGTGCTCGGCGCCACGACCGGATCGACCGCGACGATCCAGCGATCGTCGGCGCGCGTGCGGGAGCCGACGATCGGCTCGCCCTTCAGCTGCTTGCGCAGCCAGTCGAGATCGGCCCCGATCCCGGGATCGATCGCGGTCCATTCCTCCTTGAGATAGTCGATCGAATAGGCCTGGACGCGGCCCGTCTCGGCATCGGCCATGACCCCGCCGATATCGGCTTTCGGGCTCTCGGCGACCGTCGTCATCTTGCCGGTGGCGACGTCCTGCGCGAGCAGCGCCGCGGTGTCGCGCCCGCGCGAATCGATCCAGTAGAGCGTCTTGCCGTCCGCGGTGAAGCCGGCGGGGCCGGTGGTAAGCGAATCGTCGAGCCCGATCGTCACCAGCGGCGTCGCCTCGATCTTGTCGCCGGTCACGCGGAAATAGTCGCTGCCGCCGTCGTCGCGCTGCTTGCTGGCCATGCGCAGGTTGAGCTGGTCGTCGGCGAGGAAGCCGGCATAGCCGTCATTCCGCATCACCAGCGTCAGCTTGCCGGTCTTGAGGTCGAGGCTGTAGACATCGTGCCAGCGCGCATCGCGATTGTTGATGCCGAGCAGGATGCGGCCGGTGACGTGGTTGCTGGTGCCGACCATCTGGACGCGGGTCTTCTCGAACGGGGTGAGCAGCTTCGGCTCGCCGCCGGCGGGGGCCACGCCATAGAGCAGGAAGTTCTCGTCGCCGCCCTTGTCGTTGATGAACATGATCTGCGAGCTGTCGGGCGCCCAGAAATGACTGCGGATGGGGCGCGTCTTCTCGGCAGTGAGCGGGCGCGCCTGGCCGGGATCCGATGCGGGCGCGACCCAGATGTTGAGCACGCCGTCGCGCGGGGCGATCCAGGACAGCCATTTGCCGTCGGGGCTCAGGCGCGCCTGCGTCTTGGTCGGATTGCCGAACAGATCCTTGCGCTCGATCAGGCGCACCGTGCCGGGATCGGCCTGCGGCGCCGCCGCGCCTCCCGTCCCGAAAGCCAGCAACCCAAGTCCGATCAGGTGAAGCGTCCGCATTGCCGTTCTCCAAAGCGATGATGAAGCGCGATTAGCTTATGACTCGATACGACATGCCTCAAGGCGAGTGACCTGCGGTGCCCGGCAAGGCGCTTGTCAGGCCCGTGGATTCCTGCATAAGGCAATTCAGTTATGATACAATGTATCACGGCGTACAACCGGATGCTCCGGCCGGCGTTCGCGGCGACGAGGGAAGTCGATATGGGATTGATCAGGCTGTCCGCTCTCTCGGTGGTCTTGCTTGCCGGCGTCGTGGCGGTCCGGGCGCAAGCGGAGAGGCAGGGCTATCTGGCGCCGGGAGCGCTCGACATCCTCGCGATATTGCCGCCCGCGCCGGTGAAGGGCGATCCCCGTTATGAGGCCGACCGGCGGATTTTCCGGGGGACGCGTGCGCTGGTGGGCACGCCGCGCTGGGACTTGGCGACCGGCGACGTTCCGACGGGGCAAGCCGATCTGATGCGTGACTTCAGCTGTGCGCTGGGTGTGACGATGACGCCGGAGAATGCGCCACGCACCGAGGCACTCGTCGCGCGCGCCCGGATCGACACCGGCCGCGGCACCAATGTCGCCAAGGGGTATTACAAGCGCAGCCGTCCCTTCCTGATCGACAAGGGTGCGATCTGCCAGCCTGCAAAGGACGTGCTCGACAGCTATGACTATCCTTCCGGCCACACGACGCTGGGCTGGACCTGGGCGATGCTGCTGGCCGAGCTGGCGCCCGATCGCGCGACGCAGCTTCTCGCGCGGGGCCGCGCTTATGGTGAAAGCCGGATCGTGTGCGGCGTGCACAATGCGAGCGCGGTCGAGGGCGGAAGGCTCTCGGCGACGGCGACCCTGGCGGCGCTTTCGTCCTCGCCCCAATTCCAGGCCGATTTCGCTGCGGCGCGGGCCGAACTGGCCGCGCTGCGAGGGACCGGCGCCGCGCCCGATGCGGGGATGTGCGCGCGTGAGGCGTCGCTCGTCGCCCAGCCGATCTTCGGCCCGGCGCAGCGGCGCTGAGGGATGGCGACGAACGATCCGGAGGTGCGCGGGGAGCCCGTCCGTGCCTGGCGAGGCGCGCATGTCCATGCGCTCGACGCCATCCAGCGGGATGCGGTCGATCTTGCGATCTGGGAGCGCGTGCCGGCCGCCGAACTGCGCGCGGCGATCGGGCAAACCGACCTTGGCGGCGTGGAGTTCCTCCGCTTCGAAGCGCCGGCGGACCGAGTGGCCGAGGAACTGCGCTGCGCCTTTCTGGAAGCGGGCATCGCGGGGGACGGCGCGGCGCTTGCCGAGGATGCCCAGCTGCTGGCGTGCGCCTTTGCCCGCACGCTCGGAATCGGCGATGTCGCGGTCCGGCTGGAGCATGTCGCCGGGGATGCCTGTCGACGCTTCCATGCCGACTATGTGGCCGCGCGGCTGATCACCACCTATTCCGGGCCCGGCACGCAATGGCTCGACGCCGAGGCGGCCGCGCGCCACGAAGCCGGAATTGCGCCGCGCGCCGCCGAAATCCGCCAGCTCCGCGCAGGCGATGTCGGCATCTTCAAGGGGCGCCGATGGCCCGGGTCGACCGGCATCGTCCATCGCTCGCCACCGATCCAGGCAAGCGGGGCCGCACGGCTGTTGCTGGTGATCGATCCGGCCGGATCCTAGCCGGAGCAAATCAAGGGCGGCTGCAATACGGTCTGGAAATCGGATACGGTGCTGCCTATAGCGGCTGCACGTCGATCATTGGCTACCCCGGTGCCAATCGGCATGCGGGTGTGGCGGAATGGTAGACGCAGCGGACTCAAAATCCGCCGTTGGCAACAACATGTCGGTTCGAGTCCGACCACCCGTACCATCGAAATTCGCAGGATGCGCAGCCCGGGCTGGCGACGCGGCGCCGCCAGCCCGGATGTCGGTCAGCGCGTATAGGCCTTGCGCAGCTGGGCCAGCTTCGCCGGGCTGAGGCCGAGCGCGTCGTTCAGATAGCCCGCGACGCCGCCGCGATGCTTGTCCATCACGGCGAACACCGCGTCGATATAGTCGCGGTCGGCCGCCATATAGGCCTTGAGCACGTCCGCCGGCAGCTTGCGCCAGGCCTGGGAGGCCTGGTCGTCCGCCTGCACGACCTTGCGCGGATCGAAATATCTGTTGGTCAGCAGATAGTCCTGGATCACCGTCTCGCGCGGCACGTCGAGCGCCGTGAGGACCAGCGCGGCGGCCACGCCGGTGCGGTCCTTGCCCGCGGTGCAGTTGAACGCCAGCGGCGCCCGCCCGGCGAGCAGCTCGCCGAACATGCGGCGATACTGGCCGTTGAACTGCTTGAGCAGCTGCGGATAGGTCGCGGTCATCGTCGCCCTGGCTTCGGCCGCGCTGGGCAGGCGATCGGGCTTGGGCGCGAGTGCGCGGGTGTCCATCACATAATCGTCGGCAAGCACGCGCGGGGCCTTGCCCGCCGGCCAGACCACCGGCTCGGTGCTGCGCTCGCCGGTGCTGCGGAAGTCGCAGACGGTGCGGATGCCGCGCTTGGCGAGATAGTCGAAATCCGCGCGCGTCAGGAAGTGCATCGAGCCCGAGCGATAGAGCATGCCCCAGCGCACCGTGCGGCCGGTACGGGTGCGATAGCCGCCAAGGTCGCGGAAATTCTGCCCGCCCTGGAGCGGGAGCAGCCGCGCATTCTCGCCCTGTGCCGCCGGAGCCTGTTGCTGGAGGGCGTTGGCCGCGAGCGGCACCGCGGCGGCCGCCAGCACCGCGAGGCCGATCACGCGGAAGGAAATGGGGATACGCATGTCGGATTCTCCTTAGAAGCGGACCGTGCCGGTGAGGCCGTAGGTGCGTGGATCGTTGAAGATCCCATAGGTGCCGAGCGCCGCGCTGGTGTTGCGCAGGTACAGATACTGCTTGTCGAACAGGTTGCGGGCCCAGACCGAGAGTTCGAGGCGCGCGGCGCTGTCGTCCAGCGCGATGTCCGTCAGCGCCAGGCGGCCGTTGACGATGAACGAGGGGTCGCTCTTCGTCGGGTCGCTGGTCGAGCTGTACTGGCTCGAGGCATAGTTGCCGTCCAGGTGGGCGACGAACGTCGCCGCGCCCATCGGCACGCGATAGTCTATCGATCCGCTTGCCGAATTCTTCGGCGCGAAGATCTGATAGACCGGCACCAGCGGATTGCCGGCGACGAAGGGATTCGGTGCCGCGGGCAGGCGGATGTGCTGGCGGGTATAATTGCCCGACAAAGTGAGGTTGGCGACGGGCATCACCGTCAGCTCGGCCTCGAAGCCGGAGATCCGGCCCTTGCCGGCCGTGTTGGTCGTCTCCAGCGTGCCGCGGTTCGAGCCGGGGATGACTGCGTTGAAGTCGATCTGCACGTCCTTGTAGGTGCCGGTATAGGCGGCGAGGTTCAGGCGGGCATGATTGTCGAGGAAGCTGGCCTTCACGCCGCCCTCGAACACCGAGACCGATTCCGGGCCGAAGCCGCGATAGGTGAGCGAGCGCGAATTGGCGCCGGCCGACTTATAGCCGGTGCTCCATTTGCCATAGAGCATCACGCCGTCGGCGACGTCGAGCGACAGGTTGGCCAGCGGATCGACGCGGTCCGAAGTGACGTTCATCGGGACCACCGCGGTGACGCCGTTGACCGTCGGGGTCAGGCCGTTGACCTTGTCGAGTTCGCCGGTCTTCTTGTCGTGCGAATAGCGGCCGCCAAGCGTGAGGTGCAGCCGGTCGCCGAGCAATGCCGGGGTGTAGGTGAACTGGCCGAACACCGCCGCGCTGTTCGTCCGGGCGATGCTGGCGCGATCGGGGAAGGGCGTGGCCGAGACCGGTGCGGGCAGCACGCTATAGCCGGTGCCGTCCGCGTTGAACTTCAGCGTGTTGGGCGCGAAGGCGTTATCGCCGACATGCTCGTTGTAATAGAAGGCGCCGGCCACGAAGCTGAGGCGGGGCAACTCGCCGAGCAGCTGCACTTCCTGGCTGAACTGGCGCTGCCCGAAATTGGCGATGCTGTAGCGCGCGAAATTGCCGTTGGGGGCGAACACCGAGAGGATCGCCGAGCCATTGTCATACTGGCTCTGGGTCAGCGTGCGGTAGCTGGTGATGGAGCGGACGCGGAGGCCGCCGCCCAGCTTCCAGTCGAGATGGAGCGACATGCCGGTGGTGTCGCCGACGCTCGGCTGGAGCGGCACGCCGACATTGCCGGCCTTGGCGCGCTCGGGCTGGAGCTTGACGATCGGCGCGAGCGGCAGGCTGCCCTTGCGGAGCAGCTGGAGATAATTGGGCGAGCTTTCGTCGTGCGAGACGTCGAACTGCCAGAGCGCGCTGAACTTGTCGCTGGGTTCCCACAGCGCGGCGACGTGCGCGCCTCGGCGGTCATGGCTGTTGAAGTCGAGCTGGCCGGCCATCGGATTGTCGACCGTGCCGCCACGCTTCTGGATCACGCCGTCGAACTTCAGGCTGATATTGCCCGCGCGCGGCAGATCGAGGTGCAGCGCGGTTTCGTAGCCGCCGAAATTGGCGATCCCGGCCGTGGCGCTGAGACGGAACTCGCCGCTGGGCTTCTTCGTCACGATGCTGATCGCGCCGCCTTCGGTATTGCGGCCGAACAGCGTGCCTTGCGGACCCTTGAGCACTTCGATCCGCTCGATGTCGTACAGGGCGGTGCCCAGGCCCTGGGCGCGACCGAGATAGATGCCGTCCATATAGACGCCGACGCCCTGCTCACGGGCCGGCTGGTTGGCATCACCCAGGAAGCCCACGCCGCGAATGCCGATCACCAGCGCGGAAGTGCGCGAGAAGAAGGGGGCGACGCGCAGGCCGGGGACCGAACCGTCGGCCAGATCGGCGAGGGTCTGGATGTGACGGTTCTGGAGCGCTTCGCCGTTCAGCACCGCGATCGAGATCGGAGTCTTCTGGAGATTGGTCTCGCGGCGCTGGGCAGTGACGACGATCTCGCCGAGGCCGCCGCTCTGATCCTGTTCGTCGGCCGCGACCATGCTGGTCGTATCGGCCTGTTGGGCGAAGGCGGGCGCGGCGACGAGCAGCGCCGAGGCGGCGGCTCCGGACAAGGCTGCCAGGCGCAGCCGGTGCTTGACGTTCAGTTTCACGATGACCCCCATCTGGCTGATGACGAGCGGGCAACTAGAACGTTTGTATGTACCTTCTGTGACGCTTGTATGGAGTCGTGCATTCCGGCATTGGCATGGGCGCGGAAAGGGAGGGGCGGGATGTCCGGTCGAGGTATCGCTGCTGCCGGCAAGGCGAGCGGAAGCGCCGAGAAATGGATCGCGGCGGTGCTAAGTGCCTGGGAAGTGAGCGGTCAGGCCGCGGTCTCCGCGCGTGGGCTCGCGCAGACCACGGGGCTGCCGGCGTCGTCCATTTATCACCATTTTGGTGACCTTGAACGTTTGTATGTCTGCGCGCACGAACATGCCCAGGCGCTGGCGGCGGAATGGTGCGGCGCGCGGCTGGATCAGCTTGCGGACGTGCCGGCGGGCGTCGAGTCGCTGCCCGCCTTGCTCGCCACGCTGATCGACGATTGGTGCGAGGGGCAGCGCGGGCTGGCCTTTGCCTGGCGCGAATGCCAGCTGCTGGTCGCGCGCGATCCGCGCTACGGGCCGGCCGCCCAGCGCTGGCGCACGCTTTGGGCGGGGTTCTGGCGCCATGTCTGCGACCGGCTCGGCATCCTGGGTGCCGCGACGATCACCGAACGGCTGTTCGACGGGGAGAGCTTCCTGCACATGATGCGCTGGCGCCGCTCGGTGGACCGTGCCGCGCTGGACGAGCTGTGCCGCGGCTGGGGCAATTGGCTGGGCGGCGCGCTGGCGGGTGGCGCTCCCTGGCGTGACATCGGCCGCGCATGTGCACAACGTTCGGCACCTTTGCCCGAGGCCCGCGACGAGACTGCCGAACGGATCGCCGAAGCGGCGGCGGCGATCGTCGCGCTGGGCGGGGTGGCCGGCGTGACGCATCGCGCGGTGGCGGCCGGGGCGGGGCTGACGCTCGGCGTGGTCTCGCACAAGTTCCGGACGAGCGCCGAGCTGCTCGGATCGGCCTTCGAAGTGATCTATCGCCGCAACGTGCCGGCCGGCGAACTCGAGGCCGAACTCGCGGCGGTGACCGACGGCGACGGCCGGGCCATGCTCGACAGGCTCGGCGAGCGGCCGGGGGCGGAGGAGTTCCGCCTCGCCACGTCCGAACTGATGATGGCGGCGATGCGCGATCCGGCGCTCGCGCCCTTTGCCGCGCAGCTGCGCTATCTGCGCGGGCGCACCTCTCGGCTGTTCCTGCAGGCGATGATCGGTCGCGACCGGCCGATCGGCGCGCTCGACGCGGCGATCTTCTCGAGCTTCGCGATCGGGCAGGGCAATGCGCACCGGGGCTTGTCCGACGGCGAGCGCCAGGCGGCGAGCCTGGCCGAGACCGAGGCGTTGCTCGCGTTCCTGCGCGGCGGCTGACGGTCGCATATTTGTCATCCCCCTGGGCCAGAGGGGATTGGTGAGCGGGGACATCCGATCGAGTCGAACCGAGCGGCTGAGCCGGGTGGACCTGTTCGTCTTCTCCTCCCCGGTCATCCTGTTCCAGGCGATCGAGCTTGCCTGGCGGACCTATCTTCCCGCCTTCTTCGCCGCGACGCTGGGGCTGCCGATCGCGGCGGTGGGCATGCTGCTGCTCGCCGCGCGGCTGTTCGACGGGTTGATCGATCCGTGCATCGGCTGGGCGAGCGACCGGTTCCCGACGCGCTTCGGCCTGCGCCGGCCATGGATGGCGGTGGGCGCGCCGCTGGTCAGCCTGGGCGCGCTGGGGCTGTTCTGGGCGGTGCCCGGCACCGGCATCGCGACGCTCGCGGCTTGGAGCCTGGTCTTCCATCTCGGCTATACGCTCATCGCCACGCCCCATGGCGGCTGGGGGCTGGAGCTGTCGCGCGATGCGCATGAGCGCGTGCGGGTGATGGGGGCCAAGATCTGGGTGGCGATGGCCGGGATGATCGTCACCCTGGTGCTGCCGAGCCTGCTCGAGCGCGGTTTCGGGCTGGGCCGGGCGGCGCAGGTGGGCGCGCTGGGCGCGGCGATCGTGCTGCTCGCGCCGATCACCGCATTGCTGGTCATTCGGCGGATTCGCGAGCCGGAAGCGCCCTCGATCGCGCGTGTCGCCAACCCTTTCTCGCTGTTCGCCGGCATGCTGCGCGCGCGCGAGATGCGGCGCATCCTGATGCTCTACGGACTGGTCGGCATGGCCGATGCCGCCGCGGCCGGCACCTTCCTGTTCTTCGTCGAGCAGGCGCTCGCGCTGCCCGGCTGGGGTAGTACGCTGATGCTCGTCCAGGCGGTGGTGCCGCTCGCATTGCTGCCCTTCTGGGCGCGGATGAGCCGGCGTTTCGGCAAGCGGCGAGTGCTGCTCGCCGGCTATGGCTGGCAGGCGCTGGTGGCGCCGCTGGCGCTGCTGCTGCCCGCGGGCGGGCTGGCTGTCCTGGTCCTTTGGTTGGTCGCGCGCAGCCTGGTCTTCGGGGTCGATTACATGCTGCTGCGCGCGATGGTGGGCGATATCACCCGGCGCGAAGTGGAACTGGGGCAGCGCTGGGCATCGAGCCGCTATGCGCTGTTCAACGTGACGCTGCGGCTGGCGATGGGGCTGGGCGTCGCCGCGGCGCTGGGGGCGCTGGGCTGGGCCGGTTTCGCGCCGGACGAGGCGGGACAAGCCGAAGCCCTGTTCGCGGTGCGCGCCGCCTATGCGCTGCCGCCGACGGTCGCGGCGGTCATTGCCTGTGCCTTGCTGTTCCGCAGCGGCGAAGCGCGCCCGGCCGGGCCGGCGGAACGGCGCGACGCGGCACTGGCGGCCTGATCCCCAAAAGAAAGGGCCGCCGCACCGAAGGATGCGACGGCCCCCAGGGATCGCGGAGGCGATCAGAGTTTCAGGCGCGCCCCGAACAGGATCGTGCGGCCGAAATGATTATATTCGTAGTTCCGGTTCGCCGCGGTGTCGGTGTAGCGGTCGCGATAGGCATCGGTGAGGTTGGTGCCCTCGACCGACAGCTCGATCCAGTCGGTGAGCTTGTAGCGGACCGAGGCGTCGACATTGGTGATCGCGTTATAGCCTTCGAACACGTTGCCGGTGCCCGAGCCGGCATCGACATAGGGCCCGCGATAGCTGACCGAGGCGCGTGCGCTGAACTTCTTGTCCTCATAATAGAGCGTCGCGTTGAACGCCCGTTTCGACACGCCGTAGAGCGTGGACTTGAAGGGCTGGTTCGGCAGCGCGATCGTGCCGGTGGCGCTGACCGCGGTCCCCGGCGCCGACTGCATATAGGTCGCGGTCGAATCGATGAACGTCGCGTTCGCGATGCCGCCGAAGTTCTTGAGGAAGCCCGGCAGGAAGCGGAACGGCGCCTGGATCGCGATTTCGGCGCCCTTGAGCGAAGCGCCGGTGCCGTTGATCGTGGTCACCACCGTCCAGATCGGCATGGCGAGCCTGGCCTGATCCAGGAACGCTGGCGAGGATGCCGCGAGCACATTGGCGGGAAGGCCGGTCGACAGGAAGGTCTGCTCGGTGAGGGTCCGGCTGACCGGGAAGCTCTTCACGTCCTTCTTGAACAGGGCGACGGAGAAGATCGACTGCGGCGCGAAATACCATTCGGCCGCGAGGTCGTAGGACGTGGCGCGATAGGGGTCGAGGTTCGGGTTGCCGAAATTGACCCGATAGTTGAAACCGTCCGCCGAACCGCCCGGCGTCAGGCTGCCCAGCGTCGGGCGCGTCATCACATCGGCGATGGCGGCGCGCAGGATGAGCTTCTCCGTCGGGAACAGGGCGAGGTTGGCCGCCGGCAGCCAGTCGCCATAGGTCCGCTTCAGCGTGACCGGCGTGGTGCCGTTGATGCCGGTGGCGGTCTGCGAGGTCGAGGCATAGCGGATGCCGGCGTTGAGCGCGTAGCGCAGCCCGAGCAGCTCTCCCTTGGCGTCGAACTGGAGATAGCCGCCCTTCACTTCCTCGATGACGGAGCGGTTGTTGCCGACGTCGAGCGCCAGCGCGCGATTGTAGAGGCCGGTATATTTGGCGGCCGCATCGATGTTCGCGACCACCCAGCTGGTGGTGGTGCCCGCCGGCTGACCGGCATTGCCGAGATTGACCAGCTCCGTCAGCGCCGGCGTGGCCTGGAAACCATAGACCGCGCTCGGCCCGAAGGCCGAGCTGGGCGAGCAGGTGATCGTGCGCAGTACCAGGTCCAGGCCGCCATTGCCGCACACCGCTGTATCGCGCTGGAACGCCTTCACCTCGTAATCGAAGCGGCGATACATCGCGCCCGACTTGATCTGGAAGCCCTCGGTCACATCCCATTCGGTGCGCAACTGCGCGGTGCGGAACTTGTTGGTGACGTTCGACGGACGGTCGCGGATCTCGGCGAGCTGGAAGTTCGCGGGATCGGTCACGCTGGTGCCGAAGGTGAGCACCGGGCGCTTCATGTCCGTATAGTCGTAGCGATAATTCTGTGCGTCGCGATCGTCGAGGATCAGCGTGGTCTCGACCGGGATGTCGGCGTTCGACTTGGAGAAGCCGCCGAGCAGGGTGAAGCGGAAGCTGTCGCCGAGATCCTGGTCCCAGGTGCCGCCGAGCTGGTAGAATTCGGTGTCGGACTTGCGCAGATAATGTTCGGTACGAACCCAGGCGTCGTTGATCGTCGCCGAGATCATGTTGTTGTTGGCATCATAGACCGGGTTCACGATGTCCATCGCGCGCTCGTTCGAGCGGGCCAGCACCTCCAGCCACTTCTCCTCACGGGTTTCCTTGAACCGCGAATAGAGGCCGTCGATCGAGATCTTGGTGGCGTCGCTCGGCGCCCATTGGACGCTGCCGGTCACGCCGAGCCGCTCGCGATCATGCCCGACGATGCCGTAGCGCGGGATGCGCGGATGGAAGGCGAGGGCGGCCTTGGTGCAGGCGGCATTGCCCAGCCAGCCGGTGCCGGCATTGGGCGTGGCGAAGCACGGCGTGCCGTTGACCGAATCGAACGCGGCCTGGGCCCAGCGCACCGAATTGTTGCCGAGCTCGACATTGTCCGTCTTCGAATAGGCGGCCGAGACCGAGGCGCCGAGCGTGCCGTCGGGCGACTTCCACGAGAGCAGGCCGGCCGCGCGCGGGCCCCAGTTCTTGGACAGGTCGTTGTAGCTGCCCTGGGCCGATCCGACGAAGGTGAAACCGGCCTTGCCGGCGAGCGGGTTGCCGGTGTTCAGATCGACCACCGCGCCCAGCGAACCTTCATCGAGCGATGCTTCGGCGGTCTTGTGCACGACCAGCGAAGTGAACAGTTCGGAAGCGAAGACATTGAAGTCGAATGCCCGGTCGCGATTGGCCGAGGCGCCGTCGGTGGAAGTGGCGACCGTCTCGAGACCGTTGAGGCGGACGCGGGTGAATTGCGCGCTGAGACCGCGCACGGTGATCGCGCGGCCCTCGCCGGCGTCGCGCTGGATCGAGATGCCAGGGATGCGCTGGAGCGATTCCGCGAGATTCTGGTCGGGAAACTTGGCGATGTCCTCGGCGACGATCGCGTCGACCGACGATACCGACTCGCGCTTCAGGTTGAGCGCCTTTTGGAGCGATTGGCGGAAACCGGTGACAACAATGGCGCCGTCGGTGCCCTGGTCCTGCTCCTGCACGCCGGTGGCGGCGGGTGCGGCCTGCGTGTCCTGCGCCTCCTGCGCCAGCGCCGGGGTCACGATGCCGGTGGCGGCGATCACGGCCAGCGAAACGCCGGCGCACCACAGATTCCGCCTCAAAATCCCTTTACGCATCCCAATTCTCCCATGATCAGTGTTTCCGGGCCGCGCCGTCTCCGCGGCTCGCCCGGCATTCCGGCCGGCTTGCGCCAGCTCTCTGTTGCTTTTGGCCGGCTCTTGCCCGCCGCTATCCGATCATCGCGAAGCGCCTGCGCCCGTCGGCGAGCAGCCTGCGATGAAATTTCCTGAGCGATTCCGGTCCGTTGCGCTGCGCTATGGACCCCAGACGGGTCAGCCCGAGCCAAGTGAGCGCCTCCGCGGCGCGCATGGCGGGTTCAATGCAGATTCGCTCGATATCCTGCGCCATCGGCGCGAAATAAGCCGCCTCTCCCTGCAATGTCGCGAGCTTGCTGCTCGTCTGTGCCAGCGTTTCTTGTCCGATGTGGACACCGGTGTCAACTAGTCCGCGGCCAATCCGGAACAGCAGCCAGTGCAGATGGCCGAGCAGTGCATGGTCGTTGCCGGCAAAGGCGCCCTGGGCCGCCATCAGTTGCTCGGCATAGATCGCCCAGCCCTCGGCGAAGGTGGGGGCATATTCGATGCGTAGCGGATGCGGGTTCGCGGCCGCCTCGATGGGCAGCTGGATCATGTGTCCGGGCAGCAGCTCGTGATGGACGACGGCGGGCAACGTCCAGGAAGGACGGTCGCGGATGCGCGCCAGGTCGGGGAAATAAGCGCCCGCCATGCCGGGGGCGGGGATGGTGCGATAGCCCTGCTTGCCCTCGGCCTCTTCCTGCGGCGTCATCCGCAGCGCCGATACGTTCAGGCATTCGGGCGGCAACGGCCCGAACAGCGCGGGCAGGCGCGCGGGGACGGTGGCGAGCGCCGCGTTCATATCGGCCACCGCGCGATTCCGCCCGGCATCGTCGTCGCTGTAGAGGAAGCGGGGATCCTTGAACGCGGCGCTGATCCGGGCGCCGACCGAACCCTGGGAATAGCCCAGGCGCCTGAGCACGGCATCGGCGCGGGCCGTGAGCGCTTCCGCCACGACGAGCATCTGGTGATGCGCCTCGGCCGGGGCGATGGCGGCGCCGTAATGGCGCTCGAGCAGCAGCGCGAAATAGCGGGCGCCGCCGGGGAAGCGGCTGGTGCCAGGCTCCCGCGGCGCGCGGGGGGCGAGCTCCCCGAGCAGCCGGGCCTGGCCGGCGAGCGCCGCCGCGGCGGGACCCGTCGCCTTGTCGGCGGCGGCGGCAATGCCGGAACGGGTCTTTTCGAGCAGTGGCGCCGGCAGGATCACGCCGCGCCGGGCATCCGCTGCGATCCGCGCATTCTCGGCTTCGATATGATGGGGATCAGGTGCCTTTTCGCGCCAGGCGCCGGCATTCGGAGCGACGACATAGGGCGAGCGGCCCAGCCGGCCCACGGGCAGGTTGCGGAGCAGCGCGGCATCGACGGCGAGGCCGGCGCGCACCGTTTCCAGATCGATCCGGGCCGAGGGCGAGAGCGACGCCGGATCGAAGCCCCTCAGCTGCGCGAGCCTGGCGGCGGGCGTACCCAGCTTCGCCAGGCCGTCGAGCGCGGCGCGGAGATCGGCGTCGCGGTTCGGCGCGGCCAGCGCGGCGCGGGGAAGCGCGGCGACACCGGCGGCGGCGAGGAACTGGCGGCGGTGCATCGCGGTCCTCCGGTTCAGCGGGGCAGCTGCACCACATTGTTGCGCCGGGTCACTTCGGGGGCGTCGCCGGGAAGCGCCACGCGGACGCGCGCCGCGCCCCTGGGGAGGTCGAGCGTCACGGTTATGGCCCTGGGGACGAGGTCGAGCGGGGCGGCGAGGGCGGGGATCGGCGCGGTGGCGAGCGGCTTGCCCGACGCGTCCTCGATCGTGAGCGTGCCGCCGGCCGCATCCTTCGCGCCGAGGCTGTGGACGGTAACCGCGAGCTTGCCGCCCTTCACCGCGACATCGTCGCTGCCGATGCCCAGGTCCGGGCGCGTGGCGACGTCCTCGCCCGGTGTCTTCAGGGTGAATTCGATCTCGGTCGTCGCATGCGGTGCGAAGGTTACCCGGGTCGCGGCGCTGCGTTCGAGATGGAGCGCGGTGGTGGTGCCGTTCGTCACCATCTCCCATTCGCCGGCGGCAATGTTCCAGGTGCTCATCTCGGCGGCCTGCGGCGTATCGCCGGTGTTGTAGGCGATCACCTTGAAATGGGTCGGCGTTGCGCCGGGCACCAGGATCGCCGTCTTCAGCGCGCCCTCGGGGTCGTCGAAGCGCCAGCTCACCGCATTGCCCGGCCAGGTCTGGTTGCGGCGCAGGGCGATGCCGCCCAGCCGCTCGCGCTGAAGGATCTCGTTCGGCTGGTCGACCCGGTCGGACCACCAATGGCCTTCGGTATACATATATTGGCGCTGCGCCTTGTCCGCGATCGCCGCGGCGTGGAGCGATTCCAGATATCCGGTGTCGCCGGTCGCGTCCCATGCGGCCCATTGCTCGAAGGCGCCGCCCTTCTTCGCCCTGTCGACGAGCGTCCTCGACCAGTCCTTGTCGGCGCCGAGCAGCCTGACCGCGTTCTCGTTGATGTCCTGCACCGAGGCGGGGCCGCTCTTGCCCGCCCGGGCGAGGATCGGGGCCAGGTATTTCGCGTCGCCGCTGAAGCGATAAGCGGCCCAGGCCGCCTGAAGCGGGGTGGAAGCGCCGCCGCCATCGCCGGCGCGCTCGGCATCGGTGCGCCAGTTGATTTCGTTCGGCCAGCTCCAATTGCCCTTCGCGTCTCGCTTGCCATGGGCGAGCAGGCCGTCGGTGACGCCGGTGACCAGGCCGCGTGCATCGGGATTGCCGTTATAGAGGCCGATCAGCGTCGGCGCGTGGAGGACGACGAAGCTATAGGGCTTCTGCCATTCGAACGGCCCCTCGCGGTATATCTTCCGCGCACCGTACCAGTTGCTCGCGAAGTGGAGATGGCCGGCCGGGTTGGGGAGGATGATGGTCTTGAGCGCCTTCACCGTCGCCATCAGCCGCTCGACCGCGCGCGGCTCGCCCCAGTTGAGATAGAGCCGCTCGGCATCCGAGTTCATGCCTTCCTCATAGGCGTGGAGCTCGTCGGTGGTGATATGGCCCAGGCCGTTCACCATCATGCCGTTCTTGTACACCGCCTCGGACAGCGCACGCAGCGAGCCATTGATCTTGTCGGGGTCGACGCCCATCAGCGCCAGGCCCGGCCATTGCTGGGTCAGGTCGGTATCGTCGGAAATGCCGCCGCCGAAATCGCCGTACGGCACCTGGCGATTGTCGATCCACCAGTTCACGAACTGGCGGGTGATCTTCAGATCCTCGAGCTGACGGAAGGCCCAGAGCGGCACGCCGGCGGGGGCTTCCGGCTGCTTGAACGCGGGCAGGTTCTGGGCGCCATAGCTGATGTCCGCCCAATAGCGGCGGCCCTCGACATGATCGGGATCGATGCGGAGCAGGTCGCTCGCATCGGCGAAGACGCGGGCATACATGGCGGCGCGCTTCGAGGCGGTGTGCTCCTCGACCAGGAAGCCCCAATTGTCCTTCACCTGGTTGAACCGGTCGGCGATATGCTCGGGGAGCGCGGCGGCGCGGTCCTTGAACACCAGGCGGATGTTCATGCCGTCGAGCGCGGCCGGGCCGAAATCGGGGGCGGCGGAGGCAATGGCGAGATAGAGGCTGTCGTTGGTGAGGATGCGGTCGCGCAGGTCGAGCCAGAGCGTGCGTGCCTCGCCGGGTCGGACCGAGACCGACAGGTCGATCATGTCACGGCCCGGCCAGATCGGGTCCTTCACCCGGATGTTCAGCGGAATCAGCCCGTCCTTGCCGGGAGTCGCCTTGAGCGCGGGAAGGTCGATCGCGATGCCGTCGAGCCCGTCGCGGCCGTTCTCCCAGCCGTAATTCCAGGCACGGGCAAGCGCGCGGCCGGGGAAGGCGTCGCCGAAGCCCGAAGGGATCAGGATATGGACGATCGGCATCGCCCCCTCGACATGCGCGGCGGCGCCGGTCGCGGCGGCGCTGCCCGCGCCGGCCGCGGCCGAACCGGCGCCGGGGGGCAGGGCGAGCACGGTGTTGCGCTCGTAGCCGGGATAGCGGCCGCGAATGAACTTGTTCAGCGGGGTGAGCGCGGCGAGATCGGCGGAGACCTGGGCATTCACCGTGTAGCTGAGCTTGAAGCTTCCTTCGGGCTCCTTGGCCGGGCCGATGTCATAGGCCCAGATTTCCTGGATCGGCTGCTCCTGCATCCCATTGGTGAAGCGGAGCGTGCCGCCTTGCGCGGTGCCGAGAGACGTGACGCTGCGGACGACGCCCCGGGGGCGTTGCGCGAGGTTGCGGAAGCCGGCGCCATCCGCGCTGTAATCGAGCGCGCCATGGGCGGCGCCGCGGATCTCGACGCGGTTGAACTTCTCGCCGGCGGGAACGGTCAGCGTGTAGGTCTTGCCGCCTTCGACATAGACGTTCCAGTCGGGCAGCTCGAAATAATCGTCGCGGCCGGGGAGCCTGGAACGATTATAGACGCCGGGCCAGGTCGTCTCGGCGATGCCGTCCACGCCCTTCCACATCCATTCCTTCAGGTCCTTCGCATCGGCGAACTCTACCTTGCGGACGCCGGTGACCTTGTCGGCGAGCACCGGCGGGGAAGCGGCGTCCCAGCCGAAGCGGTGGAGCCAGGCGGCGCGCTTGCCCGCCTCGTCGGCAGCCGGGACGGAGGCGGGCTCGGCCTTGGCGGCGAGCGCGGCGATGCCGGCTGGGTCGAGCATGCGATCATAGACGCGGATCTCGTCCAGGTCGCTGCCGCGCATGAAATTGTAGCGGCTCTGCACCTGGTGCGGCGCCATCACGCGGCCGGCCATGCCGAACTGGTCGAGCCCGGTATCGAGATCGGCCTTCTGGTCCTTGCGCGCGACTTCCCGGCCATCGACGAAGAGCCGCACGCCGACGCTCTCGTCCCAGGCGAAGGCGATGTGCTGCCAGGCATCGGGCGCGGGATTGGCGGGCAGCCTGAACGAGACGCGGACGCGCGAGAGGTTCGCGTCGGTCACGAAGGCGTCGAAGCCATGGCCGTTCCAGTCGATGCGCAGGAACGCCATGTCCCAGCTCGAATGATCGGCATAGCCGACGCGGAAGATCACGAAGGGCGCCTCGCCCACCGGCTCGCGCGAGCGCCAGAAGAAGGAGAGGGTGCCGCGCTGCGCCTGGATGTTGCCCGGCGCGTTCCAGGCGATGTAGCCGTCATCGGCCCAGCGGAAGGCGCCGCCGATCGCGCCGTCGGGCACGTTGGTCACCTTGGTCTGGAAATTGGGGACCGCGTCGCCGCCGGCCTTCTCGGCCGTGCCGCCGCTGTCGCCCGAGGCGCGGAAGAGCAGGCGATCGTCCGTACCCTGCGCCGCGGCGGGGTTCGCGGCGAGCGCGAGCGCCCAGGCCAGGGCGATGCTGGTGGACGTGCGGATCATGGCGTGCCTCTCTGAACGAACAGGACGGTCTGCGCCGCCTCTTCCGTCAAGCATGGCGATGCTTGACACCGGTGACAATATCTTTCTCGTTTCGCGGGCGTGTCCGCTTGACGGGGAAGCATAAGCGCGACAGCCTTCTGGTGACCGGTGTCAGGAACGGCCGCCGCGGAAAACCGGGGCAAGATTGGGGAGAGGGCGATGATCGTACGCCGCGACATGCTGCGCAATATCGGCGCGGGAGCCGCGTTCGGGCTCGCGCCGCGACTAGCCTTGGCGGCCGACCCCGACCCCTGGGCGCGCGCCGACGCGATCGCGCGGGCCGTGCGAGCGCCGATCTTCCCCGCGCGCGACTTTGACGTCACTCGGTTCGGGGCGAAGGGCGACGGGACGACGCTCAACACCGAAGCGATCGCCGCCGCCATCGCGGCGTGCGCCGCTGCGGGCGGGGGCCGCGTGGTGGTGCCGGCCGGGCGCTTCCTCACCGGGGCGGTGCATCTCAAGTCCAACGTGAACCTGCACGTCACCCGCGACGCGACTCTGCTCTTCAGCACCGATCCCGCCCATTATCCGATCGTCTTCACCCGCTGGGAAGGCATCGAGCTGATGAACTATTCGCCGCTCGTCTATGCGCGCGGGCAGCGGAACATCGCGCTCACCGGCGCGGGCATCCTCGACGGGCAGGGCGGCGCCCGGCACTGGTGGGCATGGAAGGGCCCCTGGGGCGGCGCGACCGACCATGGCTGGCGCGAAGGCATGCCGGACCAGCGCAAGGCGCGGGCGCGGCTGTTCCGGATGGCCGAGGACAAGGTGCCGGTGGAGAAGCGCGTGTTCGGGGACGGCGACTTCCTGCGCCCGGCCTTCGTCCAGCCCTATGCCTGCGAGAATGTGCTGATCGAGGGCGTGCGCCTGCGCGGCGCACCCTTCTGGCAGGTGCATCCGGTGCTCTGCCGCAACCTGATCGTGCGCGGGCTCGACATAATGGGGCACGGGCCGAACAATGACGGCTGCGATCCCGAATCGGTCGACGGCGCGCTGATCGAGCGCTGCGCCTTCGACACCGGCGACGATTGCATCGCAGTCAATTCCGGGCGCAATGCCGATGGCCGCCGCCTGGCCGCGCCCGCGCAGAACATCCTGATCCGCAATTGCCGGATGAAGGCTGGGCATGGCGGCGTAGTCGTCGGATCGCAGATCTCGGGCGGGGCGCGCTGGATCTTCGCCGAGGATTGCGTGATGGACTCGCCCGATCTCTGGTATGCGATCCGCTTCAAGAACAACGCGCTGCGCGGCGGGCTGCTCGAGAATTTCCACTATCGCAACCTGGAGGTGGGCCAGGTGGGCCGCGCCGCGGTGACCTGCGACTTCAACTATGAGGAAGGCGCCGCCGGACCGTTCGTGCCGAAGCTGCGCAACGTCGTGATCGAGCGGTTGCGGGCCAAGAATGCGGTGCGGGTGCTCGACAGCCAGGGCCTGGCCGGCGCGCCGGTGACCGGGATCACCCTGCGCGACTGCAGCTTCGACGGCGTCACCCAGCCCAGCGTGATCCGGCATACCGAGGGGCTGAGGCTGGAAAATGTGAGGGTGAACGGCGCGTTGGTCGATCATCTCGCCTGAGGTGCGTTGACGCGCCGATCTGACACCGGTAGCATCAGCGCGACACCTGCGGAACCGCGCAAAGCCGGACGCAGGACTTCGGAGAGGAGATCGCGCGCAAGTTACTCGACATGGCCCGGCACCGGTTCCGGCCTGTCTTCTCCCATCGCCCGTGGACCGCAGGAGGCGAGCGGTTCCCGGGCAGGCGAAGCGGGATGGGACGGCGATGTCGGGCGACGGCTTGCGCGTGCGCGGGCCGAACGTGGCGGGCGGCCCTCACGCGACGGGAACATGGGGAATTTCAAGTTGATCGAAGGACGGGAACCGGCCGAGGCCATCGCCCAAGCATTTGTTGCGGCCCGACAGGCAGGAAATGCACTGACCGACTATCCCGGCGAACTGCCGGGCACGCTCGAGGAAGCCTATGGCATCCAGGAGCGCGCGATCGCGCTGTTCGGCGACCGGATCGCGGGATGGAAAGTGGGCAAGATCCCCGCGCCGCTCGACGCGACCTATGGCACCAACCGGCTGACCGGGCCGATCTTCGCCGATTCGGTGGTGATCGCGGCCAATGGCGAAGTGCCGGAGATGCCGGTGTTCGAGCGGGGCTTCGCCGCGGGCGAGGCCGAATATCTGCTCCGCCTGGGCGCGCTGCCCGCGGATTTCGACCGGCCATGGACCAATGCCGAAGTCGCCGAATATGTCGACGCCGTCCATGTCGGCATCGAGGTCGCCAGCTCGCCCTTTGCCGGAATCAACGCGCACGGCCCCGCCGTGACCGTCTCGGATTTCGGCAACAACAACGGCCTGGTGATCGGCGCGGAAATTCCGCGCGGCACGGATTTCCTCGAGTGGCCGGTAGCGCTAACAATCGAAGATGAAGTGGCCGGCGAGGCGACCGCGAGCACCATGCTCGACGGCCCGTTCGGCGCCGTCCGCTTCCTGTTCGAGCTTGCCGCCAACCGGCAGCTGCCGCTCGCGCCGGGCCAGTGGATCTCCACCGGCGCGGTCACGGGCGTCCACCCCGTCCGCGTCGGCGAACTGGTGGAGGCGCGGTTCGCGAATGACTACAGCGTCCGGTGCCGTATCGTCGGCATCCACGACGCCTGAGAACGAGTCGCCAGAACGCGATAAGAGAGACGAGGGAGAGGATGATGGCGAGTAAGGGAGAGGCGGCAGTCTCCGGCGCGGTTTCGCGCGTCGGGCGCTATCGCTGGGTGATCGTGGGGCTGCTCTTCGCCGCCACCGCGATCAACTATGTCGACCGGCAGATGATCGCGGTGCTCAAGCCCGACCTGTCGAAGGAGCTCGGCTGGACCGAGACCGACTATGCCAACATCGTCTTCTACTTCCAGGCCGCCTATGCGATCGGCTATCTCGCCTTCGGCAAGGTGGTGGACGCGATCGGCGCGCGCTTCGGCTATGCCATCGCGGTGGTGATCTGGACGATCGCGCACGTAGCGCATGGCGGCGTGCACACCGTCATGCAGTTCACCCTGGCCCGCTTCGGCCTGGGCATCGGCGAATCGGGCAATTTCCCGGCCGGCGTGAAGACGGTCGCGGACTGGTTCCCGGCCAAGGAGCGCGCCTTCGCGGTGGGCCTGTTCAATGCGGGGTCGAACGTCGGCGCGATCCTGACGCCGCTGCTGATCTGGGCGATGGTGCCCGCCTTCGGCTGGCGCATGACCTTCGTGATCACCGGCATCTTCGGCGTGATCTGGCTGGTCGCCTGGCTCGCCATCTTCCGCGACAAGCCGGCGGACCACCCCAAGGTGGGTGCGGCGGAGCTGGCCTATATCACCCAGGATCCGGCCGATCCCGAAGTGAAGGTGAAGAACCTGTGGGGCAAGCTGCTCCGCACCCGGGAGACCTGGGCCTTCGCGCTCGGCAAGTTCTTCATCGATCCGATCTGGTGGTTCTACCTGTTCTGGCTGCCGAGCTGGCTGGGCAAGGAATATGGCCTGAACCTGACCAGCTGGGATTCGCCGACCGCGGCGATCGCGCTGGGTGCGATCTATCTGATCTCCGATGTCGGTTCGGTCGCGGGCGGCTGGCTCTCGGGCAAGCTGATGAGCACCGGCATGAGCGTCAACAAGGCGCGCAAGCTCACCATGCTGATCTCGGCCTGTTTCGTGCTGCCGGTGATGTTCACCACCTTCTACGGCAATCTCTGGCTCAGCGTGTTCGTGGTCGGCGTGGCCGCGGCGGCGCACCAGAGCTTCTCGGCGACGCTCTACACCATTCCCTCGGACACCGTGCCGCGCTTCGCGGTGGGCTCGGTGATCGGGATCGGCGGCACCGTCGGCGCGATCGGCGGCATGGTCTTCTCGAAGTACGCGGGTTATGTGCTCGACGCGATCGGCAGCTACGCGCCGCTCTTCATCGTCGCGGGTGCGGCCTATTTCCTGGCGCTGCTTTCGATCCACCTGCTTTCGCCGCGCCTGGCGCGCGCCGACGTCGCGTAACGGAAAGGACTGGACGATGGCCCGGCCCCTGAAGCTCGATCCCGACCGGCTGTTCCCGGCCGAGGACCGCACGCGGGAGATTGCCCGCGCGCTCTATGCCGAAGTGGCCGGGCTGCCGATCATCAGCCCGCACGGGCACACCGACCCGACCTGGTTCTCGACCAACGCCAATTGGTCGAACGCAACCGAATTGCTGCTCTCGCCGGACCATTACATCTATCGCATGCTCTATTCGCAGGGCGTGGCGCTGGATGCGCTGCGCGTGCCCAGCAAGGCGGGCATGCCGGCGACCGATCCGCGCGAAGCCTGGCGGACCTTTGCCGGGCACACCCACCTCTTCCGCGGCACGCCCTCGGCGATGTGGCTGGGGCATGTGTTCGGCGAGGTGTTCGGCTTCGACGTGGCGCTAGATGCCGGCACCGCCGATCATTATTACGACACGATCAACGCGAAGCTGGCGACCGACACGTTCAGGCCGCGGGCGCTGTTCGACCGCTTCAACATCGGCTTCCTCGCCACCACCGAGGGGCCGCAGGACGACCTGGCGCCGCATCATGCGATCCATGCCTCGGGCTGGGGCGGGCGGGTCGTCACCACTTATCGCCCCGATGCGGTGATCGACGTCGAGCATGAGCAGTTCGCGGGGGCGATGCGGGCCTTCGCCGAGAAGACGGGCGAGGATGTGTACAGCTGGGACGGCTATCTCGCCGCCCATCGCAAGCGCCGCGCCGATTTCCGTGCCGCCGGTGCCACCGCCACCGATCATGGCCACCCGACCGCGGCGACCGCGAACCTGGGCAAGGACGAGGCCGAGCGGCTGTTCCGCACCATCCTGTCCGATCGCTGGACCCCGCAGGACGCCGAGCTGTTCCGCGCCCAGATGCTGACCGAAATGGCGGCGATGAGCGTCGAGGACGGGATGGTGATGCAGATCCATCCGGGCTCCTTCCGCAACCACAATGGCGGGCTGTTCGCGAGCCATGGCCGCGACAAGGGCGCAGACATCCCGATGCGCACCGACTATGTCCATGCGTTGAAGCCGCTGCTCGACCGGTTCGGCACCTCGACCGACCTTTCGATCATCCTCTTCACGCTCGACGAGACGGTTTATTCCCGCGAGCTGGCGCCGCTGGCCGGCCATTATCCCTGCCTGAAGCTGGGGCCCAGCTGGTGGTTCCATGATTCGCCGGAGGGCATGCGCCGCTTCCGCGAGCAAGTGACCGAGACCGCCGGCTTCTACAACACCGTCGGCTTCAACGACGACACCCGCGCCTTTCTTTCGATCCCCGCCCGGCACGACGTCGCCCGGCGCGTCGACTGCGCCTTCCTCGCGCGGCTGGTGGCCGAGGGGCGGCTGCTCGACTGGGAGGCGGCGGAGCTGGCGCACGAACTTACCAACGGGCTGGTGCGCAAGGCGTACAAGCTCGATCAACCCGCGCCGGCGCCCGTCGCCGCCGCTGCCTAACCCAACGGAGCCCCCATGTTCGACCGGACCTATTACGCCACGCACCCCGACATGATGGAGTGCGTCTCGAACGAGGAACTGCGCGACCGCTATCTGATCACGGACCTGTTCCGCGACGGCGAGTGCGTGCTCAACTATACCCATGCCGATCGCATGGTGATCGGCGGCGTCGCCGTGGCCAGCGGCGCGGTGAAGCTGCCCGACCAGACCGAGCCGGCCTCGGCGGCGGGGCACCCGTTCCTCGAGCGCCGCGAGCTGGCGGTGGTGAACATCAGCGGCGTCGAAGGCATCGTGACCGTGGACGGCGAAGCCTTCACGCTGGGCAACAAGGACTGCCTCTACGTGACGATGGGCGCCAGGGACGTGCAGTTCTCGGGCGATGGCGCGCGCTTCTACCTGGTCTCGTGCCCGGCGCATAAGGGTTTCCAGACCCGCAAGCTCGGCATCGCCGACGCCAACCGACTGGACCGCGGCACGCTGGAGGAATCGAACGAGCGTTCGATCTATCAGCTCGTCATCCCGGGCGTGTGCGACAGCGCGCAGCTCGTCATGGGCCTGACGGTGCTCAAGCCCGGCAGCGTGTGGAACACCATGCCGCCGCACATCCATGAGCGCCGTAGCGAGATCTATCTCTATTTCGAGCTCGACAATCTCGAGAAGGACCGTGTGTTCCATTACATGGGTGAAGGGGAGGCGACCCGGCACATCGTGATGCAGAACGAGGAGGCAGTGATCAGCCCGCCCTGGTCGATCCATATGGGCGCCGGTACGAAAGCGTACGCGTTCATCTGGGCGATGGCGGGCGAGAACCAGGACTATACCGACATGAACGTGCTGGACATCTGCCAGCTGGCGTAATTGTTGCTCCCCTTCCGCTTGCGGGAGGGGCTGGGGGAGGGCGTAGCACCCACGCGATGCCCTCCCGTTATTTCAGGCCCTCCCCCGACCCCTCCCGCAAGCGGAAGGGGAGCGAAATTGGCGAGGGACGGGAGCTTTGAATGACCAATCCCTTCGACCTTTCGGGCCGCGTCGCGGTCGTTACCGGCGCCAATACCGGCATCGGCCAGGGCATCGCGATGGCGCTCGCCGCGGCCGGTGCCGACATCGCCGCGGTGGGCCGCACGCCCGCGCAGGAAACCGTGGAGAAGGTCCGCGCGCTGGGCCGCAGAGCGGAGATCGTCTCGGCCGATCTCTCGACCATTGCGCCTGTGGACAGGGTTGTGGACGAAACTGTGGACAAGTTGGGCGGGCTCGACATCCTGGTCAACAATGCGGGCATCATCCGCCGTGCCGACAGCCTGGATTTCACCGAGGCGGATTGGGACGCGGTGGTCGATACCAACCTGAAGTCGGTGTTCTTCCTCTGCCAGGCGGCAGCGAAGCACATGGTGGCGCAGGGCCGGGGCAAGATCATCAACATCGCCTCGATGCTCACCTTCCAGGGCGGTATCCGCGTGCCGAGCTATACTGCGTCGAAATCGGGCATCGGCGGGCTGACCAAGCTGCTCGCCAACGAATGGGCGGCCAAGGGCATCAACGTGAACGCGATCGCGCCGGGCTATATCGCCACCAACAACACGGCCGCACTGCAGGCGGATGCGGATCGCAACCGCTCGATCATGGAGCGCATCCCGGCCGGCCGCTGGGGCGATCCGACGGACATGGGCGGCGCGGCGGTGTTCCTCGCCTCTTCGGCCGCGGATTATGTCCAGGGCCATATCCTGGCGGTCGATGGCGGGTGGCTGGCGCGATGAGCATTGCCTTTTTCGGCGAGCTGATGCTGCGGCTCTCGCCGCCGGGGCGCGAGCTGCTGCTCCAGACGCCGAAGCTGGACGTGAATGTCGGCGGGGCCGAGGCGAACGTTGCCACGGGGCTGGCATGCCTTGGCCACAAGGTGCGGATGATCTCCGCGGTGGCGGACAATCCGCTGGGCGGCGCGGTGATCGGCGAGCTGCGGCGGCGCGGCGTCGACACTTCGACCGTGGTTTCGGAGCCCGGCCGGCTCGGCCTGTATTTCCTGACGCCCGGCGCGGGGCTGCGCGCGTCCGAAGTCGTCTATGACCGCGCATATTCCGTGTTCGCCCGGCGCCCGGCGGAGCGCTGGGACTGGGACGCGCTGCTCGACGGCGCGACGCGGCTGCACTTGTCGGGCATCACCCCGGCGCTCGGCCACAACACCGCCGCCGCCGCGATCGCCGCAGCCGAAGCGGCCGCCGCCAGGGGCATCCCGGTCTCGTTCGACGGCAATTACCGCGCGAAGCTGTGGGAGAGCTGGGACAGCGACCCCAAGGCGGTGCTGACCCGGCTGATCGGCCATGCCGACCTGCTGTTCGGCAACCATCGCGACATCTCGCTGCTGCTCGGGCGCCAATTCTCGGGCGACGGCGCCGATCGCCGGCGCGAGGCGGCGGAAGCGGCGTTCGCGGCTTTCCCGAAGCTACAGACGATCGCCAACACCGCACGCCATGTCGACGATGCCGATAGCCACCGCGTCTCGGCGCGGGTCGACACGCGGGCCGGCGGCTACCAGACCGACGAGGTGCTGATCGCCGGCATCGTCGACCGCATCGGCGCGGGCGATGCGTTCGCCGCGGGCGTGCTGCACGGCCTGATCGAGAGCGGCGGCGATGCGAAGGCGGCCGCGCGGGCCGGCCTGGCGCTCACCGCGCTCAAGCATTCGCTGCCTGGCGACGCGAGCCTGTTCACGCGCGCGGACCTGGCGGCGTTCGACGAAGGCGGGCTCGACGTTCGCCGATGATCGACCGGAGGCGAAACATCGCCCCGGCATGGGTGAGGACGGCCAATGGGGGAGAATTTCGCCGGCACCGCCGAGGCGGCTCCGGAAGGGCGTGACGCCGCGCAGCTGCGCGCGGTCTATGGGATAGACGCGGGCTTCGAGCGCGAGCTGACCGAAGCCTGGCGCCTCGTCGAGCCGCACATAGCGGGCGTGGCGCGCGAACTGCTCGAGCGACGCGCGGGTGGCGCGGTGCCCGACGCGCTGGTCGAGAGCCGCGTCGACTATGCCCGCGCCAAGCTCTCGCGCCCGATCGACCAGGCCTGGGTCGACCGAGTCACTGCGGAAGCCGATCGTATCGCCGAGGACGGCCTGGAATTCTCCACCGTCGCCGCGTCGATGCTAGTCGCGCAGATGCACATCCATGCGCTGTTCTTCGCGCTGAGCCGCGATCCCGGGCAGCTCGAACGGCTGACCCGCGCGACGCAGAAGCTGGCGGTGATCGAGTTCGAGATCATCGCCAGCCGGCTGCGCCAGATCGCCCGGCTGCGTGCCCAGGCCGCCCGGCGGCGCGAACTGGCCGAGGTCCGCGGCGAGCTTACGGAATCGATCGCCAGCACCGCACGGGCGAGCCGCGAGATCGCCCGGTTCACCGAGCGCACGGCAGCCGAACTGCTCGGGCTGCGGGCGCCGGCAGCGGAGGTGGCGTCGGCGGCGGATCAGGCGGCGATCGCGATGGGCGAGTCCGCGCGCAGCGCCGCGGCGCTCATCACCGCCTATGAGCGTGCTCGCGAGGACGCGTCCGCCGCCGCGGAAGTCGCCGGCAATGCCGATGCCATCGCGCTCAAGGGCAAGGAGAGCGCCGAAAGCCTCTCCGCCAACACGGCGCGGATCGAGAGCGTCGTCACGCTGATCTCCGGCATCGCGCACCAGACCAAGCTGCTCGCGCTGAACGCCAGCATCGAGGCGGCGCGCGCGGGCGACAGCGGGCGCGGCTTCGCGGTGGTCGCGCAGGAAGTGCGCACGTTGGCGGACCAGGCGGCGGATGCGACCGGCGGCGTCACCCGGACGATCCGCGAGGCCCAGGCCGCGAGCGGCGCGATGGCCGAGACCAACCGCGCGATTCTGGGCGTCGTCACCGAACTGCTCGCGCGCGTTCGCGCCGTGTCGGGCGCGATGGAGACGCAGATGGCCACGGTGGCGGGGATCCTGGCCTCGATCGACGAGACCGCCGTCTCCTCGCGCGAGATCGCGGGGCTGATCGCGACGATCAGCCTGCAAGTGGGGCGGCTGGCCGGGGAGGCCGAGGAAGCGGGGCGCCAGGTGGCGCTGACCGACGCGGCGCTGGGCCGGATCGAGGAGGCGACGGGACATATCATGACGGGAGCAGGGCAATGAGCGGGGTAACGCGGCGTTCGGTAGTGGCGGGCGGCATGGCGCTGGCGGCGGCGCCGCTGGTGGCCCGTGCGACTCCGGTGAGCATGGTGGTCGATGCGCCGGCAGGCCGTTTCCTCAGCATGGGCCATTCCGAAGACCAGGGCGGTCCCTGGGCATTTCTGGGGATCCGCTACGGCGTGGCCGATCGCTTCCGCGCCCCGCGCCGGGCCGCGCGCGTGACCGATTTCCGTGCCGATACGTTCGGCCCGATCTGCCCGCAGGGCAGGGGCGACCAGCGTGCTTCCGAGGACTGCCTGTTCCTCAACATCTGGACGCCCGACCCCAGTGACACGGCGAAGCGCCCGGTGATGCTCTACATCCATGGCGGCGCCTATTCGAACGGCACCGTCACCGTGCCGCTGAACGATGGCGCGACGCTGGCGGCGGCCGAGGATGTGGTGGTGGTGACGGTCAATCACCGGCTCAACGCGCTCGGCTATCTCTATCTCGCCCGCTTCGATCCGCGCTTCGCGGACAGCGGCAACCTCGGCCAGCTCGACCTGATCCTCGCGCTGCAATGGGTACGGGACAATATCGCGGCGTTCGGCGGCGATCCGCGCCGTGTCTTCGTGTTCGGCCAGTCGGGCGGCGGCGCCAAGATCGCGACGCTGATGGGCATGCCGGCGGCCAGGGGGCTGTTCCATTCGGCGGCGACGATGAGCGGGCAGCAGGTGACCGCATCGGGCCCGCTCAACGCGACGAAGCGGGCCCAGGCCTATCTCGCCAGGCTGGGCGTGCGCGAGGGCGACCTCCAGCCCCTGCTCGACATGCCGGTCGAGAAGCTGGTCGACGCGCTGGATGCGACCGACCCGATCCTGGGCGGCGCCGTCTATTTCGGGCCGGTGCTCGACATGAAGTGGCTCACCCGCCACCCCTTCTGGCCAGATGCCAATCCGCAGAGCCTGGCGATCCCGATGATCCTGGGCAACACGCATGACGAGACACGGGCCTTCATCGATCCCGGTTCGGAGAAGGTGCGGGGGCTGACCTGGGACAATGTGGCCGCGCGCATGGCGCCCGAGCTGCGCATGGACCTGCTGCCCGAATGGGTGGTCGCCCAATATCGCACGCATTTCCCGGCCGATACGCCCGAGCAGCTCTTCTACCGCGCCACCACCGCCGGCCGGAGTTGGCCGGGCCAATGGCTCGAGGCGGATGCGCGGGCGGCGGCGGGGGCCAGGGCCACCTGGGTCTATCAGGTCGATTTCCGGTCGCCGACCCGGCCCGAGCGCGGCGCGCCGCATACGATGGACATCGCGCTCGCCTTTGGCACGCTCGATGCGCCGGGATCCTATACCGGCACCGGGCCGGCGGCGCGGAAGCTGAGCGGCCAGGTGATGGGCGCCTTCGCCGCGCTTGCCCGCACCGGCAGGCCGGTGGCGAAGGGCCTGCCCGCCTGGACGCCCTATGCCTTGCCCGGCCGCGCGACGATGCTGTTCGACGCGCCCAGCCGCCTGGCCGGCGACCCGCGCAAATGGGAGCGCGAGCTGTGGAGCCGGGTGCCGTACGTCCAGCCGGGGAGTTGAGCCGGCAAGGTGATACCGGTGGCCAATTCGGCTGGTCGATAATATCGTATCGCTTTGTCCTGCAAGCCATTATGTTCGCGGGATGGAGAGAACCGGAAAGCCCACGATCAACGACGTCGCCCGTATCGCCGGCGTCTCGAAGAAGACCGTCAGCCGAGTGATCAATCGCTCGCCGCTGCTCAATGGCGACACGCGCGCGAAGGTCGAGCGGGTGATCAGCGAGCTGGGCTATGTCCCCAATGTCCAGGCGCGCGCGCTGGCGCTGCGCCGCAACTTCCTGATCGGCCTGATCCACGACAATCCCAACGCGCAGATGGTGATGAACGTCCAGGCCGGCATGCTCGAGGCGATGCGCGACACCGAGTTCGAGCTGATCGTCCGCCCGATCGACCGGGGCAGCTCGACCATGCTCGAGGACGTGCGCAACTTCCTCGAGCGCCAGCGCCTCTATGGCGTGATGTTCCTGCCGCCGGTCTCCGAGAACGAGATGGTGGCGGAGCTCTGCCGCGAGCTCGGCATCCGCTATGTCCGCATGGGATCGGCGACGCTCGATGCGTCCGAGCACATGGTCGCCTCGAACGATTGCGACGTGGTGACCGAGGCGGTGAACCACCTGATCTCGCTCGGCCATCGCCGCATCGGCCTGATCGCCGGCCCGCACGGCTTCCGCTCCGCGCGCGAGCGCCGCAAGGGCTTCGAGAATGCGCTGGAGGAAGCGGGGATCAAGCTGCCGCGCAGCCTGATCGCCGACGGCAACTACACGTTCGAGACGGGGCTGGCCGCCGCCGACCGGCTGCTCGACCTGTCGCCGCGCCCCACCGCGATCTTCGCCTCGAACGACGAGATGGCGGCCGCCACCCTCCATGCCGCGCGCCGCCGGGGCATGAGCGTGCCCGAGGACCTGTCGATCGTCGGCTTCGACGATACCGCGATCGCCTCGCACATCTGGCCGCCGCTCACCACGGTGCACTGGCCGATCATCTCGATGGCGCGCTCGGCGGCGCTGAAGCTGCTGGCGGACTTTTTCGGGGACGACGGCAATGCCGTGGAGGAGCCGTCGCTCTTCCCCTCGACGCTGATCCACCGCGCCTCGGTCGCGCCACCGCGCGAGGTGTAGGACCAATCGACAGTCAAGCTAAGGGCTTGGCGGGCCGGAACACGTCGAGCCAACCTCCTTCGTCACCCTGAACTTGTTTCAGGGTCCAACGTGCCACTGGCGATATCGCGGGTGGAGAATTGGATGCTGAAACAAGTTCAGCATGACGGAAGGGAGAGGCTTCGACATTGAACTTCCGTTCCTCGCCACCGGGAATGGAAGGGACAGAGCTGAATGTCGCTTCGCGCCAGGTTAGGTCGATATTCAGACAGGTATCCCGCTTCTACTCCGGAGGGGAATGTTGAATGTCGATTGGGCGATGGGACACATCGCTGCTGCGCCTCGCACCGGCGGGCGCACAAAACCTCCCCGAAAACCCGCGCTGCACGGCGGCATTTCCCCGATGTTGCTGAAATGCCGCAATCGCCCGATTGTGACATTTTGTTCAATGACACCGGTTGACACGCGGGAATGGTAGCGCGATCAATAGGGTGAACAAGCGTGGCTGAATACGCTTGCGCCCAAGTGGACGAGAAGATCCGCAAGAGGGGCGTGGGAGGGGGCAAGTCGCGACATGGCTGGATCTTGCGGAGCGGCTTGCGTCGTTTTCCGCAATGCTGCGTCGCACCCTGATTCCAGGCTCCATCGGGCGCATCGATTCATGCTTGTCGATGAGAAGACTTTGGGGGAGGAATCCATGCTTTCTATCGCTGACACCCTTGCCGCGCGCCGTTCGGCGTTGCGCGGCACGACGGCGCTGGGCGCGCTCGGCATGGCGCTGCTGACGGCGGCGCCGGCCTGGGCACAGGCCACCGAGACCGCCGCTGCGGTCACTGCCGTCGCGCAGGACGATCCGCAGGCGGCGCCGCAGGACCAGACGGAAAGCGGCGACCTGATCGTTGTCACCGGTTTCCGCGCTTCGCTGGCCAGTTCGGTCAACATCAAGCGCAATTCGAACCAGATCGTCGACGCGATCACCGCCGAGGACATTGCCGACTTCCCCGACGCGAACCTGGCGGAATCGATCCAGCGGCTGCCCGGCGTCTCGATCGACCGCGACAATGGCGAGGGACGCACGATCACCGTGCGCGGCCTGGGCGGTGACTTCCAGATGGTCCGCCTGAACGGCGCCGATGCGCAGAACATCTCGGGCGGCAACCAGTCCGATGCCGGCGCGAACCGCTCGCGCGGCTTCGACTTCAATACCTTCGCCTCCGAACTGTTCGGCGGCATCAAGGTGACCAAGTCGACCGCGGCGGAGAATGACGAGGGGTCGCTCGGCGCGATCATCGACCTGACGACCGGCCGCCCGCTCTCGTACAAGAAGAACCGCTTCGCCGTGGGCGCGGAAGCCGAGTATCGCGAGAACGGCAAGAAGTGGAATCCGCGTTTCACCGGCCTCGCCTCGGTGCGGGTGACCGACAATTTCGGCATCCTCGTCTCGGGCGCCTACCAGAAGCAGCAACAGCAGATCGACGCCTATCGCCGCAACATCGGCGTGTTCGAATATACCTATCGCAACTCGCAGATCGCCGGCGTGACGCCGAACGTCTTCGGCTTCGCGCGCCCGAGCAACCAGGGCACCGGCGCCACCTTCGGCTCGGACCCGGCGGCCTATGCGCTGGTCACGCCGACCACGATCATCCCGGGCCTGCCCTCGGTCGGGCGCCAATATCTGGATTATGAGCGGATCGGCGCCACCGCGACGATGCAGTGGAAGCCGGGCCCGGGCACCGAGATCACGCTGGACGGCGTCTTCTCGCGCTACGACCAGAACAGCAACAACACCGGCATCACGCCGATCGGCCTCAACCGCAACGGCACCAATGCGCGCGTGGTGGGGACGGGCGCCAACGGGTTGCGCGCGATCGGCACCGCCAATGGCTATGCCGACCGCGTCGCGCTCTATGCGAACTGCGTGCCCAGCGCGATCATCGACTGCAACGGCGACCAGGCGGGCAACGGCGTCGGCCAGGCCCCGCTCGCCGGCTATTTCAACAGCCTGAACCCGAACAACCTCAATCCGTTCGACTATTACAACAACCCCGCCTCGCCGGGCTATGTCGCGACCGCCAACCAGATCGGCTATTACAACGAACTGCTCGGCCGCCCGAACACCAAGATCCGCGAGGCGCACGTCAACAGCGCCGGCCAGGCCGATTATCTCGTCCTCGACGATGTCGACTGGCGCAGCTTCGCCGATACCCAGTTCGGCCGGACCGATTTCAAGCAGGTGACGCTGAACGTCCATCAGGAACTCGCGCCGGGCTTCTATGCCGATGCGACGGGCGGCTGGTCGAAATCGCAATTCCGCGCCTATGGCCTGCTTGCCGAGTTCAACGCGATCGACCAGGACGGCTACACCTTCGACGAGCGCGCCGGCGGCAAGATGCCGGTTTTCAAGCCGGGCTTCGACGTGGCGAACCCGAACAGCTGGACGCTGGTGAAGGGCCTGTCGACGATCCGCTACTTCACCAACACCGTGGACAATGAATTCAAGGTGGCGCGGGTGAACTTCACCTATGAAGCGCTGCCCGAGATGTCGATCCGCTTCGGCGGGACCGCGAAGCAGTTCGCCTATTCGGGCGACCAGGGGCGGCGCAACCAGTCGATCGAGGCGATCAACCCGACGCTGGCCGAAGCGCGGCTCAACATCACCGATCTTGGCCAGACCATCGGCTTCGGCCAGGGGCTGAACGTGACGCAGGGCACGCCGACCAGCTATTATGCGCCCGATATCAAGAAGTTCATCAATCAGTTCGGCATCAACTGCAACTGCGTGAACAAATGGGGCGATTTCCGCGCCGTGGTCGACGGGCGGCAGCGCTCGGGCGTGACCGAGAACGACGTGTCGGCCTATTTCCAGGTCGACTATAACGTCAACCTGCTCGGCCGGCCGCTGCGCGGCAATATCGGCATGCGCGTCGCCAATACCCGCGTCTCTGGCTCGGGCAATGTCGGCGGCGCCGACGGCGTCGCGGGCCTCGGCGTAACCGCGAAGAACGAATATTGGGACTGGCTGCCCGCGATGAACGCGAACTGGGAAGTCGCCGACAATTTCCTCGTCCGCTTCGCCGCGTCCAAGGTGATGTCGCGGCCGCAGCTCGCCAGCCTGACGCCGGGCACAACTGCCTTCACCACCAGCCTGAACGCGAACGGCACGGCGCCGACGCTGACGGTGGGCAATCCCTATCTCAACCCGTTCCGCGCGACCAATCTCGACCTGAGCTTCGAGAAATACTTCGCGAACAACGGCCTGATCGCGGTGAACCTGTTCAAGAAGAACATCGACACCTTCCCGCAGCAGGTGGCGCTCGAGGCGCCGCTATCGGCGGTGTTCGAGCCCGAGGTGTACCAGCAGGTGCTGACCTTCATCACCAACCCCGCGCTGCTCGGCTATACCACCGCGGGCGGCACCTGGGGCATCCGCCAGTTCAAGGATGCGCCCGGCGGCCATATCCAGGGCGTGGAAGTCAATCTGCAGACCGACTTCTTCTTCCTGCCCGGTTTCCTCAAGCATTTCGGCGTGATCGCGAACTATACGCACATCGATTCGAGCCTGAGCTACCTGACGGGCACGGCGCTGAGCACCAGCCAGACGGTGTCGGGCACCGCGGTGAACAGCTATGCCGAGGGGCCGTTCCTCAACACCTCGCCGGACGCGTTCAACGCGACGCTCTATTACGAGGACAGCAAGTTCTCGGCCCGCGTCTCGGGCGCGTGGCGCGCGCGCTATGTGAACCGCTTCCCGCTGGCGACGGGCACCTGCTCGGTGGGCACCACCACCGTCGGCGGCGGCCCCTGCAACTCGCCGGTGTTCGCGGACTTCGGCTACAACGAGAACCAGCTGAACATCGATTTCGCGATGTCCTATGCGGTGACCAAGTTCGCCAAGCTGTCGCTCGAGGGCCGCAACATGACCAACGCGCCGCAATATCGCACCATGTATGCGGCGAACCCGGTCAGCCAGACCTATGCCAGCACCGGGCGGATCATCACCGCCGGCCTGCGCATGAGCTTCTGACATTTTTGGGGGAGGGGGCGGCGATCCGCCCCCTTTCCGGCTGGCGCCGCGCGGTTCGCGTCTGGCTCCCCTCCCTGGAAGGGAGGGGCAGGGGGTGGGTGGCGTCCTGGCGATACTGGCGTCGCGTGGCGTGGGTTGGCCGTCTTGCGTGCATCGCCCACCCCCAACCCCTCCCTTCCAGGGAGGGGAGCCGGCTCAAATCTCCACCTGGCTGCCCAGCTCGACCACGCGGTTGGTGGGCAGCTTGAAGAACTCCATCGCGCTTTCGGCATTGCGGACCATCCAGGCGAACAGCTTCTCGCGCCAGATCGCCATGCCGGGCCGGGCCGAGGCGATCAGCGTCTGCCGCGCGAGGAAATAGCTCGTCTCCATTGCCTTGAACTTCTCGCCCACGGCCTCGCCCAGCGCATGGAGCGCGGCGGGGATGTCGATCTCGTCCATGAAGCCATAATGGAGGACGATCCGGTAGAAGCCCTCGCCGAGCGGCTTCACTTCGGCACGGGCTTCGGGGGCGACGTGCGGCACCTGCTCGATCGCCACGGTGAGGATCACCACGCGATCGTGCAGCACCTTGTTGTGCTTGAGGTTGTGGAGCAGCGCGGGCGGGATGTCGTCGGTGCTGGCGAGGAACACGGCGGTGCCCGGCACGCGCTGCACCGAATGGCCGGCGGACTGGATGAAGATCTGGATCGGCATCGCCCCTTCGTGCAGCCGCGCGCGGACCAGCCGGCGCCCGGTTGCCCAGGTGGTGAGCAGGATGAAGACGATCGCCGCCACCAGCAGGGGGAACCAGCCGCCATCGGGGATCTTGGTGACGTTCGAGGCGAAATAGAGCCCGTCGATCAGCAGGAAGCCGCCGGTGACCAGCCCGGCCACCACGGGCGGCCATTTCCACACCGCGAAGGTGAGCACGCCCAGCATGCAGGCGGTGATGAACATCGTGCCGGTCACCGCGATGCCATAGGCGGCGGCCAGGTTGCTCGAGCTGCGAAAGCCGAGGACGAGCAGGATCACCATGATCAGCAGCAGCCAGTTGGTGAGCGGGACATAGATCTGCCCCGCCGCCTTGGCGCTGGTATGGCGGATGCGCAGGCGCGGAAGGAAGCCGAGCTGCACCGCCTGCTGCGTCACCGAGAAGGCGCCCGAGATCACTGCCTGGCTGGCGATCACCGTCGCCATGGTGGCGAGGATGACGAGCGGGAGGCGGGCCCAGTCCGGCGCCAGCAGGAAGAACGGGTTCTCCACCGCGGCGGGGTTGCTCAGCAGCAGCGCGGACTGGCCGAGATAGTTGAGCATCAGGCAGGGGAAGGCGATATAGAGCCAGGAGACCATGATCGCCTTGCGGCCGAAATGGCCCATATCGGCATAGAGCGCCTCGGCCCCGGTCACGGCCAGCACCACCGATCCCAGCGCCAGGAAGGCGAGCATAGGGTCGAGCAGGAAGAAGTTGAGCGCGTACCACGGGTTGAGCGCCCACAGGATGTCGGGGCTCCGCGCGATCCCGATCACGCCGAGCACCGCGATGACGGTGAAATAGAAGACCATCACCGGGCCGAACAGCCTGCCGACCCGCGCGGTGCCGTGCGACTGGATCATGAAGAGGCCGATCAGGATGGCGATGCTGATCGGCAGCACCAGCTGCGACAGCGAGTCCTCGACCGTGGCGAGCCCTTCCACCGCCGACAGCACGGATACCGCGGGCGTGATGATCGCGTCGCCATAGAAGAGCGCGGTGGCGATCACGCCCAATATCGTCACCCACGGCGTCCAGCGCGTCTCGCCCAGCTTGCGCGCGATCAGCGCGAGCAGCGCCAGGCTGCCGCCCTCGCCCTTGTTGTCCGCGCGCAGGATGATGATGACGTACTTCACCGTCACCACCAGCACCATCGTCCAGAAGACCAGCGAGAGCACGCCGAAGATATGTTCGCGGTCCACCGCCAGCGGATGATGGCCGATGAAGCTTTCCTTGAGCGAATAGAGCGGCGAGGTGCCGATATCGCCGAACACCACGCCGATCGCGCCGACGGCGAGCGTGCCGAGCCGATCCTGATGGCCGGGCGAATGGCCGGTTTCGGCGGTCTGCGTCGCGTTCAAGGCGTACCTTTCCCTGCCGGCTCCCCCTTCGGCGCCGTCGAGCCCGCCTAGTATTCAGAGGTTTCGGCCGCTGCCAACGATTTTATGGAATCTTTATGCGGGGCCCGAACTTCCCCGTGGAACCTTAACTGGCCTCCGCCCCACATCGCCGCTCGCGACATCCTGTCCGGGAGATTCATCGTGGGTGCGTTGATGCGCCGTCTGGAAAGCGGAGCCGGGGGCTGGCCGGCACAGGCCGGGCTGCGGCTGGGCGGCGCGCTGCTGCTCGGCGGCTGCGCGCTGGCGGTGTGGGCGCTCATCGCCTCGATCCACCGCCCGCCGCTGCACAATGCCGACCCCGCCGAGTTCGGCGAGGCCGTGCTTTCCGTCATCGCCTGGGCGCTGGGCTGGGCGCTGCTGATCGAGGGGCCGGGCCTGTTCCGGCTGATCCCCGTGCCGCCCCGCCATGTCCGCTTCGACAATCGGCGCCGCGATCGCCGCCAATAGGGGAAAGAAGACCATGAACGACCTGATCTGGCTGGGAGCGCTCGCGGGGCTGTTCCTGCTCACGCTCGCCTGCGTCCGCCTTTGCGACCAGGCCTGAGGAGAAACGCCATGCCGCTGCCGCTCGCGCTCGCCGGGCTCACCGCCCTGGGCCTGCTCATCTACCTCGTGGCCGTGCTCGTCCGGCCCGAGCGCTTCTGATCGGACTTCACCATGACCGTACAAGGCTGGATGCTGATCCTCGTCTTCCTGCTCCTCCTCGTCGCGCTGGCCAAGCCGATGGGGAGCTGGCTCTTCGCCATCTATGAAGGGCGGCGCACGCCGCTCCACCGCGTGCTCGGCCCGGTCGAGCGCGGTTTCTACAAGCTCGCCGGCGTTGATCCGAACGCCGAGCAGGGCTGGCGCCGCTATGCGCTGCACATGCTGGCGTTCCAGCTGGCGACCTTCGCCTTCACCTATTGCATCCTGCGCTTCCAGGACCTGCTGCCGCTCAATCCGCGCGGGCTGGCCGGCCAGTCGCCCGACCTTGCCTTCAACACGGCGGTGAGCTTCACCACCAACACCAACTGGCAGAGCTATTCGGGCGAGAGCCTGTCGATCCTGAGCCAGATGCTCGGCCTCGCCATCCACAATTTCCTGTCGGCGGCGACCGGCATCGCGATCGCCTTCGCGCTGTTCCGCGGCTTCGCGCGGCGCCAGGCGAGCGGGATCGGCAATTTCTGGGCCGACATGACCCGGGTGACGCTCTACGTGCTGCTGCCGGCATGCATCGTCTATGCGCTGTTCCTGATCGCGAGCGGCGTACCGCAGACCTTCCTGTCCTCGGTCGACGCGACGACGCTGGAAGGCGCCCGGCAGACGATCCTGATGGGGCCGGTGGCCAGCCAGGAAGCGATCAAGATGCTCGGCACCAATGGCGGCGGCTTCTTCAACGCCAATTCGGCGCATCCCTTCGAGAATCCGGGCGCGCTCACCAACTTCGTCCAGATGCTGTCGATCCTGGCGATCGGCACGGGCCTGACGCACACGTTCGGCAGGGCGGTGGGGAATAGCCGTCAGGGCTGGGTGATCCTCGCCGCGATGCTGGTGATGTTCGTCGCCGGCACCACCGTCACCTATTGGCAGGAAGCCGCGGGCAATCCGGCGCTCCATCATCTCGGCCTCGCCGGGGGCAGCATGGAGGGCAAGGAGGTCCGCTTCGGCATCGCGGCCAGCGCCCTGTTCAGCGTGGTGACCACCGCGGCCTCGTGCGGCGCGGTCAACGCGATGCACGACAGCCTGACCCCGCTCGGCGGCATGATCCCGCTGTTCAACATGCAGCTCGGCGAAGTCGTGATCGGCGGCGTCGGCGCGGGCATCTACGGCTTCCTGCTCTTCGCCATCCTCGCGGTGTTCGTCGCCGGGCTGATGGTGGGCCGCACGCCCGAATATGTCGGCAAGAAGATCGAGAGCCGCGAGGTCAAGCTCGCCGTCCTCGCCATCGCGGTGCTGCCGTTGATGATCCTGGGTGGCACCGCGCTCGCCTCGGTGCTGCCGGCGGGGCTTGCCGGGCCGTTCAACAAGGGGCCGCACGGCTTCACCGAGATCCTCTACGCCTTCACCTCGGCCACTGCGAACAATGGTTCGGCCTTTGGCGGCCTGAGCGCGAACACGCCCTTCTACAACGGCATGCTGGGCGCCGCGATGTGGGTCGGCCGCTTCTTCATCATCGTGCCCGCGCTCGCCATTGCCGGCAGCCTGGCCGCGAAGAAGGTGCACCCGGAAAGTGCGGGCTCGTTCCCGACCACCGGCCTGCTCTGGGTCGGCCTGCTCGTCGGCATCGTCCTGATCCTGGGCGGGCTCACTTTCCTGCCCAGCCTCGCGCTCGGTCCCATCGCCGATCATCTCGCGATGATCCACGGCCAGCTCTTCTGAGGTCCCCTTCCATGACGACCGCAACCCTGTTCACGCCCGCCCTGATCGGCCCCGCCATCGGCGACGCGTTCACCAAGCTCGATCCGCGCCAGCTGGTGAAGAACCCCGTGCTCTTCACCACCGCGGTGGTCGCGCTCCTCCTCACCGTGTTGCTCTTCATCGGCGGCACCAGCCTCTCCCTGGCCTTCCAGATCCAGCTCATCGTCTGGCTGTGGCTCACCGTGCTGTTCGGCACCTTTGCCGAGGCGCTGGCGGAGGGGCGGGGCCGCGCCCAGGCCGCGTCGCTGCGCGCCACCAAGTCGGAGCTCACCGCCCGGCTGCCGAACGGCAAGACCGTTCCGGCCTCGCAGCTGAAGAAGGGCGATGTCGTCCTGGTCGAGACCGGCGACCTGATCCCGGCCGATGGCGAAGTGATCGAGGGAGTCGCCTCGGTCAATGAAAGCGCGATCACCGGCGAGAGCGCGCCGGTGATCCGCGAGGCGGGCGGCGACCGCTCGGCGGTGACTGCCGGCACGCGGGTGATCTCGGACCGGATCAAGGTGCGCGTCACCCAGGAGCCGGGCCAGGGTTTCCTCGACCGGATGATCGCGCTCGTGGAAGGGGCCGAGCGCCAGAAGACCCCGAACGAGATCGCGCTGACCATCCTGCTGGTCGGCCTGACGATCATCTTCCTGATCGCCGTCTCGACCATTCCCGGCTTCGCCGCCTATGCGGGCGGGCAGGTGCCGGTGGCGATCCTGGCGGCGCTGCTGATCACCCTGATCCCGACCACGATCGCCGCCCTGCTCTCCGCGATCGGCATCGCGGGCATGGACCGGCTGGTGCGCTTCAACGTGCTCGCCAAGTCGGGCCGCGCGGTCGAGGCGGCGGGCGATATCGACGTGCTGCTGCTCGACAAGACCGGCACGATCACGATCGGCGACCGTGCCGCGAGCGAGTTCCGCCCGCTGGGCGGCGTCACCACCGACGAGCTGGCGCGGGCCGCCCTGCTCGCCAGCCTGGCCGACGAGACGCCCGAGGGCCGCTCGATCGTGACGCTCGCCCAGGGCAGATATGCAGTCGAGATCCGCAGCCTGCCCAAGACCGCCGAGGTCATTCCCTTCACTGCCCAGACCCGCATCTCGGGCGTCCGCATCGGTTCCACGCTGATCCAGAAGGGCGCGGTCGACGCGGTGCTGCGCGCCAATCCGGGCCTGGGCGAGACGGCGGCGGGCGGCGACCTGCGCCGCATCGCCGAGGAGATCGCCCGTCAGGGCCAGACGCCGCTGGCGGTGGCCGAGGACGGCCGGCTGTTCGGCGTGATCGCGCTCAAGGACGTGGTCAAGGCCGGGGTGCGCGAACGGTTCGGCGAGCTGCGCCGCATGGGCATCCGCACCGTGATGATCACCGGCGACAACCCGCTCACCGCCGCGGCGATCGCCGCCGAGGCCGGGGTGGACGATTTCCTCGCCGAGGCCACGCCGGAGGACAAGCTCGCGCTGATCCGCAAGGAGCAGCAGGGCGGCCGCCTGGTGGCGATGTGCGGCGACGGCACCAACGATGCGCCGGCGCTCGCCCAGTCCGATGTGGGCGTGGCGATGAACACCGGCACCCAGGCCGCGCGCGAGGCGGGCAACATGGTGGATCTCGACAGCGATCCGACCAAGCTCATCGAGATCGTCGGCCTGGGCAAGCAGCTGCTGATGACGCGCGGGGCGCTGACCACCTTCTCGGTCGCCAACGACATCGCGAAATATTTCGCGATCATCCCGGCGATGTTCGTCGCGCTCTATCCGTCGCTCGGCGTGCTCAACGTGATGCAGCTGGCGAGCCCGCAAAGCGCGATCCTCTCCGCGATCATCTTCAACGCGCTGATCATCCCTGCGCTGGTGCCGCTTGCGCTCAAGGGCGTGAAATACCGCCCGATCGGGGCAGGGCCGCTGCTGGCGCGCAACCTGGCGATCTATGGCCTGGGCGGGGTGCTGGCGCCGTTCGCGGGGATCAAGCTGATCGATCTGGTCGTGGCGGGGCTGGGGCTGGCGTGACCGAGAACTCCCCTCCCGCTTGCGGGAGGGGTTGGGGGAGGGCCTGTCCCCACCTCTCGTCACAGGCCCTCCCCCCGCCCCCTCCCGCAAGCGGGAGGGGGAGGAAAGAAGGAAGAACAAGAAATGTTGAAGGACCTCACCACCGCTCTCCGTCCGGCGCTCGTCCTGACGCTTCTGTTCGCCGCCCTGCTCGGGCTCGCCTATCCGGCGGCGCTCACCGGCATCGGCCAGCTCGCCTTCCCACACCAGGCGAATGGCAGCCTGATCGTCGAGAGCGGCCAGGTGCGCGGCTCCGAACTGCTCGGCCAGGGATTTGCCAGCCCGCGCTATTTCCACGGCCGCCCCTCGGCCGCCGGCACCAATGGGTACGACCCCACCGCGTCCTCCGGTTCCAACCTCGGCCCGACTTCGCAGGCGCTCGTCGATCGCATCGCCAAGGACGCCGCCGCCAATCGTTCCGCACCAGGAAATTCGGTTCCCGCCGATCTGGTGACCACCTCCGCCTCGGGGCTCGACCCTGACATCAGCCCCGAGGCGGCCTTTTTCCAGGTGGGCCGCGTCGCCGGGGCGCGAGGATTGGGCGTGGACAAGGTGCGTGCGATCGTGGGCAGGCATGTGGAGCAGCCGTTGCTCGGCTTCCTGGGCGAACCGCGCGTCAACGTGCTCGCGCTCAATCGCGATCTCGACAAGCAGGCGGCGCAGGGCGCAAAAGCCGCCGAGTGAGCGACGACGATCAGCGACCCGATCCCGATGCCCTTCTGCGCGCCGCCGCGCAGGAGGGCGTCGGCCGCCTGAAGGTATTCCTCGGCGCCGCCCCGGGCGTGGGCAAGACCTATGAGATGCTCACCGAGGCCGCGGCGCGGCGCAAGGCGGGCATCGACGTCGTCATCGGCGTGGTCGAGACGCATGGCCGCGTCGAGACCGAGGCACTCGTGCAGGGGCTGGAGATCGTGCCGCGCCGCCCGGTCGAATATCATGGCCGGACCATCGCCGAGATGGACATCGACGCGATCCTCGCCCGTGCGCCGCAGCTGGTGCTGGTCGACGAGCTCGCCCATACCAACGCGCCGGGCAGCCGGCACGACAAGCGCTACCAGGATATCGAGGAACTGCTCGCGGCGGGGGTAGACGTCTATTCCACCGTCAACATCCAGCACATCGAGAGCCTGAACGACGTCGTCGCCTCCTTCACCAAGGTGCGCGTGCGCGAGACCGTTCCCGACCGCGTGCTCGAGGCGGCGGACCTGGAGATCGTCGACCTGCCGCCCGACGAGCTGATCGAGCGGCTGCGCGAGGGCAAGGTCTATGTCCCCGAGGAAGCGACGCGCGCGCTGGGGCATTTCTTCTCCAAGTCGAACCTGACCGCGTTGCGCGAGCTGGCGTTGCGCCGGGCCGCGCAGGCGGTCGACGCGCAGATGCTCGACTATCTGCGCACCCATGCGCTGGCCGGCACCTGGGCGGCCAGCGAGCGGCTGGTGGTGGCGGTGAGCGAGCTGCCCGGCTCGGCCGAGCTGGTCCGCGCCGCCAAGCGCGTCGCCGACGGCCTGCGCGCGCCCTGGACCGCGGTGCACATCGAAACACCGCGCACCGCCCGGCTGAGCGACGCGGAGAATGCCCAGGTCGCCGCGACGCTTCACCTGGCCAGCCAGCTCGGCGGGCAGGTGGCGACGGTGCCGGCGGAATCGGTGCTGGAGGGCCTCAAGCGCTTCACCGCCGAGGCGCGCGCCACCCAGCTCATCGTCGGCAAGTCGGCGCGCTCGCGCTGGTTCGAGCTGCGGCACGGCTCGGTGGTCGACCGGCTGGTGCGCGAGACTCCCGGCATCGCGGTGCATGTGCTGCCGATGCTCGAAGCGCCCGCACGCGGTCGGCATCCCCGCCCGCGCGGCCGATGGGGATCCCCGGTCGACTATGTCGTGTCGCTCGGCCTGGTCGTCGCGGTCACCGTGCTGGGGGCGACGATCTTCTCGCTCGGCAACATCACCAATATCGGGCTGCTCTACCTGTTGCCGGTAATGGTTGCGGCGACGCGCTACGGCGTGCGCCCGGGCGTGGTGACCGGGCTGGTCTCGTCGCTCGCCTATAATTTCTTCTTCATCCCGCCGACCCGGACCTTCACCATCCAGGACCCGCAGAACATCATCACCGTGCTGGTGCTGATGGGCGTGGCGGTGGTCTCCAGCCAGCTCGCCGCGCGCGTGCGGGCACAGGCGGAACTGGCCCAGCGCAGCGCCGCGCAGAACAGCACGCTGGCCGGCTTCGCGCGGCTGCTGACCGGGGTGAGCACGCAGGAGGACCTCGGCCAGACGCTCTGCGCCGAAGTTGCGCGGCTGCTCGACGTGAGCGCGGTACTGCTGCTCCCCGAACATGGCCAGCTGGGGCTGCGCGCGGCCTATCCGCCCGAGGATCGCCTCGAGATGATCGAGCAGGCGGCGGCGCAATGGTCGTTCGATCACAACAGCCCGGCCGGGCGCGGCTCGGACACGCTCACCGCCTCGGAATGGCTGTTCCATCCGCTTGCGGCGGGCGGGCGGGCGCTTGGGGTATTGGGCGTCGCCCGCATCGACGCGGGCAATCCGCTGCGCTCGGACCAGCTGCCGCTGCTGCTCAGCCTGCTCGACCAGGCCGCGCTCGCCTTCGAGCGGATCGCGCTGGAGAGCGAGATGGCGATGGTGACCCAGCTCAAGGAGCGCGACCGGCTGCGCGCGGCCCTGCTCTCCTCGGTAAGCCACGACCTGCGCACGCCGCTCACCACCATCCTCGGCATGCTGGGCGAGATGCGGCCGGCGAGCGAGGGGCAGGGGGAACAGCTGTCCGCTGCCCGCGCCGAGGCCGAGCGGCTCAACCGCTTCGTCGCCAACCTGCTCGACATGGTGCGGATCGAAGCGGGGGCGCTCCACCAGTCGATCGAGCCGGTCGACCTGGCCGAGGCTGTCGCCGCCGCCGTGCACGACCTGCGGCGGGTGCTGGAGGACCATCCGGTGCGGCTCGACGTGCCGCCCGAGCTCCCCTTCGCCTCGGTCGATCCGCAGCTCTTCCACCACTGCCTGATCAACCTGATCGAGAATGCCGGAAAATATGGCGATCCGGGCTCGTCGATCACGCTCACCGCGCGCCGCCAGCCGGGCAGCATGACGCTGAGCGTGATGGACGAGGGCCCCGGCCTGCCGCCGGGCGACGAGGCGCGGATCTTCGAGACCTTCACCCGGATCGAGGGCTCCGACCGCAAGGGGGGAACCGGGCTCGGCCTGGCCATCGTAAAGGGATTTGCCGAGGCGATGGGGCTGAGCGTCTCCGCGGCGAACCGCACCGACCGGGCCGGGGCGATCTTCACCATCCGCTTCCCGGAAGCCTTGCTACGGAAAGGAAATGCAGGCGAATGAGCCAGCAGGCGAAAATTCTGGTGGTGGACGACGAGCCGGCGATCCGTCGCTTGCTCGGCGCGGGGCTGGGGCGTGCCGGCTACCGGGTGGTCGAGGCGGCGAGCGCGCGCGATGCGCTGATCGCCATGCAGATCGACAAGCCCGAGGCTGTGCTGCTCGATCTTGGCCTGCCCGATCGCGACGGGCTGGAGCTGGTGCCGCTGCTCAAGGCGGCGGGCGCATCCGTGCTCGTCGTCTCCGCGCGCGATGCGACCGAGCAGAAGGTCACGGCGCTCGACCTGGGCGCGGACGACTATGTCACCAAGCCGTTCGATACCGAGGAAGTGCTCGCTCGCGTGCGCACCGCGCTGCGCCACCGCCTTTCGGTGGAGGCCGAGATGCCGGTGGTGCGGATCGATGCGATCGAGATCGACCTGGGCGCGCGGCTGGTGCGCAAGGGCGGCGAGGAAGTGCATCTGACGCCCAAGGAATTCGGCTTTCTCGCGGAGCTTGCCAAGCATCCCGGGCGCGTGGTGACCCACGCCCAGCTGCTGCGGACCGTCTGGGGGCCGGGGCACGAGCATGACGTCGAATATCTCCGCGTCGCCGCGCGCGGCGTTCGCCGCAAGCTGGAGGACGACGCGGCGGCACCGTCGGTAATCCGCAACGAGCCGGGCGTGGGCTATCGCCTGATGGCTTGAACCCGGGGCCGGACCCGCCCAATGTGGGCCGGACGGGAACCGGGGGGTGCCTTGGCGCTTAACGACTTCATCGAGCGGGTCTTCGCCTGTTCCGCCGAGACCGCGCGGCAGATCGAGGCGCGCGCCCGGCCGCGCGCCTATCCGGCGGGCAGTGCGATCGTCCGGCAGGGCGAACGCTGCCACGACGTCTATCTGCTGGTGATGGGACGGGCGCGCTCCTTCGTCATCTCGCCCGACGGCCTGCTGATCCGCTTCTACGACTTCGCGCCCGGCGACCTGTTCGGCGCGCTGTCCGGGGCGCAGGAGCATTTCAGCGAGATCTCCGCGCTGGAGGATCTCGATTCCGCCATCTTCGGCGCCGCGGACTTTCTGAGCCTGCTGGAGACGCATAGCTGTGTGGGGCTCATGCTTTCGCGGGCGCTGCTCCGCCAGCTGGCGCGGGTATCGGAGCAGATGCTGTCGCGCGCGACGCTCTCCGCGGCGGGGCGAGTGCACGAGGAACTGCTTCGCCTGGCGGCAACGGCGGACGGCATGACGATCGCGCCGGCGCCGATACTCTCCGAACTGGCCGCGCGCGTCTACACCACGCGCGAGACGGTGTCGCGCGCCGTCAGCGCGCTCGAACGGCGCGGCATCGTGCGGCGCGACGCAGATGCCCTGGTGATCGTCGCCCCGGCGCGGCTGGCCGATATGGTGATCTAGGGGCCGTATCCGCGCAGGGCATGAAGGGAGAGGGTGGTTCCCGGCAGCTCTCCGATCGGCTCCAGGCGGGTGCTCTCGTCCGCCCCCGTGCTCGCGGCAAGGGCCGCACCGAGGAACTCGGAGAAATAGACCGCCGTCGAAGGGGTGACATCGAGTATCCGGTCGATGCGGCGGGCTGCGGAGCCCAGCACCAGCGTGCCGCCTCCGAAGGGGGCGGGCACGATCCGCAGGGCGCCGAGATCGCCGGCGATGCGCACCGGGCCAGCTTCGGCGAGTGCGGTGCGGAGCCGGGCCGCGTCGGCGGCGGCTTCGCGGGCAGATCCATAGTGGAGCACGACGCCGTCCGCGCGCCAGGCGGGCGGGGCGATCAGGCCGATCGGCTCGGGCAGTGCCGCCAGCCGTTCGGCGATCCGATCCGCCGCGGTCTCGTCGTCCGGCCCGCAGAGGCTGATCGCGACCATGGCGACCAGTTGCGGGGCGCCTGTCGTGCCGTCCGGTGCCGCGGCACCGGCAGGGACCCGGCCCGCGTCCAGCACATGTTGCGGCCGGCCGGTCGCCGCCCAGCTCCGCGCGAGGCGTGCGCTGTTCGGGGCCGCCGGTGCGCCTTGCGATATCTCGCTGACGATCAGTTGCACGGCCCGCGTCTGCAACTGCCGGGCGCGCATCACCGCGCCGCCCATGGCGAGCGCGTCGGCAAGTTCGCCGGTCAGCGCGGGGTCGGCGTCGCGCTCCTCGCCGATCTCGCGCACCGTTGCCGCCTGCGCCAAGATGGCTTCGAAGCGCCCGGCATCGCCTTCAAAGGCTTCGACCGACCGGTGGAGAAACGTCGTGCGATCGCAGGGCAGGGTGACGTGCAGTTCCGCGCCGCGCGCGAGCAGCCGCTCGGCGATCAGCATGTCGGCCCCGGCGGCGAGCGAGCCATGGCCGAAGCCGATATTCTCGGCCGCCAGCACGCTGTCGATCGTGGCTGCCTGTGCGGCGGCGTCGTCGATCCGCATCTGTCCGGCATAGTGCAGCGTGCGCGGCGGGCGATAGGCATCGAGCCAGGCGGGATCGAGCGCCAGCTCGGCGAGGATCGTGGCGAACTGGCGCAGCGTGGAGGCATGATCCTCCCAGGCACGCGGCGCCCGCCCGATGGCGGCGCGGAGCGCGGCCTCCGCCGCCGCGCGCTTGCCGCCGAGCAGCAGCGCCTCGGCACGGGTCGCTTCGAGATAATAGGGCGTGTCGGGCTCGCCGGTGCCGGCATCGAGCAGCGCGAGCGCCTCGTCCGCCAGGCGCCGGGCCGCATCGCGGTCTCCCGCGATCAGCGACAGCGTCGCCGCGTTGATCAGCGGGTAGGTTGCCGGGCGAAGCCGCGCGGCGGCGGCATAGGCGTCCGCGGCGCGGGCGGCGGCCTCGCGCCGGGCCGCGCCGGCCAGGCCCAGCGCGCGGTCCTTGCGCAGCCGGCCGTGCAGGGCGAGCACGGCCGGATCGTCGCCGACCCGATCGAGCCCCGCGGAGCGGAAGAGCCGCCATGCCAGCTCCTCCGCCCCGGACCGCGCCAGTGCCGTGATCGAAAGCAGCGTCGGCGTCATCATATGGGTGCGCGCATCGGGCTATCGGCCTCCGTTTCCGCGATTCTCCACATCGGGATCGATGATCACCGGCAGGCGGCGGATGACGGTGCCGTCCCGCGCACGCTCGACGAAGTCGACATGGAGATTGAAGCCATGCTTCACGCCGATCCCGCTCGCGTCCCATAGCCGGAGCGGCGTCCGGGCGCAGAAGGAGACCGCCGAGATCCGGTCGTCGCCGTGGCGGCTATGGGTTCGCAGATTATAGTAGCGGGCATTGGCATGCTGCTGCTTGGTCGTGACGGCGTCCTCGCGCGCGAATTCCCAGAATTCCCCCTCGAGCCGGATGACGACATAGCATTTGTAGACGAGCCCGAAATCTAGCGGGCCGTCCACGGGCTCTACCGCCGGCGGGTTTCGCCCGATGAAGCCGCTTATCGCGGCCTGTATCGCTTCCGGGCTCGCGCCGACATTGGCGCCGGCGCCGTCTTCGCCATCGTCATAATATCGCGGAACGAATTGCAGCGCCTGGACCACCGGCGCGGTTGCGCCGTCCTTGCCGGTGATCGCTTCGAGTTGAATGGATATCTTCTTGACGTGCGCGATGTCGGGTTCGGGATCGCCTTCCGGTAGTTCGAAGAAATTCATCGTCTTTCTCCCTCTCTGGTACGCGCCTCACTCAGTTCCTGCTTCATTTCGGCCAGCGTCTGCGCGAGGCTGCGATTGGCGGGGTCCCCGGCGACGATCGCCTCCAGATCGTGGATCGCCTGTGCCAGCCGCGCCTCGCCGCGTGCGACGGCGCCCGTCTCCAGTTCGATCAGGCCGAGCGCGCGCTGCGACCAGATGCGCTTGCGGCGCAGCTGGGCATTGGCGGGGTCCGCGTGGAGCAGATCCTCGATGATCGCCGCCTCGCGGTCGCGGTGCCGCCGGGCCGCGGCGGGATCGTGGAGGCGATGGAAATAGACGTCGGCGACCCAGGCGTGCCGGTTGGCGAGGCCGCGCAGCGCGTCGGCGTCGCCGGGCCGCATCGCCGCGACGCGCTCCATCGCCCGCAGCGCCCGCATGCACAGGTCGAGCAATCCGTCGGTGCGGCGCATGTCGTAGCGGGCACTGCACAGGCTGCCATTGGCGTAGGCGACTTCCTGCAGGCTGCGCGCATCGCCCGGCGCGACGGTCGCCAGCCGATCGGCGAGCGCGATATAGGCCTGGAACGCGGCTTCCGCGCCACCCGGATCTCGCCGCTTGATCGCCAGGTCGCCGATCCAGAACTCGCTCTGCGCATGAGTGAAGAGCATCTCGGGATCGTCCGGCATCCGCGCGAGCAGCGCGCCGGTGGTGCGACGCGCTTCGGCGAATGCGGCGGCGGCGGCCGCATCGTCCTTGCGGTCGAGATCGTCTTCGCCGATCGCGTGCAGGATGCGGGCGCGCCGGGCCAGGGCATCGGGCGGCAGCTCGGCAAGATCCTGGGCGGAATAATAGGCCAGCGTGCGCCGGTTGGCGGCGGTGAGCACGTCGAGGCGGTTCACCGCCTTCAAGCGCTCGCGGAGATCGGTTTGCATGAACTCGACCAGCCCTTCCGCGGCCTGACGCCGCTGTTCCGCTTCGTGCCGCGCGCGAATCGCAACGACGCTCGACGCCGTCAGCGCTAGCAGGGCGATCAGCGCCGCGACCGTGACGGCCGTCACGCGCCGCAGCCGGCGCTGGGCATCGCGTTGGACGAGCTCGCCGAGCGGCAGGCCGGCCAGGCCGGCGAGCAGCTTGAGCAGGCCGAGCCGGCGCCCGTCGCCCCGGGCGCGGAAGTCCGCCGCCAGCGGTTCATTGTCGCCGGCCCGGGCGAGCGCGGGAAATGCCGCATCGGGTTCACCGTCGACAAGGGCGAGCAGGAGCGGCGCGTGGGGATGCGCCGCGCGGAATGCGGCGATCTCGCGCGCGACCCAGGGCGAGGCGGCCGCCGCGGGCGAGCAGACGACGATGAGCGCCTCGGACGCCGCGATCGCCCGGGTCACGGCATCGCTGAGGCTGGTCGCCGCGGCGAATTCCTCCCGATCGCGGAAGATCGGCCCGAGCCGCGCCGGAACCGGGCCGAGCGGCCCCGGCCTGCCGATCAGCCGGCGGGGGAAGCGATAGGATTCGAGCTTCCGGTGCAGCCAGCGCGCGATCTTCGCGTCGCGATGGCTGTAGCTGATGAACGCGCGATAGCGTTCCCCGGTCATGCCGCGTTCCCCCTCGACCCCGATCCCAAGCTGCCAGAGCGGGAGGGCGTGTCAACGGGGGACTGGACCGTGCTGGTGCCGAGTGCAGGGATCGAACCCGCGACCTTCGGTTTACAAAACCGCTGCTCTACCAGCTGAGCTAACCCGGCACCTGCCCGAAACCCGCGACGATCCGCAGGTCGCCCGCCCCTTGGTCGGCTTCGCCCGGGCGGTCAAGGCCGAACTATGCCGAGCCGATGGGCGCGGGGCGAGTGACGATCCACAGCGCGCAGGCGGCCATCGCCGCCGCGACGCCGAGCGCCAGCCCGGCATGGGGGCGCACCGAGATCCAGAACAGCCCATAGCCCAGTGCGATGCCGGCAAAGGCCGCGATCTTGCCGCGACGCGGAATCGCGCCTTGCTCGCGCCATTGCCGGATCGGCGGGCCGATCCCGGGATGATCGAGCAGCCAGGCCTCGAGGCGGGTGGAGCCGCGGGCGAAGCAGCCCGCCGCCAGGATCAGGAAGATCGTGGTCGGCATCACGGGCAGCAATGCGCCGATCACGCCCAGCGCGACGAAGAAGAAGCCGAGCGCCACCCAGAACAGGCGCGCCGCGCGGCTGGCGAGGCGCGGCTCAGGCGAGATGGCGGGAGCCCCGGGCAGCGGCGGGAATCATGCGGTTCTCCTTGGCGCGAGGCGGCAGGGTGGCGTGCGCCGGGGCCGGCGTCCAGCCCCCGCGCGTATCAGTGGCGGCTGGCATGGCGTTCCGCCATGTAGCGGCCGGGCGAAGTGCCCAGTGCCTTGCGGAACATGGTCACGAAACTCGGCACGCTCTCATAGCCGAGATCGGCCGCGACCTGCTGGATCGAAGCGCCGCCCGCCAGCCACTTGATCGCGAGCATCACGCCCAGCTGCTGGCGCCAGCGGCCGAAGCTCATGCCGGTCTCGCGATGGATCAGCCGGGCGAGCGTGCGCTCGCCCAGGCCGGCGCGGCGGGCCCAGGCATCGAGCGTCCCGCGCTCGGCCGGCGCGGCCATCATCAGGTCGACCACCCGGCGGAGGCGGGCATCGGTGGGCATGGGGAGGTGAAGATCCTCGATCCGGGCCGCGGCGATCTCGTCGAGCAGGACCGAGACCAGCCGGGCATTGGCGCCGCTCTCCTCGTAGAGGACGGGCAGGACCGCGGCGCGGGCGAGCAGCTCGCGGAGCAGCGGGCTGACCGAGAGGGCGCAGCAGCTTGCGGGGAGGCCCGCCTCGGTGTCCGGGGCGATAAAGGCGTTATAGCCTTCCAGCGCCCCCGTCGCCTTGACCGAATGGAGGGCGCCGCCGGGAATCCAGATGGCGCTGCGCGGCGGGACGATCCACAGGCCGCCGTCCACCTCGCAGCTCAGCGCGCCGCGCTGGGCCAGGATGATCTGGCCCTTGGCATGGCGATGCGGGGCGAGTTCGAAGCTGCCGAACGCCTCGGTGATGAAGCCATAGGTGACGACCGGGCGAGGCACCTCGTCCGGATCCATCCAGCCGTTATCGTCGCCAATTTCATTCAGGATGGGCATGCCTGCCTCCGCGCTGATTGGCAGAATTCGATAATATTCTGTCCATGCTTCGCAATGACGACAATAATGCGAGCCATTATCAGTTGTTTCCGAACCCGTCGAGCCCGGAAAGGTGGCGCGAGCGGCGGGGCCGTGACCAGGAATTCAGCGTGAGGACCGTGTGATGCTGCCGATCGAATCGCCCGAACGTCCCGTGGCCAAGGCGCCTGGCCGGCTTGGCCAGGCGTTGATCCGGCTGCTGATGAAGCGCGCGACCGTGACCGCCAGCGAGCGACTCGCCCGGGGCTTCCGGCTGATCACCCTGGAGGGGCCGGCGCTGGAAGGCGTCGCCTGGACGCCGGGGCAGAAGATCCAGATCGCCATGGGCTCGGCGTTCACGGCGCGGACCTACACGCCGATCGAATGGAACCCGGGGACCGGGCGTGCCTGTATCCTGGGCCATGTGCATGGCGACGGGCCGGGCAGCTTATGGGTGCGCGACGCGGCGCCGGGCGACATGTGCGACATTTTCGGGCCCCGCGGCTCGCTCGATGCCGGCCGGATGCACGGCCCGCTGGCGGTGTTCGGCGACGAGACCTCGATCGGCCTTGCCCATGCGCTTGCCTATCAGGACCCCGGGCGCATGGTTGCCGGCTATTTCGAGGTTGGCGACGTGGAGGGCAGTTGCCGGGTGGCCGAGCAACTGGGCCTCGACCGCGTCGCGCTGTTCGCAAGGGCGGCGGGCGACGCGCATGTCGGCGAGATGGAAGTGCGGCTTGCGACGCTGGCGGCCGGCGGCACCGGCTTCGTGCTGACCGGCAAGGCGGGCACCGTCCAGCGGCTCCGCCAGCGGCTGAAGCGGCTGGCGGTGCCGGCGAGCCGGATCGCGGCCAAGGCCTATTGGGCGCCGGGCAAGACCGGGCTCGACTAGCGCCCGGCGCGCACCGGGGTTGTGCCTAGCGCTCGAGCTTCTCCAGCTGCCGTTTCGCATTGGCGTTGTTCGGATCCAGCGCGAGCGATCGCCGATAGTCGCGGATCGCGGCTTCCCGGTTGCCGGCGCGGGCATGCCCTTCGCCCAGGCTGTCCCAGGCATTGGCGTCCCCCGGATAGAGCGCGGCGTTGCGCTCGAAGACGCGGAGCGCGTCGGCGATCTGGTTCTGGCGGAGCAGGCGGTAGCCGAGCAGGTTGAGGATCGACGGATCGTCCTTCCCGTTCCGCGTGCGATCATAGTGCGCCAGCGCCGCATCCACGCCCCGCCGGGCGGCGACGACGAGAAGCAGATCGCCGGCGCGGGGCGCGCGGACCGGATACTGCCAGCCCTGGGCATCGCCGACGACCTTCATGATGCGCTCGTAGATGGCGGAGAAGCTGTCCGAATTGCCGAGCAGGGCGATGCCCCAGCCCTTGTCCGCATCCATGAACATCAGCGCCTGGAAGCCTTCGTTCGCGCCGTTGTGACGGAACTGGCCAGGATGGTCGCCATAGCCGACGCCGAAACCCAGCCCGATGCCGCCGGGCTTGCCGGGATCGTCTGGGCAGTGGGGCGTGAGCATCTCGCGCGTCATCGCCTGCGACAGGACATGGTTGGCCTTGCCTTCGCGGGAGAGCGACACTTCGATGCCCAGCCGGGCAAGGTCCTCGGCGGTGGTCCACAGGCCATCGGGAGCAAGTTCGGGATAGACATGCCATTTGCCCGGGGTGACGGCGCCGTCGGGCCCGGTGCCGCTGGCGGCGCGCGCGGCCAGTTCCGGGGGCAGGGCCTGGGCGAAGCTGCTGCTCGTCATCCCGGCCGGACGCAGGACCCGCGCGGCCATGAAATCCTCGAACGACTGGTCCGCCGCCTCGCGGATCATCAGTCCCTCGATCGTCACGCCGCCGCCCGAATAGAGGCATTGGGTGCCGGGCTCCACGGTCACGCGGACCGCCGGGCTGTTGGCGGGCGGCTTGCCGTCGAGGATCTGCTCGATGCCCGGCACCGCCATGCCCTGCGCATAGCCGGCAAAGCCATGGACGTTCAGGCCGGCATTGTGGCTCATCAGCCGGCGCAGCGTGACTTTCCGGGTGGCGGCGAGCGGGCTCTCCGGCAGTTTCCAGCCTTTGAGCAGGGTGTTCACATCGGCATCGAGCGAGAGCTTGCCCCGCTCCACCAGCCACAGCGCACCCATCGCGGTGACCGGCTTGCTGATCGAAGCGGCCTGGAACAGCGTGGCGGGGGTGACCGCAGTAGCGCCGCCGGCCTCGGTCACCCCGAACCCGGCCGAGAAGGCGATGCGATTGTCCTTCACCACCGCGACGCTCATGCCCGGCACGCGAAAGGCCTGCATCAGCTCTGCCAGCGTCACGACGAGCGGCGGCTCGCCGGGCGCCATGTCGATGGTCAGCATCACGGTTTCGGGCGTGAGCAGCGGGGCCTGTTGGGCCTGGGCCTGGGCGGAGGTGGCCGTCGCGAGAAGGACCAGGGCGGCACCGGGGATGGTGACGGATAGAGGGAGGGCCAATGGCGTGAGGGAGCGCAGGACTCGGTCTATCAATTGCATCAGAAGCTCCCGCGGATGGTGAAGGTGAAGATCGGCCCGATCAGCTGGTCGTTGCGTTGCCGGAACACCAGCGGAGTCGCATTGCGTCGCCCGGCATAGACCTGGCGATCATAATAGTGCCTGCCGTTGAGGACATTGCCCACCTGCGCGCGCACGGTGAGGCCGAACACGTCCTTGTGCTCGACAAAGACGTTGGTGAACCAGGGGCCTTCGTTCTCGCGGTTCACTTCGGTGAGATAATAATAGGCCGTATTGTGATTGAGGCCGGCCGTGATGCCCCAGGCGAAATCGCTGTTCGGCAGGTCGTGGCGGAAATCGAGCTCGGCCCAGCGATCCTGCGTCCCGCTGATCGGGCGCATCTCGCCGGTGAGCGGCTCGCGGACGCGGGCGATCTCGAAGCCCAAGGTGGCGTCGAGCCGGGCGCCGGGCAGGCCCAGCGGCGCGAACTGGATCGTGCTGGTGCTCTCCATTCCGAAGCGTGTCGCCCGCGGCAGGTTGCCGACGCCTTCGCCGTCCGCGCCGATCGGCACGATGTCGACGATGTCCTCGACTGCGTAATAATAGGCGCGCAGCCGGGTCTTGCCCGCGGCACCCAGCGTGCGGCCGACCTCCATTTCCGCTTCCCAGCTCTGCGGCGGGACGAGTTCCGCGTTGCCGGCATTCTGCCGCTCGGACTTGAGGTTGGGCTGGGCCAGGAAGTCGTAGAAGCTGATCTGGCCGACCCGGCGGCGCAGCTTGAGGCTGAGATCCCATTGCTTGTCGGGCCGCCAGCCGAGCGTGATGCTGCCCTTGGGCCGGAAGAAGTGCCGTGCGGGCAAGTCGCCATCGACGCGTTCGAGCGTGCTGAACTCGCCGCCGCCGGCGACCTGGAGGCTGATCCCCGCGCCGAGCGGGCGGCTGAACGTCACCATGCCCTCGTGGCGGACTTCGCGCACGATCCCGCTGCCGCCGGGGAACGGAACCGGCACGAAGCTTCCCTGCGGATCGAGCCTGGCGAGCGAGCCGCGCTGATCGAGGCCGTTGACCGCGCGCTCGAGCGATAGCTGCCAGTCGCTCCCACCCATCTTCCAGCCATATTCGGCACGGGCGATGGTTTCGGTGATGTACGAGTTGCGCCCGAAACGGGTGCCCTGATCGGGCGCGCCGCTCGCGAAACTGTCCACCTGGGTGGAGATGAGCGGCTCATGGTCGAAATGGCGCAGGCCGATGATCTTGAACCGGCCGGGCCCGAGCGGGAATTCATAATCCGCGTTGACGTCGTACATCCAGCCGTCGAGCCGGTTCCGGCGCAGGCGGGTGCCGTCATTGCCGTCGGCGCGATAGCGCCGCTCGAAATCATAGACCGGGCCCCAATAGGGCGAATAGTTGAGGATGAGATGGCCCTTGGAACCGCCCGGCCCGTCGAAGCCGAGCCTGAGCTTGGCGACGAGCGTGTCCGATTCCGAATGAAATACTTCCTCGCGGCGCTCGATCAGCGATCCGTCGGCGGCATGGAACAGCTCCGGCCCGCCGAGCCCGCCGCGCCCGGTCTGATCCTCGAGCGAGAGCGTATAGTCGATCCCGCTCGTCTTGCCGGTGTAGCTGACATTGCCGCGGAACAGGTTGGGGCGCGCATAATGGGCGCGGAAGTCCGGCCGCCATTCGAACTGGCCACCGGCCTTGCGGGCCTGTTTGAGGATGATGTTGGCGACCTGGCCGGCAAGCCCGGCGATGCCGAGGGTGGAGGCGTCGACGATCTCGATCCGCTCGACATTGGCGGCGACGACGCGCTGGAGCTCGGCGATCGCGCCGCCGGTCTTGTTGGCGATACGCTCGCCATTGATCAGCACATTCTCCGATGCCTGGCCGAGGCCGCGCTCCTGGTCCGCGCTGCGGATGGTGAAGCCGGGAACCCGGACGAGCATGTCATAGGCGGTGCGGGGGGCGAAATGGGCGAAGTCCTCGGGAGCGAAGACCTGTTTGGCGGCGGGAGGCGGGGGGGTGGTCTGGGCGGCCGCGCTCACGGGAAGGAGCGCGGCGCCGGCGAGAAGGAGCGCAGCTAGACGCATCTGGGGGACGCTATGCGGCGATCAGTTGCGCAGCGTGCGCAGCTGGACGAGCTGATCGGGCGTGGGCTGGGCGATCCCGATCTTGCGGGCGCGGCGCACATCCTCGGCAGTGACGCCCACCGCCTTCATCTCGACCAGCCGGTTCGCCGGCAGATCGGCATAGCCGATCGCGGCCAGCTCGCGAACATAGGCGGGCGTGACGCCGATCGCCTTGAGCTGCACGGCCTGGTCGGCGGTGAGGTTGCGCAGCCCCGCGCCCGCCATGTCCGAAAGGAACTCGGGCGAGATGCCGAGCGCCTTGAGCTCGATCAGATTCTTGCCGCTCAGCTTGCCCAGCCCGGCGCGCAGCATCTTGCCGGCATAGTCCGCATCGATGCCGAGCGCGGCGAACGCGGTGAGGTCTTCGAGATTGTCGGGGCGGAAGCCCTGGCGCGCAAGGTCGGCGACATAGGCCGGGGTGACGCGAAGCGCGGAAAGGGCGACGAGCTGATTGATCGTCGGCTTGGGATAATCGGCCTGGGCCAGCGCCTCGACCAGCGCCTTGTTGGCGCCGACGAGGGTCAGGTCGAACGATTCCTTGAAGCTCGGTTCGCCGATGCCGCGGCCGGCGAGATAGCGCGCGAATTCGATAGCGGGCGTGAAGGTGCAGTTGCCGGTGGCGATCCGCCTGTCGGCGTCGCCCGCGCAGTCGAGGCGGCCGGGTTCCCGGGCGATGGCGAAGCGGACCGGGCCATTGGCTTCGAGGGCGCGATTGTCGAGCCCGATCTGCTCATGGCTGATCTGCGTGCTCATGTTGCTGCGCGGTCCCATGGACAGGCGCAGCTCGAAACGGGAGCCGCTGGCCTCGAGCTGGAGCTTGAAGCTGATCGGCGTGGACGCGGTGACCGGGTCGCGGGCACGATCGCCGGCGATGGCGGTGGTGGCGAGCAGGGTAACGGAGGCGATGACGGCAAGGACGCGGTTCATGGCATTTCTCCTAGTGCAACGGGCAAGCCGGGGGCGTCCGCCCCAGACGGGGCGTTGGCGCTTCGGCAATGGGCAGGTGGAAGGGCGGACTTAGTTGTCGGGATTGGGATCCGGATCGGGATGCGGATTCGGATTGGGGCGCGGATTCGGGTTGGGATTGGGACCGCGCTTGCGGCCGTTGCGGGTGATCGCGAGAGTCTCGATCTCGACCGGCATGCCGGCGGCGCGCAGGCGGCGGACATCGTCGGCGCTCACGCCCATGCCGGCGAGCGCGACATAATCGTCCAGCTGGCCGCGGAAGCCGGCCGACACCAGGCTGCGGACATAGTCGGGATTTACCCCCACCGCCCGGGCCGAGACCATGTCGTCGAACGACCGGATGCGCAGGCCGGTGGACATCATCGCCTGGACATATTCCGGCGTCACGCCGACGGCGCGCATGCTGGTCGCGTCGTCGAGGCTGATCGGGCCGAGCTGCGGCGCGGCGCGGCGGATCGCCTCGATATATTCGGGCGTGACGCCCACCGCGCGAGCGCCGATGATCGCATTGAGCTCACGGTCGCGGCCATTGTCGTTCCGGGCGTCGCGATCCTGGCGCGGATCGGCCGGCGTGGGGACGGCTGCCGGGGCAGGCGTGGCCGCGGCAATGGCGGGGGCGTGGTCGGTGGTCGCCGGAGCCGGGGTCGGGGCCGCATGGGCGGCTGGCGACATGGCCGGCGCCGCGACCGGGCTTGCGCCCACGTCCGGGCTTGCCCCGGCATCGCCCCCTCGTACTGCCTTGGCGGCGTCATGGCTTTCGGCGGCGCCGACGGTCAGCGCGGCAAGCGGGGCGGCCATCACCAGCATGCCCGCGCCGAAGCCGGCGATCCATGAGCCCTGGGCGCGGCCGCGCGGCAGCGTCGCGTCGAGGACGCGGCCGACACGGCGCTTGAGGCTGCCCTTGCCGGGGGCGACGCCATGCGCGCCGAGCAGCAGGCCCTTGCTCTCGTGCCGGGCGACGCGGACGAGCAGCTGGGCATAGTCGGGCGCATCGATGTTCGCGGCGAGCACGGCATCGTCGGCGGCTTCCTCGCGCAGCTGGTGCGCTTCGCGCGCCAGCCGCCAGGCGAGCGGGTTGAACCAGTGGATCGCAGTGGCGACGCGGGCGAGCATCAGCTTGGCCCAGTCGAGCGCGGAGACGTGCGCCAGCTCGTGCGCGATGATCGCCTCGGCCTCGTCGGTGGCGGCAAGCGCATCGGCGCTGAGCAGGATGGTGGGGCGGGCAAGGCCCCAGGAAATCGGCGAGGGCAGCGCATCGCTCACCAGCAGCGCGGTGCCGCTCTTCATCCCCATGCGACGCTGGGCATGGGCGAGCGCGCTCAGCCAGACCGGGTCGACCAGGACTTCGGCATCGGCGCGCAGACGGACGAGGCGGAGCAGCGCGACGATGGTGAGCAGCAGCAGCGCCAGCACGGGCAGCGCATAGGCATAGCGCTCCCAGCCCTGCGGCAGGGTGATCCAGGGCTGCGCGGTCGCGGTGGCAGCGGTGCCGGCGGCGCTGGTGATGGAAGACGGCGGGGCGGCAGGCGGCCCGTCGGTGGCCGACGGATTCGCGGCCGGCAGGAGCGTGACCTGGGCGGCCGGCGCCTCGAACCCGCTCTGGACGAACTCGGGCATCGGCAGGCGCATGGCCGGCAGCACCAGCGTGGCGAGCGGCAGGATCACCAGCCCGGCCAGGCCGAGATGCGCGATCAGCGAGCGTTCCGCCGCCGAGCGGCCGCGGGTGAGGCGGAGCAGGATCAGGGTGATGCCGGCGATCACCAGCGACTTGAGCACGAGGCCGAGCAGCGCGGTCATGATCAGGCTCCCTTCTTGGCGCGCGCTGCGGCGATCATCGCCTCCAGCTCGTCGAGATCGTTTTCGTCCAGCTTCTCGCTCATGCCGAGCAGGGCGCTGGCGGCATGGGTGGTCGAACCGTTGAAGAAGGTGCGCACGACATGGCCGAGTGCATTGACGCTCGCCTTGCTCTCGGCCTCGACGGGCGAGAACAGATAGCCGCGCTCGCTCTGGTCGCGCCGCACCGCGCCCTTCTGCTCGAGCCGGGTCAGCATCGCGCGGACCGCCGAGGCGGAGAGCCTGTCGGGCAGGGCGTCGCAGACGTCGGACACCGCCATCGCGCCCCGCTCGTAGAGCAGGTCGACGATCTGGCGTTCGCGGGGCGGCAGGTTGTTCAGCATGGGAATCCCTTTACGCTACATTTGTAGCCTACGCTACATTTGTAGTGCGTGCAAGCCCCTTCCGCGATGTGCGCATGGTGGCGGGATATGCGATGGAATGGCGCGCCCGAGCGACCATTGCTGCCTGGAAACCTTCGCTTTTGCGCAAGGTTTCGTAGAATTGCGCCCGCGCAGCGGGGACAGCGATGAACAAGCAGCACGACTATTACCAGGCCCGCGCGGCGCTCCAGCGCGAAATGGCGGCGGAGCTGACGGGTTCCGCTCGCGAACAGCACCTGACCCTGGCGGCGATGTACGAGGCGCTGGCCACCGAGCCGAAGCGCGGGGCAGTGGCCGAACTGCCGGCGAAGGTGGCGGAGCCGGAAGTGGAGGAGGACGAGCGCGCCTATCTGCAGCGCCGGGCGCGGGAGGAGCGCGCGCGGGCCGCGGACAGCGACGATCCCGGCGTACGGCGCATCCGCTTCGAGATGGCGGACGAATATCTGCGGCGGGCGGACGCGCTGAAGCGGGGCTGACATTGGCATCGGGGCGCCCGGCTCCCATCTTGGCGCAACATGCCGACACAAGGATTGCCGATGCCCCGCTCCCTCAAGATCGATTTCGTCTCCGACGTTTCCTGCCCCTGGTGCATCATCGGCCTGAAGGGCCTGGAAGAAGCCCTGGCGCGGACCGGCGACCTGGTCGACGCGCAGATCCATTTCCAGCCGTTCGAGCTCAACCCCGGCATGGCGCCCGAGGGCGAGAATATCGGCGAGCATATCGCGCGGAAATATGGCTCCACGCCCGAACAATCGGCAGCGAACCGCCAGATGATCCGCGACCGCGCGGCGGCGCTGGGCTTCACGATGAACGGTTCGGCCGACAGCCGCATCTACAACACCTTCGATGCGCACCGGCTGCTCCACTGGGCGGCGATCGAGGGCCGCCAGGCGGCGCTGAAACATGCGCTGTTCGAAGCCTATTTCACCGATCAGCGCGACCCGTCGAACCATGACGTGCTCGTCGCCGCGGCGGAGAAGGCCGGGCTGGACGGCACGGCGGCGCGCGAGGTGCTCGCTTCGGGCCGCTATGCCGGGGAGGTCCGCCAGGCCGAGCAGCTCTGGCAGGGGCGGGGCATCCATTCGGTGCCCGCGATCGTGATCGACGACAAATGGCTGATCTCGGGGGGCCAGCCGCCCGAGGCCTTCGAGCAGGCGCTCCGCCAGATCGCGGCGGAACCCGCCTAGGCGGGCGCTTACGAGCCCGGCGCGCCCGGCGGGTTCTGGCCGCGCGCGCGGAACTGGGCGGCGGTCATCCGCAGCCGCACGACATCGCCGTCCAGCCAGGCCTCGCGGGCATAGATGCGCCGTTCCATGAACGGCCGATCCTGCACCGTGAAGAAGCTCGCGTTGGGCTCGTAGAAGCCGACCGGCGAGGGAATGTGCGCCGTCTCCGCGACGAGCACGCCGTCCGAGGCATAGACCTTCATGCCGGTGCGCAGTCTGAGCACGGCCGGCGCGGGCGGCGCCTTGGCGGCCGGTTGCGCCGGCCTGGTCGCCTGTTGCGGCGCCTGGTGCGGCGCCGCCGCGAGGCAGGAGAGGATGAGGAGGACGGCCTGCATGCAAATGCTCCCTGGAGAACGGCCCCGCCATGGGTGCCCTTCGGGAGAGGCTGCGGGCTCGGGCGGGCGCGCACATCGCCCGTGCGACGAAAATGCGCCTGGCCGCGATCAACGGCCGCTCAGGGGACCCCGAAGGTCCAGCCTTCGGTGCGCGCCAGTTCCGGCGTGAGGCCGGCCGGCGCCCAGAGCCCCGGCCGGCCGGCGACGTGCCGCAGCCAGGCCGCGCTGAGCATCGCATCGGTGGCGTGATCGTCGTAGCGGGTGAGCGGCGCATGGGCGCGGGAGCCGAGTGCGGCCAGCATCCCGTCCAGCGTCGCGGCGTCGCGGATCTTGGAGGTGCCCTTGCGCATGCCCGCGGTCCGGGCCGCGAGCGCGGTGTAGATCTCGACCAGCACCGGGCCCGTCTCCGGCAGCGGATCGAAGGGCCAGAGCGGCACCTGCCCGCGAAGGCGATGCAGCACGCGCATGCCCGTCAGGCTCGACTTGCCGACCTGGCTCGCGCCGACCAGGTTGAAGCAGCTATAGGGCGACAGGCGCATCGCCGCCTGGCCATGCTCGCACACCCGGAAACGGCCGCGGCCGGGCGGGAACAGGTCGCCGCAATCGCCCATCCGGCGGAAATGGCGGCGCGCATCCGGATGATCGACGAAGCTGGTGGCGGCGAGGTGCGGGTCTTCGGCGGAGAGCTCGTCGACCAGCTTCCACAAGGCGGGTCCGTCGGGCGGGGAGCGTCCCCAGCCGGGAAAATATGCGCCTTTGTCGACCAGCGGAAAGGCGGGGGACAAGTCCAGCCCGATCAGCGCCCGCGTGCCGCCGCCTGCCAGTTCGGCCAGCCAGTCGGCAATGTCCTGGCGCGACCAGGCGCGCTCGACCAGTTCGGGTGGGTCGGTGCCGGCCCCGGCGCGCGCCACGGCGAGCCCCCTGGGCCGCTCGACTGCCTGGCCCGACCAGTCGATCGCGATGAAATCGGTGAAGACGGGCACTTAGTTCCTCGGGGAGGAATGAAGAGCGCTCACGGCCGCTCCGCCATTCCCGCCGCGATGCGCTGGGGCTTTTTCGCACGGTCCCACCAGGCGCGCTGGATATAGAGTTCGATCCGCTCGCGGCTTTCGCCGCCATAGCGCACGAGCAGCATCGGATAATTGGCGTAATGGGCGGTCTGCCAGAAGGTGTCCGGATCGGTCTCGAACAATATCTCCTTCTCCGGGCTGGTGACCATCAGCGCGAAGCTGCCCTTCTCGCGGCCGGGCGACATGAACCCCTTGCCGTTGATCTTCGGGCAGGGCGTGCCCCACCATTTCTCCATCACCACATCGGGCAGGGTACGGGCATAGGCAGTGGCGTCTTCCCAGTCCTTCATTCGCCCGGTTTCCTTCCGTCGTCCCGCCGCTGCTCCCGCATCTCGTTCCACCATGCGAGCCGCTCGGCGATGCGCTTCTCATGGCCGCGATCGGTGGGGGTGTAGAAGGTCTGCGGCGCCATCTCCTCGGGCCAGTAATCGTCGCCCGAGAAGCCGCCCTCGGCATCGTGATCATAGGTATAGCCCTTGCCATAGCCGATGTCCTTCATCAGCCGGGTGGGGGCATTGAGGATATTCTGCGGCGGCATCAGCGAGCCGGTCTCCTTCGCCGCGCGCCATGCCGCCTTCTGCGCCACATAGGCCGCGTTCGATTTGGGCGCGGTAGCGACATAGAGACAGGCCTGGGCGATCGCCAGCTCGCCCTCGGGCGAGCCGAGGAACTCGTAGGTGTCCTTGGCCGCGAGGCACTGGACCAGCGCGTTGGGATCGGCGAGGCCGATATCCTCCACCGCCATGCGCACCAGCCGGCGCAGCACGAAGAGCGGTTCCTCGCCGGCGGTGAGCATGCGCGCGAGATAATAGAGCGCCGCCTGGGGATCGCTGCCGCGCACCGATTTGTGCAGCGCGGAGATCAGGTTGTAATGCCCCTCGCGATCCTTGTCGTAGACCGCGACGCGGCGCTGGAGGAAGCTCGACAGGCCGGCGGGATCGAGCGGCTGCTCGAAATGGACGGCGAACAGGGTTTCGGCCTGGTTGAGCAGGAAGCGCCCGTCGCCGTCCGCGCTCGCCACCAGCGCGTCGCGCGCATCGGGGGTCAGGGGCAGGGGGCGCTCCTCGGCGGCCTCGGCCCGATCGAGCAGGCGAGTCAGCGCGGTGGGATCGAGCCGGTGGAGGATCAGCACCTGGGCGCGGCTGAGCACCGCGGCGTTGAGCTCGAAGCTCGGATTCTCGGTGGTCGCGCCGACCAGGGTGACGGTGCCGTCCTCGACATAGGGCAGGAAGCCGTCCTGCTGCGAGCGGTTGAACCGGTGGATCTCGTCCACGAAAAGGAGCGTGCGCCGGCCGATCCGGGCATATTCCTTCGCCTCGGCGAACACCTTCTTCAGGTCGGCGACGCCCGAGAAGACCGCGCTGATCGCGACGAAGCGCAGGCCGACCGCATCGGCGAGCAGGCGCGCGATCGTGGTCTTGCCTGTGCCGGGCGGGCCCCAGAGGATGATCGACGAGAGCTTGCCTGCCGCGACCATCCGCCCGATCGCGCCCTCGGGGCCGGTCAGATGCTCCTGCCCCACGACATCCTCGAGCCGCTGCGGGCGCAGCTTGTCGGCCAGCGGGCCGGCGCCGCTTTCGGGGGCGTGCGGCGCCTGTTCCTCGGTCGCGAAAAGATCAGCCATCGACGGCACAGATAGGGCCGGCGGGCCCGTTTTCCCACTGCCGATGTCGGCGGCGGAAAGCCACGAAAGCAATGGCATCGTCGCGCATGGCTCGGTGCCCCTTTGCTCGTTCGCGCAGGGCGCCGGCGGAGAAGTCTAGGTCCGGGGGCATATGGGAACAATACGGGAACATCGGAAAATGTCAACATCGGCGCTTGCAAAGACTAGTTTAAGATATATCTTAGAACCATCAAGAGTCGTACAGGAGATATTATGCGACATCATCATTGCGGCCATCGCGGCATGCATTTCGGCCGCCGTGGCGGCTTTGGCAGCGGCGCGCCGGACTTCATCATCGGATGGGGCATGGGCCGCGGCGGCTTTGGCGAGCGCGGCGAACGGGGCGGCCGCCGCCGCATGTTCGACGGCACCGAGCTGCGCCTCATCCTCCTCAAGCTGATCGAGGAGCAGCCGCGCCACGGCTATGATCTGATCCGCGAGATCGAGGAGCGTTCGGGCGGCGCCTATGCCCCCAGCCCGGGCGTGGTCTATCCGACCCTCACCATGCTCGACGACATGGGCCTGATCGAGGAGAGCAAGAGCGAAGGCGCCAAGAAGCAGTTCGCGATCACCGAGGCCGGCACGGCGCATCTCGCCGAGCGGACCGAGGAAGTGGCGGCGCTGTTCGAGCGGCTTCAGCAGCTGGCGGGGCTGCGCGAGCGGTCCCATGGCGGGCCGATCCGCCGTGCGATGGGCAATCTGCGCGCCGTGTTGCAGGAACGTCTTGCGGGGGAAAGCGTCGATGCCGACATGCTGCACGGCGTCGCGGAGATCCTCGACGAGGCGGCGCGCAAGATCGAGCGGCTCTGAGCCCGGTGCCGCGCATTGAAATGTTGAGGCGGCGGCTCGGGATCGTGCCGCCGCCGATGGAGACGAAGTGCATGACGATGACGATGTTCTCGGCCGAGACGCTGGCCCCCACCGAGCATGCCAGCCGCTATCTGCAGCAGCTGTGCAAGCACTGGCAGCACAATCTCCAGGTGGAGTTCACGCCGGAGAACGGCACGGTGATCTTCCCCCGGGATGCGCGCGGCGCGAACCATCCGGGCGACGCGGTGGTGACCTTCAACGTCGCCGAGACCGGGCTCGACATCCGCGTGGACGCCAGCTCGCCCGAGCAGCTCGAGGGGTTGAAGGGCGCGGTGGAGCGCCATCTCGACCGGTTCGCCTTTCGTGAGGACGGGCTGAAATATGATTGGCGCTAATCTCGCTCTCCCCTGAAGGGAAGGGGGCGTCAGGCCCGGCTCGCGATCGCCTCGAGATAGGCGTCGAGCACCTTCTGGTTGATCGCGTCCCATTGATAGGTCTCGGCGATCGCGTGCCCGGCCGTGCCCGCCGCTTTCCGCGCGGCATGGTTCTCGCAATAATGCTGGATCGCGTCGGCATAGCGGCCCACCGCGCCCTTGCCGGGATCGACCAGCAGGCCGCTCACATTCTCCTCCACCATGCCGACCGGGCCGACCGCATTGGCGGCGACCACGGCTACGCCGGCGGCCATCGCCTCCAGCGTGACGTTGCCGAAGCTCTCGGTCAGGGAGGGATTGAAGAACACGTCCATCGAGGCGACCGCGCGCCCCAGATCGTCGCCTGCCTGGAAGCCGGCGAACACCGCGTCGGGCACGCGATCGGCGAACCATTGCTGCGCGGGGCCCTTGCCGATCACGAGCACGCGATGCTTCACGCCGCGTCGCTGCAGTTCGCCGACCACTTCGGCAAAGATGTCGAGCCCCTTTTCCAGCACCAGCCGGCCGAGGAAGCTCACGGCGACTTCATCGTCCGCGATGCCGAGGGCGCGCCGCCATTCGAGGCTGCGCCGGCCCGGATTGAAGCGATCGTGATTCACGCCGCGCGACCAGATCCGCATCGGCCGGTCGACCCCCCAGCTGCGCAGCAGCTCTTCCATGCCGCGCCCGGTGGGCATCACGGTGTCGAACCGGTTGTAGAAGCGCGTGAGGGTCCAGATCAGCAACGGCGTGACGAAGCCGATATGATAATAAGCGGGATAGGTCTCGAACCGGGTATGGACCGAGGCGACCGAGGCGATGTTGTTCCTGCGCGCCCAGGTGACTGCGCGGTGGCCGAGTATCTCGGGCGCGGAGACATGGACGAGATTGGGCGCGAAGGCCTCCAGGTCCGGCAGCACCGCCTTGATGCCCTTGGCGAACTTGTATTCGTCGCGCCCGCCCGGCACGGGCAGCGCCGGCACGCTCACCAGATCGCCCGTCGGCGGGAAGGCGGGCGTGTCGGTGGTCGGCGAATAGACGCGGACCTTCACGCCCTGATCGAGCAGATAGCCGACGAGCAGGTTGAGCGCCTGGTTCGCACCGTCGCGGACATAGTTGTAGTTGCCGCTGAACAGCGCGACGCGGAGGTCGGTAGGCTTCATGGCGCGCGCGATACCGCCCGCGGGCGCGAGGGGCAACCTTGGCGCATAGTTCTCCTTTGTGGAGGAGGGGTGGAGAAACCGTCGGTATCGCGTGCAGGGGCCCGATCCCGGCCCCTGTCCCCAGGCGAACGGGCGTTTCCAGGCTTGTTCCTATCTTGTTCTCTCGCTAGTCTCGGGCGCATGGCGAAACTCAAGAAGCGTTATGTCTGCCAGGCCTGCGGCTCGGTCTCCTCGCAATGGGCGGGGCAGTGCGGCGATTGCGGCGAGTGGAACCAGATGGTGGAGGATGCCGGGGCGGTGGTGACGCCGTTCCAGGCGCGCCACAACCTCCAGTCCGGCGGGCGGGCGATCCAGCTGACCGGGCTCAACACCGATATCGCGCTGCCCGAGCGCACCTCGACCGGCATCGCCGAGTTCGACCGCGCGCTGGGCGGCGGCTTCGTCGAGGGCTCGGCCACGCTGATCGGCGGCGATCCCGGCATCGGCAAGTCGACCCTGCTGCTCCAGGCGGCGGCGAAGATCGCCTCGCGCGGGCTGCCGGTCGCCTATGTCTCGGGCGAGGAGGCGGCGGACCAGGTGCGGCTGCGTGCGCGGCGGCTGGGCCTGGGCAAGGCGCCGGTGATGCTGGCCGCGGCGACGTCGGTGCGCGATATCCTGACCACGCTGGGCGAGGGCGCGCCGCCCGCGCTGCTGATCATCGATTCGATCCAGACGATGCATTCGGACCTGATCGAAGGCGCCCCGGGCACGGTGAGCCAGGTGCGTGCCGCGTCGGGCGAGCTGATCCGCTTCGCCAAGGAGCGCGGCACCGCGCTGGTGCTGGTCGGCCACGTCACCAAGGATGGCAGCATCGCCGGCCCGCGCGTGCTCGAGCACATGGTCGACACGGTGCTGGCGTTCGAGGGCGAGCGCAGCCACCAGTACCGTATCCTGCGCGCGGTGAAGAACCGCTTCGGCGGCACCGACGAGATCGGCGTGTTCGCGATGCAGACCGAGGGGCTGGAGGAGGTCTCCAACCCTTCGTCCCTGTTCCTCACGTCGCGCGACGAGAATGTGACGGGCACGGTGGTGTTCCCTGCGCTGGAGGGCACCCGGCCGGTGCTGATCGAAGTGCAGGCGCTCACCGTGCGGCTGGCGAGCGGGGCAACGCCGCGGCGCGCGGTGGTCGGCTGGGACAGCGGCCGGCTGGCGATGATCCTCGCGGTGCTGGAGGCGCGGTGCGGGCTCAGCTTCTCGACCTGCGAAGTCTATCTCAACATCGCCGGCGGCTACCGGGTGCAGGATCCGGCGGCGGACCTGGCGGTGGCGGCGGCGCTCGTCTCGGCGCTGGCCGAACGGCCGATCCCGGCGGACGCAGTGGTGTTCGGCGAGATCGCGCTGTCGGGCGAAGTGCGCCCCGTGGCACATGGCGCGCTGCGCTGCCGCGAGGCGGCGAAGCTGGGCTTCGGCCGCGCGCTCGCCCCCGCCGTGCAGGCGAAGGACAAGGGGGGGCTGCAACTGGCGGGGTTCAAGTCGCTCGGCCAGTTCGTCGATCATCTGCTGGGGCGCTGAGGTGCTACGTCGTTGATTGCCAAGGGGTTGCAATCGCTTGCGAGGCTATGGAACATCGTGTCGCGAACAGATTGGCGGGGCGATCGATGTTGCGAGAATTGGCCGGCGAATGGGCGCGCCCCGGGATGCTGGTGCCGACATCCTGCGCCGTGGCGCTGATGGGGGCGATCCTGTGGGCAGGCGCCGAGCCCGCCCGTACCCCGCCGCCATCGCTCGCCTTCGAAGGATTGCCGGTGAGCGGCAGCGCGGCGGATGCGCGGCGTGCCGGCTTCATCGAATGTGTCAAGATCGACGCGTTCCGCGCACGCTGCCGCCGCGGCGGGCTGATGGTGGCCGGCGAAGGCCCCTATGAGGCGGCCCTCGACCTGATCGGCAGCGACGGGCGCGGCGGCTTCGATCACCTGACCCTGTGGGCGAACGGGAGCCAGGAGGAGATCTACAAGCTGGTCGAGGCCCTGCAGCGGCGGGGCTGGATGCATTGCGAGACCGGCAACGAACGGTGGGGCGACCAGGACATCTACACGCGCAAGGGCGTGCCGGTGCGCGTGTCGATGGACCTCAGCTATTACGGCAAGCGCCGGGCGCGGATCCTTCCGCTGTGGAACAACCGGGAACGGAGCTGCACGCCCTATCATTGAGAGGGCTATCCTTTCCGCGACTTACGCCCCACATTGACGGAATGAAGCGAAGCACCGCCATTTCCATAGCCTCGGGAGTCGCGGTCGCCGCGATCGGCGGCCTCTTCCTCTATTCGCGGGCCACCCGCCCGCCGGTGATCAACAGGAAGGTGCCCGAGCCGGCCAGGCCGGTCGATCTCGCGCGCTATCTCGGCAAATGGTACGAACTGGCACGGCACGAGAACCGCTTCGAGAAGGGCCTGGACGCGGTGACCGCCGAATATGCGCTGCTCGAGGACGGCAAGATCAGCGTGACCAACAGCGGCACGCAAGGCTGGCCGGACGGCGATCGCAGCGTCTCCGAGGGCAAGGCCGTCGTCGCCGACGAGGCGACCAACGCCAAGCTCAAGGTCTCGTTCTTCGGCCCGCTCTACACCGGCGACTATTGGATCCTCGACCATGACGAGGAATATACCTGGTCGATCGTCGGCGAGCCGAGCGGGCGCTATCTATGGGTGCTGTGCCGCGAGGCGGTGCCCTCCTCGGCGCTGGCGCAGGCGATCATGAAGCGGGTCGAGGAACTCGGCTATGACCGCTGGGCGCTGCGGATCACGCGGCAGGGCTGATTTCCTCTCCCGTTTTCCATCCATCCTCCGCTATAGGCCGTCCCCGGGAGGGACGTGTTCCAATGACTTTGACCGGGCTCGACATCATCGTGCTGCTCGCGATCGGCGGCGCCGCCGTGCTGGGCTTCCTGCGCGGCTTCGTCACCGAAGTGCTGGCGCTGGTCGCCTGGCTGCTGATCGTGCTGGCGCTCAAGCTGTTCCACACGCCGCTCGCCGCGGCGCTGGCCGGAGTGGTCGGCACCGAGCAGGGCGGGGCAGTGCTCGCTTTCGTGATCCTGACCGGCGTCACCTATTTCGGCGGGCGGCTGCTCGCCCGCGCGATCGGATCGCGTACCCGCGAGAGCTTCCTCGGCCCGATCGACCGCGCCCTGGGCCTTGGTTTCGGCGCGCTCAAGGGCCTGATCCTGGTCAGCATCGGCTTCCTGCTGGTCGTGCTGCTGTTCGACACGGTGAGCGGCGGCCCGGCCAACCGGCCGCAATGGATCACCAAATCGACCACCTATCCGCTGCTCAACGCCACCAGCGCCAGCATCGCCGATTTCGTCGATCGCCGCCGCAAGGGCGAGCCGGTGTTCGGGGACGAGGCCGGCAACGGCACCGGAGCCGCCGGCAACGCGCAATGAGCCGCCGGGCGGCCGCGGCGCTGGCGCTGCTGTCGCTCGGGGGCTGCGACTCGCCGCTCGATTTCTGCCGGGCGTGCATCAAGGCCTCGCCGACCGACGAAGTGGCCGATGCGGATCGCGCGCGGATCCGCTTCATCGGCCCCGGCGCGCTTCCGGCGGAAGCCCGGCACCTTTATTATTACGAGCAATGCGGCGTGGATTGCCGGCACTGGATGCGTTTCGAACTGCCCGAGGCGGAAGCCCGGCGATTTGCCGCCACGGTGCTGGGTGGCGGAACGTTGCGACCCGGACGCGATCCATTCGAAGGGAGCGCAAGCGGCCCCCCGTCGCGGCCCATGCCGTGGTGGCCGGCACATCTGCCCGCCGATGCCGAGGGCGCGAGGATCGAGACGCAGGCGCCGCGGGGTGGAGCGCTGGCGCTGCGGGTGGAGAAGGGGCTGGCCACGGTCTGGTTCTTCGAATTCGACATGTGAACCGGGCGAATTCCGTTCACCAGGGGGTCGCACTTCGCGCGCCTCTCCCCTAAGTCGGGACGAGATGAACGCGCCGCTCTACAACACCGAGATATTGCGCCTGGCGGCCTCCGTGCCGTTCGAGGCGCGCCTGGAAGACGCGATGGCGTCTTGCGAGAAACGCTCCCCGGTCTGCGGGAGCCGCGTCACCGTCGACGTGAACCTGGACGAGGACGGCCGGATCGCCGCGATCGGCATGGTGGTGCGCGCCTGCGCGCTCGGCCAGGCATCGGCGGCGCTGATGGAGGCGCATGCCGTCGGCAGTTCGCCGGAGGAGCTCGAAGCCGCGCGCGACGATCTTGCCGCCTGGCTGTCCGGCACACGTGCCACACCGCCCGACTGGCCCGGGCTCGACCTGTTCGCGCCGGCGCTCGAGCATCGCGGGCGCCATCCCGCGATCCGGCTCGCTTTCGAGGCGGCGGCCGAGGCCGCGCGGCGGGCGCGCGGCTGATGGAGCACGCCAACGAGGCTTCGCTGCTCGGCGAATATGTGCCGTTGCTCGGTTTCGCGCTGGTCTTCGTGCTGGTGTTCCGCCGCTTCGGGCTCGGCGCCACGCTCGGCTATCTGGTCGCGGGTGCGATCGTCGGGCCGCAGGTGCTCGGGCTGGTCGGCGATGCCGAGAGCAAGATGGGCATCGCCGAACTGGGCATCGCGCTACTGCTCTTCCTCGTCGGCCTGGAGCTCAGCCCCTCGCGATTGTGGCGGATGCGGCGCGACATCTTCGGGCTCGGCCTGCTCCAGGTGGCGATCTGCGGCCTGGTGATCGCGGGCATGGTGTGGCTGGCGACCGGCAGTTCGATCGGCGCGGCGCTCGCGCTCGGCCTGCCGCTGGCGCTGTCGTCGACCGCGCAGGTGCTGCCGATGCTGCAATCGGCGGGGCGCCTGCGCACTCCGCTCGGCGAGCGCGCCTTCGCGATCCTGTTGTTCCAGGACCTCTCGATCGTTCCCCTGATCACCATCGTCGCCGCGCTCTCGCGCAATCCACAGCATCAGAGCAGCACGCCCGGCTGGCTGCTCGGCGTCTATACGGTGCTGGCGATCATCGGCCTGATCCTGGCCGGCCGTTATCTGCTGCGACCGCTGTTCCGGCTGATCGGCAATCTCGGCGAGCGCGAGATGTTCATCTTTGCCGGGCTGTTCACGGTGATCGCGGCCGCGGCGATCATGGAGGCGCTGGGGCTTTCCGCGGCGCTGGGCGCTTTCATCGCCGGCGTGATGCTGGCCGATTCGCCCTATCGCCACGAGCTGGAGGCGGATGTCGAGCCGTTCCGCTCGATCCTGCTCGGGCTGTTCTTCCTCGCCGTGGGCATGACGCTGAACCTCCACGCGATCGCCGAGCGGCCGTTCTTCGTCGTCGGCATGGCGCTGGCGCTGATCGCCGCCAAGGCCGCGATCATCATGGGGCTGGGCATGGTGTTCGGCATGCCGCGGCGCCAGGCCTTCGCGCTGGGCGTGCTGCTCAGCCAGGGTGGCGAGTTCGGCTTCGTGCTGTTCGCCCAGGCCCAGTCGGCGATGCTGATCGAGGGGCAGGCCGCGAGCATCTTCGGCGCGATCGTAACCCTGTCGATGGCGACCACGCCGTTCCTGATGATGGCGACCAAGCGGTTGCGGACCGAGCCCGCGCCGAGCGCGGAAGGCGTCGAGGGACCGCAGCACGAGGGCGCCAATGCCGTGGTGGTGGGCTATGGCCGCTTCGGCCAGACGGTGGCGCAGATGCTGCTCTCGCAGGACATCCCCGTCACCATCATCGACACCGATGTGGAGATGATCCAGACCGCGAATGATTTCGGCATGAAAGTCTATTATGGCGACGGCCTGCGCATCGACATGTTGCGCCAGGCGGGCGCGGCCGAAGCGGAACTGGTGCTGTTCTGCAACGATGGCGACAAGATCGACACCGAGTTCCTCGAAGCGGTCCATCATGCCTTTCCCAAGGCGACGGTGTTCGTGCGCGCCTATGACCGGCGCAGCGTGATCAAGATGAAGGGCGCGCCGGTGGGCGGCGTGGTGCGCGAGTTGCTCGAAAGCGCGGTGATGATGGCACGCCAGGCGATGCAGGCCGTGGGCGTCGACCAGATGGAGATCGACAGGACCGAAGCGGAGTATCGCCGCCGCGACAGCGCCCGGCTGGACGTGCAGCGCGAGACCGGCGACCTGCGGGCCGGAAGCGACGGCATGGTCACCCATGCGAGCAGGGCGGCCGCGATCGAGATCGATCTCGAGTCCTCGGGATGAAGGGGCGGCCCTTCCGCGCGCGGATGGGGTTCGCGCTGGCCGGCATCCGCGCCGGCTGGGCGCGCGAGGCGAGCTTTCGCAGCCAGGCCCGCCTCGCGGCGTTGGCCCTGGTCGCGCTGCTCCTGCTCAGGCCGGCGCCCATCTGGTGGGGGCTGGTCGCGGTCTGCTGCGCGATCGTGCTGGCATTGGAGCTGGTGAATTCGGCGATGGAAGCGGTGATCGACCTGCTGCATCCCGGCATCCATCCGTCGATCAAGGCCGCGAAGGACATGCTGGCGGGCGCGGTGCTGGTGATGAGCATCGCGGCACTCGCCGTGGCGGCGGCGATGGTGGCGGCGAGCGGGCCGCATTTCCTGGAGGAGATCGGGCTGTGAGGATCGTGACGGTGCTGGCGGCGCTTTCGGGCGCGGTGGCGGTAGCGGCGGGGGCGTTCGGCGCGCACGGCGCGAGCGGCGAGGCGGCGGAATGGCTCAAGACCGGCGGCCATTACCAGCTGGTCCATGCAGTGGCGGCGCTGGTCGCGGTGCGGATGGGCGAGCGGATCTCGCCATGGCTGTTCGTGATCGGCGGCGCGGGGTTCGCAGGGACGCTCTACCTGATGGCGCTGGGCGGCCCGCGCTGGCTGGGCGCAGTGACGCCGCTGGGCGGCGCGGCGCTGATCGCGGGATGGCTCTGCCTGGCGGTGGGCGCGTGGAGGCGGCCCGCCTGAACCCGAGCGACTTCATCCGGGCACGGCTGCCCGTGCTGCCGGTGCCGGGCATTGCCGAGATCGCGCTGCACAAGGCGGTGCCCGCCAGCGGGCTCGGCCGGCTGGCGGCGGCGGACCGGGACTTCGGCTCGCCCTATTGGGCCTATTACTGGCTGGGCGGACTGGCGCTGGCGCGGTTCGTGCTCGACCGGCCGGAGGTCGTGGCCGGGCGGCGGGTGCTCGATCTGGGCTGCGGCTCGGGACTGGTGGCGATCGCCGCGGCGAAGGCCGGGGCGGCAAGGGTGCTGGCGGTGGATATCGACCCCTATGCGCTGGCGGCCGCGGCGCTGAATGCGGCGGCGAACGGCGTCATGGTCGAGGCGGTGCACGCCGACCTGACCGATGGGCCCGCGCCCGAGGTGGACCTGATCCTGGCCGGCGACGTGTTCTACGATCCGGAGCCGGCGGCGCGGGTTGGGCCTTTCCTCGCGCGCTGCCACGCGGCCGGGGTGGAGGTGCTGGTGGGCGATCCCCGCCGCGCGCCGCTGCCGCTGGAGCGGTTGCGGGTGCTGGCGGAGTATTCGTTTGCGGAGACGGATAGCGGCGTGATGCGAGCAACGGAGGTGTTCGCGTTCGGTTGAAACTCTCCTCCCTGGAAGGGAGGGGAATGATAGCTATTCCTCCCCGACGATCTTCGCCACGCCGGCGGCCGCGTTCGGATGATAGCCCGCCTTGGCGCCCTCGTAGAAGCGAAGCGCGATCGGCTTGCCCCAGTCGCCCTGGGCCATCAGGTCCTTGTAGATCGGGTAGATCAGCAGGCCGCGGCCGACACGCTTCACGAATTCCTCGATCCCCGGGAGCGCCGGCTCGTAGCGGTTGGCGATCGCCAGTTCGGCCCAGGCCGACCGGACATAGGCGTTGTTCGAGGCGGACAGGCCGAGCGCCCCGTCGAGCTCGGCGAGGCGGGCCGGCGTCTGCTGGCGCGGGATGCCGTTCAGGAAGCGCAGCCATTGCTGGGTCGCCCAGCCGGCCGGCTGCACCGCGCTCGCCGGGCCGCCGGCGTTGAACGCCGCGAGCTTCGCGTCCACGGCGGCAAGCGTTGCCGACGTCACGTGCACGGCATTGTCGGGGAGTCCCGGCCGATAGGCCCAGCGATCGAGCTCCAGCTTCGCCTCGAGCGCCTTGTCGCCCTTGATCAGATTGGCGCGCAGGTCCGCCAGGAAGCCGGCGGTGGTCTGTGGCTGGAAGGCATGGCGATCGAAATAGGCGCGCAGATAGGCGTCCCATTTCGCCCGGCCCACCGCCGCTTCGATCGTGCGCAGGAAGGTCGAGCCCTTGAAATAGTCGAGCTGGCCGAAGGTCGCCCCCGGATCGCCATGGAGGCGGGTGGTGGCGGCGTCGCTGCCGCCGGCATCCTTGATGTCGCGCTGCAGCCCGTCCCAGTCGAGATCGGCGTACATGGCGGCGCGCTCCTTGCCATAGACCGCCTCCATGATCCGGTTCTCGAAATAGGTGGTGAAGCCCTCGTTGAGCCAGCTGTCCGACCAGGTCGCGTTGGTGACGAGGTTGCCCGACCAGCTATGCGCCAGTTCGTGCGCGACGACGTCGGTATTCGAGCGGTCGCCGGTGATGATCGTCGGCGTCAGGAAGGTGAGGGTGGGGTTCTCCATGCCGCCATAGGGGAAGCTGGGCGGCAGCACGAGCATGTCGTAGCGGCCCCAGCGATAGGGGCCGTAGAGCGCCTGCGCCGCGTCGATCATCTTCTCGACATCGCCGACCTCGTACGCCGCGGCATCGAGCATCGAAGGCTCGGTCCACACGCCCGAGCGCTTGCCGGTCGCCTTGAAGGCGAGGTCGCCCACGGCCATCGCCACGAGATAGGGCGGCACCGGCTTGTCCATCCGGAAGCGGAACCTGCGCTTGCCGTCCGGCGCGGCCTGGCCCTTCTCGCCGTCGAGCCGGTCGCCGCTCATCACCGCGACGAAGCCGGCGGGCACGGTGAGCGTCGCCGACCAGGTCTGGCGGATGCCGGGGCTGTCCTGGGTGGGGATCCAGCTGCGGTTGTTGATCGGCTGGCCCTGGCTGAACAGATAGGGCTTGCGCTTCCCGGCGGTGAGCTCCGGGGCGAGCCACTGGAGCGCCGATGCGCCCGGCCGTGTCTTGTAGCGGATCAGGATCTGCTTGTTGCCCTCGAGCTGCACGGTGAGCGCCGAGCCCAGCTCCTTGTCGCGCGGGCCGATGGTGAAGGGGAGCGGCTTGCCCTTGGGGCAAGTGACCGAGATCACGTCGAGATCATCGACGTCCAGCACGATCTCCTTCGCGCCGGTAGCGGCGAGCACGTCGAGCGTCGCGACGCCGGACAGCGTCTTGCCGGCGAAGTCGACGTCGAGGTTCAGATCGACGTGCGTCACTCGCGCCACTTCGGGCACGGCATGGGTCCACGCGTCCTTCGCCTCGGGCGTGGTCAGGATCGGGGCGGGCTTGCCGGTCTGGGCGGCGGCGGGCGCGGCGATCACGATCGCGGCGGCGAGAGCGGGGAGGATGCGCATGCCGATGTGCTAGGCGGATCGAAGGCGAACGGCAACCGATGCGCTGCTTCTCTCTCTTCCCGGCGGGAAGTCACTGGTCGAGCATGTCGCGCACCTTCGCCGCCAGGTCGGTATAGGTGAAGGGCTTGGGCAGCAGCTGCACGCCGGGGTCGAGCCGGCCATGATGGACGATCGCGTTGCGGGCATAGCCGGTCGTGAAGAGGATCTTGAGATCGGGCCGCTTCGCATGCGCCTCGGTGGCGAGCACCGCGCCGGTCATGCCGCCGGGCAGCACGACATCGGTGAACAGCAGGTCGATCGCTTCCCGCTCGGCATCGAGCGCGGCGAGCGCGGCGGGGCCGTCCCCCGCCTCGATCACACGGTAGCCCAGTTCGCGCAGCACCTCGACCGTATAGGCGCGGACATTCTCGTCGTCCTCGCATACCAGGATCGTCTCGTCGACATTGCCCTGCGGCGCGGGAAGCACCGGAGCATGGGCCGCCGCGCCTCGGGCCGTGCCGTGGAAGCGGGGCAGGTAGATCTTCACGGTCGTGCCGCTCCCCCGCTCCGAATAGATGCGGACATGCCCGCCCGACTGCTTGATGAAGCCATAGACCATCGACAGGCCCAGGCCCGTGCCGCGTCCCACTTCTTTGGTGGTGAAGAAGGGCTCGAAGGCATGGGCGAGCGTTTCCGCATCCATGCCGGTGCCGGTGTCGGACACGCAGATCAGCACATATTGGCCGGGTGCCACTTCGGCGTCGATCGCGGCATAATGGCTGTCGAGATGGGTATTGGCAGTCTCGATGGTCAGCTTGCCGCCCTGCGGCATCGCGTCGCGCGCGTTGACGGCCAGGTTGAGCAGCGCATTCTCCAGCTGGTTCGCGTCCACTTCCGCCGGCCAGACGCGCGCGGCCTGCACGATCTCCACTTCGATCATCTCGCCCAGGCTGCGATGGAGCAGGTCGGACATGCCGGCGATCAGCCGGTTCGGATCGACCCGTTTCGGCGCGAGCGGCTGGCGGCGCGAGAATGCCAGCAGGCGCTGGGTGAGCACCGCCGCGCGCTGCGCCCCGTTCATCGCTGCGCCGGCCGCGCGGGCCAGCCGGGGCTGATCGGGCGGCAGGTTGCGCTGGAGAATGTCGAGATTGCCGGTGACGATCTGGAGCAGGTTGTTGAAGTCGTGCGCGACGCCGCCGGTCAGCTGGCCCACCGTCTCCATCTTCTGGGACTGGCGCAGCGCCGCCTCGGCCGCGGCGAGAGCCTCCGCCGCCTGGCGCTCGGCGGTGATGTCGCGCGCCACGCAATAGAGCAGGTCGCCTTCGGGCACCGCCGTCCAGCTGAACCAGTGATAGTCGCCGTCCTTGCCGCGGAAGCGGTTCTCGAAGCGCAGGGTGGGCGCGCCCTGCTGCAGCCCGGTCAGCTCCGCGCGGGTGCGCTTGCGGTCGTCGGGATGCTCCATCCATTCCGAGGTACGGCCTACCAGTTCTTCGGCATTCCAGCCGAGGATCTCGGTCCAGGCGGGGCTGACGTTGCGCCACACGCCATGGCTGTCCGCGATCAGGAACGGATCGCGCGCCAGCGTCCATAGTCGGTTGCGATCGGCGATCGCCTCGCGCTCGGCGAGCACGCGGGCCGTCGTCTCGCTGACGATGCACAGCACGCCGCCCACCGTGCCGTCGTCGTCGAACACGGGCGAATAGCTGATGTCGAAATAGGTGGTCTCGCCGCGCCCCTGGTCGCGCTCGATATAGAAGGGGCGGTCCTTGGCCCAGAAGGTCTCGCCGGTGTCGCGCACGCCCTGGAGCAGCGGGCCGAGATCGTCCCAGAGCTCGCCCCACCATATCAGCGCCGACTGGCCGAGCGCGCACGGGTGCTTGTCGCCGATCGTCGGCGCATAGGCCTCGTTGTAGAGTGCGCAGAATTCGGGGCCCCAGAACATCACGATCTCGGCGCGGGCGGGCAGCATCATGCGAAGCGAGGCGAGGAGCGCGTTCGACCAGCCGGCAGCGGGGCCCAGTGGCGATTCGTCGCCGATCGCGGCCGTCAGTCGGCCCAATTCTCCAAAGGCTGCTAGCGAGGTGGCTGGAGAGATCGCGGTGGCCATCCGTCCCCCGGAGAGTGTCTGTTTCGTTGCGCGGACGAAATCGCCGTCCGCCGTCAAGTCAACGCGGCAGGCGCCATTCGGCTCCCGAAAAGCTGGGGATGATTCACTGCGCGAAAGCGGCGAGGGCAGTGCGATAGCTGCGGCCGAGCGGGACGATGGCGCCGCAGCTGAGCTGTACGGCGAGCCGGCCGCTCGCCTCGCGATAGATTTGCGAGACGTGGTGCTGGTTCACCACGATCTGGCGATGCACGCGGATGAAGCCGAACGCCGCGAAGCGCCCGGCCAGTTCGGAAAGCGGCGCGCGGACCAGGTGCACGCGGCCATGGGCCAGGATCTCGCTGTAGTTCCCCGCCGAACGGATCTGCGCCACGTCGCAGGCACGCACGCGCAGGAAGGGCGCCTCGGGCAGGCTGAGCCATTGTTCGGCACTCGGCTGGGCGGGCGACGCTAGCGGCGGCTCGGCGAAGGGTGCATCCGCCTCATAGGGGTCTTGCCGGTTGGCGAGATGGCGTCGCCAGGCCATCAGCGACAGCCATGCAGTCGAACCCAGCGCGATCGCGCGGGGCAGGAAATTGTCGACCGGCACCGGCGGCGGTCCGTGGGGGCCGCAAAGCTGATAGGGAGAAATGGCGATCGCGAAGCGCGATGCCGCGAACTCGGTGAGCATCACCGGCACGAACGCGAATGCGCCGAGCAGCAGGGGCGATCGCTTCGGCGCCTGCAATATCTCTTCCATCGGCTTGCGGCTTGCCCAGGCGATGGTGAGCATGGCGCCCCAGACGAGCAGCCGCGCCAGCCGCGCCTCGTCCGGATGCTCCGCGGCGAAGCTTCCCGTATTCGCTTCCAGCCCGCCAATCCCATAGCCGAGCAGGAAGGCGAACAGCGCGAACGCCGTCGCCGCGCTCAACGGGATCCTGATGTTCCAGATCGACTCGCGCGCCGCCACTTCCATGCACGCACGATAGCTCGCGAACGCGCGCGCGCGAACTGCCGTTCGTCACGCCCGCGATCCATTCGTCCCAGCCCGCTCCCCGCGCTGCCGCCGCGCCGGCCAATCCGGCCGGGTTGGGAAGAGGGTTCGTGTCATGCGTCATTCGATATTCTGCCTGCCGCTTCTGGCGGCGCCCGCCGCTCATGCGCAGACCGTGCGGGCACCGCAGCCGCCGGCGAGCGGCGATGTGGTCAGCGCCGCCGACGATGCGTTCGGCCGACGGATCGGGATCGAGGAAGTGGGGCTCTATTCGGAGAGCGAGGTGCGCGGGTTCGACCTGCAGGCCGCCGGCAACTATCGGATCGAGGATCATTATTATGTCCGCGTGGCCGGCATGCTCCAGCCGCTGAACGGCGGCACCGCGATCCGTGTCGGCGCCAACGGCCTGCGGACCGATTTCGCCGCTCCTTCGGGGGTGGTGCAATATACGATGCCCGGGGCCGCGCCCGGCGTGCGCGCCTCGATCGAGACGGGCTGGTGGGGCGGCTCGGGGCCGGTGGCGATGCTGCGCGGCGCGGCGGGTACGGCCGATGGGCGCTGGTCGATCGCGGGCGCCCTCCAGCTCACGCCCGCCCAGCAATATACCGACGGCACGACCGGCGACTTCACTGCGATCGGCCTTGTCCCGCGCTGGTCGCCGGCGCCGGGCGTGCGGATCACCGGCGTGTGGAGCCACAACTGGTTCCCCCGCGAAGGCGATACCTATTATTCCAATCCGGCCGGCGCGCCGCGCGAAGTGAAGCGCTGGACCAACCGCACCCAGAGCTGGATGGGCGCGCGCAACGAATCCGACCTGATCGGCGCCTTTGCCGATGTGGATGCGGGCAAGGGTTGGCGGTTCGGCGCTTCGCTGTTCTACAATGGGCTACCCTATGACCACAGCGCCTACAGCGTGCTGCGCTTCACAGGCAATGGCCGCGAGGCGGTGGCGAGCGGGCTGCTGTTCGGCGCCGAGACGCGCCACTCGATCTCTGCCGAAGTCACTGCGGCCAAGCAGTTCGCCACGGGAAATCTCACCCACCGCATCATCGCCATGGCCCGCCGGCGCGATTCGATGGTGGAAAGCGATCCCGGCGTGCCCTTTGCGCTCGGCACCTATGCCGATGTGAACGATCGGCCGCGTATCGCCCGGCCCGCGGTCGCGCTCGGCACGGTCCGCAAGCGCGACGATGTCGGGCAATGGACCGGCGGCCTTGGCTATCGACTGTCGATCGGCACGCTGGCGGAGCTGCGCCTGGACGCGCAGCGGGTCGAATATGCCAAGCGCGTCCGGGCACTCGACGGCGCGGTGACCGAGCAGACGACGCGGCCCTGGCTCTATGGCGGGGCGCTGTCGGTGGGGATCACTTCGCGGCTCACCGGCTTTGCCAGCTATGCGCGCGGGCTGGAGGAAGCCGGCGTCGCGCCCGCCAATGCCAGCAATCGCGGCGCGGTCCTGCCCGCCGCCATCTCGCGCCAGGCCGAGCTGGGGCTGAAATATGGCTTTGCCGGCGGGCCGACGCTGATCGCCGGCCTGTTCGACCTGTCCAAGCCGACGCCGGGGATCGATGCCACGGGCGCGTTCGATTTCGTCGGCACGGTGCGCCATCGCGGCGTGGAGCTGTCGCTGGCCGGGCCGCTCACGTCGCGGCTGAATGCGGTGCTGGGTGCGACCTGGCTCGATGCCAGGATCGACGGCGAGCTGGTGGATCGCGGCGTGATCGGCGTCCGCCCGATCGGCCGCCCGCGCGTGACCGCGCTTGCCAACCTCACCTGGCGCGTGCCCGGCGTGGAGGGGCTGACGGTGGATGGCGGCGTGAACATTCGCGGCGCGCGCTATGCCGATCGCGAGAACGGCGTCGCGCTGCCCGGCTATGCGCTGTTCAACCTGGGGCTCCGCCAGGCCTTCGCGATCGGCGGCCATCCGATGACGCTGCGCGCGCGCGTGACCAACCTGACCGATCGCTTCGCCTGGAATCCGGCCAGTTCGGGGCTGATCACGCCGATCGCCCCGCGCACGCTGACCCTGACGCTGACGAGCGAGCTTTAGCGCTCCTGCGCGTCCAGGAACGCCGCCACTTCGGCAAGGTCGACATCCTTGTCGAGGTACGTCCGCCCGATCCCGCGCGCGAGCAGGAAGGGCAGGGTGCCGGCGCTCATCTTCTTGTCGTGGAGCATGTGCTCCACGAGCCGCGCACCGGAGGCGGTGATCCCCGCCGCCTTCAGCCCATCCGGCAGGCCGACCGCGGCCAGGTGCGCGGCAACCCTTTCGGCATCCTGGCCGGGGCAGATGCCCTTGGTGGCGGAGAAGCCGAAGGCGAGCGCCATGCCCGCCGCCACGCCCTCGCCGTGCAGCAGCCGGTCGGAAAAGCCGGCCTCGGCCTCCAGCGCATGGCCGAAGGTGTGGCCGAGGTTGAGCAGCGCGCGCATGCCGCTGGTCTCGCGCTCGTCGGCCGCGACGATCCGCGCCTTGGCCGCCACCGAATGGGCGATGGCATGTTCGCGCGCGGCCGGATCGCCCGCGAGCAGCGCGGCGGCGTTGGCCTCGCACCATTCGAAAAAGGCGAAATCGTCGATCAGCCCGTATTTCACCACTTCGGCATAGCCGGCGCGCAAGTCGCGGGCCGGCAGCGTGTCGAGCACCTGCGGGTCGATCAGCACCATGGCCGGCTGGTGGAAGGTGCCGACCAGGTTCTTGCCGGCGCGCGTGTTGATCGCGGTCTTGCCGCCCACCGAGCTGTCGACCTGGGCGAGCAGGGTGGTGGGGATCTGGACGAAGCCGCAGCCGCGCTTGAGCACCGAAGTGGCGAAACCGACCAGGTCGCCGATCACCCCGCCGCCGAGCGCGATCACATGGTCGCCGCGCTCCACCCCCAGCTCGAGCAGCCGGTCGAGCAGCGCCTCCAGCTGTCCCCAGCTCTTGGTGCCCTCGCCGGGCGGCAGGACGATCGCTTCGCTTGATCCCAGGCTCGCTTGCAGCGTGGCGAGATGCGGCAGGAGGTTCCGGTCGGTCACGACGACGCGGCGTCGACCCCTGTCGAACGGAGCGAGCGCTTCGCCCGCGCGACCGAGGAGCCCCGCTTCGATGCGGACGTCATAGCTGCGGTCGCCGAGCGCGACGGGGACGATAGTCACAGGTGCAGGGCCTTCAGGATCGCGTCGACGGTGGTGTCGTGCGGCGCTGCTATGCTGGGCACCCGGATCGGCGCAAGCGCGTAATAGGGATTGCGGATCGCGGCGAGTTCGGTGAGCACCGCCTCGGGGTCGCGTCCGCGCAGCAGGGGGCGGGTGTCGCGGCGGCGGACCCGGTCGGCCAGCACCGCCGGTTCGGCATCGAGCCACACCGCGATCGCATGCTCCAGGATCAGCGCGCGCGTGCTTTCGTTCATGAACGCGCCGCCGCCCGTGGCGATGATCTTGGGGGCGCCATCGACCAGCCGGGCGATCACCCGCCGCTCCCCGTCGCGGAAATGCGCTTCGCCGAAACGCTCGAAGATGTCGGCCACGGTCATGCCCGCGGCCGCCTCGATCTCATGGTCGGCGTCGACGAAGGGCAGGCGCATGCGTTGCGCCAGACGCCGGCCGACCGTGGTCTTGCCCGCACCCATGAGGCCGATCAGGACGATGGCCTTGCCCGTCCACGCGGTATTCGCTGCCTGCGTTTGTAACATGTTCGGAAGGGCTATACAGCGAGGGCGGGTCTCGGGCAAAAGGCCCGCGAAGTCACAATTTCCGGACCCGTTTTCATGTCCCGCTTGATCGTTGCGCTGATCGTCATTCTCGTCGTCCTGGTCGGCGGCCTCTTCTTTCTCGCGGGCCGCGAGACGAAGAAGGAGCCGGTGCGCATGGAGAAGGTGGTCCCGCTTGACAATCTCGCGAATTAAGCGCCGCCACATCGCCTTCGGGGCGTTGCTGCTGGCCGGCGCGGCGGTGCCCGCGCTGGGGCAGCAGGACAAGCCCGAATCGCTGCTGCCGCCTGGCTTCGACGAGCCGGCGCCCACGCCGGCGCCGCGTCCCGCACCCGCGCCGGCCGCGACGGCGCCCGCCGCGACGGCTCCCGGCGCGTCCGGCGCCGCGCCGATCCCGAGCGTGCCTGCGCCCGGTGGCGACACCACGCTCTCCAACACCAGCGCGGTCGAGGACCTGGCGGCCACCGGTCCGGTCGATCTCTCGCGCTACGAGCTGCCCGACTTCGCGAAACATTCGCTGAACCGCGTCGGCGTGCTCGCGGCGGGCAACACGCCGTTCCCCGCCAAGGGCTTCGGCAATGCCGATGGCCGCACGCTTGCGGTGCTGATGCAGCGCCTGCGCGCGCCGGTGGCCTCGCGCTGGGCGTCGATCGCGCTCCGCCGCGCGCTGATGTCCCCGCTCGACACGCCGCGGCACATCAACGGCGCCGATTTCGCCGCCGAACGCGCCTGGCTGCTGCTGCGCATGGGCGAGGCCAATGCCGCGCGCGCCGTGGTGAACGACGTCGATGGCGACAATTACACGACGCGGATGCTCCAGGTGGCGATGCAGGTTTCGCTCGCCACCGCCGATCCGGGCGGCATCTGCCCGATCGCCGAGCGCGGCAACCAATATATCCAGCAGCGCGGCTGGGCGCTCGCCCGGGCGATGTGCGCCGGGCTCGCCGGCAAGCCCAACGAGGCGGGCCAGTTGCTCGACCAGGCGCGCGGCGGCACGCCGGCCAGCGATATCGACAATCTTCTGGCCGAGAAGGTGCTCGGCACCGGCGCGCAGGGGCGCCGCGCGGTAACGCTCGAATGGGGCGGCATCACGCGGCTGACCGCCTGGCGCTGGGGCCTGGCCACCGCGACCGGCCAGGAAGTCCCCGCTTCGCTCTACGGCACCGCCGGCCCGCAGGTCCGCTACTGGCAGGCGCTCGCCCCACAGCTTTCGCCGCGCCAGCGCGCCGCCGCCGCCGAGCTGGCCGCCACCGCCGGCGTGTTCTCCAGCGCCGGCCTCGTCGATCTCTACAGCGAGATCGCGGAGGGCGACGATGCGAACACCACCGAGGGCGGCGTCGCCCGCGACTTGCGCACCGCCTATACCGACGGCGACGTGGGGGACCGGATCAAGGCGATCCGCACGCTCTGGGCCGAGGCGAGCACGCCGCGCACCCAATATGCCCGGCTGATCCTCACCGCGCGCGCCGCCTCCTGGATTCCGGCCGATGCCAAGGTGGAGGAGCCCGAGAAGCTGATCGCCTCGATGCTTTCCGCCGGCTATGAATCGAAGGCGATGGAGTGGCGCCAGGTGGTGCCGCGCGGCAGCATCGCCTGGGGCCTGCTCGCGCTTGGCGATCCGGGGGCGCAGGGGCCGGTCGCCTATGGCGATTTCGATGCGTTCAAGGATGCCGCCGGCCAGCGCCGCGCGCAGCTGGCCTTTGCCGGGCTCGCCGGCCTTGGCCGTTTCGAGAGCAGCGACGCGCGCCGCGGCGCCCAGGCGCTCGAAGTGCAGATCGGCGCGCAGAACGACTGGACCCGTGCGATCGACGCCGCTGGCCGGCGCGGCGATTCGGCGATGGTCGCGCTGCTCGCCGCGGTCGGCATGCAGTCGCGCGTCTGGGACAATGTGACTCCCGAGGCGCTGTTCCACATCGTCGCGGCGATGCGCGCCGCGGGAATGACCAGCTATGCGCGGATGATCGCCGTGGAGGCGGTCACGCGGTCGGCTTGAGCGCGTCCGAAGACCGGGCGCTGATCGAGCGCTTCCTCGAGATGATGCAGGCGGAGCTGGGCGCCGCTGCCAACACAATTGCCGCTTATGGCACCGATCTGCGCCTCGCCTCGGAGTTCCTCGGTGGCGGGCTCGGCGGCGCAGAACGGCCCGAGCTGGAGCGGCTCGGCGCCGAGTGGCAGCCGCTCGCGCGCGCCACCGTTGCCCGCAAATCGGCGGCGCTGCGCCGTTTCTATGCCTTTCTTGCCGATGAGGGGCTTCGCAAGGACGATCCCTCGGCCGCGCTGCCGCGCCCCGGCACCGCCCGGGCCTTGCCCAAGCTGCTCAGCATCGAGGACATCGACCGGATGTTCGCCGCGATCGCCGATCGCATCGCCCGCGTGCCGCCCGATCCCAACGACCTGCGGCTCCAGGCGCTGATCGAGCTGCTCTATGGCTCCGGCCTGCGCGCCACCGAGCTGGTGTCCCTGCCGCGCAACGCCGTGGCGCCCGACCGGCCCTATCTGATCCTCAAGGGCAAGGGCGGGCGCGAGCGACTGGTGCCGATCTCGGACCGCGCCCGCGCCGCCGTTGCCGCCTGGCGCGCGCATGTCGCGGCCGACCGGCCCTTTCTTTTTCCTTCGGGCAAGGGCCATCTCTCGCGCGTCCGGCTCTACCAGCTCGTTCGTGCGCTGGCCGGGGAGGCGGGCATTCCGCCCGACCGCGTCAGCCCCCACGTCCTGCGCCATGCCTTCGCCACCCATCTGCTGGAGGGCGGGGCGGACCTGCGCGCGCTGCAGGCGATGCTGGGCCATGCCGATATCGCGACGACCGAGATCTACACCCATGTCGACAGCCGCCGGCTGGTCGACCTGGTCAACCAGCGCCATCCCCTGGGCGAAGCGCTGGGCAAGCGCGACTAGCCGCCAACTGCCGCTGTGCCGGGCCATGGAGGAGGTGTGGCGCCTCACAACGGGATCGCCGAACGCAGCCGCTCGTTGACGTAGCTCCGTGCCAAGGTTAGCCCGCGCAGCGATGACCACTTTCCTCGACTTCGAGAAGCCGATCGCCGAGCTTCAGACCCGCATCGACGAACTGCGCCAGACCGCGGAGGGCGGCGCCGTCGACATCGATGCGGAGATCGCTCCGCTCCAGGCCAAGGCCGAGAAGCTCCTCAAGGACACCTATGCCAGGCTCACGCCGTGGCAGAAGACGCAGGTCGCCCGCCACCCCGAGCGCCCGCACTTCAAGCATTATGTCGCCGGCCTGATCGAGGAGTTCATGCCGCTGGGAGGCGACCGCGCCTTTGCCGACGACAATGCGATCCAGGGCGGCCTGGGCCGCTTTCGCGGGCGCCGCGTGATGGTGATCGGCCATGAGAAGGGCGACGACACCGCCAGCCGCCTCAAGCATAATTTCGGCATGGGCAAGCCGGAGGGCTATCGCAAGGCCATCCGCCTGATGGCGCTTGCCGACAAGTTCCATCTGCCGGTGATCACCCTGGTCGACACTTCGGGCGCCTTCCCGGGCGTGCAGGCGGAGGAGCGCGGCCAGGCCGAGGCGATCGCACGCTCGACCGAGGCGTGCCTCAATCTGGGCGTGCCGCTGGTCGCGTCGATCCTCGGCGAGGGCGGCTCGGGCGGGGCGATCGCGCTCGCCGCGGGCAACACCGTGCTGATGATGGAGCATGCGGTCTATTCGGTGATCTCGCCCGAAGGCTGCGCCTCGATCCTGTGGCGCACCGCCGACAAGGCGGCGGAGGCGGCGGAGGCGATGAAGGTCACCGCGCAGCATCTGAAGGAACTGAAGGTGATCGATCGGATCGTCGGCGAGCCGCTGGGCGGTGCGCACCGCGAGCCCGGTGTGGCCATCCATGCCCTGGGGGATGCGATCGAGGAATCGCTGAAGAAGCTCGACGGCATGTCGCCCGAGAGCCTGCGCCAGGCCCGCCGTGCCAAGTTCCTGGCGATGGGCCGGATCTGACGCTAGCGGACCGGGGCGATGTGCTCGGCGGCGGCCATGCTCGCGCCGATCATGCCCAGGCCCTGGACGACCGCGAGCACCGCGCAGAGCGCCAGGAACGCGACCACCGCCAGCTCGATCCGCGTCACCGCCTTTTTGGAGGAAAGCTGCTTCATTCCTTCCTTATAGGAGAGTCGGCTGTACGCCGGGTGAAGCGGCCCGTTCGCCGGGGTTCAGGAAAACTACCAGGGTATGCTCGAAGGTCGCCGCCTCGAACCCGTCAGGGTTCGCAAGCGCGAACGCGCGCCCGAGCTTATACGAGGCTCTTCCGGCAGGAATGGTGCGCTCGCGCGACGCCGCGCGCACAAGAAAAGGGCGGCGGAACCAAGGTCCCGCCGCCCGTTTTCGTTCGCTTCGGCAGAAGGCTTACGAGACCTTCATGCTCGCCGAAACGTTGGTGAAGGTCGACTTCAGCGAGTTGCCGAGGCCCTGCATGGCGGCAATCGCGGCGACGGCGATCAGAGCGGCGATCAGGCCGTACTCGATGGCGGTCGCACCCTTCGAATTCTTCAGGAAGTTGCGAATCTTCTGCATAACCGGTCTCCAGTGTTCAAGGATTGCTTCATTCACCCGGCCTCACCGGAGACTCCGGTTCGGCAGCTTGAAACTACGGAGGGGAAGTAAAGAAACGGCTAAGACCGAGTGTTACGATGCCGTAACCAAGATCAGGATTGCGTGGCCGCCTGCACCTTGTTGCTGACGTTGCTCCACATGTCCGTGGTGGTGTTGGCAACGCTCATCAGGCTGGCCATCATTGCGATTACGATGAGCGCGAGGATGAAGCCATATTCCACTGCGGTCGCTGCGCGGCGGTCGTGCATCACATCGCGGATCGCTCGTACAAGGGCTCGCATTGTGGGCGCTTCTTCTCCAATGATGGCAACAATCTAGCCGAAGAGGCTTAACGAAAAGCTGATGGTTGCTTCTGATATGTTGCTCGTCGTGGCAGCCGCCCTGATCGATGATCGCGGCCGCGTGCTCCTCCAGCAGCGCCCGCCGGGCAAGCCGATGGCCGGACTCTGGGAGTTTCCGGGCGGCAAGATCGAGCCCGGCGAGCGCCCCGAAGCGGCGCTGGCGCGCGAGCTCCACGAGGAACTGGGGATTTCGCTCGACCCATCCGGCCTGACGCCGCTTGCCTTTGCCAGCGAGCCATTGGGAGGGCGGCACCTGCTGTTGCTGCTCTACACGCTGCGGGCATGGGAGGGCGAACCCGCAGCCCACCACGCGACCGCGCTGCGCTGGGTGACGCCGGCGGAGATGCGGGGAATGGCGATGCCGCCGGCCGACGTGCCGCTGGTGGAAGCGCTGGTGGGGAGGGGCTGAGGATTGGCGGCAGGGGCTGGATAGGCCCTGTTGAATTGTAGGATTCTATATGTTCTCCAAATGTTCCTTTGGCGGATCGTGTCGGGACAGGAGAAACATATGGCGTATGTCACAGTAGAGGAATTGGCTGCATCGAATGGTGCTGCGCAAATCGGTTTTGAGCAGGATGGCTTGTCTGCCGTCCCGACCCAGGTGCAGCAGGAGTTGCGCTTCACTATCCGGCCCGAGCAGTTTGGCGCGCAGGGTGACGGGGTCACCGACGATGCATCCGCGATCAATGCGGCCATTGCGGCGGCGAATGCGGCCGGCGGCGGCGTGGTGGCACTCGATGCACGGAATTACGCGGTAGGGTCCCCGATCCTTCTTCAATCGAAGGTGGCTCTGATCGGGAAGGGCATGCGCAAGACGACGATAACCCAGATTGGAACCGTTGCTGCTTGGGACGATATGGTCGGGGCCGGCGGAATCGTCACGACGCTGAGCGGCGGCGAATATGAAAATGTGCGCGTTGCCGGAATGACGGTGCGGGGCATCTATTCCACGCCGATCGCGGATGGCGCGAGTCACTATGCGAAGAACGGCATTTCCTTGATAAACATCTGGAACTCTTCGGTCGAGGATTGTCTGGTTTCCGATACCGCCACGGGAATCGTAATGGCCGGCACGGTGGCGGGTGTTGCAGATTACAACAATCTCATCGCGCGCTGCGTTACCTATAACGCGCGGTCGTGGAACGCGGCGGGGAATTCGGGCGCTCCGCGCGGTATTACGATGGCAACCGATCGTTCGACGGTGCGCGACACGATCTCTGACAATTGCTTCACCAGCTATTACGTCGCTACCGACTATGGCACTTATGAGAATTGCCGTGCTTCACGCTGGAGCGATGACGGTTTCTACGTAAACGCCAATTATTGCGAATTCACGGATTGCTTCGCGATCGGTGCCGCTAGCCGCGCTGAATCCTCGGGCAGTGGTTTCGCGGTGAATCCGAGCACGGGCCACCGATTCAAGGGCTGCGTGGCGATCCATTGCTCGAATGCTGGCATGCGCTTTCGTCACGCTGGCATGGCAGCGCCCAGCGGAAACCAAGTGCTCGGCTGCCTCTTCAAGGACTGCGGCTATGGCTTTCTTGACGATCTGACGAGCGTGCAACCCTATCCCCAGGCCGTTTCTCGCAACAACAGCTTCATCGGGAACATGGCGGATGGCTGCCAGTTGAATGGGTTCATGTTCGTGCGGCAGCAGGCCGGCGTGATCAGCGGCAATATCGCGATAGCCAACAATCAAGCTGGGGTGACGATTTCCAATCGGGGCGGGATAGCGCTCGCGGAATATTGCCTGGATAATGTGGTTCAGGGTAATATCTGCGACGATATTCAGGGGACGAAGACTCAGGCTTTCGGTCTCTACAGCTATCCTTCGTCCGTTACCGGTGCTTTGCTGGAGAATACAGGCAACCGGATCGAGCATCGATCGATCTACGGTGTCGATATCTATTTCCCGTCGATGCAGGTCGGGACTGCAAGCGCAGCGATCGCAAGTGCGGCCCGAAATGCCGTCGGGACCGTGGTTTTCCCCTTGCGCTTCGAGAACGCGCCGGTCGTTATCGCCGGTCTGCAGAACGGAAATGCGCTTGCCGATGGCGAGCGGCCCGTATCGGTGAGCGTGTACAACGTCACCGCTACCGGATTCTCCTTCTCGATCGACGCTTTGGCGGCTGTGGCAGCGAACCGAACGCTGAACATCGGCTGGCAGGCGTCGGTGCGATGATGCGCGTCTGAAGGACTGTGTCCGGCGCCCGACGGCGCCGGACTTACCTCCCCTGCCGAGATGGTTCTCCCTCTCAGCCCTGCTGCTTCACCCGCAAGGCCTCGGCCAGGCTCGTCGTCGCGCTGCCGCGTCGTGCCGGCTTGGGTTGTGATTCGTCCGGTGCCCAGCCGGTCAGATAGACGATCTCGAAGCGCTCCGCCGTTCTGCCGTCCGGATCGGCGCGCTCCGCAAAGGCCTGGGCGGCCCCGGCCAGCGTATTGCGGGTGAGGGGCGGGGTGCCGGGCAACAGGTTGGTCGCCGCCATGCCGCGCAAGTCGCGGAGCAGCGAGAACATGCTGCCATAGCGCACCGTCAGCGTCTCGACATCGGCGACCGGCAGCGCGAAGCCGGCGCGGGTGAGCAGGTCGCCGGCGGCGCGCACGTCGATCTGCGGGTGGAAGCGCGCGGCCGGCCGCTCCGCTTCGGCCTTGAGAAAGGCGCCGCGCAGAGTCGCCAGCGTGCCCGCACCCAGGAACGCGCCGAGGAACAGCCCATCGGGCCGGAGCGCCCGGCGCGCCAGGGCGAGCGCACCCGGCACGTCGTTGATCTGATCGAGCACGCCCACGCTCACGACCAGATCGAAGCTCGCCTCGGGAAAGGGGTGGCGGTCCTCATCGGCCTGGATGCCGCCCGCCATCGTGGCGAAACGCGCACCGGCATCGATCCGGGTGACGCGGGCGCCCGGCAGTTCGAAGCCGCCGCCGAAGCTGCCCAGGTCGAGCACGTCGCCGAACGCGCGCGTCACCGCCGCCAGCCGGTCCTGGATCCCCTCGAGCATGTGCTCGCGCACGAACCCCTCATAGTGGCGGGCGGCGCGGTCCCGGCGCTTGCGGCGCAGGGCGCGGTCGAAAATCTCGGAGGAATCGCTGGGTCCATTATGGGGCATGGCGCGCTTGTGCGCCGCCGCGCCGCCGGGGACAAGGCAGGCATGGCCCGGTTCCGCGACTATTGCGCTCCCATGCGCCACATCGCGGATCTCGCGTTGCCGCCGCGTTGCCCGGGCTGCGGCACGATCACGCCGGCGGACCATCGCTTCTGCGCCGCCTGCTGGGCCAGCCTCCGCTTCCTCGGCCCGCCCTGGTGCGCCGCCTGCCACGCCCCCTTCGATCACGACCGGGGCGAAGGCGCGTGCTGCGCCGCCTGCATCGCCGATCCGCCGCCGCATGACGGCGTGCGCGCCGCAGTCGCCTATGGCGAGGTGGCGCGGGCGATCGCGCTCAAGCTCAAATATTCGGGACGGCTCGCCTGCGCCGCCACCATGGCGCGCGCCATGGCCCGGCTGATGCCGGCTGAGGCCGAACTGCTGGTCCCGGTGCCGCTCCATCGCTGGCGGCTCTGGTCGCGCGGCTACAACCAGGCCGGGCTGATCGCAGCCTCCCTCTCCCGGGCGCATGGCGTGCCGTTCGCGCCCGATCTGCTGCGCCGGGTAAAGGCCACGCCGGTGCTGCGCGGTCTCGGTGCGCCGGCCCGTGCAAGAGCGGTCGCCGGTGCCTTCGCGCTCGCGCCGGATGCCCGCGCGCGCCTTGCCGGCAGGACGGTGATGCTGGTCGACGATGTCCATACCAGCGGCGCCACCGCCGGTGCCTGTGTTCGGGCGCTCAAGCGCGGCGGCGCGGCGCGGGTGATCCTTCTGTGCTGGGCGCGCGTTCTGGCAGAAGGAGAGGGCGCGGATTGACAAGCGCCCGGCACGACCACAGGTGTATCCGGCAATGCCCAAGATCGAAATCTACACCAAGGCGTTCTGCCCCTATTGCTACCGCGCCAAGGCGCTGCTCGACGGCAAGCACGCGGAATATGAGGAGATCGACATCTCGATGGGCGGCCCGCGCCGCGCCGAGATGGTCGATCGCGCCCATGGCCGCACCACCGTCCCCCAGATCTTCATTGCCGGCAAGCATATCGGCGGATCCGACGACCTGGCGGCGCTCGACGCGCGGGGCGGGCTCGATCCGCTGCTCGCTGCCTGACGGGATCGGGCGCCCGTGATCGTCTTCGACCTCAAATGCGGCGCCGGCCATGTCTTCGAGGCGTGGTTCGGGTCGAGCGCGGCCTATGAAGGCCAGCGCGCCGCCGGGCTGGTCGCCTGCCCGATGTGCGGCAGCGCGGAGGTCGCCAAGGCAGTGATGGCGCCCAATGTCGGCACCAAGGGCAACCAGGTGCCGACGCCCGCCCCGGCCGAGCGGGGGCAGCCGGCACTCCCGCCCGAAATGCTCAAGGCCGCCATGGCTGCACTGGCTGGCGCGCAGGCGAAGCTGCTCGAGGGTTCGCAATGGGTGGGCACCGCCTTTGCCGACAAGGCGCGCGCAATGCATCTGGGCGAGGCGCCGGCCGCGCCGATCCACGGCCAGGCCTCCCGCGCCGAAGCCGAGGCGCTGATCGAGGAAGGCGTCCCCGTCGCCCCGCTGCCGCTACCGGTGGTCCCGCCCGAGGCCTGCAATTGACCGGCCGCGCCGGGCCCGATACGACGCGCCTCCGAAACCCAATTGTGCCCCGGTAGCTCAGCAGGACAGAGCAACGGTTTCCTAAACCGCAGGTCGGGAGTTCGAGTCTCTCCCGGGGCACCATTTTGTTGGAAGGCCTTCGCACAAGCTCAGGCGCGCGTTCGCCCTACAGCGCCACGCCGAGCCCGCGCCCGATCGCCCGCACCCGGCCGATCAACGGCGAGATCAGCCGGTCCGGATCGTTGGCCGGCAGGTTCACGCCATCGGGCAGCACGCCCATCGCCTCGCGCAGCGTCACCGCGCCCTGGCGCAGCGCGGGGCGGGCGACCAGCCACCAGAGGCGGGCATGCTCGCCGTCCACTTCGATCCGCTCCTGCCGGGTGAGCGGCGTGCGGGCGACATGGTCGGCATGGAGCGCGGCGAGGATGCGCGAGAGGCGGCTCAGCGTGCCGAGGTCGGGCACCGGCTCGCGCGCCATGAAATAGCGCACCACCAGCTCGGCATTGGCCTGCACCGCCTCGGGCTCGAACACGCCGGCATAGCGCCCGGCGAGCACGCGCGCGGCACTGGCGGCCATCATCTCGGCATAGCGCTTCGAGGCGCCGCCGGGGTGGCAGCGATAGAGGAGCTGGGCCTCGTCGAGCCGGGCGATCTGCCCGAAGCGGCCGAGCCGGTGATAGAGGTCGAAATCCTCGGCGTAGCGCACCTGCGGGCGCTCGAACGGCTCGAGCAGCCGCGCGGCCTCGGCGCGGAACATGACGCTGGACCAGACCAGCGGGTTCTGGGTGAGGAGCAGCCAGTCGATGGTCGCCGGGGTGAGCGGTCGATCGCCCGGCCAGGGCGTGAGGCGGCCGTCCTCGAGCAGTTCGGCCGCGGTGGCGACGAGCACGGTGCCGGGATTGGCGTCGAGATGGGCGACCTGCGCGGCGAAGCGGCCGGGCTTGCACAGATCGTCCTGGTCGAGCCCGGCGATGTAGCGCCCGCGCGCCGTGGCGAAGGCCTGGTTGCGGGCGAGGACGGGGCCGCCATTGGCTTCGGCATGGAGGATGGCGATGCGCGGATCGGTGAAGGTGGCGAGCAGGGCGCGGGTGTCGTCGGTCGAGCAGTCGTCGACGATCACCAGCTCCCAGTCGGCAAAGTCCTGGGCCAGGACGGAGTCGATCGTCGCGCCGATCCAGGCCGCACCGTTATAGGCCGGCATGATGACCGAGATCGCGGGGGCGGGCAGGCCGTTCATGCGGCGAGACTCACGGCCTGGCCGAGCAGCTGGTCGACGATCAGCTGGCCGACATCGTTCTGCCACTGCCACAGGCCGTTGGCCTTGCCCTTGAAGCTCTTCTCGCCGCCCAGCCTGCCTTCGGGGACGAAGCCGGCGGCGAGGCCGATGCCATAGGCGCCGGGCAGCGGCTGTCCGTCCGCGTCGCTGACGCGGCAGAGCTGGTCGGCCAGGCGCGGACGGCCCGGTGCGTGGGCGGCAAGGGCGATGCGCTGGCCCGCCGCGTCGAACAAGGGCAGGGCGTGCGGGCGATAGCCAAGCGCGGCGACGATCACATCGGCTTCGGCGAGGATGCGGGCGGCCGCGGGATCCGGGCCGGCAAGCTGGTGGAGCCGGACGCGGGGATCGGGGGTACGGCCGCCGATGCGGAGCATGCGCAGCACCAGCTCGCGCGCTTCGAGCCGGAAGCCGGCCAGGCGATAGACGAAACCCGAAAGCGGGCAGATGTCGTCGGGGCCGAAATCGGTGAAGCCGTCGGCATGGGCCGCCTCGGCATTGGGATACCAGGGGCGCAGTGCCTCGCGGTGGAGCAGGCTCAGGCTCTCGGCGCCGAACGGGATGTCGGACTTGAGGAGGAGGACGGCGGAGGCGATTGCCGAGGTGGAGGCGCCGATGATCGCGATGCGCGGGGCACGGCTATGGGCGATGCGGGCGCGCAGCCGCTCCATGCCGCCAGTGCGCAGCATGTCGTCGCACAGCATCAGCCGTTCGCCGGCCTGCTCGCCCAGCTGCGCGCCGGCGACCGTGGCGGCGGCAATGTCGCTGGCCGACTGATATCCGCCGGTGGCAAGGACGATGTTCTTGGAGAGCAGGTCGCGTTCGGCCCCGGTGGCGAGATCGCGGATGCGGGTCTGCCACAGGCCGGCGGCGGTACGGCGGCTGTCGAGCACTTCGTGGCCGGTGTGCACGCGGCCGCCGCTCTCGGCCAGGATCGCGCCGATGCGCTGGCCCATCGCCTCCAGGAAGGGGCCGGTGCGATGGAGGGGGACGCCGAGCTTGCCGGCATAGCGGGCGATCTCGCGTGCGGCGGGGTGATCGATCAGCGCGGCGATGCCCGGTTCGGGATTGTCCTTCACCGCGCTGAGGAAGGTCTCGGCGGTGCTGTCCGAGGTGATGGCATAGTTGGGCAGCTGGCCGGCGCCGAGGCTTGGCCCGCGCTCGATCACGGCAAGGCCGGCGCCGAGTTCGCGCAGCTTGCCCCGCTTGCTCGCCGAGATGAGGAAGGCGATGCCGGCCGGGCCGCCGCCGACCAGGACCGTGGAAAGAACCTTGGGCTGCGGCGCGGGGACGACGATGTGCGGCTTGCGGAGCGCGGCATGGAGGGCGTCGCAGACGGTGGCGACACCGGCTTCGGTCATGGCGTCGGTGACCGGAAGCGAGAGCATCCGGGCGGCGAGATCGTCGGCAACGGGCGTGGGATACAGCAGGCTCTCGCGCTGGAAATAGGGCTGCTGGGCGAGGTGCGGCGCGAAATAATGGCCGCTGCCGATGCCCTTGCCGGCGAGTTCCGCGATCACGGCGGCACGATCGATGCCTCGCGGCAGGAGCATCGGCATGAACTGCGCGACCTGGCGGGCGGCGCTGGTCGCCTGCAGCGTGACGGCGTCGCCGAGACAGGCGCGGTAGGCGCGGTCGAGCGCGGCGCGATGCTCGGCAACCGCATCGATTTCGTCGAGCTTGGCGAGCGCGAGCAGGCCAAGCACTTCAGGCAGCTTGGCGTTGGTGCCCGGCTCGGTCGCCGAGCGCGGGAGGCCGAAGCCGAAATTGTGCATGCGGCGCAGCGCGTCGATCCGCTCGGCGTCGGCGCTATAGACGAGCCCGCCCTCGGCGGTTGCGAAGGTCTTGGTCGCGTGCATCGAGAAGACGCTGGCGAAGGTGGCGCCGGTGCCGAAGCCGCGGCCGGCGGCGTCGAGGCTGCCGAGCGAGGCGGCGCCATCGACCACGACGCCGACATCATGCTGTTCCGAAAGCCGGGCGTAGCGGGCCAGGTCGATGCAGGTGCCGAAGGTGTCGTAGGGGACGAGCACCGCGATCTCGCCGGCATGGCGGGCGAGCGCGGCTTCCTCGGCCTCGGCGCATGCCGCCCAGTCGGCGGGGTTGCTGTCGATGAGGATCGGCGTCAGCCCGGCCCAGATCGCGGCATGTGCGGTGGCGGCGAACGTGAAGCTCGGGATCAGGGCATATTTGCCCCTGCGGCCCTCCGCCGCCTGGCGGATGGCCAGGATCAGGCCGATCGTGGCATTGTTGACCGCCAGCGCCGCGCCCTGGCCGCCGAACAGTTCGGCGACTGCCCGGCTCTCGAATTCACGGACGACCGGGCCGCCATTGCTGTAGACGCCGCGCGCCTCGATGGATCGCAGCGCCTCGGTCAGCTTGCTCAGCCGCGGTGGCCGCGGCGCGATCAGCGGAAATTCGTGCATGTCCCCGGCAAGGTCCCTCATCCCGATGCCGAAGCTATGCGCGATGGTCTCCTAATATTGCGTAAGGGTGCGCTTCAGCGCCACCAACTCGCGATCGAGCGCCTGGAGAAAGGTCGAGCGGTCGGCGGAGGAGAAGGGCCGGGGGCCGCCGATCTGGTCGCCGCCGGCGCGCAGATCGGCCATGATCGCCCGGGTCGCGATCGCCGCGCCGATGGAGCTGGTGGTGAATGGCTTGCCGTTCGGGGCCAGCACCTTCGATCCTGCCTTGAGCGCGCGGTCGGCCAGCAGGATATCGGCGGTGATCACCACCGTGTCCGCGCCGGCCCGTTCGGCGATCCAGTCGTCGGCGGCATCGAAGCCGTCGCTCACCACCTGGCGGCTGACGAGCGGGTGCTTGGGCACGCGCAGCCATGCATTGCTCACGATCACCACCGGCACCTCGTGCCGCCAGGCGACCCTGTAGACCTCGTCCTTCACCGGGCAGGCATCGGCGTCGACGAGGACCTTCACCTGGGCGCGTGACCCCGGGGCGGGCCCTTGCGGTGCGGCTTGGCCTGATAGTTGGGGCGGTTCGGGCCGTTTCGCTGTGGACGGGCGCCCTGCACCGGGCCTTCCGACGGCTCGATGCGGACATCGTCGTCGCCCTCGGCGGAACGGGCCACGGCGCTGAGGAACTTGGCCGCCAGAGCGCGCGGTATCTGGAAGGCGGTTTCGTTCGGCCCGATCCGGATCGCGCCTACCTCGGCCTTGGTGATGTGGCCGCGGCGGCAGATCAGCGGCAATATCCAGCGCGGATCGGCGTTCTGGCGGCGGCCGATATCCATGCGGAACCAGGCGACGTCGTCGAAGCCGGGGCGGTGCTGGCCGGCCTGGCGCTCCTCGCGCCGGTCCGAATGGCTGCGGTCGCTGAGTTCCTCGGGCGCGGGCAGCGCGGCGCGATGGGCGCGCACCAGCGCGGCGGCGAGTTCCTCGGGGCTGCGCTCGGCGAGCAGGCGCTCGGCGATGGCGGCATCCTCTTCCTCGATCTCCACGGGCGCGAGCAGGGCGGCGATCAGCCGCTCGCGATCCTGCGCGCGGATCGCCTCGGCACTCGGCACCTCGACCCATTCGACCGGGATGCGCGCGCCCTTGAGCATCATCTCGACGCGGCGCCGGCGCGGATAGGGGACGATGAGCACCGCGGTGCCCTTCTTGCCGGCGCGGCCGGTGCGGCCCGAGCGGTGCTGGAGCGTTTCGGCATCGCGCGGCAGCTCGACATGCACCACCAGGGTGAGCGTGGGCAGGTCGATGCCGCGCGCCGCCACGTCGGTGGCGACACAGACGCGCGCGCGCTGGTCGCGCAGCGCCTGGAGCGCGTGGTTGCGCTCGTTCTGGCTATGCTCGCCCGACAGCGCGACCGCCGCGAAACCGCGCTCGACGAGGCTGGCATGGAGGTGGCGGACATTGTCGCGCGTCGCACAGAACAGGATCGCCGTCTCCGCCTCGTGGAAGCGCAGCAGGTTGATCACTGCATGCTCGATGTCCGAAGGGCTGACGGTCATCGCCTGATAGCTGATGTCGCCGTGCCCGCGATCCTCGCCGACGGTCGAGATACGTAGCGCGTCCTTCTGGTAGCGCTTGGCGAGCGCCACGATCGGCTTGGGCATGGTCGCCGAGAAGAGCAGCGTGCGGCGCGTCTCGGGCGTGCCGTCGAGGATCGCCTCCAGATCGTCGCGAAAGCCCATGTCGAGCATCTCGTCGGCTTCGTCGAGGACGACGGCGCGCAGCGCCGAGAGATCGAGCGCGCCGCGTTCGAGATGGTCGCGCAGGCGGCCCGGCGTGCCGACGACGACATGGGCGCCATAGCTCAGCTGGCGGCGCTCCTTGGAGGCGTCCATCCCGCCGACGCAGGTGGCGATGCGCGCACCGGTGGGGCCATAGAGCCAGATGAGCTCGCGGCTTACCTGGAGTGCCAGCTCCCGGGTGGGGGCGATGATCAGGGCGTGCGGTTCGCGGGTCGGCTCGATGCGGCCGTCCTCGCCGAGCAGCTCGGGATGCATGGCGAGGCCGAAGGCGACGGTCTTGCCCGATCCCGTCTGGGCGGAAACGATGAGGTCGCGGCCCGCGGCCTCGGGAGCGATGACGGCGGCCTGGACGGCCGTGGGCGCGGCATAACCACGCGCTGCGAGCGCTTCGGCGAGAAGCGCAGGGAGATCGGCAAATGACATGAGGCCCCGCACATGGGCTCGCCGGGCCCGCATCGCAAGGGAAAAGAGGGTTGATCGCCGGCGGCGTCGCTTTGTGTCGTCCAGGCGAGCGGTTGAGCAACTAAATGGCGGTTCTCCGCGGATTTCGGTTGTCGGCCGCGGATATGGCGACTCGCGAATACCGACTCCGTCGGCGCTCACCCATGCGCGCGCCGACGGAAAAGGAGCGGGGACGCAAGGAGGGCGGTCAGCCGATCAGCGCCTTCACGCCGTCCGCCAGGCCGGTCGTCGGCCGGCCGATCAGCCGCGAGAGCTGGTGGCCATCGTCGAACAGCGCGCCGTTCGCGATATCGATGTCCCAGGCGGCGAGCATTTCGGCAAAGGGAGCAGGGACGCCCGCGCCGGCCAGCGCGGCGGCATGATCGGCCTGGGGCAAGTTGCGATAGGGAATGTCGCGGCCGGCCTGGCGCGAGACTTCGGCGGCGAGTTCGGCGAGCGTGAAGCCAGTGTCGCCGGCCAGCTCATAGGTCTTGCCGTCATGGCCGGTGCCGAGCAGCACGGCGACCGCGGCATCGGCATAGTCCGCGCGGCTCGCGGCGGCGATGCGGCCTTCGCCGGCGGCACCGATCAGCGTGCCGTGCGCCAGCGCGCCCTGCACCGAGGCGGCATAGTTTTCGAGATACCAGCCGTTGCGCAGGAAGGTGTGCGGGATCCCCGAGGCGGCGATCGCCCGCTCGGTCTCGGCATGCTCGGTGCCCAGGCTCAGCGGCGTGGTGTCGGCCCGCAACAGGCTGGTATAGACGATGCGGCCGACGCCGGCTTGCCGGGCGGCCGCGACGATCGCCGTATGCTGCGGCCCGCGCTTGCCCACTTCGCTCGACGAGATGAGCAGCAACGTGTCGACGCCGGCGAGCCCGGGGGCGAGCGTCTCCGGCCGGTCATAATCGAAGCGGCGCGCCTCGACGCCGAGATCGCCGGCCCTTTCCGGATTGCGGGCAAGCGCGACGATCTCGCCGGCGGGCAGCTTCTCCTTGAGTTTCTCGACGACGATGCGGCCGAGCTGGCCGGTGGCTCCGGTGATGGCGATGGTCATTGGATCCGTTCCTTCCTTGGGGACGGGCATCCAGATATTGACCTTGCTTACTAATCGTAAGTACATACATAAATGTAAGTATGGAAAAACTCGTTGAGCCCTTTTCGGTTCGCGTGCGGCGCGGCGACCTGATGTCGCCCGATTGCCCCTCGCGCGAGGTGCTGCGGCACATCACCAGCCAATGGGGCGTGCTGATCCTGATCGCGCTGGAAGGCGGCACGCATCGCTTCAGCGAACTGCGCCGCAAGGTGGGCGGGGTGAGCGAGCGGATGCTGGCGCAGACGCTGCAATGGCTGGAGGGCGACGGGCTGGTCGATCGCGTCGCCTATCCGGTGGTGCCGCCGCACGTCGAGTACAGCCTGACCCCGATGGGACGCGAGGCGGCGGCGCAGGTGCGCGGCCTGGCCGATTGGATCGAGGCGAGCATGCCCCGGATCGCGCAGGAGCGCGCGGCGCGGCTGGCAGCGGAATAACCCCCCGCGACCGATCGAGGGTGGCAGGAACGAGGGCGCCGGGTGCGGGCGCCCTCGCGGCTGGATCAGAAGCTCGCCCAGTCATTGGCGGGCGCTGCCGGCGCCGGCCTGATGGAGGCGCCGCCGGTATGAGGTTTTGGCGGCGTCCGGGCCCGCGCGGGCAGGCCGGCCCGCGGCGAAGCGCCGACGTCGAACTTCGCCGCCTGTTCGCCGAGCGCGGCGACTTCGCCGGTAAGGTTGCGTGCCGCCGCCGAAGTTTGCTCGACCATCGCGGCGTTCTGCTGGGTACCGCGATCCATGTCGCCGATGGCGGTGCTGATCTGGGTGATCGCGGCCGCCTGGGCCTGATTGTCGCCCGCCATCTGGCCGAGCAGCGCATGGACCTCGCCCACATCGCCCGAAATGTCGGCGAGCGCGCCGTCGACCTTGCGGACCATTCCGACGGCGGTGCCGATATCGGCCTGGGTGGCGGTAAGCTGCTCGCGAGCGCGGCCGGCCTCTTCCTCCGCCCGCATGGCGAGCGCCGAGACCAGGTCGGCGACGACCGCGAAGCCGCGCCCCGCCTCGCCGGCACGGCCCGCTTCGACCGCGGCGTTCATCGCGAGCACGCGGGTCTGGAAAGCGATCTTGTCCAGGCCTTCGATCACGCTGTCGATGCCCTTTGCGCTGTCGCTGACCCGGGTCATCGCCTGCACCGCCTCGTCGGCGATCCCGCGGCCGCCGGCAACGGTGGCGATGGCGTCGTCGGCGCGCGTGACGGTACGGCCGGCGGCCTCGGCGGTGGCCTTGAGGCGCAGGTCCATCTGGGTGACTGCGGCCGAAGTCTCCTCCAGGCTGGCGGCATTGGCCTCGGTCCGGCGGGCGAGGTCCTCCGCGGCCTGGGCGATCTCGCTCGAGCCGGTCTGGATGGTACCGGCGCTCTCCGTGACCGCGCCGATCAGCCCGCGCAACGCGGCGAGCGCGGCGTTGAAGTTGGTCTTGATCTCGGCATAGCCCGTGGGGAAGCCTTGGCCGATCTCTGCGGTGAGGTCGCCATGGGTGAGGCGCGCGAGGCTGGCGCCGAGATGGGTGACCGCGATCGACTGTTCCTCGGCCTGGCGGGCCTGTTCGGCCGCGTTGTCGCGGAAGATCACCATCGCCCTGGTCATGCGGCCGACACAGTCCCGATAATCGCCGAACTGGATCGGGCTGGCGAGGTCGCCGGCGGCGAGCGCCTCCATGCGGACCACGGTGGTGACATAGGGATCGGCGATCGCGGCGCGATAGCGGACGCACTGGATCGCGGCGCCGCCGATCAGCAGCACGACGATCGGAGCCGCCACCAGGAAAGGCGCGACGAAGGCGACGAGCGCGACCAGCGCCATGACGCCGATCAGCGAGCCAAAGGCGACGTACAGCTTGAGACGGATAGGCGCGATGGCCTGGAACCAGTGCATCGGAATCCTCCTACACGGCCTCCGGGAGATACGGCCCGGGAGGCCAGTTGCTCGACCGGCCGCGCGGGAAGCGGGATCGGACAAGCCCTTTGTAGGAGACACATCGCGGAAACATTATTTTGTCTGTGAAATTTGACACCGGGAAACGTCATAATATTTCCGACATGATCGATGGGATCATGCGTCACGTGCCGGGTGTGCGAGGAAATCATGTCCGGGCGGCTTTTCCGGCAGCGCTCGAACCGGTTCCCGGGCGCTAGAGCGCGAGCCCCGCGGCGCGGCCGCTCGCCCAGGCCCATTGGAAGTTATAGCCGCCGAGCCAGCCGGTGACGTCCACCGCTTCGCCGATCGCGTAGAGGCCGGGCACCTTGCGCGCTTCCATCGTCTGCGAGCTGAGTTCCGCGGTGCTGATCCCGCCGATGGTGACTTCGGCTTTCGCAAAGCCCTCGGTGCCGCTGGGGGCGAAGCGCCAGTCGGCGAGGCGGCGGGCCGCGTCCTCGAGCTTGCGATCGGCGGTGTTGGCGAGTTCGCCGGGCAAGGCGAGCTTCTCGGCCAGCGCCTCGGCCAGGCGGGTGGGCAGCGCCTCGCCGAGCAGCTTGCGCAGGGTGGCGCGGGGGCGGGCGCGCTTGGCGGCGGGCAGCCAGCCGGGCGCGGCATCGGGCAGGAAATCGATGCCGATGCTCTCGCCGTGGCGCCAATAGCTCGAGACCTGGAGGATCGCGGGCCCGGACAGGCCGCGATGGGTGAACAGCGCGGCCTCGCGGAAGCGCGCCTTGCCGGCGCCGGCGACAACTTCGGTCGAGACGCCCGAAAGCTCGCGGAACAGCGCTTCCTCGCCGCTCAGCGTGAGGGGGACGAGGGCGGGGCGGGGCTCGACGACCTTGAGGCCGAAGCGGCGGGCGAAGTCATAGGCGAAGCCGGTCGCCCCCAGCTTGGGGATCGAGGGACCGCCGGTGGCGAGCACCAGCGCGGGCGCCGTGGCGATGCGCTTGCCGCAGGCGACTTGCCAGCGGGCATCGGCATGCTCGACCCGTGGCGCGTCGCCTAACCGGATCTCCACCTGGCCGCGCGCGCATTCGTCGAGCAGCATGTCGACGATCTGGCGTGCGGAACCGTCGCAGAAGAGCTGGCCCAGTGTCTTCTCGTGCCAGGCGATGCGGTGGCGCTCGACCAGGTCGAGGAAATCCTGCGCGGTGTAGCGGCCGAGCGCGGACTTCATGAAATGCGGGTTCTGCGAGAGATAGCGATCGGGCGCGGTGCCGAGATTGGTGAAGTTGCAGCGGCCGCCGCCCGAGATCAGGATCTTCTTGCCCGGCGCATCGGCGTGATCGACGAGGAGCACGCGCTTGCCCCGCTGGCCGGCGGTGAGCGCACACATGAGCCCCGCGGCGCCGGCTCCCAGGATGATCGCGTCGTACATTGCGGCGGGCCTAGCAGTTGTTCGGCCTGCGGCAAGCGGCGGCGTTCCCCAGGCTAGTGGAGCTTGGCGATGTTGAGCCCGTCGAGCTTGGCGCGCTCCTTCACCGATTCCTCGCTGCGAGTGAGCGCCTTGGCGATGGCCTTCAGCGCCATGCCCTTCTTGGCCAGCGTGTGGAGCTTCTGGACCTCGTCTGGGCGCCAGGGCTGGCGGTGGCGTTCGAAACGTTCGGCCATTGGTATCTCCTGAAGCAAAAGGGCGGGCTCCCCCAGGGAACCCGCCCTTCGCATGTTCAGCGGCAGGGCCTCATGGCCCCGGCCGGCTTACTTGACGTGCTTCGCGATGTGCTTGTTCATCTCGAACATCGTCACCTTGTCGGTGCCGAAGATCGGACGCAGCGTGTCATCGGCGAGGATCTCGCGCTTGTTCGCCGGGTTCTGCAGGTTGTTCTTCTTGATATAGTCCCACAGCTTGCTGACGACTTCGCTGCGCGGAAGGTCCGCGGAGCCCGTGATCTTGGCCAGCTCGGGCGAAGGGGTCACCGGCTTGGCGATACCGCCGCGTGCTTTGGTCTCGGCCATAAAGTCTTCTCCTGTTCCTGCCCTGGACGGGCTATGCCTTCGTGGGCGCCAGCGGCGTGTGCGAACCCTTTCGCCGCTTTTCGTGCCTACGATGTACCGCGGTGAGAGCATTCGTCCTCACCTGCAACCCTTTGATCGTGACAAAACGCGTCTGTCTAGAGAGCAGATGCGCCGAGACGGGCTCCGGGAGCGATATTTCGGGGATAACTGGGGTTAAACGGCCGGTAGGAGAGGGGAAATTGCCGTGCTATCGTGGGATTTCACGGCGAAAGGGGAGAGCGGGATGCGCGGTCTGGTGCTCGGCGGGTTGCTGATTCTGGCGGGCTGCGGTGGCGGGGGAACCACCGGCACCAACTATTCCGACCCGCCGCCCATGGCCGAGATCGTCGCCACGCCGAGCCCCAGGCCGAGCGAGACGCCGGCGGAGGAAGCCACGCCGGCCGCTGTTGCCAATGCCGCCGCTGCCGCGGCGGACGAAGTGACGAATAGCGATACTACGGCCGCCGCAAACACAATGTGAGGTGGACAAGGCCGCGCGGGCTTGTCTAAGGGGAACCCATCATGACGGCTCGCGCGCTTCTCGGACTGCGACTTATCCGCCCTTAGGGGCCGGACGCGCACGCGCACGCCCCTAAGGGCATTTCACAGGTCTGAACCCTAGTCTCCAGCCGAGAGAGAGCTGTCATGCTGCGCGATCCGAGTATCAAATACCGTCCGTTTCCCCAGGTGAACCTGCCCGGCCGCCAATGGCCGAGCCGCACCATCACCAAGGCGCCCCGCTGGCTGTCGACCGACATGCGCGACGGCAACCAGGCGCTGATCGACCCGATGGACGCCGAGAAGAAGACCCGCTTCTTCGAACTGCTCTGCAAGGTGGGCGTGAAGGAGATCGAAGTCGGCTTTCCGAGCGCCGGCGCCACCGAGTTCGATTTCATCTCGAGCCTGGTTCGGCAGGAGAGGATCCCGGACGATGTGATCGTCCAGGTGCTCACCCAGTCGCGCCAGGACCTGATCGAGACCAGCTTCCAGAGCCTGAAGGGCGCCAAGCAGGCGATCGTCCATCTCTACAACGCCGTCTCGCCGGCATGGCGCCGCATCGTGTTCGGCATGAGCCGCGAAGAGATCAAGGGCATCGCGGTCGCCGGCGCCAAGGTGCTGCGCGACGAGGCCGCCAAGCAGCCCGATACCGACTGGCATTTCGAGTATAGCCCGGAGACTTTCTCCACCGCCGAGCTCGATTTCTCGGTCGAGGTCTGCGAGGCGGTGATGGACGTGCTGCGTCCGACCACCGAGCGCCCGCTGATCCTCAACCTGCCGGCGACGGTCGAGGCGGCGACGCCCAACATCTATGCCGACCAGATCGAGTGGTTCTGCCGAAACATCCGAAGCCGCGAGACGGTGGTGATCAGCCTGCACACGCACAATGATCGCGGCACCGGCGTCGCCGCGTCCGAATTGGGGCTGCTGGCGGGCGCGGACCGTGTCGAGGGCTGTCTGTTCGGGAACGGCGAGCGTACCGGCAATGTCGACATCGTCACGCTGGCGCTCAATATGTATACGCAAGGCGTTGATCCGGGGCTGGATTTCTCGAACATCGACGAGGTGATCCAGACAGTCGAATATTGCAACCAGATCCCCGTCCATCCGCGGCACCCCTATGCCGGCGACCTGGTGTTCACGGCATTCTCTGGCAGCCATCAGGACGCGATCAAAAAGGGTTTCGCCGCGCAGGAAGCGCGCAATGACGAGATCTGGGACGTGCCCTATCTGCCGATCGATCCCAAGGATCTGGGGCGCGACTATGAGGCGGTGATCCGCGTCAACTCGCAATCGGGCAAGGGCGGCGTCGCCTGGGTGCTCGAGCAGGACAAGGGGCTGAAGCTTCCCAAGCGGATGCAGGCCGATTTCTCGCGCCACGTCCAGGCACTGGCCGACGAGACCAGCCGCGAGCTCAATGCCGCCGACATCTGGGGCCGCTTCGAGCAGACCTATCTGCCGGGCGCCGGGGATCGCTTCGCGCTGGTCGACTACGAGGAGACCGGCGCCGCCGGGCAGCGCGTGTTCGTCGGTCGCATCGCGGTGGACGGGGAGGCGCGCTCGATCTCCGGCCGCGGCAACGGCCTGATCTCGGGCGTGATCGACGCGCTGGCGGGCACGACCGGGCCGGCGCTCGACGTCGTCGACTATAGCGAGCACGCGATCGGCCATGGCGCCGATGCGCAGGCCGCCGCCTATGTCGAATGCCGTACCGCCGAGGGGCGCACGGTGTTCGGCGTCGGCATCGATGCCGACATCGCGACGGCATCGGTGCGCGCGGTGCTCAGCGCGGCGAACCGGGCCTGAGCGCACCGGGGTTCGTTCCGAATCGGCAACGGTTTGCGATTGTCCCGAATCGCGTGGCGGAACTAGGATCAGGGCAGCGATCGAAGGGGGGATGAATGATCCTGACGTTGATTGTTGCCCTGATGGGCGACGGCGAGCCGGTTGTTCAGCGTCGTGCCCAGCCGGTGCTGCTCGAGCGCCGCGCCTATCGGTGCCTGATGCAGCATCTGGACGAAGTGCGCCTGGCCTCCGGAAAGGTGGTGATCGACCTCACCACCTGCCCACCCTCGCTGGTGCAGGGTTCCTATCCCGTGCCGCCGGGCGAGCGCATCCTGCCCTTGACCGTTCCCGAGCTGAAATGCCTAAGGCAGGCGCGTCGGCCGAATACGGGGATCGCCGACTTCTCGCGGCCGGGCAAGGTTGCGCTCTACCTCTCGCCCTGCGGGGGGCGTCGCTGATGACGACTCCCCCGATCGGCGCGATGCATGCTCCGCCCGCACGGCGCGGCTGGGCGCCGGTGATCGACTGGATCCGGATCGGTGCCGACGTCGCCGTGGTGGTGACGGTTGCCGTGATGGTCTGGATCTATTTCGCGGGGCGGAGCGATGCCGAGCACATGCGGCGCCAGGAAATGACCGCGTCGCTTCTGGCGATGAAATATGACGAAGCCCTGCGGGGGCCGCAGCAGCGCGTGAACAAATATTTCACCGATGGGCGCGCCATTTACGACAAGGCATATGTCGCACGCCTCGCCGGCAAGCCCTATCCGGCCCAGGACATTCCACCAGAGGTTCGCGCGGATCTGCAGAAGCTGACGGATTATTATACCGATATCGCGAGTTGTGCGACCAACAATCTTTGCGACGCGCAGATGGTAGATCTGTGGTTCAAGGGCGACATCCACGACTTTGCCTGCCATGTCTATCTGGTCGGCCTGCCTGAGCTGCGGCAGAACCTTGGCGACAACTATGGCGCAGCGCTGTTGGCCTATGCCGGGAAATGCGGCCCGAACTAATTCGCGGTCCAGCCAAAGTCCTTCACTTGCGACGCGATCGAGGAATTGCGGAGCTCGACACAGGCAGCGGCGCGATCCGAACCGACCATGGCGGGATTGATGGCCTCGAAGGTCTTCATCATCCTTTCGGGGTCGCCGCATCCTTCGGCGATGATCCGGGCCAGCGAGAAGCTCAGCGCGGCCATCAATACCCCCATGGCGGGGATATCCTTGTTGGCGACACCCATCTTGGCCACCTCCAGGACGGTGCCGTCCAGCGGCAGGTATCGTTGCGCGGCATTGAACCGGACCACCAGTTCGCGGGCATTGGCCACCGCGCTCGTCCCGGCAGGCCGGTTCATGTACCAGGACATCGCGCGCAGATATGCAAGAGCGGCATAGTTGTTGGGCGCAAGGCTGGTCAGGTCGACCTTGCCGAACAGCGGTTCCATCTTCGCGAGATACTGGCGCCCGGCCGCCATATCGAAGGTGCCGGTCATCGACCCGCGCATCACGCCCACGAACAGCATGACGGTCTTCCATTTCATCCCGTCGGGCGTGCGCGGGGAGAATGCATCGAGCGCCGCGGCAAGGTAATAGGGGGTGCCGGCATTGGCCGCCTCGACGGATCGCCGGGATATCACCAGCAGGTCATCCAGATCCCGCTCCATCGCATCGAAGCGCCCGGGCGAATAGGGCGTGCAATTCCCGACGGGAACCATCAACAGGCTGGTGGAATCGCTGAGATCGGAATTGGCCTGGGCGGCCTTGAACTTGTCCGGCTTGATCAGTGCCACGGACAGCAGGAGGACCTTGGGCAGCAGGCGGCGCGTGAGTTGCTGCGAGCGCGACGCGCGGCAGGCACTCGACCCGTGCAGATCGGCCGGTACGACCTCATCGATCAGCGAAGTCGTGGCAAAGCTCGACAGCAATCCGATCGGCAAAGTGCCGTTGCTGATCACCGACTGGAGCCCGAGCAGATCGGCCTCGAGCTCGGTGTTCTGGTTCTGGTTTCCCAGGACGAGATGCGCCGCTTCGTGCGCCATGAGAAACTGCGCGCTCAGCCAGGGCAGGCCGGTCAGGAACTGTTCGATCGTCAATCCATCGGCGTCGCTCGGTTCCCAGGGCATCGGGCGGGCCTGTGCGAGATGGGCGGTCACCGCTGCATCGAGGCAACTGGACCATCCTCCGCCACGGCGGATACAGGCCTGGGCGGCGGGTCTTACCGTGTCTTCGCCACGCATGTTGCCGGACAGGTGATACGCCTGGAGGAGCAGCATTCGGCATTGCCGGGGAAGGAAGCCGGCCGGGACGATGATCCTGGGCGTTCCCTGCCCGCCGATCGGGGCGCGCGCCTGGGGGCCCAGCAGATACTCGTCGACCGTCTCCTCGATGCGGACCTTCGACAGCGTGTCGAAAAAGCGGACGGGGAAGCTTTCGGTCAGCGCCTGTTTCAGTCGCCATTTCTCCTGCTCGCCCAGATGCTGGGGCAACTGGTTGCAGAGTTCGAGCTGCGGGTTGCCCGCCGCATGCGCGGGGCTTGCCGACAGGAGCGACAGGGCGGCCGCGATCGGCGGCAAAGCCGGCTTGCACCAGGATAGCATTGCGATTCCCCCTTGCGGGCCGCCGGAGACGGCCCGCGCAATGGAGATTATCAAAGCGCACGGGATCGCGAAACGGAGAGGCTCCGGGAATTAGGTCCGGAACGAGGCTATCGGTTGGCGGGGGTTAGCGTGTCCGGACGATCTCGCAGCCGATGCGCGCATCGGGATAGATGTCGAGCTTCATCGAGCGGACGGTGACGCGGACCACCCGCGGATCCTTGAGCGCCAGCGCCGCGATCTGCTCGCAAAGCGTCTCCTGCAGCTCGAAATGCCGCGATTCCACTAGCTTGCGGATGCCGGTTCGCAGGAAGTCGTAATCCACCACCGCGTCGATCCGGTCCTCCGGCGGCGCGGGATAGCGGCAGGTCATCGCGACATGCAGCGTCACGCGCTGGGGCGCGGCGCGTTCCTCGGGGTGGATGCCCAGGCCCATCGCCACTTCGAGCCCGTCGAGCAGGATGGCATATTCAGCCATGCGGGCGCTCCCGCCCCTCGAACATCACGTCGCCGTCGCGCTGGAGGAAGCGCTGGCCGCAATCGACGAAGACATTCTGGCCGGTGATGCTGCGGGCGGTGAGCAGATGCTCGACCGTGGCCGCGATGTCGGCAAGCGCGACGGGGCGCTGGAGCAGGTTCTGGCGGGCGTGCCCGGCGAATTCCTCGGCGGTCTGGTCGAGGCTGGGGAGCGTGAGGCCCGGCGAGACCGCGTTCACCCGGATGCGCGGCGCGAGGCCGCGGGCGAGCAGCTCGGTCGCGGTGGCGAGCGCGGCCTTGCTGAGCGTGTAGGTGAGGAAATCGGGATTGAGGTTGGCGAGCTTCTGGTCGAGCAGGTTGACCACGGCGCCCTCGTCGAGATCGTCCTGCGCCGCCAGCGCCGAAGCGAGCGCGACGGGGGCGCCGCAATTGACGCGCATGTGCCGGTCGAGCAGCGCGAAATCGGCGAGGGGCAGGGCGTCCCAGGCGAATTGGGAGGCGTTGTTGACGAGCCCTTCCACCGCGCCGCCCAGACCTTGCCGGGCTGCCGCGATCAGCGCGGGAGCGGTCTTCGCCTCGGCCAGTTCGCCGCTCACCACGCAGGCGGTGCCGCCCTCGGCTTCGATCTGCGCGCGCAGCGCCTCGGCCTCGTCGGGGGCATGGTGATGGTGGATCGCCACGGCATGGCCGCGCAGCGCCAGCCGGCGGGCGATCGCCGCGCCGATCCGTCTTGCGCCGCCGGTGACGAGAACCCGCATCAATAGCCCATCAGCTTGAGCACTTCCTGGCGGCTGCGCTCGTCGTCGCGGAACACGCCCATCATCCGGCTGGTGACCATGCCGACGCCGGGCGTGCGCACGCCGCGCGCGGTCATGCAGCCATGCGTCGCCTCGATCACGACGGCGACGCCCTGGGGCCGCAGCTTGTCCCAGATGCAGTCCGCCACCTGCGCGGTGAGCCGTTCCTGCACCTGGAGCCGGCTGGCGAAGCCGTGGAGCACGCGGGCGAGCTTGGAAATGCCGACGACGCGGTCCTTGGGCAGATAGGCGATCGACGCCTTGCCGGTGATCGGCGCCAGGTGATGCTCGCAATGCGACTGGAACGGGATGCCGTTCAGCAGCACGATGTCGTCATAGCCCCCCACTTCCTCGAACACGCGGTTGAGGTGATGGGCAGGGTCCTCGTCATAGCCCTGGCAATATTCCTTCCAGGCGCGGGCGACGCGCTGCGGCGTATCGAGCAGTCCCTCGCGCCCGGGATCGTCGCCGGCCCAGCGGATCAGCGTGCGGATCGCGTCCGAAACCTCGGCGGGGACCGGAATCTTGGCCGACGGCGCAACGATGTCGCCATCTTCGGGCCCCTCGTGATCATGCACCATTTTCTTCTCTTCCTCGCGACTTTCGGTCTTTACGCTACGGCATCTGCGGTTCTTGCAGAAACCGGGTGTGGCTCAACTGTATCTCATCGAGAAAAACGGCAGGAAACTGCGGAGTTCCCGCCCTTATCCCCGTTGACGGGCTGAAAAATGCAGCGTTAGTTTCGCTGGCGATAAAAGCAACGCCGTGACCGGTAGGAGCCGGCCGGCGCCCAAGGAGGGGGATGCACCCGATGAAGAAGCTCGACCTGCTCGCGGCGACTGCGCTCACGCTGTTCCTCGCGACGCCCGCCTTTGCCCAGCAGCAGACGACGGCGGCACCCGCGCCGGACGACAGCCAGGAATATACCTCCGCCAACGAGATCGTCGTCACGGCAACCCGCCGTAACGAGACCGTGCAGGACGTGCCGATCGCGATCACCGCCATCGGCGCCGCGGAACTGCAGAATGCCGGCGTGGACAATATTCGCGACCTTGAGCAGCTCGCGCCGTCGATCCAGAGCTCGACCGGCCAGTCCTCGGCCACCGGCACCACCATCTATCTGCGCGGCATCACCACGGGCGGCGACAATCCGGGCTTCGAGCCCGCGGTCGGCGTGTTCATCGACGGCGTGTTCCGCGCCCGTGCCGGCGTCGCCATCTCCGAGCTGCCCGAGCTGGAGCGCGTCGAAGTGCTGCGCGGCCCGCAGGGCACGCTGTTCGGCCGCAACACCTCGGCCGGCGCGCTCAGCATCTACACCGCGCTGCCGCAGTTCGAGACCCATGGCTATGTCGAGGGCACCTACGGCAACTACAACGCCTATGGCGTCAGGGGCGCGATCACCGGCCCGGTGAGCGAAGGCCTCGCGCTGCGCCTCGACGGCAGCTACCGGAAGCGGGACGGCTACATCAAGGACGCCAACAGCGACCGCCGCTTCAACGACATCGATCGCTGGGCGCTGCGTGGCCAGGCGCTGCTCGACAAGGGCGACGTGACCTTCCGCCTGATCGCCGACTATTACCAGACCGACGAAGTCTGCTGCGCCACCGTCTCGGTGGTGCGCGGCGGCCTTGCCCAGGTGATCAACGGCATCGCGGCGTCGCAGGGGCGGGTCGGCATCTACACCGGCCAGCCCAGCGACCGCATCCAGGCCGCTTCGCCCAATCGCAACTATGGCGAGAAGGTGAAGGACTGGGGCCTTTCGGGCGAGCTCAACTGGGATCTGGGCGGCGCCAAGCTGACTTCGATCACCGCCTATCGCGACTGGCGCGCGCTCCGCAGCCAGGACATCGACTTCTCGGGCATCGATCGCGCCTATCGCGACGGCTACAAGACCCGGCTGAAGGATTTCACCCAGGAAGTCCGCCTCCAGGGCTCGGCGTTCGGCGGCGTGCTCGACTGGCTCGTCGGCGGCTTCTACCTGCACGAGCAGAACGACCTGACCGACACGGTGCGCGTTGGCAACGACGCCAATCTGTACGTCGATTCGGTGTTCAATGCGCTCGCCGGCCCGTCCTTCGGCGGCAGGGTGCAGTTCTACGGCTCGCTCGGCCCGACGGTGCCGACGCCGGGCGCGGTGTTCCTCAATCCGGCGGTGCCCAATTCGCTGCCGGCGCTCCAGGCCGTTTATGGCGCCACGCTCGCGCCGCTGGTCGGCTGCTTCCGCGCCCAGGCGGGCACGGCGCCGGGAAGCCTCTGCGTGATTCCGGGCTTCCCCGCCACGCCGATCCCGGGCCTCGCCGCGCTGGCCGCGTCGCCGCTGCCGGGCGCCGTCGCCGGCCAGGGCAACAACAACGACCAGTTCGGCGTGAAGACCGATGCCTTCGCGCTGTTCACGCACAATATCGTCAACATCACCGACAAGTTCTCGCTGACCCTCGGTGCGCGCTGGAACCATGAGCGCAAGGCGATGAACGCGTCGATCAACAACAATACCGGCAGCTGCACCTTCTTCAACCAGGTGCGCGCGGGCAATCCGGCGGCTACCGCCTATGCCAACCTGCTCAAGCAGCTCGGTATCTTCAACAACCTGTACCTGCTGAGTTGCAATCCGGCGATCAACACCGAGTTCAACGGCAACTACGCCGACAGCTTCACCGATGATAAGATCACCGGCACCGTGAAGCTCGCCTACAAGCTTTCGAACAAGCTGCTGATCTACGGAAGCTATGATCACGGCTACAAGTCGGGCGGCTATAATCTCGACCAGGCGACCTTCGACTCGGTGCTGCTCGGCGGCAACGGCCCGCAGGGCCGCGACCTGCGCTTCGGCGCGGAGACCAACGACGCGTTCGAGATCGGTACCAAGTTCAGCCCGAACCGTGCCTTCTCGCTGAACATCGCCGCCTTCTACATGAACTTCTACAACCTGCAGTCGCTGGTGTTCTCGGGCAATAACTTCGTCGTCCAGAACGTCCCCAAGAGCGTTTCGAAGGGCGTGGAGATCGAATCGACGATCCGGCCGTCCAAGAACCTGACCTTCCAGCTGGGCTACAGCTATATCGACGCCCAATATTCCAAGTCGAACAACTTCACCGGCACGCCGCTGCAGGGCCAGGAAGGCCGCCAGTTCCAGAACCAGCCGAAGCACACCGTGACCGGCTCGGTGACCTGGGAGCCGCAGATCACGAGGGGCCTCAAGGGCCTGATCCATATGGATGCCCGCTACAACAGCGAAGTCGACATCCCCTCGAGCAACCCCGATCCGGTGACCGGCCACACTGCGATCCGGAACGAAGGCTATGGGCTGATCAACGGCTCGATCGGCCTGCAGTCGAACGACGGGAAGATCCGCGGCGAGGTGTTCGTCGAGAACCTCACCAATACTTTCTACTTCATCTCGGGCTTTGCGGTGCCGGAGCAGACCGGCAACTATAACGGCTATCCGGGCTATCCGCGCTTCTACGGCGCGCGGCTGCGGTTCGGCTTCTAAAACAGGCTTCGGCCAGGGATGGGGGCGCTCCGGGAGACCGGGGCGCCCTTTTCGTTGGGAGGGAGTGCCGGCTCCGCCCGGCGGGAGGAAGGCCAGTGCCTTTGGCGAACCGGAACCCCGAACGGATGGCTCAGCGGACGCCGCGCGGCCTGACCGTGCTGTACAGGCGGTTGTCCTGCCCAAAGACCACCCGGATATCCTGCGGAGCACCCTTGCCGCCACAATCCAGCACCGCCGCGCGCTCGCCGGTCCAGAGAGCCCGTCCGATGCAATCCGGCGCGGCGGGCACGAGGTAGAGCGGTACGTCCCCGGAATAGCCGCCGACCTGATATTTCTGCACGGTATAGGCAATGGTCTGGAAGAGCGTGAACCCGGCCAGGGCGAGCGTGGTTGCGGCGGTGACGCCGGTGCCGGGAGTACGATGTCGTCGAAAACGCAGCGCGGCCTGGCCGAGCAGGCCGACAATGGCGACGCCGCTCGTCGAAACCGCCGCAGCCGCCCCGGCTTCTGCCTGTCCACGGAACAGGCCCCATATGCCCAGGGCGAATATGAGACCGGCAATGCCAAGCGCGATGCGCTTCAGCCAGGCCAGTCGGCTCTCGAAGCCTCCGACAAGCCAAGCCGCCAGAAACAGGATGGCGAGAGGGATGGTGAAGAACAGAAGCGATAGCCCCGACATCGCCACATCGGCGAATGTCGCGAGCTGAAGGAAATTCAAACCCCAGCGATCGAAGACCGCCTGGTTGGCGAGGATCGACAGAGCGAAGGAGGCGGCGGTCACGACGGAAAAATACTCCGTCAGCCTTTTGCCCAGCCCGATCCTGCCGGGTCGAGGGGGCTCGGCGCCGGGCAAATGCCGCGCCTCGATATCCTCTTGCCGGACTTTTGGAGACACGGCTCGCCGCTTGTTCGTTTGTACTGTCATCAGCCCCCCGGGGCAGGCCCCTAGCAGGAAGAACGAGCCCAGGTGAAGCCTTGGCGCAAGGGCGTCACTCCCCGAACAGCGCGTCGATCGGGCTCTTCGGCAGGAACCACAGCACCGCCACCAGCGCCGCGCAGGCGAGCCCCGCCCAGGGAGAGACGAAGGTGAGCGCGATGCCGCTCGCATAGATGGCGGAGGCCACCGCGCCCTTGCGCAAGGTGCGGTGGTGATAGGCTTGCGCCGCCGCGTCCTGCCGGCCGGTGCGGCGGATCACTGCCTGGAGCCAGACATAGGCAAAGCTCGGCAGCATCATGACGCACATATAGACGAGCGCCGCATCGTGCGTGAAATGCTGCTCGCCCAGATAGGCGGTGGCGAAGGGCACCAGGGACAGGGTGAAGAGCAGGGCGATATTGGCCCAGAGCAGATCATTGGTGATCCGCGTGGCATGGGCGAACATGCGGTGGTGGTTCACCCAGTAGATCGCGACATAGGCATAGCTGAGCACATAGGCGGTGAAGACCGGCCACAATGCCCAGAGATGTTGCAGGCCAGGTTCCTCCGGCGCCTTCATCTCGAGCACCATGATCGTGATGATGATCGCGATCACGCCGTCGGAAAAGGCTTCCACGCGATTGACGCCGCCCCGGCCCTCGTCGGTCTCGTTCAAGTCAGCCCCCTTTGCTCGCTGCAGTTGCGATGCTTATAGTTCGATATCGAGCTGCGGGAACCGTTCCGAAGGAGGAAGCGATGCATGTTCCGCCCAGCTTCACCACGCTCTTCCCCTATCTCTTCGTCGGCGGGGCGCATGCCTATCTCGACTTTCTGGTGCGGGGCCTGGGCGGCGAGATCGTCGGCGTGCACCAGACGCCGGACGGCGTGGTGCGCAACGCCCAGCTGCGTTTCGGCGACACCACCATCATGGTGAGCGAGGCGGGCGAGGGGCGGGAGCCGCCGCGCGGCACCTAATTATCTCTATGTCGAGGGCGCCGATGCGGCGATGGCGCGCGGCGTGGAAGCGGGCGGGACGACGGAGAGCGAAGTGGGCGACCGCGTCTATGGCGACCGGCAGGGCGGGCTTCGCGATCCCGCGGGCAATATCTGGTGGCTGTCGCAGCGGCTGGCGCCGGGCCCCTATTGAAGCCCGGCGCCGCACGCCCTCTCCTTAATTCTTTTCCTTGTCGACCAGCTTGTTGGCGCCGATCCAGGGCATCATCGCGCGCAGCTCGCTGCCGACCTGCTCGATCGGGTGGCGCTTGGCGGCGATGCGGCTGGCCTTGAGCTCGGGCTGGCCGGCGCGGTTGTCGAGCACGAAGTCCTTGACGAAGCGGCCCGACTGGATGTCGGCCAGCACGCGCTTCATCTCCTTCTTGGTCTCTTCGGTGATGATGCGCGGGCCGGTCTTGATGTCCCCATATTCGGCGGTGTTCGAGATCGAGTAGCGCATGTTGGCGATGCCGCCCTCATACATCAGGTCGACGATCAGCTTGAGTTCGTGGAGGCACTCGAAATAGGCCATTTCCGGCGCATAGCCGGCCTCGACCAGCGTCTCGAAGCCGGCCTGGACCAGCGCGGTGGCACCGCCGCAGAGCACCGCCTGCTCGCCGAACAGGTCGGTCTCGCATTCCTCGCGGAAATTCGTCTCGATGATGCCCGAGCGGCCGCCGCCCACGCCCGAGGCATAGGCGAGCGCGAGGTCGTGCGCGTTGCCGCTGGCATCCTGGTGGATCGCGATCAGGCAGGGGACGCCGCCGCCGCGGACATATTCGCTGCGCACCGTGTGGCCCGGCCCCTTGGGCGCGATCATGATCACGTCGATGTCCGCCGGGGCCTCGATCAGGCCGAAATGGATGTTGAGGCCATGGGCGAAGGCGAGGGCGGCGCCGGGACGCAGATTGCCCTTGATGTCGTTCTCCCAGATCGCGGCCTGGTGCTCGTCGGGCGCGAGGATCATCAGGATGTCGGCCCAGGCGGCGGCTTCCTTGTTCGGCAGCACCTTGAAGCCGGCGCCTTCCGCCTTGGCGGCCGAAGCCGAGCCGGGGCGGAGCGCGATGGCGACTTCCTTCACGCCGCTGTCGCGCAGGTTCTGCGCATGGGCATGGCCCTGCGAGCCATAGCCGAGGATGGCGATTTTCTTGCCCGAGATCAGGTTCAGATCGGCGTCGCGATCATAATAGACACGCATGATATTCCAGTCCCTTTCCGCAATGTGATCGTCATGCTGAACTTGTTTCAGCATCCAACGTGCAACTGGCGACGGTGTCGCTCGTGGAGGGTTGGACCCTGAAACAAACTCAGGGTGACGGTTGGTTGTTGTTTCTCAGGCCGCCTCGGCCCCTCTCGCAATCGCCACGATGCCGGTGCGCGCCACCTCGACCAGACCGAGATCGCGCATCAGCTCGACGAACTTGTCCAGCTTCTCGGAACCGCCCGTCACTTCGAAGACGAAGCTCGACGTGGTCGCGTCGACCACCCGGGCGCGGTACACCTCGGCGAGACGCAGCGCCTCGATCCGGTGCTCGCCGGTGCCTGCCACCTTCACCAGCGCCAGCTCGCGCTCGACATGCGGGCCGAAAGCGGTGAGATCGGTCACCTTGTGCACCGGCACCAGCCGCTCGAGCTGGGCGATGATCTGCTCCATCACCGGGGCCGAGGCCTCGGTGACGATGGTGATGCGGCTGATCAGGTCGTCGTCGCTGATCTCCGACACGGTGAGCGAGGAGATGTTGTAGCCCCGCGCCGTGAACAGGCCCGCGATCCGGGCAAGGATGCCCGGCTCGTTGTCGACGATGACGGCGAGCGTGTGCCGCTCGACTGCTTCTTCCTTGATGTGCATGGGATCAGACCAGCGCCTTGGCTTCGTCGTCCATCTCGCCCGAGACTTCGGCCGATTGGAGCAGCATTTCGGTATGGGCGGCGCCCGACGGGATCATCGGGAAGCAGTTGGCGAGCTTGGCCACCATGCAATCCACCAGCACCGGCCCGTCATGCGCGAGCATCTCGGCGATGCCGGTGTCGAGCTGGTCGCGCGTCTCGATGCGGATGCCCTTCCAGCCATAGGCCTCGGCTAGCTTCACGAAATCGGGCAGCGCGTCGCTGTAGCTCTCCGAATAGCGCGACTGATAGGTCAGCTGCTGCCACTGGCGGACCATGCCCATATATTCGTTGTTCAGGATGAAGATCTTGACCGGCAGGCGATATTGGGTCGCCGTCGCCAGTTCCTGGATGTTCATCTGGATCGAGGCTTCGCCGGCGATGTCGATCACCAGCGCGTCCGGATTGCCCAGCTGGGCGCCGATCGCGGCCGGCAGGCCATAGCCCATCGTCCCCAGGCCGCCCGAAGTCAGCCATTTGTTGGGGTCCTCGAAGTCGAAATGCTGGGCGGCCCACATCTGGTGCTGGCCGACTTCGGTGGTGATGATCGGGGCCTTGTCCTTGGTCGCCTCCCACAAGGCCCTGATGGCGCGTTGCGGCATGATGACCTGGGGATCGGCCTCCTGGAAATCCAGGCAGCGGGTCTGGCGCCAGCCCTGGATGCGGTTCCACCATTCGGACAGGTCCGGACGGGGGTGCTTCCGGCGTTGATACGCATCGATCATCGCCTGGATCGCCCGGCCGACGTCCGCCACGATGGGCAGGTCGACGCGGACGTTCTTGTTGATGCTCGACCGGTCGATATCGACATGGATCTTCGCGCTGTTCGGCGAAAAGGCATCCAGGCGGCCGGTGACGCGATCGTCGAACCGGGCACCCAGGGCGATGATCAGATCGGCCTTGTTCATCGCCATATTTGCTTCGTAGGTGCCGTGCATCCCCAGCATGCCCAGCCACTTGTCGTCAGAGGCGGGGAAGGCGCCGAGGCCCATCAGGGTCGAGGTGACCGGCGCGCCGGTGATCTCCGCGAGCTGGCGCAGCAGGCGCGCGGCGTCGGGACCCGAATTGATGACCCCGCCGCCGGTGTAGAAGATCGGTCGCTCGGCCGCGGCCAGCATGTCGACCGCCCTCTCGATCGCCGCCGCATCGGGCTCGACCTGCGGGCGATAGGTCTTGTGCGAGATCGGGGCGTTCTCGCCGCGCCGCGCGGTCGCGACCTGGACGTCCTTGGGGATGTCGATCACCACCGGGCCCGGCCGGCCCGAAGTGGCGATGTAGAAGGCCTCGCGAATCGTCGGTTCGAGCCGGGCGGGGTCCTTCACCAGATAATTGTGCTTCGAGCAGTGGCGCGTGATGCCGACCGTGTCCGCCTCCTGGAAGGCATCGGTGCCGATCAGGCCGGTGGGGACCTGGCCGGTGATGACGACCATCGGGATCGAATCCATCAGCGCATCGGTGATGCCGGTGACTGCGTTGGTCGCGCCCGGGCCCGACGTGACGAGGACGACCCCCGGCTTGCCCGTGGCGCGGGCATAGCCCTCGGCCGCGTGCGTCGCCGCCTGCTCGTGGCGGACAAGAATATGTTTGATGCGATCCTGCTTGAAGATGGCATCGTAGATCGGAAGCACCGCGCCGCCGGGATAGCCGAACACGACTTCCACACCGAGATCGCACAGCGTCTCGATCAGGATGTCTGCTCCACTCTTCTCGGTCACATCGGCCTCCGTTGGTTGCAGTGCAAAACGCACCGCCGAAGGGCGCTGCTACCTGCACGAAAACTACGCGTCAAGCCGCATTATAGTAATTTTGTTTCGAATATCTCAATGAGTCTGTTCGTTTGTGTCTCGTCCGTGCGCTCCCATTCGGGCGAGGGCTGGCGGCGGAACCAGGTGTACTGGCGCTTGGCGTACTGGCGGGTGGCGAGCGAGCCGGCGAAATGCGCCTCGTCCATGTCGCTCTCGCCCTGAAGCGCCAGGCCGATCTCGCGCACTCCGATCGCGCGCAGCACCGGGGCGTCGTCCGGCACGTCGGTGCGGGCGAGCAGCGCCTCGACCTCTTTCTGGGCAACCTTGACCATGTGGCGGAAGCGGCGGTCGATCCGGTCGGCGAGCCAGGTCTTGTCGGGCAACAGGATCAGCGCGGCGATGCGCACCTCGCCGCCGATGCCGCCATGACGTTCCGCCTGCCAGGCGCCGAGCGACTTGCCGGTGGAGCGGACGACTTCGAGCGCGCGGGACACGCGGGCGGTATCGGCGGGCTTGAGCCGGGCGGCGGTTTCGGGATCGAGCCGGGACAGCTCGGCATGCGCATCGGCGACCGCCATGGCGCGGACCGCGGCGCGGACTTCCGGATCGATCTCGGGCACCGGGGCGATCCCCTCGATCAGGGTGCGCAGATACATGCCGGTGCCGCCGACGAGGATGGGGAGGCGGCCCGCCGCATGCGCCTCTGCGATGGCGCCGCGGGCCTCGGCCGCCCAGCGCGCGGCGGAATAGGCATCGGCGCCATCGACATGGCCGAACAGGCGGTGCGGGGCGCGCTTCTCCTCCTCGGCTGTGGGGCGGGCGGTGAGTATTCGGAGGTCGGCATAGACCTGCATCGAATCCGCGTTGATCACGATGCCGCGATGCTTTTCGGCCAGCGCGAGCGCGAGCGCGGACTTGCCGCTCGCGGTCGGCCCTGCGATGAGCGCCACCAAAGGCAGGTCAGGGGATCCGATGTTCATTGCGACGCTTATAACAGAGGGTTTGACCGCAGGGCAGCTTTCCGAGGCGGGTGACCGGCTGGCGGCGGCGGGCTGCGCCCCGGGAGCGTCGCGCTGGATCGACGCGGGGCGCGCGGCGGACCTCGAATTCGTCCAGCATCCCGATGCCGCGCGTGCCGCGCTGGAAGGCGCGTTCCCCGCTTGCGACGTGGCGGTGCAGCCGATGGCGGGGCGGGAGAAGAAGCTGCTCGTCGCCGACATGGATTCGACGATGATCACCGTGGAGTGCATCGACGAACTGGCAGACTATGCCGGGATCAAGCCGCAGATCGCCGAAGTGACCGAGCGGGCGATGCGCGGCGAGCTGGATTTCGGCGCGGCGCTCGACGCGCGGGTAGCGTTGCTGAAGGGCCTGCCGGAGGGTGCGATCGCGCAGTGCCTGGCCGAGCGGGTGCAGCTGATGCCGGGCGCGAAGGCACTGGTGCGCACGATGCGGGCACGGGGGGCGACCTGCGTGCTGGTATCGGGCGGGTTCACGCGCTTCGCCGAACCGGTGGGTGCGGAGATCGGCTTCCACCGGGTGATCGCCAACCGGCTGGTGATCGCGGACGGTGCGCTGGACGGGACGGTCGAGCGGCCGATCGTCGACAGCAACACCAAGCTCGAGACACTGGTGGCGGTGCGGGGCGAACTGGGGCTGGCGGTGGACGGCACGCTGGCGGTGGGCGACGGCGCCAACGACCTGGCGATGATCCGCGCGGCCGGGCTGGGCGTGGCCTATCACGCCAAGCCGATCGTCGCGGCGGCGGCGGGCGTGCGGATCGACCATGGCGACCTGAGCGCGCTGCTCTACGCGCAGGGGATCGCGGCGAAGGATTGGGCGGAGAGCTGAGGCTCCTGCGCGGGAACGCGCAGGAGCGGAGCGGGATCAGCCGTTCTTGGCCGATACGTACAGGAACTGCGGATCGGCCTGCGCGAGCGGGCCGCCGGCGTCGATATAGGTATAGAAGCGGGCATTCGCTTCGGTCTGGCTGCCGAGCGTGATCGAACCCGGATGGCCGGACGTATTGGTGTTGAGCGATGCCGACAGCGCATAATCGTTGCTGCGGAACGGCTTGTCCCAGTTGACCAGATAGTCGCCCACGCCGACGCGGACCACCGACGCGCCCTGGCCGCCATCGATCACGACCTGGGCGCCATCCCAATGGAACTTCACCCAGGGTTCGGCATGCGCCCCGTCATAGAGCGTGAAGGCCGGGCCGAACGAAGCCTTGGACGTTTCCACCGGCGGGGTGGCCGGATTGCCGTCATGGTCGGTGAACTGCGGTTCGGCTTCATATCCGGTCACGATGTTCCGCCGCCCATTGTCCACCATCTGCGCGGCGAGCGACGAATAGGCGAAATAGGGAAGCGCGATCCGGTTGTTCTGCGAGCTGTTGCCGAGATAGAGGAAATAGTCGAGCTGGGGCACGCCACCCGTCCGGTCCTGGCCCTCGATATAGCCGTCGGCCATGTGATTGTTATAGCCTTCGACCCGGAGCAGGAAGCTGCGGTTGGGGTTGCCGGGCTGCTTTAGCACGGCCTGCAATGTGTTGCCGCGCCATGCATTGCCGGTGGCATAGCGGCTCTCCTGGACGAGGATGTGGTGGCCCAGCTGAAGGTCGCAAGTGTCGATCGTCGTCGCATGCGCCCCGGAGAGCGGGCTGAGATCGCCGTCGTCCTGGGTGATCAGCTTGTACGCACCCCAGACCGCGCAGTTGCGGATCGTGTTCACCTCGCCGCCGGCATAGGGCGTCTTTTCGTTGGGCAGCTTGGTGCCGCTGCTGACGTTGCCGATCACGATGCCATAGCCTTGGACTTCATATTCGCGGCTGATGGCCTTGGGCTTGTCCAGAATGACGTTTTCGGGCGCGATATTGCCGACGTGCACGCGCTCGACGATCGAGCGAGTGATGTTGCGCAGATCGATGCCGATCTGGATCGCGGTGGCGGTGATGCTGTCGGTCGGATGCGTCAGGACCACGCCGAAGTCGCGGAGCACCACATCGGTGACATAGGCGTTCGAGTCGTTCGGATCGAAGGCGCGGCGGAGGATCGATCCGCCGCCATAGGCTGCGAGCTGCGCGATGGAGCCGCCCCCCGGCAAGGCATGCAGGATGGTGGCGCCGCGTCCTTCGCCGACGATCTGGTTGCCCGTCCGCAGCACCAGGCCGACCGACGGATCGATCCGGTAGATGCCGGCGGGAATGAAGATCCGATAGTGGTCGTTCAGTGCCGCCTGGATAGCGGCGGTATCGTCGACTCCGCCAGTGCCCGCGAAATAGGGGGCTTCCTTCACATTGACTGTCATGATTGTCGTCCTCGCTTGCCGACGGGCCAGGATTGCCCTCCGAACAAAACGGGAACATTGTATTCTCCAACATTGCAAGCGCGCTGGCTACGCTCCCAGCCAGCGAAAGGCGTTTGCGACGACCGCGCGAGCATCCCGTTCGACCGGCGGCCCATGCGCGATCACGAGCTTCTCCGCCGGCCAGTCGAGGATGCGTCGTACCGCCAATCGGGCGGCGGGGCGGTCGGAAAAGGCATAGCGGAACTTGCGGGGGACCTGGGGTTCGCGCGCCGTCATCCCGTCGAGCCGGGCGACGATCGCGCGCCAGCCGGCGAACCATCCGCGCGGGAAATGCTGGATCAGGTCGGTGAACAGCAGCGTGCGGCTGGCGTGGTGGAAGAAGGCCAGCTCGGTCGTGATCCGATTGCCCGATAGGGTGATCTGGTCGATCTCGTCGTCCCAGGCAAAGCCTGGCCCGTCCGCCAGGTCGCGGCCGAAACGCAGATCGGGATGTCGCGTGGCAAGGCCGGGCGGGGCGTGGAGCGTCGCCTGTGGGAAGGCGCGTTGCCATTCTCCCAGGAAGCGATCGTGCAGGCCGTTGGGCGCGATGAGGTGCCGCACCGCGCCGAGCGCCGCGACCGCGCCGCGCAAGCCATCCGAAAGCGCGATCGGCGACCAGAGGAAGAGCGTGCCGTCGCGCAACCGCATCACTGCCATCCGCGTGGGGTAGCGAAAGCCCGCGACCGACACGACGGGGCCGTCCGCCAGCCAGATTTCCGTGCCGAAGGGTCTCAGCATGGCTTCCATCGCTGCGGACTCCCCGTCGATGCGTCCCGGGCTCAGCGCACGCCCTTGCCGAAGGTGAAGCTGAGGCCAAGGCCGCCGGAAAGCTGATTGCGGCTGCCGATCGGCCCGCGCGAAAGGGGGGAATCGGCGCCGTCGCCCACCAGCCGATCGTAGCGGGTGTAGCCGTACAGGCCCCAGCGACGGGAAAATTGCCAGGTGGCGGTGCTGCTCACGCCCAGCGCATGGACCGCGCTGCCATCGGCGCGGTAGACCGGCAGGCCCGTGCGGGCGGCGACGGCGGGCGTTACTTCGAAATAGGCGCGGCGATATTTCGCGTCCGACAGCGAGACGCGCGGGCCGATCGAGATCACCCATTTGTCGCCGTCGCGGGCGACATAGTCGAGCCCGACGCCGCCGATCAGCCCGCCATGGCCGTTGATGCCCTTGCGCAGTTCGGCATGGAGGCGCAGCGGCCTGGCAAGCCAATATTGCGCATAGCCGCCCAGTTCGATCGTGGTGCCGACCTCGTCGACCGGGGCGCCGGCCTCGCTCCGGCGGCGCGAGCCCTGGAAATTGGCGGCGGGGCCGAACTCGAACCCGCTTTTGTCGATCAGCGCGAAGCCGAAGCTGTCGTCCGCGGCCACGAAGGGGAAGGGGTCGTCGCCGCGCGCGGTGGCGACATCGAGCATCGGGGTGAGCTGCAGCTTGTCCGCCCCGGGATAATTGGGGGTGAGCTGGGGGCCGAGCGAGACGCGGTAGCGCCGTGGCGGCCTGGGTTCGTCATCCTGTGCATGCGCGGGCAGGGCGATGGCGAGCAGGGGCGCGAGCGCGAGGAAACGGATCATCATGCTCGAACGCCCTACACACAGCTCTGTTGCAGGTGCGATATGACTATTGGCCGACCGGCACGCAAGGGCTCACGCCGCGACAGGCGCTCGCGGCCTCGCCGCGGCTGGCAAAGGGGCCGACCAGCACCTTGGTGAGGGTGCCCGCCTTCACATAGGAAACCTGCCGGCCCGGGAAACGGGCGCCGACCTGGCCCCAGAGCTTGCGGGCATTGGCGGGTTCGCCGAATGCGCCGAGCTGGAGCCGCCAGCCGCCGTCGCGGATCGCGGCGGGCGCCGGCGGGGTCGCCGCGACCTTGACCGGCGCGGGCGCCGGGGTGGCGGTGACGCGCGGCGGCGGCGTGCGGACGGGCGTGGTGCGGGGCGGCGGCGTACCGGCGACTTCCACCGGGGGCGATGCCGCGCCGGGCAGGGGCGCGCGGTTCGCCTCTTCCTCATATTTGCGCGCCAGGGTCAGGCCCGCCTGGCGGTCCTGCACCGTCATGTACTTGTCCATCTGCGCGAGGGCGCTCGAGGCTTCGGCCAGGCCGGACTGCGAGGCACGGGTGACCAGCGCATAGGCGCGCACCCAGTCCTTCTGGACCGCGTCGCCGTTGAAATACATCGTGCCGAGCACGTATTGCGCGCGCGGATCGCCGCGGCCGGCGGCGCGCTGGAGCCAGGGTGCCGCCTTGTCGCGCTTGCCGTTGGCGAAGAGGGCGAGGCCGTAGCTCGCCTCGGCCTGCTCATGGCCCTGCGCGGCGGCCTTGCCGTACCAGAGCTCGGCCTGGTTCAGGTCGGCGGTGACGCCGCGGCCGAGCTTATAGGCCTGGCCGAGATTGAACTGCGCGTCGGCATCGCCCTTCATCGCCGGGCTGCGCCAGCGATCGACGGCGCCCTTGTAGTCGCCGCGCTCCCATGCCTCGACCCCGGCCTTGACCGGATTCTCCTGCGCGAGCGCCAGCGGGGCGGCGAGCGCCATCCCGGCAACAGCGATCAACCCGAGAAGCTTCATGCGACCTTTCGACTCCCGTCCCGGCAAGATTGGATAAATGCCAGTTAACCATCGTTTGTGAAAGAAATCCTTACCCGGCCGCACGTACGGAGAATCCCGGGGCGGAACGCCGTTAACGCATTCTTAGACGCCGCCATGGCATCCCCACTCTCGGGTAACTGGTATTTCGAGGGGGTTCATGCGCGTTCTCGCGATGGCATCGCAGAAGGGCGGATCCGGCAAGACGACCTTGTCGGGCCATCTCGCCGTGCAGGCGGAACGGGCCGGGTGTGGCCCGGTCGTGCTGATCGACATCGATCCGCAGGGCTCGCTCGCCGATTGGTGGAACGAGCGCGAGACGGATCTTCCGGCCTTTGCGCAGACCACGGTCGCGCGGCTGGCCTCGGACCTCGAGATCCTGCGCCAGCAGGGCTTCAAGCTCGCGGTTATCGACACGCCGCCGGCCATCACCATGGCGATCCAGAGCGTGATCGCGGTGGCCGAGCTGATCGTGATCCCGACGCGCCCGTCGCCGCACGACCTGCGCGCCGTGGGCGCCACGGTCGATCTGTGCGATCGCGCGGGCAAGCCGCTGATCTTCGTCGTCAACGCCGCCACGCCCAAGGCCCGGATCACCAGCGAGGCCGCGGTGGCGCTGTCGCAGCACGGCACCGTCGCGCCGATCACGCTGCATCACCGCACCGATTTCGCCGCCTCGATGATCGACGGCCGCACCGTGATGGAAGTCGATCCGAACGGCCGCTCGGCCGGCGAGGTCGCGGCGCTGTGGACCTATATCAACGACCGGCTGGAGAAGAACTTCCGCCGTACCGTCTTCGCCGCGCCGACCGCGGTCAATCAATTCGGCGCGCCGCGCCCGGCTGGTGGCTTCGGCCGCAGGGTGGTGAGCTGATGTTCGGCACCCCCAAGCCCACCGCCTCGCTCTCCTCGAGCCTGCTCGCCCGCAAGGGCCAGGCGCGCCCGGCGATGCGCCCGCAGGGTTTCGTCGGCCTCAATCCGGCGACCGCCCAGGAGGATCTCGGCTGGAACGACATGGGCGACGATCACGCCCATGCGCACCATGCCCAGCAATTCGCGCCCGAGCCGGCGCCGATACCGGCACCCAAGCCCCAGGTGCTGCGCCAGATCGAACAGCTCGACGAGCGGTTCAGCGCGCCCGAGCCGGTGGCCGTGCCGCCGGCACCCGTGGCGGTGACCGCGCCGCCGTCCGCTCCGGTCGCGCCGCGCGCCGCGCTGGCCCCGGCCGCCGCCGAACGGCTGGCCCGCGAAGTGGCAAGGAAATCCAAGGCGGCGTTCACGCTTCGCCTCGACAATGACCGGCATCTGCGCCTGCGCCTCGCATCGGCGGTCACCAATCGTTCGGCGCAACAACTCGTGACCGAGGCGCTCGACGCCTTTCTCGAATCGCTGACCGAGGTCGAGACGCTCGCGCGTCAGGTCGGCCCGGCCGGGAACCGTTGAAGGAACGGATGATGAAGACCCGTAGCAAGCTCGTGATCGGCCTCTCGGCGCTCGCGGCCGGCGGCACGCTGGCAGCCGGCATCGCGACCCAGGGCTTCGCGCTCTCGGCCTTCGCGACCGATGCGCCCAATGCGAAGAAGGCGGCGCAGGAAGCCGGCCAGGCGCACAAGGCGATCGCCCGGCGCAAGGCCGCCGACGCGGTTGCGCATGCCGAGGCGGCAGTGGCCAATGATCCGCAGAACGCCGAATATCGCGCGCTGCTGGGCCAGGCCTATCTGCTCTCCGGCCGCTTCGCCTCGGCCAACCAGGCGCTGGGCGATGCCCTGACGCTCAATCCCGGCGACGGGCGCGTGGCGCTCAACCTGGTCCTCGCCAAGATCGCGGGCGGCGACTGGCCGGGCGCGCGCGCGATGCTGCAGTCGCATGAAGACACGATCCCCGCCGCCGATCGCGGCCTGGCCTTCGCGCTGGCCGGCGATCCGGTGAAGGCCGTCGAGATACTGGGCCCCGCCGCCCGGGCCGAGGACGCCACCGCCAAGACCCGCCAGAACCTCGCGCTCGCGCTTGCGCTCTCGGGCCGCTGGGCCGAAGCCAAGCAGGTCGCCGCCGTCGACGTCGCGCCCGACCAGATCGGCGCGCGCATGCTGCAATGGGTGAATTTCGCTCGCCCGACCAACGCTTATGACCAGGTTGCCTCGCTGCTCGGCGTGACGCCGGTGCAGGACGCCGGCCAGCCGGTCCGCCTCGCGCTGGCCCAGCAGAACGTGATGCTCGCTGCCGCCGCGACCCAGCCGGTACAGACCGTGCCGGCGCAGGACGCGGTCGACAGCTACATGCCGGGCGTTCCGGCCAACGCCCAGGCAGTCGCGGTCGAGACCGGCGGCGCCGCCGCGGCCGCTTCCGTCACTGCGACGGCCGCCGTCGAGGTCGCGCCGGTCGCCGGCACCAATGGCGGTGTCGTGTTCGGCCCGCGCGAGGAAGTGGTGCAGGCTGTTCCCGCCGCCGCGGCCCGGGCGCCCGTCGCCACCGCATCGTTGAGTGCGCGCGCACCGGCGATCGAGAAGGTCGCGTCGGCCAGGCCGTCGCGCGGCAATTTCTACGTCCAGCTCGGCGCCTATGCGAGCCCGGCGGTGGCCCGCGACGCATGGAGCCGCTTCGGGCACCGGGTGTCGGCGCTTTCGGGCCAGACGCCCTATGGCGCCAAGGTCTCGACCCGGGCGGGCAGCTTCTATCGCCTGTCGGTGGGCGGCTATGGCCGCGGCGACGCCGAGGCGCTGTGCCGCCAGGTGAAGGCGAGCGGCCAGACCTGCTTCGTGCGCGCCGGCGCGGGCGACGCGCTGGCGGCCTGGGCCAGGCCGGGCGTGCGCCTGGCTTCGCGCTGAACAAGTTTCCCTCTCCCATCGGGAAAAGAGAGGCCGGGGCGGCAACGCCTCGGCCTTTTTCTGGCGCTTGACGAACAGATAACCTGCTGGTTATGAGAAATGCATAGCCATATGGTTATGTATTTTCGGGGAGGCAGTCATGATCCGCCAGATTCATCGTTGGACCGGTATCGTCTTCAGCATCGCTGCGATCGTGAACATCGTCGCGGTGATCACGGGGAGCAATGCGATGTGGCTCGGGCTGGTTGCGGTGATCCCGCTGCTGGTGCTGCTGCCGACGGGGCTCTACATGTTCGCCCGGCCCTATCTCGCGAGGAACGCATGAGCGAAGACAAGACCGCCGCCGAGCAGATCGACGCCCGCATCGCCGCCTTGGACGACTGGCGCGGCGAGGCACTGGCACGGGTGCGGGCGATCATCCACGAAGCCGATCCCGAGGTGGCGGAGACGTGGAAGTGGCGCGGCGTGCCGGTGTGGGAACATGCCGGCATTCTCTGCACCGGCGAGACCTACAAGGCGGCGGTGAAGCTGACCTTCGCCAAGGGCGCGGCCCTGGCGGATCCCAAGGGGCTGTTCAATTCGAGCCTCGACGGGAATGTCCGCCGCGCGATCGACATCCACGAGGGCGAGGCGATCGATGTGGAGGCGCTCAAGGCGCTGATCCGCGAGGCGGTGGCGGCGAACCTGGCCAAGCCGGCGCGGAGATGACGGTCTAGGAGCGGGCGCCGGCGCCTTATTCGATCTCCCGGCCACCCTTGAAGACGCGGTGGACCTTGCCCTGCACCGGCAGCCCGTCGAACGGCGTGTTGCCGGCGCGCGCCTTCATCTTCGTGGCGTCGATCGCCCAGGGTGCTTCGGGATCGAACAGGATGAAGTCGGCGGGCCTGCCGGCTTCCAGCGTGCCGGCATCCAGGCCGAGGATGCGCGCCGGGTTGGCGGCGAGCAGTTCGAAAAGGCGCTCCAGCGTCAGCACGCCGTCGCGGACCAGGCCGAGCGACAGGGCGAGCAGCGTCTCGGCACCCGACATGCCTTCCTCGGCATCGGCGAAGGGCAGGCGCTTGCCCTCGGGCCCGCGCGGATCATGGCCCGAGGCGATGACGTCGATCGTGCCGTCGGCGAGCGCGGCGCGGACCGCCTGGCGGTCGCCATCGCCGCGCAGCGGCGGCGAGAGGCGGGCATAGGTGCGATAGTCGCTGACGTCGATGTCGGAGAGCAGCCAATGCGCCGGCGTGACGCCACAGGTGACCTGCACGCCGCGGCGCTTGGCCTGGCGGACCAGGTCGAGCCCGGCGGCGGTGGTGACCTGGCGGAAATGGACGCGGGCGCCGGTATCCTCGGCGAGCATCGTGTCGCGCGCGATCGCCAGCGCCTCGGCAATCGCGGGGGCGGCGGCGAGGCCCAGAAGCGTGGCGGTGAGGCCTTCGGTCGCGACCGCGTCGCCCGCGAGCCCGCCATCCTCGGCATGGGCGATGACGGTAAGGCCGCAATCGCGGGCATAGGCGAGCACCTTGCGCATCACGCCCGCGTCCGCGATCCAGCGGCGGCCGGTGGCGACGGCCCTGGCACCCGCCGACGCGTTGATCGCCATCTCGGCCAGGTCGGCACCCTGGAGGCCGCGCGTGGCGGCGGCGAGCGGATGGACCCATAGGTCGGGCTTCCCCATCAGCGCGGCGCGGCGGATGATGCCGGGATCGTCGAGGATCGGCGACTGATCGGGCATCAGCCCGACTCGCGTGATGCCGCCGGCCCGGCAGGCGGCGCGGTCCACGGCGAACACGCCCAGGTCGACGATGCCGGGGGCGAGGGTGAGGCCCTTGCCGTCGATGGTCTCGGCGCCGGCAGCGTCGCTGGCGATGGTTTCGCCGTCAAAGGCGAAGCTGGCGCCGCCGCCAAGGACTTTGACGTTTTCGAACACACGGCTCATGCCCAGCCCTCCACGCCGCGCTCGGCCCTGGTGAGCACGTCGAGGCAGGCCATGCGGACGGCCACGCCCATCTCCACCTGTTCGGTGATCGCGCTGCGCTCCGGATGGTCGGCGATCGCGCTGTCGATCTCTACGCCGCGGTTCATCGGGCCCGGATGCATTACCAGCGCATCGGGCCTGGCAAGGGCGAGCCGCTCGGGCGTGAGGCCATAGCGGGCATGGAACTCGCGGGTGGAAGGGATGAAGCCGCCGGCCATCCGCTCGTTCTGGACGCGGAGCATCATCACGACGTCGGCCCCTTCCAGCGCGGCGTCGAAATCGATGAAGGGCGTGACATAGAGTCCCTCGATCGCCGGGGGCATCAGCGTGGAAGGCGCGACCACACGGACCTCCGCGCCCAATGCGGTCAGCGCCAGCATGTTCGAGCGGGCGACGCGGCTGTGGAGCAGGTCGCCGCAGATCACCACGCGCTGGCCCGCGACCGCGCCGCGGCGGCGGCGGATGGTAAGCGCGTCGAGCAGCGCCTGGGTCGGGTGCTCGTGCCAGCCGTCGCCGGCGTTGAGCACCGGGCAATCGACCTTGTCGGCGATCAGTTGCACCGCGCCCGAGGCCATGTGGCGGATCACGATCACATCGGCGCGCATCGCGTTGAGCGTCACGGCGGTGTCGATCAGCGTCTCGCCCTTCTTCACGCTCGACTGGGCGGCGTGCATGTTGACCACGTCCGCCCCCAGGCGCTTGCCGGCGATCTCGAAGGAGAGGAGCGTGCGGGTCGAGTTCTCGAAGAACGCGTTGATCTGGGTGATGCCCTCGAGCCGCCGGTCGCTCCTGGCGCGGGTGCGGTTCGCCTCGATCCATTGCTCGGCCTCGTCGAGCAGGAACATGATCTCATGGGGCTGGAGGCCCGCAATCCCGGTGAGGTGCCGGTGCGGGAAGACGGCGCGGCCCTTTATCTGGGCTGCGGGGCGATGATCGGAGGCCTGCATTAAAGCCGTCGCCTAGACCCGCCGGGCCGGCGAGGCAAGCCGCGAGGCGGCGGAGTCTCGCATCTGCCGCAAATGCCGGATAGGAAGTCCGCCGCGTTGCGTTTCGGGGGGAGCGTTCGTGCAGGGCTGGTGGGCTGTCTTTGTTGGTTGGATGACGCGCGATCCCGCGTGGCTGGCGGCGTTCCAGGCCGGGGCGTTCTTCTTCGTGCTGGGGCTGGTGCTCGTCCTCGTGCTGCTGCCATGGTGGCTGGCGCAGGTGGAGCGCGCGCGCTGGCGGCCGCTGCGGCGGATGCTGGCGCTGGCCGCGTTGCAGGCGCATCGCGATTGCGGGGAGAATGTCGTGGCGCTGTCCCGTCAGTTCTTCCGCGAAAATGCCGGCGCGCCGCTCGACCGGCTGATCCGCGCACGGCGGGCGATCGAACGGCAGCAATCGGACGGGGCGCGTTTCGCCCGGGTGGTGTCGGTCTATGCGCCGGCAGTGGATGCGCGCCACGCCGCGCTGCTCGCCGATACCGCGGCGCTGGCCGAGTTGGCCGAGCGCACGCTCTCCGGGTTGGCCCGGCTCTATCTCGGCCAGGCGACGGTGCGGGTGGGCGCCAATGCCGTGCACGGCGACGATCAGCTCGGCTATGCGCCCGCGCAGCTCGTCTCGCTATCCTATGTCGCCGAGATGGAGGCGCTGGCGGACGGCTTTGCCGATGCGGCGGCGGAGCATCGCGGGCGGATGGAAGGCGCACTCGGCCGCAAGGCACGCAAGGCGGCCCGCGCGGATCTCGACCGGATCGGCGCGGACGTGGCGATGCTGGGCGCGGACGTGCGCCGGTTCTGCGGCAAGCTGCAGGCGGCGGACGCCGGGGATTCGACCTACAAGACGCGCGAACGCGGCGAGCGCGGCCCACGCACGCTGGACGGGCTGATCGCGCGGTTCGACCGGGGCTGAGTCTCCCTCCCTCGCGGAGCGGGGAAATCGGTCAGGCGTTCACCAGCGCGTCGATCGCCGCTTGCAGGATATGGGCGGCGGCCATGTTGTCGATCATTTCCGCACGGCGGGCGCGGCTGAAATCCTGCTCGATCAGTGTGCGCTCCACGGCGACGGTGGACCAACGCTCGTCCCAGAGCAGGATGGGGAAGCCCAGATCGTCCATGTTGCGGGCAAAGGCGCGGGTGGACTGGGTGCGGGGGCTGTCGGTGCCGTCGAGGTTGAGGGGCAGGCCGATGACGATACCCTTCACCTGCTGCGCGGCGATCAGCGCCTGGAGCGCGGCCTTGTCCTTGGAGAATTTCGTGCGGCGGACCAGCTCCGCCGGGCTCGCGAAGCTCCAGCCGGCATCGCACAGGGCGGTGCCGATCGTCTTGGTGCCGACGTCGAGACCGATCAGGCGGCCGCCGGCGGGGAGGGCGGCGCGGAAGTCGGCGGGGGCGGTGGTGATCACGCGCTCCCTGTAGCCCCAATCGTCATCCCGGCGAAAGCCGGGATCTCGGGCGCTGGCGGGAAGGAATTGCCCGAGATCCCGGCTTTCGCCGGGATGACGTGGAATTTTCAGAACGGCCAGAACTTGCGCCGGGCCTTCAATCGTCGCTCGGCATCGGCGCGGACGTTCGCCCAGAACAGGCTGTAGTCGAACACGTGATAATTGTTGCCCGGCAGCACATAGGGGCCCAGGTCGGGCGGGCTGTTGCCGATCATCAGGAAGCCGCGCCCGTCGCAGCGCGCGGGAACGAGGTTCTTCTGGAGCACGGCGCTGCTCAGGTCCCGGCTCGGCAGCAGGCCGCCCAGATTGGCCTCCATGGATGCGGCGTCGTTGGGCTTGCCGGTTAGGGGATTGGTGCAGACCATCGGCGTGCCCTTGCGCGGCTGGCCGGTGAAGCCGTTCGTCTGGTCGAAAGTGTCCACGATCAGCGAGGGATCGGCGGGTTCGGCGAAGCTCTGCCAGGAGAGGATGCAGCCGGTCTCGTCCGGGCCGGAACAGGCGGGGAGGCCCATCTTCGGCAGGTCGGCGGTGATCGAGACCGGCCAGCCGACCACATAGGCGGCGACGATTCGCTTCGCGAGCGGCTTGCCGGCGACGCGGTCGACCAGCAGGCGGCTGAGGTGGAGCGCGCCCTGGCTGTGGCCGGCGAGGATGATCGGGCGGTTGCCGGCTTCCTTGAGGAACTGGTCGAACGCCGCCAGCACGTCGCGATAGGCGAAGTCGAGCGCCTGCTGCGCCTGGGCCTTGCTGGTGAGGAAGGCGCCGAAGGTCGCCTGGCGGTATCGCGGCGCCCAGACCAGGCCGGAGGAATTGAAGGCGCTCGCCTGGCCGCGCAGGAACAGCTCGGCCCGGGCATTGGCGGCGACGTCGTTCAGCGGGGCGTTCCACTGCGTGCGATCGAGGAACGAAGTCGGGTGGACGAAGAACACCGCGGCGGGCGGGTTCTCCGCCGGCTGGAAGCCGTCCGGGGTCCATAGCGCCGGATTGCCGGGCTTGTCCGGCCGGGCGAGCCAGAGATCGGCCTTGCCATAGTCGCCGGGCGCGGAGAGCCGCGCCACTTCCGCGCTCGGCACCAGTGCCTGGCGGAGCAGCTCGATCCCCCAGAATCGATAGGCGAAGGTGGCGGCCAGTGCGAGCACGATGAGTCCTACTACGAGATAGAGAAACTTCCGGGCCAAGCCCATCTCCATTGTGCAATGCAGCATAGAGCCGATTTGTTGCAATCGCATTCCCGTGGGGCACGATTGCCGGGGATGCAACCTCGCATGCGCGATGCAGCCATTCTGCACCGGAAATCCACTTTACCGCCTCCGCCGGATGCGGGAGCATCGCCGGCGAGGGGAGAGGGTGCATGGACGAGATCGAGACGCGGATGGATATCGGGGCGGCCGCGGAGCCGGAAGGCTGGGCGGCGCGGCCCTTGCTGCTGGCCGGGCTGGGGCTGGCGACCGGTGTCGCCGCGCACCTGATCCTGGGCGACAGCCTGAACTATCGCATGGAATGGAGCGCGCTGCAGGCGGCGGCGCTGATGGGCGTGACGCTGTTTGCGGCGATGATCGGCTTCACGATCGAGCGGCGGCTGTGGTGGGCCTCGATCGCGTTCGGGGCGGCGATCGGCGTGGCGGCGGGTTTCGTCACCTGGTGGAACGGCGCGCCTGGCGGGTGGAGCGCGAGCGAGGGCTGGCGCACGGTGAGCCTGTTGCTCGCCGTGGCCGTCGCCGCGCCGCTGTTCCAGGCCGCGCGCGATGAGGGCGTGCCACGCACCCCCTATGCCGCGGTCCATGACTATGCCTGGCAGAATGTGGTGCTGTGGTGCGCCTGCTGGCTGTTCGTGGCGATCGTGTGGGTCATGGCTTGGCTCCTCGCCAGCCTGTTCCAGCTCATCAAGATCGAGCTGCTCCACGACCTGCTGATGAAAAATTGGTTCGCCCGCGCACTGATCGGCCTGGCTTTTGGAGCGGCGCTGGGGCTGCTGCGCGAGCATGACGCCGTGGTGCGGCTGCTCCAGCGCGTCGTCGCCACGGTGCTCGCGGTGCTGGCGCCGGTGCTCGCGATCGGGCTGGGGCTGTTCCTGCTCGCATTGCCCTTTACCGGCCTCCAGGCACTGTGGGACGCGACTTCGGCGACCACGCCGCTGCTGCTGAGCTGCGCGGTGGGGGCGCTGATCCTCGCCAACGCAGTGATCGGCAACCGACCGGAGGAGGAACGGCGCAACCCGCTGCTCCGCTACGGCGCGATGCTGCTGGCGGTGGTGATCCTGCCGCTGGCGGTGTTGGCGGCGGTGGCGACGGGACTGCGCGTCGGCCAATATGGCTATACGCCCGAACGGCTCTGGGCGATCGTGTTCGTGGGGATCGCGACCCTCTATGGCGCGGCCTATCTGGGGTCGCTGGTGCTGGGGCGCCTGGCCTGGACCCTGCGCGTCCGGCCGGCGAACCTGGCGCTCGCCTTCCTGCTCTGCGGCCTGGGGCTGCTGCTTGCCACGCCGCTGATCAACTTCAACCGGATATCGACCGATGACCAGGTGGGGCGGCTCGAATCGGGCAGGATCTCGGCGGCGAAGTTCGACTGGCGGGCGCTGGCGTTCGACTTCGGCAAGCCGGGGCGCGATGCGCTGGAACGGTTGCGCAGGTCGAGGAATGCCGAGATCCGGGGCAAGGCGGCGGAAGCCGCCAAGGCGGAGAGCCGCTGGGATGTCGAGGTGAGTGACAAGAAGAGTCCGTCGCGTTCGGGGCCGAAATCCGGAGTGCTCGACAATGCCCGCGTCTTGCCGGAGGGGGCGAGCGCGCCCCAGGGGCTGATCGATCTGCTCGCCGATAAATATCAATGCCGTCAGGGCAATCTGTGCACGATATTCCTTGCCAATCCGGCCGAGGCCGTGGTGTTCGCCGATAGTTGCTATGCGGGGATGCTGGACAAGGACGGCAAGGCCCGGAGAATCGCCACCTATTGCGGCGGCGGCGATCGTTTCGTGCTGGCGGACGGCGCATGGAAGGATGCCGGCGATCGCTTCGTGCCGAGCGCGGAGCAGCGCGCGCAGATCGCGGCCGGCTATCCGGCGGGGCGCGTGGAGATTCGCCCCGTCGAGCGGCGCCAGGTCTTCGTCGGGGGCGTCCCCGTGGGCGAGCCCTTCGAATAAGCGGTGCTTGATGGCGGGAGGCGCGGCTGTTAGGCGCCTCCCATGTCCGTCGATACCGCAACCGTGAAGAAGGTGGCGAGCCTCGCACGCATCGCGATCAGCGATGCCGATGCCGAGCGCCTTGCGCCCGAGCTCAACAATATCCTGGGCTGGATCGAGCAGCTCGGCGAGGTCGACACTTCGTCGGTCGAGCCGATGACCGCCGTCATCCCCAATACGCTGCGCCTCCGCGAGGATGTGGTGACCGAGGGCAACCAGCGCGAGGCCGTGCTCCGGAACGCGCCGCAGGGCGAGCATGGCTTCTTCACCGTGCCGAAGGTGGTCGAATGAGCGACATCACCGATCTGGGCGTCGCGAGCCTTCGCGACGGCATTCGCACCGGCAAGTTCTCGGCACGCGAAGTCGCCGATGCGTTCATCGTCAAGGTGAGCAAGGGCAAGGCGCTCAATGCCTTCATCGTCGAGACGCCCGAGCACGCGCTGGCTGCCGCCAAGGCCGCCGACGATGCGATCGCCAGGGGCGAACCGCTCAAGCCGCTTTCCGGTGTGCCGCTGGGCATGAAGGACCTGTTCGCGACCAAGGGCGTGCAGACCACGGCCGCCAGCCACATCCTGGAAGGCTTCGAACCGGTCTATGAGTCGACGGTCTCGCAGAAATTGTGGGACGCGGGCGCCGGCATGCTCGGCAAGCTCAACATGGACCAGTTCGCCATGGGTTCGTCGAACGAGACGAGCTATTTCGGCAACGTGATCTCGCCCTGGCGGCGCGGCGGCGGCGACAATGCCCCGCTGGCTCCCGGCGGTTCCTCGGGTGGCAGCTCGGCGGCGATCTCCGCCCGGCTCGTGCCCGGCGCGACCGGCACCGATACCGGCGGCTCGATCCGCCAGCCTGCCGCCTTCACCGGCATCGCCGGCATCAAGCCCACTTATGGCCGCTGCTCGCGCTACGGTGTGGTCGCCTTCGCCTCCAGCCTCGATCAGGCCGGGCCGATGGCGCGCGACGTGCGCGACTGCGCGATCCTGCTCGAGAACATGGCGGGCTTCGATCCCAAGGACTCGACTTCGCTCAACCTGCCGGTGCCGAGATGGGAAGAGGCGCTTTCGGGCGACCTGACCGGCAAGAGGATCGGTATCCCGGCCGAATATCTCATCGACGGCATCCCCACCGAGATCGCCAAGCTGTGGGAAGCGGGCATCGCCTGGGTGAAGGATGCCGGCGCCGAGGTGGTGGAGGTGTCGCTGCCCCACACCAAATATGCGCTGCCGGCCTATTACATCATCGCGCCGGCCGAGGCTTCGTCGAATCTCGCCCGCTATGACGGCGTGCGCTATGGCCTGCGCGAACTGGCCGAGGGCCAGAACCTGCAGGAAATGTACGCGGCGACCCGTGCGGCCGGCTTCGGCGACGAAGTGAAGCGGCGCATTCTGATCGGCACCTATGTGCTCTCCGCGGGCTTCTACGACGCCTATTTCACCCAGGCATCGAAGGTGCGCAGCCTGATCGCGCGCGACTTCGAGAATGTCTTCTCGATGTGCGACCTGCTGTTGACGCCGACGGCGCCGAGCTCGGCCTTCGCGCTTGGGGAAAAGTCGGACGACCCGCTGGCGATGTATCTGAACGACGTCTTCACCGTGCCTTCGAGCCTGGCCGGCCTGCCGGCGATGAGCGTACCCGCGGGGCTGGACGCCGGTGGCCTGCCACTCGGGCTGCAGGTCATCGGGCGTCCGCTCGACGAGCAGGGCGTGCTGAATGCGGGCCTGGCGATCGAGCAGCGCGCGGGATTCGCGGCGCGGCCGGAGCAATGGTGGTGAAATGAGCGCGCTCGATCCCCTGGCCGAATTGATGGGTAGGGTGATCGAGTTTGCCGCGCCTGTGCTGGAGCGTCGGCGCATGCGCAAGGAACGCGAAAAGGAGCAGTTGAGAAACGCTCCGTCTGGAAAGACACGGAATGACTGAGTCCACATACCGCATCCAGGGCGAAACCGGCGAATGGGAGGTCGTGATCGGCCTCGAAGTCCATGCGCAGGTCACTTCCAACGCCAAGCTCTTCTCGGGCGCGGCGACCACGTTTGGTGCGGAGCCGAACAGCCAGGTGAGCCTGATCGACGCGGCGATGCCGGGCATGCTGCCCATGCCGAACAGGGAGTGTATCCGCCAGGCGGTGCGCACCGGCATGGCGATCGGGGCGGTGATCAACAAATGGTCGCGCTTCGACCGCAAGAACTATTTCTACGCCGATCTGCCGCAGGGCTATCAGATCAGCCAGCTCTTCCATCCGCTGGTGGGCGAGGGGCAGATCGAGATCAGCCTGGACGACAAGGATCCCGAGGCCGCGGTCAAGACGATCGGCATCGAGCGCATCCATGTCGAGCAGGACGCCGGCAAGCTGATGCACGACCAGCATCCGTCGCGCTCCTATGTCGATCTCAACCGTGCCGGCGTGGCGCTGATGGAGATCGTGTCCAAGCCCGACATTCGCTCGCCGCAGGAAGCCGGGGCGTATCTGAGCAAGCTGCGCGCGATCCTGCGCTATGTAGGCTCGTGCGACGGCAACATGGACCAGGGCTCGATGCGCGCCGATGTGAACGTCAGCGTCCGCAAGCCGGGCGCCGAGTTCGGCACGCGCACCGAGACCAAGAACGTCAACTCGGTCCGCTTCGTCATGCAGACGGTGGAAGTCGAGGCGCGCCGCCAGGTCGAAGTGCTGGAGAGCGGCGGCCGGATCGTCCAGGAGACCCGGCTGTTCGATCCCGATCGCGGCGAGACCCGTTCGATGCGCTCGAAGGAAGATGCGCACGACTATCGCTATTTCCCCGATCCCGACCTGCTGCCGCTCGAGCTGGACGATGCGTTCCTGGAGGAATGCCGCGCCAGCCTGCCCGAACTGCCCGACGCCAAGCGCCGTCGCTACGAGCAGGCGCTGGGGCTGAGCGCCTATAATGCCGCGACGCTGACTGCCGATGCGGACACTGCGCGCTGGTTCGAGGCGCTGCTCGCCGAGAGCGTGCGGGTGCAGAAGAAGGGCGAGAACGAAGTCGCCCGTGCCGCGGCCAACTGGCTGCTCTCGGACCTTTACGGTGCGCTCAACCGGCTCGGCAAGGACCTGGACGCGAGCCCGGTCAGCCCCGAACAGGGCGCCGAGCTGCTCGCGCTCGCCGCGGACGGCACGCTTTCCGGGCCGCTCGCCAAGCAGGTGTTCGAGATCATGCTGGAGACGGGCGAGCCGGCGGGCAGGATCGTCGAGGAGCGCGGGCTCAAGCAGACCAGCGACACCGGCGCGATCGAGGCGGTGATCGCCGAAGTGCTCGCGAAGAACCCCGGCCAGCTCGAGCAGTATCGCGGCGGCAAGGAGGCCCTGTTCGGCTTCTTCGTCGGCCAGACGATGAAGGCGATGGGCGGCAAGGCCAATCCGGCGGTGGTCAACGAACTGCTGAAGAAGGCGCTGGCCGGTTAGATGGGAGGTCGTATCTCGCCCTCTCGGCGGGATTGACCACATAGCCCGACGGCGTGCGGATCAGGTCGGCGGGAAGCGGGATCGCTCCCGTCGGCATGATCGGCAGCGATAGCGTTCCCGGCCAACGCCGAGCCACGCTTCGCATCAGGTGCTGTCGGAACCGGGCGAAACGTTCCGGGTCTTCGCCTTTGGCGAAGCTGATCCAGATGCGGCCGAGATTGTCGCGATAGTCCATGGCTGAGGCAACGATCTCGTTGTCCGCCTTTCCTCGCCAGATCGTCGCATTCAGGGTGATCGGGGATATTTCGGACAGGATGCGAAGCTCTTCCGGCGTGGCGGCGTCGAGGTGAAACCCGCTTGCCTCGGCCTCGTGGCGCAGCAGCGCCAGGAATGCATCTCGTTCGGCGGCATCGTGCAGCGGGACCTCGAATGCCGCGACGGTGCGCCTGCTTTCGGGCTGGGGCGCAGTGCCGCAGGCGGTGCACGCCAGGAAGAGCGACATGACGTTACGCATGCGGCCTCTCCCGGCGCAGCAGCTTGTGGTTGCGTTCGGGCGAGAATTCGGGCGTCCGCACGTCCCAGGCCAGGCCGGCGCGCTCCAGCAGGCGGATGAAAGCGTAGCCCAGATCGCTCTGGCCGGGATAGAGCCCGATCTTCGCCGAGCCGGGGAAGGCGTGGTGGTTGTTGTGCCAGGCCTCGCCCATGGTGATCAGCCCCGCCCAGGGCACGTCGTGCGCCTGGACGCCGGCATCCGCGACTATCCAGCTCTGCGGCCCGCGATTATGGGCCAGATGGCCGACCAGCCAATGGCCGTGCACGCACACGAAGACGCGGGCGCAGACGCCCCACACCACGAAACTCCAGCCGCCCGCCCCATAGAGCAAGGCCGCGACCGGCAGTTGCTGCGCCATCCAGCTGGCTTCCAGGAAGCGATAGAAGGGATCGCGGCCGATACGGCCCAGGTCGAAGCGCGGCGGCGAATCGAGCTCCAGGCGGCAATGGAGCTGCCACCAGGCATCGGTTGCCGGGCGGTTGGCGTGGCTGAGATAGGGGTGGCAATCGGCACGGCGCTGCGCCCAGTCGCGCAGATCGTGCGTGCGGATGATCGCGAAGGGGCCGCTCATGCCGACCAGCGCGCCGAACCAGACGAGCAGGCGCTCCAGCCAGGTCGGGCAGCCGAAGCTCTTGTGGATCAGCCGCCGGTGATAGCCGACCGAATGGCCGAGCAGCAGCGTGGCGCCGGTGGTGCCGATGAACACCGCCAGCGCGGCGGGCGAGAAGGTGAGGGGCGCGAGGAGGAGCGTCGCCGCCGCCATGCCGCCGTTCCACAGCGACTGGACCGGCGCCCAGCGCACGCGCCCCTTCACGGGATCGGCCCCCGGCGTCTCGACGAGATGGTTCACTGCATGCGGATCCGTCATGGCGCGACTCATAGGTATTTAAGCAATTACTTTATTGCTTCCTTTGGGCTGGCAGGCAATGAAGAAATTTCTTAAATACCTTTTCATGCAACGCGTCTTCGAAGCCCTGTCGTCCACCGTGCGCCGCAAGATCCTGGCCTATCTGGCCCATGCCGAACTGACCGCCGGCGAGATCGCGGCGCGGTTCGAGATATCCAAGCCGGCGGTGTCGCAGCATCTCGCGGTGCTGGAGAATGCGGGGCTGGTCACCAGCGAGAAGCGCGGACAATATGTCCATTACCGGCTGGTGCGCGAGCATCTGGCCAATGTGCTGAACGACTATGTGCAGGAAGTCTGCCCGGTGTCGCGCCCGCTGAAGCGGGAGAGCGCGGCGCGGGGAGAGGGTTCGGAGGAGAAGGAATAGGATGCGCTGGATCGCCGCTTGCCTGCTGAGCCTGCTCGCCCTGCCCGTCCTTGCGCAGACCGCGCCGGCTCCGGCGCCCGCGCCGAGACCCGCGGCGGCGCTGCCGCGCGTTGCACTCACCACCGCCGCGGGCACGGTCGTCGTCGAGGTCGACACCGTCCACGCGCCGATCAGCGGCAGCAACTTCCTGCGCTATGTCGATCAGAAGCGGCTCGACGGCGCCCCCTTCTACCGGGTGGTGAAGGTGCAGGACCATTTCGGCTTCGTGCAGTTCGGCGTGAACAATGCGCGGGGCAAGGTGCTGCCGCCGATCAAGCATGAGCCGACCACGCTCACCGGCATCAAGCACACGGATTTCACGCTTTCGACTCCGCGCCGCGCGCCCGGCACCGCCGCCGGGGACTTCACCATCCTGCTGGGCGACCAGCCTTCGTTCGACGCCGATCCGAGCAAGCCGGGCGACAATCTCGGCTATGCGGCCTTTGCCCATGTCGTCGACGGCAAGGACGTGGTGCTCAAGATCTTCGACGCCCCCAACTCGCCCACGGCCACGCTGGGGGGCTATTTCAAGGGCGAGATTCCAGCGGCGCCGGTGAAGATCCTGACGGCGCGACGGGTGGCGAACTAGAGACGGGTCCTAGTTCGCCGGCCGGTCGAGATACAGGTAGAGCGGGTCGAACTCGGCAAGCGATTCCAGCCCCGGCCGGTCGTGGATCGTCACCCGGCCGCCGCGAAAATCGGCCAGGCCTGCCTCGCGCAGCTCGCGCAGCACGCGGTTCACATGCACCCCGGTGAGGCCGAGGCATTCGGCGAACTGGTTCTGCGTGATCGGCAGGCCGAAGCCATTGCCTTCCGCCGCGCCGACGGCGAGCAGCCGCGATTGCAGCTCGCAGAGCAGGTGCGCGGCGCGCTCGATGGCGTTGCGCCGGCCGAGCGACACTTCCCACTCGCGGTGGATGCTCGCGTCGAGATTGGTCGAGAACCAGAAGGCGCGGGTAAGGTTCGGGAAGCGGCCGGTGATCTCCGTCACCCTGGCATGCGGCGCACGGGCGATCCGGCAGGGGGTGAGGGTGATCACATTGTGATCGAGATAACCCAGCGTGTAGCCGTGCAGGTCGGCGAAATCGCCGGGCACGTGCAGGTGCGTGATCTGCCGCTGGCCGTTGCTGAGGTCCTTGTAGCGCGCGAGCAGGCCGTCGAGCAGCAGGATCGCGCTGTTCAGCCGCTCGCCGCGGCGCACGATCACCTGCTCCGCCGCATGGACGAACGGGCCCTGCACCGCTGCACGCAGCGCTTCCTCCTCCGGAACGCTGATTTCGCAGCGCAGCCGGAGCCTTTTCAAATGTTTGTCGATCATGGATGGCCGGGGTTTACTGCTGATCCAAATCCTGGTGCCGCACGTCGCCGGTAGGGCTCGATACCGCTAGGGGCCCTGGCGGCGCATGACTGCCGCCGGCTTCGCCCCGTTTGACGGCATCGGCGCGGGTTTCGGCGATCCGTGGGCGATCGGAACGCTGGTCTTCACGATCATTGTCGTTCATCCTCTCTCTCCCTGTCGGGCAATCGGCTGGCCGGGCGCGGGCACCGCCGGCGTGGCCGGTTGCGGCGCGGGCACGTCGATGTCCGGCGCCGGCGGATCGAGTTCAGGCGGCGGACTCGTCGGCTGGCCCGGATGCGGCGCCGGAGGCTGCTCGGCAGGCGGCACGGTGGGCTGGACGGGCGGCGCAACGGGCACGAACGGTCTCCTTGTTTCGGTAGACCAACGCTTCGTGTCGCGATGAAGTTGCCTGCGCCCTTGCGATGAAGGCCCCGACTGTTATAGAGCCCGCCGACCGGCGGTGCCCTGTGCGGGCGTGGCGGAACTGGTAGACGCGCCAGATTTAGGTTCTGGTATCGAAAGGTGTGGGGGTTCGAGTCCCTTCGCCCGCACCAGCATCGCCGCTCGTTTCCCGCGTCACCGGACGCCTGCCAATTCCTTTTCTTGAAGTTTGGAAGCCTGAGAAAAATGCAGACTGTCGAGACGTTGAACGAGGGCCTGAAGCGCGCCTACACGCTCAAGATCACTGCCAAGGACATCGACAAGAAGGTCGATGCCGAGGTCAAGCGGGTTGCCCCGCAGGTCCGCATGCCGGGCTTCCGCCCGGGCAAGGTGCCGACCAACCTGATCCGCAAGATGCATGGCGAGGCGATCGCGCAGGACGCGCTCAACAGCTCGATCCAGGAAGGCGTGCAGAAGCTGATCGCCGATCACAAGCTGCGCCCGGCCGTGTCGCCGTCGGTGAGCCTGGAAGGCGAATATGCGCCCGGCGGCGATGCCGAGATCAAGGTCGAGCTGGAAGTCCTGCCGGACGTCCCGACTCCCGCGATCGACGGCCTGAAGCTCGAGCGCCTGACCGTGCCGGTGAGCGACGACGAACTGAACGTCCAGCTCAAGCAGCTCGCCGGCCAGCAAAAGGCCTGGAACGATGCGCCGGCCAAGCACAAGGCCGCCGAGGGCGACCAGGTGACCATGGACTTCGCCGGCACCGTCGACGGCGTCGCCTTTGACGGCGGCACCGGCACCGACATGTCGGTCGAGATCGGCACCGGCCGCCTGATCCCGGGCTTCGAGGACCAGCTCGTCGGCGTGAAGACCGGCGACGAGAAGACGATCGACGTCGCCTTCCCGGCCGATTACGGCGTGCCCGACCTGGCCGGCAAGCCGGCGCAGTTCGCGCTCAAGATCACCGCGGTGAAGACCGCGGGCGAGACCGTGATCGACGATGATTTCGCCAAGACGCTGGGCCTGCAGAGCCTCGAGCAGCTCACCGGCCTGCTCAAGGGCCAGCTCGAGCAGCAGCTGAACGGCCTGACCCGCACCTATATGAAGCGCAAGCTGCTCGATCAGCTCGCCGCCGGCCATGATTTCGAAGTGCCGCCTTCGATGGTCGATGCCGAGTTCGACCAGATCTGGCACCAGCTCCAGCACGAGGCCGAGCATGAAGCGGACCCCGAGGCGGCCAAGGCCGAGCTCGAGGCCGAGCGCGCCGACTATGTGAAGATCGCCGAGCGCCGTGTGCGCCTGGGCCTGCTGCTCTCGGAGATCGGCACCGCCAACGGCGTCGAGGTCACGCCGAACGAGATGAACCAGCTGATCACCCAGGCGGCGGCGCAATATTCGCCGAACGATCGCGAGCGCTTCTACCAGTATGTCCGCAACGAGCCGATGGCCGCCGCCCAGCTGCGCGCGCCGCTGTTCGAGGACAAGGTGGTCGACTTCCTGTTCGACAAGGCCGACATCTCGGACCGCGAAGTGACTCGCGAAGAGCTGGAAGCCGCGATCGAGAGCGATGACGGCTTCGACACCGGCACGCACACGCACGACCACGACAACCACAAGCCGCGCAAGTCGAAGAAGGCGGAAGCCGGCGAGGGTGAGGCCAAGGCCGAGAAGAAGCCCGCCGCCAAGGCGAAGAAGGCCGAGGCCGAGCCGGCGGAAGCCGAGGCCGAGCCCGCCAAGAAACCGGCCGCCAAGAAGGCTGCTGCGAAGAAGGCGGACGACGCCGAGGGTGAGGCCGAGGCCAAGCCCGCCAAGAAAGCGCCGGCGAAGAAGAAGGCCGACTGAGGCTCTTTTCCTTCGTGAGGAATGCAAGGCCCTCGCTCCCCGGCGGAGCGGGGGCCTTTGCTTTCGGGATCAGGCGAAGACCTGGCTGAGTTCGGGGCCACGCAGGCGCGATTGCGCGTTGGTGATGCCGCGCAGGAGTTGAATGGCGACGCCGGCTAGGCCGAAGTCGAGCGCGGACTGGAGCCATAGGCTTGTCAGTGCATCCGCGCCGACGAAGAATTGCAGGATGATGCCCATGAAGCCGTGGGCGAGCCACAGTCCCCACCAGATGGCGACGAGCGGCACGGTATCGTCATACTGGTCGTTGCCCTGACTGGCGTTCCACAACTCGCGCATGCCGAGATAGGGTTGGACCAGATTGGCAAAGGGGATCGCGAACCACCAGATGCGGGCGCCTGGAGTGAAGGACAGATCTTCGTAGCCGAGTGCGATCAGGTTGCGACCCGCTTGGTAGATCCACACCGAGAACACGATCATCGTCACGATCTTGAACAGTCGGGCAGCGAGGTCGACGTCGTTCGCTATCGGCGTGATGTTGGCGTTGAAGAAGGCGGGCGCCAGTTCTACCAGCGCCAGGATCGCGGGCGTGCGGAGCGCATTGATCACCACCAGGATGATGACGAGCATCATCAAAGGCTTGAGACTGCGGATTTCCATATTTCCCCCTGTTGGGGAGAGGCTGTCAGCGGATGCGGCCGTTGCAAGGACAAAATTGTCGAACGGTAACCATTTCCGCCCTATGGCTGGGCGCATGAGCAAGCCGACCGTCGCCGTGATCCTGCCCTGCTACAATGAAGAAGCCGCGATCGCGCAGACGATCGAGGGGTTCCGCAAGGTGCTGCCGGATGCGGCCATCTACGTCTATGACAACAACAGCCGCGACCGGACGATCGAAGTCGCGCGAGCGGCCGGGGCCGTGGTCCGCAGCGAGCGGATGCAGGGCAAGGGCAATGTCGTCCGCCGGATGTTCGCCGATGTCGAGGCCGACATCTATGTGATGGCGGACGGCGATGCGACCTATGATCCGGCCGCGGCCCCCGCCATGGTGGCGCGGGTGGCGGAGGAGGGGCTCGACATGATCGTCGGCACCCGCGTGCACGAGGCGGCCGAGGCCTATCGCCGCGGGCATGTGCTCGGCAACCGGATGATGACCGGCATCCTCGCCAAGCTGTTCGGCCGCAGCTTCACGGACATCTTCTCGGGCTATCGCGTCTTCTCGCGCCGCTTCGTGAAGAGCTTCCCGGTGCTTTCCGCCGGTTTCGAGATCGAGACCGAGATCAGCGTCCATGCGCTGGAGCTGAAGATGCCCGTGGGCGAGATGGAGACGCGCTACTTCGCCAGGCCCGAGGGATCGGAGTCCAAGCTCAGCACCTATCGCGACGGCTGGCGTATCCTGAAGACGATCGCGGTGCTGTACCGGATCGAGCGGCCGATGCTGTTCTTCGGCTGGATCGCCACCGTGTTCGCTGCGCTGGCGGTGGGGCTCAGCATCCCGCTCGCCGTCACCTGGTTCGAGACCGGCCTCGTGCCGCGTTTCCCCACGGCGATCCTGGCCACGGGATTGATGATCCTCTCCTTCCTGAACCTGTTCACCGGGCTGATCCTCGATACGGTGGTGCGTGGACGGCGCGAGGTGCGGCGGCTCGCCTATCTGGCGCAACCTGGGCCGCTCAAATAGGCGTTCTCGGCGAGTCGAGGCTTGCAGGATTTTTTGAATATTTGACCCGATAAGGTTGTTCCTTATCGGATTGGTTTTCCATGGGGCACATTTCCAAATATTCGCCTGATCGGAAAAGAAACTTCGGCCATCGCCGCCTGCTGCGTAGATATTATTATTGAATTTATTGTAGATTTTACTGAATTTATTGTTTGATTTTCGTTAAATGAAACGAAAATGAAAAGAGCATTACTTATATACTGCTGTCAATGTAACAATAATGCCAACTGCAATGCGTAGGGGCGCCTCGATCAGGAATAAACCTGAAGGGGGTTACCCATATGCAGAATGTTTCCCGCTTCCGTCTGTCGCTGCTCGCGGGTGCGACCTTGTTCGCGCTGTCCGCAATGCCCGCGCTGGCGCAGGACCAGACGGCGACGACGACGTCCGCCCAGGCCGATAGCAATGACCAGGGCGGCCTAGGCGAGATCATCGTCACGGCGCAGCGCCGCGAGACCAACCTGCAGCAAACGCCGATCTCGATTTCGGTGCTCAGCACCGAGGCGCTGCAGGATCGCCACGTCCAGAGCCTGTTCAACCTGGCCGACGGCACGGTGCCGTCGCTGCGCGTCGCCACGTTCGAGGCGCGCCAGTCGGCGCTGACCATCGGCATCCGCGGCATCGTCCCCTACGACCAGAACCAGACGGCCCGCGACGGCGGCGTCAGCGTCTATATCGATGGCGTCGCGCTCGGTAAGACCCAGGGCCTCAACGCCGCGCTGTTCGATATCGAGCGCATCGAAGTGCTGAAGGGCCCGCAGGGCACGCTGTTCGGCCGCAACACCGAAGGCGGCGCGCTCTCGATGGTCACCAAGGCGCCCACCGGCGAGTTCGGCGCGCGCATGACTGCCGGTATCGGCAATTATGGCAGCCGCAACGCGGACATCCATCTCGACCTGCCGGCGTTCTTCAACATCGCGCTGAAGTTCGACGGCGTGTACCAGCACCAGGATGCGACGGTGAAGGACCCGCTCGCGGGCTCGGTCGGCTGGAACTATTACGACCGCAAGGGCGGCCGCGCCGCTGCGCGCTGGACGCCGTTCGACGGCCTGACCGCGGACTTCTCCTATGACTATGCGAAGGACGACAACACCCCGCAGTTCAGCCAGCTGATCAACTATAATCCGAACAACTACACCGTCGGCAGCTATACGCCGGCGGGTGGCGCGCTCGGCACCACCCTGTATCTGCCGGGCACCGCCACCGCCTGCGGCGGCACCATCACCGTGGCCCAGGCCGCGGCCGGCCGTCTCCCCTGCGTCGCGCCGCTCGCGCCCGCGGTCGGGGTGCACCCGGGGCGCCAGAAGGTCGCCGATGTCGGCGTGCCGCAGCAGCCGAGCGTCGACATCACGCACGGCTTCACTTCGAACCTGAAGTACAAGGTCGCCCCGGGCCTCGAGCTGCGCTCGATCACCGCCTGGCGCGGCGTCAGCACCGATCAATGGGACAATTCGGGCGGTCCGGAGCGCAGCACCTATGCGCCGAACGCCAATTTCAGCCGCTACAGCCTCTCGTTCCTGAAGCAGCACCAGTTCAGCCAGGAATTCCAGGCGGTCGGTAGCTTCGACCAGTTCGATTTCGTCCTCGGCGCCTATTATTTCACCGAGCACGCGACCGAATATGCCGCGACGCCGCTCAGCAACCAGTGGAACGCCGCCGGCACGGCCTACACCATCCGCAGCCCGATCATCGACAGCTCGGTGACGGGGAACATCAGCTCGGCCAATTCGGGCTACCAGCCCTATGCGCCGTCGTGCAACAACACCCTGGCCGCGACCGTTCCGCAGTTCACCAACAGCTGCCAGTTCATCACCCGCGCCAGCAAGGCCTGGGACCATAATTACTCGGCGTTCGGCAACCTGACCTTCTCGCCGGAAGGCACCGGGCTGCACTTCACCGCCGGCGGCCGCTTCACCAAGGACAAGCGCCGCGGCGCGCTCTATGTGGTGAACAACGCGGTGCAGGGCTTCACCTTCGAGAACAGCATCAGCCGCTTCGATCCGATGTTCAACATCTCGTACGATGCGACTCAGGACGTCCATCTCTACGCCAAATATTCGACCGGCTTCCGCGCCGGCGGCGCCAATGACCGTTCGCAGAGCTTCAACGCCTTCGGTCCGGAATCGGTGAAGTCGTACGAGATCGGCGCGAAGATGGACTTCTTCGACCATCATGCTCGCTTCAATATCGCCGGCTACATCATGGACCGCAGCAACACGCAGTTCGACTTCGACCTGTTCGACACTGCCGCGACCATCACGCTGCCCAACGGCACCGCGGTTCCCAACCCGACCAACGGCGCGCACATCGAACAGACCCAGAATGCCGGCAACACCAAGATCCGCGGCATCGAAGCCGATCTGACGGTGAAGCCGATGGCCGGGCTAACGCTGTCGGCTTCCTATGCCTATACCTATTGGAAGGCGCCTTCGGCAGTGAACCCGCTCACCGGCGGCCTGCCGCAGCAGCTCTACATCGTCTACACGCCGAAGAACGCGGCGTCGGGCGCGATCGACTATGTGCTGCCGCTCACCATCGCGAACGGCGCCAATCTGCGCCTGCACCTCGATGCCAACTATGCCAGCAGCCAGTACAGCTTCCAGCTCGAGCCGACCAAGACCGATCCGAGCTTCGTCGTGAACGGCCGCATCGCGCTGGCGGACATCAAGATGAACGACAGCGCGCAGGTGACCCTGTCGCTTTGGGCGCGCAACCTGTTCGACAACACCTATATCTATCGCCGGTCGAATGCGAACTCGTCGCCGGTGTACAACTATAATGGCTCGACCCTGGTCTCGACCAACTATGGCGGCATCCTGGGCGACTATGCCAATTTCAACCCGCCGCGCACCTTCGGCGCGGAAGCCAGCGTCAAGTTCTGATCCCCGGTCCCCGGCGGCGAGCCGGGGAGCGGATCGCGGGAATGGCGGCCCGGACGGTTATCCGTCCGGGCCGTTTCTCATTGAGCGAGCGGCAGGCGGACACGGACGCGCAGGCCCGGCCGGTTGTCCGCCAATTCGAGCGTGCCGCGATGGAGCGCGGCGATCGCCTGGACCAGGGGCAGGCCGAGGCCGTGCCCCGGACGGTTCCGGCTATGCTCGAGCCGGCCGAAGCGGCGAAGCGCGAGCGGATGCTCGGCCGGGGCGATGCCGGGGCCATCATCGGCGACGGTGAGGACGGCGCCGTCGCCCTCTCGCGTCACCGATACCGCGAGGATCGCGCCCGGCGGCGTATGGTTGACCGCATTCTCGATCAGGTTGACGACGAGTTGGGTGAGCAGCCGCGCGTCCCCCTCGATCGGCGCGGAGTCCCAGGGGCCGAGGCGCAGCGTCTGCCCCTTCTCGTCCGCCAGGGCCTCGATCGCTTCGGCGGCGCCGGCGGCGATCCCGGCCAAGTCGAGCCGGCGGAACATCGCCCGGCGATCGCCGCCCTCCACTTCGGTGATGCGCAGGATCGCGGCGAACATCGCCAATATCTCCTCGCTCTGCGCCATCGCTTCCTCGACCTTGGGGCGGAGCGTATCGGCGCCGGGCTCGGTGGCGAGCCGGGCCAGCTGGCCATGGAGCCGGGCCAGCGGCGTGCGCAGGTCGTGCGCGATGTCGTTGGAGATCTGGGAGAGGCTGGTCATCAGCGCCTCGATCCGATCGAGCATGTGATTGAAGGCCTCCGCCTGCCGGCCGAAGGCGGAGCCCGCCCGCTCGACCGGCACGCGCGCGCGCAGATCGCCGTCGACGATCGCCTCCGCCGCATGGCGCACCGCGTCGATGTTGCGCCGGATGGCGAGGCCGAGGGCGAGGGTGCCCAGCGCCACGAGCAGCAGGATCGTGCCGAAGCCCGATGCGAGGATCAGCATGCGATGCGAATCGTGATGATCGATCGGCTCGCTCTCTGCCGCCAATGCCAGCGTCAGGCCATTCGGCAATGCGTGCACCAGCGCCCGTCCGCGCGTGAGGCCATGGATGCCGGCACTGCGATCGATGGTCGAGAGGCCCTGGGGGAAGCCGTGCGCGGGCGTGATGTTGCCGGCGAGATGCCTGCCTCGCGCATCGATCAGCAGGAAGCCGATGTCGCCGCTGTCGCGCCGCCGCGTTTCCTGCGCGATCCGGTGCATCAGCAGCGGCTGGTCCGGATTGTCGGCGAGCAGTTCGGCGGCTTGGCCCTGCAGCCGCTTGTCCACTTGCCGGTCGATCGCGCCGACAAGGGCCAGATAGACCCCCAGGCAGGTCAATATCGTCGCGAGCGCTATGGCGGTGAGGAAGGTGAGCGCGATCGCCCGTAGCGAGCGAGGCGGCGCCATGGCTCAGGCGCGGAACATGTAGCCGACCCCGCGCACGGTCACGATCGGATCGGGCAGGCCCGGCAGTTCGAGCCGCTGGCGCAGGCGGCGGATATAGGCGTCGACGATGTTGGTGGTGGGGACGAAATCATAGCCCCAGACGCGCTCGAGCAGCAGCGGCCGGGTGAGCACCGTGCCCGCCTCGCGGACGAGCTCGGCGAGCAGCTTGATCTCGGTCTTGTGCAGCTCGATCGGCCGGCCCGCACGGGTGACCCGGTGCCGCGCGACGCTCACCGTGACGTCGCCCGCCGTCACCGTCGCGCTGTCGGCGCCATTGGCCTGGCGGCGGCGGAGCAGGGCGCGGATGCGGGCATGGAGCTCGTCGGTCTCGAACGGCTTGACGACATAGTCGTCGGCGCCGGCCTCCAGCCCTTCCACCCGCTCGGGGAGACGGCCCAGCGCGGTCAGCAGGATCACCGGCGTCAGCACCTCCTGCTCGCGCAGCCAGCGCAGCACGTCGACTCCGTCGACGAAGGGGAGCATCCGATCGAGGATCACGATGTCGAACGGATCGTCGCCTATCGCCCCGATCGCCGCGCGCCCGTCGGCAACCGCCTGGACGGCATAGCCTCGCTCGTTCAGCTGGTCGCTCAGCAGGCGGCGCAGGGGCTCGTCATCCTCGACGAGGAGGAGGCGCACGGGATCGTCGGACATCGATTGGCTGGCCAAGGCTCGCATCCAGGCAAGGTTCGTGCCCGTGTAAGGGGAAGGCGGGCAAAGGTCGATCCGAAACAATGGGGCCGAACGCGCTCGGGCCCGGCCCGGAGCGCTCAGGCGCGGGTTTCCACCAGTCCCAGCGCGATCAGGCTGTGCGCGGTGGCGAGAATCGCCTCCGCATTGCCGCGCGGCTGCCAGTCGAGCAGCTTGCGTGCCTTGACGTTGCTGGCATTGGCCCGGATGCCGAGCCGCGGCGCCGCTTCACGCGCCATCGGATTGAAAAGGGCGAGGATTCGCACCAGCCAGCTCGGGATGCGGCGGCGGGTGATGTTGCGGGCCGCATCGCCGAGATCGGCGCGCAGGATATCGGCCATCTCGGGAATCGAGACCGCCTTGCCCGCGACGGCGAGGAACCGCTCGCCCGCCGCGCCCTCATGCGTCATCGCCTCGATCTGCAGGCTGGCCACGTCGCGCACATCGACCACGCCGAACCACAGGTCGGGCAGGCCGGGCATCCTGCCCTCGATCATCGACTTCACCAGCCAGATCGAAGTCGAAAGATCGTCGTTGAGCGCCGGACCGAAGATGCCGACGGGATTGACCACCGCCAGTTCGAGCCCGTTGCCCTCGGCCGCGATGAAGTCCCACGCCGCGCGCTCGGCGAGGGTCTTGGACTTCATATAGGGCTGGACGGCGGGGCCGTTCACGTCGGTCCAGTCGGCCTCGGTATAGTCGCTGTGGCGCTGGCCATGGCCATAGCCGATCGCGGCGAAGCTGGACGTGAGCACCACGCGCTTCACGCCCGCGTCACGCGCCGCCCGCAGCACCCGGAGCGTGCCGTCCACCGCCGGGCGGATCAGTTCCTGTTCGTCCGCGGGCTGGCTCTGCGGAAAGGGGGAGGCGACGTGCTGGACATGGTCGCAGCCGGCCACGGCCTCGGCCCAGCCTTCGTCCTTCTCCAGGTCCGCGGCGACGAAGCTCAGGCGGCGGGTATCGGCGCCGGCCCGCTCGAGCGTCGCGCGGACCTGTGGCTCGCGGGCGAGGCTGCGGACCGTGGTGCGGACATCATGCCCCGCCGCCAGCAGCTGGAGGATGACATGGCTGCCCACGAAGCCGGAGCCGCCGGTGACCAGGACCTTGTGTGTCGTCATGGTGCCATCATGGGGCAGCACCGTTGCGCCTTCAAGGCAGTGCGGGCGTCGAGGGGCATGGGCTCCCGGCGGGGCATCCGCCATTCCCGGGTCGCGGCGGCCCTCCGTGAAAGTCCTTGTGGCGACTAACCATAACCAAGGCTTGAACTCCGCTCGCCAAGCGCCGATGTTGGGCCGGGCAAACAGACATAACGAGATTTTCACCCATGCATCCGCTTTCCGGTCAGATGACCATTGACCCCGTCACCGGCGGTCTCGTTCCCATCGTCATCGAGCAGTCGAGCCGCGGCGAGCGCAGCTTCGACATCTATTCGCGCCTGCTGCGCGAGCGCATCGTTTTCGTGACCGGCCCTGTCGAGGACCATATGGCCTCGCTGATCACCGCCCAGCTGCTCTTCCTCGAGTCCGAGAACCCGAAGAAGGACATCTGGATGTACATCAACTCGCCGGGCGGCGTGGTGACGGCCGGCATGGCGATCCACGACACCATGCAGTACATCCGCCCGCGCGTGGGCACGGTCTGCATCGGCCAGGCGGCCTCGATGGGCAGCTTCCTGCTCGCCTCGGGCGAGCCGGGCCTGCGCGTGGCGCTCACCAATGCGCGGATCATGATCCACCAGCCTTCGGGCGGCGCCCAGGGCATGGCCTCGGACATCGAGATCCAGGCCAAGGAGATCCTGCGGATCCGTGCGCGGATGAACGATCTCTACGTGAAGTACACCGGCCAGCCGCTCGACAAGATCGAGCGCGCGATGGACCGCGACACCTTCCTGGAGGCGAACGAGGCCAAGGAATTCGGCCTGGTCGACGAAGTGTACGAGAAGCGGCCGATGCCGACCGACGGCGAGGCTGCGGCCGCCTGATCGTCAGGAGCTGTTTAAGGAGTCTGGCGTAATAGCCAGATTCCGGGTTTGCCGGATAATCTCCCGCGTGTAGGATGGCGGGTGGCGTAACGTGCGCGCGGCGCACCAAGGATGGATTGAATGACCAAGCTCAGCGGCGGTGACTCGAAGAGCACGCTCTATTGTTCGTTCTGCGGCAAGTCGCAGCACGAAGTGCGCAAGCTCATCGCGGGCCCGACCGTGTTCATCTGCGACGAGTGCGTGGAGCTCTGCAACGACATCATTCGCGAAGAGACCAAGTCCGCGCTCGTCAGCAAGAAGGACGGCGGGGTCCCGACGCCGCAGGAAATCTGCGACGTCCTCGACGATTATGTGATCGGCCAGAAGCGCGCCAAGCGCGTGCTGTCGGTGGCGGTGCACAACCACTACAAGCGGCTGAACCACGGCGCCAAGGGCGCGGACGTCGAGCTTTCGAAGTCGAACATCCTGCTCGTCGGCCCCACCGGCTGCGGCAAGACGCTGCTCGCGCAGACGCTGGCGCGCATCCTCGACGTGCCGTTCACCATGGCGGACGCCACCACGCTTACCGAAGCCGGCTATGTCGGCGAGGACGTGGAGAACATCATCCTCAAGCTGCTCCAGGCCTCGGACTATAATGTCGAGCGGGCGCAGCGCGGCATCGTCTATATCGACGAGATCGACAAGATCAGCCGCAAGGCCGAGAATCCCTCGATCACCCGCGACGTGTCGGGCGAAGGCGTGCAGCAGGCGCTGCTCAAGCTGATGGAAGGCACCACCGCCAGCGTTCCGCCCCAGGGCGGCCGCAAGCATCCGCAGCAGGAATTCCTGCAGGTCGACACGACCAACATCCTGTTCATCTGCGGCGGCGCGTTCGCGGGGCTGGAAAAGATCATCGGCGATCGCCTGCAGGGCAAGTCGATCGGCTTCGGCGCGCATGTCGCCGCGCCGGACGAGCGCCGCACGGGCGAGATGCTCAAGCAGGTCGAGCCGGAGGATCTCCTCAAGTTCGGTCTGATCCCGGAGTTCGTCGGCCGTCTGCCGGTCATCGCGACGCTCGAGGATCTCGACGTCGAGGCGCTGATCAAGATCCTCACCGAGCCGAAGAACGCGCTGGTCAAGCAGTATCAGAAGCTGTTCGACATGGAGGGCGTGAAGCTGGGCTTCAACGACGACGCGCTCACCGCGGTCTCGAAGAAGGCGATCGAGCGCAAGACCGGCGCGCGCGGCCTCCGTTCGATCCTCGAGGGCATTCTGCTCGACACGATGTTCGACCTGCCGTCGATGGACGGGGTGGACGAGGTCGTGGTCGACAAGGACGTGGTCGGCGGCACCAAGGAGCCGGTGCGCGTCTATGCCAAGAAGGAAAAGGCGGGCTGATAATTGCGGGTTAGGAAACTCTGCACTATATCGGCGTTGAAGCATTGCGCTTGGTGGGAAGGTGATATGATGACGCATATGGCTGGTGGCACCATGAACGCGAAGCCTGCTATGGAAGACGTGCCTGGCGGCTGACGCATAGACCGACGCTTAACCAAACAGCCCCGCGAGGGGCTGTTTTCGTATGGAGCCCCGGTGCCGGTGCATCGCCACGCCATTCAAAAGCAGATCTGCCTCGCAATCCTGCGCGGAGAAGGCGAGGCGGCGTTCGATCTCCACCGTGTTTCTACCATCGATCGTGCGCTGTATGAGCGTATGGCCGATGAGATGGTGCAGCGGGTCATCGCGCGGCATTCGCCCTTCTCCGAATATTATCGTGTTTCGATAAAGAACCCGCTTGGTGCGAGCCTCTGGCTCGCGGGGGCGCTCGCGACGACGGCGGGCGTGGCGGCGATAGCGCTTCTGCAAACGATCGAGTGGACGGCGCTTGTCGCCTCGCCCGCGCTGAACGGCGTCATCGGTCTGTTCGCGATTACCGCCGCCGCTGCCGGCTGGGGCGTTTCGAGCTGGGTCGCACATCGCAATACGCGATCGAAGCACACGCTGGACATCGTCGCGGCGCGTTTTTCGCAGCCGGCATTCAGCCAGGCGCTGGCGGATTTCAATGCGGGCTTTGTCGGGCTCAAGATTACCGAGGCACTCGTCGCCGAATTCGCTACCTCGCGTGATCCGGTCAAGATCGATGCTGTACGTGGCATGCGATACCTGGTGAATTTCTTCGAGTTCATCTCCGTCGGTATCATCTATGGCGAGTTCGACGAGCGGATCATCGCCAAAACGCTCCGCGGCAATATCCGATATGTCTATGACAAATGCTCCGGATGGATCGGCGAGCTGCAGCAGCGAAATCCGAAGACGCTCGAGCATTTCACTCGGGTCCGTGCGCACTACGAAGATTTGTGAGGCGCGTGCCGGATGAAAGGCGCTAGCCCCGTCGTCGCTCCGGTAGACTTGCTCTGCGACTAACCTCTGGCATCATGCTGCGGATGGGGATCGGGGGACGGCGTTGAGCAAAGCGGCCAGACTCGCCGCCGCGCAGATGCGCCGCCGGCATGTCCGTTTCCGGCACGCGTTCGTCTGGCTGCTGATCGGCGCGGTGGTCTATGCGGTGGCGCTGGCCCTTGCGATCCTGCTTCATCCCGATCCGAAAGTGGTGCTGGCGCCGGTGATCGGCCCCAGCCTGTACCTCACGCCGCTGTTCGGCATGCCCTATCTCTTCGCCAGCGCGCGGCAGCGCGGCTGGGTGCGCCGGCTGTTCTATTTCACCGCGGTGCTCACCTTCGTCCATGTCGCGGCCAATTATCTCGCCTGGCGGCACGCCTCGATCAGCTTCGCGCTCGAGCCCGATCCCCAGGCCTATGTCCAGGATCTGGGCACCGGCGCGGTGGGCGGGTTTGCCGGCGGCACGCTGGCGCTGATGCTGCTCCTGCCGCTGCGCCTGGCGCCTTTCCATGCGGGCAGCCGCGCGATCATCCTGGTCGGCATCGCCGCGCTCACCCTGCTCGGCGCGCTCGGCATGGCGCAGGGGCTGCTGCTCACCGGCGCCCATGGCTATCAGTTGAAATCGGCGGGCTTCGTCTTCTGGCTGGAATGCGTGCATCTGCCCTGGCAGGCGTGCCTGGCGTTCTTCCTGGCCTGGCTCATGCGGCTGGGGCGGCGCTCCGCGGGCTGAACCGCATCAGCGCGAGATAGACCAGCAGCGCGACGATCAGGCCGGTGAACCAGGCCCAGGTGTAGATCGCCATCCACACCGGCCCGGCGGCGAAGGCCCCGGGCGCGGCGGTGGCGAGGAAGCCGGGCAGGTTGGGCAGCACGCCCGCCGCGAAGGCGATCAGTGCCGCCGGGTTCCAGCCGCGGCGATAGGCATAGGCGCCGTCCGCGCGATAGAGGTCGTCGACCTGCAATCGCGTGCGGCGGATCAGCCAGTAATCGGCGATCAGGATGCCGGCGATCGGCCCGAGCAGCGCCGAATAGCCGGCGAGCCAGACGAAGATATAGCCGCCGGTCGACGCGAGCAGCTTCCACGGCATCATCAGGATCGCGATCGCCGCGGTGATCATGCCGCCGGTCCGATAGCTGATCCGCGCCGGCCAGAGCGAGGAGAAGTCATAGGAAGCGGAGACGAGGTTCGCCGCGATGTTGCACGAGATGGTGTCGATGCTGATCACGATCAGCCCGAGCAGCACCAGCGGCCCCTCGAACCGGCCGGAAAGCGCGACCGGATCCCAGATCGCCTCGCCATAGATCACCACGGTGGCGCTGGTGGTGATCACGCTGGCGAGCGCGATCAGCCCCATCATCGGCGGCAGGCCGAGCGACTGGCCGATCAGCTGGTCGCGCTGCGAGCGGGCGAAGCGCGTGAAGTCGGGGATGTTGAGCGCGAGCGTCGCCCAATAGCCGATCATCGCGGTGAGCGCGGGCCAGAACACGGTCCAGAACTGCCCGGCCTTCGCCCCGCCCTGCACGAAGGCGGAAGGGGCGTGGAAGATGGGGCCGAGCCCGCCCGCCGCCTGCACCGCCCACCAGACCAGCGCGATGCAGACCAGGATCTTCGCAGGCGCGGTCCAGGTCTCCAGCCGGCGGATGGTGAGCAGCCCCTTGCGCACGAAGAAGAGCTGGAGCGACCAGAAGAGGAGGAAGGCGATCAGCTGCCCGATCCCGATGCCGAGCAGGGGAAGCGGGGCGCCGCGCAGATCGGCGCGGACCAGCACGCCGGACAGGGTGAGCAGCGCCTCGCCGCCGATCCAGGTCTGGATGCCATACCATCCGCAGGCGACCAGCGCCCGGGCCAGGGCAGGCAGCCGTGCTCCGGTGGTGCCGAACGCGGCGCGGACGAGCACCGCATAGGGGATGCCGTGCCGGGCGCCGGCATGGCCGATCAGCAGCATCGGCACCAGGACGATGACGTTGCCCAGCAACACCGTGAGCGCGGCCTGGCCGGCGGACATGCCCTGTTCGACCAGCCCCGCGGCGAGCATCCAGGCGGGCACCGCGACGATCATGCCGATCCACAGCGCGGCATAATGATACCATGCCCAGCTGCGTTGCCCGGGCCCGGTCGGCGCGAGATCGGTGTTCCAGAGCGCTTCGTCCGCCATGCTTCCCCCCAAGATGCCGGCCCAACGGGCTGGAATGTCGCGCGAAGTTCGCTGCGCTGCAAGGTCGACTTTTGTTGACGCGACTCAAGATGAGGCGCACCCTAGGTGTATTGGCCGGATAGAGGAGTGTTCCTATGTCTGATGCTGCTATCCTCGCGGACGAAGATCCCCGCGAGTATCATTCGTCGTTCAATCTTGCCCTCGATTCCGCCGCGGGCACGGCATTCAAGTGGCTTATCCTTGGCCACCTGTTCTTCATCGCCGGGTTGTGCGTGCTGACCCTGGCGAATGTCGCCAACGCGGCCGTGTGGCTCACACCCTTGCTCACCTTGCCCCTGGTCTGGGCCGGGCGGGGCCACAAGCTGGCGATGAAGGTCGTCGTGCTGATCATCGGCCTCACCTTCGCGCACTGGGCGGGCGCCCAGCTGGCGAACCAGGTCAACGCATCCACTGATCCGATGCGGTTCGGCCTGATCGGCGGCGGCGTGGGGGCGGGCCTCGCCTTGCTGTTCGTGCTGGGCAGCGGGCTTGGCCGTCGCGGGATCGCGACGGTGATCTTCGCCGTGTTCGGCACGGCGCTGCTGGCGGGCCTCGGCGCGCTGGTCGTCTATCTCTACATGACGACCGGTTCGACCAGCGAGACCTTCCCGGGCAACTGGGTCCAGCTGCTCAAGATCTACACGCCCTGGCAGATCGGTTTCGGCTTCGTGCTCGCCAAGGTGCTGCGGCCGGACGGCGCGGTGATCGAAGCGGAATAGGGCTGCGTGCCGGGGATTGACCCCCGGCACGTCTAGACCAGCCCCGGCACGAAGCGCTTCACGCGCGCGGCATAGGCGTCATAGGCGGCGCCGAACTGCGCGCGGAGGAGCTTCTCCTCGCGGCGGACGCGCATCCAGGTGCCGATCCAGTAGAGCGGAATCCCCAGGATCAGCCCGCGCCAATGGCCGAGCGCGAGCGCCATCACGAGTATCCAGACGAACAGCGCGACATAGATCGGATTGCGGACCACCGCGAAGGGGCCCCAGGTGACGAGCTGATGGTCTTCGCGCGTGCGCGCGACGATCGCCCAGTTCCGCCCCATGGCGCGTGAAGAGGCGACGAACAGCGCGATCACCCCGGCCATCAGCACCAGGACGGCGGCAAATTGGCCGATCGCGGCCAGGTCCGGTGCGCCCAGGACCAGCTCGAGCGGGCCGAATCCCACCGCAAGGAACCCGAGCGCCTGCACGGCGACGCCGATCATCGAGCCCGAATCGCGCTTGCTGGTCACTTCGGTGCCTGCCGCGCCGCGCCTGCCCTTGGCGGCGAGCAGCACTGCGACCCAGACGAACATGCTGCCGCAAAGCGCGGCGACCGCGTAGACGCTGGTGGGTTCGGGATGGACGAGCGCGATCATGATCACCTCCGATAGGCATTGGCCTGATAGGCCTCGACGGCAGCGGAATATCTGAGGATCCGCGCATTCGGATCGACGACGACATGCGCGTCGGCCGGCACGTTCAGCGTCGCGGTGCCGCCCGGCATCTCGACCATGCGCACCTTGCCGTCGACCGAGACTTCCACCGGCAGCGGGAAGGGCTTGTCGTTCGCCACCTTCCAGCGCAGCGTCAGCGTGTCGCCCTGGCGTGCCTCGACCAGCTCGGGCAGCGGCGCCTGGTAGAGATAGACGTCGAAGAACCACTGCATGTCGCGGCCGGTCACGTCGTCCACGATCTTGATGAAGTCCGGCGTGGTGGCGAAGCGCGGGGTGAAATTGCCCGGCCTGGGATCGGGGCGGCCATAGACCAGCCGGCGCGTCGCATCGAAGAACCTGTCGTCGCCGATCAGGTTGCGCAGCGTGTGGAGGATCCAGGCGCCCTTGACGTAGATGTCCTGGCCCGGCCCGCCATTCGCTTCCTCATACACCTGCTCCTCGGTGCGGATCTTGCCGGAGACGATCGGCGCATGGTTGGTGATCTGGAGGCGGAACTCGTCCATCATCACCGCATAGCGCGCCTCTCCCTCGCGCCAGCGGCCGTAGAGCGGCTGCATGTACTGCGCGAAGCCTTCGTGCAGCCAGTAATCGTCCCAATTGCCGGCGGACATCTGGTTGCCGAACCATTCATGGCCCAGTTCGTGCTGGAAGATCTCGTCGAAGCCCGAGGGATATTGCCTGTAGTTGTTGCCATAGGCGTTGATCGTCTGGTGCTCCATGCCGAGATGCGGAGTCTCGGCCACGCCCATCTTCTCGTCGCCCCAGGGATAGGGCCCGATCGCCCGCTCGTAGAAATCGAGCGCGGGGGCGAATTCGGCGAACAGCGTCTTCGCCTTCTCGTCGCGGCCCGGAATGTACCAATATTCCATCGGGATCACGTTGCCGAAGCGGCTCTTATAGTCGGCCTGGATCAGCTTGTAGGGAGCGATCTGCAGCGTCACCGAATAGGGATTGGGGCTGCGCGCGCGCCAATGCCAGGTCGAGCGGCCGTCGGGCAGCGTGTCGGTGCCGATCAGCTTGCCGTTGCCCGCGACCTTCAGGTCCCTGGGTACGGTGACGTGCAGGTCGACCAGATCCGGCTCGCCCCTGGGGAAGTCGAGGCAGGGCCAGAACAGGTCGCAGCCATAGCCTTCGGCGGTGCTGGCGATCCAGGGCTGGCGATCCGGCCCCGGCGTCCTGGCCCAGACCATGCCGTCGTCCCAGGGCGGGCGGACCGCGACGTGCGGCGTGCCGCCATAGCTGATCTTCACCACCGCCTTGCCGCCGGCCGCGAGCGGGCGGGGCAGGGTGACCGTCAGCCGGCCCTCGGGGTTCGACCAGTCGGCCGGCGCAAGGGCCTTGCCGTCGACGCTGATCGCGGTGACCGGCAGGTTGCGGTCGAGATCGATCTGGAGCGCCTTCTGCGCGATCGCGCTGGTGATGGTCAGCGTCGCGATGCCGGCGATGCGCTGCGTCGCCGGGAACACCTCGATCGCGAGGTCGGCATGGTCGAGGTGCAGCGCGGCGCGTTCGGGGCTGATCGGGCCGCCCGATTCCTGCGTCGTGGGGGTGAGCGGCGGCTCGCCGGGCTTGACCTGGGCCTGGGCCGGCGTGGCCGCGAGAGCGAGTGCGGAGACGGCGAGGAGATAGGAGTGCATCGGAACCTCCTTAGCGCGATGCCTGGGCCGCGCGCCACGCCTGGAACGCGTCGATATCGGCAGAGCGCTTCAGGATCTTCGACCAGGGATCGACGACGTAATGCGCACCCGCCGGCAGGTCGATCGTGTCGCTGCCGCCCGTCATCGCCAGCGTGACCAGCCGGTCGTCCACCTGCACTTCCACCGGCATGGGGAAGGGCCTGTCGCCTGGCGCCTTCCACCTGAGCGTCAGCCGATCGCCCTTCTGTTCGGTCAGCAGCTCGGGCAGTGCGGCCTGGTAGAGATAGACGTCGAAGAACCATTGCAGCTTGCGGCCGGAAGTCTGCTCCATGAAGGCGATGAACTCGGGCGTGCTTCGGTAGAGCGGCTTGAAATTGCCGGGCCTGGGATCCGCGCGGCCATAGATCGCCAGCCGCAGGCCGTCGAAAAAGGCCTTGTCGCCGATCAGGTTGCGCAGCGTGTGCAGCGTCCAGCTGCCCTTGGTGTAGATGTCGCCGCCGCGCCCGTTCCTGTCCTCATAGACGTCCTCGGCCGATTGCGGCTTGCCGGTGACGATCGGCGACCTGGCGCGGATGCGCGGGCGCTCCTCCAGCATCATCGCGGTATAGGTGCCCTTGCCGCCGCGCCATTCGCCGTAGAGCGGCTGCATATAGGTGCCGGTGCCCTCGTGCAGCCAGAAATCGTCCCAGTTGCCCGCGGTCAGCTGGTTGGCGAACCATTCATGGGCGAATTCGTGCTGGAACAGGTCGTCATAGCCCCACACGGTCTTGGCGTATTTGTTGCCATAGGCGTTGACCGTCATGTGCTCCATGCCCTTGTGCGGCGTCTCGACCACGCCGAGCTTCTGGTCGCCGAACGGATAGGGGCCGATCATGGTCTCGAAAAAGTCGAGCGTCGGGGCGAATTCCGCGAACAGGCCCCTGGCCTGCGCCTCCTCGCCGGGCAGGTACCAATAGAACATCGGGATGGTGTTGCCGAAGCGGCTCTTATAGTCGCCCGAGATCACCTCATAGGGCCCGACATTGAGCGCGATGCCGTAGAGCGTCGGATCGGTGACGTGCCAGTTCCAGGTCGAGCGGCCGTCGGCCAGCGTGTCGGTGCCCTTGAGCACGCCGTTCGAGATCGCCTTCAGGCCCTTGGGCACGGTGATGTGCAGGTCGACATAGTCGGGTTCGTAGGTGGGATAGTCGATGCACGGCCAGAACAGGTCGCAGCCCTCCATCTGCACCGCGGTGGCGACCCAGGGCTGGCCCTGCGGCGTCTTCGCCCAGACGAAGCCGCCGTCCCAGGGCGCGCGCACGGCCGTGTGCGGCGTGCCGCCATAGGTGATCGCGGCAGTCACCGTCCCGCCGGCGCGCACCGTCTTGCCGAGCTGGACGGTCATGCGGCCTTCGGGATTGCTCCAGGCCCCGGACCGGAGCGGCTTGCCGTCGATCGCGATCGCGGTGACGGGCAGGTTCCGGTCGAGGTCGATCACCAGCGTCTTGATGGGCGCGGTGGCGACGAAGCGCAGCGTGCCCACGCCCTTGATCGACTGGCTGTCGGGCAGCACTTCGATCCTGAGGTCGGCGCTCTGGAAGCGCACCAGCTTCTGCACCGGATCAAGCGGGCCGCCCGAGCTGCTCGTCTGCGCGGTCAGCGGCGGTTCGCCCGGCCTGATCGTCTGCGCGGCGGCGGGAGCCGTGGCGAGCGCCAGGGCCGAAGCGGCGAGGAACGGGGACGTGCGGATGCGGGCCTCCTTCAGGCGGTGAGCGCGCCGGGCGCGATGCGGAATTGAACCGGCCTTGGGGCGCGGCGGCAAGGGAAATCCGTGGCGCGGCAAACCGATGCGGTCGCAAAAAACCTTGTCCGTGCCGCATTGGGAAGCAACACTCCACAACCTAACCGCGTTCGGCGATTGATGCAGGCAGCCCGGCCCCCATATAATGGTGCTGAGGAGCCCTGTGCGGGCTCAGGAGTATCCATGAAGCATTCCTACCCCGTTCTTCCCCTCCGGGACATCGTCGTCTTCCCGCACATGATCGTGCCGCTGTTCGTGGGCCGCGACAAGTCGGTCGCCGCGCTCGAGGCGGCAATGGCCGACGACAAGGAGATCTTCCTCGTCGCCCAGCTCGATCCGGCCGAGGACGATCCGGGCCGAGAGGATCTGTACGACACCGGCGTCTCCGCCGAGGTCCTCCAGCTGCTCAAGCTGCCGGACGGCACCGTGCGCGTGCTCGTCGCCGGCAAGGAGCGCGGCGTGCTCGTCTCGATGGAGGAAGGCGGTGCCTATCTGACGGCGAATGTCGCGCCGGTCGAGGACGATGCGGCCGAGGGCGCCGAGATCCAGGCGCTGATGCGCTCGGTGGTCGACCAGTTCGAGAATTACGCCAAGCTCAACCGCAAGCTGCCGGCGGAGACCGCGGTGCAGCTCGCCGAGCTGGAGGACGCCTCGCGCCTTGCCGACGCGGTTGCGGCGAACATTGCGGTCAAGGTCGCCGAGAAGCAGTCGCTGCTCGTCGAGACCAATCCGATGAAGCGCCTCGAGATGGTGTTCGCCTTCATGGAGGGCGAGCTGGGCGTGCTGCAGGTCGAGAAGAAGATCCGCAGCCGCGTGAAGCGCCAGATGGAGAAGACGCAGCGCGAATATTATCTCAACGAGCAGCTCAAGGCGATCCAGCGCGAGCTGGGCAATGAGGGCGAGGAAGGCGATGGCGACGAAGTCGCCGAGCTGACCCAGAAGATCGCCACGCTGAAGCTCAGCAAGGAAGCGCGCGCCAAGGCCCAGGGCGAGCTCAAGAAGCTCAAGACCATGGCGCCGATGAGCGCCGAGGCGACGGTGGTGCGCAACTATCTCGACGTGCTGCTGGGCCTGCCCTGGGGCAAGAAGTCGAAGCTCAAAAAGGACATCGCCGAGGCGCAGAACGTGCTCGACGAGGACCATTACGCGCTCGAGAAGGTCAAGGACCGGATCGTCGAATATCTCGCGGTCCAGGCCCGCACCAACAAGCTGAAGGGGCCGATCCTGTGCCTCGTCGGCCCGCCGGGCGTGGGCAAGACCTCGCTGGGCAAGAGCATCGCCAAGGCGACCGGGCGCGAGTTCATCCGCCAGTCGCTGGGCGGCGTGCGCGACGAGGCCGAGATCCGCGGCCATAGGCGAACCTATATCGGCTCGCTGCCGGGCAAGATCGTGTCGAACCTGAAAAAGGCCGGCACCTCGAACCCGTTGTTCCTGCTCGACGAGATCGACAAGCTTGGCCAGGATTTCCGCGGCGATCCCGCGAGCGCGCTGCTCGAGGTGCTCGATCCGGAACAGAACAACAAGTTCAACGACCATTATCTGGAGATCGACATCGATCTCTCGGACGTGATGTTCGTGTGCACCGCGAACTCGCTGAACCTGCCGCAGCCGCTGCTCGACCGCATGGAGATCATCCGGCTCGAAGGCTATACCGAGGACGAGAAGGTCGAGATCGCCGAGCGCCACCTGATCGAGAAGCAGATCGAGGCGCATGGCCTGAAGGAGGGCGAATTCACCCTCACGCCCGAGGGCCTGCGCGCGCTGATCCAGAAATACACGCGCGAGGCGGGCGTGCGCACGCTCGAGCGCGAGATCGCCAAGCTCGCCCGCAAGGCGCTGCGCAAGATCCTGGAAGGCAAGGCCGAGCGCGTGACGATCACGCCGGACAATCTCTCCGAGTTCGCCGGCGTGCCGAAATATCGCCACGAGCTGGGCGAGGAGGAGAACCAGATCGGCGCAGTCACCGGCCTGGCCTGGACCGAGGTGGGCGGCGAACTGCTGACCATCGAGAGCGTCACCGTGCCCGGCAAGGGCATGATCAAGACGACCGGCAAGCTGGGCGACGTGATGAAGGAATCGGTCGAGGCCGCGTTCAGCTTCGTCAGGGCGCGCAGCCCCGCTTATGGGATCAAGCCGAGCCTGTTCGGACGCAAGGACATCCATGTCCACTTGCCCGAGGGCGCGGTGCCCAAGGACGGCCCGTCGGCGGGCATCGGCCTGGTGACGGCGATCGTCTCGACGATGACCGGCGTGCCGGTGCGGCGCGACATCGCGATGACCGGCGAAGTCACGCTCCGCGGGCGGGTGCTGCCGATCGGCGGGCTGAAGGAGAAGCTGCTCGCGGCGCTGCGCGGCGGCATCAAGACGGTGCTGATCCCGGAGGAGAACCAGAAGGACCTCGCCGAGATCCCCCAGAACATCCGTGACGGGCTGGAGATCGTGCCGGTCAAGCATGTCGACGAGGTGCTGCGCCTGGCGCTGACCGAGGCGCTCACGCCGATCGACTGGAGCGAGGCCGACGAGCTGGCTACCCAGCCTCCCGCGGGCAGCACGGGCAGGGGAGAGGCCGTCCATCATTGATGGGCGGCCCGTGCTTAACGCGCCAGTCATCGTAACCTTTTCGTCATTTCGAGGGAAAAGCGGGCTGAATCGTTTTGACAGCGCGGGCGGGGGCGTGCTGACGTGATCGCTCGGCCCGCCGCCGCGACTCGCGCATTTCTGCGTATTCATGAGGGGGAAAATCACGAAATGAACAAGCAAGAGCTGATCGGTCAGGTCGCCGACACCTCCGGGCTGGGCAAGGGCGATGCGAGCAAGGCCGTGGAGGCTGTGTTCGATGCCATCCAGGCCGCGCTCAAGAAGGGCGACGAAGTTCGCCTGGTCGGCTTCGGCACCTTCTCGGTCAGCAAGCGCAAGGCATCGACGGGCCGCAACCCGCGCACGCGCGAGCCGATGACCATCAAGGCGTCGAACCAGCCGAAGTTCAAGGCAGGCAAGGGCCTGAAGGACGCGGTGAACTAAGCCGTATTTAAAGGGTCTTTGGGGCTGGACAGCAGGGGCTGCGCCGCCTAAAGGCCCGCTTCCCATTTCGGCCGCAAGGGTTTCAGGACCTGGCCAATGGGCGCGTAGCTCAGTGGTAGAGCACACCCTTCACACGGGTGGGGTCGTAGGTTCAATCCCTACCGCGCCCACCATTTCAAAGGCCCGTCGGTCCCGGTGACCGGCGGGCCTTTTGGTTCGCCTCGGCCGAACGAGGACGAAGCCTGCATCATGGCTGCATTTGCGCGCGCCATTCCCTTTTCGGCCGGGAAGGGGGTGTCCATGTTTCACCGTTTCGTCATGGTGGCTGCGCTGCTGGTGCCGCTGGCGGCCTGTTCCGATGGCTGCGGGAACCGGGTCGTCTCCAGGGTCGACGCGCCCGGCGGCGCCCGGAGCGCAGTGATGTTCCGGCGCGACTGCGGCGCGACCACGGGCTTCTCCACCCAGGTCTCGATCCTGCCCGCGGGCCAGGTGCCGGCGGGCAGGGGCAATGCCTTCATCGCGGATGCCGATCACGGCGCGGCGAGGCGGGGTGCCTGGGACGGCCCATGGGCCGAGATCCGATGGCTGCGCGCGGATCATCTCGAGGTCCGATACGCACCCGGATCGCGCATCTTCCTGAAGCGTGAAACAGTGTCGGGCGTGCGGATCGGCTATCGCCCGGCGAACGAATGATATGCGCTCGCGCAAGGATATTGCGCGGCCGCCGGTGTCGTGACACACCATTCCCAGACGCGCCTAACGTCTCAATATCGGGGGACCTCCATTGAAGAAATATCTGCTGCTCGCATCGGCTATGGCCGTGCTCGCCGTGCCTGCGATCGGTTTCAGCCAGCAATCCGCGGCGCCCGTTGCGGCCGGCACCGGCGCCGATGCAGGCGCGACCCGCTACGGCGCCTGGGGCTTCGACCTCACTGGCATGGACAAGAGCGTGAAGCCGGGCGACGACTGGTATCGCTTCGTCAACGGCGCCTGGACGGATCGCACGGCGATCCCCGCCGACCGCTCCTCCTATGGCGCCTTCGCGGTGCTGCGCGACTTGTCCGAGCTGCGCATGCGCACCCTGATCTCCGGCTATAGCGCCACCGACACCGCGCACCCGGACCGGATGAAGGCGGCGACCCTCTATGCGGGCTTCATGGACGAGGCGCTGGCCGAGAAGCTCGATGCCCAGCCGCTGGTCGAGCGCCTGGCGCCGGTGAAGGCGGCGGCGAGCAAGGACGACCTGGCCAGGCTGATGGGCGCCTCGGTCGGCGGCTTCGGCGCCAGCTTCTTCGGCGTAGGCGTGAACGATGACGCCAAGAACCCCGACGTCTATGCGCTCTATCTGCGCCAGTCGGGCCTGGGCCTCGGCGACCGCGACCTGTATCTCGACGCCAAGTTCGCGCCGCAGCTGGCGCGCTATCGGCAATATGTCGCGCAGCTGCTCAGCATGGCCGGCTGGGCGGATGCCGATGCGGCGGCGGCCAAGGTCGTCGCGATGGAGACCGGGATCGCCAAGGCGCACTGGACGCGCGCGCAGAGCCGCGACCGCGACAAGACCTACAACCCCACCGGCATCGCCGAGCTCAAGGCGCAGGCGCCAGGCTTTGGCTGGGACGCCTTCTGGGCGGCCGCGGGCCTCGGCAAGGCCGATCGGGTGATCGTCGCGCAGAACAGCGCGATTCCGGTGATCGCCAAGATCTTCGCCGATACCGATCTCGATACGCTCAAGGCCTGGCAGGCCTTCCGCACCACCGACGATATCGCGCCGCTGCTCTCGAAGCGCTTCGTCGATGCGCAGTTCGAGTTCCGTGCGAAGTTCCTGAACGGCCAGCCCCAGCAGCGCGAGCGCTGGAAGCGCGGCGTGGCGTTCGTCGAGCGCGGCGTGGGCGAGGGCGTGGGCCGCGACTATGTCGCGCTCTATTTCCCGCCGGCTTCGAAGGCGAAGATGGACACGCTGGTGGCGAACCTGCGCGTCGCGCTTGCGGGCCGGATCGACAAGCTCGCCTGGATGAGCCCGGCCACCAAGGCCCAGGCCCAGGCCAAGCTCAAGGGTTTCACCGTCAAGATCGGCTATCCGGACAAATGGCGCGATTATTCCGCGCTGGAAGTGAAGCCGGGCGATCTGGTGGGCAATGCCGAGCGTTCCGGCCGCTTCGAATGGGACTATCGCCGCAACCGCCTGGGCGGGCCGGTCGACAAGGCCGAATGGGGCATGACCCCGCAGACGGTGAACGCCTATTACAACTCGGTGAAGAACGAGATCGTCTTCCCGGCCGCGATCCTGCAGGCGCCCTTCTTCGATCCCCAGGCCGACGATGCGGTGAACTATGGCGGCATCGGCGGCGTGATCGGCCACGAGATCAGCCATGGCTTCGACGATCAGGGCCGCAAGTCCGACGGCAACGGCGTGCTGCGCGACTGGTGGACGGCGGAGGATGCCGCCAAGTTCGAGGCGCAGGCCTCGCGGCTCGGCGCGCAATATGAGGCGTACAGCTTCGACGGGCTCCCCGGCGTCCATATCAACGGCCGCGCCTCGATGGGCGAGAATATCGGCGATCTGGGCGGCGTGCTGATCGCGCTGGACGCCTATCACCAGTCGCTGGGCGGCAAGAAGGCGAAGCTGATCGACGGCTATACCGGCGACCAGCGCTTCTTCCTCGGCTGGGGCCAGGTCTGGCGCACGCTGTTCCGCACCGAGGCGCTGCGCCAGCAGCTGGTCAGCGATCCGCACTCGCCGGGCCAGATCCGCGCGGTGAACCCGCTGCGCAACGTCGATGCCTGGTATGCGGCGTGGAAGATCGGGCCGGACCAGAAGCAATATGTCGCACCGGCGGAGCGGGTGCGCATCTGGTGAGGTGAGATGGGCCCGCCGGTCGCCTGGCCGGCGGGCCTTTTCGTGCATGCAAGACGGCTGGGTCAGATCGACATTCAGGTCCGCCCCTTCCATTCCCGGTGACGGGGGGCGGAAGCTGGATGTCGAAGCCTCTTTCCCTTCCGTCATGCTGAAACAAGTTCAGGGTGACGAAGGAGGTCGGTTCGAAGCGTTCCGGCCGGCCAAGCCACCCCCTTGGCCCGAATGGCGATCGGCCCTAGCGCGCCTTGCCCGCCTTCTCGTCGGCCAGCCGCTTGGCCAGCGCGGTCGCGGAGCGGGCGGCATAGGCGCGGCAGGCGCCGGGATCGAAATAGGGGTTCGGCCGTGCGCCCCTGGCGAAGCGCGCATATTTCTCGACGCCGCCCGAATTGTCGGGATGGGCGCTGAACATGATGTCGCAGGGCATGGCGCGGAACCTGGCCTGAGAGGCGCGGAAGCTCGCGACCACTTCGGGATGCCGGGTGAAGCGATAGCCGTCGGCGGCGACCGGGTTGAGGCTCGCGGCGAAGACCATCGTCCTGCACGCGCGGCCCTCACAGCTTCGCCAGGTCCAGCTCATGCTTCCCGGCGTATGGCCCGGCGTGGCGCGCGCGGTGACGGTGACGCTGCCCAGCCGGATCGCCTCGCCATCCTTCACCACCCGCACCCGCGAGACGGCGGGGAAGGGCACCAGCCACGCCACTTGCGGATCGTCCGCGCTGCTCATGCCGCGCTTGAGCGATGCCGCGGCCCAGTCGCTCGCCAATACCGTGGCGCCGCTGTCGCGCACCAGGGCGGCGAGCCCGCCGGCATGATCGAAATGCGGCTCGGTGCTGAGGATCAGCTTCACGTCCTCGATGCGATAGCCGAGCGTCTTCAGGTTCGCCTCGAGCGCGCGGACCGATTGCGGCACCGCGCCGTCGATCAGGATCAGCCCCTTGCCGGTGTCGATCAGGCCGACATTCATCCCCTGGAAGCCGACCAGATAGCTGTTGCCATGGACCCGGATCGGCGCTTGCGGGCCGATCCATTTGGCGGCGGCCTGGGGTTCGATCGGGCGCGTAAGGGGATCGTCCTGCTGCTGCGGCGCGGGCGCGGCGGCGAGCAGGGCCAGCGCGGCGAGGTGGATCGGCTTCATCCTGGGCTCCTTGGTTTGATGCCCGGCGAAATGATCCGTCGGGCAGCGCGCGCGCAAACCACCATTTCTCGGAAGAGCCATTAGCTGGATTAATGGATGAAAGCCCGCAGCCATTTCCCGACCATTGCCATCCCGGCCTTGGCGAGGATGAGGGGAGAGGGCGAGGCGGCGCGAATCGGGCGGGGCACGCGCTTGCCCTGGGGAGTGGCGACAGTGGCGGCGGTAGTGGGATTCTGCTGCTGCGCGACCGCGGGCGCGGGCCCGGCGGCGAGCAGGGCGAGCGCGGCGAGATGGATCGGCTTCATCCTGGGCTCCTTGGTTCGATGCCGGCGAAATGATCCGCCGGGCGGCGCACGTGCAACCCACCATTTCTTTTGCGGAACCATTGGCTGGATTGATGGCCGAAGGAAGGCATGAAGCCACTTGCCGGCCATCGCCATCCCGGCCTTGGCGAGAATGCGGTTCGCGCAGATGCGGGAAGACGGTAAGGCGGCGCGAATCAAGGGGATCGGGTGGAGTAGGCGCGTGCTCTGGGCGGTGGCGACGGTGGCGGCGGCGGCATTTCAGGTGGGCCGCAACGCGCTTCAGCGCGGCATGATGTCGAACACCGGCCCCTGGGGCGCCACGCTCGTGCGTTTCCTGTTCGGCCTGCCTTTCTCGCTCGTCTTCACTGCGATCGCAGTGGCGGTCACGCCGCATGTCGAGCCCCAGTTCGGCTGGGCGTTCTGGTGGCCGGCGCTCGCCGGGGCGCTGGCGCAGGTGGTCGCCACCGCCGCGCTGCTGCTTGCGATGCACCATGCCGGCTTCGCGGTGGGCACCGCGCTTCAGCAGAGCTCGGTCCCGCTTGCGGCCACTGTCGGCCTGCTCGTCTTCGGCGACGATCTTTCGGTGCTCGGCTGGTCGGGCGTGGCGGTGACGACGCTGGGGCTCGCGGTGCTGGTCTGGCCGAAGCGGATCGAGGGCGCGCATCATCCGGTGCTCGGCATTGCGTTCGGGGTCGCCTCGGGCCTGTTGTTCGGTTTCGCGCTCAACGCGTTCCGCCATGCCGGGCTGCGGCTGGAGCCGCATCACCCCTTCTTCTCGGCGATGGCCTGTGTCGCGATCGTCCAGGCGGTGCAGGCGGCGGGGCTGGGGCTCTACCTTGCCCTGCGCGATCGGGCTGCGCTCGTCGCGGTGATCGCCGGCTGGCGCCGGTCGCTGGGTGCCGGCCTGTTCGGCGCGCTTGCCTCCTCGGGCTGGTTCCTCGCGCTCAACCTGGCGCCGGCCGCCGCGGTGCGTGCGCTCGGCGTGATCGAGATGCCCATCGCCGCGGCCGCCGGTCACCGGCTGTTTCGCGAGGCGCTGAGCCTGCGCCAGATACTCGGCGTGATCCTGATCACCGGCGGCGTGGCGATGACGGCAATGTACTGAGAACCCTCCCCTCCGGGGAAGGGCCGAAGGAAGGGCTGGCGTGGGCCTGCCGCCTTTGCCAGTCTCGCGGCATGACCAAGCCCCGCCGCCTGCTCGCCGCCCTTCTGCTGCTCGTTCCCGGCCCTGCCTTTGCGCAGAAGGCGGCGGTGCTGCTCGTCCCCGATCGCGTCTTCACCGCAACCGATCGCGTGATGCACGAGGGCTGGAAGGTCCTTGTCGCCGACGGCAGGATCGTGGCGGTCGGCCCCGACGTCGCCGCGCCTGCCGGCGCCGAGACGCGGGCGCTGCCCGGCACCACGTTGCTGCCCGGCCTGATCGATCTCCACGTCCATCTCTTCCTCCACCCCTATGACGAGACGAGCTGGAACGACCAGGTGATGAAGGAGCCGCTGGCGCTCCGCACCGCCCGGGCGGTGGCGCATGCCCGCGCGACTTTGATGGCCGGCTTCACCACGGTCCGGGATCTCGGCACCGAAGGCGCGGGGGAGGCGGATGCCGGCCTCAAACAGGCGATCCAGCAGGGGATCGTGCCCGGCCCGCGCCTGTTCATTGCGGGCCGGGCGCTGGTTGCCACCGGCGCTTATGGCCCCAAGGGCTATGCCTATGACGTGCCGCAGGGCGCCGAGGAAACGAGCGGAGAGGGGATAGTCGCGGCGGTCCGCCGGCAGATTGCGCACGGCGCGGACTGGGTGAAATTCTACGCCGATTATCGCTGGGGCCCGGGCGAGCCCAGCCGCGCGACCTTCAGCATCGACGAACTCGCCGCCGGCATTGCCGCTGCGCACGATGCCGGGCGCAAGGTCGCGGTGCATGCCAGCACCCCCGAGGGGATGCGCCGCGCGATCCTGGCCGGGGCCGACACGATCGAGCATGGCAATGACGCCACGCCGGCGGTGTTCGCCCTGATGAAGGCGCGGGGCGTGGCATTCTGCCCCACGCTTGCCGCCACCGATGCGATTGCCCGCTATGGCGGCTGGAGCGGGGGCACGCCCGAGCCCGAGGCGGTCCGCGCCAAGCGCGCCAGCTATGCCGCCGCGCTCAAATCGGGCGTGACGATGTGCGTCGGGGGCGACACGGGCGTGTTCGCCCACGGCACCAACGCGCGCGAGATCGCGCTGATGGCCGCGTGGGGGATGAAGCCGCTCGACGCGCTCTGGACGGCGACGGCCGGGAACGCGGCGCTGCTCGGGCTAGGCGACGAGATCGGCACCATCGCGCCCGGGCGAATCGCCGATCTGGTCGCCGTCACCGGCGATCCCGCCCGCAACATCGGTGCGCTCGAGGGGGTGGCCATGGTGATGCAGCGCGGCCATCTTGTCCGGGCGCCCGGCGAATGACATGATGCTTTCATCGGCGCTTCATGAAACGAAAGCGCAAGCGTTCGGCCCTTGCCGCATCGCCCGGCCGGCATCGCCGGGTGCGCTGTAATATTATTGTCTTTGTTCTGTAATCGAACAGACTCTCGTGACTCATGTACGTGTCATTATCCCGGCCTAACTCCGGCCCGGGCGCAAAGGGGGCAATCGTTTCGATAGCCGCGCGCCCGGATCAGCAACGATACGACCGGGAGTTTTTGCGCGATGGCGAGCTTCAAGCGCTTCGGCCTCATTCTCATGACGACAGCCGCCTCTGCGGCACTCTCCGCGTGTAACGGCGCGGGCAATGTGGCATCCCCGGGCGCCGGCAGCGTCGTCATCGTGACGCCGACGCCGACTCCGCCGGCGACGCCCACACCGACGCCGACGGCGCCGATCACCGCGGCCCAGTTCGCGGCGGTCACGACGCAGAACGGCCTCAGCATCACGGCGCAGGAGCAGCTCGACATCGTCAATGCGGGCTCGAACAACAACGTCAACGGCACCAACCAGCTGAACGGCATCTTCCCGGTGAGCGCGACGTCGCTGACGCCGGCCTTCAACCCGGCGACGCTCAATCCCTTCTTCGTCAGCACCAACTATGTCGGCGCGCTCAACGGCCCGACCGACACGGCGTTCGACGGCTGGACCTGCAACTCGACCACGGCCAATTTCGGTGCGACCAGCGCCAATTGCACGTCCGTTCCGGCGATCGGCAGCGGCGGCTCGAGCGCGGTGTGCCCGGCCGGCACCACCGATGACGGCCTGACCCAGACGTTCCGCCTGTGCCGCCTGCCCCAGGCGATCACCACCGATCTGACGCTGCCGAAGATCGCCGGCGTGGTCTATCGCCTGCGGGGCCAGACCGAAGTCGGCACCGATCAGGGCGCGACCGGCGGTGCCGGCGTGACGCTCACCATCGCGGCGGGCGTCGTCATCGCGGCCGACTCGACCGAGGCGACCAACGACCTGCTGCTCGTCAATCGCGGCTCGAAGATCCAGGCCGTCGGCACGGTCACCCAGCCGATCATCTTCACCTCGCAGCAGAACCTCGCCAACAACGGCGTCAGCGACGTGACCCAGGGCCAGTGGGGCGGCATCATCCTGCTCGGCCGCTCGACCACCGCGATCTGCGCCTCGGGCACCGGCGGCAGCAGCGGCACGCCCTGCCAGCAGGCGATCGAGGGCGTGACGGGCCGCTTCTATGGCGGCACCAACGAAGCCGACAGCAGCGGCCAGATGTCGTTCGTCCAGATCCGCTACACCGGCATCGCCATTTCCGACGGCAACGAGCTTCAGGGCCTGACCCTGGGCGCGACCGGCTCGGGCACGATCATCGACCACGTCCAGAGCCACAATTCGGCGGACGATGGCGTCGAGATCTTTGGCGGCACCACCAACCTGAAGTATTTCGCGGTGACCGGCGCCGACGACGACGGCTTCGACGTCGACAATGGCTGGCGCGGCTTCATGCAGTTCATCATCGCCGCGCAGAAGGTGTCGGGCGCGACCGCCGACTCCTTCTCGACCGAGATCGACTCGAACGGCGGCGAGGACCTGCTGCCCCGCACCTGGGGCCGCTACGCCAACTTCACCTTCATCCAGACCGCGCTGGCGCCGGCTGCGATCCGCATCCGCGGCGGTGCCGACTTCAACTTCGTCAACGGCATCGTGAAGACCCCGGCCAACGTGGCCTGCGTCAACATGGTGGCGGGCGAGACCAGCGCCAGCGACCGTTCGACGATCCGCCCGGCCAACCCGGCGCTCCAGGATCAGGGCCCGCCGGTGTTCAACTCGGTCTATTTCAGCTGCAACGGCCGCTGAGGCCCCTGCAGCTCGTGCGGAAACTGTCGGGGCGGCGAGATCCGCTGCCCCGACATTGCTCATAAATTCTACTGGGTGACACGGCCATGCAGCGACGCCTTGCTTACGCCACGCTTCTTCTCCTGACGTCTCAACTCGTCTCTCCGGCCGCGCTCGCCCAGACGACGGGGCAGGCGGCGCCCGCGCCGTCCACCACCGATGCGCAGGCGGAGCAGAAGACCCCCGAGGTCTCCGCGCCGGGCGTGGACATGGACATGACCGACATCGTCGTGGTCGGGCGCCATATCCCGAACGTCGTGCGCGCCACCCCGCAAGTGGTGTCGGTGCTGTCGAGCGAGGACATCGCGCGCACGGGCGAGGGCGATATCGCCGGCGCGCTGACGCGCGTCACCGGCCTCAGCGTCGTGGGCGGCGGCTTCGTCTATGTCCGCGGCCTCGGCGATCGCTATTCCTCGTCGCTGCTCAACGGTTCGGCCCTGCCGAGCCCCGAGCCGCTGCGCCGCTCGGTGCCGCTCGACATCTTCCCGACCTCGATCGTCGGGTCCGCGCTCGTCCAGAAGACCTATTCGGTCAACTATCCGGGCGAGTTCGGCGGTGGCGTCATCAACCTCACCACCAAGGCGATTCCCGACAAGGACTTCGTGACGATCGGCGGGTCGATCTCGGCCGACACGGCGACGACGAGCGAACTCGGCTATACCTATTTCGGCAGCAAGACCGACTGGCTGGGCTTCGACAAGGGCACGCGCAGCGTGCCCGACTTCATCCGCAACGCCCCGGCCGGCTCGGGCCTGATCCCCGCCGGGCAGGTGCTCCAGCTCTCCAATGCCTCGACCACGCTGCTCCAGCGCAACGACCATCTTCCGGCCAACTGGTCGGGGGAGATCAGCACCGGCATGGCGTTCGACCTCGGGTCGGACCGGCTCGGCGTGATCACCTCGGTCGGCTACAGCAATACCTTCCGGACCCGTTCGATCCGCCAGCAGGACAGCGTCACCCAGAATGGCGCGATCCGGAACGACTTCCACACGCTGCTCACCGACAACCGCATCATCGGCAACGCGCTGCTCGGCCTCGGCTATTCGTTCGGCGACAGCACGATCCGCTGGACCAACGTCTATATCCGCGACGTGCTGAAGCAGGGGCGCGGCTCGGCGGCGACGATCTACAACAATGCCAGCGGGCTGCGATTCCAGCAGAACACCAACTGGTTCGAACGCCAGCTGTTCGAGAGCCAGCTGGTCGGCGAGCTTCGCTTCTCGCCGGCGCTCCGGCTCGATCTGCGCGGCGCCTATGCCAATTCGAAGCGCAACGCGCCCTATGAGCGCCAGTTCGACTATCTCTGCTCGCCGACCACCACGACCGGCGCCCCGGCCAAATATGACGGCGGCAACGGCATCGGCGGCATGCAGTGCGATGGCGTGTACCAGGTCACGCAGCGCTTCTCGCCGTTCGCCTCGATCATCTTCTCGGACCTGAACGAGGATCTTTGGACCGGCCAGGCGGATTTGGTCTACAAGCTCGATCCGATTCCGCTCACCCTGTCGGCGGGCTATTTCTATTCGGATACCAGCCGCTTCTCGCGGCGCCTGCAGTTCAACTACCAGACCAGCGCCGGCGGCGGCACCGCGCCGGGCTATCCGTACAACCTGCTGCGTCCGGATTATCTGCTCAGCCCCGATGTGGTGAACAATGCCTGCCCGCAGGTCGGCCGCGGCGCCTGCACCATCGAGATGCAGTTCAACACGCCGCTCGGCGCCTATGCCTATGATGCGAAGCTGCGCATCAACGCGGGCTATTTCCAGGCCGAGACCGAGGCGCTGGACGGGCTGCGCGCGGTGGCGGGCGTCCGCTACGAGAAGGCCGAGCAGAGCGTCACGCCGATCGGCACGACCGGCAAGCGCCTGAACAACGACTATTTCCTGCCGGCGATCACGGTCACCTGGAACTTTGCGGAGAACATGCAGCTGCGCAACAGCTTCTCGAAGACCATCTCGCGCCCGCAGTTCCGCGAACTGGCGCCGCAGCAGTTTCGCGATCCGGACTCGGACCGCCTGTTCTTCGGCAACCCGCTGCTGCGCGACTCGGAACTCTACAATTTCGAGACGCGCTTCGAGTGGTTCTTCGCGCGCGACCAGCGCTTCACGCTGGCGGGCTTCTACAAGCGGATCGAGAATCCGATCGAGCAGGTGGGCTTCTACACCGGCGCCGACGATCGCTTGCAGACCGGCTTCACCAACCTGCCCAAGGCGAAGCTCTATGGCGGCGAAGTCGAGCTGCAGAAATATTTCCCGCTCGATACGCTGGGCGGCTTCTTCAGCACCCGGCGCGCGCTGGTGATCGCGAACTACACCTACACCCATTCGTCGATCACCGCGGATAGCAGCTGCGCGCCCAACGTGCTGAACCAGACGCTGGCGGGTTGCGCCACCGGCTTCGGCCCGGCCAGGCTGCAGTTCCGCGACGGGGCGCCGCTCACCGGCCAGTCGGATCACCTGGTCAACCTGCAGCTCGGCATCGAGGACACGCAGAGCCTGTCGCAGCTTACGTTCCTGTTCAACTATGCGAGCGACCGCGTGACCAATCGCGGCCCCTCGAACCTGTCGGGCAACGGGTTCCAGCCCGACATCATCGAGCGCCCGGGCATCCGCTTCGACATCGTCGCGCGCCAGGGCTTCGAGCTGGCCGGCGGCAAGTTCGAGCTCAAGCTGGAGGGGCGCAACCTTACCCGCACCCGCTTCGACGAGCGGCAGACCTTCCCGAACGGCAGTGTCGTGCTGGTGAATCGCTACAATCTGGGCCGGGTCTTCACGCTCGGCGTCAGCACGACCTTCTGACCCGAGGTCCGGAAACGAAGCGGCCGGCGGGGTGTGAGCCCCGCCGGCCGTTCTTCGATCTGCCTCCAGCTTGGGAACCTGGAATCCAGGCCTCCTATTTCGTCCTTCCGCGCGGGCGGGGACCCAGGCCAGGGGCAGGTCGCGCACGGTCGAGCCCAGCGCTCGCCGGAGAGCGCTCGCCTCGTGGCGTCGTTGCACGCTGCGCTGCCCTGGATCCCTGTCCGCGCAGGGTGGACGCGGTTTGTGGATCGAGTCCCGACCCTGGGGTCGCGATCCAATCGGCAACCGCGTCGTCCCCGCGAAAGCGAGGACCCATCTCGTGCGTTCTCCCCACCTATCCGGTGAAGCTGGCGGCAAATCGGGGAGATGGTTCCCCGCTTTCGCGGGGATGACGAAGGAGATCGATACGGCGAATAGAATCAAAGCCTTGATCGGGTTTCGACCTTGGGCGCGGTTCCGTACGGCTCACCAGCCCCAGGGGCGCTCGCGATACCATTGGGTGACGACGTATTTCAGCCCCGCGCGCACCTTCATCGCATGGTGGAGGGTAGAGGGGTTGGGCGTGCCGTCCGGCCGCAAATTGTTCCAGGCGATCACCTTGCCGGTCTCGGGCTGGATGATCTTGTCGATTGCCTTGAACCGCGTCGCGCCGCCGGCTTCGACTTCGTTGAGATAGAGCATCACCGTCCAGGTCCGCTGGCCGGCGACCGCGCAATATTTCTCGAAATCGCGGCCCTGCGGCTCGAAATAGTCGGTGTGCGCCTTGAACTCCTGGCCGATGTCGTAGCGCTGGCCCTGCATCGGTTCGCCATGGGTGGGATCGAGCCCGGTGAATGCCGTCATCCGCCGTTTCAACTCCATCACCACCGGGTCGTTCGAATTGAAGTCGCAGGTTTCGCTGGTGCGGAAAGCATAGTCGTCGTTCGCGTCGGCGATGGTCGACGGGCGCCGCTCCGCATCGATCTTGATCATGAGCAGCTGGCAGAGCTCGGGTTCGAGGAAGTTCTTGGCGATGAACATCGCGATCTTGGGATGCGGCACGCGCTGTACGCCGGGCCAGCGCATGATGTGGTCGACGACCGGCTCGGACGGGTGGCCGGCGCCGAGATTGAGGAGCGGGGAGACGGCATCTTGCATCGCGGCTTTCTGCCAAAAGCCATGCCGCAGCGCCAGCACGACGCTAAATCGTCATAAAAGCGCAAGCGTCATGTCACACGATGTGCCTAGCGCATGACGCTTCGCAGAGGGGACCCTATGGACATGGAAACCGAAGCGCCGGTGCCGGTGGCGGATACGCCCCAGCCGCCGCTTTTTCCGGACCCCCATGCCGGATCTCCGGCGGAAGCGCTGATCGCCGAGGGACGCCGCCGCCGCGCCTCGCACATCCATCTCGAGATCGGCCCGGCCGGCGCCACGGTGCGCATGCGCGTCGCCGGCCAGCTCACCGAGCCGCGCCACCATCCTGCCGATCGCACGCTCGCCGCCGCCTTCCGCAGCCTTGCGGAGGTATCGGTGCTGGCACAGGGCGAAGCGGAACGCTTCGTGCTGCGGCTGGACGGCGGCGAGCGGCGCGAGCGGGCGTTCGAGGCGATCGGGATGAGCCGCGCACTCGTCGACACGCTGCTGCCGGCCCTGCGCCGGGGCGGCCTGGTGCTCGTCGCGGGGCCGGCGGGATCGGGCCGCAGCACCACGATCGCGGCGTTGCTCAGGCATTTCTCGGGCTCGACTCGCCACATCGCGACGATCGGCACCTTGCCCGTCGAAGGCGCGACGCGCATCGAGGGATGTGCCGGCGCGGCCGCGATCCGCGCCGCGCTGGAGCAGGATCCGGACGTGATCGCGCTCGATGGTCTCGACGGGCGCGAAGCCGCCGCCGCGGTGGCCGAAGCGGCGGAGGCCGGGCATCTCGTCCTCGCCGCGATCGATGCGCCCGATGCCGTTTCGGCGATCCGGCGGATGCGCGACTGGCGCGTCGAGCCGTTTCGCCTCGCTTCCACCGTGGCCGCGGTGCTCGCCCAGCGCCTGGTGCAGCGGCTCTGCGCGGATTGCCGCCGCCCGGTGCAGGCTCAGGGATCGGTTTCGGCGCTGCTCGGTTTCGATTCGGGCGCGATCGTCCATGCGCCGGTGGGTTGCGAGAACTGCGAGGGCACCGGCTTCACCGGCGAGACCGGCGTGTTCGAGGCGATCGTCGCCGATGGCGCGATCCGCCGGCTGATCAACGATGGCGGGGACGAGGCCATTCTCGCGCGTCACGCCTTCCTGCGTGCGCCCAATCTGGGGTCGGCGGCGCGGGCGCTGGTGCGCGAGGGGCTGACCACGCCGGAAGAGGCCGTACGCATTTCACGCGGATAATTGCCCGCAATTATCTTGCGCTTCGTATCGGCCCCGGCTAAGCGCGCCTTCTTCACGGCGGTTGTAGCTCAGTTGGTTAGAGCATCGGTTTGTGGTACCGAGGGTCGCGGGTTCAAGTCCCGTCATCCGCCCCATTTCTTCCCCTAGTGACCGCGCGCGGCACATAGACGTGCGGCACCCTCCGCAGGAATCTAGCGCGTGATCACCGACTGGGGCTTCCCCGATTTCGACGACCATGAGGGCGTCCACCTGTTCAGCGACCGCGAGTCGGGGCTGAGCGCAATCATCGCAGTCCATTCGACCAAGCTCGGCCCGGCGGCCGGCGGTGTGCGTTTCTGGCATTATGCCGACACCCGCGCCGCGATCACCGACGCGCTGCGCCTGTCGCGCGGCATGAGCTACAAGAATGCGATGGCGAATCTGCCGCTCGGTGGCGGCAAGGGCGTGATCCTGGCGAGCGAGCCGGGCGCGACCGTCACCACTGCGCAGCTGGAGGCGTTCGGCCGCGCGGTCGAATCGCTGGGCGGCCGCTATGTCACCGCCGAGGATGTCGGCATGTCCGAGGCGCGGATGAAGGTCGTCGCGACTCAGACCCGCCACGTCTCCGGCCTGCCCGTCGCGGAAGGCGGGGCGGGCGGCGATCCCGGTCCGATCACTGCCCGCGGCGTCTATCTGGGCGTGAAGGCGGCGGCGAAGCGCGGCCTCGGCGCCGATTCGATGGCCGGGGTGCGCGTCGCGATCCAGGGCGTCGGCTCGGTAGGCGGCGGCGTCGCCCGGCTGCTCGCCAAGGACGGCGCGAAGCTGACCCTTGCCGACGTCAATGCCGAGCGCGCCAAGGCGCTGGCGGCGGAGCTCGGCGGCGAGGCGATCGACGCGGCGGACATCCTCGGCATCGAGACCGACGTCCTCAGCCCCAATGCACTGGGCGCGATCTTCACCGAACAGTCGATCGCCGCGCTCAGGACCACGGTGGTGGCCGGCGGCGCGAACAACCAGCTCGCCACCCGGGCGGACGGCCAGCGGCTTCACGATCGCGGCATCCTCTATGCGCCCGATTATGTGATCAACGCGGGCGGCATCATCAATGTCGGCCTCGAATATCTGGGCCAGGGCAACATGGCCGAAGTGATGGCGCGCGTGGAGAAGATCCCCGAGCGCCTGGTCGAAGTGTGGGATGAGAGCGCCCGCACCGGCGATCCGCAGAGCGAAGTGGCCGATCGCATCGCCCAGCGGCTGATCGGGCGTTAGCGCGAACCCGGGTCCCGGCAAGGGCCGGGATCCGGTGCGGCAGTGCGGTTCGGCCAAGGCCCCGGCTTCGGCCGGAGCGCCCGGATCCGGAATTTCCCCCCGGTCCGCGAAAAAATCGCCTGGGCATGTCACATCCGGAGCGCCCGTCTCGTCATGCATGCGTCCAACCAAGGAGATGCATGATGACTGCCCGACTCGACCTGTTCGCCGCCGCCCCCGCCGAGATGAAGGCGTGGTACGAGATGTCGCTCAAGATCGCGCCCAAGCTCGAGCACAGCCTGCTCGAGCTGGTGAAGATCCGGGCTTCGCAGATCAACGGCTGCGCCAACTGCCTCAACATGCACACCGCCGACGCGCGCAAGGCCGGCGAGACCGAGCAGCGCATCTATCTGCTCAGCGCCTGGCACGAGGCGCCATGCTATACGCCGCGCGAGCGCGCTGCGCTGGCATGGACCGATGCGCTCACGCTGGTATCCACGGCGCGGGCGCCCGAGGATCTCTATCGGGAGCTCGCCTTCGAGTTCAACGAGGAGGAGCAGGTGCAGTTGACCCTGATGATCAACACCATCAACGGCTGGAACCGGCTCGCGGTGGCCTTCAACCTCTTCTACGAGGGCAAGCCCGCGGTGGCGGCGGCGTGAGCGGCGCGGACGCAGCGGCGAGCTTCGATCCGCTGCGTCCGCGGCTGGCGCGCATCGCCTATCGCATGCTCGGCTCGGTCGCGGACGCGGAGGACGTGGTGCAGGATGCGTTCCTGCGCTGGCTCGCCACCGATCGCGACCAGATCCGCGAGCCCGAGGCGTTCCTGCGCCGGGTGGTGACGCGGCTGTGCCTCGATCAGCTCAAGTCCGCCCGTGCCCGGCGCGAAACCTATGTCGGCCCCTGGCTGCCCGAACCCGTCGTCGAGGCGGAGGAGGAAGTGGAGGATGTGACGCTACCGCTGCTGATGGCGCTGGAGCGCCTCTCGCCGCTGGAGCGCGCGGCCTTCCTGCTCCACGACGTGTTCGGCGTGAATTTCGACGAGGTGGGCGAGACGATCGGCCGGGATCCCGCCGCCGCGCGCCAGCTCGCCAGCCGGGCGCGCACCCATGTCCGTGCCGCCCGGCCGCGCTACGACCTGCCGAAGGAAAAGGGGCTGGAGATCGCCGCCGCCTTCTTCGCCGCGTCGCGCAGCGGCGACATGGGGGCGCTGCGCGGCCTGCTGGCGGCCGATGTGTCGCTCTGGTCGGACGGCGGCGGCAAGGTGCCCGCGGGCCTGAAGCCGATCCATGGCATCGAGGACATGATCAAGCTCCACAGCTCGCTCGCCCGCTTCTTCGCCAAGGAGATGTCGCGCGTGGTGCGCTACGGCATGATCAACGGCCTGCCGGGCTTCGTCACGATCGAGCCGGGCGGCGTCCTGCAAACCACCGCGCTGGCGATCGAGGAGGGCCGGATCGTGGGCATCTATGTGATGCGCAACCCGGACAAGCTCGGGCATCTGGGGGCGGTGCATTGATCTGAATTCCTCCCCGAGCTTGCTCGGGGAGGAATTGGGCTGCGCCTTGCAATGTAGGATTTCGTCTGTTTCCCTCACCCGGCCGGATCGTTCCGGCCGCTCTTTGAGCGGTTGGGAAAATAGGATCACGCTCGCGCAAGGAAGTTGCGCGATGCGCGCCGTTTGCGGGAAATCGGGGAAAATCGGTGGGGGACTCATCCCTCGCCATGGGCGACGTTCGCGACGTTTCGCGCCGCGGCCGGGCGTCTGTCGCTGGATATCGCGAGGCCATGGATTCCCGCCCGGAACCTCGCTAGTCATCGCGCGTGCCCGTCTTGCATGCCTTCGCCAATCCCGCGCGCTTCCTCAAGATTGCGCGGCCGCTGACGCCGATCCTGTTCTGGCTCGGCGTGGCGCTGGTGGCGTTCGGCTGCTGGGCGGGGCTCACGCTCACGCCGCCCGACGCGGTGCAGAAGGAGAGCGCACGCATCCTCTACATCCATGTGCCCAGCGCCTGGCTGGGCATGGGCGGGTGGAGCGGGCTGGCGATCGCGTGCCTGAGCTATCTCGTCTGGCGGCATCCGCTGGCCAGCGTCGCGGCGCGGGCGATCGCCCCGGCGGGGGCCACTTTCGCGGCGCTCTGCCTGCTCACCGGCTCGATCTGGGGGCGCCCGACCTGGGGCACCTGGTGGGAGTGGGACGGGCGGCTGACCAGCATGCTGCTGCTCTTCTTCGTCTACATCGCCTGGATCGCGCTGGATCGCGCCGATGCCGAGCGATCGGGCGACGGGCGGGTGCCGGCGCTGTTCGGCGTGGCGGGCAGCGCGCTGCTCCCCATCGTCCATTATTCGGTGATCTGGTGGAACACGCTCCACCAGGGCGAAAGCGTGCTGGCGGGCAAGATCCACCCCGCGCTGCTCTGGCCGCTTTTCTTCACGCTGGGCGGCTTCACCCTGGTCTTCGCCGGGGTGGTGCTGATGCGGATGCGCGCGATCCTGGCGGCGCAGAAGGTCGAGGCGCGGTTGCGGCGGATGGCGGCGGCATGAACCATTGGCCGTTCATCACTGCCGCCTATCTGGTGGTGCTGCTCGGCACCGGCGGGCTCGCGGCGTTCAGCTATGCCGCGATGCGCCGCGCCGAGACGGCGGCCGCGGCGCTGCGGGGCGGCGGCGAATGAAGCCCAAGCATCAGCGGCTGGTCCTCGTGCTGCTCGCGCTGGGCGCGATCCTCGGTGCGTCGGCGCTCGCCATGTCGGCGCTCCGCGACCAGGCGGCGTTCTTCTATGCGCCCGGCGACGTGAAGGGGAAACCGCTGCCGCTCGACCGGCATGTCCGCCTGGGCGGCATGGTCGAGAAGGGTTCGATCCGGCGCGCGGCCGATGGGGTTTCGATCCGTTTCGCGGTGACCGACGGGCAGGCGGTGGTGCCGGTCGCCTTCCGCGGCGTGACGCCGGACCTGTTCAAGGAAGGATCGGGCGTGGTGGCGGAAGGGCGGTTCCAGCCGGACGGCAGCTTCGTCGCCGACAATATTCTCGCCAAGCATGACGAGCGCTACATGCCGCCCCAGGCCGCGGGCAACATGCACGAGACGAAGACGCTAGCCAAATGAGGGATGGGCAGTGATCGCCGAAGCCGGTCTCGCCGCGCTGTGGCTCGCGACGGGCTTCGCGCTCGTGCAGGTGCTGCTCGCCTGGGGCGCGGCCAAGGGCGCCGACCAGGCCGGCGGGCCGATGGTGATGACGGCGCTTCGCCGCGTCGCGATCGTCCAGGGCCTGCTGGCGCTCGTCGCCTTCGTCCTGCTGGTGGTCCTGTTCGTGCAGTCGGACATGTCGGTGCTGCTCGTCGTCGAGAACAGCCATTCGATGAAGCCGCTGATCTACAAGATCGCCGGCGCCTGGGGGAATCACGAGGGCTCGATGCTCCTGTGGGTCACCGTGCTGGCGATATCGGGGGCAGGCGTGGCGCTGTTCGAGAAGCGGCTGCCCCGGGGCACGCTTGCCGCCACGCTGGGCGCGCAGGCGGCGATCGCGATCGGCTTCTATGCCTTTCTCGCCTTTGCCTCCAACCCGTTCGTCCGGGTGAGCCCGCCGCCGCTCGACGGGCGGGGCCTCAACCCGCTGCTGCAGGATCCGGGGCTCGCCTTCCATCCGCCGACGCTCTATCTCGGCTATGTCGGCCTGTCGGTCGCGTTCAGCTTCGCGGTGGGCGCGCTGCTGATGCGCGACGTCGGCCCCGCCTTTGCCCGGGCGATGCGGCCCTGGGTGCTGGCGGCCTGGATATTCCTCACCATCGGCATCACCGCCGGCAGCTATTGGGCCTATTACGAGCTCGGCTGGGGCGGCTGGTGGTTCTGGGACCCGGTGGAGAATGCCTCGCTGATGCCGTGGCTGGCGGCGACTGCGCTGCTCCACTCGGTGAGCGTGCTCGCCACCCGCGACGGCCTGCGCGCCTGGACGGTGATGCTGGCGGTGGTCGCCTTCTCGATGTCGATGATCGGCACCTTCCTGGTCCGCTCGGGCATCCTGATCAGCGTCCATGCCTTTGCGGTCGACCCCACCCGGGGCGGCTTCATCCTCGCCCTGCTCGGCCTCTATATCGGCGGGGCGCTGGCGCTGTTCGGCGCGCGGATCGGCACGGTGAAGCAGGGCACCACCTTCGAGCTGGTCAGCCGCGAGGGCGCGCTGGTGCTCAACAACCTGCTGCTCTCGGTAATTCTCGGCGTCGTCTTCATCGGCACGCTCTATCCGCTCGTCGCCCAGGCCGCCGGCGTCCAGCTCTCGATCGGCGCACCCTTTTTCGAGAAGGCGGCGGTGCCGGTCGGCCTCGCGCTCGTCGCGGCCACGGCGGCGGGGCCGTTGCTCAAATGGCGCCGCGACCAGTGGAACGCGCTGTTTGGCAAGCTGCTCGTGCCCGTCGGCGTGGCGGGCATCGCCTTCGCCCTGGTCTTCGCGCTGGGCGGGGCGCAGTGGCTGCCGGCACTGGTGCTCGGCCTGGCCGCCGGGCTCGCCGTCGCCAGCGTCCTTCCGCTCATCCGCCGCAACCTGCGCCGCACGCCGCTGCACCTCTATGGCATGGTCGTCGCGCATCTCGGCATCGCGGTGAGCATCGCCGGCATGGCGGCGGACGGTGCCTTCAAGGTCGAGCGGCTGGCGGCGATCTCGATCGGGCAGAACGTCACCGTCGGCCCGTACCGCATCGAGCTGCTCGAGGTGCGGCCCGCGGTCGGCCCCAACTGGTCGGCGCTCGAGGCGCATCTCAAGGCGACGCGCGGTGGGAGCGCGCCATTCGACCTTTTCCCGCAGCAGCGCTTCTTCGCCAACCCGCCGACCAACACCAACGAGGCCGCGATCGCGACCGAGCTGGACGGCCAGCTCTACACCGTGATCGGCCAGGGCGACGGCGCGGGGCGCTGGCAGATCCGAGCCTGGTGGAAGCCCTTCGTCACCTTGATCTGGGCGGGCGGGGCAATGATCGCGCTGGGCGGGCTGCTCTCGCTGATCGGACGGGTGCGGCGGGAACGGCGCGATGCGGAGGAGGCGCCATGAGGCGGCTGCTGCTCTGGGCACCGCTGGCGCTGTTCGCCCTGATCTTCGGGCTGGTCGCGGCCGGGCTGATCAAGCCGGCGGATCGGACGATCCGCTCGGCGATGATCGGCAAGCCGTTGCCCGAGCTTGCGATGAAGCCGCTGCTGCCCGGACGGCCCGGCATCGACACGGCCGACTTCGCCACCGGAAAGCCGCGACTGCTCAATGTGTTCGCCAGCTGGTGCATCCCCTGCATCGCCGAGGCGCCCCAGCTGCTGAAGCTCAAACAGGCCGGAGTGGAGATCGATGCGATCGCGATCCGCGACACGCCGGAGGCGGTGCGGGCCTTTCTCGCGCGGAACGGCGATCCCTATGCCCGGATCGGCGACGATCCCACCGGCAAGGCCCAGATCGCACTCGGCTCGTCGGGGGTGCCCGAGACTTTCCTGATCAACGGCCGGGGCGAGATCGTCGACCAGCATGTCGGCGACATCCGGGCGGACGATATTCCCGCGATACTGCGCAAGCTGGAGGCGGCGAAATGAGGCTGGCGGCCTTGCTTCTCGCGCTGCTCCTGGCGGCCCCTGCTGCGGCGGATTCGAACCGGCCGCCGGCGGCGCTGGCCTATACCCAGCTGCCCGATGCCGGGCAGGAGGCGAGGGCCAGGGCATTGATGGAGACGCTGCGCTGCCTCGTCTGCCAGGGCCAGTCGATCGCCGATAGCGATGCCGAGATGGCGGGGGACATGCGCGCGATGGTTCGCGAGCGTATCGCCAGGGGCGAGCAACCTGCGGCGATCCGCGGATATCTGATCCAGCGCTATGGCGACTATGTCACCTATGATCCGCCGTTCAGCTGGGTGACCGCACCGCTCTGGATGGCGCCGGTGGTGCTGCTGGTCACCGGCCTGCTGCTTGCACGGCGCCTGTTCCGCAGGAAGGGGGCGTGATGGGCTGGGTGATGCTCGCCACGATGGCCATCGTCGCGGTGCTGGCGCTCGCGCTGCTGCGCTATCCGCGCAAGCTGTGGACCGTCCCCGCCACGGCGCTCATGCTCGGCGCCGCGGGCTATGCCTGGCAGGGCAGCCCGGGGCTCCCCGGCCATCCCGTCGCGCCGGGCGGACAGCGGGTCGAGGTCGACCAGGGGCTGATCGACTTGCGGGACGCGATGTTCGGCAAATACGGCACCTATGCCTGGAGCTATGGCAATCTGGCCGACGGCATGCTCCGCCAGGGCGATCGCGAGCGGGCCGTGAAGGTGTGGCAGGGCGCCGTGCGGCAGGTGCCCGGGGATGTCGCGCTATGGACCGGCTTCGGCTCGGCGCTCGCCGAATATGACGGCAACGAGCTGTCGCCGGCCGCGCAGTTCGCCTTCGACAAAGCACTGGCGCTGAGCCCCGAACATCCGGGGCCGCCCTTCTTCTACGGGCTCGCGCTGATCCGTGCGAACCGCTTCGCCGAGGCCGAGCCCTGGTGGGAGAAGGCCGTGGCGCTGACGCCGGAAAAGGCGAGCTATCGTCCGGCGCTGGTGGCGCGGCTGCTCACGCTGGAGATGTTCCTGCAGGAACAGGCCCGGCGGGAAGGCCGGCCGGCCCGCTGACGTTCCAAACGCTCGATCTTGGCTCGAGGCCGCGCTAGCGCACCGCCATGAGCATCAACCAGCCCATCCGGATTCGCCCCGCGCTTGCAGGGGATGCGCCGCGCCTGAAGGCCATCTTGCAGGACAGTTTCGAGAGCACCTGGCTGCCGGCTCTGACGTCGGCCGCCGCGGCGCGCTATCGCGCCGAGGATCGCGGGGCACGCTATGTCGAGGACAGCCTCGAGGCGTTCCGCGTCGCGGAGATCGCAGGCGTCGTCGCCGGTTTCGTGCACTGGCAGGGCGATTTCGTCGAGGGCCTCCATGTTCATGGCGACCATCGGCGACGGGGAATCGGCAGGCTGCTGATGGATTGCGCGGAGCGCGCGATGGCCATGGAGGGCTTCGCGGCGGCGCGCCTCGAGACCGACAGCTTCAACGTCGCCAGCCAGGCATTCTATCTCGGCCGCGGCTATGCCGAACAGGCGCGCTATCCCGACGAGGAATGGGACAGCGGCTTCACGACCATTCTCTACGTCAAGCAGCTCGATCGCGGTCGGGACCCCGCGCCCGAATGAAACGAGCCGGGAAACGACGGGCGTTCCCCGGCTCGCGATCCTGTTCGAGGCGCGATCAGCCGGCCCAGGCCTGGTAGGGCAGGTCGAGATCGTCGGCGACAGCCTTGAACGCGATCTTGCCCTTGTAGACGTTGAGGCCGTTGGCGAGATGCTTGTCGGCCTTCATCGCGCCCTCGGCGCCGAGGTTCGCCAGCTTGAGCACGAACGGCAGCGTCGCGTTGTTGAGCGCGAAGGCCGAGGTGCGGGCGACTGCGCCCGGCATGTTGGCGACGCAATAATGGATCACGCCGTCGACTTCGTAGACGGGGTTGTCGTGCGTGGTGGCGTGGCTGGTCTCGAAGCAGCCGCCCTGGTCGATCGCGATGTCGACCAGCACCGAGCCGCGCATCATCGTCTTGAGCATGTCCTTCGTCACCAGCTTCGGCGCAGCGGCGCCCGGCACCAGCACCGCGCCGATCACGACCTGCGCGGTCTTCACCGCCTCGGCGATCGCGGCCTTGCTGGCATAGGCCGTCTTGATCTGGCTGCCGAAATGCATGTCGAGCTCGGCCAGACGCTCGTTGTTGATGTCGTAGATCGTCACATCGGCGCGCTGGCCGGTGGCCATCTGCGCCGCATTGATGCCCGAGACGCCGCCGCCCAGGATCGCGACCTTGCACGGCGCCACGCCCGGCACGCCGCCGAGCAGCTCGCCACGGCCGCCCTGTTCCTTCTCGAGATAGTGCGACGCGACCTGGATCGACATGCGGCCGGCGACTTCCGACATCGGCTTGAGCAGGGGCAGCGCGCCCGAGTTCGACGTCACCGTCTCATAGGCGATGCAGGTCGCGCCCGAGGCCATGAGGCCCTCGGCCTGGGGCTTGTCGGCGGCGAGGTGGAGATAGGTGAAGAGGATGTGGCGCGGCTCGAGCAGCGCGATTTCCTGGGGCTGCGGCTCCTTGACCTTCACGATCATGTCCGAGCCGGCGAACACCGCGGCGGCGTCCGGCGCGATCTTCGCACCGACTTTGACATAGGCTTCGTCGTCGAAATCGATGCCGGTGCCGGCCTTGGTCTCGACCAGCACTTCGTGGCCGGCATGGACCAGCTCGGCGACCGAAGCCGGGGTCAGGCCGACGCGATATTCGTGATTCTTGATTTCCTTGGGAACGCCGATGCGCATGGGAACCTCTCCATGAATGCTATTGGCGCGCAGAATATAGCATGGCGGGCGGGGAATCCCTGCAAAGATATGACAGGGATGTGCATTGCGTGCATGGAATTGCTGCAACGGGCACGGAAATCGGCTATCCATGCAACATGGACAGGATCGACGCAGCTATCCTCAAGTCGCTGGCCGCCGATGCGCGAGCGCCGGTGAGCGCCATCGCCGCACAGGTGGGGCTGTCGCAGTCGGCCTGCACGCGCCGGATCCAGGCGCTGGAGGCGTCGGGCCATGTCCAGGGCTATGGGGCCCGGCTGGGGCATCGCCGGCTCGGCTTCCGGATCACCGCGCTGGTCGACATCACGCTGGGCACGCAGGTGGAGGAGGATCTGGCGCGGTTCGAGGCGGCGGTGGCGCAGATCGACGGGGTGGTGGAATGCGCGCTGGTCTCGGGCGGGCAGGATTATCGCCTGAAGGTCCTCGCGCGGGACCTGGACGATTATGAGCGTCTGCACCGCGAGCATCTGGGGAGATTGCCCGGCGTGGTGACGATCAATTCCAGCTTCGTGCTGCGCGCCGTGCCGACGCGCAGCGAGGCGGAGGCACTGTTCGGGGGCGGGCGGTAACCGGCCTGCGGGATCAGCGGTGCGGTCGCAGCCCGGGAACCGTTCGACCCCTTGCACGTCCACCTCGGCGTAACGACATTCGTTGATTGCCGATGCTGCGCGTGCTAACCGCCCGCGCACTTTGAAGATCGAGAACGCAGGTCGCATGACCAGGTCCGTTTCCTCTCTGACGCGACACCCGCGCCCGTGAACACCCCTTCCGAGGGAGCCGCCGAGTCGGCTCCGGCACAGATCGACGCGCCCGCCGCGCATGCCCACAGCCATGACGCGACGTGGAAGCTCGCGATCGGCGCGATCGGCATCGTCTTCGGCGATATCGGCACGAGCCCGCTCTACGCCTTTCGCGAGACGTTCGACGGGCATCACAAGCTCGCGCTCGACACGCTCCACATCATGGGCGTGATCAGCCTGATGTTCTGGTCGATGATGGTGGTGGTGACGTTGAAGTACGTCACGATCATCATGCGGGCGGACAACAAGGGCGAGGGCGGCAGCCTGGCGCTGCTGGCGCTGATCTCGCGCAGCAGCGGCAATCCCAAGCGCTGGACGCAGGGGATCGTGCTGCTCGGCGTGTTCGCCACCGCGCTCTTCTATGGCGATTCGATGATCACCCCGGCGGTGTCGGTGCTGTCCGCGGTGGAGGGGCTCGCCGTCGCCGCGCCGGGCTTCGGCAGGCTGGTGCTGCCGATCGCGGTGGTGATCCTGGTGCTGCTCTTCTCGATCCAGCGGACCGGTACCTCGCGGGTCGGCACGCTGTTCGGGCCGATCATGCTCCTCTATTTCCTGACGATCGCGACGCTCGGCACGCTCAGCCTGGTCCAGACGCCGACGATCCTCAACGCGCTGCTGCCGCACCATGCCTTCCTGTTCTTCGCCGAGGATCCGGTGCGGGCCTTCCTGGCGCTCGGCTCGGTCGTGCTGGCGGTGACCGGCGCCGAGGCGCTCTATGCCGATATGGGCCATTTCGGGCGCAAGCCGATCCGCATCTCCTGGCTGTGGTTCGTGCTGCCGGCGCTGATCCTCAACTATATGGGGCAGGGCGCGCTGCTGATGCGCGAGGGGCATGCGGCGCTGCGCAGCCCCTTCTACATGCTCGCGCCCGAGGTGCTGCAGTTCCCGCTCGTCATCCTGGCGACGATGGCCGCCGTCATCGCCTCGCAGGCAGTGATCTCCGGCGCCTTTTCGGTCACCCAGCAGGCGATCCAGCTCGGCTTCGTGCCGCGCCTGCGGATCGAGCATACCAGCGCCGCCACTGCCGGCCAGATCTACATCCCGCTCATCAACTGGGCGCTGATGATCATGGTGATCCTGCTGGTGCTGGTGTTCCAGACCTCGTCGAACCTCACCGCCGCCTATGGCATCGCCGTCACCGGCGCGATGTTCATCGACAACTGCCTGCTCGCGGTCGTGCTGTTCGGGCTGTGGAAGTGGAAGAAGCGCTATGCGATTCCGCTGCTCGCGGTGTTCTTCACCGTCGACCTGGCCTATTTCGCCGCGAACCTGACCAAGGTGCCCGATGGCGGCTGGTTCCCGCTGTTCGTCGGCTTCGTGGTGTTCACGCTGCTGACGACCTGGTCGAAGGGCCGCCAACTGATGATCAACCGGCTGCGCGAGAGCGCGATGCCGATCAAGATCTTCATCACTTCCGCCGCCACCACGGCCACCCGGGTGCCCGGCACCGCGGTGTTCATGACCTCCACGCCCGAAGGCGTGCCGCATGCGCTGCTGCACAACCTCAAGCACAACAAGGTGCTGCACGACCGGGTGATCCTCCTCACCGTGAAGATCAAGGACGTGCCCTATGTCTCCGACGAGAATCGGATGATGATCGAGGATCTGGGCAAGGGCTTCCACCGCATGATCCTGGCCTATGGCTTCATGCAGGAGGCGGACGTTCCCGCGGCGCTCAAGTCGGTCAACGCCTGCGGCGCCGAGTTCAAGATGATGGAGACCAGCTTCTTCCTCGCGCGCCAGACGCTGCTGCCCTCGGCGCGGCCCGGAATGATGATCTGGCGCGAGAAGCTGTTCGCCTGGATGCTGCGCAACGCGGAAAGCGCGATGGAGTTCTTCCGTTTGCCCACCAACCGCGTGGTCGAGCTGGGCAGCCAGGTGGAGATTTGAGCGAGCGGCCGGCGCCGCTGGTCGTCACCGCGCTGTTCGGGCGCCAGGACCAGGCCTGGTTCAACGCGCTGCGCCGTGCGCATTATCCGCCCGAGCGGAATGTGCTCGATGCGCATCTGACGTTGTTCCACCAGCTGCCGCCCTCGGTGGCGGAGGAGCTCAAGCACCGGCTTGCGGTGGAGACCCGCGGCGTGCGTGCGCCGCGGGCCAGGGTGACGGGGCTGATGTCGCTGGGCGGCGGCGTCGCCTATCGAATCGAGGCACCCGAGCTGGTGGCGATCCGCGAAGGGCTCGTCGATGCGTTCACCGGGCTGCTGACGCCCCAGGATGCCGGCCGCTGGCGTCCGCACGTCACCATCCAGAACAAGGTGCGGCCGGTGCTCGCCAAGGCGGTGCTGGCCGCGTTGGCGCGCGATTTCACCGCCCGGGAAGTGGAAATCGCGGGGCTGGCGAGCTGGCATTATCGCGGCGGACCATGGGAAATGCATTCGCGTCACATGTTCGCTTGACCTGAGAGGAGGGCGGACCTATTGGGCCCCCTCGCTTCGGCGACAGCCTCTTGGGGCGGAGTAGCTCAGCTGGTTAGAGCAGCGGAATCATAATCCGCGTGTCGGGGGTTCAAGTCCCTCCTCCGCTACCATTCTTGGCAAGCCATTGGAAATAGATGGTTTCCTGACGTGGGCGCTGCGTCGTCGCCATCGGAAACCTAATTAAGCAACTGAAATATAACAACATTTGTCGGTCGCTTGCGGCCGGCCAATGCCTTGATGCCACCACTGGGGGTAGGCGAGGGCGCCTCCACCTTGTCGGCCGATTTGCGCTTGTCGTTGCCCCGGAAACCCGCATGTTGCGGCGCGCCCGGCTGGTGCCGGGCGCGCCGTGGGCATGCGCGATCCTGCTGTCCGGATGGACCGCCCTTGCCCATCACTCCGCGGTCTTGTTGATCTCGCCCTTGCCCATGGCCGAGATCAGGGCGTCGCCGGAGCCGGTGAAGTTCGCGGCGGGCAGCGTGGCGGTCTTGTCCCGCACCTTGACCAGCACCTGCTCGACCTTGCCGCGCGCGGCCGTGCGGACCGACTGGACGGTGCCGATCAGCTTGCCCTTCGCATCGGTGACCGGCATGCCGACCGAGACCGGGAAGGCGCCGTTGCCACTGGCCGCCGCCGAGCCGGCAAGCGCCAAACCGCCGTTGCCGAGCGAGCCGGCACCATTGGCGGCTCCCGAAACGGCTGCCGAGGCGCCGTCGGTGCTCGGCATCGCATTGCGGACCCGCGAGACAGTGTTGCCGGCGGTATCGCGGACGCGATCGGTTGTCGCGGCGGCCCGGTCTCGAGCGTTCGAGACGGTGTCGCGGGTGCGGCCGGCCGCATTGCGCGCCGTCTCGCGCATCGCATCCGTGCCGATCAGCTGGGCATCGGCGCTCCCGCTCGCGCGTCCCGAGGCCGAGCCATTGCCGCCGATGGTGCGGTCGCCGATCCGGGCGCTGTCTGCCACGGTCGTATCGAGCGCGCTTTCGTTCGACGCCTTCACACGGCCCTTGCGGGCATCGACGCTCCTCTCCGAGTGCGATGTGCCGCGCAGATTGCCGGTGGTTTCGCTGGCAGTCGGCAAGCGACGCGTCGAACTGTCGATCATGCCGCCGAGCGTGCCCATGCCCGAGCCGCCGATATTGCCGCCCAGGCTGCCGCCGAGGCCACCACCGCCGCCGAGGATCTGCGCCGAGGCCGGGGCCGTCGCGAGGGCGAGGGCGAGGAAGGCGCTGGTGCCGAGAAGCTTGATCATTTCCATTCTCCCAAAGAATCCACTGACATCGGGAGAACGGTGGCGGGATCGCGTTTAATCCCGGAGCGTGGCGAAAAAATCGGATTCCATATTTTTCATAATGAAATCAGCTCATTGTGCTGGCGTGCGACATGCCTCGCACAACACGCCGCGGCCATAGAGCTTGTCCGTGCCGCGTGGTCCGGCGTCGCGTGCCTGTGCGTCGACCTTGGCCATCGCCGCCCGCAGGCCGGCGGGATCGGGTGCCGGATAGAAGCGCGCGATCGTCGCTGCGACGAAGGGAGCGGCAAAGGAGGTGCCGCGTACGCGCATGGCGCGCGCGCCGGCCCCCATCGCCAGCATGTCGGCACCGGGCGCGGCATAGTCCAGATGGCCGGCGCGTCCCGCCTCGATCAGCGGGCGACCGCGTCCGTCGATGCCGGTCACCGCAATCACCCCGACATAGGATGCCGGATAGGCCGGCGGCGCGGCCGGGCCGTTATTGCCGACCGCGGCGACGATCACCGTTCCACGTGCCTGTGCCGCTGCAATCACGCGCTCGAGCATGGGATTGGCCGGGCCGACCAGGCTGATCGTGACCACGCTCACGCGGTTCTGGGCCATCCAGCCGATCGCCCGTGCGATGGCGGTTGCGTTGCCGCCGGCGGGGTCGCTGCCATAGACATCGGCCGAAGCGATCCGCGCGCCGGGCAGGCCACCGCGCACCGCGCCGGCACCTGCTATCAGTGAAGCGACGGCGGTGCCGTGATCACTGGCCCGCGGGGCGCCGACGGCAAAGCCGGATGTGAGCGCAGCGCCGGCCGCGCCGCCGTCGATCACGCCGACCAGGGGCCCATCGCCGATATTCACTGGTGTCGCGCGGTTCGGGACCGCTCCGCTCGGCGTGTGGAGCTGGTCGGCACTCACCTCATGCCCGCCGAGCTTGCGAAGCTCGCGGATCGCTTGCCCCAGCGAGCGCCCGCGCGGCACCGAGAGGCGTGCGAAGCCGACGCCGAGCACTTCCTCGCGCGCGATCACCCCATAGCCCCTGGCGGTTGCCCTCCCGATCAGCGCGTCGTCGGGATCGTCGACGATCACTTCCCCGGCGCGGGCGGGAAAGCCATCGGGATCGAGCGCGATGCGATCGGGATGCTCGCGGACCAGCCGGGCCGCGGCGGCGCGCCGGACATCGTCGAGCTGCTGCGCCATGTTTCCTGTCAGGCGCTCGAGGTCTTGCCCGACGCGGTCCAGCACCGGCCTTGGTAACAAGGGCAGCGACGGCAGGGTCGGCGTGAGCTGGGCGCGCGCGGGCAGCGCTATCGCCAGCGAAATCAGCCCGATCCAGTGCCATGTGCCGCGCATTGCCGCGTCCTTCTTGCACGAAATGAAGATCATGTGGATTAAACGTCGCCCGCCGTCCGTTTCATCCACAGACAAGAGGAACTGAGTTTGGCGGCTTTCGAGGAAAACCTGCTGGCGCTGCTGCCGCGATTGCGGCGCTTTGCCCGCGCCCTCGCCCGCGATGCTGCCGACGCCGACGATCTGTGCCAGGTCGCGCTGGAGAAGGCGCTGCTGGCACGCGCGTCCTGGCAGCCTGGCTCACGGATGGACAGTTGGATGTACCGGATCATGCGCAACAGCTGGATCGACACCGCCCGCAGCCGGGCCCGCGCGGCGCAGACGTTCGTCGATCCCGATGCCGGGCTCGGGGTCGGCGCGGATGGCGGAGCCGAGGCACGCGTGGCCCTTAACGAGATCGACGTAGCGCTGCACATGCTGCCCGACGAGCAGCGCGAGGCCGTCGCGCTCGTGCTGATCGAAGGGCTTGCGTACAAGGAGGCCGCCGAGATCCTCGACGTGCCGATGGGCACGCTGACTTCGCGGCTGGTGCGCGGGCGACAGGCGCTGATGGCGCAGCTGGGAGAAGCGGCATGAGCATCGATCCCGCAATGCTGATGGCCTATGCCGATGGCGAGCTGGGCCCGCTCGAGGCCAGGCGCGTGGAGCGCGCCATCGCCGAGGATCCGGCGCTCGGCGTGGAGGTCGCTCGCCATCGCGCGCTGCGTGCCCGGCTGAGCGGCCATTTCGCACCGGTGGCGGAAGAGCCCGTTCCCGATCGGCTTGCCGCGATGCTGCGCACCAATGTGATCGAGCTTCCGGTGGGCGCGCCCGCCGCGCGCATGCCTGCATGGATGCGCTGGGGGGGGGCGGTGGCAGCGTCGCTCGCACTCGGCTTCGCCATCGGGCATGGCCTGCCGGACCGGGGCGTGGTGCAAACCCGGGGGGGCCAGCTCTACGCCGCCGGCACGCTTGCCGTTGCGCTTGACGGCCAGCTTGCCGCCGACCGGGGGGCGGTCCAGGTGCCCGTTAGCTTCCGCGACGCCGGCGGCAGCTATTGCCGCGTCTTCGTCTCGCAAGCCGCGGAGGGCATCGCCTGTCATGACAGGCAGGGCTGGAGCCTCCGCCAGACCCGTGCGGGCGGTGTCGTGGCGAAGACCGACTATGTCCAGGCAGGCTCCACCGGCGCGGCCGTGATGGCGGCGGCGCAGGAGATGATGGCGGGCGCTCCGCTGGATGCCACGATGGAAGCCCGGGCTCGGGCTTCCGGATGGAGATGAATCCGTGCGAGGCGGCGTATTTGGCTGCGTCCGGCAATGCGCGACCAGTACAGGATCGGCATCGTTGCGTTGCCTGGCGATGAAGGCAGTGTTGCCCGGGCTGGCCGCAAATTGGGCAGCCGCCTTGTCGGCCGGCTTGCGATCCTGATCGACCGGATATCGCCTCCGACAGCAAGAGAGGCCGCGCGCGCCGGCGAAGGTGCGCGGGTCGCTCGATAGCGCAGCTATACCATCGTAGCGTTGAACCATACCGATCATCCGGAATAGTCCGCGGTGCAGGACAGGGGCGGTCGAACGGCTTGCCCCGTGCCTGTGCGACCAAGGGGATCTGATGAACCCGCGAACCGGCAATCCGTCGGGCGATTGCGAGGGCAGGCACGTGCCTTGCCCCGCGTCGCTCGGCCCCGACCAGCATCGGGATGGCGGCAGATCGAGAGACCTCGACGCGGCGGTGCCGGCGGCGGGCTGATCGCTGTCGCCTCCCGGGCTGCTCCCGAGGAGGCAAGGATGAAACTCTGACCATTCGGTCGGCCGCCCGGGGCGGCGCCGACGATAGCCGCACCGATCGCGCAGCCGCGTCGTTGCCGAGCAAGAAACCTTCCCGATCGCGCGCCACGTCCCGCTGCTTCGCCGGCGGGGGAGAGGAAGTGCGCCTATCTTCAGAAAGCGATTCCCGTGATCCGATTCCCGAAATCCCACTTCGGCTGCACCACATCCGCGCTCGCCATGGCCCTGCTTGCCAGCATGGCGTCGCCCGCCCGCGCGCAGACTTCCGATATCGCCGCCACGCCGGATACCGAAGCGCCGCCGGCCGCGGAAATCGTCGTCACGGCGACCCGCCGAGAGCCTTCCGGCGCCATGCACCCGCTCGACACCGGCGGCTACGCGCTGACCAAGAGCGACTGGTCCGACGTGCTGTCGGGCACCAGTGCGCTGGCGCTGGTGAAGAACCTCCCGGGCGTCACCTTCACTTCCACCGATGCCTATGGCCTCGATCTCTCGGACGGGTTCCTGCTGGTCCGCGGCTTCCGCCAGAACGAACTTGCGATCACCTTCGAGGGCATTCCGCTCAACGACGGCAGCTATGGCAGCGTGACCGGCACCGCCCCGCTCAACATCGGTGTCGCGACCGACATCGCCTCGGTCAATATCTCTCCAGGCTCGGCGGGCGTGAGCACCTTCTCGAACACCGTGAACGGTGGCGAGATGCGCTATTCGATCGCCGATCCCAAGCCGCAATTCGCGCTGGACGTCACCCAGGGCTTCGGCGGCAACAACAGTTTCGTGACCAGCGCCACCGTCAACACCGGCCGGATCGGCGAGGCAGGGCCGCGCATGCTGTTCGGCATCGAGCGGATCTCGAAGGACAAATATACCGGCGCGGGCACGCAATATATGCTGCGCGCGAACGCGAAGCTGGTTCAGGACGTCCCATGGGGCGATTTCACCGCATTCCTCTCTTTCGCCCGTGCGGAGATCTGGGGCTACAACAACACCTCGTTCGACATGCTGTCCAAGCTCGGTTGGAACGGGACCGACATCTCCTATCCCGATTATGCGCGCGCGGTGTTCGTCGCATCGCCCGAGAATGCCGGGCGCTCCTGCGGCGCCTATAGCTGTGGCGAGCTGGCATCGCTCATCCCCTATGACACGGGGCAGGCGACCGACGATTTCGTCGGGAACCTCACACATCGCTTCAATCTGACCGACCGGCTCTCGGGCAGCGTGATGGGCTATGCCGCGATCAGCAAGTCGAACATCGAGATTGCCGATGTCTCGACGCCCTCGCAAACCGGCGCACCCTTTTCCGCGCAGGTATGGCAAACGCGACCACGGCGTTTCGGGGGTACGATCGAGCTGACCTGGAAGGGGGACCGCCATATCCTCTCCGCCGGTGCCTGGATCGAGCGCGTCTCCTCGACCTCGCGCTTTGCCTCGTACAACGAGCCGATGCCGGGGCAAGGCGCGCCGCTCAGAGCGACCGGGCCGTACGATGTCTATGGGCCGGCATTCCAGATCGCCAATGATTCGCGCTGGAAGACCCATTCGTTCCAGGCCTATGTCCGCGACGTCTTCAAGCCGAGCGAGACGCTGACGATCGACGCCGGATTCAAGGCAGTGGGCTTTTCGACCGACGGCGGCGGTATCGGCCCCGATCGCGCGCCGAACGGGCGGCTGGCGACCACCGATCTGTTCCTGCCGCGGCTGTCGATCGACTGGCGACCGAACGCGCGCACTGCCCTCTATCTCGATATCGCCAAGACGGCGGTGGGCTATCGTGTTTCCCCGCGCGGCAATATCGGCCCGGTGTCCTCGGCCTGGGCGGCCGACAGCCAGGAATTGTTCGATGCTGCGCTTGGCACGCTGAAGCCGGAGAAGGACTGGAATTTCACTGTCGGCGGCTATCGCCGTTTCGGCCCGGTCAGCATCAGCCTCGACGCATATTACGGGATCATCCTCAATCGCCTGCTGAACGGAACGAGCGGCCCGCAATTCAATCCGGTGCGCACCGTCGGGATCGTGCCGCGGTCGGAGTTGGTCGGCGCGGATGCGATCATCGGCATGAAGCCCTTCGCCTGGCTGGATATCTCGCAATCGGTTTCGGTCAGCAAGCTTCGCTACCGGAGCGATCTCGTCCTGGCCGGGGACGTCACGCCGCTGAAGGGCCATTTCCAGCCGGGCTATCCGGGCGTCTCGCTGGTCACGCAGATCGGGGTGAAGCACGGCCGCTTCGATGCGGGCGCGACGAGCACCCTCTATCTCGACAATCCCTTTACCTACACCAACGACATCTATGTACCCAATTACTGGCAAGTGAACGCGCACGCTTCCTATCGCCTGCCGAAGTCTGGACGCCTGCCGGAACTAACCTTCCGCATAGACGCCAACAACGCACTCAACCGCAACAATATCGGGTCGGTGGGTATCGGCGGTTATTCGGTTTCCGGCGACTATCAGACCTTCATGCGTTCCGCTCCCCGCCAGTTCCTGCTCAGCATCAACGCCAGAATCTGACCGTGGGAGGAAAATGATGCCATCAGATCATTCTCATGCCTCGGTCCGACTGTGGCTTCGTCTGTATTTGTGGCTGCTCATCCGGCTGGAGGCGGCGCTCCCCCGTCGCCGAAACCGCCCGTTCGCGGCGAAGGTGCAGGCATGGATCGATGCCGAACACGCCCGCATCCATCACGCGGTCCATCGCGGCGAGGGCGGCCAATCCTAGGCGTGGATGCGATCAAAGGCGCGGACGAGATCGGGCAGCGTCCGCGCCTCCATCTTGCGCATCATGTGGCCGCGACGGACTTTCACGGTGATCTCGCTCAGTCCGAGCTCGGCGGCGACCTGCTTGTTGAGCAATCCGCGCACCACCAGCCGCGCCACTTCACGCTCGCCCGGGGAGAGCGCTTCCCACAATTGCCGCACATGCCGTGTTTCCGCCGCCGTCGCGCGGCGCGTGCGGTCGATCTCGATACCGCGATTGACCGCGTCGAGCAGATCCTGGTCGCGAAACGGCTTGGTGAGAAACTCGATCGCGCCATCCTTCATCGCGCGAACGCTCATCGCGATGTCGCCATGGCCGGTGATCATCACCGTCGGCATGGCGATGCCGCACTCGGCCATATGGGCGAGAAACGCCATCCCGCTATGCCCCGGCATCCTCACGTCGAGCACGAGGCAGGACGGGGCATCCGCGCGCGCCGCGCCGACGAATTCCTGCACGGAGGGGAACGACCGTGAACCCAGTGCGACGGAGGAAAGCAGATCCTCCAGCGCCTCGCGGACCGCGCCGTCGTCGTCGACGATATAGACGATCGGGGATTCGGGATCGGTCATGCGCCGGTTTCCTCTTCGCCGTCGGCGGGCGCGACCGGCAGGGTGAACAACAGGGCCGCACCGTCCAGCTCGCTTTCCTCGACCCAGATGCGGCCGCCATTGGCCTCGACGATCGCTCGGCTGATGGTGAGCCCGAGCCCGATGCCGTCCTGCTTGGTCGTCCAGAAGGCATCGAACAGCCGCTCCGCTTCCTGCCCGCGAAAGCCGATGCCGGAATCGGCAACCTCGAGGGTAACGCTCGACCCGCCCTGGGTGCGGGAAGCGATCACCTCTATCTCATGCCCGCGTGCCGGATCCGCCATCACGGCGTCGATGGCGTTGAGCAGCAGATTGCCGATGACCTGGCCGACCTGCACCCGATCGCCGAAAACCCGGGGGAGGTCTTCCGGCAGGTAGAGCCGCAGCAATATGTCGTTGCGATCGATCTGTCCGCGCGCCAGCCCGACGATCTCCTGCACCAGGGTGCCGAGATCGAATGCCGCCCGGATCGGCGCCTTGCCGCTGGCAAGGCCCCGCACGCGCGCTATCACCTCGCTGGCGCGGCTGGCTTCGGCGGCGATCCGCTCGGCGGCGCGCTCGGCCTTTTCGATATTGGGCGGATCGGTGGCCAGCCAGCGCCGGCACGCCCCAGCGCTCGTCATCACCGCGGCGAGCGGCTGGTTCACTTCGTGCGCGATCGAGGCGGTAAGCTCCCCGAGGCTGGTCACCCGGGCGATGCGCGTGAGCCGCTCGCGCGCGTCGTGGATCGCGGCCTCCGCCGCGACCAGCTTGAGCGAGAGATAGGTGGTCACCGCGATCGCGACGAGACTGATGCCGGTGTTGATGATGCCGACCTCGTACAGCCCGGAATGGGTGAGCGTGAAGCTGAGCACCGTCAGCGCCCCGCAGGCCGATGCCAGGCCGACGACCGACCGGGGGCGCATCCAGCGTGTGGCGAGCAGGATCACGGCGACGTAGAATACCGCCGCCGCAATGGCATAGTTGGTCACGGTATCGACGAAGAAGATCGCGGCGATGGCGGCGACCAGCAGGGCGATCCTGACCGCCCTTCCGCGCTCCAGGCCGCTCCCGAGCCGTCGCGTCACGACATTGTGCCTGAGTTCATCGCGGAGCCTTCGGGTATGCCTGTTTCTTGCGTGTCGACTTCCTTCCCTATGCCGCGCGGATCGCCTGCCGTCGATCATTCTGCGCTGCCCGCTGCGGCGACGCCCTGGAAAGCCCGCTCGCATGTTCATCCGCTCCGGCGCAGTATGCCGAGCGCCGCCAGCTGAAGCCGGTGGCAGAACCGCGAGGCATGCAGCCATTGTCGCCGGGAGAGCGCTCCGTGCCGGGCGAGCATTGCGGCCATCGCAAGCAAGCGGATCGCGCCGGTGGCCATCGCCCAGGCGACCAGCCGAGCCAGAAGCGCCCGCCACGAGGGGTCGGGCGGCGGCCCGGATCCCTCGGGTCGTCCGCCTCCGCCATTGCCGTGCCAGCCTTCCTGCGGGAAGGGGCCCCGGAACGCCAAGGCGCCGCGATTCAGAACCATTGTCCGAACCGCCGAATGTAGAGCGTCTTTATCGATTGCGCGACGATGCAATAGCTCAGCAGAATCCCGGCCAGCCAGGGGAAATACTGCCAGGGCAGCGGCTGAAATCCCACCATCGCCCCGAGCGGAGAGAAAGGCAGGAACACGCCGAGCGCGCAGATCAGCGCCGTCATCGCCAGCACCGCCGGCGCCGCGACGCTCTGGAGGAAAGGGATGCGCTGGGTGCGCAGCATGTGCACCACCAGCGTCTGGGACAACAGCCCCTCGACGAACCATCCCGACTGGAACAGCGCCTGGTGCTCGGGGGAATTGGCGCCGAATACGAACCACAGGAGTGCGAAGGTGGTCACGTCGAAGATCGAGGAGGTCGGTCCGATCCAGATCATGAAGCGCCCGATGTTGCGCGCATCCCATTTGCGCGGACGCATGAGGAACTCGCGGTCCATCCTGTCCCACGGCAGGGCGAGCTGCGACACGTCGTACATCAGATTCTGGATCAGGATCTGTATCGCCAGCATCGGCAGGAAAGGGATGAAGGCGCTGGCGAGCAGCACCGAGAAGACGTTCCCGAAGTTCGAGCTGGCCGTCATGTTGAGATATTTGATGATGTTGCCGAAGGTCTCCCGCCCTTTCAGCACGCCTTCCTCCAGCACCATCAGGCTCTTTTCGAGCAGGATGATATCGGCCGATTCCTTCGCGATATCGGTGCCGCTGTCGACGGAGATGCCGACATCGGCGTCACGCAGGGCGGGGGCGTCGTTGATCCCGTCGCCGAGGAAGCCGACGGTATGGCCGTTCGCCTGCAATGCCTTGAGTACCCGCGACTTCTGGAGCGGGGTGAGCTTGGCGAAGATCGTCCGCTCGTCGACCAGCCCGCGCAGCCGCGCATCGTCGAGCGTTTCGATCTCGCGCCCGAGCAGCGGTTGCCCCGGCTCCAGCCCCACTTCGCGGCAGATACGCGCCGTGACCACCTCATTGTCGCCGGTCAGCACCTTCACGACCACGCCATGCGCGGCGAGCGCGGCGAGCGCCGGGGCCGCGCTTTCCTTCGGCGGATCGAGGAAGGTGAGGAAGCCCTCGACGATCAGGTCCCGCTCGTCCGCGATCCCGTAGAGCGGCTTGCGTTCGTCTCCCGACACCGTCCGCGTCGCCACCACCAGCACGCGAAAGCCCTCCGCATTCATCATGCGGGCGCGGGCGACCAGCGCATGGCGCGCCTCGTCGCCGAGCGGACGCACGGTGCCGCCGTCGCGGATGGCGTGCGCAATGCCGAGCATTTCCTCCACCGCGCCCTTGCAGACGATCAGCTGCCGGCCCGCGGTGTCCTCGACCACCACCGAGAGGCGGCGGCGGACGAAGTCGAACGGCAGCTCGTCGATCTTGCGATGGCTTTCGACCGGGCGAATCACTTCCGGCAATTCGCTGGCGAAGCGGACCACCGCCTGATCCATCAGGTTGCGCACGCCGCTCTGATGGTGGCTGTTGATCCAGGCATAGCGCAGCACGGTGTCGTCGCGCTCGCCATGGATATCGAGATGCTGCTCGAGGATGATGCGATCCTGCGTCAGCGTACCCGTCTTGTCGGTGCACAGCACGTCCATCGCGCCGAAATTCTGGATTGCGTTGAGCCGCTTCACCACCACCTTGCGCCGCGCCATCGCCACCGCGCCCTTGGCGAGATTGGACGAGACGATCATCGGCAGCATCTCGGGCGTCAGGCCTACCGCGACCGCGAGCGCGAACAGGAAGGCGCTGGTCCAGTCGCCCTTGGTGAATCCGTTGATCAGCAGCACCACCGGCACCATCACCAGCATGAAGCGGATCAGGAGCCAGCTGACCGAATTCACGCCGCGATCGAACGCGGTTTCCGCGCGCGAGCCGACGATCGCCTTGGCCAGGGAGCCGAAATAGGTCCTGGCTCCGGTCGCGACGACGATCGCGGTCGCGGTGCCGCTCACGACATTGGTGCCCATGAAGCAGATCGTCGGCAGATCGAGCGCATTGGAGTCGTCGTCCGTCGCCGCGGTGGCCGATTTGCCTGCCACCGCGCCCAGCGTGTCGTATTTCTCCACCGGCAGCGCTTCGCCGGTCAGAGCGGCCTGGCTGACGAACAGATCGCGCGATTCGAGCAGGCGTATGTCGGCGGGAACCATGTCGCCGGCCGAAAGCTGGACGATATCGCCGACAACGATCTCCGCCATGGGAATCTCGCCCGCGCGCGGCTCGGCATCGTCGTCCCGGCGCCGCCGCACCGTGGCAGTGGTGCGCACCATCGCCTTCAATGCGTCGGCGGCCTTGCCGGAGCGATACTCCTGCCAGAAGCGCAGAAATGCGCTCAGCATCACCATCGTCACGATGATGATGACGCCGGTATAGTCCGCAGTCTCGCCTTCGCGCAGCGGAATGACGATATCGGTGACCGATGAAATCGCCGCCAGGGCCATCAGCACTGCAATGAATGGATTGGCGAAGGCATGCAGTAGTTGAAGGGATATGGGCGGGCGGCGATCATGCGCTACTTCGTTCGGCCCGTCCTTGGCGAGGCGGGCTGCGGCTTCCGCCTCGGTCAGCCCGTCACTGCTGGCGCGGAAATTGGTGAGCGTCGTTCCGACGCTGTTCCGCGCCTCGCGGATTGCGCGCACCGACAGCTTGCGGTCGCGGGAGCGCTTGGGAGCGGCCAGGGTGGCCTTCGTCGTCGGGTTCATGTCGATTCTTCCGGATAAGATCGGAGACGGGGCCGCGATCAGTGCAGGGCCCGCAGCTGGCTTTCGCTAGTGGGAGCCGGACGTTCCGCTCCTGACACGATCCTGCGGCCTGGAATCCAGGGAATGCTCCCGTGGACAAGGCGACGGCGCAGCGACACTCGGGATCGTGTCTTCTCCGGGCGGCGGGATGACGGCGCGTGGTATTGCGCTTCTGTCGCTATGATCATGATGTACCTCGCTGCAGCGCCGCTGCGCTGTCAGCGAGCAACCGGAAGGTCAGCCTCGATCGAACAGCGACAGCGGCGCGGATTTTCGACTAGTGTCGCATGGCATGTTCGTCGGCTCCCCAAGCAACCGAGGGCGGGTGTCTCTGAAGTTTCTACGAAACCTCCTAGATCAACGGCAGAATTTCGACATCGATACGTGCGTTTCCGTTGGCATATCCTGGTATCTTCCACATATACGAAGGTATGCCCTCCCGGTCGGTCCGGCCTCAGTCCGCCTGGGGCAGCGCATCGAGCTGCGCGTGATAGTTCGCGATCAGCGCGGGATCGGCGTCGTTGCGATGCTTGGCGATGAATGCCGCCAGCGCTTGCCGATATTCCGCGACAAAGGCCTTGTTGTTCGGGCTGGCCGCGAATTGCGCCGCGGCCTTCTCCACCGGCCTGCGATCCTCCTGGAGGAGATATTCTTTCCCATAGGGCGACAGGTCGCGCATGATCACGAAATTGCGCGGAAGCCCCGGAATATATCTGATCGCGAACGTCTCGCCCTTGGGCGGGATCATGATGGCGTTCGTGATGGGATAGATGCTGGCGGACATGGTATCGAATCGCGTCACCACGTCCTTGCCGTCCGCCGTCTTCACCACCGCGTCATAGGCCCAGATATTCTGGTCGTTCAGCGTGGAGCTGGTTTCCTCGGACTGGGTGATGACCGCCGTTCCATCGACTCCGAAGGCTTCGAGGAACAGCGCATTGAAGATATGCGCGGTGAAGAGGTTGATCTGGCCATAGATGAAGAAGACCAGGATCAGCCCGTACCAGCCGCCGCTTCCGCGCCATTTCGCCAGCAGACGGCCCAGCAGCACTCCGATGAGGACGAGGACCAGCCAGGCCCAGAAGGGGTGATGGGTGAAGAAGTATGAAATTGCCGAGAGGATGACCATGGCGGACCTTGCCGGAAAAGGGGAGCCGGAGCCGTACGTCGTGCGGCATCGCTATGGGGTGCGCGACTTCTCGTAGCGATCGAGTGCTTCCTGATCGGCCTTGAGGACGAACTCGCACATGAGCAGCGTCTTGCCGGGCAGCGAGGGGCTCTCGCGCGCGACGATCGCAACGATGCCCAGATCGGGCTGCGGCTGCTGGCCCTGGGGCAATGCGCGGGAATAGCCCTTGGTCGCGGTGCCGAGCAGCGTGGAGCGTTCCTTCGTCAACTGATAGCGTTCGGCCAGCGCATCGGCCTGGAGCCCTTCGATCAGAACGCCCACCGCGGTGCCCGCGAAGATGACCTCGCTGCTCTTGAAGCCATCCTGCCCGAGTGCCTGCGGCAGCCTGTAGACATAGGCGCCCAGCATCGACGTATCGGGTTTGGCAAGCTTCTCGGCGGCCTCATAGAGCGTCGTGGCCGTGTCCGTCGTGTAGGGCGGCTTGCAGAGCGCGGCGTCGTAGAACGGGTCCGCCGATGCCGGCGCGGCGAAGAGGGCTCCCGACAGGATCGGGGCGGCGAAAAGGGTGCGAAGCATCGATACTCCCATGCTTGATGCGGGGGTTGAGGACGTCATTTCGGCCAAAGATCCGGCGCCGCCGGGCAGGCATGCTGTTTCACCTCGAGCCGGACAATGTCGTTGTGCCCGCGCATGTCGTCCGGGACATAGCCGACGCGGACCCAGGAATCGGCATGGACCAGGCCGCCCCCCGGCTCGACCCGATGATAGCCGAGCCGGATCTCGTCTGCGGCATAATAGAATTCCCGGCCCCCGACATTCCAGCGCTCGAGGCCGGAATCCGCCTCGTTCGGATTGGCCAGTCCCGGATGGAACTGATCGAGGCACCCTTCGACGCTGGTGAACTGGCCGTTCCTGACCAGGGTTCTCACGGCATCGGCATGCCGGATATCGTGCCAGGTCATCCATCCCGCCCCGGCCGTCCAAACCAGCGCGATCAGCAGGTAGAGCAGCATCTTCCATGGCCGGCGCCAGCAGACGTACAGCACCATCCCGATCAGGCCCAGGCCGACCGCCAGGAAAAACAGGTCGAAGGCATAGGCCGGACGGATCAGATCGGGCTGCCTGGTCAGATCGAAAACGTCCAGAACCCCCCATCTCCCCTGCGGTAGCGCGGCAGCCATCCGTCCCAGTCCCTATGAAATCGCAACGCGGCGATCGGTTGCAGGCGACAGCCAAAAAACCGGCGCTCCCGGATTCGGCCCGGGGGGCGGAAGCGGCCGCCTATCGCAATGCCTCCAATGCCTGGATGATCGGCCGGTCGCCGAGGCGCGGTTTCTCGCCATAGCCGGCGATCGCCCGCCGCAACACCCGTTCGTGCAGGCTCGGATCGGCCTCCTGCAGCTCCGCGATCAGCGCGCGCAGATAGGCATAGGCAGCCAGGCCGTAGGTTTCCGGGGCATGCGACATGGACGGTCTTCCATTGGCTCTGAAGGGGATGGGGATCCGTAATGCCGATGCGAGGCATTGTCGAAGCCCGCCGCGACGGGCTGGACTAGGCTTCGGCACCGACTTCCCTTTGCCATGCACGCAAGCCGCGCAACGCGGCCGCGTGCATCGAGCGGCCGATCTCCACTACCTGCGCGCGCCATGCCGGATCCGCCGGATCATAGGCCGCGCGCAATCTCGCCCGCAGCATCGAACGCAGATCGGCACTCCCCAGTTCGAGCCCCAGGCGCAGCCACCGGTCGATCATCACCGCTTCGAATGCCTCGAAATTCGAGACGGTGCCGATCTCGATCGGCGCTCCCGTGATCTCGATATGCGGTGCCAGCCGGCGCAGACCCGGCAGGAGCAGTCCGGACCAATCCGGCGTCTCGCCCGAATCGAAGGCCTCGTCCTCGCCTTGCAGCCCCTGATCGGCCCACCAGCGAGCCATCCGGTTGCGCGGTGCCGTGCCGGGCGCATCGAGCGCGACGACCAGCGGGCGGCCATAGTCGCCGAAGCCGGTGTGCCATTCGAGATACGCCATGCGGCGACAGGCGGAGAGCTCCCGCTCGACGATCCGCGCGAATGCCGCGTGCGATGGCGACGGCCGGAGGCCGCCAAAGCCGATGCCGCCCGGGTGGCTGTGCTGCCCGCCGGTGAAAGCCGTCAGCGCCGCCGCAGCCCCCAGTTCCTCGGTAAGCGACTGGAACAACGCCCCGACCCGGCTCGACAGGCCGTCGTCCCAGCGATCGGGGCAGATGGTGTCGTGCACGCGGGCGTAATGGGGGTTGGATCGCAGCGGGATATCGAAATCGCAGAAGTTGCGGGAGAGATCGACATTGTCGGCATCGGTCCGGTGGCCATGCGAGACGCCCCAGGGGTTGAGCGCATGGATCATCACCAGGTTGCAGTCCTCTCCCAGCTCGCGCGGATCGAACATCGCGGCAAAGGCGCGCTGCGCGGCGGATCCGGCATGGCCTTCCGCTCCGTGCACCCCCGAGATCGACAGCAAGGTGCCGGACGCGCCGGCCGGCCCGATGACCGCCCAGTCGATGGTCAGCGCTTCGCCCTCGGCTCCGATCCCCGGGAGGGATGCGGACCCGAGCCGCCCGCCCAGCCTCTTCATGGCGGTCCGGAAGCCGCGCCGTGCCTCCGCATAGCTTTCGGCGAACAGCGCCATGGCTCAGCGCGGTGCCGCGGATCGATCGGCAGCGAACAGCGGCACGGTGAACAGGAAGCTCATCAGATACAGGCCGGCCGCGAGGAAGCCGATCATGTGTGCGCCATAGCCGGCCAGGGTGGCGCCGATCGCCGGCCCGATCGCGGAGCCCAGCGCGAGCAGGGCGGCTCCCATGCTGCTCCAGCGGCCGCTGCGGTCGAGCCGGGCCAGCGCGCCCAGGATGAAGGGCAGGCCGAAGAACCAGGCGGTCTTGACGATGATCGCGCCGGCTACATAGGCGGCCATCAGCGGCATCGCGAGCAGCAGCGCAGAGGCGATCAGGCCGGCAAAGGCCAGCGCATTCGGCCCGCGCTGGCCGAAGCGGTGCCCTGCCGCCATCGACAGCAAGGCGCCGGCGATCGCACCGAGCACCGAAATGCCGAGCAGCACGCCCACCTGGCTGCGATCGAAGCCGACCGCGAGGCCCATTCGCTCCTGGAACGACCACAAGGTGGTATGGCCGGCATAGAGGCAGAGCAGCGCCAGCGCGCCGCAACTGGCGGGAACGTTGATCGCCGGGCCACGCCCGATGGTGCCGGCATGCGCCGCTTGCACCGGGCGAGGCGGCGGTGGGATCAATCGCGTGCAGGCGAGGCCGATTGCTGCGACCATCGCCAGTATCGCGACGATGCCGGTCAGGCCGAAGGTCTGGGCGATCCATCCCGACAGGGCGAGCAGCAGAGCGGCATACGCCAGGTTGACGAAGGTGGCGATCGCCCAGACCCGTTGCGGATCGGCCCGCCCGGCATAGGCGGCGAACACCGTCGACGCGGTGAAGCCCATCGCCAGGCCAAAGGCAGCGCGGATCGTCAGCAACGGCACGAAGCCGCCTGCCTTGGCGGTCGACAGGCTGGTGACGATCATGACCGCGAGACCGATCGCGGCGAGCATCGGGCGCCGCGCCCGGTGCAGCACGAGGTAGAAGAGCAGCAGCCCCAGCGCATAGGCGCCGTTCTCCGCGGCCAGCGCCAGGCTCGCCTGGGAAGCGGTGAGGCGAAGTTCGTCGATATAGAGGCCCAGCATCACCGGGCTCAGCGTGGCGCTGGTCATCGCGCCGGTGCCGATGACGATCAATGCGGCCAGGCTGGTCCGCGATTCCCTGGGCATGTCAGGCTGCATGGGCGATCGTCTGGGGCGTGGTGAAGGCGGCGAGGCCGGCGAGCCCGCCCTCGACTCCGAAACCGGATTGCTTGCGCGGCTCGAACGGCGTGCCCAGCGCCATGCCCGGCCGTGCCCCGGCGGTGGCGATCACGTCCACCGATCCGACCCGCAGGCCGGCGGCGATCCGCCCGGCCGCATCCCGGTCCGCGCCCCAGATGGTCGCCGCAAGGCCATAGGGGCCGTCGTCCGCAAGCCGGATCGCTTCGTCCAGATCGGCATATTCCTGCACCGTAAGCAGCGGGCCGAATATCTCCTGCTGGACCAGCGGGCTATCCTGTGCCGGGCCCAGCACCAGTTCGGGCGCGGCATGGAAACCGTTCGCCGGCAGGCCCTCGGGCACGGCCGATAGCGGCTCCACCCGCGCAGTGCGCCGCGCAATCTCCCGAAAGCCCTGGACGGTGTCATATTGCTTGCCGCTGGCGAGCGGCCCCAGCCTCGTCGCCGGATCGCGCGGGTCGCCCACCGGCCAGTCGGCAGCCGCGGCGCGCAGCCCCTCTACCGCGGCTTCCAGGCCACCCCTGGGCACCAGCAGCCGGGTCCGCGCCGAACACCATTGGCCGGTGTTCCAGAAGGCGGCGGCAAAGACGCCGGGCCAGATTTCGGGCTGGCCGATCATGTCGGGCAATACCAGCTGGGGCGACTTGCCGCCGCATTCCATCGTCAGGGGCTTGAGCGACCGCGATGCCGATGCCCGGATGATCGCCTGGCCGGTCGATGTCGAGCCGGTAAAGGCGATCATGTCGACGCCGGGATGCGCCGCGAGCGTCGCGCCGGTCGTGTGCCCGGCCCCCGGCACCACGTTGAACACGCCGGGCGGCAGACCCGCTTCGCTTGCCAGCCTGGCGAGCAGGACGGCCGACCGCGGCGACAGTTCCGACGGCTTGAGGACGAGCGTGTTGCCGGCCGCCAGGATCGGGACCGCGCGGATCAGCACATTGGCGGTGGGGAAATTCCACGGGGTGATCGCGCCGATCACGCCGCGCGGGCGCCGGATCGCGCCCTCGGCGACCTCCTCGAGGGCCGGGATCATGCTGGCATGATGGCCGATCAGCAGCGGCCCTTGCGCGATCAAGGTCCTGGCATCGGCCACCGGACGGCCGACTTCCAGCGTCTCCAGCCAGGCGAGGTGCTCGACTTCCTCGGCAATGCGCGCCGCCCAGGCCAGCAGCAGCGCGGCGCGCTCGGCGGCGTCGATCCGGCCCCAATCCGCCCGCAAGGCCGCGCGCGCCGCGACCACCGCCGCTTCGACCGCCGGCGCGCCGCCATCGTTGAAGTCCCCCGACACCGTGCCGGTCGTCGGGTCGACGCTGACGATCGGATTCCCGCCAAATGCCCGGGCCTCGCCCCGGATCCAGGCGTGACCCAGCGCTTTCGGCAGGGGCGTATCCCATGCCGGGATATTCCGGGCGGCCGGAGAATTCATGAAGAGGTTCCGATCAGGTCTGCGGCCTTGTCGCCGATCATCATCGCGGCGGCCTGGGTGTTCCCGCTGATATGGCGGGGCATGATGGAGGCATCGGCGACGAAGAGCCCCTCGACGCCGCGGACCCGGAGCGCCGGATCGACCACCGAGGCGGCGTCCGATCCCATCCGGCAGGTGCCGACCGGGTGATAGAGCGGCGTCGCGAGGCCGCGGATCTGGCGCTCGGCCTCGGTATCGTCGGCATTCAGGTCGGGCCAGCCGATCCGCTCCTCGACATAGTCGCGGAAAGCCGGTGCATCGACGATCCGGCTGCACAGCGCCACGCCGCGACGCAAGGTCGCGACATCCTCGGGCGCGTCGAGCAACCGGGGAAAGATCAGCGGCGCGGCGGCGGGGTCGCCGCTCGCCAGGTCGATCCGGCCCTTGCTCAGCGGATGGTTCACGCTAGCGACGACGCTGACCATCGGAAACGGTGCCAGCTTGCGTTCGGCGTCGCGGCCGAAGGGCGTGAAGTGGATCTGGATGTCCGGCGCCGACAGCCCGGCCAGGGTTCGCGCGAAGCCGACCGCCTGGGCCGTTGGCGCGGCGGCAGGGCCTTTCCCCGCCAGCCAGAGCAGCAGCGCGCGTGCCATTCCAGCCAGGTTAGCCTGCTGGTTGAGGGTGGGGACCGAGACCCTGAGGCCCATCCAGATGCCGGCATGCTCCATCAGGTTGCGGCCGACTTCGGGGGCGTCGACACGCACCGGAATGCCGAATTCGCGCAGCCGGGCGCCCGGGCCGATTCCCGACAGCATCAGCAGTTGCGGCGTATGGATCGCGCCGCCGGACAGAATGACCGCCCTGCGCGCGAAGATCGTGCGGATCACGCCGCCCTGCTCGAATTCCACGCCGGCCGCCCGGCCATTCTCGAAGATCACCCGGCGTGCCCGTGCCCCTTCCAGCATCCTGGCGCCGCCGCTGGAAATCGCCGGTTTCAGAAAGGCCGTGTAGCTGTCGTGGCGGCGGCCCTTCCTGGCCGAGCTCTGCACATGGCCGATGCCGTCCTGCCGCGCGCCATTGATGTCGGGATTGAACGGCAGGCCCGCTTCGCCGGCCGCGTCGATGAAACGCGGCGTCAATGCATGGACATAGGGCAGGGGAGACACGTGCAGCGGCCCGGTGGCGCCGCGAATCTGGGATTCTGCACCGTCGACGGTTTCGATGCGCCGGAAATAGGGAAGCAGGTCGCGATAGCCCCAGCCTGGTGCGCCGAGATCGCGCCAGGCATCGAAATCCTCGGGCGCGCCGCGGACGAAGATCATCCCGTTGATCCGCGTGCTGCCGCCCGGGCCGAGCCCCCGGGGCCAGTCCTCGGCCCGGTCGAGGCGGCTGGGATCCGGCTGGGAAACCAGTTTCCAGTCGTAGAAGGGGTGGCCGTTGGTGTGGATCGTCGCGGCGGGGATCGCTTCGATCCGCAACCGGCCGGCGCGCCCCGCCTCAAGCACCGCGATCCTGGTTCCGGGCAGTTTCGCCAGCCGCCCGGCCACGGCGCAGCCGCTCGCGCCGGCACCGACCACGACATAGTCGAAATGCTCCCCCGCGGCCTCGGTCATGCCGGCTCGCGGTCCCTGCGGAGCTTGTGGTCGACCAGCTTGAGGAAGAAGCTGGCGCCGATCGGCAGCAGCCGGTCCTCGAAGTCATAGTCTGGGCTGTGGAGCATCGGCGTGTCCTTGGCGACGCCGGTGCCGAGCAGCACATAGGCGCCGGGCAGGCGCTCCAGCATATAGGCGAAATCCTCCGAGCCGGTGACCGGCGGCATGTCGCGGATCACCGCGGCCTGGCCCAGCATCTCGCTCAGCGCGGCCGCGGCGATCCCGGCCTCGCCGGCATGGTTGACGGTCGGCGGGAACAATATCTCGAAGCGCATGTCGCAGGTCACGTCGTGCGCCTGGCCCATGCCGGCACAGCAGCGGCGGAGCTCCGCCTCCAGCGCCTGCATCGTCGCGCCGTCGAATGCGCGCGCGGTTCCTGTCAGGGTCACGACATCGGGGACGACGTTGAACGCGTCGCCCCCATTGATCGAGCCGATGGTGACCACCGCCATGCCGCTTGCCTGGATCCGGCGCGCCGGTATCGCCTCGATCAGCGGCACGAGCGCTGCCGCCGCCGATATCGGGCTGGCCGTGAGATGCGGTGTCGCCGCATGGCCGCCCCGTCCGCGCACCTCCACCTGGAAGCGCGCGGCGCCGGCGCAGGCCGGCCCGGCATGCACCGCCGCGGTGCCCAGCGGCAGCGGCGGCGCATTGTGCAGCGCGAACACCGCGTCGCAGGGAAAGCGCTCGAACAAGCCCGCGTCGATCATCGCCCGTGCGCCGCCCAGGCCCTCTTCTGCCGGCTGGAAGATCAGATTGACCGTCCCGGCGAAATCGCGCCGCCCGGCCAGTATCCGCGCCGCTCCGAGCAGCATGGCGGTGTGGCCGTCATGCCCGCAGGCATGCATCAGGCCGGGCCGGGCCGAGCGATGCGGCGCCTGGCCCCGCTCCTCGATCGGCAGCGCGTCCATATCGGCGCGCAGCCCGATGCTCGGCAAGGCGGCACCCGCAGCGGGTGCATCGCCCCGGATCACGCCCACAACGCCGGTGCCGCCCAGCCCGACATGGGTTTCGATGCCCCAGGCGCGCAGCCGCTCGGCGACGAAGGCAGCGGTTTCCACTTCCTCGAAGCCCAGCTCCGGATGCTGGTGAAAGTGCCGCCGCCAGGCCGTCATCTCGGCCACGAGCGGGGCGATCTCTCGATCCAGAAGCATGGCCGGGTTCATGATGGCTCCAATCGTCGGACCTTCGCCTGTGGGAAGGCACGAACCGACCCTAGGCGCTAATGGCGGCGGCACGCTTATGGCGGCGGCGGATCGATTATGCCGGGCGCACTATTTATGCGGCACCTTATGCAGCACTGCCGCGCGCGACCGACGGGCTCATTCCGAAATAGGCCTTGTAGGCGAGCGAGAAGTTGCTGAGATGGCCATAGCCGCATCGCTCCGCGATCTCGCTGATCGACAGCGTGTCCTCGCCCAGCAGGAAGCGGGCGCTTTCCATCCGTTCCTTCTGCAGCGCCTGGCCGATCGTCTCGCCATAATAGGCGCGGAACGCGGTGTTCAGCCGGGTCCGGTTGGTGCCGACCGCCCTGGCCAGCTCCGCGACGCCGAGCGGCTGGTCGAGATGCTCGGCGATGATCGCGCGAACCTGCTGCACGCGGCGGACTTCGCGCTCGGTGAGGCCGTGATTGTCGGGATGGTTGAACTGGCTGATGAAGAAATCGAGCAGCAGGCAAGTCAATTCGTCGATCTTGGCGCGCTTGAACCGTTCCTGGGTCCAGGGCGAGCGGCGGGCGTCGAGGATCTCGGCGGCGCAGAGCGCGGCGGCGCGCGGCAGCTGGTAGCGCCGGAACAGCAGGCGCTGGGCCAGGAACGCACTGGCCGCCCGGACTTCCCGTGCCTCGTCCTCGAAGCCCGCGATCCGGCCATTGTCCAGGCGAGGAAGGAACAGAGTCACCGAGCGTTCCTCGGTATCGTCGAGAATGATCTGCCGCTTGACGACGCCCAGGGGCTGGTGCGCGATCACCAGGCACTCCCCGGCGATCTCCGAGGCCGGCGCGTCGTTGAACTGATAGTGTCCCGCGCCGGTCAGCTGCACCTTGAAGGTCAGCCGGCCGTCGCCGACCAGCTGCTCGTCGATCCGGCCGCGGGAGCGGCCGTCGATCACCACGCCACTGATCTCGTCGTCGCGGAGGAATTGTTCGAAGCGCCCATTCACATAGTGCGGAACTTTTCCCGGCGGTTGTGCTCCTTGCAGCTCTGCGGTCGCCATGGTCTTGCCTCGATTGGCGGCATGCCAACCCCCAGCTTCGCACGGAAGCCGGTTCCTGCCAAATCGGACCGATCGCGCATATGGCGCGGCGCTTCCGGTCGATTTTCTGCGCGCGCCATAAGCGATCCGGGTCCGCGCATAACAACGTCTCGTCAAAAGGCGTGAAGAGTGATCGGGTTGATTTCCCATAGAGGCGACGCGACCCCCAACAAGGCGCGGCGCGCAGGGCAGGGGACGCCCGGTTGGGAGGGAGGGTAGGACATAATGCGACATCATCTCCACGGCACTGCCTGGACGGCACTAGCGCTTGCGACGATCGGCAGCACCATTCCGCTGGCATCGGCCCAGGCGCAGACACAGCTGCCGGAGCAGCCCAGGCCACAGGAAGAGGGGGCCGCGTCGCCCGACGAGATCGTGGTCACTGCCCGCAAGCGCAACGAACGCCTCCAGGATGCGCCGCTCTCGGTGAACGCCGTTTCGGCGGCGGAACTGCGCCAGGGCAATGTCCGCGACTTCAAGGACGTGCTGCGCAAGGTGCCCGGCGTGTCCTTCTCGGGCGCCGAGCTGGGCCAGAGCCGGTACAGCATCCGCGGCGTCAGCACGACTTCGCCCAGCCCCACCGTCGGCATCTATCTCGACGACATTTCGCTGCTCGGCGCGACCAACGCCTTTAGCGGCGCGGCCGACCCCGTGTTCTTCGATTTCGGCCGGGTGGAGATCCTCAAGGGGCCGCAGGGGACGCTCTATGGCGGCAGCGCGATGGGGGGCGCGATCAAATATGTCAGCCGCGCGCCGGAACCGGGCAGCACCACGCTGGATACCGCAGCGGGCATTTCCAGCACCGCGCATGGCGGCATCTCCTATCAGGGCGAGGCGGTGCTCAACCTGCCGCTGTCCGACAAGCTCGTGCTGCGCACCGGAGCCCTGTATCGCGACAATGCCGGCTTTATCGACAATGTAGCGAACGGCGCCGCCGTCGACGTGCGAACCAGCACCACGGCGCCGCCCGCCGCACTGACGCCGCTCGTGCGCCCCTCGCTGAGCACGCTGGCCGACAGGGACCAGAATTCGGACCATGTGCTGGCCGTGAAGGCGGCGCTGCTCTGGCAGCCCGATCCGTCGCTGGACATCACGCCGGCGCTGTTCCGCCAAGCCTATCGCCAGAAGAACAGCGGCATCTTCTGGACCAATCTTCCCGATCTGCAGAGCTCGTTCCGCCTCGCGCAGCCGACCGACGACGACCTCGGCGTCTATTCGCTGAACATGGTCAAGCATCTGGGCGACGTCGATATCACTTCGCTTACCGCCTATTTCGATCGGTCGGTCCGCTTCGATCGGGACTATTCCTTCTACATCGCGACGCTGGTTCCGGCGCTGTACGGCGTCAACTCGCCCAACGCGTCGAACAGCAGCACCAGGACGTTCAGCCAGGAGCTGCGGGCGGCGTCCGCCAATCCCGCGGCACGGCTGCGCTGGACCGCCGGCCTCTATTATGCACGGCAGCGCGACGCGCTCGACCAGACCGTCACTTCGATCGGAGTCGGGGCGCTGCTCGGGACCGGCACCGACAAGGTCTATCACGGCAATACCGTCAGCAAGCTGACGCAGTTCGCTGCCTTTGCCGATCTCACCTTCGAGATCCTGCCCGGCCTGGATGCCACTGCCGCCCTGCGCTACTTCAATCTCAAGCAGACGATCGACACGCGCGGTGACGGCGTGTTGAACGGCGGGGATACCCACGGGGCGGCCAGCACGCGCGAGAGCGGCGTCAACCCGAAGTTCGGGCTCTCCTATCGCGCCAGCCGCGACAATCTGATCTATGCCAGCGCGGCCAAGGGCTTCCGCCCCGGCGGCGGCAACCCGTTCGCGGTGGCACCAGGCCAGTGCCAGGCCGATCTGGCCAATCTCGGCCTGTCCGCGGTGCCGGTCAGCTTTCGCTCGGATTCGCTATGGACCTATGAGGTCGGGAGCAAGAACCAGTTCCTCGATCGCCGCCTGACCCTGAACGGCGCCGCCTTCTATACCGACTGGAAGAACATCCAGCAGAACGTCTTCCTGCCGGGATGCGGCTTCTCGTTCAGCGGCAATGTCGGCGGCGCGGAGATCAAGGGCGCGGAGCTGGCCGCCCAGTTCGCGACGGGCGGCCTGACGCTCGGCGCGGCCGCGAGCTATACCGATGCCAAGATATCCAGGAGCGCGCCCGGGGTCTCGGCCAAGGTGGGCCAGCCGGTCCTCGATACGCCGAAATGGATCGCCAACGCCAATATGGCCTATCGCGTCGCGCTCGGCGGCGGTGTCAGCGCGACGGCGCGGGCCGACTATCAATATCGCAGTTCGAGCCTGCGGGGGTTCGAGGACAGCTTCATCGTCAACACGCCGGCCGGTCCGGTCGCGGCCAGCAACTTCACCCGGCGGCAAAAGGCCTATGACGTCGTCAATCTCGGCCTGTTGATCGATACCGGCGTCTGGCAGGTCGATCTGTTCGTCAACAACCTGCTCGATAAGGCGCCGCTGCTCGACCATAATGTCGTGAGCGGGATCGAGGCGGCCATCACCCTGCGGCCCAGGACGATCGGCATGAGCGTGCGCCGGCAATTCTAGATGCGTCGGAGGCTGCTCTTGAAGCGGGCGGGGCTGCTCGCCCTGGCGGGGTGCGGGGCGATCGTTCTGCTGGGGTTGCTGGGCATGGGTCCGGTCGCCACCGTCATCGCGACTTTCGGGTCGCCGGCGCGGCCCTTCGATGCCGCGCAGGTGCCGCCCGAACCCGATTATGCCAGGGCCGATGCCTGGCTGGCGTTTCCGGGCCGAGGCGGGCTGGAGCGCTCGACGCCGCCGGGCATGGCCGCGGTGGAGGAGGGCGCGGCGCCGGCCGATGTCTTCTTCATCCACCCGACCACTTATCAGCAGAGCGATGTCTGGAACGTCGCCTATACCGTGCCGTCCGAATTCGATCCCGCCGTTCTCCTCGGCCAGGCCAGCGCGTTCAACGGCTGTTGCCGCATCTTCGCGCCGCACTATCGCCAGGCCTCGCTGCGTGCGCTGGAGAAGAGCCGCCCGGCGGTGGCGCTCGCCTATGCCGATGTCGCGCGGGCCTTTCGCCATTTCATCGCGCATGAGAATCACGGGCGGCCGTTCCTGATCGCCGCGCACAGCCAGGGCGCGATGCACGCGGTGCGGCTCCTTCAGGCGGAGATACTGGGTACGCCGCTCCAGGCCCGGCTGGTCGCCGCCTATGTGGTCGGGGCCTATGCGCCATCGGATTTCGGAACGATCGGCCTGCCGATCTGCGACGATGCGCGCCAGACCGGCTGCATCCTGTCCTGGAACACCAGCCAGAAGGGCCGGACCGGCGCATTTCGCCTGGTGCGCGACAAGACCTATTGGTGGCGCGGCCGCGAAAAGGACAAGGGCCAGCCGCCGGCGATCTGCGTCAATCCGTTGACCTGGCGCCGCGAAGGCGCGGCCCCCGCCGCCGCCAACCCCGGCAGCCTGCCCTTCCCGAAGGCGCGGGCCGACGCGCCGGGCCGGACCCTGACGGCGCTGACGCCGCATCTAACCGGCGCGGCGTGCGAGGCGGGGTTGCTCAACGTCGATATCCCATGGTCCGCGCCGCGCGGCTTCCAGGATGTCTTGAGCGTCCTTTTCGGCAGTTATCACCTCGGCGACTATGGCATCTTCTACGCGGCGATCCGGCGCAATGCGTCGGAACGCGTCGACGCCTGGAGAGCGGCGCACCCGGATCGCGTCGCCGGAAGCTAGGCCAGGCACCGGCGCGCGCGTTTTCCCGCGTCGCCCGGTGCTAGCGGGGCTTTCGGGTGCCGAGCCAAAGCTGTTGTCCACAGCCATTGCGGACGGGGCGACACTACCCATGTTGCCTCGACCCTCGCCGAGCCCCTAGATGCGGGGCTCAGCCATTTCGGAAACCATGATGACCGCCACCCATTCGACTCGCATGCTGATCCTCGGCTCCGGCCCTGCCGGCCTGACCGCCGCCATCTATGGCGCGCGCGCCGGCCTGTCGCCGATCGTGGTGCAGGGCATCCAGCCGGGCGGCCAGCTGATGACCACCACGGACGTCGAGAATTATCCCGGCTTCCGCGACGTGATCCAGGGGCCCTGGCTGATGCAGGAGATGCAGGCCCAGGCCGAGCATGTCGGCGCGCAGATGATGTGGGACACGATCGTCGAGGTCGATGTCTCGCAGCGGCCGTTCCGCATGGTCGGCGACAGCGGCACCGTCTATCTGGGCGACGTGCTGGTGATCGCCACCGGCGCCCAGGCCAAATGGCTGGGCCTCGATTCGGAACGGCTGCTCCAGGGCAAGGGCGTGAGCGCCTGCGCAACCTGCGACGGCTTCTTCTTCCGCGGCAAGAAAGTGGCGGTGATCGGAGGCGGCAACACCGCGGTTGAGGAGGCCCTCTACCTCACCAATCACAGCCATGACGTGACGGTGATCCACCGTCGCGATTCGTTCCGCGCCGAGAAGATCCTGCAGCAGCGCCTGTTCGCCAACGAGCGGATCAGCGTGCTGTGGAACAAGAAGGTCGAGCGCTTCATCGCCGGCGGCCAGCCCGAAGGGCTGGTGGGGATCGAGTTGAAGGACATGGAGACCGGCGAGCTGTCGCAGATCGAAGTCGATGGCGGCTTCGTCGCGATCGGCCATCATCCGGCGACGGAGCTGTTCCGCGGCCATATCGACCTCGACGACGATGGCTACATCCGGGTCGAGACCGGCACCACCAAGACGAGCGTGCCCGGCGTGTTCGCCTGTGGCGACGTGATGGACAAGCAGTATCGCCAGGCGGTTACCGCCGCCGGGACCGGCTGCATGGCCGCGCTCGACGCAGAGCGCTTCCTGGCCGAGGCGGATTTCGAGACGGTGGTGCAGCACGCGGCGGAGTGAGGGAGCCGTCATCCCGGCGAACGCCGGGATCTCGTGTCGCAAGCCCTACTCGCCTGAGATCCCGGCCTTCGCAGGGACGGCGAGTTGATCCAGCACTTTCTCCAGCAGCCAGCGCTTGTCGGCGGCGCTCGCGAAGCTGTGGCTGTCGCTGTCGAGCTGCTCGATCCTTACCTTCCCCCGCGCCGCGTCGAAGACCGGGTCCCTGAAGGCATCGGCAAAGGCGATGGCGGTATTGTCGCCTCTGGCCAGCAGGATCGTCACCGGCACCTGCGTTTCGGCCAGCGCCACGGCCATATGGGCAGAGAGATCCGCCGGCACCTGGGATGGCTTCTGCGATATCTTGCGCAAGCCATTGACCAGATTGGCGATATTAACGCCGCCGCGTAGCAGCCTCAGCCATTCCTTCGGGTCGCGCAGCTTGCTCGCATAGCGGGCGCGGATCGCGGCGGCGGGCGGCATCTCGTCGCTCGGCTCGATGGACCAGGGGTTGGCGAGGATCAGGGCATCGATGCCCGCCTGGGCGTGGAAGAAGGCGAGGGCAGTCGCGGCATCGCAATTCCCATAGGCGACGATCCGCTCGACGCCGGTTTCGCGAAAGGCCCTGGCGGCGGCGGCGATGTCTTCGGCACTCGACTCGAACCCGCGATTCTCGCCGGTAGAATCCCCGATCCCGCGCCGATCGAAGCGCAGGACCGGATAGTCGGCGCGAGCGACACGCTCGGCCAGCAACGCCATGCCGCGATGTGCGCCGATGCGGATCTCATTGCCGCCGGAAACGACGAGCAGGCCGGTGGTCTCGGCCGCTTCGTCGAGCGTGCCGAGCAATGTCTCGCCGGCGCAGGGGAACGCGATCAGCTTTCGCATGTGCGGACCCAGGCGGCGATATCGTCGGCGAGCAGGACGGCGAGCGCGGGATCGTTGTCCGGCTCGGCACGGCGCCAGAGCGGGGTGCCTTCCACTCTGCGCGCTGCATAGGCGGTGTCCGAGGCCAGGCGGACTATCCGGGCGTCCGGCGCGGGCCGCGCAGTGGAAAGCTCGCCGAGCAGGGCCGGAGCAAGCAGATTGCCGGCGATCTCGATCGGCGCGTCGCCTCCGAGGATGGGCGAATCCAGGTCATGGCGCTGCGGGTCGGCGGCGATCGCGGCCCGCTTCAGCTCGCGCAGGAGCTTCTCGCCGAGCATAGGCGCGAAATGCCAGCGACCGGCGACGGGCGCTAGCGCATCGAGCAGCGCGCCGCTGCGCACGCCCAGCGCATAGCAGTTGCGTCCCTCGCGATCGAACTTGTCGCAGGCGAAGCCGAATGCGTCCTGCATCTTGAGGATGGAGGATTTGTCGGTCGGCATCAGGCTCTCGCCCTGGCCCGGCAGATCGGGCAGGGCACCCGCGATGCCGCGTGCGGCAAGCAGGCGCAGGATCGTCACCACGAAGGCGCGGGTGCGGTTGGCTTCCTCGAACAGCGGCAGCGCCGCGACCACGACCGGGCCGGTGGCGGGGCCGAAGCGCAGCATCGCCTCGCGCCCGCCGGCCCAGTCGTAGTGATCGATCACCGGAGCGCCTTGGCCGCCGCGAAGCGGGTGAGGGCACCGAAGCTCTCGAGCATCTCGCCATCCACCTCGTCATCCTCGATCAGGATGCCGAGCCGGTCCTCCAGCTCGGTGAGGACACCCGCCACGGCAAGCGAATCGAGCTCGGGCAGCGCCCCGAAAAGCGGCGTGTCCGCGCGGAAATCGGCCACGCGCTCCGCGCTCAGGCCCAGCACGTCGCGGAGCACGCCGCGGACGGTATCTTCGACTTGGAGCGACCCATCGGGCTGCAATGCACTTCCCCTGCCGGTTTTTCGCTCCCGTAAGGGTTGGCGCGGGCGCTGCCAAGTATAAGGGTGTGCGGGTGATACCGCTCGACCCCGTTCCCCGGCCTCTCGATGCCCTGCCGTCGCGCGGTAAGCCCGAGGCCGTGGCGCTGGAGGACAAGGCGGGCACGCTCACCTATGCCCAGCTGGAGGCGGCCGTGGGCGGCATGGCCCATGCTCTCCGCGCGCTGGGGCTGGAGCCGGGCGAGCGGGTGGCCAGCTGGCTGCCCAAGACGCGGACCGCCTGCCTGATGCCGCTGGCGGCGGCGCGGGCGGGGCTGGTGCACGTGCCCGTGAACCCGGTGCTCAAACGGGCCCAGGTGGCACATATCCTCGCCGATTCGGGCGCGCGGGCGCTGGTTTCCCAACAGGCGCGTCTTGCCGCCCTCGAAGTTGGCGATATTGGCGCCGACTGCCGGGCGGTGGACGAGGGCGTGTTGATCTCGGAGCGGACGCTTCCGCCCTCCGAAGCTGGCCCCGATGCGCTCGCGGCGATCCTCTATACCTCCGGATCGACCGGCAGGCCGAAGGGCGTGATGCTGAGTCACGCCAATTTATGGCTGGGAGCCATAAGTGTAGCCCATTATCTTGAGATAGAATCTGAGGATCGCGTGCTCGGAGTGCTGCCACTCAGCTTCGACTATGGGCAGAACCAGCTCTTCTCCACCTGGGCTGCAGGCGCCCGGGTGGTGCCGCTCGATTACCTGACTGCGCGCGACGTCATAAAGGCAGTCGAACGCTTCGGCATCACCAGCCTGGCCGGGGTCCCGCCGCTATGGGTGCAGCTGCTCGAGGCGGAATGGCCGGTTGAGACTGCATCGAAGCTTCGTCGCCTAACCAATTCGGGTGGCGCACTTACCCTGAGGATGGTGCGCGACCTGCGGGCGCGTTTCCCCAATGCCGACCTCTATCCGATGTACGGGCTGACCGAGGCGTTCCGATCGACCTATCTCCATCCCCGGCTGGTCGACGCGCATCCCGATGCCATCGGCACGGCGATTCCGTTCGCCGAGATCCTCGTGGTCGGTCCGGACGGCGCACCGGCCTCCCAGGGCGAACTGGTCCATGCGGGTCCGCTGGTCGCCCAGGGCTATTGGCGCGACCCCGAGCGGACGGCGCAGCGCTTCCGCCCCGCGCCCGCCTTTGCCGAGAGCGGCGGCATGGCGGTGTGGTCGGGCGACACGGTGCGGCTGGGCGAGGACGGGTTGCTCCGCTTCGTCGGCCGCGACGACGAGATGATCAAATCGGCCGGCAACCGGATCAGCCCCACCGAGATCGAGGAAGCCGTGCTCTCGGGCGGCGAGACCGGCGAGGCTGCGGCATTCGGCGTGGCGGACGAAAGGCTGGGCCAGGCGATCATGGTGATCGCGCGCGGCGACGGCAGCCGCGAGGCCGCGCTGCGCGAGCGGCTGCGGCGCGAACTGCCGAGCTTCATGCAGCCGGCGCGCTACGACTGGCGCCCGGAGCTCCCGCGCAACGCCAATGGCAAACTGGACCGGGCGGCGCTCAGGGCGAATTTGGGGGACAAATGACCGTTACCGCGAAACCGCATGGCCCGATCCCGCCCGAATTTGCGGCATTGCGCGAACTGCCATGGCCGGACGCCCAGACCCCGGCCTATGTCTATGACTTCACGGTGGTGGCGGCGCGCATCGCCCGCCTGCGCGCGGCGCTGCCCGGCAATATCGGCGTTCATTATGCCATCAAGGCCAACCCCTTCCCGCCGCTGCTCGAACGCATCGCGCCGCTGGTGGACGGGATGGACGTGGCCTCGGCGGGCGAACTGGCCCGGGCGCGTGACGTCATGGCGGCGGCGGACATCAGCTTCGCCGGGCCCGGCAAGCGCGATTCCGAGCTGGAAGCCGCGCTGGGCGCGGGGGTGACGCTCAATCTCGAATCGGAGGCCGAGGCCGAGCGCGCATTCGCGATCGGGGCCCGGCTGGGCGTGACGCCGCGGCTCGCGGTGCGGGTGAACCCGGATTTCGAGCTGCGCGGATCGGGGATGAAGATGGGCGGGCGTGCCTCGCCCTTCGGCGTGGATGCGCGCCGGGCGGCGGCGCTGGTGCGGCGGGTGATCGAGGCCGGTGCGGAATGGCGCGGTTTCCACATCTTCGCCGGATCGCAGGCGCTGGATGCCGCCTCGGTGATCGAGACCCAGGCGGCCACGGTGGCGCTCGCCGCGCGGCTGGCGGACGAGGCCGGTGCGCGGCCGCCGCTGGTCAACCTGGGGGGCGGCTTCGGCATCCCCTATTTCCCCGGCGACGCGCCGCTCGACGTGGCGGCGGTGGGCGCGGCGCTGGGCGAGGCGATCCGGGGGCTGGACACCGAATATGCCGTGGAGCTCGGCCGCTGGCTGGTGGGCGAGGCGGGCGTGTACCTTGCCCGCGTGGTCGACCGGAAGGAGAGCCAGGGGGAGACCTTCCTGGTGGTCGAGGGCGGCTTGAACCATCACCTCGCCGCCACCGGCAATTTCGGCACGGTGGTGCGCCGCAACTATCCCGTGGCGGTGGCGCACCGGATGCAGGATCCGGCCGAGGAAGTGGTGACGATCGTCGGCCCGCTCTGCACGCCGCTGGACCGGCTGGCCGACCGCGTGGCGCTGCCCCGTGCCGAGGTGGGGGACAGGATCGCGGTGTTCGCCTCCGGGGCCTATGGGGCCAGCGCGAGCCCCAGCGCGTTCCTGGGGCATCCGCCGGCGGCCGAATTGCTGGTCTGAGCCGGGATCAGCACGGCCCGGGCCGGTGCACCTGCAGCACGGTGAGGTGGCGATCGGGCCACAGGATCGACTGGCCGGTCCGCAGCCCGATCAGCGCCGCGCCGACGGGCGTGAGGATCGAGATTCGCCCCCGGGAGATGTCCGCGTCGGGCGGGTAGACGAGCGTGACGGTGCGCCGCGTGCCGTTGCTGTCGTCGACGAACTCCACCGTGGAGCCCATCGTCACCGTGTCGGGCGAGATGGCGGCCGCGCTGTGCAGCCTCGCGCGTTCGGTCTCGCGGAGCAGCAGCGCGCTGACCGCGGGAAAGCGGCGCTCGACACTGAGCGCCAGGCCGGCGAGCCGCTCGGCTTCGGAATCGATCATGTCGATCGGCGGCCGGCTGGCCGCCTTGCGGGTCTTGCTCATATTCTGGAACTCCCAGGCAAAGGCGGCGATGCCGCCGGGGCGCCGAACGGCGCATCGCTTGGCCCCGGATCTCCGGGACATGCCTGAGGAGAACCCGGGGCTAGTTGCCTGCCAGGGACTGTCCCGCGTGAATGCGGTATCGCAGCGTGGGTGCGCGAAGCATCATGTGGGGAGGATGGAGCCTGGACCGGGCGTTGTCAAACCGGGTCAGAGGCTTTCGGCGACCAGCAGGCAGGCCAGCATCGCCAGCACCAGCGCGATCAGCGCGATGCCGAGCGCCGGCCAGCCCCAGGCGGCGACGACCATGCCGGCCAGTGGTGGGCCGAGCAGCGCGCCGCCCGCGCCGAACTGGGTGATCAGGCCGTTCGCCGCCGCGATCCGGGGATCGTCGGGCGTGGTGGCGCCGGCCTGGGCGGGCAGGCGGGCGAACATCAGCGGCGGGACGAGGCCGCTGATCAGGGTCGCGCCGACGGCGAGGACACCGCTTTCGACCAGGCCCGCCCCGGCACCCCGATAGAGCCACAGGACCAGCGGCAGCGTGGCGAGCAGGGCCAGCGTCGAGACCAGCATCATCCGGCGCCGGCCGAGCGCGCCGCCCCGCATCATCCACATGGCGGCGGCCGAGCCGGGCAGGGCGGCGAGCGAGGCCAGTGCGGTGATCAGCCCGACCTGCTCGATCGGGGCGCCGCTGCGCTCGACCAGGAAACTCGGCAGCAGCATGAGCAGCGCGCACACGAACAGCGTGTAGAGCCCGAAGGCGAAGGTGGAGATCCAGGCGGCCGGAGCGGGAAGCGTGATCCGCCGGCTGCTCGCGCCGGGAAGCGGGAAGCGGGTGAGCAGTGCCGTGATCGCGGCCAGCGCCACCGCCCAGACCAGCATCACGCCGCGCGGCCCCGCCAGCGTGACCAGCGAGGCAGTGACCGCGCTTCCCAATGCCAGGCCGACGGGCACGAACGTGCTCCACAGGGCGAGCGCGCGGCCGCGGCTCCGGTCGGTGGCGAGCGCGGCGATGGCGGTGGGCGCGACGATGACCATCAGCAGATAGCCCACACCCTCCACCGCGCGGGCGGTGAACAGGATGGCAGGGTTGGGAGCGATCGCCTCGACCAGGCTGGTGCCGGCGAGCGTCGCGCCGCCGAGCAGCAGGAAGGCGCGCATGCCGAAACGGGCAAGGCCCAGGCCGGCGACGAAGCCGAACAGGGCGCCGCCCACTTCGAGGAGCGAGATCAGCAGGGCGATCTGGGGGAGCGACAAATGGAAGCTCTCGCGCAGGATCGGCGCGATGGCGGAGATCTTGGCCAGCTGCGCCGCGGCGAGGATTCCGACCAGCCAGAGTATGATGATTCGGGGCCAGGGCGTGCGCATGCGGCCCTGCTAGGGGCGGTGGCGGCCGATGGCCACGAATAGATTATACAAGGCCCGGGACGCGGACTCCCGGCCCACCTTCCGATCGGGGCGTGGCTCTATGCCGGGTCGCTCGCGATCGTCGTGGTGATGCGGCCGATCCGGCCATCGGCGAGCGGCACCGTCTCCCAGCGCATCGTGCCCGGCAGCACGGCGATCACCACGCTGCCGTTATGGCCGGTGTGGAACTCCAGCCGCTGGAACGGGCGATCATACCAGCCGCGATCGGCGAGCCCTTCTTCCGCGGCGACGATCTCGGGGCTGGCAAAGGCCCAGAGCGAGCGGTTCAGGAAGCTGTCGGCACTGTCCGCCCATGCCATCGCCCGGGCGGGCGAGGCCGCGAGCAGGCGATGGGTGGCGTCGCAGACGAGATGCACCGGGACGCTCGACGTCTCGACCAGGCGCTTCAGCGCCGCGTCCGCGTCGTTGCCGGCATTGGCGGCGATCATCGCCAGGATGCGCTCGCGCATCGCCGCGTCGGGCTCGTGCATGCCGCTTTCCCAGCGCGAAACGCTGGCCTGGGTCACCGCCAGGTGCTCGGCGACATGACCCTGCTTGATCCCGTTCAGGATGCGGAAGCGGCGCAGGGCCCTGCCCACGGGGAGATCGTGCAGCATGGGGCGGAAAATAGCCTCCCCGGGCCTGGGGTCAATGCGAGGCCCGCTTGCGGTAGCCGCCAACGGGAGCGGCCGGGCGGCCGCTCCCTCGGGGATGGTTCACCAGCTCAGGCCGAGCCGCGCATAGACGTAGCGCCCGCCAAAGCCGAAGGGCGAGTAATAGGGGAAGCCGACCACGCCGGTGCTGTTGTTAGCGGCGATGGTATAGTCCGGATACACGTCGAACAGATTGTTCACGCCGAGTGCGAACTGTGCGCCCTTAAGCGCTTGATAACGCAGCTCGAGGTCAGTGATAGTGTGGCGGCCGCTATGGATGTCCGCCGCCGGCGTGGTGCCCGGCTGGTTGACGTCGCCATAATAGCTCGCCCGCGCGGTGATCGCGAGCTTGTCGAGCGACCAGTCGATCGAGCCCGTCACCTTCTGGCCCGGCGTGCCCTGCTCGATCGTCAGGATGCGGCTGCGGGCGAAGAGGACCGGCGCGGGGTTGATCGTGCCGGTCGAGGTGGGGATGCTGCTGCGGTCGACCTTGGTCTGGTTGAGATTGCCCGCGATCGTGAAGTCGAACGTGCCGGCATCGCCGGTGGGCAGGCGGTAATGCGCCACCGCGTCGATGCCGCGAACGCGCGAGCGCAGGCCGTTGATGAAGAAGCGCGCGGCCTGGGCGCCGGTATTGGTGCTGGCGAGCAGCGCCGCGACCTGGGGGCTGAAGCTCGCCTGGATATTCTCCGAAAGGGCGAGCTGGTTGCGCAGGCGGATCTGATAGGCATCGATCGTCAGGTCGAACCCGCCCGAGCGGATAACCGTGCCGACCGAGAGGTTGGTGGAGCGCTCGGGCTCGAGCGGCAGGCCGCCCAGCGCGGCGCCGACGACGCTGACCGAGGGGAAGGTGCCGGTGAGGACCGGCGAGCCGTTCTGGACCACCGAGGCGATCGAAGTGAAATATTGCTGCTGCAGGCTCGGCGCGCGGAAGCCGGTCGAGGCGGTGCCGCGCAGCGCGAACCACGGCGCGATGTCGTAGCGCAGCGAGACCTTGCCGGTCGCCGTGTCGCCGAAATCGGTATAGTGCTCGCCGCGGCCGGCCAGGCCGATCAGCAGCTTGTCGGTGATCTGGGCCTCGATATCGAGATAGCCCGAGACGTTCTTGCGGCTGCGCTCGATGGCGTTGAGCGGAGAGAAGCCGCCAAAGCCCTGCGCGCCCGGCGCCTGGCCCGGCACGGCGCCGGTGGCGGGATAATTCCAGGAGGCCGGCTCGCCCGGCGTGATCTTGAAGCCCTCGCGGCGGCCTTCGACGCCGAAGGCGACGTTCAGCGACTGGAACACGTCGAACTTGCGCGACACGTCGAGCCCAGCCACCCACTGGTCATAGATCAGCGCGCCGTCATAGAAGCTGGTCGGCGACGCGTTGCCATAGGCATAGTTCGCCGAGTTGCGGGTGTAATAGGCGATCTTGTTGCGGCCATATGCGACGTTGAGGTCGACGTCCCAGCCGGCGAGGTCGCCCTTGATACCGAGCGCGCCGTTCGCGTTGGTCGACTTGGTGTTGATGATCGGCAGGAAGCCGTTCGGATAGATGCCGGAGACCGCGGCGGTGGCGGCGGGCAGGCGCGGGAAGGCGGCGCTGCGGCTGTCGCGATCCTGATAGCCGAACCAGCCATAGAGCTTGAAATTGTCGCCGATTCCGGTGCCGGCGTTGATATAGCCGGTATATTGCTCGACCGCGGGATCGCCGAAGCGGCCGGTGACGCGGCTGGGGGTGACGCGCGGATCGAAATCGGCGCGATTGGTCGCCTCGCGGTTGAGATACTCGCCCGAGAGCGTGACATAGCCGTCCTCGCCAAAGCCGATGCCCTGCCAGGCCGAGGCGGTGAAGGCAGGCTCGCCGGTGACCGAGCGGCTGCCGCGCGCGGTGTCGATGTCGGTGGCGTAGAAGCCATAGGTGGCGGTGGCGCCGCCGCCCGAGCGCGCTTCCCTGAGCCGAACATTGATCACGCCGGCGATCGCGTCCGAGCCATATTGCGCCGAGGCGCCGTCGCGCAGCACTTCGATCCGCTCAAGCGCGGTGGCGGGGATGGTGTTGAGGTCGACGGCGGCGGCGCCGCGCCCGACCGAGCCGTTGATGTTGAGCAGCGCCGAGGCGTTGGCGCGCACGCCGTTGATCAGGACCAGCGTCTGGTCGGGCGAGAGGCCGCGCAAGGTGGCGGGGCGGATCGCGTCGGTGCCGTCCACCGCCGAGGGGCGCGGGAAGTCGATCGAGGGGGCGATGGCGGCAAGGGCGGCGCCGAGCTCGGTCGTGCCCTGGTTGCGCAGCGCGGTGCCGCTCAGCACGTCGACCGGCGAGGCGGTGTCGAGCCGCGAGCGGCCCTGGGCGCGGGTGCCGGTGACCACGATCTGCGTGTCTTCGGGCGGCGGTGCCTGATCGGCCTGCGGCCCGGCGGTGTCCTGCGCGAAGGCAGGCGGCACGGCGAACGCCAGGGTGGTGGCGATGGCGAGGAGCGACGAGGAACGGAAACGCATGGAGGGCCCACCTTTTCTTATGGTGAGCAAAATCTCTACCAACTCACTGGGAATTGATACAAAGGAAAGTTTGGCGCGGGGAAAAATGGAGTTGGGTGTTGTTGCGTCAGTGCAACATATCTCGGCTTGGAACGCGCCGCTGCGGAAATGGTTCCGCGGTTGTCGACGCATCCATTCATTCCGGTCCAAAAATTCCCCGTGGCGGCCATTGCCGCGACTCCGATGGCCATGGTTAGGCAGGGGAAACGCCCGGGCAGAGTAAATATGTCGGATAACTTCAATTACATAGCTTTCGGTAACCCCGATTATGTCGAGGGGAAGATCAAGACGATCGGGATGAACCGTGCGCGCATGTTCGAATACACGCCCACCGACATCGAGGAGCGGCTTGGCGATCTGGACGCAAGCGCCGTCGCATTCCTGGAGAAGCTGCCCACTTTCCTCTGCAGCGAGGTGATGCGCAAGGGCAGGGGCGAAGGCGTCTCGATGCTCGTCAAATATGGCCGGATCGACGAGACCGATGCGGGGCGGAGAGAAGTATCCACCCGGTTCGAGACGCTCATCGATTTCGGCGAGATCGACTTTGCCGACCTCGACGAGGCCCGCGACCTGTTCGGCGCCGATGCCTATCAGCTCTTTCGCACGCATTGGGCCGTCAGGGCGGGAGATGCGCAGGCGATCCTGGCCGAGTTGGCGGAGCTCAAGCCGGGCTTGAAGCCGGATCTCGCGAAACTGGTCGCGCAGGAAGTCGAGCCGGGGGCCGCGGCACCGCCGCCGCGTATCCGCGAGACGCTAGGCGTCGCGGGCAGCGTCGAGGCCTTTCTGCAGCTGCTGTACAAGCTGTCCGGCGACGGGCGGGCCGACGGCGAGCCGTCCAGCGGCGAGGAAACCGAAAGCTTCTTTCGCGGGCATGAGGATGCGCGCTTCGAACTGACGCCGTCCCTCTTGCGGAAATCGGCGGATGGCGCATGGCAGTTCATGCCGAACGAGGACCGGCTCTGCAAAGAGTTGCTCATTGCCCATTATGACGAGTTCCAGGCCGATCAATATCGCTTCGACCGCCTGGTCCGCATGCAGCATTACGGGCTGCCGACCCGGCTCCTGGACATTTCGAGCAATCCGCTGGTTGCGCTGTTCTTCGCCTGTCACGGGAGGGACGGGCCGAGCGACGTCGACGGTGAAGTCATTGTGTTCCGAGTGCGATCGGACGACGTGAAATATTACGACTCCGATACGGTGAGCTGCCTGGCCAACATCTCCAATCTGACGTTCGAGCAGAAGAACGACATGGACTTGAACCTCACCATGGAGGCGTTCAACGAAACCGAGGTCGCCGGAAAGCTGTTGCACCACATCAAGTCGGAAAAGGGGTTCTTCGAGCCGCGCATGGTCCCCGACGATCTCAGGTCGATCGTTTGCGTGAAGGCGAAGCGAACCAACACGCGGATCAAGTCGCAGGCGGGCGCCTTTCTGCTCTATGGGCATGACGCGACGCTTTCCGAGGATGGCCAGGAGGGCATGGCGATTTCCCGGATCACGATCACCGACAAGGCGCATATCCTGCGGCAGCTCGACAGCATCAACGTCAATGCGACTACCGTGTATCCGAGCATCGACCAGACGACCGTTCATCTCCGGGAGCGATATCGGGGAGGCCGTTGCGCCTGAGCGGGCGCGGTCCCGCCGCGGGACCGCGTGCCCCAACGGGATGAAGCGACGAACGGTCCGCAAGGCCTAACCCGATATTTACCTCTCGCCCCCATAGCTGAGCGCGATCCTGTGCGGGTTGCTGCCGAGACGTCGGCGGCGCGCCTGCCCGCCGGGAAAGGAGCTCGGCATGCGTTTCATCGGTTTCGGCAGGACAATTCTGGCTCTCGGCGCGGCGGCGGCGCTGCTGGCGGGGTGCGGCGGCGGGGGCGGCCGCCCGGAGCTGCCGCCCGCGGCTGCGGTGACGCAGCGCGAGGTGCCGAGCGACGAATATGTCATCGGCCCGATGGACCAGCTCCAGATCTTCGTGTGGCGCAATCCCGAGCTGTCGGCGAAGGTGCAGGTGCGCCCCGACGGCCGCATCACCGTGCCGCTGATCAGCGACATGCCGGCGGTGGGCAAGACCCCGGCGATGCTGGCGGACGACCTGAAATTCGCGCTGAGCGAGTATATCAAGGATCCGATCGTCTCGGTGATCGTCGAGAATTTCAACGGGACGTACAGCCAGCAGGTCCGCGTCGTCGGCGCGACCGAGAAGCCGGCATCGATCCCCTATCGCGCCAACATGACCCTGCTCGACGCGATGATCGCGGTGGGCGGGCTCAGCGAGTTCGCGGCGGGCAACCGCGCGCGGCTGGTGCGCTACGACCGGCAGACCGGCAAGCAGACCGAATACAAGGTGCGCCTGGGCGACCTGCTGAAGAACGGCGACATCAAGGCGAACGTCAAGCTCGAGCCGGGCGACGTGATCATCATCCCCACGAGCATGTTCTGAGGTAGCGCGGGTGGGGAGCCTCTACGACGAGCTGCGCGGCGCACTGCACGCGATCTGGCAGCGGCGCTGGGTAGCGCTGGCGGTGGCCTGGGGCATCTGCCTGGCCGGCTGGCTGGTGGTGTCGCAGATGCCGAACAACTATGAATCGCGCGCGCGCATCTTCGTGCAGCTGCGCCAGATCATCCCGACCGACGGGACGACGGCGCTCAACCAGCAGAAGGACCTCGACCGCGTCCGCCAGACGCTGACTGCTGCGGTGAACCTGGAGAAGGTGGTGCGCGGCACCGACCTGGCCCGCACCGTGGCGACCGACCGCGATGTGGCGGACCGGGTGGCCGGCCTCCAGAAGGCGATCAAGCTGACCGCCCAGCAGGACAATCTGTTCGAGATCAGCGTCACCGCGCCGAGCGGCAAGCTCGCCCGCCAGATCACCCAGAAGCTGATCGACATCTTCGTCGAGGCGAATCTCTCCGACAATCGGGACCAGTCGAGCCAGTCGCTCGACTTCATGGACCAGCAGCTCGACGCGCGGCAGAAGCAGCTCGCGGACGCCGAGGCGAAGAAGGCGGACTTCCAGAACCGCTATCTCGGCTCGCTGCCCGGTACCGGATCGATCGACGATCGCGTCTCCGCCGCACGCACCCAGCTCGGCCAGATCCAGTCCGATCTGGCGGCGGCGCAATCGAGCCTCAACGTCGTCAACGCCCAGATGGCGAGCACGCCGGCCAATGTCGCCGGCGCCGGCGGCGGCGCGGTGACCGGCCCGGCGCGGGCGCGGCTCGCGGCGATCCAGGGCCAGCTCGCCGATGCGCGGGCCAAGGGCTATACCGACAGCCATCCCGACGTGATCGCGCTGAAGAACCAGCTCGCTGCCGCACAGAGCGCGGCGGCGCGCGAACCGGTGGTGAGCGGCGCTTCGGCCGGCGCTTCCAATCCGGTCTATATCGGCCTGCAATCGATGCGGGCGGACAAGCAGGCGACCGTCGCCGCGCTGATCCAGCGCAAGGCGCAGATCGAAGGCGACCTGAACCTGCTCCAGGCCAAGATGGCCGAAGCGCCGGGCGTGGCCGCCGAGCAGGGCGAGATCGAGCGCCAATATCAGGTGCTCAAGGGCCAGTATGACACGCTGCTCGCCCAGCGCGAGCAGATGAAGATCGCGAGCCAGGCGCAGAATGTCGCCGATGCCGACAAGTTCAACGTGGTCGATCCGCCCACCCAGCCGCGCGCGCCGAGCTCGCCCAACCGGCCGCTGCTGCTCACCGGCGTGCTGATCGCCGGCCTGGGCGCCGGCCTGGCCGCGGCCTTTGCGCTGGGCAAGCTGACGACGACCTTCCCGACCGCCGCCAAGCTGGAAAGGGCCAGCGGCATGCCGGTGATCGGCTCGATCGGCGAAGTGGTGACCGCCGCACAGACCGCGATGCGGCGCCGGAAGCTGGTGCTGTTCGCCGGCGGACTGGCTGCCCTGTGCTGCGCCTATGTGGGGCTGATCGGCGTCGAATTCCTCCAACGCGGCATGGGAGCCTGAGATGAACGACCAGACTCCCCGCCGGCTCAAGGGGTCGCTGCTCGAACGGGCGGCGCCTTCGTTCCATTATGCGCCTCCGCCGGTCGAGCCGCCCGAGGAAGCGCCAACGCCGCCGCCGGTGCGCAAGCGCGCGGCGGCGCCGGTGGCGCAACCCGCGATGGTGGTGCCGCCGCTGGTGCCGCAGGCCTCGCCGCCGCCCGAAGTGCAGCTCGAGCCGGCGCCCGTGCCGCCGCAGCCCGAGCCGGCGCCGGTGCAGCAGGCGCCCGAACCCATCGCCATGCCGGCTCCCCAGCCGGAGCCGGAGCCCGCTCCCGAACCGGAACCGGTGCAGCCGGCGCTCGCGCGCGGCATCCCCGCCGAGCCCGAGCCGCAGATCGCCACCGCGCGCCCGGCCGGCCGCCGCGCGGCGGCGCTCGACCGCGAGGTGCTCGAACAGGGCGGAATGCTGATGCCCGGCGCGGCGATCACGCCGCTGGCCGAGGAGTTCCGCATGGTGAAGCGCCAGCTGCTGCTCACTGCCCGCGCCGTCGCCGCCAAGGATACGGCCAAAGCGGCCGACCGCGCCCGCATGATCCTCGTCTGCTCGGCCCAGCCGGGCGAGGGCAAGACCTTCTGCGCGATCAACCTCGCGCTCTCGATGGCGACCGAGAAGGACGTCGAGGTGCTGCTGGTCGATGCTGACTTCCCCAAGCCCGACGTGCTGCCGCGCCTCGGCCTGCCGGGCGGCCCGGGCCTGCTCGACGTGCTGGCGGGATCGGTGGCGAGCGTCGAGGACTGCATCATCGACACCGACGTGCCGCAGCTTTCGGTGCTGCCGGCCGGCGCGCGTTCGATCAGCGACACCGAGCTGCTGGCGAGCGACCGTGCCCGCGCACTGCTCGACGGGCTGGCCGAGGCCAATCCGCGCCGCATCGTGATCTTCGATTCGCCGCCTGCGCTGGCCGCGTCTCCCGCATCGGTCCTGGCGCTGCACGTGGGGCAGGTGATGCTCGTCGTGCGCGCCGACAAGACCAGCGAGGGCGACCTGCGCGCCGCAGTGAACACGCTCGACGCCTGCGAGCATATCCAGCTCGTGCTCAATTCCGTGTCGTTCCAGCCGGGCGGGCGGCGGTTCGGCAGCTATTACGAATATGGGGAGGAAGGCCGGTGAAGCGGCTCATCGTCACGGGCGCGGCGCTTGCCGCCGTCATGGCCGCCGCGCCGGCCAGCGCCCAGCGCGCGCGCATCACGCCCTATATCGATGCGAGCCAGGTGGTCGCGGCCGATCTCAACGGTGGCGACGTGCTGACCTATTCGACGATCGGCGCGGGGATCGACGCCTCGGTCCAGTCGCGCCGTGTCGAGGTGCAGGTGAGCTATCGCTACGAGCACCGGTTCGACTATCAGAACAGGCTGAACAACGATCACACCCATAGCGGCCTGGCGACCGTGAAGGCGAAGGTGGCGCCGGGCTTCTCGATCGAGGCGGGCGGCATCGCGACGCGCACCCGATCGGACATCCGCGGCGACGTGCAGACCAGCAATGTCGGCAATTTCAGCAATTCCGCCCAGGTCTTCTCGGGCTATATCGGGCCGAACGTGGCGACGCATCTGGGGCCGATGTTCGTCAACGGCGCCTATCGCTTCGGCTACACCAAGGTCGAGGCGCCCGGGCAGACCGGCGTGGCGCCGGGCCAGCCGCGGCTCGACAACTACAACGATTCCAAGGTGCATGTCGCAACTGCCAGCGTCGGCGTGAAATCGGGCACGGTGCTGCCCGTCGGCATCACCGCCAGCGGGTCCTACACGCGCGAGGATGCCGGCCAGCTCGACCAGCGCTTCGAGGGCAAATATGGCCGCGGCGACGTGGTGTTGCCGGTGGCGCAGGGCCTCGCGGTGGCCGGCGGCGTCGGCTATGAGCAGATCAAGATCACCCAGCGCGATCCGCTGCGCGATACCGCCGGAAACCCGGTGGTCGACGGGGCGGGGCGCTTCAAGACCGATCCCAATTCGCCGCGCCGCATCGCCTATGACCTGGACGGCATGTTCTGGGATGCGGGCGTGATCTGGCGGCCGAGCCGGCGCACCTTCCTGGAAGCGCGCGTCGGCCGCCGCTACGGCTCGATGAGCTATACCGGCTCGCTCAGCTATCAGGCGAGCCCGGGCAGCGGCATCCAGATCGGCGTCTACGACACGGTGCAGACCTTCGGCCAGCAGCTGAACGGCCAGCTCGCCACGCTGCCGACCGCGCTGGCCAGCACCACCGATCCGTTCGGCAACCAGTTCTCGGGCTGCATCTATGGCACCACGGGCGCGGCGGCGGGCGGCTGCATGAACGGGGTCTTCGCCTCGGCGGCGACCTCGGCCTATCGCGCGCGGGGCGTGACCGCGGTGGCGGTGGCCGGCCGCGGCGGCACCCGCTTCGGCATCGGCGGCGGCTGGGCGCGGCGCGACTTCATCGCGCCGGCGGGCGGCACTGCCTTCACCACCAACGGCACCAGCGACACCAGCATTTACGCCCAGCTCTTCGCCTCCACCGATGTGGGGCCCAACGGCGCCCTTCAGGGCAGCATCCTCGGCAGCTATTACAACAGCGACATTCCGGGGAATGACGGGATTTACGGTTGGGGAGCGAATACGGCCTATACCCATCGCTTCGGGCGGCTGGGCGCGACCCTTTCCGCGGGCGTGTTCGGGTTCGAGCGGGAGGGCCAGAGCTCGGCCAGCGCCCAGGCGCTGCTGGGATTGCGTTACGGTTTCTAAGCGTCGGGACGAAGCACATGTACGACGACCATTACGGATTGAGCGGCCGGCCCTTCCAGCTGACCCCGGATCCGAAATTCTGGTTCGACACGGCCACCCACCGCAAGGCCATGGCCTATCTCGGCTACGGCCTGAGCCAGGGTGAAGGCTTTGTGGTGATCACCGGCGACCCCGGCGTGGGCAAGACCACGCTGATGGGCCATCTGCTGGGCGAGATCGATCGCGAGCGGCTGAACGTGATCAAGATCGTCTCGACCCAGCTGCGCCCGGAGGACTTGCTGCGGCTGGTCTGCCAGGGCCTGGGGATCGACAGCACCGGCCTGAACAAGGCCGAGATGCTGGGCGAGATCGAGCGCGGGCTGCACGCCGTGGCCCGCACCGGACGGCGCACGCTCGTGGTGGTCGACGAGGCCCAGTCGCTGCCGATCGAGAGCCTGGAGGAGCTGCGCATGCTCTCCAACTTCCAGGCCGGCGGCTATCCGCTGCTGCAGATCTTCCTGCTCGGCCAGCCCGAATTCCGTCTCAAGCTGAGCGATCCCCGTCTCGAGCAGCTGCGCCAGCGCGTGATCGCCATGCACCATCTCGATCCGATGCAGGCAGACGAAGTCGAGCCCTATCTGATCCACCGCCTCTCCTGCGTCGGCTGGCGGGGCAAGCCGCGCTTCACCAACGATGCGGTGGCGGCGATCCATCGCTGGTCGGGCGGCAGCCCGCGCCGGATCAACCAGCTTGCCAGCCGCGTGCTGCTGTTCGGCGCGGTCGAGGAGATGGAGACGTTCGGTGCGCACGAACTGGCCGCGGTGATCGCGGACCTGAACGACGACACGCCGGTCTCGGGCTATCGGCCCGCACCGGTGGCGACGCCGGCACCTTCGCCGGCGCCCGCGCCCATGCCCGCGCCGCAGCCGGAACCCTATGAACTGACCGATGTCGCGCCGATGCCGATGGGCGCCCCGGTGCCGCCGCCGCGCCCCGCCGATCCGGTGCCGCTGCGCCCCGAGATGGCCGCGCCGGCGAACGATCCGGCGCTGCAGCGCCGCATCACCGAGCTGGAGAGCCAGGTGCGCGACCAGGACGAGGCGCTGCGCCGCGTGCTGGGGCTGCTGGTCGACTGGGTGGAGCAGGGCGAGGGGCAGGGCCGCCGCCCCGACCTTTCGGCCATCCGCGGGAACGCGGCCTGATCCGCATGATGGTCAACGCCCTCTCGGTCGATGTCGAGGACTGGTTCCAGGTCGGCGCCTTCGAGAACACGATCCGGCGCGACGCGTGGGATTCGCTCGAGCACCGGGTCGAGGCGAACACCGACAAGGTGCTCGCGCTGTTCGAGGCCGGCGGCGTGAAGGCGACCTTCTTCACGCTCGGCTGGGTAGCGGAGCGCTATCCCGCGCTGATCCGCCGCATCGCCGATGCCGGGCACGAAGTCGCCAGCCATGGCTGGGACCATCAGCGCGTCTTCACCATGGGGCCCGAGCAGTTTCGCGCCGACCTCGCCGCCGCGCGGGCGGCGCTGGAGGATGCGAGCGGGACCCGGGTGACCGGCTATCGCGCGCCGAGCTTCTCGATCGACCGCCGCACGCCCTGGGCGCACGAAGTGCTGGCCGAGTCGGGCTATGCCTATTCCTCGAGCGTCGCGCCGGTGAAGCACGATCATTATGGCTGGCACGATGCGCCGCGCGGGGCCTTCTGGCCGGTGCCCGGCGCTGAACTGATCGAGATACCGATCACGCTGGCGCGCTTTCTCGGCCGCGAAGTGACCACCGGCGGCGGCTTCTTCCGTCTGCTGCCGGGCGAAGTGACCTACCGCGCGGTACGCGCGGCGAACGACGCGGCGCGCCCCGCCATCTTCTATTTCCATCCTTGGGAGATCGACCCGGGGCAGCCGCGCGTGCAGGACGCGCCGTTCAAGTCGAAGCTGCGCCACTACAGCCGGCTGGGCGCGATGGCCGGCAAGCTAGAGACGTTGATCGCCGGGCATGCCTGGGGCCGGATGGATGCGATCGCGGCGCGCGAGGCGGCGCGCCTGAAGACGGAGAAGGCGCGGTGAACGCCCCCCTGCGCAACCAGCCTCTGGCGCTGCGCGTCGCGGATCTGGGCGACGCGATCGAGCGCGCGCGGATCGGGGCGTTCGTGCACGATCACCCGGAGGGCACACCCTTCCATCTGCCCGCCTGGAGCGTCGCGGTAGCGCGGGGCTGCGGGCAGCGGAGCCATTATCTGGTCGCCGAGAATGCCAGGGGCGACCTGGCCGGCGTGATGCCGCTGACGGAGGTTCGCTCGCCGCTGTTCGGCAATGTGCTGGCATCGGCCGGGTTCGGCGTGGGCGGCGGCATATTGACGCACGACGCGCGCGTCGTTTCGCAGCTGGCCGAGGCGGCCTGGGCGCTCGCCGGCCAGAGGAAATGCCCGGTGGTGGAAGTGCGGGGCGGCCCGTTGCCCGGGCCGGAATGGCGGGTGGACGATACCCGCTATCTCGGCTTCGTGCATGCACTGGCGGAAGACGACGCTGCGCAGCTCGCCGCCATCCCGCGCAAGCAGCGCGCCGAAGTGCGCAAGGCACTGGAAAACGACCTCGATATCGCGACCGGCTGTAACCCCGCCGACATCGCGGCCCATTATGCCGTCTATGCCGAGTCGGTCCGCAATCTCGGCACGCCCGTATTTCCCCGGACTCTGTTTTCCGAGGTTTTACGCGAATTTGGCAATTCGGCGGACGTGCTTATAGTCCGCCGCGGCGGGGTGGCAGTGTCGAGTGTCTTGAGCCTTTATTGGAACGGCACCGTGTATCCCTATTGGGGAGGCGGCACGCGGGAAGCGCGCGCGCTGCGCGCCAATGACCGCATGTATTTCGAGCTGATGCGCCATGCCCGCACCCGCGGCTGCCGGCGCTTCGATTTCGGCCGCTCCAAGACCGGCACCGGCGCCGCTTCGTTCAAGAAGAACTGGGGCTTCGACCCGCAGCCGCTGACCTATTACGAGCGGGTGGCGGAAGGCGCCAAGGCGCGCGATGCGAGCCCGGTGAACCCGAAATATTCGCTCCAGGTGCGCGTCTGGAGCAAGCTGCCCCTGTGGATCGCCAATCGCGCGGGTCCCCTGATCGCGAAGGGCCTCGGCTGATGGGCGACATCCTCTTCCTCGCGCACCGCGTTCCCTATCCGCCCGACCGGGGGGACAAGATCCGCGGCTTCAACATCCTGAAATATCTCTCGACGAAGAAGCGCGTCCACTTGATCGCCTTCGCCGACGATCCCGCCGACCTGAAGCAGAAGGGCGGGCTGACCAAATATACCGGCAACCGCTCGATCGTGTGGCGGGCCAAGTCGCAGTTGGTGGCCGGGTTCCAGGCGCTGGTCCAGCACCGGCCGGTGTCGCTCACCGCGTTCGACAACGACGCGCTGCGCCAGGCGGTGGAGAACATCCTCGAGCGCCACCGGATCGACACGATCTACGTCTTCTCGAGCCAGATGGCGCAATATCTCCCGCCGCGGCCGCGCCAGCGCGTGATCATGGACTTTGTCGACATGGATTCGGCCAAGTTCGCCGCCTATGCCAAGAGCAGCAAGGGCCCGATGGGCTGGATGCTCGGCCGCGAGGCGCGGCTGCTGCTTGCGCACGAAAAGGCGATCGCGGCACGGGCCGATGCGAATCTGTTCGTGAGCGAGGCGGAGGCGGAACTGTTCCGCCAGCGCACCGGCGCGGATCGGGTGCACGTGATCGAGAACGGCATCGACACCGACTATTTCGACCCCTCGGCGCATTTCAAGCGCGTCGACGTGATGGGGTCGACGATCGTCTTCACCGGCCAGATGGACTATCGCCCGAATATCGAGGGGGTGACCTGGTTCGTCGAGACGATCCTGCCGCATATCCGCCTGGCCCATCCCGACGCGCGTTTCATCATCGTCGGCCGCAACCCGACCGACGCGGTGAAGGCGCTGGGCAAGCATCCGGGCGTGGCGGTGATCGGCGAGGTGCCCGATGTGCGCGGCTGGCTGGCCCAGGCCGCGGTGGTGGTCGCGCCGCTCAAGCTGGCGCGGGGCATCCAGAACAAGGTGCTCGAGGGCATGGCGATGGCGCGGCCGGTGGTGGCGAGCGAAGCCGCCGCGACGGGCATCGACCATGGCGGCACGATCCTGGTGGGCGCGACGGTGGGCGAGATGGCGGAGCACGTCACCCGGCTGCTCTCCAACCGCCGCAAGGCAGCCGAGCTGGGCGAGGCGGCGCGGCAGCGCGTGATCGACCGCTACAGCTGGGAAGCGCGGCTGAGCCCGCTCGACGAAGTGCTCGGCCAGCCGCTGCGCCCTGCCAAGGAAGAGCGCGTCTCCCGTATCACCGACGTGCCGAAGAAGCCGCGGCGGGCCGCGTGATCGTTCCGCATTCCGCCGTCTCCGCGCAGGCGGGGATCCACGAAAGGGGCTGACGACATGGCCGAAGCAGCGACGATGCCAGGCTCCGCCGCGCCTGCGACCGTTATCTTCGATGCGCGGTGGAAGCAGCATGCCGCGATCCTGGCGGGCGTGTGGCTGGCGCTGCTGGCGATCTTCCACCGCGACACCGCGGACCTGGCGACGATCTACTGGACCAACACCACCTTCGGGCACTGCCTGTTCATCGCGCCGGTGATCGCCTGGCTGGTATGGCAGCGGCGGGCCGAACTCGCCAGGGTGGCGCCTCAGGGCTGGTGGCCCGGCCTGGCGATCGTCGCGGCGGGCGGGCTCGGCTGGATGGTGGGCGATGCCGCGGGTGTGGCGCTGTTCCGCCATGCCGGGCTGGTGCTGATGCTCCAGGGCACGGTGGTGACCGTGCTGGGCCCGAACGTCGCCCGGGCGCTGCTCTTCCCGCTCTGCTACATGGCGTTCCTGATGCCCTTCGGCGATTTCCTCGAGGGGCCGCTGCAGGACATCACCATCGCGATGGTGATGCCGATGCTGCATCTGTTCGGCGTGCCCGCCAGCGTGGATGGCGTGCTGATCACTACCTCCAACGGCTATTTCGAAGTGGCCGAGGCCTGTTCGGGGGCCAAGTTCGTGATCGCGATGACTGCGTTCGGCGTGCTGGTGGCCAATGTCTGCTATGTCTCGTGGCGTCGGCGCGCGGCCTTTCTGGTCGCGGCGATCGTGGTGCCGATCCTTGCCAACGGCCTGCGCGCCTTCGGAACCATCTATGCGGCCTGGTTGACCTCGGTGGAGGCGGCGACGGGGTTCGACCATATCGTCTATGGCTGGGTGTTCTTCGCGCTGGTGATGGCCGCGGTGCTGGCGATCGGCTGGAAATGGTTCGATCGCGACCCCGATGCACGCTGGTTCGACCCCGCGGGGCTGCAGGCGGTGCCGGCACGCCGGGTGGATGCGCCGGTCGCGGGGCTGCTGGTGCTGCTGGTGGCGAGCCTGTTCCTTGGCTGGTCCAGCCTGAACGACGCGCGCGCGGCGCCCGTGCCGGCACGCGTGGCGCTGCCCGAGGTGCCCGGCTGGCATCGCGTGCCCTCCAGCATCCGCGCGGCCTGGTCGCCCAACTTCCCGGGCGCGGACCATTTCCTGATCGGCCGCTATGCCGATGCGACGGGTCGCAGCGTCGATCTGGCGGTAGCGGTCTATGCGACCCAGCACGAGGGGCGCGAGCTGGTCGGCTTCGGCATCGGCGCGATCCGCGAGAATGATCGCTGGGTGAAGATCGAGGACCTGGGCCCGATCCGCCGCGGCGCCGCGCTGCGCATGACCGGCCCCGGCCGCATCGAGCGCGAAGTGGTCACCTGGTACCGGATCGGCGGCGTGCTGACCGGCAGCGACAAGCGCGTGAAGCTGGAGACGCTCAAGACCAAGCTGCTCGGCGGCAGCCAGGCCGGTGTGGCGGTGCTGCTCTCGGCCGAGCAGGGGAGCGACAATGGCGCCCATGCTGCGATCCAGGACTTTCTGGGCGCGCTTGGTCCCGTCGAGACCCTCGCCGACCGCATGGCGGGCAGGCGCTGACTTCCCTCCTTCCGTCATCTCCGCGAAGGAGGAGGGCAGGGATGACGAAGTAAGGGAGGCGGGCTAAGCCGGCACATATGAGGAATCTTCGCTGAATGTGCGGTATCGCCGGCCTTTACTATCCCGCCCTCGCCAAGCCGGTGGACCCCGCGCGTATCGTGCAGATGACCGATGCGCTGGTCCATCGCGGACCGGACGGCTCGGGGGTGTGGACCAGCGCAGGCGTGGGGCTGGGGCATCGGCGCCTCGCGATCATCGACCTCGAAGGCGGCATCCAGCCGATGGCCACGCCCGACCAGGGCCTGGTCGTCACCTACAATGGCGAGATCTATAATTTCCGGGAAGTGCGCGCCGAGCTGGAGGCCAAGGGCGCCCGCTTCGCCACCGACAGCGACACCGAGGTGCTGCTGCATGGCTGGCGGGCCTGGGGCCCCAGGATGCTCGACCGGCTGAACGGCATGTTCGCCTTCGCCCTCTACGACGCCGGTGCGCAAAGCCTGTTCCTAGCGCGCGATCGGTTCGGCGTGAAACCGCTTCATTATGCCGAGCTGTCGGACGGGGCGCTGGCCTTCGCCTCCGAGCTGAAGGGGCTGCTCGCGCATCCGCTGTTCCGGCGGACGCCGGACTTCAAGGCGGTCGAGGACTATCTGGGGCTCGGCTATGTGCCCGACGATTCCTCGATCCTGGCGGGGGTGCGCAAGCTGCCGGCGGGGCATTTCCTGCTGCTGGAGCGCGGCAAGCCGGTGCCGAAGCCGCAGCGCTGGTGGGACATCGACTTCTCGAAGCGCGCGACCGGCAAGCTGCGCGACCTCGAGGCCGAACTGGTCGACCTGATGCGGAGCGCGGTGCGTGCGCGCATGATCGCCGATGTGCCGCTCGGTGCGTTCCTCTCGGGCGGCGTCGACAGTTCGGCGGTGGTGGCGCTGATGGCCGAGGCGAGCAAGGCGGCGGTGAAGACCTGTACCATCGGCTTCGACGAGGCCGATCATGACGAGACCGGCTATGCGCAGATGGTCGCCGAGCGCTTCGCCACCGCGCATCGGACGCGCAAGGTGGCGGCGGACGATTTCGCGCTGATCGATACGCTGGTGGGCGCGTTCGACGAGCCCTTTGCCGATGCCTCGGCGCTGCCGACCTACCGGGTGTGCGAGCTGGCGCGCGAGAGCGTGACGGTGGCGCTGTCGGGCGACGGCGCGGACGAGGCGCTGGCCGGCTATCGCCGCTACCGGTTCTTCGCCGCCGAGGAGCGTGCGCGCGCGCTGCTGCCGCAGGGCCTGCGCGAGCGCGTGTTCGGCACGCTCGGCCGGCTCTATCCCAAGGCGGACTGGGCGCCGCGCCCGTTCCGCGCGAAGACGACGTTCCTGGCGCTGGCCGAGGGGGGCGAGTTCGCCTATCCCAAGGCCGTGGGCGTCACTGGCCCGGCGCTGCGCAACGCGCTCTATTCGGATGCCATGAAGAAAGCGCTGGCCGGGCACAGCGCCGAGCGGCGCTATACCGATACGATGCGCCAGGCGCCGGCGCGCGATGCGCTCGACCGGGCGCAATATGCCGATATCCAGCACTGGCTGCCGGGCGATATCCTCACCAAGGTCGACCGCACCAGCATGGCGGTGAGCCTGGAGGCGCGCGAGCCGCTGCTCGACTATCGGCTCGTCCAGTTCATGGCGACGCTGCCGCCGTCGCTGCGGATCCGGGCGGGGCAGGGCAAGTGGCTGATGAAGAAGGCGCTGGAGCCCTATCTGCCCAAGGACGTGCTCTACCGGCCGAAAATGGGCTTCGTGACGCCGATCAGCGCCTGGTTCCGCAAGGCATTGGCCGATGAGGCGGCAGCGCTGGGGCGCTCGAAGCTGCTCGCCAGCACCGGCTGGTTCGACCTGCACGCGATCGAGAAGCTCGCCGCCGAGCACAAGGCGGGGCGGGCGGAACACGGCCGGACGCTCTGGCAGCTGCTGATGCTGGAGCGCAGCCTGAATCGGATGTTCGGGTAACCCTCAAAAATCCTCCCCCGGGGAAGGGGGAGGATCGGTCAACCGGCGCTCACCGTCATGGCCGGCGCGAAGATCGATGCCGCCGCGCTCGCCGTCAGCGTCACCAGCGCCAGGGTGGAGAGCAGGAAGAACAGGAAGCGGACCGAGACCTTGTTGAAGGTCGCCTGCACCAGGCTGTGCGCGATGCGCAGGAGCACATAGGCCCAGGCGAGCCACAGATTGGGGCCCTCGCCCTGGCCGAGCAGCGCGAGCGTCAGCGCGATCGCGTAGAACAGCGTCGGCTGCTCGTGCAGATGGTTGTAGTTGTGCGCCTTCCACTGGACCGCCGGCGGCAGCACCTTGTCGGCATCGGTGCCCTTGCTGCCGATCAGCTTGCCCATGTCGATGCCAGCCGCCTTCATCGCGGGAACGCGCGTGACGATCGTCCAGACCAGCATGACGAGCGTCCAGGCGACGAGCACCACCACTGGCGCCAGGATTTGACTATGCATTGCAGCCCCTCCCACTGCGTGTGAAGCCGGGAGGCTGGCCCAATCGGTTCGCAAATGCAACTAAACGGGCGCAAGCAGGCTTTCGAGGAGCAGATGCGTGCCGCGGCGCAGCGCCGCCGCGTCCTGCGCCTGCCAGACCGCGTTGCGGCAGAGCACGCCCATCACATGCGCCTGGACCAGCCAGCCCACCGTGGCGGCATCGGCATCGGCACGTGCCTTGCCGGCGGCGATCAGGCTGCGGGCCGCGGCTTCCACTGCGTGACGGAGCCGTTCGAGATTTGCGGTGTTGCGCTCGCGCAGGCCGCTATCGCCCGCGCTGGCGGCAGTGATCTCGATGCCGAACCGGGCATGGGCCGGGGGGAGGGCAGGGGCGATCTGGCGTTCGAACACCGAATCGGCGAGCGTCGCGATGCTGCCATCTTCGATCGGGCCCAGTTCGGCGGCGAGCATGTCCGTCACGGCGTGGATCAGCGCGTCGCGGCTCGGGAAATGGCTGTAGAAGGCGCCCTTGCTGATCCCGGCCTGGGCGCAGACATTGTCGACCGAGGTGGCGAGCAGCCCGCGTTCGAACAGGCAATGCGCGGTCGCGTCCAATATGTGCATGCGGCGCTTGGCGGCAGTCGCTTCGGTCAGGCGGGGCATTCATCTCTCACTGATGCGTCAGCCGGTGCACTGCATCCGGATTGATGCCGCCATGTTGCAGCGAGCGAAGTCGAGGATGGCCGGCGATGCGCTTCAGGCGTGTTCGGCAAGCGCCTTTCGGAGCCCGCGCGCCATGTGCCGCGCCAATGCGCGCTGCAAGGGCAGATAGTCGTTGGTGTCGGTCGCTCCGACGAACTGCCCCGACCACAGGATGCGCCCGCCGCCGCGATCGACGAGATTGACCACGACGACCGTCTGCCGCGGAGTCTGCCGCACGCTGATGCGGGCAAGGAGATCGGCCCCCTTGTCGGTGGTGGCGACGCTATAGCCCCTGGGCAGGCCGTTGCCGACCTCGGCGAGGAAGCTCTCGCGCAGGCCCGCGTTGAACTTGGGGAAGAGCACATATTCGCACAGGCCCTGGACCCCTTCGATGGCAATGCGATGCTGGGGCCGGAAGACCATGGCCTGTGCCCAGACGGCACCGCCGACGGCGAGCGCGGCGAACAGGCCGCCCGCAGCCGCGAGGCGGCCAAGACGGCGAGGCGCCCCGGCCACGGATGCGGTATGGATCGCGCCGATGAAGCGATAGCCGGATCTCGGCCGCGTCTGGATATAGCGCGGCGTGTCGGCCTCGTCGCCGAGCAGGGCCCTGATGCGGCGGATACAGGTGTTGAGCGATGCGTCCCCGCCGGTTCCGGCGCGGGGCCAGAATCGGTCGAGCAGTTCCTGCCGGCCCACGGTCCGCCCGCCATTGTCGATCAGATAGCCGAGGACTTCCACCACCTGTGGCGGCGCATCGAGCTGCGCGTCGCCCCGGAAGATCTGCAGCGCGGCAGGATCCAGGCGGAAATCGTCGAAGCGAAGCATCCCATCGTCCACTGCAAAGAAACGCCCATGCCGGTCCGGTTGCCAGATGTCAGATCAGGTCACGAGATGTCATTCGGCCCTTCCGGCCGAGCACGATAGCCGATTCCCGATCGACACGCACCACGCAAGGGAATCGCCAAATGCCGTCTAAGGATGACCTCCTCCTGCCCGACCGGCGTCATGTCCTGGGTCTCGGCCTGGCGGGGATGACGGCGTCGGCACTCGCCATGCCGGCGGCGTGCGGGTTCGCCGGCGCGCCGGTGGCGAAGCGGCTGGACGATCTGCTCGACGCCACGGCATCGGGCTATGGCACGGTCGGCTATTCCGCGGCGGTGCTGCGGCGCGGCAGGCTCGTCCATGTCCGCCACGCGGGACTGGCGGATCGCGATACCGGCGCACGGATCACGGCCCGATCCGTCTATCCCATCTTCTCCGTCTCCAAGCTGTTCCTGATCGTCGAGCTGGCAAAGGCCGCCGGGCGCGGGGCGCTCGACCTGTCGATGCCGCTCGCCCGGATCCGGGACGGGCTGCCCGACGCGTGGCGCGGGATCACGCTGGCACAGGCGCTTGCCCATGTGTCGGGGTTGCCGGACTATATCCCGGATTTCGTCGCGCCGACCGAAGACCAGGCGCTCGCGGCCATCCGCGGCAAGCCGCTGCGCTTCGCGACCGGCACCCGCAACGACTATAACCAGACCAACATGTTGTTCGCTCGCATCGCGCTGGAGCAGGCGGCGGGTGCCCCGCTCACCGTGCTGGCGGCCCGCCAGTTCCGGGCGGCCGGGATGCGCCGCACCGGCTATCACACCGGCTATCCCGGCGCCGCGGTGCGGCTGCCCGACCTGGTATCGAGCTATCGGCCGGTTCCAGGGCGTGGCGGGCCGCCGGCGCGGTTCGTGCTGCCGGTGCTGCCCACCTATGCCTTCGGCTCCGCGGGCGCCTTCACTACCATTGCCGACATGGTGCGGTGGACCCAGGCGCTGCTGCGCGGTGACCTGTTGCCGCTGGGGGCGCTGCGTGCGTCCTGGGCGCCCTTTCCGATGCCCGGCGGCGCGGCCGCCTGGCACAGCCATGGCTGGGAATATTACCGGCACGGCGACGTCACCATCGTCGGGCATGGCGGCGACGTCCGCCTGGTCTGGCGGCATTTCTTCCGGACGGCGGATCCGGACGATTGCGCGACCGTGATCTATTTCGACAATGGCGGACGCTCGACCTTCGACCGGCACCGGCTGGTGACCCTGCTGGCCGATCTGGTGATGCCGGGGGCCGCGCGCGCGACCGAGCTGCGGGAGGAGGAACTGTTTCGCGGCCTCGCCTCCGGACGCTGGCGCCAGGCGGTCGACCTCCTGGACGCGACCGCACCGCTGGATGTCGTGGAAGGGATCGTGAACCGGGTCGGCTATGACGCCATGCAGATCCTCGACGCGGAAACCGCGCTGTTCCCGTTCGAGTGGAACGTGCGGCGCTTTCCCGGTTCGTCGAACGCGCATGACAGCCTTGGCGAAGCCTGTCGCGCGCTGGGGCGCATCGAAGCCGCGCGCGCAAGCTATGCGCGTGCGCTGGCGCTCGATCCGGGCAATGCGCGCATCGCGGCGATCCTTGGGGATCTTGCCGCGCCGCCGGCCGCCAACTGATGCGATACCATTCACTTTCTTCCTCGAGGAGCATGACGATGCGTTTCTGCCCGGGCCTTGCGATGTGCGCGGCCGTTTTCCTGGTCCAGCCGGCAATGGCCGACCCGACCGATGTGGAAGTCCGCGTGATCGCGCGCGGTGCCAAGTTCCTCGGCGGCTATGCCGCGCCTGTCCGGATCGTCCTGACCGATGCCGATACCGGCGAGACGCTTGCGCAGGGCACGACTTCGGGCACGACGGGCGACACCCAGCGGATCATGGGCGGGGAGCGGGGCGCCAGAAAGTCCGATGCGGATTCCGCCGTGTTCCGGGCCCGGCTGGACATCGATCGCCCGCGCCGGGTGACGGCGCAGGCGACCGGCCCGCTCAGCCAGCCCCAGGCAGTGACGACCGCGACCAGCACGCAATGGATCCTGCCCGGACGTCACCTGACCGCCGGGGACGGCTGGCTGATCGAGCTGCCCGGGCTGATCGTGGATATCGCCGATCCCGTCGCCTATCAGTGGGCGAAGAAAGGCGAGGCAGTGGGGCTGCGCGTGGGAGTCACCATGTTGTGCGGCTGCGCGCTCTCGGAGAGCGGCCCGTGGCGTGCCGGCGATACCGAGGTAGAAGCCAATGTGACCGTCAACGGCGTCGTCTCTCGCCCTGTAAAGTTGCAGTTCGACGCTGCTTCGGCCACTTTCGGCGCGAGCATCCCGGCCACAGCATCCGGCCTCTACGAAGTCGAGGTTCGTGCCTGGATGGGGCCCACCAACAATGCTGGCGTCGCGCGCACTGCCTTCTTTGTGCGTTGAGCGCCAAGGAAAAGGGCGGCCGGGGATGTCCCGGCCGCCCTGTCTTCCGTTTCGATCGCGTGGGTGATCAGGCGAACAGCTTCGCCCAGCCGCGCTTCACGCGCTCGCGCCAATGGCCACGGTGATAGGCGTCCGACGCCAGCAGCGGCATGACCGAGCCCGCTTCGGCGAACACCATCTGCTCGATGCCGGTGTTGACCTTGCCCCAGGATGCCGCCTCCTGGAGGGTCGAGGACGAGCAGGCGCCGTCGCGCACATCGGCGACGGTGATCTGCACTGCGTATTTGTGCACTTCCACATCCTCATGACCCAGGATCTCGGCGCAGACGACGGTGTCCTGGATGAAGTTCTTCGGCACGCCGCCGCCGATCATCAGCAGGCCGGTGGTGCCCGCCTGGATCTTGATCTCGGTCAGCTCGCGGAAGTCGGCGATGGCGTCGAGCACCATATAGGGACGGCCTTCCTTGGCCGCGTCCACCTGGTGCTTCACCAGGCCGAAGCCGGCCGACGAGTCGACGAACGCCGGGCAGAAGATCGGCACGTCATGCTCATAGGCGAGCTTGACCAGGCTGTTGTCCTTCTTGCCGTGCTCGACGAGATACTTGCCCATCTCGCGGATGAAGGCGCGCGACGAATAGGGCTTGGGCTCGAGCGATTCCGCGATCTTGTTGATCGTGTGGTCGCAGTCCTGGAGCTGCTCCTCGTCGATGTAGGTGTCGTAGATGCGGTCGATATAGAGCGAGCGCAGCGTGTCGTCGTCGGGGATCTCGAGCGCCTGATAATGCTTGTGGCCCAGGCCCTCGAAGAAATCCATGTCGACGATGGTGGCGCCGGTGGCGACGATCACGTCGACCATGTTGTTGCGCACCAGCTCGGCATAGAGGTCCATGCAGCCGCCGGCCGAAGTCGAGCCCGCGATCACCAGGACGACGGTGCAGTCCTTGTCGGCCAGCATGTCGTTGTAGATCTTGGTGGCGCGGCCAAGGTCGCGGCTGGTGAAGCTCATATCGGCCATCGCGTCGACGATCGGACGCGCGTCGAACGACTTGATGTCGATATGCTTGACCTGCTTCGACAGCAGCTCCGCCTTGCGGGTGTCGTTGATCGGGGCGTTGGCCGCCGCGGTCTTGGTGAGGGTGTCGGTCATGGGGTCTCCCATATTCTTGCCATGCCGCCGTCATTCAAAGGGGACGCGGTAACCCGATATCGGGGCCCTTAGACCCCAGAAACATATCCGTCATCCCTGCGCAGGCGGTGCCCGTGCAGGGATGACGGTTTAAAGCGTTGTGACGTTACAGCTTGACGACGTTCCACGCCGGCTGGCGTTCCGAAAGCTCGACATACATCGATGCCATCGGTTCGTCGGCAACGATGACGGTCGCATCGGTGCCGAAGCCGTTGAACGCGGTCCGCATCGCCGAGCCATAGGCGCCCAGCATGCCGATCTCGAAATAGTCGCCCGAGCGGGTGTCCGCCGGCAGAAGGAACGGGCCCTTCATGTAATCGAGATCGTCGCAGGTCGGGCCGTAGAAGCTGAACTCGACGTCCTTGGCGTTCGATTCCGGCTCGCGCAGCAGCTCGACCGGGAACTTCCAGTCGATATGCGCGGCGTCGAACAGCGCGCCATAGGCGCCGTCGTTGATGTACAGTTCGGCCCCGCGGCGACGCTCCACGCGCACCACGATCGAGCTGTATTCGGCGCACAGCGCGCGGCCCGGCTCGGCCCAGAGTTCGGCCGAATAGGAGACCGGCAGGCTTTCGAACGCGCGGTGGATCGTCTCGAAATAGGCTTCGAGCGGCGGCGGGGTCATGCCCGGATAGGTCGAGGGGAAGCCGCCGCCGACGTCGATCACGTCCACGGTGACGGCCGACTCGACGATCGCCGCGCGCACGCGCTCCATCGCGTTCGAATAGGCTTCCGGCGACATCGCCTGCGACCCGACATGGAAGCAGATGCCCAGCGCGTCGGCGACCTGGCGGGTCTCGAACAGCAGCTTGGCGGCTTCACCCGGGCCGGCGCCGAACTTCGATGCCAGGCTCAGCTTGGAGTGATCCGACGAGACGCGCAGGCGCACGCACAGCGTCAGGTCGCTCGCGGCCACGCCGTCGCGGCTGGTGGCGCGGACGATCTTCTCCAGCTCCTCGAGACTGTCGAGCGAGAAGGTGCGGACACCGTGGGTGAAGTACGCTTCTTCGATCGCTTCCTCGGCCTTGACCGGGTGCATGAAGCAAAGCGTGGCTTCGGGCAGCGTACGCGCGACCAGGCGCACTTCGCCGATCGACGCCACGTCATAGGTGGTGATGCCGTTGTCCCACAGGATCTGCAGCAGTTCGGGCGAAGGGTTCGCCTTCACGGCATACATTGCCTTGCCCGGGAACTTCTCGACGAAGAACCGGGCGGCCCGTGCCGCGGCGTGCGGACGGACGAGCGTGACCGGCTGAACCGGACCCTGCTTGGCGATGTCGATGCCGGTCACGGTGGAGCCGGCGGTCGAAAGGGGTGCTAACCCCAGCGCGCGATGATGCTTGTGCAACTCAAGGGACCTCCAAGTGCCTTACGGCGATCGTTGACAAAAGCTGCCTTGCGGTTGGAAGTCCCATGGGGCAGCGGAAGGCGGCACATAAGGACGTTGGAACGGGGTGTAAAGTGATTCGAGGCCCGGAATATTACGGCGGGGGTGAATTGTGACAATTGTGCGACAACCTACACGCGCGGGCGTTCGCGACGCCGCCTCGAAGGTCGCCGAGATCCTTCCGCAAACCCCTCTGTTCGTTCAGGAAATCCGCGGGGTGCCGGTATGCTTCAAGGCCGAGTGCCTGCAGCCGATCGGCGCGTTCAAGATCCGTGGCGCCTGGCACCGGCTCACGGCGCTGGACGATCCCGCGCGCGAGAAGGGCGTGGTCGCCTTTTCTTCGGGCAATCATGCCCAGGGAGTCGCCTGGGCGGCGAAGAAGCTCGGCATCCCGGCAGTGATCGTGATGCCCGCCGACGCGCCCAGGGTGAAGCGCGACGCGACGCTGGCGATGGGGGCGGAGATCGTCTCCTACGACCGGATGACCGAGAGCCGCGAGAAGATCGCCGCGCACCTTGCCCATGCCCGCGGCGCGACGCTGGTGCCGAGCTTCGACGATCCCTGGATCATCGAGGGGCAGGGGAGCGCCGGGATCGAGGCGATGACCCAGATCGTCGAGGCCCGGTTGCCCGATTTCACGCATGTGCTGGTGCCCTGTGGTGGCGGCGGGCTGGCGGCGGGCCTGGCGCTGGCGCTGCCCGATGCGGAGATCGTCACGGTCGAGCCCGAGGGCTGGGACGATATGCGCCGCAGTCTCGATGCCGGGTGGATCGAGCCGGTGGAAGACAATCCGCCGCCCACGGCGTGCGACGCGCTGCAGACCACACGCGTCTCGCCGCTCACTTTCGACGTGCTGTCGCGGCGGGGTGCGACCGGGCTGGCGGTGAGCGAGGCGGAAGTGCGCGCGGCGCAGCGCTGGGCCGCGGCGAAGCTGCGGCTGGTGGTGGAACCGGGCGGGGCAGTGGCGCTGGCGGCGCTGCTCGCGGGCAGGCTGGACGTGAAGCCGGGCTTGCTCGTGATCCTTTCCGGGGGCAATGCCGATCCCGATGCCTATGCCCAAGTCCTTGCCGGGAAAGACTGACCCGGTGGCCGGCCGCCTCGGCGCCGTGATCGCCAACGTCATGAGCGTCGGCGCGCGCGCGCTGGGCTATTTCCTCTGGGGGGTGCTGCGCATCGCCTATCGCGGCGATCCGCGGATGATCGCGCTGTTCGGCGGCGTGATCGGGGCGACCGGGCTGCTGGTCTGGCTGATCGCCAGCTGATGCCCGATCCCGGCCTCGAACCCCTCTGGCTCAGCATCGCGGTGATCGCCATGGGCGCGCTCGTCTGGGGCGGGTGGAAACAGTTCCGGGCCGACCGGACCAAGGCGATCCTGATGTGGATCTGCGCGGTCGTGATCCTCGGCAACCTGTTGATTTTGCAGATCTGAAGCGGTCCAGGGCGTATTGCCGCCAAGCCAATCCTCCCCTGGGGGCGCTGACACATCTGGTTACACAAGATCGTTGGACGCCCCTGCGCCGCTCGCATATCCTTCGCATGCCCGGCCGATGAGGTGCGTGATGCGCAAGCCCTTGATCCTGCTGCCGTTCCTGCTCGCCGGCACGCCCGCGTCCGCGCAATCCGCGCCGGCGCGCGAAATCGCCTATGGCACGGCGCAGCTGCAGAAGCTCGATTTCTACAAGGGCGCGGGGGACGCCGCGCCGCTGGTGGTGTTCGTCCATGGCGGCGGCTGGCAGCGGGGCGACAAGGGCAATGCCACGGGCGCCGCGAAGATCGCCCATTTCACCGGGCGCGGCTTTGCCTTCGCCAGCGTCGACTATCGGCTCGTACCGGGTGCGACGGTGGAGCAGCAGGCGCAGGACGTCGCCGATTCGCTGGCCTATCTGGCGCAGCATGCGCGTGCGCTGGGGGTAGATCCGGGCAAGATCGTGGTGATGGGGCACAGCGCGGGCGCGCATCTGGCGGCGCTGGTCGCGACCGATCCCGCCTATCTCCGCAAGGCGGGCTGGGGCGTCGACAAGCTGGCCGGCGTCGTGCTGCTCGACGGCGCGGCCTATGACGTGCCCGCGCAGATGGCCGATGGCCCGCGGATCATGGGCGGCACCTATGATGCCGCGTTCGGCCGCGATCCCGCCCGCCAGCGCGCGCTCTCGCCGACTTTGCAGGCGGCGGCGCCCAATGCGCGGGACTTCCTGATCCTGCACGTGGAGCGTGCCGACGGCACCCGCCAGTCCGAAGCGCTGGGGCGTGCGCTCGCGGCGGCGGGTGCGCACGTGACGGTGCAGGGCTTTGCGGGACGCGGGCTGCGCGGCCATATGGAGATCAACCGCGCGCTGGGCGACCCCGGCTATCCGGCGACGGCGGTGGTCGATCGGTGGATCGACACGGTCCTGGCGCGCTGAGTGTTGGACGCGGGCGCCGCAATCCCTAGATAGGCGGCATGAACGGCCCCGCCCAGCTCCACTACGACACGCCCGAATTCGATATCCTGCGTCCCGGCAGCTATGTGCTGTGCGCGGTGAGCGGCGAGCAGATTCCGCTCAACGAGCTGAAATATTGGAGCGCCGAGTTCCAGGAAGCCTATCGCAGCGCGGCCGAGGCGACCGCGGCGATGCTGGCGGGCGGGGCGGGGAATCTGAAGAAATAGGCGGTCGTCCCGGCGAAAGCCGGGCGCTCGTGCCGTCAACCTGCGCCAGCCGCCGGAGACCCCGGCTTTCGCCGGGGTGACGGGATGCGGGAATCAGCGGATCGGCGAGTTGGGGTCGAGCCGCATGTCGAGATAGCGGTCCACGCTCTTCATCAGGTCGTCCATCTCGTGCTCGAAAAAGTGGTTCGCGCTCGGAATGGTGTCGTGATGGATGGTGATGTGCTTCTGGGTGCGCAGCTTGTCGACCAGCTTCTGCACTGCGCCCGGCGTGACCACCTCGTCATTCTCGCCCTGGATGATGATGCCCGAGGACGGGCAGGGGGCAAGGAAGGTGAAGTCGAACATGTTCGCGGGCGGCGCGATCGAGATGAAGCCGCGGATTTCCGGGCGGCGCATCAGCAGCTGCATGCCGATCCAGGCACCGAAGCCGAAGCCGGCGACCCAGGTGCTGCTCGCCTCCGGGTGGAAGCTCTGCACCCAGTCGAGCGCGCTCGCCGCGTCGGACAGTTCGCCGATGCCGTTGTCGAACGTCCCCTGGCTCTTGCCGACGCCGCGGAAATTGAAGCGCAGCGTCGCGAAGCCGCGGCGCTGGAAGGTCTTGTAGACTTCCTGGACGATGCGGTTGTTCATCGTGCCGCCCGCATTGGGATGCGGGTGGAGGATCATGGCGACCGGCGCGCGCGGCTTGGGAGCGGGAGCGAAACGGCCTTCGAGGCGCCCCTCGGGGCCGGGAAAGATGACTTCGGGCAAGGCAGACCTGCTTTGAATTGGAGGCGCGCTGTGGAGCGCGGTGCGTTGGGCGCTATATAGGCAGCGCGCCCCTTTGCGCAATTACAACGAGATTCGCTTGGCCGACCGCATCTATCTGGACCATGCCGCGACCACTCCCATGCTGCCGCAGGCGCTGGCGGCGGTGGAGGCGGGGATACGCCACTGGGCCAATCCCAGCTCGCCCCATGCCGAGGGGCGCGCGGCCCGCGCCGCGCTGGAAAAGGCGCGCAGCGACGTCGCCGCCGCCTATGGCTGGGCGCACGAACTGGTCTTCACCAGCGGCGCCAGCGAATCGCTGCAGATCGCGCTTGGCCGCTCGGTGGCGCCGCGCCGGCTGATCAGCGCGGTCGAGCATGATTCGGTGCTGCGCCATTCGGAAGGCGCGCAGGTGCTGCCCGTGGACGGCGACGGAATCCTGGATCTCGACGCGCTGCGTGGCGCGCTGGCCGCGGGGCCGCGCGCGCTGGTGGGGGTGCAATGGGCGAACAGCGAGACCGGCGTGCGCCAGCCGATCGCCGAAATCGCAAACATCGTGCACGCGGCGGGCGCCATCCTGCTGGTCGATGCGGCACAGATGCCCGCGCGCGCCGACGATGCGGTGCTGCGCCATGCCGATCTTGTCGCGGTGTCCGCGCACAAGCGGGGCGGGCCGCCGGGGATCGGGGCGCTGCTGGTGCGCGACTTCGGCGTGCTGCTGCCGATGGGCGGGCAGGAAAAGGGTTATCGCGCGGGCACCGAGAACCTTCCCGGTGCACTAGGCTATTCGATTGCCGTCCAGACGCCCGAAGATCTGGCCCGAATGGCGGCGCTGCGGGCACGGCTGGAGGCGGCGATCGTCGCGGCGGGTGGCGACACGGTGGGCGCAAGCCGTCCGCGCAGTCCGCTGATCGGCGCCTATCGGATGCCGGGCGTCTCCGCCGCCGCCCAGCTGATCCGCTTCGACCTGGCCGGTATGTCGGTCTCGGCGGGCAGCGCCTGTTCCTCGGGCAGCATGCGGCCGAGCCATGTCCTCACTGCGATGGGCTGGGAGGAGCCGGCATTGCGCGAAGTGGTGCGGGTGAGTTTCGGGCGCGGTACCACCGAAGCGGAGGTGGATGCCTTCACGACGCTCTGGCGCCGGATCGCGATCGAGGCCAGAAACAGGGCCGCATGACCTATCTCGACTATCAGGCGACCACGCCGCTCGCGCCCGAGGCGCTGGCCGCGATGCTGCCGCTGCTGGAGACCCAGTTCGCCAATCCGCACTCCGCCCATGCCCCGGGCCGGGCGGCCAGGGCCGCGGTGGAGGCGGCGCGCGACGATGTCGCCGCGCTGCTTCCGCGGGGTGGCACGGTGAGCTTCACCAGCGGCGCGACAGAGGCGCTCAACTGGGCGATCAAGGGCACGGGCGGCGGGATCGTGACGATCGCCACCGAGCATGCCGCCGTGCTCGACACGGCCGCGGCAGAGCACCGCAAGGGCAGGGAGGTCGTCGTGCTGCCGGTCGGCACCGAGGGGCTGGTCGACCTCGCCGCCGCGCGGGCGGCGATCGGGCCGGGCACCGGCCTGGTCGCGGCGATGCTGGTCAACAACGAGATCGGCGTGATCCAGCCGATCGAGGAGCTGGCGCATCTCGCCCGTGCCGCCGGCGCGCTGTTCCTGTGCGACGCGGTGCAGGGCTATGGCCGGGTGCGCATCCCCGATGGCTGCGACCTGATCGCCGTTTCGGCACACAAGATCCACGGGCCCAAGGGCGTGGGCGCTCTGTGGATCCGCGACGGCGTGGCGCTGGAGCCGCTGATGCATGGCGGCGGGCAGGAGCCGGCGGGCCGTTCGGGGACGCTGTCGCCCGCGCTGTGCGCGGGGTTCGGCGCGGCGGCAAGGCTCGCCAAGCAGCGCCTCGGGGCCGATCACGCCCATGCCGAGCAGCTCTTCCGCGCCGCGCTCGCCCGTATTCCCGGCGATTGGGTGCTGAACGGCGCGCAGGGGGACCGCTATCCCGGCAATCTCAACCTGCGCCATGACGGGCTCGACGTCGCCCGGCTGATGTCGGACCTGCGGGATGTCGCCTTCTCCGCCGGATCGGCCTGTGCGAGCGGATCGGGGCGGCCCAGCCATGTGCTCGAGGCGATCGGCCTCTCTGCCGCCGAGGCACGCGCGAGCATCCGCATCGGCTTCGGGCGCTACACCACCGAGGACGCGTTGCTCCATGCGATCGACCGGATCGTCGCCGCCGCCCGGCGGCAGAGCCGCGCGGCATGATCCGCGTCACCTTCGTCAGCGCCGACGGGCGCGACCGGCACGAAGTGACGGCAGAGGCGGGGCTGCGCCTGCTCGAAGTGGCGCAGAATGACGGCCAGCCGCTGGAGGGCACCTGCGAAGGGCAGATGGCCTGCTCGACCTGCCACGTGATCGTCGATCCCGACTATTTTGCCCGGCTGCCCCGCGCCGCGGAGGAAGAGGAAGACATGCTCGACCTGGCGGTGGGCGCGGTGCGTACCAGCCGGCTGGCCTGCCAGATCCTGCTCACGCCGGACCTGGACGGGCTGGTGGTGCACATGCCGGCCGGGCACCGCGACATGCAGGGGCGCTGAGGCGTATTGCAGCGGAATCTCGGATGACCCTTGGCTGAGCGATCCGTTCAGCCTGTCGAAATCGGTTCAATTTCAGGATCGAGCATGGAACCGAAACGATCGTTCCGGTTTCCGACATCGGGGGGCTCTTTCCCCCGCAAGCAGGAGAGAGAAGATATGAAATTGCTTCCGATCCTCGCGGCCGCCGCTGCCGCGACTCTCGCCATCCCGGCCGCCAATGCCGCCGCCGCCCCGGCGGCGCCGGCGATCGCCGGCAAGGCGGACATCCAGCACCACCGTCCGCACCACAAGCGCCCGAAATGGCGCACCGTGTGCAAGACCAAGTGGCACCATGGCCATCGCCAGCGGGTGTGCCGCAAGGTGCGCGTCCGCTAAGGATTGCGGACGCCAAGGGTTTCGGGCGGGAGCGTGCCTGCGTTCCCGCCCTTGCCTAACCGCCTGACTTTGCCCATATGCGCCGCGGGAGTCGGGCGGACGCAGTCGTCGCCAACCTGGTCAGATCCGGAAGGAAGCAGCCACAACGATTTCGCTGCGGGTCGTTCCGGCTCCCACCGCATCCACACATCGCCATCGCGTCCGCGACGGCCGTCGCCCTCACGGGAACGGCGGCGAATAGTCGGTCAGGCGCATCGTCCGGTCCTCTATCTCGCCCATGATCGGCGCGTCGGGGCTCAGCGTCGCCTTCTTGATCGCGATCCATTCCGCATCGGCCATGAATGCCGCCCAGCCGGCCTTCTGCGTCGCCTCGTCGGGCCAGCGCAGCAGGTAGACGAATTCGGGCTTCCCGTCGCGCCGCGCTTCCCAGGTCGCGACGATGTCGAAGCCGTGGCGCTTCATGATCCGCATCGCATGGTCGCGGAAGCGGGCATGGAAGACGGGCTTGCTGGCTTCGTGGAGCGCATAGACGCGAAGCTGGTAGAGCGGCTTGTCTGCGGCGCGAGCCGGGGCCGTCGCCAGCATCGCCGCCACCGCCAGCCCGAGCGCTATTCCGGTCATCTTCATCGCATTCCTCCCATGCCGGGCTTAGTCCATCGGCTTGGACGCGGCGACGGGAACACGCTAGGAACGCAAACGATGTCCGATTCCCTGCTTGGCCTCGACGAACCTCCGCAGCCGCGCGACAATGCTTATCGCGTGCTGGCGCGCAAATACCGGCCGCAGACCTTTTCCGAGCTGATCGGCCAGGATGCGATGGTCACCACGCTGGGCAACGCGATCAAGCGCGACCGGCTGGCGCACGCCTTCCTGCTCACCGGCGTGCGCGGTGTCGGCAAGACCTCGACCGCGCGGCTGATCGCCAAGGCGCTCAACTGCATCGGCCCGGACGGGCAGGGCGGGCCGACGATCGATCCCTGCGGCGTCTGCGAGCCTTGCCGGGCGATCGCCGAGGGCCGCCATATCGACGTGATCGAGATGGACGCCGCCAGCCACACCGGCGTCGACGACGTGCGCGAGATCATCGAGGCGTCGCGCTATTCGGCGGTCTCGGCGCGCTACAAGATCTACATCATCGACGAAGTGCACATGCTCTCGAAGAGCGCGTTCAACGCGCTGCTCAAGACGCTGGAGGAGCCGCCGGCGCATGTGAAGTTCCTGTTCGCCACCACCGAGGTGAACAAGGTGCCGGTAACGGTGCTCTCGCGCTGCCAGCGCTTCGACCTGCGCCGCATCCCGGCCGAGCTGCTTGCCGAGCATTTCGCCAGGGTGACCCAGGCCGAGGGCTTCGAGGCGGAGCCCGAGGCGCTGGCGCTGATCGCCCGCGCCGCCGAGGGATCGGCGCGCGACGGGCTGTCGATCCTCGACCAGGCGATCGCGCACGCCGGCCTGGAAGGCGAGGGCGTGAAGGCCGAGGCGGTGCGCCAGATGCTGGGCCTGTCGGACCGCGGCGCGATCCGCACGCTGTTCGGGCTGCTGCTGGAGGGCGATGCGCCCGGCGCGCTGGCGTCGCTCCGGGGGCAGTACGACCTTGGCGTCGATCCGCAGGCGGTGCTGCGCACGCTGCTCGAGACGGTGCATGCCGTCACCCTTGCCAAGCTCGGCACCGATGCCAATTCGGGCCAGTCGGCCGAGGAGCTGAAATCGCTCGAGCGCTGGGCGGCCGGGCTGAGCTTCCCGGCGCTCCACCGGCTGTGGCAGCTGGTGCTGCGCGGGCACGACGAAGTGGCGCGGGCGGCGCTGCCGATCGAGGCGGCGGAGATGGCGCTGCTGCGCGTCATCCATGCCTCGCAGCTGCCCGACCCGGGCGACCTCGCGCGGCAGATCGCCAGCGGCAGCGTCACCATCTCGGGTGGCGGTGCTCCCGCGGCGGCGGGGCCGAACGGCGCGGCGATGCCCACCAGCCTCGGCCAGCTGGCCGATTATCTGGAGGAGAAGCGCCGCTTCCAGCTCGCCACCCAGGTGCGCGACTATCTTCGCCCGGTGCGTTTCGCGGGCACCGAGGTGGAGTTCGCGGCGGCGCGGCCGCTGCCCTTCGATTTCATCAAGGAACTGGGTGCCGCGCTCAAGGAGTTGACCGGCACCAACTGGAAGTTGCTGTGCGTCGACGTGCCGGCCCAGGCGATGACGCTGCGCGAGGAGCAGGCGGCGAACGAGCAGGCCGAGCGCGACGCGGTGCTCGCCTCGCCGATGGTCGCCGCCGCGATGGAAGCCTTTCCCGATGCCGAGCTGATCGGCTGGAGCAAGACCGGAAGTTAGGAAGTATCTATGAAGAGTCTCGAAGACATCATGGCCATGGCGCAGAACGTCCAGGCCGAGCTCACCAAGGCGCAGGCCGATCTCGACAAGATCGAGGTGGAAGGCGCGTCGGGCGGCGGGCTGGTCAAGGTCCAGGCCTCGGCCAAGGGCCGGATCATCGGCATCCAGATCGACGATTCGCTGCTGAACCCGGCTGAGAAGGGCATGCTCGAGGATCTGCTCGCGGCAGCCTTCAACGACGCCCGTGCCAAGGCCGATGCGGCTTCGCAGGAGGCGATGTCGAAAATGACGAGCGGCTTGCCGCTGCCGCCGGGCTTCAAGCTGCCCTTCTGATTTTCGGAACCATTCCAACGTCTTCTCGGTTGCTGACGGGCAAGTTCGAGGAGGAGTGCAATGGTCGAGCGCGTAACCGAGCGCAGCGATGGCGTGACCGCCGAGCGAGTCACCGAGACGGAAGGCAGCACGGTGGTGATCGAGCGCCGCGGCGGCGGTGGCAGCCTGTTGATCGGGCTGGCGCTGCTGATCGCGGTGGTGATCGGCGCCATCTATCTGTTCAACCAGAATAGCCGCGAGAATGCGAAGACCGATGCGGTCAGCACCGCCGCCGACAAGGTGGGCGATGCGGCCAAGGATGTCGGCGACGCGGCCAAGAGCGCCGCGAACAAGATCCAGTGACGTTCATTCCTTCCCCGGACCAGCCCGGGGAAGAATGAAGTCAGCCCAGCAGCTTCAAGGCGATCGGCAGCACATGGGCCCGGGTCATCGGGGCGAGCGGCAGCGCCTCGGCCTCGGCGATCCGCACCCATAGCGCCTCGGCAATCTCCGCCGCAGCGGCGGGCCGGTGCGCGGCGGTGAGGTGGAACAGCTCCGCCTCCACCACGTGGCCCGGCTCATTGGCGGCGGGGGCCTGGAAGCGGCCGACATAGGCGGGTTCCGTGGCAGGGATCAGGCCGATCTCCTCGGCCAGTTCGCGGCGCAGCGCCTCGATCGGCGTTTCGCCCGGCTCGATCTTGCCGCCGGCCTGCATATAGGCCGCAGCTCCCTTTTTCCGGACCAGCAGCATATGGCCCGCACCGTCGTCGATCAGCGCGGCGGCGATGCGGATCGGCGTCCTCACCTCATTCGCGTCACCGGACACAATCGTCCAGTCCATCCCCACGCACGGTGCCGATTCGGGAAGTTATCGCGTTTCCGTAACGACGTGTGAAGCCGCGCGGATCGATGCCGGCGCGCTTCTTGGGCAGGGGCAGCACCGCGGCGATCTGGGCGGCTTCGCGAGGAGACAGGCGCGAGGCGTCATGCTTGAAATAGCGCATCGCGCCGGCGTTGACGCCATAGGTGCCGATCCCCGTCTCCGCGACGTTGAGATAGACTTCCATGATCCGCCGCTTGCCCCAGATATTCTCGATCAGGACCGTGAAATAGGCCTCCAGCGCCTTGCGGACATAGCCGCCGCCCTGGAACAGGAAGACGTTCTTGGCGGTCTGCTGGCTGATCGTCGAGCCGCCGCGGATGCGGCCACCCTTCTGGTTGCGGGCATAGGCCTGCTCGATCGCCGTGAGATCGAAGCCGTGATGGGCGCAGAAGCGCGCATCCTCGGCGGCGATCGCGGCACGCGTCATGTTGGGATCGATCCGGTCGATCGACATCCAGCGCTTGGTGGCGCCATGGCCCCCGACGATGTCGCCGATCTGCGTCCAGGTGATCGGCGGCGGCACGAACCTGTAGACGATCACCATGCCGATCGAGACGGCCAGGAAGAGCAGGACGGCCTTCAGGATCCAGAAGAGGAGGCGACGCAGCAGGGGCTTGCGCGCCCTTGCTTTCCCCGGCGAAGATTCCTCGCCCAGCGGGCGGAGGTCCGGCATCGGCGGCGCGCCCAGCCCGGGCTGCTGCGCCGTGGTCGCGCGCGGCGACCAGTCGCGCGGACGCGGCGCGGATGCGGAAGGCGCCGGCGGGATGTCCGCCGGCGCCTCGGGCTGGCGCGGGGGCTCCGCGCCGGTATCGCGATCCTGATCCCCCATGACGCTCGTCAGGCGGTCAGCAGGCGCTTCTCGCCGGCGATGCGCATCATCGCCTTTTGCAGCTTCTCGAACGCGCGCACCTCGATCTGGCGGACGCGCTCGCGGCTGACGTCATAGACCTGCGAGAGCTCCTCGAGGGTCTTGGGATCGTCGGTCAGGCGGCGCTCGGTGAGGATGTGCCGCTCACGCTCGTTGAGGTCCTCCATCGCCGACACGAGCATCTCGTGGCGGACGGTGGCTTCCTGGGCCTCGGCGACGCGCTCGTCCTGCAGTTGGTCCTCGTCGGCGAGCCAATCCTGCCACTGGCCCTCGCCATCCTCGCGCATCGGCACGTTGAGCGACGTGTCGCCGCCCATCGCCATGCGGCGGTTCATCGAGGTGACTTCCTCCTCGGTGACGCCGAGATCGGTGGCGATCTTGGCGACATGCTCGGGGGAAAGGTCGCCATCCTCGAACGCATCGAGCTTGGCCTTCATCCGACGCAGGTTGAAGAACAGCTTCTTCTGCGCGGCGGTGGTGCCCATCTTCACCAGGCTCCACGAGCGCAGGATGAATTCCTGGATCGAGGCGCGGATCCACCACATGGCATAGGTCGCCAGGCGGAAGCCCCGATCGGGCTCGAACTTCTTCACGCCCTGCATCAGGCCGATATTGCCTTCCGAGATCAGCTCGGAGACGGGCAGGCCATAGCCGCGATAGCCCATGGCGATCTTCGCCACGAGGCGCAGGTGCGAGGTGACCAGCTGGGCCGCGGCGTCCGTATCGCCATGCTCCTGGAAGCGCTTGGCGAGCATGAACTCCTGCTCGGGGCTCAGGATCGGAAACTTCTTGATCTCGGCCAGGTAGCGGTTGAGGCTGGCCTCACCACCGAGCGCGGGGATCGTCGCCGGGACGTTGCTTCCGCTTGCCATGATCATATCTCCCTTTCACTTGAAGGGCGCGCCCGGCCGAGGCCGGCGCCGCCTGAAATCATACGATGAGGTTATCGAACAGTTCCTGCATATCGGCAGGGATTTCGCTTTCGAACGCCAAAGCGGTGCTATCGATGGGGTGAATGAACCCCAGATGGGCCGCGTGCAAGGCCTGGCGCCGGAAATTCAAGGTTTCCAGAAGTTGACGGTGCCCCTTGCGAACACTGCCATAGACCGGATCGCCGACCAGCGGATGGCCCAGAGAAGCCATATGGACGCGCACCTGATGGGTGCGGCCCGTTTCCAGCCGGCATTCGACCAGCGTCGCGTCCTGAAGTTCGCGAAGCTTGCGCCAATGCGTGACGGCGCGCTTCCCGTTCTTCACGATCGCAACCTTCTTGCGATTGTGCGGCGAACGCGCGAGCGGCGCATCCACCGTACCTTCGGATAGTCTCAAAAGTCCTGACACGATCGCACGATAGCGCCGGTCAATTGAATGGGACTTGAACTGTTTCGCCAATCCCTCGTGCGCGCGGTCGGTCTTGGCCGCCACCATCAGGCCCGAGGTGTCCTTGTCGATCCGGTGGACGATCCCCGGCCGCGCCACGCCGCCGATGCCGGAGAGCGAGCCCCGGCAATGGTGGAGCAGCGCGTTTACCAGCGTCCCGTCGAGATTGCCCGCCGCCGGGTGGACGACCAGCCCGGCCTGCTTGTCGATCACGATCAGATGCTCGTCCTCGAACACCACTTTGAGCGGAATCTCCTGCGCTTCGTTGTGCGCCGGCTCGGGCTCGGGCACCGCGACGCTGAACAGCGCGCCGGCGGGCGCCTTCTTCGCCGGATCGCGCACCAGCCCCTGCGGGCCGGTGACCGCGCCGGAGGAAATCAGCGCCTTCAGCCTTTCGCGCGACAGGGTCGGCACCGCGTCGGCGAGCGCACGGTCCAGACGCCAGCCATCGGCTGTGTCCGCGATACGTGCCTCGATGATGGAAACCCCCGGATTCATGTTTGACCTTAAATGGGGACGAGGTTGGCGATTTCAAGATCTGTACCGATCGGTATCCGACAGATTTCCGCGGGTTTCAGTACTCTGTCAAGATGTTGGAATCCCTGGGATGGGGACTCGATCGTCGGGCACCGTCATTCCCGCCTGCGCCGGGATGACGCGCGGCGGGCCATGTCCTATCGAGGGCGGCGATGCGCCTGCGAATTCCCATGGCCCTGCTCGATGCGATCCGAAGGGAGGCCGTCCTCGCCGCGCCGCTTGAGGCGTGTGGGCTGCTGTTCGGTTCGGACAGCGCAATCACCAGCTATCAAGCTGTTGAAAATGTGGACGAAGCGCCGGACAGGCATTTCGAGATCGATCCTGCCGCGCTGTTCGCAGCGCTTCGAGCCGAGCGCGGGGACGGGCCGAAGCTCCAGGGCTATTGGCATTCGCATCCCAGCGGCGATGCGACTCCCTCGATAACCGATGCGGCGATGGCCGCCCCCGACGGCAAGCTGTGGCTGATCGTCGGGGGCGATATCGTGACCGTCTGGCGCGCCGTGGAGGGGGGGGCGCTCCACGGGCGCTTCGATCCGGTCGCGATCGACTGACCGTTCAGTTGCCGGGCGCCGGGGCGGCGGGCGCCGCGGGCGCGGGCTGTCCCGACGGCGGGGGCGGGGGCGGGCCGAAGCGGCGATGCGGGCCGTTCGGGGCCCCTGGGCCTTCGCGGCCGGGGCCGAAGCCGGGGCCGCGATGCGGTCCGCCATGCTGCCAGCCGCGGCGGTGGCGGCGGTGCATCCGCTCCTCGAAGCGCCCGAAGCGCAGCTCCTGGCGCGAGATCTTGCTGTCCTTGTTGACGTCGAACCGCTCGAAGCGCGCGGCGGCGGCCTTCATCCATTCGTCCCGGCTGATCATGCCGTCCTTGTTGGCGTCCATCGGGTTGTGGTGGGGGCGGCGCGCCATCTGGGCCTTGGGTGCCGTCTGGTCCTGCTGCGCCGGGGCGGCCAGCGCGGCGCCTCCGCCGAAAGCGATCGCGCCGGCAGCGAGCAGCGCGGCGAGCTTCAGTTTGATCATGCGATTTCTCCGCTCCAGTGACGTCTGGACGAGACCGGGGATAGGACGGGCCTGTCGCGAAGGTTTATCGGCCGGGGGGCGAAATTGTCGCAATTTGTCGGCGACGTGGGGGATCGATGTTCAACCCATCTTCCCCTCGCAGGAGAGATTGCGGGCGGCACCTCGCATCGCTGGAGATCGATACGACCTAGCGGGCGCTCGCGTCCTCCTCGTCGAGCGTGGGCAGGGTGAAGACGAAAATGGCGCCACCCTCGGGGGCGTTCTCGGCGGAGAACACGCCGCCGTGCAGTTCGATGATGCGCTTCGAGATCGACAGGCCGATGCCCATGCCGGCGCTGGTCCGGCTGGCCGAGAAGCGCTGGAAGAGATGCGCGAGCGTTTCGGGCGGAAGGCCGGGGCCGTTGTCGCGGCAGCGCAGTTCGATCATCGGGCCGTCGACACGCCGGGCGGTGACCCAGATGCGCGGATCCCGCTGCCCGCTCGCGCGCAGTGCCTCCACGGCATTGCGCATCAGGTTGACCAGCACCTGCTGGATCTGGACGCGATCGACAAAGGCACGCAGCTCGGCCGGCGCGACGTCGCAGTCGATCTGGGCGGCGAGGCGGCTCGACCCGACCAGCACGAGCCGCGCCGCGTCCTCGATCATCGGGCGGAGCGGCTCGACGCTTCGCTCGGTATCGTTGCGCTCGGTGAAGCTGCGCAGGCGGCGGATGATCTCGCCGGCTTGCATCACCTGGGTGCGGGCATGGTCCACCATCTCGGTGCCGGGGCCTTCGCTGCCGGTGCTCCGCGCGAGCATGGCGGCGGCCGAGAGATAGTTGGCGGCTGCAGTGAGCGGCTGGTTGAGCTCGTGCGCAAGGTCGGCCGCGGCCTCGCCCATTGCGCTCTGCCGGGCGAGATGGGCCAGCTCGGCATTGAGCTGGGCGACCTGGTCCTCGACGCCGAACTGGACCGACATGTCGCGCACGAAGATGGTCAGGCAGGCCACGTCCTCCGCCTGGACCCGGCCGGCACGCGCCTCGAGCGGGAAGAGCGAGCCGTCGCTGCGCTGCCCGACGGCACTGAGCGGCTCGGCGTTCCATGGGTCCAGCTCGCGCTCGCGCAGGTCTGCCAGCTCCTGGCGCGTGCGCTCGGCATGGGCCGGCGGCGAGAGAAGGACGACCGGCTCGCCGACGACCTGCTCGGCGCGATAGCCCCATAGCCGCTCGGCGGCGGGGCTGAAGTCGAGGATCGTGCCTTCCTCGTCGATCAGGATCACGGCGTCGGGCACCATCGTCAGCACGGCGCTCAGCTTGGCCTCGCGGATGGCCAGCGCCCGGCCCTGCGCATCGGCATGGCCGATCGCGCGCACCAGCACGCCGGCCAGGATCACGACATTGGCGGCGAGGACGACGAACTGGGCCGCGCCGAAGCCGAGCAGGTCCGCCTGATAGGCCGCGAAGCCGAGCAGCGAGGGGATGGCGGGAAGGATGATGACCGCGGGCGCCAGCCGTATCAGCAGGTGCCATCCCCGCTCGTTCGGTTCGTGGCGCATGGCATGGAGGATGAGCCCGGCGGCCGGGAGCAGGGCGAGCGCGCTCGATATCGCCGAGCGCCCGAGAAAGGCCGGCGAGATGCCGCCCGGCTCGCTGACGAGCGCGGCCGTCGCCAGCAGGGTGAGCGCCACCGTTCCGCTGGCCAGGATGATGCCGATGACGCGATAGGCGCGGCGATCCACGGTCAGCGCGAGCGCGGCGAGCCCGCCCAGCGCCTGCACCGCCACCGTGCCGCCCGGGCTGAGCCCGTCGTTGCGCACGCCCAGGCGTTGCACCGCCTCGAAGAAGAAGAGGCGCTCGATGGCGATCGCACCGGTGAGATACTGGAAGGTGATGAGGCTGAGCAGGATCGCTGCCGGGGTGGCGGCCAGCCGGGCCAGCCGGGGGTGGCCGCTCACTGCCAGGAACGCCGCCAGGGTCACGCTACAGCCGTTGATCGCGCTGAGCGGCGCCACGGCGTAATGGGGATTGCCGAAGCCGCGCAGCACCGGCAGGTCGAGCAGCCAACCGAGCAGCGGCAGCGAGAGGATGATGCAGCCGATCCCGGTCATCCATTGCGGCAGGGCGGCCGCGCCGAGGCCGATCCGATCGCGGTCCGGTATCGTGGCGTCCTGCCTCTCTGCGGCCCTGCTCGTCATGGTTCGTTCCAGGTACCGGGCCAGTGCCTGCCCGGCGGCATTGTAGCAGCAAGCGCGACATGGTGTGTAATCCGGAAAAACCGCAGGGGGCCGGGGAACGTTTCGGCGGCGCAACCCGTTGATGGACGAACGCTAATCGGAGAGCATGAAGATGCTTTGGACCATCGTTGTCGTCCTGCTGATCCTCTGGCTGCTGGGCTTCACTTTCCACATCGCTGGCGGGATCATCCACCTCCTGCTGGTGATTGCCATCGTGGTCGGCCTGATCCAGCTCTTCACCGGGCGGAAAGTAGTCTAGGGCCCCCGGGGCGCTTCGTCGTCCACCGGCCCCGGACAGGCGCCGCCACGCCATCGATGCGCGCCTTGTCGATGCTGAGATTCGCGCGGTCGGTCGGTCTCTCCCGTGTTTTCCGGTAATGGTAGCGTTGCCCGGATGACGCGTACAGGCATGCGCTTGCAGCATGGCGCGCCCTGCGCCAAAGAGGCTGCACCTGCGGGGGAGCAAGCATCTTGAACATCAGCCCGACCGATTTCGCCAGCCTGCTCTGTTCGCGGCTCTGCCACGATCTGCTGAGCCCGGTGGGGGCGCTCAACAACGGGCTGGAACTGCTCGCCGACGAGCATGACCCCGAGATGCGTGCCCGCTGCCTCGAGCTGCTCAACGAGAGCGCCAAGGCGAGCGCCAACAAGCTGAAGTTCTTCCGCCTCGCCTTTGGCGCCGCGGGCGGCTTCGGCGAGACGGTCGACACGCGCGAGGCGCAGGCGGCGATCGAGGGGCTGTTCGGCGAGAACCACCGGGTCAATGTGGGCTGGATGGTCGAGGATCCGGTGCTGCCCAAGCAGGCGATCAAGGTGCTGATGAACCTGGCGCTGATCGGCGGCGATGCGCTGATCCGTGGCGGCCAGCTCGATATCGGCGCCGAGATCGTCGACGGCCAGATCGAGATCGTCGTGCGCGCCGACGGCCCGCGCATCGTGCTCGATCCCGAGCTGCGCGGCGCGCTGGCCGGCGGCAAGGACGACATGCCGATCACGCCGCGTGCGGCGGCGGCCTATCTGATCCACGCGCTGGTCACCCAGGGCGGCGGCATGCTTCAGGTGAGCCCGCCCGATGCCGAGGTGCTGTTGTTCGGAGCTTCGTTCCGGGTGGGGTGAGGACCGGGCGGAACGGCTGCTTCCCGGCGCTTCCGGGAAGGCAGCCGTCGCCCGGCGCCAGGCTAGTTTTCGTAGATCACCACGCCGCGAAAGTTGACCGTGGCCCCGGCGGCGAACGCCGCATTGTCGGCCTTTCGCGCATATAGCTTGCCGTCGGTGAACGCAGCGAGGACGCCGGGAGCGTATACCGGGCCGCCGCCGCTGTCTTCCATCACGAACCCGAAGCACACGGCCGACTGGGCCGGGGTGAGCCCGGTCGGCAGCGTCGCCAAGATCGCCGTCGGCGTGGCCGTGGACGCAAGGACCACGGTGAAATCGAGCTGGAGCATCGTCTTGGCGCCCTCCAGCCGATAGTCGGCGATAGCGACGGTGGAGGATGCGATGCCCGCCGCGCCCGCGCCGGGCACGCTGAACGCCGGCGCCCAGGACCTGAAGCCGGCGGCGCCGCTCGATGCGCATTTGTTGTCCGGGTCATGCACGACGCTGTCGAACAGCATGCCGCGGATCACCTGCCATTCGTTGATCTCGCCAAAGGCTCCGTTCTCGATCGAGATCGCGCCGTTCACGGCCGAATAGATCGTCGGATTGGTGATGACGAAGCCCTGCACGGCCGGGCCGTTCATGTGCACCGCCTTGGCGGAGTCCGTATCGGTGGAGAAGCGGGGATTGCGCAGCGTGGCATGGATGACCGCGCCCGCGCGGGCCGTGCCGTCGCCGGCTACGAACTGGTAGCGATCCGGATGCGAGAAATAGTTTTTCTCCCACCAGCAGCTGTCGAAGACGATCTGGTCCAGATTGCCCTGGTCGCGAGGTGCGAGCAGAGTGCCTTCCAGGACGGAGCTTTCGAAATCGCAATTGGTGAACAAGATGTTCCACCCGTCCACCAGCTTGGCGCCATGGGTCCGTGCATCGGCGAATACGCACGAATCGAAATGAAGCGTCGTCGGAAGCAGGTCTATCACCCGCTCGACATGCAGGTTCAGCGTATTGAGTTCCGCCGTGAGCTTGCGGATGGTCGATTTGAGCAGGTCGCCGACCCGGACGCCGACCGCATCGGTTCCCGTGAAGCGCGAGACCCGGACGCCGTCCACTTGTACGGAGCTGGATGCCTGTCCCAGGAACAGGCCGATGGCACCTGAGGTAAGCTCTCCGTCGATCTGGAACGACGCCAGCTTTGCGGGATAATGCTCGCCCCCGGCGATCGATAGCCCGGTGGTGACGCCGGCCCTGGGCTTGAGGATCGCGCAATATTCGCTTTCGCCGATGATCTGCGCGCAGACCGGCGGATCGAGCTGGTCGTGGACATAGCGCCCCTTGGGAATGTAGATGCTGCGCCCGACCTGCGAGAAGGCCGTATTGAGGGCAGCGGTGTCGTTCGTCGTGCCGTCGCCCAGCGCGCCGAAATCCTTGACCGAGATCATGCGTAATTCTCCTTTGAACGGCACTTTGGGTGGTGTCCGAGATTCCGAACCGAATCGGAACAAAAAGAGAACTATCTGGCGGAATCCTACAATTCCAGCGTCCGGGGGCGAGGCATTCCAACCGTCTTGCTTGAACGACACACTGGCGCGTGCCATCGTCGGAAGATCATCCTGACGGAGCCTGCCCGTGAAGCGACTTGCGCTGCTCGCTGCAATCCTGCTGGGGGCCGGCACGGCGCCGGCTGCCGCGCAATCCTATCATGACATCGCCGATGCCTCGGCCGAGGCCGACGGGTTCAACGGCGTGATGCTGGTCGGCAAGGGCGGCCGGATCGCGGCGGTCGAAGGGTTCGGCCGCGCCGATGCCGGGAACGGCGTGCCGATGCTGCCGAACACGCGCTTCGAGACCGGATCGGTGTCCAAATGGATCGCCTCGATCGTGATCCTCAAGCTCGTGGACCAAGGCAAGCTCGACCTCGACGCGCCGATCAGCCGCTACCTGCCCGACTATCGCGCCGACACCGGCGCCAGGCTCACCCTGCGGCGCTTGATGAGCCATTCGAGCGGCGTGCCCAACCAGATCCTGGCGGCGCGCAAGGATCCGGCGACGCGCGGCATCGAAATGGACCAGATGGAAGCGGTGCGCCGCTATGCCAGCGGCGACCTGGCCTTCGCACCCGGCACCGCCTGGGACTATTCGCATTCCAACTGGCTGATCGCCAAGGCGATCGTCGAGCGCGTATCCGGCAAGCCCTATGCCGCGCTGGTCGATCGGCTGCTGGTGAAACCGCTGGGGCTGAAGGACAGCGGCGTCTATCGCGGCGATTCCGGCGCGGTGAGGGGCATGGCGCAGGGCTATGCCGGGCTCGATCCGGAACCGGTGCGCAAGCCCAATCCGGTGCCCGATTTCATGGCGATGGCGGGTGGCTATTATACCAGCGCGCCCGACTTGATGACGCTGATGAACGCAGTGCTGGACGGCAATTTCCTCCGCCCCGCCTCGCGCCGGGCGCTGACGACCATTCTGATGCCGGACCAGCATTATGCGCTGGGCGGCCGGGTGCGCGTGGCGCCGATCGGGGGCCGGGAGCGCGAGGCGGCGTGGGAGGATGGCTCGAACGGCGGCTTCCGGATGCTCGCCCGCCGCGTGCTCGCCGATGGGCATATGGTGATCGTGTTCACCAATGCGAGCTTCGATTACCAGAAGCTGGGGGATCTCGGCACGGCGCTGCTGGATGCGAGCTATGCCGCTGGCGCGGACGGCGCCCGGCAATCGCCCGAGCACTAACGCCCTTTTAACCACCCATCCCGCACAACCGCCCCGCAAATTTGCTTTCCGGGGCCCCATGGACGACCTGCTGCAGGAATTCATCGCCGAGACGCGTGAGACGCTCGAAGCGCTTTCGGGCGAGATCGTCGCGTGGGAGGCGCACCCTGCGGACCGCGCCCGCCTCGATGCCATTTTCCGCTTCGTGCACACGGTGAAGGGAAGCTGCGGCTTTCTCGACCTGCCGCGCCTCGGCCGGCTCAGCCATGCCGCCGAGGACGTGCTGGCGCAGGTGCGCGAAGGCAGGCGCGCGCCCGATCGCGGGCTGGTCAACGCCGTGCTCGCGGTGGTCGACCGGATCGGCGAGCTGGTGGAAGCGATCGAATCGGGTACCAGCCTGGACGACAGCGGCGACGACCTGCTGGTCGCCGCGCTGGCCGAGGGGGCCGGGGAAATCGCCCATGCCGGCCCGATCGTCAGCCGCGCGCCCTCGCGCAGCGTGCGCCTGAACGTCGATCTGCTCGACCGGATGATGTCCGGCATGTCGGACATGGTGCTGGCCCGCAACGAGCTGGCCCGCCGGCTGCGGAACGGCGAGATCGATCCTGCCATCGAGGCCGCGCTCGAGCGCCTGTCGCTCACCGTGGGCGAGATGCGCGACACGGTGACGCGCACGCGCATGCAGAAGATCGACGCGCTCTTCTCCGCGCTGCCGCGCATGGTGCGCGACACGGCGGCGGGGCTGGGCAAGTCGGTGATGCTCCAGGTCGACGGTTCGGACGTCGAGCTCGACCGCGAGATGATCGAAGTGATGCGCGATCCGCTGGTCCACATCATCCGCAACTCGATCGACCATGGCATCGAGACGCCGGCCGAGCGCCGCGCCGGCGGCAAGCGCGAAAATGGCCGGCTGTCGGTCTCCGCGCGCCAGTCGGGCAATCAGATCATCATCGAGATCGCGGACGACGGCCGCGGCATCGATACCGAGCGGCTGATCCAGAAGCTGGCCGCCAATGGCCGCGACGAGGCCAAGCTGCGCGGCCTTTCGGCCCGCGCCAAGCTCGACCTGGTGTTCGAGCCCGGGCTTTCGTCCAGGGACGTGGTGACCGAGATTTCGGGCCGGGGCGTGGGCATGGACGTGGTGCGCGCCGCGATCGAGCAGATCGGCGGCCGCGTCGAGCTCGACAGCACGCCGGGCAAGGGCCTGCGCATCGCCATCCATGTGCCGCTGACGCTCTCGATCATCTCCACGATCGTGGTGGGAGTGGACGGCCAGCGCTTCGCCATTCCGCGCCAGTCGATCGAGGAGATCGTGACCGAGCGCGGCGAGGCGATCCGCATCGACCTGGTCGGCGGCTCCCCAGTGGCGACCGTGCGTGAGCGCCGGATGCCGCTGATCCATCTCGCCGACATGCTGGGCCTGCCCGCCGCCGTGGCGCGCGACGAGGGCTGCCAGATGCTCGCCATCGTCAGCGTGAGCGAGGGCAGCTATGCGCTCGCGGTCGACACGGTGCTCGACAATGAGGAACTGGTGATCAAGCCGGCCTCGCCCGCGGTGATGTCGACCGGCCTCTATGCCGGCCAGACGCTGCCGGATTCGGGCCTGCCGATGCTGCTGCTCGATTGCGCCGGCATGGCCAAGGCCGCGAGCCTGGATTTCAGCCGTGACGGCCAGCAGATCTTCGAGGAGGAAGAGGAAGCCGAAGCCGCGCCGGGCCTGCCCGCCTTGCTGTTCCGCGACCTGGACGGCGTGCGCCGCGCGGTGCCGCTGGCGGCGGTCGACCGGGTGGAGCAGGTCGATGCCGGCAATGTCCGCTTCGCCGCGGGCCGCTTCCGCGTGACGATCGACGACCGCATCCTGCCGCTCGCCGCGCATGGCGACCTGGACGGGGTGGAGCGGATCAACGTGCTGCGCCTCAAGGACGGCACCAACGAAGTCAGCTATGCGATCGAGGAAGCCGCCGACATCGTCATGCTGCCCGAGGAGATCGCGCCGGCCCGCGAGCCGGGGCCGATCGCCGGGGTGGTGCTGGTGGACGGCGAGCAGATCGAGCTGGTCGACATGCTGTGGATCTTCGACGAGCATGCCGAGCGCGAAGTGGAGGACAGCCCGCCGCTGTGCCTGATCGCCGGCGACGACGATGGCTGGATGGCCTCGTTCGTCAAGCCGCTGCTGGAGGCCTCGGGCTACCGCGTCGCGCTGCGCCTGGCGCCCGGGGAGACGCCCGCCGTGGTGCTTTCGACCGAGGACGGCCGGGAGACGACCGGCGTGCCGGCACCGGTCGTCCGGCTGCGAAAGAAGCGCGCCGCGGGCGGTTCGGGCGACGACAGCGTCTATAGATATGATCGTGCGGGATTGCTTTCCGCACTCGAAGCTCGGGTTTCCGGCAAGGCAGGTCGCTGATGTCGCATCTCTATCTCATCGCCCAGATCGCCGGGCGCGCCGTGGCGATCGATTCCGAGCAGGTGGAATCGGTGGTCGATATCGGCGAGGTGACGGCGGTGCCGCGCGCCTCGGCGCATGTCCGCGGGCTCGCTGCGCTGCGCAGCCGCGTGGTGACGGTGGTCGACACCCAGTCGGCGCTCGGCATGGCGGGCGGCAGCCCGGCGCGCCGCGCGGTGATCACCCATGTCGAGGGGCATCATTATGCGATGCTGGTCGACGCGCTCGACGATGTCGCGCCGTTCGAGCTGCTGCCGCTCGCGCATGGCGTCACGCTCGACCCCGCCTGGCGCGGGGCGGGGCGGGGAATCGTGGAGCGCGACGGCGAGCCGATCCTGGCGATCGACCTTGCCAGCCTCGTCCCCGGCCATGCCGGGCCGAATTAATCTCGCGATTAACGTGGCGCTTACGCCTTTCGTGCACTGTCCACTCCACCTAGAGCGCTGAAAGCGGGGAACAGGGGAAAATGAAGACTTGTCTGGTCGTCGACGATTCCAAGGTGATCCGGAAGGTCGCCCGGCACATCCTGGAAACGCTCGACTTCGAAGTGCGCGAGGCCGGTGACGGCCGCGAGGCGCTCGACTCCTGCCTGCAGACGCCGCCGGACGTGATCCTGCTCGACTGGAACATGCCCGTGATGAGCGGCATGGATTTCCTGCGCGCGCTGAAGGATTCGGGTCTGCCGCAGCGCCCGAAAGTGGTGTTCTGCACCACCGAGAACGGCATGGCCTATATCCGCGCCGCCATCGAGGCGGGCGCCGACGAATATGTCATGAAGCCGTTCGACCGCGAGACGCTGGAAAGCAAGCTGCAGATCGTCGGCGTCGCCTGAGCGGCGCATGAGGGAGCCACAAGTGGCGCAGGCATCTCTTGCGGACACCGGATATGGCGGCACCCCCGCCGGACCGGCGCAGGTGCTGATCGTCGACGATTCGGTCGTCGCGCGATCGGTGCTGGGGCGGATGGTGGAGGGCACGCGCCGTTTCCGCGTCGCCGCCGCCTATAGCGACGTGCGCGCGGCGCTCGACTATCTCAAGACGCACAGCGTCGACATCATCCTGCTCGATATCGAGATGCCGGGGATCGACGGCATCACCGCGCTGCCCGACGTGATCGCGGCGGGGCGCGGGGCCAAGGTGCTGATCGTCTCGTCGGCGGCCGAGCAGGGCGCGGCGGTGACCGTGCAGGCACTGGCGCTGGGGGCGGCGGACACGCTGGTGAAGCCAGGCATCGGCGCGTTCGGCGGCCGCTTCGCCGAAGTGCTCGAGGAGCGCCTCTCGCGCCTGCTCGAGGCGCAGGCCCATGCCCATGCGCAGCCCGAGCCGGCGGCGCAGCATCCGCATTACCAGTTTCCCGCCCAGGCGCCCGAGGGCTTCGACCTGGTGGCGATCGGCGCCTCGACGGGCGGAATCCATGCGCTCAGCCAGTTGCTGCGCGCCATCCCGGCGAGCTTCCAGGTGCCGATCCTGGTGACCCAGCACCTGCCGGTCTCGTTCATGAGCTATTTCGCCACGCAGCTCGCGGTGCTCGGTGGCCGGCCCTGCGAAGTCGCGGTCGACCGGATGCGCATCCGGCCCGGCCGGATCATCGTGGCGCCGGGCGACGCGCATCTGCGCGTGGTCCGCACTTCCGACGGCGCGGCGATCCGCCTGTCTCATGAAAAGGCGGCGAGCGGCTGCATGCCCTCGGTCGATCCCATGTTCGAGAGCGTCGCCGAAGTGTTCGGCAGCCGCGCGCTGGGCGTGGTGCTGAGCGGCATGGGGCGCGACGGCTGCGAGGGCGCCAGGGACCTGTGCGATGCCGGCGCGCGCGTGCTGGCGCAGGATCGGGCCAGCTCGGTGGTGTGGGGCATGCCCGGCGCGGTGGCCAATGCCGGACGGGCGAGCGCGATATTGCCGCCGGACGAGATCGGCCGGCTGATCGCCCGCGGCGGAGGCGGGGCATGATCCCGGGCTCCACGCCGATCGCCTCGGCAGGCGCGATGAACATGATCGCGGCGCTGCTCGAACAGCGCGCCGGCCAGCAGATCGCGGCGAACCGCACCTGGCGGATCGAGACGGCGCTGAAGCCGATCCTGCGCGCGCGCGGGCTGGCCAGCCTCGACGAACTGGTGGCGCAGCTGATCGCGGCGCGGACCGGGGAGCTGGCGGACCTGGTCGTCGATGCGCTGCTCAACCAGGAAACCAGCTTCTTCCGCGATGCTGCCGTGCTCGACATGATCGTGGACGCGGCGGAGGCGATGCAGGCCGATGCGGGCAGCCGCCGGCTGCGTATCTGGTCCGCCGGCTGCTCGACCGGGCAGGAGCCGCTGAGCCTCGCCATGCTCTTTTCCGAACGCGGCCTGCCCGATCCCGAGATCGTGGCGACCGACGTTTCTCCCGCGGCCCTGGCGCGGGCGCGAAGCGGTCGCTTCTCGCAGTTCGAGATCCAGCGCGGGCTGCCCGTGCTCCGGATGATGACCTGGTTCGACACAGTGGGCGCCGATTGGGCCGCCAAGCCCGAGCTGGTGCGCAAGCTCCAGTTCCGCCAGCACAACCTGACTCTCGATCCCGCCCCGGCGGGCATGTTCGATATCATCCTGTGCCGCAACGTGATGCTCTATTTCTCGCTCGCGGTGCGCCGCAAGGTGTTCGACAGCCTGGCTTCGGCGATGCGGCCGGGCGGGTTGCTGGCGCTGGGGGCGGGGGAGACGGTGATCGGCCAGACCGATCATTTCGTGCCCTGCGAGCGCTATCGCGGCTTCTATCGTCCGGTCGACACGCCGGGGACCCTGCGCGCGGCGGGTTGATCGCGGCGGCCCTGCGCGGCTAGCGTCGTCCACGATGCACAACGGCCTGGCCTTTCTCGACGCGCCTTCGCCCAATTTCGACGCGCGGGCGCTGCCGGTCACCATGATCGTGCTGCACTATACCGGCATGGAGAGCGCCGCGGCGGCGCTCGATCGGCTGCGCGATCCCGCGGCGAAGGTCTCCGCCCATTATCTCGTCGACGAGGACGGCACGATCCACCGGCTGGTACGCGAGGATAAGCGCGCCTGGCATGCCGGCCGCTCGCACTGGCGCGGGATCACCGACGTGAATTCCGCCTCGGTCGGCATCGAGATCGTCAACCCCGGCCATGAGCATGGCTACCGCCCGTTCCCGGCCGAACAGATGGGCGCGTTGCTCCCGCTCGTCGCCGAGATCAAGGCGCGCTACGGCATCACCCGCGGCAACGTCGTCGGCCATTCGGACGTGGCGCCGGCGCGCAAGCAGGATCCGGGCGAGCTGTTCAACTGGCACGCGCTCGCCCGCCTGCGCCTGGCGCTGCCGCGGCCGACGAAGAACCTGATGGACCCCGGCTGGCCCGATGCCGGCTTCATCATGGCGCTCGAGCGTTTCGGCTATGACGTGACCGACGAGCAGGCCGCGGTCATCGCCTTTCAGCGCCGCTTCCGTCCCGAGATGATCGATGGCGAGATCGACATGGAATGCCGCTGCCTGCTGCTCGCGCTGCTCCTGCCCAAGCCCCAGGGCGACGACTAGTTACGCAGGCGTGCACCATTTCCATGCAGGCTATTGCAAGTATAGGATGATCTATAGGAAAGCGGAGGTGGCTACGCGTTGAGCAGCAATATCGGCCTTACGTCCCTGGGCCCGGTCCAGGCCTATCTCTCCGGCGTCGCCCGTGCCGATGCGCGCGGTGGCGTGCCCGCTTCCGTCAATATCCCCACCGTCAGCGAGGCGACCGAAGCCGTGCAGCGGATCGCGCGGGTGCGCGGTGCCGATGGCGTGACGGGGCTGGGATCCGATTATCGCAAGATCGCGCTGGCATCGGGCCTGAACGTTACCTGGCGAGTCGAGGTGATGGCCTGGGGCACCGCGGTGCTGCGCGCCGCCGAGCCGGGCAAAACGCCCTGAGCCCTTGCAGTCGCGCGCGGCTTCGCTAGAGCGGTCCGTGCCAGAGGGTCGGGCGGCCGCGGGTGCGCAAGCACGCGAGGAAAGTCCGGGCTCCACGGAAACACGGTGCCGGGTAATGCCCGGCGGGGGCGACCCCAGGGAAAGTGCCACAGAGAGCAGACCGCCTACCTCCTGCAAGGAGCGGCAAGGGTGAAAGGGTGCGGCAAGAGCGCACCGCGCGACCGGCAACGGAAGCGGCATGGCAAACCCCACCGGGAGCAAGACCGAATAGGGGCGGCGCATGGGCCTGGTTCCGGCCCGTCGCCCGGGTTGGTTGCTGGAGCGGCGGAGCGATCCGTCGCCTAGAGGAATGGTCGCACATCGCCGTCAGGCGAGGACAGAACCCGGCTTATAGACCCTCTGGCATTTCACTTTATGGAGCGGCATCGCGCTTGCGCCGACCGAACGAGGGGCTATCTGGGCGGCATGGCAAGATCGACACGCTCGACCGACTGGGGGTTTCCGCGCTGGCGCGCCTATGGCGCCGAGCGCGAGGCCGTGCAGGTGCGCATGTGCGATCGCCATGGCTGCGACCAGCCGGGCGACCGGCCGGCGCCCAAATCGCCCAACAGCCGCGAGCGCTGGTATTTCTGCGAGGCGCACGCCGCCGAATATAATCGCAACTGGGATTATTTCGCCGGCCTGACCGCGGAAGAGGCGGCCAAGCGCGAGGCGGACGAGCGCCGCGACGCATCGGGCTTTGCCGAGGCGAAGTATAATGGCTGGGCAGGGCCGGGCGACGGCAGCCGCTCGCGCGACGAGATGCGTGCGCTCGAAGTGCTGGAACTCGAGGTCGATGCCGATTTCGAAGCGGTGCGCGGCGCCTGGCGCCGGCTCGCCAAGGTCAATCACCCCGATGTGAAGCCGGGCGACGCGGAAGCCGCCCAGCGGTTCCAGGCGATCCAGGCAGCCTATGACGTGCTCAAGGCCGCCGAGGAACGGCGGACGTGGAAGGGCGATTGAAGCGCCGCGTCCCTTCCAACTGGGGGCAAACCATCCTGGTCTGCGCGAAATGCTCGAAGAAGCTGAAGGGCGGCTTCGGGGCCAAGGGGCGCACGCCGCTCGCCAAGGCGCTGCGCAAGCATCTTGGATTGAAGAAGGGCCGCAAGGCCGAGGCGGGGATCGTCGAGGTGAAGTGCATGGGCGTCTGCCCGCGCGGCGCAGTGACGGTGGTCGATGCCGGCGGGCCGCGGGAGTGGCTGCTCGTGCCGAAGGGGACGGATCTGGACGTGGTGGCCGGCGAACTGGGGCTGGGGCGGGACTGACCCCTTGGATTCCCCTCCCTTCCAGGGAGGGGAGTTTCACGCCGCGTACCGCTCCGCCGTTGCCCGTACCAAGGCGATCATGTTGGGGATGCCCTGGGTCCGGTTCGAGCTCAGCTGGTTCTTGAGGTCGAACGGGGCGAGCGCGGCTTCGATGTCGGTCGCCAATATCTCGGCCGGGGCCTTGTCCTGTACCGTGAGCAGCACCAGCGCGATGATGCCCTTGGTGATCGCCGCGTTCGAATCGGCGAGGAAATGGAGCCGGCCGTCGTCGCGCCTGGTGGGGTAGACCCACACCGCGGCGGAACAGCCGCGGACCAGGGTGGCGTCGGTCTTGAGCGCATCGGGCATGGCCTCCAGCCCGCGGCCCAGGTCGATCAGCAGGCGATAGCGGTCATCGGCTTCGAGGAACGCATATTCTTCTGCCAAGTCGTCGAGGCTGGTCATGCCCCGCCGCTAGCCGGGTGGACCTCAGAGGTCCACCCCGGCCGCGATCGCTTCGAGCTTGCGGATGCGCTCCTTGAGATCAGCGATCTCGATCCGCGAGGCCGCGGTGGGCATCGCGGGGGCCGCTTCCGGCCCGTGATGGGCATCCAGCTCCTGGCGCTTCAGGGCCAGCCAGCCGCGCCAGCCCGAAAGGCCGGCGGTGGTGATCATGCCGAGCCCGGCGAGGCCGGAGACGGCGAGGGTGAGGTACATAGTCGGATCCTGGGTCACGTCATGCCTCCCTTGGTCTGACGCATTCAGTTCTTGTCGCGCAGCGATTCGATCTCGCGATCGAGACGAAGGCTGCCTTCGGTGTCGGTGATCACGCGTTCGAGGACCTGGACGCGCTCCTTGAGCGTGCGGATCTCGTCGCGGAGCCTGGCGTTCTCGGCGGCGGCGACGCCGTCCGGGGCGGTGCCGCCGCGATGGAACTCGTTGCCGTCCTTGTCCTTGCGGATGCCGTAGCGCGCCTTGATGACGCTGCCGATCGTGACGATCACGACAATCGCGAAAACCATCTCGAACGGGTTCATTCCACTACTCCTTCAAGCGCGCTGCGGGGGATCAGTTCTGCTGGGCGGCCCGGGCCAGCCGCTCGGCGCGGCGGACGGGGCGGTCCCGCTTCTCGGCGAGGACAATAGCTCCCCCGCACAGTGCCGTCAGCACTGCGAACACTATGATGGCAATCATGTCGGACTTTCCTCTTACTGGCGGCGCGCGCTGCGCCGCGTGGGAACTCTCAGTTCAGCGGCGGGGCATCCCGCAGCTTCTCGATCTCGTCGGAGAGGTCGATGCCCTTGTCGGTCACGATCCGCTCCAGCACCCGCACCCGTTGTTCGAGCCGTTCGGTCTGCGCCGCATATTGGGCGGCCTTTTCGGCGACCATCTGCGCCTCGAGCTCCAGCTTGCGCTGCTGCAGAGCGATCCAGGGCTTGATGAACACGCCGCCGAGGATCGCCAGCAGCCCGCAGGAGATGCCCAATATGGGGATGAGCAGGGGGCTGATCGACATCGGTACCTCCTCAGTTGTGCTGGCCGCGCAGCTGCTCGATCTCGCGGTCGAGCATATGGGCGCCGTCGGTCACGATCCGCTCGACATTGGCGAGCCGGTCCTTGACCGCGCCCAGTTCGGCGCGGAGCTGGGCATTTTCCTGGCTGAGCAGCTTGATCCGCTCCATCGCCTCGTCGCTGTTCTGCGGATAGATCGCCTGGCCCCACGAACCGTCGAGGGGGTAGCCATGCTTCACGCGCATCCAGGTGGTGAGCACCCAGCCGAGGATCCCCGCGATGCCGACGATGGTGATCGCCGGGGCGAAGGCGGTGAAGAGTTGAACCTTTTCCATCTTTTTTCTCTCCTTCGACCTTTGCTCAGCGCAGGCCGTCGATTTCGCGGGCCACCCGTTCGGCGGGGTCGGTGGCGATCCGTTCCAGGACCGCGATCCGCTCCTCCAGCCGGCTGATCTGGCCGGTCAGGCGTTCATTCTCCGAGGCAAGCAGCGCGATCTTGCGGTCTGCCTCGAGTTCCTGGCCCTGGCCCCGGAAGCTGCGGCGGCCGCGGCGGCCATCCTCGTCCTCGATCGGGTAGCCGTGCTTGGCACGGACCCAGGTCTGGAAGGCCCGGGACGCCATCACCGCAGCGACGATCAGTACCGGGACCAGCCAACTCAACTCCCTCATCTTTTCCTCCCTGTTGACTTGCCTGGCGATGGGCTCAGCGCAGGCTGTCGATCTCGTCGGCGAGACGCGTGTTGCGTGCCGTATAGTACATTTCGATATCGGCCAGGCGGCGGTCGATGTCGCGGAACTTCGAGCGGACCTCGGCGGTCGAGCGGCTCGGGTTGCTGCGCACGCCCTGCCAGAACTTGGCTTCCTCGGGCCCCTGGTAGAGGCCATAGGGCTTGGCCGGGGCCAGCCAGGCGATCAGCAGATAGGCGACCAGGCCCATCGGGAAGGTGCTGAAGGTGACCAGCACCATGCCGAGGCGAAGCCAGAGCACGTCGATGCCCGTATAGTCCGCCAGGCCCGAACACACGCCCAGCCACTTGCCGTTGGCCTTGTCGAGATAGAATTTGGTGCGGCTCGACATCTCAGTTCCTCCGGGAAATATCGTAGGGGCTCTGTTCGGGAAGCGAGTCCCGGACCGGGCGGAAATCGGGGTTGTCGGCGGCGATGATCCGCTCGACGGTGAGCAGGCGCTCCTCGAGCTGGCGGGCGGTATAGTGCAACTCGTCCAGCAGCTTCTCGTCCTCGTTGGTGATCGTGCCCGACTGCTTCCACTTGGTGATGTAGTGCATGATCACCCAGGGGAGGCCGATGAACAGCATCCCGACGATGACGATGGGAAGGAAGACGTCTTCCATCGCTTATTCTCCCTTGCCGAGGCGCTTCTTCAGGGCTTCGAGCTCGGCATCCACCTTCTCCGACGAGCGGAGTTCGGCGATTTCCTCGTCGAGCGTCTTGGGCGCGGCGCCCAGCCCGGCGGCATCGGCGCGGCCCTCGGCCAGGTCGACCCGGCGCTCCAGCACGTCGAAGCGCGAGAAGGCGTCCTGCATGCGGCTGCCATTGGTCATTTCGCGCAGGCGCACCCGGTTGTTGGCGCTTTCCATGCGGGTGACGATCGAGTTCTGGCGGGCGCGGGCCTCGCGCAGCTTGGTCTGGAGTTTGTTGATGTCCTCCTCCGAAGCGCGCAGCGCCTCGTCGAGCACCGAAATCTCCTCCGAAAGCTGCTCGCACATGTCCGAAGCCTTCTGCTTCTCGACCAGCGCGGCCTTGGCCAGATCCTCGCGGCCCTTCGAGAGCGCCAGCTCCGCCTTCTCGGTCCAGCTCTCCTGGAGCTTCTCGAGCTTGGCGATGTGGCGGCGCATCTCCTTCTGGTCCGCGATGGTGCGGGCCGCGGAAGCGCGGACCTCGACCAGGGTTTCCTCCATCTCGAGGATGATCATGCGGACCATCTTCGCCGGATCCTCCGCCTTGTCCAGCAGGTCGGTGACGTTGGCGGCGATGATGTCACGGGTTCGCGAGAAGATACCCATTTCGTCGTTACTCCTTCGTTTTTGTTTCCTGCCGGGAGGGGCCTAGGGGGTGACCCCTCCCGTCAGGTTTCCGCTCGCGAGGGGCTGCGAGCGGGAGACCCTTGTTTCGTTCAGGCCATCACCGGGCCGACCGTGCCGGCCATGATGACCAGGCTGGCGGCTACCGAAAGAGCCACCGAGAAGAAGGCGTTGCGGTAGTAGGCGGCGTTGGCGGTCATGTTCCTGTTCCTCGAACCTTGGCGTTTTTCCTGGCCCGTCAGCGGGCTTGCCTAAAGCTTTGCAGGGGGCGTGCCAGTTTTTAAAAACCGCAGAAATCCGCGGTTTTTGCCATTCATTCGGCGTTCAGGTGCGGGATTGCACTTGCCAAGTGTTGGGAAAATACACCAAGGATTTGGCATGGAGCGCATAACCCAGGTCATCGGCCAGTCCTCGGCATTTCTCGACGCGCTGGAACGGGCCAGCCGGGCGGCGGCGCTCGATCGCCCCGTGCTGGTGATCGGCGAGCGCGGCACCGGCAAGGAGCTGGTCGCCGAGCGCCTCCATCGCCTGTCTCCGCGCTGGGACCAGCCGCTGGTCACGATGAACTGCGCGGCCCTGCCCGAGACGTTGATCGAAGCCGAGCTGTTCGGCCATGAGGCGGGCGCCTTTACCGGCGCGACCAAGGCGCGGGTGGGCCGGTTCGAGGAGGCGCATCGCGGCACGTTGTTCCTCGACGAGCTGGGCACGCTTTCGATGGGCGCGCAGGAACGGCTGCTGCGCGCCGTGGAATATGGCGAGATCACGCGGATCGGCTCGTCGCGGCCGGTGCAGGTCGATGTCCGCATCGTCGCGGCGACCAACGAGCATCTGCCCGAGCGCGTGGAGAAGGGCAGCTTCCGTGCCGACCTGCTCGACCGGCTGAGCTTCGAAGTGGTGACGCTGCCGCCGCTCCGGCACCGCGGCGGCGATGTCGAGGTGCTGGCGGAATTCTATGGCCGGCGCATGGCGTCCGAGATCGGCTGGGTGGACTGGCCGGGCTGGGGCCCGCACGCACTCGACATCCTCACCCATTATGACTGGCCCGGCAACGTCCGCGAGCTGCGCAACGTCGTCGAGCGGGCGGTGTATCGCTGGGAGCAGGACGGGCCGATCGACGCGATCGAGATCGATCCCTTCCAGTCGCCCTGGCGCATGCGCCCGATGCAAGGCAGCGCTTCGTCCGCGCCGGTGCCTGCTGCCGGTGCCGGGCCCGCGCCGATCGTGCTGGAGGAGCAGCCCGCGATCGTCGCGGGGGCCGCGGACTTCAAGGGCCGGGTCGCGCGTTTCGAGAAGGAACTGCTTCAGCGCGCGCTCGCCGATCATCGTTTCAACCAGCGCGCCACGGCGGAGGCGCTGGGCCTCACCTATGACCAGCTTCGCCATGCGCTGAAGCGGCACGAACTGCTCCAGGCCGGGGGCTGACGGGGTCCGGCGTTGCGGCTCGCCGGAGGAAACAAGTCCAGCAATTTCAAGCTAATGATTAGCGTTTGCAACAGTAATTCCGCCAATCGTCCGCGATCGGAATTTTCATTTGCGCGACGCAACGATTTTTCCGCGACAGCGGCGAATTTTGCGCGCTAGGGGAGGGACCGCATCGCCCGGCGGTTCGTTGGCCGGGTGAACCCCCTGGTGACCTGGAGAGACCCGCATGGCTTTCGAACTTCCCCCGCTTCCGTTCGACAAGGACGCGCTGGCGCCGCACATGTCGGCGGAGACGCTCGACTACCATTACGGCAAGCACCACAAGGCCTATGTCGACAAGACCAACGGCTTCATCGCCGAGAAGGGCCTGGAGGGCCGCAAGCTCAGCGAAGTGATCGCCCATGCCAAGGCCACCGGTGACAAGGGCCTGTTCAACAACTCGGCGCAGATCTGGAACCACAGCTTCTTCTGGCAGGGCCTGACCGGCGAGAAGACCGCGCCGAGCGGCAAGCTCGCCGAGCTGATCGACGCGCAATATGGCTCGACCGACGAGCTGGTGAAGAAGCTGATCACGGAATCGACCAACCATTTCTCGAACGGCTGGGGTTGGCTGGTGCTCGATGGCGATGCGCTCAAGGTCACGTCGCTGCACGATGCAGATACGCCGGTGGTCTATGAGGGCATGAAGCCGCTGCTCACGATCGACGTGTGGGAGCACGCCTATTACATCGACTATCGCAACCTGCGCCCGAAATATCTCGAGACGATCACGGCGAACATCATCAACTGGGACTTCGTCTCCCAGAACCTCGATGGCGCCGGGGTGAGCCGCGCCGATCAGGACAGCTGATCCTTCGCGATCCGGACCTGAAAGGGGGCGCCCGAGCGATCGGGCGCCCCTTTTTGCTCCTTTGTCATGCTGAAACACGTTCGGGAGTTGGCGTTCGGCGGGCAGCGGAAATAGCTCAGACCTCGCCGTATAGCTCGCGCTGGACGCGCTCGAGTTCCTCGGCATAGCGGCGCCGGGCATGCCGTTCGGTGATCAGTCCGAGGACATCGCCGGCAGGGCTCGCCACCACCAGATCGTCCGCCACGACGCGGTCGAACATCTCCAGCACCTCGCCGATCCCCATCTCGGGAGCGAGCCTGGCCTGGGGCAGTTTCCCCAGCGTGCCGATCTCCACCACCGGCTCCACGTCCGGCGACCAGGCCGCGGCCGTATCGACGATACCGGCATAATGGCCCTGCGCGTCGAGCAGCACCACGCGCGTGGTAGAGCCGAGCGGGAAGCGCTCGCGGAACGCCGAGACGCTGACATCGGCGGCGAACCGGGGCACGTCGCGGCGCATCATCTGCCCGGCGGTGAGCGCCCGCATCCAGCCGACGTCGCGGCCACTGCGCAGCGTCTCGCCGCGCAGATGCAGCCGCCAGGTCGAGAAGCTGTAGCCGAAGGTCGCGCGCGCCACGGTGGAAGAGATCAGGGTGGCGGCCACCGCGACGCCGGTGATGCTGAAATCATGCGTCACTTCCAGCACCAGCAGCGACATGGTGAGCGGACCGCCGACCACCGCCACGGCAAGTGCGGCCATGCCGACCACGGTGGCGTCGTCGGGGGCGAGGACGTGGAGGCCGGGAATTTCCGCCAGCACGACCTGATAGAGCCGCCCGACCAGCGAGCCCAGGAACAGCGAGGCGAAGAACAGGCCGCCGCGGAAGCCGAAGCCGAGCGACAGCGCCGAGGCGAGCATCTTGAGCAGGATGGTCAGCGCCAGGCCGGCGATCGTCACTTCGGCCATCAGGTTGAGGTTGAGCGCGCCGTGCCCGCCCGAGAGCGTCTGGTGCGAGAACAGGCCGAGCGGCACGAGCAGCAGCCCGCCGACCAGCGGCGCCCAGTGCGCGGGCAAAGGCGAGCGATGCACGGCGCGCTCGACCAGCGAGACCAGCCGCATCAAGGCGATCCCCAGCCCCGCGCAGAGCAGCCCGAGGATCGCGTAAAGTGCATAATCGGCGGTGCCGATCGGGTGCATGCCGCCGGCCGCGATCACATAGGGCGTCATGCCCATCGCGCGGGCCAGCACCGCGGCGGCGAGCGCGGCGAGCATCACCGGGGCGACGGTGGCGGTGCTATAGGCGCCGAGCACCACTTCGAAGGCGTAGAAGGCGCCGGTGAGCGGGGCGCCGAATGCGGCGCTGACGGCGGCGCCCGCGCCCGCGGCCATCAGCGTGCGCAAGTCGCTCCGCCGGAGCTTCATCTTCTGCCCGAGCAGCGACGCCAGGCCGCCGCCCGCCTGGGCATAGGCAGCCTCGAGCCCCACCGAGGCGCCGAAGCTGTTGGAGAGCAAGGTGGTGCCGACCACCGTCGCCGTGTCCCGCGCGGGGATGCGGCCGCCGTGCAGCGCATTGGCCTCGACGATGTCGACGGCCTGGCGCCGGCGCAGGAACCACAGGACCAGGCCGAGGAGCGCGCCGCCGATGGGCAGGGCGATCAGCCGCCACGGCGCGATCGCTTCCGCGGCGCTGAGATGCTCGCCCTGCGCCAGTCCGAACAGCAGCCGCTGGGTGCCGCGCGCGATCTGGCCGAGCGCGATCGCGCAAAGGCCGGCACCCACCCCGACCAGCAGCGCCAGTGCCAGGAACCACGGGGCGCTTGAGCGGATCCGGCGGCGCAGCCAATTGGCCGCACGGACCATCGGATAGCGTGTGTGCGACACCGCGCCCGCTCACTCCTGGGGCGGGATCGGCGCGTCCTCGGGCTTCTCCAGCTGCAGGCCGTGCTTGAGCAGCAGCGGGATGTTGAGCATCGCGAACACCAGCGTGACCGGGATCATCACCCAGGTCTTGAAGAGCACCCACTGGTCCCAGGTGACGAACTGGCGAACCACCTCGTTCGCCACCGCGGCGGCGACGAAGAACAGCGCCCAGTTGATCGTCAGCAGCCGCCAGCCCTTGGCCGAGAGGCCGGGATAGGCCTGTTCGAGCAGCATCTGGAGCAGCGGCTTGTCGGCGATCACGCCATAGCCGAGCACGATCGCGAACATCGCATAGATGATCGTCGGCTTGATCTGGATGAAGGTCTGGTCGTGGAAATAGAGCGTCAGCCCGCCGAACAGGAGCACGAAGGCGGCCGTGATCCACAGCATCGGCGAGACGTGGCGGGTCTTCCACCAGCTCAGCGCGATCGCTGCGGCCATCGCGACCATGAACGCCACGGTCGCGGCGAACACGCGCGCGAGCACCGGGCCCTGGGCCAGCGAATTGACCAGGAAGAACACCGCGAGCGGGCCATAGTCGATCAGCATCCGCACGCCCGGCGTGGCGGCCTTCTTCTCAGCCATTGGTAAGCTCCTCCACCCCGGCAATGATGCGCGCCACTTCCTGCGCGTTGAACGGGCGCAGGTCGTCGACCTTCTCGCCCACGCCGATCGCATGGATCGGCAGGCCGTATTTCTCCGCCGCCGCGACGAGCACGCCGCCGCGCGCGGTGCCGTCGAGCTTGGTCATGACGAGGCCGGTCACGCCGGCGACTTCCTTGAACACTTCGATCTGGTTCAGGGCGTTCTGGCCGGTGGTCGCGTCGAGCACCAGCACCACGTCGTGCGGCGCCGCCGGATTGAGCCGGCCGAGCACGCGGCGGATCTTGGCCAGCTCGTCCATCAGCTCGCGCTTGTTCTGCAGGCGTCCCGCGGTGTCGACGATCAGCACGTCGGTGCCGATCTCGGTGGCCTTTTTCACGGCCTCGAACACGATGCCGGCGGCATCGCCGCCCTCGGCACCGGAGACGATCGGCACGCCGATCCGCTCGGCCCAGGTGCGCAGCTGGCCGATCGCGGCGGCGCGGAAGGTGTCGCCGGCGGCGAGCATCACCGAATAATCCTGCTCCATCAGCAGATTGGCGAGCTTGGCGATCGTCGTGGTCTTGCCCGAGCCGTTGACGCCGATGACCAGGATCACCTGCGGACGGGGAAAGGCCTCGATCTCCAGCTTCTTCGCCACGGGCTCGAGCACCTTGGCGACTTCCTCGGCCACCACCAGCCGGATGCCGAGCTCTTCCATGTTGCGCTCGAACTGGCCCTCGGCGAGCCGCTGGCGGACGCGCGCGGCGGTGGTCGGGCCAAGGTCCGACGCGATCAGCGCTTCCTCGATCTCGTCGAGCGTCGCGTCGTCGAGCCGGGCCAGGCCCAGGCCGGCAAGGTTGCCGATCAGCCGGTCGGACGTCTTGCGGAAGCCGCCGAGAAGGCGCTCGTGCCAGCTGGGGCCGCTCATGCGATCAGCTTCCCGTCCCGGACGTCCACGATCTTGGCGCTCACAATCTCTCCGACTTGGCTTGGGGCGAGGCGAACCTCGGCGAAATTGCCGGCATGGCCCCGCTCGCCGGGGCGCTCTACCAGCACTTGCTGCGTGCTGCCTACCAGGCTTTGCAACCAGGCGGCGCGGGTCCGGGCGGCGGCGGCGCGCAGGCGCGCGGCGCGGGCCTTCACCACTTCGGGCTCGACCTGCGGCATCTTTGCGGCAGGGGTGCCGGCGCGCGGGCTGTAGGGGAAGATATGGGCATGGACGATGCCGCATTCCTCGATCAGCGCCAGCGAGTTCTCGAACATGGCTTCGCTCTCGGTGGGGAAGCCGGCGATCAGGTCGGCGCCGATCGCGATCTCCGGCCTGGCGGCCCTCAATCGCTCGACCAGCGCAACCGACTGGGCGCGGCCGTGCCGGCGCTTCATGCGCTTCAGGATCATGTCGTCCCCCGCCTGGAGCGAGAGATGGACGTGCGGCATCAGGCGCGGCTCTCCGGTGAGCAGGGCGAACAGCCGGTCGTCCACTTCGATCCCGTCGAGCGAGGAAAGCCGGAGCCGCCGAAGCTCCGGCACATGCGCCAATATGCGCTCGACCAGCTGGCCCAGGCTCGGCGCGCCGGGCAGGTCGGGGCCATAGCTGGTCAGGTCGACGCCGGTCAGCACCACTTCGGCATGGTTCTCGGCAAGTTGGGCGACGCGGTCGATCACGGCGCCCGCGGGCACGGAGCGGCTGTTGCCGCGGCCATAGGGGATCGCGCAGAAGGTGCAGCGATGGTCGCAGCCATTCTGTACTTCCACGAACGCCCGGGCATGCGTGGAGAAGCTGGCGGCGAGATGCGGTGCCGTCTCGCGCACGGCCATGATGTCCTGCACCACCACCGGCTCGGGCGAGAGCCAGGCATCGGGCCGCAGCTTCTCGGCATTGCCGATCACCCGGTCCACCTCGGGCATCGCCGCAAACGCCTGCGGGTCGATCTGCGCCGCGCAGCCGGTCACCACCAGCTCGGCGCCCGGCCGTTCGCGCCGCGCGCGGCGGATCGCCTGGCGGGTCTGCTTGACGGCCTCGTTGGTCACCGCGCAACTGTTGATCACGATCGTGTCGCGATCGGACAGCAAAGTGCGGATCGTCTCGCTTTCCGCGAGGTTGAGCCGGCAACCCAGACTGATGACGTGAGGGGATGACATTTGGCCGGTGATCTAGGCGCAGCTACACGCGATGTCCACGCGAGCACCCGCGAAATACTGGGCTTCTGGTTCGCGCTCACGCCCGAGCAGCATTTCGCCACATCGCCGAAGCTCGATGCGGAGATCAAGTCGCGCTTCGGGCCGCTGCGCGATCTGGTGCTGGGCTCGGGCGCGGCGGGCTGGCGCGACGATCCCGAGACGCTGCTGGCGGCGATCATCCTGCTCGACCAGTTCAGCCGCAACATCCATCGTGGCACGGCCCAGGCCTTTGCCGCCGATCCGTTGGCGTTGGCGCTGGCGCTGGAGGCGATCGGCAAGGGCTGGGATGCCGGAATGGGCAAGGACCGGCGCCAGTTCCTCTATCTGCCGCTGGAACATGCCGAGGACCCGGCGATGCAGGAACTGAGCGTGGAGAAGTTCGGCGCGATGGGCGATGCCTATCTGTCGGGTTTCGCGGAGAAGCATGCGGCGGTGATCGCGAAGTTCGGCCGCTTCCCCAGCCGGAATGCGGCGCTGGGGCGAGAATCGACGGCGGAGGAGGCGGCGTTCCTAAGCGCGGAGGGGGCGGGCTGGTGAGCGGCGCCCCCCTGGAGGGTAGGCGATGCCCGGCCCGGGAGGAAGCTCAGCCCGCCAGCCGCCGATCGTCCGCCGGCGGCTCGGGTGCGGCTGCAGGCGGGGTGCCACCGGTCAGGATCAGCCGTCGCTCGGCGAGCAGGCGGCGGACGCCCATCACCGACAGCGGCTTGCCATAATGCCAGCCCTGCGCCTTGGCGCAGCCTGCGGCGCGCAGCCGTTCCTCGATCGCGCCGTCCTCCACGCCTTCGGCGGTGATCGGCAGGTTTAGGCTCTCGCCCAGGCTGATGATCGCATTGACGATCGCGGCCGAATCGGCGCTGGTGTTGAGCGACATGACGAAGCTCTTGTCGATCTTGATCCGGTCGAAGGGCAGGGCGCGCAGATGCGCCAGCGACGAATAGCCGGTGCCGAAATCGTCGAGTGCCAGCCGGGCGCCCTGATTCTTCAGGCTGCCGACGATCGACTGCGCCAGTGCCAGATTGTCGAACAGCGAGCTTTCGGTGATCTCCACTTCGAGCCGGCTCGCGGGGAAACCGGTCTCGGCCAGCACCTTGATGATCTTCTGCGCAAGCCAGGCATCGCGCAGCTGCCAGGGCGAGATGTTGATCGAAAGCGTGAGTGCGGGATCCCAGTCGCGCGCGGCGAGGAAGGCCTGGCGCATGATCGAGAGCGACAGGTCGGCGATCATCCCCGTCTCTTCCGCGATCGGAATGAACAGCTCGGGGGAAATCAGCCCGCGCGTGGGATGTTCCCAGCGCGCCAGCACTTCGAAGCCGTGCAGCCGGTTGGTGGTCAGGTCCACCTGCTGCTCGAAATAGGGGACGATCTCGCCGCGCGGGATCGCGGTGCGCAGCCCGCTCTCCAGCTCGTTGCGGATCTGGAGCTCGCGCTCCATCGAATGATCGAACCAGGCATAGCGGTTTCGGCCCGATTTCTTGGCCGCGTACATCGCGATGTCGGCCGAGCGCATCAGCGCGTCGATGCTCGCACAGTCGAAGTCCGAGCGCGCGATGCCGAGCGAGCAGGAGATGTGCAGGCGCAGGCCCTCCGCCTCGAAGGGCTGGGCCATGCGGCTGACCAGCCGCTCGGCGATGCGCTCCACCACGGCCGGTTCGGTGGGGTCGAACAGGAAGCCGCAGGCGAACTCGTCGCCGCCCAGCCGCGCGGTGAGGGCGATCGGCGGCATGACATGCGCGATCTCGGCGGCGACGGCGCGCAGGAGCGCGTCGCCCACGGCATGGCCGTGCATGTCGTTGATCGTCTTGAAATGATCGAGGTCGAGCATGATCATCGCCATGGCCTTGCGGCGGCGCTGGGCCCGGACGAACATCGCCGCACCTTCCTCGGCAAGGCTGCGGCGGTTGTAGAAGCCGGTCAGCGGGTCGCGATTGGCGAGTTGCTGGGCGCGCTCCTCGGCGGCGGCGCGAACCTGCACCTCGTGGCTCAGCTCCGAATGCCGGCGCCAGCCGAACAGGATCAGCGCGACGTTGAGCAGCAATGCGATGACAAGCGTGCGGTCGGCGGGGGCGCCGCCTTCGAAATAATATTGCAGCGTCTTGGAGAGCACGGCGCTGCCGGTGCCGATGAAGAGCAGAATCGCGGCAACGCTGATCGCACCCGACAACAGGGCCGGGCGCGGGGCGCTTCGCGATAAGGCTTGTTCTTCGTGGTCCAGCGACATGCCGGGAACGATCCCCCAACTGCAATCGGGTCCGTTTCTCATGCACTCGGTATAGAACGGGTTAAGCCGACGACATGTTCGCGCAATAAATGCGGTTCGCCCACGCTCCCCCGCCAGGCGCAGGGAGTTTGATGCACTTGCCTCCCACGCTCCGATGGAGTAGGGGCCGCCGCGACCGTTCTCTTCGAACGCGAAACATTTGCCGCCCCATGGGGTGACGCTGGCCGACGAGGTTTCGTCCGCCGGCGTGTTTTGCGTTTGACGGGTCATGGTCCGGATTTGGAGTTTTTTGGTCGATGTTCGAAAGTCTGAGCGAACGGCTGGGTGGCGTATTCGAGCGCCTGCGTGGTCGTGGCGCGCTGACCGAGGCCGATGTCCGCACCGCCATGCGCGAAGTGCGGATCGCCCTGCTGGAGGCCGATGTCGCGCTTCCGGTGGCGCGCGACTTCGTCGAGAAGGTGACCGAGAAGGCCATCGGCCACGAGGTGCTGCGCTCGGTCACGCCGGGCCAGCAAGTGGTGAAGATCGTCCACGACGCGCTCGTGGACATGCTGGGCCCGGATACGGCCGAGCTTTCGATCGACGTGACGCCGCCGGCCGTGATCATGCTCGTCGGCCTCCAGGGCTCGGGCAAGACGACCACCACCGCCAAGCTGTCCCGGCTGCTCAAGGGCCAGGGCAAGAAGGTGATGATGGCGTCGCTGGACGTGAACCGTCCGGCCGCGCAGGAGCAGCTCGCCGTGCTCGGCACCCAGACCGAGGTGCAGACGTTGCCGATCGTCGCCGGCCAGCAGCCGGTGGAGATCGCCCGGCGCGCGCTGAACGCCGCCAGGCTCCAGGGCTATGACGTCCTGATGCTCGACACCGCCGGCCGCCTGCACGTCGACCAGGCGCTGATGGACGAGATGAAGGCGGTGGCGGATATCGCCCGGCCGAACGAGATCCTGCTCGTCGTCGACTCGCTCACCGGCCAGGATGCGGTGAACGTTGCGACCAGCTTCTCCGAGCAGGTGCCGCTCACCGGCGTGATCCTCACCCGCATGGACGGCGATGCCCGCGGCGGCGCGGCGCTGTCGATGCGCGCGGTCACCGGCAAGCCGATCAAGTTCGCCGGCATGGGCGAGAAGCTCGATGCGCTCGAACCCTTCCACCCCAAGCGCGTCGCCGGCCGCATCCTCGGCATGGGCGACGTCGTCAGCCTGGTCGAGAAGGCCGCGGCGGCGATCCAGGAGGAAGACGCCGAGAAGATGGCGGCGCGGCTGGCCAAGGGCCAGTTCGACATGAACGACCTGCGCGGCCAGCTTGCCCAGATGCGCCGCATGGGCGGCCTGGGCGCGCTTGCCGGCATGATGCCGGGCATGAAGAAGGCGCAGGCGGCGGTCGACCAGGTCGGCGGCGACAAGGTGCTGATCCGCATGGACGCGATGATCACCTCGATGACGCCGAAGGAGCGCGCCAAGCCCGACCTGATCAACGCCAAGCGCAAGATCCGCATCGCCAAGGGCTCGGGGACGACCGTGCAGGACGTCAACAAGCTGCTGAAGATGCACCTCGAGATGCAGACCGCGATGAAGCGGCTGAAGAAGATGGGCGGGCTCAAGGGCCTGATGGGCATGCTCGGCAAGGGTGGCCCGGGCGGCGGCATGGGCGGTGTCGGCAACGCATTGGGCGGCGCCGGGCTGGGCGACATGATGGGCAAGCTGGACGGCCCGGGTGGCGCCGGCGGGCTTCCGGGCCTCGGCGGCCCCGGCACGCCCCAGCTCCCGCCCGGTTTCGAGAATTTTCTGAAGAAGAAGTGATCCCCCGCCCAGCCGTCAGGCGGCGGGGCAACAACCAGACCAGACCCGGCGATCGCCGGGCTGACGAATACGAAGAAGGAAGATTGTAATGGCTATTTCCCTGCGTCTGTCGCGCGGCGGCTCGAAGAAGCGTCCGTACTACCGCATCGTCGTTGCCGATGCCCGCTCGCCCCGCGACGGCAAGTTCATCGAGAAGATCGGCACCTACAACCCGCTCCTCGCCAAGGACGATGCGAAGCGCGTCGTGCTCGACAATGATCGCGCCACCTACTGGCTGGGCGTCGGCGCGCAGCCGACCGACCGCGTCGCCCGCTTCCTCGACGCCGCCGGCCTCAAGGAGCGCACCGCCAAGAACAACCCGAACAAGGGCAAGCCGGGCGAGAAGGCCGTCGAGCGCGCCGAGGAGCGTGCCGAGAAGCTGAAGGCCGCCGAGGAAGCCGCCGCCGAGGCGAAGGCCGAGGCCGCCGCCGCTGCCGCCGCGCCGGCTCCGGCCGCCGAGGAAGTTCCGGCCGAGGGCTCGAACGAGGAAACCGAGGCCGTGATGGCCGCCGAAGTCGAAGCGGCGACCGAAGAGCCGACGGCGGAAGCCGAGCAGGTCGCCGAGGCGACCGCCGAAGAGACCCCGCCGGCCGAGGCGTAAGCTTTGTCCGGTGATCAGCCCGTTACGCTCGCCGTCGTGATCGGCGCGCACGGCGTGACAGGCGAGGTCCGCCTGAAGGTCTTCGCCGAGGACCTGTCGACGCACCGCCGGTTCAACGGCGGTGCGCTGACGCTGAAATCGGTGCGCGGCGGGCCGAACGGCACGATCGCGCGCTTCGCCGAAGTGGCCGACCGCAATGCGGCGGAGGCCCTGCGCGGGACCGAACTCAGCGTCCCGCGCTCGGCGCTGCCCCCGCTCGGCGAGGGCGAGTATTATCATGTCGACCTGCTGGGGCTTCCCGCCGTCTCCGACGAGGGCGCGGCGCTGGGGAAGGTCGTGGCGATCGACAATTTCGGCGCGGGCGACGTGCTCGAGATCGAGCGGCCGGCCGACGAAAGCGGCAAGGCCAAGCGCTTCATGGTGCCGATGATCCCCGCCGCCGTGCCCGAATGGGATGCCGAGCGGCTGGTGGTGAGCGCCGCCTTCGTCGAAGCCTGAGCGCCCTCAGGCCAGATAACCCGACCGGGCGATATATGCCTTCACCGCGGCGGGATCGTCGTAGCGAAGCTCGATCATTTCCTTCACCGCGCGCCGCTTGTCCGTGGCGCGGGCATAATAGCCCCTGGCGATTTCGTAGCCGGTGAAATAGCCCATGTCGCTCACCCCGAAGGCGTTGCCGGCGCTGTTGTAGAGCCAGTTGCCCCAGTCGGTGCCGTCCATTTCGGCGCGGAAGCGATCCCGGACGATATTCCGATGCGCCGGGCCGTAGCGATAGAGTTCGAGCGGCGGCTTCGTGCCGGTCACCAGCTCGGCGACGAATTCGGCGACGCCCTCATAGGCTATGCGCTGCGCCAGCGTGTCGCCCGAGACGCGCTGCTGGGTGTGGACATATTCGTGCAGGTTGTTCTGGCCGTTGTTCAGATAAGGCCGGGTTGCGAAGAACGCGCCCAGCCGGGTACGCATCGGCTCGGGCAGTTCGGAGACGTCGACAGTCTCGTCGGCCAGGGCGATCTCCGCGCCGATCAGCACCTGATTGTCCATGGTGGTGCCACCGGTGCGCAGGACGCCCACCGCATAAGTGACGCTCGCCGGACGAAGCTCGGGATAGAGCTTCCGAAACTTGGCAAGATTGGCGGCAAGCGGTGCGGCCATGTCGTGCGCCCGATTGGTCAGCGGGCGGATCGAGGCCCAGAATTTCGGGTAGCCCGCGATCGCATCGACATATTGTTCCGCCGTGTAGCGCCGGGCGGTCATCAGGGCATGAAGGCCCGGAGTGCCCCTGTCGATGTACAACTGCTGGATAAGCGCCAGCTTCCTCGTCCGATCCGGCGTGGCGTTGATCGCATCGAAGGCCGTCCAGAAGCGATCGATATCGCCAGTCTGCACCTGAGGGGCCGCAACTGGGAGCGGGGTCGATGCGGTGGCCAGAAAGGCGATTGTGGCAAATGCGGCGCGGATGTGCATGGAATAGCTTCCCCTTGCTGTAATGCTGCGACGAGAAGATGGAAATATGAAGGCGTAATCCTTCAAGCTCGCAGGGGGCGGGCGCTGCGTGCCCGATCCGGACAAGGTCGGGCTCCAGGCCGTCGCCTATGACCATCGCGCCGCTGCGCGAAAGGCGGAAGCGGAAGGGGCCCGGACTGGGCGATCGCGCTCGCGACCGGGCGGATGGGCCAGGACCAATCGGAATTCAGGCCAAGGATGTGGCTTGGCCGGCTGGAACACTTCGAACCACCCCCCTTCGGCACCCTGAACTTGTTTCAGGGTCCAAGGTGCCGCCAGCGATATCACTGGTGGAGGATTGGATGCTGAAACAAGTTCAGCATGACGGAAGAGAGGCTTTGGCATTCAATTTCCTTCCCCTGTCGCCAAGCGTGGAAGGGGCAGAGCTGAATGTCGATTCGCCGGGCCGCCGATATGGTTCCTCTTCGAGGAGCGCCTGGGCTGGCGCGCCCGTTGAGGGCCGGTTACGCTTCCCCGCGAACATCGGGGGATACATGCAATGAACCGGGTCCGTACCACGCTGATGGCGGCGCTCTGCTGCCTGGCCATGCCCGCCGCCGCGCAGACGACGGAAGCGGCGCTCAAGCCGCAGTTCGAGGCGATCGACCGCCAGTTCGAGGCCGTACAGCGCGATACGCCCACGCCGGGTCTGGTTTACGGCATCGTCGCGGAGGGGAAGCTCGTCCATGTCCGCGGCTTCGGCGTGCAGGACCTGAGGGAGAAGCGCCCGGTCACGGCCGACACGCTGTTCCGCATCGCCTCGATGACCAAGGCCTTCACTGCGCTCTCGATCCTGTCGCTCCGCGATGCCGGCAAGCTCTCGCTCGACGACTTCGCCGAGAAATACGTTCCCGAGATGCGCGGCTGGAAATATCCGACGACGGACAGCCCCCATATCCGCATCCGGGACCTGCTCTCCCATGTGGCCGGCTTCGTCACCGACGATCCCTGGGGAGATCGGCAGACGCCGATGCCCGAGGCCGAGTTCGCGAAGCTGCTCCGGGCCGGCGTTCCCTTCAGCCGGGTGCCCGAGACCGCGCACGAATATTCGAACTTCGGCTATGCGCTGCTCGGGCGGATCGTCGCCAAGGCATCGGGCATGCCCTATCGCACCTATGTCGAGCGCACGATCCTCGCGCCGCTGGGCATGGGTTCGAGCGGGTTCGAAGTGTCCGAATGGCCGATCGCGCGGCGCGCCATCGGCTATCGCTTCGAGGATGGCGCCTGGCGCGAGGAGCCGACCATGCGCGACGGCGCCTTCGGTCCGATGGGCGGGCTGCAGGTGAGCGCCAATGACTATGGCAAGTGGATCGCCTTCCTGCTCTCCGCATGGCCGCCCCGCGACGGGCCGGACACGGGGCCGGTCAAGCGCGCCACGGTGCGCGAACTGGCGCAGGGGCTGAACTTCGTGCGGGTCGCTCCGCGCATGGGCGGCGCGGCCAAGGACGGCTGCATGCAGGCCGCCGCCTATGGCAAGGGCCTGCGCGTGTCGCAGGACTGCCAGCTCGGGCTGATGCTCCATCATGGCGGCGGCTATCCCGGCTATGGCTCGCACATGCTGCTGCTGCCCGAGGCGGGCATAGGCATCTTCGTCTTCACCAACCGCACCTATACCGGTGCCGCCGGCACGGCCTGGGATGCGATGTTCGCGCTCGACAAGGCGGGGGCGCTCCAGTTCGCCGAGGCGCCGGCAACGCCGGAACTGGTTGCGGCCCAGCAAACTGCGCGCGCCATCTATGCGGCGGGCGACGTCTCGGTCGCGGGGCCCGCCCTCGCGATGAATTTCCTGATGGATCGCTCGGCCGAGGGGTGGCGCAGCGATCTTGCGGCCCTGCGCGCGCAGCTTGGGGCGTGCACGGGCAAGGCCGAGCCGCTCTTTCCGAGCGGCGCGCTCTCCGTCGCCTTTCGCTGGCACTGCGACAAGGGGCTGCTCGACGGCACCGTGCTGCTGGCCCCGACACGCCCGGCGACCATCCAGGCCTTGCGCTTCCGGCCGAAACCCGCCGCCAAGCCCTGAGCAGGCAAGGCGATCCGGGGGCTTGACATTATAAACCTACTGAGTTAGTGGGAATTTAGATGAGCAAGGCCCCCGGTCTGTCTCGAACCTCCACCGGCCACCCGGTCTGGACGGCGCTTTCCCAATACACCATCGGCCCCGAGGATGCGGAGCTGGGCTTCGCGGCGCGGCTGGCGCGCGAGAATGGATGGACCGGGGCCGAGGCCGAGCGGGTGATCGAGGAATACAAGCGCTTCTGCTTCCTCGCGGTGACGGCCGATCATCCCGTCACGCCCTCGGACCAGGTCGACCAAGCCTGGCACCTGCACCTCACCTATACCCGCGACTATTGGGAGCGCTTCTGCCCCCAGGTGCTCGGCCGCGCGCTCCATCATGGACCCACGGCCGGCGGACGCGCGGAGGGGCATCGCTATTTCACCCAATATGCCGAGACGCTGCGCAGCTATGAGCAGGCCTTCGGCACGCCGCCCGCGGATCTGTGGCCCGACGCGGGGCGGCGACTGCTCGAGGACCACAAGGCGCGCCGCGTGCATCCGCGCGACGCATTCATCGTGCCCCGGAGGCCATTCCGGACCGCGCTGCCGATCCTGTTCGCGGCGCTCTCCGCCCTGGTCCTGGGGTATTTCCTGAGGAGCTAGGACTTATGTCGCTCGGACCCTTCGATCTCACCGGCGGGCCGTTTCTCATCCTCTATGGCGGGCTGCTGATCCTCACCATCATCGCCGGCTTCACCATTCCGCGCTGGCTCAGGCCCGAAGGCCGCACGCCGCGCCGCATCGATACCGAAGATCTCGCCTGGCTGGCCGGCGGCGGCACCCGCCTTGCCGAAACCGTCGCCGCCCGCCTGCTCTCCACCCGCCAGCTGGCGATGGCGGGCAAGAACAAGTTCACGCCCAGCCAGATCGGCGGGGGCACCCCGGTCGAGCGCAGCGTGCTCGCGCTGCCCGACGAGGCGAGCTGGGACCGGGTTGCCGGCGCAGTGGGCAAGCATGGCGAACGCATCCGCGAACGGCTGATCGACGCCGGGCTGCTGATGGATGGGTGGAACGCGCTGCAGATGCGCGTCTTCCAGACGCTGCCCTATTTCCTGCTGCTCGGCTTCGGCTACACCAAGCTGCTGATCGGCGAGGCGCGGGAGAAGCCGGTCGGCTATCTCACCGCGCTGCTGGTGGTCACCGCGATCCTCGCGCTGATCCGCTTCGCCGCGCTCGACCGGCGGACCCGCGCGGGACAGGAGGCGCTCGCCGAGGCGCGCGTGCGGAGCGAGAGGCTTCGTCGGGCTCCTGCCGGCGGCGAGACCGATCTCGCGGTGGCCCTGTTCGGCACCGTGGTGCTGGTCGGCTCGGACTGGGGCGGCTTCCACCAGATGCGCGCCGCAAGCTCGAGCAGCGATGGCGGGAGCGGCGGCAGCGGTTGCGGCAGCGGCGGAGGGGGCTGTGGCGGCGGTGGCTGCGGCGGTTGCGGGAGCTGACGGCCGCTCCTTCGCTGGCGCGTCGGGGGGGGGGCTCTCCTTGACGCGCAGATGGCGCGTATATACATCTCGTATATACAGGAGGCGGTGATGGGCGAGGAATATCGCGCCAAGGTGTTCAAGTCGGGCAATTCGCTGGCGCTGCGCCTCCCCAAGGCGCTGGGCCTGAAGGAGGGCGCCGAAATGCGCGTCCGGGAAGAGAGCGGCAAGTTCGTGCTGGAGCCTGCGGAGGCCCTTCCGCGCAAGATCGACATCAGCAAATTCTGGGGCAAGGCCCCCTGGCTCAGGCCGCTGACTCGCGAGGAGCGGGAGTTCGAGGATTCGCCGCGGGTCTGGGACGATCCCGATTGGCCCGGATGGCAGAAGGGCGATACGTGAAATATCTGCTCGACGCCAACATCTGCATCCTCATGCTGGCGGGCGGCTCCGAAATCCTTGCCAGGCGAATCGCCGATTGCGATGCCGGCGACCTCGGCGTTTCGGTCGTGGTATTCGCGGAGCTGGCATTGGGGTCCAATCGAGGCCGGCCGCCGCCGCCCGAGGCCCTTGATGGGCTGATCGAGCAGGTGGAACTGCTGCCCTTCGATGAAGCCGCCGCCCGCGCCTATGCAACCTTGCCGTTCCGGCGCGGCAGCTTCGATCGGCTCATTGCCGCGCATGCACTGGCACTGGACTTGACGCTCGTGACCAACAATGAACGCGATTTCTCCGACATTCCCGAATTGAAGATCGAGAACTGGACCCTGTGACCTTCGCCGCCACCATCCTCACGCTCTACCCGGAGATGTTTCCCGGTCCGCTCGGCATCTCGCTCGCGGGCAGGGGGTTGCGCGAGGGGCTGTGGAGCATGGAGGCCGTCCAGATCCGCGACTTCGCGACAGACAGGCATCGCTCGGTCGACGACACGCCGGCCGGCGGCGGGGCGGGGATGGTGATGCGCGCCGACGTGATCGCCGCCGCGCTCGACAGCGTGGCGCCCGGCCGCCCGATCCTGGCGATGACGCCCCGCGGCAAGCCGCTGGCGCAGGATCGGGTCCGTGCGCTGGCCGACGGTCCCGGCGCGGTGATCCTGTGCGGCCGGTTCGAGGGGATCGACGAGCGACTGTTCGAGGCGCGGGCGATCGAACAGGTCTCGATCGGCGACTATATCCTCTCGGGCGGCGAGATGGCGGCGCTGACGCTTCTCGACGCTTGCATTCGCCTCATTCCCGGAGTAATGGGCGCGCCTTCCAGCGGCATGGACGAGAGCTTCGAAACGGGGCTGCTCGAATATCCGCAATATACCCGACCTGTCGAATGGGAAGGGCGCACGATCCCCGAAGTGCTGCGATCGGGGGATCATGCGAAGATCGAGGCCTGGCGACGCGCCCGTGCCGAGAGCGATACACGGCTACGGAGGCCGGACCTTTGGGAGCGCCACGAGGGCGCTCGGGTCCAACCTCCCTCTGGCGCGCGGCGACGTAAACAGGACGATGTGAAATGAACCTGATCCAGACGCTCGAAGCCGAGCAGATCGCCAAGTTCAACGCGGCGAAGAAGATTCCGGAGTTCCGCCCGGGCGACACCCTCAAGGTCGGCGTGAAGGTCGTCGAAGGCGAGCGCACCCGCGTCCAGAACTATGAGGGCGTGTGCATCGCCCGCTCGAACAAGGGCATGGGTTCCTCGTTCACCGTCCGCAAGATTTCCTTCGGCGAGGGCGTCGAGCGCGTCTTCCCGCTCTATTCGCCGAACATCGACAGCATCGAAGTGGTGCGCCGCGGTGTCGTGCGTCGCGCGAAGCTCTATTATCTGCGTGGCCGCACCGGCAAGTCGGCGCGTATCGCCGAGCGTCGCGACGTCCGCACCGAGGCGGTTGCCGCCGAATAAGCTCCGGCTTTGCGGTTTTGAAAAGGGCGCGGTGGCGATGGCTACCGCGCCCTTTTTCCTGTCTCCCTCCCGCCCGGGAGAGGGGGAGGGCGGCGCACCGCGCGCCGCCTTCGGCATGCCGGCGAACGGCGCCTTCCCTGATATTCAGGCGTAGCTGACGATCTCGAACTCGGTGCCGTCATGGTCGAGAAAGTAGAAGCGCCGGCCGGGATCGTAATCCGCATGATTGAACGGGACCAGCCCGGCCGCGACGACGCGGCGCTCGATCTCGTCGAGATCGTCGACCAGGATGCCGACATGGTTGAGCGGACGGCCCTTCTCGAAGGTCGCCTGATCGGGCGTCTCGGGCGGGGTGTAGACCGCGAGATAGGTGCGATCGTCGCCGACATGGATGGTGCGGCCGCCGTCGCGCGCCGGGCCTTCCCAGCGGACGTGCCAGTCGAACAGGTCGCCGAGCAGCTTCGCCGCGCGCTCGGGGCTGCGCACGGTCACGTTCACATGCTCGATATAGGGTTGGGACATGGATTTCCTTTCCGGTTGGATGCCATGTCGCGAGCAGCTACAACCTCAACCTAAGTTGAGGTCAAGCAGGAAATCGCGGTGCGCGGGAACGAGCTTCTGACGATCGGAGAACTGGCGGCGCGTACGGGCATCGCCGTCTCGGCCGTGCGCTTCTACGAAGGGAAGGGGATCGTGCATCCGATCCGCACGCGCGGCAATCAGCGCAGGTTCCTGCGTTCGGACATCCGGCGCATCTCCTTCGCGCTGATCGCGCAGCAGCTGGGCCTCACCTTGCCGCAGATCGCGGAGGAGTTGCGCAAGCTGCCCGAGGGGCGCACGCCCACAAGCGAGGATTGGGCGCGGATCAGCAGCGCCATCCGCCTGCGGATCGAGGTGCAGATGGCGCAGCTCCAGCGCACGCTCGACGATCTCGACGGCTGTATCGGCTGCGGTTGCCTGAGCCTCAGGAAGTGCGCGCTCTACAATCCGGACGACCGCGCCGCGCTGAACGGCGCCGGTCCGCGCTTCATCCTCGTCTCGCGCAAGGTGGCGCTGGGGCTCGACTAGGGCGCGGCATCCGCATCCGCATCGGCTCGTCGCACGCTGCGCTCGCACCACCCGCTCGGCCGGAGGCTCCTCCACGCCTGTTCATCTGCCGGACAGCTTTGCCGGAACACGCAAGGCGCGCCGGTGGGGGGCAATTTGAAGGAGGTTGCTCAATGCGTGTCATTTCCAAAAAGCAGGGGGTTCGCTTCCTGGCTGCCATGCTGGCCGTATCTGCGTCGAGCGGCGCATATGCGCAGCAGCAGAGCGCGCCCGATCCCAATATCGTCGTGAACGGTCCCGCCCCGTCCGCGATGACCGAAGGGCCCGAAATCAAGGGCGTCATCACCGCGCGCACCGGCGACCGGATGAAGGTCACGACCGCCGATGGCGCAAGCACGATCATCGCCATCACCGACATGACGCGGGTCAAGGCGGGAGGCGGCCTGTTCGGCGGCAGCAAGCTGGCCCCGAACGCGCTGCTCAACGGACTGCCGGTCACCGTCAAGACGATGCAGGCGGACGGTGTGCTGGTGGCAAGCCAGATCAGCCTTAGGAAGAACGATCTCAGGACCGCGACGATGATCCAGAGCGGAACGTCGCAGCGCTTCGAGGAGCAGGCCGCGGCGACCGAGGCACTGCGCGGCCGCATGGCCGATATCGACAAGTACAACGTCAAGAGCACGACGAACGTGCACTTCGACGTCGGCAAGACGGATATCTCCCCGCAGGACAAGGCCGAGCTCTGTACCGCCGCGAATTCGGCCGGACAGACGGAGAATGCCCTGTTGCTGGTGGTCGGCTATACGGATTCGACCGGAAGCGACGACTTCAACCAGGAGCTCAGCGAGAAGCGTGCCGGCCGCGTCATCAACTATCTGCAGCAGGTCTGCGGATGGAAGCCGTACCGCATGCTGACGCCGACCGGCATGGCCAAGGCTGATCCGGCGGCGAGCAACGACACGCCCGAAGGCAAGGCGCAGAACCGCCGCGTTGCGGTGAACGTCCTGGTCAGCAAGAGCGTCGACGGCCTGTAAGCTGCTGGAGCCGGGAGCGGCATGCCGCTCCCGGCTCCATGCGTGCGTTCGCAGGCGGCGACGGATCCTAGCGCTGCTGGATGCGTGAAAGCGCTTCCTTCAGGACCAGGTCCTCCGCGGCGCCGATCGGCGGCCGTGGGATCACGATGTCCGGCGTTACGCCCGAGACATCGTCCTTGCCATTCGGCCGGACGAAATGGCTCTTGGGATAGGTCACCACGATCTGCGTTCCCGGCAGGGTGAAGGATTGCACGGACGCGAAGTTGGAGGCCACGTCGGCGGTTTCCTCTCCGATGACCTTCCCGAAACCATAGTCCTGAATGAGCGCGGCGACAGAGGTTGCGTTCGAATAGCTGTGCCGGTTGACCAGCGCCCACACCCGCCCGTGGAAGCGAGGTTCGCCACGTGGCTGGACGAGGGGAAGATCATATTTGTATCGCGTGCCGTTCGGCGCCCGCGCCTCGGCATCCATCTGGCTGGCGAAGGACGGATCGATCGGCGTCCCGGCGGCGCGCTGGCGGGCATAGTCCGCCTTGGTGGCCGCGCTGGCCTTCAAGGTGAAGGAGGAAGTGAACCGGAACGGCCGGGTAGCGAACCAGGCGACCATGGGATCGCTGAAGCTGTTGTCCCCGCCGGGGTTGTTCCGCAGATCTAGGATCAGGTCCGTGGCCCCGCTGGCCAGGATCTTCCGGAAGCTGTCGTCGACAAAGGCCAGGAACGACGCCGCCTGGTAGGAGGGGGCGGAGCCGGCCGCCGGCTGCTCGATGTTGAAGAACGGGCCTGGCCGGAGATAGGCGATCCCGTTGCCGAGCGGCTTGTATTCCCGGGTCGAGAATTCGGTGGCGAAGCTCCCGGTGGGATATTTTGCGTTGAGGGCGCGGCGCTGGGCCAGCGTCAGTGCGGGAACCGAGATCGTCTGGGGCCGCCCGGCAACGATCGCCGTCACTTCGATCGACGCGACCTGTCCCCGGTCGAGCCACAGCAGCACGGGAAAGCTCTCCTCCATCTGCGCATGGGCCATGTATGGCCGCTCCGCGGAGACGTAGCCGCCCAGGTGCGCGATGACGTCGTGGACCGGCTTGCCGCCGATCGCGATGATTTCGGTGCCGGCGCGCAGCTTGCCGCCATCATCCGCCGGCTCCGTCAGCAGGACCCGGTTTCCATCGACGCGAATGAACAGCGGCAGCAGCGTTCCGCCGCCCTGGAGGTAGGTCACGAACGCGACCACCGGCGCTTCGATGCGCGCATGGCCGATCTTCCCATAGGCGACGAACTTCTGGAACATCGTCGCGACTGCAACCGAGGTCATCGGCCCGCGGATGGAGTCGCTGAGCGTCCGGTAGAGTGCGTCATATTCGGCCTTGGAGCGATGGGCATAGAGATCGAAATGCGCCTCCTGCAGCGTTTCGTAGAGAAGCTTGAGGTCCGATCGGGCAACCTCCGGTGCGACGGTCGACGGCGAGCCGGATTCCGCAGGCGCCGGCGGAGCGGCATTGGCGGCCATCGAGTTCGTGGCCGCGAAGGTCGCGAGCAGGGCGAGAGCCAGTCTGATCTGCATTTCGGCATCGTAATCAATGTCCGTTGCCCGGATCAACCGGGCGTTCCGGGGTCGGCACGTCATGCGAATGAAATGGAAACAGTACCGCGTGTTTTTATTGCCCGAGCGCGCAAGATTCGTGAAGTGCGCCTCGCCCGCGGGGGCTTTACCGCCTCGCGTTCCCCCGCAATAACGCTGCCCCAAGGAGAATGGGGTTTATGCGGAAATGGCTGGTCGGGCTTGCGATGCTGGGAGCGCCGCTGATGGCGAATAACGCCTTGGCGCAGACGAAGGGGCTCACGCTGGAGCGGGTTTTCGCCAGCCCCGATCTGAACGGACCGCAGCCCCGCGCCGCCAAGCTTTCGCCCGACGGCAAGTTCCTGACGCTCCTGCGCAACCGCGCCGACGAGAAGGAGCGGTTCGACCTGTGGGCGATGGACACGCGCACCGGCGAGTGGCGGATGCTCGTCGATTCCAAGAAGGTCGGCACCGGCGCCGCGCTTTCGGAGGCCGAGAAGATGCAGCGCGAGCGCGCGCGCATCGGCGGCAGCAAGGGCATCGTCGCCTATGACTGGGCGCCCGATGGCAAGTCGGTGCTCGTGCCGCTGGAAGGCGAGCTCTATCGCGCGGGGCTCGACGGCAACATCGTCAGGCTGCCCGCCAGGCCCGGCCCCAAGCTCAATGCCGAGATCAGCCCGGCCGGCGGCTATGTTTCCTGGGTGCAGGACCAGAACCTGGTCGTGATGGGCGTGGCCGGCGGCGAGCCGCGTCCGATCACCGACGATGGCCAGGGCACCGTCCATTGGGGCGAGGCCGAATTCGTTGCGCAGGAGGAAATGGCGCGGTTCAACGGCTATTGGTGGTCGCCGGACGACAAATATGTCGCGGTCGAACGCTTCGACGAGGCGCCGGTGGGCATCGTCACCCGCGCCGCGATCGGTGCCGAAGGCACGCAGCTCTTCCAGCAACGCTATCCCAAGGCCGGCACGCCCAATGCGAAGGTCGCGCTCTACGTGATGGACCCGAGCGGCGGCCACAAGGTGAGCGTGGATCTCGGCGCCGATGCGGATATCTATCTCGCCCGGGTCGACTGGTCGCAGGACGGCAGGACGCTCTACGTCCAGCGCCAGAATCGCGAGCAGACCGTGCTCGACCTGCTCCAGGTCGATCCGGCCACCGGCAAGTCGACCCTGCTGTTCAGCGAGAAGGCGCGGGCCAGGAGCTGGGTGAACCTCTCCAAGGCGCTCACGCCGCTTGCCGACGGCAGCCTGCTCTGGTGGTCGGAGCGCGACGGCCATGGCCATCTCTATCGCTTCGCCAAGGGCAAGTTCGCCCAGCTGACCAAGGGCGACTGGGAAGTGACGCCCGACATCGTCGGCGTGGACGAGGCCAAGGGACGCGTCTTCTTCCTCGGCAACAAGGACGGCGTGCTCGAGCGGCACCTCTATTCGGTCGACTATCGAAAGGGTGGCGCGGTGACCCGCCTCACCGAGGCCGGCTGGTGGAACGAGGCGACGATGGACCTGTCGGGCACCCATGCGATTATCAAGCGCTCGAACCCGAACCAGCCCGCCCAGACCTATCTGGCCGATGCGTCGGGCAAGCGCATCGCCTGGGTGAACGAGAATGCGGTCACTGCCGCGGATCATCCCTACAACGCCTATCTCGCGGCGCATCGCGAGCGCAGCTTCGGCACGATCAAGGCGGCCGACGGCTCGGTGCTGCACTGGGAGATGATCACGCCGAAGCTGGAGCCGGGGAAGAAATACCCGGTGTTCTTCCAGCACTATGGCGGCCCGCATGCGCAGCAGGTGAGCAAGGCCTGGGGCGGCGCGCTCCCGCAATATCTGGTCTCGCGCGGCTATATCTGGTTCCAGCTCGACAATCGCGGCTCGGCCAATCGCGGCGTCGATTTCGAGAGCCAGATCTGGCACGCCATGGGCTCGGTCGAGGTCGAGGACCAGGTGGCCGGCGCCAACTATCTGAAGACGCTTCCCTATGTGGATGCGAACAAGGTCGTCACCTATGGCTGGTCCTATGGCGGCTACATGACACTGAAGCTGCTGGAAAAGGCGCCGGGCGTGTTCGCCGCGGGCGTGGCCGGGGCGCCGGTGACCAAGTGGGAATTGTACGACACCCATTATACCGAGCGCTACATGGGCGATCCCAACAAGGTGCCGGAAGCCTATAAGGCGTCGGACAATATCGGCGAGGCTGCGAAGATCGCCGATCCGATGCTGCTGATCCACGGCATGGCGGACGACAATGTGGTGTTCGAGAACAGCACCGCGCTGGCGGCGACGCTGCAACGCGCCGAGGTGCCGTTCGAGATGATGTTCTACCCCGGCCACACCCACAAGGTCGGCGGCCCGGGCATCAGCGTGCACCTGTGGAACACCATCCTCGACTTCCTGGATCGGAAGACCGGGGCGAAGAACTAGGGCGTCCGATCGGCGGCGGCCGGGCGACATCGTCGCCGGCCGCCGTTCCGCGTCATCTGCCGATGCTGACGATGACGAAATCGCCGAGAGCGGTGCGCTTGAACATCATTTCCAGCTCATCCTCATCGGCCCCGACGAGATGGGGCTCCTGGCTGCGCACGAACTGGGCGGTATCCTCCAGCAACTGCACCGCTTCGTTGATCTTCACGCCCTGAATCCGCACGCGGATCGCGCCCCGGCCCGAAACCATCTCCAGCCGGCCTTCGCTTTCTTCGGTCATGCTCGTTTCCTCCTCCTCGAATGTTCCGCGCATGGCCCCTGGACCGAAGGGACAGGCTGGCGCCGGCCCATCGCGGCCACCTACCTGCTCCTGAGAGTTGCGCTGACGATGACGAAATCGCCGAGATCGGGGCGCTTGAAAGACATCTCCAGATCTTCAGCATCATGAGGCCCTTTAAGGGGTTCGTGGCTGCGCAGGAACCGAGTGGTATCCTCCATCAGCCTCACTATTTGGTCGCCGCTCGCGCCGTGGATCCGCACGCGGAGTGCGGTCCGGCCCGAAACCATCGCCGGCTGGTCTTCGCTTTCGTCGGTCATGGTCGTTTCCTTCTCCTCGAATGCCCCTGGACGGAAAGGACAGGCTGGCGCCGCCCCATGGCGGCCGGGCGAGTTCGCCGCCGGCCGCCGTTTCTCGTCACCTACCTGCTCCTGAGAGTTGCGCTGACGATGACGAAATCGTCGAGATCGGGGCGCTTGAACATTATCTCCAGATTTTCAGCATCATCAGGCCCTTGAAAGGGTTCGTGGCTGCGCAGGAATCGAGTGGTATCCTCCATCAGCTTCACTATTTCGTCACCGGTTGCGCCATGGATCCGCACGCGCATCGTGCCCCAGCCCGAAGTCGTCTGCAGCTGGTCTTCGTTTTCTTCGGTCATGCCCATCTCCTCCTCTTGCGAATATTCCGCGCATATTCCTCAGGTGGAAATGCCGGGTTAGCGCCGTCCCACGGCACCCGGCATCGTCCCGTCGGGCCGTCCGCATACCGCGCGCGTCTCGGTGCCGTCGTAATGGCACAGGTCCACCCAGGGCTCGCCGCCGGTGGCGCGGTTGCGGCCATAGTCCATCATGCAGCGCATGAAGGCGGGGACGAACATCGCCCCGCGCGCCGCTTCCTTGAGCGGCCCGCACCGGGTGCCGGCGTCATAGGTCGGCGTGTAGTTGCGATAACCGTCCGCGCTGACGAACCAGATCGCGCCGCCCGGGCGGCTGAGCCGCAGCGCCGCGATCGCGCCGATCTCCAGCTGGTTGACCATGATCGCCTCGCTTCGCTGGGCGGCGCGCAGGGCATCGGCATGGGTGTCGATATCGGCGGGATAGCCCGGCATCACCGGCTGGTCGGGCGGCAGCCAGGTGGGGCCGTTGCGGATGACGTAGATCTCGCCCGGCACGGGTGCCGCGCCTTCGGGCTGGCGGCCCAGCAGCCGGGCGCGCTCCTTGCGCACCAGCGCACCCGCCAGCCGCTGGGCGTCCGCCACCGAAGCAAGGAACACCGACTGGCGCACCCCGCCGTCATAATAGGTTTTCCCGTCCACTCGCACCTGCTGGTAGAAGACCGGCACCGCGGCCGAGGCGAGTGCCGCGCCCGCCAGGCATTGCGTGGCCCGCGCGAGGTCCGCCGCGCCGTCGCCATAGGGCGCGAGCAGCTCCTGCACGTCGATATAGCCGAACTCGCCCGAATTGGCCTCGATCAGCCCGAGCAGGACCTTGCGGCCCTTCGCATCGCGGAGCGTCCTGACGATGCAGGTGCCTGCCCGGCCCGCGGGCGATTTCGGGTCGTAGATCGCCGGGCAGATGTGCTGCTCGAAGCGGCGCCTGAGCGGCTTCAGATTGGCCAGCGCGCCGTTGATCGCCGCCATCGCCTGCAGCCCCTCGCGATCGACGATGTCGCTTTCCCTGGCCGGCGAATAAGCTGCGGCCAGCGCCTGGCGGATCGCCGCGCCTTCGCCGTCCTGCCGGTCGAGCCCCGCGCCGACGAACAGCGACTGGAGCGCGCCCGTGCTCACGCCGGTCACCACGGCGAAATCGGGGAATTGCCGGTTCTCGACCAGCTGGTTCATCAGCCCGACGCCGAACGCACCCCATTGGCCGCCGCCGGAGAGCAGCAGCACGGGCCGCTCCGGCGCGGGGCGCGCGGCCAGGAAGACGGGATCGTCGCGCAGGCGCGCGATCTCCGCGGCGGCGAGCCGGTTGGCGAGCTCGCGCTGGGCGGGGGGCAGCGTCTCCAGGTCGAGCGCGCGGATCTGGCGCTCCAGCGGCGCCAGCTCGATCGGATGGATGAACGTGGCGAAATTGGCGCAATCGAGCTTGAGCGCCCCCTTCATCGCGCAGCTGCCCAGGCTCAGCCCCATCAGCAGGATCGTCAGAATGCGCCGCATCGTCCCCCTTCCGCTCTTTCGTCGATGCGTAACAAAATTGCGTGAAACTTGTCTCCCGCGAAATCGCCCAAAGCGGAGCCATGCCGTGAAACAAGCAGCCCTTGCTTGCGCACCTGCACCGATAGGCGTAGCGCGGCCCCAGTTTCCACCCTGGAGTATGTGATGGGCTACCGTGTCGTCGTCGCAGGCGCCACCGGCAATGTCGGGCGCGAAATGTTGAACATCCTGGCCGAGCGGGAATTCCCGATCGACGATCTGGCCGTGCTGGCCTCGTCGCGCTCGACCGGCGATATTATCGACTTCGGCGAGACCGGCAAAACCTACAAAGTCCAGAACATCGAGCATTTCGACCCGGCGGGCTGGGACATCGCGCTGTTCGCGATCGGCTCGGAAGGCTCGAAGCTCTACGCGCCGAAGTTCGCCGCCGCCGGCTGCACGGTGATCGACAATGCGTCGCTCTATCGCATGGATCCGGACGTGCCGCTGATCGTGCCCGAAGTGAACCCGGAGGCGATCGACGGCTACAAGGCGCGCAACATCATCGCCAATCCGAACTGCTCGACCGCGCAGATGGTGGTGGCGCTCAAGCCGCTGCACGATGCCGCGAAGATCAAGCGCGTGGTCGTCGCCACCTATCAGTCGGTCTCCGGCGCGGGCAAAGCGGGCATGGACGAGCTGTTCGAGCAGAGCCGCAACATCTTCGTCGGCGACCAGGCCGAGCCGAAGAAGTTCACCAAGCAGATCGCCTTCAACGTGATCCCGCACATCGACAGCTTCCTCGACGACGGCTCGACCAAGGAAGAGTGGAAGATGGTGGTCGAGACCAAGAAGATCCTCGATCCGAAGATCAAGGTCACCGCCACTTGCGTGCGCGTGCCGGTGTTCGTCGGCCATTCGGAAGCGATCAACATCGAGTTCGAGGACGAGATCTCGGCCCAGCAGGCGAAGAACATCCTGCGCGAGGCGCCGGGGGTGATGCTCGTCGACAAGCATGAGGACGGCGGGTACGTCACGCCGATCGAGTGCGTCGGCGAATATGCGACCTTCATCAGCCGCGTGCGCGAGGATTCGACGGTCGAGAACGGCCTGTCGCTCTGGTGCGTATCGGACAATCTCCGCAAGGGCGCGGCGCTGAACGCAGTGCAGATCGCCGAGCTGCTCGGCCGTCGCCACCTCAAAAAGGCGGCCTGACGTGATCGCGGGCGGCTGCCGTTGCGGCGCCGTCCGCTACACGCTGGCGATGGACGATCTGCCGGCCGTCTATTGCTGCCATTGCCTGAAATGCCAGAGCTGGGCGGGCAGCGCCTTTGCCCAGCAGGCGCCGGTGCGCGCGGAGGCGCTGGCGGCCGCGGGGCCGATGGTGGAGTACTGCTTCACCAACACCGGCGGATCGCTATCGCGCCAGTTCGTCTGCGGCACCTGCCATACGCGCATCTACAACCGCAACAGCGCCTGGCCGGACGTTGCGATACTCCGCGCTGGCACGCTCGATCGCAGCGACGGGCTCGTCCCGCGCGCGCATATCTGGGTCAAGCGCAAGCAGCCCTGGATCGTCATCGCCGACGACGTGCCGCAATGGCCCGAAAGCGCCCCGATGGCGGAATTCGTGGCGCTGCTGTTTCCGGGTTAGGCTGGGAACCGATATCCTCAACGGGTCGAGCCATGGCCCCGGGGGCGCTCCGCCCGGCCTCAGCCGTCGCAGCTATAGTCGGGCGGGTAGATCGAGCGGCCCAGGTCCTTGCGGATGCGGCGGGCCAGGCTGGCCGCCTCGCGGTTGCCCAGCTTTTCCGCATCGTCCAGCAGGTCGGCGAGCGGGCCCGAGCAGCCACCGGCCTGGTTCAGCATCGCCACCAGGCGCGAGGCGCGAATGGGGCCGTCGCCCGTCTCGGTGCGCGCCGGGGGGAACCAGCCGATGCCGCCGATCTTGCGCTGGCGATCTTCGCGGCTGTACGCCTTGTCGTCCATCGGATCGATCACCTGGGTGCCCAGCAGGATCATGCCCGCCGCGGCGGCCATGCTGCCGATCCGGGATGGCCCGTGCGAGACCCGGTCCGGATCGGGCATCGCATAATAGCTGAGCAGTAGCGCGGCGAGCGCCCGGGCGCTTTGCCGGTCCTCGACCAGCGTCAGCGCGTCCGGATCCACTTCGATCCGATCGGCCCGGGCGCGGGCGAAGACGCCGCGCTCCTCGGCCGGGATGGTGGCAACGGTGAACTGCGCGCCGCTGGGCGTGAGCTCGTGCAGCGCGACGTCGAGCTGCTCGATGGGGGCGGGGCGCGGCGGGGCGGCGGCGCCCAGCGCGAGCGCGGCGGAAACCATGGCGAGCATCTTGATCCGCATCTGCATTCCCCTCTTCCCGTTGCGCCGATCATAGCGGGGATCGGTGCCTTGGGCGAGACGTTGCGGCGAGGCGCAAACCGTAGGGCGAATGGCGTCTTTACCGGGAATTGACCGATCGGCGGTAGAAGAGGGGCTTCTTACGGGTGGGCCGCGTGGTGGTGGAAACGAGCAATGCCGGATTGGCGCCCGTGCGCGGCAAGGCCCGCATCGACGTGCTCGACATGCTGCGCGGGCTGGCGATCCTGGGCATCTTCTACATCAACGTGCCCTATATGGCGGCGAGCGTCTGGACCTTCTCGGCCGACGTCCGGCTGATCGGCTGGACGCCGGTGGACCGCGATGCCTGGGTGGCGGTGAACCTGTTCTTCGCGGGCACGCAACGCTGCATGCTCGAATTCCTGTTCGGCGCGGGCATGATGGTGCTGGCCCGCAAGGCGATGACGCCCGAGGGGCCGGTGGCGGTCGCCGATCTCTATTACCGGCGCAACCTGTGGCTGCTCGCCTTCGGCCTGTTCGACGTGTTCGTGCTGCTCTGGCCCGGCGACATCCTGCACATATACGCGCTCGCCGCGCTGTTCCTGTTCCCCTTCCGCACTTTGGGGCCGAAGACATTGGTCGCGCTGGGGCTGGGCTGGGCGGTGCTCACCGGGCTCGGCATCCCCGAATATGGCGCGCGCGAATATGTCGCGCGGACCGAGCTGTCCCAGCGGGTAGAGGCGGCCGAGGCGAGGGCGCGGGCAGGGGAGGCGCCGGCCCCCGCCGATGCTGCCGCGCGCGCCGAGTGGCGCCGGCTGGCCATGCACGCGCCCGATCCCGCCGCGGTCGCCCGCGAGCGCCAGGCGCATCAGGGCGGCTGGCTGCCCTATGCGAAGAATGCCTGGCATTATTGGAGCTATCTCGCAGACGAATGGCTGCTCTGGGACGTGTTCGAGGCGTTCTGCACGATGCTGATCGGCGTCGCGCTGTGGAAATGGGGCGTGATCCAGGGGCTGAGGAGCGCGCGCTTCTATCTGTGGCTGCTGGTCGCCGGCTATGGCTTCGGGCTTACCGCCCGCGCGATCGGGCTGGCGGAGACGCTCAGCTTCGCGCCGGGTCCGCGGAGCCTGTGGATCACCGGCGAGTTCGCGCGCATCGCGATCGGGCTCGGCCATCTCGCCCTGGTCAACCTGCTGGTGAAGAGCCGCGCGGGCGCCGCCGCGCTGGGCGTGTTCAAGGCGCCCGGCCGCATGGCCTTCTCGCTCTATTTCCTCCAGCAGATCGTGGGGATGTACATCCTGTTCGCGCCCTGGGGCTTCGACCTGTGGGGCAGGTTCGGCTGGGCGCAGATGGCGGCGATCTCGACGGTCGGGATCGTCCTGCTGGTCGCCTTCGCCAATCTGTGGATGCGCCACTTTGTCAGCGGCCCGCTCGAATGGGCGTGGCGCAGCCTGGCCTATGTGCAGTGGCAGCCGATGCTGCGGGCGGCGCCTAGTGTCCCGCCGCAGCCGGATCGTTCTCCACTTTCCCGCCCGGCTTCTGGAGCAGCACCACCAGCGGCACACTGACCGCGGTGACGATCGCCATCAGCCAGAAATCGTTGAGATAGGCGATCATCGCCGCCTGCCGGTTCACTTCGGCGTCGATCAGCCCGGTGACCATCGCGCCCTGCTGGCCCATGCCCTGCACCAGCGAGCCCAGGCCGTTCATCGTCGTCGCGGTGACGTGCTCGCCCAGATATTGGTGGCTGCGCTGGATGTTCTGCGCGAGGATCGCGCTCACCGCCGATATGCCCACCGACGCGCCGATGTTGCGGGTCAGGTTGAGCAGGCTCGAGCCCTCGGTGCGGAAATGCGGGGGCAGGCCGGCAAAGGCGAGGCCGTTCAGCGGCATGAACACGAGACCAAGGCCCAGGCCCTGGACGAAGCCCGAGACGATGAAGGGCGTGCTGCCCATCTCGAGCGTCCAGCCCGACATTTCCCATAGCGAAAGGGCGGCGATGGTGAGGCCGATCCCCACCGACCAGCGCGGATCGAGCCAGCCGCGCTGGATCAGCTGCGCGCCGACGAACATGGTGATCACCACGCCGAAGCCGCGCGGCATCAGCAGCATGCCGGTCTGGAACACCGAATAGCCGTAGAGATTCTGCAGCATCGGCGGCAGCAGCGCCATCGTCGCCATCATCACCAGGCCGATCACCAGCATGAAGAAGATGCCGGTCACCAGGTTGCGATGCTTCCACAGCTCGCGCTCGAACATCGGGTTCTTCGCGGTGAACAGGTGGACGGCGAACATCCACAGCGCGATCACGGCGACGAGCATCTCGATCCAGATCTCGGTCGAGGAGAACCAGTCCTGGTCCTGCCCGCGATCGAGCATCAGCTGGAGCGAGGCGATGCCCAGCGAGAGCAGGGTGAAACCGAAGATGTCGAACGAGCGCCTGCGGATCGGGCGCGAGGGCAGCAGCCACCACAGGATGGCGAAGCACACCACGCCGACGGGCAGGTTCACGTAGAACACCCAGCGCCAGTTGAAATTGTCGGTGAGATAGCCGCCGATCAGCGGGCCCATGATCGGGCCGACCATGATGCCCATGCCCCAGATCGACATCGCCTTGGGCTGGTCCTTGGGCGCGTTGATGTCGAGCATCACCGTCTGGCTCAGGGGGTTGAGGAACGCCGCCGTGATGCCCTGGAGGATACGGAAGGCAACCATCTCCTCCAGCGTCTGCGCCGCGCCGCACATGGCGGAGGCGATGACGAAGCCGACGGTGGCGATCAGGAACAGGTTGCGCGAGCCGATCCGGTCGGAGAGCCAGCCGGTGATCGGGATCGCGATGGCCGAGGCGACGATATAGCTCGTCAGCACCCAGTTGATCGTGTCGCGGGTGGCGCCGAGCGACGCCTGCATGTGCGGGATGGCGACGTTGGCGATCGTCGTGTCGAGGATCTGCATGATCGTCGCCATCATCACGCCGAGCGTGAGCAGGCCCTTGTACTTTACGGGGAGGGCGGCCCCGCCGCCGCCCGGAGGGGCGGCTTGCGGGCGGGGAGGCGTGGGGGGAGACGCCTCACCCGCCCTGGTGGCGCGGCCGGGGGCTGCCGTCGCCATTTCAGTTGCACGCGCCCTTGAACACCACCTTCACATCGGCGGAGAGGCCGGCGATCAGCGCGCGCGGGCTCTTGTCGTCGATCGCGATGCGCACCGGCACGCGCTGGGTGACCTTCACCCAGTTGCCATTGGCGTTCTGGGCGGGGAGTACCGAGAATTCCGAACCGGTGCCGGCGCCCAGCGATTCGACATGGCCCTTCAGCTTCAGGCCCGGATAGGCATCGAGGCTGACGACCGCGCACTGGCCGACCCGCATCTTGTTCAGGTCGGTCTCCTTGAAGTTCGCGGCGACCCAGGCCGGCCTGTCGGAGACGATCGTCACGGCGGCGAGGCCGGTGATCATCTGCTGGCCCACCTGCAGGCTCTGCGTCTGGCTGACGATGCCGCTCACCGGCGCGCGCACCTCGGTCCGCTGCAGGTCGAGCAGCGCCTTGGCGAGCTGGACGCGGGCGGCGGCGATCGCCGGGTTCTCGCCGGGCACCGCTGCGCCGGTGGCGATCTTGGCGCGCGCCTCGGCGGCGCTCGCCTGGGCGTTCTGGAGCTGGGCGCGGGCCTGTTCCAGCGCGTGCTGGGCGGACTGGAAGTTGGCGCGGGTGGTGAAGCCCTGCTTCATCAGCGCGTTCTGGCGGTCGTAATTCTCCTGGGCATTCTGGATCGCGTCGTGCGCGGCCTGGATGTCCGCGCCCTTGCCCTGGTAGCTCACCTCGTCGGTGTTGAGCTGCACCTGTGCCGCGGCGATCGCGGCCTGGGCCTGCGACACGGCGATCCGATAGGGCGCGGGATCGATACGGAAGAGCAGGTCACCGGCCTTGACCGCCTGGTTCTCCTTCACGCCCACCTCGACGATGCGGCCGCCGACATCGGTCGAGACCGAGCTCTTGTCCTGCTGGACATAGGCATTGTCGGTGGAGACGCTGTTGCCGCCGGTGAAATAGAAATAGCCCATGACCGCGAGCAGGATCGCCGGCACGCCGAACATCAGCAGCGGGCGCAGCAGGCTGCGCTTCGGCTTGGCCGCCGGCGCCTCGGGCACGGTCGTGCCTTCGGTCGGGATGGTGATCTTGGTCTCTTCGGACTTCTCGATCTTCGGATCTGCGTCAGCCATGTGCGGCCTCATTGCCCTCTTGAACGGTGGTAAGGTTCGCGCGGAGCCCCTCGAGCGCCGCGATCAGTTCCTCGCGCTGCCGGGTGCTGAACCCCTGAAGCGTCTCTTCGATCAGATCGGCCGCGAGCACATGGAGCTCGTCGAGCACCGGCGCGGCCTTGTCGGTCAGGTGGATGCGCCAGGCGCGGCGATCGGCGGGATCGCGGCGGCGCTCGACGAAGCCGGCTTCCTCCAGCCGGTCGATCATCCGGCATGCCGTGATCGGCTCCACTTCGAGCGCCTCGGCGAGCTGCCCCTGGTTGAGGCCGGGGCTGCGCGCCAGGATCTTGAGGACCCGCCACTGCGCCACGCTCGCGCCGCTGGTGCGCGCCCGCTCGTCGAAACGGCGGCGCAACAGGCGCGAGACATCGCTAAGAAGGAAGCCCAGACTCTCGGTCATACGCGGCACATAATAAGCATACTCATAGATTTCAATCGGCAACGTGATTGCATTGTGCGACGCATCAATTGCAATGCGCGAAACAGGAGGGCGAAGCATGGCGGAGGAAATGACCGGCGGATGCCAGTGCGGGCGGGTGCGCTATGTGGCGCGGGTGGCGGACGACGACGCCTATCTCTGCCATTGCCGCATGTGCCAGCGCGCCACCGGTGGCGTCTCGATCGCGTTCAAGAACCTGAAAAAGGCCGATGTGCGCTGGGAGCGCGAGCCCGATCGCCACGCCTCGTCGCCGATCGCCGTCCGCGGCTTCTGCAGTGCGTGCGGCACGCCGCTCAGCTTCGAGTTCCCGGACAGCGCGAACATGGACCTGACGGTGGGCAGCTTCGACGCGCCGCATCGCTTCCGCCCGGTCCATCATTTCGGCGTGGAGAGCATGCACGAACAGTGGCTCGACACGACCGGCCTCACCCGATACCGGACCGACGACAATCCCCAACTCGTCAAGCGCTGGATGGACTCCGTTGGCAAACTTCCCGACTGAAACGCACCGCTTCCGCAGCTTCGACGGCGTCGAGCTCGCCTGGACCGAGATGGGGCAGGGCAGGGATGCGATGCTGATCCACGGCTATGCCTCCACGGCGGACGTCAACTGGATCAAGTACGGCCATGCCGCGAAGCTGGCGGAGAAGGGCTTCCGGGTGATCATGCCGGACCTGCGCGGCCATGGGCAGAGCGCGGCGCCGCACGACGCGGCCAGCTATCCGCCCGACGTGACGATGCGCGACGCGCTGGCGCTGGTCGCGCATCTCGGCCTCGCCGACTATGATCTGGGCGGCTATTCGCTGGGCGCGCGCACCACGGTGCGGATGATCGTCGACGGCGGCGCCACGCCGCGCAAGGTGATGCTGGCCGGCATGGGCCTGGCGGGCATCGTCGCCGCTTCGCGCACCGGCACCTATTTCCGCCGCGTGCTCACCAACCTCGGCAGCTTCGAGCGCGGCTCGAGCGAGTGGCTGACCGAAGCTTTCCTCAGGACCACCAAGGCCGATCCCGCGGCGCTGCTGCCGATCCTCGACACCTTTGTCGACACGCAGGAGGAGCATCTGGCGCGGCTCACCGAGGAGACGCTCGTCGTTGCCGGGGCCGAGGACGATCACAACGGCTCGGCGCACGAGCTGGCGGACCTGCTCCCGCACGCCACCTTCGTGGAGATTCCCGGCAACCATATGAGCGCCGTCACCCGGCCCGAACTGGGGCGCGCGATTGCCGATTTCTTCGCGGCTTGACCGGCCGGCGGGGCGCGCGCATCGTCTCCGCCATCCAGAAAATCCGAGGGGAATTCCGTACATGATCCGCACCGGCATCTCGATGCTCGCGCTCGCCTCGCTGCTCGCCGCCGCGCCGCTGGGCGCGCGCGACCGTGACGGCGAAACCGCCCAGGCCGCGCCCAGCGCCGCCGACGCCAAGGCCTTTGTCGCCGATGCCGAGGCGAAGCTGTTCGCGCAGGGCGTCGTCGCCTCGCGCGCCGAATGGGTCTACGAGACCTATATCACGCCCGACACCGAGACGCTGACCGCCCGTGAAGGCGCGGCGCTCACCAAGCTCCAGGTCGATCTGGCGCTGGGCGCGGCGAAGTTCGCCAATGTCGCCGGGCTCGATTACGACACCAGCCGCAAGCTCGGCATGCTCCGCAACAAGATCGTGCTGCCCGCCCCGGTCCGTGCCGGCGCGGCGGACGAGCTGGCAGCGCTCTCGGCCAAGATCACCGGCATGTACGGTGCCGGCAAGGGCACGCTGAACGGCAAGCCGATCAACGGCTCCGACATCGAGGCCGCGATGGGCGAGGAGCGCGATCCCGCCAAGCTGAAGGAAATGTGGGTCAGCTGGAACGACAATGTCGGCGCGCCGATGCGTCCCGACTATGCCAAGCTGGTCGGCATCGCCAATGAAGGCGCGAAGGGGCTCGGCTATGCCGATGTCGGCGCGATGTGGCGCTCGGGCTACGACATGGATCCGGATGCCTTTGCGGCGATGACCGACAAGATTTGGAACGACCTGAAGCCGCTCTACGTCGCGCTGCACACTTATGTGCGCCACAAGCTCAGCCAGAAATATGGCGATGCCGTCCAGGCCGACAAGGGCCCGATCCGCGCCGATCTGCTCGGCAACATGTGGGCGCAGGAATGGGGCAATATCTACGACATCGTCGCCCCGGCCGGATCGGGCAGCGTTGGCTATGACGTGGGCGAGCTGCTCAAGGCCAAGGGCTATGACTCGCACAGGATGGTGAAGGCGGGCGAGGGCTTCTACTCCTCGCTTGGCTTCAAGGAATTGCCCGCAAGCTTCTGGGAACGCTCGCAGTTCGTGAAGCCCGCGGACCGCGAAGTGGTGTGTCATGCCTCGGCCTGGGACATCGACAATGTCGACGACCTGCGCATCAAGATGTGCATCAAGGTCAATGCCGACGACTTCGTGACCATCCATCACGAACTCGGCCACAATTACTATCAGCGCGCCTACAACAAGCAGCCAGCGCTGTATCTTGACGGCGCGAACGACGGCTTCCACGAAGCGATCGGCGACTTCATCGCGCTGTCGATCACGCCCGATTACCTCGTGCAGATTGGCCTGCTCGACAAGAGCCAGGTGCCGAGCGCCGACAAGGATACCGGCCTGCTGCTCCGCCAGGCGATGGACAAGGTGGCGTTCCTGCCCTTCGGCCTGCTCGTCGACAAATGGCGCTGGGGTGTGTTCTCGGGCCAGATCCCCACGAACGGCTATCAGGCCGGCTGGGACAAGCTGCGCCTGCAATATCAGGGCATCGTGCCGCCCGTGACGCGCGACGAGACCAGGTTCGATCCGGGCGCAAAGTTCCACATCCCGGCGACCACGCCCTATACCCGCTATTTCCTGGCGCGGGTGCTTCAGTTCCAGTTCTACAAGGCGGCGTGCGATCAGGCGGGCTGGAAGGGCCCGCTCCATCGCTGCTCCTTCTACGGCAACAAGGAAGTGGGCGCGAAGCTCGACAAGATGCTGCAGATGGGCGCTTCCAAGCCCTGGCCCGACGCGCTGCAGGAATTCACCGGCACGCGCGAGATCTCGGGCAAGGCGATGGCGGAATATTTCGCGCCGCTGAAGAAGTGGCTCGACCAGCAGAACAAGGGCCAGCCTCAGGGTTGGTGATCTTCGGGGGGCGGGCCGCAGGGCTCGCCCCTTTTGCATAGGGAGGTCCGGAAATGCTCAGATACGCACTTGCTCTCGCCATGATCACGCTACCCCAGGCTGCAATGGCCCAGTCGGCGCCGGCGGACGGCCCGGTGACGGTGGAGATCGTCGCCACGGGCGAGGCCAAGGTGCCCGCCAATCGCTTCCGCTTCTCGGTGAAGGTCACCGGCAAGGGGGCGGACGACAAGGCGGCGGAAGCGGCGCTCGCGGCGAACCGCGCCAGGCTGGTCCAGGCGCTCGCCGCGAAGGGCATTCGCGAGGGGAAGCCGCTGGAGGGCGCCAGCGCCAATCCGCTCGCCAGCCTCGTCGGCGCCTTTACCGGGCATGGCAAGCCCAGCTTCGCGCTCGACACCGTCGATGGGAATGAAAAGCCCCAGTCGACGGCGACCGAGACGGTCTTCTTCGATGCGCCCAGCCGCGCCGCGGCGACCGCCGCCGGTCCCGTCGCCGAGGCCAATAGCGGGAAGATGGCCGATGAGGTGATCGCGCTGCTCGACGATTATGTCGGGCCGACGCGCCAGGCCAAGGCCGATGCCCTTGCCAAGGCCCGCGCCGAAGCGGACGCCTATGCCGCCACGCTGGGCCTGCGCCGCGCCGCGATCGCGCGGATCAGCGAGAAGCAGGACATGGTCGCCGGCTCGATGAGCTTCTTCCTGCAACTCATCGGCATGTTCGCGGGCAAGCAGGGCGCGGCGTCGGACACGGTGACGGTGAACGCCAACCTGTCGGTGGAGTTCCAGCTGAGCCGCTGATCCTTTCGTGCCTCCGCATCCCAGCCGTCATCCCGGCGAAAGCCGGGATGACGGCTGGAGGGTCAGGCCGGCGGATCGCTGTCCGGGATCATGCTCTCGTCAGCGATCTGCGCGTCCCATTCGGCCGAACTGTCGGTGCCGTCGGGCTGGTGCGCGCGGGGCGGTTCTTCCTGTGTTTCCTCGGGATCGATCATCGCTCGTCTCCTCAACGGGCTCAACGCACCAAGTGTAGCACAGGTCGCTTCCCGATCCGTCATCCCCGCCCGCGCGGGGACGACGGGGGGAGGCTCATCGGAACGGCGGCTCGTTGAACGCGCGCAGCTTGCGCGAATGGAGGCGCGGCCCCTCGCGGCGCAGCTCCTCGCAGGTCTCGATGCCGATCTTGAGGTGCTCGGCAATGGCGCGTTCGTAGAAGCGGTTGGCCTGGCCGGGCAGCTTCAGCTCGCCGTGGAGCGGCTTGTCCGAGACGCAGAGGAGCGTGCCATAGGGCACGCGGAACCGGTAACCCTGTGCCGCCAGCGTGGCCGATTCCATGTCGATGCCGACCGCGCGGCTCAGCGAGAAGCGCAGCGCCGACTTGGAATAGCGCAGCTCCCAGTTGCGGTCGTCGGTGGTGACGATGGTGCCGGTGCGCAGCCGCTGCTTGAGCTCCTCGCCGGACTGGCCCGAGACCGTCTCGGCGGCGCGGGCGAGGGCGAGCTGCACCTCGGCGATCGCCGGGATCGGGATTTCGGGCGGCAGCACGTCGTCCATGATATGGTCGTCGCGCAGATAGGCATGGGCGAGGACATAGTCGCCGATCCGCTGGCTGGGGCGCAGGCCGCCGCAATGTCCGATCATCAGCCACGCCTCGGGACGCAGCACCGCCAGGTGATCGGTGATCGTCTTGGCATTGGACGGGCCGACGCCGATGTTGACCAGGGTAATGCCCGATCCGTCGGCGGCCATCAGGTGATAGGCCGGCATCTGGTGCCGCCGCCAGGCCGAGGTGTCGTTCAGCAGCCGGTCGGTATCGTCCCCGGGCTCGACCAGGATGCCGCCCGCGCCCGAGACGCCGGTGAAGCGGCTTCCCTCGCCGAGCTGCTCCACCGCCCAGCGGACGAACTCGTCGACATAGCGGTGATAGTTGGTGAACAGGATATACTGCTGGAAATGCTCGACCGGGGTGCCGGTATAGTGGCGTAGCCGGGCCAGCGAGAAATCGGTGCGCAGCGCGTCGAACAGCGCGAGCGGGCGGGTGTCGTCGGTCGACATCCACAGCCCGTCGGCGATCTCGTCGCCGATATGCGCCAGCTCGGTCGCCGGGAAATGGCGGCCCAGCTCGGTGACCGAGATCTGGTCCATGTTGGCGATGTGGCCGGGATCGAGGACATAGGGGAAGGGGATCTCCTGCCGCCCGGTGACGGCATGGACCTCGACGTCATAGTCCTCGATCAGGAAGGTCAGCTGCTCGGTGAGGTAGCGGCTGAACATCGCCGGGCGGGTGACCGAGATGCGATACTCGCCTTCCTCGACCAGCCGGCCGAACGAGCGGCGCGGGGCAGGGCGGCCGCGCTCCTCGCCGCCGCGATAGGTGAGGCGCAGCTCGGGATAGGCGAAGCTGCCATCGGCCCGATCCTCCGGGCTCGGCGGCGTGCCGTCGTTGATATAGCGGTTCAGGGCGGCCTTGAGGCGATCGACCGAGGCGTTGTAGAGGCGCTCGAGATCGGCGACGATATCGGAAGCTTTAGTCATCTTCGAGGGCTAGAGCGCAAAGATGACGCTGGCAAGACCATGGGCCGGAACAGGGCCCGGCCCAGGCCTCGCCCTCCCCCATAGGGGAGGGAAATTTTTCCTATTTCTTCGGCTTGGCGGGCGCCGCTTCCTTGTCGCCGCCCAGCTGGGTGGCGGCATAGGCGGCACCGCCCACGGCGGCAGCGACTCCGGCGGCGATGCCGGCCGCGGCGATCGGGTGTTCCTTCACCGCGGCGACGGTGGCGTCCACCGCATCGCCGATCGCTTCCTGCGCCTGGGCAAGGAAGCTCTTCGCTTCTTCCTTGGCTTCCTCGATCGTCTCGGGAAGTGCGTTGGCAGTTTCGGTATCGGCCATGTCGGTCCCTTTCTGAAAAGCTCGCCGGATCAACTCCGGCGAGCCCTTCGCGGTTCCGTTACGCCGTCATGTTCGGATCACAGCCTGCCGAGCAGATATTCGGCCGAGCTGACTTCGAACTGGCCCGGCGCCTCGACATGGAGCTGCTCGACCACGCCGTCGTTCACCAGCATCGAGAAGCGCTGGCCCCGCGTGCCCATGCCGAACTTCGCGCCGTCCATGGTGAGATCCAGCGCCTTGGGGAAGTCGCCATTGCCGTCGGCGAGCATCGTCACCTTGCCGGCCACGCCGCTCGCCTGGCCCCAGGCACCCATCACGAACGCGTCGTTGACGGCGGTGCAGGCGATCTCGTCCACGCCCTTCGCCTTGATCTCCTCGGCCTTCTCCACGAAGCCCGGCAGGTGCTTGGCCGAGCAGGTGGGCGTGAAGGCGCCCGGCACCGAGAAGAGCGCGACCTTGCGGCCGGCGAAGAAATCGTCCGAGCTGGTCTGCTCGGGGCCGCCCTCGGTAACCTTGACGAAATTTACGCTGGGAATGCGGTCGCCAACCTGGATGGTCATTCTACTCTCCTCGGGAATGATGAGTCGCATGCCCCAATCGGCTCCCCGGCCATGATTTTCAAGCGTGGCGGAGCCGAAACGGTGCGGCTACGTTGATCGGCCATGGACTCGACGCGCTTCCTCACCGGCCAGTTTCTCCTCGCGATGCCCGGCATCGGCGATCCGCGCTTCGAACGCGCGGTGATCGCGGTGTGCGCGCACGATGTGGAGGGCGCCCTCGGCATCGGCATCGGCGACACGATCGACGGGCTGACGCTGCACGATCTGCTCGACCAGTTCGAGATCGAGCCCGGCGTCGCGCCCGACACGCCGGTGCATTTCGGCGGCCCGGTCGAGCCGCGCCGCGGCTTCGTGCTCCACTCGCCCGACTGGGGTGGGCAGGACACGATCGACGTGGGCGGCCGCTGGTCGCTTTCCGGCACGATCGACGTGCTGCGCGCGATCGCGGAAGGGACGGGGCCGTCCCGGTGGCTGGTCGCGCTCGGCTATGCCGGCTGGGGCGAGGGCCAGCTGGACAGCGAGATGGCGCGTCATGGCTGGTTCAACACCACCGGTACGCCCGACCTGATCTACGACATCGATGCCGAGGATCGCTGGACGGTCGCCTTTGCCGGGGCGGGCATCGATCCGCGGCTGCTGGCGAACAGCGCGGGCACGGCCTGAAGCGCCGGGCGGGGGCCGGCATCACGGCGCAGGGAAGACGGCGTGCCGAGGTCAGTGCGTCGGGCCGGCATCCGGCTCGTCGTCGCCGCGGACATAGACCTTGCCTTCCAGCATCTTGATGCGGATCAATGTGTCCTTGTGGGGGGCGGTGCAGAAGCTGGAGGTGCCGTTGATCTCGGTCTTCTCTCGGGTCTCGCGGTGTCGGAGCACGAAGCGGACTGGCATGCTGCAGGTGTCGGCGCTCCCCGTCTTGAAGCGCAGTGTCGCCTTGCTCGGCCAGAGCGGCTCGCCGAACTGGTTGTGGCTCCAGCGCGGGCTCTGCCCCGGCTTGGCCGAGTCGAGGTAGAAGCCGACCACGTCATAGCCGCTGGTATCGTTGACGATCAGCACGCAGCCGAGGCTCCAGCAATTGTCCCGGACCTGTTTGCTGGCGCCCCGCATGATCATCATCATCGCCTGGGCATTCTCGAAGGACATGCCGCGCGGTGGCACTATGCCAGCGCTGTTCACGTCCTGGGAGGCGCCTCCCTCCTGGGCAGCGGCGGGCCGAGCAAGGGCAATCGCAAGCAACGATGCGGACGCGATGAGGCGGAACATGAGATGAACTCGCGCAGCGGGTTGGACGCGGGCGCGCTATGCCTTGCTCCGGGAGATTCGTCACGCGTCAAAATGTGCCGAAGCGGTGGCGACCATCACGAATTCGGCCGAAGCCGCGCACCGCCGTTCGGCGCTGAGCAGGTTCTCGGCCCATAGCTCCACCCGCACGCGCCGCGACCGGTTCCCGCGCATGACGACACGAGCGGCAAGCTCCACCATTTCGCCCTCGTGGATCGGCGTCGTGAAGTCGACGCGGTCCGAGGCGGCCATCACCATCACTTTCCGCGTGTCGCGCGTGGCGGCGATGAAGGCGGCCTTGCCGAGCATGCGCAGCGCATCGCCGCCGAACAGCGTGCCGTAATGGTTGGTCTGGGGCGGGAACACCATGTCGGCCATCACCAGCACGCCCTCCGGTTCGGCCTCGGAGCCCGTCGAGGATGAGGCGAGGGGCGGCAGGGGGGCCGTCGTTCCCTCGCGCGCCACCAGCGTGAAGCGGCCGCGCGTGCACAGCCGCCGCTCCCCGCTGAGCAATGCCTCGGCCACCAGCTCGACCTCGATATCGAGCGAGCGGGTGCCGACGCGGACCACGCGGCCCGCCGCTTCGATCAGCTCGCCCTTCAGCGCGGGTGCGGCGAAGTCGATCCGTTCCGAGGCGGCGGTGACGAAGGGCGCCCGGCCATGGCGCGAGGCGGCGAGGAACGCCACCTTGTCCATGTGCGCGAGCGCCACCCCGCCGAACAGCGTGCCATGGTGGTTGGTGTCGCCCGGGAACACCATGTCGATGAGGCGGACGACACCCGCCATCAGGCCGGCTCCGCCACGCGCACGCGAAGCTCCCGCGCCGCGGAGACCATGGCGTCGATCGCCGGCTTCACTTCCTCCCATTTGCGCGTCTTCAGCCCGCAATCGGGGTTAACCCACAGCTGCCCGGGTGCCAGGTGTGCCTGGGCCAGCCGCATCAGCCGGACGATTTCGTCGACCGAGGGCACGCGTGGCGCATGGATGTCGTAGACGCCCGGGCCGATCGCACTTGGATAGCGATAGGCGGCGAAGCCCTCGAGCAGCTCCATCTGCGAGCGCGCGGTCTCGATCGAGATCACGTCGGTGTCCATCGCGCCGATCGCCGGCAGGATGTCGTTGAACTCCGAATAGCACATGTGCGTATGGATCTGCGTCGCATCGCCCACGCCCGCGGCCGAGAGGCGGAAGCAATCCACCGCCCAGTCGAGATAGGCCTGCCAGTCGCGCTTGCGCAGCGGCAGGCCCTCGCGCAGCGCCGCCTCGTCGATCTGGATGGCCTTGCAGCCGGCCGTTTCGAGGTCGACCACCTCGTCGCGGATCGCCAGCGCGATCTGGGCGCAGGAGGCCGAACGCGGCTGGTCGTCGCGCACGAAGCTCCAGTTGAGGATCGTGACGGGGCCGGTGAGCATGCCCTTCATCGGCCTGGCGGTGAGGCCCTGGGCGTAGCGCCACCACGCGACGGTCATCGGCTTCGGCCGCGAGACATCCCCGAAGAGTATCGGCGGGCGCACGCAGCGCGAGCCATAGCTCTGGACCCAGCCGTTCACCGTGAAGGCGAAGCCGGCGAGCTGCTCGCCGAAATACTGGACCATGTCGTTGCGTTCGAACTCGCCGTGCACGAGCATGTCGAGCCCCGCTTCCTCCTGCCAGCGGACGGTGCGCTCGGTCTCTTCGCGCAGGAACCGTTCGTACGCGGCATCGTCCAGATTGCCGCGATTATGCTCGGCGCGGGCATGGCGCACCTCGGCGGTCTGCGGGAAAGAGCCGATCGTCGTCGTGGGGAAGGGCGGCAGCGCCAGGATCCCGGCCTGCACTGCGGCGCGTGCCGCATAGGGCGATTGGCGGCTGCGCATCGCCTCGGTGACCGATGCGGCGCGGGCGGCGACCAGCGGATCGTGGATGCGCGGAGAGACCTTGCGCGCCGCCGCGGCCCGGCCGGAAGCGGCAAGCTTCTCCGCCACCCAGTCGCGGCCGCCGTTCAGCGCATCCTTCAGGGTCACCAGCTCGTCGATCTTCTGCACCGCGAAGGCGAGCCATTGCTTGATCTCGTCGTCGAGCTTCGACTCGAGCGCCAGGTCGACGGGGACATGGAGCAGCGAGCAGGACGGCGCGAGGACGATGTCGCGCGTCGCGGCGATCGGCTCGATCCGGTCGAGCAGCTTCTCCAGATCGGCGCGCCAGATGTTGCGGCCGTCGATCACGCCCAGCGAGAGCAGCAGGCCCTTGGGCGCGGCGACGAGGATCCGGTCGAGCTGGTCCGGGGCGCGGACCAGGTTCAGGTGCAGGCCGGCGACGGGCAGGTTGACCGCCAGGGTGAGATTGTCCTCCAGCGCGCCGAAATAGGTGGCGAGCATGATCTTGAGGCCCAGGCGCGGCAGCTTGGCATAGGCGCGGGTGATCGCGGCGCGCTGACGTTCGTCCAGGTCGAGCGCGAGGATCGGCTCGTCGATCTGCACCCATTCGGCGCCGGCATGGGCGAGCTGGGTGAGCACCGCCGAATAGAGGCCGAGCACTTCGTCGAGAAAATCGAAGGGATCGACGTCGCGCCCCTTGGCGAGGCTGAGCCAGGTGACCGGGCCGAGCAGCACCGGCCGCGTCTCGTAGCCGAGCGCCTTGGCCTCGCGATACTCGTCGACGATCTTGGAGGAGGAGAGGGCGAGCTTCTGTCCCGCGGCCAGTTCGGGGACCATATAGTGGTAGTTGGTGTCGAACCACTTGGTCATTTCCTGAGCGGTATGGCCATGGCCGTGCGCGCAGCCCGCGCTTTCGCCCGTCGTCCCGCGCGCCATCGCGAAATAGGTGCCCAGATCGGCGGTGCCGGCGGGGACGCCGTAGCGCTCGGGAATGGCGCCCAGCATCAGGCTGGTGTCGAGCACGTGATCGTAGAAGGAGAAATCGTTGCTCGGCAGCCAGTCGGCGCCGAGCGCGGCCTGGCGGGCCCAGGCTGCGGCGCGCAGGCCGGTGGCGGCCTCGAGGAGTTCCGCCTCGGTGGACTTGCCGCTCCAGAATTTCTCGAGTGCGAATTTGAGCTCGCGCCGCGGGCCGATCCGCGGAAAGCCGAGCGTGGCAACAGTGACGGTCATGGTCTTCATACCCCGATGAAGGACGGGGGAGACCGGCTTGGACACAGGCAGGCGCGGACGGTCGCCCGGCCGCGGCATGCAAGCGGCCAGACCGGGCACCCCGCCGGTGGACGTTATCGCGTCAAAGGCAGGTCTCCTGGCTCACGGGTCAGCGCGGACGATCCGTCTTCCCAGGGTGGTGAGGCCCCAGTGACTCGCTTGGATCGCCGCTCGCCGCTTACAGTTGCGGGGGCAGCGCCGGACTTGCACCGGCTTCCCGTCTTAGCTTCCGGGCAAGCCGGAAGAACCTCGACGCCCCAAGCATCCGCTTGTCGGAGGCTCGCGTCAAGCATCATATAAAGATATCTTTATATTTGGAATTGCACCTGCCCGGCGAAGCGGCTAGGGCGCCCCCATCGCGGCCGGCGATTCCCGGCGCGCAATCGATTCACATCTGGAGACAGCTCGTGGCTACCGTGCTCGACAAGGATTACGTCGTTAAGGACATCACTCTGGCGGATTTCGGCCGCGCCGAGATCAACATCGCCGAGACCGAGATGCCCGGCCTGATGGCGCTGCGTTCGGAGTTCGGCGCGTCGCAGCCGCTCAAGGGCGCGCGCATCACCGGCTCGCTCCACATGACCATCCAGACCGCCGTGCTGATCGAGACGCTGACCGCGCTCGGCGCGCAGGTCCGCTGGGCGACCTGCAACATCTTCTCGACGCAGGACCACGCCGCCGCCGCCATCGCCGCCTCGGGCGTGCCGGTGTTCGCGGTCAAGGGCGAGAGCCTGGCCGAATATTGGGACTATGTCGGCTCGATCTTCGACTGGGGCGACGAGACCTGCAACATGATCCTCGACGATGGCGGCGACGCGACCATGTTCGCGCTGTGGGGCGCCAAGCTCGAGGCCGGCCAGTCGTTCGGCGAGCCGGAGAATGACGAGGAAGTCGAGATGCAGCGCGCGGTGAAGGAATTCATCAAGCGCAAGCCGGGCTACCTCACCGAGACGGTGAAGAACATCAAGGGCGTCTCGGAAGAGACCACCACCGGCGTGCACCGCCTCTATCACATCGCCAAGAAGGGTGAGCTGCCCTTCCCGGCGATCAACGTGAACGACAGCGTCACCAAGTCGAAGTTCGACAACCTCTATGGCTGCAAGGAATCGCTGGTCGACGCGATCCGCCGCGGCACCGACGTGATGCTGGCCGGCAAGGTCGCGACCGTCGCCGGCTTCGGGGACGTCGGCAAGGGCTCGGCCGCTTCGCTCCGCAACGGCGGCGCGCGCGTGCTCGTCACCGAGATCGACCCGATCTGCGCGCTGCAGGCCGCGATGGAAGGCTATGAAGTCGTCACGATGGAAGAGGCGGTCACCCGCTCGGACATCTTCGTGACCGCGACCGGCAATGCCGACGTGATCACCGCCGAGCACATGGCCGGCATGAAGAACATGGCGATCGTCTGCAACATCGGCCATTTCGACAGCGAGATCCAGATCTCCGGCCTGTCGAACTACAAGTGGACCGAAGTGAAGCCGCAGGTCGACCTGGTCGAGTTCCCGGACGGCAAGCAGATCATCATCCTGTCGAAGGGCCGCCTGGTGAACCTGGGCAACGCGACCGGCCACCCGTCGTTCGTGATGTCGTCGTCGTTCACCAACCAGACGCTGGCGCAGATCGAGCTGTGGACCAAGTCGGACACGTACAAGAACGACGTGTACGTCCTGCCGAAGCACCTCGACGAGAAGGTGGCCGAGCTGCACCTCGAGAAGCTGGGCGTGAAGCTCACCAAGCTCTCGAAGAAGCAGGCCGATTACATCGGCGTGCCGGTCGAGGGGCCGTTCAAGCCGGATCATTATCGCTACTGATCCCGTCGCGGGATCGCGCGAGCGCGAGAACGGGCCGCGTTCCCCCAGGGGAGCGCGGCCCTTTTCGTTAACATCTCCGTTACTGTAACATTGTTGTAATTATGCAACGCGCCGAGAGAAAGCGTTGTGGACCCGCAACTAACCCACGGTTTCCGACGTCCTGCTCCTGCTTCGGACAAAGGCTAGCAACAATCGATTCCGAGGACGGGAAAGTCTTTTGCTAAAGGGATGTAGCATGCGTCGTTTTCTCTCCCCCCAGTACGGCCGCCTGTCGCTGACCGCGTCTGCCGCGGTTCTTGCTCTCGCGCTGGTCGCCACTCCAGCGGCCGCGCAGACTGCTGACCAGACCCCGGCCCCCACCGATGCGCAGGACGATCAGCCTGCCGCTTCCGAGGGCACGATCGTGGTGACCGGCTCGCGCATCGCGCGCCCCGAGTTCGACACCGTGCAGCCGACCCAGGTGGTCGGCGCCGCCCAGATCGAATCCCGCGGCTACACCAATGTCGGCCAGGCGCTGCGTGAAATTCCGGCCTTCGGCCCTCCGGGCAACAGCGCGGTCGGCGCGCAGTCGTCGTTCGGCCCGGCGCAGACCTTCGTCGACTTCTTCGGCCTCGGCACGCAGCGCACGCTCGTGCTGGTCAACGGCCGCCGCTTCGTCTCGTCGAACACCGCGAGCATCTTCGGCCCGGTCTCGCCGGGCAGCCAGGTCGACCTGAACAACATCCCGACCACGCTGGTCCAGCGCATCGAGACCGTCGCCATCGGCGGCGCGCCGATCTATGGTTCGGACGCGATCGCGGGCACCGTGAACGTCATCCTGAAGAAGGATTACGAGGGCCTGGAGATCGGCGGCCAGTACGGCATCTCGCAGGAAGGCGATGCTCCCGAGGCGCGCATCAACATCCTGGCCGGCAAGAACTTCGCCGGCGGCCGCGGCAACATCGTGATCGCAGGCGAATACAACAAGACCACCGGCTTCACCTCGGCCGACCGGGCGATCACCGCCGCGGGCTATTTCTTCGGCACGCCGCCGTCCTCGCTGGGTTCGCCCTATCAGCGCCTGCTCTATCCGTCGCAGCGCTACAGTGCCTTCACGTCGGGCGGCGTGCCGTTCAGCGACGACGATTTCCTCGCCTCGCGCTCGGGCATCCGCGATGGCAACGGCCAGCTGCTCCAGTTCGGTTCCAACGGCCGCCTCGTGCCGCTCAATCTCGGCACGGTGATGCGCCAGGGCTATATCAGCAGCGGCGGCAACGGCTTCGACCTGCCGGCGCAGAGCAACCTGCTCACCAGCTCGGAGCGCTACCTGGTCAATGCGCAGCTCAACTATGAGCTGACCGACCATATCCGCGCCTTCGGCGAGGCCTGGTATTCGCACAGCAAGGGCGTCAACCTGATCGACCAGCCCAACTACAACACCGCACTGTTCGATGCCGGCGGCACGCCCGACGGCAACCTGTTGCTGTCGATCAACAACCCGTTCCTGAACCCGGCCGACCGCGCGACCATCGCGGCGAACCTGCCGGCGGGCGCCACCCAATTCTATGTCGGGCGCGCGCTTTCCGACCTCACGACCGGCCGTTCCGAGGCGAATGTCGAGACCTATCGCTTCGTCGGTGGCTTCGCGGGCGACTTCTCGCTCGGCAGCCGCCAGTTCCAGTGGGAAGTGTCGGCGAACTACGGCCGTTCGCAGACCGTCGGCAAGAACTACGAGCTCGTCAATGACAACTTCTTCAACGCGCTCGACGCGGTGCAGGACGTCAACGGCAACATCGTGTGCCGCCCCGGCTACACCAATTCGCCCGCCCAGACGGTCAGCAACACCTGCGCGCCGCTGAACATCTTCGGCGTCGGCCAGGCGAGCCAGGCCGCGAAGGACTATATCTTCGCGATCGCCCGTCCGGTCTCGACCAACGATCAGCTGGTGTTCAACGCGAACGTCACCGGTCCGGTGTTCTCGCTGTTCGGGAACGACGTGAGCGTTTCGCTCGGCTATGAGCACCGCCGGGAATCGACCAAGTTCGATCCGGGCTCCTATTATTACGGCCATGACAATGGCGACGGCACGCGTACCCAATATGGCCGCATCATTCCGATCGATCCGATCAGCGGCTCGTTCAACACCAACGAAGTGTTCGGCGAACTTCGCGTGCCGTTCGTCACGCCGGAAAACGGCCTCAGCTGGCTGAAGACGGTCGAGTTCGACGGCGCGGCGCGCTGGGTGCACAATTCGCTGTCGGGCGGCGATCTCACCTGGACTGCGGGCGGCCGCATCGGCTTCGTCCGCGACATCACCTTCCGCGGCAACTTCACCCGGTCGATCCGCTCGCCGGCCATCACCGAGGCGTTCAACCCGACTTCGCGAGCCTTCGACGTGGGCCGCGATCCGTGCGACACGCGCTATGTCGGCAGCGGTCCGAACCCGGCCGTCCGCAAGGCGAACTGCACGGCGGCAGGCATCGACACCACCAACTTCACCTCGAACTACAGCGACTTCACCGTGCCGGTGACGGTTTCGGGCAATCCGGGGCTGAGCAACGAGACGGCGAATAGCTGGACGGTGGGCGCGGTGATCCAGCCGAGCTTCGCGCGCAGCTTCACGCTGGCGGTGGACTGGGTGAACATCAAACTCAAGGATGCGATCACGTCGCTCGGTGGCGACGACATCCTCAATGCCTGCTATGACTCGCCGGGCTATCCGAACAGCTTCTGCGGCCTTGTCGATCGCGACTCCGCCGGCCAGATCACGATGATCCGCGAAGGCTATTACAACGCTGCCTCCTACCAGACCTCGGGTCTCACGGTCACCGCGGCCTATCGCCTGCCGCTGGAGCGCGTCGGGCTCAACAATGCGGGCGTGGTCGGGCTCTCGGTGAACTATTTCTACCGCGACAAGCTGGAGCAGCGCGTCGGCACCGGCGACGTCAACCACCTTGCCGGCGAGGTGGGCTATCCGCACCATTCGGGCACGGCCAATTTCACCTATGAGAGCAAGGGCTTCAACGCGCTCATCCAGGCCCAGTATTACGGCAAGGGCAAGTTTGACGTCGACGAAGCGCCCAATGCCCGCAACATCATGGGCGTGAGCGATTGGTGGCTGTTCAATGCCACGGTCGGAACCAAGGTGAACGACCAGTTCGGCCTGAAGCTGATTGTCGACAACGTGTTCAACGCCAAGCCGCCTTTCCCGGCCCTGGCTGGTAGCGCGAATTCGGTTCCGACTTATTATTCGGGTATACTTGGCCGTTACTTCCGCATCGCGGCCAGCGTGAAGTTCTGATCGTCAATTCGCTTTGACGCGAGAACGAAGGGGTCCGGCTTGCCGGGCCCCTTTTCGTTGGCACGCCGGCGGCATGCGGCCTTCCCGACCGGCGATGCATTGCCTAATGGTTGCGTCATGACAGTGCGCAGAGGCCGTGGGGACGCGGCTTGATCCATATTTCCCAGGCATCCGCGGTCGTCGCGGGAGCGGTCCTCGCGCTGCTGCTGATCGGTGCCGTCTGGGCGCTGTATCTGGGCCTGCGTGCCCGCGCCGAGGCGATAGCGATCGCCGATGCCAATGCGCGTCTCTCCGCGCTGGTGAGCGGGTCGCCGGCCCAGGCGATGCTGGTCCGCGCCGACGGCCGGCTCGAGCTGCCGCGCCGGCTGGGCGACTGGCTCGGCTTCCGGGAATTGCCGCGCGAACTGGCCGAACTGAGCGGGGACGGGGGAGGGCTGCTGCCCGAGGATGCCGAGGCGCTGGGCGTGCGCGTTGCCGCCGCGCAGAAGGCGGGCAAGCCGTTCAGCCTTTCCGTGCGGGCATGCGGATCGGAACGTGCCCTGCTGGTGATCGGCGAGCGCGCCCCCCAGGCAGTCAACGCGCCGGGCGGCGTGGTGCTGTGGTTCCTCGATGCGACCGAGAGCCAGGCCGAGATCAATCGCCTGCAGCGCGAGGCCACGCGCCTGCGCGCCGCCTTCGATGCGCTCACCGCGCTGATCGAGGCCGCGCCGATGCCGATGTGGTATCGCGGCGGCGACCTGCGCCTGCTCATGGTCAACTCGGCCTATGTCGAGGCAGTCGAGGGCAAGGACGCCGAGGACGTGGTGGCGCGCGGGCTGGAACTGGTCGAGGGAGTCGGGCTGGGCGGGCCGCTCGCCAATGCCGCGATCGCGCGGGATACCGGCGAGCCGCAGACCGCGGCGATGCCGGCGACGATCGGCGGCAAGCGCCGGATGCTGCGCCTCCACGACGTGCCGCTTCCCACCGGCGGCGTCGCCGGCTTCGCGGTGGACATCGAGGAACTGGAGCAGGCGCGGGGCGGCCTGAAGCGGTTCGCCGCCGCCCAGCGCGCGATGCTCGACCGGATATCGGCCGGCGTGGCCCAGTTCGGCCCGGATCGCAGCCTCATCTTCTCGAACCAGCCCTTCCGCCGCATGTTCGCGGTGAAGAACGAGTGGCTCGCGGACCGGCCCGAATTCGATCGCGTGCTCGATCGGATGCGCGAGGCCAATCGCTTGCCCGAGGTCCGCGACTATCCGGCCTGGAAGGCGGAGCGGCGCGAATGGTTCGTCGCGCCCGATGCGGTCGAGGAGACGTGGAGCCTGGGAGCGACGCATCTGCGGGTCGTCGCCCAGCCGCTGCCCGAGGGCGGGCTGCTGCTGTTGTTCGAGGACCGGACCCAGCAGTTCGAGTTGCAGCGCGAGCATGGCGAGATGCAGCAGGTGCGAACCGCCACGCTGGAGAGCCTGGCCGAAGCGGTCGCGGTGTTCGGCAAGGGGCGGCTCCAGCTGTGGAACCGCAAGTTCCGCCAGGTCTGGGATTTCGAGGACGCTTTCCTCGACGGGCATCCGCAGGTGCAGCAGCTGGTCCGCGCGGCCGGCCCCCGGCTCGCCAAGTCGGCGCGTGCCGAAGTGATCGGCGACCTGATCCGCATGGCCGCGCAGGATCGCCAGTCGCGCGGATCCAGCATCGCCTTTGCCGATGGCAGGCATTTCGACATCACCGCGGTGCCCTTGCCCGACGGCAATGCCCTGGTGACGATGCTCGACACCACCGATCACCACCGCGCCGAGCGTGCGCTGCGCGATCGCAACGAGGCGCTGGAAGCGGCCGATCGGGTGAAGACCGCCTTCGTCGCGAACATGAGCTACGAGCTGCGCACCCCGCTCACGTCGATCAAGGGCTTTGCGGAGATGTTGCACGGCGGCTTTGCCGGCCCGCTGAGCGAGAGCGGCGGGGAATATGCCGAGGCGATCCTGGTCTCGGTCGAGCGGCTGGGCCTGCTGATCGACGACGTGCTCGACCTTACCCAGAGCGAGGGGGCGCCGCTGGAAAGAGCTCCGGTCGATATCGAGATCGCCGCGCAGAACGCCGCCGAGGCGGTGGCGCCGCTCGCCAAGGCCAAGGGGATCGAGCTGGTGGTCGAGGATGCCGGCAGCGCGGGCAGCATCACCGGCGATGCCCGGCGCATCCGGCAGGTGATCGAGCATCTCCTGCGCCATGCCGTGGCGGCGACGCCGGAGCAGGGGCGCGTCCTCCTGCATCTCGACGGCAACAAGCGAGTGGCGCGGGTGATCGTTTCCGACAATGGCCCGGGGATGAGCCGCGAGGCGGCGGCGGGTGCGTTCGATCGTTTCGCCCAGTTCGGCAACGCCCGGGGCGGCGAGCGGGCCACCGGGCTCGGCCTGCCGCTCGCCAGGCAGTTCGTCGAGGCGCATCGCGGCCGGATCGAGCTGATCTCGGAGCCGGGCGAGGGCACGCTGGTGACGGTGGAGCTGCCGCGGAAATAGCCAGTTCCCCTCCCTTCCAGGGGGGCGCAGGCCTAATCCCTCACCGGGCACTCCGGCGCGCCGGCGTTCGAATATTCCGGGGCGCTGTTCACGAGCCAGCCGCTCCGCTTCTCCTGTGTCTCGACGTCCGACGGGATCAGCGCCCATTCGCTGCGCGTGCACTGTTTCGACAGCGTGCCGTTCGGCCCGAACGGGCAATGGACCTTCACCGAGACGAAATAGCCGGCATCGCTGGTGGTGCCGCGATAGGTGAAGTCCACCGCGTCGCCCGTGTCCGTCCAGCTCGGCGAGCGATAATAGCAATGCTTGAAATGCGCGATGCGGGCGCCGAGCTGCTCGCGCGTGCTGCCCGCCGGTGCGGAGAGCACATAGGCGTCGAGCCCTTCGAGCGAGACATCGCCCATGAAATCCTGGCTGACGAAATAGAAGACGAAGAATAGCGGGACGAGGATCCGGTCGATCCGGCGGGCGGCGGGCGATCGCGCTTCCTCGTCCATTGCTGCCGATTCTCGCAGATATTCCTCAAGGAAGTGTTCAAGCCCGGCGCGGGTGATAAAGGAACGCCATGTTGTTGCGCTCGCCGGAAGAATCGCTCGAACTGGGCCGTCGCCTCGCCGGGCTGGCGCGCCCCGGCGACGTGATCGCGCTGTCGGGCCCGCTGGGCGCAGGCAAGACCAGCATCGCGCGCGGGCTGCTCGCCGCGCTCGGGCTGGAGGGCGAGGCGCCGTCGCCCAGCTTCGCCATCGTCCAGCCCTACGACCCACCGGAAGTGCGCTTCCCGGTGCTCCATGTCGATCTCTACCGGCTCGACGATCCGTCCGAAGCGGCGGAGCTGGGCCTCGACGATGCCCGAATCGATTCGCTGCTGATCGTCGAATGGCCCGAGCGGCTGGGGGCGGCGGCGTGGCACGATGCGCTGTGGCTGTCCCTGGATGTGGCACCGGACGGCGCGCGCGCCTTGACAGCGAAAGTGCCGGCGGCATGGAAGGACCGATGGTTCCCGACATGAATCCGCCCGCCGCGGCGCCCGACTTCCTCACAGCCGCCGGTTGGGGCGGCGCCGAGATCCGCCCGCTCGCCGGCGATGCCTCGTTCCGCCGCTATTTCCGCGTGGTGGAACATGATCGCACTGCGATCCTGATGGACGCGCCGCCGCCGCACGAGGATCCGCGCCCGTTCATCAATGTCGCGCGCTGGCTGACCGGCAACGGCTTTGCCGCGCCCGAGATCCTGCACGAGGACCTGACCGAGGGGCTGGTCCTGATCCAGGACTTCGGCGACGCCCGGATGCGCGAGACGGTCGATGCCGCGCCCGAGAGCGAACTGCGCCTCTACGAGGAAGCGATCGACCTGCTCATCCGCCTCGCCGCATATCCGGCGGCGGCCGAGCTGCGGCCCTACAGCCAGGCCGAGTATCAGCGTGAGGTCGCCCTGCTTCCCGAATGGTATTGCCCCGCGGTCGGCCTCGACGTCGATCTGGACGGGTATCGCGCCGCCTGGGATCAGGCGCTCGCGCCCGTCCTTATGGGTCACACCCCTGTCACGGTGCTGCGCGACTATCATGTCGAGAACATCATGCTGATCGACGGTAGCGCAGAGACCTTGGGCCTTCTCGACTTTCAGGACGCGCTGGCGGGCCATCCCGCCTATGACCTCGTCTCGCTGCTGCAGGACGCGCGCCGCGACGTGCCCGAGACGCTCGAGACCGCGATGCTCGATCGCTACAAGCGCATCACCGGCGCGGGCGCTGCGTTCGACGTTGCCTATCACGTGCTCGGCGCGCAGCGGAACGCCAAGATCGTGGGCATCTTCACGCGCCTTTGGAGGCGCGACGGCAAGCCGCGCTATCCGGGCCTGTGCCCGCGCGTCTGGACCTATCTCAACCGCGATCTCCAGCATCCGGCGCTGAAGCCCGTCGCCGACTGGTTCGAGGCCAATATCCCCGCCGACATGCGCGGCGATCCGCTCACCCTCGCCGGCGCATGAAACAGTCCGCCACCTATTCGCTGCGCCCCAATCCGGACGTGGCCATGCCGGAGACGGCAATGGTGATGGCCGCGGGCCTGGGCAAGCGCATGCGCCCGCTCACCGTGACGCGCCCCAAGCCGCTGGTGGAAGTCGCCGGCAAGCCGCTGCTCGACCATACGATGGACCATCTGCGCGACGCCGGCATCAAGCGCGCGGTGGTCAACGTCCATTACCTTGCCGACCAGGTCGAGGCGCATCTGAAGGCCCGAGCCGGCGATATCGAAGTGCTGATCTCGGACGAGCGCGCCCGGCTGATGGAGACCGGCGGCGGTATCGTCCAGGCGCGGGCGATGCTGGGCGACAAGCCCTTCTTCACGGTGAACAGCGACACGCTCTGGGTCGACGGGCCGATCGACGCGCTCCATGCGCTGGCGGCCGCCTGGAACGACGAGAAGATGGACGCGCTGCTGCTGCTGGTGCCGCTGGCGCGCGCGTTCAGCCATCGGGGGCAGGGCGATTTCCGCCTCGATCCGCTCGGCCGTATCACCGAGCGCCGCAAGCCGGGCCGCCTCGCGCCCTTCGTCTATGCCGGTGCCCAGATCCTCCACCCGCGCGCGATCCGCGACTGGCCGGAGGGGCCGTTCTCCACGAACCTGTTCTGGAACCGCGCGATGGAACAGGGGCGCTTGTGGGGCGTGGTCCATCAGGGGCTGTGGTTCGACGTCGGCACGCCGTCGGCGGTGAAGGAAGCCGAAGAGGTGCTGGCGGAGATGTGACGCGAAGCGTCATCCCCGCTTTCGCCGGGATGACGATTAAGTCTAATGCTCACCCAGCCCATGCCAGCCGCCCTCCGCCTCTACACCATTCCCCCGCATCGCGCCTTTGCCGACGCGCTGGCGAACGGGCTGATCCGGCGCTTCGGCGGCGACCCGATGGGCCTGGCCCGCGGCCTGGTCCTGCTTCCCAACAACCGTGCCAAGAAGGCGATCCAGGATGCCTTCGTCCGCGCCAGCGGCGGGGGTCTCCTGCTGCCGCGGCTCGTCGCGGTCGGCGATCCCGAGCTGGACGAAGCGGTGTTCGATGCCGCCGGCGATCCCGATCCCGTGCCGCCCGCGGTCCAGCCGCTGCAGCGCCAGCTGATCCTCGCCCGTCTCATCCAGCAGGCCGAGCCCCGCCACGACGCCGCCGAGGCCGTCCGCCTCGCCGGAGATCTCGCCGCCACGCTCGACCAGCTGCTCATCGAGGAAGTCCCGCCCCGCCGGCTCAAGGAGCTGGACCTGGGGCCCGAGCTTTCCGCCCATTGGGAGCGTTCGCTCAAGCTGTTCGAGATCGTCCTCGAACATTGGCCGAGGGAACTCGCCCGCCTGGGCCGTATCGACCTCGCCGACCGCCGCCGTCTGCTGATCGACAAGGTGGCGAAGCGCTGGAAGGCCGATCCTCCGGCAGGCTTCGTCTGCGCCGCCGGCATCACCGCCAGCGCGCCGGCCATCGCCCGGCTCCAGCGGGTGGTGGCGGAGCTGCCCAAGGGGATGGTGGTGCTTCCCGACCTCGCCATCGCGATCTCCGATGCCGAATGGGACATGCTCGGGCCCCATGCGCCCGACCCCGTCTCCGGCCGGCGCCGCCGCAACCTGGAGACCCACCCCCAATTCCATCTCAAGCTCCTGCTCGAGCGCATGGGCGTCCACCGCAGCGAGTTCGATCCCTGGCGTGCCGCCAGCGAGCATGATGCGGCGCCCTCGCGCAGCAAGGCGATCGCCTCGGCGATGCAGCCGCCGGAGCTGACCCATGGCTGGACCACGCTGCCCGAGCGCGAGCGCAGGCTCGACGGCGTCCGTGCCCTCGAAGTCGCCACGCCGGCGGAGGAGGCCCAGGCCATCGCCCTGGCGCTGCGCCAGACGCTGGAGACCCCGGGCCGCACCGCCGCGCTGGTCACGCCCGATCGCGCGCTCGCCCGCCGCGTCGCCGCGCATTGCGCGCGCTGGGGCATCGCGATCGACGATTCCGCCGGCCAGCCGCTCTCGATCCTCCCGCCGGGAACCTTGCTGCTCGCGCTCGCCGATGCCGCCGCCCAGCGCTTTGCCCCATTGCCGCTGCTCACCCTCCTCAAGCACCCGCTGGTAATGCCCGAGGCGCGGCCCGAATGGCTGGAGGGCGTTCGCTTGCTGGATCGCGCGCTGCGGGGGCCGCGCCCGGCGCCCGATCTTGCCGGCATCGATCGCCATCTGGCGGAGCAGGGGGGCAGGGACGGGCCGCTCCGCCAGGCCGCCCTGCGCTGGTGGCCGACGGCCCGCGTGCTGCTCGTTCCGCTCGAGGCCGCCTTTGGCGGGGGTGCCCAGCCGATCCCGGTGCTGCTCGCGGCGCTGCGCGAAGTCGCCCAGGCGCTGGGCGGCGACGGCCTGTGGAGCCGCGCCGAGGGCCGCGCCGCGGCGACTCTGCTCGACGATCTCGAGCGTGAGGCCGGGGACGGCCCGCGCCGCGCCGATCCGGACACGCTTGCGCCGATGCTGCGCACGCTGATGGACCAGATCGCCGTCCGCCCGCCGCAGGGCGGCCATCCGCGCCTCGCCATCCTCGGCCAGCTCGAAGCGCGGCTGCAGACCGCCGACCTGATGATCCTGTCGGGCCTCAACGAAGGCGTCTGGCCGGGCTTGCCCGCGCCCGATCCCTGGCTAGCCCCGCGCATCCGCGCCGAGCTGGGCCTGCCCGGCCTGGAGCGCCGCATCGGCCTGGCGGCGCACGACCTTGCCGGCGCGCTGGGTGCGCCGGAAGTGCTGCTCACGCGCGCGCGGCGCGACACCACCGCGCCGACCATCGCCTCGCGCTTCTGGCTCCGGCTCGAGGCGCTTGCCGGCGGCCTCGACCGGGCCCAGGATCTCGCCGCCTGGCTCCATGCGATCGATCGGCCCGACGCCCATGAACCTGCCGAGCGCCCCGAGCCGTCGCCCCCGGTCGCGGACCGCCCCAAGGCGATCTCGGTCACCGAAGTCGATCGCCTGAAAGCCGATCCCTATGCCTTCTACGCGCGCCGCATGCTGAAGCTCATGCCGCTCGATCCGGTCGATGCCGATCCCAGCGCGGCATGGCGGGGCACGGCGGTGCACGATGTTCTTCAGAAATGGTTCGAACTCGATGGCTGCGATCCGGCGAAGCTGCGCGCCCGTGCCGAGGCGATGCTGGTGGACGCGCGTACCCATCCGATGATGCGCGCGCTCTGGCAGCCGCGGCTGATGGAAGCGATCGACTGGATCGCCCGGCAGATCGCCGAGGATCCGGAGCGCAAGGTGCTCGCGGTCGAGCTCGACGGCAATATCGAGTTCGCTGGCGTGAAGCTGCGCGGCAAGTTCGACCGGATCGATCGCCTGCCCGATGGCGGCCTGGCGATCGTCGACTACAAGACCGGCCAGCCGCCCAGCACCCGCGCCGTCCGCGCCGGGTTCAGCCTCCAGCTCGGCCTGCTCGGGCTGATCGCCGAGCGGGGCGGTTTCGCCGATATCGAGGGCGTGGCGCGTGCCTTCGAATATTGGTCGCTCGCCCGCTCCCCGCGCTCCGGCGGCTTCGGCTATGTCGACAGCCCGGTCGACCCGAAGAAGAAGGAACCGATCCCCGTCGGGGAGTTCGTCGATATCGCCGCGCATCACTTCGCCGAGGCGGTGCGCGCCTGGCTGACCGGCGACCAGCCCTTCACCGCCAAGCTGGTGCCGGAATATGCGCCCTATGCCGAATATGACCAGCTGATGCGCCGCGACGAATGGTACGGACGCCGTGACTGAAGCCCGTCCCCTCCATCCGCTGAAGGGCAACCAGAGCCGGGCGAGCGATCCGGAGCGGCACGTCTGGCTGTCCGCCTCGGCCGGCACGGGCAAGACCCAGGTGCTCGCGGCGCGTGTCTGGCGCCTGTTGCTGCACGGCACCGATCCGGGCGCGATCCTCTGCCTCACCTTCACCAAGGCGGGTGCCGCCGAAATGTCGGAGCGGATCACGAGCCGCCTCGCCCGATGGGTGCGCATCGACGAGGGGAGCCTGCGCGCCGATCTTGCCGCGCTTGGCGAGACCGCGACGCCGCAGATGATCGGCAAGGCCCGCCAGCTCTTCGCCAAGGTGCTCGATGCGCCCGGCGGCGGCATCCGCATCCAGACGATCCACAGCTTCTGCCAGTCGCTGCTCGCCGCTTTTCCGATGGAGGCGGGGCTGGTCCCCGGCTTCCGTCCGCTCGACCAGCGCGAGGAAGCGGTGCTGGCGCGCGAGGCGTTGGCCGAGATGCTGGTCGATGCCGAGCGCGAGGGGCGCGGCTGGATCGTCGACGCGGTGGGTGCGCTGTCGCTGCGGCTGGGCGAGGGCAAGGCCGAGGCCTTCCTCAAGGCCTGTGCCAGGGAAGGCGAGGCGCTGGCCGAGCTGCCGATCCTGATCCAGCCTTTCCTGCGCGAGGCGCTTGGCCTGCCCGGGGGCGATGTGGACGCCGAGATCGCCCGGCGCTGTGCCGATGGAGTGTTCGATCTGGGAAGCTTGCGCGCCCTCACGGTGATGAACGCCGACTGGGGCACCGCGCGGGGCCTGGAACGGGCCGACATCGCCGCGGCCTGGCTGTCCAGATCCCCCGAGGCGCGCGCCGCAAGCCTCGCCGACCTCCATTCGATCTGGGCCACGGCCAAGGGCGAGCCGCGTTCCTTCGGCAAGGGCCAGGCGCCGCAGGACCCGGCGTATGCCGATCATGCGATGCGGCTGTTCGAAAGCTGCGCGGAACTGCTCGGCATGAAGACCCAGGCCGCCTATGCGGACCTGCTTGCTTCGGGCCTCGAGGCCGGCCGAGTCTATGCCGAGACCTATGCACGGGCCAAGCGCCGGCTCGGCGCGGTCGATTTCAACGACCTGATCCACCGCACCGTCGCCCTGCTCGCCGAGCCCGGCATGGGCGAATGGGTGCGCTTCAAGCTCGATTCCGCGACCGAGCATGTCCTGATCGACGAGGCGCAGGACACCAATCCCCAGCAATGGGCGATCGTCAGCGCGATCGCCGACGAGTTCTTCGTCGGCGAGGGTGCACGCGCGGAGACGGTCCGCACCCTGTTCACCGTCGGCGACTACAAGCAGGCGATCTTCGGCTTCCAGGGCACCGACCCGATCTTCTTCCGTGCCGCCTTCGAGCGCTTTCTGGCAAAGTCGCGCATCCACCCCGATCCGGACTTCGACATGGCGCCGCGCGAAGTGGAGGAGCTGTCGCTCACCCACAGCTTCCGCTCGACCCGGCCGGTGCTCGAATTCGTCGACGCCGCGATCGGTGCGCTGCCGATGCCGGGCATGGGCGAGCTTTCCGATGTCGAGCCGCATGCCAGCGAAGTGCCCGGGCCGGGCACCGTGACGCTGTGGCCGCCGGTCACCGAAGGCGGCAGCGAGGCCGATGAGGAGGCGTGGGTGAGCGATGCCACCCGCAAGCTCGCCGGCGACATCGCCCGGGCGATCAAGGGCTGGATCGGCACGCTCGACCTGGAGAGCAAGGGCCGCAAGCTGGCGCCCGAGGATGTGATGATCCTGGTCAAGCGCCGCGGCGAGCTGGCCTCGCTGATCGTCGCGCGCCTCTATGCCGAGGATGTGCCGGTGGCGGGCGTCGATCGGCTGCGGCTGAACGCGCCGCTGGCGGTGCAGGACCTGCTTGCCGCCATCCGTTTCGCGCTCCAGCCCGAGGACGATCTGTCGCTGGCGTCGCTGCTGGTCTCGCCGCTGATCGGCTGGAGCCAGGAAGCGCTGATGGATGCTGCCGTCCGCGAGCGTGGCGGGCTCTGGCGGCACCTGCGCAACACCCAGCCTCCGGAGCGCCTCGCGCCGCTATACGCGCTGCTCGCCCGGGCCGATATCGCCACGCCCTATCGCTTTCTGGAGGAACTGCTTTCCGGCCCGCTCGACGGCCGCCGCAAGCTGCTCCGCCGCCTGGGCGAGGAAGCCCGCGATCCGATCGAGGAACTGCTCAACGCGGCGCTCAACTTCGAGAAGCTGGCGACGCCGTCGCTGCAGCGCTTCCTCGACTGGTTCGATCGCGGCGACGTCGAGATCGTCCGCGACGCGGCCCAGCCCCAGGCGGCGGTGCGCGTGATGACCGCGCATGGCGCCAAGGGCCTCCAGGCGCCCCTGGTCATCCTTGCCGACGCCACGGTCGATCCGACCCGCTCCCCCCGCGACTTCCTGCATTGGGAACCGTCCACAGCGCCCGGAAAGCTGCCCATCTTCCGGCCCCGTGCCGCTGAGCGCGGCGTGCTGGGGCCGGTCCTCGAACATGCCGATGCGCGCGAACTCAGCGAGCATTGGCGCCTGTTCTACGTGGCTGCCACCCGCGCCGAGGAACGGCTGGTCGTGGCCGGCGCCCTGGGGCCCCAGGCCAAGGGCGTTCCTCCCCAGAAGAGCTGGTACGCCGCCAGCGCCGCCGCACTCGACGCCCTGGGCGTGGCCGAGGGGGAGATCCGCGAGTTCAAGGGATCGCAGCCCCAGGCGCCGCTTCCCGCCCGGCCTGGACCGGCACAGGGGCCCGTTGCGGCGGTGGCGCTTCCCGAATGGGCACGCCGCCCCGCGCCCGAAGAAGCCCGCCCGCCGCGCCCGCTCGCGCCCTCCGCGCTGGGCGATGACGCGGTCGCCGACCCGCCGCCCACGCCCGCGCTGCGGGCCGCCGCCGAGCGCGGCCGGCTCCTGCATGCGCTGTTCGAGCGATTGCCGTCGGTTGGCGCGGACGAACGCGCTTCCGCCGCCGAGCGCTGGCTGGCCGGGGCGGGGGGCATCACCGATCCCGCCCTGCGCGCCGAGCTCGTCGCCGCGGCCCTGGCGGTCACCGAGGATCCGCGTTTTGCCGAGCTGTTCGGGCCCGCGTCCCTGGGCGAGGCGCCCATCGCCGCGGTGCTGGGGGACGGGCTGGTCGTCTCGGGCACGGTCGACCGGCTGGTGGTCACGGCCGGCCATGTCCGGGTGATCGACTTCAAGACCGGCCGCCGCGCGCCCGCGTCGCTGGACGAGATTCCGCCCTATCATCTCCGGCAGATGGCGGCCTATGTCGCGGCGCTGGCGGTGATCTTCCCGGCGCGCACGATCGAGGCGGGGCTGCTCTATGCGGCAGGGCCGGTGCTCCATCTCCTGCCGGCCGATCTGCTCTCGGCGCACAAGCCGGGCTTCACGGATATGGAGCAAAGCTTGGGCTTGCGCGCTTGACCCTGCGAGGTGCCATCATAGATTAGCGGCCAACATCGTATCAGGAGTTTGACCATGGCCACCAAGGCGACAACCGACGCCAGCTTTTCCGCAGACGTTCTCGAGGCCGACAAGCCCGTGCTCGTCGATTTCTGGGCGGAATGGTGCGGGCCGTGCAAGATCATCGCCCCGGCGCTCGAGGAACTGGCCGAGGAACTGGCCGACAGGGTCGAGATCATCAAGATCGACATCGACGAGAATCCCGACGCGCCGACCAAGTACGGCGTGCGCGGCATTCCCACCATGATCCTGTTCAAGGACGGCCAGCCGGCGGCGACCCAGGTGGGCGCGATGCCGAAGAGCGCGATCAAGCAGTGGGTCGAGCGCTCGCTGACTGCGGGCGCATCCACCGCCGCCTGAGAGCCCGGCGCCATATTCTCCACCATCATCCCCGCGCAGGCGGGGATGACGGGGTTTGGCGATTGAGGCCCCGGATCATGGCGGCGCGGCAGTGTCGTGGGGCTTGCGCCCCGCCATGCTCAGCTGCGGTAATCCGCGTTGATCGAGATGTAGCCGTGCGTCAGGTCGCAGGTCCACACGGTGGCGCGGCCCTCGCCGAGACCCAGTTCGACGCCGATCTCGATCTCGCGGCCCTTGAGGTGCGCGGCGACCGGCGCCTCGTCATAGCCTTCCACCGCCAGGCCGTCGCGCGCCACCTGGGTGGTGCCGAAGCGGATGGCGAGCCGGTCGCGTTCGGCGGGTTCGCCGGCCTTGCCCACCGCCATCACCACGCGCCCCCAATTGGCGTCCTCGCCGGCGATCGCGGTCTTCACCAGCGGCGAATTGGCGATCGACATGGCGATGCGGTGCGCGCTGGCATCGCTTTCCGCGCCCTCTACGGTGATCTCGATCAGCTTCTGCGCGCCTTCGCCGTCGCGGACGACGAGCAGGGCGAGCTGGTGGCACAGGTCCTGGAGCGCGGCGCGGAACGCATCGGCGCCGTCATCCCCGTCGCCCGCCAGCACCGTATTGCCCGCGCTGCCGGTGGCGAAGGCGAGCACGGTGTCGCTGGTCGAGGTATCGCCGTCCACGGTGATGCACGAGAAAGTCTTGCGGTTGGCATCGCCCAGCGCGGCCTGCAAGAAGGCCGGATCGACCGCGGCATCGGTGAAGACGAAGCCGAGCATCGTCGCCATGTCTGGCGCGATCATGCCCGATCCCTTGATGATGCCGATCAGATTGACGGTCTTGCCCCCGACCACGGCGCGCGTGACCGCGCCCTTGGCGAAGGTATCGGTGGTCATGATCGTGGCGGCGGCGTCTTCCCAGCTGCAGGGTGCGGCGCCGAAGACATTGTCGAGGCCGGCTTCGGCCTTGTCGATCGGCAGCGGCACGCCGATCACGCCGGTGGAAGCGACGAATATGTCGGAGGGCAGGCAGCCTAGGTGCGCGGCGGCGCGGGCGGCGATCGCCTCCACCGCGGCACGGCCGCGATTGCCGGTGAAGGCGTTGGAATTGCCCGCATTCACCACAAGCGCGCGCGCCTCGCCCAGCGGCAGCGCCTTGCGGCACCATTCCACCTCGGGCGAGGGGCATTTGCTGCCCGTAAGCACGCCCGCCACCGCCGTTCCCGGCACCAGCTCGATGAAGGTCAGGTCGCAGCGATCCCAGTTCTTGTATCGCGCCCGGGCGACGCGCGCGGTGACGCCGGGGATGGCCGGCAGGGCCGGGAAGGGAAGCGCGAGCGGGGAGCGTTCGATGGACATGCGAGGACCTGTTGCTGAGCTGGCGCCCGCTTCGGGCAAGCAGGGGGAAAGATCAAATGCTTTCGGCTCCAGGCTGCGGAGCTGCAGCGCGGAGCCGGGCACGGGCGACGCCGCGCCCCGATGCCATTGCCTGCGAGCGGACGACAGCGAAGATCGCCATGCCGGATCTCTCCGCCCAGATCCGCCCGAGGCCGGACGGCCGGATGGTCATCCTGGGGGGCGAGGCGACGAAATAGCCCGGGGCCGGATCGGTCGTTGCGGCCCGATGGACATCGGCGGCGCCGGTGATAGCAATGCGTCAGTCGCCGAATACATGAAAGGCATCCGATGATTCTCGCTACCCTCCTGGCCCTTGCCGGACAGACGGCGCCGGTCGCGCCGGCCCCCATCATGACGATCACCGTGCAGAAGCTGCCCGCGAGCTACACCAAGGCGCCGGTGGTCCATCTCGACTTCGACAAGCAGGGCGCGGTCTCGGCCTGCACCGTCGAACAGTCGAGCGGCAGTGCGGGCATCGACAAGGTGGCCTGCCAGCAGGTGCAGACGCTCAAATTGCCGGCCGAGAGCGGCAAGGCGCCGGAATCGCGCTCGGCTTCGGTGGATTTCGTCGCGGGCGGTGCCACGGCGCAATGATCCGCGCGGGCCGGGGCAGGCTTTGCCCCGGCCCGTTCCGGCCCGCGACAGGCGGATACTCGCTTTCGATTGGACGAAGGCGATCGGAATTACTATGTCGCCGAAAGCGTGCCCCATGATCTTGGGGCGCCGGAACATTTGCGAGCTTCGTTTCTTGGAATTGCTGCTTCTCCTCACTGCCTTTCTCGCGAGCCTGACCGGTGCCGGTTCGGCCGATCGCGGCGGACTTCGGCAGATGCAGGGCGTGGCGGTGGTCCAGGCCGCCCAGGCGGCGCAGGCGGCGGTGCTTCCGGCCCGTCGCGCGGCGCCCGCGCTCCCCGTGCCGCTGCTGCGGCCTGAACGGGTTCTTCCGCTCGCGGCCGTGCGGAACGCGCCCGCCGCCCTGCGCCTGCCCTTCGAGCGCCGGCTCGAATGAGCTTCCTCGCGGCCCGCTGAACCCGGCGGCCGTTCTTTCCGTTTTCGCATTCAAGCGGGCGCCGGCCGCAGCGGCGCGCCCGTCCGACCACCCTAGACATAGACTGGAAAATCCATGCTCGGCGGTTTTGCCAAGACCCTCTTCGGCTCCTCGAACGATCGCTATGTGAAGTCGCTCGGCAGCATCGTGAACAAGATCAACGGCTTCGAGCCGACGATCTCGGCGATGAGCGACGAGGAGCTTTCGAGCCAGACGGTGAAGTTCCGCGAGCGGCTCGCGAATGGCGAGAAGCTCGACGCGCTGCTCCCGGAGGCCTTCGCCACGGTGCGCGAGGCCGCCAAGCGCGTGCTCGGCCAGCGCCACTATGACGTGCAGATGGTGGGCGGCATCGTGCTCCACCGCGGCGAGATCGCCGAGATGCGCACCGGCGAGGGCAAGACGCTGGTCGCGACGCTGGCGACCTATCTCAACGCGCTGCCGGGCGACGGCGTCCATGTCGTCACCGTCAACGACTATCTCGCCAAGCGCGACGCGGAGTGGATGGGCCAGGTCTACAAGTTCCTGGGCCTCACCGTCGGCGTGATCGTGCCCAATCTCTCCGACCATGAGCGCCGCGAGGCCTATGGCTCGGACATCACCTATGGCACGAACAACGAGTTCGGCTTCGACTATCTGCGCGACAACATGAAGTACGAGCGCGTCTCGATGACGCAGCGCCCGTTCAACTTCGCGATCGTCGACGAGGTCGACTCGATCCTGATCGACGAGGCCCGCACGCCGCTGATCATCTCCGGCCCGACCGACGACAAGTCCGAACTCTATATGGGCGTGGACGCGGTGGTGAAGCAGCTGTCGCCCGAGGATTATGAGAAGGACGAGAAGCAGCGCACCATCGTGCTGACCGAGGACGGCACCGAGAAGGTCGAGCGCATGCTCGAGGGCGCCGGACTGCTCCAGGGCGCCAATCTCTATGATTTCGAGAATACCCAGGTCGTCCACCACCTGAACCAGGCGCTGCGCGCGAACGTGATGTTCAAGCGCGACATCGACTATATCGTGAAGGACGACAAGGTCGTCATCATCGACGAGTTCACCGGCCGCATGATGGACGGCCGGCGCTGGTCGGACGGCCTGCACCAGGCGGTGGAGGCCAAGGAAGGCGTCAACATCGAGCCGGAGAACCAGACGCTCGCCTCGATCACCTTCCAGAACTATTTCCGCATGTACCCCAAGCTCTCGGGCATGACCGGCACCGCGGCGACCGAGGCGCCCGAATTCTTCGACATCTACAAGATGAACGTCGTCACCATCCCGACCAACCTGCCGGTGCAGCGCGTCGACGAGGAGGACGAGTTCTACAAGACGCTCGACGAGAAGTTCGCGGCGATCGCCAAGAAGATCAAGGAACACGCCGTCAAGGGCCAGCCGGTGCTGGTCGGCACCGTCTCGATCGAGAAGAGCGAGATGCTCTCCGAGTTCCTGACCAAGGAAGGCGTGGAGCACAGCGTGCTCAACGCGCGCCAGCACGAGCATGAAGCGCATATCGTGGCGCAGGCGGGCCGGCTGGGCGCGGTGACCATTGCCACCAACATGGCCGGCCGCGGCACCGACATCCAGCTGGGCGGCAACCTCGAGTTCCGCACCCATGACGAACTGGCCGAGATGGAGGACGGCCCCGCCAAGGACGCCGCGATCGAGCAGATCAAGGCCGAGATCGCGGCGGAGAAGCAGAAGGTGAAGGAAGCCGGCGGCCTGTTCGTGCTCGGCACCGAGCGCCATGAGAGCCGCCGCATCGACAACCAGCTGCGCGGCCGCTCGGGCCGCCAGGGCGATCCGGGCCTGAGCCGCTTCTACCTGTCGCTGGACGACGACCTGCTGCGCATCTTCGGCTCGAACACCTTGTTCGCCAAGATGATGCGCAACAACATCGCCGATGGCGAGGCGATCGGCTCGAAGTGGCTGAGCAAGGCGATCGAGACCGCGCAGCGCAAGGTCGAGGCGCGCAACTACGACATCCGCAAGCAGGTCGTCGAATATGACGACGTGATGAACGACCAGCGCAAGGTGATCTACGAGCAGCGCGCGGACATCATGGACGCCGATACGGTGGGCGACGTCGTCACCGACATGCGCGCCGAGACGGTGAACGCCATCGTCGGCGAATATTGCCCGCACGGCTCCTATCCCGAGCAGTGGAAGGTAGAGGAGCTCAAGGAGAAGGTACTGAGCACCCTCAACGTCGACGCGCCGGTCGAGCAGTGGATCAGCGACGAGGCGCAGATCGAGCCGGAGATGGTCGAGGAGCGCATCCGCGAGGCCGCGGACAAGCTCGTCGAGGCCAAGGCCGTCGATCTGGAGCCGGAGACCTGGAGCCAGATCGAGAAGTCGATCCTGCTGCAGAATCTGGATCATCACTGGAAGGAGCATCTCGCGATGCTCGACGCGCTGCGCCAGGTCGTCCACCTGCGCGCCTATGCCCAGAAGACGCCGATCAACGAGTATAAGCACGAGGCGTTCGCGATGTTCGAGCGCATGCTCGGCCAGATCCGCGAGGACGTGACCCGCACGCTCGCCTTCGCCCAGTTCCGGATGGAGCCGGCGCCGCAGCTGCCCGAGCTTCCCGACTTCCTGACCACCCATATCGACCCGCTGACCGGCGAGGACGATACCTATGACTATGATGGCGGCGCGGCCGGGCTGATCACCACCCGCCTGCCGCAGATGGGCATTCCCCAGCCTTCGGCCGAGGATCTCGGCACCGATCCGGCGCAGTGGGAAGGGCTGGTCAGCCGCAACGCGCCGTGCCCCTGCGGCTCGGGCCGCAAGTACAAGCACTGCCACGGCCAGGTGGCGTAAGGGCCAAAAAATCCTCCCTCGCTCGAAGAGCGGGGGAGGGGGATCGCCGGCAGGGGCGATGGTGGAGGAGGAACCGCCCTCCACATTCCATTTTCGCCTGGGGCCAGGGGCCCTCCGCCATTTGCCGGGCAAATGGCCCTCCTCCCCCGTTTCGCGAGGGAGGAGTTTCTCGGCCTATTTCGTGGTCGGCATCTGGATCGACGGACCCAGGCGGCTGACCACTTCGTGCGCATCGAAGGCACGCAGGTTGTCGGAGGGCTTGGGGCCCTTGCCCATCACCACTTCGGCCATCGCCTCATATTGCGTGACGGTGCGATAGTCCCAGTCGCGGTCGCGCCAGAAGGGATCGTCGAAGAACGGATCCCAGCTGCGCCAGCCCCAGCGCGGGCCGCGATAGAAGCGCCAGGACGGGCTCCAATAGCCCCAGGGCCCGGGACCCCAGGCACCCGGCTCGCGCACGATATCGGTCTTCTTCTCGGTATCGCGGTCGGACAGGATGAAGTGATCGAAGCCCTGCTGGAGCGTCAGCTCGGCGGCACGATAGAGCAGGTAACGCTCGACCGTCTCGCGCGAGGTGAGGCTGTTGCCGGAGAAGCTGATGCGGAAGCGATTGCTTTCGATCTGCGTGTCCGAATAGCCGTTGCGGACAGCGGTGCCGTTGCCGGTGGCAGGCTGATAGGGGGTCGCGGTCATACAGGCGGACAGCGAGATGCTGCCGGCGAGGATGAGAGCAAGCGCTGCGAACCGGGGGCGCTTGGGAGTTCTCAACATGGTTCCTCCGAAGTTAAAGTCTGGGCACTGCTATGACGGAACGAACGCGTGCCGGCAGGGATGTGTCCACGATGGAGCGTGGCATATCCGCGATTGACGGAGGCTGAACAACCCATGCCAAATCACGCCAGGCGTTCGGGAACTTCCATCGCGTCCTCGGCGAGCGTGTCGCGAGGCGCCATGGCTTCCCAGGGGAAGACGAACCAGTCCTTGTCGACCGAGCGATCGATCCTGCGGGAGCGATAGTCGACCTGCTGCGAGGAGCGGAGATTGTCGAGCAGCACGGCGAAGCGGATGCGGCTGGCGATCGCGCCTTCGCCGGCAAGCGCGTTGCGGATCTCGCCGATCGTCTTGCCGCTGTCGTTGATGTCCTCGACGAACAGCAGCCGGTCGCCGTCGCGCGTCCGCCGGGCGAGCACCGAGACCAACTCCTCGCCGAACTGGGCGATCCTGGTCGAATGGTCGATCGAGACGAGCGGCAGGCCCATGCGGTGCGACAGGAACACCGCCGGCGTCAGCCCGCCGCGGCCGACGCCGACCAGCAGCGTCGGGTTCCAGGCTTCGGCGGCGGCGGCGATGGCGTGGACGCCCGCCACCATCTCCGCATGGGTGAAATGGGTGAAGACGATGCTCAAGCGTGTTCCTCCGCATAGGCGTCGACCCGCGCAAGATGCACGGCGACTTCGTCGTCGGAAAGAAAGGAGCCCAGGAAACTGTTCCGCGCCAGCGTCACCAGGTCGCGGCGGCTGAGGTCGCGGCCCCGGGCGATCGCCCGGTAATTGTCGGCGACATAGCCGCCGAAATAGGCGGGATCGTCCGAATTGACCGTGGCGCGCAGGCCCAGTTGCAGCATCCGGTCGATCGGGTGTGCGTCGACCGAGGCGACGTTGCACAGCTTGACGTTGGAAAGCGGGCAGACGGTGAGCGTCATCGAGGAGCGGGCGAGGCGCGCGACCAGCGCCGAATCCTCGAGGCTGCGATTGCCATGGTCGAGCCGGTCGATCGCCAACAGGTCGAGCGCCTCGGCGACATATTCGGGCGGCCCTTCCTCGCCGGCATGGGCGACGCGCTTGAGCCCCATCGCGGCGGCCGCGGCGAAGACGCGCTCGAACTTGGCGGGGGGATGGCCGAGCTCGGACGAATCCAGGCCGACGCCGGCGATCCGGTCGAGCCAGGGCTGGGCCTGGGTCAGCGTCTTGAAGGCATCCTCCTCGTCCAGGTGGCGCAGGAAGCAGAGGATCAGCTTGGAAGTGATCCCGAGCCGTGCCTCGGCCGCCTCCATGCCGGCGAGCAGCCCGTTGGCGACCACTCCGAACGGAATGCCCCGATGGGTGTGCGTCTGCGGATCGAAGAAGATCTCGGCATGGACGACCCCGTCCTGCGCCACCCGCTCGAAATAGGCGAGGGCGAGGTCGTGGAAATCCTCCTTGGTGCGCAGCACGTCGGCGCCGGCATAATAGATGTCGAGGAAATCCTGGAGGTTCGAGAATTCATAGGCGGCCCGCACTTCCTCCACCGAGGCAAAGGGAATGGCGACGCCGTTGCGCCGGGCAAAGGCGAACATCTGCTCGGGCTCCAGGCTGCCTTCGATGTGCAGGTGAAGTTCCGCCTTGGGCAGTCCGGCGATGAACGTGTCGAGGTCGTGCATCGCCGGAACATCGCAGGCGGGGCACGGAGTCGCAAGGGGAGTGGTGTGGGCTCCTTGCAATGTAGGATTTCTAATGTTCTCCATTTGTTCTGATTAAGTGGAGAAAAGATATGGTTGACGTGCCAACAATCGCACAACTTGCCGGTCGTGCGAACGGCGAGGGTGCGGAGATGATCGGTTTCGCACAGGTCGAAGAAGGTGCCGCATCGAGTGACGTGGCGACCGAGCTGCGCCATTTCGTTCGTCCCGAGCAATATGGCGCGATCGGCGACGGCGTGGCTGACGACACCGGGGCAGTGCAGGCGGCGATCGATGCAGCGGCGGACTGGCCGCATGCCGGCCGCGCGCGCGCGGTGCTGCTTTCGACCTATTATCGTACCACCGCCACGCTGCTGAAGCGGCCCTATGTGTCAATCATCGGAATTGGGCTGGCACGATCGGGGATCGTGCCGGAGATGAGTTCCGGGCCGGCAATCGACTGCGGCGGCGTGATCGACACCAGTATCCAGTATGACGATCTGCGCAACTTCGGAATCAAGGGCGATGGCGCGACTGGCGCTGCCTATGCGCTTCGGCTGGAGGGGCAGAAGCACGGCAGGCTAGAGCGCATGGGCGTGTTGAATTTCGCCCACACCAGCGAGCATGCGCTGCAGATCGTTGGAGGCTGCTACGCTATCGTGCTCGACCAGTGCTATTTCTTCAACAACGCCAAGCATCAGAAGATCGCGGCGACCGATCCGATCGAACACGAATTCCCTACCACCATCCTGCACCGCGCCTGCGTCTATGAAGACACGCCTCCCTCAACGGCGGAAGCGATCTTGGTGGAGGATGCCGTTGAGTGCAGTTGGGACAAGGACTGCATCTTCCAGTCGAATAGGCAGAAATATCTTTTCTCGGTTACTGCCGGCACCACGCGGACCGCAACCCAGGCCCATGTCTGGGATGGCTGCTATATCGAAGGGAATGGCAATGCGCAGAGCGATGCGCAGACCTGGCACTTCGTGGGCAGCGTGGGCAATCCGCTGACTGGCTGCCGGATCGTGCATCCGCGCATCCATGGCACCGCTCCACGCGGCCGGCATATCCATGCCGCCCATACCGACCTGCTCAATGTTCAGGCGCATGCCGAGTATCAGGGCTGGCTCCATGATGGTGGCAATAACAGCCGGTACGATATCGATGCGCGCTATGTTGGCACATGCGACTTGCAGACCCATGCCTATTCGAGATCGCGTGCGACCTTCACCGGCGGGGAGACGGTTACCTATGCGCAGGGAGTTCAGGAGTTCACCGTGGTCAAGCAGGCGACCGGCCTATTCGACGTCAACCTGTCTCGTGCGTTCACCAGCGCGGTCGAGGCCGCGGTTGACGTGATCGGCGCGCGTGACGCGAACGGCAATCCGCTACAGGCGGCCGCGTATATGGATGGTGTCAATATCATCAAGGTGCGTATCTATGACGTCACCGGAAGCAGCTTGGTCGATCCGGCGCGTGTCGAGATTGCCGTGCAGGGGCAGTTGATGGGCATCATGGAGTAGGAAGACGGAACCGTGATGCTCCGGCGTTTCGGGCCCCTTCGCCAATTCGCTTTTACAACGGCGTCGGCACCCCGATCGCCTGCGGGCCGGCCGGAACGGCGTCCCCATCTTCCACCAGGGGCGGGGCGGGCGGGGAATCCTCGCTCGCCGAGCGGCGCCACGCGCTGGGCGACATGCCGAATTCGGAAGTGAACCAGCGCGTGAACGCGGCGGGCGAGGCATAGCCCAGCATCTCGCCGATCGCGGCGAGCGGCTGGACGTTGTTGAGCAGGTGGCGGACCACCAACTCGCGGCGTATTCCGTTCAGCACCGCGCTGAAGCCGGCGCCTTCGGCCTCCAGCCTGCGCTGGAGCGTGCGCGGCGAGACGCCGATGTGGCGCGCGACTTTCTCGATGGAGGCGTTGCCGGACGCGAGCAGGATGAAGAGCGCCCGGCGCGTCCGCTCGACTTCGGTGAGCGGGGGCGCCGCAGGCAGCTGCGTCTCGAAATAGCGGTTCGCATAGGCGGCAATGTTGGAACGATAGCCCGGGTTGCGGGCGCGCAGCGTCTCGCGACCATAGACGACGCCATTCGCGTCGCTGCCGAAGCGCACCGGGCAGCCGAGCACCCGGTGGTGCACTTCCAGCGAGCGGGGAGCGGCATGCATGAAATGCAGGCATTCCGGTTTCCATGCGCTGCCCCCGATCTCGATGAAGACGCGCGAAAGCATTGCGCTCACCGCTTCATGGGCCTGGCGCGGCGCGAAATCGATATTGCTGACGATCTGGGTCCGCACCAGCGCAGCGTCGCCCTCGATCTCGAGGCTGAAGGTGAGCAGGTCGCTCAGCAGATGCTGGTAGCGGATCAGCATGCGGAGGGCATCGTCCAGCGTCTCCTGCTGCTGGAGGACCAGGCTCAACGGGCCGAGCGAGGAAAGGTCGCGCCGCTCGGCGATCAGCATGGCGAAGTGCGGACAGTTGGCTTCCATCGCCGAGCGTTCGAGGATCGAGGCGATCACGCCGCGGGGAAGCCGTTCCTCGGGATTGCGGAGCTGCGACGGGCTGACGCCGATGTCGGCGAGAATGCGATAGGGATCCAGGCCAACTTCCAGGGCGACCGGGACATAGTCCATCAACATGGCCGCACGCCCCGAAGTCATGCCGGACCCTCCCCATGCCCGGCGTGCATCCCGGACATTCCAATTCTTATGCAGGGTGACGTGAACTGCCAAGTGGTTGGCGTGAAATGCAAAGCAGCCTGACGCAACTCGTCCTAATGAATCCACGAATACCGGTTTCCAGGGGCAGGAAATCGGAAGCACGGAGAAGTAAATGGGGTTCGACGGGGCATCGATGGCCAGGCGCGGCGCCGGCGCCGACGCATATGCGTTGCGCGAGGCGCTCGATTCGGTGCGGTTTCCGGCGAATGATTCGCCGGGCGATCCCTGTGCGCCGGGCGATCCCGCGGCGCGCGCGCGGCTGACCGCGATGAGTGCGATGGCGGCGGCGATGGCGCACGAGCTGAGCCAGCCGCTGACTGCCGCGAGCAACTATATGCTGGGCTGCGCCGCGGTACTGCGCGAGCGGATCCAGGGGCTGGAGCAACTGCTCGGCTTCATCGAGGATGCCGCGGCCCAGACCGCGCGTGCCTCGGACATCGTGCTGCGCATGCGCAGCTTCGTGAAGACCGGCCGGATCGACGCGCGGCCGGAATGCCTGATCGAAATGCTCGACGCCGTGCGCCCGCGCCTGTCGTGCCTGAATGATATCGAAGTGGCGCACAGCTTCGCGCCGGGCTCCACTTGCGTGCTGGGGGATCGCATCCAGATCGAGATGGTGCTCTCCAACCTTCTGCTCAACGCGGCCCAGGCGATGTGGGACAGCCCGGCCCGGCGGATCGCGATCACGAGCTGGGCCGAGGGCCCCCGCGTCCGCATCCGCGTGGCGGATACCGGCCCCGGCGTGCCTCCGGGTGTCCGCGCGCATCTGTTCGAGCCGATGGTGAGCACCAAGCCGGGCGGCACCGGCCTCGGCCTCGCCATCTCGCAGACCATCGTCGATGCGCATGGCGGCACGCTGACGCTCGAGCCGTCCGAACCCGGCGAGGGTGCCGTCTTCGTCCTCGCCCTGCCGCGGAGCCCCGACTTCATCTGATCCTTTCCCCCGAGGCCCGTCCCCCACGGGCCCGCCGCCCCGCCCGTTCCCCCAACGGGCGGGGCGTTTCGCAACCGGCGTTCCATGGGGCGCTGCTCCGGGTAGCCCGATCTCAGGTTCCAATCGAAGCGTGTTCCGTCGCGCATTTTGCGTCGTCGGTAGTGATGCGCCATCTGAACCCGTCCGGATCGTGGAGATCGATCGCGACCGGCCCGTTGCCGGACGGGGCCAATGCCACGGCAACGGCGGTGCCGTCGTCGGGCTCGATCAGCCTGACCTGCCAGGTGGCATCGTCCGGCGCATAGGGGTCGCGGATGCCGAAATGCCCCGGCGCGACCTCGATGGTGTCGATCGCGTCGAACCCCAGCGCCAGCCCTCTGCCCAGCGCCTTGGCATAGGCTTCCTTCGCCACCCAGCGTGCCAGCAGATAGCGTCGCCGGCGTTCTCCGGTGGCGAGGCAATGATATTGGGCGAGTTCGGCCGGCGAGAGCATCACCGGCGCGAGCAGGGGGTCGTCGCCGCCGAGCCGGTCCTCGAGATCGATGCCCAGGCCGGCACCGCAATCATGGCCGATTGCCAGCGCAATAGTGTCGCGTCCATGGGCGAAGGCGATCGCGATTCCCGGCGGTGCGTTGCGCAAGGTCGCTCGGCCGTTGCAATCGATGCCGACACTCCAGCTTGCGCTCGCCGGCCCGAATTGCGCGCGCAGCAGGCGTGCCAGCCAGGCGCGGCTGAGCAGCTGGGTGTCGCGCGCTTCGGGCGAGCGGATTTCCTCCAGCCGCGCGCGTGCGGCGGCATCCAGCTCCGCGAACTCGGCCCTTGGATCGCGATGTCCTCCTTCGCGCGGCACCAGCCATAGGGTGACCGTGCCGGATGGCCCCTGGGTTGCCTGCATCAGTTCGCCTCCACCGCAAAGGCCGGCGCGATCCGCAGCCAGTGCCAGTCGATACCAAGGGGTTCGCCCATCGCGTCGAATGCGATGGTGCCGAGGCAGGTGGGCCAACGCCGAATGCGCAGCACTTCGGCCACCGCGGCGGGGTCGGGCCCCACGCGTTCCACCGCTCCCGCCAATATCTCGATGGCCGCGCGGCTGGTGAGCGCATAGGCGCCGCCGCTCGGCGCCGGATCGGCGGCTTGGCCGAGCGCCGCCACCCGCAGGTCCGATATGCCCGGGCGGATCGCGTCGAGCAGATGGGGCGTGCGGCAGTCGTCGCTCAGCAGCACGCGCGGGTGCGATGCCAGCCGTGGCAACAGCGCGGCCGCGAATGCATGGCGCCCGATCACCGCCACCGGCCCGCGCGGGAGCGGGGGGATCTCCGCGGGGTTGTCGGCATCGATGCGCAGGGGGGCGCGTCCGGCTGCGCGCAACAGATCCTCGATCGCATCGCCAAGGCTCTTGCCATGGGCGATGCGCTGCGTGACCAGCACCGGGCGTTCCTCGGCGGCGACCAGTTCCTCGGCGAACAGCCTGGCCTGGCGCAGATCATGCGCGCACAGCCGGAAGCAATGCGGCATCGCTCCGGTCAGCGCGGGATGCGTCGCGCCGGGTGCCAGCAGCACCGCGCCGGCCCGGGCATAAAGGGGCGCCGCGGCGAGCGCCGATGCGCTGTTGAAATGTCCGACGAGCAGTCGCACGCCGTGCGCGTTCATGGCCCGCGCGGCTGCCGCGCCGCCCTCGGCACTCGCCCCATCGTCCAGCCACAGATAGCCGAGCCCGGGGAAGTCGTCGGCCAGCAAAATTGCCGCCCGGAGCAGGTCGGCGCCGTGCGGGCCGGTGTCGACCGCGAGGCCGATGGAGGTGCGCCCCGGCCCAGGCTGCGGCAAGCGGGAGAGCAGGGCCGCCCATTCCGGATCGGGCGACCTCATGCGAGAGCCTCCACTTGGCCGTGGGCATGCTGCCAGATCAGATCGGCCACCAGCGGTGCCAGCTTGAAGCCGCCGCCATTGCAGCCGGCGACGACCCAGGCCCGCTGGTCGGTGCCCTTTACGGGCTCGAGGATGCGGGCGCCGTCGGCCGTGCGGGCATAGCGGCATCGCGCCTGGCGTACGAACCGCCATTCGATCGTGCGAAAGGTCTCGGTGATCCGCTCGGACAGCGCGTCGATGTCGAACACGCCCCCCGGCACGGCAAGATTGCTGGCGGCGAGCTTGAGCATGGTGCCGGCCACCGGCGGCGCGGCCCACAGGTCGTCGTGCGGACCGAAATCGACGAGCAGGGGCGCGCGCTCCCAGGCACGCGGCGCGGAGAAATAGAACATCGTCTGGTCGACACCGGCAAGGCGCGGCGCCAGCATCCGCAGCATCTCGCCGGTTCCGGCGCCCGCCGCGATGATGGTCAGGTCGGGCTCGAAGCGTTCGCCATGGCCCAGGCGGAAACGTCCCTCGCGGATCTCTTCCTCCAGGATCGGCCGATGGGGCAGGAGACGACAGCCGAGCCCGTCGATCAGCCGGACCATGTCGGTGACGATGCGATCGGCCAGCAGCACGCCGGCACGGGGCGTCCATAGTCCGCCGCTCTCCGGATGGCGGCGCAACCCCGGCACCAGTGCCGCCAGGCTGGCGCTGCCCACGCGCTGACAGGGCCATCCGGCGGCGCCCAGGAAGATCGAGCGCGCTTCTATGCGATTGCCGAGCAGGCCCCCGGTCTGGCGGTAATGGCTGTGGCCGAGCCGTGACCAGAGCTCCGCCCAGCCGCCCAGCGCCCTTTCGATGGCATGGACGTCGGCCTCGGATTCCGCGCCCAGCGGATGGATCAGCCGGTGCTGGTCCCAGGACGCCGCCGCCGGATTGGGCAAGGGGCCGGCGTCCGCCAGCGTCACCTCCCAACCGGCGCGAAGGAAGCGCCACGCGGTCCACAGGCCGTTGATGCCAGCCCCCACGACGAGAAGGCTGGGCCCGCGCATTGCCGGTCAGGCCGTCTCGAGCGCGGGGGCAGGGACGTGGGCGATATCGGCGATCGCCTCGCCGAGCAGATCGGCTGCCTCGTCGATCTCCGCGGCGGTGATCGTGAGCGGCGGCAACAGCTTCAGCACTTCGCCCCGGGGGCCACAGGTCTCGACGATCAGGCCGCGCGCATAGGCCGCCGCCGAGACTTGCCCGGCGATACCCGCGTCGCGCCATGCCAGGCCGCGGATCATTCCCCGGCCACGCAAGGTGAAGCCGTCCGGCCTGCCATGGCCCGGCAGCGCGCGCAGCCGCTCCTCGAGATGCGCCGCGCCGGCGGCGATGCGGCGTTCGAGCCTGTCGTCGCGCCAATAGCTTTCGATGGCGGCAGTGGCGGCGACGAAAGCGAGATTGTGGCCGCGGAAGGTGCCGTTGTGCTCGCCGGGCCGCCAGCAATCATGCTCCGGCGCCATCAGCACGAGCGACATCGGCAGCCCCATCCCGCCGATCGCCTTGGACAGGCAGACGATGTCGGGCCGGATCCCGGACCTTTCGAAGCTGAAGAAGCTACCGGTGCGCCCGCAGCCTGCCTGGATGTCGTCAATGATCAGCAGAGCGTCATGCGCGCGGGCGATCTCGGCTATGGAGCGCAGCCAGGCATCCGAGGCCAGGTTGATGCCCCCCTCGGCCTGGACGACTTCCAGGAGGATGGCCGCCGGCGGATCGATCCCGCTGCCGGGGTCCGCGAGCATCCGCGCGAGATAGGCGGCCGTATCGACTTCGCTGCCGAAATAGCCGTCGAACGGCATCCGGTCGACGCCCGCCAGGGCGATGCCGGCGGCGCGCCGCTTGGAGGAATTGCCCGTCGCCGCCAGCGCACCGAGCGACACGCCGTGATAGCCGTTGGTGAAGGCGATCACCGAGTGCCGGCCGGTGACTCGCCGTGCGATCTTGAGTGCCGCCTCGATGGCGTTGGTGCCGGTCGGGCCGGTGAACTGGATCTTGTAGTCCAGGTTTCGCGGCGCGAGGATGTGGCGTTCGAACGCGTCGAGGAACCGGCGCTTGGCCACCGTGTGCAGATCGAGCGCATGGACGATCCCGCCCTCGGCCAGATAGCCGCTGATCGCCGCCACGATCTCGGGGGGATTATGCCCATAGTTGAGCACGCCCGCGCCGACCAGCAGGTCGAGATAGCGCCGGTCCTCCTCGTCGAAGAGCTCGGCGCCGCGTGCGCGCGCGAACACCGCGGGGAAGTCGCGGCAATAGACGCGCACGTCCGATTCGAGCCGGACGAAGGAGGCGATGCCGCTCGTCGCAATGTCGGCGCGGGCGCGCCGGCTCACGGACGCTTGCCCTTGCCGAGGATCATGTCGGCGGCGCGCTGGCCGATCATCGCGCATGCGGCGTTGGTGTTGCCGCTGACCACTTCGGGCATGATCGATGCATCGGCGACGCGCAGGCCGGCGATGCCATAGACCTTGAGCTCCGGATCGACCACGGCATCGGCACCGAGCCCCATCTTGCAGGTGCTGGCGAGGTGATAGATCGTCCGCACGTTCTTGCGGACATAGTCGGCCATTTCCCTGGGCGTTCTCGCCGATCCGAAATCGTGCAGCGGCGCCCCCGCGATGCCCCGGAACGCCCGCTGGCGCACCAGTTCGCGCGATAGCTCCATGCCCTTGATCATCACGTCGATATCGGCCTGGGTCTGCATGTAGTTCGGGTCGATCAGGGGCGCGACGGTATAGTCCGCCGACTTGAGCCGGATTCGGCCGCGGCTCGACGGCCGGACCACGGTTGGCGAGAAGGAGAAGGAATTGGCGTCGTCGTCGTCGCCCTGCCAGAAATGGAACTGGAGGTCGGGCGCCGCCGAGGGGGCATGGCTCTGCGTCTTGACGAACAGCCCGGCCTGGACGCCGCTGGCCCAGAGCGGCGGCAAGGTGGGAAGGGCGTGATAGGCGACCGGCAGCACCGGATGGTCCTGCAGATTCTCGCCGACGCCCGGCAGGTCCAGGACGACCGGGATGCCAAGCGCGCGCAGCGCGTCGGCCGGGCCGATTCCCGAGCGCATCAGGATCGCGGGGGAAGTGACCGCGCCGGCGCACAGGACGATCTCGCGGCTCGCGCGTGCCTGCAGCGTCCGGCCGTCGAGCACATATTCCACGCCCACCGCGCGGCCGCCTTCGACGATCAGCCGCTTGACCGGCGCATCGTGCCGGACGGTGAGGTTGGTGCGCCCCATCGCGGGATGGAGATAGGCCTTGGCCAGGCTGCACCGTTCCAGCCTTGGCTTGCCGTCGCGCAACTCGGTGCGGATGGTGAACTGATAGAAGCCTGCGCCGTCCTGCTGGATCGCGCCGTTGAAGTTCCAGTCCGGCCCCTTGAAGCCCATCTGCACCGCCGCCTGCACGAATGCCGTGCCCGGCAGGCTCTTGTGCGGATAGTTCTGGACGGTGAGGGGCCCCTTGTTGCCGGTCAGCGGCCCGCGAATGTCGCGATTGCCCTCCGCCGCGATGAACAGCGGCAGCACGTCCTCATATGCCCAGCCCCGGTTCCCCTGATAGGCCCAATTGTCATAATCGGCGCGGTTGCCGCGGATATAGATCATCGCGTTGATCGAGCTGCATCCGCCATAGGCCCGGCCGCGCGGCGCGGGGATGATGCGGCCATCGATGTGCGGCTGGGGAATCGTCTGATAGTTCCAGTCGTAGATCGGGGAACCCTTGGCCTTGTAGTAATTGTCGGGGTTCTGGATGATCGGGGTATAGTCGGTCGGGCCGGCCTCCAGCGCGAGCACGCGAAGGCCCGCCTTTGCGCTCAGCTGGTTGGCGACGACGCAGCCGGCCGATCCCATGCCGATGACGATATAGTCGAATTCGGTGTCCTGCGCGGCGAGCGCCGCGCGGGCGGATGTCGTGCCGGCCGCCGCCACAGCCGAGCCCAGGGCGCCCAGGAAACCGCGCCGGTTGAGAGTTGCCGTCTTCAGGTCCGTCATTGCTCCGCTCCCGCCAGAAACGCGAAGGATCGCGTCAGATCTTGCGTCCCGCCCACGCCACGCCGTCGGCTCCGCCCCACCAGAGGAACAGCACGACCAGCGGCTCCTCGGGCTGGTCGTTGGTCACGACATGCTCGCATTCGGGCTCGAAATAGATGAGGTCGCCCTGGCCGATCGCGCGCTCGTGCGCGTTGAGCCGCAGGCTGCCGCTGCCGGACAGCACGAAGGCGAGCTCTTCCTCGTCATGGGGGAATAGTTCGCTGGCCGTGCCCGGTGCGATGGTGGCGACGGCGCCGCCCCAGGGCGTGCGGACCCCGCCCTTCCACGGCAGCAGCCGCCGGAACAGCGTGCCATATTCCATGCGCGGCCGGGCATCGGCCGCCCATTGCGCGGGAAGGCCGTCGAACAGCCAGCGCCGGTCCAGCGCGGCGCGGATCACGGCATCGACCAGGGCGACGGGATAGAAGCCGGTCAGGCCATAGCGGATGCGCGCCATATAGGCATCGGTGGGAGAGGCGAAGCCGTGGATCGTGCGCGGCAGCAGCACCTCCGCCTCGACGGTTTCCCCGCCGATCCGCGCCCGGATCGGCTGCAGCGCATAATCGGGGTCGGCCTGGGCGAGCTTCGCATGTTGTTCGGGCGTGATGCGATAGGCGACGCCGATCGCCTCCGCACCGGGGGCGGGCACGATCGCCGACGTGCCGCCGCCAAAGGATTCGCGATAATTGACGAAGGCCAGCCGATAGTCCGCCACGCTCGCGGCAGCAAAGGCCTCGGGCTTGCCGAAATCCTCCGCGAAGTGATCCGGATCGGTGCTCGAGCCATAGGTAAACAGCCAGGTGGACATGCGGGCGGCTCCGTTCAGCGGTTCCGGTTGGTCAGGAAGGATTCGAGGATCGTCTGGGCCTTCAGCGCGGTCATGCTGAGTGACGAGGCGTCGCTGGCGCCGTGCGTGCGCTCGGTGACGCCGTTCAGGTACAGGGCCGGGCCGAAGCTGGACGCGGTCCGGACGCGATAGTCGAGCGCCACTTCGGGCCCTCCGCTGGAATCCGTGACGATCCATTCGCGCAGCGGCTCGAGCAGCGGCGGGAAGGCGGGCTCGTGATAGCCGGTGCAGAGCACCACGATGTCCGCGTCCACGATCCGTTCGGCACCGCTGAGCCCGTCGACGAAGCGGATCCGGAATCCCTCGCCGACGGGCTCGACCTCGCTGGCGGCGTGGCGGGCGATGACTTCGGCGCGCGTCGTGCCGAGCACGCGGTCCTCGTACATGCGCCAGTAGAGGCCCTGGCTGATGTCGACGTCCACCGCCGAGAAGTTGGTCAGGTGATATTCCTGTGCGGCCATGCGCCGCTTCTCGGGGGAGAGGGCGTGGAAATAGGGCACCTGGTCGGGAAAGAAGACCTCGTTGCTGAAATGGCCGATATCGACCAGGCGGAACGGCAGGCCGCGATGCACCGAGGTGAGCTGCGCATTGGGGAAATGGTCGTAGAGCCAGAGCAACGTCTCGCCCGCGCTCTGGCCCGAGCCCAGCACGCAGATCTTGAGCGGCGCCGCGCGATCGAAGGCGGAGATCCGGTCGAGAAACCCCGCGCTGTGGAACATGCGTGGGCCCAGGTGCGGGCGGAACGGCTCGGGCACGCGCGGGAACTGGCCCGTGCTCACCACCAGGTTGCGCGCCGTCATGTGGCTGCCGTCATCCAGTTCGAGCTCGATCAGGTTCGGGGCGCCGTTGCGCATGGCCGCGGGGGCAATCGATCGCACCGCCAGCCCGTAGCGGACCAGCGGATCGAAATGGCGGGCGGTCCAGACGACATAGTCGTTCCATTCGACGCGGCTCACGCGCCCGCCCAGATGGCCGAACTGGAACAACCGGCCGGTTTCCTTGAGATAGCAGGCGAAGGTGAAGCGGCTGCGCGGGTCGCGCGGCGTGGCGAAGTCGCGGAGGAAGTGATGGTTGAGGTCGGCGCCGCGGATCAGCAGCCCGGGCTGCCACGCGGGGCCGGGGCGCCGCTCGATGAACCGCAGGCTGGGGACCGAGGCGCCCTGGGGCTGGACGTCGCGCCAATCGCTATAGGCGGCGGCGAGGCTGATCCCGCCGGGGCCGAAGCCGATACAGGCAAGGTCGACGGCGGTGGCCGCCGGCTCGGCGACGGTTTCGAGGACTTCGGCGGATTTCAATCCGGTTTCGTTGTACATCTGGCAGAGCCCCGTACTGGATTCGGTCAAAGGGATCGCCGCGGCCGGCGCAGCATCGCGCTGAGATCGTCTTCCGCGATCGGCGCCGCGGCGACGGCTTCCGCCATCGCGCCCAGCTTCGGCGTCTCGAACACCGCGCGCACCGGCAGCACCCGGCCCAGGCGCGCGCGGACATGGGCGACGAGCCGCGCGGCGAGCAGGGAATGGCCGCCAAGATCGAAGAAATCGTCCTCGACGCCTTCCACCGCGGAGCCGAGCAGCGAGTTCCAGATCGCCGCCAGCCCGGTCTCGATCGGGCCCTCGGGCGCGCGGCCCGCTTCGCGCTGATATCGGCCGGGCGCCGGCAGCACGCGCATGTCCACCTTGTCGTTCGCGGTGAGCGGCAAGCTGTCCATCAGCACGATCGCGCTCGGCACCATGTGCCGCGGGAGGTGCTGTGCCGCGTGATCGAGCAGCGCGGCCTCACCCAGGCCGGTATCGCTCGCGACGACATAGGCGACGATGCGCAGATCGCCCGGCACGTCCTCGCGGACGATCACTAGTGCCTCGCGGACCTGCTCGTGCTGGCGCAGCGCATGCGCGATCTCGCCCAGTTCGATGCGGAAGCCGCGGATCTTGAACTGCCGGTCGCGCCGTCCGATGAACTCGATATTGCCGTCGGCGCGAAAGCGGCCGATGTCGCCGGTGCGATACATTCGCGGATCGGCCCCATCGGTGAAGGGATCGGCGACGAACCGGGCCTCGGTGATCTCCGGGCTGTTGCGATAGCCGCGCGCGACGCTGGCGCCGCCGATATGGATCTCCCCCGGTACGCCGACCGGCACGGGCTGCAGCTCGGGATCGAGGACGTAAAGGCGCACGCCCGGCATGGGTCGCCCGATCGGGATCACCGCGGGCTGTTCGCCGGCCAGGCATTCATACCAGCTGTTGTGGACGGTCGTCTCGGTCGGGCCGTAGAGATTGTGCAGCCTGGCATGGAGCTGCTCGAAGAAGCGCGACGGCACATCGCGCCCCATCGTCTCCGCGCCGCACAGCATCCAGCGGACCGAAGCGTCGAGCAGCGCGATGCGCGGATGGTCGAGCAATACCGTCAGCGCCGAGGGGAGGAAGCACACGATGGTGACGCCCTCGGCGACGATCCGGTCGATCATATAGTCCAGGTCGCGCTGGCCGCCCGGGCGCACCATCACCGTGCTGCCGCCGGTCGCCAGCGGGAGGAAGAACTCCCACACCGACACGTCGAAGTTGAACGGGTGCTTCTGCAGGAAGCGGTCCGCCGAGGTCGCCGCATATTGCTCGCGCATGCCCCAGAGATGGTGGAGGACGCTGCGATGCTCGACCTCCACGCCCTTGGGCAGGCCGGTGGTGCCCGACGTGAAGATCACATAGGCGAGCGTGCGGGCGGAGACCGCGACTTCGGGATTGCCGATATCGGCTCCGGCCGCCGCATGTGCCCCGTCGATCGCGATCACGGGGGCGCCCGGATCGCCGGCCAGCTCGGCGAAGCGCTCGAGCGTCAGCACCGCCTTGGGCGCCACGCTCTCGATCAGATATTCGATCCGCTTCCGCGGCAATGTCGGGTCGATCGGCACATAGGCGGCGCCGGCCTTGAGCACGCCCATCAGCGCGACGATCATCTCGATGCTCTGCTCGCAGACCACTGGCACGCAGGTCTCCGGCCCGGCACCCAGCGCGATCAACTGGTGGGCGATGCGATTGGCGGCGCGATTGAGCGCGGCGTAGCTGAGAGTCAGATCCTCGAAGATCACCGCGACCGCGTCGGGATCGCGCGCGACCTGTTCCTCGAACAGGCCGTGGATCGTCGCCGTATCGGGATAGTCGAGCGGCACGGCGTTCCAGTCGTGCAGCATCTTCTGCTGTGTCGGGGCATCGAGCAGCGCGAGGCTGCCCAGCCGCGCATCCGGGCGGGCGACGGCATCGGCCAGCAGTGCGCGATAGGCACTGGCCATCGCCGCGATGGTCGCCTCGTCGAACAGGTCGCTGCGATATTCGAACGCGGCGGTGATGCCGGAGGCGCTCTCCCACAGCGCGACGGACAATTCGAACTTGGCGTTGAGCGCCAGGCCGGGGCCGTCGACGGGCTCGCTCTCCGGCGTGGCCTCCGCCATCGTGCGCGGGGCGTTCTGCAGCACCAGCATCGTCTGGAACAGCGGAGTATGGGTGCGGCTGCGCTGCGGCTTGACTGCCTCGATCACCACTTCGAGCGGCACGTCCTGGTGCGCGAAGGCGTCGAGCACCGCCACGCGGGTCGCGGCCAGGAACTCGCGGAAGCTCTGCGCCCGGTCGGGACGGCCGCGCACGAGCACATTGTTGAGGAAACAGCCGAAGATGTCGTCGAACTCGGCCCTCGGCCGGCTGCCCACCGGCGTGGCGACGATGATGTCGTGTTGCCCGCCCAGCCGCGACAGCAATGCCTGATAGCCCGCCATCAGCACCATGTAGAGCGTCGCATTCTCCGCCCGGGCGAGCTGGTTGAGGCCGTTGCGCAACGCGTCCGGGAAATGGACCACCCAGGTGCCGCCCCGGGCCTCGGGCTGCGGCGTGCGCGGCCGATCGAGGGGCAAGTCGAGCACCGGCGGCGCTTCCGAAAGCGTGCGCATCCAATGGTCGAGCTGCTCGGCATAGGCGCCGCGCTCGACCTGGTCGCGCTGCCAGGTGGAGAAATGGACATATTGATAGTCGAGCGGCGGCAGCACGGGCTCGCGTCCGGCGACGTGTGCGGCACAGAATTCGGTGAGGTCCCGTGCGAACAGGTGCATCGACCAGCCATCGGCGATGATGTGGTGGAGCGCGATCACCGCCAATGTCCCGGCCTCGCCAAGATCTACATGGTGGCAACGCAGCGGCGGCGCTGCCGCAAGATCGAAGGGCGTGGCGATCTCACCGGCGATCAATCCGGCCAGTGCCTCCTCGCGTGCCTCCGAGGAGAGCTCCGCGAAGTCATGCGCCGGCACCGCCGGTGTATAGGGTGCCAGCACGCATTGCCATGGCACGCCGTCGCGGTCCTCGAACAGCGTGCGCAGGCTGTCGTGACGCTCGATCATGTCGGCCATGGCCGCGGTGAGCAGCACGGCGTCGGTGCCGGGCGGCAGCGGGATGGGAATGACGAGGTTATAGCCGCTGTCGGAGGGATCGAGCTGCTGCAGCAACCATAGCCGCTCTTGCGCGAAGGAAGCGCGCTCCTCGTCGATATAGATCCGTTCCGCTGTCATCGTCATCGAGCCCTCCTCCGATTGGCGCGAGGTGCGGATTCGGTGCGTTCCGCTGGGGACGGCGCTTCGGCCCCGGCTTCGGCGTTCGCCTCGACCGGTTCGCTTTCGGCCTGGGGCGGAGCGGTTTCGATATCGTCCGCGGGCGATGCCGTTTCCGTTTCGGAGCCCGGCTCGGGAGGTGCCGGCTCGCTGCCGGGCCGCGCGGGATCGAAATAGCCCGTGGTCGAGAGCGAGATCGCGGTGCCCGCCGTCGGGACCGCCGGCAACAGCTCCCAGCGCGCCTCGGCCACCGCGCCGCGCTCGCCAAGGTCGCGCCACAGGCGATCGGCGAAGCCGGGGAGGATGGGCGCCGCGGCGAGCGCCAGGCCGCGGGCAAAGGCCAGCTCGACTGCCAGTGCGCCGGCCGCCTCGAGCGTCGAGGCCGGTTTTCCGTCGAACACCGCATGTTCGGCGCGGAAACGGCGCGCGACGCGCACGATCTCGCTCAGCAGATGCGCGGCGCGACTGGGCGAGAAGCCCTGGACCGAATAGCAATGGGAAAGGTCGCCGCACAGGCTGGCGAGGCGGGCGAGGGCGAGCGGCGCACTGCGCGGCGCCGGCGCGAGCGGCACCATCCCCCCCGACGCCTCGCAACGCTTTGCAAGGTCGATGAGCCAGTCGTCCCAGATGCCGATCAACTCGTCGCGCCGCGTCGCCTCGAATTCGTCGAGCGTGAAATTGGTCTGTTCGATCTCGGGCGCGACGCGCGCGAGATGGAAACGCAGTGCATCGGCATCATGATCGCGCAGGAACGCGCCTGCCCAGAGGGCGTGGCCGCGGCTGGTGGAGAACTTCTTTCCGTCGAGGCGGAAGAACTCGTTGGTGATGAACCCGATCGGCGGGCGGAGCCGGGGATCGAAAGCCTGGAAGATGGCCGGGAACAGCACGACGTGGAAATAGATCGAGTCGAAGCCGAAGCACTGGACGACATTGTCGAAACCCGTCCACGGCGTCTGCCAGCCGCCGGGATTGCTCCTCGCCTCGGGCAGGAGGTCGGTGAGCGCCAGATAGTGCGGGCCGAGTTCGAACCAGGCGGAGATGCGTTGATCGTCATAGCCGCTCGCGGGAACCGCAATGCCCCATTCGGCAGGCTGGGTGGCAGGCACGTCGGGTAGCGGCTGCGCCAGCAGCTCGGCCACCAGCGCGCGCGCCCGCGGGGGCAGCCAGGCACAGGCGAGGGTGAACTCGGCGGCGCTGCGATAGCGTTCGAGCGGAAACCAGAGCTGGCGCAACGGGCGGCGCTCGGGCGTGCCGCCGCAAGTGACGCAGGCGGGATCGACCAGATCCGCACCCGCATTTGGTTTGCCGCAGGCCTCGCAGATCCCCCCGTCGCTTTCGGCATCGCAATGGGAGCAACGGCCGCGCAGATGCGCTTCGAACGCAAAGCGGTCGCAGGCGGTGCAGAAGGGCTGATCGGTCGTCCGCTCCTCCAGCGCGTCGCGGTCGAGCAGGGTGCGGAAGAAGCGTTCGATGAAGCCCGAATAGCGTGGCGATTGCGCCGGAGAGGCGAACAGGTCGAGCGCGATGCCGGCACTCGCCAATGACTCGCGAATTCGCGCGCCGTTCTCCGCAGCTACGGTTGCAGGATCGCGGCCCTCCTGCTTGGCCATTCGCGCGACATAGCTTTGATGATCGTCACCGGCGGAGATGTACGTCGCGCGTTCGCCGGTCATTCGCAAATAGCGCGTCAGAATATCGCCCGCGAGATAAGGGCCGGCGAGATGGCCGAGATGAAGGTCGCCATTAGGTGTTGGTGGACCTGCAGTAACAAGATAGCTCACGAGGCACCCCCGATATATTGTCATGAAATATCGAACGGATTTGCCCGCGAGAGATCGCTCGAGATTGCTATCTCAAGTTCATCTCACGGAGATTTGATCGTGATTAAGGTTGTTGCTGCAAATCTATCAGAATCAATTTTTTGTAGAAATGCTATTGTGTTCATTGTGGTGTGTTGTTCAGAATCTCCGGGGAAATCTTTTCGAATCCAGGGATTTAATGATCCCAAAAAAAATGAAGGCAATGCATCGAAATGGCCGATGTATCGGGGATTCAGGCTAAATACGGATATGTTGAAGGTGGCGACTCGCGATATATTTTGGGAATTGTTTTGTAGGAGAAATAGAAAATAGAGCGCAACTCTATTCCGATTCCTCGTAAAGTAACGAGTTTCACAGATAAGAGGCCGCGGGTCTGGCGGTGTCGCAATTATGTCGAGCGCCGCTGGGAGGTGTGGAGGTTCCCCGATTGCCCATGTTCGGGTACGGAATTTGCTCATTCCGTGTTGTCGCCATGACGCTCGATCGAGTGAACCTCGTCGAGGGAGCAGACTGTACTTGATATGGTGATGAAACGAGCAGGCTCGTGGTTTCATCCATTGCGGAGACTGGCCGCGCGAAGCCTGGATCAAGCCCTTGGGCAGAGGAGCGCTGCCTCGTATCGCCGCCTCAGGCTGTCGAAGGCCCCATCGCCACGACCAGTGCACAACAGAGGAGAAGCGCGGCAACGGGCGCCATGAGCCGGCGTTCGGCCCGGCTTGGCGAGATCATGTTCAACGCCAGCGCCAGCGCGAGATAGAACACCGTCGCCCAGGCGACGCCACCTGACCAGGCATTTGGCAGAATTGCGATCAGATCGGCCCTGTCGAGGATGACGAGTGCAAGCGCTCCATAGATCAGGATTGCCATCCCGCTGCCGAATCGCAGGCGCGCGGGAAGTATCGGATGCTGCCCGCCCCAGGCGAAGCGACCCAGTGGCATCCCGGCGATGAGGCCGAGCTGGAATATCGCGAGGCCAGCCAAAAGGCTGCAGAAGAGAGAGGCCGCGACAAGCATCATGATCGGCAAATGTTACAGCGAAGATGGGGCAAGGGCAGGGCTCCCTGCCAACCGCCTGCCGCAATATCCGGCAGTGCCGCCCGGCGGTCGGTCAAGTGTTTCGATCCGCGGAAGGTGCGTGGTCGGGCACTTCCTCTTCCGTATCGATCGCATATTGCAAGCGGGCAGCGGCGACGGGATTGCCGTGCCGGTCGAGCAATGCCAGTGCCATTCGCATCAGCGAAAGTGCCACGGCACGGCTACGCTCTCCTTCGCTCACGACTTTGCACCATGATCCACACGGCGTTCTGTGGCCGATCTCTTCATGCAATCATGAAACCCCGCATCGCCCCGTCTATACGCTTATCTAGGGCGAGAATGCTGCGGTTTTGCGAAAATTGTACGATTATTTGTACGAATTGTCGCGGTACTCGATTTCGGCGACATGGCGCAGCTTTCCGCGGCCTTCCGTGGAAAGAGGCCAGCGCCGGCGGATCAGGCCGTATCGGGAGCGACGCCGACCGGCAGGCGCAGCGTGAAGATCGCGCCGCCGCCATCATGGTTCGCCAATGTCGCGGTGCCATCATGCGCCTCGGCAATGGCGCGCACGACCGACAGGCCGAGGCCGCTGCCCCCGCTGTGCCGCGCGCGCGATGTTTCGGCGCGCCAGAACCGATCGAAGGCCTTGTCCATTGCCTCTTCCGGCAGCCCGGGGCCGTGATCGACGATCTCGAGCACGGCCCAACCGCCGTGCCGGGCGGTGCAGATGCGTAGCGGACCACTCCCGGCGGCATAACGCTGCGCATTCGAAAGGACCGCTCCGATCATCTGGCGGATCCGGGCGGCGTCGGCGACGACGGGGGTCGGCCGGAGGAGGAGCACCGGCTCCAGTCCCGCCGCCTCCAGGTCCGGTCGGACCAGGGCGATGACCCGCTCCACCTCCAGTGCAAGGTCGATATGATCGGGATTCAGGATCATGCGGTCCGATTTTGCCAGGTTGATGGTCTGGAGATCGTCCACCAGCTGCCCCAGCCCTTCCACCTGCAGCAACAGGGATCGCATCTCCTCCTCTTCGTGCGCGAACACGCCGTCGATGGTGCCCTGGATGCGCCCGCGCAGGATCGTGAGCGGCGTGCGCAGTTCATGGGCGATCGCCGCGGTGCTTTCCGCGAGCTCCCGCTCCGCGCGCTGCAGCGATTGTGCCATGGCGTTGAAATCGTCGATGAGCTGCGCCTCCTCCGCCGAGGCCCAGCGCACCAGCGGCGCGCGCGCCGACAGGTCGCCATCCGCCACCCGCCGGGCAGTGAAGGCGACGTCGTTCAGGCCGCGCCCCAGCTTGGCGAGGAAGATGCTGCCGAGGAGAAAATCGCATATCGCCGTGAGCAGCAGGCAGATCAGCAGCGCGGTGTTGCCGCGTTGATTCACCGTTTCCGTGAGGTCATCCACTTCCTTGATGACCTTGTCGATTCCCTTGAAATCGGGAACCCGGCCGGCGTCGAGCGCGGCCAGCGCGCGTTGGGTGACGGGGGAGGAGGTTTCCCGGATATGTCGCTCCTCGTTGGCGGTCCATATCGTCATCGCCACGAAGATCAGCACGCAGTTGACGAGGACGATCACCACCAGTGCCGTCGCCAGCTGGCGGGCGATGGGCCAGCGGCGGCGCGTGCGGCGGGCCAGACGGGCGCGCAACGCGGCGATCATGACCCGGCCAGTCGATAGCCGACGCCGCGCACCACGACGCAGAGCCCGGTCATGCCGGCCCGGTCGAGCTTGCGGCGAAGGTTGCTGATATGACTGTCGACGGTCCGTTCGAGCGCATTCCCCTCGGGCAGGCAGGCATCGACCAGCTCGGCGCGGTCGAACACGCGGCGCGGCGCCCGGAGCATGTGCGAGAGCAACCGATACTCGGTCAGCGTCAGGTCGAGCGGGATCGTGGCCGCATCGTTCAATACCGCCGCGGTATAGCTCAGGGTATCGAGCTGCAGCGCGCCGAACCGGATCAGCGACTGATCGGCGCCCGCGCCGGCCGAGCGGCGCAGCACGGCCTTTACCCGCGCGACCACCTCGAGCGGATTGAACGGCTTCACCACATAGTCGTCGGCACCGATCCGCAGCGCGGAAAGCTTGTCGAGGTCCTCCGCCCGCGCGGTCGTCATGATGACCGGAGTCATGCCGCGCGCGCGCAGGTCGGCCAGCACCGAGAAGCCGTCCCGTTTCGGCAGGCCGACGTCGAGCAGGACCAGGTCGGGTTTCAGCGACTGGTGATGGATCAGCGCGACCTCGCCGTCCTGGGCGGTCACGGTCCGGTATCCCTCGCGCTCCAGATAGGAGCACAGGATGCGGGAAATCTGGGGTTCGTCCTCGACGATGAGGATCAGGGCATTTTCCACGATATTCTGCCTAATGAAGGATGTCCGCCATCCTGTGACCTGGTTATTCGGGACGCGTGAAGATCATGTGGAGAAATGATGGAGATGGCGGCCGGTTGCGGCCGCCGCTCCTCAGAACCGCATCCGCGTGCCGGCAACCAGCCGCAGATCGTCGCGGCCGTCCCGCCCGATAGCGCCGGTTGCGCCAAGCTGGAAGGCCGCCGGCCCCGCATCGATATCGATTCCCGCACGCACGCTGGTCCATGTGCGATCGATCGGAGCGGCGGCGAACCGCATCGCGCCGCCCCCCTCGGCGAAGCGCGCGACCAGCGCGGGGCGGCGATCGGCGATGGTGCGGACGTGAAACGCTTCCACGCTCGGGCGGATCATCGCCCCGCCAAGCGCGAAGCCGGTGGCGACCGACAGGCCGGCGCGGGCGTCGAGCCGATGCGAATGGCGGCGATCGATCGCCAGCGCCAGGGGCGAGCCGCTTTCCTCGGCGCGATCCACATTGTTGCCGGTGAAGCGCAGCCCGGCGACCGGCGCGATCCGCAGCCGATTGCCGATCGCATAGCCGATGCTCGCATCGACGAGACTGCCCAGCGCGTTGCGCCGTGCCCGCACCGTGCCGGGGTCCAGCCCGTCGATCGCGAGGCTGCGCTCGGTACGGACATTCTGCCGCGCGAACATGGCCCGGAAGTCGCCGAACAGGCCATTGCCGCTGTCATAGGCGAGGGCGAGGGCGACTTGCGGAGAGGTCAGCCGGACCGATCCCGCACCGCCGGCGAGCCGGGCCCGGGCCTGGGCGTAGCCGAAGGCAATGCCGGCGCGCAGGCGATCGCCCACCGGGCCCGTGACGCCCCAGCTGCTCGCCCAACCCGCAATCTCGCTGCCCGGTGCCGCCGCGTCGGCGACGGCCCGCCCGCCCAGTGATCCTCCGGCAATGAATGCCCGCCAGCGCCCCTCGCCACCGTCGGGCAGCCGCCCGCGAAAGGCATTGCCGCCGATCGACATATGCGTATCGACATGATCCGCCATCGCCTCCAGCGACGCCGCGGACAGGCGATCGATCAGCCGGCTGTCGTCGGGCGCGATCCGTTCGGCCAGCGCCGAGGCCTGCGCGCTCGTCAGGTCGCCGAACGTCCGGGTGACGGCGAAGAGATCGCCCTTGCTGGCGGCGCAGGACGCCTCGACTTCGCCGAAGACCGCGCCCTGGTCGGCGCTCCGCGCGACCAGCACGCCCCGGCGGGCCCGTTCGGCCAGCGCCATCATCAGCGCATATCCGTCTTCCTGGGTGTCCGCGACGCCGATGAACGGGTTCACGCCGCTGTTGCTGGCGAACACCACGCCGATGCCCGCCGTCGGCACCAGGAACGAGAAGGCATGGCTGCCGCCGGTGCTTCCTTCGAAGAAGTGCGTCGTCCGGCCGGTGATCCGGGAAGTGACGATGCCGCCGGCTCCCAGATCGCCGACCGGCTCGAACAATCCGCGGAGCGCAGCGGCGGAAGCAAGCGGCTGGGAGAGGCCCATCGACGCCCGCAGCAATTGCTGCTCGACCTTCGCGAAGGCGGGCATCGTCGCGACCATGCCGCCCGCCGGATCGAGCTCGGGCGGCAGGCGGCCCAACAGGACATTGGTAACTTCGGCCGGATCGTCGATCGCAACCAGCGTGCCGTCCCCGGCCGCCAGGTGGACTGACGGATTGGCCGGCCCCAGATCGCGGGGGATGCCGAAGCCGGCCGCCGCCCCGACGCGGCCGAACACGCTGTCCACGGCCGCCTGCGCATAAGGGCGCTCCACCAGCCGCTCATATATCGTGCCGAGCACGGAAAAGCTGGCGTTCGAATAGCGTTGCCCTTCGCCGGGCGCATAGGCCGGCTCGGATGCCAGGAGGAGCCTGGTGAACTGGTTCCGCCGCTCGGCCGGGCTGCCGCTCGCCGCGGCGAAGGCGGCCAGCATGTCGCCGGTGCGGTCGGAATCGGTGCCGTTATAGGCGCTGAACCCGGCAGTCATGAAGAGTAGTTGCCGAACGGTGGCGTCGCGGAAGGCGGGCTGCATCGATCCCGCCATGTCGGGCAGCAGTTCGCCGATCCGCGCGTCATAGGACAGGCGCCCCTGGTCGACGAGTTGCCCGACGCTCACCGCCAGCAGGTGCTTCGTGTGGGAGCCGAGGCTGAAATTGTCGTTCCCCGTCAGCGCCTCGCCGGTATTGAGGCTGCGCACCCCCGCCGCGGCGGTCGCGACCACGCCGTCCTTGTCGAACACCGTCGCCGCCATGCCGGGCGTTCCATTGGCCTGTTGCGCCCTGGTCTGAAAATCGCGCAGCGTCCGTTCCAGGCCCCGCGTCACCACGCATCGGCCGACCGCATATTGCGCTTCGGCGGGCACCGCCGCCGCCACGGTGCCGACACCGATCATTCCCGCCAGCAGTCTCGCCTTCATCGCTCGTTCTCCATGAGATCACGAGGGGCCGGTGCCGGGCGATCGTGCAGGCCGCGGCTAGAGGGTGTGGAGACCGTGTGCAGGCGCGGACCTTCGGGCCGGCCGGCAATATGCCCGGCGGATCGAGGTCGCGGACGGATCGCGTCTCGCGCGCGGTCGCGTCTTCGCATTCGCTTCGCAGAGGCTCCACGCATTCTCCACGCAATGAAGGATGACCATCCTGAGAGGCGGCGACTCGCCGCGCGACCGTTCCGGCGGATCGCCTTCACGATCAGGAAAGCTGCAATGCCATCGTCCTCCCAGCCGGCCCCAACATCGTCGCAGCCGATGACGGCGAGGCTGGATCTGTTCCGCGATGCCTTTGATCTGCCCGCGGCGGCGTGCGCTGTTTTCGATGCGCGGGGCGAAGTCGTCACGGCGGTGCGCGGCATCCGCCGGCTCGGCGGGACGGCCGCGACGATCGAGGACCTTTGGCATTATGGTTCGATCGGCAAATCCATGACCAGCCTGATGATCGCACGCCTGGTCGAGGCGGGGGCGCTGCGCTGGGACATGACTGTCGGCGAGGGGCTGGCCGCAATGCCCGATGCGCGGGCCAGTGCGCTTCAGAACGTCACGCTGCTGGACCTCCTCGCGCATCGTGCAGGCCTGCCTGCCGATCCGTCGCGGCCGGGCCTGGTGCGATACCTCCTTCTCGGCGGCGATCCCGGGCGGGCCTCCGCCCGGTTGCTCGGCAGCGCGCTGCGGGCGCCGCGGCCGCAGCGGGACGGCGATTTCCAATATTCCAATCTCGGCTATGGGTTGGCCGGAGCGATCGCCATGGCCGCGACCGGCGAGAATTATCGCACCCTGATGCGCAGATATGTGCTGGATCCGCTCGAACTGCGTGGCGCGGGGTTCGACCGGCCCCCGCAGGACGGTTCGCAGCCGGTCGAGCACCGGCACGCGCTGTGGGGCGAAAAATGGGTGGCGCTGAAGCCGGGCAAGCGGGCCGTCGACGATCTGGATATCGTCCGTCCGTCCGGTGACGTCCATGGGCGGATCGCCGATCTCGCGCGGTACGGCGCGGCGCATCTGCGCCTGCTTGCCGATCCGGCCGTGCAGGCGGGGGTGCTGGGAACGCTCTATCGCCCCGTCGGCTCCGGTCCCGAGCCGGGAGTCGACTGGAACTATGCGCTCGGATGGTGCGTCGAGCGGCCGACGGACGGGCGGCTGCTGCTATGGCATGCCGGCTCCACGGGCAGCTGCTTCGCCTATCTTGCGCTCGATCCGGCCGGTTCCTGCGGCTTTGCCTTCGCCACCAATGCCTTTTCCCCCGCCTGGGACGAGGGCTTCATGACGCAGCTGCGGGCGATGTGGCTCTGAGGCCGGTCGGCGCGCGGCCCTGCGCCGCCCGATAATACGGGAGACCCCTTCTCGGCATTTGCAGATTTGCAATTGCTAATTAATCGCATTAGTGGCGCGCCATCGGGAACGCGAATCGTCGCTTCCGTCTTCGCGAACGGCTCACGCTCGCTCCATCTCCCGGATCCGCCGGTCCGCCCCCGGGCGACGGCTCCGTTCCGGCGGGAGCGATCGCGGCTGCGCCCGGGATGGAGGGAAGGATGACGCGCGGCGAAAGACAAGAAGGGGGACGATGATGCGCCGTTCGTTTCATTTGCTGCTGGCCGGCTCTGCCATAATGTTCATGCCGGCATCGCTCCACGCCCAGCAGGCGCCACAGCAGGGCACGGCGGCGGAGGAAGAGACCAGCGAGGGCATCGTCGTCACGGGCTATGGCCGGAGCGACCAGCCCACCACCGCCACCGGGCTGCACCTGACGCCGATCGAGACGCCGCAGACGATCAGCGTCATCACCCGGCAGCAGATCGACGACCAGGCGCTGATCTCGATCAACGATGCGCTCGATTTCGCCGTCGGCATTTCCAAGAAGGATATCGATCGCGGCCGCAGCGCCATTTCCGCGCGCGGCTTCGAGGTCCAGAACTTCCAGCTCGACGGCGCGCCGTTCGCCAATGGCAATGTCGGTTTCGGCGAGACGAGCACCGCGATCTACCAGCGCGTGGACCTGGTGCGCGGCGCGGCGGGCCTTATGCACGGGGCGGGGGATCCGTCCGCGGTCGTCAACCTGATCCGCAAGCACGCCGATGCCGATGCCTTTACCGGTCAGGTCAGCCTCGAAGCAGCGTCCTGGAGCCGCTTCGCCGGGACCGTGGACGTGCAGTCGCCGCTCGACGCCGCCGGGGCGGTACGCGTGCGCGCCGTCGCCCAGGCCTATCGGCAGGACGGTTTCGTCGATCGCGAGGAGAAGAAGGGCCTCGTCCTCTATGGGGTGGTCGATGCCGATCTCGGTCCGCGCACGAAGCTGTCGGTCGGCGCCAGCTATCAGCGCGACGACCGCGACGGCGTGATGTGGGCGCAGCTCCCCTATTGGTACACCGATGGCACCCGGACGCGCTGGCCGCGCTCCAAGACCACCGGCACCGACTGGGGCTTCTGGAACACCACGGAGATTTCGGGCTTCGCCACCCTCACGCACGACCTGGGCGGGAAATGGAGCATCCGCGGCGATCTCGGCTATCACAAGGGGCTGGAGGAATCGCGGCTGCTGTGGCTCGACGGCATGCCCAACCGAGTGACCGGCGCCGGCATGGCCACTTCGGCCTATTGGTTCAAGGCCGATCCCGAACAATGGAATGGCAGCATCCAGGCCAGCGGCCCCTTCTCGCTGCTGGGCGGCGAGCACGACCTGGCCGTCGGCGCCATGGTGAACCGCCTCACCGATGGATGGTCGAACCGCGATCCCATCGCGATGGATCCGATCGCCGATTTCAACCATTGGGACGGGACGCTCGCCCAGCCCGCCTGGGGACCGCGCTATGTCTCCAGCCGCGGGGCCACCACCCAGGCCGCGCTCTTCGCCACGACGCGGATCGGCCTGGTCGGCCCGCTCAAGCTCATCGGCGGCGGACGGCTGAGCTATTTCCGGCGCAACGAGGAGGCCGCCGGAACCACTCCCGCCTATCGGCTGACCTACAAGGGCGTGCTCACGCCCTATGCGGGGCTGGTCCTCGACATCACCAGCAACCTGTCCGCCTATGCGAGCTACACCAAGATCTTCAAGCCGCAGGGCAATGTCCGCGACCGCAACGGGCGCTTGCTCAATCCGCTGGAGGGCAAGAATTACGAGGCTGGCCTGAAGGCGCTGCTGCTGGGCGGCAAGCTCCTGGCGACGGCGGCCGTGTACCGCATCGAGCAGGACAATCTCGCCGTACCGGATCCGGGGCAGTTCGTGCCCGGCACGTCCAACCCGGCCTATCGCGGGGCGACGGGGACCGTCGCCAAGGGCTATGAGATCGAGATCGTCGGCAAGGTGACGCGGCAATGGGACCTCAGCCTGGGCTGGAGCGACTATCGCGCGAAGGACGCCCAGGGCGTCGACGTGCTCGCACACCAGCCGCGCCGGGCGTTCAACCTGGCGACCAAATACGCCTTTGCCGATGCGCTGGACGGGCTGAGCCTGGGCGGAGCGCTCAAATGGGAGAGCCGGCCGCCGGTGACCGCGCAGAACCCGGGCACCGGCATCGTGGAGCCGATCGGCCAGCCCGCTTACGCCATCGTCAATCTCATGGCCCGCTACGAGATGACCAGGCAGCTTTCGCTGCAGCTCAACGTCGACAATCTGTTCGACCGGACCTTCTACAGCGGCAACAGCTGGTTCCCCGGCTTCGTCTATGGCGAGCCGCGAAATGCGCGGGCGACGCTCAGATATAATTTCTGACGCGTCGTGCGGCGACGGGGTGCCGGCTGTGCGGCACCCCGCTTGGTCACGCCACCCGGAACTTCGGCGGCGGCAGCATCAGCCGGGTGTCGGCCACCGCCTCGCCGCCGAAGAAGCGTACGAGCAGGGGCTGCACCTCGGGATGCGCTTCGAACACGTTGTGGCCGGCATTCTCGACGATCACGCGGGACTTGCGCCGGAACTGGGCCGCCACGTCGTCCTGCTCGGCCAGCGGCGTGCGGCCGTCCAGCGACCCGGCGATCAGCAGGGCGGGATGGTCGATGCGGATCGAGGCCCGGAAGCCGTCGCCCAGGTCGACGCCCGGAATGGCGCCCATCAGCTGCGGCATGGGGAAGTTCAGCGCCTCGCCCAGCACGGCGGCCTGCGCCTCGCGCCGTATCAGGGCCAGCCGGCGCGGCGATATCCCGGATGCCAGATCCATGGCCTCGGGCATTCCCCTCAGGTTCAGCAGGCCGGCCACGTCGCCGAGGAACGGCGTCAGCGCCGCGGTCCTGCCGGCATCCAGCGCCAGATAGAGGCCCGGCAGCATGGCGAGGGTGTGGGGGTTGGCGATCAGCCCGCTCGCCAGCATCTGGACGCCGAAGCCGCCCATCCTGATCTCGGCCGGCGCGCCGTTCAGCGTGACCGCGGTCAAGGCCGGCTGCGCCTCCAGCCGGGCGTGCACGCGGCGCATCAGGGCCGGCAGGTCCGGCACCGCTGCACGCGCGGCCGGGTCCGTGCCGAGCAGCGCGTCCACCTGGCGCAGATAGGCATCGATCCGTGCCGGCCGCTTCACCGTCTGGTCCTGGCCCTCCAGGCTGGACAGGGCCACGCGGTTCACCCTGTCGCCATGCCGCTTGAGCACGCTGAGCGCCAGGTGCGAGCCATAGCTGGTGCCCCAGAGGTCGATCTTCTCCGCGCCCAGATGCCGCCGCAGATCGTCGATATCGTCGGCGCTCTGCTCGGTATTGTAGCCGGCCATGGCCACGCCGGCCTTCGTCCAGTCGGCCCAGGCGCTCTGGAGTTCCGAACGGAAATAGGCGGTCAGCCCGGCTTCGGTGAATTCCGGCACGGGACGCGTCGAGGCCGGCCGTTCCGGGATGGTGCTGGACAGGCCTGTGCCCCGCTGGTCGAAGGCGATGACGTCGGCCACGGCGCGCAGGGCCATGAAGATCGGAAAGCGCGGCCCGGTCGCCGCGCCCGTCGCCTCGCCGCCGGGCCCTCCGGCCAGGTAGATGATCGGCGGACCCGGCCTGGCCGCCGTCGACGGGAACCGGACATAGCCGAGCCGGATCTTGCGCGAACGGGGATCGCGGCGATCCTCGGGCACTTCGAAGAAGCCCCTTTCGGCATCGGTCTCCGCGCCGCGCCAGCCCTTGAAGCGGAAGGGGCCGGCCTGCGACGGAGGCGCGGTCTGCGCCGAGGCGCGGGCGAGGGCCAGGGCGGGAAGGGCGATGGCGGCGGCAGCGAGCAGGGCGCGGCGATTGAGCGATGTACAGGTCATGCCGATGGCTGAGCCGCTCGCGGTGCCGATCGCCATCCCGCTTCGGTCAACGACACCCGGTCATCGGCGAATGGCGGTGCATCTCGGCGAGTGGCGCCCTAGAGGGGGCGCATGCGGCGAATCCTGCTCCTCACCATCATTCTGATCGGCTTCGTGGTCCCGGCCCGGGCCCAGGACATTTCGTGGCAGGCCTGTCACGGCGCGGCCGGTCCGGCCGGACCGCTGCTGCGCGATTGCCACCCGATCCAGGATTTCGTCGACCCGCAGGGCCGCGAGCTCTGGATCCGGGCGGTCGTCAGCGCCCCGGCCGACGCGCGGCCGCGCGTCCTCTATGTAGCGGGCGTCGCCTCGTCCGAGGCCTGGCTCAACGGCCGGCCCCTGGGCATCAACGGCCGCCCGGGCGCCACGGCACAGGCCGAAATTCCCGGCCGCTACCAGGCGATCTTTCCGATCCGCGAAACCGCCTGGCGGCCCGGCGGGAACCTGCTGGTGCTACACCTGTCGTCCTTCCATGGCGGCTTGCATTTCGCTCGCCCGATGAGCGCCCTGGCCGTACTGCCCTATCCCCATCGGCAACGCATCGCGCCGCTGGCCATCACTTTCCTTGCGGCCGGCAGCCTGCTGGCCGCCGCGTTCGGCTTCGGCGCCATCCATGCCATGCGCCGCACGGGGTCCAGCCTGATCCTGGCCGGCATGGCCGCGGTCGCCACCCTGCAGGCGATCGTCGAGAGCATGCGGACGCTGTTCGACTATTCCTATCCCCTGCATGCCTGGCGCATGAGCGCCATCTGGGCGCTGGCGGCCAGTTTCGCGTTGCTGCTGGTGGCCTATGCCACGACCCGGTTCCTCCCCAGGGCCCGCACGCCGATGATCAGCCTGGCCGTCGGCGTGATCGGCGCCACGGCCCTGCTCCCGGGTTTCGACGTCAAGACGGTCTGGGCGTTGATCCTGGGGGTTGCGCTCGCCGTCGTGCCGGCCGCGGCGGGCGTGCGCCTGCGCGTTCCCGGCGCGCGGCCGGCCCTGGCGTATCTGGCGCTGTTCCTCGTCCTGGCCCTCGCATTCCCCGAATGGCTGGCCGATCTCTCCTATTTCCTGCTCGCCGCCGGCCTGGTGCTGCCGCTGCTGATGGTCGAGGTCGTCCGGCTCGGCCGGGACGATCGCGGCCGCGAGGCTGCCCTGACCCGCGCCGTCAGCCGCCCGGAGCGCCTGACCGTGGCCTCGGCGCGGGGTGTCGAGCTGGTGCCGATCGCCGAGATCCTCGCCGTGGTGGGCGCCGACGACTATGTCGAGCTGCGGCTGGTCGGCGGCCGCAGCCTGCTGCATGCCGCACGCCTCGATGGGCTGGCGGCGCAATTGCCCGCGAGCTTCCTGCGCATCCACCGCTCGGCGATCGCCAACCTGGCCCAGGCGCAGCGCCTAGAGCGCGACGGCGACCGGTGGCGGCTATATCTGAGCGAGGGCGCGCCGCTGCCCGTCAGCCGCTCCCGCCAGCCTGCCTTGCGCGAGGCCCTGGACGTTCCTCCCGTCACGGCAGCGATGCCGGCATAGCGCCTGGAGCAGAGGCAAGGCAGTGGCGGACGAATTCCCGCGCTGCTTGCCTTTGACGGAACCTTTGGGGGATGAAATTACTCTAGGAGATCGCGGCGCCGCAACCGGATGGGCGCTGGTTGGCTGGAGCGGGCGTGGACCTTAGTGACCAAGAAGCGGACGCCGGAAGCGCGCGAGCGGCTGCTCCGCGCGTGCCATGGCGCTGGCGCCGTGCGGCCGTCGGCCTGCTGGTCCTGCTGGCCGTGGCGGCGGGGGCGGCATGGCTGCAGCGCCGAACGATCGCGCGCGGCTTCGTCGACCGCGAACTGGCCAGGCGAGGCGTTCCCGCCCGCTATGAGATCGAGCAGCTGTCGCCCTGGCGGCAACGGCTGGTCAACGTGTCGATCGGCGACCCACGCAACCCGGACCTCGTCGCGGACTGGATCGAGCTGCGCACCTCGCTTTACCCCTGGCGGGCGGAGGTGCTGGTGGCGAAGGCGGGCAAGGTCCGGGCCAGGGGCCGGATCGTCAACGGCACACTTTCGATGGGCTCGCTGGACCGGCTGCTGCCGCCGCCCTCCGGCAAGCCATTCTCGCTGCCCCGCCTGATCGTGGATGTCGCCGACGCCCAGCTTCGGCTCGACAGCGGCGGCGGCCTCGTCGTGCTCGGTCTCAGCGGCAAGGGGATGCTGGCCGACGGCTTTGCCGGCACGCTGCGCGCCGATACCTCCCATCTGCGCATCGCGGGCTGCGCCCTGGAGGGCGTCGCGGCCAGGATGCAGGTACGCGTCAGCCACGGGGCGCCGCGCCTGGACGGCCCCGTCCAGACAGCGCGGATCGCCTGCGCGGATACCCGTGTGACCCAACTCCGTGTCGAGGTCCGGGCGGCTCTGGAAGCATCGCTGGCACGCTGGAAGGGCAGTGCCGACCTGGATGCCGCGGCCATGGACTCTTCCTTGGGGCAGTTGCGCGGGCTGCGTGGCGGCATCGGCTTCGATGGGGATAGTGCCCGTACGGCGGGCAGCGTCGCGCTCCGCTCCGGTCCGCTTGCCACTGCGCAGGTCGGCGCGGGTTCGGCGGCGATATCCGGCCGCTATGCATTGGGCGAAACCGCTGCGTTCCAGGGCGAGGTCGCCGTGGAGGGGGCTGCATTGCCGGCATCCCTGCTCGGCCGGGTCGCGGGCTATGGCAATGCTGGGCAGGGAACGCCGGTCGCGCCGCTGGTCCGGCGGCTAGCGCGCGCCGTGGGCGAGGCCGGCCGTGCCTTTGGCGGTTCCGCGGCTATCGAGCTCGCGATGCATGCCGATCGGACCACGCTCCGCCTGCGCCGGCTGGACCTTGCCGCGCGCTCGGGCGCGCGATTGCGTTTCGGACAGGGCGCCGGCCTGGGGCTCGACCTGCGCGATGGCGGGCTCGATCTCGCGGGGCAGCTCTCGCTCGGCGGCGGCGGACTGCCGGATGCGGCGGTGCAGCTGTCACGCCGGGCGGGGACCGGCGAACTGCGCGGCACCGGCCAGGTGCGGCCCTATATGGCCGACGGCGCCCGGCTCGCACTCTCCGCCCTCGATTTCAGCGTGCGCGGTACGGCCGGCGAAGTGCGGACCGCAATGACCTTGTCGGGGCCGGTGAACGGCGGGCACGTCGATGGGCTGTCGATGCCGCTCCTGGTGCGCTGGGATGCGCAGATGCTCGCGGTGAACCCCCAGTGCGGCGTGATCGGCTTCTCGCGCATGGCCATGGGCAGTGCCGTCCTGGATGGCGATCGTCTCAAGCTGTGCCCGCTCGGGCCGGCAATGGTCCGATGGGGGCCGCATGGGCTCGCCGGCGGCATCCGGCTCGCACAGCCGGAACTGAAGGGCAGAGTGGGCGACAGCGCCTTGCGCGTTGCGGCGGAAGCGGCCCAGCTCGACCTGGCCGCCAGCCGCTTCACCGTTGCCAAGGCAGCGGCGCGCCTGGGGGGCGATCGGCCGACCCGCCTCGATATCGGCCGGTTGGAGGGCGACTTCCGCTCGGGCCTGGGCGGAGAATTCGACGCGCTCGGCGGCCAGATCGGCGCGGTGCCGCTGCTGCTCTCGGAGGGCAAGGGCAGCTGGCATGTCGAGAGCGGCGATCTGTTGCTGCGGGGCAGCTTCACCCTTGCCGACGCGGAGGCGGCGGCGCGCTTCGAGCCCCTGGCGGCGCCCAACGGCAGCTTGCGCCTGAGCGATGGCAAGATCGACGCACAAGCCGCATTCGTCAGCCCCAAGCGCCAGCTGCCCGTGGGCACGGTGAAGATCGCGCACGACCTGGCGCGCGGGGAGGGGCAGGCGCTGCTCGACATACCCGGCATCCGTTTCCATACGGACGGCCTGCAGCCCGGCGATCTCACCTCGCTGACCTATGGCGTGATCGCCGATGTGGACGGGCTCGTCGCCGGAACCGGCCGGTTCGGCTGGTCGGGCGACACGGTGACCAGCACCGGCCATTTCACTGCGACCGATGTCGCCCTGGCCGCGGCCTTCGGCCCGGTGCAGGGGCTTACGACGCAGCTCGACTTCACCGACTTGCTGAACCTGCGCAGCGCGCCGGGGCAGGCGGCCGATATAGCCGAGATCAATCCGGGCGTTCCGGTGCGCGGCGGCGTGCTGCGCTACCAGCTGCTCGACAGCCGCCGCGTGCGGGTGGAAGGGGCGCGCTGGCCCTTCGCGGGCGGCGAGCTCGTCCTGGATCCCACCGTCCTCGATTTCGACGTGGCGGGCGAGCGGCGGCTGACCTTCCATGTGAAGGGCGCCGACGCGGCGCTGTTCCTGAAGGAAATGGCCTTCGACAATCTGGATGCCACGGGAACGTTCGACGGCACCCTCCCGATGATCTTCGACGCGCAGGGCGGGCGGATCGAAGGTGGCGAACTCCGCGCCCGGACGGGTGGGCACATCGCCTATGTCGGCGAGGTATCGCGGCAGGATGTCGGCTTCTGGGGCAACATGGCGTTTCAGGCGCTGAAATCGCTGAACTACAAGGATCTCACCATCCGGATGAACGGCCCGCTGGCCGGGGAGATGATCACGGATATCGGCTTTTCGGGCGTAAGCCAGGGCGCGGGCACGAAATCGAACTTCCTGATCCGCCGGCTCGCGCGGCTGCCCTTCGTGTTCAACGTGCGGATCAGCGCGCCCTTCCGCCAGCTGCTGGACTCCATCCAGTCCTGGTATGATCCGCGCCGCCTCATCGAGCGGAACCTGCCGTCATTGATCGAGGAGCAGAATCGTGCACAGGAGAGCGCCAAGCCCGCCGTTCAGCCCCGTGAAAGCGCCCCTGTCCCATGAAAGGCAAGAATATGCAGCTTCGAAGCATGACACAGGCGTTGCCACACTGGATCGGGTGCCTTGGAGCGGCGCCGGTGATGCTCGCGGGCGGTTGCGTGAACGTGACCGCGCCCGACAAGCCGATCGTCATCAACCTCAACATTTCGATTACCCAGGAAGTGGTCTATCGTCTCGACAACAAGGCGAAGGCCATAATCCAGGACAATCCGGGGATATTCTGATGCGCAAGTTGCTTCCCACCTTCAGCCTTGCCGCGGCGCTAGTGGTTGCCATGGCCGCGCCTGCTTTCGCGCAGCGGGACCCCGCCTATCAGGCGGCGCGCCAGGCCGGGCTCGTCGGCGAGCAGCCCGACGGCTATCTCGGCATCGTCGGCAGCCCGACGGCCGAGCTTCAGGCAATGGTGAACAACATCAACATCCAGCGGAAGCGCCAATATACCCAGCAGGCGGCGGCAAGCTCGACGGTCGAGCAGATGGCGTTCGTCACCGGCTGCAACCTGATCGCCCGCACCGTGGCGGGCGAGAAATACCGGGCACCCGATGGCCGCTGGCTCACCCGTGGCGGCGATGCGCCCGTACGGGATCCCCGCTGCCTTTGAACGGCGGGGGTGGCGCGCGCTCCGGCGAGCGCCTCGGCCCTATGTCGCGTCGTGGAAGATGATCCCCAGGGTGTGGCGCGTGCCGGACCGCACGCGGCTCACGCCATGGCGCATATTGACGCGATACGTGCCTCTCGTGCCTTGCACCGGGCGATGGTGGACGGCGAATGCAACGGCGTCGCCCCGCCGGAGCGGCACGATCTCGGCCCGACTCTGCATGCGTGGCCGCTGCTCGGTCAGCACGAACTCGCCTCCGGTGAAATCGACCCCCGGCTCGGAAAGCAGGATCGCCACCTGGATCGGAAAGACGTGCGCGCCATAGAGATCCTGGTGGAGGCAGTTATAGTCGCCGGGGCCATATTGCAGGAGGAGCGGCGTCGGCCGGCGCTGGCCAGCGGCATGGCATCGTTCGAGAAAGGATGGGTGGTCGGCGGGATATCGCGCATCGATGCCCATGCGGTCGTTCCATGCATTGGCGAGGTCCGCCAGGCGCGGATATAGCGCCGCGCGCAACGTGCCGACGAGATCGGGCAGCGGATAGCGGAAGTAGCGATACTCGCCCTTGCCGAACCCGTGCCGGGCCATGTGCACATGGCTTCGAAAGCGGCTCTCGTCGGAATAGGATGCCGCGATCGCGCGACACTCTTCCGGGGCGAGCAGCCCGGGCAACATCGCCGAACCCTGGCCGTCCAGCTCCCGGGAAGCGGTCGGCCAATCATGATCGGCGATCCGTGCCGCCATCTTATCCAAGGTTATCAGGGTCATGGCATGTGTTCCTTGCTGCGCCTCGGGAGCATCGATATCGGGCGTGCGCGCCGGCCGAACTCCGGTCCTTGCTCTCGAACCTGCGGCAATGGGTTCGATCGCGATCAGCGGGCGTGCCGGAAGGTCAGGTTGATGCGCTGCCGGCCCAACCGGTCGTGGAAGCCGTCCTTCAGCTCCGCCACGCCGTGAAAGCGAAGGCGCGCCGGACCGCCCCAGACGACGACGTCGCCATGATGCAGGGCAACCTTGCGTACCGGATCGTTGCGCCGGATCCCCCCGAACTGGAAGATGGCGGGCAGCCCGAGCGAAACCGAGACGATCGGTTGCGTGAAGTCCTGCTCGTTCCGGTCCTGATGGAGCGACAGGCGCGCGCCGGGGACATAGCGATTGATCAGGCACGCGTCCGGCCGAAACTGCGCATGGCCGGCCTCTGTCGCCGCCAGTTCCGCCAGTGCCGCGAAGCATTCGGGCATCTTCGGCCATGGCTTGCGGGTTTCCGGGTCGATCGCGTCGTAGCGATAGCCGCTCCGATCGGTGATCCACCCGGCCGCGCCGCAATTGGTCGTGGCGACCGACATGGCATAGCCGCCCGGCGTGACCATGTGCCGGAAGGGCGAAGCGGCGGCGATGCCATGGATCGCCTCGACCAGCGCCGGCGCGAACGGCAATGCCAGCCCGCGCAGGAGCATCGCACCGTCGGCAAGGGCTTCGCGCGACGGTTCCTCCGCCCGCAGCGGGGCGAACAGGTCAGCCATATGCGCGTCTTTCCAGCATCGCGAACGCCATGCCGTCCGCGGCGACCGGGTGCACTCCGATCCTTGTCTTCAAATCGAGCCTGGAGCGCCCCGTCCCGCATCCCGATCGGCGTCGGGGGTGGCGATCGATCTCTGCACAAGTCGCCATGCCTGCTTCCTGCGCTGCTGTGCCGGGCTGCCGGGAGCGACGGTGTCGGGGGGAGGGGGCACGGCCCGGAGCCTGACGACGCATCGCGTTCCATTCGGCGCGAGATTGTCGATCTTGAGCGAGCCGCCACAGGCGGTCATGATCCGCTCGACGATGGACAGTCCCAGGCCGGCGCTGTCGGTTCGATTGGCTCCCTCCTTTCGATAGCGCTTGATCTGGTTGGCCACGACCTCGACGGTGAAGCCGGGGCCATCATCCGCCACGACCATGCTGCCGTCCTGCTCGACCCGGACCGAAACCGTGCAGCCCGCGGGCGTGTGGCGAACGGCGTTGTCGATCAGGTTCGTCAGCGCGATCTGCACCAGTCCGGGTATGCCTTCCACCCAGGAATGAACGCCGGTGGGCGCCGTGAAGTTGATGTCGTGATCCCGGCGAAGCGCGAGCGGCGCCATCACGCTGACCACTTCGCCGGCAAGCGCCACGGGATCAAATATCTCGACCCCTGGATGGTGGCGATCCACGATCGCCAGATCCATCAGCTGCTGGACCACGCGATTGGCCCGCTCGACGCCCAGTTGCACGGCGTCGCGTTCGGGAGAAGGGTCGAGCGCCTCGAGGCGCAGGGAGATAAGCGCCAGCGGAGTACGCAATTCGTGCGCGACATTGCCGATGAACTCGCCCTGGAAACGATAGCCAGCTTCCAGGCGGTCGAGGGCGTGATTGGTTGCGTGCACGAGGGGAACGGCTTCCAGGGGAACACTCGTCGGCTCCAGGCGGTGGCCGATATGGTCCAGGCCAATCGCATCGGCCTGGCGCGCCATGCGCCGAAACCTGCCCGTCACGCGGCCCAGGATGAGAAGTCCGATGATCAGCGAGGCGAACAGGGAGGCCGGGACGATCCAGCCGGAACGCTCGAGGAAGGTCGTGACTATGTCGTCGACGATATGGTTGGGAAAGGTTCGATCCTGCGCAACGACGATCCATTCCTGGCGCCCGGGACGGGGCGCCGGGAGGGTCAGCACGTCATAGCGGCCATATTTGAAGAATATCGGCGTGTCGCCCCGCTGGAGGTCGGCGGACGGGATCGGAGGCGGGCCGGAACTGGACTCGAAATCGAGGCCGCCGGTATCGGCGACGCCGAACCTGCCTTCGAAGGTGAAGCCGCCGGCCTGCGATCTTATGGGGCTGCCCGTTGCGATGATCAGAGCCTCATGCCTCAGCTTGTCCGCTACGAACTGATCGGCAGTCGTGCTCAGAAGATATCCGAGCAACATGGGCAGGAAGACCGCCAGAAACAGCACGAGAACGACCTGGGACAGGAACAGCTGCCAGAACATCGATCTGGGGAAGTGCACCTTCACGAGTTCAGCAATATGTAGCCGATGCCGCGCACGGTCTTGAGTCTGACCTGTGCCGCAAGGCTGTCCAGTTTCCGTCGGATCCGGTGGATGTACACTTCCACCGCGTTCGAGCCGAGCATGTCCCCCGAGCCGAATAGCTGGTCTTCGATGACGCGCTTGGAAAGGACATGGCCCGATCGACGCATCAACAGTTCGAGCAGTTCCGCCTCGCGTTCCGAGAAATCGGCGGGCTCGCCGCCCACTCGCACTTCGCGGGTCCGGGTATCCAGCGACAGGTCCCCGACAGCGAGGAGATGTTCGACATAGCCGCCCTGCCGGCGGAGCACTGCGCAGATCCGCGCATGCAGTTCGGGAAACAGGAAGGGTTTGACGATATAGTCGTCGGCACCGCTATCCAGCCCCTGCACGCGCATCTCGCCCTCGCCGCGCGCGGTCAGCACGAGAATTGGCTCCATGCGCTTATACGCGCGCAGGCGCCGCAACAGGGCGAGGCCGTTCTCGTCCGGAAGGCCGAGGTCGAGGATGATGGCCGCATAGTTGACGGTCTGGATCAGGAGCTCGGCATCGCCGGCGGTCCTGGCAAGATCGCAGCGCACGTCGCGCTTCGCAAATGCCGAGGCCATCGCATGGGCGAGATCCGCATCATCCTCTACGATCAGCAAACGCATCTAACTCGCTCCGTCACGGCCAGGGGCCGCATCTAGTCAGGATCCCTCTCCGAACAGGTCGGGGGCAAAAATGCCGTCAGGATCGTCGGTGAAGGTATCGGCAGGCGCGCGGTCGGTCGGCAGCGCCGGATCGGTGTCCGCATGGCCGTGCTCGATCATCGCCTTCGCCACGGCTTTCATCTGTCCCATTGCTGGACAGGATGGCGCGTACCTCATGACGGCGACTATCGTAGCGTTGTCCCGCGTGGACAAGCGGCTTCGCGTGGTGGGGAGGCCGCTGTCGCCCTCCGGAAAACTCCCTAGCCACAGGACTGCCTGAGGGGCCGGGATAGCGCGGAATTCCGCCATTCCCCGACCATGTCCCCTGAAAAGGCGGCGCGGGGCCTGTACGGATTCGAGACAGCACCCGATCGGCCGACATCTGCCCGTAAGGTTGGAGTAAGCAGCCTCGCCCACGAGGGATTGGCCGAGTTTCGGCATGGCTCGGGTTTCAGGGAAGCGCCATGCGCGAGGCCAGTATCGGAGAATGCACCATGGAAGAACGAGCGCATTCCTATGACCATCTCACTCCCCGCGAACTGCAGGTCCTCGATCTCGCCGCCGGCGGTTTCTGTGCGAAGGAAATCGCCAGACGGCTCGAGATCAGTCCGAAGACCGTGGATCGCCACGTCGAGAATATTCGCCTGAAGCTTCGTGCCCGAAACCGCGCCCATATGATCCAGCTGGCGTTCCGGTTCGGTCTCCAAGGTCATCTCGACATTCCCTTCATCATTGCCGGTTGAGACAAGGCCCGTTGCCGCCCCTATTGCTGGGGCAGCGGCGGCGGCGGCGGCGGAAGCATGCCCTTGGGCGCTTGCGGCGCGAAGGCGTTCGTGCGTGCCAGGCGCGCGGCTTCCTCGTGGATCGCGGCCTGTACCGCCGGATTGCTCAGGTCCACCGGCCCGGCATTGGGATTTCCGGGGATCGCGCGGCTGTTCGCGACGAGCATGGCCATCGGCGCCTTGCTGCCATCGGCGGCGCGATAGCGGCCGGGATCGGCACCAGGGCAGGTCGTGCCCGTGGCGGCGAAGAAGGCATCGGCGCTCTTGCGATCCTGGCACATCCGGGCGACCGCGACATTGTCGAAGCCCATCGCATGCCACGCGGCGGCATCGGACCTGCGCGTACAGCCTTCGTCGCTGCGGCCGAAATTGAGGTTGATCCCGATCGGCCCGCCCGCAATGCCGCCGCCCGTGCCGATCAGGCAGGGATTGGCGCCGGCGAAATAGCTGCCCTGGACGCTCGGGGTGGTCCACTCATGCCCGCTATAGGTGACGGTCTCGTGGGCCGGAGCCTCGCTGACTGGGCCGGTGATCGCCTCGACGGTCACCGCACTATTGGACGAGGCGTTGTCCGTCGCCGTCTGCTGGGCGTTGGCGGCTGTGGCACTGACCATCAGGACGAGGGTCGCCGCGACTGCTAGGTGCTTCATGATCGAACTCCTGAACGGAAAGGGAGGCGGGACGGCGGCTGCCGCCCCGCCTGTAAGCCTCCTATTCGACGGTCCAGCCGAGCGAGCCGAACCCGAACCCAACCAGTCCCACTGCTCCTGCGGCGTTCCAGTCGATGCTGGCTGCATTCACGGTGGTGGTGTTGGACGCATTGAAGTTGGCGGTGAACTTGTAGTCGCCGGCGCTCTCGCCGAAGTTCATCACCTGCATGTTCAACGCGGCGTTCCCGTGGGTCAGGCCACCATAGACACCGCCGTTGTAGCTGTTGCTGGTGATCGATCCGACGCCCGAGGGGCTCACGCTGGAGGTGATCGAGGTGCCGGCATCGCCGACTCCGCCGACCACCGCATAGCTGGTGCCGCCGGGCAGGCTGTTGATGTTCATCGTACCGCCGAAACCACTGCCGGACGACGCCGACAGCTCGTTGTTGATGGTTCCGCTGATCCCGCTCGTGCTGGTGCTGCTCAGCGAGTCGGTATTGATGCCGCCATTCGTGAAGCCGCCGACACCCACGCCGATACCTCCGCCGATATTGCCGGAGCCCGACGATTGGGCGAGGGCCGGAGCGGCCGTGAGTACCGCCAGGGCTGCTGCGCCGATTGCAATAATCTTCATCATACATCTCCTACCGTCCCAGCGACTGCTGGTGCCCGGATTAGGACATGGGGGCAGGCTTACAGCTATCCGGCGGAACCCGCCCGATGCCTCCCGCCTTACAGCGCTCCAACATGCTAGGCCGTGGGGGATTTCCCGGGGGGCGTCAGCCGTGCGGAAGCATTGCTGCGAAGGAAATATGTTTCCTTACAGCGGGATAGTGGCCGATCATCTGCAAATCGATTCAGGGCCGAAAGGCGCCTGAGCGCCCGCCGGCGGTCAACCGAGCGGGGGCAAACCGTCCATGATCGCAGTCAGCGCGAGCGCGTTCTCGCGTTCCATCGCGCTGTGCCCCGCATTGGTCACCACGAAGGTCGCGGGTTCCGTGCCGGCTTCCCGCAAAGCGGCGGCCAGCCGCGAGGCCTGGGTCAGCGGGCAGACCAGATCGAACCTCCCATGGACGATGTGCACCGGAATGGTCGCCAGCGTCGCGGCGTTGCGGATGAGATGGTCCGCTTCCAGGAACAGCCCGTTGGCGAAGTAATGCGCTTCGATCTGCGCGAAGCTCAGGGCGAAAACATCTTCGCCGAACTTCCCGCTGTCATCGACGTCGGGGATCGCATGGGAGATGGTGCCTTCCCAGATGGACCATGCCAGCGCCGCCGCCAATTGCTGCTCGCGCTCCTGCTTCGTCGACGGCACGCGGTCGAAGATCGCCTTATAGGCCTTCATCACGTCGCCGCGGTCGGCAGGAGCGATCGGGGCGAGGAACCGGCGCCAGGCTTCGGGATAGCTGACATAGGCGCCCGGCGCGGTGAGGGCGAACGGCGCATCCTCGAACGTTGCCGCATTGCCCTGATACATGAAATCGAGATCCTCCGCCGCGCCCAGGAAGATGCCGCGCAGGATCAGGCTGGCGCAGTGATGCGGGTGGGCGATCGCATAGGCCATTGCCAGCGTGCTGCCCCAGCTTCCGCCGAACACGTGCATCCTTCCGTCGATGTCCAGCGCCGCGCGGAGGCGGTTGATGTCCTCGATCAGATGCGAAGTCGTGTTGTTGGCGAGCGCGATCGCGGGGCCGGCGGATGCGACGGTCGGCTCGCTCTTGCCGCAGCCGCGCTGGTCGAAAAGGACGATCCGATAGCGTCCGGGATCGAAATAGCGCGCCATCGCGGGCGTGCAGGCTCCGCCCGGGCCACCATGGAGCACGATGACCGGCTCGCCGGCCGGGTTGCCATATTCCTCCCAATAAAGGCGGTGATCGGGATCGCGATCGACCTGCAACAGCCCGCTGCTTCGGGCCTCCGCCGCCGGATAACGCCATTCGTCGACGATCTTGCTGGTGCGCTGGAGCTGGGAGAAATCCATGTCCGTTTCCCGTGTGCTGGGCCCCGTATGTCGGGCGATCGCGACGCTGGGCCGCATGCGGGCTGTATCCCCGGCAGGAGCACCGGTATAGCCGTCTATCTTCTCGCGGTCCCTAGGGTTCGCGTCGGCGCCCGCCGCCCCATATCGCGTCCGGGCAATGGATCAGGCCGTCCGCATAGCGGACGCCCGGCGTGCGATCCCGGGCGAGGAAGGTGGGTCCGTCCAGATCGCAAAGGTCGCATCGCTGGCCGAGGACGAAGGCGGGGGCCTGCGACCAGCTCGTGCCGGTCATGTTCCCGACCATGACGCCGAAGCCCATGCGGCGCGCGGTACGCTCCATTTCGAGCGCGTGCGTAAGGCCGCCGCACTTGTCGAGCTTGATGTTGACGAGGTCGACCAGGCCGACGAGCCCCTCGAGATCGCCGCTGTCCTGGACGCTTTCGTCCGCCGCGATCGGGATGGCGCGGTCGACATGGCGCAGGTCGGCATCGCGCCCGATCGCGAAGGGCTGTTCGATCAGCGTCACGCCGGCCGCGCGCAATATCGGCAGGATCGCATCGAGCCCATCCGGATCGAAGCCGCGGTTTCCATCGACGGCGATCGCGACATCGGGGCGCGCCGCGCGCACCGCCTTGACCCGTTCCCCGTCCTCGCCATCGCCCTCCAGCTTCAGCTTGATCTGGCGCGCGTGCGCCATGCCCGCCGCCTTACGCGCCATTTCTCCCGGGGAAGCGATGCCGATGGTGAAGACGGTGGGGAGCGATCGTGTCCCGGACAGGCCGGCGAGCTGCCATACCGGCTTTCCGGCATGGCCCGCCTCGATTTCCCAGAGCGCGGCGTCGAGGGCGTTGCGCGCGCCCCCGGCCGGCAGCAGGCGCTGAAGCCAGGCGCGATCGATCCCCTCCGCGAGCACGGGCGCGAGCCGCGTCACCTGCTCGACGATCCGCGCCGCGGTGTCTCCCCGATAATAGACGCCGCACGCCTCGCCGCGGCCGATGACGCCGCGATCCTCGATCGTGACCACGGCGATCTCGGCATGGGTGAAGGTCTCGCCGGAGATGCGGAACGGCTCCGCCATTTCCCATTGTTCGGTTCGTGCATCCACCTTCATTGCGCGCTTCCTCCGTGCCGCCGGCATAGCGGCGCGGCGCGGGCCGGCTTTGCAGTCCGGCGCGCGGTTTCGCGAATTCGCGGGTCGGATTGCAAAGCAGGGCGCGGCGCGATGTGGCTGTCTCGCCGGCCTGGCATCCGGAGAAACATCGAGTGAATTCGCCTTTCGCGCCCCGTTCGCCGGAGGATGTCGCCACGCTCGTGCGCACCTGCCCGCTGGCATGGCTGGTGAGCGTCGATCCAGCCGGCGAAGTGCTGAGCAGCCAGCTGCCGCTGCTGGTGCTGCCGCCGGAGGACGGCGAGATGCTACTGCTGGGCCATATGGCGCGCACGAACCCGCTGGTGGCGCGCCTCGGCGAGCGGCCGCGTGCGGCGATCCTGTTCCAGGGGCCGAATGCCTATGTCTCGCCGAGCTGGTACGCCGATCGGGATTCGGCGCCGACATGGATCTATGTCAACGCGACGCTCACCGCCGATATCACCCTGCGCGCGGATCTGACCGATCGCGCGATCAACCTGCTGGTCCACCAGATGGAGCAGGGCCGCCCCGAGCGCTGGCGCGTGACGGAGATCGCGCATCGCTACGCCGCGTTGCGCGATCGCGTGATCGGGTTCACGGCGACGATCCTGAAGGTCGATGCGCGGTTCAAGCTTGCCCAGGACGAGGCGCCGCCGGTGGTCCGCGAAACGCTCGACCATCTGGAGGATGATGCGCTGGTCCGCTGGGTAGCGGCCATGAACGCCGAACGGCTGGAGGCGGAGGCGTGATCGACCTCGCCATTCGCGGCGCGCTGGTGATCGACGGCACCGGTGCGGCGGGCATCGTCGCGGATGTCGCGGTGGAGGGCGACCGGATAGTCGCGATCGGCGGCAACATCGGCGTGGCGCGGGAGGAGGTCGATGCAGCGGGGCTCACGCTCGCGCCGGGCTTCATCGATGCGCACACGCATGACGACCGGCTGATCCTCGGCGGGGCGGAGGCGATGCTGTGCAAGCTGTCGCAGGGGGTCACGACGGTGATCGTCGGCAATTGCGGGATCAGCCTGTCTCCGGTCGCGTTCGACAGCCGCCCGCCTGCGCCGCTCGATCTGCTCGGCGACGCGCGCTGGTGGCGCTTCCCCAGCTTCGCCGCCTATGCCGCGCAGCTGGCGGAGGTCCCGCCGGCGGTGAACGCACTGGCGCTGGTCGGCCACATGCCGATCCGGATCGAGGCGATGGGCGGAGACACCGGGCGGGCGGCGACTTCCGCGGAAGTCGGGCGGATGGCGGCTCGGCTGGCCGAGGCGCTCGACCAGGGCGGGGCAGGCCTGTCGACCGGTCTCTGGTACGCCCCCGGCGGCGGCGCAGAGAGGGATGAACTGGTTGCGCTCGCCCGGTGCGCGGCGGCGCGGAACGGGCTCTACGTCACGCATCTGCGCGACGAGGGGAACGCGGTGGAGGCGGCGGTCGCGGAAGCGATCGGCATCGGCGTGTCCGGCGGCCTGCCGATCGTCATCAGCCATCACAAATGCACCGCCCCGGAGAATTTCGGCAAGTCGCACGCGACGCTGGCGATGATCGACGCCTGCGCCGCCCACCATCCCATCGGCCTGGACGTCTATCCCTATTGCGCATCCAGCACCGTGCTGCGCCCCGAATGGGTGCGCCCCGATATCGAGACGGTGGTGAGCTGGTCGGTGCCGCATCCAGACCGCGCCGGGCAGTCGCTCGCGGAGATCGCCGCCGAATGGCGGGTTCCGCTGCATGAGGCGGCGGCGCGCCTGGTGCCGGCGGGGGCAGTCTATTTCTCGATGGACGAGGGCGAGGTGCGCCGCATCATGGCGCACCGGCTGACGATGATCGGCAGCGACGGGCTGCCGCATGACGAGCGGCCCCATCCGCGCCTGTGGGGCACATTCCCGCGCGTGCTCGGGCACTATGCCCGCGACCTGGGGCTGTTCCCGCTCGAGACCGCGGTCCACAAGATGACCGGGCTGACCGCGGAGACCTTTGGAATATCCGGCCGCGGGATCGTGGCGGAGGGCGCCTATGCCGATCTCACGCTGTTCGACCCCGCGCGCATCATCGATCGTGCTGATTTCACCGCGCCGACCCTGTTGTCGGCAGGCGTCGTCGCGACATGGGTCAACGGCCGGCTGGCCTATGGCGAGGGGCAGGGCGTGACCGGCGCCTGTGCCGGACGGCTGCTGAAGCGCGGAAGCTAGTCGCGGCCGTCCAGCCGCTTCAGGTCCTCGGGCACATGGCGGGCGGCGACCAGGTAGAAGGGGATCGAGGCAGCGGCTGCCGCCACGCCGGCGAACATCGCGTATCGCAGCGAGTCGGCGCCGAACACCGGCCGCAGCAGGTCGCTCAGCACCCCGATCACCAGCGGGCCGAGGCCGAGGCCGATCAGGTTGCCGACGAACAGCTGGATCGCCGCGGCACGCGCGCGCATCGGCGGCGGCGTGATCGTCTGGATCGTCGCGATGCAGGGGCCGATGAACGCGGCGCTGAGCGAGACGGGGATGACCGCCGCCGCGATCGCCACCGCGACATTGCCGGCCAGGAAGAACGGCACCCAGAAGGGAATCGAGACGACGGCGGCGATGGCCGGCGCCAGCAGGTTGCGATGGATCCCGCCGCGCCGCGCGGCGATGTCGGCGAAGCGGCCCGAGGCATAGGTGCCGAGTCCGCCGCCCAGGCCGACGATCAGCGCGAAGATCAGGCCCACCTCGGTCGAGCCCATGCCATGCGAGCGGATCAGGAAGGCGGGGACGAAGGCAGTGATGCCATAGCCGGAAAAGGCGCTCATCGCCGTTCCCAGCACGATGTAGCGATAGGAGCGCTGCCGCCACAGGAAGCCGAGCCGCACGGCGGCGGGCGAGGGCGATTGCACCGGCGCGGGCCGGGGCGGGTCGCGCAGGACCGCCATCGCCAGCAGGGTCAGCAGCAGGCCGGGCAGGCCGGCGGCGATGAAGGCCGCGCGCCACCCATAGGCGTCGGCGATCCAGCCGCCCGCGAAAAAGGCGATCATCAGCCCGACATTGACGCCGGTGGCGTAGATCGCCTGGGCCGTCGCCCGTTCGGACGGGCCGTAGAGGTCGGAGATGATCGATTGCGAGGCCGGCCCGGTGCCGGCTTCGCCGACGCCCGTCAGCATCCGCGCGACGACGAGCTGCCAGAAGCGCGCGACCAGCCCGCACGCCAGCGTCATCGCGCTGAAGCAGGCGAGCGAGGCGATGATGATCCGCGAACGGCTCATCCGGTCGGCGGCCAGCGCGATCGGCATGCCCAGCGTCGCGTAGAACAGGGCGAAGGCCGGGCCGACGAGCAGCCCGAGCAGCGTGTCGGAAACCCGGAACTCGTGCTTGATATGCTCCAGGATGATCGCGAGGATCTGCCGGTCGATGTAATTGACGGCGTAGATCGCGCTCAACAGCAGCACGATCGCGCCCCGCGGGATCTTCGCCCCGCGTGCCTCAGGCCGCATCGTCGTCCCCTTCGCTCGCCGGCCTGGCGCCGCGTTTCAGGCTGGAGGCAAGGTGCCGCACGCGCAACTCATCGTTCGCCACCTTGCGCATCTGGATCGGCGAGACGCCGAACGCGGCCTTGAAGGCGCGCGTGAAGCTCGCCGCATGTTCATATCCGGTCTCCAGCGCGATCTCCATCATCGACATCTTGGAATCGCGGATGAGGTCGAGCGCCAGCTCCATGCGCAGCTTGTCGCGGATGCGGCCCACCGTCTCGCCATAGATCATGCGGAAGCCGATCTGCAGACGGTGGCGGGTCATTCCCACCATCTCGGCGATCTCGTGGATGCTGATCTGCTGGTCGATATTGTCGCGAATGATCTGCATCGCCCGCTTGAGCCGGCGATGGTCCTCTGCCTCGAACCGGCCGCCGAACTGCTCGCTGTCCGGCTGGGACAGGCCGAACAGGATGTGGCAGGCGAGCTCCAGCGCCTTGGCGGACATGAACGCGCCGCGAAAGGCGCGGGCGAAGGGCGGCGAGATGAGCTGGTGCGCGGTGAGCGAGGCCAGTTCCGACAGCGGCACGTTGCGGACGGGATAGTCGCCGCCGTCACGGACATAATGCGCGAGATCGGCCGGGATGTCGCTCTCGGTCAGGCCGGTCAGCTCGAAGAAGCGCCCGCGCTCGAAATACAGGGTGACCCAGCGCAGATGGTCGCCCGCCTCGTAGACAGTGTCGAAGCTGCGCCCGCCGCCCGTGCCGTAGATGGTGCAATAGCCGTCGGCGAGTTCGCCGTCGGTGCCCGCTGCATCGGTCAGCCGGACATTGCCGTTCAGCACCGCGGACAAGGCAAGATAGTCGTCGCACCGGTGGCTTCGGGCGAGCTGGCGGCGCGCCACCATGTTGACCAGGGCGACGCAAACGCCGTTGTGCAGCTCGTAGAATTCCCATCCGCCCTTGGCGACATTGCTGTCATATTCGTAGCGAAAGCCGAGGCCGCCGGGCGTCGGATGGCTCCAGCCGTCCGATTTCCGCGTCGAGAGCCCCTCCGCAGCGGCCGGGTCGCGAAGCTGCGCCAGCATGTCGTGCAGGCTCCGGGAGAGGATCTCGGGCGGGGGCGGGTCGGTCATCGTCGGTCAGCCCATCCTCGCGCCGGGAACGCAGCCGGGCCAGCGATCCTTCCACGGCGCGGCGTGCTCGAGCTGGCGGGCCAGGTCGAGCAGCAGCGGCTCGCCGCCCCGCCCCGCGGCGAACATCGTGCCGATCGGCACGCCGTCCGGCCCCGGCTGGATCGGCAGCGACATCGCCGGATGGCCGGTCAGGTTGTGCAGGGGCGTGTAGGACACATAATCGAACATCAACTGCATGATGTGATCGAAATCCGCGTCAGGGGCCAGTTCCCCGATGCGCAGCGCGGGAAGGCCGAGCACCGGCGACAGGATGACATCGGCATCGCCGAACGCGGAGTCCAGCGCGCGGCGGGCATCCTCCGTCGCGCGGAAGAGGTGGTCGATATCGTCGATCGCGGCGCCGGCCGCCCATTCGCCCAGCCCCAGCGTCCAGGGCTCGACCGCGATATCGGCGGCGGCGCCGAAACGCGCACGGGCCGATTGCAGCACGTCGCGCGCCAGATAGGCCCAGATCGCCTTGAATGCCACCATCACCGCCGGGCCGTCATAGGGCGGCGGCGCCTCGAACACATGATGGCCCAGTTCCTCGCACAGCCTGGCGCTGCGCAGGGTGCTGGCGAGCACGTCCGGATGGGGCTGGTCGCCGTTCAGGTTGGTGGTGACCACGGCGATCCGCAATTTCTTCTCGCGGAGGGGTGCGGGCGAGGGCGCGTTCGCGGCAACCATGCCCATCGCCCATTCCACGTCGCGCACGCTGCGGGCGAGCAGCATGTCGCAGGCGAGCAGGTCCTCCATCAGGTGCGGCGCACGGGCGCGCCGAGTCGCGCCGCGCCCCGGCTTCAGGCCGACCAGCCCGCAGCACGAAGCCGGGATGCGGATCGAGCCGCCGCCATCCGCCGCATGGGCCAGGGGCACCATGCCGGTCGCCACCGCGATGGCCGCGCCGCCGCTCGATCCGCCGGGCGAGCGCTCCGCCGCCCATGGGTTGCGCGCCGGGCCGTAGAGCAGCGGCTCGGTGGTCGGCAACAGGCCGAATTCCGGCGCGTTGGTCTTGCCCAGGGCGACCAGACCGCCGTCGTCCAGGGCCTGGGTGAACGGGAAGTCGACATCGCCCGGCGCGGCATCGCGGTGGAGGCGGCTGGCGCTGCGGTTGGGCATGCCGCGATAGTCGAGCCCGTCCTTGAGCAGCCACGGCACGCCTGCCATCGGCCCGGCGGCGCGGTCGGCGCGGGCCAGCGCGGCATCATAGTCGCGGTGCGTGATCACATTCAGCGCGCCATCGAGTGCTTCGATCCGCTCGATCGCGCTCTCGCACAATTCGCGTGCCGACACTTCGCCCCGGCGGACGAGCGCGGCCTGGTCATGCGCGTCGAGGCGGCCGATCTCCCATGCCATCGTCGTTCTTGGCGCCAGGGGTGTCTGTTCCGCGATATCCTGCATCGGTTGCGTCGTCCGTCCCACATTGATTGACGACGATGATTTGAAACCATTCCGGGCATTTCGGTTTAGCCGTCGAGGCGCGCCAGTTCGCGATTTTTCCCGCCGAAACCGTGACGGCTAATGGCGGGCCCGGAATGGCAAAGCGGTCCGTCCGGCGTTGCGCCACCCCTCATCGCCTTCTGGCAATGAAACGGGGATGACGATGCAGGCACCATATCTGCTTTTCCTGGGCGACGTGGACGAGCTCAGCGCGGCGAAAACGGCTGCGGGGGTCAATCAGTGGCGGCGCGAGCTTGTGCTGGCGCAGCATCGGCTGCCCGGCTGCACGGTCGATCTCGGCATCGCCGAGATGACGCCTGCCGAGGCTGCTCGCGCGGGCGCGCGGACCATGATCGTCGGCGTGGTGAATGTCGGCGGCTTCATTCCGGAGCATTGGGTCGCGACCATGGTCGATGCGCTGGAACAGGGGCTGGACCTTGCCGCGGGAATGCACCAGCGCCTCAACGACATACCGGCGATCGCCGAAGCCCGCGACCGGACGGGGCGCGCGGTGCTCGATCTTCGCCAGCCCGATCGCGGCTTCCTGCCCGGCTCGGGGCGCAAGCGCTCCGGCAAGCGGCTGTTGACCGTCGGCACCGATTGCGCCGTCGGCAAGAAATACACCGCCCTGGCGCTGGAGGCGGGATTGCGGGCGCGCGGGGTCGATGCCGATTTCCGGGCGACGGGGCAGACCGGCATCATGATCTCCGGGCGCGGCGTTGCGATCGATTCGGTGATCGCCGACTTCATCTCCGGCGCAGCCGAATGGCTGTCGCCCGACGCCGCGCCGGATCATTGGGACGTGATCGAAGGCCAGGGCTCGCTGTTCCATCCGGCCTATGCCGGCGTCACGCTGGGGCTGATCCATGGCAGCCAGCCGGACGCGTTGGTGGTGTGCCACGAACCGGTCCGCACCCATCTGCTCGGCTTCGACTATGGCGTGCCCGACTTGCGGCGCTGCATCGACATGAACGTCGCCGCCGCGCAATTGACCAATCCGGAGGCGCGCGTGGTGGGGATCAGCGTCAACACCTCGCGCATGGAACCCGCCGCGATCGACGCCGCGATCCGGGACATCGAAGCGCAGACGGGACTGCCTTGCAGCGACCCGATCCGGCACGGCGTCGATCGCATCCTCGACGTGCTGCTGAACTGAGTGAGGGGGCGGGCGCTCCCCCTAGCGCGGAGCGCCCGCCCCGGGCTGATGCCGGATCGCGGTGGGGTGCCGCGATTGCTGGGCCTGCGGGAAGCCGCTGTCCTTCCCCTCGACGAACCGATCCAGGAAACCGAGCGAGAAGTCTCCGATCACGCCGTCCATCTCGGCGGCGGAAATGGTGCCGTAGAGCGCCGGCGGTGCCCGATGGCGGAACATGCGGATCAGGTCGGTGAAGGCGAGATGGCCCGACCCCTCGACCCGGAAACGGAAATCGTCCGGCGCGGCGGGCATGGTCCAGGATCGGAACGCGAAGTCCATCGGATGGGTGCGGGGATCGCGGGGCTGGTTCGGATAGAGCGGATAGCGCGGCCAGTCCGAGTGCAGCCACAGCATCGGCCGGCCGGCGGCGCGATCGAACATCATGGGGTCATAGGTCACGCCGTCCAGGCTGATCGCGGCACGGCACCGCGGCTCCTGCACACAGGCTTGCGCCGCGATCCCGCCGCCGAACGACATGCCGCCGAACGCCAGGCGCGCGAAATCCGTCGACCTTGCGATCCGCGCGACGAGTGGCGACGGCCGGCCGCGCTCCAGCGTGGCCAGGACGAAGCGGGTATCGGCCAGCCACGCCTCGGTGCTTCGCATCAGCCGGTCCTTCGCCGCCGCCGCGGCATAGGCCGGAAAGCGCCGGCGCCAGCCCGCGGCGCTCTGGTCCTGCACCAGCGCGCCCAGCGTTTCGACCATCGCCGGGGACACCACCAGCGGCGTGGTCTCACGGCTCCATCCGTCGGCGAATTCATGCCGCGCGGAATCATAGGGGTGGCCGATGCTGGCCACGACATAGCCATGGCTCGCCAGGCGCTCGAACAGCGGCGTGTTCTGGGCCGGGTACATCGTATAGCCATGGTTGAAGACGAGCAGCGGATGGCCGCTTCCCGCCGGTTCGGCATCCAGCAGCGCATGAGTCGGGACGGCGGCGAGATGCAGCAGCTCGAACGAACGATGCAGGGCGTTGCGGGCGATCGATCCCGCGTCGGTCGCGACGGTATCGCGCGGCAGATATCGCGCGAAGGGAGGCTTGCCCCCGGGCGAGGCCGGGTACCAGAGCTGCACCGTCACGCGGCGCGGTTCTGCCACGCCATCCTCCAGCACGCCATGCCGGCCGGCGTCGATGAGCTCGATGCGCGCCGTCCCGATCGGATAGCGGCCGTCCGGTGCGGGCAGCGAGAAGAGCGGGAACAGGTAATAGGGGATCGCCGCACCCGGGATTGCGAGCGCGAACGCCGTGCGCGCGGCGATCCGCATCCAGCGTCTTCGCAAGCTGGGGCCATGCCACAGGCCGGCCGCAGCGATGGCTCCGATCGCCGTCGCCGGAGCCGCCTGCCAATGATACAGGGCAAGCGCCGCCAGCGAGGTTCCGAGCGCGGCCAGCGCCGCCAGCAGCGCGGGTCGCCGCCGGCCGATCGCGGCCAGCGCGGCGGCCGAGCCCAGCAGGAGAAAGGCAGCGACGTCGATCGGGTACACGGGCGGCCCTCCGCTTGGTTAGAACGACTTTCCGAGCCTTATGCCGATCTGGCGCGGCCGCGGCACCGCGCCGATCCCGCCGAGCGTTGGGTAATAGGGCGAATGCTCGTTCAACAGGTTCCGCGCGAAGATCGCGATGTCCAGTCCTTGCACCGTCGCGCCCAGGCTGGCCCCCAGGAAGGATTGCGGCCCGGTGACGATGCGGGTCACGCCCTGTCCGCCGACCAGCTCGTCCTTGTGGTTGAAGTCGATATCGAGATAGCCGGGAACCGAGGCGGCCCAGTTGAAGGCATAGTTGGCGCTGAGCTGGATCGAATATTTGGGCAGCGCGAGCGGGCTGGTGCCGGGCGGGAAATCCACTTCCGCCTCGGGCGTGGAGGCGACGAACACCGATCCCATCACCGTGCCGCTGGCGGACAGCCGCAGGGCGCGCACCGGACTGGCGGTCAGCTGCCATTCCACGCCCCGGATCCGGGTGTTGCCGCCATTGGCGGTATATTGCAGGAACACCGGGGTCAGCACGACGCGATCATAGACCTGGCCGCGATAATATTGCTGGAACGCCGCAACGTTCACGCCCAGCTTCCCGTCGAGCAGGCTCGCCTTGAAGCCGGCCTCATAGGCCATGGAGCGTTCGGGCGCGTAGCTCAGCGGAGGCGGGAAGGCGGGGTTGACCACGGCGTTGAAGCCGCCGCTGCGGAAGCCGTTGCCGACGTTGAAGTACAGGTTCGCGTCGCGGGCGATGTCGTATTTCACGAACGCGCGATAGGTCACGCGCGAGAAGGTGCCGGAAGCGGTCGGCAGGGTGCCGTCGGTGAAGCTGCGGTCGTCGTGCGAATAGCGCAGGCCTCCCCCGATCTCGAGCCGGGGGAACGGCGAATAGGAAGCGTCGCCATAGACCGCCCAGGACTTGGAGGTCGTCCGGATCGGCTCCTGGAGAATGGTGACGGTGGTGGACGGCGGATAGAGCAGCTCCGCGCCGTCCAGGAAGTGGCGCAGCAGGTCGTCGTCCTTGTAGATGCCGCCCAGCACCCATTTGAACGGGCCGTCCCCCTTGGAGGTCAGGCGCAGTTCCTGGCTCGTGATCGACTGTTTGTTGAGATAGCGCGCGTTAGCGATCTCCAGCGTAATCGGCGCGGCCGGATCGTTGGTGGCGTAATAGATCTGGTCGAGATTGCTGTTGCTGTAGCGCCTGCTGTGCGCGGTGTTGCTCATCAGCTCGGCGAAGCCGAGGTCATACTCCACGCGTAGGCTGTAGAGGTCGAGCTCGGACACGCCGCTGGTCCGGCCATGGGGGTCGATGGCGTGGCGATACAGCCCTTTCTCATAGGGCAGGATATTGGCGTAGGAGGGGGAATCCTCGTCATTGTGGCGGATGTCGACCATGCCGACGACGCGCAGCCGCGAGTCCGGCTGCCACAGCAACTTGACGCGCCCGTCATAGATCCGGTTGGAATTGACGTTCCTGGCCCCGGTGCCGACATTGTCGAGCCAGCCGCCATTGTTCTGATACTCGCCGGCGAAACGCACCGCGAGCGTATCCGACAGGGGCAGGTTGAGCGCCGCCTTCACCTGGGCGGAAGCGCGCCCGCCATCGGTGGCGAACAAGGAATAGTCGATCGTGCCGCCGATCCGGTCGAGCTTCGGGTCGTTCGTGACGTAGCGGATGACGCCGCTCATCGCCCCTTCGCCGAACAGGGTGCCCTGCGGCCCCTTCAGCACTTCGACCCGCGCCAGGTCGAGCGCGCCCGCATCGGCATAGACCGGGTAGAAGCCGTCCTGCGATCCGGTGAGCGGCGTTTCGTCGAGATAGATGCCGACGAGCGACGATGTGCCCCTGAGGCTGTTGATGCCGCGGATCTGGATCAGCTGCTTGCCGCCTCCCTGTGAGAAGACGTCCAGGCCGGGCACGTTGTCGGCGATATCCTGCAGCGAAGTGATGTTGCGCTTGGTCAGCTCCGATCCGGACAGGACGTTGACGGTCAGCGGCACGTCGACGACGTTCTGCGCCCGCCGCTGCGCGGTCACGACGATATCGGCCTGGGAGGGCGGGTCCGCCGCCTCCTGCGCCGTGGCGACTCCTGGCGCGAGCAGGGCAGCCAGTGACGTCGCGCAATATAGTAGCCGGTCTTTCTTTCCCGCCATCTCCATGCCCTCCCAATAGCATCGGCAATCGAACGCGCCGTAATGGTTCGATCTTCGATGCTCGGGCCCCGCGCTGCTTAGCGGGGAGGACGGGCGTTTTTACACATAAGCGTCACGGAACGCTCCGTGGGAGCGTTCCGTGCGGATTTCACACTTCCAGGTCGAAGCGCACGCCCTGCGCCAGCGGCAACGAGCGGCCATAGTTGATGGCGTTGGTCTGGCGCCGCATATAGGCTTTCCAGCTGTCGCTGCCGCTTTCGCGGCCGCCGCCGGTCTCCTTCTCGCCGCCGAACGCGCCGCCGATCTCCGCGCCGGACGGCCCCATGTTGACATTGGCGATCCCGCAATCCGATCCGGCCGCCGACAGGAACAGCTCCACTTCGCGGATATCGTTCGAGAAGATCGAGGAGGACAGGCCCTGCGGCACGCCGTTCTGAAGGGCGATCGCCTCGTCCAGCGTGGAATAGCGCAGGACGTAGAGGATCGGCGCGAAGGTTTCCTGCACCACCGGCCCGTCCTGCCGATCGGCTTCGACCAGGGCCGGGCGGACATAAAAGGCGTCCTCGCCGCCGATCGGCAGGCGCTCGCCGAAATGGACCCGTGCGCCGGCGGTGTTCGCCGCGGCCAAAGCCGCCTGCATCGCATCGAACGCTGCGCGATCGATCAGCGGGCCGACCAGCGCATTGCCGTCCAGCGGATCGCCCACCGTCACTCCGGCATAGACCTTGTGCAGCCGCGCGACGAAATCGTCCGCGATGTCGCGGTGGACGATCAGCCGGCGGAGCGTGGTGCAGCGCTGGCCCGCCGTGCCCATCGCCCCGAACGCGACCGCGCGCAAGGCGAGGTCCAGATCGGCCGAGGGCGTGACGATCGAGGCGTTGTTGCCGCCCAGTTCCAGGATGCTGCGGCCGAAGCGGGCGGCGACCACGCGCCCCACTTCGCGGCCCATCCGGGTCGACCCGGTCGCGGACACCACCGGCACGTCCGGATGTTCGGCCAGCCGCTCGCCCAGCTCGCGTCCGCCGATCAGCAACTGCGACAGGCCGCGGGGCGCATCGTCGCCAAAGTCCGCAGCGACCTGCTCGAAAAGGGCCTGGACGGCGAGCGCGGTCAGCGGGGTCTTCTCCGACGGCTTCCAGATCAGCGAATCGCCGCACACCAGCGCCAGCGCCGCATTCCAGCTCCACACCGCGACCGGGAAGTTGAATGCGGAGATGATGCCGACCGGGCCGGCCGGATGCCATTGCTCGGCCAGCCGGTGGTCGGCGCGCTCGGACGGCATCGTCAGGCCGTAGAGCTGGCGCGACAGGCCCACCGCGAAGTCGCAGATGTCGATCATCTCCTGGACTTCGCCCAACCCTTCGGACAGGGCCTTCCCGGCCTCGATCGTAACCAGCCGGCCGAGCGCGTCCTTGTGCAGGCGCAGCTTCTCGCCCAGCCGGCGGACGAACTCGCCGCGGCGCGGGGCGGGCACCAGCCGCCATTGCCGGAACGCAGCCACGGCCGCCGCCACCGCGGCATCGCAATCCCCCGCCGTGTGCACCGTCAGCTCGGCCAGCGCTTCGCCGGAGATGGGGGAGGTCGCCACCAGCGATCCGCCCTCCAGCGCCGATGCCGCTACGCCGAGATCGTTCAGGATCACCCGAACCTGGTCCCGTAAAATTCCCGTCATCGCGCGCGGCTCCTGAATTGCTGTGGTCGAACGGCCCCTACCAGACGGTCCATCCGGCGTTTCGCATTTTGGGCGCGCATTTGATCGGCTGACAAGGGATCGGCAATGCCTATAGGCCGGGCACCGGCTGCGCCTCGATCGCTTCTGCTTCGAAGCTCGCCATCGGATAGGCACAATAATCGGCCGCATAGAAGGCGCTCGGGCGATGATTGCCCGATTCCCCCAGGCCGCCGAACGGCCGGTTGGAAGCGGCGCCCGTGGTCGGCCGGTTCCAGTTGACCACGCCGGCGCGAATCTCCGTGGAGAAACGCTCCCACAGCGCCGGATCGGCCGAGATCAACCCGGCGGACAGGCCGAAGGCCGTGGCGTTGGCGCGAGTGATCGCCGCGGAGAAATCCGCGACGCGCGTCACCTGGAGCGCCGGCGCGAAGATCTCGCGGTCGGGCAGATCGATCCCGGTCGCATCGAACAGCGCCGGAGCGATGAAGGCCGGACCACGCCCCGCGACCGGGCCGCCGGGCAGCAGCGGCTTGGCGCCCTGGACGACCAGGCCGTCGAACGCCGCCCCGGCCGATGCCGCCGCGCGGGCGGAGACCAGAGGCCCCATGAAGGCGTCGATGCCGTCGTTCCACGCCGCCACAGGCAGGCGCCTGGCCAATGCCTGCACCGCGTCGACGATCGCGGCGCCGCGCCGGTCGTCCGGCACGATCAGCCGGCGCGCGCACGAGCAGCGCTGGCCGGTAGTGACGAAGGCGGAGTGGACCACCAGCGTCGCCACCGCCTCGGGATCGCCGTCCCAGGCGATGAGCGGGTTGTTGCCGCCAAGCTCCAGCGCGAGGATCACCGATGGCCGGTCGAGGAACGCGCGGCGGAAATGGCGGCCGGTCTCGGCCGATCCCGTGAACAGCAGGCCGTCGATATCGGCCTCGATCAGCGCCGCCCCGGTCTCCCGGCCGCCCTGGACGATCTGCAGCACATCGCCGGGCAGCCCGGCACGGGACCAGATGCCGGCCATGCGCTCGCCGATCGCGGGCGTTTCCTCGGACGGTTTGAAGACCACGCAATTCCCCGCCAGCAGCGCCGGGACGATGTGCCCATTGGGGAGATGGCCGGGGAAATTATAGGGACCGAGCACCGCCATCACGCCATGGGGACGGTGCCGCAGGACCGAGCGGCCGAACGGCATGGCGGTCTCGTCGAGGCCGGCGCGTTGCGCCTGGGCGGCGATCGATATCTCGACCTTGCCGATCATGGCCGCCACTTCGCCCCGGCTGTCCCACAGCAGCTTGCCGGTCTCACGCGCGATCAGCGTGGCGAGGTCCTCGGCTTCCTCGCGCAGGATCTCGGCAAAGCGGCGCGCGATTCCGATGCGTTCGGTCAAGGGCGTGCGAGCCCAGCCGGGAAAGGCGATGCGCGCGCGCGCCACCGCGGCAAGGCATTCCGCCGGGCTGGTCGGCCGACCTTCCCAGATGGTCTCGCCGGAAGAGGGATCGGTGGATCGCAGGAACATGGCATTCACTCGCTTGCATGGTCGCCGATGCGCACGCCCTACGCATGCGCATCGGCCCCGGATATAGGAAGGCTGTCGCGACTTCGCCCGGCAAGGCCCAGACGACTGGTATCAGGCCGCGGCGGCGAAACGGATGCGTGCCGCCGCGAACGTCGCCTCGATCCGGCGCAGCACTTCGTCGACCTCGTCAGGAGTGATCGTGAGCGGCGGCAGCAGGCGGATGCAATTCTCGCCGCCGCCCGCGACCAGCAGCCCGTGGTCGCGTGCCAGCGCCATGACCTCGCGGTTGTTCGGCACCATCCTGATGCCGATCAGCAGGCCCTTGCCGCGCACGTCGACGGCGACGTCCGGGAAACGGGCGACGCGTTCGCGCAGGCCCGTCGTCAGCCGGTCAGAAGCCGCGCGGACATTGGCCAGTGTCTCTTCCCGGGCGATCTCGTCAAAGGCGGCGATGCCCACCGCCATCGCCAGCGGATTGCCGCCGAAGGTGGAGCCATGGACCCCCACCGTCATCGCCTCGGCCACCGCGGCGGTAGCGAGGCAGGCGCCGATCGGGAAGCCGCCGCCCAGCGCCTTGGCGACCGCCATGATGTCCGGTTCCGCGCCATCGAACCATTGATGGGCGAACAGCCGGCCGGTGCGGCCCATGCCGCTCTGCACCTCGTCATGGATCAGCAATACGCCATGCGCGTCGCACAGCCCGCGCAGCCACGACAGCCATTCGCCGTCGAGCGCCCGGGCACCGCCTTCGCCCTGGACCGGCTCGACGATCACCGCCGCCGTCGTCGGGCGCCGCACCGCTTCGTCGATCGCAGCCCGGTCGTCGATGGTGAGCTGGACATAGCCCGGCAGGCGCGGGCCGAAGCCGTCGAGATAGGCGGGATTGCCCGAGGCATTGACCGAAGCATAGGTGCGGCCGTGAAAGGATCCCGCGAACCCCACGATGTCGATCCGTTCCGGCGCGCCGTTCACCGCATGGTATCGCCGCGCGGCCTTGAGCGCGCATTCGACTGCCTCCGACCCCGAATTGCCGAAGAACACCGCGTCGGCGAACGTCGCCCCGACCAGGCGGGCCGCCAGTTCCTCCTGTCCGGGAATGCGGAAGATGTTCGAGACGTGCCACAGCTTGCGTGCCTGCTCCTCCAGCGCCGCCACCAGGCGCGGATGGGCATGGCCCAGGCAGTTGGTGGCGATGCCCGCCACGCAATCGAGGAAGGTTCGTCCGTCGCGGGTGTGGAGCCACATGCCGTTGCCGCGTTCCACTTCGAGCGGGGCGCGGTTGTAGACGCCCATCAATGCTTCGCTCATTCCGTGCCTTCTCCTGTCGTTCCGAAATCGACCCGGCCGATCGACACGGGGGCCATGATGTTCTGGATCTCGCCGGCCAGGCGGCGCACCGCACCCGGCACGAAGCGCCGGTAGCTCGCGATGTTGCGCGGGCCGATGCCGTGTTCGGCGCTGAAGCTGCCGCCGAATTCGCCCACCACGGTGTCGAAGATCAGCGTGCGGGCCTTGTCGAGCAGGGCCGGGTCCGGCGTGCCGCCGGCGCGCGGCCAGACGAGATTATAGTGGAGGCCGCCGTCGCCGACATGACCGAAATCATGCGGCACCAGCCCGGGCGCCTGCTGTGCGAGCAGGCCGGCCATCCGCTCGCGAAAGACCATGACGTCGCCGCGGCGCAGCGCGATGTCGCAGGCCACCACCGTGCCTCTCGCGCGCAAGCCCTCGGGAATCGCGTGCCGCAAGGCCCAGAGCCTGTCGCGCCGATCGATCGCCGCGTCGCGGACGCTGGCATCGGCGCCGGTCATGAACGGCTCCAGCGCGGCCGCGAGCCGCTCCTCCAGCAGGTTCTCGTCGAACGCCGCGCCGGCGGACAGCTCGGCCAGCACCGCATAGGGTGGAACGTCGTCGAACGGCAGCCGGAGGCCGGGGACGTGATCCGCCGCGGCGCGGATCGCCGCTTCGCTCATGCCCTCGAAGGCGGACAGCCAGCTGCCGAAGTCACGCTCGAGCGCCAGCAGGAGCCGCGGCGCGGAATGGGGGTCGTCGAGCGCGAGCAATGCGGTCAATCGCGCGGCGGGCAGGGGATGCAGGGCGACGGTGGCGCGGGTGACGATCCCGGTCGATCCGCAGCCGCCGACCAGCAATTGCTTGAGGTCGAGCCCGGTATTGTTCTTCCGGAGCGGTGCGCCCAGCGCGATGCGCGACCCTTTCGTGTCGGAGCGGACGACTTCCGCCGACAACAGGTTCGCGCGCACGTCGCCATAGCGCAGCAGCCGGGCGCCGCCGGTATTGCTGGCGATCATGCCGCCGATAGCCGGATCGGCGCCGAGATCGATCGGAAAGAAGAGCCCGTGCTCGGACGCTGCCGCATTGAGCGCGGATAGCCGAACCCCGGCGTCGACGGTGGCGGTGCGATTGACCGGATCGATTTCGATCAGGCTGGCGAGCCGCTCGAGACTTACCAGTACGCACGGCTCGCGTTCGGCAGGCAGACCCGCGCCGGCCAGGCCGGTGCGGCCACCCGCGACGACGAGGCGGATATTCGCTCCGGCCGCCAGCCGCACCAGGGCCGAGACCTGGGCCGCGTCGCTCGGCCGCACGACCGCGATCGGCGCGCCGCCGCCGGCGCCGCGGCCGTCGGTGCGATAGGTGGCCAGGTCGGACGTGTCCGTCAGCACCTGCGCCGAGCCGACAATCTCGGCGAGCATATCGAGCAGGGGGGCTTCGGCTTCCGTCATGCGGCCTTGGTCATGCCGAAGATGCCGGTGGCATTGCCGCTGTCGAAGGACAGGTCGAGCGTGCCGGTCGCCGGATCGATGTCCCGCGTGATGAATTCGTAGAACGAGCCCGGCACCGACAGGGTGCGATCCGGGCCTGCCGGCATGCCGAACGCGCGATCGACCGGATCGGCGCGGAAGGCGGTCTGGCGGACGCGTCCGGTGCCGGAGACCTCCACGCTGTCCTTGATCGGCCGGCTGAGCGCGCGCTGCGCCTCGGCCAGGGCAGTCACATCGGGCACTCGGTCGGTCGCATGATTGAAGGCATTGCCTTCGGTCGCGATCCAGGCGGCCTCTGCCGAGGCGCGCTTGAGGATCTCATAATCCGCGAGCATCGGCCGGTCGTGCTGGCGCCCGAACGCGCCGATGGTCACGCGCAGCGCATGCGCCGCGGCATCCGGAGGCAGTATCTCTCCCCCGCCCAGCCGGGCGAGTGCCGCTGCGGTCTCCGCGTCGATCGGATCCCGGGACGTGCCGAATACGCGCGCCGCCGCGCCGGCGAATTCCGCGTCGAACTGGTCGACGTGCAGTTCGCTGACGAAGAATTGGGGGATGGTCTCCGGATGGGTGCGGTGGCGATAGGCGCGGCCCGTCATCCGCAGCCGGGGCAACGGATAGATCGCCGCTTCCGCATAGCCGAGCGGCTCGAGGATCCGGCGAAATGCCTGCTCGCCGGCGGGCAGGGCGCCGGTGCCGCCGCGGGGCAGGCAGATCGTCCGCAGCGCGCCATGGTCGAAACGGACGCGCCGGCCGGAACGGCGGACATCGTCGACATAGGCCGCACCCGTCGCGGTGCGATCGAGCAGGTCGGCGAAGAGGATCGTGTTGAGCGCCACCGTGAAGTCGAGCGCGTTCACCCCGGGCGTGGTCCGCGCCGGATCCGCCATGGGTTGTAGGATGTCCCGCGCTGCCCGCATCCGATCCGCGGGCAGGATGGCGCCGACCAGTGCATCCAGCGCGCTTTGATGCTCATTCATCATTTACCTCGACCTGATTGCCAATGGCTTGCGGTCATGTGAGGTATGAATAGAGCGATTCAAAACGGATTAGTGTCATCTACAGATGAGTATTTGGAATGAGTGAGGGCAGGCGCATGCTGCCCCCGATGGCGGCGCTCAACAGCTTCGTCGCCGCGGCGCGCCATGGCAGCTTCTCGCGGGCGGCAGCGCATATCGGCCTCACGCAGAGCGCCGTCAGCCGGCAGGTGGCGTTGCTGGAGGATTGGCTGCAGACCAGCCTGTTCGACCGGCACGGACGCCGGGTCACCCTCAACGCGGCCGGCCGCGCCTATGCCGACGAAGTCAGGCCGGCGCTGGATCGGATCCGGTTGGCCACCGACCGGCTGATGAGCGGCACCGGGCGGACCCTGCTCATCGCCACGCTGCCGAGCTTCGGGATGCGCTGGCTCGCGCCGCGGCTGCCGGGATTGTCCGCGCGCCACCCCGAGATGACCGTCAATTTCGCGGCGCGTTCCTTTCCGTTCGACCTCGAGGAGGAGGGATTCGACGGGGCGATCCATTTCGGCCAGCCGGATTGGCCGGACGCTTCGCATCTGCGCCTGTTCGGGGAGCGGGCGGTAGTGGTTTGCAGTGCCGAGTGGCTGGCATCCCATCCGGTCCAATCGCCCGGGGACTTGATCGACAAGCCGCTCCTGTTCCAGGCATCCCGTCTCGACGCCTGGAATCGCTGGTTCGCGGATTGCGGGATCACCGACCTGCCCAGGTTGCAGGGGCAGCGGTTCGAGCATTTCCTGATGCTGGCCCAGGCGGTAGCGGCCGGCGTCGGCGTCGCGCTGATACCCGAATTCCTGATTTCGCCGGAGCTTGCGAGCGGCAATCTGGTCATACCCTTCAACCGGCCGCTGCACACCGACGACGCCTATTATCTCGTTCGGCGCACGGATTGGCGAAGCAACGACGCGATGGTCGATTTCAGCGCATGGATGGGTGAGCAGATCGACGTTGCCAGGTTGCCCGAAGGTGCGGGATAGATACTGCTCCGCCCTTGATGCACAGGGGGATCCGCGCCGCGCGGGACCCCGATCCTTGCGGATATGGGAAGGCGCAGCGGCCGGGCGCCGTCGGGCACCCGGCCGCGCCGCCACGCCGGGTCAGCGGCCCGAGCCCCTTCGCAGCACCGCCAGGACAGCTTCATTCTCGATTGGAGTGCCGATCGTCACTCGAATCCAGTCGTCCAGCGGCGGGAAGTGGCGCGCTATGGCGATATTGGCCTGTTCGAACGCGCGACGGAGCGCAGGGGCCGAAGGCGGTCTGAAGAAGACGAAGTCCGCCCGGCTCTCGGTTCTTTGCCAGCCGAGCCGGTCGATCTGCTGGTGGAGGCGGGCCCGTTCGCGGGCCACGGCGTCATGGATGGAGCGGACATGATGTTGATCCGCGAGCGCCGCGCCGGCGGCGACCAGCGCCAGGCGTGACAGCGAATGCGGTGCCCCGATCCCGGCATCGCGCAGCCCCCTGGCCAGCGTGACAGGCGCGACCGCGTAGCCGATCGAGAGCCCCGCAAGGCCGTAGATCTTGGCAAGCGTGCGGAACACCAGCACGTTTTCGCCGGCGCGAACATGCCGGATGGCGCTCCGCCGGGGGAGGTCGTCATATTCCAGATAGGCTTCGTCGACGACGACCAGCGTGCGCTTGGCGGAATCGAGGATGAAGCGGTCCAGCGCGGCGACCTCGTCGACCGTGCCGGACGGGTTGTGCGGATTGACGAGCGAGACGGCGAGCGTGCCGCCGTCGATCGCCGCCGACAGGGCGGGGAGATCGTTCTCCAGCCTGGCATTGAGGGGAATGGCCAAGCCCTTGGCGCCAAGCGGCGCCGCAGAGTCGACGAGCGCGGTGTATCCGGGGGAGGAATGGACGATGCGGCCTCCGCCACCGCGCTGCCGGGCGAGATAGAGACCCAGCGGCTCCAGCACTTCGCCGATGACCACCTGTTCCGGAGGGACGCCCTCCAGCGCGGCGATCTGGCGGCTGAGCGTGTCGACCTCTGCCTGATCGACATAGCGATGCAGGCTGGACAGGTTCCGGGTGATCGCGCGCGCGACCGCCGGCGATGGTCCGAACGCATTTTCGTTGAGCGAGAGCCGGATCTCCTGCGGAGCGGGCCCGGCGCTGGCGCCGGTCAGGATCGCGGCGGAAGCAGCGCCGCCCGCAGCCATCAGGCTGCGGCGCGACAAAAAGGTGGCATGCATCAGAAGTTCACTCCGATCCGGGCGTAGTAATAGCCGCCGCTGAAGCCGAAGGGCGAGAATTCGCTGTACGGAAAGGCGCCGCTGGTATCGGCGCCGGTGAGCGCCGAGGTGGAGCGGATGTTCTGCGTGGGATAGACGTTGAAGAGATTGTTCGCGCCGACCGTCAGCGACGCATTCCGGGTAATCTTGCCGGTGATGCTCAGGTCGGTGACCCATCTGGCTTCCAGCTTCTGAATCACGTCGAGATTGCCGGCCGTGCCGGATTCGGTCGGCCGGGTGCGGAACGGAGTGCCGCCTAGCGCCGCGAGCGCGACATTGGCCGGCGTCTGGTTGGTGAGCGCGACCTGCTCGACTTCGCCATAGCGCGTGGTGCGCGCATCGAGGGTGAAGATGCCGATCTTCAGATTGGCGCCGAGCGCGACCTTGTCCTTGGGCTGACCATATTGAACGCGGGTGCGCTCGACTATGTCGAACAGCGGCGTGGTGATGCCGAGCGCGGTGATCTGCGGCGGCGTCGCCGAAACGCGCCGCAGCCGGGTGGTATTGTGGTTATATGCGGCGGTCAGCCGCAGCGTCGCGTCTCCGCCGAACCTGGCGGTATAGGAGGCGGTGACGTCGACACCCTCGGTGCGTGTGTCCGCCGCGTTGGTGAAATAGCGCACGCTGGTCACGCCGGGATAGCCGAGGCTGGCGAGATAGTCGCGCAGGCGGCGGCTATTGGAGGCATCGACGAAATTGGAGGACAGGAAGATCCGGTCGTCGATATCGATGTGGTAATAGTCGGCCGAGGCGCTGAACCCGCCATTGTCGAAGGTCAGGCCGCCACCGAAGCTCGTCGATTTCTCCGGCTTGAGCTGCTGCGCCCCCAGCGCCTGGGCCAGCCCGGAGCCGACCGGCGCGGTGCGGACCAGTACGAATTCCGGGAAGCCGGTGGTGTTGTTGACGATGGTGCGGCTGCTGGTCGAGCTGAAATATTGCTGGGCGAGGGCAGGGGCGTGGAAGCCGGTGCCCGCCGAGCCGCGCAGCGCGAAGCCCGCGCCCAGGCCGAGCCGGGTCGACGCCTGGCCGTTCCAGGTATCGCCGAAGTCGCTGTAGTGTTCGTAGCGCCCGGCGAGATCGACCTGCCATCCGCGCAGGGGCTCCAGGCCCAGTTCGGCGAAGGCGCCGATTGCGTCGCGGCTGGTATCGACCACGTCGCCAGGCTGGATGCCGGCAAATCCCTGCGATCCGATCGTCGGCACCGCGCCGGCATTGGGCCCGTCGAGAATGCGTGCCGCGCCATATTGGTAGCTCGCCAGTTCGCCCGCGCCGATCTTGTAGCCGTCGCGGCGATATTCCGCGCCCAGTGCCAGGTTCAGCGGCGCGGCCAGCCCGATATCATAGCTGTTCGATAGGGTGAGGTCGGTCGTCCATTGCGAATTGCCGTATTTGCCGTTGTAGAATTTGGTCGGGCTCGCGGCGCCCAGCGTCGCGTTGAGCGTGTTCTCGGTGCGGTATTCGATCGTGTTGCCGCCATAAACGGTCGAGAGATCCCAGTTCCAGCCGCCAAGCTTTCCGCGAACGCCGACCACGGCGGAATAATCGGTGCTCTCGGTATTCACGAACGGCAGGAAGCCATTCGGATAGATCGCGCGGACATTCTCGTCCTGGCCGGGGCGGCGGAAGGAGGCGTTGGAGTGCGCCTTGCTGACCCGGTAGCCGCCAAAGCCATAAAGTTCGACATCGCCGCCGAGCGGCTTGGCGAAATTGACGATGCCGCTGACATCCTCGAGGTCGCCCTGATCGGCGAAGCGCCAGACGTTGCGGTCTACCGCGGCCTCGCGCGGATCGAGCGTCGTGCCGGCGACGCCGCCCGGCGGATTGAGGCTGATGCCGGAGCCATAGCGCGCCGACAGGGCCTGGGGCGCGCCGGTGGGCGAGATGCCGAAATAGAATTGACGGGTGTCGGGCTCCGCCCGGTTGGCGGCCTTGTGGTTGCGATAATAGCCGGTGACGTTGAGGAAGCCGTCATCCCCCAGCTTCACGCCCGAGCCGAGCGACAGCTCATAGGTGTCGCCACCGCCATCATAGGTGCTGCCGAAGCTGGCGGTGCCGTGGATCGCGGTATCGGTGCGAAGGATTACGTTGATCACGCCCGCGATCGCATCCGAGCCATATTGGGCGGAGGCACCGTCGCGCAGGATCTCGATGCGTCCGATCGAAGCGCCGGGGATCTGGTTGAGGTCCGTCGGCACGGCGCCCTTGCCGATCGTGCCGCCGGTATTGACCCAGGCCGCGGTGTGCACGCGCTTTCCGTTGAGCAGTACGAGCGTTTCGTCGGGCGAAAGCCCGCGCAGCGAAGCGGAATGGATATGCGTGTTGCCGTCCGGCGTGGTGGGCGTCGCGAAGGCAAAGGACGGCACTTGCTGGCGCAGGATTTCGCTGGTCTCGTTATAGCCCGAGGCACGCACATCTTCGCCGTTCAGCACGTCGATCGGCACCGGGGAGGAAGTCACGGTGCGGTTGGCGAAGCGCGTGCCGGTGACGACGATCTCGCCTTGCGCCGGCGCGCTCTCGTCGGATGGCGGGCTTGCGGTCTGTGCGAGCGCGGGAACGGGGAGGAAGGCGACGCTCGAGAGGAGCAGGAGGATATGGCGCATGGGAGCCCCTTTTTGTTCTTGCTGGCCGGGCTAAATATCCTACTCATTCAATGGGAATTGAGTCAGAAGAAGCTCTTGGGGTGGCGATAGCGGAGCTGTCACGGGTTCGGCATTTCGGCGCGGTCGCCCATGGCGCACCCGGGAAAATCAATCCGATAGCTCGGCCCATCATGCGCAACGCCAGCTTGTGGCAGCGATAGATTTTCACGCGCCTAAATTCCTATTTAATGAATAGGAATAAACGGGAGGCGGCCATGGCCTCGCTTTGCGGGATCAAACCATGGGAGAAACCCAGTGAAGATCAGCCTGTTCGTGCTCAGCCTCTCGATCGCCGCGGCGCCCGCGGCTGCCCAGTCCCTCGCCATCGATCCGCATGTCGACCTGCCCAAATCCGCCGCCGCGCCGGGCTGGTCGGGGAAAACCGACCCGACATCGCAATTCGACCTGGATCGCGCGCGGGCCGGCGGGCTCGCTGCCGCCGCCATCGCGCTGTTCGTGCCGCAAGGCACGCGCGATGCATCGACGCTCGCCAAGGCGCAGGCCGAGCTTCGTGCCCGCGATGGTGCCATCCACGCGATCGTCGAACGCAATCCCGCGCTGGCGGTGTTCGCGCGCTCTCCGGCCGATGTCCGGCATGCGGCCGCGAGCGGCAAGTTCGCGGTGATCGAAAGCTTCCTGAATGCCTGGCCGCTCGGCAACGATCTCGACCAGTTCGACTATTGGTATGGTCGCGGTGTCCGCATCCTCGGCTTCGTTCATGCCGGCAACAATCAGTTCGCGGACTCCTCGCGTCCCGCATTGCAGTTCGGCGACACCCCCGGCGAGAATGGCGGGCTGTCGCCGCTCGGCAAGGCCGCGGTCAGGCGGCTCAACGACCTGGGCGTGCTGATCGACGTGTCGCAGCTCTCGGACGCCGCGTTCGACCAGGTGCTGGCGCTGAGCCGCGCACCGGTCATCGCCAGCCATTCGGACGTGCGCGGGCTGGTCGACAACAGCCGCAACCTGAGCGATGGGCAACTCGACGCGCTGAAGGCCAGGGGAGGCGTCGTCGCGATCAATGCCTTCAGCGCCTATCTGCGCGCACGCTCGCCGGAAACCCTCGCGGCAGTGGCGGCGCTTCAGCGGGAATATGGCCTCAAGCCCGGTGGCGCCGCGCTCTCCCTCGGCAAGCAGGCCGAATATGACCAGCGTTATCACGACATTGTCGGCAAGGAGCCGCGCGCCGGCGTCGCCGATCTGGTGAACGCGGTCGATTATGCGGTGAAGCGGATCGGCATCGATCATGTCGCATTGTCCTCGGACTTCAATCATGGCGGCGGTGTCGAGGGGTGGGCCGATGTCGGCGAGGGCGGCAACGTCACTGCCGAGCTGAAGCGCCGGGGCTATTCGGCGGGGGATATCGACAAGCTGTGGAGCGGCAATGTGCTGCGGGTCTGGCAGGCCGCGCTCGATGCGCGCGATCCGGCCTATCGCCGGGCGGCGTCCCGTCGGTGACGCATTTCGATCCGCTCTATTCGCTCGCCGGGGTGCTGGTCGGCCTGCTCGTCGGCATGACGGGTGTCGGCGGCGGTTCGTTGATGACGCCGCTGCTCGTCCTGGTCTTCGGCTTCCATCCGGCCACCGCGGTGGGCACCGACCTGCTCTATGCCTCGGCTACCAAGGCAGTCGGCACCGCGGTCCACGGCGCCGGCGGCACGGTCGACTGGAAGGTGGTGCGGCGGCTGGCCATCGGGAGCGTGCCGGCCACGCTGGCCACGCTGCTGGCGCTGGCGGCGCTCGGGACGCATCTCGAAAGCACCGGCCGCGTGATCAGCCTCACGCTCGGCATCGCCCTGATCGCCACCTCCGTGGCGATCTTCTTCCGGCGCCGGATCGTCGAATATTTCACGAACGACCGGCCGCCGCGGCCCGAGCGCCAGGTGGCCGCGCTGACGATCACCCTTGGCGCGGTGCTCGGCGTGCTCGTCTCGCTGTCGTCCGTCGGCGCGGGGGCGCTCGGCATGACCGTGCTGCTGATCCTCTATCCGCGCCTCCCGACCAATCGCCTCGTCGGCTCCGACATCGCCCATGCCGTGCCGCTGACCCTGATCGCGGGTGCCGGGCATTGGGTTCTCGGTTCGATCGACTTCGTACTGCTCGGATCGCTCTTGCTGGGATCGGTGCCCGGCATCGTCGTCGGCAGCCTCATCGCTACGCGCGTCCCCGACCGCGTGCTGCGTCCCGTGCTTGCCGGAACGCTCGCCATCGTCGGCGGCAAGCTGGTCCTTTGAACCGTATCGGAGAATGCCTCATGTCGCTGGAACCCAATTTCTTCAACGAACGCGACGACCAGATGTGGGCCGATCTGCTTTCTCCCGGGCGCCGGGCCTTGCTCGGCGGCGGTGCCGCGGCGCTGGCTGCGCTCGGGCTGGCGCGCGACGCGCGGGCGCAGACCGTTCCCGCTGCCGCTCCCGGGCCCATCACAACGGGCCGCAGTCCCTGGGGCTATGAGACCTACAAGGAGCCGACGCCGCGCCCCAGATCGGTGCGTCCGGGCGAGGCGGTGCTGCCTTCGGCTCCGCGCGCCTATACCGACATCGAGAGCTATCATGCGCATATCTATTTCGACGAGGACAGCTACGCGAAGGCGGCGCTGATCCGCAAATGGGCGGCCGAGCGCTTCTCCGTCGAACTCGGCAACTGGAACCTCGAGCCGCGAGGACCGCACGTCACGCCGTCCTTCTATTTCGGCTTCACCAACGATCTGCTGCCGGTGATCGTGCCGTGGTTGCAGCTCAACAGTCTCGGCCTCACCATCCTGCTCCACCCGAACACCGAGGATCCGCGCGCCGACCATCTCTACTATGCGCTCTGGGTGAACCGTTCGCAGCCGGTGAACGCCTATGGGATGCGCGGCCCGGCGCCCGGCGAGCCCAGGGTCGAGCAGATCTATCCCAACACCCGGCCGACCGTCAGGCCCGAGGGCTGAGGGAAAAAAGGGCCGCGCCCCAAGGGGGAGAGCGCGGCCCAGACCTGAGCTCGGGGGGATAACCTAGCCCGGGGAAGCGACGAAGCCGGACGAGAGCGAATGCTGGCTTCATCGGTACACGCTAAATTCATACTGATTAGATGGACATTAAGAAGCAAGTTCGGCTATCGCGCGCTAAAGCTCATCTCGTGCGTGCAGCGAAGCAGAAGCGCTATCCACGTCGCTCGTGAACCTGCCGGGCACTCTCAGCCCGGCGCCATCCGGAAAGCCCATGATCCATCTCGAAAACGTTCATAAGGCCTTCGCCAATGGCCACGCGGCGCTGGCCGGCGTCGACCTCGAGATCGCGCGCGGCGAAGTGTTCGGTATCATCGGCCGGTCGGGCGCGGGCAAGTCCACCCTGGTGCGGCTGCTCAACGGGCTCGAGCTCCCCACCACGGGCAAGGTCGAGGTCGACGGCATCGCGCTGGACGGCCTTTCCGGCGAAGGCCTGCGCGCGCTGCGCCGGCGCGTGGGCATGATTTTCCAGAATTTCGGGCTGCTCGGTTCGCGCACCATATTCGACAATGTCGCGCTGCCGCTGCGGATCGCCGGAGCCGACAAGGCGCGGATCGCCGCGCGCGTGCCCGAATTGCTCGCCCGTGTCGGCCTTGCCGACCATCGCGCCAAATATCCGGCTCAGTTGTCGGGAGGGCAGAAGCAGCGTGTCGGCATTGCCCGGGCACTGGCGACCGACCCTGACATCCTGCTCTGCGACGAGGCGACCAGCGCGCTCGATCCGGAGACGACCCGCAGCATCCTGGCGCTTGTCGGCGACCTCAACCGCGAGTTGGGGCTCACCATCGTGCTGATCACTCATGAGATGGAAGTCGTCCGTCAGGTCTGCGACCGCGTCGCGGTGCTGCATGCCGGCCGTGTCGTCGAGACGGGCAGCGTCGCCGACGTCTTCCTTCGCCCTCGGGCAGCGGAGACCCGCGCGCTGATCGACGAGGACGGCGCGGACGCGCAGCCGCTCGCCTTTGATGGGCCGGTCGCCCGCCTGACGCTGCGGGGCGATGCGGTCCTGCAGCCGGTGCTTACCCATATCGCCCGTGAGACCGGTACGGACTTCGTAATCCTGGACGGCCGGATCGGCCGGCTGAGGGAGGCCAGCTTCGGGCAGCTGACTCTCGGCCTGTCCGGCGGGGACACCGAAGCCGCGCTCGCGGCGCTTCGCCAGCACGGCGAGGTGGCGGCATGAGCGGCTGGTTTGCCAATGTCGACTGGAACGAGATCGGCCAGGCCTGCCTCGACACGCTCGCGATGCTCGGCGGCTCGCTGCTGCTGACCCTGGCGCTGGGCCTGCCGCTCGGCGTGCTGCTGTTCCTCACCAGCCCGGGACAGATCTGGCAGAATCGCGTGGTGAGCGGGGGACTGGCGCTCGCCGTCAACCTGCTGCGCTCCGTGCCCTTCATCATCCTGCTGATCGTGATGATTCCGCTGACGGTGTTGCTGGCCGGCACTTCGCTCGGCGTGGCGGGTGCGATCCCGCCATTGGTGGTCGGGGCGGCGCCATTCTTCGCCCGGCTGGTCGAGACCGCGCTGCGCGAAGTGGATCGCAACACCATCGAAGCGGTCCAGGCCATGGGAGCGACCACGCGCGACCTGGTGTTCCGGGCTTTGCTGCCCGAGGCGCTGCCCGGGATCATAGCGGGCGCGACCGTCACAGCGATCGCGCTCGTCTCGTTCACCGCGATGGCGGGTGCCGTCGGCGCCGGCGGCCTTGGCGATCTCGCCATCCGCTTCGGCTATCAACGCTTCCAGACCGATGTGATGCTGGTCACCGTCGCGCTGCTGCTCGTCCTCGTCCAGCTTCTCCAGATGGCGGGAGACCGCCTCGTCCGCCACTTTACCCGCCGATAGGACTTCCGATGCAACGACGCCTGCTCCTCACCGCTTTTGCCGCTTTCGCGCTCGCCGGCTGCGGAAAATCCGCGAAGACCGACGATCCCAATATGCTGAGCGTTGCCGCTACGGCGGTGCCGCATGCCGAGATCCTCGAGTTCGTGAAGCCGGCTTTGGCCAAGCAGGGGCTGAAGCTCGATGTCCGGGTGTTCAACGATTATGTCCAGCCCAACACGCAGGTCGCGGAAGGCCGGATCCTGGTCAATTACTTCCAGACCGCGCCCTATCTCGCCGAGTTCAACCGGTCCAAGGGCACGCATCTGGTGACGATTGCCGGCGTGCATGTCGAGCCTTTGGGTGCCTATTCGCGCAAGTGGAAGGCGATTGCGGACGTGCCTGAGGGCGCGACGATCGCGATCCCCAACGATCCGAGCAACAGCGGTCGCGCGCTTCAGCTGCTCGCCAGGGCGGGGCTGATCACCTTGCTCGATCCCAAGGCCGTTTTAGCAACGCCCAAGGACATCGTCGAGAACCGCAAGAACCTCAAGTTCCGCGAACTCGAGGCGGCAACGCTGCCGCGCGTGCTCGACCAGGTCGATCTGGCGCTGATCAACACCAACTATGCGCTCGATGCGAAGCTGAACCCGCGGCGCGATGCGCTGGCGATCGAGGGCAAGGACAGCCCCTATGTGAACTTCATCGTGGGCCAGGAAAGCGCGAAGAACGACCCGCGCGTTCAAAAGCTGGTCGCGGCGCTGCACAGCCCCGAGACGAGGGCGTTCATCGAGCGCAAATATGGCGGGGCGGTGATCCCGGCCTTCTGAGCCGGTTCGTGCATGCCGGTCGCGATCGGCTGGTCGTGCAGGAAAAGGGCGCGATCAGCGCGCGGCCAGCGACCTTATTCCGGCGGCGACAAAGGCAGGCAGGCGATCGGCAATTCCCGCGAAGTCCTCGGAAGAGACAGAGCCCCCGGAGATGCGGTCGATGCGGCCGGTCTGGCCGAGCGAGAAGGTGAAGGCGCCCGTGAGGAAGTGATAGCCCCAATATAGCGTTTCGCGCGGGACGTCGGGCATCAGCCGCTGCATGTCGTCGATCAGCACGCGGGAAACTTCGTCGAAGACTTCCGACATCAGCGCGTGCATCGTGCCGCGCGAGCTGTTCACGAATGCGACGATCGCGGCATAGTTGCGGTGCCCCTCGCTCAGGGAGCCGAATTCGAAGCCGGGGCGGGTAAATGCTTCGATGAGCCCCTCGAGCGTGCCTTGTCCGCCGGTCGCCGCCCGATATGCGTCCAGTGCCTGCATGCGCAGCGCGTTGACCATGGGGCCGCGCCTCCGGAAAACGGCCGCGAAGAGCTGCTCCTTGTCGCCGAAATAATAGCGCATCAGCGCGGCATCCACGCCCGCGGCCTCGGCCACGCTGACGAAGGTGGTGCCGTCATATCCCTTGGAGGCGAATTCCGCCTCGGCGTGATCGAGAATGATCGTCATCGACTCTTCGCGGCGTTCGGCATTCGAGCGCCGCGACGAGGGCGACTTTCTCGACTTCCCTTGCGTTGTCACGTCCAGACCTCGGTTGAAACTGCTGCCGCTATCCCTCTCTCGGGGAGGGGTCGAAACTCGAGCCGATGCTCGATCTTCCGGTCTTCGGTAGGCACTTTTTCCCAGGAAAGAAAATAGATTCAGTCCCGATCCGGAGGCGCTTCGCCTCGGGGGCGGGGTGATCGTGAAACATATTCCTTCCTAACAAAAGAAAGATATTGACTCGGGCCGGCTATTGGCGGAGTTCTTTGGATGGAGAGGACGGGCAGACGACGATGGTCGCGCCCAAGCTGGAAAGGGGCGGTCAATGATCAGGCCGATATTGTTTGCGTCCGCATGCTCGGCGGCGCTGATGGCGGTTCCCGCATATGCGCAATCCGTGGCGAATGCGCCGGGAGAGGCACCGCCGCAGGATTCGCAGGCGGATGCGGGGGCGGCCTCCGCCGGAAGTGCCGATATCGTCGTCACCGGATCGCGGGCGATCCGCGACGGATCGCAGGCGCCGACGCCGGTAACGGTCATGGCTGCCGAGGACCTGGCCAAGGCCCAGCCCGGCCTGATCGGCGAGGCGCTCAACCAGCTGCCGTCGTTCCGCGGATCGACGCGTCCCGCGGGCGCCTTCACGGGGGCGGTGGGGCCGCAGTCCGGAAGCTATCTCAACCTTCGCAACCTCGGGGTGCAGCGCACGCTGGTGCTCATCGACGGCCGCCGGGCGGCACCCTCGTCCCGCGACGGTTCGACCGACATCAATCTGTTCCCGCAGGAACTGGTGAAGCGCGTCGACATCGTGACCGGCGGCGCCTCGGCTGCCTATGGGTCCGATGCCGTGGCCGGCGTCGTGAACTTCGTGCTCGACACGCGCTTCACCGGGATCAAGGCGACGGCGCAGGCCGGCATCTCCGACAAGGGAGACGCCCCGACCTACAAGGCCAGCATCACCGCCGGCCAATCCTTCGCGGAGGGACGCGGGCGGATCGTGGCCAGCGCCACTTACTTCGAGATGGGCGGCATCCAGAGCGTCGGCGATCGGGACTGGGGGCGGCGCGGCACCGGTTTCCTCAGCAACCCGGCCGTTCCCGGGCAGCTGATCTTTCGGAACGATCTGCGGTCGTCGACTGCGTCCCCCGGCGGCCTGATCCTGAGCGGTCCGCTGGCGTTCCAGCAATTCGCCCCCGGCGGGACGCTGGTTCCCTATTCGCGCGGGTCGGCGCAATCGGGGCTGATCCAGGTCGGCGGCGACGGCGCCCAGGTGTTCAGCAATCTTTCCGCCGACGTCACCACCCGCAGCTATTTCGGGCACGCGGAGTTCGACGTCACGCCGTCGCTCACGCTCTACGCCCAGGGCAGCCTGGCGCTGGCGCGCAACCACTACAACCAGGCCCAGCAGTTCAACCCCGGCGGCTTCAACGGCTTCACCATCTTCAGTGGCAACGCCTTTCTGAATCCGGCGGTCCAGCAGGTCCTGACCGACACGAACACGCCTGCGTTTGCGATGGGTCGGGTCAATTTCGACTTCGGGGAGCCGGCGAACGCGACGGCGCGGGCGCGCACGCTCGATCTCACCGGCGGGTTCCGCTTCGCCGGGGCGGGCGGCCTCCAGATCGAGGGCTATTTCGAGCATGGCAGGAACCGGACGAACATCCGGACCTACAACAATGTCGCGCTCGAGCGCCTCTATGCCGCGGCGGACGCGGTGCGCGATCCCGCCACCAACCAGATCGTCTGCCGGGTCACGCTCACCAATCCGGGGCTGTATCCGGGCTGCGTTCCGATCAACCTGTTCGGCGCCGGCGCACCTTCCCAGGCCGCCATAGCCTATGTCGAGGGCGCTTCGAGCTACACCACCAACTTCACCCAGGACGTCGCCGACCTTTCGCTGCGCGCGCAGCCTTTCTCCACCTGGGCAGGCCCGGTCTCGATCGCGGCCGGTGGCCAGTATCGTCGCGTCGCGCTGAACCAGGTTGCCGACGATATCGCCCAGAGCATCAACGACGCCACCGGCATCCGCGGCTTTCCCCCGGCCTATCAGAACCAGCCCGGCGGCTGGCTGCTCACCAACGTCTTTCCGGTGAAGGGCGCGTACCATCTGTGGGAAGTGTTCGCGGAGGCGGCGGTGCCGCTCGCCCGCGATCTGCCCTTCCTCCATGCGCTCGATATCAACGGCGCCGTGCGATACACCAACTACAGCACCAGCGGCGGAGTGACGACCTGGAAGGCCGGCGCGGTCTGGGAGCCGGTCGCCGGGGTGCGCCTGCGCGGCACCGCCTCGCGCGATATCCGCGCGCCCAACGTGCCGGAGCTGTTCGCCGGGATCGTGCAGAACACCGGCTCGGTGATCGAGAACGGCATCACCGTGCCCATCGTCCAGGCGGCGCGCGGCAACCCGTCGCTGCAGCCGGAAAAGGCCGATACCTATACCGCGGGCATCGTCCTGAGCCCCGCCTTCGCGCCGGGGCTCACCTTGTCGGTCGATTATTATTCCATCGACATCGCCGGCATCATCTCGTCGCTCACACCGCAACTGACCCTGAATCAGTGCCTTGCGGGCGCCACAAGCCTCTGCGCGAACATCACGCGCAACACGGCGGGACAGATCACGCGGATCGAGTCGCCGACCCTGAACCTCAACCGGCTGGCGACATCCGGCCTCGACATCGAGCTCGGTTACCGGCCGCGCGGGCAGGTCCTTGGCGGGGCGGCGAGCGTGCGGTTCATCGCCAGCTATCTCGACAAGCAGCGGCAGGACATCAGCAACGGCCCATCGATCGACCGGGCGGGGGAAGTCGGCCTCAGCGCCAATCCGCGCTGGAGCGCGACGGGCAGCGCGGAGTGGAAGAGCGGACCGGTCGAACTCTTCGTGCAGGAGCGGTTCATCGGCGCGGGGACCTATGACGTCACGCGCGTGGAACCCAGGACCATCGAGAACAATCGCGTGAAGTCGGTCTTCTATACCGATCTGACCGCCGCGGTGCGGCTCAAGGACGGCTATCGCTTCTTCCTGACCGTAAACAACCTGTTCGATCGCGCCCCGCCGCTGGCGCCGAACGGCACGCTCTTCACGTTCATCCCCACCAATCCGCTGCTCTACGACGTGACTGGACGCCAGTTCACGGCGGGTGTGAACATCAAATTCTGACCAGGCGAGAGATCGCTGCCGAATCTGAATGGGAGATCGTCCGCATGCATGACCCATCGCTCATTTCCCGCCGGAGCGCGCTCCTTGCCGCCGCTTGCGCGCTGGCCAGCGCCAGTGCCGCGGGCCGCGCGTTCGGGGCCGGCCGGCCCCGCCGGGCACCGGTGCCGCTGCCGTCCGCCGCGGATATCCGGCGGGACTATCAGCAGATGGTCGACTTCGGTCCCCGGCTTCCCGGCAACGCCAACCACCTGGCATTCGTCGACTGGATGGCCGGCCAGTTCCAGGACGCCGGCCTCATGCTCGGGCCGTGCGAATCGTACAGCTATCGGCGCTGGGATCCCAGGCGCGTCAGCCTCGATGTGTTGGACGATGGCGTGCGACGGCCCATCGCCAAGGTCACCTTCTTCGTCCGCTCGGCGCCCACCGGCCCGGAGGGCGTCACCGGGCCGCTCGTCTATGGCGGCTTGCTGAAGCCGACCGGTCCCGATGCGTTGCCGGACTTTCCAAAGGGTAGCATCCTCGTCTTCGACGGGCAGCTTCCGCGCCTGACGATGGGGAGCCTGACCCATCCGCACTTCGTCCATATCGGCGATGAACCGAAGTCGGCCTCGCTCGACACGCCCTATCACCGGCTGTGGACGACCCCGGCATTCCAGCTCGACGCGCTGGCCGCGCGCGGCGTTGCCGGCGTCGCGATCATCATGGACGTCTCCTCGGCGATGATCGAGGGCAATTACTCTCCCCATGCCTCGCATTATCGGCCGAAGCTGCCGGCGCTTTTCGTCGGCCAGGACGCGGGCGAGGAGCTCCGCCGCGCGGCCAAGGCCGGCAGGACGGCGCACCTCACCCTCGACGCCGAATGGACGACGGGCGACGTGCCGCAGCTCACCGCGATCCTGCCCGGCGAAAGCGACGAGGTGATGATCGTCGACACCCACACCGACGGCCAGAATTTCGTCGAGGAGAATGGCTGCATCACCATGCTGCACCTCGCGCGCCACTTTGCGAGCCTGCCCAAGGGCGAGCGGCTGCGCCGAAGCATCGTCTTCGCGGGCTGGCCCGGCCATATGACGGGCGAGATGCCGGAGGCACCGGGCTGGGCGCTGGCGCATCCGGAACTCATGAAGCGCGCGGCGGCGGCGTTCACGATCGAGCATCTGGGCTCGAGCGAGTGGCTGGATATCCCCGGCAAGGGCTATGCGCCCACCGGGCACAATGAATATATGAACTGCCCGACCTCGGCCGGCCCGCTGACCGACATCGTGGTGGCGGGCATCAAGCGGCACGACTTGTTGCGGCACGGCGTCGAGCCGGGGCCGGGAGTCACGACGGGCGTGGTGTTCCATGAAAGCGGCGTTCCGCACATGGGGCTGATCGGCGGCCCCAGCTACCTGCTGAGCATCGCGCCCAACGGCCATATCGACAAGCTGGACGCCGGGCTGGCCGTGCGCCAGACGGCGATGCTCGCCGATGTCATCCGCCAGGCGGACAAGGTTCCGATGGCGAAGCTCAAGGGCGGCGATCCCAGCCTTGGCGCAAAGCCGGTGACCGGGACGGACACCAGCAAGCGCGGCCCCTGCCGCCCGCCACGGCGCACCACGTCCAACCGATCGCAATGACCGCCGGAGAAACCATGGGCACCCCGAGAATCCTGACGACCCCGGCGGAGGATGCCTATGCCTATCCGCTCCTGCTTCGCCATCTGCTCGCCAATGTCGCGCAGCAGACGTCGGCGGAGATCGTGAGCGGCCAGTGGCGCCTCACCTATGACGCGTTGCTCGATCGCGTGACTCGCCTTGCGACGCTGCTTTCCGAGCGCGGGGTGCAGGCCGGCGATACGGTTGCGGTGATGGATTGGGACAGCCATCGCTATCTCGAATGCTATTTCGCGATCCCGATGATGGGCGCGGTCCTGCAGACCGTGAACGTCCGGCTGTCGCCCGCGCAGATCGAATACACATTGCGCGAATCCGGCGCCGTGTTCGTGCTCCATCACGCGGATTTCGCGCCGCTGTTCGATGCGATCCGGCCGAATCTTTCCGCGATCCGCGGTGCGATCCCGATGGAGGAAGATGCGAAGGCGGACAGCTATGAGGCGCTGATCGCGGCGACCGCGCCGTCCTTCCGGTTCGAGGATTTCGACGAGAACGCGATCGCCACCACATTTCATACCACCGGCACCACGGGCAACCCCAAGCAGGTCTTCTTCAGCCACCGGCAGCTCGTTCTCCACACCCTGGCGCTGGCGACCACCCTGGCCAACCAGCCGACCGGCCAGGGCCTCCGGCGTGGCGACGTCTACATGCCGATGACGCCGATGTTCCATGTCCATGCATGGGGCTTGCCGTTCGTCGCGACCATGCTCGGGCTGAAGCAGGTCTATCCGGGGCGCTATGATCCAAGGCGCCTGCTGGCGCTGAAGGCGCGCGAGCGGGTCAGCTTCTCGCACTGCGTGCCGACGATCCTGAGAATGCTGCTCGATGCGCGGGACGATGGGGAGACGCTTGGCCCCTGGACGGTGATCATCGGCGGCTCGGCCCTGGCGCCCGCGCTGGCGGAAGAGGCGGCGCGCGCCGGCCTGTCGACGCTGGTCGGCTTCGGGATGTCGGAGACCGGGCCCGTCGTTGCGCTTGCCCGCGCACCGGGCGGCGATGTCGCGGAACTTTGCCGCGCCGGCTTTCCCATTCCGCTGGTCCAGGCGCGGGTGGACGCGGCGCGCGGGGGCGAACTGCTGCTGCGCGCGCCCTGGCTCACCCAGGGCTATGGTTCCCAGGCCGCTTCCGATGCGCTTTGGGAAGGCGGCTGGCTGCACACCGGAGACGTCGCCGCCACGGACGAGGACGGGGCCATCCGGATCGTCGATCGCCTCAAGGACGTGATCAAGACCGGAGGGGAATGGGTTTCCTCGATCGCCATCGAGGCGCTTCTCATGGAGCTGCCCGGGGTGGCGGAGGCTGCGATCATCGGAGTGCCGGATGGCAAATGGGGCGAGCGGCCGGTCGCCTTCGTCGTCGCGGCCGCTTCAGGCGGCCCACCGAGCGCCGAGCTGTTGCGGGAAGGCCTGATGCGCCATGTCGATGCCGGGCGTCTGAGCAGATACGCCGTTCCCGAACGAGTCCTCGTGCTTGAAACCCTTCCGCGGACCAGCGTCGGCAAGGTGGACAAGCGGACGCTCCGCGCGCGCCTGGCCACCGATGCGGTGGAGCCTGCCACGACGATATGAGCGCCGGGGGTTGACCGGCTAGCGGCCCGATTCCCGTCCGCACGCGCCTTCCGGACAGCGCCGGTTCATTTTGGAACGCGCACATTGCGGGCAATGAATCGCGCCGGTGAAGCGCAAGGGCCTTGTGGATCCGGCGGGTCCGGCAGGCAGCGTCGCACTGGCCGCTCGCTCGGGAATCGTCGGCCGATGATGAGAGTTCAGCTGCGCATCCGTACGGTTCTCGTGGCCCTTTTTGCAGTGTCGGCGCCGCCGCTGCAGGCGCAGACCACCGGCATTCCCGTCAAGAATCTGGCCTGGGCAGACAGGCTGACCTGGGGTGTCGAAGGTTCGGCCGCCTCCCGCGCCGGCACCGTGCCCGATGCCGGCCGCTGGCTCGACGCGCAGTTGCGCGACGGTCCCGAGGCGCTTCCGCCCGACGCGCAGCGCCAGGTGGATGCGATGCGCATCGTCCGCGAGCCGATGGCGCAACTGGTCGTCGAGGAGGATTCCGCGATCCGCGCCGCCAACGCGCTGACCGATCCCGACCAGCGCAAGGCGGCACGCGACGCCTATCAGAAGGACATGAACGTGCTTGCCGACGAAGCGCGCACCAGGTCGATCCTGCGTGCGCTCTACGCCCCGGATCAGTTGCGCGAGCAGATGACGTGGTTCTGGTTCAACCATTTCAACGTCCACGCGCCGAAGCGCGACATCCGCGCCATGGTCGGCGACTATGAAGACACGATCCATGCCCGCGCGCTGGGCAAGTTCCGTGACCTGCTCGAAGCGACGCTGCGCCATCCCGCGATGCTGCGCTATCTCGACAACGACCAGAATGCGGCGGGGCACATCAACGAGAATTACGCGCGCGAGATCATGGAGCTGCACACGATGGGCGTGGGCTCCGGCTATTCGCAGCAGGACGTGCAGGAACTGGCGCGGATCCTGACCGGCGTCGGCGTCGACCTGAAGCCCGATCCGCCCAAGCTGAAGCCGCAATGGCAACCGCTCTACGTCCGCGCCGGCCTGTTCGAATTCAATCCCGCGCGCCACGATTTCGGCGACAAGCATTTCCTGGGGCACGATATCAAGGGGCGTGGTTTCGCCGAGGTTGCGGAAGCGCTCGACCTGATCGCTTCCTCGCCCGCGACCGCGCATCACGTTTCGCTCCAGATCGCGACCTATTTCATGGGCGATGCGCCCCCCGCGGACGTCGTGGCGCGCATGGAGCAGGCGTTCCGGCACAGCGATGGCGACATCGCCAGGGTGCTGCGCGCGATGATCGGGGCGCCGGGGTTCAGGGCCTCGCTCGGGACGGTGTTCAAGGATCCGGCCCATTATGCGATATCGGCCGTGCGCTACGCCTATGGCGACCGGGTGATCCTCAACACCCAGCCGATCGTCGGCTGGCTCAACCGGATGGGCGAAGGGCTGTACAACCACGAGACGCCCGACGGCTATGACATGCGGTCGGACGCCTGGTCCGGCCCCGGCCAGATGGCGACGCGGTTCGACATCGCCCGCCAGATCGGTGGCGGATCGGCCGGCCTGTTTCGCCCGCCGGGCGCCACCGCCGACCAGCCGGCCTTTCCGCAGCTGCAGAATGCGCTCTATTTCGGCGGGCTAGGCACCACGCTGGGCCAGCCGACGCGCGACGCCCTGGCCAAGGCGACCTCGCCGCAGGAGTGGAACGCGCTGTTCCTGTCCTCCCCCGAATTCATGCACCGTTGAACGGCAGGAGATGTCGCGATGCCGCCTATCCAACGTCGAGATCTTCTGAAGGGTGCGGCCGCGTTCGCGCCGGCGATCGTGGCCGGCCGTGCCTTTGCCGCGCCGCAGGCCGGCAGCCGGCTGCTCGTCGTGTTCCTGCGGGGCGCCTATGACGCGACGAGCATCATCGTCCCGACGGGCAGCGATTTCTATTACCAGTCGCGCCCGACGATCGCGCTCGCCAGGCCCAATCCCGCCGATCCGAAGGCGGCATTGCCCCTGGACGGCGACTGGAGCCTGCATCCCGCGCTCAAGGAAAGCATCCTTCCGCTATGGCGGCAGCGGCAGATCGCGTTCGTGCCGTTCGCCGGCACCGACGACCTGAGCCGCAGCCATTTCGAGACGCAGGACACGATAGAATTGGGCCAGCCCGTCGGCGGCTCGCGCAACTATGGCTCCGGCTTCCTGGCTCGCCTGGCGCAGATGCTGGGCAGGGACGACCGGCCCATCGCCTTCACCGATCAGTTGCCGCTGTGCTTCCGCGGCGATCCCGTGCCGGTGCCCAATCTCGGGCTCGCGAATGTCGGCAAGCCGATCGATCGGCGCCAGACGGCGATCATCGAGTCGATGTACGGCAAGCAAGGGCAGCTCGCGCAGTCGGTCGCCCAGGGCTTCCATGTGCGCGAGACCGTGTTCGAGACGCTCGACGAGGAAATGAAGGCGGCTGGCCGCGGTGCGGTGAGCAGCAAGGGGTTCGAACTTTCGGCCCGGCGCATCGGCGCGCTGATGCGTGACCGGTTCAACCTGGCGTTCGTCGATGTCGGCGGATGGGATACGCACGTCAACCAGGGCAACGCGACCGGCTATCTGGCCGACCGGATCGGCGAACTCGGACGCGGCCTGGCCGGTTTCGTCGACGCGATCGGCGCCAGGGCCTGGGGATCGACCACCGTGGTCGTCGTCTCCGAATTCGGCCGCACCTTCCGCGAGAACGGAGACAAGGGCACCGATCATGGCCATGGCAGCATCTATTGGGTGATGGGCGGCGACATTGCGGGCGGCCGGATGGCGGGTCCGCAGGTGGCGGTGTCGGCCGCGACGCTCAACCAGGCGCGCGACTTGCCGGTGCTGACCGATTACCGCGCGCTGATCGGCGGGCTGGTCGCGCGGCAATATGGGCTGTCGGCCGACCGGATGGCGACGGTCTTTCCTCAGGCGCGGCCGGCCGACCTGAAGCTGGTCTGACGGCGCGCCGGACGAGGATGGCGACGGCGACGGATGACAAGAGAGCCCGTGCAGTCTTCCTGCCCGGGCTCTCGGCCCCCCCGAGTGAGGCCCGCAACGGCGCCACGGTGCGGAGCGGGATTCCAAACCCTCCGCACCGTGGCGCCGACTGTCGTCAGAAACCGATCTTCACGCGGACCGATGCGCGGCCCTCGCGGGTGTTCTCGCCCGCCGAGCCTTCCAGCGCGATGCCCAGGCGGACATTCTTGCTGGCCCGGGCATCGATGCCCACGCCCAGCGTGCCGAGCACCGGGGCGATCCGCACGCCGCTCACGCCGAAGCCACCGGTGCCGCTCGGCGCACCCGAGAAGCGGACGGTGCCCACGGTATCGAGATCGCCCGAATTGTAGCGGACGCCCATGCTGACCCAGGGCATCGCCGTGCCCCCGCCGGTCTTCACCCTCGCGCCGAGGCGCAGCTCCGCGCCTGCGGTGAACAGGTCGCGGTTGGCCGATGCCATCTGCAGGCCCAGGCCGCCGGTTGCATTCTCGGCAAAGCCGTCGCGCTGGTCGCGGACCTTGCTTGCGCTGCCGATCAGGGCAAGGCGCAGGCCGTTCGCGAACTCGGTGCGGAAGCCGCCGGAGACGCCCACCGAATAGCCGGTGGCGTGGATGTCGCCGGTGGCGAGCGCCGTGGTGGTGCCGATGGCCAGCGTGCGCTTGCTGTTCAGGTCGCTCGAATACCAGCTGCCCGAGGCGGCGACGAAGGCGCTGCCCGCATCGTAGCTCAGATAGCCGCCCAGCTGATACTGGTTGCCGCTCACCGTCGAGGCGCGGCTGTCCATATCCGCATCGATCTGGGCGACGCCGCCGGCGATGCCCGCGGTGAAGCCGTCCAGCCGGGTCTCCACGCCCATGGCGACGCCCGCCACGGTGGTGTCGAGGCCGGCATGCACGCTGCCGCCCAGCAGCTTCTGATAGCCGCCATAGACCTGGCCCCAGACGCCGCCATTGCCCGTATCGCCATTGTCGCCGCCCGGCAGCGTCGCGCCGGAGAGTGCGCTGGCGAAGCCGTTGCCCGCCGTGCTGGTGGTGCGGACATCGGCCAGGCTCGCGCCGGCGAACCCGCCGCCGATCAGCGCATCGCTGCCGTCGCCCACGCGCCGGCGGAGCAGGTCGGTGAACAGATTGTTCGCCGAAATCGTCGCGGTCGAGACATTGGCGAGGGCTTCGCCGCTGAAGGTCCTGAACGCCGCGACGCGCTGCTGGGTGTCGAGCGAAGTGATCGTGTTGAGCGTCGCCGCCCATTGATCCGAGGCGTTGCCGGTGGTGGAGTTGCCGAGCGCATTGGCGACGGCGAGCGTGTTGGTGTCGCCCGCCGCCACGCCGTCGTTGAACTCCATGTTCTTCTGCACCTGGAGGACGACTGCGTTGGCGACCAGATCGTAGCGCAGGCGCCACTTCAGGTTCGGGTTGCTCGCCACGGTGGCGAACACCGAGCCGTTGGCGAAGGTGCCGGTGAGGGCGTTCGCCTGGACGATGGTGTAGAGCTGGTTGAAGCGATAGTCGCTTGCCGCCGCGGTCAGCGCGTTGACCTGCACCGAGCCGCCCGTGAGCGTGGCCGCGCCGTTCACCTTGATGCTGTCCGAAGCGAAGTTCAGGCTCGTGCCGCCGAAATCGAAGAGCAGGGTGCCGCCGCTGACGGCCAGGCTGCCCACGGTGAAGCTGCCGATCGGGTTGATCGCGCCCAGCGCGCCGGTGGCGAGGCCACCCGGCGAGAAGGTGCCCGAGTTGATCGTCAGCGCGCCCGCCAGCGTGCCGCCGCCGATCAGCGTACCGCCCTGGACGCGCATGCCGCCCTGGGTGGCGCCGGAGAAGGCGAGGGTGCCCGCCGACACGTCGAAGCGCCCGGTGGTGGCGAAGCTGCCGGCCAGCGTCAGCGTGCCGATGCCCTGCTTGTCGATCGAGCCCGATCCGGTGATCGCGCCGCCAAAGGCCGAGTTGGAACCGCTCGCCAGGGTCAGGCGGCCGGTGCCCAGCGCGATCGTGCCGGGGCCGGAGATGCTGGCGATGGTCTCGTTATAGTTGGCCAGGTCGAAGGCCGCGCCCGAGGCGACTCCGATCGTCGCGCCGTCGGCCAGGCGGTCGCTGGCCCCCAGGCGCAGCGTGCCGGCCTGTACGGTGACGGTGTTCGCGGCCGCCGTGCCGGTCAGCACCGAGGTGCCGCCCATGTTGTAGAGCGTGCCCGCGCCGAGGCTGGCGTTCACGGTCGCGCCGGTGAGCTGGTACTGGCTGGCGGTCAGCGTGCCGGTGCCGGCAAGCGTGCCGTTCAGGCCGAGCAGGCCGACCGTGTCGCTGTACGCGCCGATATCCAGCGTGGCACTCGAGGCGACGGTGACATTGGCGGTGTCGGCCAGGCGGTTTGCCGCGCCGAGCGCCAGGGTGCCGCCATTGACGGCAACATCGCCGCCCGCGGTGCCGTTCAGGCTCAGCGTGCCGGCCTGGATGACGAGCGGACCTGCCGCGTTGCCGTTGAGCGTCGAGCTGCCGCCCAGGTTGAACAATGTGCCTGCACCGAGGTTGGCGTTCACGATCGCGCCGGTCAGCTGGTACTGGCTGGCGGTGAGGGTGCCGGTGCCGGCCAGCGTTCCGTTCAGGCCGAGCAGGCCGACCGTGTCGCTGTACGCGCCGAGGTTGAGCGTTGCGCCCGAGGCCACGGCGACATTGGCGGTGTCGGCCAGGCGGTTCGATGCGCCGAGCGCCAAGGTGCCGCCATTGACGGCAACATCGCCGCCCGCGGTGCCGTTCAGGCTCAGCGTGCCGGCCTGGATGACGAGCGGACCTGCCGCGTTGCCGTTGAGCGTCGAGCTACCACCCAGGTTGAACAGCGTGCCCGCGCCCAGATTGGCGTTCATGATTGCGCCGGTCAGCTGATATTGGCTGGCGGTCAGCGTGCCGGTGCCGGCCAGCGTGCCGCCGAGCGCGAAGATGCCCACCGTGTCGCTGTTCGCGCCGATATCCAGCGTTGCGCCCGAGGCGACAGCGACATTGGCGGTGTCGGCCAGGCGGTTTGCCGCGCCGAGCGCCAGGGTGCCGGCATTGACGGCGACATCGCCTCCGGCGGTGCCGTTCAGCGTCAGCGTGCCGGCCTGCACGACGAGCGGACCTGCCGCGTTGCCGTTGAGCGTCGAGCTGCCGCCCAGGTTGAACAGCGTGCCCGCGCCCAGATTGGCGTTCACGGTCGCGCCGGTGAGCTGATACTGGCTGGCAGTCAGCGTGCCGGTGCCGGCCAGCGCGCCGTTGAGACCGAGCAGGCCGATCGTGTCGGTATATGCGCCGATATCCAGCGTGGCGCCCGAGGCGACAGCGACATTGGCGGTGTCGGCCAGGCGGTTCGCCGCGCCGAGCACCAGGGTGCCGGCATTGACGGCGACATCGCCGCCCGCGGTGCCGTTCAGGCTCAGCGTGCCGGCCTGCACGACGAGCGGCCCTGCCGCATTGCCGTTGAGGGTCGAGCTGCCGGCCAGGTTGAACAGCGTGCCCGCGCCCAGATTGGCGTTCACGGTAGCGCCGGTCAGCTGATACTGGCTGGCGGTCAGCGTGCCGGTGCCGGCCAGCGTGCCGTTCAGGCCGAGCAGGCCCACCGTGTCGCTGTATGCGCCGATATCCAGCGTCGCGCCCGATGCGACGGCGACATTGGCGGTGTCGGCCAGGCGGTTCGATGCGCCGAGCGCCAGGGTGCCGCCATTGACGGCGACGTCGCCCCCGGCGGTGCCGTTCAGGCTCAGCGTGCCGGCCTGGATGACGAGCGGCCCTGCCGCATTGCCGTTCAGCGTCGAGCTGCCACCCAGGTTGAACAATGTGCCTGCACCGAGGTTGGCGTTCACGATCGCGCCGGTCAGCTGGTACTGGCTGGCGGTCAGCGTGCCGGTGCCGGCCAGCGTGCCGTTGAGACCGAGGGCGCCGATCGTGTCGCTATACGCGCCGACATCCAGCGTCGCGCCCGATGCGACGGCGACATTGGCGGTGTCGGCCAGGCGGTTTGCCGCGCCGAGCGCCAGCGTGCCGCCCCGGACCGTGATGTCGCCGCCGGCAGTGCCGTTCAGCGTCGACGTGCCGCTCAGATTGTAGACGGGGCCCGCGCCCAGATTGGCGTTCACCGTCGCGCCGGTCAGCTCATATTCGCTGGCGGTCAGCGTGCCCGAACCCGCCAGCGTGCCGGCGATGGCGGCGATGGCCACCGTGTCGCTGTTCGCGCCCAGGTCGACCGTGCTTCCGGCCCGGACGACCAGCGTCGAGCTGTCGGCCAGCACGTTCGAGGCACCGAGCGTGAGCGTGCCCGCCACCACGGTCTGGCCGGTATAGGCATTGGCGCCCGACAGGGTGGCAGCGCCGGCGATCACCAGGTTGCCGCTGCCCGAGATCGCGCCCGCAAAGTTGGTGTCGTTGCCGAGCAGGGTCAGCGCGTTGGCGCCAAGCGACACCGCGCCGGTTCCCGACAGGCTGCCGATCGCTTCCGACGCGCCCAGCTGCAGCGTGCCGCCGGTCATGGACACCGTGGCCGTATCGTCGATGGCGTTGCCGCCCGAGAGCAGCAGCGTGCCGTCGGCGATCGTCCACGAGGTCATGCTCGTCGGGGCCGAGAGGGTCCAGGTGCCGCTGCCCGACTTGGCCGCGCTCCCGAAGTTCATCACGTCGCCCAGCGTTGCCGTTCCGCTGCCCGTCAGCGTCAGCGTGTTGTTGCCCGCATAGCCGCCATCCAGGACGCCGGTCACGATCGCGCTGGTGTCGAGCGTGATCCGGTCGTCGCCCGTGCCGCCGGCATAGCCGCCGTTGAGCGTGCCCGAGATGTTGACCACGCGGTCGCCGGTGCCGCCGGAGAAGATCTTGCCGGTGGTCGAGCCCGCGTCGAGATTGACCGTGATCGTGCCGGTGCCGTCGAGATACATGCCGCCCAGGCCGCCGGTGATCGTGCCGCCCGACTGGTTGGTGAAACTGCCACCCCCGCTGGTCCACAGGCCGTAGCCGCCGGTGCCGCCGGTGAGGCCGCCCGAGTTGATGACCGTGCCGCCCGCGCCCAGATAGACTGCGGTCTCATCGCGCGACGTCACGCTGCCCGCGTTGGTCAGCTTCGAGCCGGCATCGTACAGTGCCACGGTGGTGCCCTGGCTGGTGATCAGGCCGCCGGCATTGTTGGTGATCGTGGCTGCGCCGCTGCCGACATAGACGGCGGGGTAGCCGTTGCGCGACTGGATCGTGCCCGAATTGTCGATCGTGCCGCCCTGGGCGAGGTACACCGCGTTGTTGGTATTGCCGGTGATCGTGCCGTGGGCGCCGTTGATCAGCTTGATATTGGCGGCATCGCCATAGACACCGCGAGTGCCGCTGACGGTGCCGTCATTGTCGAGCAGCGCGTTGGCACCACTCAGATACACGGCCGCGTTGCCGGTGCTGGTGATAGAGCCGAGATTGTGCACGCTCTGGTTCGCGCCATAGGCAGTCACAGCGATATTGCTGCTGGTCAGGCTGCCCGTCGCCGCCACATCGAGGCGGCTGGCGTCCGCGCCCAGATCGACGCTCACATAAGCGCCGGTGCCGGTCGCGCCGCTGATCGCGACTCTCGATGCGTCCTGTATCAGGATCGAGCCGTTGAAGCTGTTGGTGCCGGAGAAGGTGAGGGTGTTGCCGGCCGCCAGCCCGCCCACGCGCACATTGCCGTTGCCGGTGATGTTCTGCGAGACGGTGCCGCTATAGGCCTGCTGATAGGCGAGGGTGCCGTTGTTGACGATGGCGGAGCCCGAGATCGTGTCGCTGGCGCCCTGGAGCGTCGCGCCCAGGTTGACAATGGTGGTGCCCGTCCAGCGGTTGGCGGTGTTGGTCAGCACGATGGTGCCCTGGCCGCCGATCACCAGGTCCTGGCTCGGATCGACGCCTGCGCCGGCGCCGGTGGTGATCGCGCCGGTCAGCGTCGCGGTCACGCCCGCATCGGCGTTCAGCGTCGACGGGTTGGCCGAGGACGGGGTGACCACTTCCAGCGAGATGTTGTTGGCATAGCTGCCGGTGGCGCCGAAGGTCGCGGTCGGGTCGATCATGTGGATCGTGCCCGTGCCGAAGGCGCCCGCCGTTGCCGCACGGATCGCGCCGCCATTGACATAGATGTCGCCGGTGAGGCCGCTCGTGCCGTCGAAGGTGATCGTGCCCGCGGGCGCGCCGCCGATGCCGGCGTAGATCGCCTGGTTGGGATCGTTGCTCGGGCCGGTCAGCGTCATGTCGCCGGAGACCAGGCCGATGCTGTCGAAGTTGATGAAGTTGGCCAGGCTGACATTGTAGCTCTGTCCGGCGCCGAAATCGGCGAACAGCTTGTCGTAGCCCGCGCCGCCGTCGACGATGCCGCTGATCGTGCCGCCGAAATAGGTGAAGCTGTCGTCGCCGTCGCCCAGGTACACATTGCGGATCTGGCCGGAGCGCATGATGACGTTGTCGGTGCCGGCGCCCGACCTGGCGTCGTAATCGCCATAGACGATGCCCGACAGGTCGAGTTTGCGCGTGCCGTTGCCGGTCGAGACGATGCTGCCATACATCGCCGAGCCGACCTCGTTGGTCATGTTGACCGTGCCGTCGCCGGAGAGCAGCACCGCGCCCGTGGTGCCGACGAACGCGCCGCTCATAAGGTTGGTGATCGTCGAGGTCTGGCCCGCCGCCGTGTCCAGCGAGACGCCGTAGCCGGTATTGCCCTGGATGGTGCCGGAGTTCACGATCGTCGCCGCGCCGCCCGTGATGACCAGGCCGTTGGCGCCGCCGACGATGGTGCCGCCATTGTTGGCGCCGCGGGTGTTGGTCACCGTGCCGCCGGCCGTGAACCGGACGCCGTCGCCGGTGCTGTAGTCCTGGTTGATCTGCCAATATTGGGTGACCGTATTGGCCGCGGTGCCGACGGCGATGATGCCGGTGTTGTTCAGCGTCTGATAGTCGTCGCTGCCGATCACGCCGCCGGTGCGGCCGACGATGATGCCGGCATTGGTGATCGTGCTTGCGCCGGCCGAGACGGTGACGCCATTGCCTTCGGCGACGATCAGGCTGCCGGCCTGGTTCCCGAGCGTGCCGCCGAGCATGGCGACGCCGCTATAGTCGGCGTCGGTCGAGCGGATCAGTCCGGCATTGGTCACGGTGGTGCCGGCCTGGGCGAAGACGCCGTTGCCCAGGTTGCCGATCACCGTGGCGCCATGCGCGATGGTCAGGCTCGTGCCGCTGTTGGCCAGGGTGACGGCCGTGCCGTCGCTGCCGATCTGGACGGTGCCGTCGAGCGTCAGCGTGCCGTCGGTGACGGTCCAGCCGCCGATGTTGGCCGACGCGCCGGTCAGCGTCAGATCGCCGCCATTGAGGGAGAGCTGCTTGAAATTGCGGACCTTGGTGAGGTCGAGCGTGGTCGGGGTGGAGACGCTGGCGTTGAACCTGTCGAAGCCGATGGCGTCGGCTTGGATGCTGGTGAAGCTGCCGCCATACCAGTTGACCGTGTCGTTGCCGTTGCCGAGCACGATCGCGCCATTGGTGACCGAGCCGGCATAGAGGCTGATCGTGTTGTCGTTATTGCCGGTCAGGTAGATCGCATAATTGCCGCCGGTGATCGTGCCGCTGTTGTTTATGTTCACCGCGGTGGTGCCGCCTGAATAGACGCCGTAGTTGCCGCCGACGATCGTCGCGCCGACACCGTTGGTGAGGTAGCCGCCATTGAAGACGACGCCGCTGCCGGTGCCGTTCGCCGTGAAGGTGCCGGAGGTGCCGCCCGAAAGCGTGCCCGCGCCGATGAAGCCGGCATTGTTGATGTTCGCGGTGGCGCCGCCCTGGACGCCCCAGCCCTGGCCGACGATCACGCCGCTCGCCTGGTTGGTGACTACGGCGTTGCCGAACTGCTGATAGACGCCGCGGCTGCCCGTGCCGGTGCCGACGAGGGTACCGCCATTGTCGACGGACACGCTTGCGCTTCCCGAATAGACGCCGCCGGCGGTGCCGCTGATCAGGCCGCCCGACTGGTTGTTGAGCGTGCCCCCGGCGGCGGGGACGAAGCGCACCCCATAGCCCAGCGTCGCATTGGTGCCGCCGGTGATCGTGCCCCAGTTGTAGATGGTGTTGCCGGTGCCCAGCAGGTTCACGCCCGCGTTCGTCGTGGCGGTGATGGTGCCGGTGTTGCCCAGGCCCAGCGTGCCGGTCGCAGTGATACCGGAGGCACCGCTGATCGTGCCGTTATACTGGTTGGAGACGCTGCCCGAGCTCAGCGTGATGCCGGTGCCGGCGCTGGGGGTGTAAGTGTCGGTCGACGCGTTGTACGTCGCCGCGGCGATCAGGCCGCTGTTGTTGACGATGCCGCCCGCCTGCATCGACGCGCCACCGGTGACGCCCAGGATACGGCCGCCGGCATTGTTGGTCAGGGTGCTGGCGTTCTCGACGCCATAATATTGATAGCCGGCGATCGCGCCCGAATTGGTCACCGTGCCGCCCGCCGTGACGTATACGCCGTCCCAGCCGCCGGTGATCAGGCCGGTGGCATAGTTGGTCACCTTGCCGGCGCCGCCCGAGACATAGACGCCGTTGGTGCGAACATTCGAGGTCGAGCCGAACGCGACGCCCAGGATCTGGCCGGAATTGTTGATGGTGGTCGCCGCGGTCGAGGTGATTGCGTTGGTGTCGCTGCCGTTGCCGCCCAGGAACGAGCCGCGGATCACGCCGCCCGCCTGGTTGGTGATCGTGCCGCCCACCGCCTGGATGCCGTTGCCGCCGCCTGCGACCAGCGTGCCGCTGGTGCCGCCCGAGAGCGTGCCCGCCGCGATCGTGCCGCTGTTGGTGATGCTGGCCGCGCTGCCGGTGAGGACGCCGCCGACGCGGCCGACGATGAGGCCGGCATTGGTGAGGCCGAGCCCGCCCGAGCCGGCCGCGTAGATGCCATAGCCGTTCGTGCCGCCGGCATTGCCCTGGCCGACGATCCTGCCGGTGCCGTAGTTGGTGACGGTGAGGTTGCCCGAGCCGTTCTGGTTCTCGATCGCGTTGGCGAGGTTGCTGGCGATCAGGCCGTAATTGTTGACCGACAGCAGGCCGGTGGCGATCACGCCGTCCGAGCCGAGATGGTTGATGCCGGTATTCCGGCCGCTGATCGTCGCGGTGGCGTTGCTGGCCGAGCCATTGTTGATGATCGAGGTGCCGCTGGTCGCGGCGACGCCGATCGCGCTGCCCCAGTCCTGGTCGAGGGCGGTGGCGGTGTTGCTGATCGTGCCGAAATTGTCGACGCCGTTCCCGGTGCCGCCAAGATAGACGCCGAGATACTGGCCGCCCGCGATCGTGCCGCTCTGGCCGACGCGCAGGATGTTGTTGGCGCCGCCCAGGGTGACAGCGGCGGCAGTGGCGCCGCCGCTGTACGCGCCGCTGCGCGCGCCGGTGAGCGTGACCGTGCCGCCGGTGGCCGAGTTGATGTTGAATGCGCCGGTGTTGGTGATCGGGCCGCTCAGCGTGACCGTGCCGAGCGCCTGGACGTCGCCCGCGCCGCTGATCGCGCTGGCGAAGTCGTAATTGTCGTTGCGGCTGAAGATCAGCGTGCCGCCCGAATCGACGGTGATGGCGCCGGTGATGCGGCCGTTGGTGGTGCCGTCGCCCACCTGCAGGCGGCCGCCGGCGACGGTCGTGCCGCCGGTATAAGTGTTGGCCCCGGTCAGCGTGACCTGGCCGCTCTCCAGCCGCAGCGCGCCGCTGCCCGAGATCACCCTGCCGCTCGAGCTGCTGCCCGACTGGGCATAGGTGACGGTGCCGTTGTTGACGATGTCGCTGCCCGAGATCGCGGTGGTCGAGCCGCGCGCGGTCACGCCCGAGTTGATCGTCGTGGTGCCGGTCCAGCTGTTGGTGCCGGTCAGGTTGAAGAGGCTGCCCCCGATGCCGGCGAAGGTCACGGCCTGCGAGGTGCCGATCGCCTGGCCGGCGGCGTTGGTGCCGCTGCCCGAGCTGATGTTGCCGCTCAGGATGGCGTTGCCGCCGAACAGGTTCTCGAACACGACCGGCTGGCCGTTCAGCACTGCCGGAATGTCGAGCACGAAGCTGTTCGCATAGACGCCGGATGCGCCGAACTGCACGTTCGAGGTGAGCATGTGGACGGCCGCGCCGCCGAACGCGCCGGCGCCGTTGGCGCGCAGGATGCCGCCATTGACGTTGATCGTGCCGACGCCGCTGGTGCCCTGGAAGCTCAGCATGCCGCCATTGGCGTTGACGGTGATACCGGGCACCGCCGCCACGCCGGAGAGAGTCCAGGTGCCGCCGTCGAGCTTGGTGATGGTCCCCGCGCCGGTCGCGGTGGCGAGCGAGAAGCTGCCCGCCTGGGCACCGGTGCCCGCGCCGCGCAGCTGCAGTATATTGTTGCCGCCGCCCAGGTCGATCGCGCCGAACATCGCCGCCGCCAGCGTGCCGCTGTTCTGCAGCGTCACGCTGCCCGCCGCGCCGGTCACTGCGTCGGTATAGCTTTGCGTGACCGCGCTGGCGTTGGTCTGGCCGTTGTAGATCGCCAGCGTGTCGTTGCCGGCGCCGCCGGTGATGCTGCCCGCGGCCGAGCCGGCGAACAGGTTGATCGTGCCGCCGGCATTGTCGGTGATCACGGCAGTGCCGGTCCCGCTGCCCGCCTGGCCATAATTGTTGAACGTGCCGCCGTTCAGGAAGACAGCGGTGCCGGAAGTGGGGATGGTGCCGCCGCCCAGCGTGGCGCCCACTGCATTGGTGATCGTGCCGCCGGCATTGGCATGGATGGCCGCGCCGCTGCCCTCGCTGATCGTGCCGGCGTTCAGGATGTTCGCCACGCCGCCGACATAGACGGCGTCGAGATTGAGCGTCCCGGTCCCGGTCCCGTGGATCATGCCGGTGTTGACGAGGGTGAGGTCGCTGCTGGCCTGGATACCGCCCGATGCGCCTTCGATCAGGCCGCTATTGGTGATGTTGGCGGTGGCGCTGCGGATCGCCGTGGTGGTGCCGCCCTGGACATAGTTGTTCGAGCCGTCGAGCGTGCCGGTGGCGATCTTGCCGGCATTGCTCACGCTCAGCAGGCCGGTGCCGCCATTGTAGATGCCGGCATAGCCCGCACCGACGATCTGGCCGCCGGATGCGTTGGTGACCTGCACGCTGCCGCTGTTGATCAGCACGCCCGCGCCTTCGCTCGTCGCGCCATAGATGCGGCCGGTGGCGTTGTTGAAGACCACGCTGGTGCCGCTGATCTCGACGCCGGCGAAGCGGTCGCCCTGGATCAGGCCGTCATTGACGATATAGGCGCCGTTGTTCGCGCGCGCGCCGTCCCAGCGGCCATAGATGCTCGCGCCGGCATGGTTGACGAGGCTGAGCTGGTTGGCGCTGGCGAAAACGCCGTTGCCCTGGGTCGCGCTCAAGCCGCCGGCGGCATAGGTGATCAGGCCGAAGTTATCGACCGTGCCGCTGCCGATCGCGATGCCCGAAGACATGCCGGTGCCCGAGGTGATCGTGCCGCTGTTCTGGATGTTGTTGCCGGTCGCGGTCGAATAGATGACGTCGCCGGTCGCGCTCAGCTGCGCGCCCGCCTGGATGAACATCAGGTCGGCAGTGGTGAGCGTAACCGCATTGCCCGCGACATTGGTCAGCGCGCCGTTGAGGGCGAGCATCGTCGCGTTGCCGCCCGCCACCGTCCAGCCCGGGCCGCCGTCGCGGCTGCCGGTGAGGGTCAGGTTGCCGGAGACGAGGCTATAGGCGTCGAAATTGACGATGTTGGCGAAGAAGCTGTTCTGGTTGATCGTGCGGTTGGTCGTGGAACCGATATCGACCGCGAAGGTGTCCGTGCCCGTGCCGGCATCGACGGTGCCGCCGATGGCGCCGCCGCCCCAGGTGAAGGTGTCGTTGCCCGAGCCGAAGGTCGCGCCCTGCATCGCGCCGGTCGCGCCGAGCGTGAAGTTCTGGGCGCCGGTGGCGGCGCCGGCGTTGTAATTGCCGTTCAGCGTGCCGGCCAGGCTGGTGGTGGTCGGGCCGCTGCCGGTGATCTGGATCAGGCCGTTCGTGGTCGACCCGGCATTGAAGTTGAGCAACGAGGCGGTGGTGGCGTCGAGCCGGATCGCACCGGCGCCGCCACCGGTGATGGTGCCGTTGTTTGCGAGCACCTGGCCCCCGGAGAAGGTGCTGCTGTCGAAGCGAACCGCCCAGCCGGTGGTCGCGTCGGAACCGCCGGTGATGGTGGCGCCGGCATTATTGGTGATCGTGCCGCCGCGGCCCGAATAAATCGCCATGCCGTTGGTCGCGGTGATCGTGCCGGCATTGGTGACGTTGGTGGTTCCTTGTCCGTCCACCACGGTCTTGCCGGCGCTCATCGCGCCGTTGTTGGTCACGCTGAGGGTGGAGGGCGCCTGGGAATTGCTCACGCCGGTTCCGGCGCCGCTGGTCGCGCTGACCGTGCCGTTGTTGACCACGGTGATGTTGCGACCGGCGCGGATCGCGAAGGAGCCCTGCGAAGCGACGGTCACGCCCGACGCCACGTTCACGGCGAGATCCGTGTTGATGGTGTTGGAACCGATCGCGGCGAAGCCGGTGCCGCTGCTGATATTGGCGTTGGCGTTGACGGTGTTGGTGCCGCCGACCACGCCGGTGCCCTGGAACACCACGCCGGAGCTCGGGCGCGTCGAATTGCCGATCGCGGCGCCCACCGTCACGGTGCTGCTCTGGCCGGTCAGGGCGGCATTCACCTGGATGCCGGTGCTGCCGCCATTGATCGTGCCGCCCGCAGTGGTGATCACGCTGGTGGCGCTGTTGTTCGACGCGGCGTTGATGCCGATGCCGGCGATGCTGGTGCTGATCGCCGAACCCGAGCTGACCATGACCGGGGCCCCGGCGTTGCTCGCGGTCGCGCTGATCCCGGTGCCGCTGGCCAGGGTGCTGATCGAGCCGCCAGTGGTGGTGACGACGGCGCCCGCGGCCGAAATCGCGGAGATGCCCGTGGCGAAGCCCGAGATGACCGGTGCCTTCAGCGACAGGTTCACCGTGGAGCCGCTGGAGCTGGCATAGATGCCCGCCACGCCGGCGCCGTCGGCGGTGACGTTGCGCAGGCTGCTGATGGTGCCGAAATCGACGACGTTCACGAAGCCGGTGGCGATCAGATAGGCGCCATAGGTGGCGGTGAGGTCGGTGGTCGAGGAGTCATCGAACTGGCCGATGGCCCAGGTGACATTGCCATTTGCGGCCTGCAGCGACAGCGCCGCGCCGTTCTGGTCGCTGCGAAGCGCGTTGGTGCCCGCGGTGAAGAGGACCGCGCTCTGGCCGCCGGCGGCGACCTGCTTGTAGGCGATGCCGTTGGGGTCGCCGGTGGTGTTGTTGATCGTGACATCGGTCATGACGATGCCGGCGTTGACCGTGTTGGTCACCGTCACGCCGCCACCGGTGCCGGTCGCATCGGTATAGGTGCCCGTGCCCGAGATCGTGCCGCCGTCCGTGGGGTAGGTCGACTGGGCCAGCGCCGGCGTGGCGAGGGCAATGCCGATCAGCGCCGTTGAACCGAGCAGTGCCTTGCGCAACAGCGCCTCGCGGCCCACGCGCACGGAAACCGCCTTGGACGCACGCGCGCCATTGCCACGATCGATCATTTCAGAAGCCCCCGAAAATCCTAAGGACCGTGGGCCCCGACTCATCGGGACACACGGCAGACATGGGGAATTCCTTAGGCCCGGGCGGGGATTTTGCTGTTGAACGCCCGTCTCACCGATTTGGATCGATGTCGCACGGCGGCACGGGTCCCGCGTTGGGACATCAGCGGCTTAGCATGCTCCGCGCGCGGCAATCGCTGGGGGTTTCGTCGAAGCGGGCCTTGAACAGACGGCTCAGATGCGCGGCGTCGCTGAAGCCGAGCCGCTCGGCGATATCGCCGATCCGTTCGGGATTTTCGGGGTTGAGCAAGGCCTGGCGTGCCGCTTCCAGCCGCATGTCGCGGATATAGGCCTGCACGCCGCCGCTCTCCTCGAACAGCCGGTGCAAGGTGCTGCGCGACACGCCCAGCTTGCGGCAGAGATTGGTGATCGTCAGGCCCGGCGAGCCGAGATGTTCCTGGATCTCCTTGCGGGTGCGCAGCAGCAGCGTGGCGGGATCCTCGCGGAAGCCCGGTGCCTCGCCGCGATTGGCGCCCTTCAACGTCAGAATCAGCATGTCGAGCATCGACCTGCCGAGCCGGGCGGCATCTTCCTCGCCGAAGCGGGGCAGGGCCTCGCGCACCTGAAGCATGTGCGAGGTGAGCATGGCGCTTTCCGCCGGGCTCAGCACCATGCCGTGCAAGCTGGCGACATCCAGTCCCGCCTCGGTCGCCAGGTGGCGCGGCACGGAAAAGCCGATACTGCGCCCGCCGGCGGAATCGTGGAGCGATGTCTGGCCATGGTCGACGAGCACCGCGGCGCCCGGCATCTGCACCCAGTCGTTCCTGCCCGCGATGCCGGCTGCCTTGCCGTCCAGGTTCACGGCGACCGCTATCGAGTTCCGCCCGATGTCGACCAGCCGCTTGTCGCGCTTCCAGCGTTGCGAGGAGATGTCGGTATACATGAAACCGATCTCGCCCAGCCGCACGAGTTCGCTCGATACGCGGAACGCTTCCAGGGGTTCGGTGCTGAAGAGCGGGCCGACATTCGGCCAGTGGCCCTGCCATGCGTCAAAGCGCTCGCTGGGGGCAATATCTGCGGTCGTGTAACGGTAAACATGGACGGGATGTGATGCCAAATCACGCTCCGGAGTTGCTTTGTTTCCAGGTTTCCATTCGATTCCCGGCATTTAAGCGATTTACACTACAGCTGGGAAGATTCAGCTGCACGCAGATTTTGTGAATGTGCCCTGAAGTGACGCAAATGTTACCAAGAATTAATCTTCATCCGCAAGGGACGACGCCGGCGATCGAGCTGCGGGCGCGGCGCTGATCATGGCCGACGTTGCGGAGCGCCGGGACCCGGCGAGGATCACGCTGCATGAGCGGACAGAGGGATGTGCCGGCGTGTGGCTGCCTGCGAGTGGTTGACACGCAGTGGCCGCGAAAATACGAAGCCTGAAGGATATGATGCAACATATCATAAAAGGGGGCTTCGTGAATTTATCCGGGATGGGCGCCTTGGCGGCGTCGCTGGCGTGCGTTTGCCAGCCTGCCTTCGCGCAGGAAACCAGGAATGGCGAAGCGCCGCAGCGGGAAGTGAGCCGGGATCGCCCGGCGGTGCCCGGTGACGGCGAGGCGGAGCCCGAAGCCGGTGCCATCATCGTGACCGGCTCGCTGATCCGGGGGCTGCCGCGGGAATATATGGCCAGCCCGGTCTTCACGCGCGACCGGATCGACATCAACCGATCGGGCGCTGGTTCGACGGCCGAGTTCCTGCTGACCATCCCGCAGAACTTCACCGGCGATCTGAGCGAATTCGCGACCACCGGCGCCGGTATCGGCAGCCCGCTCGGCGATGCGACGACCTACAACCAGTTTGACGGCTTTGCCGGCTTTGCGCTGCGCGGGCTCGCCTCGGATGCGACGCTGACGCTGCTCAACGGCCGGCGCATGCCGTCGGTCGGGATGACCGAATCGCCGACCGTTTCGGTGCTGCCCTCGATGCTCATCGAGCGGATCGACATCATTCCGGATGGCGCCTCCGCCACCTATGGCGCCGATGCGGTCGCCGGCGTGGTCAATATCGTCACCCGCAAGCCCAAACAGGGCCTCGAAGTCGAAATTCGCAACGCGATGACGACCGAGACCGGCAAGACCAGCCTCCAGGCCAGCGCGCTCGCCGGGCACAGCTGGAGCAGCGGTTCGATCTACGGCATGGCGATGTACCAGAAGCGCGCGCCCTTCACACGCGACCCCGTCCGCGTATCGGACGAATATCTCCAGATAGACGAGTTGCCCGACGAACTGCTCACCGGCTTCTATGCCGGCGGCCAGCAGTCCTTTGGCGACTTCACCTATTCGCTCGATGCTTCCTATTTCGAGCGCGAGCGCAGGTCGCAGCAGCGCTACCTGGACGAGCCCCAATATAATCGGCGCTTCCATACCGGCACCTCGGGCTATTCCTTCTACAACAATCTGCACTGGCAGGGGCGGGGGCTGACGGCCATCGACCTTTATGTCGATTACGGCCGCAACGATACCAACAGCGATTCACGCCGCGCCACGGGCTCGCCCAGCTTCCGCAATTATTCGAACACGCTGTTCGTTGCCGAACTGCATGGGCAGACCCAGCTGTTCCGCCTGCCCGCGGGCCCGGTGATCGCGGCAGCCGGTGCGCAATATCGCGCCGAGACGCTCTGGACCGATGCGAGGATCTTCTTCAACCGAAGCGGCGGTTCGCGAAAGACCAAGTCGGTGTTCGGCGAGGTCAACGTGCCGCTGGTCGGTGTCGATCAGGCGGTCCCGCTGGTCCGTTCGCTGACCCTGTCGGCGGCCGGCCGCTACGAGGATCTGGGCTTCGATACCGCCTTCTCGCCCAAGCTCGGGCTGCGCTGGCAGGTCGATCGCTCGATCGCCTTGCGGGGAACCTATGCGCGCTCGTTCCTGGTGCCGCGCTTCCGCAGCACGATCGGCATTGCCGAGCAGGTCTCGATCGGGCTCTATCCCTACAAGTTCCTCGATCCCGCGCTGCAGAACCCGGCGCTTCCGGCGGGCCAGACGCTGGTGATGTATCGCGCCGGTGCCAATCCCGCGCTCAAGACGCAGAATGCCGATACCTTCACGATCGGCGCCGATCTTACGCCGGCCTTTATTCCGGGCCTGACGATCAAGGCGGATTATTACCGCATCAAGATCACCGGCCGGGTGGGCAAGCCCACTCCCGATGACAGCCTGTCCGTTGCGGATCTCCAGATCTTCAACACCAGGAATCCGAGCATGGCGCAGCTGCAGGCCGTGCTGGGGAACCCGGATGTCTTCCGGCGCTTTGCCGAAGTGCCGGGCTATAATGGCGGCGAGCTGACCTTTTTCGACAATGCGGGCCAGGTGCCGACGAGCCTGTTGTCGCAGATCCAGCTGATCGCGGACATCCGCTCGCAAAACTTCGCCATCGAATCCACCGACGGCATCGATCTGGATCTGGATTACAAGACCCGGCTGTTCGGAGGGACCGCCTCGTTCACCCTGTCGGGCCAGTATATCCTCAACCTCGCGCTGAAGGCGGGCGGCGCGACTGCGATCTCGCGCCTCGACGGCTATGCCAAGCCGGCCGACCTGCGCTTCAACGGGACGATCGCCTGGGGCCGTAACGGCTTTTCGATCGGGTCGATGATCAATTATGTCGACGGCTTCGTGGACGATCGCGCCGGCCAGCCGCGCCGCCGGGTCGGATCCTTCACCACCGCCTCGCTGTTCGCCAGCTTCGACCTTGGCCGCCTGTCGCGCGCATCCTGGCTGCGCGACACGACGCTCGAGCTCGTCGTTGCCAATGTGTTCGACCGGGTCCAGCCGCGGATCGTCGACGGGGTGGTGGGCTATGATCCGTACAACAACCCGCCCAATCCCAGAACCGTCGCCGTCACCTTGTCGAAGCGCTTCGGCGGTCCCTGAGCGGGGGCGGTGGCGCTTGTGGAGCGTCAACCACGATGCCCCCGATCGCCACCTAGGAGACAGCTTCCACCAGCAGGGTGGGTCGCCTCTCGCCATTCTCGTCCCAACCCGCATCCTCTTCCAGGCCGCGTAGCGTTCGATAACGCATGGGGCGAATGAAATCCCGGCTCTCGGGGGCAATGAATCTTACCCCGGTGCAACCACTCTCCAGAACTGAGACTGCCATTGCATCCGAGCAAAACATCGATCCGAGATATTGTTCGTCCCGAAAGAGCGGAAATTGAGGTACGGCTCGGATGTCAATGGACTCCGGCTCATAGATGAAGGGGTCGCCCAGACCTGCTCGCGAAATCGACTCGGTCACGGCAACGCTCATGATCATGTAGTTCAGGGATCGCGGGGTTGCCGAAGAGGCGGAGGCATCGACGGGGAAATAGTCCACGATCTCCCCCGGCAGGGCCATCGTCCGTCGGAGCCGCTCCGACACAAGAATATGCGCTTCCCAGCTGAAACAATCCACGTCGAAGGACGGCATCGTCAGTGCAAGCTGCGCCACGGGAAACGGCGTCGACCGCTTTTCCCCCGGCGTCATCCCCGCATCATATAGCGCATCCGAATTCAGGAAACGGCAATGCTCTGCGAATTCGGCAGGCTCGATATGATCGGGCATCCAAGGCGCGAATTCCCAAATTCTCTCCATCGCCATACCCCTAGTGCCGGCTTCGAGGCCGAACCCGGTCGGCAATCGCAAGCGCTTGCCGTGCCGCTACGCGCAGATGGAGGCCCCACTCTGTCAACTGAGCCTGAAGGCGTTATCCTAGATGGTGCTATCAGGTCTTTTAATCGTCTATAGAAAATTTTATCATTACCACTTGGATATCGTGACCGTATTTAAGTATTTCTTTAGAAGGAAGAACAGGGAACTTGCCGGCATCCCTTGATAGGGATACTAGATCATTCTTTGTTGCAACAACAATTTCAACGAAAACTCCTTTTGCGGCGGGGTTTTGAAAGCCCAGGGTATATAATTTATCTCCATGGCGCGGATTGAAATTTTCATATGGTCCCGCAGCATGAAGAGGGGTGCGGACATGATAAGCCTCGCCGAACATTCCATTCACATCGGCAAGCGTTAAATGGTTTTCGTAACCCACTCTGCATTGAAATTTATCAATGAATATATTCTTTGTTCCGCTTGGAAGTACATCATCACGATTGTCAATCGGATAGCATTTTCCCAGATTTTTGTAATCTATATATAAGGTTCTTGATCGATCATCGAGAGATATTGGGCCAAATCTAGAGAATTTCTCTCTGAATTCGATATAGGGCACTCGATTCTCTGAAATAATTTCAGAGAACTCTGATATGCTATTGCAGTTATTGCATTTTTCCATGCCGGCGCCGTCCCCGCCAAAACAAGAAGGAATGCTCGCGAACAGGTTCAACGCGGCCAATAGGCCTTGAGTTTTGCAGCCGTACGCCATGCATCATGCTCCTCAGGCAAGTTTCTATATTGCGCATACAGAGATGGATTGCTCGCAAAATCTGGCGTGGTCAGCACGGTAGTACGGATCCCGCTGTTAGGCCCGTGGAAGCTATCGGCCATTGCCATGAAATAGGCAGCTTTAGGTCCGTTGGGATTAACCGGCCGCGCATAGGCGGCAGATGCCAGCGCCTCCGCCGGGCGAACTCCAAACGATACGGCCAAAGTATTCTTAGGATACTTCTTTCCCGCAAATATCTGCAAGATATGGAAATCCTGCTCTGCGTGCCTGGTTTCGTGATATATTGTATCGGAAAGAGCCTTGAATCCATTGTAAGTAATTTTCCTGGAAAAAACCTTCAGATTCAAGTTAATCGCATGGTCAGCGGTATCATAATATGCCGACGAGCCATCTTCTGCTCGATCCTTGTTATTTACAAACTTCAACCCAGGAATGCCTTCAAGGGAGAGTTGGGCATTGGCCAGCTCCAGGAATCTCTTTTCTCTCTCAATGGGCTTCAGCTTATTCCAGTCTTTATAGAGGCGATAAGCATCCTTTGTATATTTCTCGACGCGATCGTCTCTATCCAGGCCGACTTGAAAATCTGGTGCAATGAAAAGACTTTTTATTTTGTCCAGGCTTTGCCCAGGCTTCAATCCATTTAGTGCGGCGATACGATCCGCAGATATGCCATATCGCGCGCTGAGTGCGTCCAGAGTATCTCCTGGCATAATGGTAATCCGGCCAGGGCTGGCTTGCCCACCTGCCTTGAGCGGACTTAGCGCCAGCTCGCCTGAGGGCTGCTCCTTTTCACGATCAAGCTTGGCTTGCTCGAGGGCGCCCTTGCCCAGCGACACGGCAAACTGCGCCAGCGTATCCGGCAATGCCGCGATGACGTTATCGCCGAAGTCGCTTCCTTCGACCAGGGAACGGGTCGCGGCGTTCGCGATGTTGTTCGCCATCCCCGCCGCGAGCCCCTTGAGCGAGTTGTCGAGGTGGAAGCCCGTCAGATCGGAGTTGTACTTCAGCGCGCCGCCGACCGCCGCTCCCGCAGCCGCGCCGACGCCCGCCGCGGCGACGCCGGCCCAGTCGAACTTGGGCTGCAGACCGGTGGCCACCGCGACGCCTTGCGAGACCGCGCTTGAGATCACCCCGTTGATCGCCGCACTGGCGATCTTGTTGCCGACATCGACGACCATGCCGAGCTTATCCAGGCCCTGCGCCACGCCCGCCGTGATCGCCGTCATCGCCAAGCTCTTGAAACTGAACTTGTCCTGGATGCCCGTGGCAATGCCGACGCCTTGGCTGACGATGTTACCGGCCACCGCACCGCCAACTGGGCCAATCAGTGGCGCGGTCACGATCGTCACCGCGATTGCGACCACCGCCAGCAATATCTGCCCGAACACCCCGCACTTGTTCTTCTTCGCGCCAGCCTTTTGCGGCTGCGGGGTCGTCGGGCTGGTGTCGCCGAGGATGTCGGCGGGATTATAGGGGTTGAACGTGCTCGCGTTGTTGGTCGAGCGCAGCACGCCCGAGGGGATGGTGAGCGTCTGGCCCTGGACCAGGGCGCCCGCGCCGGCCATGCCGTTCGCGTCGGCGAGGCGATACCAGAGCGAACTGTCGCCCCAGAGCTGTGCCGCGATCGACTGGAGCGTATCGCCGGTGCGCACCGTGTAGCTGCCGCCAGCGCCGCCCTGGCTGTAACTGGTCAGCCCGGAGAAGCTCTGGTCGAAATCGGCATAGGCCGAGCCATAACTGGCCCCGTTCTGGAACGCCCCGTTGCCCGGCAGCGCGATGCGCCCGTTGATCGAGCTCTGGTAATCGGTGTTCTGGGTGCCGTTGTTGCCGGTATACCCCATCTGCTTGCCGTTGAAGCGGTACCAGACCTCGTGCGGATCGCCGAGATTGGGATTGTTGTCATATTCGTCGCGCCGGATCGCCTGGCCGTTCATGTCGTTGGTGAACGAGATCGAGTGCGGCCGGCCATCGCCGACCCAGACGGAGAGCAGCTGGCCCGAGGCGCCATAGCTGAAATTGGAAGTCTGTGCCGCCTGGCCGGACTGCGCATAGGTGGTGCTGGCCTGCACCGCCCCCGCGTACCAGACGAAGCTGTTCGTCGTCGTCGCGTAGTTCTGGTAGCCGCCGTTCTTGTACGTCGTCGTCGAGACGCTCACCGCGGCGCCCAGCGCATAGTTGCTGCCGAAGCCGAAGTCGGTGGAGCTGTAGGTGGTGATCGTGTCCGAGCCCTGGCGCTGGACGGTCACCTCGGACTCGACCTGTCCCCGCAAATTATAGGTCAGCGTATGATCATAGGCGGCGCTGTAGCCATAGCCCAGCCAGTCGACCTGGCGGGTGACGCGGCCCATGCCGTCATAATAATAATTGGCCTTCAGCCCTCCCGTTGCGGGCGGCGCCGTTACCGCGAGCGTGCCGTCGCCATTGTCGGAATAGCCGCTCTCCGCGAGATAGACGGCGGACAGGCGGCCGTCCGCGTCATAGGCATAGTCCTCGCGCCGCTCGGCCTCATAGGGGACCATGGCGTTGACGCTGACCCAATCGCCCCATCCGCCGGCGGCGTTCGGATCATATTGCATGTAGCTGACCATGCCCTCGGTCATCACGTTGCGGGTCGACTGCACCCGCTCGCCCGCGACGTTATAGGCGAGGTCGATCCCCTGCGTGCCCCGCACGATCGAACTGCCCGAGAGCTGGCCCTTCGACGTGACGACGCGGTTCATCGCGTCATAGCGGTACCAATAGTCCTGGTTGCTCTGGTACCAGGGGTTCCCGTTCTGATCGAGCACGTAATAGGTGGCGTAGGTGCGGCGGACATTGCCGTTCGCGTCATAGCTATAGGCGATGCTGGCGGCGGGCGTGGTGCCGTTGCCGCTCTCCGCCCAGCTGGTCATCCGCCCCAGCGCGTCATAGCCGGCGGTGGCGTTCTGATAGGTGGTCGTGGAAGTCGAATATTCCCAGTTCGACACCCAATATTGGTCATAATAGCCGTAGTCGTAATAATATTCGTACCAGCCATTGTCGTACCATCCGCCATTTTCGACGGTATAGCTTTCGGTCAGCTTGTTGCCGCCCGCGTCATAGCTGTAGCTGGTCTTCTTGATCTGATAGGTTTCGCCGAGATTGTTCGGCGCCGTGACGGGCGAGCCATAGCCGCTGGTCATCGACCCCAGCAGGCCGGTATTCAGGTAATTATAGTTGACCGTCTCGCCGCCGGTGCGCTGGATCATGCGCCCGGCATAGTCATAGTTGAAGCTGGTGGCGTGGCCGCCCAGGTCGACGGTGTAGAGGACATGGCCGAACATGTCCTCCTGCTGCACCGAGGTGCGGCCATTGGCGTAGGTCGTGGTCTGGTACCAGCCGCCGAAGCTGCCCAGGCCGTTGGTCGACTGCCAGGACCAGACATAGCTGATGGTGGTTGCGGCCCCCATGGCGTCATCGCCGAAGGCGACCTGGCGGACCACGCGGCCCTGGACGTCATAGTCGGTCCGCTCGACATTGTCGGTGCCGTAATGGGAGTTCCAGTGCCGGATGCGCTGGCCGAGCACGTCATAGGCATAATATTCGGCCTGGCCGCTCGGGCGAGTCACCTGGGTCAGGCGGCCCATCGCGTCATAGTCCATCGCGGTGGTGCGATTGACCTCGTCGGTCACCCGGCGCAGGTCGCCGAACCGGTCATAGCCCTTCTTGAGAATGCCGCCATCGGCATGCCATTCCCAGGAGACCAGCGCCTCGGTGGCGCCATAGCCGGTTCCCGCGAGAAGCCGGCGCGTCGTGCGGTTCCCATTGGCATCCTGCACGCCGATCGTACGGCCGGCGAGATCGTAATAATAATAGTCGGTGGGGTTCGTCCAATAGCTGTAATTATATTCGGTGGTGATCTGGACCGACGGGCGCTGGATCATCGTCGCGCGGCCCATGCTGTTGTAGGTGTAGCTGGTCTGGTTGCCGCGCGCGTCGCGTTCCCAGGCGACCTCGCCGAACGCGTTGTAGCCGCGGGCGATGGTCAGGTTCACCAACCCGCCTGTCTCGCTCAGCTGGCGCTGGGTCTGGATCGTCGAAGTAGCCTGGCCGCGCCGGTCATAGGCGTTGATGGTGACGTTGGTGCCATCGACGTACAGGCTGCCGAGCGGGGAGGTGAAGCCGTTGGTTACCGCGGAGATGGCACCGTCTAGCTCGTACGAGCCGATCCAGCTGCCCTCGCTTTCGATCGCAGCGGTCTGGTTCCCCTTGCCGTCATAGACGAAGAAGCGCCACACGCCGTCGCCCGAGTTGGTCTTGTAGAGCCGCCCGGCACCGTCATAATAGAATTTCTCCTGCCAGCCGTCGTTGAGGCCGCGCTGCGACATTTCGCCATAGGCATTATATTGGGTCTGGCGGACGTCGCCCTTGATCCAGGCCGAACCATTCCAGCTGCCAGCCACCTGCGAGGTTACCCGGCCCAGCACGTCGCGCGTGTAGAGCATGCCCTCATAGGCGCTGCTGCCGTCCGACTTCTGACGGGAATAATTCTGGCGGACGAGGTTGCCGGCGAGGTCGTAATAGTGATCGAAGACTGCGCCAGAAGGGTCGATCATCGTCAACAGCCGCTGGCCGGCGCCATAGATGTATCGCGTGATGCGGTCGCCGCCGTTCAGATCCTCCGCGCCCTGGCGGGTCATCGTCAGATTGTTGACGCCGTTGTAATAGTAACGAACCGTTGGGCGGATCGGATCGTCGCCGTTGTAATATTCCTTGTACGGCGCGCGGCTTTCCTGGGTCAGGCGTCCGGTCGCGTCATAGCTGTAGTCGATATAGTCGCCGGTCGCCTCGGTCTTGCGGGTGACCTGGCCCAGCCCGTTATAGCTGTAGCTGATCGTGGCGGTGCCCGAGGTGCCGTAGAGCTGGCCGCTATAGATATCGACGCCGTACGCCTCGACGTTCAGCCGCTGCTCGGTGAGCCGGCGGCCATTGCGATCATAGGTGAAGTTGGTGATGCGGTCCGCGCCGGCATCCGGCACGCCGGGCTGGCTCGAGACGGTCGCGCCGCTCGTCTGCGTCGCATAGCGGCGCTCGCTGGTGACGTTGCCCTCGCCGTCGAGCGTCCAGCGGGTGACATAGCCTTCCTGGTCGACCTGGGCGACCTTGCCGCCACGCTTGTCATAATAGGAATAGGTGCTGGCGCCATTGCCGTCGGTTGCCCGCACGACATTTCCGACCACGTCATACTCGAAGCTGGTGGTGACCGGCGCGGTGGTGGTGACGAAGGAAGAGCCGTTCCACGAGCCCGTCCGTACCCCGGCCACGCTGGTGGTGAGCAGCCGGTTGACATTGTCATAGGTATAGCTGGTCTGGCGCAGGTCGCCGCCCGGCGCCGCCGGCGGGGTCCCGCCCGCAGCGGCCGGCAGCGAGACCGGCGAACCATAGGTCCGCGAGGCGCTCATGTTGCCCGCAGCGTCATAGCTGTAGGTGGACAGGGTGCCGACCGCGGTGATGTCCGCGATCTTCCGGTTCAGGTCGTCATAATAGAAGAGCGTGCGGCCGCCATTGGCATTGGTCGTCTCGATCAGGTTGCCGCGCGTATCGTATTTGTAGCGCTCGATCACCGCGGCGTAGATGACGCCGATATGGTTGGACTGATCGATATAGCCGACCGTGTCGCCGCGCTTCTCGATCAGCCGGTCCGCCTTGTCGTAGACATAGGAAGTGTAGCGGTGCTCGGCGAGGTTATAGGCCTCGTCCGTCCAGATGCGGTTGCCCCGCGCATCATAGCCGAACTTGTTGGTCACCGTCGCGGCGACGATGTTGCCCAGATTGTCGATCGAAGCCATTGGCAGCGTCTCGGAGACGAGCAGGCCGCGCCGGTCGAAGACATTGGTAGTGACGCCGCCCAGCTTGTTGCGAACCGACGCGCGCTGGCCGAAGGCGTCGAGCGTATATTGCTCGTAATAGCCTTCGGCATCGATGGTTTTCACCAGGCGGCCGAGCTTGTCGTACTCGAACGAAGTGACGGCATCGAGCGCATGTGGCGCATAGCCGTCCGGCGGGTTGGCGCCCCCCGCCGCATTGGTCGCCTTGTTGTAGGCCTGCTTGATCCGGGCGACTTCGCCGAACACCGTATAGCCCGTCTCGGTGACATAGTCCTCGGCATCACGCGTGATGACGACGCGACCGAGCTTGTCGTAATAGCTGTAGGTGCTGAAACCCCGTGCGTTGATCGTGCGCGTCACTTCGCCGAACGCGTTGTATTCGAACACCGTCGGCGAGCCGTACGCATTGGTTTGGCGGATCACCCGCCCCGCATGGTCATATTCGAAACTGGTGGAATGTGCGTTGGGGTCGCTGACCTCCACCAGGTCGCCCAGGCCGTTATAGGCATAGGTGGTGATCGCCTGCTCGGCCGTGCCATAGGCCGCATAGACCGCCGCCTTCCGCCCTGCCGCGTCATAGGTGTAGTAGGTCCGGCTGTCGTCCTGCCCGCCCTCCGACAGGATGTCCCACGCCAGCAACCCGTTGGCGTAATAATAATAGCGACGCGATTGGCCTGCATTGCTGGTGGTGAGGGTCAAACGCCCGGCGGCGTCATAGTAGCTGTTGGTGATCGCGCTATCGCCGCTGACGGCGTTGCTCACCGTGAAGATCGTCCAGCTGTCATTGGCCGAAACGGGATTGTCCCAACGCAGGGTCGCCGATATCCGCCCCTCCGCGTCATAAGCGGTGCGGGTGACATAGCCTTCCGCGTCGATGGTGAAGCTCAGCTCGCCGCGCGCGCTGTAGTAATAGCGCGTGATCCGATCGTTCGCAGTCGGGTAGGTCGCTACCCAATTGTCCATGTCGGCCTTGCTGGGAATCGATCCGGTCCAGCGCAGATTGGCGTATTCGACCTTGCGGACGACCTGGCCCCTGGTGTCGTAGCTATAGCCGGTCACCCCCCACGCGGCGTCGATCGCATAGGCCAGCCGGCCGGCATCATCATAGATGGCGAAACTGGTGCGGTTGGCGGGGTCGCTCGCCAGCGCGGCGACCGCGCTCTTCACCGATGCAAAGGTATAGCTGCCCAGCACCGGGATCGTCCCGGCATATTGGATGGTCTCGCGGACGGGGCCGAATGCGCTCCAAAGCCAGCTCGAATATTCGTAGATATGCTCGGTGACGTGGTTCAGCGCATCGATGGTGAAGCGCAGATTGCCCTGCTGATCGTAGACATAGCGCACCGAGCGGTCGCTCGCGCTGGTGCCGGCACTGGCGCTGCCGATCAGGCTCTGGAAGCTGCCCGATGCCCGTAGCGCCGCATTGGTGATGTTCGCATAGGCGATCTCCTGCACCTTGCGCCCGGCACCGTCATAGAGGGTGTGCGTGAGATAGCCTTCGCCATCGAGCGCGCCGATCTTGCGGCCGGCCTTGTCG